>OY787448.1:0-2908854 GCA_963678855.1 Bacteroidaceae bacterium | reverse complement strand
ACACCCCTGCACTACCTCGCATAGGTATCTTACTCTATAATCACCTAAATATAGGATTCGAGTATTACCTCTATCATAAAAATGTCAATAGAGGTTCTCTCACCATCGGATATGTCTTTTAATCAAAGCACCTACAAAAATAGCCGCACTGGAAATATATCCAAGTGCGGCTATTATCGCATTACATAAGACTCTATATTACTGCTTAGTCACCTCCCAAAGCTCAGCTTTTTCGTTTGGTATAATTCGTTTTTTTTATCGTGATAACGAGCTAAGGATTAGTGCATTAAGGATGGCAATCCTCGTAAAAGCTACGCTGTAGAACAATTGAGCGAGCAAAGAGAAAAATGCAGTATGCTACAACTTCTATCTGTACAGTTGCCTTTTGTCCAAACACAACCTACTCGTATTCTTGCAGTTTTTACAGACTTACGTGATAAGAATGTCTTCTGGCTACCACTATTGGGTACTAGATTGATGCGCGGAAAATATACTGATTATTAATCACACAACATCTTT
This sequence comes from Bacteroidaceae bacterium, assembly GCA_963678855.1. Classification (GTDB taxonomy): domain Bacteria; phylum Bacteroidota; class Bacteroidia; order Bacteroidales; family Bacteroidaceae; genus F22. The sequence goes on along the minus strand of OY787448.1, from coordinate 2,908,335 downwards.
TTCTTAAAGAATGTAGTATAGAGATTATCTAGTTTTTTCTTTTTTTGTCTATGCCAATATAGATACTGTGTCTCTAAAGGCACCAAAAAACAGTGTCTTAAAAGAGCTTGAAGCCTAAAAGCTAGCTCCATAAAATGGTTGATACAGGTATGAGCTACACCAACTGTGCTACCCAGTTGGCCACCCGACCATCAGTCAGTTCTGGCTCATTATCTTCATCCTAAGGAAGTCCCAAAAAGGAGCTACCCACTATTGCTGATGAAGCTTCGAAGTGGTATCCATCTACCGATACTTCTCCTATGAATTTGGCACCTGTCCATTTCAAACCATGATAAATAATACCTGTAGCTTCGCAAAACACATCACTGTAGGCTACTGAATCGCCACTGCCAAAAATAGCAATTTCTTTGTTGCGCAGATTCATCTTACACAGCTTCTGCAAGGCCATAGACCAATCATCGTTGAGCTCACCCATGCCCCATGTAGATGTACCTAAAATTAGTAGATCATAGTTGCTTAATAGGCTTTCTGAAATCTCAGAATTGTGGTATCTATCCAAAGTTAGCAACACTGCCTCACGCGGTGTTGCTAACATAAAAACTTGATTGATTAAATTACTTTGGTCATCATTTTTAACAACTACGTTAAGTAGATAAAGTGCATTACAATTACATGTGTTAAGTATAGTCTAGTAGGAGAACTAGAACGTAATATTCATTCCCAATGCTAAATCAGCGTTGGCGTTGCTAATTGGTATAAACTGTTTGTTTAAACGTCCAATAACAGCGTCTCCACCAATAAAGAAATTGAAGTTTCCAGGAGTGAAATTTAGCATCCATCCCAATTCTCCACCAAAGTTGCTTGCAGCTCCCGATACGGAAGCTTGAAACCAGCTTACTGGTTTTACGTTAGCCGACAGACGGGCTTCATAGTTGGAATATTGTCCATAAAAGCGCCCAGTAAGAAGCAAACCAGCAGTCAGTTTATCGTAAAAAGGCATGCGGTACTCAGCACCAAGATGAGCAGTCGTAGCCAACATACGCGTTTTGCTTGTTTCTCCCTCATCGTAAAACTTAAGGACTTGCTTGGCATCATCTGCTAGGTCATCCAATTCATCGCTCAATGAGGCATCGCCTTCTTCTACATTATCATCATCCAATACGAAGTTGGTAAATCCATCAAATTCGAATCGGTTGTTTGGATCTTGTTTTCCTTGTATCGTTTCCGACCAGCTGATAAAGCCAAAGTCGGTCAATGAAGCGGATAGTGTTAAGTTCTTGACTGGCGTATTCCATACCACACCTAAGTCTAAAGCAAGTCCGTAACCAGCTGGACCTGTGACATCATCAGTCTCAACATCATCAATTTCATTCTCACGGGTAATCAGCTCACCTCTTGTGTTAAAATCCTCTTCTGAATACGTCCACTGAGCACCTTTAGCCGCAATATCAAGATATCCTTGAGATTCAATATACCATCGATTACTGCTCATTTCGACACGCATATGCTCAATCTTACCTTCAATATAACCCATACCAATAAGCCCTTTCAAAGTAGCTCCGAAACGAATATCTTCTGTAATAGGGAAGCTATGACCTAGGGCAATCTCAGTATACGATTCCAACAAGAATGACACATCTTCAATATCATAATTGGTACCACTTGCAGCAGTCTGTCCTGCCTTCATAAACGCAAACATTTCTTTAGGTGCATGAAAAGCAGTAAATGTACGCGAGTTTACCCCTAAAGTTGTGTAGTGTTTCCCCCGACTCCATCCCATAGAGAAAATTGGAACTTTCACGCCACCTTGAATATCAGTATTATCTGGCAAGTCATCTAAAAAGCGAGATGTAGAAATCTGGCTATTCAAGAATGTCGTAGAACTATACTGCCCTGTTGGGTCCTGATAGTCATACACAAAGTTCTCAAGGCCAACATTACCACGAGACATGATATGCATGTTACCCAATAGAGGAACCGAAATATAATTTTCACTATTAGCAAAAGCAGGGTTCATCTCATGACGGTATAAGGCGTCTTCTTGGAAATAACTAGTACGCAGTTCCTGTGCGTAACACACCGTAGCCAAAGCACTGGCTGTGATAGCGGCTAAAGTAAAGAGTATTTTCTTCATTCTTAATCTTTGTTTTAGTCGTTCATATCAATATGTACACCGCCTTTGGCACGTACTTTAATCTCTGTAAATTGAATATACTGATCAGCATTTAGCGACTCACCTGCTACCAAATCGCTCGAAGTGGCATGCAAGTTTAGCTTAAGGGCATCTAGCTTGCTCAATTGATCTCCTTCAGCCTCAACGACTATAGTTACAGGAGATGTACTAGGTGATGACAATGTACCAGCAGCAATATCCGACTCCGTAGTCACTGTCAAACCATTAATTGTATTACCCACTTTGTCCACAGCTTCGGCAGTAAGATGCATAGCCATAGGCACTGCATTCACTAAGTTAGTAGTAATTGTCCATTTCGGATCTAAGACATCCTCACTGATACTTTCCAAATCATCCTGCAAATCATCTACAATTTCCGTATAAGTCAAATCAGCAGCATCGAAAGCCAATGGAATAGTTACATCATAATCTGCAGCAATATCCATATCCTTATCTAGATCTACTCCTACTGGAGTGCTAGTAGCCACACCAGCAGCGGCTTCAATCATCACAACATGTGGAATTTTTGAAGTAAGCTTAGGTAAATTTGGGACAATCACATTTGTATATCCTTCTAAAAATTCCGCCTTAGCACTAAGCAAAATCTTAGTTATCTTAGGTGTACCTTGTTTGCTAGAAGCTTGCAGAGTTATTTTAACTGGATCAATATCAGCACCAGTTACGACATTCTTTTGCTTATCTTCTCCTCTAATTTTCAGACTTAGAGAAATCGGCAGCAAGCTACTGTTAGACAATTCTAGTTTAATTTGTGAATTTGTTAATTCAAGCTGTGTATCATCACCTTGCAAGAAGTCAGCATCTTCACTCAAGTTGATAGGGATACGTGTCACTACAGTTGGAATATCAGGATCAACAACCGCTCTAACATTGTTCAGTATAAACTGATTAAAGCTAGCTGTAACAGTCATCTTCATATCTTGCAAAAGATTTGTATCTACAGTAAGTGCACCACCTTCAATCTGTCCATTGATTGTAAGTGTATTATTCTTGTTGATTGTAATCAGGCGATCATTAGAGCCTGAGATTGCAGTGGTTGCTAATCCTACAGAAGAGTTGAACGAAGAGAAATCAAACCCTTTAACAGCTACTGTACGAGAATATCCGTCATGCGGATTAAAAGTTGCATTTAGCGTCAGCGTCTGCCCAGATACATCCCCATCATCACCCCACTGAATAAAATCAGGCACACGTATTTTTAAGTTCTTAAAAGAAAGACTTGTTAGATTACCTGGTACATTCTTAAAACTGAAGTTCAATGTAATCACTGGACTCATACTCATATCAAGTCCAGCAGAATAAATGCTCATCAACTCGCCAGGTACACGTTGACTAGCTGCTATTTTTGCAGATTGATTAACAGTTCCAGAAAAATCTGAGACATTCACAACATAACGTGTTGCTAAACTAACATCGTTAAAATTTAGATCTTGCGTAATAGATACAGGTTCTAGCTGCATACGTACTGGGTTGATACTAAAATCCCTAGATTGCATGCTCCCCGACTCTTCAATAATATAATCGCCCAAACCATTGAGAGCTAGCATGTCTCCGGGTTCTAGTATACTATTAACTAAGGTTTTCTTGCCTGAACCTAAAGGAATGATTAGCTCATCACCTCCTAGATTAACATCTAAATTTAGCTTGTCACCAGACACATCTAATGTATCTTCCACACAGCTAGTAAACATGGGTACAGCTAGTACGCCTATCAACGCAAATATAATCCAGTTATGTCTCATATGTAGCTTTAAATGAATAATTGAACTCTTAAATTGTTTACAATTGCAGTGCAAATATAGGCAAAACTATATCATTTCCACACCCTATAAACAAAAATTTTCATTGAATTATCGTAATGAAAAGAGCATAAAAATAGACAAAATAAGAACTAAAGTTCGTGATTTTACTCACATAATCCAGTCCCCAATAACTTTGACAACTTACATCAAATATACGTTAACATATCATATGTGTTATACAAGCCTTTTACATAAATGTATCGGATTCAAATGCAGCACTTCTATCTTGTTTACCTGACGGCACTAGTGAGAAAATAACAGCATACTTTTTACCACTTTCAATTTCTACTGGTAAGTTCAAGGCATGGTTAGCATATCCACCACAAGCAGTGACATCACCCGACTTAATCTTTTCAGTCTTTTCATTATATACTTCCCAGTACATTGAGCGGTCTTGGTTGGCTGTATAATGCACATTCACAGAGAATGTAACCAATAATGCGTATTTGAATGCATGTCATCTGCGAACCAACTTCCATCGAAATCACCTGTTCGTACTGTTCATGTTTACGGACAGATTATCTATGACGTATCACATTCAGGGCATGGGAATACACGGCTTTGTACAGATATGATTTTATTTGTTATCGCGCTCACGCTTCTCCCACAAATCAACGAAAACTGTTTGTACAAAGTCTTCGACCTCTTCCTCATCAAGTAAGCGGCTAGCGTATAGCACTAACTTGACATAGTGTGCCGTGAATAGTGCCTGCACATCGTTTTTGTTTAGGGTGTTAGGCATGGAATATTGATTAGGTAGCTACAAATAGCTAATAGTCAATTACTAGGTATTTGTTCGTCAATTTTAGTTCTGGGTGGCAAATGTAAAAGGTTGTCTTTGGTTATACAAGTTTTACTTGAAAGTATTTCTATGCTATAGAACACGCAAGGAAAGGAAAACACTTACTGTGTTATGAGATAAATATTATATCTAGACTATGGGGTGTGAAGACGCTTAATTGTTGCTTACTTACACGTATATAAATGCTGGCTTTTATATATGTAAAAGGAGTGCAATCGAGTATATAAAAGCGCGCTTTTATATAGGTGTAGGTTTAGAGGTGGATTAAATCTTTACAGACAGACAATTCCCCACTACCAGACATCGTTGGTAATGGGGAATTTTCAGGACTTATAAATATGTATGGCTGTTAGCTCGTACACATATTAGTTTTGATTTACAGACTCTTCCTATGGTACTTTAGTAAAATTGATAGTTTGATCTACAACATTAATTACTATATCATAAGTTCCAGCATGAGCAGCATCATTCACTCTAAATTTATAGTCAGGTGCTCCTCCTACTGTATTACCATATGAAAACACATAATTAGCTCCATCTTCAATACTTGCGTTCTCGCTTGGAGCAAGTATAAACTCATTGTTCCAAAAATTGTAGTCCCAGCCCCAATAATGGTCCAGTGGAAACTTAAGCTCATAGCCATCATTAAGAGTAAGACGCACAGTGAATTCATCAATACGATTTTCATCATTAATATCGCATGTTAGGAGATATTTTGATCCATTAGCACTATCTTCATCCCAACCATTAATCTGGCCCACATAATAAATAGGACGTCTCCAACCAGCCTTAACTTCACCAGAAACAACATTTACTCTAACGACATTTTTATTACCCCAACTTGGATAAATTGGATCATTGTATTCTGGCCAGAAAGTATGACTGTCACTGTCTACTTCTGGCATAAAAACGGCCCAGCTGCTAGACTGATTAGTTAAAGTAAACTTCAAAGAGCCATTACCATTCACACAGTTGTTATAGTTATCACCTGCTGCACCCAAGAAATACAAATTAGGCTCATCAGTAGCAGACTGCATTTCATTAAAATCTGTATCTGAGAATCCATTATCAGCATCATGGTCTGTCCCCCATGCATACAGCGGTGCAGAATGCCATGCATCAGCCAACACTTGCAAACGGTAATTCATCCCTTGGTCTAACGTAGCTGTAACCTCTTTAGTGCATTCAAAGTGTCCTTTGTCAGTAATTGCAATCAAAGAGATATTAGTATATGTCCCAGGTACAACGAATAGTTGTCCCATATACTGTGTAGTAGCTGTAGCACCAGTAGTTGTTGCATTAATTGGCCCTTTCTTGAAATCACCCAGCTCTGTGCCACCATTAGCTGTCATTTCTATCGTTGCATAGTTATTAAACCCTCCATCAGCTGTCATGACAATATTCTTTACTGTCGTCGCTTCCGAGAAGTTTAACTGCACAATAATAGAAGCCATCAAGTGTGTGAATTGGAATGACATATTCTCACTTTTCCATGCAGCATGTGCTACCATAACGTCCATTGAAGAATCTCCATTCCCATTAGATTGTATCGTTTGATTTTTCATGGATACAACCTTCTTACCAGGACTAGATTCAGACTCCACACGATAGGGATATATAGCAGTCACATCAGCACCATCCCCAATAGCTAAAGGGCTTACATCAGCGCAATAGAAATCAGCTGTAGCTCCATTATTTGTTTGCATAGCAAAGTCAACATACTTCGTATTATCTGATGCATTAAAGACTTGCAAATTATCATCATTACTCCACGTCACAGTAACAAACTTACTGTCAGCACTTCGTTCATAATCTAACCGAGTTTCAGGCATTCCAACAGAAATAGACATCGGCACAGGCGCATGTGGAACATCAACAACGCCTGTTTCATCTCCTACTACTTCTTCGATGGACTGTTCTCCGTCACTACAGCTTGCTGCACCCAAGGCAAGCAAACCACCTAATATTAAGTATGTTCTTCTCATTTTTCTGTGTTGTTAGGTATTAGACTTTTGAAGGGAATTACTCGAAGAGGCCAGCATCTTCTACTTCATTTTCGCTCTTCAGCAAAGAGAAGCTATCTGTATCACGAGTAGAACTCACAGACCAGCCAGTAGTTCCACCAATATCTCCTCCATCACCTAAATTTTGTATCGAAGATGCTATTACATCAGTTTCCACTTGCATGGTAATTTCATTAACTCTTGGAGAGTAATACTTTTTTCTTTTCATGGTTACTTTCAAAATTTATTTGTACTTATTCTTATTCTGCTGGTATCACCACATTGCTATCCACATACAACTCAAAGTTGCAAGCCGCTACATGTGGTCGGTGAATCTTATCTGAACCTACAGTAAAGGTTTCACCAGTCATATAGTTTGTCCATGTACCTTCGTGTGGCATATATACAGTCATTTGTTTTCCATCTACATCTGTATAGTTGGCTACAACAACTAGGTTTTTAGCTACAGGCGTCGCACAGTCTAGCCACATAAAGCGGCCATCATCCCAATTGCCCGTACCTACATCCCAGTTGAAATTAGATGACATATCAAATAGATCTTCATTGGCATTACGTAGCGCCATCAATCGGCTATATGTACGATACAAACCAACTCTGTCTTCATCGTTCAGCATATCCCATGCTGGAGTTTTTTTGCTCATACGACCACCTTCCATAATCGAGGTGTCGAATCCTAACTCTTGGAACTCCCACATCATTTTAGGACCAGGCACTGTTAAGAATAGCGCTGCGTTGTTTCCTAGTTGGCTCATACGAAGGTCCATTCGGTCTGTACCCTTCAAAGGGCCATTACCATACTCGAACTGTACAAAACCTGTACGCTCTTCATCATGACTTTCTTGGTAGGCTACCCAGTGTCCACCAGATCTATAAGCACCACTTAAATCACTTTCACTACTCCAGCCAGCTGCCGTTTGGCTATATGCATGATTGCAGTTCTTCCACATAAAGATGCCATTAGCATCGTAAGCATTCTCTTCGGCATCATCAGCAAATAGCTCAAGAATCACCATCACATTTGAATCAACATTCTTGATATAGTCGTTATAATCATACCAGATATTAAAACGACTTTGGTCATAGTTTCTGGCTGTGCTTTCATTACTCTGAGTTTGCGTCATCCCCTTTGCCAAGTCAAAACGGAAACCATCAAATTTGTATTCTTCAATCAGATACTTCAAGCTACGCTTTACATGATTACGTACCAATGATGATTCATGATTGAAGTCATGGAATACACTGTAAGGGTGTGGTGCATCTACATTGAAGTAAGGATTGATAGCAGATGTTTTATTGACACTGCTGTCCCAGTATAGTTTTGCTAGTGGACTAGCACCAGTAGCATGGTTATACACCACATCTAGAATGACAGCGATACCCGCTTGGTGACACAAGTCGATAAAACGCTTGTAGTCATTTGGTTCACCATAAGCTTTATCCATGGCAAAGAAGAACGAGGGGTTGTATCCCCAAGATTCATTACCATCAAATTCTTGAGTCGGCATCAACTCAATAGCATCAATACCTAACTTTTTCAAGTAGTCAAGATGAGCAATAGCCCCATCAATATCACTTGTAGCTGAGAAATCACGTAAGTGCAATTCATAAATGACCATATCACGGCTATCAGCAATCGTATAGTCAGGCATAGTCCATGTGTACGTATCCGTTTCTTGTAGTTGGAATGTCGCCAAAGTACCAACTCCTTGCTCTGGATATTGACGCTTCGCAGCAGGGTAAGTTGATTCAGCGATATAGCTATCCCCTCTATCTAGAATCTTATGCGTATAGGCATCAGGCATATAGAAAGCATCATCGCCATCACCGATATAATACTCGAAAGCGTATTCTTTGGTCGATTCTAGTCCAGTGAAGGTAATCCACCAGCAACCTGCTTCATTATCACGATACATTTGCGAAGTTTCGTTATTGGCAAGTGTCCAGTCGTTCATCTCACCCACAACATAGGCATACTCATGGTGAAGACCACGTGTGTTGTTGTCGTAAAGAACTAAAGTAACGGTGTTGTTGTCAACTTTATTGATACCATATTCTAGACCATTAGGCATGGTCTTTTCTACTGGAGTAGCAGGCATGAAAGCTTCAGCAGATGCATCGTTTGTTGCAATATAGACATCACTACCTACTCCATTTTTGCTACCATCTGCACTGCGGACAACAAAACCAAGTTTCGTGACTGCATCAGTACCAGCACCAAACCACTCACGAACTGTTGGAGTCATTTCCAACTTCCATGTATTGTCTTGACCAGCCACTGGCGTCATCTTACATTTTTCGATATTCTCACTCCAACCTGCAGGTACATGGCCCCATACACCGTTGGTTACAACCCCAGCGTGAAGATACACATCCTCTTCGAAATCGAATAATGCAGATTCACTATCTGCCTTAAAGTATACTGTCAGCGCTTGATCAGCGTCTGGAATAGCTGGGATCGTGTGAAGCCCCACAGTGATATTGTTAGGATCTGTTAGATACGTAAAAGTAACTTCTCTGTTGATTTGATCTAATTCTACACGATAGCGGCCAGAGTTGGTAACAGTAAATTTATAATCATTGCCATCATTTGTTCCCACAGGGCGTAAAGAGACATCGTATGTACCTCCGCTAGCTGCAATCTTACTATCAGCATCTCCAGTAGAGACAGCCACATACTGAGGTACATTCCAATTGTCACCTCCACTGACTGTTATAAATTTCAATTCCCCATCTGCAGTCAATTCTCCTTCCCATGCGTACACAAAAGGCTTATCTTGAACTAGGGTCATTTCAGTTTTACCAGAGATTTGGCTCAAATCAAAACCTCCCGTAGGTGTAGCATCACCAATCAAAGAAATAGTAGTAAAGCCCATAGAAGCTTCCCAATTGGAAGTACTTACACGTAGGTATTCGATATCTCCCCACAATTCGGCATTATTACCATCCGTAATCTTATCCAGCCAACCATCTTCTTTGATACGGTACTCTGTAGCACCCTCGAAACTTGATTGATTCAAAATCTTATATTGTCCCCCACTAATGGCACCACGATATTCGTACGTACCTTCTTCATGAGGAATTGGTGTCAATGCAAGACCTTCACTCCAGCCATTAGTATCTCCAAAGAAATACAATGTAGGCAGAGTCTCCCAAGCACCACCACCCACAGTCATTGTGTAGCGCGTACCAGCTTGAAGATTTTTCTCCCCACTAGTTTTATACAGCAAGAATCCTTTATCTGTTTCAAGCAATAGCGAAACAGAAGTCATCTTTCCACTAAACAGTGCAAGATTTGTTTTTAGGCTAGTCACACCTTCAGTAGGTAGATTTTTTGCAGCGATACGGTCCACCTGACCCATAGACACATCGCCACTACCGAAACGTACATAACGCTTGTTGTACAAGCCGTTTTTAGCGTACAGATAGAGGTTCTTCACAACTGTAGATTCACTAAATTCCAAGTCTAGAGTCAGTGTAGATGTCAAGAAAGTGAATCCTAGATTAAGGTCTGCGGTATAAGGTGCATCTGCAAGCAAGAATTGATAATCAGTATTAGGCACTGCATTTTCGCCTATAATTAGATTTTGCTCACTAAGATCGAGCAAAACACCTTTATCGTTGACCACTTGCAATCCAGCTGGATAAACTGCTACAACACGATGATCTGCTTGCAGCCCTGTTGGTACTGTGCCATGAAAGTCGGCACGATGATCATTAATGGTTGCTCCATCAATATCAAAACGACGTGCGTCTTGATTGGCTGGATTGTATAATGTAAAGGCATCATCCGTACTCCACGACATAGCGATACCTTCGGCACCGTTGTCGGTATACTCCATACGAGTCGTCCGTTGTGAAGCGTGAATGGTGATTTCTTGGCCAGATTGCGGTACGACATTTTCTTGTATGATATTTTCATCGTTACAAGCAGTCATCATTAGCAACAAGCCTACAAGCATCGTTGCTATAATAAAAGCACTACGTCTTATTGTCATTACTTGGATTCTAGTCATCTGTCTACAAGTTTAAAATTCATCCAACAAATCAGAAACACTCTCATCTCTATCACCAGTACCATAGTCGCTAGACACCGAAGTAGATGTACTTGATGTATTACTGCTAAATGATTGTAAAGGGGTGTGAGTAGAAACGACATGAAACGCTCCACCATCTTGGATGCCACTCGGTAGAGATGCTGCAAAGACTTCACCCTCAGTAATACAGGACAAAGCCATCAGCGTAGGCTGACAGTACTTTTTTTTGCTCATTGGTATAAGATTATTTAAAGGTTACAATGTGACAAGGCCATTATGTTAAGTCGCATAATGCAACAATACTTATAGTCAAATCACACAAAACGTTACAAAAATAGTCCATAGCAATAACCTAGGACACAATTTACAACTTCTAAAGCATTAAATTAACAAGCAAACGTTTTCTAAACAGCAGGATTTTACGACTTTCACTAATGATTTGTGTATCAGAATAAAAAAAGCCCCCTCTACTTGGTCAGTAGACAGAAAAGCAGTATCTTCGCATATATGGAAATATCATCAGCTGAATTTATCATTAGTAATACGGACCCGGCTATGTGCCCTGATTCCAAATTACCTGAATATGCCTTTATTGGACGCTCCAATGTGGGCAAATCTAGCCTAATCAATATGTTAACTAATCGCCGTAAGTTGGCGATGACTTCTTCTACTCCTGGTAAGACCATGCTTATCAACCACTTCTTTATCAATGAAGATTGGTACTTGGTGGATTTACCTGGTTATGGATTTGCACAACGAAGTAAGAAAGGTAAACGACAAATCTCAAAAGTAATTAAAGATTATATAGAACAACGCGAACAACTGACTTGCTTGTTTGTATTGATTGATATACGTCTAAAGCCTCAACCCATTGATTTGGAATTTCTTGAGTATTTGGGAGAAAAAGGTGTACCATTTGTAATTATCTTTACAAAGACTGACAAACTAAAAAGCGGAGAGCAAAAGCCCAAAGTTAAGCACTATCTAAAACATTTGGAAGAGCAATGGGAAGAGCTACCACCTTATTTTGTATCGTCGTCTGAACGCCGTATCGGTCGTAAGGAGATTCTAGGTTATATCGACGAAATCAATCAAATGGTTCGCGAGGAAGCAAAGAACAATCCATTTTAAACAATGATATCATGAACAGAATTTTTCTTATCCTTGTCTTCATGCTGTTGAGCTTTCTGTCGGCTAGTGCACAGAGTTTATCAGACATTTTCAAGGCAAATAAAGACAAGATTGAGTCTATAGTTGAAAACAAAACGGGTATTTCTCTCTTCAGCATACGTGGAGATTGGGCATACTCGGGGGTGGCTATTGAATTGAATACAGAAGACCCATTGATGGCTTTGGGCGGTGCGGCTGTACAAGATCAAATCGAGACTCGATTAGATAAAGAAATGCAATCGCGTAAAATCAACATGCAAGACATCGTGTTGACATTTGATAGTAAGCAAAACTTCACAGTTATCAATAAGCAGAACAGCAAGAAAGTGATTGGAAACTACAGCTACGACAAGGACAATAAGGTCCTTACGCTTTCTGTACCCAAAACTAAGGCGAGTGTACCTCTTCAAATATCAGGCACTTCATCTACACTAAAGTTAATGTGTTCAGCGGATAAACTGCTTGATCTCACAGAAACACTTGGTAAAAAAGTTGAAAAAGACAGTCAATTAGGCCTCATTCTTAATGCTGCTAGCAAATTTGATGGAATGAAAGTCGGCTTGAAGTTAAAGAAACAATAACCACAATCCCATATTGGGATATTCGTTTGCCATTGTAGAAATTATCACTACCTTTGCATGCGGATTTTAAATAACTATATAAAAACCGACATTCAAAAAAAGATGAAGGAGAATAAACCATTTATGGTATTTGCCGGTACGAAGTCTCGTTACTTGGCCGAAAAGATTTGTGATCACCTAGACGCACCACTAGGTAAAATGAACGTTACTCATTTCGCAGACGGTGAATTTACTGTTTCTTATGAGGAATCTATTCGTGGCTCGCACGTATTTCTAGTACAATCAACATTCCCAAATTCAGACAATTTGATGGAGCTATTGTTGATGATTGACGCTGCTAAGCGTGCTTCTGCAAAGAGCATTATTGCAGTAATCCCTTACTTCGGTTGGGCTCGTCAAGACCGTAAGGATCGTCCACGTGTGGCTATCGGCGCAAAATTGGTTGCAGATATGCTAGCAACAGCAGGTATCGACCGTTTGATGACTATGGACCTTCACGCTGACCAAATCCAAGGATTCTTTGATATCCCAGTGGATCACCTATACGGTTCAGCAGTGTTTATGCCATATATTCAGTCATTGAATCTTGACAACCTTGTCATCGCGACTCCAGACGTAGGTGGTTCTAAGCGTGCAAGCACATACTCTAAGTTCCTAGGCGTAGACCTAGTTATGGCACACAAGAGCCGTGAAAAAGCAAACGTAGTTGCTGAGATGCGTATTATTGGAGATGTGAAAGGTAAGGATGTCATTATCCTTGATGATATCGTAGATACAGCAGGTACAATGACTAAGGCTGCTGAAATCATGAAAGCTCAAGGTGCTAACTCAGTACGTGCTATCGCATCTCACTGTGTAATGTCTGACCCAGCTAGCGAACGTATCACAGATTCTGTACTTGAAGAAATCGTCTTCACAGACAGTATCCCTTATACAAAGGATTGTAAGAAGGTGAAGCAATTGAGCGTTGCCCCTCTACTAGCGGAAACTATTCGTCGCCTGCTTAACAACGAATCTATTTCTGACCAATACATTACTAAGTAAGACGTCAGAAACACAATATTATAAAAGGGGTAGTCTAGCCTAGCGGTTTGACTACCCTTTTTTTCCCTTATCAATAACTTATTAAGATAAAAAACTAATAATGGCAAGAGTTCTTATTATTGGTGCTGGCGGTGTCGGAACCGTCGTAGCGCACAAGGTGGCCCAAAACAGCCACATCTTTACAGACATTATGATAGCAAGTCGTACAGTAAGCAAGTGCGATGCTATTGTAAAAGCAATTGGCAACCCTGCGATTCAAACGGCGGCTGTTGATGCCGACAGTGTGGAGCAACTTCGTGCACTCTTCCAAGAGTTTAAGCCCGAGTTGGTCATTAACGTAGCTCTTCCTTACCAAGATTTGACCATCATGGATGCCTGTCTTGCTGAGGGTGTACACTACCTTGATACAGCCAACTACGAGCCTAAAGATGAAGCAAAGTACGAGTATAGCTGGCAATGGGCATACCATGAGCGCTTTAAGGAAGCTGGTTTGACAGCGATTCTTGGTTGTGGTTTCGATCCCGGTGTAACAGGTGTGTACACAGCATATGCTGCGAAGCACTACTTCGACGAGATGCACTACCTAGATATCGTAGATTGTAATGCTGGTGATCATCACAAAGCATTTGCGACCAACTTCAACCCTGAGATCAATATCCGTGAGATTACTCAGCGTGGTAAGTTCTACCAGGATGGCGAGTGGAAAGAGACAGATCCATTGTCTGTACACCAGCCAGTAAACTATCCTAATGTAGGCGCTCGTGAAAGCTATTTGATGTATCACGAAGAATTGGAAAGCCTTGTAAAGCACTTTCCATCTATCAAACGTGCACGCTTTTGGATGACTTTCGGCCAAGAGTATCTTACTCACCTTAGAGTCATTCAAAATATTGGCATGGCTCGTATTGATGAGATTGATTACAATGGTCAAAAGATTGTGCCTATCCAGTTCTTGAAAGCTGTCCTTCCTAACCCACAGGATCTAGGTGAGAACTATACAGGTGAAACATCTATCGGTTGCCGTATCCGCGGTGTGAAAGACGGAGAAGAGCGTACATATTATGTGTACAACAACTGTTCTCACGAAGTGGCATACAAAGAAACAGGCATGCAAGGTGTAAGCTACACGACGGGTGTACCAGCCACTATCGGTGCAATGCTTTTCTTTGAAGGTAAATGGAAACAACCTGGTGTATTCAATGTAGAACAATTCGATCCAGATCCATTTATGACATACCTTAACGAGCAAGGATTGCCTTGGCATGAACAGCATAATGAGGATATCGAATTCGGTAAATAATTCTCCGAAAATATAAGCGACAAGGACAGATATGCAAAAGGATTTTTGTATATTTGTCCTTCGTTGTATGCAGACATATATAGAGTCTGTATATCATAATTTTGATTCACAATTAAAGAATACATTATAATGGCAAAGAAAACTGACGCTGCTGATGGTAAGCAGTTAGAAATGGCTGGCAAACTAAAAGCTTTGCAAGCTACTATGGACAAGATGGATAAGAACTTCGGTAAAGGTACTGTGATGCGCCTTGGAGATCGTCCAGACCTAGAAATTGAAGTAATCGATTCAGGCTCACTTGGACTAAATGCTGCACTAGGTGTGGGCGGATATCCTAAGGGACGTATCGTAGAAATCTTCGGTCCAGAATCTTCTGGTAAGACTACATTGGCTATCCATGCCATGGCAGAAGCTCAAAAATCAGGTGGTATTGCAGCTATCGTAGATGCTGAGCACGCATTCGACCCTACATATGCTGAATCATTAGGTGTAAGTACTTCTGATTTGTTGATTGCACAGCCAGATAATGGTGAACAAGCTCTGGAGATAGCAGAAGCTTTGATTCGTTCTGCTGCCATTGATATTATTGTTATTGACTCTGTTGCAGCATTGACTCCTAAGGCTGAAATTGAAGGCGAGATGGGCGACAACCGTGTAGGTCTTCAAGCACGTTTGATGTCTCAAGCCTTGCGTAAATTGACATCTGCAGTAGCTAAAACAAATACTACGTGTATCTTTATCAACCAACTGCGTGAAAAGATTGGTGTAATGTTTGGTAACCCAGAAACAACTACTGGTGGTAACGCATTGAAATTCTACTCTTCTGTACGTGTTGACGTGCGTCGTAGCACTCCTATCAAGGATGGTGACACTGTAATCGGTAACTTGACAAAAGTGAAGATTGTAAAGAATAAGGTGGCCCCTCCATTCCGTAGATGTGAATTCGACATCATGTTTGGTGAAGGTATCTCTCGCATTGGTGAGATTCTTGATTTGGGTGTAGACTTCGGTATCGTGAAGAAGAGCGGTTCTTGGTACAGCTATAACGATACAAAACTAGGTCAAGGTCGTGATGCTAGTAAGGGGATGCTCCAGGACAACCCAGAATTGGCAGAAGAGATTTCAGCTTTGATTATGGCTGAGATTACAGGTGCTAAAGAAGAGCTATTAGATTCGGACGAAATTCTAACTCCAGAAGCATAAAAATAGTCCTACAAACTAGTCAAAAATCGCAAGCACTTCCAACTCAAACTGGAAGCGCTTGCGATTTTAGTTGGAAGCGCTTGCGATCTTAGTTGCCTTTGCTTCGATAAAATGGTGTACAAAACAGACAAATATTTAAGGCTTAAATGTAAACATCTAAGGCAGAAACCTTTTACTTGCCCCGCAGTGAGTGTTTGTTATAAGAAATCTCCTTGTAAAAGCGGTATTCTTGATGTGTCAATATCCCGACATTCATTGAATACCATAAAGTCTTTCAGCTCTTCCTGTAATGCATGAATAAAATTATCCGTATGTTTCAGTGAAGGTTCCAAATCGAGACGAAGAATATGAAGCACAGATGTTTTCCTATCTGCTTTACACTCTATACGAGCCACAAATCGTCCCTTCCAAAGCACCGGTAGCGAGAAGTATCCATATCGGCGCTTGGCTTCAGGTACATAGCATTCTATCTGATAATCAAAATCAAACAATTCTTTGATACGTTTACGCTGTATCAGCACGTTATCAAATGGAGATAATATCTTCGCTTTGCTGCGACGCAATCTTTTGTCAAGAAGTTCTAGCCTGCCTGACAGTGCAAAATAGACAGTGCCAGTAATTATGAAAAACACGATTTCACCCTCTTCTTGCATATCTCGTAACACCTGTTCTACTACTGGTTTTATATTTTTCAGTAAGTAAGTTATTTCAGCCGCCTGCCCTATCCCATTAGCCATCAAATACCGGTTAATAAGGAATCGTGCATACTCTTCAGAAGTAGGCATACTCGTGTCTACATAGGATGGCAATACCCGCTCAGTCAGATCATAGACTTTATGAAAGTTTTTACGACAAGCTATCATCAAATCGCCTTGCATGTAAAGATCTTCAAGAGCACGTTTGGATGCTTTGCCTCCCCATGCATCAACCACTCCCTCGTGCACAAAGTCTTTAGCCATTAATGCCCCTTCTTGAGTGATACGAGCTAGCACTTCACGCATCAAAGGCTCATCCTTATCATACCAATGCTTCTGTGTGCCAGTAGCTATAGCCTCCTTCCTAATCAAACTATATCTAAAGTCGCTCATAGGAAGATAAGCAGCAGCATGCGACCAATATTCGAAAACTCGCTTGTCTTCTACGAGTTGATCTAAGATAGCAGGGTTGTATTTCCCATGCCTACTCCATAGCACGTGATGGTGGGCCCGTTGGACAACCGACAGGGTATCTATCTGTATATAGCCTAAATGTTCAATAGACGCTAATGTCTTAGTTGCTGCATTTCCTTTTAAATCGGAAACGGGTAGTTGCTGCGATAACAACACCAACTTTCTTGCTTCATCTATACTTAGTGTTTCTATTTTATTGGTCATAACTATAGTTTATGGTATTATACCCTTTCTCAATCGACTAGTATATAAGAGCGCACTCTTAATACTTGAGATGACTGCTCTCAATACTTAAGATGGCCCCTCTTTAACGTAATACGGCACGCACTAACGGCGTATAAGCCATCGGTGCGCGCCGTAATATAGAAGTTTTCGAGACTAATGATTTACCAGAACTTATTGTGGTCTGGTGTATATTCAAAGCCAGATTCTGCCAATTTGCTTTGCAGTTCTTCTTTGTTGATATCCATATCTTCACAAAGAAGATCTAGACTAGCATAATCATCACGAAGCTTTGTGTTGATATAGCTAAATAGTATCATTGGGTCTTGTGGTAAATGTTCCATCTTGATTAATTATTTAGTTAGTTTTCTTCCAAGTTTATGCATCGCTGTAGACAACCAAAATCCTGGATATATAAATAACGCCTTAGAGATATTATGTGTGCTAGAATATTCGCCTTTCATTCCATAATTCTTAAAGGATACAGTATGCATACATGGGCGATTCTTTACACGACTAGTAATACGCAAATCATTACTCACATTGCCTTCATGCACAATCTCCATCCATGCTGGAGGTCCGTCATTGATATCTACTACGGGTAGCATCTTACGGATTTTAGCATGCTTATATGCTTTCACAGTTTTGAACTCCTTATTCATCCGATAAGCCAAGGTCAGGAAGTGATTGTGTGGATAATGAATACGCAACAACAACTCCTTATCTAAGAACAGCTGCCTACCCCAAGGAAAGGCATAAATCCCCTCTTGTGGCTTTTCTACAAAGGCATTTTGAATACGCGCGATAGTATCTTCATGTAGACTATCGTCATTGTCCATATTGGTAGTCAATATATGCCCTTCAAAATCACCACAATATTCATGAATCAAACGCTTAAATACAGGTTCCATGCGAGTAGTTCCGTGTATTTCCTTCAAAACATCCTTATCGTCTGCTGAGATATAATAAGGTTGGAATGGCGCATACTCATTTTTATATTGCTCAATGCGCTTTTTAAAAGCTTCTGGAGTGTCTTTGTCAAAGAACACCATCCAGTGGTAGTTCTGGTTGGTTTGCTGCATCATTGATGGCAAACAATAGTTCTCAAAATACTCAAATCGAGTATGCAACCATTCATCTGTATGGCACTGCTGATCGTTCTTATCAGTGGCATATAACTTCAGATTGAATAGCGTTAAAACAATATGTTTATACTGCATAGATATATATTACTCACTATCTTTTACGATTCCATAAAGTGTACGCTTTACTCCCTGCGTACGAGTATGTTTGCGAATGGCTCTATTCTTCGCAATAGATTCTGGGGTGGCATATCCACGTCCATGGTCTAAATGGAGTACAGTAGATGAATAACGCACTTGCTTGCCACGTATGCCCATATTCTCTAAGCGCTCTCCAAATTCACGGTCTTGCCCACCGTACTGCATGCGTTCATCAAAACCATTGGTTTGAAGAATATGTTCCTTCCATGTCGATGCCCCGTGACCATTCCATGTAGGCTTAGTCGTCGTAATGGCATTGAGTAGATTTACCTTCCAAGCTTGGCGTGTAAACTTATTATTCTTAAACGTAGAAGGCAATCCATGTGCTTTCAACCAAGTCAAATCAAAGCAATTGCCTTGAAGAATATCTTCTTTAGTAATCGCCTTAGACAAATTCATGTCTAGTTTGTAATACCCACAAGACAAGAAGCGTCCTGGTTCACGTTGACTCAAATGCATCGCAATATAATCTTCTCTAGGAATACAATCGCCATCACTAAACAACAAGTAATCTGCTTTGGAAGCAAGAATAGATTTGTTCATAATCACACACTTCTGGAAGCCATCATCTTCATGCCATACGTGCTGAATAGGATAGCTGACTTGTGCTTGTATGCGTTGAATCGTCTCACGTGTATCTTCACGCGAACCGTCATCTGCAACCACAACTTCAAAGTTGTGTGTTGTCTGCGCTTCATAGCCCCAAAGGACCTTTTCCAACCATACTGGATGATTATATGTAGTCAAGATTACTGAGATGCTTGGTGCACCTTCTTGTACTCGGTTAGTGTCTTCTGACATAAGGAAAGAATTTGTATACAATTTGATGGCACAAAAGTAGACATTATCAGGCACATCCCCAAGCAGACGAAGTAAATAAATGCCATTTTATGCTAATCATTTGACTTATTTAAAAATGCGTACTTTTTGTCAATAGTAAAACTTGGTGTGAGAAGACATTTTTTCTTACATTTGTTGTATATTAATCCAACTAATAATTGCTAGTCACTAATAATAAATAAAACTATGACGTATGCCCGCACTTTGCTACTTGCATTGCTAGCCTGTATAGTATGTGTACAACTTCAAGCACAAAACATCGAAGTACTATCAGACAGCACTCACTTCTCAACCAGTTATGATGATAATTACAACATCAAGCTACATATTGAAGATCAATATATTTATGTTGATCAAGTGCCAGAGATAGAAGTTTTCCAAAAATATATGTTCGGGATTAAAGATGTATTCAATCTAGAGGGACGAGGTTATAAAATCACTCCTCACAACGCAGATTGGATCGTTTTCCAAAAAACCAAGCCAAATAAAACGGCACGTATTTCCTGTACTGGACTTGACGATGGGTTGTATGAAGTAGCCCTATACATCAAGAAAAGACATACTGAGGAGTATTGGGATTATACGAAACCGTTCGATATTGTGATTAAGGTACATGACAAAAAACCTGTATTTGTTGGTGCCAAACACATAAAAGCGACAAAAGATATTCTAAGTAATATCCCTACAGATAGCATTTTTCTAAAAAGATGCCTTGTACCTACTAAGGATATGCAGATTGAATCACCAATATTCAAACAGCTTGTATCTCAATTGACGGTTGGTACTAACGAAAAAAGAGTACATGTGCAGCGCGCTATCGACTGGGTAGCTTATCGTCTTGTCTTTGAAAGAAGTTACGGCCCAGACATGTACAGAAAAATAGATGCACTAACTGCTATTAAGCAACGACAAACGACAAGAGATGGTTTTGCCGTAGTAGCAGCTGCTACACTTAGGTCGATAGGTGTACCAGCTATCTTAGCTCCAATAAAGACCCTTAATGATGCTTCAGAGTGGTACAACAAAAAATTTCGTACTGGGCGTCGTAATATTGTGCTTGCATATTACGATAACCAATGGCGCATCATTGATGCTACGAGCAACAACGACGAATACGTGTCTATGAATGAAATAAAATCAGCAACTGGGTATCGTACTATACGTAAAGGTGTTGATATGACTCTCAATCATTTCTGTAATAGATCTCGTTTGATTTATGCCTACGATTTGCGTTTGGCTGTAGAGAGCTACTTACGCCCTATTGATATTGACACCCCAGTAGTCACAGCTTTACCTACGGACAGTATTGATGCCCTAGCATCTACACACCTTACGACTTCGTATTGCCAACCATATGCTATCAAGATGCATGTGGAAGATGATAGCAAGGTAGTAGTTGACCACTTACCACAACTAGCCAACTTTGCTACTTGGGAATCGGTTTGGACTTCATTGAATACAGCAAGACAAACAACAAACTTGAACAAAAAGAAAAGTATCTACGATGAAGCTAGCTGGAATATTTCAAAATGGCAAAATGGCCTGTACGAGTTTAATCTCTACGATGCCGACAGACTAGGTTATGCGACCAAATCGTGCATCCGCCTTACAAAAACCGACACAGGTGTGCAGTTTGTGACAGATGAAGAAGGTATGAAGAAAAACCGACAAGCCCTGAAAGCGATCTCTATGACAGCTGCTAAAAGAAAAGAGATGGTTAAAACAAGTCTGTATTATAACACGAAAGACACAGCTGTTGTCCGCATCGCCAAGGCGATTACCAAAGGTATGACAGATGATTATGAAAAGATGGCTGCCATCCACCGTTGGGTCAGTACCAATATCTACTTTGATAAGGATGTGTACAAGACGCATAAGGACTTCTACAAGTACAATAAAGTACCATTGGTCATGAAAAACCGTCGATGTGTGGGTAATGGGTTCGCTTACGTGGCCTGCTCAATGATGCGCGCTGTGGGTATTCCTGCTGTAGGGCTATTGAATAAATTGAAAAAGAAAGCACCTGGTGCTAGTGGACACGTAATCTTACTTGGATACTATAAGGGTAGATGGGTGATTATGGATCCAGCATCAGACTCGTGGAATAAGTATGAGAATGGTGAATTCCAACCTCAACTAAGCACACCTAACAGAATGCTGTATTTCGATACGACACTGGCGTTTATGTCACAGTTTAGAGAGTTCCAAAAGCCACTAGATCAATCACTTAGAACTAAAGTAAAGATCCATAAAACTAGAAGAGTAGTCAGAAAAGTAACACGTAAAAAGTCATAGTGTTTCATTCTGCAACGACACCAGAATGGTTCTTTTTCTTACAAAATGTCACCAAGCAAGAGAGCCTTTATTTTTGCCCCAGAGTATCTGGGGTCCACTAAAAAAAAGAGTGTCTTAAATCGACGGAAAAAGGCCTCTACATAGGGGTTGATTTATGCAGCCGATTTCTACAGCCTGCACGCAGGGTTTTTAATGCTTAAATTGACGTTTTAGGCTCTAAAAACGCTCTCTTAGGCTTCGCCACGCAGCTGGAACCCTTTGATAACTTACTAGCACTACTATGCCAGCGCATTGGGAGTATAATGTGAGCACGCTGGGATTAGGTAGTAACTTGATGAGTTTAGAGGATCATTGACATTTTGTCAAAAGGACTAGAATCACTTTTCGCATGTGCTTTCAAATTAAAAGTATCAAAAACAGTATAGTAATAGCATGAGGTACTAACCTTCTCATATTTACATATGAAATATACGTGCTGATTCGCCACGTACAGTGACTTTTTCATACTTCTTATAATTACCATCACGCTTACTATCCACAACCATTCAGGCATCATTTTCCGCATCTACATAAATCATTCTGATTTACTTCTGCTTGCTTTTGAATAAAATGTCGTTGTTTGGTTTTGGATCCTCAAACTCTTTATACATGGGTATTTGGTCAACAACTATGCAGTTTAGGAAGGAAATGCTCAAAATATCCACAAATTTGACTATCTTTGCAGCGACATTCGAAGGAGGGGTGCCCTAGAGCGGGCTGAGATTATACCCATTGACCTGATGCAGATAATGCTGCCGTAGGGAAAATAAATGTATGCCATCTTCATGTGGTACATTGACAATGTATCCATAACTTCTCCTTTTTTTATTCATCTCAATAAATAATTGAACAATGAAAATGAGACTCATTGCTGGAATGGCATGTGCTTGCTTTGTCGGTTCTACGATGATGGCACAGTCGACCAGCACAAAGATGCCTTCGGATAGTCTGCACTATCTTCTTAACGAAGTAGAGATTATCTCTACGCGTGCCACTAAAAACACTCCAGTGGCATTTACCAACATTGATGGCGAGGAGATCGCCAAGAAAAACAAGGGAAATGATATTCCATTTCTACTCAACAACACGCCTTCACTAGTGATTACAAGTGATGCGGGTGCTGGTGTGGGATATACGGATATGCGTATTCGTGGTACAGATGCCACGCGTATCAATATCACTGTAAATGGTATCCCAATGAATGATTCAGAAAGTCATAAGGTGTATTTTGTGAATATGCCCGACTTGGCATCTTCCCTTAAAGACATCCAAGTTCAGCGTGGTGCAGGTACATCAACCAATGGTGCAGGTGCATTTGGTGCGAGCGTGAATATGCAAACCAAGACGCAAGCCAGTGAACCATATGTCACAGTAGATGGGAGCTATGGTAGCTACAATACGCACAAAGAGACGGTGAAAATTGGCTCTGGTCTAATCAATGACCATTGGACAATTGAAGGTCGCTTTTCGAATATAGGCAGTGATGGCTATGTAGACCGTGCATCATCGAAGTTAACAAGCTATATGCTATCTGCTGGATATTTCGGAGACAACACATCACTCCGCTTTGTCACTTTCAATGGATGGGAGGAAACATACCATGCTTGGGATTACGTGACTAAGGAGAATATGGAAAAACATGGACGTCGTTACAACTCTTGTGGGGAGTATATAGATGCACAAGGTAACACGCGCTATTATCCTAATCAAGATGATAATTATAATCAGCAAAACTATCAGGTGCACTTGACTCAGACAATCGGTACAAACTGGAAGAATCCATTGACTCTACGTGCTGCTGCATTCTACACACGTGGGGATGGTTATTATGAGCAGTATAAGAGTGGTAGAAAACTACAAGAATATTCGCTTGCACCTTATACGGCGCAAGATGGTACAACCGTTACTAAGAGTGATTTGGTGCGCCGTAAAAAAATGGGTAACGACTTCTTTGGAGCTGTCTGGAGTTTATCGCATGAATCGGATAGACTGCTTTCTGTTCTAGGTGGTGGTTTCAACCGTTATGTAGGGGATCACTATGGACGTGTGATTGATGTTATAGATCCTCAAGTAGACTTTACGAAGAAAGTGGAGTATTATCGTAATGTAGGGCGTAAAAATGATGCCAATATCTATTTGAAAGAGCAAGGACTTATCGGCGACTCATGGAGTTATTATGTAGATATTCAGTATCGTTATCTTGACTATAAGATTCTAGGAAACAATGAAAATTGGGATTGGAACAATGATAAGATGCAGGAACTAAATATTCATGACACTTTCCATTTCTGGAATCCTAAAGTGGGTATCAATTATGCTATCGGTAAAGGTCAGCGTGCGTATGCAAGTGTATCGAGAGTACACAAGGAACCTACACGTAACAGCTATACAGACGGATATGTGAATCAATACCCTAAAGCTGAAAAGATGATTGACTATGAGTTTGGTTATAGCCTACAAAAGAAGAAATACAGCCTAGGTGCTAATTTCTACTATATGGATTATACAGACCAGTTGATTCCTACTGGTGAGAAAAACGAAATCGGTGAAGCTGTAACATCAAATATACCTGATAGCTATCGTATGGGTATCGAGTTGATGGGTAGTGTGCAGATTATCCCTGGTCTTGTGGCAAAGGCAAATGCGACATGGAGCCGCAACCGTATCAAAGATTATAAAGAGACTTTGTTAGATGGCCATTATACACCACATGTCATTGAGCATGGAGATGTGAAGATTGCTTATTCCCCAGAGTTTATGGCTAATCAAAGCTTTACTTTTGACAAGAAAGGCTGGCATATCGATTTGCAGAATCAGTATGTAGGTGAGCAATTTATGAGCAATGCTGAACAAGATGACTTGAAGCTTGACTCATATTTTGTAAGCAATCTGCATGTAAGCTATACTTTCCATCCTAAATGGATGAAGGCGGTTACTGTGGGTGGTACGGTTTATAATCTGTTTGACCAAGAGTATGAAACTTTCGGTTGGGCTGACAGTGGCCTGACTGAAGATGGTGGTGCGTTGAAACGTTGGAACTGGAGTGCCTATGCGGTACAAGCACCAATTCACTTTATGGGTAACGTACGTCTAGAATTCTAATAGAATGAATGAAGTAATACAATATTTGAGCAACCACACGCTTGAGGCCTTAGGCACAAGCGTAGGGTTGCTCTACCTTTATTTAGAGTATAAGGCAAGTATCTGGCTGTGGTTGGCGGGTATAGTAATGCCAGCTATTTATATCAAAATATACTATGATTCAGGATTATACGCAGATATGGGTATCAATATCTATTATCTGATAGTGAGCTTCTATGGCTGGATGTGGTGGATGTATAAATCACGTCATCTTCAACAGCACACCACAGGTCATGTAACTGAAACAAGTAGTACTATAGTTCATACGACTTTCAAAGAGTGGATGGTATATCTAGTTGTGACTGCTGGACTCTTTGTACTTATGGGCTGGGGCTTAAAGATATACACAGACAGCACGGTTCCCTGGCTGGATAGTTTGACGACGGCATTGAGTATCATCGGTATGTGGCAACTTGCTCGCAAACAAATTGAACAATGGCTCATTTGGATTGTCGTAGATCTTATCTGTGTAGGTTTATACCATTACAAAGGACTTGAGCTAACATCTCTACTCTATCTTTTCTATGCTGTTGTAGCCATTTTTGGTTATAGGCGTTGGAAACAAATGATGCGGACTGAACAGCTAGTTATCAAATCATCAATCTAAGAAATTTATCCTTATGAACTCATCTTATATTGCTATTTTGGCAAACGGAGAATTGCCTACTCATTGTATTCCATCCCAATTGATTGCTAACGCAGATAAGCTAATTTGCTGTGATGGCGCTGCAAATAGATGGATAACTCAAAACGTCCGTGTTCCTGATATATTTATTGGGGATGGAGACTCTATTGAACCAACACTTAAGCAGCAATATAGGGAGCGTTTTATTGAGATGACAGATCAAGAAACCAATGATCTCACAAAGGCTGTTACCTATGTACATACGCATTTTCCTGATACACCTATTTATATATTTGGAGCTACAGGACGACGCGAAGACCATACGTTGGGGAATATTTTCTTAATGGAGCACTATTTCCAAACTTTAGGAATAGCGGTAACTTTATATACCAACCACGGCTGTATGAGCCTACACAAAAATTATGCCCAGCTTGACGCACAAGCCGGGCAACAATTTTCAATTTTTGCGCTTAACGCGCATAAATTTTCTTCTACTGGACTTCGATATCCATTGTATGACTTCTCCTCCATATGGCAAGGTACCCTGAATGAAGCGATTCAAACATCGGTTACTATTGACGCGCAGGGCGTCTTTCTGGTGTACCAAGTTTACCTAGGTATGGAGAGCAAGTAGCATGCATCTCTATATTTCCAAGAAATAATTCGAGAGAAATGTTGAGAGAATTAAAGATGACTACTTCCTAGAAATACAAGATCAATAGCGGCGTGTTGGCATGGAAAATCATTCTCTTAGCAATGCTTGGATTGAACAAGCGAGAGAAGACTGTACGGCGATGAGCCGATGATACCAACATATTGATATCTTGGTTTGAAATAAATTCATCAAGATATTGCAACTGGTTATCGAAAGTTACTAAATGGCAGTCGATTTCAAACTCAGGATACTGCTTGCGGAGATATTCACACATTCCGTCCATAAATCCTGTATCCATATTTTCTCGTTTATCTTCGAGATGGATAAATGAAATCTTGAAACGCAATCCCTTTAGTCGTTTTACAAAGGCATCAATAGAAATCAAATCTCGTTGTGAGAAATTGGTCATAAAACCAACGTGGCGAATCTCAGCCAAGTTTGTAAATGGACATTCCTCTGGAATAGCTAAAATTGGCACACGGCTACGGTCGAAGACTTCGGCAGTCACGCTACCGATCAAATCATGTTCACGTTGGTCTTTTCCACGCATACCCATAATAATCATCTGTGCTTTCTCGTCACGACATAGCTTAATAATTTCTTCTTCTGGGATACCTTCACGTAGTTTACAACGATATGGTACTTCTGGGAATGCACCTTCTGCAATTCTTGTCTTAATTTTGTTTGATAAAACATCTAGTTCTACTTGAACATGCTTTAGGACATCGGAGATACGACGTCCATCAATCAATTGAGGTGGAATGACGTCGCCATAGAATGGCAATGAGTCACTATAAATCGGTGCAAAGTATACATGAACTAAAACTACTTCAGCATTGCGACGATGCGCCATGTTGAAGGCAATCTGGATGACTTTGAGCGTATGGTCAGAAAAGTCTACAGGCACCAAGATGACATCTTTGGTTTGTTCGCCATGACTATCTTTATCTAGATCTTCTTCCTTAATGATATGCTCTGACAACCAAGCTTCACTTTCTACCATCATCAAGGCTTTAGGTAAATCTTTTTCATATATTCGTACGCGCACGCCAGCAGAAATCATAGGTTGAATCTGGTTGATATTCTGTATGCTAGCTTGGATGCCATTAGATTCTAGCACATTCTTCAAGATTTGTGCTTTGGCATAAGTCAGAATGGCTAATGTAATAAGATTTTCTTTCATAATACTAGATTTTAAAGGGTTAATAAGTCATTCAGCACATGATACAGAGTAGATTACCAGAATCAATAGCCGCTAAAAAAGCATGAAGAGGAGATAGTTTTCTTACAATGGCTAAGCTTCGCTTATTTATTGCAAGACAACTGTCTCCTCTCTTTTCTCTATTTGCTAGGCTACATGGTGGGACAATCCATAGGTTGTCAATTACATATAGCGTACATATGACTGCTGCTACATATCGAGTCAGTTTTCATATTGTGTTTCTACTACATCTTTACATCTTTTCATTTTGCATCCGTCTTGATAGACTTTCTGTCAATGGCTAGATGCGTGATATGTAGACGCTTTGCATTGTACTGGAACTATAAATTATACGTCCATACACATGTTAGTCTAAGCGAACAGAGCTCAAAGCATCATACATCTTTTTTATTCAATTCGTATTCAAACGGTTACATAATCCAGTAAGTCGTTTGACTCTTTTATGTATTACTGATGCTTTTGTTCATTTAGGATGTGAAGTGCTCTATCGAGTACAGTTGTATCGTCAATCTTAACAAGACCTCCATCAGGTCCTGGTTCAAAATGAACTCCGATACTACGGCCTTGTTTAAAATTATGTCCTCCGAAGAAGTTACGTACTGTTTCGGCATTGATGCCCAACTCATCCGCTATGCGGTCAATGCTGCCATGTGGCAGTTGGTCTTTTACTTTTCTTAGTTCGTTGAATGTGATTGTTCTCATGATATTGATAGATTTATTGGTTACTCAAGTTTACGTTAAAGATTTCGTCATCCTTACATACACATGATCGTTAGTTAGGTATCTTCTATGTGACAAATATAAAAATAAGTTTTAAATAGAACAAGTATTTTGGCACAAAATTCAACACAATATGACATAGAACATATTTTTTGCCAATAAACATGTATACATGCAACATTTAGTTACACATTCGTTTAGTTTTGTGCAGAAAATACACACTCTAAGTGGACATTTGATTATAAGTACAAAAAAGGACTGTATCTAGTCTCACAGATACAGTCCTAAATATGTCGTATAGTTTATCTTAATAGATACCTATAGCATCAGCTTCTATCCAACCAACTTTACCATCAACTAGCTGAATTTCTTTCCAAGAGGCCATGCTGCTGTCTTTTATCTTTACTTTGCTCCCTTCGTGCAATACAAATTGCTCATTGCTACCTGTTCCTGGTGCTGAATAAACAGTTACAGTAGGACGCAATACGATAGCGTGATCTTCAAGTAGCAAATAATGCTTTTGATGAGCAGCAGACAAATTAGCAACTACAGCTAATATAACCCATACAAAAGTAGCTAAGAAAGCAAAGCGGCGTATATTGTAAGCATTGCTCCAATAATAAACGCAAAAACTCACTAGGGCTAATACGAAGAAAACAACTCCTAAAATGGCCCAGCTATGGAGATTCATCGAGTAAATCACAGCATCAGCCCAATTCTTAAGAAAGATCTGTGGTACATCCTCAATCTTATCAACAGTTTTAGCATTAGCCATAGCTAAATTGGCCTTGATATCCTCATCTGCTGGCGTTAACTTCAATGCCTTTTCATAATTCAAAATAGCCAATCCCCACTTCTCTGATTTGTAATATGCATTACCTAGGTTATAATATAGGTCTGCTGAGACTCCTTGAAATTTCAAGACGCCTTCATATTGAGCAATCGCTTGATTAAACTCCCCTTGCTCATAGGCAGCATCGCCCATGCCTTTGGTGTATGTACCTTCTGGAGATGGTTCTTGAACTGCTTGTCCTTCCTGTCCCCACAATGTACCGTGAGGACTCAGGGTTAAAGCTAATTGCGCAATTAGCGCGATAGATAATGTACGAATAACTTGTTTCATTGTCATGTATTTCGAGACGTTATTTTCTTCTTATTTTAGAACTCCTTCCATTTCGCCAATGACGCGTACGGCTTCTTGATAGATTTTGTCCATTTCACTGTCTTTATCTGAAGATGGAGAAAAACGTGCAAATTCGCAGTCATCAAGCAACTTGATGAAAGCTGTCACTAAAATTTCTGGCACTGTAGCGATAGTCAATTTCTCGGCAATATTGTCTTTACTCAATTCAGAAACTGGCATAGACAACTTGTCACTAGTATATCCCCAAAGTGCTTTCAATACTTCATCGTAGAAGCCTTCATGTTCTTTACTATGTAGCAGTTTACCTGCTGCTTTCAAACGCTTAACAGCAACTTTGTTGGCTTTTTTGTTTCGTTGTCTTTTAACGTCTGATTGTGCTGCTACTGCACGACGACCTATAATAACAGCGATAACAACTGCTAGGAAAGGTACCAAGTAAGAAAGAATATAGGATACACGACCATACCATATATCTTGGACATCTTTTAGCTGTGTTGTCCCTCGATGGATATAACGGATATCTTTGCCTAGCACACGTACTTCTTCTTTATCATTTGTATAATCACCTACAACTACTGGTGCTGAGTCGCCAGTTTTACCTGGCAAGACTTTCAATGTATGAGCCTTGGTACGTAGAGTCACGTATCTCTTTTGCTTAGTATCGTAGTAATTTAATGCTACTGAAGGAATAGTGAAATCACCTGCATAACGTGGAATAGCAAGATACTCAATCGTACGACTACCTTTTTGACCTTGTGCGGTTAGACGGAAATTATCTGTTGCTTTAGGATCGTATGCCTCAAAATCAGCTGGCCAATCAATTTCTGGATTGTTGATTAACTTTAAGTTACCTACCCCTTTGACAGTCAACTTCAAAGTAACAGCCTCATTGGCATGCACTTCTTCTGTGGATAACTCATCTACCATTGTGAAATCATGACCTACAGCACCAGAGAAATCTGCTGGTCGTGTTGGCAATGCAGCTACATTGATAGTCAATTTAGGTGTCATCAAGACTTTTCTAATTTGACGGCCCATATTACCACCGTTGAAAAAGGCATCAAATGGATCGGCATTAGGATCTTGAATCAAAACAATCGCATCGAATCGTGCTGGTGCAATCTCTAACTTACCAGACTGCTGTGGAAATAACACAAACTGACGATATAGCGCAGTGTTGTAGTTTCGACCATTATAGTGTTCACGTGTCCATTGAACACTGCTTCCTTTCTCTACTTCTTGAGAGTGAAAGCCCTTGAAATCAGGTAATTTGACGTTCTCAAAACTTCTCAAATCCGTAGCTGAGTAAATTTTGTAACTCAATAAGAAAGCTTCTTGTTCTTGAACCTTTGTCTTACTTGCTATCGCACGAATAAATAGGTCTTTTGAATTGTGACTAGCGGCAGTATTTTGGCTACTAGTATTTGACTTTTCCTTTGATTGCGAAGATTTGTTTCCTCCCTGAGGATCAATACCACCTGCTTCGTCTGGTGGAAGAACTTTGATAGAAAGTGCATTGCTGCGTAGCTTACCAGATTTGTGGTTGGCTGTGGCTACACCTAGTTGAAAGTTTCCTTCCTTCTCTGCACGCACCATGTATGTTATAGTCAAGCGACTCTCTCTCTTCATCTTTCCGTTGATGATAGAGACATTGCTACTGCGTGATTCTGATGGTCCAAAAAGGACTGTCAAACCATCGATATCCATATTAGGAACTTGGATACCTTTTGCATTTTGTGTATTAAGTTCAAAAGTTACACGAATACGTTCCCCGACCACAGCAGGGTTGGGCTGAGCAGACGCCTGAATGGTGGGCTGCTCATCTGCACGCAACGCTTGTAGTGGCATGATACAAACTAGCATGCATAGAATGCCTGCTAAGCTTAGCCATCGTTTCGTTTGTTCCATCGTTGATGATTCTTTCATTGTGTATATCTTTTTCTTTTACCAATCTTTTCCTAGTGAACGACCAGAAACAGCTGCTTTGCGTTTCTTGACTTTGTCTTGAATGCGTTTTTCATCACGCATGGCCGACTGCAACATTTGTTCTGCATTTTGCTTAGACATCTTTGGTTTTTGTCCTTGCTGTTGCTGTTGTTGCTTCTTCTCTTGCTGATCCTTCTTTTGGTTCTGCTTTTGTTTATCGTCCTTCTTCTTATCTTGATCTTTCTTATTCTGATCTTTTTGATCGTCCTTTTGTTGATCTTTGTTTTTTTGGTCTTGATTTTTCTTATCCTTATCTTGCTTTTGCTGTTGCTCTTGTTGGTCTTTGAGCAATTTCTGAGCAAGTGCTAGGTTGTAACGAGTCTCTTCATCTGCTGAATTGTCACGTAGACTTTGCTTAAAACACTCTACAGCTTGTTTATAATTCTTCGCTGCCATAGACATGACACCCATATTATGATAGTTCATAGCATGTTGCTCGCGAAGCATTCTACTGTCAGCTGCTTGTTGCTGTGCATCTACTGAATTTTTCAACTGCTGTACACCACCCGCCATCAAGGCTTGGTTTAGGTTATATTTAGCGACTCCGCTCTTAGGATCTTTATCGGCGGCTTTCATGTAGTAAGTCTGAGCTTCGGTCATCAAGCTGTCTTTTAGATAACGATTACCTTTTATAAGTAAACGACGAACTTCTCTGTCAGTTTTCTTATCAAAAGGATTATCGCTCTTATCAGGACCTTTGACTTTAATTTCAAACTGTACCAGTTTTTGAGGGTTTTGCATTTGCTGTTGTCCTCTCCCAATCGGTTGTCCTTGCTGCATATTTTGTGCAGACAGCGAACTACTTAGCAAGCTCAAGCCACCTACAGCCACAAGGGCAACAATTACCTTAGCACTGTTTCCACGTGGCTTAAATAGATGAATCTTAGCAAAACGACGGTTGCGCTTTTCAAGTATCAACAGTTCGATAACCAATAGAATAAGAATAATCCATGCGATATATGGGAACTGTTCGTTATACGCTGTAAATGTTTTGCTTTCGATATCTGTTTTAGCCAATCCATCGATTTCTTTCAAAAGACGCTTTTGGGCAGCATTGCTATTATCTACATGCAGATATAGTCCTTGACCAGCCTTCGCAAGGTCTTGACACATTTGTTCATTTAGCTTTGTAACAACGACTTTACCATCTTGGTCTTTACGAAAATCACCACTGCCATCATTCATTGGGATTGGTGCACCATCACGCGAACCGATTCCAAGAATTTCTAACTTGATACCAAGCTCTGCAGCTTGTTTAGCTGCCTGCTCTGCACCTGACTCGTGATTTTCACCATCAGTAATCAATACAATAGCTCGACTAACACCTTCTTGTGGGGTAAAACTACGAGCTGCCAGTTGAATGGCTTTGCCTAACGCTGTACCTTGTCTTTCGATCATAGATGGATCTATGGTTTCAAGGAACATCTTGGCAGAAACAAAGTCGCTTGTTATTGGGAGCTGTGTATAGGCTTCTCCTGCAAAAACGATTAACCCCACTTTATCATCGTGGAGATTTTCCACAATCTTAGAGATTAATCGCTTGGCTTTCATCAAACGGCTAGGTGCGATATCTTGTGCAAGCATTGAGTTGGAAATATCCAATGCAATAACAACTTCAACACCATGTTTCTTTACTTTCTCTAGCTTGGCTCCAAATTGTGGACGAGCCAACAATAGGCATGACAAGGCGAATATGCTTGTCATCAACCAGTACTTAACACCTGGTCTATATTTCGACACTTGCGGCATCAAGGTAGCTAGTAGATGTGAGTCACCAAAACGTTTTAGCGCTTGGCGACGTTGATATCTACTCCAAAAATAGTAACCTATAAGTACAGGTACTAGGAGTAAAAGGTATATGTATTCGGGACTTTCAAATCTAAACATAGTGATTACATTTAAGGTGTTTTACGCAGCACGATGTAGCGAATAGCTACTTCTAATGCAACACACAATAGAGCCAATAAGGCAAACCATTGATATTCATCGTCACGCTTAGTATACTCTTTGACGCTCAACTTGGTTTTCTCCAACTTGTCGATTTCCTCGTACACTTCTTTCAACTTATCGTTAGATGTAGCGCGAAAATATTCTCCATCTGTATCTGCAGCTATTTGAGTCAATGTCTTTTCATCAATTTCTACAGGCACTTGGATATATTTCACACCCATCTGGGTAGGATATGGATAACGAGCCATTCCGTTTGTACCAACACCAATGGTGTAAATACGTATGCCAAAAGTAGCTGCAATTTCTGCGGCTGTAAGTGGAGAAATGTCTCCTCGATTGTTGGTACCATCAGTCAACAAGATGATGACTTTTGACTTTGCCTTACTGTCCTTCAAACGACTGACAGCGTTGGCGATACCCATACCGACAGCTGTACCGTCTTCCAATAGTCCCGTCTGTACTTGTTGCAATAAGTTAATCAATACTGCGTGATCTACTGTCAGTGGACATTGAGTAAAGGCTTCACCTGCAAAAATCGTCAAACCAATATTGTCATTTGGACGACCATTGATAAACTGGGCAGCTACGTCCTTAGCACCTTCCAGACGGTTCGGACTTAAGTCCTCTGCCAACATGGAAGTCGATACGTCAATGGCCATCATAATATCAATACCTTCGACGTTACTTTGTTGTAGTTTATCCATACTTTGTGGACGAGCCAAAACAACGACTACTAAAGCCAAAGTCAAAACACGTAACACAAAAGGTGCATGCAGAAGATACTCCTTCCAGCTATGTCTCATATGGTCAAATGGCTTGGTGTCGCTTATCTGCATGGTAGCATCTAAATGACGATGCGTCATCACATACCATACGATATATGGGATGAGCAAAAGGAGCAACAATAAGTATTCTATATGTGCAAAAACCATGATATACTTCTTTATTCTTTATATGTTGGTTATATACAACGGGCTTATGCCAACAAGTTGTATAGTTCATAGAAGACAAATCCTAAACCAACAATGGCTCCTACCCCAACACTTACCATAATGGCAATCATAGAGTAGGTTGCTGTTTTAGAACGTCCTTCAACGACTGTTTCTTCTATAATCTCTGGTTTCTCTTCCTCGGTAGGCACAACTTTTGTCTTATCAACAAAACTACGTGCACTATCAAGGTGATGCTTTTTCTCAATACTATCTGGAGTAAACTTAGCAAATTTCACCAAGTCGGATGTACCAAATAAAGCACGCATCTCTTTTACCTCTTCAGCTGAACAACGCTTTAATAGCTCATCAACAATTTCACTAGAAGTCATTTCCATTGCTGGAAATCCGTATCTTTCTTCAAAGTAAGTACGCACAGCATCAGTAATCTCTGTGTAGTATATTTTGTTGCTGACTATATCTTCCTCTTTTGGAACTTCCAAATGATCTAGCTCATACAAAGCAACCTCGTAAGCTGGCTTTTTAGGCTCTACTTTTACTCTGCGAGTGATACTCTGGTTATTGACAAATAGACGCATTAACCAAATCAACAAAAACACAAGTAAGATTACCAATACAAAAGCTCCAATACTAGGAACAAAATCACTGAAGTAATAAGATACTTTTATAGCTCCCTTGGCAGGAAAGTACTTGTCTTTGTGCAAGGTGTCTACAGGAACAGTCAAGACTTTCAACGTAAGCGCATCGCTACGATAAATCATGGTATCTTGCATCACTTCAAGATAAGGCACATATATTAGTGCTGAATCAAAAGCAGTTACCGTATACTGCTGTTGAATAGACATACGATTCTTATTATTGAGCCATTGTGTATCAGGCTTAGCAACCTCTAGTACTTCTAGTCCTTTGACAATAGTATCTCCAGGTGCATATAAAGGTAACTGTACATGCTTACCTGTATCGGTAGATACATCTAACTTGATATGCGCTGGTTCCCCAATACGAATCTGCATAGAATCCAAAGCAGCTGATACCGTGACATGGCCTGACTCTTGTGCGTATGTAGACATCATGCCACAGACTGCACAAGCAAGCAAGATAGTACGGCGTAATATCTGAATCATGAGCGACTTCTTTTATGAAATAATTGCATAAGAGCAGCAACAAAGTCTTCTCCTGTTTGCACAGAGACACTATCTACATTGCTCTTTTTAAATAACTGTTCACGACGTTGATTTTGCACATTCCAATGTTGACTATAAGCATCACGTACACGACGACTTCCTGTATCGACCCAACGATCACGCTTGGTTTCTGGGTCATGCACACGCAATAGACCCACATCTGGAAGTTCGGCACCACGTTTATCGTAGACATGTAAGGCTACAATATCGTGTTTACGATTGGCAATAGTAAGTGCCGAATCATAGTCATGGTCATCAATGAAGTCACTAAGCATAAATGCTGTACACCGACGTTTGATGGCATGAGTTAGATGCTGTAACGGTACACTGATATCGGTACCATGACTTTCAGGTTGAAAGTTTATCAACTCACGAATAATATATAAGATATGCTTCTTCCCTTTCTTAGGTGGGATAAACTTCTCAACTTTATCTGAAAAGAAAACCACACCAATCTTATCGTTATTTTGAATAGCTGAAAAGGCAATAGTTGCCGCCATCTCAACAATCATGTCACGCTTCATCTGGTGAGTAGTACCGAAATCTTGGCTACCAGATACGTCGACAAGAAGCATTACTGTCAATTCACGTTCTTCTTCAAAAACTTTGATATATGGTTTGCCGCTACGTGCTGTTACATTCCAATCAATATCACGGATGTCATCTCCATACTGATATTCACGTACTTCGGCAAAGGACATACCTCGGCCTTTGAAGGCTGAGTGGTACTGTCCCGCAAAAATATTATTGCTGAGACCTCGCGCCTTAATTTCAATGCGGCGCACCTTTTGTAATAGTTCTGTGGTCTCCATATAATTAAGGTACCTCTACGTGATCAAGAATTTGACTAACAATTTGGTCGGCTGTCATATCCATCGCTTCTGCTTCATATGTCAAACCAATACGGTGACGTAGTACATCATGAGCTACAGCTCGTACGTCTTCTGGAATCACATAGCCACGTCGCTTAATAAACGCATAACTACGTGCAGCAAGTGCTAGATTGATACTTGCACGTGGTGAACCACCGAAGCCAATCATGCTTGACAATTCTTTCAAACCATACTTTTCTGGAAAACGTGTTGCAAACACGATATCTACGATATAACGTTCGATCTTCTCATCGATATACACTTGACGGACAATCTCACGCGCTTTGACGATTTGCTCTGCCTTCATGATAGGCTTCACATCAAACTTAGCTCCCGTGATATTTTGACGAATAATCAACTTCTCTTCTTCGTGCTGAGGATAGTCGATAAGGACTTTCAACATGAAACGGTCTACTTGCGCTTCAGGAAGTGGGTATGTACCTTCTTGTTCAATAGGGTTTTGTGTAGCCAACACAAGGAAAGGTGCTGGAAGAGTAAATGTTGATGGACCAAGAGTCACTTGGCGTTCTTGCATAGCCTCTAACAATGCACTCTGTACTTTTGCAGGTGCACGGTTAATTTCATCAGCTAGTACGAAGTTGGCAAAAATAGGACCTTGCTTAACTTTAAACTCTTCGTCTTTTTGACTATATACTTGTGTACCGATCACATCGGCTGGCAACAAATCGGGAGTAAACTGAACACGACTATAGTCTGATTCAATCAAACTCGCTAGGGTCTTAATTGCCAACGTCTTGGCCAAACCAGGAAGCCCTTCTAGAAGGATGTGTCCATCAGATAAGAGTCCAATTAGCAAAGACTCTACTAGGTGCTTTTGACCTACAATCGTCTGATTCATACCAGTCACAAGATCAGTAATAAAGGCGCTTTCTGCCTCTATGCGCTCGTTAAGTGCGCGAATGTCAATAGGATTACTCATTGTATTTCTAGTTTTACTTTATATTTTTCAATTTGACACTGAAAATACACTCAAGATAACTAAGTGTTTCAACAGCCCCACAAATATAGGAAAATTCATAGAAACCTAATAATTTGACAGCCGTTTTTTTCTTAAAAAAAGAGATTCTTATGCGATAAAACGAGTTTGATTATCACTTTTTACTAAACTAATTACTCAAATATATTAAATGAGTTCATTTTTATTTATTTCGGTTTTTCACGTCGGCAACTTGCACATCTTTAATCTGTGGAATATCTAGCTTCAAGCCTACTGGCAAAATATCTTTGTTCACTATAACATCGCGATTAAAAACATATATGTATGACGAATATTTGATATGATTGTAATACAAGCGACTAAGCGAAGATAGGGTTTCTCCGTGCTTAATCGTATGTGTAGTCAGTAGACCTTCAATATTCTTCGCATATTTATAAGGAATTTCTCCAAAAGACTCGGGCACATCTACCTTAATAATTTTCATCTCATGCGCAATAGCACTTGCCAAAACTTTCTCGGCTTCTATACTTTTTTGTTTTATAGAATCAGCACAGACTTTTTCAGCCTCTCCTTCCATTGTAATCAAAACAACAGAGTCGGTTGCTACACGCTTTTTCTCTACGTTTTGCACAACCTCTTCTACAACAAGCTGATTATAAGGTGATGTAGTTTGAGAGAATTGGCTATCAGATTGCTTGCTGACTTCTACAAAAGAGCTAGCCTGAACTTTTTTAGATGCTTCTAAACGCTTATGCTTCAAGTTTAGTAATTGCAGTAAATCTTTATACGTTCCCTTACCTTCGTCAGCCCATGAGTTGAAACTTGCATTCACAGTATCTGCAGGAACACCCTCAGCCACCGTCTTTGATTTTACTGAGACTTCAGAAGAGTACTTGATTAATGCTCTCTGTTGAATATCTTCTACTTGAGCTTCCATTTGTTTCAAAACACGCTTCACAAAATGTCTTTTTTCACTTGCACTCATATTTTCAAGCTCTTCTTCAGAAGGAATCACAACCAGACCATTCGAGTTCGCAAGACCATCATTTCCAACGCTAGGTTCAGAAAGTACCGTATTCTTTTGAAATAGACCCGACTCATCTTGCCCCATAGTCATAGACTTATCAAAAAGATCTTGCTCTTTCTGTATTGGAGAAGCATCCTCACCTTCAGGATCAATACCAAAAAGCTTACGGTATTTTTCTTTACGAGCCTCTTCCTTCATACCTTGATATGGAGTTGCAGGAGAGTTTTCAACTTCTGGCAATAATACATACCACGCAAAGACTACAGCTATGACTAAAAACAAAATGGAGACACCCACTCGAGCTAACTGATTAATTTGCGCTTCAGTCAACCCACGTGATTTCTCCAATACAGGCGTACCTTTGCTTTGTGCTTGACGCCCAACCACAGGAATGCCCGCTTTGGCACGCTGCGACACAGTGCGTCGAAGCGCCCCTCTATTACGGGATATTTCCAGTGCTATAATTTCATCTACAGATAATTGCCCGCTTGTGTTTTCAACTCTTTCCTCTTGATCGTCCACAGAGATAGCACCATTTTCCTGCAACTCATTTTGTGTCACAGAACGCGCAACTCCTTCTTGTAAGTCAGCAGACTTTTTCTGCATATTATCCTCGGAATTAAAAGTTGTTTTTTTCTCGGTATTCATTATCTGATTGTATCTTATTAGAGTTTTACTACTACTCTATCACAGATGCATACAGCTCAAAGACATCTGCATCATCAATATGCACAGTGTAGAAATGGCCTATTTCTAAAGGATTTTCCTCATCTACTGTTATTAACACTTCAGGATCTACCTCAGGCGAATCATATTGAGTGCGCGCCACATAGTATGGGCCTTCTTGACGATCAATAACAACACGCACAACCTTATCAACCATACTATCACTTACATCAACAGCAATATTTTGCTGGATAGCCATAATTTCATCAAGTCGAGCTTGTTTCACATCCTCTGGCACATCATCTTCATAATGCTCAGCAGCATAAGTTCCTTCTTCATGACTATACGCAAAAGCGCCTAAACGCTCAAAGCGGATAGTTTCAACAAATTCCTTCAGTTCTTCAAAATCTTGATCTGTTTCTCCTGGAAACCCAACCAATAGAGTCGTACGAATAAAAATACCAGGTACTCGACGACGCATTTCGGCAATCAAATCTAGCGTTTGTTTCTTTGTCACATTACGACGCATTAATGTCAGCTGATTGTCGCTAATATGCTGCAGCGCAATATCCATATAATTACAAATATTGTCATGCTTGGCCATTACATCCAACACATCCAAGGGAAAGTGAGCTGGATATGCGTAATGCAAACGCAACCACTCAACACCTTCTATTTGAGCCAATCTATCAATCAGCTCGGCAAGCTTTTGTTTTTTATAAATATCGACACCATAGTAAGTCAATTCCTGTGCAATAATTTGAAATTCCTTCACACCTTGCGCAACAAGATATTTGACCTCATTCTCAATATCTTCTATTGGACGCGATTTATGACGGCCAGTAATAATGGGAATAGCACAGTAAGCGCAATGGCGATCACAGCCCTCTGATATTTTGATATAGGCATAATGATTAGGCGTAGTCAACACACGTTCATCAGCAGCCCCCTCTTGGTATGTCTCACCTAGATCGGTAATTAGTTCTTTCCAATTAAATTTGCCGTAAAACTTATCTACTTCTGGAAGCTCGCCTTCCAAGTCAGCAAGATAACGTTCTGACAAACAGCCCATCACATAAACTTTTTCAACTTGTCCAAGCTCTTTAGCTTCGCAGAGCTCAAGAATCATATTGATAGACTCTTCCTTTGCATCACCAATAAAACCGCACGTATTCACTACAACCACATCAGCGTCTACCGATTCTGGATCGTGACGCATGGTGTATCCTGCCAACTCAAATTGACGCATCAACTGCTCTGAATCGACCAGATTCTTAGAGCAACCAAGACTGATTATATCTACTTTCTTCATTCCTTTATTTCTAACACTTAATCTCAAAGAAGCAATATTGGACGTTAGCATCCATCTCCTTCAAGTCCTACTCTCCAAATAGAGAAGCCACAAAATCTTGGCGATTAAACAACTGTAAATCGTCAATACCTTCACCTAGACCAATATACTTTACTGGAACCTTCAATTGATCTGAAATACCAATGACAACACCACCTTTGGCAGTGCCATCAAGTTTAGTAATTGCCAAAGAAGTCACCTCCGTTGTCGCTGAGAATTGCTTTGCTTGTTCAAAAGCATTTTGCCCAGTAGAACCATCCAACACCAACATAACTTCATGTGGCGCATTTGGCACAACTTTCTGCATAACATTTTTAATCTTAGACAATTCATTCATAAGATTCACCTTGTTATGCAAACGACCCGCTGTATCAATAATCACGATATCAGCATCGTTGGCAACTGCAGATTTCAATGTATCAAACGCTACAGATGCTGGATCAGCTCCCATCTTCTGCTTAATAACAGGAATACCAACACGCTCACCCCAAACGACAAGCTGCTCAACAGCTGCCGCACGAAATGTATCTGCCGCACCTAGATACACTTTCTTCCCCGCTTTCACAAATTGATTGGCCAACTTACCAATAGTTGTAGTTTTACCAACACCATTGACACCAACCACCATCAATACGTAAGGGCCAGAGATTGTATCTGGGATTTCAAATCCTTTTAAGTCTTCGGTATTATTTTCTGTAAGTAAATCTTCGATTTCTTGACGCAACATAGTCTGAAGTTCAGAAGTGCTCACATACTTATCGCGCGCTACTCTTTCTTGGATACGCTCAATAATTTTCAGTGTAGTATCGACACCGACGTCAGAAGTAATCAACACTTCTTCAAGGTCATCCAACACATCGTCGTCAACGGTAGACTTGCCCGCTACGACACGAGCGATTTTACCAAACACACTCTCTTTAGTTTTAGACAAACCGTCGTCAAGTGTTTTTTTCTTGTCTTTGGAAAAGAAACTGAATATTCCCATATATAATAAATGATTTTGTTTGCTACAGCATATCTAGCCCTCACACTTTTCGCCCATAATATGAAGGTACAAAAAACGCATTAATGACTATCACTAGGCAAAGATAGTGAAATATAGGCAGACTCTAAGGATATACACAAAATAATATTATTCAAAAACACATGAAACCGCAAAAAGAGGATGTATCTCCTACTGGAGACACACCCTCTTTTTTATATCTTACAAGTGATTACCTTCTTGAAGAAATCTTGTTACTACCCAAAGGATAGTAAGGATTGTTTACTTCTTAAAGAAATCCTTTACTTGTTCGTTAGGAACCATTTGCTCATCAAAGATGTAAGCGCCAGTCTTAGGAGACTTCACCATCTTAACAACCTTTGTATATGAGCGACCGCTCTTATTACCGGTCTGTAGTGTTGCTACTGCTTTCTTAGCCATAGTTACTTATTATTACTTGATTTCCTTATGTACTGTCATTCTCTTGAGGATTGGGTTGTATTTCTTCAACTCAATACGCTCAGTGGTATTCTTACGATTCTTCGTAGTAATATAACGTGATGTTCCAGGCATACCACTTTCCTTGTGCTCTGTGCACTCAAGGATCACCTGTACTCTATTACCTTTACCTTTTTTTGCCATAATAGTTTCTTAGTTTTAGCTGTTACCCAATAACTTTAATAGTTTTCCAGTCACAGTATCCCTTGCTAATCGCCTCTTTAAGAGCTGCATCAAGTCCCTTTTTGTTGATTAGGCGTAGTCCTGCTGCACTAAGCTTAAGACTAACCCAGCAGTCTTGCTCAGCGTAAAAGAACTTCTTCTTAAACAAGTTCACATCAAACGTACGTTTCGTTCTTCTCTTTGAGTGCGAAACGTTGTTGCCAATCATGGCTTTCTTTCCGGTAATCTGACAAATTCTTGACATCTCAATCCTTATTTTTTCGTTTTAACAAAAAACTTCTTCCAAACAGTTTGCAAAGTAACACATTATTTTTGAGACCACCAAGTATTACGTGAAGTATTATCGCAGTGGATCAGATTATTTTTCTTTTTTTGCAGTTTGGCCATCATTTTGGAGTACATGAGGAGCAAAGTTGTAACCTAGATCCTCATACATACGCAATACATAAGGCATAGCTTTCTCAAATCTATTCCAATTTTTCCTTCCCATTTCACACCATACAACCTCAGCTAACGCAGCCATACGAGGAAGTACCATATAGTAAACATAATCGGTAGTTGGAATGTACTCTCTCCACAAGTTTGCTTGTGCCCCTAGCACATGATCAGTAGGCTTCTTAGCTATCATTTCTACAGAAGTAGGCAAATAATGAGAATCTTGCTCTCGTGTATCGACTAATTTTTTGTCTGACATATTGTGCTTTAAGATACTAGAGAACTGCGACTTGGTCACATTCACTGATTCTCCACCTCCTTCATGTTTACCCAAACCAGACACAATAGGATTGAACTCATAGACTTTGGATACAGGACTCATACCACCAATAGCCAATGGTTCAGTTTTACGATCTCCTTGATAATGATCAAAGTACATATGTGTCCCTGGAGTCATAATCACATCATGTCCCATATTAGCTGCCGCAACGCCACCTTTAACACCACGCCACGACATCACAGTTGCGTTTGGCGCCAAGCGACCTTCCAATATTTCATCCCAACCAATTAGGCGACGCCCTCTTTTGTTTAGATACTGCTCCATTTGCACGATGAAGTGTGCTTGCAACTGGTGTTCAGCAGGATTCTCTGGTTTATCTTTAAGCCACAAACGACGAATCAGCTGTTGGCATTTTGGACAAGTTTCCCAGCGTGTTTTAACAGCCTCATCACCACCTATATGTATATATTCAGAAGGAAACAAATCCATCACCTCATCCAAAACTCCTTGAATAAATGGAATTGTTTTCGGATTTCCTACGCACAAGACATCAGGGAACACACCCCAACGCGTACCCACCTCATACGGTCCACCTGTACAACCCAGTTCAGGATAAGCAGCTAAAAGAGATAAAGTGTGTCCTGGCACATCAATCTCTGGAACAATAGTAATATGCCGTTCTTGCGCATATTGCACCAAATCTTTCACTTGTTCTTGAGTCAAAAATCCACCGTGTGGTTTACCATCATACTTATCTGTATTGCGGCCTAGTACAGTCTCCTTACGTTGACTACCAATCTCAGTCAATTTTGGATATCGCTTAATTTCAAGCCTCCACCCTTGATCATCAGTAAGATGCAAATGTAGACGATTCAACTGGTGCAGTGCACATAAATCAATAACCTTCTTAATATCTTCGAAAGGCATAAAATGACGAACAAGATCTAACATAAACCCACGATAACCAAAACGAGGTGCATCTTCGATATCGACAGATTCCAAATAAACCTTATCCATCTGAAGTGGAGTAAACACATCTTTTGTAT
The DNA here is from genome assembly GCA_963678855.1 of Bacteroidaceae bacterium. Classification (GTDB taxonomy): domain Bacteria; phylum Bacteroidota; class Bacteroidia; order Bacteroidales; family Bacteroidaceae; genus F22. The sequence continues at coordinate 2,864,461 of OY787448.1, read as the reverse complement.
GATGATATGGATCCATCATTGACAAAGCTGCCTTATCAAAATGAGTTTGACCTGCAGTATAGACTGCTTTACGGAGCATTTGTATGCCATAGAACACCCCAGCTGGTGTCGATCCAGAAATAACAATTTGATTTTGCCGCACTTTCAATGTGTATCCCTCTTTGTTTTTAATTGCTTTATCTAATCGAAGTATCACACCTAAGTCAGCATTAGGAGCAGTAAGGACCTTGCCCCAAGATGCCTCATAAGTCTGCATATCTGCACGCTTGCCATCCATAGCTTGGGCAAGATACTCACCCAGCATAATAGCATTCTTCTTCAGCACTTCAAGCTGCTCGGCATCAGCTCCAGTATCCACTACAATAATATCAAGTGGCAGACTCAGTGTAAACCCTTTAGATTTTACAACATTCAATTCTTTAGGTGCAGGAATTAGCGCCTCGTAGTGTACATCTGACACGTGCGATTCTTGTGCCGCAACAGGCACTACCAAAGATGCTCCAACCGAGATCATTCCTAAGCAAAGTCCTTTAAAAGGAACTAGGTTTTTCATATATTTACGGCATTAAATTATTTAAATGCCGTAAATATACAAAAAACCTAGGATACTTTACTTTTCTACAGTTGTCTTTTTCAACACAACAGGGATTTATACATTAAATGAGAGACAACGTTTATCGTCTTAAACCAACGAATCTGATTCACATAAAAAACAACGACTTTTCCATCTTCTATACACAATTGTTGTGTACGCTCTAGTGAGTCTATTTATCATTTGATTATCCTCCCATGTAATTTCCAAATCGCTACAAAAAAAACTCTTGCTCGTAGCATAAGCAATTTAAGGCTCTGTTACCTACGACCAGTCATAAGATCGTGCCATCTAGAATAAAACACATGGTACAATCCATCGTCACCTTTTACAAGCGAAGCACTCCACACAAAATAGTCATCACTCTCTAATTTTGCGTGCATGGATACCTTACCAAGTTTGATATCATAGTCAATCACTTTACCATTCTTACTTTTAGCAGCACATCTAAACATTACAGCCGCAAACACTTCAAGTATGACTCTACCACCCCGATTTTCACATCGCTTTTTTGTTCAATTGGCTCATGCTATTAATTTATCTTATATTTAAACATTAATCGTCAACATCACAAATATAGCATATTTCACTAGAGGCACAGGCAAAAAACAAAGAACACAGGGGGGGATTTTATGAAGTAAACAAAATTAAAAGTGTATATTATTTAAACCAACCCATATTTAACAAAAGCGTGCCATACACCGTCATCATCTACGCTACACGTCACATCATCAGCTACAGCTTTTACAGACTCATCTGCATTGCCCATCGCAATTCCGAGACCTACATGTTTAAGCATCTCCATGTCATTCCCTCCATCCCCAATGGCCATACACGCTTCAAGAGGGATGTCATAATGATTAATAATATGATCTATACCCAAAGCTTTTGTATTGCCTTTTCGATTAATGTCAATAAAGTCAGGATGCCATCTAGTATTATGACAACCAGGAATCTGAGGCATCACCTCTGCTTCTTGTATCTCATTAAAACACACAGTTAATTGGTACACATCCTGTTTTAGAATATCATCTACTTCGATATCTGGAAGTGGTGGAAACTCAACCAACTTAAGAGTACGATTCATCACCTCATCTCTATTTGCGATATAGACACCATGTTCCGTAATCACGATAGCAGAAATGCCTTTTCCTTGCTTCATATAATTAGCCACTAACTTGACTTCATCTTGAGGTAAAGGAGATTTAAACAGGGCTTCATCTTTATGATTGAAACAAACTGACCCATTCATTGAAACCACTCCATCAAAGGGATAGTCATTCAAATTGTTAATAACTCGTTTAGGGCGTCCAGTAGCTACAAATAACTTTACCCCCTTTTCCCTAGCAGCGTTTAGCGCACGCACAGTAGAATCGGCCATACGATGTGTCTCAAAACTCACCATAGTGCCATCTATATCTAAAAAAACAGCTTTAATCTCTTTCATAAACTATTACCATTACACTTGTTTTTAACGGACAAAAACTCATACTAATATCCAGTACAAATGTACAAAGAATTTACAAATCACCCGCCTATATACCTGAAAACACTCCCTAAACACCACTATTATTTGACATATCTTTATTGCAATAAAACAAATCAAAACTTAAATAATATGACACACCCATTTACAAACTGTTCGCATTATATTTTTCTTCTTAGCACCTTGCTTTATTGCAGTTCTATATCATTGGGACAGCCTAGTCAAAAATGAAGCTCTAGATAAAGAAGCACTTTCCAAGCAAAAGGCAATAAAATTCTACTAAACGGTAATAGTATCTTCTTTAAAGGTGTAAAATTTCACGAAGAAATAGCCCGAGTATGCGTCCAGCTTGCACACTTCAAGATGCTCAACTCCATTGGTAAAACAAAAGCGATGAGATGTAATTTTGTGTGCCTAGCACACTACTCACAAACATAGGTTTATATAAACGAGGCTAAATCTTGTCAGAATAACCTCCATGTATACTATACATATCTACAACTTGTGCTTGAAAAAGTGAGTAGATGATTTGTCAAATTAAGAGTAATAGCATATATTTGCAACTAATTGAACCGAGTACAATTACTTAATTTAGCATTGACAACTGCCTTATTGATTTAGGCAAGAGAACTAGGATAAATATAAAATTGAGATAATATGAAATTAAAGACGAGTAAACATGTATGGATGACTTCCATAGCTATATTTGCTATGACGTTAGTCAGTTGTGTGAGTAATGATATCGGACCCTCCGATAACACAAAAGATACTGAAACAAATTTAGAGCTTAAAGATAAGTCTGATTATTTTGACTTTTCTACAAAGCAAAGTGTTTCGATTAAAGTAAACTACAAAACAGAAACTCTTCCAGTAAAAGTATCTGTGTATACTGAAAACCCTTATACACTCGAAGGAGCATTGGTAGATGGTATAAGCCCTATTTATGCAGCCTATACTACAACGGGGGGTGTTTTTAATCATACCGTGAGTGTACCAATTGATGTGACTCGCTTGTACATTGCTACTATGGCTACTAGCTACCCTATGCTTTTAGAAGAGACAACTGAAGAAAAAGTAACACCAGGCCTTCCAATTGAAAATGGTAGTGTAACTTGGTCTGCTCCTAGCGCTTCTGATTTGGCTGCCATTTTTGGTGCTTCTACACGTGCGGCATATAATCATATCAATGTAGGAAATAATATTACTACAATTGCTAACGGCAAACTGTATGCATTGTACAACCAATACCATTACTGGACTAATGGAATATATTTTGTGCCAAGAAACAAGGATGTATCAAACCTATATTCTGTAATACCAAACAATCAACAGCTGACGAGTGAGAGCACTATTGGTGAGCTTAGTGACCGTCTAACTGCTACGTTGTATAAATCAAATGGGGCAAAAAAAGACAATACAAGCTACTTAAGAGGACAAGAAGCTGTTAACCTAAAGGTTATGGATAAGACAGACAAAGGCAAAACTGTAGAATTTGCACAGGTGGACCTAGTATTCCTGCAAGCCTCAGGTGGATATCATAATGGTATGGCTTATTACTACTACCCATCAGACAAAACAATGACAAGACAAGACTTTCATGACCTACCAAAATATGTAGTATTCCCTCGCACTACAAGAGGACATCCTTCTGTTAAACTTTCAGCTCGTTTGCAGTTCTTTGGAGCCAACTACAATGAATCAGGTACGGATAAATTCCCCCCTGGATATACTATTGGTTGGATGCTTATACCAAATGTTAATTATGGAAGCTATTGGTCTCGTATGAGTTCTATTAACAACACTCTAAATAGTACATACAAGAATCAGTATATATATTCTAATGAAATTGCCAATGTAAAGGGTAGCTCAAGTACTAATTATCTAGGTCAACCATTACCTGGCTGTATCACAGTGTTTGACTATAAGTCTAAGATTGTTGCTATTGGTTTCGAAGATCAAGCATATCGAGGAGACTGGGGTGATAAGAGCTTCGAAGACATCCTTTTCTACGTCTCTTGTAACCCTGTAGAGGCAATCGAAAGTATCAGTAAAGCCATTAAGAAAGTAGAAGAAGGTAGCGGAGACCCTGAAGACAACACCATGGTAGTAACAGAAGAGCCTGTACTTGAACCAAAATGGTCTACGTACACACAAGAAGGCACACTCGCTTTTGAAGACCTTTGGCCAGAAGAAGGTGACTATGACCTAAATGATATGGTTGTAGAATACAAAACAACTGTAACGCACAATCAGTGGAATGAGATTAAAGAAATTATTGACGAATTCAAACCTGTTCACAATGGAGCTACTTATATCAATGCGTTCGGTATCATCATTAATGAAGAGATGGGACAGTTAGACGAAGAACGTTCTAAATATGCCGACAAAGAAGCCAACAACCGCTTCATCTTATGGCCTAGTAATCAAGATGCGATTACAAGTGGAGAAACGTACAAAGTGGTTCGTACTTGGGAAGAAGGTAGTTACTTAAATGCTCACGAACGTGATATCAACCCATTCTTAGTTGTAAAATACAAAAAAGGTAATCACAAGCGCGCAGAAGTTCACCTGCCAAAAACAAGTCCATCTCCATGGGCAAATACGACGTTGAACAACTCGTCTTCAGATGCATACTATGTACACCGTGATGGTGCATATCCATTTGCGATTGATCTATTTGGTCAAACAAACTGGGATATCAATACAGTTGAAAGACGTAGGATAGACAATGTTAATGCATATCCTAATTTCAGAAAATGGGCAGATAGCAAAGGAACTTCACACAAAGACTGGTACAAGAAATAATTATACAAGACTTAAATAGTCGTTGTTATTCCCTCGTTACTTGAACAAAGTAACGAGGGAATTTTCATTATTGCCCAGATACAGTGGTACAGAGAATTATCGATGTTTTATATCCAATACATAGTCATTGACTTGATAGTTTGGTTTGTAAAAAAGAAAGAGACTGTAATTGAAACTGTGTCAAATGTACAAAAATATCATTTCTCAGCCAGTGGTCCGAAATATGGGGGACATATAGTTTAATACTAGCCCTGTCATGGTGGCGTAATACAATATGAAGTTATTTTTCAAAAAGATGTTGTATAGACATAATGCACCCCAAAAGTTTTGTATCTAACTTTTGGGGTACACTTCAAGTTTTTGACAGGCCTTTCTTAAATTGATAAATACTTATTTTATTGCTTATATCCGACAATATTACCTGAGATTTGTAACAAGTCAGTTTCAGCTGATATAAGATTGTACAGAGCTTCAAGATGAGATGCTACAGCATTCAAATATGTATTCTGTACATCTCGGTAATTGAATGAGTTTATAGCTCCTTGTTCATACTTTTGACGAGATAGTTCTAGGTTTAACTTAGCAGTTTCAATCTGCTCTTCTGCTAGTTTATACACTTCTTTGTTAACCTCATAATTAGCATAGTAAGTCAGCAATTGATTCTGCAAAGAATGCTTCATCTGATCCAGTTTCACTTGTGCAGACTCTTCATTGATTTTTGCTATCGTTACCGCTCTCTGACGTGTACCACCATTGAATATAGTCCAAGCTAAAGAAAAGCCCACATAAGCATCTGTAGCCCGATTATCCATATCAGGAGTATCTCCAGAATAGCTACGAGAGGTATCATTATAACGCACTCCACCATTAAGCTTCAATGTAGGATAATAATTACTGTGAGCAGATTTAGTATTCAATACCATAATACGCTGATTGATATACTGCAACTTCAACGTCTTATTACTGCTTTCCATCCCTGCTTGTAAATCAGCCAAGTTATAATTCGACATTGGGGCACTAAGTTCAGTTGTCAATGTCCACATAACTGTCTTTTTGACACCAAGTATATAGTTTAAAGCACGAACTGCATTCTCGTAGGTCGTTTTCTGACGTAGATAATTAGAGTAGTCAGCTAGATATGAAGTCTTATACTGCAAGTAATCATAAGAAGTTGATGCACCAATTTCTTTACTACGTGCCTCTCTATCCATCCTATCCTTAGATAGATTACTCATAGCTAAATAAGCATCACGCAATTCTCTATTTTGCAACACATTGAAATATGCCAATACAATATCTTGCACTGTGGTCTCCACAAGCAGTGCAGTATTACCTGCCGATTGCTCCTCAAGTTCTTCATATTTCTTTTTACTAATTTGCGCAGCAAAACCATCAAAGAGCGTCCAATTAAGCGTTACCTGAGGTGTCAAAGTCCAATTATTATAATCCTCATTTTCATTATAATTCTTGGTTTGTGTCCCAGACACGTTGAGCGTCAACGTTGGCATAAGCGACGTATTAGCCCAAGTGTTATTAATTTCACTAACACGTTGATCATTACGTTGTACAGTCAGCGAATAATTATTTTTAAGTCCCATGCTGATGGCTTCCGAAAGACTTAGGTTATTCTGCGCCCAAGTCCCTACTACAGACAAAAGCAACGTACAAGACAAAATTATCTTTTTCATGTATATATTCTTATATCGTCAATATCTTATTTAATTGTATCTCTGTTCATTAATCATGATATGGGTTGTCTTCAATCTCCTTAGCCATATTAGCCTCTAGTGTCTGATCGATCTTCAGGTACTTAATAGCTGGTTCAACAGATTCATGAGTAGCCTCTTTGTCACCATATACTAAACGATGCCAATTGAAAACCACTCGATTATTTAATGCCAACAAAACTGGCAACAATACCAATATAAAGAATGTACCAAACAAGATACCATAAGCCAAAGCAATGGACATAGGGACAAGCATGGCTGCATCTGGATTATTCTCTAAAATCAAAGGCATAAGTCCAGCTACAGTAGTTACTGTTGTCAACAAAATAGGACGAAAACGAGAGATGCCCGCCTCGACAATAGCATCATAAACCACCAAACCTCGCTCTATATTCTGATTGAATCTAGCCATAAAAACAATGGCGTCATTAATAATCACACCCGATAATGCAACCATTCCCCAAAGAGTCATCATAGACAATGGCTGACCATGGATACCATGTCCCCAAATAGCACCAACAATACCAAATGGAATCATTCCAATAACCATCAATCCTTGATTGTATGATTTAAAATAAACCACAACAATAAGAATGATGATCAAGAAAGCAATACCAAAATAGAAGAACAAACTTTCCATTTGCTCACCAGTATCTTTAGATTGCCCTTGATGTTGAAATTGCACACCATCATGACGTGCCAAGATATTTGGCATAACTTCTTTTTCAATATAAGACAAAAGCACAGGAACCGATTGAGTTTTATCTTTTTGATACGCTTCTACACGAATCTCACGTTGCCCATTATAGTGATTGATCTTACTCAAACTACGTGCTGTTGAAATATCAGCCAATGTAGCTAGTGGGAAGTTACCAACTGATGTTTGAATCGTCATTTTCTCTAATTGACCGATATTCATACGATCTTTTTTAGAGTAGCGTACATATACCCAAATCTCATCTTTACCTTGTTGAATACGTTGAGCAAGTCCACCATAAAAGCCTGTGCGTACCTGTTGCAGCACAGAAGAGGTTGTACAACCAAGGGCATAAGCTTGTGGCTTTAGCGAGATACGTAACTCTTGGCTACCAACCTGGCTATTATCTGTAACATTAAACAAAGCAGGCATCTTCTTCAGCTCTGCAGACAACTCTTCACGAGCAGCCTCCAACTCATCATCGTCATAACCAAGAAGACTGATAGACACTGGAGCACCAAATCGATTAGAAGCCCCTACAGTAAATTTATACGCTTCGGGCAATTCTCCTACTTCTTTAGCAATAGCACGTTTCAAATATTGGTCAGTAATGCTTGTGTTCCACTCAGTAGAACTACTTAAAAAGACACGTATCTGCGCAGCATGCGTTCCCTTCTCAGAACCACTAAATGAAGTACCCATACGCACTTGTACAGCGGTCACATAAGGCGTTTCATCCCCGGTCTTATCTAGAGTCTTTTTATTTACAGCCCAAATAGCGTCACTAATTTCAAAAACCTTTTCTCGTGTAACATCTTCACTAACACCAGGCTTCAATGCCAAATCGACCGTAAACGTATCAGACGGTGTACGTGGAAAGAAAGTGTAGGTAATAATATTACTTGCCACCATTCCAAAGGTAAGAACAACAAGAGATGTAATCGTAATAATAGTTAGCACTTTATGTCGTAAGACACAATATAGAACAGGCTTATAAATACGCTGTTTAACAAATTCTATACCAGCATCTAGCGAGCCGCGTAACTTCCCATAAAAAGATTCTTTATTAGGATGGCTAAGCACTCTTGGGTTAGCTAGGTGACCTGGCAAGACAAAGATAGCCTCAAACAGTGACACCGCCAAACACACAATGACCACATAAGCCATATCATGCATCATCTCCATATTACCCTCAATAAAAAGAATAGGCATAAAGGCAACAATAGTTGTTGTTACAGATGCTAAAATCGCAGGCAACACCTCCATCGTACCTTCAATTGCAGCACGACGTGGAGATTTTCCCATTTCAAAGTGAGTAAAAATATTCTCCCCAATAACAACTCCATCATCTACCAGAATACCAATAATTAGAATCATACCAAAAAGACTCACCAGATTCAGAGTCAAATCATGGGTTTGTGCCACAACAAACATTCCTAAGAAAGCAGCTGGTATACCCCATGCTACCCATAAAGATAGACGAAAGTTCAATAGAAGTGACAGCATTAGAATAACCAAGAGCACACCAATGATACCATTATTTATCAAAATATCTAACTGCCCATTGATTCGGTCCAAAAAATCCATCTTAGTCTGCATATGGTAACCATTATTTTTGGCATTAAATGACTCCATATAACGATTGACATAATTAGAGATTTCCTCCAAATCCTCAGTTCCTAAACGATTGATTCTAAATGTAGCTGCAGGTTTTCTATCAATATAACTGATAGATGGTCCTTCAGGAATTTGCAAACGCACCTCAGCCAAATCACCCACACGAATGATACTGCCATCAGTATTTGCATGTACTACAATCTGCTCAACATCCTTAGGTTCAACACTCTTTTTACGAGCAATAACCTTAATTTCTTCACGTGGGTTACGTACTGTACCTCCACTGACATCAAGGTTATTATTCGAGATAGCAGTCCTTATTTGGCTCAAAGTCAAACCATATCTCTTCAATTGAGTTTCGCTGGCTTCAACGACCAATTCTAAATTTGACGGCAACCCTCTCAATTCAACCTGAGAAATGATGCCAGAGGCTAAAAAATCATCCTCAATACGATTGGCCATTTCATTAAGCTTCAATGGGTCTTCATCAGCAGTGGAATACAGTGCCACAAACATAGCCATATCCGTAGCACGACCTTTCGATACGATTGGACGTTCAGCAGCAGACGGAAAGTTGGAAATTCCATCAACTGCATTTTTGACATCGCTCAGCAACTCATCCATATCGTAGCCATTCAATGCAGTAATGGTTACCGAAGCACTATTCTCTCGTGACTGAGATGAAAACTCTTTAATGCCTACAATTCCTCGGATACTATTTTCAATAAGCGAAGTCACACCTTCATCCATCTCCTTAGGAGTGGCACCAGGATAACTTACGCTCACAGAAATCATCTTTGACTCAATAAGTGGAAAGGTAGCCTTTTTCATCTGACTCAATGACAAGAAGCCCAATAATAATAGGACTACAATAGCTGTTGTGCCGTAAAAAGGATATTTAACAAATAGAGATAATATTTTCTTCATTGTATATACAATCTGATTGGTGATTATTTGCGAGACTTGTACTCAATAGTGTGGTCAATGCTTGCCACTGATTCAACAACTACAGGCAGAAGTGTATCCATTTTCGTAATTAAATAATTATCTGCCATTTGGCGCACAACTTTAATATCATGAAGTTCTAGCTTACCTTTATTTAATTGATACACTTGGTTTACTCCAACCAAAGCTTCTCGTGGAATAATTAGCCCTTTTAGCATCTTGCCAGGGAAAGACACATCCACATACTCACCTTGCAATAAAGTAATTTTATGTCCAGACATAGGACGTAGATACGCATTGATACTTTGAGTGGTTTCATTTACACTGCTACCCATGCGGCTTACTTGTGCTTGCATCTTTTCACCACGCGCAGTTGTCAAGGTTGCTTGATCTCCCACTTTCACCCAAGCATAATCCAACGTTTGAATAGGCACAAGCACCTCTTGCAGATCGGTACGAATCACATTAGCCACCGTAGTACCCACATTGGCCATATCCCCTACTTGCTTATTTGCAGTCACGATGCTACCAGAGAACAACGCACGAATTGTATATTTTTCAAGATTAATTTCAGCTTGCTTAAGATTGTAATATGAAGTCAACACATTTTGAGAAGCCATAAAGATACGCTCCTTATTCGTCTTACACTCTGGAAGTGCAGGCAAAGACTTATCCAAATCGATTTGTGAAAAAAAAGTATTCCACTTTTGAAATTCAGAAGGAAAATCAACACTGATATCTGGCAGCACCATTGCCAATGTCTGCAAGAAACTACTCTTACTTGCTTTTAGCTTTGCAGTAACATCCTCATCATATATACGAAAAAGGATGTCACCTTTGCGAAAGTTTGTCCCATCTTTCAATACGATGTTACCAGCCAATATCCTACCAGCCACCTCCGCTGCCACATCAATATCAGCCAAAGAGTTCACACGTCCACTATAAAGAGCATCCGTCTCTACGGTTGTCATTGTTGGTTCGGCTGTTTTAACAAAAAGTGATACAACTTTCTTCTGATTACTTTTAGGGCTCTTCTTCCCATTAATCATCATTGCTGTAGCACCAACGACAACAACTATAATGGCTACTCCGATTAGGAGGTAAACAAACTTTTTCATAATCTTATTACTATTTTATTGATTAGTATTCGAGTCATTCTAGCACTAAGATAGCCATAATCAGAAAAGGTTTATTCCAAAAATCAGATTTTTATAAAAAAAAAGTGCGAATCAAGCAGATTAGACCTGCTTGACCGCACTTTTGAGGAATGTATTACATTTAAGCTAATCGCAATAAACCACTTGAGCTTCTTCGATAGCCGCTTGTGCAGCAGCTAGTCGAGCCACAGGGACTCTAAATGGAGAGCAACTCACATAATTCAAACCTACTTGGTGACAGAATTTCACAGAGGTTGGCTCACCACCATGTTCCCCACAAATACCACATTTTAAATCAGGGCGCTGAGCACGACCATTTTCTGTCGCCATACGTACCAACTGGCCTACACCATTTTGGTCTAAGACTTGGAAAGGATCCACTTTCAAAATCTTCTTTTCTATATAGACTGGAAGGAAGCTAGCGATATCATCGCGGCTATATCCAAATGTCATCTGAGTCAAGTCATTCGTACCAAACGAGAAGAATTCTGCAGAAGAGGCAATCTTAGCCGCAGTGAGAGCCGCACGAGGAATTTCAATCATCGTACCCACTTTATATTCGATAGTTTCACCTACCTCCTCAAACAATTCAGCAGCCGTCTTGCGAATCACAGTCTCTTGTTCTTTAAACTCATACAAAATACCAGTTAGAGGTACCATGATTTCTGGGAAAGTCTCTACACCTTCCATCTTCAATTCAAGTGCAGCACCAATAATAGCACGTGTTTGCATTTCAGTAATCTCAGGATATGTATTACCAAGACGGCATCCTCGGTGTCCAAGCATAGGGTTGTGTTCCATCAAAGACTCCACACGTTGTTGGATATAATGAAGAGATACACCCATAGTATCCGCCATTTCCTTTTGTCCCTTTTCATCGTGGGGTACAAATTCATGCAATGGAGGATCTAGAAGACGCACAGTCACAGGGCAGCCTTCCATAGAGCGGAAAATACCTTTGAAATCTTCTTGTTGATAAGGAAGAATCTTAGCAAGAGCCTTTTCACGACCGGCTGCATCCTCAGCAAGAATCATCTCACGCATAGCTTTAATCTTCTCGCCTTCAAAGAACATATGCTCTGTGCGACAAAGACCGATACCCACAGCACCAAAATCGCGTGCCACTTTTGCATCATGAGGTGTATCCGCATTGGTACGCACCACCAAGCGAGAATACTTATCTGACAGTTCCATCAGTTTCGCGAAATCACCAGAAAGTTCTGCAGCTTGAGTTTTAATCTCACCACCATACACTTCACCAGTAGATCCGTTGATAGAGATATGATCCCCTTCTTTTAAGATAATGCCATCAATCTCAACCGTACGCTTTTGATAGTCAATAAGTAGTGCACCTGCACCAGACACACAGCACTTACCCATACCACGTGCCACCACAGCAGCATGAGAAGTCATACCACCACGAGCAGTCAAAATACCAGCCGCAACAGCCATACCAGCGATATCCTCAGGAGAAGTCTCGATACGTACCATCACCACTTGCTTGCCTTGAGCAGCCCATTCAGCCGCATCATCTGCGAAGAACACAATCTGTCCAGCCGCTGCACCTGGAGATGCAGGCAAACCACGAGTCAACACTTTAGCAGACTTCAATGCATCCTTATCAAATACAGGGTGTAACAATTCATCTAGCTTATTAGGCTCCACGCGCAATACAGCTTCTGCCTCATCGATAAGACCTTCTTCTACCATGTCCATAGCAATCTTCACCATAGCTTGCCCAGTTCTTTTGCCGTTACGTGTTTGCAAGAACCACAATTTACCTTCTTGAACGGTAAATTCCATATCTTGCATATCTTTATAGTGTTTCTCAAGCTTTTGTTGAATAGAATTAAGCTCAGCATACATCTCAGGAAGAGCTTCCTCCATAGATGGGTGTTTAGCCACACGCACATCTTCAGTTACACCAGCCATTACAGCCCAGCGTTGAGAACCAATTTTAGTAATTTGTTGTGGAGTGCGCGTACCAGCTACTACATCTTCACCTTGTGCATTGATAAGATACTCACCGTTGAATAGATTTTCACCATCACCGGCATTACGGCTAAAGCATACACCCGTAGCAGATGTATCCCCCATATTGCCATACACCATGGCTTGTACATTGACAGCAGTCCCCCATTCATCAGGAAGCCCGACCATTTTACGGTATGTGATAGCACGTTCATTCATCCAAGAATTAAACACTGCACCGATAGCACCCCAAAGCTGGTCTTTAGGATCAGCTGGAAAAACGTGACCAGTTTGTAGCTTCACTGCAGCCTTAAACTTCTCAACAAGTCCCTTAAGATCTTCTACATCAAGTTCATAATCTAGTTCAACCCCTTTAGCTTCCTTAACCTCATCGATAATTGCCTCAAATGGATCAATATCCTCTTTGTTCTCTGGCTTCATTCCCAAAACTACATCTCCATACATTTGTACGAAACGACGGTAACTATCCCAAGCAAAACGAGGATTGTTTGTTTTACGAGCCATTCCCTCTACAACTTCATCATTCAATCCAAGGTTAAGGATAGTATCCATCATACCTGGCATAGATGCACGAGCACCAGAACGAACAGAAACAAGTAACGGATTTTCAACGTCACCGAATTTCGAATGCATAATCTTTTCGATATGTTCAACAGAAGTTTCGACGTCTTTTTTAAGAATCTCAAAAATTTTATCTTCGCCAAGTGTATAGTAGTCGTTGCAAGTATCAGTTGTAATGGTAAAACCAGGAGGTACAGGTACACCGATAAGATTCATTTCTGCTAGGTTAGCACCTTTTCCACCTAAAAGGTTACGCATCTCTGCCTTTCCTTCAGCCTGGCCATTGCCAAAACGATACACTCTTTTTTTATCCATGGTCTTTTTAGATTAAGGGGTTAATAGTTTCGATTTATTTATCAAAAGTAAGGAAGATTCGTGGTATGAGTCCACCAAACTGGTGATTTTGTAATGCAAAGTTAGCAAATCAGACAAATTACAAACCTTAAATTCCGATTAAATTAGGGTGTTGTAGAGCATAAAAACACAAATAATGTTATTCAGCATATTTTAAGAGACAGATTATTTGCACATATTCTGTAGCCTCCGTATATTTGCATTGTGTTTTTCATAGTATTAGATTTAAGGTTAACAAGGTTGGAGTCAAGTGTGACTCCTTTTTTTTTACCCCTACTCTTGGGAATCCCCATAATCTTTTCTATTTTTGAGGCACAATTCACACATTATATTATTATACTCTAATCAAAAGACAACATGAAAAAGATTCCTAGTTTTACTATAGACCATAATAAGATGCAACGCGGTATTTACGTATCACGTCGCGATCAAGTAGGAGGAGAAATTGTAACGACATTCGATATCCGCATGAAGGAACCTAACCGCGAACCAGCCTTAGGTCAAGGGGCCATCCATACGATTGAGCACCTTGCTGCAACATTCCTACGTAACGACGAGGAATGGAAAGATCGCGTAATCTATTTCGGCCCTATGGGCTGCCTAACTGGTAATTACCTTCTATTGCGCGGAGAGCTAGAAAGCGCAGATATTGTAGACCTACTCAAACGCACCTTTAGTTTTGTAGCAGACTTTGATGATACTGTACCAGGCACTGAAGCTATTGACTGTGGTAACTACCTATTGCACGATCTACCTATGGCTCGTTACGAAAGCAAAAAATATCTCACTGAAGTGCTTGAGTGCATCACTCCTGAACAATTGATATACCCTACTAGAGAAGACTAAACAATGACATACATTCCTACTCGTCCCAAGCAAGTACACCAGCTGATACGCAAGTCGTATACGCTATCAGATGCTATCCCATATATCAACTGGATATATTTCTACTATGCGTGGGGATTAACAGGACAGAAGGGACAAACCGAAGAAGGCAAAGCACAAAAAGCAAAGTTAAAAACCGAAGCACTAGATATGATTGCCCGTTTGGATAAACAATTCCAAACACATGTACATATTTTGTTTTGTGAGACGGCTGTAGATGGAGAAGACATCTACCTACCTGCCTATAAACAAATTATTCCACTCCTCCGACAACAGACAGATAATGGAAGCAATAAGTTTCTGAGTTTATCAGATTTTATATCATCCGCTCAAAAGATATCTTCCGAAACAGATGCCACAGATTATATTGGACTCTTCGCTGCCACAATAGACAGTGCAGCAGAGTCGCAGTTTGAAAACGACCCTTACAATAAAATGATGGCACAAACCCTATGTGATCGATTGGTAGAGGCAAGCGTTGAGATGGCACATGAGGAAGTCAGAAAAATAGACTGGAGTTATGTACCAGATGAAGACATCTCTATCTCAGATCTGTTGATCAGTCGCTTCCAAGGCATACGCCCCGCTGTAGGATACCCCTCCTTACCAGACCACTCTGTAAACTTTGTTCTAGCAGAGTTACTGAACTACCCTCAGCTAGGAATAACACTTACAGAAACAGGTGCCATGCAACCTCACGCCTCAGTGAGTGGTTTGATGATTGCCCATCCCGATGCCAACTATTTTTATATTGACCGAATTGGGGAAGACCAATTTGAGGATTATGCTAAAAGACGGCAAATAGATAAAGAAAAGCTTCGCCAATTCCTAGCAGGAGTTTTAGGCTAAAAGATACAATAACAGACTGTAGCAAGATTGCTACAGTCTGTTATTATATATAGTCTTCTCTACTAAACTATTAGATTCTCAAAAGAGGTTAGTATATCTCTTTCACTACGTTATATACATCATCAGCACGCCCCATAGAATAGAAATGGATACTAGGCACACCGTGTTCCATCAATTCACGACATTGCTGTACACTCCATTCGACACCAACTTGCGCTGTCGATTTATCATCCTTACATTGCATAACTGCCTCAACAAAATCTTGAGGAATATCCAAGTTAAATATCTTAGGTAGAGCGGTCAACTGTCCACGCTTTGTTAATGGCTTAATCCCTGGAATAATAGGAATAGTAATACCAGCAGCACGAGCTCTATCTACAAAATCAAAATATTTCTGATTATCGTAGAACAACTGCGTTACTGCATAACTAGCCCCATGCTCCACTTTCTTCTTTAACCAATAAATATCCTGGTCTAGATTCGGTGCTTCTTCGTGCTTCTCTGGATAACAGGCCACACCATAATGAAATGGCAAATTAGGAGCTGTAGGCATGTTCTGCCCATTATAAAACTTTCCATCATTGAATAGATTGACCTGATCTTGTAGTTCCAAAGCATGCGACAATCCGCCCTCCTCAGGTTTAAAGCTACGCGCATCAGGTGCTTTATCTCCTCGTAGAACAAGCAAATTTTCTATACCCAAAAACTGCAAGTCTAGCAGAATCTGTTCTGTATCAGCTTGTGTAAAGCCACTACACAACAGATGTGGTACTGTAGGAATATCAAAACGATTTTGCAATGCAGCTGCTACTGCAATGGTACCTGGCCTACGATACACCTTCTCTCTTAAATAAGAACCATTATCCTGCTCACGGTATACATATTCACTTCTGTGCGTCGTAATATTGATATACTTAGGATCAAATTCACTCAAACGTTCCACAGTGTTCAATAACGGCTGAATACCAGCACCTTTGATTGGAGGAAGTATTTCAAAACTAATGGCTGTACGGTCTTGTTGACCAAGAATATCTATTACATTCATATCTCGTTACTTATTTTTAGGCCACAAAGATAGTAAAATCCAGTCAAAAGCACTACTTTTGTACCAATTTATCACTATATCCGCAACAAATATAACTAATAGAGAGAATAACTATGCAGAAACTATCCCTACAACAAGCCATTACCCAACGAGTACTATGTTTAGACGGCGCCATGGGTACAATGATACAGCAGCGCCTGTCTCATGCAGGTAATATGGACATGCTGACTCTCTCTCACCCAGAGATTATTCAAGATATCCATCGTGCCTACCTAGAGGCTGGTGCAGATGCCATTGAGACCAACACATTCAGCTCGCAAGTTATTTCGCAAGCCGATTACGATGCAGAAGACAAAGTAGTTCAGCTCAACAAAGAAGCTGTACGTCTAGCTCGTGAGATAGCAGATGAATATACTCAGCAAAATCCTGAGAAACCTCGTTACGTATTAGGAAGTATCGGTCCGACAAATAAGACTGCTTCTCTAAGTCCAGACGTCAGCGACGCGTCTCGCCGTGATATTACATGGGACCAACTACATAGTGCCTATTACGAACAATGCCATGCGCTCATCGAAGCTGGTGTAGATGGACTACTATTCGAGACAGTCTTTGATACATTGAATGTCAAAGCTGCATTGTCGGCTGCAGTAGATGCCCGCAAAGCTCTACAACAAGACACTCCGTTGCTCCTTAGTATCACCCTTACAGAAAGTGGTCGCACATTGAGTGGACAGACTATGGACGCCGTCCTTGCCTCTGTGGCACAGTTTCCACTATTTTCGGTAGGCTTCAACTGTACCTTTGGTGCCGATAAGCTCGTACCTTTCGTGCGAGAACTGGCATCCATTAGTCCTTACTACTTAACAGTATACCCTAATGCGGGTCTTCCTAATGCTCTCGGTCAATACGACCAAACTCCAGAAATTATGGAAGAGCAACTGCGCAATCTTTTCACAGACGGTATAGTAAATATCGTAGGTGGATGTTGTGGTACAACTGATGCGCATATTGAAAAAATCGCACAACTATGTAAAGGAGCTACTCCTCGCATTCCTCAACCAGCCCCAACCCATATGCAACTAGCTGGTCTAGAGATGCTCCCAATTACGAGCGACCGCAACATGTCGCATATCGGAGAACGATGCAACGTAGCTGGAAGTCGCAAGTTCTTGCGCCTTATAAAAGAAAAGAGCTACGATGAGGCTGCTCAAATCGCCCGCAAGCAAGTAGAAGACGGCGCACTTATTCTAGATGTCAACATGGATGACGGACTACTTGAAGCTCGCGATGAGATGGTCCACTTCCTACGCGTTATGGGAAGTGATCCACTAATCGCCTCTCGCCCATGGATGATTGACTCATCAGACTGGTCAGTTATTGAAGCAGCGCTCAAAGAGATTCAAGGAAAAGCCATTGTCAATAGCATCTCATTAAAAGAAGGAGAAGCAATATTTATAGACCGTGCGACAACCCTAAAAGAAATGGGTGCAGCAGTTGTTGTTATGGCCTTCGACGAAGTGGGTCAGGCCGATACGAGCACGCGCAAAATTGAAATTTGCAAACGAGCTTACGATATTCTTGTAGATACTGTAGGCTTCCCAGCCCAAGATATTATCTTTGATCCGAATGTACTTGCCATTGCCACAGGTATGGAAGCACACAGACGATATGCACTTGATTTTATCGAAGCCACCCAATGGATACATGACAATCTACCACACGCTCATATTAGTGGTGGTATCAGCAACTTGTCTTTCTCTTTCCGCGGTAACAACTATCTGCGCGAAGCGATGCATTCTGTATTCTTATACCATGCTATTCAAGCTGGTTTGGATATGGCTATCGTGAATCCAGCAAGTAAAGTCATGTATAGCGATATCCCAAGCGATATGCTCACTATACTAGAAGATGCCTTACTTCGCCCAAGCGAAGAACATGAAAACACACTTATTGCTGTGGCTGAAAAGATGCTTGCTGATATTCAAGCAGCTAAAGCAGCTGGCACTGGTGCACCTAAGATAGAAGAAAAAGCCCAAGCATGGCGCAGTGAATCTGTCGAAAACAGATTAATACATGCCCTTAAACATGGCGATTCGACATACCTAGAGCAAGATCTAGACGAGGCACTGATAGCACACAAAAGAGCAGTCTTCATCATCGAAGGTCCTCTTATGGACGGTATGCGCATTGTAGGCGAATTGTTTGGTTCTGGGCGAATGTTCTTACCACAAGTTGTCAAGACAGCTCGTACTATGCAACAAGCTGTTAAGCATCTACAACCTACTATTGAGGCTCAAAAAACAGATGTGCAGCATAGCGGAAAAATACTTCTAGCTACGGTAAAAGGCGATGTACACGATATCGGTAAGAATATCGTAGCCGTCGTAATGGCTTGTGCTGGATATGATATTATTGACCTTGGCGTTATGGTGCCACCAGAAAAGATCATTGAAACTGCTCAACAAGAAGGTGTAGATATTGTGTGTCTTTCAGGCTTAATTACCCCATCTTTGCAGGAGATGAAAAACGTTTTGGAACTTGCAGAGAAATCAGGGCTAAACTGTCCAGTTATGATTGGTGGAGCCACAACATCAGCTCTGCATACAGCACTCAAACTAGCTCCTAGCTACTCAGGCGCTGTGCTACATATGAAAGATGCTAGTCAAAACGTACAAGCTGCTGCCCATCTATTGGATACCACACAGCTAGATAATTACGTGACAGATCTTAAACAAGAGCAAGACAAGCTCCGTAAGTGTTATAACAAGCAAAATGACAACCTTGTATCCTTTGATAAGATCAAAAGAAAGTAATAGAGTACTAGGCTAGTTTTTAGCTTAATTTCTGGAGATTTCTTGAGAATATCGTATCTTTGCATACGTAAACATATAGTATTCACTTAATTACTTTTTTCATCATGAACCTAGCTGTCATTATGAACGTACTACTTTTTATTATTGACCCACAAGTCGATTTTTGTTCACCTGATGGTGCTCTTTACGTCAAAGGGGCCGAAAAACGCATGGATAATATCGCACTGTATATCAAAGAACACGGTCAAGAGCTAACAGACATTTGCGTATCTATGGACTCTCACCATACATACCATGTAGGTCATGCCGAATATTGGGTAAATGCACAGGGAGAACACCCTAAGCCATTCACTCAGTTTGACGACACTGAAATATGGAAACCAGCCAAAGCACCGCTTGAAACTGGGAAGAAATACCTAGCTGCTTTAAAGGCACAAGGCCGTAAGAATATGATTTGGCCAGACCACTGTGTGATTGGTACTCCTGGCTGGGAGGTCTTTCCTAGCTTGAAGCAGTCTCTTGACACTTGGAATAGTACTCCAGCAGGCAAGAAAGCTACAGGCTGGAAGATGTACAAGAAAGGCTCTTTTGCTGATGCCGAGATGTTTAGCGTATTATCTACATTTGATGGAAAGTTAGTGCCAAAGACAAACCTTCCTGTAGACCTCGAGAGCTACGACAAAATCATTGTATGTGGTGTAGCAGAAGATATCTGCGTAGCCGAAACAGTACGCGATTTGCTACGTATCCCAGGTCTAAAGGATAAACTAGTTTTCTTTAAGAATGGTATGGCTCCACTAGATCCTAATTCACCTAACATGAAGGTCTATGACGAGGCTATTGAGGCTTTCGGCGCTAAGAATTTATAAACAACCAAATAAGCTTACTTCTACTCACGCTTATAGATGAGAAGAAGTAAGTTTATTTCTCTTATTACACTTTACACTAATAGCATTAGTATGAAACCTAACTCTATCACTACTTTATTCGACATTCAATATCCAATCATTCAAGGCGGTATGGTCTGGTGTAGCGGCTGGCGTCTAGCCAGTGCAGTCAGCAATGCTGGTGGTCTTGGCCTCCTAGGTATAGGCTCCATGCACCCTGAAACGCTTGAGGAGCACATTCTGAAGATGAAAGATGCTACCGATAAGCCATGGGGGGTCAATCTCCCAATGTTTTATCCAGAACTAGATCGTGTTGTAGAGCTCATTCTCAAGCACGAAGTCAAAATCGTCTTTACAAGCGCAGGTAGCCCTGCCAAACTAACTCCTTTATTCAAAGAACACGGTATTACGGTGGCACATGTCATAGCCAACACACGCTTCGCAAAGAAGTGCGAAGAGGCAGGTGTAGATGCCATTGTTGCTGAGGGGTTTGAAGCAGGCGGACATAACTCCCCCCAAGAGACCACTACCATGGCTATGATTCCATTGATTCGTGATTGTACCTCCCTACCTCTTCTAGCCGCAGGCGGAATCGGTAGCGGTCGACAAATGGCAGCCGCACTAGCCCTTGGTGCCGATGGTGTACAAGTCGGTTCATTGTTCGCCGCATCTACTGAATCATCAGCTCACGAAGCCTATAAGCAAGCCGTCATCAATGCACAAGAAGGGGCCACAGTACTGACTTTAAAAGAACTAGGTCCAGTACGCCTTATTCCTAACGAATTCACTCGTGAGATGGATACCTTACGTCAAGGAGGTGGAAGCGTTGAAGAAATGCGCAATCTTCTAGGCAGAGGACGAGCAAAAAAAGGTATATTCCAAGGTGATTTATCTCAAGGTGAAGTAGAAGTCGGTCAAGTGGCTAGCATGATAGAAGAAATAAAACCAGCGGCACAAATCATCACAGAGATGGTTGCTGAGTGTGAGGAAACAATAACAAAGCTATATCGCAGCCTGTAAATCATATAATCAATCATTATCTGCTTGTAAACACAAAAAACATTATGTATATTTGTGCAACGATAAAGCAAACTATGACACTCTAATACTTCAGATAATATGCAGCTTGGTGAGCCGTCTTTTAATCAATCAACAACATTTAGTAGATTGTTTATGCTATGCGTTTGTGCATTGACTCTGTTCAGTGTACAAACTTTGTATGCTCAAAAGAAAGACTTCTATATCGTACATGGTGAATTGGCCGATCAGGCATTTAGGGCAGGAGATATAGACGCTTGCAAAAAAGAAATTGCCTTAATGACCACACAAGCTGGCAATGATAATGACCTTGCCGGCTGGGGACATATCTCCAGCCATATTGCAAGCTATGCCTACCTATCAAATATGGCAGATGCAGGTCTAAAACTTGAGTTGGAGACAATGCGCTTATGGAGGGATAGAAAAGGCTATGAAGCTGAATATATCACCACAGCTTTATCTGTCGGTCATTATGCGTTTATCAATAAGAAAGGCAAGATGCTAAGCAAAGCACACAACGCCATACGTAATTTCATCAACTCTCCGCTTTACAAGGCTGGTATTTCGCAGGATTTATTGTTGCGTATCAATAACTGTCAGGCTTTCCACGCTATTTTTCAAAAAGATTCTCTAGGCGCAAAAACATATTTAGAGAAAAGTAAAGCACTTGTTACCAAGGCCAGCGCACCTCCTATTAAAGACATATTAAGCTACTGGGCAGCCAATGCAGGCTATGCACATCAAATACAAAAAGACTTAGATACTGCTATACTATACTTATTGAAGTGCGACAGTCTTATTCAGCTAACAGAAGGCATGAAGGAGAAAGAGTATATACAACAATTTAACCACAAAAAACTGGCTCAGTTGTATCTTTCTAAAAAGAACTACGATAAGAGTGTCTTTCACAACAAACAGGCCACTCTTTTTCAGAAAGAAGGCAAATTTGATTCGCGTGCACACCAATTCAACACAGTACGTGTACAATTTCAATTGTCACTAAACGAATATCTAAGTACACGAAGAGCACTCACAACTCAACGTGTGCTCCTCGCTGGTATCGCTTTGGCAATAATCTTGGTATTGTTTATGATAAGACATACACAGCTGGC
Organism: Bacteroidaceae bacterium; assembly: GCA_963678855.1. Classification (GTDB taxonomy): domain Bacteria; phylum Bacteroidota; class Bacteroidia; order Bacteroidales; family Bacteroidaceae; genus F22. Next base: position 2,841,899 of record OY787448.1, on the reverse strand, counting down.
CAATAAACGGCTAATTAAAGTCTACAACCTCCTATTTCAAAAAGAAGCAGAGGCCAAGGCATCACTGCAAGCCAAGAGTGTGTTTATAGCCAATATGAGTCATGAAGTGCGCACACCGCTCAACTCTATTGTCGGCTTCTCTGATATGTTGGCTCAAGAAGATATAGATGAAGACCTTCGTCAAGAAGGTATTGAACTGATAAGCCATAACTCAGATCTGTTGATGAAACTCATTAATGACATGATTGACATGTCTAGCTTCACACAAAATGAAATAAACCTACAAGTTGCTTCCTGTGAAGTCGTCTCATTATGTCAAAACGTCTTGCAATCCATACGTAAGATAAACCAAACAAATATCTCTATCAGATGGCAGTCAGATATCGACTCACTTATCATAGAGACTGATGAAGGGCGCCTACAACAAGTGCTCATCAACCTGTTGACCAATGCAATTAAATTTACCGAAGATGGACATATAGACCTAGAGCTAATTATGCTCAACCAGAATGAAGTTCAATTTAGTGTAACAGATACTGGTATTGGCATTCCACTTGAAAAACAAAAAAGTGTTTTTAAACGCTTTGAGAAAGTCAATGAATTTAGTCAAGGTACAGGGCTTGGGCTCTCTATATGCCACCTTATCATCAACAAAATGGGTGGACGTATATTTATTGATTCTAACTACACTGAAGGGTGTCGTTTTGTATTTACACATCCACTGAGATACATATACAATGACTAGTAAAAGATTCCATACACTACTTAGCCTCAGACTGTGCTTAATCGGCTTAGTCAGTATGTGTGTGCTGCCATCTTGGGCAGCCGATCCCTTTACAGACTCTTTAGTTCTTCAGCGCCAACTAGATAGTTTAAAGACCTATCAAGAAAAAGACACCCTGCTCAACGATGTCATCGATACTCTAGACACCGACAATCCTTTCTATCTCATTGTCAGTAAAAAGATGTGGGAGCTTGGGAAGACCTACAAAGATAATGAGATGATGAATTATGCGGGTTATTCTATGTCTATCTACTATTACAACCATGCAAAAAACAATGAGACCAAAGAGTTGGTTAAAGACATGCGTGCTCTACTGACAAAAGATAGTAATAGCTCCTATTATTTCTATGTCATGCATTTGGCTATCATGAACGATTTAGAAGCAGCCAATTTTGAGTATGCGATAGCCAATGCTAAACGCATGAAAGAAGAAATGGTACTATACCCTAAGCACGAAATGGGCTATGTGCTAGACCAAACTTGGGGCCATATTCATACCAACTTTAACGAACATGATAAAGCCATAGCTTCCTTTCAAAAAGCCCTTGCCAATCTCCCTAAAGATAATTCGTTTGGAGGGCGTATCGATATTCAATCGGAACTTCTAAGTTTGTATCTGGACACAGAGAGGCTTAACGAGTCAGATTCGCTGCTTAAAGCCACTTCAGAATATTACGGTATCAATCTAGAAAATCCAAACAAATCCGATATAAATAAGTTGGACAATGACTATGCCATTGATATTTACTGCAATGCCGCATATATAAAACTTAAACAGAGACTTCCACATGAAGCCAAAAAGTATATCGACCGTGCACAAAAGCTACTGGTAGATAACACATACCCTCCCTATCAATCATACCTCAATGAAGTGATTGCAGAGTATTATTCTCAACAACAAGACAGTGCGAAGGCTATGACCGCTATGAACAAAGCCCTAACATGCGCTACTACAGCCGAACTCGGATGGAGTGATTATACCGACCTGATTCGCAAAAAAGCCAAAATGCAAATCAAGTTCAAAGATAGACAAGGCGCTGCTGCAACCTATGCACGTAGTGTTGAATTCGCAGATTCACTTAGCAACATATCCGCCAATCAGCAATACTCACAGCTAAAGCAACTCTACGGTTTCGAAGCTCAACGCTTCAAAAGTCAGAAAAATGAACGTAACTATCTATTAGTAGCATTAATAGTAGGGTTAGCAACTTTAATTATTGCTGCACGTCAATGGTATTCATTTTATGTGATTCGTAAACGCGAACAAGAATCAGTACGCCAAATCAAAGAAGCCAAAGCTACAGCAGAAAAAGCCAACAAAGCAAAATTTGATTTTCTCAACGCGTTCAACGACAATATCCGCACACCACTCAATGCCGTGGTAGGATTTACTGATTTGATGGTGACAACCCCTGACATCAACTCTGATGACCTAAAAGGATACGCTACTTGTATCCATAGAAACTCGCAGCAGATTCTAACCACAGTGAGCAACCTGCTGGAATTATCTCGTATGGAATCAAATATGGTTCAACTAATGCGTGAGTTTATATCTGTAGAGAACTTTGTCGAATCTATTCGTGTACGCATGGAGCATAAACAGGTAGGTGGTTTCATCATTCGTAATAAGATAGAGCTATACGATAAAATGATGACACTAGATACCTATCGATTTGGACAACTCTTCGACTCCCTATTAAACACATACGGCTCAGAAGAATTGACCTCAGATAAGATCATCATAGAAACCTACTACCAGCCGAACCACACAACCGTTGGTGACTATCTGATCTTTAAAATCACTGGATCGGCACTAATAGCTACTCCTCAACATCAAGATAAAGGGCAAGAGCGCAGCGTGCGCAATACCATCAACAGAATCGTAGTAGAACGTACTGGAGGACAGTATCAGCAGACAGAGAGCGATATAACTATTACATTGCCTATTGAATCAAAACAATAATATAAAGATATATGATACTAACAACCCTAGATAGTCTACAAGACTACACACATATCCACCAACGTGTAGCCACCGTGCTTGAATATATTCAAGCACATCCCCTACACACTCTTCCTGAAGGAAAAAACATCGTAGATGGCGACAATGCCTTCATTATCGTAGATTCTTGCTCTCCTAAAGCCAAAGAGTCTGCACTGCTTGAAGCCCACGAAAGATACTTAGACATCCAAGTCCTTCTAGAAGGCGAAGAGTCTATGGGCTGGGCTCCAGTTGCCGATATGAAAGAAATCGATACTCCTTACAACCCAGACAAAGACATCGTGTTCTATGCCGATAAGACACAGAACTATGTACACCTTACACCAGGTATGGTGGCTGTCTTTATGCCAGCCGATGCTCATGCACCAGCTATATGCTCTACACCTATCCATAAGGCAGTCATCAAGATATTGGTGTGAACATCCCACACACACTAAAAAATACAGAGAGGGCGAGTCAATTTTGTTTGACTCGCCCTCTTTATATTATCTACCAGAGCTTATCTCCAGCATCTGCTTCTTACAAACCACAAGTAGGGATTGGCTTGATTTGCTTGAAGAAGTCATTACCCTTATCATCTACCAAGATAAATGCTGGAAAGTCTTCTACTTCAATCTTCCAAATCGCTTCCATACCTAGTTCTGGATACTCTACACACTCGATGCTCTTGATGTTTTCTTGAGCAAGAATAGCCGCAGGTCCACCGATACTACCTAGATAGAAGCCACCGTGCTTTTGACAAGCATCAGTCACTTGCTGAGAGCGGTTACCCTTAGCAAGCATAATCATACTACCCTTTTGGCTTTGGAATAGATCTACATAAGGGTCCATACGGTTGGCCGTAGTTGGGCCCATAGAGCCACATGCCATACCTTCTGGAGTCTTAGCTGGTCCAGCGTAATAGATAGGGTGATTCTTCAAGTATTCTGGCATTTCTTCACCAGCATCTAGACGCTCTTTAATCTTCGCGTGAGCGATATCACGACCTACGATGATAGTACCATTCAAAGAAAGACGAGTAGCCACAGGATACTTAGTCAATTCTGCAAGTACATCTTCCATAGGTTGGTTCAAGTCGATCTTTACTGCTTCGCCTTCACCAGCTTCGCGCAATTCTACAGGAATCAAATCAGTTGGGTTATCATCCATCTTTTCTACCCAGATGCCATCCTTGTTGATCTTACACTTGATGTTACGGTCGGCAGAGCAAGATACACCCATACCTACAGGACAAGATGCACCGTGACGAGGAAGACGTACGATACGTACATCGTGAGCGATATACTTACCACCAAACTGCGCACCGATACCGATACGTTGAGCCTCTTCCAAAATCTTCTTTTCTAGTTCGATATCGCGGAAAGCACGACCACCTTCGTTACCAGTTGTAGGCAACTCATCGTAATATTTAGTTGAAGCAAGCTTCACAGTAAGCAAGTTCTTTTCTGCAGAAGTACCACCAATCACGAATGCGATGTGATAAGGAGGACAAGCCGCAGTACCCAAGCTCTTCACTTTTTCTACAAGGAAAGGCACCAAAGTATCTGGATTCAACAATGCTTTAGTCTCTTGATACAAGTATGTCTTGTTGGCAGAACCACCACCCTTAGTGACACACAAGAATTTGTACTCCATACCTTCAGTTGCCTCAAGGTCGATTTGTGCAGGCAAGTTACAACGAGTGTTCACCTCATCATACATGTTAAGAGGAGCATTTTGAGAGTAACGTAGGTTTTCCTCAGTATATGTTTTGTATACACCTAGAGAAAGTGCTTCTTCATCACAGTAGTTAGTCCACACTTGTTGGCCTTTTTCACCGTGGATAATAGCAGTACCTGTATCTTGGCAGATAGGCAATTGTCCCTTTGCAGAAACCTCAGCATTGCGCAAGAATGTAAGGGCTACATACTTATCGTTATCTGATGCTTCAGGGTCGTTCAAAATCTTTGCCACTTGCTCATTGTGAGCACGGCGTAGTAAGAAGCTTACATCACGAAAAGCCGCATTGGCCATCGCTGTCAAACCTTCTTTCTCAATCTTAAGCACTGGTGTGCCTTCAAACTCGCTTACACTTACGTAGTCTTTTGTAAGCAGATAGTATTCAGTCTTGTCCTCACCTAGTGGGAAAGGGTGCTGATACTTAAATTCTGGAGTTGCTGCCATAATGAATCTATTGAATCAATTAGTATAATTTTATTTGAACATAGGGGCTTGCCCTACTGAATTGCAAAGATACTATTTTTTAATGACTAGGGCTATTTTAAATTTGAAAAAAACTCCGATTATTATACTGTTACAAAAAATAAGTTGTATATTTGTGATACTCAATAAAACGAAAGAAAATGAAAAAACTAAATTTATTTGAGCTTAGTCTCAACCGTGTACTATTTCTACTATTGTCAGCGCTTGGTTTTACAAGCTGTGGCACCAACAATGCACCTTGCGAATATGGTACTCCTACAGCAGAATTTAAAGTCGTAGGTCAAGTCACCAACGAAGATGGTGCTGGCATTCCTAATATCGGAGTCGTATTTAAAGCAGGAGAATCCCCCATTGCTGATACTTTGCGTACAGATGCAAATGGCATATATTCTGAAGCTTTTAGAACTTTTCCTCCTGGTGAAATTGATGCCGAATTTATCGACACCGACGGAGAAGCCAACGGTTCTTACGAGTCCAAGACAGTCAGTCATAAACTCACTGATGGCAAACAAGAGGGTAGTTGGACTACAGTCTTTGAAGACCAAGAAATCAATGTCACTCTCGCTAAAAAAGAAAACGACTAGCCTTCCCCACTCACATGAAGCACAAGTACCAACTCTCACTAAAAAAGAGAACGGCTCTGGAAATCAGCCGTATCATCCAGAATCAAACAATCAAGTCGCATCCCCTCAAACAACTTTTTTGGGAATCTACCCTGCGCTGCAATCTACACTGCCAACACTGCGGTAGCGATTGCCATAAGGAAGCAGAAACACCAGATATGCCTGCAGCTGATTTCTTGCGGGCAATAGATAGCATCACCCCACATGTCGATCCTCATCAAGTGATGATTATCATTACTGGTGGAGAACCCTTGATGCGTAAAGATCTAGAAGCTATAGGCTTAGAACTCTATAAGCGCGAATACCCTTGGGGGATGGTGACCAATGGCCTAGCTTTGACTCCACAGCGCTTGCAGAACCTGATTCGTAGCGGCTTACGTGCAGTCACCATCAGTCTCGATGGCTTTGAAGAAGAACACAACTGGCTGCGTGGCCACTCCAAAAGTTATGCCCATGCCATGCGCGCTATAGAGATGCTAGGACAGCAAGACGAAGTCATTTGGGATGTGGTGACTTGCGTAAACAAACGCAATATCGGTTATTTGACCGAACTTCGAGATCACCTAATCTCTAAAGGTCTGAAATCATGGCGCCTCTTTACCGTCTTCCCTGTAGGTCGAGCCGCTGAACATCCTGAGCTACAGCTTACCGACCAAGAGTTTGTCCAAGTCATGGACTTTATCGCTTACAGTCGCAAACATAGCGGCATCAAAGTCAGTTATGGGTGCGAAGGGTACCTCGGTCATTATGAAGGTGAAGTACGTGATAATTTCTTCTTCTGCCAAGCTGGTATCACCGTAGGGTCTATCTTGCATGACGGACAGATTTCTTCTTGCCCGAGTATACGTGCCGATTACAACCAAGGGTCTATTTACGAAGATGACTTTATGGATGTCTGGGCTAATAAGTTTGAACAGTATAGGGACCGCTCGTGGATGAAGAAACTAGCACCTTGCGATACGTGTAAGCATTTCCGCTATTGCCGTGGCAATGGGATGCACTTACGTAAAGAGAATGGTGAGCTGATTGTTTGCCATTTGGATAGAGTACGAAAGGGCAGTCATCCGTATTAGTTACAAAGCAATACTGTACAGAGACCACATCAATCAATGTGGCCTCTGTCATATAAAAACCGGTATAAAGGGTCATGTAAAGTAAACTGGGGCAAGGCTAAATGCATAGTCTCAAATAATCAATGAATAATGTCAATCCTCCCGAAACTATGTAAACAGCTTCGGGAGAATAAACTAAAGCTATAATAACTTATTTACGAAAGCATTATATAGTATAGTTGACTAATGACAAATCAAACTGACTACTTCTGATAATACATCGTCTGTCTATAAATATAATTCACCCTTTTCCCTTCTTCACTAGCTTCAAAATGAACATCCTTTTTTAAACGTAGCTCCAGTTCTCTATAGACACTGGGGGGAAGCTGTCCACACTTACGAAAAGCTGCAAAACTAAATGTAACATCCATTATTTTCCCCGTTTGTGGGTTTATGTATAATCCTAACTCCAAAGGAGCATGATTCTTATCCATCTCGGTTATTAGATATTGGGCTAAAATATCACCACAAACCGTAAGCAACTGCTTATGGCTTATATCATCGTTCTGCAGATAGGATATATCCATTTCTTCTACTTCTTGCTCGGAGGCCAAATCAATTTGTTTTAAGCCCCTATACACTGACTCAGTATTCACTAAAGTAACTAATACATTATTCCTGACAACACACGAATATGTGTAATCCTCACATTGAATCTCTTTTGACTCATTATAATATTTCGATTGCGCATATGTAATTGCTGCAATCATTATAAAACTAATAAAACAAAGCAATCTCATTATTAACAGTTTTTAGAGAGTTCTTGCAAATTCGAAAAATTAAAATCAACAGAATAGTTATTTACACGCTTATAACTACTATATGCACCATGAGTAGAAATACCCCACAATGCTACATCTATAGTAGCTTCTGCTACTTCTTTAGTTATGTCTGGTAATAACGTTCCATGTGCGTCTATACACCCTTCCAGGATACCAACAGTATTCATCCTACTACTCGATTTTAAATCGCCTTTACTCTTATCAGTTCTCGTAGTCCATCTGTACTGTTCATTATGCTTCTTACAATAAAGATGTTGTATATAATGCACTATTACTAAAATTGAAAGCAAAAGTCATTTGTTTTCTCAAAATTGTTCTACCACCATCGTTATTAAAGTGCTCTATTAATAATGTCATCCTCCCGACACTATATAAAACAGCTTGGGAGAACACAATAAAGTTATAACAGCTTTTTGATTTAAGCATTATATGGTACACTAGACTACTTATACATCAAATAGATGTAGTTCACTTTTCCTTCTAGCTTTACCATGAACTCTAGTTGGCATGATGACTAACATACTCAGTATTAAGCCTTGCAATCAACCTTCTATATAATTGACTTTCTGTCCTTCTTCAGTAGGTCTATTTAGCTTTGCCTCAATAGAATAACACACTTTAAGAGCTACATAAAAGCAAGATTCAAAGTTACAGACTAGATCAGAGGTCTTTAATGCGTCTAGTATCAAAATAAAACAAGTCTCCAAGATAAAAAGGATACAACTATTCTATTTCTGGTAATATACAGTTTGCCTAAAGATGTAATTGGCTTTGCGTCCTTCAGCAGTTGGCTCAAAAAGTACATTTTGCTTTAAGCACAATTCCAACTCTCTAAAAACATCGGGAGAAAGTTGTGCATATTTTCGATTCGTTGAAAAACAATACTTGACATCGGCAATACGTCCAGTTTGTGGATTAATATACACATTTAAAATCAAAGTAGTATGTTTCTTTTCAGCTTCTGTCGTAAAATATTGGCTTAAAATACTATTACATACTGCAAGCAGTTGCTTATGGCTTTTATCATCATTTTTGAGAAAAGGGGCTTCTTCTTTTTTCACCTCTTCATTGGAAGAAGTTACGATTTGCTTACACCCTCTATACACAGTCTCATTGTTGACCAATGTGATAAACACACCATTTTTCACATCGCATGTGTAGGTATAATCTTTTCCATGAATCTCTTTGGATTCATTATAGTATATTGATTGCCCATGTGTAATAGTAGCAACCATCATGAAGCATATAAAATAAACGAATTTCATTATTAACAGTTTTTTGAAAGTTCTTGTAGATTTGAAAAATTAAATTCTAAGGAAAAATTAGATACACATTTGTAGTTACAGTAAGCTTCATGTGTAGAAATCCCCCATAATGCAGCATCAACAGCTCCTTCGGCATCTTTTACTGACACTTCTGGTAAACGGTGGCCAGAAGCATCAATAAAATTCTCTAGTAAACAAACCGTGTTCATTCTACTGCTTCCACAATCAGTAGTTTCACTCCATCTGTACTGTTCATTATGCTTCTTACAATAAAGATGTTGTATATAATGCACTTCAAGTTCTAGATTTAGCTTTCTTTTAGTCCAGTCGGATAGCATTAAATTAGCAGCTTGGTAAGCATGAAAAAGCTCATGAAAAAATTCATTACTATTTGCCCCACTTCTTATTTTCACTCTATTGGTACTTGGGTTATACGCATCTGATTGAGCAGTAAATTCAATTCCAATCTTCCCATCCGCAGCGACTTTTCCCAAACTTACTAATAAAGCTTGGCCAACACAATCTTCAGCAATCTTATTGTACATTTCTTTCACTTTCTCCTTTTGTTCTGGAGTTAAATGATCAGTTTCAAGAGTAATTATTCTAACAAAATCCTTTGTTTTCTCAAAACTCGTTCTATCATTATCACCACCTGAGTCCCCACCTGAATGACTAGTGCTTCCACCACCTATCGGCGGCATTATACCAACTCCAGCTTCGCCAGTACCAGTTCCTCCCTTAGGTGGGTCAATATGGTTGTCAGGCCATATTATATCAGTCCAGCACTGTTCTTGCCTTTTTTCAACCACAACATAATTACCTTCATGTATATAACCAGTAGTCACAGTTGAACAGTACTCAATAATCACAGCTCCATCAGTCTTAGTATTACTCGAATTATCACCTACAACGGTTCCACTCTTTGGCATTTGATGCATTACATTTTGAGTAAAGTAATCAAACATCCAATAGTTTGCAGAATACTGGCCTGTTTCAGGCCTCTTTGAGAAAGTATAATAGTTTACTCTTTCACCGACTTGATAAAACACCCAGAGTGTTTCAAATTCATCATCATTGTCATGAAGCACTGGAACTACCGTTAAAATACATTCATCATACGGAAGCGATAAAGACTCGTTCCATAGAGGTTGTCCGTAAATATCCTGATAGGTAGATACATATTCAACAGAATCATTTTTCTGCTCCATCATAGTTACAATTCCATTAATCGTTTCATTATTACCAGAGTATTCAAAAAAATCATTCTCCTTAATTAATTGACGATCAAACTCTTCGTGCTGTTGACAGCTATACACGGTGGCAAGCGCTAATGTCAAAAACAGCAACCAAAGATTTAGTTTTTTTGCATTTGAAATATTTTTAAATTAAACGTACACGAATCGCGCGGTGATTCACTTCATTTGCAAAAATCTACAAAATCAAAGATAATAACAAAGAATGGAGTACGCAAATAATTCGCATTTTACCCACAAGACAATATCAATATGCAACACCAGCACGTCATTTTGCTATACAGAAACACACAAAAACAACCGATTTTAACCCAACTTGATAAATCAGCTGTTTCCAAACAGTTATGTAAAAAGACAATCCTCAAAGACTTGACAAAAAGTTCGCAATGTTAAATTAATATTTAATTTTAACAGCAAAAATGCACAACATTCAAGAAAAGCCATATCCCAAATATTCAATTATAACATACTCCTCTCGAAGCTCAAGGTCTAAATGCAACAACTCGACACATGTATCATAACAAAAAAACATCTTGATTCAATGCACTCGAGTAATCTAACCATGGTTTAAATGACTAAGGCTATTTTTATTTTGAAAAAAGTCTATTTTTTCATCCTGTCACAAATAATTAGTTGTACATTTGTGTAATACTATAAAATCAAAGAAATAAGGGGGGGGGTACACCATATGAGACTATCAATATTTTAATCAAGCATATGAAAACTCAAAAGAAAACCATAGAATGTGTACAATACGGAGTAATAACTAGTATAGTATGGTTAGCTGCACTAGCTACACTGACTATTCTAACAAGAGCTATACACGAAGAAGCTTTATTCAACTCGAACACAGCTGATCCAAAATTGCCTATAGTTCTCTTCTTCTTGACAATTTCTATTATCGTAACTTGTATTCTAGGCTATAGACATAGAAGGAAGTATCTTACTAGTCAGAGTCATACAAGTACAAAAAAGTATATTCTACAGAACTTAAAAGCCTGGGCTATCCCTTTGATTATATTCATTCCTTATTATATGACATATCCTTATAAAGCATGGAATGACTATATCCTATACAGCTTAGTCGGTGTAATTATCCTTTATGGTGTGTATATTTCTTTTTTTAAGAGAAAGAAATCTTTAGATAATTCTAAGAATAGTAGTGCATAAAGACATTCACCGCCCTATTAAGGCTTGACTTATTATCTACCAAGCCTGATATTATTTCCATAGTACTGGAATTTTCTGTTTAAAGGCTTGTCAGCCTCGATGCAAACGCTCGCATCAATTGATGCAATCGTTGACATCAATTGATGCGAGCGTTTGCATCGAGGCGCGCCTTATAATAAGACCACTTGTTTATTAGTAATCACAAATAATTCAAAGCTTATGCCCATTTATTACGACATGCGTAAAAAGTACAATCCTTCTAATCCGGAAGGAGATGAATACCGTGCGCGACCAGTTATCACTACAACAGTAGATTTAAACTTTATCTGTGACGAAATTTCAGAACGTGCTTCGTACTCATCAGGTGATGTGTATGGCATGATGTGCGAAGTTATTACATCTATTAAAAATCATATCGCCGACGGTCATCGTGTAAAAATAGATGGACTGGGTAGCTTTGAAGTAAAGTTAAGCAGTAAAGCTAAAGAAAAAGGAGCGCGCACCACTAATAAGGACGTAGAGATTAAAGGACTCACTTTCCGACTATCCAAAACATTTATCAAAAACTGGAAGTTTGTAGTTGAACACTGTTCGAAATCAATGAAAAAAAGTGACAAGGTCATACCAATGATCCAGAGACGTCGTATCATGAAAAGTCTACTAGATAAAGAAACTGTTATCAGAAGAAAAGAATATGACAGCGCAGCAGGTATATCCAAGGATTTAGCTTACAAAGACATCCTATCATTCATAGAAGAGGGATGGCTAGCTAAAAAAGGGACAGGTTCAAACACCATGTACTTCAGAGCCAAATAAAAATAGTCAACCTGATACCATACAGAAAAAAGGGGGCACATCACACAGTGACATGCCCCCTACTCTTATATCAATTATCTTTACCTATTAAATCAAATCAACAGAACGTTTGATAAAGTTGCTCAACGCCTCGCCTTTCAACATACCGTTTTGTAGCAAAGCTAGATCAATCAGTTGCTTCACAACTGCATTGTCCGATACAGCAGCAGCGATATCTGCATTCTTCTTCGCTTGAAGGTCGGCAACTTGCTTTTGTACACCTTCTAGCTCGTCTTTTTGGCTTTGAGAAACCTCTTCTGGTTTCTTGCTACTTTGAGCTTGTTGAAGCGCCATTTCAGCTGCACGAGCATCAGTCAACTCAGACTCTAGCTCTACTAATTCTGGACATGCAGCTTCTACATCAGCAAGGACACCTTGTACCAAAGTGTGATCTGAGTTCAACACAACATTATATGAATCTGGCATCTCACCATAGAACGCCATACCTGGTTGCAATTGTGCTTGCTCCTTCATACGACGCATGTACTCGTTTTGTGTAATCACAAGTGGAGCAGATGCTTCACCCATAGCAGATGTCGATACCTGGAAATTGGCTTTCTCAATCTCTGGCATCAAGCTTTGGAATGACTCAGAAAGAATGGTTGCTTTTGCCGCTGGAAGTTCATCACCCATAGCATCGTCTTTCACGATTAGTCGGTCTACCACATCACTATCTACACGTGTGAAGCTGCTGTTTTCAAACTTCTGTTCTAGTAGGCTTACCACATGTGAATCTAGCTGACCATCCATCAATAGGACATTATAGCCCTTGTTTGTAGCCATTTCGATATAGCTGTGTTGCTCTACTTCGTTTGTAGCATACAAATATACTAGCTTATCGTCTTTGTTCGTTTGGTTTTCCTTGATAAGTGTTTGGTACTCGTCAAATGTGTAGTGCTTACCTTCTGTATCGGTAAGTAGTGAGTACTCCTTCGCCTTGTCGAAGAAGTCTTGTTGTGCAAGCATACCGTAGTTGATAAACAACTTCAAGTCGTTCCACTTTTCTTCGTATTGAGGACGGTCTGTTTTGAAGATACCACGTAGACGATCAGATACTTTCTTCGTGATATGCGAAGAAATCTTTTTCACGTTGCTATCACTTTGTAGGTAGCTGCGCGATACGTTCAATGGGATATCTGGAGAGTCAATCACACCGTGTAGCAACATCAAGAAGTTTGGTACGATACCTTCTACTGAGTCAGTAACGAAGACTTGGTTGCTGTATAGTTGGATCTTATTCTTTTGTAGTTCTAGGTTGTTCTTAATTTTAGGGAAATACAAGATACCTGTTAGGTTGAATGGGTAGTCTACGTTTAAGTGAATCCAGAACAATGGCTCATCGCTCATGGGATATAGCTTTTGGTAGAACTCTTTGTAGTCTTCGTCTTTCAACTCAGATGGCTTACGTGTCCATAGTGGAGTCGTGTCGTTGATTTGGTTCAACTCGTCCAGTTCCACTTCTGCACCGTCTTTCCACTCTGTCTTCTTACCGAAAGCCACTGGCACTGCTAGGAAGCTACAGTACTTCTTCAACAGGTTTTCGATGCGTGCCTTTTCTAAGAATTCTGTGCTATCGTCATCGATATGAAGGATGATATCTGTACCACGGTCTTCTTTTTCGATAGTTTCTAGCGTGTATTCTGGAGAACCATCACATGTCCAGTGGATAGCTTCTGTACCATCACGAAAACTCTTAGATACGATTTCTACTTGCTTAGCTACCATAAAGCTAGAGTAGAATCCTAGTCCGAAATGACCGATAATAGCATTCGCATCGTTCTCGTACTTATCTAGAAATTCGTTGGCACCTGAGAAGGCGATTTGGTTGATATATTTTTCGACTTCTTCAGCTGTCAAACCGACACCGCGGTCACTGATAGTTAATGTTTTGTTTTCTTTGTCTAGCTTGACTTCTACTGTCAATTCACCTAGTTCGCCTTTGAATTCACCGATGCTAGAAAATGTTTTTAGTTTTTGAGTTGCATCAACTGCATTACTCACGATCTCACGAAGGAAAATTTCGTGGTCACTATAAAGAAATTTCTTGATGACTGGAAAAATATTCTCCGTAGTTACGCCAATAGTTCCTTTTGCCATAATACTTGATTTTTTAATGGGTTTAGTATATTTATTTGTTTATATCTCTTGGTTGTGAAGTGACAGGATGACTGACTTTTGCTCAGTAATCTGTATAATTTCTTCACGATGGGAGATATTACAAAGGACGTGCCAGTGTTTGCAGGAGTGGGAAATTATGACTATTTTTGTGTCATCAGGTTTGATTATGAACCAGTTACATCAATATACATATATGAGTTATGAAAACTGATTATACGCTTTCTCATGATGATCAAGAGACGCTGGATACACTCTTGGCCGATTTGCATAGTCATATCAATCCAGCTAAGGCAGCCTTTCTACCGAGGTTCTTTAAAACTGGACCAGGACAGTATGGTGACGGAGACAAATTCTTGGGAATAGTTGTACCTGATACGCGAAAGATTGTGAAGTTGTACCGAGGGGTGAGCAGAACTATCGTAAATAGTCTGCTAGAAAGTGAATGGCACGAGGAGCGTCTATGTGGGCTGTTACTTCTGGTGGATGACTACGAGCAAGCTGAGAAACGCATACGCAAACAATATAAGACGAGCAAGCAGAAGCTCTCTGAAGAACAAGCACAGAAAGAAGTACGTGCAGTGCGTGAAGATATTGCAGCATACTATCTCAGCAAGAGTGACCGTATCAATAACTGGGACTTAGTGGATCTGTCTGCATGGAAGATTATAGGGCGTGAAATGCTGCTGCTTGAGCCTGAAGACAGAACGATACTATATGACTTAAGCAAAAGTGATTTGCTGTGGGAGCAGCGTATAGCAATTGTATCTACTTTTGGGTTAATCAGAGATGGTCAACTAGAAGATACGATGAAGTTATTGAGAATATATTTAAACCATACTCACGACTTGATGCATAAGGCATGTGGCTGGATGATGCGAGAAGTAGCCAAGCGTGATCAAGAATTGGTGGAGGTCTTTTTGGAGGAATTCAAAGACACAATGCCACGAACGATGCTACGTTATGCCATTGAGAAGTTCTCGCCAGAACAAAGGGATTATTTCATGGGGCGAACAGATAAGAAGGGATAGATCTTGTTGGTTGAATAATATTTAACCATACTCTTATTGACGTATTTATCGCTATTGACTCATTACAGGAACTATATATAAGCATTGACCATACTTGCACAGATGTCTTTTATCTTCTAATTTTGCAGCAAATAGAATTAGAATAGCATGGTGGCAATGAAGGAGACAGTAGAGTTCTTGAATGAAATGAAGCCGTATATGTTATCGATTATGCCTACATCTGTATATTCTGGCAGTCTGCTAGAAGAGTTGTTACATAAAGGAGAATATGTGAGTTCTACGGAACTTGAGATTCTTGCTGAGAAGAAGTATATGCTCCAAAATGTGGATCTTGATGATTGCTATTTTCTTCGGTAGTCATATCAATAATATCGTAGCTATGAGGGTGACTTAAAGACAAACGCCATGTCTTAACTCGGTCACCTCGATAATATGCTAGCAGAGCTTCATGATGCGACACTAGATGCAGAAAGTGAGACAACTGCTGTCTAAATAAATGGTACAAAATGGACGTGTCCCACTTCTTCTGAGGAAGAAAGCTGGACACGTTATTTAATGAGCTAACCAAAAAACTAGAAGATAAGCCCTACATTAAAGCTTAGACGCGAATAATCATCTGGAAGGATGGTATATCGCATAGAAAGCTTGATATGATTGACAAAGCGAACTCCAAGCATAGGAACTACTGCAAAGTTCCTTTCGGTACCATCTTCAAATAAGTCACCTTCTATATTGTCAAAAGATAAACCTGCCCCAAGCCCTAGGTAAGGTACAAAATACTTGCAACCTCTAAAGGTGTAGGTAGCGTGTGGATAGATAGTCATACCTTGCCCATCATAGTCGACGCTGCCACCATGAAGATTTTTGTGCACGGTATAGTTCTCATAGCTCACAGTCGTCCCTACAGCTATAGGAGAGAATGGAAGCATCAAATGAATGGTACCAAAGGCACCGACTCCACTCTCGCGAGATTCCATATCGGGCATGCTCATACTGTGACTAGCACCAAGTTCAAATCGGAGGTGTTGAGCATAGGCTTTCGGAATGACCAAAAACATCAATAGCATTATAGAAAGGAGTGTGATGATTCTTTTCATATCTGTAGCACTTTAAAATTAGACAAACTCTTCGTAACAAATATACAACTTTATTTGAAAGTAAGATGACATTTTCTGCAATTTTCCTCCAATAGTTTACAAAAAGAAACAGAATGGACTACTTAAATCGAATTTCTGGTGTGACGATGGGTTTCCATTCCCACTTCATGCTTTTGGGGTCGTAGCAGTAGTCTACACCACTTTTCATCCAAAGCTCCCAAGAGTCACGATTGATAACTTTGAGGTCTAGAGTAGAGCCTAAACCTTTATAACCTGCATTGTATCCTGCCATAGGGACAGCGCCCCAACGAGCATTGTCTTTGCCATTGATATCATAATAACCGTGTCCACTGATACTCATCCATGAATTGATTCTATAAGTGGCGGAGGCGTTGAATTGGATATCACTAAAGCGTCCAGCTTGCTGTATAGACTTAAAAGCACTCGTAGATGCATGAAGTGTCCAGCGGTCGTTAGGACGATAGTACCAGCCACCTGTAGCGATGTTGGTATAACCTATGCCTGGGATAATATCGTAGCCTCCAGTAAGGTACAAATTGCGATAGGTCAATGGTTTATTGACATCAGTGTAGGGCATAGGGCTAGTAGCCCATTGAGGCAAGACTTGACTATCTGCAATAGGATACTTCTTTTTGAGATAGGATGTATAGTCATCTACTGTAGACAGTGGAGAAGACACAACAGGCAGCGGAGCATAGCTTGTACTGGGGCTCTCAAGAGCCTTGCGTACGTCTATGTTCAGCTGCCTGACATGGATAGAGTCATGTTCTTGCCCATATAATATCGCACTGCAAAAAGCAAAGACACTTAGGAATATAGTAGACAAGTAACGCATAGGAATATGTTTTTATTTCAACATCTTCATCATTCTTTCTTTGAATGAAGTGAAGTCTTTAGTGAAGGCGATGCTTTGTTTTTCACCTTGCATAAAAGATTGTAATTTGGCTGGGATATCTATATCTTCACCAATAATACGGTCGACTGTTTCTTTAAACTTAGCTGGGTGTGCTGTTTCAAGGAATAGTCCTGCTTCGCCTTCTTGTAGTCCTTCAACTAGGGCACGATATCCACATGCGCCGTGTGGGTCGCATAAGTAGCCGTTCATAGCGTAGCAGTCTTCTAGGCTTTCTTCGATTTGTTCATCGGTATAGGTAGCACCAGAGATATCTTTCTTGATGGCTTTAAGCACAGCTTCATCACTCATAAGCGCAAGTGTATCTTTGTCTCCTACAGATGCCGATACAGTATCTCCAGGTTGTTCACCAGCAGCGATACGGCCATATAAATCAAGTACACGGGCGTAGTTAGATGGATCACCTACATCCATAGCATTGGCGATAGTGGCTGTAGATGGACGTGGATTGTATTCCCCTGTTTCTAAGTACTTATAGAAGATATCATTGGCATTATTCGATGCAATAAAGCGCTTGATAGGCAGCCCCATATATTTACCGAATAGCCCTGCGGTAATATTACCAAAGTTTCCGCTAGGGACACAAACTACTAGATTGTCAGCTTTACCCATACGCTTCATTTGGGCATATCCCCAGAAGTAATAGAAAGCTTGTGGAAGGAAACGAGCAACGTTGATCGAATTGGCTGATGTCAATAGGAAGGCTTCGTTCATTTCTTTATCCATAAAGGCAGTCTTGACTAGTGCTTGACAGTCGTCAAAGGTACCTTCTACTTCTATAGCAGTAATATTTTGGCCCAGAGTCGTAAATTGGCATTCTTGGATGGCGCTGACTTTGTCTTTTGGATAAAGCACAAAGACGTCTATACCTTCTACTCCCAAAAAGCCATTGGCTACGGCACTACCTGTATCACCAGAAGTAGCTACAAGCACATTGACATGACGGTTTTCTTTCTTGATAAAGTATCCAAGAAGACGGGCCATAAAACGACCGCCGACATCTTTAAAAGCTAGCGTAGGACCATGGTACAGCTCTAAACTGTAGATGTCTGCATTGAGTTCTATCACTGGTGTGTCAAAACTCAATGTATCATATACGATTTCTTTCAAATCTTCTGTAGGAATATCTTCTCCAAAGAAGGCGTTGGCAACTTCAAAAGCGATTTCTTGAAAACTCAGTGTATCTATCTTTTCAAAGAAAGATGCTGGAAGTGGACGGATGCGCTCTGGCATAAACAAGCCCTTGTCTGAAGCAAGTCCTTTGACAACGGCTTCTTCCAATGTAGCTGAGTCAGCTTTTTTGTTGGTTGAGTAATAAAGCATATTTGTTTGTTTTTGTGGTCGTTTTATAGTTTCATGAACTCCTGCAAGAATTCGGTCTCTAAGAGTGTGCCGAATACGCCATCTTTACATGATTCTTCGTCATAGCGTTCTACTGCATCTGGTGTGATACCTGGGGCATACATCAAGAATGGTACAGGGTCTGCTGTGTGTGTACGTAGGGCAACTGGCGTTGGGTGGTCAGGTAGGATAGCTATGGCTACTGGCTCTTTCCAGAATTTAGTTGCTCGATAGATAGGGCCTACAACACGACCATCTAGATCTTCGATAGTACGAATCTTTAGGTCTAAATCGCCTTCGTGACCAGCCTCATCAGCGGCTTCGATGTGCAGATAGACGAAGTCATCTGTTTTAAGGGCATCTAGAGCAGCTTGCACTTTACCTTCGTAGTTGGTATTGTATAGTCCTGTGGCTCCTTCTACTTCAATGCCTTGTAGGCCAGCATACTTGGCGATGCCATGAATCAAATCTACCGCAGAAATGACGCTACCTTGCTTCACTTGTGGGTAAGTCGTCGTAAGCGGCACCATCTTAGGACGGTATCCTGGCGACCATGGCCACATGCTGTTGGCTTTGTCTCTGCCTGCTTCTGCACGGGCTTGATTGATTGGGTGATTCTCAAGAAGTTCTTGAGATTTCAAAATCAAATCGTTGATCAAATCTGCTGTTTCCTGTGCCTCAGGAACTTGCGGTTTAACAAGCAATGGGCGGAATGGATGCAGGGGTTTATCATGAGGTGGTGTGCAGTCTAGACGCTTATCGCCTCCTTTAATAACAAGGAGGTGGCGGTATTGCACACCTGTATGGAATCGAACTCGGTCGGAGCCCAATTTATCTTGTAGATACTTGACTAGTATATCGGCTTCTTCTGTGCTGATATGTCCTGCAGAGTGGTTCTTTAGGATATCGCCTTCCACACAGACTAGATTAAGGCGCATAGCCATCTCGTCTGACGCAAGATCTACACCTATGCTGGCTGCTTCAAGCACACCACGTCCTTCATACACTTCGCGCATATTATAGCCTAAGATAGTCATATTGGCTACCTCACTACCTGGGTGAAACCCTTCTGCTACGGTCTGTACAAGTCCTGTTTGACCTTGCTTTGCCAACAGGTCAATATAAGGAGTAAATGCATGTTGCAGCAATGTTTTATTACCTAACTGTTCGACAGGCCAGTCGGCCATGCCGTCACCTATAATGATTATCTTTTTCACTTGATTTGTTTTTGTATTTTTTATTGTGGAACTCTTCTTATTGTATACCGCTTATACTGAAGCGATACGCATAATATCGGCGAATACTCCAGCTGCAGTTACTGATGCACCAGCACCGTAACCTTGGATAAGCATTGGATACTCGTTGTAGCGTTCAGTTGTTAGCAAGATAATATTATTACTTCCTTCTAGCGCATAGAATGGATGTGAGCTATCGACTTCTTGCAGTCCGACTGATGCCTTACCTTTATCAAGGGTAGCCACAAATCGTAGCTTCTTGCCTTCTTCGTCTAGACGCTTACGACGTGCTTCAAACTCGGCATCTAGTGTCGATATTTGCGTCCAGAAATCGTCTAGCGAACCTTCAAAGAATTCATTCGGTACAAACAAGTTCTTCTCCACATCTTTTTGTTCCAACTGGTATCCTGCTTCACGAGCTAGAATCACCAGCTTACGAATCACATCCTTACCACTCAGATCGATACGTGGATCTGGCTCTGAGAAGCCAACTTCCTTGGCTTTGCGAATGGTTTCGCTAAATGGAATCTTTTCGCTCAAAGTGTTGAAGATAAAGTTAAGAGTTCCAGACAATACAGCTTGAATCTTCTCGATTTTATCTCCTGAGGCGTTCAAATCACTCATGGTAGAGATGATAGGAAGGCCGGCACCAACATTAGTTTCAAACAAGTACTTGACACCACGCTCTACAGCTAGTCGTTTTAGTTCTAGGTAGTCCACATATTCTTCCGAAGCGGCAATCTTATTAGCGGCTACAATAGACACATTGTGCTCCAATAGAGGTTTGTATAAATCTGCAACCGCGCTACTCGCTGTTGTATCTATAAACACGGCATTAAAGATGTTCATATCTATAATGGCTTGCTTTAGAATTTCTGGATCAGAAGGTTGGCCTTCTGTCTCTAGTAGTTCTTTATATTCGTTTAGTTCAATACCTTCACCACTTCTTTGAGTGATGATTTTGTTACTCTTTGCAATACCGACTACTCGTAGCTTCAATCTATTTTCTTCCATGAGCTTTGGTTGCTGCATGCGAATCTGCTCGATTAGGCTGCTACCTACAGTCCCTACTCCACAAATAAATAGGTTGAGCACTTTGTACTCTGATAGGAAGAACGAGTCATGAATCACATTCAATGCCTTACGCAAAGAATTGCGATCAATAACAAAAGAGATGTTTGTCTCTGATGCGCCTTGAGCACATGCAATCACATTGATACCATTGCGTCCAAGAGTACCAAACAATTTACCTGCAATGCCTGTAGTATGCTTCATGCGCTCACCAACAATGGCAACTGTTGCAAGGTTTCGCTCTACAGAAACTGGGTCGATTTCACCTGCTTTGATTTCTTCTGCAAAACATTCGTTTAGCACTTCTATAGCAAGGTCAGCGTCTGTATTGCGCACACCGATAGAGGTACTATTCTCAGAAGAGGCTTGTGAAACCAAGAAGACGCTGATGCCGTTGACAGCCAATGCACGGAAGATACGGTGGTTGACACCGATAACTCCAACCATACCTAGACCAGTAACTGTAATCAGACTGGTGTCGTTAATGCTAGATATACCTTTAATGGCTTGTTGACCTTGTACACGTGGTTTGCTTGAAATCAAGGTACCTAGTGCTTCAGGATTAAATGTATTCTTGATGCGAATAGGAATATTCTGATGACAAACAGGATAAATTGTAGGTGGATAGACTACTTTAGCACCGAAATTGCAAAGCTCCATCGCTTCTACGTAGCTTAGTTCCTGAACTGGATAAGCTTGCGAAATCACACGTGGATCAGCAGTCATAAATCCATCCACATCAGTCCAAATCTCTAAAACTTGGGCATCCAATGCAGCTGCTACAATAGCAGCAGTATAATCTGAGCCACCACGACCTAGATTGGTCGTGGTGCCTGTTTCTGTATCTGTTGCAATGAAACCACCCATCAAGACGCAAGAAGGCATGTCTTCAAAACGTTGTTTGATTAGCTCATTTGTTTGATCGGCATCCAAAACATGGTGTCCATGACGAGTACGAGTTTTGATAAACTGGCGTGAGTCATACCAAACTGCCCCTTTAATCAATCGCGCAGCTATCTTGGCACTAATTCGTTCACCATAACTAACTATAGTATCTGATGTTTTTTGACTTAAATCGTGAATAAGGAATAGCCCTTGATAGATATTCTCTAGTTCAGCTAGCAACTCATTGACACGTGCTAGTAAAGCAACCTTTTCAGCTCCTTCAGGTATCACCTCTTCTATCATAGCGCGATGACGGTGCACAATTTCGGTATATTGCTCAAGATAAGCTTGGTCGCCATCTGCAGCCATACGTGCGGTGCTAAGCAACAAATCGGTTATTCCACCCAAAGCTGACACGACGACAACTATAGGCTCTTGAACTGACTCTACTATTTGCTTCACATTGAGAATGCTTGTGACACTGCCCACGCTAGTGCCACCAAATTTCAACACTTTCATCTGGTTGTTTTTACTAGGTTGTTAAATTTATATTTATCGCAAAAATACGACTTTTCCCTTACATTCTATCATCTCATCTGCGTTTTTTCTGTATTTTGTCAGTTATAAAAAGCTATACATGTTGTACAACAGATTGTTTTTACTAGCAATACGTTATTAAATAAATATATTTTTACTATTTTTGTCACTTAAAAGGACCAATACCAAGCTATGACAGATACAAAAAGTAACATATTGCTAATTTACACAGGTGGTACTATAGGAATGATAGAGAATCAAAAAGATGGCACTCTAGAAAACTTTCAATTAGACCAATTGATGCATCATCTTCCTGAGATGGAAAAAGTTGGATGTGACGTGGATAGTTATACGTTTGTTCCGCCTATTGACAGTAGCGATATGGAGCCAAAGGTATGGGTAAAACTGGTAGAAGTAATTGCCAGCAGATACCATCAATACGATGGCTTCGTTGTCTTACACGGTACAGACACAATGGCCTATACTGCATCAGCTCTAAGTTTTATGCTAGGAAACCTAACGAAACCTGTTGTTCTCACAGGATCACAGCTACCCATTGGTGCTCTGCGCACCGACGGAAAAGAAAACCTGCTGACTAGCATCGAAATCGCAGCCAACAAAATACATAACCATGCAGTGGTGCCTGAAGTATGTATCTTGTTTGAAAACAGGCTGATGAGAGGAAACAGAACAACTAAAATTGCTGCTGAGAATTTTAAAGCATTCCAAAGTTTCAACTATCCTGATTTAGCACATTGTGGCATCCATATACGATATAGTCATGAGTATATCATGCCATGTTATAAACACAAACCACTCCATCCACGCCTTAAGATAGATGAGAATGTGGTTATCTTGAAATTATTTACGGGTATTCAACAGCATGTTGTGGATGCCATTCTAAATATACCTGACTTAAAAGGTGTGGTACTAGAAAGTTTTGGCTCGGGCAATGCACCTAGAAAGCCATGGCTAATTGACTCGTTGAAAAAAGCCAATAAAAAAGGGATAGTCATTGTCAATATCACGCAATGTGCCCAAGGCAGCGTGATGATGAATAGGTATGCTACTGGCTCACAACTATACCAAGCAGGGGTAGTGAGTGGTAAAGATATGACGACTGAAAGTGCACTGACAAAGATGATGCACTTATTGGGACAAGGATATGGTCAAGACGATGTCAAAAAGTTAATGAATAAACCACTTGCAGGAGAAATTTCACATACCTAGTATACAAATTCTCTAAGTGTTCAAGATTTCGTGAGCTACTTTTTTACAAAGACTTCGACTGGGTTTACCAGTTTCGGTCATAGGGATATCATCAACCAAGAGTACATGCTTGGGTTGGTGATATGCTGGAAGAAAGTCAAAATTTAGACTTTGAGCTGTATCAGCAGTAGACTTATCACTTTGAATCAGCACCACTACGACTTCGCCAAATTTATCATCAGCTATACTTGTAATCACAAAATGTAAATATGGATATACTTGAGCGATTTCTTTTTCTACTTGCTCTATCTGTACTTTAATGCCACCAGAATTGATTGTATTATCTCTACGCCCTAATACCTCAAAACATTTGCCATCATAACGGACCACATCATTGGTTTGTATCCGCTCAGGGTATATCGCAGGCGCATAGATTTGTAAAGTATCATCTTCTCCTGTAGCCAACGAAACACCTGGCAAAGGGGCATACCATAGAGATGCCTTCTCTCCATTTACTCGACGCATGGCAATATGCGACAAAGTTTCTGTCATGCCGTAGGTACTGTACACACGAACACTCGATAGTTGCTGCAACTCAGATTCCAAGGTACTGGAGATAGCTCCACCGCCGATAATCAATGTACCTATTTGCTTCAAGAACTCTTTCTCTTCAGGCACTTGTAAACTATTATAGACTTGCATTGGTGTCATAGCGGCAAAATCAATGCGCTGATCTGTACCAACAAATGTAGCCAAAGGGTGCCCACTGACTTCTCCCTGCAAAAGCTCCAACTCCCCCACTATACTCCTCACAACCATCATCATGCCTGCGATATATCTTGTCGATAAGCAAAGCAACGCTGTTTGTCCTTTTTGCAGATTCAAAAAGCTTAATGTAGCTCGGGCAGATGCTACCATTCTATCTTTGCGTACTTCAATCTTTTTGGGCACACCCGTAGATCCTGAAGTATGTACTGTCACTACGTCAGTACTTTCATCCAGGAATAAAGCACGAAAGGAAGCGCTAGTCAAGCGCTCCCTTTCTATATTTTTCAACTTATCTGTCATCGCTATTAATAAGCAAATAAAGGATATTGACTCATCATCTCGTTCACTTCTGAACGAACAGCTGCAATTACTGCTTCGTCTTCTGGAGCATCAAGTACTTTCTCTATTAGTTCAGCAATCTTAGGCATCACATCTTCTTTCACACCACGAGTTGTTATCGCTGGAGTACCTAAACGGATACCAGATGTTTGGAAAGCACTTCTAGAATCGAATGGAACCATGTTCTTATTGGCTGTAATATCTGCTGATACAAGTGCCTTTTCAGCTACTTTACCAGTCAATTCTGGATACTTGCTTCGTAGATCTACTAGCATAGAGTGATTGTCTGTACCTCCAGATACAATATCGAAGCCTCTTGCTACCAATGCATCTGCTAGACAGCTAGCATTGACTTGCACTTGTTTTTGGTATTCTTTGTATTCAGGTTGTAAGCACTCACCAAAAGCAACAGCCTTGGCTGCGATGATGTGCTCTAGTGGGCCACCTTGGATACCTGGGAAAACTGCGGAATCAAGCAATTGAGACATTTTCTTGACAACGCCCTTAGGAGTCTTCTTGCCCCAAGGATTTTCAAAGTCTTCTCCAATCATAATCACACCACCACGAGGTCCACGCAATGTTTTGTGTGTAGTAGAGGTTACTATATGTGCATACTTCACTGGATTGTCTAGCAAACCAGCAGCAATCAAACCAGCTGGGTGTGCCATATCAATCATCAAGATAGCCCCTACCTTATCAGCGATTTCACGCATGCGTTTGTAATCCCACTCTCGGCTATACGCACTACCACCACCAACAATTAGTTTAGGTTGTTCACGTAAAGCGATTTCTTCCATTTGGTCGTAATCGACACGGCCTGTTTCTTTGCTTACATTGTACTCACATGGAGTATAAATGATCCCCGAAGTATTGACGTGTGAACCATGAGATAGGTGCCCACCATGTGCTAGATTCAAGCCCATAAATTTATCACCAGGGTTCAAACATGCCAAGAATACTGCGGCATTGGCTTGTGCACCACTATGCGGTTGCACGTTAGCATATACTGCACCGAAAATTTCGCACAAACGGTCAATTGCAATTTGCTCAGTTTGGTCTACGACTTCGCATCCACCATAATAACGCTTACCTGGATATCCTTCAGCATATTTATTGGTCAACACACTTCCCGCAGCTTCCATAACTTGTGGACTAACGAAATTTTCAGAAGCGATTAGTTCGATTCCTTTCAATTGACGCTGATGCTCTTTCTCAATCAGGTCAAAAATTTGGTCATCTTTTCTCATAACGTTTGTTTAAATTAGTAGTTTTGGGTCGCAAATATAATGATTATATCGCAAAAAAGACTCATTTTGAATCAGTTTTATCCCAAAAGTTTAGGTTAGATTTATAATTAACTCTCAACAGGCATTTCTAATACAAAACGAGCGCCTGTCTTATATGTTTTATCAAGATAAATACTGCCACCAAACATCTCGGTAAGCATACGACAAATGTTCAGCCCTAAGCCTGTGCCTTGTGTAAATTCCTGCCCTTTACTGAACCTATCAAATAAAGAGTCTATCAATTCATCTGGAATACCAGAACCTGTATCTGTAATTGAAAAGTACAGCTTATCTTCGTTTCCAAACTTTACATCCAGCTCTATCTTTCCAGATTTTGTGTATTTTGTGGCGTTGTTCAGCAAATTGATCAGTATCTGAATCAAACGATGTGGATCGGTCATATACTCAAAATCATCGTCACACTCAGAGTGAAAGCATAATTCAACCTCTGGTGAACACTTATGACTTACAGAAGCTAGAGCTCGCTTACATAACTTATTAACAAGTGTCTTCTCTTTTGTCATTTGATAAGAGCCACTCTCAAGTCTTGCGACATCTAGAATATCATCAATAATCTGCATAAGCAACTCATTATTCATAACAATGCGTTCACGATACTCCTTCCGTTCTTCATCAAGCAATTCATCATCTTCTGCTAAGACCTCTGAAAAGCCCACAATTGCATTCAGTGGCGTACGAATCTCGTGACTCATATTATGCAAGAATCTTGTCTGGAGTTCATTACTTACCTCAGCTTTGCGGAGTGCTTCTTGTAATTTTTTCTCGTGCGAGACGATTTTTCTATTTCTAGAATAAATCAAAGCAGACATTCCTAAAACCGCAAAGATAATCACCAACAATAGAGTAACAATGATTCTATAACTATGTTCTATCTGCTCCTCTTTTATCTCCTCCAGCATGCGTGTTCGTTCAGCTAGATGATGGGTTTCAGTTTGTAACTGTTGTAAACGAAAGAACACCAAATTGTCTTTTTGATTAGCTCTACGTACAAATTCATAGGTTTTCTCCAACTCTGCAACATACAAAACCAATGCCTTTTTATATTCACTTATAGCCAATTCTTTGCACAACTCACTGTATACACGATACACCCTAAGACGACTCATATCTATAAAATCCTCTTCTTTTATCATGCGACGCACCCAGCGCAAAGCCTCTTTTTTATTCCCCATACCTAAATAGTAACAAAGCTTATAGGCACTCGTATGTGCATAGTCTTTTTTCAAAACAGGGTATCGGTCCATTGCATCATTAATAGAACGATAGCATGAGTCAACTTGCGCTTTGCTGATAGCTTTGTAATTTAAAAGCGATAACACAGCCATATCTCCATAAACAACACCTAGATCATAAAAAGGACGATTGTATTTGCTTCGAAGGTATTTCTCACGCTTTTGCGCGCACCGCTTCCATATCTGCAAAACTTTAATAGCTCTAATTGGTTCTTCATTCTGAGTATGTACATATACTTGAAATTGTAAAAAATCAAGTGTCATGTATGAATTAGCTCGAGGAAGTCCCTGAACAACATCACTCAATTGCAGCATGTAACGATATGCAGCAGATGTAGGACCAATATCATTAGCACCTTCAATAACTGTCCGCATCACATAAAATCGTTCATATCGATTTGCGAGATCATCAAAAATCACAGAGCCCTTATGACGCAAAACATTGTTAATTAAACTATCTGAATCAACACCCGAACCTTCAGCCAACAATGAAGAATAGTACAAATACCTCAAATGAGCCATAACCCCCTCTTTTTTTTCTGATGTAGGCAACAATTGGTCAACTTGTTGTATTCGTAAAGAAAGCGTATCGCTGTCGATAGTAGGGAACATCAATATAGCTTGTACCAAGTCATCTCCTTGCTCATGTTCTAATGCCAGCTTAGTTGCCAAATCCGAATAGCGTTTGGCATGTTCATCATTGTGGAGGTTGATATCATATAGATTGACAACAGTAGAAAAAAGATCCCTATAGTGCTCAAGACGAGACAAAGGTAACTCTATTTGACTACTATCACGACAAATAGAATCTAAGTAGACCATCTGCGCTACTAAACTATCATGAACATGCTTAAAAGATTCAACTGGTATAACTTGAGAAAAGACTTGGAGAAAAGGCATAAAAACAAAGCAGCCAATCATTAGGTTGCTTAACATACTACGTCTGCTATTTGTTTTTACTAGATTCATGGCCGCTATTTGTATACTCACAAAAATAGAGAATTTTATATTGTTATCAAAAAATATAGCTATTTTTGTGGCATGAACAAGATATCAACAAACGAAGAAGTTTCTCTATCCACTTTATTCTGGATATTTGCAAAAATTGGTGCGTTTACTATTGGCGGTGGCTACGCTATGATACCTTTGATTGAAGAGGAGGTTGTAGCAAAACGCAAATATATTTCCGAAGAAGATTTTATTGATATGGTGGCGGTAGCTCAATCTTTACCAGGTGTATTTGCTGTAAAGATAGCAACATACATTGGGTATAAGCTACGAGGTACATGGGGTAGTATTCTCACGAGTACTGCTGCAGCACTTCCTTCTTTCCTTATGATCCTTTTGATCGCTGTCTGCTTTCGTCAAATTAAAGAATATCCTGAAGTAGAAGCTATTTTTAAGGGACTTCGTCCAGCTGTGGTTGCGCTTATAGCTGTTCCGACTTTACGCTTGGCTAAGCGTGCTCAATTAACCTGGCAAACTTTATGGATACCAATCGCATCGGCTCTACTTATATGGTATATTGGTATATCTCCCATATGGATTATCCTAGTAGCTGGACTGGCTGGTCTTATATTGGGCTATCGCAAACAGCAAGCACAAAAAAAAGTGCGTGAAGAGATTAATAATCAAAAGTCACATACTCAATCAAAATAATCATTCATGCTATTTTTATATCTACACTTATTCTGGAGTTTCTTTAAAATTGGCCTATTTGGGTTTGGGGGTGGCTATGCAATGCTATCACTTATACAAACAGAAATGGTCACGAAATATCACTGGCTCTCACCTGAGCAATTTACCGATATTGTAGCTATTAGTCAAACGACACCTGGCCCTATTGGTTTAAACTGTGCGACTTACGTAGGCTATACTGCTGTAATTGGACAGGGTGCTGCTGAATGGGTAGCTATTGTAGGAGCATGCATCAGTACTCTAGCTTTACTTCTACCAGCCTTTCTACTAATGTACACTGTAAGTCGAATACTTACAAAATTCAAAGACTCACCTTATGTACAGGCCATCTTTATGGGATTGAGACCAACGATCGTAGGGCTTTTAGCCGCTGCAGTACTATTGCTGATGACTCCACAAAACTTTGGAGTATGGGATCTAAATCCTACTCAGTTCTATATTAGCTGTGGTCTTTTCTGTTTCACCTTTATTGGAACTTACTTTCTAAAATGGAACCCAATTTTGTTGATCCTACTGAGCGGAATTGCAGGATACATATTGTACGGAGTCGTTCAAATATAAGTTTTACGTCAATAATCATTAACACCACACGTCATATATATTGCTTATTTTTTGTATCTTTGTGTCAGTAACCACAAAAGATTTTAGAATAAGATCATGGAAAAGGGAAGAAAATGTTCGTATAACTCCCACTGTATGTACTTTACAGTGAGCTCTTTAAGTCGCCATCTTAACGAATTGGCCGACAAGGCTTTTCGTCTTATCGAAATGAGTCCTTCGCATGGACACTTGCTACTTGCTATCTGCGACCATCCTAACATCACACAAATAGAACTCAGTGAGATGCTCAATCTTAAACCAAGTACAATCACTCGCCTACTTGACAAACTAATCAAGAAAGACTATATTATCAAGAAGCAAGATGGACGCAGGTCGCTAATTTATCCTACAGAGAATGGTCAAGGTATGAAAGGCATAATACAGACAGCACTAGAACGTATCTACAATCAATACAACGAGATTCTAACGAGAGAATTTGCAGAGGAACTTATCGATAAGATTATAGAGGCTAATAGTCGATTTGATAACACCACACAAAATTGATAAATGCTCGGTGGCACTTTTTCGCAAGATGTATCCACCCCTCTCAATATTTTAACAATAGAGGATGCATCAAAACCAGCTTTTGACACATCCTCTATAAATTAGAGAGAAGGTATATTAGGACTGCTTTTGATACGTCAGCACAGCCAAAACTCCAAAAGACACAGCAAAACCAGCTAAAGCAAGACATTCCTTACTAACATCTACAAGCGTGCTTCCTTTAATATAAATGGCTCTCATCCCATCCACAAAGTAGTGAGGTGGAATAAAAGTAGCTACCCATTGTGCCCAGTCAGGCATAGACTGTACTGGTGTAAACAACCCACTCATCAGCGTGAATATCATCATGATGAAGAACATGACAAATACCGCTTGCTGCATCGTATTCGAGATATTTGAAACCATTAACCCAAGTCCCGACATCGTCATGACAAACAAAACTGCCATAACATAAAGTGCAGCATAACTACCTAAAGAGGGAAAGTCATACACCAATACACACAATAGAAAGCATATACTTAATGCAGTCAGTCCAATGATCCAATAGGGAATCAATTTACTCAAAATAAACTGATACTTACTCACTGGTGTTACATTAATCTGTTCTATCGTGCCAATTTCTTTCTCTTGAACGATATTCAATGCTGGCAACAAACCTGTCAATATCAACAAGACAAATACCATCAGCCCAGGAATCATAAAACGTTTATAATTCAAGGTCTCATTATATAGATGCTGTATAGATACACTGGGTACAGAAGCAGACAACAAAGAAGTTGCACCTACTCCTCCATCTTCTTTTACTTGCTCTTCGGTAAACTCTTGAACAACTCGCTGTAAGTACTGTAAAGCTAAATTTCCCTTCATACCATCTACTGCATTTGCAGAGAGATAAACTTGGGCTTGCTTTAGTGTCCAGTCTTTATCGAAATCACGCGGAATCTCGACTATAGCAGTTGCATCTCCAGATTCTATTTCATTCATCGCCTCAGTATAAGTGGCTGAATGAGACGTCACAATGAAGAAGGGTAAAGCTTCAATCTTATGCACCAACCGAGCAGACAATTCTGTGTGATTCCTATCCACTATACTAATTGTACAGTCAGTTAGGTCAAGCTTAGTAGCAAAAGGCATTACAAACATTACCATAACTGGATACATTATAGCCATACGTTTCAAAAAAGGATGACGTAAAAACTGCTTAAACTCTTTTCTAAGTAAATATTTAAATCGTGCCATATAGGAAACGTATAAGTTATAATCTAATTTTGAACTTGCGAAGGGCTATTCCCAGCACAAAAAGTGTCATACCAATTAACACCACAAATTCTGTAACTACCTTAGAGATATCAAGTCCTTCAATCATCAATTTACGTATACCAGTGATATACCATCTTGCAGGAATCAAAGTACTAACTTTTTGTAGTATAAAAGGCATATTTTCTATAGGAAAAATCATCCCAGAAAGCATAACAACTGGTAGCATAAGTCCTAAAATAGAGGCAATCATCGCAATAAGTTGACTATCTGCAAGTGTAGAAATTAACAAACCAATAGAGAGTGCCAAGAAAATATAAACAAATGACAAGCTGCAGATAGCCAATAAGCTCCCAGCAATTGGTACTTTGAGCAGAAAGTATGACAGCAATAGCACACTACCCAAATCCACACAGGCTATTAAAAAATAAGGAATCATTTTGGAAAATATAATCACCAAAGGGCGTACTGGAGAAACCAGTAGTACTTCCATATTCCCTTGTTCTCTCTCACGTACAATCGACACAGAAGTCATCAAAGCACAGATCAAGATAAAAACGAGTCCCATAACACCAGGCACAAAGTTATACGCACTCTGTAACTGTGGGTTATATAACATACGAGGAGCTACATCCACCGCAACATGCCCCCCAGTTGTAGATTGAATAATGCGCTGCAAGTAAAAAGTGATTGTGCTTGCCGTGTTTGGATTTGTAGCATCCGACACAATACTAATAGCATCATTATGTACTGGAGAAGCTGCAGGAGTCTGTCCATAACAAACTGCTACATCGATTTTTCCTTCACGCATGGCTTGCTCAGCTTCACTGATTAGTGAAAACATATGAGTTACCTCAAAAGTTTCCGATGCGTCTATAGCCTGAGCTAAGCGTCCCGCTTGTTGGCTATCTTGGGCAAACTGCTGCCCCACCATAGCCACACGCACGTTTTGTACTTCCACAGAGATGGCGAAGCCAAATAAAAGGACCTGCACTACTGGCATTACAAGCAGTATAAGCATTGTGCGCCTATCACGCAGAATATGATAAAATTCTTTTCGAATAAAAGCAAAAACTCTGTTCATTTCTTTTCTTTCTAATTAGTCACCTCGAGTTGCACCACGAGCCAAAATACGGAAAACTTCTTCCATTGAATCCACACCCATTTTTGTCATTAATGCTTGAGGACTATCTAGGGCTTTAATCTGACCATCTACCATCATAGATAAACGATCGCAATAAGCGGCCTCATCCATATAGTGCGTTGTTACAAATATAGTTATTCCCTTAGCTGCTGCTTCGTAGATAAGATCCCAAAACTGACGTCTTGTCTGCGGATCGACCCCACCAGTAGGTTCATCCAGAAATACAACTTCTGGGTCATGGATCATGGATACAGCAAAAGCTAGTTTCTGTTTCCAGCCTAGAGGGATGTCACGTACTAAGGTATCACGCTGTGACGTAAAATGCAATTGTTCAAGAACAACTTCAGTTTTTTCTTTGATCTCCTCTTTCGAGAGTCCATATATTCCTCCGAAGAGCTCAATATTCTCCCATACTTTCAGGTCTTCATACAAAGAGAAGCGCTGACTCATGTAACCTATGTGTCGTTTGACTTGCTCAGCTTCTTTCTTCACATCGAAACCTGCTACAGTTCCTGATCCTGAAGTTGGTACACTTAGACCAGAAAGCATACGCATAGCCGTAGTTTTACCAGCTCCATTAGCTCCTAAAAAGCCAAAAATTTCCCCTCTGGACACTTCGAAGTTCAAACGGTCCACTGCAGTAAAGTTGCCGAAAGTTTTTGTCAAATCACGAACTTGAATGACAGGTTCATCTTTAGTTGAAGTTGATTTGACTTGCACTTGGCCAGTTGTTTGGAGATAACTATCTAGTACTTCATCAGGATTTCCACTTTGTACTATTCGACCTTCACGCATAAGCACCAAGCGAGAACATTGGCGCGCTTCATCTGTATAAGGTGTAGAGACGACGATGGTAACCCCTACTTTTTTCAGATATTGCAACGTCTCCCATAGCTCTTTACGCGACGTTGGGTCTACCCCTGTAGTTGGCTCATCTAAAAACAACACCTTAGGAGCATGAATCAAGGCGCAGCATAATGCTAGCTTTTGTTTCATACCGCCTGAAAGCTTACCTGCTCGTCGATTACCAAAGGGTCTCAACATCTTGTAAACCCCTTCAATCAAATGCTGGTTTTCTTCAACAGTCGAACCAAAGACAGAAGCAAAGAAGGTGATGTTTTCATCTACTGTTAGATCTTGATACAAAGAAAATTTGCCTGGCATATAACCTACTCTATGGCGTAGTTCTCTCATATCTTGTACCACATCGCAACCATCTACAACTGCAGTCCCTGAGTCAGGGACAAGCAATGTAGTGAGCACATGAAACAGAGTCGTTTTTCCAGCACCATCTGGGCCAATTAGCCCTAAGATCTCACCTTCTTGAACGTCTAAGTTCACACAGTCCAATGCTTTCACATTCAAGTAACTATGAGATACATCCTGAATAGTAATTATAGGATTGTTATTCATATGCTTGGATTATAAGTGAACCTTACCAGACATACCAATTTTGATGCTGCCCTCATTCTCTACCTTTACTTTAATGGCATACACCAAAGAAGCACGACTATCCGCAGTTTGTATTGTCTTTGGAGTAAATCCGTTTTTATCAGCAATCCAAGTGATTTCTCCATCAAAAGAGCGATATACTTCTTGTCCGTAATCGACCTCGACTTTAACCTTTTGACCGATTTTGATTTTCTCCAACTGCAAAGAAGTTACGTAAGCACGCAGATACATTTCCTTCAAGTTGGCCACTTTAAAGACTGGCTTACCAGGAGCGGCCCATTCGCCTTCTTCCAAATACTGCGCAAGTACAGTTCCATAAATAGGCGAAATGATTTGCGATTTTTCAATTTGGTCTTGTACTTGAGCAACCTGAATATCTAAGACAGAACTCTGTGCATCAATATGTTGGTTTGTTGTATTCAGGGTGCTGTGAAGAGCTGTTAGTTGATCCTCTAAGACTTGTAGTTGAGTAGTAGCATCATCTACTTGCTTCTCCGTAGCTGCATCTGCTTGTTGTAGATTCTTTAATCGGGTCAAGTCCTTCTTAGCATAAGCAATCTGTGTTTTCAAAGACGCTATCTGCTTGCATACTTCAGGACGAGTGCTTCGTACAGATGCTCCTTGCTTAATCAGTGTCAGTTTTTTAAGATAGAGTTGAGTTGTATCCACTAAACCAACTTGCTCTTGCGGCTGTACAATTTGTCCTTCGTCAACACTCATGTTTACCACCTGTCCACTTGTTTGAGCAGATACAACCACCTCAGTGGCTTCAAATTCACCATAGGCCACCGCTTGTTTATCTTCAGATTGACAAGCTAATAATGAAAAGATTGTAGTGATGACTAGCACCGAATATAGTAAGTTTTTAGTACGCATTGTTTGTATGTTTAAGTTCATAAATTGATGATAATAATCCGACGTGGTGTTCAATTTGTTGGCGTTGCGCATTGCTTTCCGCTGTAATCTCACGCAATAAATCACTTGCCACAATCACACCTAATTTAAATTGTTTTTCTGCTGTCTGACGAATGCGACGTCGTAGTTGAACGAGCTCATCATCTTTCGCTAAAACCTTACGCATTTTCTCTACTGCTTGCATTTCCTGAGTTTCTTGAAGACGTGTATTGAAGCGGAATACATCTTCTTGTACATCTACCTGCTTCTGCTTCTTGTCCAGTAGACGCAAGCGATCTTTGTGTGTATAAAGAGCTGAAAGCCTCCATTTCAATGTAACACCAATACGGTAATTGAAACTCCAATCATTATCCATCATACTTTCAAACATATTTAACCCTGGGTTTCCGTAGTATCCATTGCCAAAGAAAGATAGTTTCGGATTTAAGTCGGCGAACACTTCTTTACGCTGACTAGCATACAGTGACTTTAATGCTTGAAAAGTATACAGTTCAGGACGGTTATTTTGCATACCAATGACATCCGTTAGTTTTGGCAAGTCCAATTCATCTACAGAAATAGTTTGACCTACGAACACGCCAAGCATGCGAAGAAACGCTTGAAGTGAAGCGTCAATTTCTACTTGACGCTGCTCATTATTCACGCGATCAGCAAGCAGTTGATCTAACTGCGTACGCGTAGCTGTTCCGTTATTGAGTGCCGACTGCACCCTGTTTACATGTTTCGTTAATAACTTATATACTTGCGTATTTTGGGCACTACGCTGTTTCAACATGCATACACCAAAATACAATTCGTTTATCCGACCACGAAGTGCATACATTTGCTCATCTGTTTGCTTGATATTCACTTCCTTTTGAGCGCGAATCATTTTTTGTTTAGCTGCAACCTGTCCCCCATCCCAGATAGATTGATTGACATTGAGTCCCAACTGGTATTGATCTTTGTCCAGCCCTTCGATAGACATACCCGCCTGCTGATTGCTTGGCATCATTGATGCAGGCAAAGAGTTTACATCAGATTGATACGTTCCTTGTGCATAAACCTCAACTTGAGGAAGGTACATACGTTTTGCATTAGCCAGATTAAACGCTGTTGTCTGATCAATCAACTTGTATTGACGAATAGCAGGGTAATTTTTTTTGGCCATTTCATAACACTGATCTATCGTTATCTTATTTTTTTTTGCAAAAAGGGGCAACGCAAAGAGCAGGCTCCACAATAATAAATATATAGTCTTAGTCATAATTCAAACGGTTCATTATCATTTGTACATTCTCACGACGACGCATTGTTAAGAAAGTGTCAAAATCGCTTCCAATCTCTTCTAACATTTTTGTTAGCAACGGCTTCATCATAAATATTGTTGCATTTAAAGAGAAGATAGTGAGGAAAAGTTGTTCTGGCAAAATCGGCTTAATTTCTTTCTTCGCAATAGCCTCATTAAGTTCAATAAAAAAAACCTCATCTAAGGTAGTGCGCATTTTTTTATAGCACTCAAAAAACAAAGGTAAATTCTCTTCGTTATTAATAACTTCATTGACAACAAATCGAGGAAGATCTGGAGATTTAGCAATTAAATCAAAATGTCTCTCCGCTCCTAAAGCAATACGGTCTTTTATTGAAAGGCCTTTATTTGAAAAGGATTGAGACAATTCGCTCATCATTTGAGTCATCTTAGAGACCAGCACTTGTTCAAACAATTGCTTCTTTGTTTTAAAGTAGTAATGAAGCATGGCATGAGTCACTCCAGCATCTGCGGCGACGGCCATTGTTTTAGTTCCAGCAAAGCCATGTGTCATAAAAGCTTTCTCAGCAGCTCTCAAAATAGCTTCTTTTTTATTAGTCTTATTACTGTCCATATCACATAAGTTTTATAGTAAACATATTAAATTCACACCACTATATTAGTCGTTAACAATTCTGTTAGTACAAATATAAAACAGCCTTCTTTACTATCCAAAATTTTTATGACTTTTCTGCTGAAAATTTGCCCATTCCGGTTTCTTTAACTATTTTAAACACGAAAACTCGAACACTTTTCCATATATAAACAACATAACATAGGTACTTCAATTCCATCGTAAACAACAAATTGATGGTAGAAGCTTCAGATCCCTGATCCACAATCCACGAAATGTGGACTCATGGATGGAGCGTCCACTTTTCGGCATTACACTCACTACAGTAATCAAGGAAAAGGGAACCATCATCAATCATTCGTCATAAAGACTGGAAACTCATCCACTGCTATAAAGATGGTACGATGAATTTACAATCTACGCAGAGATATAGGTGATCATTCACCAGTTAACGTGCTTTATCCCGAAAAAGTTGAAGAACTAAGAGACGCATGGCTGAAACTAAAAATGCTCGTATTCCAGTGGCCGCCCCATTGTATGACGCCAGTGGAGAAAATGTGCACATAACAAAAAAAGAACGACTTTTGAAGTCATTTGAGAAGCAGCGCTTTAATCTGTTGAAGTAGATATGGAGCTTTGATAAAGACTGGTGGGGCCCTATTGGGGTTGAATAAAGTAAATAATTTAGCTCTCAGATATAAAAAACACCTTTGCACCCTACTATTAACATATATAACGAAGAATCTTCCAACATTTTTCCTTACATTTGTTCAGTTACAAAAGCTGTTTTACGTTAACAGCTATATGGTATACTACAGTTTTTAACTAACCAAAGAAAAGATGATTGACAAGAGGTGGATTTATTCTTTAGCCATCGCAACAGTTGGAGTTCTAGCAACAGGTTCACTAGTATCAAGTTGTACTGAAAACGACGTGATAACCCAACAATCAAGCGAATCGCTAATGACTATACGCGCATCAGTAGCTACAACGAGAATGGCTTATGATGGAGGAAATGACAAAAAATTAACTTGGAGTGATGGAGATTCATTCCGATTTTTTAATGATGAGTCTGCAGGTGCAGCTTTTACATTAACAAGTGGTGCTGGTACTTCTAGCGCAACGTTTACTGGTACATCTATCAGTGGTATGAATAGAGCATTTTATCCTGCTTCGAATACAAACATTGGGTATGCTATTGGTTACTCAAGCTTAATGCTTCCATTCTATGGGCAAACACAAGATGGTAACGCTCAAACAAATAATCTGACTGATTTCACTTACATGATGGGCAAAACGACTTCAAGTACGCCATCCAATTTGACATTTGAACACCTTGCTGCTCAAATGAAGTTTGAATTGACTCTTCCAGAGAGTTATGAGGGTAAAATTACAAAGTTAGAACTTCTTCTTCCACCTGGAGAAGATCATTTTGTTGCAGACTTGTGTCCAAACGACAATACAAAAAATGTAATGACTCACCGTCAATCTTTGTCTCTAAAGAACGTATCTCTAGGTGCCGACCGTATACTAACGGCTTACATGATGATAGCTCCTACTCAACTGACAAATCAAAATTTGACGATCGCAGTAACCACTACAGGTGAAGAAACAGATTATTACTATGTAGAAGCTAATGACGTGAGCCTACACATAGAAGCAGGACACCAATATCTAGTTAAATACTCACTTCAAGCTGTCAGTGAAAAATACTCTGCATCTAACTACCAGCTTTCATCAGATGGTAAAACTCTAGAACGTTGGAACACATATACGTCAACTGCTCAAACAGTAGATATGACCAAAGACATCCATTTGAGAAAGGTCACTACTTTAGCCGAAGATGCATTTGCAAAGATGGTAGATGAGAACAGTTACCAAAAGGGTTATTTCAAGTGGATTCAACTGCCAGACAACTTAGTCGAAATTGAATTTGATGGTTTTGTGTACATATTAAACACAAATGATCAAACGCATATCGGTGTTGGTCCAGAAACAAACAAGATAAGAGGATATAGCCAACAACTATCTCACCTAGCATGGCACGTAGACAAGAACAATAAACACTATAGCCAAAAAGCATCTCACTTATTGACAAAGTCGGGTGATATGCTGATTAGCATTAGTCTACCAGTTATCGACAACAGCACAGTAGAGATTCCAGAATGTGTTATTTCACTTGACCGATACAGTATCAACACAGGTACAAATATTTCTCGCCTTGTACTTCCAAGTGGAATTGCACATATTGATTCTAACACATTCAGTTGGGCAAAAACTATTGACGAAATTGTCATTCCTCAATCTAGTCCTAGTGCTATTGAAGTTTCTTCTAGCAGTTTTTCTAATGAGTTGTACAACCGCACTAGATTAATTGTCCCATCTGGTAGCGCAAATGCATACTCATCTCATTCGGTATGGAAAAATTTCACATCAGGTATTACTGAAGATGAAATAGGAAGTGATTTCACTTTGAATATTCCAAGCAACAGTCGTACCCCATACCTAATCACAAAACAGTTGGGCTACTTGTACACTGTAGATAAAGATAGCTATACCTTACCACTAGAGCTTAGCAAAACTCTACAATGGACAGCGAAATCAAATGCTGACTGGGTGTCACTAAGTCAAACATCTGGTAATTCGAAATCAGGCACGACACTGAATATAGCTGCAAACCCAACTGATAATTGGCGTTATGCTGTGATTTCAGTAACTGCAGGTGGCTCTACTCAAACAATTCGTATACAGCAGCAACCAGTGAATCACATACTCCCTGTCGTACTGCACATATTAAAAGATGGGACGACAAATGCTGAAGCATTCACAACAGAAATGGGACGAGCATTTATTGATAGTTTAAATGTCCGCTATGCAAATATGAAGAACTACAACAAGGACGGGGTTGTTCTTAATACATTTGATAGCCACTTGAGACTACAATTGGCAACCAATGATCCTAACGGCAACCCTACAAGTGGTGTCATCATGGAACATGTAAATAATGCAAATGTGGATCCTCATGATTTCCTAAACTTCGACTACCCCAATTCAGAACAAGACAAAAAAGACCATAGTCTACTGTGGCCACAAAATAGATATATCAATATCTTCCTATTTGAATTTGTTGATGATGATGGTGATGAAAACACATATGTAGCAGGAGTATCTAACCTTGCTTATATGCGTCCAGATGTAAGTAATGAATATCTTGGCAATTTCTACACTTTAGATTATGGATATGATTATAACAATCTTAATTCCATGCACTCTGTAACTGTCAACACTGTATTGATGTACGACATAGAAGGAAATGGCCCTACCGTAACGACAGACTTTGTTAACACAGCCATTCATGAGATAGGGCACTATCTAAGTCTACATCATACATTTAATGATGGCCCTGGTATTGATGGAGATGACGGTGTAGACGATACACCTAACTATGATAGAGAAAGGTATATGACTTTTGCTAATAAGTTCTGGGATTACTATGATGAATATCAAGCGCTAGAAAATACAGGCAATACGTCTGAAGCATTCTTCCCCACTTGGGATGATGTTAGAGCAGGTTACCGTGAAATTCACTGGCGTTTGCCAAATAATAGTGCTTCTACATATCAGTACAATTCACATGCGAGCGATGCCTTTAAAGGGTCAAATATCATGGATTACTATTACCTATGGGATGACATTCAAGGATTTACTGCAGGACAAGTAGAACGTATGCGGTTTGCTATTGCTCACTCACCGACAATGCCTCACGAAGGGTATAGCACTCGTAGTGCAGGTGAAGAAGTCGAATTTGCACCAAATCCTGATATTGAGATTCATACATCTGTATGTCCTCCACTTTGCAAGCATCATGACCACTCTCATGGAGCTATGA
The DNA here is from genome assembly GCA_963678855.1 of Bacteroidaceae bacterium. Classification (GTDB taxonomy): domain Bacteria; phylum Bacteroidota; class Bacteroidia; order Bacteroidales; family Bacteroidaceae; genus F22. The sequence continues at coordinate 2,801,429 of OY787448.1, read as the reverse complement.
AATAATTTGATAATACAAAAGAAGAAAATAGTATAATGAAAAAATTTCAATACATAATAGGGCTTACAAGTTTCTTGCTTATGAGTGTAGCATTTACACTGTCATCATGTGGTGGCGGTGGCGGAGATGAACCGACCCCACCAGCGCCGACATTGCAAGCTATTAATATTAACGGCAGCACAACGAGCCTGACAGTTGGTCAAACACTAAAATTGACTGCTAGCGCCAGCCCATCTACGGTAACCTTGCCAACAGTGGTATGGACATCGTCCAATCCAGAAGTCGCTACAGTAAGCAACAACGGTCTAGTTACTGCCGTTGGAGCTGGAACCGTGACTATTCAAGCTAGCGCAGAAGGCAAAACTAACACATATCAAATTACTGTCAACTCTCAAGCTTCTGAAGACATTAACGCAGAGAGTATAAGTATAGATGAATCAGCTACTATTGAAGTCGGTAAATCACAACAACTACAAGCTACAGTATCTCCTTCTAATGCTACATTCCAAACAGTAACATGGGAGTCATCAGACACAAGCATAGTCACAATAAATGATAGTGGTTTGGTGGAGGCTGTTTCTACAGGTACTGCCACAATTACAGCAACTGTAGAAAATGGAGATAAATCTAAAGTACACGCTTCATGTGAAGTTACTGTCATCAAATATGCCACAGAATTGACTTTGGACAAAAGCTCTATAAGCATTGAACATACTGAAACAGCTTATCTATACGCAACTGTTCTTCCTAGTGATGCTACTTTCAAATCAGTGACTTTCTCATCATCAAACGAAAGCGTTGCGACTATTGACCGTAGTGGAAAAATCACAACAGTTAGTGCTGGAACGATTATTATTACTGCTACACTAGATAATGGTAAAAAGGGAACATTGACAGCAACTTGTACAGTGGAAATCAGACCACTTACAGTGTATGCAACAGATTTGACAATCACTCCAAGTTCTTTCACGTTGGACCCAGATCAAACTGTTCAGTTGCAAAGTACAGTCACTCCTAGTAACGCCAGCTATAAGACAGTGACTTGGAAATCTAGCAACTCAACTATTGCTTCAGTCGACAGCAACGGCTTGGTTACAGCACGTAATTCAGGTACAGCTACTATCACAGCAACCCTAGCGAATGGCTCACAACCAGACATTGTCAAAACAGCAACTATCACAGTCAACGAAGATTCTTCAGGGAATGGTGATGGTATCACTGACAATGGAGAAATTGGAGAAGTAGGCACAAATTAAAACTCAAAAACATGTGCAAGCCATGGCAGTAGATACTGTCATGGCTTGCACTCTCGTGTATACTATGATTCACTCTTTCAATCAAGATATCAGTCAAATTGCTTTGCCTGAAGCTTTTACTTACCCTTTTCACTATACTCCCCACACACTTAGTGTATTAGCTAGTGAGCAAGTGCAAAGCTACCTGCAATCTCAAGAACAGTGGGCCAACATTCTACAAGAGGGTAAAATGTTTGGTGTACTTATTGTCAAACACCAAAATAAAGTGGGCTTTTTGGCTGCTTTTTCTGGTTTACTAAACGGCGAGAACTCTCTACCATATTTTGTACCTCCTGTATACGATCTATTGCACCCAGATGGTTTCTTCAAAAAAGAAGAGACTGAGATATCTGCACTCAACAAAGAGATTCACGCATTGGAGCAAGATGACGTTTATATTGAGCTAAAAGCTCGATTAAGCGAGGCACAAACTATTTCGCGAGAAGAGATTTTAAGTAAACAAAAACAACTTAAAATAGACCGTGCTCGTCGTAGAGAGATACGTCAGCAAGATCTTTCTCCAGAAGAGATACAAGCACTCGTTATGGAAAGCCAATACCAAAAAGCAGAATTGGTACGACTTAAACGACTTTGGAAAGAACGTTTCTCACAAATTCAAACCCCTTTACAAGAAAAAGAACTATATATTCAACAGCTTAAGCAAGAGCGTAAACAACGTTCTGCAACGCTCCAACAACAACTATTCGACCAATTTCAAATGCTCAATGCGCATGGTACTACTAAAGGGCTATGTACTATCTTTGCGGATACAGCCCAAAAGACTCCACCAGCTGGTAGTGGAGAATGTTGTGCGCCAAAACTTCTGCAATACGCCTATCAAAATGGTCTTAAACCTATTTGTATGGCAGAATTTTGGTGGGGCGCATCACCTAAGACTGAAATTCGTCACCATGGCCAGTACTATCCCTCTTGCAGAGGAAAGTGCCTACCAATTCTTGGACATATGTTGAAGGGACTAGCAGTCGAACCAAATCCACTGGCTAGAAGCACACCTAAGTCACTTGGAAACAAGCTTATAATAGAGTATGAAGATCAATACCTCTTGGTTGTCAACAAGCCAGCTGGACTTCTATCTGTACCAGGAAAAGAAAGCCAACAAGATTCTGTATACTCCATCATACTAGAGCGTTACCCTGACAGTACAGGACCACTGGTGGTACACCGCTTAGACATGGATACATCTGGACTTTTACTTTTGGCAAAAGATAAAGAGACGCACCGATTATTACAGGCGCTATTTCTAGAACGCCAAGTAGAAAAGATGTATCTAGCAGATATTATCACAAATGACGCATCCAATTTACAAGACGATGGCGAAATTAAACTGCCGCTGATTTTGGACCACCTAGACCGTCCAAGACAGAAGGTTGATTTCGAACATGGCAAGCCAGCGCATACGAGCTATAAGACACTGGTAAAAAATGAAAAGATTGTACGTATCAGTTTATTCCCACATACTGGTCGCACTCATCAACTTCGAGTACACATGGCACATCAGTTAGGAGTAAATGCGCCTATCGTTGGTGATCCATTGTATGGTCAAGCAGCAGATAGATTGCACTTACATGCTGCTAGGTTACAATTTACTCATCCAGTCACAAAAAAGAACATAGTTATTGAATCTGAACCTGACTTTTAAGCACCAACTACCAAATGGTCAACTTTATCGCTCTTTTTCAAGCAAATTCGCTTGTTTAGCTGCACAAATAGCTTATAAACAACAGAAATAAGAATAAAAAGTAAGTAAATTTTAAAGCTTCGTACTGGCTACTTTCTTTATTATTACTATATTTGTTGTTATGCAACTTCAAAACTAGACAAACGCATCATCCCAATAGCGTAGAAAAAAAATAAGGAACAGTATGGAAAATGTAAGGAGAGAGCTTAAGGAACTAATTAACTTTTGTCGTTCGAAGCTACAAATGAGCGAGAGCGAAATCAATCGTGTACAACAAGCATATGATTTTGCTTGTGAGGCACATTGTGAGCAAAAACGAAAATCAGGCGAACCATTTATTAGCCATCCAGTGGCTGTAGCTACAATTGTCACAATGGAATTTAATCTAGGCGTTGACGCTATTTGCGCAGCCTTCCTACACGACGTGATTGAAGACACACACTATAACCAAGAAGATATAAGCAAACTTTTTGGAGAGTCTGTGGCAATGCTTGTACAAGCTGTGACTAAGAACAAGAAAGAGAGCTATGAAGTATCTCTACAAGTAGATACTTTCAAGCATATGCTAGGATCAATTGATTACGATATTCGTGCGTTAATGATTAAACTAGCCGATCGTCTACACAACATGCGTACCCTAGACAATATGCCTTCATACAAGCAAGTGAAAATTGCTGCTGAAACAGATTATTTTTATGCTGGTTTAGCGAACAGACTTGGGTTGTATGATGTCAAAAAAGAGTTGGAAGATCTTTCTTTACGCTATCGCACTCCTCTAGAATATCAACAACTCCATGAGTATCTTGAAAATGATTACGAGAACTCTCAAGAAAATATTGAAGCTTTTAAGCAAGAAGTTGAACGCATCTTACAGATTAACACAATTGATGCCCATGTACTTGTAGAACGCCGTCCTGTATGTAGTATCTATAGACGTATCAACGAAAAGAGTATTGATGTTTCACAGGTTAAGCATAAGCACTTCTTTTCTATTGTCTATAACTCACCTGTAGAAAAAGAGAAAGTGCGCGCTTTAGAAATATACTCTGTCCTTACAGACCATTTCAAAGACAAACCTAAGACATTTAAAAACTATATAAGTGCTCCTAAAGAAAACGGCTACCAAAGTCTTCATGTAGATTTACTAAATCAAACCAGTGGCTGGGAAGAAGTGCATATTGCTTCTAGTCGCATGCTAACCAAGCATCACCGTGGCTGTTTAACAGAGCGCAATAATAACTCTGAGACTTGGGTAGAAAGATTCCGTAAGCAACTTCAAGACATTGCTTATCACGGCATTACAGGTAATTACATGGAAGATGTAACGACCAACTTGTACAACGACGATATCTATCTCTTGACCCCAAGAGGAGATACCCGTATTCTTCCTAAAGATAGTACTGTACTTGATTTAGCTTTTGATATCCACACACATGTAGGACTAAAAGCAAAATATGCCCATGTCAATGGAGAATTGGCCCCTGTGAAGCGCATTTTGCATCGAGGAGATATTGTAGATATTCATGTGAATAATATACCATGTGTAAAAGCCGACTGGCTTGACCATGTGCGTACATATAAGGCACGACAAAAAATATCTCGCTACTTACACAAACAAGCTGATTTATTACAGCCTGATTTCGAATTGTGCCCACACTGCTCTCCCATCCCAGGTGAAGAAGTCGTTGCATTTAAATCAGCTGACCATGCTAAACTAGAAGTACACCGACGTGCATGCACCAAAGCTATTAGTAAAGCTGCTCAAGCTGGAGATACAATTGTGGATTACAGGCTGGAGCCTCACCCAGACAGTTTATACCCTATTTCACTCCAATTAATTGCAGGAAATAGTAAACACTTGCTGGCAGATATCATCAAAGTTATTTCTACTGTGCACGGACTAAATATGGATAAAGCACATGTTGTCTCTGAAGATGAAATTGTAACATGTCATATTGATTTTTCAGTGCATTCTGTAGACGAATTAAACGACATTATATCATATCTGCGTAAACTGCCAGAAGTAGAAATAGTCAAACGTATTGCCAAATAAGTACTGTATTATGAAGCATGACACGGATATAAAGAAGTATGGTTTCAAATCTGGTCTCAACCATGAATTTGAGATCATTGACATGCAAGAAACTTACTACAAGCATAGTGGTATAATGACTCATCCACATCGAGTCAGTTTCTTTCAGATTCTCTGGATGCAAGGTGGGCATGCACACCATATGATTGATTTTAAGGATGTCTTGCTTACTGGGGAATCCATTGCCTTTGTTGCTCCAAATCAGATTCACCAATTTGATCCTAAAGGACATTATAAAGGGGTGGGACTAATCTTTACCGATGAGTTTTACTGTATGGACAACGATGATCTCTCTTTCTTACATACTGGTTTGTTGTTCAACGAGATGTATGAGCCTGCGGTCCTTACTCTCGAGGCATCTAAGAAAGGACATATGGAACTGCACCATCTGCTACATGCCATGTATCGTGAGTTTGACAAGCCTTTTGACAAGTATCAACGTAAGATGCTCATCAATATGCTCCATATGCTTCTATACAATGCCGAAAGATGTTTTATAGCACAAGGAAGAGAAACCCATGCCGACAGTCCATACAAACAGCTTTTGCTTGATTTCATGCATATGGTCAATCAGCATTATCGCACCAAAAGACAAGTAAGCTTCTATGCTGACTCGCTCAATGTCACGGAGAAGCAACTATATAGAGCATGCACACAGCTCACAGACTCCAGCCCTAAGCAGATGATACAGTCACGTATCACACTTGAAGCCAAGCGTCTACTAGCACACGGTAGTATGCAAATCAATGAAATAGCATGGCACTTAAGTTTTGAAGAGCCTACTAATTTTGTCAAGTTCTTCAAGAAACAAGCAGGTGTTACTCCATCACTATTTAGAGACAGTAATTCTTAACTATACAGTCCCTCTCATTGATTTGATGAGAGGGACTGTCTGTTTTGTCCACAATCTACCACAGCAAGGTCATTTTCTATCAGCTACATCTCGTATACTTGCAGCAGATTACTTTATAATTCATTCTATTTATAAAACAAAGAACTATGAAATGTATTCTGCTGTCTTGCTTAGCCTTTATGACTAACTTGACTAGCGTTAATGCTCAAACAAGTAAGAACACAAAACTATGCAGGTATTGACTTTATCTTCTCTCAAGGTAGTACAACTGATTTTCCTACCTCTACGGTGGTAAAGCTTATTATATGCATTTTGCACCATTTGTAGGACACGCATCCCCATTGTTAATCAAGTCACCAGTGGCTATCAGAGAAACCATTCGTGTGTTGAAGGCTGCTAAAAAAGGTACAGATAGTTTTGTCAAAGCAATGAAAGAAGCATTTCCGACATATCCTGGTGCAGAAGGATTGCCTGCTCTAGCAGCTATGCTTTATAAGTAAAAGCAATTATTATTAATGGAGAGGTAGCTGGCAACCATGGATGCTAGGTGCTAACAACCGTGGATGTCAGATACTGGCAACCATGGTTGCCAGCTCATAATCCTTTGGTCACAGCACTGTCTATAATAACTTGCGTTGCCTAAGAAGACGTACTGGTAAATTTATTCTGTACGACAGAAGTATTAAACAAATTAGAAGGCGTGTCAAAGATTTGCTTTGACACGCCTTCCATACTATAACCTTTCCACGAAGTGGTTATCTCTTCTTATATTCAGTCAATCCAGCTTTAAGGAACTGGATATAATCTGGAATACTTTCATTGAAGCTATATGCACCTTCTAATGGCATACCTTCATTATCAACCAACACATAAAATGGCTGTGCATTGACACCAAACTTTACACGTTGCAAATAACTCCACTTGTCACCTAGAGTACGTAGTGTACGTTTCTTGCCATTTTCTTCTATCTTAATTTTTTCAGGTAGTGGCTTCTTGTTATCCACATATAGTGTAATAAGCACATAGTCTTTATTGATAATATCAGATACTGTAGGATCTGTCCATACAGCAAGCTCCATACGACGGCAGTTTACACATCCGTGACCTGTAAAGTCAAGCATAACAGGTTTGTTATGTTGCTTAGCATAGGCCATCCCAGCTTCATAATCATCAAATTGAGCATGTACTTCTTTATCGTATAAATTAAAGTCTTGAGTCTGCATAGGAGGTGCGAATGCGCTAATCGCCTTCAAAGGTGCGCCCCACAGGCCTGGTATCATATATATAGCGAATGCTAGTGACAACAAAGCCATAAAGAACCGTGGAATGCTTACTCTAGTTTCATCATCATCATGTGGAAACTTAATCAGACCCAGCAAGTAGACCCCTAGCAATCCAAAGATTACGATCCATAAAGCAATAAATGGCTCTCTATCGAGAATCCCCCAGCCATAAGCAAGATCGGCTACAGATAAGAACTTCAAGGCAAATGCTAACTCTAAGAAACCAAGAGTCACCTTCATGACATTCATCCAACCACCAGATTTTGGCATTTGCTTCAACCAAGTTGGGAATAGCGCAAACAAAGTGAATGGTAATGCTAACGCTAGTGCAAAACCAAACATGCCGATAGCTGGACCTACCACACTACCTGTAGTCGACACTTCTACCAGCAAGAAACCAATAATAGGACCCGTACATGAGAATGACACAAGCGCCAAAGTAAAGGCCATCAAGAAGATACTAAGCATACCACTTGTCTCCTCACTCTTTCGATCTACTGCATTTGTCCAAGAGCTTGGCAAAGTAATTTCAAATCCCCCTAAGAAAGAAGCTGCAAAAACCAATAACATTGCAAAGAAAAGGATATTGAAGACAGCATTTGTAGCTAAAGAGTTCAATGCGCTAGCACCAAATATCAAGGTTATGGAAAGTCCTAAAGTCAGATAAATAACAATGATTGAAATTCCATATGTCATCGCATCTCGTATACCCTTGCTTCTGTCTTTAGTTCGCTTAGTAAAGAAGCTTACAGTCATAGGGATAATTGGCCAAACACAAGGAGTCAACAAAGCCAACAATCCTCCGCCGAAGCCTGCTATAAAAATAAAGATCCACGAATTGTCACTGCTGACTTTATGCTTGTCGAAAGCATTAAGTTCTTCAATTACAGGTTTCCATAAATCGCCTGATTTAATCGACTTCTTTTTAGCGCTAACCTTTTTCTTATTGACAGCCGCAGTTTTCTTAGAAGCTTTACTTAAATCTACAGTCTTAAGACCTGACAAAACGGTTGTCTTTCCAGCATCTTCCTTTATGCCTTCTTGAAGTGCAGCTTCTAGTTTGGCTACATCACCATTCTTAAAAGAAAAATCAACAGATGTAGGTGGCAAACAACTCTCATCATCGCAAGCACCATATTCAAAATATCCTTCTATGATATAGTCTTCTTGATCTAAAATTACGTTCTGTGTGAATGCCGCATTATGTTCAAAATAACGCACCTTCATAGCGAACAAGTCGTCATAGGCTTCAATTTCTGTACCCGATGGCATTAATATACCATCTATATGAGCACCTAGAATTTTCTCAATATGAATGGCTGCGGAAGTCGGCCCTTCACCCAAACGAGTAGAATACATATGCCATCCATTGGCAATACTACCTTGTACTACTATTTGGAGTTTGTTAGGCGCAAGTTCCTGCAGTTTTACATCAATTTGTATAGGCTCTTGATTCATCTGTATCTGTGCTGCCAATGGCAGAAGCATGATGAACATGGCCCAGATAAAAGTAATAGATTTCTTCATATATAATTATGTGGTTTTGGTCAAAATTAGATTGTATAGTCAACGCAGGCACGGGAAGCGACTTTTCCTTTCAAAATTTGGGCAGCTTTTAGGTGCTCAGGGTGCTTAGAATACGTGGCAACGTCTTCCAAAGAATCGACTTCACATATCAAAGCAATATCGAAATTCTCGTCTGGGTTGTCGTTAAACCCAACTTCAATATGTTTAATCACGTCGATTGTATCTTGCAATGCTTCAATAGCTATTTTAAAATCTGTCTTAACTTGAATGGCTTCTGTTGCACTCAAGTCTTCATTTAGCTTAAATAATACATTGTGCTTCATCATAATTTGGCAATCAATTAATTTGTTATTATATTTGCTTGGCTATACGGATGAGGGCATATGGTTTTTACCCTCTTGGATAGCTCCGTACAAAAATAAATAAAACCTCTGAAAAATCCTCCCTCGAAGATGTTAATTATTGGTATTGCGGGCGGCACCGGCTCAGGAAAAACAACTGTGGTGCGAAAAATTATTGAAACATTATCACTAGGTGATGTTGTACTACTTCCTCAGGACTCTTACTATAAAGATAGTAGTCATGTACCTGTAGAAGAGCGTCAAAACATCAATTTTGACCATCCTGAAGCTTTTGACTGGGATCTGCTTTCAAGTCACGTACAAACATTGAAAGAAGGTAGCGCTATTGAGCAACCTACCTACAGTTATATCTCATGTACTCGTCAACCTGAGACTATTCATATTGAGCCCCTCAATGTCATCATTATTGAAGGTATCTTAGCTCTAAGTGATCCTAAGCTACGTGACTTGATGGACCTTAAAGTATTTGTTGATACAGATGCTGACGAACGTCTTATCCGAGTGATTCAGCGAGATATTGCAGAAAGAGGACGTACTGCAGAAGCTGTAATGGAAAGATATACAAGAGTCCTAAAGCCTATGCATGATCAGTTTATCGAACCATGTAAAAGATATGCCGACTTGATTGTACCTGAAGGTGGCAGCAACCATGTAGCAATTGATATCTTACGCATGTACGTCAAAAAACATATGTAAATGAAAGTGCTCTTTCAGTGGACATCTGAACATCATACTAGGACAGCTATCTTGAAAAAGGTAGCTGTCTTGTTGGCTATCCTTTTACCTGTTATATTATTTTTTCTGTTTCATCCAGAAAAAAAAGCAATCGAAATTCAACAAGATGATTTACAAGAAATCATTGACAGAGACACGCTGCATATCGGCACTCTTTACAGTGGGACCTCTTATTTCATCTACCGTGGTGAACAAGTGGGTTGGCAATATGATCTTGCAGAACAATTTGCCCAACACCTAGGCGTGCAACTTGAAATACACACTGCCAAAGATGTGAGAGGTTTATTTCAGATGCTCCAAAGGAAAGAGGTTGACATTGTCAGTTACTACCTCCCTATAAACAAAACTTGGAAAGATAGCTTGCGCTATTGTGGTCCAGAAAGTGTATCACACCAAGTACTCGTACAACGCAAAGCTGGACAAAGGCAAATCAATGATGTCACCCAACTTGTGGGTCAGCGTGTCTACGTATCCGAGAAAAAATATCGTGAACGTATCGACAACTTGCAAGAAGAGCTTGGTGGAGGCATTGATATTGTATATATTCCATCTGATAGTCTCAATGCAGAAGAATTGATTACCAAAGTAGCTTTTGGACGAATGGGTTATACCATTGCAGACGAGGATGTTGCTAAATATAATAAGACATACTTTCCTAACTTACGTGTCGATCTAGCTGTAAGCTACGATCAACGTGCCCAATGGGCTGTTGGACGTGATGCCTTAATGCTTGCTGACACGTTAAATACTTGGAGCAAAGCTTTTGTACAAAAGCCTGCTTATAAGGCTAACATGAAACGATACTTCGAGTATAGTAAGTTGAGAGCCAAAGCACCAGTTTTATCAGTAAAGGACAACAGAATTTCTCCATTTGATGAGTTCTTTAAAGAATTTGGGATTCCAAACGGTTGGGATTGGCGACTGCTTGCTGCAATCGCTTATACAGAGAGCCGATTCGATTCTACAGTGATTTCTTGGGTGGGTGCCAAAGGCATTATGCAGCTCATGCCAGCAACAGCTCAGGCTATGGGTGTGCCCGAAGGACGAGAGGAAAACCCTCGTTATAGCGTTAAAGGTGCAGTTAATTACATGAATAGTTTAGAGCGTAGTCTTAAACGACGCGTTCCTAAGGCCTCTGAACGATATAAATTTGAACTAGCAGCTTATAATTCAGGTCTTGGTCATGTACTCGACGCCATTGCGTTAGCAAAGAAATATGGTGCTGACCCCACTGTGTGGGATGATAATGTAGAACGTTTTATCCTTCTAAAATCAAAAGAAAAATACTATACCGATTCTGTATGTCGATTTGGATACTTTAGAGGTGCTGAGACATATCAATATGTAAAAGATGTAGAAAGTAGGTACAGACAGTATATAGAACTTGGTATCAAATAAAGTCATCAATATAAAAACATTCACTACCCTGGTAAACAGACTTCAAATCGGCTGCCTTCACCTACAGTAGAGTGTACATTTATCTCACCCCCTAAATTATCAACTAATACACGACAAAGATTAAGTCCCAGACCAGCTCCTTGTTTAAACTCATTAGCTTTGTAGAAACGTTCAAAAATACGAGATTGCTCTTCTTCTGGAATCCCACATCCCGTATCTTCTACATAAATGACTACTTTATTGTTCTCTTTATCTACATCACATCCAAGTTTTACATAACCCTTAGTCGTAAACTTAAAGGCATTATTTAATAAACTAGATAGAATATGATCCAACTTCTTATCATCTGTAGTAATATTAACATTGCCTATTTCAGGAATATCTAATTGAAAATCCACACCTACAGGGCAGTTAGGACTATACACTTTGTACGCGGTCGACAACAAAGTGCTCAAATGACAGTCATTGAAAGTGTAATTCATTGTATCAGTTTGAATACTAGAAAGTTCCATAACATCTCTAATCAAATTTAATAATAAATCAGAGTTCGTTCTAACAGAGAGAATCATTTCGTCCAATTCTGCTTTACTCGATGAAGACAACAGGTCAGGTAGAATAGAAGTAAAACCAACGATAGCATTTAGTGGTGTTCTAATCTCATGACTCATATTAGCCAAAAATGTGCTCTTCATCTTATCTGCTTCTTCAGCAGCTTCTCGAGCCTCTATCAAAACTTGTTCTGACTCCTTAAACTGTTGGATATTTTGACAAACTCCAACAATATTATAACTCATCTGGTTGTTGATGATTCCTTTCATATAAGTACATCTAACCTCAAACCAATGGTATCTTCCATATATGTCAACAATACGCATTTGGAATACGTTTGCTTTGTCTCCTTGCATTCCTGTAAACAATGCTTCTCCATACCTCAGGTCATCAGGATGAATCTTATGTCTTAGCTCACTTCTTGTCATAGATGTCTTTTCCCCATACCCCAAAGCTTCCAAGCTATTCATAGGGAAAGTAAATTCACCAGAGGAGAACGCAAATCTCCATGGTATAATATGAGCATTCTTTACAGCAAGATCAAACAGACTCTTGTTTATTTCCTCATCAGCGATATTGCGAAAACTTAAAGCAACGCCAGTAATTTCACTATTTGAAAACACTGGAAACATACTACCGGCAATAGGATAAGCTCTATGAGTATCCACTATTTCGACAAAAGAAGGTTTCGGCAACTGAACTACCTTCTTGGTTTTCAAAGTTTTATCAATCAAATCATTTAAAATATTCTTTTCATTATATATGATATGATAAAAACTTCCCGCTGGTAACCCATCATATTTTTTAGAATCCAACTCATCCAAAGAGAAATGTTCGCCATTGATAAGTTTACGCAAAGTGTAATTTATGTAGTGTATTTTAGTGTCAACTGTGTATGTTGCCATACAATCGTTCATCGAATGGAATATATTATCAAATTCTTCCTTTTGGCGTTGTAGTTTCTCTTGAACCTCCTCCTGCAAGCGAAATTCTATTTGCTTACTATGCTGTTTTCGCCGATAGACAATTGTAATTGCTGTCATAATAGTAAATGCTACAAGCAATATTATAAGACTAGCAACAATCTCATTGCGGTATTTGTCGTAATAACTGATATTTATGATGTTACCCTCTTGATTTGCGAGCTCATATGGTGTCTGAAAGTACTTCAACTGTTTATAGTCAAACTGCATAACATCCTTATCATAAGGACGAAGACCAAACTGAGAAGGTATTATACTACGATTTAAATATTTAAGTAGTAAATCGCCTATATCTAGACTTAATTGATAAGGGTCTGGAGCTAACGCAGCATAAGCACCATTACGCAGTGCCATCGCTTCAGCCGTGAAGTAAGGACATTTAGAATTCTTACCTAAAACTGTAACAAATGGAGACCATTTGGGAATAATAGCTATAGATTGGCCAACATATCTCGGATATGTCATCTTAGTTATTAACTCAAAACTATATACTTTCGTTGCGTCATATACTCTTAACTTATAGCCTGAATGCTTTTGATTAAATGTCTTCCAGTCACGATGAAAGTCAATGCTAGCTTGTTGCGACAAATATCCATCATCATTGATACAGAACACTTCCTTTTTGTCAGGAAACATTCGTATTGCTATCTCTAAAAGTTTTAAGTAATCTGGCTCACAAACGTAGCCAAATACGTGAGGAAACCTCTCAAACAATTTATAGTTTGGATGCTGAACTCCCATAACGAGTACAGGAATATCTGCTCTTCTGGGATGACCAGATGTCAAGAATGAAGCTGTTGCTTCATCACCTTGAGTTATAACAAGTGCTGCTTTACAAGAAATAATCGTATCCGTTAAATTGTGCATTATGGCTTTTTCTTCCTCATACGACCAATATTTGGCATGTAAATAACGAACTCGTAAATCAATAGATTTTCGTTGTTGTTGAAGCTTGTGTAATATACCGTTGTTCCAATCTTTAGCACAAGGCACTTGAGGTGAATACGACTGAATCAAATACACCACAACTTTTTTGCTATCTTCTGCATGCAGCTGAAAGCAAAAATATGACAATAAAACAAACAAAAGGAGTACACTGCCTTTTCTCATATCTACAAGTTTTATATCAGAACAACTAAAAACCATATTCAAATATACAACTTTTAAATCAAAAAACACAAATTTTGCGCCTTTTGTTAGTCTTATCTCTTGAACTGCCTGTCGATTTCACGCTTATCGTCACGTTCGCGAATAGACTGTCGTTTGTCATATTGCTTCTTACCACGTGCTAGTCCTATCACAACTTTAGCAAGCCCTTTTTCACTAATGAATAGTCGTAATGGCACAATAGTAAAACCAGCCTCTTTTGTCATGCGTTGAAGTTTCACTAACTCCTTACGTTGTAATAATAGCTTTCGATCTCTGCGCACTGCATGGTTAGAGAACGAGCCATAAAAGTATTCTGCAATATGCATGTTTTTGACCCATAGTTCACCATTTGCAAAATAGCAAAAGGTGTCCACCAAACTTGCCTTTCCAAGGCGAATAGATTTTATCTCTGTACCAGTAAGTACTATACCTGCTGTGTACTGATCTACAATTTCATAATCAAAAGTGGCGCGTTTATTGCGAATATTTATTGGTCCTTGATTTTTCTTCTTATCTTTTTTTGCCATAATAAAAGCTCATAAGCTTATAGACGACAAGGTGTAACTACCTTATACATCCAATAATAATAAAAATATACGTTCGAGTGCCATTGGGCAACCTAAACAGAAAACACCTAGTAAAGCCATGACTACAAACAGACGGTCTTCTTTCAACCCTACTAGCACAATTAAGGCTTCCCACAACACATAGAAAATGTAGAGATTACCCAATACAACAACTATTTGTATAATGGCTAGTAAGTCGCTTAAGCTACTGACTATACTCAATAACTTTGTCAACATAGGCACAGCTAAAGAATAACCGATAACTTGACGCCACATTGATAAAGCCGAGGGGCCCTCTGTGCGTTTTTGCCACACTGAGTCGACCAAATATGCTCCTCCCCAATAAGTTAAGAAAAGACTCATGGCATAAGCTGTGCAATAACGAATAGCATCTGTCCAACCAGCACCAAGCCACACTTTACTGGCAAAAACAGCCAATACCAATAAGCCTAAACATGGATAGACAAAATTCGTTTGCACTCTATCTGGCGATTCTTCATCTCTAACGATGGTCCAGGCTTCAGAAGGGCGTACAATTAATTGAGTTAGACGTTTAATCAAAAAGCCAAAATGTATATTAGTTTCTGGTTCCGTCATGATGAGTTATTTATAAATGCAGGTGTATTTCTCTTCTCTTGCATTCACGAGATCTAAATTAGACACACTTGTGTGAGTTACAATCTCAACTGGCACTTCTTGAAGCCCTGTCACTAAAGTAAATTCCTCTAACGCTTCAGTTAAGTCAAATGCCATCCAATATGCAGCTGGATAGATAGAGCGGAAATAGTAGCTTGTACTTGTCAGAGCAGTATCCCCATTGTTGTTATGTCGTAAATAGACTCGCAGTTTTTCGGAGGTGCTTGTTATTCCTTCAGATTTATATACCAACGTAAAATAGTGAGGCATAGTACTTAGGAAATAACTTACACGAATCAACAAATGCTTACCAAACATATTGGCATGTACATTCTCTCCAACAGGATCATTACCCATCACATCAAGTGCAATAATTGGCGCTATGCTAGTAGAATCATTTGGAGCATCGACATAGTCTACTCGCTCTACTGTACGATCAAGACTCGCAGCATATAGCATCTCAACACCAACGATTTTGTCATCAGTCACTTGTTGATTTTTGTATTGAAATGCAATATAGGCTACTTTTGACCTCTGGTCGTTGAAATCGTTTGTTACACGAACGTTAGCCAACGAAAGCGGTGTAGGAATTACCTCTTGACCTGCTGGTAAAGTGAAAGTCGTTTCTTCGTTCGAGTAATTGACAAACACGATGCTATTAGTGATATTTTCCTCATTGGTGTCGGAATCGCTCAAGCATCCAACTAGCAAAGACAGACTTGCCAATAGAATAATCATTCTAAAGGTATATAAAAACTGCTGGTGAAAATATGTTTTGAAAATATGCATTTCTATAGAATTATTTCAGTGTAAACGCTTCTTCATTGTTGCGTACATATTCTTCCATTAATCCTGACCAATGTTCTTCTTCTGTGATGTATATATCATCCCATTCGTCAAAAATTTCATATTGCTCATACATAGCCATAAAGTCTTCATCACTACGCTCCATCTCAAGTGCTTCTTTATGTATATCATAGAACTCCTTAACTTTGTATATCAGCTTACTTAAGTCTTTCATTCCGAATAGACGCATAGCCTTAGCAAAAGGATTGTCAAAGATATACCCTCCATAACCATTCTGAATCAATTGGATAAAACCACCATCCATCACTTCATCATGTACAATCATAAAGGATAGCAAAGCATGCTGCTCACCTGTCAGCTTGCCCAAGTTATCGGCAGTTAGTTCACCACCGAGATGTACCATATAAGCATCTATATATTGCTGTAAATATTCCATATCTATACTCGTTCTAATTTAAATTCAAGCAATATTGCTCGGAAGGCCTGCCTCTTCAAATTCGATACCAAACTATCATATCAAAGAAAAAAAAATTTAGTACGATTTATATATGCAAAGATAGCATTTTTTTGGATATTTGCAGCTGTGGTCAAAGAAAAGTGCCTATCTTTGCGCCCAAAATGAAAACAACAAATGAATATGGACTGGATAACTAGTCTTTTTATTGAACAATCAGCCATGCAGGCTGTAGTCGTAATCAGCCTAATCGCTGCCTTAGGTCTAACTTTGGGAAAGCTCCGCATAGGCGGAATCTCCCTAGGAGTTACTTTTGTGTTCTTTATTGGCATTTTAGCTGGACACATAGGATTATCAATCAACGAAGAAATGTTATATTATGCAGAGAGCTTTGGATTGGTACTCTTCGTCTATGCACTAGGATTGCAAGTAGGGCCTGGTTTTTTTAGCACTTTTCGTAAGGGAGGAGTTACTCTTAACTTGCTCTCTATAGCTGTAGTGGCAATAGGCACAATTATGTGTATTGCATATAGTCACTTTAGCTCAGTTTCATTAGCAGATATGATTGGTATATTGTGCGGTGCAACAACCAACACTCCCGCTCTTGCCGCTGCGCAACAAACCTTGACTCAGATTGGCATAGATGATACTTCGGCCACACTAGGTTGTGCAGTCACTTACCCTCTTGGAGTTGTAGGCGTTATTTTAGCCATGGTCCTTCTCAACAAAGTAATGGGATGGACATCTTCTCCTAAGCCACAAAATTCGGGCAATAAGAATCACACAATAATTACTTCCTTCAAAGTACATAATCCTGCTTTATATGGGAAGGAGATTCAGGAGATTGCGCAATTGTCTCCTAAAAAATTTGTGATTTCACGAGTGTGGAGAAATCAAAAATTGCTCATCCCTTCTTCTACAATGGTACTTGAAGAACATGACCGTATTTTGCTGGCTACTAAAGCTTCGGCTGTGAATACTCTTACTGTACTATTTGGCGAACACGAACCAGACGATTGGAACAGAGAAGATATCGACTGGAATGCCTTGGACTCTGAACTGGTGTCACAACGCATTGTTGTCACACGTTCTAAACTTAATGGCAAGAAATTAGGCCAATTGAAACTTCGTAATCTTTACGGCATCAACATTAGTCGTATCTATCGCGGTGATGTAGAGCTTTTAGCCACCTCTGAATTAGTGCTACAAATGGGTGACAGACTTACAGTAGTAGGACGTCGCGAAGCTTTAAAACAAGTTGAGAATGTACTTGGAAATCGCGTTAAACATCTGAATGAGCCTAATTTGTTTGCCATATTCATAGGTATGGTTCTCGGCCTTGCACTAGGTGCACTGCCTATTCATGTAGGCGATATGACCACCCCTGTTAGACTAGGACTAGCTGGTGGACCAATCCTAGTAGGTATTCTTATTGGCACATTTGGGCCAAGACTACATATGCTCATATATGTAACACGAAGTGCCAATCTTCTTATGCAAAAGATGGGTCTTGCACTTTACTTAGCTTGCCTAGGCCTAAGCAGTGGTGCCCATTTTATGGAAACAATGCTTCAGGGACAAGGTATGTATTGGATTGCTATTGGTTTTGTTTTGACTATACTACCTGTAATTATAGTTGGCTTAGTTGCAACACAATGGATTGGAATGGACTTTGGCGAGACCTGTGGAATGTTATGTGGATCAATGTCTAATCCAATGGCCTTAAAGTATGCAAATGACAACACAAGCAATGATCAACCAGCTGTTGCTTATGCAGCAGTGTACCCATTAGCTATGCTTCTACGAGTTATGATAGCTCAAGTAGTACTAATGTTATTTCTCACATAACCTATTATCATGTCAATCTGTCATTAGAATCTTTTTACGAAAAAGAGGATATTATTTTTGGAGATTAGACACAAAGACACTATATTTGCATCGCTTTTCAGGAATAGAGAAGATTTTTGGAGGGTTGGGTGAGTGGCTGAAACCACCAGTTTGCTAAACTGACGTACTCTTTTCGGGGTACCGCGAGTTCGAATCTCGCACCCTCCGCTTTATTTATACTGGAAGAAAGTTAATTTTAAATGGGCTGTCAATTAAATTTGACGGCCCATTTTTATTTCAAAAAACGACCTAATATATCAGAATTTTTCTACGTTCATCTACTTCTTAAAATTCTATGTATAGAAAAAAACGACTAGCTGTGCAACTTTTTATCTTACCTACTGAGTCTTATAGGTGTAGAAAATAATTAAAACGATGGTTTTTTGAACATGCGCATTTTTACTGGACTATCAAACACATTTAAAATAAAGAATCATGAAACCAACTATTTTCAAATCATTGTTAGTGACTGCTGTTGTATTGTTTACTTGCGTTAGCCAATCTTTCGCACAGAAAAGTACATATTACCATAATTCTGTAAGCCAAGAAGGGCTCAAGACTACTTATATCTACAAGATGAACGAGGTCACTCAGACTCTTGAAAAATATAAAGAATCAACAATCGTCTACGATGAGTTGAACCGCCCTGTAAACAAGACAGTGCGCATGTGGGATGAAAAGAATAGTTTGTGGATACCATGCCAAACTTTTACATTTGATTATAGCAACACAGAGTGTGTAATTAATCTGACATGGAAGCAACAATTTGCTCAAATCCATAACCAAAAATACACATACCCTCTTCG
The DNA here is from genome assembly GCA_963678855.1 of Bacteroidaceae bacterium. Taxonomy (GTDB): domain Bacteria; phylum Bacteroidota; class Bacteroidia; order Bacteroidales; family Bacteroidaceae; genus F22. The sequence goes on along the minus strand of OY787448.1, from coordinate 2,782,348 downwards.
ACCAACAGAAGATTTTTCGTAAGGTTAGATTATATACAAAGAATAAGGGCAAGAATCTATTTCAGATCTTGCTCTTATTTTGTTATAACGGCACAAGTAAAATATCTATTTCTTAAAAGAAGAAGCATTCTAGAAAACACTAAAATAAGCTATGACCTTAAAACTTTATTTTTCAATTTTTGCACGTAACCTAAAATAAATTCGCGTTCACTACGATTACAACCGACAAGAAGGATAATTATTCCTCCCCAAACCACTGTAGAAGTACCAACAAAAATGAATCCAATAAAACTATCGGGAGAATAGTATGCAATAATAGCTGGGACAGACATACAAAGTACTCCTGTTATAATAGAACGAAAAACTACATGAATCAAAAAATGAGCAGCTGGAAAGCCAGTCAATTTTTGGAGAATGGATATAGTCGGAAATAAGCAAATAATAGTAAGCACACTATAGACAATTATTGCCGACTCAGGAATAAATCCATTTGACAACAAGAAGTAGGAAATTGGAACATTCAATAATTGAATTGTACTAACAAACAAATGATACGATTTAACTTGGCCAGTAGCTTCAACTGCGTAATACAAAGCAAAAGAGAAACTATCCACAAGTGCAAACACTAGCATCAATTGTACAAAGAGAACAGTATGCTCTGGCACCTCATCAAGCCAAACATCCAACACAAATGGACACTGAAGAAGAATAGGCGTTGATAGTATCAATAATAAGAAAAAAGACATCTTTGAGCTGCGTTGAACTAAATTTAAGAAACTCTCTTTCGCATCTTCCGCATACAATTTTATAATTTGAGGCTGCGTAGCACTCATAAAACCACTATTAAACTGAGTTACCATAGTAAACACTTGAAAAGATATACCACGAGCTGCATTCACCAAAGGGCCACAAAAAATATTGATAACAACATTTACACCTTGAGCTCTCAGAATGCGAGAAGAAGACCCTAGGAGATTCCAACTAGTAAAAGACAAAATTTCTTTGCTTAACTGATTATCCAAGTACAGACGATATCTACTTTCTTTAAAGTTTTTGTGACAGAATATAATGTATCCCACAAGCAAAAGCGTGTATTGAAAGAGGCTCAACACACTGTAAAGAATTAGTTTATCCCCAGAAGAAATAGTTAACCCAAATGCAATTATACATTTAAAAACAACCTCAATAAAGCCCATATAAGCATAAAAATCCATCTTTTCATGCGCTACAATCAAGCCATGATACGTAGACGTTATAAGACTTACTGCAAAAGACAATATACTACATTGAAGAACTACATGGGCAGCAAAAAGGCGATCTGGTGGTATATTTAACTTAGTATCCAAAAACCAAACACCTACAACTTCAGCAACAATAATTATCGCCACAGCTAGTATGTGGTTTATGGTAAGACATGTTGAAAAAATACGACGTAAACGATCTGTCACTTCATCAGCCATGTCAAAAGTTAAGAATCTTGTAGTGGAACTTGCAATAGCATTAGATATAATGGCAAACATAGTCACAAGACCACCTACCACATTAAAGATACCAAAGTCGATTGCACCAAGTTGTTGGAGAACGATGCGACTAGTATACAAGCCTATGAGAACAATCAAAATCATACGACTATATACAAAAATTGTGTTCTTTGCTATTTTTTTGCTCCTTGCATTATCCATGTTCTTATTATTTTAGGTCTTAGTATAGCTAACACACTCTACTAGAATGTATTAAAAGAAATTTGTCTAAAAAACAAATGCAAATATAGCAATTCCTATGGTTTACACAAGGAAAAAGAGAGTATTCAATTCTCAGAGCTATATTGTGGCAGCCTATTGCTTGTATGAATGCAACGCTTCTCTGCCACAACAAACAAAAAGCACTCCTATAAGCTCAATGCTTATGGGAGCGCTTCATCGCTGGTGGAGCTGGAGGGATTCGAACCCTCGTCCAAATGGGGAACTAATAAGCTTTCTACATGCTTATCTTGGCCTAATATTTTCGAGCAAGTTTGGAACCCAAGCCATCCGCACAAGCCTTATCCTCTAAATTTCGCCAGCACTTTGAGGAAAGTACTGACTATCTCCGTCTCGACAGCACCGCTTGACCAGGGGGCTACGAAGACACAGGCCCTGAGCGATGTTACGTCTACCGCCTCTCTTGGGTCGGTAGATTAAGCTAACGTACTATGATTCGGTTAGGCAGCGTAAGCAAAATTAGTTTCGCCAATTAAAAAAAGTTTGATTACTGAGTTTAAAGTGCAAATAACCGACGCACTGCATGCTTACTCACCACCTCGGCCCACTGTCAAATCCAGTCAACCCCAGTGATATGTATTGGGCTGCAAATATAGCTTTTTATTTTGGAATAGCCAAACACCCAACCTATTTGTTCGTTTCAAATACAAATTGCATGCCATCATAACCCAAACATATGTTCTCAGGCAATTGAGCATCAATTTCAGCATGACATCCCATATCATGACTCATATGTGTAAACACTGTTTGTTTTGCATTGACTTCTTTTGCCACAGCTAGAGCCTCATCAAGGGTCTGGTGTGTCCAGTGCTTCTCAATACGCAAAGCATTCATCACGAGTAAATCAAGATGCTCTAACATAGAGAAATTTCGTTCATCCATTGTTTTCATATCTGTAATGTAGCCAATACGGACGTCACCAATCGTCATCACATATCCTAAGATAGGAAGCTTTCCATGAATAACTTCTATAGGCAACACCTCTACATCTCCGATTGTGAACGGATGATATGGAGGTATATTATATAGATTTATCAAAGGTATGCCTGGATAGCGCTCTTCAACAAAACAGTATGGCATACGTTTACGAAGTGACTTTGAACTATGTTCATTGGCGTAGATATCGACATCGCCAAAGTGACAAAAAGCACGTAAATCATCTATTCCACCTACGTGATCAAAGTGCTCATGAGAAATGAGCACACCATCTATGGGTTCATAAGGCATATAACGCATAGCTTGATGATAAAAGTCAGGACCGCAATCCAACAAAATACGCGTATCATCAGTTTCAATGAAACTACTGCAACGCATACGTCGGTCACGCGGGTCTACAGAGGTACAAACTGGACAAGTACACCCTATCTGTGGGACACCTGTGCTGGTACCAGAGCCTAAAACAGTAAACTTAATACTCATATCATCATACCTTTATATATATAGCACCTCTGGATGTATAGAGATACCAAAACGTTCAAACACATCCCTACGCACAGCTTCTGCAAGATGTATTATTTCATCCGCAGTTGCATCTCCCAGATTTACCAGAACTAACGCCTGATGTTTATGTACCCCAGCATTGCCTAAACTGCGACCTTTCCAGCCACACTGATCAATCATCCACCCAGCTGGTATCTTAACTTCATTATCAGAGACTCTATAATAAGGCATATCTGGATAATCTTTGAGAATTCTTTGAAACTCAGCTTCAGCGACTACTGGATTCATAAAGAAACTCCCAGCATTTCCTAAAACATCTGGTTCAGGAAGTTTATCCTTACGTATCTCAATAATCACATCTCGAATTTGTTGCAGACTAGCTGTCTCTGCATCTACTCCTAAAGCTGCAAGTTGCACTTGAATCGATCCATATTCTAGATTTACAACACGCTTTTTAGACAAACGGAAAAGAATTCGTGTCACAATATAGCGACCTCTCATATGTTCCTGCTTAAAGATACTTTGACGATATCCATACTCGCACTCTTCAAGACTAAACACACGTTCGCTTCCAGTGGCCACTTCAATTGTATGTACCTCATGGATGAGTTGACAAACCTCTGCTCCATATGCGCCAATGTTCTGCACAGCAGACGCACCAACTTCGCCTGGAATATACGACAAGTTTTCAATTCCATACCAACCTTTGGAAACACAATGTGCCACAAAAGCATCCCAATCAAGCCCACTATCAACTAACAAATCTATGGTTGAATCAGTTTCTGAGACAACACGAATATCAAGCATCTTACTGTGAAGAATAGTACCATGAAAATCTTTAGTAAACAAAAGGTTACTTCCCGACCCCACATGAAGAAATGGCGCAGGGTATTGTTCTTTATTGCGTAAAATTTCCTTAAGATCTTCCACATGGTCATACTCCAAGAGCATATCAGTTTGAATATCAATATGAAATGTGTGATAAGGTCTCAAAGAAATCGATTCGTAAGTATGTATCATAAAAGTTTATTTCATTAGGTTGCAGGTTCTTCTAACCCAGATAATAACCACGTATTTCGCTTTTGATCAAAGCGAAAGCGCAACACTATAAATAGCCCATTACTAGATCCATCTAGCACAACAGTACGCGTGATACTAGTAGAGACTAATTGTTGGCCAACATCTATATTGGTTAAAACTTGTCCATCTAAAGGTGGTCTAAATAAAGGCCATTGCTGATGATCAAAAGTTCCTTTTATAGTTTCAAATTCATTCTCTGGATTCGCAGTCTCAACTTCTACAGTACGCTGTATGTGCTTCTGTTGAAAAATTGTGTCGGAAGCAAACTTCATCCAGAAATCAAGGAAGCTACCTAAACGCGTGTCGTCAGATTTCCCTTCATCATGCTTAGGATAATGCATCGCTTCCAAAAGCCACAATCCACGAATCTTCTTAAAATAGTAACTACGGCAATACTCATGCTTCGCATCATAGTAGTCCAAGTGAATAAAGTGAGTCGTAGAGTCTTGCATCATACTATATTCTGCCCTATCATCAAAAATTATAGAATAGTAAGGCAAGTGAGAAACAAGACTATCATGCGACCAGTCATTTTTCTGATAATACGAGATACTATCTCCTCTATAAACTGGCAGTGGAAAAGCGATACGGCGACGTTGAAACTCTTTATCAACACCAAACTGATAAATAAAATCTTCAAAGTAGTTATCTGCTTGTTCAGGATGTAATTCTGGTTCACGTATAACAAGAGAATCCTGCTTTGTACTCACAGAATCAATTAGTTTTACAATATCTTGCATCCCCTCGTCCCACTTCCGAACAGACAATTGACCTTTAGAGTCTTGCAGTTTGGCTCGGCGTGATTGACACGCTGAGAACATCAAGGTCAGAATAAAAAAGCCGCAAATCAGCGTTTGCAAGCCACTACGATTTGTCATTGATTATTAGTTTACTAGTTGTGTATTGCAGTACAGAGTACCGTAATTCTAGAAATTTAGAATTACGATACTCTGATGGAAATATCTTCACAGGATACAGTACACAGTATCCCAAATACTCTTTTAGACGCCTTTAGCCTCAAGCTTAACAAGCATATCGCTAGTCATCTTCTTAAGATCATATTCGGGTAGCCAATCCCACTCTTGACGAGCACAACTATCATCAAGAGAGTCGGGCCAACTATCAGCGATAGATTGCTTAAGACTTTCTACTTGATAACTCATTCTGAATTCTGGCTTCTCAAAACGAATAGCATCGTAGATCTCTTCAGGATCAAAACTCATTGAAGCAATATTAAAGCTATTACGATGCACCAAACGAGCAGGATCAGCTTCCATCAAGCTAATAGCTGCGTGAAGGGCATCTGGCATATACATCATATCCATACGCGTACCTGCTGCGATAGGACAAATAAATTCTTCATTACGTACTGCAGAGTAATAAATATCCACTGCATAGTCTGTGGTGCCACCTCCAGGAGGTGTTACATAGCTAATGATACCTGGGAAACGTACTGAACGCGTATCAACCCCATACTTATGGAAGTAATAATCGCTTAGTAATTCACCCGTTACTTTTGAAACACCATAAATAGTACGTGGACGTTGTACCGTATCTTGTGGCGTCATCTCGGCTGGAGTTTCTGGTCCGAAAGAGCCGATAGAACTTGGAGTAAACACAGCACAGTTGTTCACACGCGCCACTTCCAGTACATTCCACAATCCATCTATACCGATATGCCACGCTAATTGTGGTTTGCTTTCGGCTACAACAGACAAAAGAGCAGCCAAATTATATATGGTATCCACTTGGTAGTCTTTAACCACTTTAGCAAGCGCATCAGCATCTGTCACATCAGCAAGAGCCATAGGACCGCTTTCTCGTAAAGCACCTTTGGGTTCAGCACCGTGTATGTATCCAGCTATCACATTGTCGCCTCCGTAGCGACTTCTAAGTTCCATGGTGAGCTCCGAACCAATTTGGCCGGTGGCTCCTATGACAAAAATACGTTTCATATTTACTACTCTGTTCTTTTGTTAAGGGATAGGTTTGTTAGGTTTTACACCTATCTAGGCACGCTATATTTAAGTTTAGAACAAAGATAAATGCTTTTTTGAGATTCCACGCAAGAAAATAGAAAAATCAGCTCCGTATCTCGAATAAAAGCCCCATCTTTGCTGGAAACTCATTATTTAACCATAAAACCTATCATTGCTATGTATGGAAAAATGAAAACTCACCTTGAGAAAGAACTACAAAACATCCGTGAGGCTGGGTTATATAAGCAAGAGCGTCTTATTGAAAGCCCACAACAAGCAGTTATTCAAGTAAATGGCAAAGAGGTCTTGAACTTCTGTGCAAATAACTACCTAGGATTGTCTAATCACCCACGTCTTATTCAAGCTGCAAAAGAAACAATGGATAGCCGTGGATACGGCGTATCTTCAGTACGTTTCATCTGTGGAACGCAAGATATCCACAAACAACTGGAAGCTTCTGTAGCACGTTATTTCAAAACAGAAGATACTATCTTATACGCTGCATGTTTCGATGCAAATGGTGGTATATTTGAGCCATTATTCACGGCTGAAGATGCTATTATTAGCGATTCTTTGAACCACGCATCAATCATTGATGGTGTACGTTTGTGTAAAGCACAACGTTATCGCTACGCCAATGCGGACATGGAAGAACTAGAAGCTTGTCTTCAAAAAGCACAAGCGCAACGTTTCCGTATCATCGTGACTGATGGTGTCTTTTCGATGGATGGCAATGTAGCTCCTATGGATAAGATTTGTGACCTAGCTGAAAAATATGATGCTTTAGTCATGGTAGATGAAAGCCACTCTGCTGGTGTCGTTGGTGCAACAGGTCATGGTGTAAGCGAACTATTCAACACATATGAACGAGTAGATTTATACACCGGTACGCTAGGGAAAGCCTTTGGTGGTGCACTAGGTGGATTTACAACTGGTAAAAAAGAGATTATCGAACTGCTTCGTCAACGCAGCCGTCCATATTTGTTCTCTAACTCACTAGCTCCATCTATCGTAGGTGCAGCCATCGAGACATTTAAGATGTTAGAAGAGAGCGACGAGCTTCATGATAAGCTTGTAGATAATGTAAGTTATTTCCGTAGCCGCATGATGGCTGCTGGATTTGATATCAAGCCTACACAAAGTGCTATTTGCGCAGTAATGCTATATGACGCTAAGCTGTCTCAAGACTTCGCTGCAGAAATGCAAAAGCACAATATCTATGTGACAGGATTCTACTATCCAGTAGTTCCAAAGGAACAAGCCCGCATCCGCGTGCAAATTTCCGCAGGTCACGAACGCGAACATCTAGATAAGGCTATCGAAGCCTTTATTACTGTTGGTAAGCAGCTAGGTGTCATTAAAGGATAATCTGTAATTATTGAAGAGCAATAGACCAAACCATATGCAGCTCAAATCGCAAGTACTTGCGATTTGAGCTGCTTTTTTATTTCTTCTGATTAGCGAATACTAAGCAAAATAAATATCATAGGCTACGCTGCGAATTTAGCAAGGCCTCCTTCTAAGTGTACATCTATGCACGACTTCACAGAATAAGTTTTTTTTGAAGAAGCTTATAATCTCTGATAGATAGCCTATTAGGTCTACGGTTGGCTTTGAAATAAAATGAGGCTGGATCTAAACCTGTTGATACAACCTCTCTAATAATTTTTTTGAGATTACTCTCCTAGACCCTTCATCATCATTTGATGAGCTAATGTTTGAAAAGTACTACACTCTACTCTCTCCCCATTAACAGGTTGATATATAATTGGCGAGTCCTTATTGACCGTTATATGTCCCAAGTATGACTTCTCTTCATAAAGCGCCTTTACATCATTAGAAGAATACACAGTACTAACACTATGACGTATCAAAAGGTTTTCACACCACTGGATGCGAAGAGCATCATTCCCTGTAATCAGACACACATTTTGACGTTCTATAGGTGGTAAATAGGTACCACGTACTGAATCAAAAACCATAGGGCTATGAGGAAACAGATCTTCCATCATACCCGAAAGTACCATATCCTCAGTAAAGCCATGCTGCAAACCTTTATCAGCAGTGAGCAGCCATAAGTAATCACTCTGCATTAGCGCCTGCTCCACATCGTGACTAGACAGAAGTACACTACACCCCTTATTATTAGCAAGACGACGTAATAATTGCACTATCTCTATACGACTAACGACATCAAGAAATGCAGTCGGTTCATCTAAAATAATCAGGTCGGCTTCTTGAACAAGCGCTTTGGCTATAAGGCCTTTTTGACGTTCACCATCACTAAGTTCAGCCACGTATCTATCTTGAAGATGATGCATTCCTACATCTTTCAGAGCTTGCTGAACAATGTCTTTATCTTCTCGAGTAAGACGTCCAAACAGCCCCGTGTAAGGTTGTCGACCTAAAGAAACAAGCTCACGAAGCGTAAGTCCGCCACTTAAAGTACGATCTGTAAGTACCAATGCGATACACTGACTTCTTTCTTTTATATTGAAAGAGTATAAGTCTTCTCCGCAAAGATACACACGTCCATTAAGTGGTGGTTGACTACCAGCTAAAGTACGCAATAAGGTAGACTTACCTGCACCATTAGGCCCCAATAATGTAACCAAAGTACCTTTAGGCACAGATAGGTTGAGGTTGCGATGGACTATATGTTTTCCTCGGCTCCCTTCATTGTAGCCAATATCTAGCTTGTCTGCGGATAGAGTAAATTGTGTCATAACTCGATTGTATAAATACGCATTGTATTAATTGAAATACTGCAAACGTCGTTGGTTTATAATGACATATATGATGACGGGCGCTCCTACAACGGGCGTGACCGCGTTAAGCGGAATTAATCCTATACTGCCTGGGAGCACACTCAAGATATTACAAAAAAGAGCCACCACAGCACCTGTTATCATCGTAAATGGTAACAAACCATTATGATTACTACTTCCGAGAAGCATGCGTGCAACATGTGGAACTGCTAAGCCAATAAAAGACACTGGGCCACAAAAGGCCGTTGTTATAGCTACTAGTAGACCTACTGCGATAAGAAGCCAAATACGCACACGACGAATATTCACGCCTAGATTTTCTGCATAACGTTGTCCTAGAAGTAAAGCATTTAAAGGCTTCATCAAAAAGACAGCTATGATTAAGCCAATCATAATGGTACCTACATACAAGCCTAATTGGTCGGTAGTCACTCCGCTAAAATTACCCATTCCCCAAGCCATATATGAATGTACTCCCTCAGCTGTAGCAAAGAAGTTCAGTAAAGAAATAGCCGAGGATGCAATATATCCCACCATAATACCAATAATCAGAAGCATCAAATTGCTCTTAACTAAAGTTGAAAAGAGAAGAATAATACCTAAGACAAGCATAGCTCCTAAAAATGCACCAAGAATAACAGACATGTAACCTGAAAAGGTGTAGTCTGAGACTTGTAGATTCCCCCCCATCAGTAGCATAATAAGTGCCACACCTAGGCTAGCCCCCGTGTTGATACCTAAAATAGAAGGGCCAGCTAGTGGGTTACTAAAAACAGTTTGAAGCATTAAACCAGCAACCGACAAGCCTGCTCCACAAAATAATGCAGTAATAGCTTGAGGTAAACGAGATTCTAATAAGATAAATGTCCAAGCCTCATTACCACTTTGCCCTGTAGTAAGCGCATGCCACACTTCAGCGGCGGGAATACTTTCTGCTCCCCATATCAAATTGACAACCAAAAGAGTTACGAGCAAGATGCTCATAATAAGCATAGATAAGGATAATCGCTTCATTAGTCTAGGATAAAAAGATAGCTACATTAACGGAGTGCACTGAAGTAATTGTATTTGGAAGCTTCAAACAACTCTGGGTGAAATATATGTGCAAAATTGGCCAACAGACGCTCTGGATGAAAAGGAACATCTTCATAAAAACGTTTATAGCGTGTATTGCATCCATAGACCGTCTTGGTTTGATACGGTTTAAATCCTGCATAAGGTGCATACTCAGCCTTCAGATTATCTAAGGTCATATCTTTTTCTTTATTGTACTTAAAAAACCAGAAATCGGCATCTTTTGCTTTACTAAAGACCGTTTCGAAAGACACTGGAATAGAACCACTCCTCTGATCATCGGCCCAGATATAATCGGCTCCTGCATCTTTATAGTACCCTGCCATATAACTACATCCTCCTGGTAGATACCAAGCACTGCTACTTTTCATTTCTGCCAATACAGTAGGACGCTTAGATACAGTCTTTGCGCGTGTAGCAATATCAAGATATGCACGTTCACTAGTATCAAAAAGTGCTTGAGCTATGTCATATTTCCCGAACATCAAGCCATAAAATTTCATCCATTCAGTACGTGCTAAAGGCGATACTTCCATATAGTCGGCACACTCCACTACTGGCACATCTAATTTATCCACTTTACCATGTCCACCACTATACTCAAAAGGAGAGATAAGGAGAACTTCTGGTTTCAAGGTGATTAGTTTTTCGATATTAGGTTGAAGTCCAGAACCCAAGTCAGCAATACGTCCTTCCTCAAGTCCTTGACGCACTGAGGGAGAGTAAATATATTCAGAATCGGTAATGCCGACAATGCTTTGCGCACACCCTAAATCAACCACAAGTGAACAGTGAACTGAAGAATAGATTACAGCACGCTCTACTGGAGTATAGATCACTTTACCATGAGTTTGGTCTTTCCAATCGGCCACTACAGCCTTCTTCTTGCGTCGAAGTTGCTTTGGAACAAACAGGTAGTTTTGAAGCACTTTAGTCGTATCCCAAGGATTGATTACACTCACTTGGTTCAATGTGCCCCACTTTGCATATTGCAGCAAGCGACTGTATTTCTGACTGATCTCAGAGTTTTCAATCTGAGTAGTGACCTTTTCTTGAGTAGGCTCATCACCAAAGGCTAAAAACAAATAAGCATAAATGGCTAATACTATGGCTAAAAGCACAAAAATGATATTCAAACCTCTATTCCCAGACAAACCTGTTTTCTTCGTACTATTCATAATATTTTTAATATGCGATAAAAACTAGTGTCCCGACAACTCGAAACACTAGTTTTATCTAGTTTTCTAGCACCTACAAAGATACTATTATAATTGTTTTCTTACAAATCTACAACAACTATCTTTGCAGGGTACATACCTCCCGCATCAAATTGTTCTAGCATATTAAAGTCACTATCGAAGACATAAACATCACCGTTTGAGGTAAAGTCTCTCATTGTTCCTATGAAATAACGATCACTCTTTTTATCATAGTAGAACATGTAGAAACTTGCTTCATCTACTCCAGCTGGAGTACCATTCAAGAAGTAGCCTGTAGTAGTTTTTTCTTTAATTGGGTCATAAACAGAAAACTCATTTGTAAAGGAAGTTTCTCCCCATGTCACTTGAACCATATATAACTTAGAATCATCTGTCCACACAGTAGATGCAGTAGATACCTCTGTCAATGAGTAGTTCCCTCCATTTAAGTCAAGACGTTGCACGGATGGCGCGACATCTCCGAAGTCACCTTGAGATGCAACATATAAACGACCAGCACAAAGCACAAGATTTGTCGGATTTTGTACAACAGTAATGTCTTGTTCTTTAGTTTTTGTCAATGGGTTAATAACCGATACTCTATTATCAAAAATAGGAGGATTGGCAAATTTATTCGATTGATTAGCAACATAAATCTTTCCATTCCAAACTTGAATGTGTTCTGGTAGAGGTCCAACAGCAATCTCAGTTTCACGTGCCATTGTAGCAGCATCGAAAACAACGACCCCTGTACCCCATACTGTTACGTAAAGCTTACCACCATAGTATGCCATGTAGCGAGGATCTCCATCAGATGCAGGAAATTCATAACGAGCTAGTTCTACACCTTCACTATTCATTTTCACTAAACTCTTAGAGTTGGCTACTGTCATATATAAAGTTCCATCTGCATAAATAAGGTCTTGAGCCAAATCACCTGCTTTTTTCTTATTTTGTTGTTCGTAGAAATTAGCAGTTGTTATTATCGAGCTTTCGCCAAAAAATAAACGAGTAAGACTACCATTGTTGGCATCCATCTTACCATTACACAATAAGTAAGCTAATCGACTATTGTTGTTAGTTGGTTTATTTTCTGGAGTATCATCATCACTACTACATGATGTGACACTTACTGTCACTGCTAGAGCTACAAGCAAACTAGCGAAAATAGATCTAAATTTCATCTGTTGTCTATATTAAATTGTTATGGATATCTTATTATAATGAGAAGCGCAGAGTTGTTTTCCAACTTCGTCCTGGCATAGGATAAAACTTAACAATCTCATATTGCTCATCAAACATATTGATGCACGATAAACTCCAGCGGCAATCAAAACCAGCTATAATCCAATCAAAACTATATGTCATACTATGTTCACTGAAAGCATCCATCTTATTTGCTGGAATATTCTGTCTAATGAAGTAACGTTCTCCTTCGTGCAACACTGTGTAACTAAGTGTTCCATAAGGACTGCGCAAAGTAGCTCCTGCACTATATCTATGTTCTGGGGTATAAGGTATCTGATCTTTATAATTTTTAGCTAATGGATCAGTTTTGTCAATTGCTCGTTGATAGGTATAGCTACCATTTATATCAAGTGTGTATCTTGGGGCCAAGAAACAACGAGTTTCAGCACTTAAATCTACGCCTGTGATATCAACGCGTCCAAAATTGCGCATCTTCCATACATAAGTCGTTGGAAAAGCTACAATTTTGTCATCAATTTTGTTGACATAACCGTCGGCATGTATACTGATATAATCCCACCAGTCAGTGAGTGAAGCTAACGTATAACTCATTCCAAGATTAAATTCATCAGCTGTCTCTGGCTTGAGCTTTGTATTACCCAAAACTTCGTAATACAAATCAGTAAAATTAGGGATACGATAACTACGCTTATATAACGCACGTACATGCCATGGTAGGCCTTTAATTGGGGTATACCGTAGAGCTAAAGAAGGCGTCCACTCTGACTGATCGTCTGGAGCAACTACACCATCAACCGACTCGAAAGTCATAGTATGCAGAAGTGTACAAAGTACTTGTAAGTAAGAATTTCTCCAACGCGCAGTCAAACCTGTTAACCATGTCCATCGTTCTGGATGGAGTACCGACTCTGAGTTATTATCCAACGTGTTGTATATACCATCATTGGCCCATGAGAACCCCCATGATTTATTTGGAGAGTAAGCCAGGGTTGTATTTAAATAAGACTCTTGTTGTTTGTTTTTTTGAATCTGCCAACCACTATCTAAAGCTACATCTTTATCTTTATAATGGTTGTAGCCATAGCCATATTTGGCTTGAGATTGTATACTCCACTTGTCATTCCACTTCTTATTATATGAAGCCTGCACAAAAAATGTCTCATCCAAAAGACGCTCATAGCTTTCTTCATTGTATAGAATAACACTACCTGGCAATCCTCGCTTACTGTGATAGTAGTACACTTTCATGTCTAGTGTACTTGCTGCCCCAAATTGGTGCACAATATTGGCTTCAACTTTGCGCTGATCCACATCGCTATTCTTACGATTTCTTTCTTCTTCTAGTTGACCATTTTGAAGTGTAAATGGATAATTACCATCTGCATGCATTGCTTGTAAATTGAGAGAAGAAATGGTATTGCTGCCAATCTTTTGCGTCCAGCGAACGTCTCCATTAATCTCACCAAAAGAACCTACACGCACCACACCATCCATCGCCCATGGTTTCTCTGTAGACACTTGGCTGTAATCAGAGTTAATACTCAAAACAGCAGCAGACTCCAATAGTCTAGCTGATTGTAACAATTGATTATCTTGTCCAACAGCCAAAGAAATCACACCAACATGGTTCATAGAAAAACGACCGATATCTATCTGTCCAGCGATAAGGTTACTGACAGCTACACCATCATATGCGACTCCTGTATGATACGCGCCCATGCTACGCACAGAGACAGTTTTCACACCACCTATACCGCCATAATCACGCACAGTAGTACCACTAAATCGTTTAACCGCATCGGCTATACTTTGTACACCTTGCGCCATGAGTTGTTCTGCTTCAACAGATTGTACAGGAATGGGTTCTATACTACGAACTCGCTTTCTAGCCCCGCGGACAGTTACTTCTTTTAATGTATCCTTAAGTATCTCTTGACCACTTACCGAAACAGAAATACTAGAAATAAAAAGACACAAAAATAAGCGCACACTTACTCGTTGAAGTAAGCAGACGCTTTTCAAAAAACTAATATTCAAAATGTTGGAATTCTTGCTATACATATACTATCCAGCCTACTCCTCGGAGACCTTTTAAAAACGTGGATACTCATCCTAGGAGGTTTTCTGACTTACAGCCTGATAATCAGACCGTTCACAGTGGCGGGACCGCAGAGGTTTTTCACTTCTTTACCCTCTCTAGAATGGCGCAAAAATACTACATATATACGTATTTAGCAAGAATTTCAATGTTTATTTCGGTACAAAAACAACATTTACATAATGTGAATCATTGTCATGAGACACCTGTATACCAACACAAAAACGCTTATAAAAAGTGGGATACGCTTGGATAAGTTCCTTAAATCCAAGCTTATTAACAAGCGTTCTTTCCGTATTTGGTAGTTGATGACATAAGATGCCAAACATAGAAAAAGGAGGTTCAAACTGCCCTAGTATATGCTTAAATGTAGCTGATTTATCCTTCGTCCTTCCTTCAGAAAGAGCTGTGACATAAGCCTGAATAACTTCTTCATTCTTACAGAGAATAAGCCACCCATTATAGTCCATTATGCACCAAGGCTTTGTATGTGCTTCAGACAACATACGCACCATTTCAGAACGTCTGCTTGACTCTTCTTTCATTGGGATCAAATACAGATCCTCAATAGATTCACCTAAAGTATAGTTCACATGGAGCATTTGACCTTTACAATTCTGTTCAAGCCATCCTAACCACAACTCACTCTGTGGAAAATCCAGATAAGGCATCCAAGCTAGCAAGTTACTTGTTGAGAAACATTTCAAATCAACCACACCCTCAGACAGCATCTCCTCTGCCCATTCTTCTATCTGATTTTGCTTGGCAAGCATATTCAAAAACGGTCTTTGACCATCGGTAAACAATAAATTAGTTGTAAAGTAGATATTGTTATCAATAAAGCTCATCTCATAGTTTGTCCATTCATTCTCAGACAGAAAAAACGCCCTATGTCGTGTGCGCTCAGCCACACGAACCGCACGGTTAAACCCTTCACTATCAACCAGAGGAGTAGACTTACCATATTCAGTATCAATGACTTCGTAAAGTAAATACAAATCTTTACTTATAACCAAAGCTTTATCATCGGCATAAATTGCCAAAAAATCACCATCCTCTCGTGGAAGTACTTGAATAGTCTTACCACCATAATGATGTATCTTAGTAGGATAGTGTGATTTATTTATTAAACGGAGTGCATCAATAAGCTTTTTCTGACTAGATTTGATACATTTGATATAGGTCACAAAATGAACTTTTCCTTGGTCAATATGTTCACTAACAACCACTTTGTTGAAGTACTGATAATAATAAGTTGGTAGCTTTTCACACCCTTTCAAAGAGAAGTTTGAAGGGCAATGACTGGCCAATTCCAAAAAATTATCTGTTTGCAATACACCTACTGCACTATTAGGAATCAAAGTAAGTGCTTCAAACTTTTCCATTTCGGCTTGTTGACGAAACAGTATAACCTGTCTTACTCCTATTGTCACTAACAACAGAAGCACTATAGCTAATATCCAAGTTACACTAATTCTTTCCCACTTCATAAGACTCATTACTAGCCACCCTTACAAGATTGATTATCTTAAAACAGATGAATCTGATAATTTTAAACTATTACTTCAATGTTTACAAAGATAAAGATTTTGATATTGACAGCCAAATCATCATTGCACTATTTTACATCAGATTACAAATAAAAACAAACAGGTCGAAGAATAAAAAAATGTAGCATGGCCACATGGCCATGCTACATTATATAGTCGATTTGTAGACTATTCTACAAAGATACACACTAAGTTTTCTTAGTGTGTATTTTAGAAGTTACACGCTTTGTAGTTGTCTTGCGCGCTGTTACTTTACGTGTAGTCGCTTTCTTTGGTTTCTCCTCAATGGGTTCACTAACTGCTTCGCCCGCCTTGGCCGCAGCATCACGCAACGTTTGCAACTGGGCATTCAAGCTATTAATTTCCTCATCTTGATTACGAATAGTCATAATCAACGAGTTCAGCTCTTCTGCATCAACATCCTCTGGGAACAAAGCATCGACTCTTTTCATGAAGTCAGCAAGGATATTCATATAGTTGCTAAAAGCATCATAGGCACTATCATAAATCCCCATATCAAAGCCAACAGCAGTTGACTTAGTGTTCATATAGCGGAAGTTTATACTACCTTGAAGGTAATCAAAGTCTTCTTTGATGCGACGATCTTTGCATAGGCGTACACGATCAGCAGCTTTATAGAGTTTATTAAAGGCTTCACGCTGAAGTTGATTACCCAACCAAGAAGACGTATCACGCTCTTCGTCATTCCATGTCACTGGGTGAGGCATAACCATTGAAGCTACAGGCTTGTAAGTCTTCAGCACTTCACTCGGTGTTGCAAAACGAATACCTCTCTCAGCACAGCTAGCAGGAAGCTGACGCAAGAAGTCAAGGATACCAGATTCTAAAGGTTGATGGTAACCAATTGCCTGCAATTCCATAAATACATTGACAACCTCTTCATCCTCTGGAATTTGTGCCACCCAATCCGCATACTTACCTGCTGTCATAGGATATTCACTCCAAGAAGGATCATTGAATCGAAGACAAATATCATCAGATAACTTGTAATCACGCATCATCAAACTAAGCTTAGGCTGTAAAGCACAACTATACAGATAGTGCGGACTCTTCCAACCAAGGATTTGCTTAGCCCCTTCTGTAAGCACGCCTTTAAAGCCCATATCATACGCTAGAAGACCGATTTCATCAGAGTATAACAAAGAAGAATTGCGCAAGACCTTTGGCTTTTGTCCAAAAAGTCTCTGCATAAGTTCTTGTTGACGAGCAACTTCTTCTTTGAAAAACTCTTCATTTGCCAATGACGACAAGCCGTGACTATATGGCTCTGCCAAAAATTCCACATTGCCTGTAGTAGCCAATTCTTGAAGTAAATCAATGACTTCAGGAGCATAAATTTCCAATTGATTGATAGCCACACCAGAAATAGAGAACGCAACTTTAAACCCTTTACCATATGTTTTAGTCATCTCCAAAAGAGTTTGAAGAGCTGGCACATAGGAACGGTTTACAACATCAGTCACATTTATATCATTGGCATAGTTGTCATAGTAATAGTGATCAGTACCAATATCAAAAAAACGATAGCGTTTCAGGTGCATGACCTGGTGTATCTCAAAGTATAAACAAATTGTTTTCATGAGTTATAATGAGTATAGGGAGTTAGAATTAATAATTGAAGATGATACGGTTGTAAATGTCACGCACTTTGTGGCCAACTGCCTCCCACGTGATAGCATCTACCTCCTTCTTGCCTTCTTCACGAAGATATGTATATAGTGCTGGATTCATACAGATACTATAAATAGCATCAGCCAAAGCATAAATATCCCAGTAATCGACTTTAATACATTTATCTAGAATCTCGGCACAGCCTGATTGCTTTGACACAATACTTGGTACATAGCACTGCATAGCTTCCAGTGGGGAAATACCAAACGGTTCAGATACAGACGGCATGACATACACATCGCTTCGTTTGAACACTTTGTAGACATCTTTCCCTTTCATAAACCCAGGGAAGTGAAAGCGATCGGCTATACCTCTTTCAGCAGCTAGGCGTATCATTTCATCCATCATATCACCACTACCTGCCATCACAAAACGAATATTACGAGTACGTTGCAAAACCATATTAGCGGCCTCCACGAAATACTCAGGACCTTTCTGCATAGTGATACGTCCAAGAAAAGTCACAATCTTTTCTTTTGGATTGTGATACTCTGGCAAATCCAAAATATTTTGAGGTAGAGGTTCTACAGCATTGTGTACCGTACTCACCTTACGCGGGTCTTGATGATACTTATTGATAACAGTTTGACGAGTCATCTCACTCACACACATAATGTGGTCAGCATGATCCATACCATTCTTTTCAATACTATACACCGTAGGGTTTACATTGCCTCTAGAGCGGTCAAAATCTGTAGCATGCACATGAATAACTAGTGGTTTTCCGCTTACTTGCTTGGCATGAATACCAGCAGGATAAGTAAGCCAATCGTGTGAATGGATGATTTCAAACTCTTGCTGACGAGCTACAACGCCTGCCACAATACTATAGTTATTTATCTCTTCATGAAGATTCTCAGGATAACGTCCACTAAATTCTATACAGCCCAAATCATTTGTATTCAGATAATTAAAATCTGCGTAGATATTATCTCTCAAATCATAATACAATTGAGGATTCATGTAGCTCCCCACTCTTTCTTGAAGAGTATCCCATGACACATCGCGCCAAGCCACTGGAGTACTATTCATACCAATAATACGTAAGAAGCTCTGATCTTCATCACCCCATGGTTTAGGAATACAGAAAGTAATTTCCATATCCTCTTGTTTAGACATACCACGAGTCAGTCCATAACTGGCCGTACCTAGTCCTCCCAATATATGCGGTGGGAACTCCCACCCAAACATCAATACTTTCATTCTTCTGTATCCTCCTCAGTATTATATACGGTTAGTAGTTTTAAGACATGCAATAGTCCACCAACATTCATAGCAAAACTTATAGCTCCTCGTCCTTTAAAAGGTGGGTTGCCATCAAAGACCTCAGGAATAGAGCCAATACAGTGATTAGACATTTCTGCTTCAAGGCCTACAAGCTGGCGCTCTACAAAACTAACACCAGACAATCCATGTACTTTAAGATAAGCTTCCATATAATATGCAGTGAGCCATGGCCAAGCAGTCCCTTGATGGTAAGCTAAGTCGCGCTCTGTCTGAGGACCTGAATAATATGGATTGTAACCATCACTCTTAGGACTCAGACTGCGAATACCCTTAGGAGTTAACAACTCACGAGTTACAAAGTCAAGAACACGTTTGCGCTGACGCTTATCTAGTGGCGAGTAATCAAATGCAGCAGCAAATAGCATATTGGGACGAACACTCCATACAACATGCTGATTGTCAACATAATCAAACAAATAACCATGCTCGTTCAAAAACGTCGTCATAAATGATGTAGCCGCAATTTGTGCACGATTTTCAAGTTGCACAGCCTCCCCTTGATTTCCGCGAATACGCTGCATTTTAGCAACAAAGCGCAAAGCATTGTACCACAGTGCATTTATTTCCACAAGATAACCATTACGTGGCACAACTGGACGACCATTTGTAGTAGAGTTCATCCAAGACACGGCTCTATCTTCACCATTTGTCCAAAGCAAACCATTATCGTGTACAAAAAGATTTTCGTGGTTTCCTGATAAGATATAATTAATTACACGCTCACAAAATTCACCATACAACTCGCCAGCTTTTTCATAATTTGCAAAACTTTTAAAACGTTGCACTGCTGCAATAGCCCACAAAAGGACGTCAGGTTGTTCAGTTTCGTAAACCTTCACTGGGTTTTCTTTACCCTTCATAAATGCATCAAACGCAAGCACAGCTGTTCGCATCACATCATGAAACTTCTGCTCATTATCTAAGTCTAGCGTCATACCTGGCAGAGAAATCATCATATCTCGTGCACGACATTTAAACCAAGGAAAACCTGCAAGCAGATAAGTATTATCGTCTTCTGATATAAAAAATTGCTTAGCCGAATTCTTTAAACAATTGAAGAAGCTCGTACGCGGTGTACGTGCTTCGATTTCTTTAATAAAAAGACTTTTTAGATTGCGTGGATTTGTTTCACCAATCCCAGCAGAAAAGACAATTGTTTCTCCTTTTTTGATAGGTATTTCGAAATAGCCAGGAACGAACAAATCTTCATCGAAGTAATAACCTCGCTCACGTTCCTTACTATATTCTATACCTCTATACCAATCTGGTTGATAGTGGAACTCATTTTTTTTGTTTATCTGCATGTACAAGTCTGGATATCCAGGATAAAGACATGCACTGATACCATTATCTACTTCTGTATAAGCTTGAGAGGCTGTATCATTTTCATGAGTAAACTCTCGCACACTACGAAAAGCTAGATATGGTTTAAGACGTAAAATTGTAGGTGAATGTGCGTCAACAAGCGTGTAGCGGATTAAGATGCGATTCTCATCTTGTACAAAAACTTTTTCCTTAGTCAAGATAACACCTCCTACACGATACGTGGTTACAGGTACTTTTTCACACTCTATAGAGCGTATGTACTTGTGTCCGTTAGGTGAGAAGTGCCCTCCTTGATACTGGTGAAGTCCAAGATTGAATTCTGCTCCATGTTGTACGACTGTTTCATCTAAAGAAGATAGTAGGACGTGGTTTTCGTCATCCAGTTCGGGAACTGGCATTACTAGTAGCCCATGATACTTTCTAGTGTTACAATCTACGATGGTGGTACAATGATAGGCGCCTTTAGCATTACCACGAAGCAACTCGTGAGTGAGAGACTCTTGGAGATTGCTAGTTAGCGTCTTATCAAAACGTAAATAGGTCATGGATTATGGATTTAATTAGTTCATATGATTTACATTAAAAAAGTTAGCTAAAACTTTGTCTGCCAAATATATAAAAAATCTTGCACACGATTGCAAAGACGATAGATGTTTTCTTTCAAAAAAATTATTTTTTTCATGACCAAAGTGTTGATTAGATAAAATGATTACCGAATGCAACGTTGCATAAAGTATTGTATACACAACATTTGAAGCTTAAATGTCAAGATTTAAGTCTAAACACCAAATTATTTAAGGATGAATAAAACTAATCAATACAGACAAACCGTCATATTATAAATTAGAAAGAGGGCACACTCAAAATGAGTATGCCCTCCATTATATATGTTTAATATATTATCCTACAGCTGCAATATTTTCAAGCAATGCAGTAAAGTTTTCCGTGATAAGACGAACTGAAATGGCAATCAAAATAATACCAAAAAACTTTCTTATCAAGTAGATACCTCCAGTACCTAGAATACGTTGTACCTTATCAGTCAAACTGATAACAATAAACACCCAAATCATATTCAAGATTAGCGCTATTAAGATGTTAACTATTGCATATTCTGCCTTCAACGAAAGCAAGGTGGTAAAAGACCCGGCCCCAGCTAACAATGGAAACACTAAAGGAACTAATGTCGCTTCTTTAATTGGTCCTTGATTCTTAAAGATCTCAACATCGAGAAGCATCTCAAGAGCCATCAAGAAAATGACAATAGCACCTGCTACAGCAAATGAACGGATATCTACATTAAAAAGTCTCAAGACAATATCACCGGCAAAAAAGAACAGCAGCATCAATCCCAAAGACAACAAAGTCGCTTGAGTTGCATTAACACTACGTCCACTCTGCTTTAGATTAATAATAATAGGTATAGAACCAATAATATCAATCACGGCAAACAATACGATAAAAGCGCTCGCAAATTGCTCCATATTAAAATGGTCTAGCGAGAATTGGCTGAAAAAATCATTCATCATAGAACTGGTTTTGGTTTTACATGCGCAAATATAGCGCATAAATTCAAGGAATTGAAAAAAACGGACGAAAAATTCACCTAATTTTGCCAGTTAATTCAAAATTTGTTAGTACTTTTGTACCTATGAGCAAGAATAAAAAAATAGTACGAGTACAACCAGACTCGATGTACGAAAAGCTTCTTCGCTTACCTTTGTTTCAAGGATTGCGCGTAGAAGACTTGAATGCCCTATTGGAAAAGCTACGTGTACAATTTGTACATTACAAGCCAGACAAACCATTATGAGACAAGGTTTGCCCTGTACAAAGTTAATATTTATTTTATCAGGTGAGATTAGTAGCTGTCAAAAGGTACAGGAGCCTTTCAAGTACAGTGTCGCCGAAAACTTTGAAGGGCCCTACCTCATCGAACCATCTTGTTTATTTGGTCGCTTTACAGACCATATGTATACTCACCAAAGTGTTTCGGCAGTTACGACTCTACAAATCACAAAACAAGAAGCACTTGATGTGCTTTTTGAATTTCCATTGATTCGTCTTAATCATATCAACATGGTTTCTGCACGTGCGCAAGTGATGCAACGTAAAGCATGGGCAATTCCACCTAATGATGTCCTTCAACGTGCCGTCTGCTTTATTAGAACTAGACTTGAAAACACGATTGGCACAAAACGTATCCAAATCTCACTTCGTAGTTTAGGACTTGGTGTTAACAGCAGTCATGTCACTATGGCAGAAAAAATCAAATTGGCCGAAGAAGCTGGATTGGTTTACCATGAGAAAACAACAATGGTTATTAAAGACTTTGAAAAACTCGAACAATTTGCTCTGACTTATTCTGAAAAGAAAGAAGAAGAATAGCAATAAGCAACATGCCCTTAAATATAAATTGATCTAGCATATAATTGTTGTATGTTAGATCAATTTATATTTAAGGGTGTCTTATGACTGGTTGCCATTAACATCTTATACTCAGAGCCTTGTGGAGTCAAACATTTTTTCTGAACAATATTGTGCGAAGACACAGAGCGAACCATAGCATTCTCTGGTTTAGGATAGAACATCATGTTAAATATATGATGGAAAGTAGCCATAATACGCTTTTGCATCTCGTTTGCAATTGCACGTACAATATCAACATGGGTCCCATTTTAGTAAAATTAGAAGGATTCACTTCACTACTCCACAGAGAGAAACCATCATGACGTTCAGCTATAGAACCAATAAAATTCGTCTTATCCTTTCAAACATATTCACTCACTGTTCAGCGTTGAACTTGCTGCCTATTACATAGGTATAAAATCAGGGTAGTGGAAGGTAAGGGATTCAAAGAAAAGGGAAATTCAAATTATACTATAAAACAGATTGCAATTTATTAAGCTTCTGCTTCAGCTCGTTTTCTTTTGATTTCTTCGACATGTGCGGCGCTTGGAATCCAACACCAAAACGTCGAGCCTCTACCTATCGTTGACTCAAAGCCGATGCGTCCACAGCCTTGCTCCATAATAGCAGAGGAGATAGACAATCCTAAACCATTACCTTGTGTGTATTCATCAAGCTTCTCAAATCTATTAAAGACTTTATCCTGCATATCTTCAGCAATACCAATACCTGTATCTTTCACAAAAATGGTTGCACCATGATTTTCCAAACGATAATACACACGCACCTCACCTTCCTCGGTAAACTTCAATGCATTAGTCATGAAGTTACTAAGCACTTGCATCAAGCGCTTTGAATCAAAAAAAACTTCGAAAGTCGGTTCGTTATCTATATCTAGCACAACATTTACTTGAGGTGGCTTTTCTAGATGACTCAAAGAAGTAAATGTTTTCACCACAAACGCCTTAAGTTCAAACACCTCTGGCTGCATATTCATTGTACCAGACTGTAGTTTTGCTAAATCAAGAATATCACCTATAAGATTCAACAATTGCTCATTATTCTTAACAATCAGTTCAAAATATTCTTGTCGCTCTTGTTCCGACAAACCATCTTCAAGCAACAAGGAAGAGAACCCAATGATTGAGTTCAAAGGGGTTCGTATCTCGTGACTCATATTCGCCAAAAACATACTCTTAAGTTTGTCAGCTTGCTCTGCGGCTTGTGCACGCAGCATCATCTTTTCAGCCTGAGATTTCTTAAATCGTATGCGCATCTGAAGATACACAATCACCAATAGCAAAATCAACACAACAACCCCGCTTATGGCAAGCGACTTGCCATGCACCGCCAAGAAACCAATCGGTCTATTTATATAAACCACATCCTTCGGAAGGACACTTAAATCAAAATCATACTGTTTCAAAACATTCCAATCGTACATATTAATATTAATATCTCGATACTCTACAGGAATATCTTCAATAGCTCTACCATTCAATATTTCTTGTAGCAACTCTCCTGCAAGCTTACCATGCTCATAAGGAGACACCAAACGTCCGCCTATTAGCCCTTCCCCGACACCATGGTTCCACAAGTGAAAGACAGGCGTACGAGTATACTGCCTTATCATGCTCAATAAATCATTAAACGCAATGGGATGAAAAAAGCGATCTCTATACCCAGATATTAGAAGAATTAACTCAGAATCAGGTATTTTATTCAACATTCCCCTATAAGCAGGCATTGAGTAAAAACACATATTCACTTCAACAAACTCATGATGTGGAAATTTCAAGGCATGCGACTCCATCAATAAATTAAAATCCAACTGCGCCGTTCTGGTGGAATCAGTTAGAACATAAATCTTCTTGGCTTGTGGTTTCAAAGCAATCATTTGTCTAATAGTCTCCTCCATGGACGTTTGCTCCACCACCCCAGTCATTCTTGGATTATTATTTTGCTCTAAAGCCAGCTCTTTATCATTGACACCTGAAAAAATTATAGGACAATTTTGCAACAGTCCATCTTGTTCCTGTAGTGCAAAAAGAAACGCATTATCATCTCCTGTTACCACTGCATCCAACTTGGACCACCTTTCCAGCTTATAGGCTAATCGATTTCGAAAAAGAGCGATTTGATTAGAATCATTAGGATAACGCTTTGTATCCATAAACTCCATTGTAATTTCTACTCCAGCAGTATCTAATACAGACATAAGTCCATCAATTTGAGCTTTAGTCGCTCTAAATGTAGGATGATACGAGCTTATATACAAGATTCTGGGAGAATGGGTACGAACCAACGAATCCTCTGTCTCTGTAAAATAATCCTTAGTAACGAGCAAACCTTTATCAACCAAAGACTGAAAAGGATGAGAGTTAGTTTGAGCTAGTGCTTCTCGCGAACATACCAAAAGAGTGCATAGCAACATGAATACAAATTGTAATTGCAAGAGACGAGACCATACACTATCTGACAACACTAAATTTCTCCTATTAGTATTGCCAAATGTCTTATGAATTTCAAAAGCACTCGTTTGTTTGATTTTTTTCATGCCCACGTTACAAAATTAGTAATAATTTAATAATCAAGCAAGCAATTGCCAAGAAAACACAAACGCAAATTGGAGCAACTATCATTTTATCAGTTTTTTAAAAAATAAGTGGAGAAAAAATTGGTAGTTACAAAAGACTCATTACCTTTGCAGCGTATATAACTGACATTTTATCATTAATCATAAACCTTAAAAAGAGCAGCTATGAACATTGACAAAATCATGGCTTCACTAGAAGCAAAGCACCCTGGCGAATCAGAATACCTTCAAGCAGTGAAGGAAGTGCTTTTATCTATTAAGGATGTTTACAATGAACACCCAGAGTTTGAACAAGCTAAAATTATCGAACGACTGGTAGAACCAGATCGTATCTTCACGTTCCGAGTAACGTGGGTAGACGATAAAGGGGAAGTACAAACGAACATTGGTTATCGCGTACAATTCAACAACGCGATTGGCCCATATAAAGGTGGCTTGCGTTTCCACGCTTCTGTCAACCTTAGTATCCTAAAATTCTTGGGTTTCGAACAAACCTTCAAAAATGCCTTGACGACACTTCCTATGGGCGGTGGTAAAGGTGGTAGTGATTTCTCTCCACGCGGTAAGAGCGATACTGAAATCATGCGCTTCTGTCAAGCATTTATGCTAGAACTATGGCGTCAACTGGGGCCTGACACAGACGTACCAGCAGGCGACATCGGTGTAGGTGGACGTGAAGTGGGCTACCTATACGGTATGTATAAGAAATTGACTAGAGAATGTACAGGAACTTTAACTGGTAAAGGTCTAGAATTTGGCGGTAGCTTGATTCGTCCTGAAGCGACTGGTTTTGGTGGACTTTATTTTGTACACCATATGTTGCACAATATGGGTACTAGCCTAAAAGGCAAAACTGTATCTCTATCAGGTTTCGGCAACGTAGCTTGGGGAGCAGCAATCAAAGCCAACGAACTGGGTGCCAAAGTAGTTACTATTTCTGGTCCTGATGGATATGTACACGACCCAGAAGGTATCAGCGGAGAAAAAGTAGACTACCTACTAGAGCTTCGTGCTACAGGTGACGATATCGTAGCTCCATATGCAGAACGTTACCCAGAAGCAACTTTCGTGGCCAGTAAAACTCCTTGGGAGGTGCCAGTCGACGTAGCTCTTCCATGTGCTACTCAAAACGAGCTTAACGAAGAAGATGCACGTCACCTAATCGAAAACAAAGTACTTTGTGTCGGTGAAATCTCAAATATGGGATGTACACCAGAAGCTATCGATTTGTTCCTAGAACATAAAATCATGTACGCCCCAGGTAAAGCCGTTAATGCAGGTGGTGTAGCGACAAGTGGTTTGGAAATGTCTCAAAATGCAATGCACCTATCATGGAACGAAGCAGAAGTGGACGAAAAACTACATGGCATTATGGAAGGCATCCACAAACAATGTATCCAATATGGTACTGAAGCAGATGGTTATGTAAACTACGTAAAAGGAGCCAACATCGCTGGTTTCATGAAAGTAGCACATGCGATGCTTGCTCAAGGTATCATCTAAAGATAATACTTAACCTAAACCTTACTTATATTACAATCTATCAATCATCGCACTACGTGTTACTAAGAGTTACAAGTTAGAGAGAGGAGAGATATGATGTAGTGCGGCGCCACTAAGTTGCTTGAAGCAACTTAGTGGCGTTTTTTTTCTTATTCGTGTGGCACATTGGGATTATTCTCCTATCTTTGTGCTACGAATAAACATAAAGAAAAAGAAAATGGCTTTACATTCAGAATTGAAATTCAGAAGAGATAATATTCGTGTTCAAATGGCTGAGCAAGGTATTGACGCCGCGCTTATCGCCTGCAACACCAACCTTTTTTATACTTGTGGACAAATTATTAGTGGCTACTGTTATATTCCACTTCACAGTCCAGCGATCTTATTTATCAAGCGCCCAAACACTGTAGCTGGAGAGCACGTAGAATATGTACGAAAACCAGAACAAATTGTAGAGTTACTACAAATGCGTGGTCTACCTGCACCGACTAAATTGATGCTTGAAGGGGATGAGCTTCCTTTCACGGAATACGTACGTCTATCACAACTTTGGCCAGAAGCTGAAGTGGTAAACGGCACTCCGTTAATCCGTCAAGCACGTATGACTAAGACAGATTTTGAATTGAACCTATTCCGCCGTGCTGGCATGATGCACGCAAAAGCTTATAAGCGCATTCCTGAGATCTATATACCAGGCATGACTGATCATGAGTTTTCTATTGAGATGGAACGCGTGATGCGTCAAGAAGGTAGCTTAGGTATCTTCCGTATATTTGGTCGAAGCATGGAAATCTTCATGGGTAGTATCCTTGCAGGCGACAATGCCGAGGAACCATCTCCATATGACTTTGCTTTAGGTGGTGCAGGTCTGAACTCAGCTCTACCAGTTGGAACAAGTGGTACCCGTCTAACTCCAGGTACAAGTATGATGGTTGACTTAGGTGGAAATTTCAATGGTTACATGAGTGACATGAGTCGCGTATACAGCATTGGTAAACTTCCTCAAAAAGCATACGATGCACACAAAGCATGTATCGAAGTACAAAACGAAATCGCAGAAATGGCCAAGCCTGGTGCAGCAGTTTCTGACCTGTATGATAAAGCAATGTCTATCATGGACAAAGCTGGATTTGTCGACAACTTCATGGGTACACGCCAAAAAGCTCAATTTATTGGTCATGGTGTAGGTCTTGAAATCAACGAGATGCCTGTTATTGCTCCACGTCAAAAAGTGGAATTAGAACCTCGTCAAGTCTTTGCTTTAGAACCTAAAATTGTACTTCCTGGTATTGGACCAGTCGGTGTCGAAAACACATGGATTGTAACTGAAGAAGGTCTTGAGTGCACTACTAAAATGGAGGAAGA
This sequence comes from Bacteroidaceae bacterium, assembly GCA_963678855.1. Classification (GTDB taxonomy): domain Bacteria; phylum Bacteroidota; class Bacteroidia; order Bacteroidales; family Bacteroidaceae; genus F22. The sequence goes on along the minus strand of OY787448.1, from coordinate 2,754,013 downwards.
CATCATGGAATTACCTGAGTAATTCATTAATTATAATAGATGAATCCTTACGAAATCATTAGTATAGTTGGTCCCACAGCAACTGGTAAAACAGGTCTTGCTGTAGCGCTAGCTGATGCCCTTCATACAGAAATTATTAGTGCTGACTCTCGTCAAGTGTATAGAGGGATGGATATCGGGACTGGTAAAGATCTATGTGAGTACGAAATAGATGGACGACCTATCCCCTTTCATCTAATCAATATTCTTGATGCAGGCGAAAAGTATAACCTCTTCGAATTTCAGCAGGACTTTACAGAGGTATACCAAGACATGAGACAACGTAACCTAGTACCTGTACTTTGTGGAGGTACTGGATTGTATACAGAGTCGGTGTTAAAAGGTTACCGTTTATTGCCTGTACCTCAAAACGATGCGTTACGCGCCGAACTAGCTAACAATTCACTAGAAGAATTGACAGTAAGATTGGCTGCTTTGCAATCGCTTCATAACACAACAGATGTAGATACTGTAAAACGTGCTATACGTGCCATTGAGATTGCCCAGTATCAACAGGAGCATCCTGAGATGGAGACCGAATTCAAGCCACTCCACTCTCTTATTGTAGCAATGGACATTAGTCGCGAATTGCGTAGAGAACGTATTTCACAACGTCTACACGCCCGTTTAGAAGAAGGAATGTTGGATGAAGTGCAACAATTACTTGATCAAGGTGTTTCTTCTGAAACTCTCATTTACTATGGTCTAGAATATAAGTTTGTAACACTCCACCTTACAGGTCAGCTTTCTTACAAAGAGATGGTACGTCAACTTGAAATTGCTATCCACCAATTTAGCAAACGACAAATGACTTGGTATAGAGGTATGGAACGCCGTGGCTTCAAGCTCAACTGGCTTCCAGTAACCATGCCTATTCAAGATCGAGTAGAAAAAATCTTAGACTGGTATCAGGCTGGTGATAACAACAAATAAGTGTACCTAAATATAACGAATGAAGTTCAATCCTAACAAATGGGGCATCATCTACAATCCTATGGCTGGATCGGGTGAAGGCAAAGGACGCTGGCACGAGATACAAACCTATCTTGATTCCTGCGACATTCAGTATGACTATTTCCAAAGCGAAGGATATGGTGCAGTAGAACGCCTTGCTGACATTCTGATGAATAATGGCTATAAGACGCTAATTATTGTCGGGGGAGATGGTGCACTCAACGAACTAATTAATGGCATCTTGCTCAGTGCGGCTGTTCAAAAAAATCCAAATTATCTTGAGCAGATACAATTTGGTATCATCCCGAACGGCATCGTCAATGACTTTGCAAAGTTCTGGGAATTGTCTACAGATTATAAAGCTGCCATTCAAGGGCTACTCTCTGGTCGCACTCGTAAAGTAGATATCGGGCAAACTCGTCACTACAATACAGAAAAGTGCCAACATATTTATCGATATTTTATCAATGCCGTAAATATAGGCGTAGGTGAACGCATGATTCGCGTATCAGACCGTGCAAAGCGCTTTTGGGGCTGGAAATATATGGCCTTACTTGAAGCGGGGTTCATGCTCTTATTTGAAAAGAAGCAACACAAGATGCATCTTCGTATAGATGATGTTCACGTAAAAGGGCGCTATATGACAGTATGTGTTGGTAACTCCAGAGGTTGGGGGCAAACCCCAAGTGCGGTGCCGTATAACAACTGGTTGGACATCTCACTAATCCATAGACCTAAAGGCGTAGGGCACTTCCTATATTGTCTATGGCAAATGATAAATAACCGCATTCAGAATCTTAAAGAAGTGGATGTTTTTCGCGGTAAAGAAATTCGTGTAATGCGTGCTCGAAATGCCAGCATTGACCTTGACAGTCGCTTACTGGGTAAATGCTACCCACTGGACATTACGATATTGCCTGAAAAGCTTACCATGATGATTCCATAATTACTTATCCTAAAACTTAACTATACATTATATATTATGCTTATTGATAACTTAAAAAATAACGAACAGGATAATTTTTTCTTGCTAGCTGGTCCATGCGTAATTGAAGGTGAAGATATGGCTCTACGCATTGCAGAGCATATCAAAGAAATCACAACTCGCTTAGGTATTCCTTATGTATTTAAGGGTTCATACCGCAAAGCCAACCGCTCTAGGATTGATAGCTTTACAGGTATCGGAGATGAGACTGCTTTGGAAATACTAGCCAAAGTTGGTCGTGAATTTGAGATTCCTGTTGTAACAGATATCCATACAGCTGAAGAAGCTGCTATGGCTGCAAACTACGTAGATGTACTTCAGATTCCAGCTTTCCTTTGCCGCCAAACTGACCTACTGATAGCCGCAGCTAAGACAGGTAAAGTTGTTAATATCAAAAAGGGGCAATTCCTTTCTGGATCTGCAATGGAGCATGCAGGACAAAAAGTAATTGATGCTGGTAATAGTCAAGTTATGCTCACAGAACGTGGAACAACATTCGGATATCAAGATCTAGTTGTAGACTTCAGAGGTATTCCCGACATGCAATCATTCGGATGGCCAGTCATCCTTGATGTGACCCATTCTCTACAACGTCCGAATCAATCAACTGGTGTTACTGGTGGTATGCCTCACCTTATTGAAACAATGGCTAAGGCTGGTATAGCGGCAGGTGTTGATGGGCTATTTATGGAAACCCATATGGACCCAACCGTAGCCAAGAGCGATGGCGCTAATATGCTTAAGTTGGATGACCTTGATGCCCTATTGACTAAACTTGTTCGAATCCGTCAAGCCATGAAATAAGAGAGACATTTCATATATTTCGAAAGAAAAAAAATCAATATTTCTCGATTAGATTGCAACTTTTGTCTAGGTTCAACCGTCTAGTAGAATGTATGTAATTGAATTACTAACCCAAAAAACAGAAAACGTATGAAACATGCATTTGGAAAAGCTGTTCTTGCCTTTGCTCTTGTCTTAGGTTTTGGAACAAGCCAAGTGTCAGCGCAGATGTCTGCACTACCAATGGACAAAGACGTACGTGTAGGTAAATTGGACAATGGTCTGACTTACTACATCCGTCACAATGAATTACCAAAGAATCGTGTACAATTTCACATCGCACAGAAAGTAGGTGCTATTCTAGAACTTCCAGAACAACGTGGTCTAGCTCACTTCTTAGAGCACATGGCCTTCAACGGTACTAAAAATTTCCCAGGCAACGATAAAGGTCTTGGTATTATTCCTTGGTGCCAAAGCCACAGCTTAGTATTTGGCCGTGACCTTAATGCTTACACAGGGGTGGATGAAACTGTATACCGTATTACTGGTGTACCAACTACAGAACCAAGTGTAGTAGATTCTTGTCTGCTTATCATGCACGACTGGAGTAACGCTCTTCTTCTTCAAGAAAATGAAATTGACAAAGAACGTGGTGTTATCCGTGAAGAGTTACGTAGTCGAGACAATGCAGCTATGCGTAACATTCAGAAGATTGCTGAACAAATCTACGGTAAAGATTCAAAATACGCCGACTGTCTTCCTGGAGGTAGTGTAGATGTAGTCAACAACTTCCCCCCTAAGGTACTTCGTGACTATTACCACAAGTGGTATCGTCCAGACCTACAAGGTATCGTTGTAGTTGGTGATATTGATGTAGATAAGATGGAAGCACGTATGAAAGAGATGTTTGCTGACGTACCTGCTCCAGTAAACCCAGCTGAGCGTGTATACTACCCAGTAGAAAATAACGACGAAATGATTGTGGCTATCGCAGCAGACAAAGAAGCAACTCGTACTTTAACTAGCTTCCAAATAAAGACAGACCGCATGCCGCGTGAAATGCGTGGTTCTATGATGTTCTTAATGCAAGACTACGTAACTACTATGATTGGCTCTATGCTAAATAAGCGTTACGAAGAGTTGGCACAAAAATCTGACAACCCTCCTTATGCATTTGCTCGTGGTAGTTTCTCTGACTTTTTCCTATCTAGCATGGTAAAAGAAAACTTTGACGCAACTGCATTAGTAAACGAAAAAGACATTGAAGGTGGTTTCAAAGCCTTAGTTCGTGAAGTATTCCGTGCTGCTAAGTTCGGTTTCACTCCTTCAGAGTATACGCGTGCTCGTGCTGAGTACTTGCGTAAACTAGAGTCTGTTTATAATGACCGTGATAAGCAAAAGCACGGTTTCTATGCCCAACAATATATTCGTCACTTCATCTCAGGTGATGCAATCCCTAGCGTAGAGACTGAATACGCAATAATCAACCAATTCGCTCCTAAATTACCAGTTGCTGCTATCAACCAAACGATGGCGAAAATCATGGAAAGCCCAAAGAACCGCGTTATCTCATTGACTATGCCTATCAAGGACGGTGTCACTGTTCCAACGAAGGAAGATATGAAGAAGTGGTTTGCTGCTGTTGAATCTGAAGAACTAGAAGCTTATGTTGACGAAGTAATCGATGAGCCGTTGATTAGCGAAGACCTAACTCCTGGTAAGGTGGTTGAGACTACAGAAGACGACAAACTAGGTACAACTACTTGGGTACTTGCAAACGGTGCTAAGGTTATCCTTAAGAAAACCGACTTCAAGAAGGATCAAATTATCATGAAGGGTTACAGTAAGGGTGGTAAGTCATTGTATGGTGAAGACCGTTACTACGATTTTGCTCAAGTAAACGATTTGTATAAAATTGGTGGTCTTGGTAAATTCGACGATACAACATTGACAAAACTTCTTTCAGGTAAGATTGCTTCTGTTGATGCGTCTGTAAATACATTCTCTGAAACAGTTTCTGCTGCATGTTCTCCTAAGGATCTAGAAACAATGCTTCAGTTAAACTATTTGACATTCACAGCTCCACGTCTAGACGAAAAAGCAGCTAAATCATTCGGAAATCGCATGAGAGCTGTCCTAGAAAACGTAGAGAAAAATCCAACAACCCACTTCAGAGATAGTTTGAACTACGCACGCTATGGTAATGATATCCATAGTCGTCGTTTCAAAGCAGAAGATCTTGACAAAGTGAACTATGCAAATTCTTTGAAACTATACAAAGAACGTTTTGCTAATGCTGGCGACTTTACTTTCTACGTTGTAGGTAACATTGACCTAGCTACAGCTAAACCATTGTTTGAAAAGTATATTGGTTCTCTACCAGATGCTAAAGTACGCGAAAAAGCAAACCACGAAGTTAGCCATCTTCAAAAGGGTCACAAGGTTCTTCACTTCTATCAAGAACAAGATATGAAGAAGACAACTGCATTCATCGGTTACAACATGCCTTACGAATATAATTTGAAGACTCAACTTGTAGCTGCAATCTACGGCAAGTTGATGGACATTCGTTGCACAGAAACAATGCGTGAAGACGAAGGTGGTACGTATGGTGCTTATGTAAGCGCAAGCGTTAACGACGAACCAGAAAAGGCTGCAAATTTCTTTATCTTCTTCGATACAGATCCTGCTAAGTACGATCGTCTTAAAGAAATCGCTACAGAACAAATGACTGACCTTGCAGAAAACGGTCCTAAGGAAGTCAACATGAAGAAGGTAGTTCCTCCAATGCTTAAGAAATTTGAGTCTAGCTTGAAGGAAAACAAGTTCTGGATAAGTGCTATGTCTGAGTATGATCAAGACGGCATTGACAACGTCAACAATTATGTGAAGACTGTCAATAGCATTACTAAGAAAGACCTACAAGCTTTTGCTAAGAAGCTTCTTAAGGCTAAGTCTACTTACAATGTAACAATGACAAGTGCATCTGTTAAAGAAGACGCTAAAAAGTAATCAATGCAAGAATAAGTAAACACTTAAATCCGTGAGAGAGAATTTGAGTGATTACATCATATAACGAGAGGGTATATCGTATGATATACCCTCTCGCTTTTTATATAGACTGATTATACTTTAGACAACCAATTTAAAGACTTCTCTCTCTGTGAAGGGAACATATCTATACTTACCATCAGCACAATAAGATATACCAGTTTCTGCGCATACATATATACACTAACTACCAAATCTTTGGACTGCATATAAAACATATACACCATCATAAAATTAACCAGTACAAAAACAATGACATTAAGCAAAGTACGCATCCCCGACCTTCGCCTAATCGAGTACATAATTAAGCAGGAAATCAAATAAGTCACAAAGAGTGCATAATCTTCAACAAACACAAGAATCAAATATTGTGATTCAAATAGAATATCAAGTCCGTAAAACAAAACTACCGATACAAGGTAAGCAACTACTGGTAAGAACCATAATATCCACTCAAATGGATCAACCTCAGAATGATCAGAACTAGAGAAAAAAAAAGCTCTTAGTGATAATATCATATCCTCAAAAGGCTCTACAATTCTAGCACTTATAATAGCAATTAAAAACAACATACCTGAACAAGCACCAGTACAAATTTGAGGAAATCTCCACAATAAGGATAAAACAAGATTTCCAGCAATACAAACAGCCAGTACACCAAAAACTTCACTATACCTCATTTGCTTCTTTTTCATTATCCAAAATATATAATATGAAGCAAATGCAAAAATACCAAGATACAGTAATGAAATAAGATATTGCTCGAGAAAATCCTTGATATACAACACCATATTAGTGTGTAATTGACTTCCCCAATTATAAAAGGACACCAAATAGGTGCCACTGGCAATTAAAAAGACAAGCAACACAACCAGTGGATGCAAATATATAGTATATAGTTTCGATAAAGATCTCATAGTACAAAATAGTTTGAGTCAGTAGAAAACACAAAAATAGTAATTTTATTTAAATAAAACAATGTTCTCATTGATTTGATCACTCAACAAACAAAAGATTAATCCATAAATTTGATTCTTATCTATGTTAGGACCACACCCAAGAATAGACATTACTCGCCTATTAAAGGGGTTTTAAAAGTTAAAATCACATTTCTACAATAAATTATTAGAAGATACTTTGTCGATTGGCAGTTCTTTGCTATATTTGCCAACAATGACAGATATTCACATCTGAAGCTACCTACGCTATGAAAGTGTTAAGTCTTTTCATATTGATTAGCCTCTTGTGTGCTCATGGTCAAGCAAAAAAGAGCTTGACATCTTCATATGAAGATGTGTATGTAACATTTACGAGTAGTAATGATCCCACATTAAATCAAGGAATTTATCGCTACACAAGAATGACCAGTTATTTTAATCGTCCAGCGATATATTTCAAATTCGTGAACAAAGAAACTGGTGTCAATGAATGCCTAGTTTTCTACGATTATAAAAAAAGTATTGTACAAGAATTGACTTTCTACGCCGATAGATATATGATGTCTACTACACGTATACCAACATCTGCACTTGATGAAGTGGAAGTCATAGACCTAGATATATTATTGCCTACTTGGACTAGAGAGGAGGCATACCACTACTTTTGGTCACTAAATGACAAAAGAGTGTGGGTTATAGACAAAAGCAATCTAGGAAGAAATCCTAAGAATCCACTAGTGCTACAAACAATGCCTGGTGTATTCCATCAATACTAAACACGGAGAATTTTGTTAAGGGATATATGAATAAATGTAAGTTAGCTAGTAGACAACCATGCGATATGACAATCTACTGAGCTGAGGGTATGTCAAACCAATGTTTGGCATACCCTCATTTTAGATAACAGACATGCATTACTTAAGAAACGACTTGAAGTAGTTGATTATTTGTTAAATTTCTTTGATAAATCAATATTATATCGTAACATTGCATAGAAGAACACGTCTAACCATCAAAAGTAATGCTGTATGAAAAGAATTCGTTTATATATCTCGATGCTTACAGCTCTCTTGTTGTGTACAACAGGGCTGCATAGTCAAGTGCTGCTCATCAACAAATCTGATGCATTCGAAAAGCAGCAAGACACTATTATAGAGAAACAAAGAATCATCTCTCTAGACTCTACGCTCACCATATCACCAGATATGATACGTGCTATAAAAAGGCTTTTCAATAAAGAACCTGATTCAAAAAGCATAAGACAAGCATGGCAAATCAAGACCTTAACTACAGATTTACTCCAAAAGTATGAAATAAGACATCTAGTTGAGATGCGTCCATTTGCCCTTAGAATAGACTTTTTCTCTGAACTCAAATGGCTACTAGGAGATGATATTGACAAATATCTTCTCCCTACTCAGCTAACGTCTCGTATTAAAGCTGCACCAATGACATATAACCAAGTGACATCTAGCAGATATAGCGTTATTTGGGTAAGTCCATTTGACACCATGATACTCGTTGTTCCCGAATGGTATGCTTCAGATTACGAAAATTTATCTCTGTGGGACTTTGAGTAGCAAACTCTCTGTTCTGTAAATTCTTTCTTTAATTTGTATCTGGCCCCTTTATTTACTGAGTATTTAATTAGAATAAGAGATTAGTCTCGATTCAGCATGCTGAATCGAGGTGAACAACGTGCTGAATCGAGGTGAACAGCAGGGTGAATCGAGAACTGCAATATAACGAAATCAGACTAATTGAAATATAAGCGTCCATTCCTACTCTGCGAAATCACTATGTTGAAATACTAAAGAACGCCCCCGAGAGAATCTCACGATTGTCTCGGGGGCTGTGACATTAATTTAGGTGAAATAAGACAATTTATTCGACCAATCATGGCACTAGCTGACTAGCCAATACTGGAGACAGCTCTAGTTCCACATCATTATCTTCCACTCCTGAATCTATTGACAGCGCTTTAATAATAATTGCCATCTTTAGTCGTGTAAAGAATGGATAACGACGCATATGTGCATCTAAGTCGTTTAACTCTGTGTCGAATTCTTCATCTACTTTTTCATCTCCACAAGCATGAATCAGCATCAATCGACCTACATCTTTGGCAATGCGTTTACGTAAAGTATCTGGGAAGCTTTCTGGCACATGAGGCAAAGAAAAAGTAGCTACACCTTCAGTAAGAGATTCCTTGGCGAAAAGTTCAAAATCAGCACCCATCGAAATTCTCCGACTAGTAATATCCAAAGTATCTCCATGAAGATGCATCAAGCGATATGGACATGGGTATGTCACTAAGCTACCAGTTTGAACATCATACAAGTCTTTACCCCAGTAAGAATGTAACGCTATGTCTTGACAATGTGAATGGCCAGTCATGCAAATCTCAATATTATACTTATAACATAATTTTCGTAGTTTCTGTGCATTGTCTAAGATATAACCTGGATTAGCTTGATTCTGAAGACGCCAGTGCGCAATGACTCCATGATGCACCATAATCATCATACGTATACCAAGGTCTTTGGCCTCACTTGCTTCTCTTTCAATATACTTTAATGTTTTATGAGCGAGCACACCATTATGTTGACAAGTGTCTAAGTTGAAATCATTCTTCTTGTACTGATTAGCATCCAAACATAATAGACGTACTTTAGGAGTAAGCGCTATCACATAACTCAATGAAGAGGAGTCATTAGAAATTGCTTGATTATATCCATATGGACCATACATCTTTTTAAATTGTTTTGGCCCTATTGTACGTGTACGAATACTTTTATCACCATTATATATATAGGCATGGGGATTCATAAGATCATGATTGCCAGGCACTATGATAGGTTGTATACCAGCAACATGTAATGGCTTAAGTAAATTATTGATTAAATATCGATGAGACACATATGCACCATCCTTTGTCAAATCACCACTGATCAAAAGAAAAGCTGGCTTCTCATGAAGCAGCTTCAAGCGCAAAGAGTCCAACATCTCACGGGAATACGACAGCAACTTTCTATCATGCTTAAGATATGATTCATAGGCCTTACCTGAACGCTGTACAATAGATGTATCCATCACATGTAAATCGGAAGCTACAGCCCATACTAAATCAACACCTTTCTGTGTACTTGTATCATGCATCGGTTTAGCCTCAGATAATGTACAACTTTGCATATTCAATAATAAAACGACAGCAGTACAAACTAAAACCAAACACACTTGACATTTACGTCTAAAAGATTTTTTGCCTGACTCTGAGTTACAAAAAGAGAGATACTTCATGATTTATGCAATATTCAATGTAGACACTTACACTGTGTAAGTCTTTATGATTACAAAAGTCAGAATAATATGTGACAAGAATATGTCAAAAGGGAAACATTAATGTGAATATACATTACGTAAACATTACATTTTAGGAATAAGCAATGCCATCTTTATGTCTAAAAAAGAAAGTAAATATAGCTAGGAAAGTTTAGAGCAAAAAAAAGGAGTCACACCTGACTCCAACCTTGTTAACCTTAAATCTAATACTATGAAAAACACATTGCAAAGATAAGGTTTATAATTAAAACCACAAAGAAAACAAGAAAAAAAGCATGCTTTAAGGCATGCTTTTTTAATTAATTAAGATATACTACATCAAAATACTGTTCAAAGAGCTCTCGAGCACGGGTTAACTGCTCTGGAGTATTTTCCTTGATATCTTTCAAGGCATACTCTTGTCCCAAAGACTCATACTTATGAGCTCCGAGAGTATGATAAGGTAGTATCTCCAATCGTTGTATCATCTTGTACGCACCAAGTGTTTCGCCTAATAAACGAATATCCTCTTCTGCGTCACTAATTGTTGGTACAAGTACATAGCGCATCCAGAATGGTTGGCCTATTTCTTCCATGTACTTGGCAAGCGCAAGTGTCTTGTCATTGCGAAGTCCTGTTAATGATAAATGTTTCTCAGGATCTATTTGCTTCACGTCTAGCAATACAAGGTCCACTAGATCGATAAGCTCCTTCACATCGTCATTCCAAACACCTCCGTTGCTATCTATACACACATGGATACCCTCAGCTTTCAATTGCTTTACCAATGGAATAAGCGCCTTCGCTTGTAGGGTAGGTTCACCACCAGAAAAAGTCACCCCACCCTTGCGCCCGAAGAATGGTTTTTGACTGACAGCCATTTTTAAAATTTCAGCAGGATCAGTGTCTTTACCTCCCTTCATAGGGATAGTATCTGCATTAGCGCAGTATAGACAACGGAAGTTACATCCTTGTAGAAAAACTACAAGACGTAGACCTGGACCATCATAGGTACCTAGGCTCTCGTATGAATGCACACGTAGTAGTTTCTTTTCACTCATAAGGTAGGTAGTTAATTGGTTTCCCAACAAATATAATATATAATGCCGAGAGGACAAAGCCCCCTCGGCATTTCTACATTTAATTATATTATATAGTATACTATGCTAGAGCGGGGCGATTATGCCATACGCTCATGGAATGATCGAGAGATCACTTCCATTTGGTGCTCACGACTAAGCTCTACGAAGTGTACAGCATAACCAGAAACACGGATAGTCAACTGTGGATAGTTTTCTGGGTGCTCCATAGCATCCATCAACATATCACGGTTTAGTACGTTCACGTTCAAGTGGTGTGCACCCTTCGCGAAGTAACCATCCATCATTGTAGTCAAATTGTCTACACGATCTTCAGCAGTAGCACCAAGACTCTTAGGTACGATAGAGAATGTATTAGATACACCATCCTTCGCATCTGTGTATTGAAGCTTCGCTACAGAAGAAAGAGAAGCAACCGCACCGTGGCTATCACGTCCGTGCATTGGGTTTGCACCTGGAGCGAAAGCAACACCCTTCTCACGACCATCAGGAGTAGCCCCTGTCTTCGTACCGTACATCACGTTTGAAGTAATCGTCAAGATAGACAATGTAGGGTTAGCATTCTTATAGATTGGCAAGTGCTCAAGCATGTTGTTGAAGTCGTGAGTGATTTCAACTGCAAGGTTGTCTACACGGTCATCATCGTTACCATAGAATGGGAATTCACCATCGATATCGAAACCTTCAGTCAAACCTTCAGCATTGCGCTTAGCAGTAACCTTAGCAAACTTGATAGCAGACAATGAGTCAGCAACGATAGACAAACCAGCCACACCGTAAGCCAAGTTGATACGTGGGTTTGTATCTACAAGAGCCATTTGAGCCTTTTCGTAGTAGTACTTATCATGCATGAAGTGGATGATATTCATAGCATCGTTATACACACGAGCTACTTCCTTAAGGACGATATGGTAGTTGTGCATTACCTCATCGAAGTCTAGTACATCGCTCTTCAAAGGCTCAATACCCTTGACCATCAATGTACCTGTGTTTTCACAACGACCACCGTTAAGAGCCAATAGTAGCGCCTTAGCCATGTTACAACGTGCACCAAAGAACTGGATGTGCTTACCAATTTCTTGGAAAGATACACAACAAGCGATACCGTAGTCATCAGCACCACGAGTTTCACGCATCAAGTCATCATTCTCGTATTGGATTGATGATGTATCGATAGATACTTGTGCACAGAAATCTTTGAAACCTTGAGGAAGATCTTGAGACCAAAGAACTGTCATATTTGGCTCTGGACTAGGACCTAAGTTGTATAGTGTTTGAAGGAAACGGAAAGAAGTCTTAGTTACCTTTGTACGACCGTCCTTGAAAGAACCACCGATAGCTTCAGTTACCCATGTAGGGTCACCAGCGAAGATATCGTTATATGCTTGCATACGTAGATGACGTACCATACGTAGTTTAATGACGAATTGGTCGATGATTTCTTGAGCGAATTCTTCAGTAATGTTACCTTCAGACAAGTCATAATCGATATAGATATCTAGAAATGAAGACACGTTACCCAAAGACATTGCAGCACCATCTTGCTCTTTTACAGCAGCAAGGTAGCCCATATATACCCACTGCACAGCTTCTTGAGCTGAAGTAGCAGGACGGCTTAGGTCGATACCGTAGTATTCACCCATCACCTTCATCTCGTTCAATGCTTTGATTTGATCAGCCACTTCTTCACGAAGACGGATGCGATCTTCTGTCATAGGACCAGCGTAGTCAAGCAGATCTTGCTTCTTTTGCTCAATCAAACGGTCTAGACCATATAGTGCAAGACGACGGTAGTCACCAATCACACGACCACGTGCGTAGTTATCTGGCAAACCAGTCAAGAATCCTAGAGAACGGAAAGAACGAATCTCTGGAGTATATACATCAAATACACCCTCGTTGTGAGTTTTACGATAGTGAGTAAAGATATCTTTCACCTTCTCATCAACAGGTTTTCCAGCCTCGTTACAAGCACGATTTACAACACCGATACCACCAAGAGGTTTGATAGCACGACGTAACAATTCGTCTGTTTGAAGACCTACGATTAGTTCATTTTCCTTGTCGATGTATCCTGCTTTGTGAGAAGAGATTGTAGATACTGTCTTGTTATCCAAAGAACGTATTCCGCCATTTGCACGCTCTTCAGCGATAGCTTTCATACATTCTGCCCATACTTTTTTAGTGCGCTCTGAAGGCGCACTCAAAAATGACGCATCCCCAGTATAAGGGTTGATGTTTAGTGAAACAAAATTGGCCACATCAATGGTACTTGTCCAAAGTCCATTTTTCATTGTAGTCTTAACGTCCATGATAATTTTAGTAAATGTAGATTTGCGAAGCGTTTTGTGTTCCCTCGCTTCGTTTAGGGTGTTGCAAATATACAACATCTTCAAACTGTAATCTAGACTTTGCAAATCTTTAGTTTGTAATCAGTGCAAAAACTTGATACAGGTCAAAATAGTTGCAAAAAGTTAGAATTTCTATTCAGAAAGTAAGGGTGTTTTTTCTACATCACCGATAGCGCACAAAAGATATATTGTATAGCATAATGAAAAAAAGTTCACATTTCATCATTTTGTAATATGATTTTTGCATCTTTGCATAAACTGGTATGCCCCCAAAGGCTTCTGTACCTATTAGTATTCACGTTTCAAATAGAATGAGACTATGTCACATCTTCCCTATTACCCTACAGTAGTCGTGTCAGACATCCATCTTGGCACATCTCACAGTAAGACTTATGAAGTGTCTGAATTTTTACGTTCTATCCGCTGCGATCTTCTTATACTAAATGGAGATATTATCGACGGTTGGCATCTTAAAAAATCAGGAATGGGTAAATGGAAAAGAAAACATACAAAATTCTTCAAGACCATAATGAAAATGATGGAAAAATACAATACAAAGATTGTATACGTACGCGGAAATCATGATGACTTCTTGGACAACTTGATGCCCCTTTCTTTTGGAAATATAGAAGTAGTAAGTGAATGGACCTACGAAAACTTTGGCAAACGCTATTATGTATGTCACGGAGATGTCTTCGATAGTGTCACCTCCAAAATGAAATGGCTTGCACAGTTAGGAGATACAGGATATAGCTTCTTATTGTGGATCAACAAACTATATAACCACAACAGGTTAAAGCGTGGCCTTCCTTATTATTCTTTATCACAGAAGATTAAAAATAAAGTAAAAGGAGCAGTTAACTATATTACCGACTTTCAGTCAGAAATTGTATCTCTAGCTCGTCATAAACAATGCGACGGTGTCATCTGTGGGCACATCCACCATCCAGATAATAAGATGTATGAAGATGTACATTATCTCAACTCTGGCGACTGGGTAGAATCATTGAGTGCTCTACTTCAAGACGAACAAGGTGAATGGCACGTGGTATACTACGATGGTATGTTGAAAGATCACATCAAAGAGGAAGCTAATAATTTAGCAGAACAGATGGATCAACAACAAGAAGTAGCCAAGCTTACTCAACCTATGAGCAAAGAGCGCACAGCAGAAGCAGACGAAGCTCCATTATAAGTATAGTCCCTGCCAAATGGCATATCTTATCTCTTTAAATATCTAAACCCATCTATATGAGATTTTTATTTATCGTACAAGGTGAAGGACGAGGACATTTCACCCAAGCTATCTCAATGTATGAGATGTTACAACGCCATGGTCATAACGTGGTGGAAGTACTTGTGGGTAAGAGCAACGTTCGGGATTTACCTGACTTTTTCACCAAGCGTGTGGACACAAAGATTACGCGCTTTTTGAGTCCCAACTTTGCCCCTAGCCCAGAAAACAAGCGAGTCAAGATAGATAGCTCTATCATGAACAACATACGACATGCACAAGATTATATGCAAAGTATTCATATGATCAATCAGCATATCAAATCATCGAAAGCCGATGTCGTAATCAACTTCTATGAGATGCTCACTGGTATGGTGTATATGATTCACCGTCCCCGCATACCTTATGTATGTATAGGTCATCAATACCTATTTATGCATAAGCAATTCTCATTGCCAGTTGAAGGCAGTGGATTTGATGTGCTCAAGTACTTCACACGTTTTACATCAGTAGGAGCTGCAAAGCGTCTGGCTCTATCGTTTTATCCATTCCCATCGGATAAGTCAAACAAGATTGATGTCGTGCCTCCTATCCTTCGCAGCGAAGTCCTAGAACTGGAGCCTGAACAAGGAGAACATATCCATGGTTATATGCTTAATTCTGGCTTCTCAGAAGATGTAGAAGCTTTTCATAAAATGCATCCTGAAGTCCCAATGCATTTCTTTTGGGATAAGAAAGGAGCTGCCGAAGAAACTGTCGTTGACGACACGTTGACCTACCATAAAATCAACGACAAACTCTTTCTCGAATATATGCGCACCTGCAAGTGCTATGCTAGTACTGCAGGATTTGAATCTATCTGTGAAGCCATGTACCTTGGCAAACCAGTTATGATGATTCCAGCCCATATCGAACAGGATTGCAATGCAGCCGATGCCATGCGTGCTGGTGCAGGATTCTCTGCCGATAGTTTCGACTTAGAGCGACTGCTTAAATTTAGCAAAGACTTCAAGCCCAATCCTGAGTTCCGTCAGTGGGTAGAAGAAGCTGAGATACGCATCATGCAAGAGATTCTTTCCGTGATTCCTGAATATCACGAATCAAAGTTTGTAGAACACAACGTTGAAAAGAAAAGAAATAGTCTTCTTCAAGAAGCCAACCAACAGCTAGATAAATTCATAGCTATGGCCAAAGAAGGACCTCGCAAACTGCGTATTAGTACGTTCAAGAGATTTGGCAGACACAAAGACGAAGACAACAAATAAAAGAATAAGGTGTATCCATGGAATCTACTTCCCAATGGATACACCTTATTTATATTAACTATACAGGACTGAACAATCAGTACAGACACATTATATATTACCTATACTTTCCATTCTCCTCATCTTCCAACATAGATAGATACGAATTGTATCTAGATGGAGCAATCTCACCATCATCTACAGCCTGCAATACCGCGCAACCTGGTTCATGGATATGCGTACAGTTATTAAAGCGACACCCATCAGATATCTCAAAGATATCTACAAAGTAGTGAGCTATCTCCCCTTCCTTCATATCAAAAGTACCAAACCCTTTGATACCTGGAGTATCTACGATATACCCCTCAGCATACTCAAGTGGATACATACTACTGTAAGTCGTCGTATGCATACCAGTCTGATGTACCTCTGATATTTCCGATGTACGCGCATGCACATTAGGAAGTAATGCATTAATAAGCGTCGATTTCCCCACACCACTATGTCCAGAGAAAAGTGTCACCTTATCTACAAGCAGATTCTTGATAGCCTCTACACCTTCACCTGTTTCCGCAGAAAGCACGTGACACTTGTAGCCGATAGATTCATAAATCTGCTTATATTCATCAAGCACAGCCATATCAGCTTCGTTGTAGCAGTCTACTTTATTGAAGACAATTTCTGTAGGCACATCATATGCCTCAGCACTCGCCAAGAAGCGATCAATAAACGTTGTTGAAGTCTCAGGGTAGTTGATTGTCGCCACTAACAAACATAAGTCAAGATTGGCTGCAATGATATGCGACTGCTTGCTCAAGTTGGGCGACTTACGTACAATGTAATTCTTGCGAGTCTCAATTTCATAAATCAGTCCCGTACCTTCCCCATGCTCGTTGTAAGTCACGATATCCCCTACAGCGATAGGATTGGTACTTTTGATACCTCGCAAACGAAAGTTGCCCTTGACCTTACAGGGCAAGGGCTCACCTTCAGTTGGTTTTACTGTATACCAACTACCAGTATTTTGAATAACTAGTCCTTTCGGCATATATCCTTAGACAGTCATAATTTCTTTTTCCTTCGCAGCGAAGCTATCATCAATTTGCTTGATGAACTTATCATGAATCTTTTGCAAGTCACCTTCAGCATCCTTTTGCAAGTCTTCAGATAGACCATCCTTCACAGCCTTCTTCAGCTTATCGATACCTTCACGACGAGCATTACGTACACTAATCTTCGCATTTTCAGCTTCTTGCTTACATTGCTTAGATAGCTGCTTACGACGTTCTTCAGTCAATGGAGGGATACCGATACGAATCATTTCACCATTATTCTCTGGCATGATACCTAGATCAGAATCGATAATCGCCTTTTCGATAGGTTGAAACATAGACTTATCCCAAGGCTTGATTGCAATCGTACGAGAGTCTGGAGTTGTTACCGCAGCACAGTTGTTGATAGGCACCATAGCGCCATAAGAATCTACACGGATGCTATCGATAAGACGCACATCAGCTTTACCCGCACGGATATGAGACAATTGCTCATCCAAGTGCATGCTAGCCATTTCCATCATTTCTTCTGCATCGCCTAATATAACTTTTACTTCAGCCATAATATAAATTGTTGGTTTATTATCTTGTTAATTTTGGTACAAAAGTAGCTGTTTTATTGGTTATATACAACAATTCGTCAGCTAATTTCTTGACGCCCAGCTATTATGGATGCAC
Organism: Bacteroidaceae bacterium; assembly: GCA_963678855.1. Classification (GTDB taxonomy): domain Bacteria; phylum Bacteroidota; class Bacteroidia; order Bacteroidales; family Bacteroidaceae; genus F22. Next base: position 2,736,283 of record OY787448.1, on the reverse strand, counting down.
TACTGTACCGATATTATCGCCAGAGATAACCTTCTCTAAATTACCCACTGTATCCATATCAAACACCAAAATAGGCAAGTTGTTTTCACGGCACATCACAGTAGCGGTCAAGTCCATCACCTTCAGCCCACGCTCCAACACTTCATCATAACTGATTCGGTCGAACTTAGTAGCAGTAGGATCTTTCTCAGGATCAGCTGTATAGATACCGTCTACACGCGTACCCTTCATCATCACATCTGCTTCGATTTCGATACCACGTAGCGAGCTACCCGTATCCGTAGTAAAGTAAGGATTACCCGTACCAGCCGACATGATTACAACAGAACCTTTCTCCATCAAATCAATCGCCTTCCACTTATTATAGAATTCTCCTACAGGCTCCATGCGAATAGCCGTCAACACTTGTGATGGCACACCCGCTGCAGTCAACGCACTACTAAGCGCCAAACTGTTGATCACCGTAGCCATCATCCCCATTTGATCACCTTTCACACGATCGAAACCTTTGGCCGCACCACTTAAGCCACGGAAGATGTTACCTCCTCCGATAACAATACCGATTTGTACACCTTTATCGTGTACCGCTTTAATTTGTTGTGCATATTCCGCTAGACGATCTTCGTCAATACCATATTGCTTCCCGCCCATCAAGCTTTCGCCACTTAGTTTCAAAAGAATTCTGTTATACTTCGTCATAAATCTATTTTGTTATTAATATTCTAGTTATTATAGTGTCAATGATTCCTCGTCATTATCAACAAGGACATGTTGTACTTCTTTGAAAAGATAGTCTACAACCTCCCCAGTTTTCAATCGTTTAATCGTAAGCACTCCTTGTGGAGATACTCCTACAATGCGGCCCTCAAACTTCCCACCTGCATCGGCAAACAAGGCATCTTCTTCGTAGCGGAACAATTTAGACATATACTCCACCTGCATGCTCTTAATCACATCTTCATCGCCCTTAAACAAGGCCTCACATCGTGCTTCAATTCGAGCACGTAAGTTTTCCAAGATTGGCATACGATCAAGAGTCTCTCCCGTGATTGTCGCCAAGCTTATAGGGTTTGGTGCCGATCCACGGAATGTGGTCTGCTTCACATTTAACCCAAAGCCAGCAATAGAATACTCTATATTCAAGCCTTGCAAAGAATGCTCAATCAAAAGCCCACCAAGCTTTTTATCTTGGTAATAAATGTCATTTGGCCACTTAATCTTCATCTCGTTGGAATAAGTCGATAAGACATCCAGAATACCCAAAGACACCGCCTCTGAAATCAAAAATTGATCGGCGATAGGCACTCGCTTCGGACGAATCAAGATAGAGAACAACAAGTTCTTGCCAGGATCAGACTCCCATCCATCATTGGCTCTTTGTCCTCTACCTGCCGTTTGAAAATCAGCAGATATCGTCAAATAGTCTGGTATATGCGTATTTTTTGCACGCATCATCTCCGACAAATAATGACTTGTCGAGTCGAGCTTTGCAAAATGCATATGATCATTATGTATAGATTCCATACTTTCTTTTTTAATTGTTAGATAATTATTTCGAGAGGTCATCTTCCAAATAGTCCGCCTTCATCGCCCGCGTAAACTTCGCAACAATCAAGTCGTAACTATGGTCCACCAACTCCATGATCAGTTTATCATCCACATCGCTCTCCAGCAACACTTGATTCCAGTGCGTTTTATTGAGATGCCATCCAGGCTGCACCCCTGCATAGCGATCTCTCAGTTTTATCGCTCGATCAGGGTCACACTTCAAACTAATCATCTGCTCCTTCTCCAAAGGCATGATAGCAAACATCTTGCCCATCACCTTAAATACTAGAGTTACATCATCAAAAGGAAACGATTCGGTCACTTTCCGTTTGTTCAAGCAATAAGCGCGTAAAGCTTCAATATCCATAATCGTTCTATATTTCATTATTATCTTTGTAATCTCAATGAGATGCGTCGACGTTTCGTATCAATATCAATCACATCCACCATCACCTGCTGGCCTATGCTCACCACCTCTGTAGGAGATGCAATGCGTCTATTCGCCATCTGCGAGATATGAATCAAACCATTCTCTTTGATACCGATATCAGCAAACGCACCAAAAGCCGTGATATTCCCAATCACTGCAGGAAGCGACATCCCAATCTGCAAGTCCTCAAACGAGCGTACATTTTCATCAAATGCAAAAGCCGTAAGCTGCTCACGAGGGTCACGGTTTGGCTTGGCCAACTCCTCCATGATATCCTGTAGCGTAGGCATCCCCACATTTCCCTGCACGTAACGCTTCAAGTCGATAGCCTTACGCTTAGCAGCATCCTGCATCAGCTCGGCCACACTACAGCCCTGATCCTTCGCCATTTGTTCTACAATCGCATAACTCTCAGGGTGTACCGCACTCCCATCCAAAGGATTCTTCGCCTTCGGGATACGCAAGAAACCAGCCGCCTGCACATACGCCTTCTGCCCCAAACGAGGTACCTTCAGCAATTGCTTGCGACTCGTAAACGCCCCATTCTCGGCACGATACTTCACTATATTCTTCGCCAATGTAGGACCCAGTCCAGCGATATACGTCAATAGATACGCACTCGCCGTGTTCAGATTCACCCCTACCTGGTTCACACAATTCTCTACAACTTGGTCCAAAGCCTTCTTCAACTTCGTTTGGTTCACATCATGCTGATACTGTCCCACACCGATAGACTTCGGATCGATTTTTACCAACTCCGCTAGCGGGTCCATCAATCGGCGACCGATAGATACCGCCCCACGCACCGTCACATCCTCATTAGGAAACTCCTCACGTGCGATAGCAGATGCCGAGTAAATCGAAGCCCCTTGCTCACTCACTACAAAGGTATCTACAGGCGTATCAAAACGTAAGCCATCCACAAAACTCTTCGTCTCGCGGCTCGCCGTACCATTACCGATAGCAATCGCCTGAATCTTATATTTCTTCACCAAACGCTCCACAATAGCAGCCGCTTCGGCCGTCTTGCTTTGAGGTTGATGCGGATAAATCGCTGTATTCTCCAGCAAATTGCCCTGCTCATCTAGACAGACCAACTTACATCCCGTACGATACCCAGGGTCTAGCGCCAACACACGCTTCTGCCCCAGTGGAGCCGCCAAAAGCAACTGCTTCAAGCTCTGCGTAAAGATAAGAATCGCCTCATCATCCGCCTTCTCCTTACTCATCGTACCATACTCTGTAGCGATAGACGGACTCAACAGACGCTTATACGCATCCTCTACCGCCTCAGCCACTTGGTCGCTGCTCGCGCCACGACCACGTACAAACTGACGGTCCAGTTTTTCCAAAGACTCGTCATCGTCTGGTTGAATCTTCACCTTCAAGACCCCTTCATGCTCCCCACGACGAATAGCCAAAAGCTGGTGACTCTGGATGCGTTTCAACCCATGATTCCAATCAAAGTAGTCCTTATAGTTCTGTCCCTCTTCTTCCTTTTTCTTCACCACCTTCGCTTCCAGCTGTGCCGTATACTGATACACACGACGGATAGCATTACGCGCACGCTCATCCTCATTGACCATTTCAGCCAAGATATCACGTGCCCCTTGCAAAGCATCTGCTGTATCGCTTACTTCACCACGCACAAACTGTTTGGCCTGTGCTTCCACACTGCCTCCTTGTTGCATCAACAGCCATTGTGCCAAAGGTTCTAATCCCTTCTTCTTTGCTATTTCCGCACGCGTTCTACGCTTCGGCTTATACGGCAGATAGATATCTTCTAGTTCCGTACTGTCCCACGTTGCGTTGATACGTTTGTCAAGTTCTGGTGTCAATTGACCAAGCTCTTCCATGGTCTTCAAGATAGTCGCACGACGCTTATCAACCTCCTGCATCTTCTCCAATTGTGTCTGGATAGCAGCGATTTGGACTTCATCAAATCCACCAGTTACTTCTTTACGATAACGTGCGATAAATGGGATGGTCGCATCCTCCTCCAATAGCCCTAGTGTATTGCTTACCTGCTTAATCGGCAAGTTCAGCACTTCCGCTATGAGCGATGCATATGTTGTTGTCAATTCAGACATGCTCTTCTATATTTAAAGTTAGGCTTTTGCGAAGTGCCCCAACCAGGCATCTTACAGATACAAAGAAACAAAAAAAAAATGATAGCACGAAAAGATAGCGGCTCGAATTTCCTTCATTCCCCAGCTATATAAAAACAATTAAGGGAAACCTCTCGGCCTCCCTTAATATCAATTGGTCATATTACTTTATAGTCATATGACCATATACTTATTTCTATCATTACATCTACGATTTCTGAGCTAACGCATTAGCCAGCAGAAACAAACACATTTTTTGTATTATTCTTTAATCTCAAAAGAATGCAAGATATTGCCACGTCCATTCATCATATACACCATGACATGCGCAGGACTCACCGCAATGATACTAAAGCCAGCCTCATTACTACAAAACTTAGTACCCTTCATAGGTTTCACATCACGTGAAAGCGACGCCGAAGTATTGACTAAGTACACAGGCTCCTTCGGGTCATTCACAATATGCTGGCCACTATGAATGTGTCCACAACCATACATATCCACTCTTCCATTGAAGATAGGTAACAAATGCTTACGCAAATCCAACTGTTCCGTAATCTTCTTACCAGTTTGCGCATACAAAGGGTGGTGTCCAAACGCCAGCGTCCACTTCGCCTTTGAGTTTGTCAACACACTATCCGCCCATTGTATTTGCGGTTCAACAGCTTGCTTACACGCATCAGGATACTTCCCCGAACTCTTACGATACTTTTCAATCAGCGGCGTTGTATCCATCCATAAGATGCGCAATTCAGCCCCATCCACGTCGAATGTCTTTGTATAATATCTAGCAGGCATACACCATCGGCGACTTACTGTCGTATAGTCAAGCACCGCCTGCGTCGATCCCCTGTATTCATGATTCCCCAAAGTAGGGTACCAGTCACACATCAAATCAGGATGCGTATAGATATTCTCAAAGTTGCTCGTCCACAGCGGATCAAGTACGCTGCGCACCCCATTGAAATGATGCACATCACCAGGAGCTACCACAAAATCCACATCAATTTGCTCCGCGATGTGCCCCATCATTTCAGCTATAGTCTTATGCTCATAATACCCATTACGACCATTATCGTTGCACATTAGAAAAATCAGGTGATTCTTAAATGGCTTTTCATCCACCAATTCACCATTGACAATTTGCGCATACACCATGCTCGGCGCTGCCACAAAGGCAGCTACCAAAGCAAAAACAAACAATATATTATTCTTTCTCATTACAATCTCATTTTTAGAAACGCACCTTAATACCAGCATTCACCTTCACACCGTAATACTCCACCTGCATAGTGCGGTCTTCAGTACCTTGGTAGTAACGCAATGGTTGATTCAACAAGTTTGTCGCATTTGCATATACAGTATAGTGCTTAGCGAATGTATAGCTAGCGTTCAAGTCAAGGTAATCTACCGCATCATAGTAACGATCAAGTTCCTTCGCCTCACCGATTTCGTCGATAAATGACGAAGCATGATTATAAGAAAGACGGATAGAAGCACCACCCTTTTGGAAGAATAGAGATGCATTAGCTGCATGCTCAGGAGTACCAGGCATTTCGCTATCTTCACCCTCACGATCAGGAATACCTAGCTCAGACACCTTAGAGTACGTATATGTATAGTTACCACCGAAACCTACACATTTCAAAGAAGGATGGATAAAACCGAAGTCACGTTGATACGTCAATTCAGCACCAAACAAATCCGCATCACCCGCATTGACTGGTTGAGTCAATTTATCATAGACATGACCATTGTACTCAAAATCACCCACAGTACGCTCCACGATAAAGTCATTGATACGCTTGTAAAACACACCCGCACTAACCATACCAAGATCCTTGAAGTAGTAATCAGTACTCAAATCAAAGTTGTAAGCTAGAGAAGGATCAAGTTCCGCATTACCTAGAGAGATTTCATTATCATCCATACTCACATTAGCACGAGGCACAAGGTGAGAATAGCGAGGACGAGACAACGTATTCGTGAACGACGCACGCACATTCATATTCTTGTTTACCTCCCACTTAGCCAAGATAGAAGGCAAGATATTTGTATAAGACTCGCTAGATTCACCCGTTGCACTTAGCTCATCTTCATCCATATCGTAATTGTAACCACTATACTCCACACGAGTATTTTCCACACGAAGACCAGCCATCAACTTAAAGTCATCCCCAATCTTTTGGTCGAAACGGATATACCCTGCAGCGACCGTCTCCGTAGCATCATATTCACCAGCGATTTCTTCGTTTACAGTTTCACCTGTAAAACCAGGCACACTAGTCGTAGCTCCAGTCATCTTCAAGCCACCTAAAAAAGATGGGTCCACAAAGTCACCCGCTTTATACTCGCTACCAGGATAGAAACCATCACGAGTTTGATTCGATACATTTTGCAATGCCAATGCCAAGAACGCATCTTCCGCATCATCATTGTCAGCAGCATATTCGAAAAATTCCTTTCTGTATTCCTTATCTTTGTGATTAAACTTAGCACCAAAACGCAACTTATTCCCATAATCACCAGCACGTAGAGGAAGTTCAAATTTCACAGATGCCTTGAAATTCTTCTCCATAATAGCCTCTTGCTCTTCAGTCAATTCTTTCAGACCAAGCTCATCGATATCAAACTTCTCAGGGTTCAAATTGATCAAGTTGACATCACGAGTACCAGGCATATAGATATCAAAATCCTCACCCGCTACAGCCTTACCAGACAACGTAATATAACGCTCATTAGGGCGATCCTCGCTAGCTTGCGAATACCCAACTTTCCACTTCGTCTCCAGCTTACCCCAAAGGTGCTCACCATTCAAAGTAAAGTCCATAGTCTTTTGAAGTTCCAGGCGACGGTTGTCCGTATCCGACGCCCCACCCTTCGTTTGGCGATACACCTTTTGCTTATCTTTATGAAGATCCTTCACACGAAAACGGAAACGATTTTCTTGGTCATTACGTTGGTTGTACAAGCTCTTGAAGCTGATCTTATTGTTGTTATTGATATCCCAGTTCAACCCAAGGCTATAGCTTTGACGCACACGCTCTAGATAATACTGACGGATTTGAAAATCTTTCAAAACCACTTGATCATCATCCAAATCATATTCAAACTCCGTATTATCAGACCCCAAGTTGTCATCTTGATAAGAAGCAGACACCATTACGCCCAGCTTATTATCGAAAAACGTATCACCATACGTAAAACCAAGATCTAGTTGCATATCCTCAGAAATTTGATTGTAACCAGACCCCGCGTGAGCAAGAATCATACGATGCGTAGGTGCATTCTTCGTCACAAGATTGACCGCCCCACCGATAGCATCCGCATCCATATCCGCAGTAACCACCTTGTTCACCTCGATCGTTTGGATCATATCCGCAGGAATCAAATCAAGCTGTACCGCACGAGTTTTCCCCTCAGCAGATGGCATACGATCCCCGTTGACCATCACCGAGCTAAGCTCAGGAGACGTGCCACGGATTTGGCCGAAACGTGCCTCCCCTTGATCATATTGCACATTGATACCAGAGATACGCTTCAAAGCGTCACCAATATTAGTATCAGGAAATTTACCTACTTGGTCAGAAGAGACCACATTCACAAGATTAAATGCACTCTTTTGAGCATTGATAGCACGACGTTCACCACAGAACGCCCCCTTTACGACTACTTCATCAAGAGCCACACCATCAGAAAGCTCTACATTAAGAGCAATTGTTTGGCGCTTACCAACTTTGATTTTCACCTTCTTAGTCGCACAACCGATATAGTGCACTTCAATTTCATACGTCCCCCCCTTCAATCCACTAAGCGTATAATAACCATCTACGTCGGTTACCACCGCCACACCGAGGTTAGGAATAGCAACTGTAGCACCAGGAAGCACTTGCTTGTTAGAATCTAGCACACGCCCACGAATGGCACCATACATGCTTGTTGCATCTTTCACCGTATTGATTTCAACACCTGAATAGTTGTTGGCAGCTTCACCGCAGATATTGCTTGCAGCAGCAAAGACAAGCGCCAAAGTTAGAATCTTCTTCATCTTATAATTAATATAGTTTTGTTAGAACAGCTGCAAAACTAGACATTAAAGATGACAGAAGTGAGACAAGAACATTACATAAAAAAGACAAATATGCTACACGATTGTAACATCTTTTTTAGTTCTTTATTGCTCGTAGCACCTCACGTTTTCCATTTGGAGGCCCAGGCATCCGCTCCACAGTAAAGCCCACCTGCTGCAACAATCTACGCACCACGCCCTTGGCACAATAAGTAGTTAGCACCCCACCAGATGCCATAGAAGTATAGATTTTCTGGAGCAACTCCTCGCTCCACAGTTCGGGCTGTGTTTCAGGAGAAAACGCATCAAAATAGACTACATTATAATAATCTTCAGGCAGCAATGCTTTCAAGAAGTCTTCCTGACGCTTACACAGAGTATAATAAGGAGACAGTTCCACAGGCTCCCCCCAAGCACTACCATGTACCTTCTCAAACACATCCTTCGGAGTATACTCAAGTGCCATCGCCTCGTCAAAAGTTAAAGGATACAACTCTAAAGAAGTATATTCCATCTCAGTCTGCGAGGCATCCGCCTCTGCATATGTGAGCAAAGCATTGAGTCCTGTACCTAGTCCCAACTCCAGCACACGCACCTTCTCACTAGGATGCTTTTCCATCCAGGCACGCAGCGCCAACTGCACAAAGATATGCATCGACTCACTATGCGCCCCCTTCACGCTATGATACTGTTCTTGAAAAGTAGGATGCACGATAGTTTGACTCCCATCGTCCGTTTTGATAATATGCGGTAGATTATTTGTTGAATTCATAACACAAATATAAGAAAAACATTTTGTTTCCTCCCCAAATCTTTGCAAGGTTCAGCCATATCCACTAGCTTTGCAGGAAACAAGCAAAAAGATACAACCATGCAAGTACAGATACATCCCTCTTGGCAGCAGATACTCCAAAGTGAGTTTGACAAACCCTACTTCGAAAAACTCACCGCAGAGATTCGCCAAGAATATCAAGACCATACCGTGTACCCTCCTGGGCCACAAATCTTTGAAGCCTTCAACAGATGCCCGCTCCACCAAGTCAAAGTCGTAATTATCGGCCAAGACCCATACCACGGCGAAGGCCAAGCACACGGCCTCTGCTTCTCAGTCAACGACCATATCGCCATTCCCCCATCACTACGTAATATATATAAAGAGATCGTAGATGACCTAGGTGGCACCATTCCCAAGACCGGCAATATCAGCCACTGGGCCGATCAAGGCGTCTTAATGCTCAATGCTACACTGACCGTACGTGCCAACCAAGCTGGTTCCCATCAAGGCAAAGGCTGGGAAGAATTTACCGACGCCGTCATTCAGCTCGTCAACCAGCACTGTCCACACGTCGTCTTTATATTATGGGGAAGCTTTGCACAAAAGAAAGCGAAAGGTATAGATAAGAAGCGCCACCTGATTCTCAAGTCCGCCCACCCCTCTCCACTATCAGCCTACAGAGGTTTTCATGGGAATCACCAATTTTCCCTGACCAATGCCTTCCTAGAAGAACACGGCCAAGCCCCTATCCAGTGGTTAAAATAGACTCAAAGCAAGGAAATAGCAATTATGTAGTTGCTTTTCCAACAAAAACCCGTACTTTTGCAAACAATAACTTGATAAGGCACACCCTTATCGTAAAAAATAAAGAATATGGCAAGTAGAAGAAATTTGAAAAAAGGCGTCAGCTATATTATGGGAGAGTTATTTACCGAAGCAATTACCTTCCGTAACTACATCCCAGGTGTTGACCCTGCAAAAGCCGATGCAGTATTAGGCAAGATCCTAACAGCCCATGAAGACTTTATCATGCGTGTCAGCCACACAGAGCCAGGCAACGTCAAAGGATATTATAAGAAATTTGGAGAAGACTTTCACACAGTAGTCAAAGATATTCTTCAAGAAATGGATAGCTTAAAATCACCAAACGCGTAAATAGTCATTGATGAATTCACCAAAGAAGAAAGGCTTGGGCGCGTGGTTATACCACGACGTGCTAGGCTGGAAAGCAGAAGTAAACGTACCTGATTTTGATAAATGCATCGTTTGTGCAGCCCCTCACACATCCAACTGGGATTTGTTTTACGGTAAGCTCTTTTACCGTGCCATCGGCCGCAAGACCGGTTTTATGATGAAGAAAAACTGGTTCTTCTTCCCACTAGGCATCCTATTTCGCCGCATGGGAGGTATTCCAGTAGATCGCAAGAAACGCACATCACTAGTCGATCAGATGAAGCAACAAGCTGCCGAGAACGACAAATTTGTATTAGCTATTACTCCAGAAGGCACGCGTCAAGCGAATCCTCGCTGGAAAAAAGGTTTTTACTACATCGCTCAAGGTGCCAATATTCCAATCGTACTCGTATCGATCGATTACAAGAATAAAGTCATCAAAATGAACGAATACTTGATGCCATCTGGCGATATCGAAGCCGATATGAAAAAGATTAAGGCATACTACAAAGACTGCTCGGGTAAACACCCAGAACTCTTTGCCCTATAAGACAAAAATCAATTAGTATAAAGAAAGGTCGTGTTCTACGGAATACGACCTTTTTTGTAAACAACAATGCACAACAATGCGAAATACCCTTTCATACACACTCAAAATGATGCATGAATGTAAAACTAAACTAAATGCACACATTATTTCGACTATAACTATTGCAGGGTTCAGAAAAACCTCTACCTTTGCAACGTGTTTTTCATGGTATTAGATTTAAGGTTATAAAAAAGATTGGTTGTCGTGAGACAACCGCTTTTTGTTTTTAGGCATTTCTGTGTAGAAATGCCTAATTATTTTTTAAAGGGATTCGTTTCCCATATGACATTATAAAAAGCGCGGCTATCTAACGATAACCACGCCTTTTTTTTATCTAAATATCCTTATTAGCCATGCGTCATTAGCGACACAACATAATACAGTTGTTTTATTTTAGTGTTTTCTTGTCTATACCAGATAGATCCAACAACGTAAATAGCAGCTCCGCTATCCCCGATGCCTTCACCTCATTGATGATATATTCCACGAAAGTATCCATCCCCCCAGTGAAAGTATCCACCGATACAGGGATATCCAGTTCCGCAAAATGACAAAAGTCATCCGTCGCATCCAACTCCTTAAAATCAAAGAGTCTGAACTTCTTCGTTTCGCCATACAGCTTCATCAAGTCCGCATGATGCTCATGCAGCGCCTTGATATAGTCGGCATACTGTACCTCCGCAAAGACCGTCACACAAGATTCCTTGCAGCAAGCACTCCATAGTGCCGAGTACACGACCGTAATAATCAAGCCATGTCCTTTAAATTTCAGGTACATATAACCGTCCTTAGGATGATTAACCACACGTAGTCTATCATCCACAATAGATGCCAAACAGCAATTGTCAAACAATGCCGTGACATGATCCATAAATTTTGTTCTTAGTTCGCCCGCCTCATTGATGGCCTGTCTGTTGTCCATATAGCGACCGAGTTCTTCTTGAGTTAAGTGATTTGATGTCATAGGTAAGTCATATTTAGAGATAAAAAATAGATTATTGCACCGTACTGATGCCCTTTTCGCAAAGGTAATTAAAATAATTCAGACAAACACAACTTAAATATTGGTTCTTGTTGAAAAAAATAGTTTATTTGTAACAAACTAAAAGCAAACCCTCCAAAATCTACTATAAAGACCATGAAGAGACCCCCTTTTATCCTAATCACCCTATTAGTTCTTTTGACCATTTCTTGCCAAAATCAAAACAAAAAAACTCGCCAAACAACCATCACCTTCAAAGAAACCTTTTACCCCTACCACGGATACAGTCCGCTGGTACGCCACCTCCTTGACACCCCAGAAGCCCAGCGTCAGCAACTAGCCGATTCCCTTTGGACCGTTGCCCAAGACCAAGGCCTTCCTGTCATCGAGCAAGATAAATTAGACCCCAATTACGTGTGGATCACCCTGCTCCACCGCGATAGCCGTGAGCATATCCAAGTCCACTTCGACATGTTTGGCACCTATGGCGAATACCGATTCGGCGAGCAAGTTCTCCGTCACCTTACCCATAGCGACCTCTGGTACCAGAGCTATAGAGTACCCCACGACATCTGCTTCTCCTACCGCTATAGAATCAGCCGAGAAGGACACAAACACGATGACTACCTAGTCGATCCCTACAACCCCAACACCATCCCCACAGGCCAAGTACATTCCTATAGCTACTCCGTGCTAGACCTTGCCCCCGATAGTCACCTCACCGACTTAAATCGCCAGCAAACCGACATCCCTACAAGCCGTCTAGACACCTTGCAGTATCGCGATAAAATTGTGCAGCGCGACCACCCTATTTTCGTCTATCTTCCTCCAGGATACGACCCCAAGCGTGCAGAGGCCTATCCCGTCATCTACCTCTTCGATGCCTTCATCTACCTCAACCGTGTAGAAGTACCCCACATACTAGACCACCTGCTAGCCGACAACAAGATTGCCCCTACGGTTGCCGTCTTTTTCGGCACCTATAGAGACACCAGAAAAGTACTGCTTCCGTTGAATAAACAATTCATGCGAGAGTTTGTCGAAGATTTCGTGCCCATAATACACAAGCGTTACCACGTAAGCCATAACCCTCAAAAGACCACTATCGGTGGGATGAGCTACGGCGGATTGGCCAGTGCTTATATCGCCCTAAACCATCCAGATATGTTTGGTCGCGTACTCTCCCAATCGGGTAGTTTCTGGCGCGACCTCACCTATACCGATGCCTATAATGAGGCAGTCGCTAGCGACTGGCTTATAGAACAGATTCTGAAGACCGAGCGCCAAGATATACGCTTCTACCTAGACTGGGGATTGCAGGAAAATCTGGTGCTCAGCGCCAACCGACGCATGGTGCGTGCACTCACCAGCAAAGGCTACAACTGTACCTACCATGAATTTAATGGCTGGCACGACTGGAGCTGTAGCCGCAAGACGTTCGTAAATGGGGTGTTGTAGGTAGAGGGCTTCAAATGATTAAAAGGATGCATGTTCATATTTCAGAACATGCATCCATTTTCTGTAAGGTTACCCTTTACGTTATATCAATAGAAGTTAAAGCTTACACCTTGATAATATGAACTGAACAGATAGTGTGGCTCAGAGATGAGCTAGATTGTGACTTCAAAGTCGAGTGCTGCCACCTCCTTACCATTGATAATCAGCGACACCTTGTGCAGCCCAGTATGATACCTCCTCGTCGTAATCACCTTAAACGACTGCTTGCGATTGATCCTCGTACGCGACGCCGCCGCATAGCCCTTCTCACTGATCTTAAACACCTTGCGAGACAGCGTGCCATTGGCCTTCATATAGTAGATGCCATATTCCAGCCGCACCAGTTCCTCCTGCTTAGCGACATTGAGCAAATCAAAGCTGAAAGCCAGATGTTCCCCTATACGCACCGTCGGCGTATGCACCTCGAAGTCCTCCACCTTGATGTCCTCAGCCGTCCCAAATCCAAAGAGCTGCATCACCTCCGCATCCCCCTGCTTCAGCAAGGTTCTACACGCATGCTTCACTACCCAATCGACTTCTTTCGACTGCCCCTGCCACGCTTTGACCAGCGCAATCACCACCTCAGGATTGTCCTTAGAGATATCATTGAGGTTATTAGCCACACTTCGTCTCACCGTCTCCGATTCATCTGCTTTTAATGTCTCCAAGATAGGCATCAGCAAAGCCGGGTCTTTCTTGAGCGCAGGCAATGCCATGCCCCAAGGCAATCTAGGGCGTGCCCCTTCCGTGGCCAGTCGTCTGACCGCCTCGTGCGAGTGCTTGCTCCACTCCAGCATCTGCGCGATCATCTGCTCCGTATAGCGGATAATAAACGGACGCACCGCAAATTCGCAACTGATTAACTGTGTGATATGCTCGAAAGCTGCGACGGAGATGTCGTAGTGATCGAGGCCATAGACTTCGATATAATCGGGCAGAAACAGGAGCAACAGTCTGTGTTCTGTGGGTTGCTGCTGGATATACGCGACTACGGATAGTAGCTGATCGGCACTCTCGCGAAAATCATCGGCCAGGTGCTTCCTTAGGCTGATGGTGATATGGCGGGTGCGCTGCTTAAGTTCGTAGGATTCCCACTCAACGGTGTAGCTGTCTTCTAGGAAGACAGCTGTGTCGAAGGCGGGAATGGTGGCTTCAAAGACTTGGGTGAGGGCTTTGAAGAAGGTGGGGGTGTAGAGGTCTTTGAGGAGGGTGGACATGGTGGTAATTATTAAAGTATCATAGGGATAAAAAAACGACCCGCCTATTTGAGCATTGTGAAGAGGCTTGGCGGGTTCTACATTACAAATATAGGAATAATATTCTTATACAGCAAACTTGAATCCCTGAATAAGATCTCACAATGGACGAATTAAAAAGTGACAATCAGGATTCAAAATAGCAATAAAAAATAAAGTTGATTTCCTTTGTAAATCAATCACTATATAACACACGTTACATAATGAACTTTATGTCAAAATTGTATACTTTAGTTAGGTTTTCACTTTTCAAATAGCAAAGTTAGACAATAGCTAAACACCAAAATAGAAACAACTCTGCATTTGTTAATAAAGTCTCATAAATAGAATTGTTATAAACAACGAGATAATTAGCCCTAGATAACTTGTTGGATATGTATAATTGTTGTACTTTTGCATAGTACATAAGGCAATACACGTTTTTTAGAAGCCCAATCAACTATTGTCATACACTAAAATATACATAAACTTATGAATAGTTTTACATTTTCCGTAAATGATTACCGTGCTATTGAATCTGCAGATATCAATTTAAATGGTATCACAGTAGTTTGCGGTACAAACGGTTCAGGCAAAAGTACGCTTTCAAAATTACTATATCACTCAATTGAAAAAATAAACAATTATGAAGAGGTAGTAAAGTCAGACATCTTTTCAGGAGCTAGAGGATTGTTTCGCTTGTTCAGTAGAATCCACTCAAGGTTACGTGGCTATTATTTAACTGAAGATTTTCCTAGACAATTCAACTTTGATTCGCTTTACAATTCTGCAAAGAGCCCTGTCGAAATGTTAGAACCTTTGCAGCAATATGTTTTATATCTGAAGAAACTACTGAATGAAGAAGATGAGTACCAAAAAGCTCGACAAATTCGAGTAGCTTCCGCTCTTTATTCTCTCGATACTGAAGATCAGTCTGTTGAAAGCATACTCGACATTTTAGAATTAAAAGTCAACAACTTTGCTGGATTGATTTTAAGTTATGAAGAAAAACTAGCTTCACGTCCTATGGATTCATTTGTAGACTCTATGCAATCAGAATTTCATGACTATAGTCCAAATTGCCTAAAAATCTCAGAGTTAGACGCAAAGATTATTGCACCAAATATTACAAAAATTTGCGAGCTGTCCACAATTAACAAAGCAGTCTATTTAGACACTCCAATGGTAGTAGGAATCGATGTGTTCTCAACTGAAAATAGTTTTTCTCATTGGGAGTCGTTCAATTCAATCTTAGAGAAAGAAAAGAGACATAATGATTTCGAAACTGTACATAAAATCTCAAAAGAAATAATCCATGGCTATTCTACACTAGAAGAAGAAGCTTTTGTTGATAAATTTGTTTATCATCGAGAAGATGGACGTGATTTTGATTTATCTGAATGTGCCACAGGTATTCGTGCATTTTCAGCTCTGCAAATACTAATCAATAACGGCACTTTAGACGCTGACACTTTAATGATTATTGATGAGCCTGAAGCACACCTTCACCCTCAATGGATTGTAGAGTACGCAAGATTAATTGTTACGATAAACAAAGTAATCGGAACAAAATTCTTCATTACTTCGCATAGCACAGACATGGTCAGTGCATTGAAATACATCAACTTCAAAGAAGGTATTCGAAATAGCCTAACTTTTTACAACGCTACTGAATCAACTGAATCAAAGTATCGATTTTATTACAAAAATCTAGGGTCAGATATTGAAGATATCTTTGATTCATTCAACAAATCTCTTGATAAAATCGAAAAATATGGCGAAGATGAAAATGACTTCTAATGAACAGGGGTGGTTCTATAACCACGATGTCTTAAACAGATACGGTAAACTTGAAAGCTTATGTAAATTGTTATGTGCTGAAGGGTGCAAGAACGCAAAAGTTCACATAGATGATTTCTATCAAGGCTGCAACTATGATGATATTGAAAAAAAGAAAAATAAACACAACAGAGATACAACAGTAGACATCGTTACTATAGATGCTAATTATAAAATGCTTCTAATTGAATGTAAGTTCGAGGCGACGACTGGTGGCTCTATCAATTCGAAACACGTTAAAGAAAAATTCAAATATACAGTATGTGATTTGAACTCTAGTTGCTACAGTTGCGGAATCTCTAAACGTAAGTTAATAATACTACCAAAGAAACATTTCAAACAAATTAAATCGTCCATCGCAAGACACTTTACTAACAGTCCTGACTGGAAGATTATTACAATTGAAGAATTACCTAATTATTTATAAGTAATTAGATTCGCAATAATTTAGAAGATGAATAAGTTGAAGCTTTTTGTTTTAGCTTATTCATTTTTTTATATAATATCCCACATATTTACTACATGGACTACATATCCACAAGGGCAACCAAGTATGGGTATTGATATCACGTATATAGTGATGCCTAAGGGTTTTATGTACCTATTTGTAGCTTGAAGGCTTTCTAACTCACTAAAAGTTTCTAACTCTATAACGTGCTTACAGGAAGCTATACAAACGCACTACAAACCTGATATCGTAAACTCTTGCAAGGCAGCTTGGCATTTGCTCCCATGGGTCGACTATCCGAAAATTCAGCACATACGCATCAGTATGAGTGGACGTGGAAGAGAAAACTTGTATGCGTAACGTACAAGCGCCACGTTAGCTAATAAAAAAGGTGATCTTTTTTTGTATATTTGTATAACAAAATCCAAATAAAAAATTTATGATTACCTCTCCATCGTTTCCTTAATGCATAAAGAAGCTCCAGATGTTTATATAGTGTTCCCTTATTTTAGGACCACTTTTCCTCTTATTTAAGAAATTGCTCGTCCATTTGGCAGATTAATATTGAGTTTTTTGTTCACACTTGTACTTCAATTTTATACTATCTCCTTCATACCCCAGGTACACACCACCCATCCGGCGGCGGCACCACCACCGTGCCCCCATCCACAGGGTCATTCTCCAACAACACCCCAATAGGAGCATCATCCGCAGGTGCTTCCAAAGACGGAGATTGTAAGCATTCAAGCTCGGAGTCTGGTGGAAGCTTCTCCACCATCAAATACTCCTCCGCAGCCTCACAAAGCTTCAGCGAAGCTTCACTCACAGGCTCGGCAAGGTCACGTTGGGCATGGACATAATTGCGACACACGATAGCCATTTCACGGAGATAGCCCAGCCATTCCGCATGGGCATCGTAGCACGGACACATCTTGATCCAATCTACACTGGTGATTTCTCCGTCGCCATTCACATCGGGCGAGAGGTCGCGGTGGCCTAGGACGTCGTAGATTTTGAACTCGTTGACGAGCAGGCCGATAAGGTGCTTGATGGCGAGTTGTTGCAAAGGGGTGCGTGTATCGGCGGGATTGCCATGCGAGTCCAGGCCACCTATATAGCAGATGCCTATGCTATGGGCGTTGTGGCCTTGGGCATGGGCACCCATTTCGTTGAGGGGGCGCCCTTGGTGGATGATGCCCTTCTGGTCGACGATATAGTGATAGCCGATGTCTCGGAAGTGGCGCTCTTGGATATGGCAACGGGCAATGTCTTCGGTGGTTACAGGACTGGTAGTGCAGGTAGCAGCACAATGCACAACGATGCTATCAATCTTTCTTGTGATAGCCCCGGCATTAAATATGGTTTCATATTGCTTCATGATTTTTATTTTCTAGTTCTACTCTTATAGTTTAAATGATGCTGGATAGGTGCTCTGTGGACGAGCAACTATCCAGCACCCATTCCTAAACCTTGATTTCGATATTTGTATAGTATATCATATAGACAAATACCGCCCCGCTCAATGCGGGGCGGATGGTCATAGTCCTCTATACGAGGTTAGCTGCATTTGCTGCTTGGGTACCGAGGGCACCCATGAGTGCCGACAATACGGCAATAGCGATGTTGATCCAGTTGGAAATACTCCAGTGCTTAGGAGAATCGTTTTTAATCATTGGTTTCATTGAGTTTACAATTTAAAGGGTTATACTTTAGAAAAAAAAGGGCTGGATAGCAGGAGAAGATTCAACCACCCCCCCCCTACGGGGTACCTCGCCACTCTTTGGCGAGGAGCCTATCCAGCGTATTTACCTACTGACACACAGCAACTATCCAGCCCCATGGTCTAGCCTAGCAAGTCGCCACTAGTGTCGCCACCATCACCAGAGTGGTCGCCGGTATCGCCAGTGTGGTCACCAGTATCACCAGTGTCATCTGTTGGGTCACCGTCCTCGTCTAGCCAGTCAGGGTCGCCTGAAGGCACATTGCCATCGGTCACACCGATCTTGCCAAGTTGCTCTTGAAGCTCTTTGGCCAGTTCGAAAGTGATATCGTCCGACAAGGCGGCACGGGTGCCACTTGGTTTGCGGCTCTTCTCTTCGCGAAACACGATGTGGGCGTTCTGGATTTGCTTCACGCTCAGATCACGCAAATCTTCCACACCATATCCATTGGACTTCACGGTGATATACAACGACCCGATACCGTCTAGCTTCACCGACTTACCGTCGCGCAAAGCCTTCTTAATCAGAGTGATCATATTGTCGATCACACTCAGCACGTCGCCTCGGGTCATCGCCGATTTCTCTGCGATATCGTCGCCCAGTTGCTTGGTGCTCACTACCCCACGCGACACAGCTTGTGGGTGAAATAGTTTCTTGCCATCTTTGTTGGCGATACTTGCCAAACGGCCTTTAATCAATACGCTCATAACTACAATTTAAGAGTTAAAGTTAGAATACACGTCTCAGCTGAAGACACTACAAAGATACGACAGCGGGCAGCCGAGAATGGTGTGTTTCATGCACGATGATCATAGGCCTTCTCTTGATATATATGCCGATCGCAATTTCTGTATCTGCCGCAGTTGTGGCTGGAAGGCCGATGTGATTGGGGCGTATATGGCGATTGAGCTGTTGAAGGGCAATCAGTTGACTTTCTCGGAAGCGGTAAGACAGTTGGCTGCGCTGTACAATATCCCTGTGCAGGAGACACCTAAAGACCCTAAGTATGCAGCGGAAATGGCTGAGAATAAAAAGCAAACGACTCATGCTTTTGCTTTGCATAGTGCTGTGGCCGAAGCGTATGAAGCGCATCTTCATCGGCCTATAGGGCAAGGGGCTGCGCAAACTACTGCGTTTGATTACTTCGAGGCACGGGGCATCAAGCCCGAAACGATGGCGGTCTTTAAACTAGGCGGGGTGCCTCATACGAGCAATGAGCTGATAGAGCATTTGACCCAAAGTGACTACACGATAGAAGAGGTAGAAAAGTATCATCTCTTTCGACAGAACAGAAACAGGGATTGGCAGTCGCCTATACATGACCGTGTGGTGTATCCGCTGCAAAATCATATGGGCGAAGTGGTGGGATTTGCTGGGCGTAAGCTGCCCAATCCCGACTGTCCCGAAGCCGACAAGATACAGAAATATATCAATAGTGAGGAGTCGAATATCTACCATAAGCATCAGTTGCTGTATGGGATGTATCAGGCGCATAAAGCGATCGTGATGCATCAGCAAAGTTTTATTGTCGAGGGGTATCAAGATGTGCTGGCCATGCACCAAGCGGGCATACGCGAAACGGTGGCGGTATGTGGCACGGCACTGACCAAAGAGCAGGTGCGCTTGCTCCGTCGATATGGCGACCGCACGATGTTGATGCTGGATGGCGATGCGGCGGGGCAAAAGGCGATGCTGCGTCATCTGGAGGTGTTGCTGCAGGCGGGCATGTATGTAGATGTGGTGGCATTGCCTGGTGGGCAAGATCCTGATGAGTTTATACAAAGTAAGCTGGGTACGGCTGGTGATGCGTCTGCTGCCGAACTTAGGGAGTCGCTGCTGGCTGCTTTTGCACCGTATCAGCGAAGCTGGTTGGCGCATTGCTGCGTGTTATTGGAGGACTGCGATGCCAAGGCTTTGCGGACTGCCCAAGGGGTGGTTTTCGATTTGCTTGGGGCTATCTCCGAACGAGTGAGACAGGAGACGGCTATCGGTAAGGCGGCTCGACTGATGGGCTTGGGCGTGGACACGGTGACTGTGGCTGTGGCCGATGCGGTGAATAAGAAGAAAACGGCTAGCACACAGTCTAATCAGGCTTCTAGTAGTGCTACTAGCAAAGGTAGTGAAGCGACCACTACGCTCGGTGGTGTGGATGCTTCATGTCTAACTCCTAGGCAGCAAGCTGAGAGAAATCTTGTGCGTCATCTGGTGCTGTATGGCACGTATCGAGGTGATGATGAGAGTCCAGAAAGTGCCCTAGCCTACAGCGTGTACAAGACACTTCAAGATGAAGGTATCGCCTTGCAAAACAGGATTTTGCAGGATATGCTGGAGGTTTTGTACAAGGGATATACCGATTGGGTAGCGGCTACTGGTGCGTGCGAAGAGCTAGGCAACAGGCCGTATCTCTTGGTCTCTGCGCTACAGGGGGCTGACAGCAAGCAGATTTGTACATGTGCTACTCGCATCTATGAGAAGCAAATGGAGCGAGAATTGACGTTTGGGGAGTCGGCGTGTCCTAGCACTAAGGAGGTGCTCAAGACTGCGGGGCATTACATGGAGGTGCTCAAAAAGGCGATGGTGCAGGAGCAGATTGCCGAGCTGTCTAAACTGGCGGAGGAGTTGCTCACGGCGGAGGTTGTGGATGAAGGTAGGTATAGGGAGGTGATGCGGGAGATGAAAAGGCATCAAATGTTAGGAGTCTAGATATTATATGGTGTTGGATATCTATGGTATTCCAGTTCAAAGCCTTCAACCTTGGAATCACGCATCGTCAGTGAGTCCATATTCTGTGCTGCAAGCAAGAACTGACTTTGTGCAAAAGCACTAGGATTGTCCTTTTTTTCTTGCTCCGAAAGGATCTTTTCAGTCACTCGGTAAGAGAAAATTAGCTTTCTATGATTAAACTCAAAAATACGCTTTTTTACAGCTGGCACAGCTAGCAGACGTTGAGCCGATTCTTCCAACTGGAGCGGCCCTTTAATCCACTTATTGCCGCTTTTCTGCAAATCTACAAATGACTGTTCTTTGCCACTCGTCAATTCGTCTAAGGCAAAGATTGAAAGATCATCTGCATACCACATTAGGTCGCAGCGTTTACCACGACCAGCTTGTTTGTCACCAAATTGTGAGAAGTAAGTATCTATGTTGATAACAGTAAGATGTTTGGCTAATGCATTATGGTATACAGCATCTCCTTCTCCTGTGCTACAAAGTTTAGGAGATTCTTGACCTCCTTTGGGATCAACAATCTCAAAATCGACATCTTGTGTTTCCCAAAGACTTAGCTCTTGTTTTAGCTTAGTTTTATAATGCTTTGGGTAATCGTTTTTCAACAACTCAATCATCACCCAAAGAATTAGTTTCGTTATAAATATCAGCCATCGTTGTCGACAGGGCTAATGTATTGACAGTGACGTGCCCGTCTGGTTTAGTAGCCATCAATGATTGAGCTTTGCCATCCACTATCTGATAAACTTCTACATTTTCTGGTTGTAGCAATGGAAGCTTTCTTTCTTCTCGTTTATTTGGATAATAAGAAGCTTCTAGCAAATAAGCTACATGATTCAGAATATATGGGCTGTGGGTAGCAAACATTAACTGCATTTTTCTATCCTCTTTGGCAGTGTTCATAATGTCTACCAAATGGGAGATTAGCAAACGCTGAGCATCTGGGTAGAGGGATAGTTCTGGCTCTTCAATGTGTATATTGACTAATTTAAGCATGTCTTTGACTTCTGTTACAGGCTTAAAATTCATCATTTTATCAGCATCTAATAAGCGACTCAAAACTGAACGATTAAAGTCTTTTTTAAAGTCAAAATTCTGTGCCAAATAGCTTGTAATGAGAGCTAGTGGTGTCGATGTTTGTATGCCTGAAGATGCATTTTCTAAGTCAACAGGAGGATAGCTCTCATCGGCAGGGGATATTGTGTAAGTCTCATATTCACTGCCTTGATTTTCGTGCATGAACTTCATATTTAAGTAAGGAAGTTCTAGCTTAGTGATTACATTTGAAGCATCCGAAAAGTCTTTCAACATCTTTTTGTAAAGATGCTCATCAAAGTCAAACTCATTCCCTAAATTCACAGCATCTGGAAGATAACTTCTGCGCTCAGTCACAAAGGAATTTTTTGAATAAGTTAAATGCTTCGACTGGACTATAAGAGCATAATCTGACAATGCTCGCAAAGTATATTCAAGCTCATATTCACAATCGTCAAAAATGGCTTTAAAGGAAATATAAGTTTCAGAGTTAACCATCTCAAGCAATCCATAGTCAGCCAAAAAGAAATCAAAGACAAGTGGATAACCATTATCAGTTATCTTTGACAAGTACAAATAAGAAGTTGTTGACACGTGTTGATAGATGCTACGCATCATGCTTACAGCTTTTAATATCGTACTCTTCCCTGATGCTGATTCACCAATCAACATCACAAACGGCTTCAATTCAAGCGTTACGTCTTGAATTGGTCCTAAGTTCTTTATGGTTATAATTTCTCTCATTCTGCTAGTCTTTACTATGAACAACACAAAAATAGTGTTATTTGTCGAGGAAAACAAGAAGACGCCAATTTCTTTATCGAAAGCCGATGTAACGATTCAAATTAATAATCAGTTTTACAAGTCAACAATAATTTAAAAACATCCTTCAAAACAAACTCTACAGAGGTCACAATCTCTAGCACTTCTGTAGCATCTAGGCCAGATAGCTTATCTAAATGAGCAAAGATATTCTTATCACCATGAACTAAAGTATCCCTAAGTTCCTTATCAAAAATCTGCTCTGTTACAAAGTATTGAAGGTCTGCCTCAACATTAGTGATATCTTCATCGAATCCTAGTTTGCTGTTTTTCAAAACTGGCTTAACATATTGCTTCCATATATTTTTACTACGTGCAGAGTATCCCCATAAAATTTTAAATGCTTCTGCGGCACGAACATATAGATCTTTTAATGCGACTTGTGATTCAAACACAGTACTGCTATTATAGTAGAGCTTCTTCCCTATAACTATTTGACTATAGAGGTAGTTGATATACACGACAGCATCGTTAACATCTTCAGGTTTGGACTCTTCTTTAAATATGTATTGAAGCTTTCTTATTATTTCATTGAGGTCCTTCTTTGGGATATATTTATTAGATTGCCTTGTCCCAATATTACCTGTTTTGTTGAACAGTCTACCATATTCGACTTCTAACACCCTAGTCATATCAATCGATTTATTCATGCTTAACACATCTTGATTCTCGATGACCTTGCCCATGCTAGTTAAAAGCTTTTTAAAAAGATGGAGTACACGACTCTTGTTCTTATCACTCATAAATCGATTTACTATTGCATCAGTCTTATAGATGTCCAATATATCATTAGCTTTGATTTTATTATGTGTCTCGTTATGGCGTAACTGCCTATCTTCTTCAGCAAAAAACAGTCTCAACGATTCACGTGCATCAGAAAATTCTTTGTAGGCTGCGTTATCAGTGGATGCCATCCAACAATCAAATGTATTGGCATACAAGATTCCACTTTTATAATCTTTCGGGCCTATAAATACATCGCCGATATTGAGTAGTGCCATATTGAACTTTTGCTGTAAGTCGTTATATTCTATTCCAGTATTGCTAAGATTACTAATCCATTTGACGTAGACCATTAAATGTGCCAAATGATATTGTAGTTGTATAACTGTCTCTAGAGCCATAAGATTTGCGTGAACACAAGTAGGCGTATCATCCACAGCGGGCTCTAGATTGTCTACCTCATCGATAATCCAAAGCTTAAAAGTGTCATGCTTAAACACTAAGTCATGTAGTTTTGTTAGCTCTCGTTCTAGAATCAATGTCTTTTTTTTATTCATATTCTAAGTTTTTATTCCATCAAAATTAGCCCTTCAAAATGAGACTAACAAAGAAATACTATAAAATCACAGGGAGGGTGAAGTACTTTTTCATACAAAGCTTGCATCTAAGAACATGTGTTTTCTCCGATGTTCTATCTGAAACCGAACCACCTTTTCGTACGATACTGTTACAGGTTAAGTCAATCTATAGCCCCGATATAAAATTTGCACATCGCCAGTGAATCATGACGATGTGCAATAATAGAGAGAAAGATTATATTAAAACAAAAATTAGAGTTCGTGTGTATGTATTTCACCAGCGGTACCATACATTGTGATCTGTATAGAACAGTGGTTTGGGCTTGAGGAGTTTCATCAAGCGTTCGGGGACTATCCTACCCTTGATGCCTTCGGCGGTAAGTCGCTCGAGTTCGTCGTAGGAGTCGACTCGCAGAGAGTATGGGCGCATCCCTGGACGGCCATTTCTGGGTTTATGAGTCGGCTTGTTTAATATTTCATCTGTCAATTCAGTAATTTCTTTATCGCTTGCCATTCGTCTTACTGGCGCAGGACTCAGGAAGGCTTCCTGAACTTTTTTAATCAGTTCGGGGGAGACGGTCCAGACGGTATCTTTCTTACCTTCTCGGACTGGCGTCGATGTCGATTGAGCTTTTGCCTTTGTAATACAGAGACTTACCAGCACAACAAACATACAAAGAGGTGGTGTAAGCTTGTACATAAGGGAAAGCTATTTACCCGTTGTTTTGATGATTTTGTACTGACAAATATAGAAAGATTGTCTTAAACAACAAAATATTATTTTGTTAAAACGATTCGATTTAACAAAATTCTATTCTAAAGCAGGGTAAATGCCCATAATCTCTAAGAGAGTGGATATAGATTGTATAATATCACTTCCAATCTTCGGCCCAAAACCAATTATCGTTGACTTCGATATCGTAATCGGAGACGTAGAAGTCGCGTACTCGCATGATATCCCAGAGGTGGATACCTACATAAGCGCCTTCCATATTGGCTTTGCTCATATTATACGTAATAGGCAGGTCCATCGTAAAGGCCTCTGATTTGATGGGGCGTCTTCTTTGCAAAACATCTTCTTTGGTCAGGGCTTGCAGCTCATGCACAAAGTCTACGCGCAGCGCAAAGGGGCGTAGGGTAATCTCTAGAGGGGACCTGTGGAGGATAGCATTGGTCAATTTAGTAATTTCTTTATCATCTTTTTGCTGCTCATCGGGTGTCAGGGGCTTCTTGAAAGCTTCCTGGACTTTATCTATCAGGAGTTGCGAGTTGATGAAGAGGGTGTCTTTTCGGCCGTCTTGTAGTTGGACAGAAACAGGGACTGACTGGGCACTGGCTTGTGCCGCATAGAGGCTACACAGGGTGAGAGCTAGACAGATGGGAGCAATGGGATTGTGCATAGTATAGAGGTGTTAGATGATCTTTTCATGGGTGGTGAGGCGTATGGCTGACTTTTTATAATACATATTCCAATAGATACTATAAGGCACCATAACGCAATCACCTTGTTTGTACACAACATCTAGTCGATAGCAGTGATTTTTATCTTTTGCTGCAATAAGATGATACTGAGCATGCGTGATGTAGCCAGCTTCATTAAGTTCGAAGCGGACAGTAAATTGATCGTCTTTCGTGCAATTTCTAAATCTTTTTTTACCAGCATATTTAGGTTTCCATGTACTTAAAAAAACGTATTGATCGTCTTTCTTTCCTAGATACTTTATTGTAAAGCATTTCCTCCAACTTGGATAGCAATAATACAAAGGCATCCAACTAGCCTTGTGAAAGGCTTCTATTACAGCACGCTTCACCAAAGAGTCGGTAATCTGAGTACTAGACAATAGCGAATCTGCGGTAGAGTAATTATAGTCTAAAAGCATTTTACTATCTTGATAATGCACGATGCTGTCTCCTACCTGTCTTATTACGTCTGCCTCAAGCTCAACCATCCTCTTTTTGTCGTATGGCAACAAGAAACGCTTTTTCTTCTTCTTCAAAAACTTGAGGGCACTAAACTTGGTCTTGACTTTGACTTCATCAAGATTATAGACTTGTTCTTCAAGGACGACTTGTTTTTCGCTGGCAGCAAGCAAGGATTCGTCGACCACAAGCTCATAGGGTTTGTAGCCTAGATAGGACACGACGATGGTGTCTTGGAGATGAAGTTTGTCCTTCTCCAATTGAATACTCCCGGTCTTATCGGCTAATACTTGTACACTATTATTGATAATAACATTACTAAAACCTACTACTTGACCATATTTGTCGTTAACAGTAAGTTTTAAGCGATCTTGCGCCAAAGCTGATAAATGCACAAGAATAATGAGTAGAATTAGTAAAATAAACTGTTTTTTCATTCGTTTGATATGATTTTGTAGCTACGAATATAAATATTCTGTTGTAATACACAATAACACTTTTTGTTAATTCCACTCGTTTTAACAAAATTCTATTTTGCGAACTTTTTGTCAAATAAAGACTTTACTAAAACAAAGGATTTCTCAACAAGACAGGTACGTGGAGGTGTACTCGCTATAGGAGAAGATTAGACATATATACACATAGAACGGGCGAGTCAACTCATGCTGACTCGCCCGCTTATTGTCTCTAATTATAGATAGAAATTACTTCTTGAAGTAACGGTTGTACAATCCTTCGAAGCCCTTACCGTGGCGTGCTTCGTCTTTACACATTTCGTGTACTGTATCGTGGATTGCATCTAGATTTTGCTTTTTAGCGTTTGTTGCGATGCGCTTCTTGTCTTCGCATGCACCTTGCTCGGCCATCATACGCTTGTATAGGTTGGTCTTAGTATCCCATACTACGTCGCCTAGAAGCTCTGCAAACTTAGCTGCGTGTTCTGCTTCTTCCCATGCGTAACGCTTGAATGCTTCAGCGATTTCTGGGTAGCCTTCGCGATCTGCTTGGCGGCTCATAGCTAGGTACATACCTACCTCTGTACATTCACCTGTGAAGTGAGCGTTTAGGTCGGCGATCATTTCTGCATCACAACCTTTTGCTACACCGATTACGTGCTCGTCGTCAAATTGTAGTGGGCCATCAGCTGATTCGTCCATTGCTACGAACTTGCTTGCTGGAACATGACATTGTGGGCACTTTTCTGGTGCTGCATCGCCTTCGTGGATATAACCACAAACTGTACATCTAAATTTCATAATAGTCTTCTTTTGAATTGAATAAAATATTTTACTGCTTACGAATAAGCTTTCTTGTCATCTCTACACTTGGCACAGATACCACGATAATAAATCTGGATATCGACCAAATGGTGGGGTGCTGCACTTGGTAGTACAGCCGATGCGTTTTGGACTTCGGGCATATCGTAGATAGCACCGCAGGCTTGACACAGGAAGTGTGGATGTACACTGGTGTCGGCATCATAGTTGGCATTCTTATCATCAATTGTGATTCGCTGAACGACTCCGCGCTCACTAAATAAGTCCACTGTATTGTACACAGTCGTTTTAGACAGAGAGGAGATCTCTGGCGCCAGTGCTTTGTAGATGGTATCTACATTTGGGTGGATTGGGTTTTCCATCAAGAACTTCAAGATTGCTACGCGTGGCTTGGAAGGTCTAATCTGGTGATCTAGTAATCGCTTTTTGATAGTTTCAACTGTCATAATTGTAATGATTTCATTTTCAACACTGCAAAGGTAGTAAAACAAATTCAATAAAAAAGTGTCTTGGCGCTTTTTCGGACTATATTGATAATCCTTAACAAGCGACAAGACACTATTAAATGATATTTAGTTATTAAACTGAGTACAATTTTGTTCTATTCTGAATCTGACTGGCCCATATCTGCGGCTGTCACGACGATTGGCTTAGCTTCGACAGCATCTGAAGTGGCATCTTCAGCCTTTTCTGTTTCTGGATTGAGTTCAACTTTGAAAGTTAGTTTTTCATCTCCTTCCTTATACTCCACGGTGATGCTACCTGTCGATTCGGCTGGCTGCTCCACTAGAATCTCGGCTAGACCATCTTCTAGGTAGGTCTGTATGCTTCGCTTCAATGGGCGGGCACCATATTGGGTATCGAATCCTTTCTCGACCACAAAGTCGCGAGCAGTATCGGTCAACGTGATGCTGAAGCCTACGCGACGAAGACGCTTCTCAAGATCTGATAGCTCTAGGCCAAGGATCTTATGAATAGCTTCTTTGTCCAAGGCATCAAACGATACGATTTCGTCGATACGGTTCAAGAACTCTGGAGCAAAGAATTTGTTCAAAGCCTTCATAATGATACGGTCGCGCTCTGCTTGGGTGTCTCCACCAGCGATGGACGCAAAACCGACACCGCGACCAAAGTCTTTGGCTTGGCGCGATCCGATATTGGACGTCATGATGATGACGGTGTTTCGGAAATCGACTGTCACTCCTTGATTGTCTGTCAAACGACCTTCATCCAATAGTTGAAGCAGGATATTGAAGACATCTGAGTGGGCTTTTTCCAACTCGTCGAACAAGAGGATGCTATATGGACGACGGCGTACTTGCTCGGTAAGTTGACCGCCATCTTCAAAACCGACATATCCAGGAGGGGAACCTACTAGGCGAGACACGGTGTGTTTCTCCATATATTCACTCATATCGATACGAATGAGTGCTTCTTCGGTACCAAACATCTCTTTGGCTAGTTGCTTAGAGAGGTGGGTCTTACCTACACCGGTTGGCCCCATAAATAGGAATGTACCGATAGGACGATTGGCTGGTTTCAAACCTACTCGATTACGCATAATGGCTTTCGACAGCTTTTCGATGGCGCTATCTTGACCGATCACGGTACCTTCTAGGGTTGTCTTGAGGTTCTTCAAACGGATACCTTCATTTTGAGCCATTCGCTGAACTGGAATACCGCTCATCATCGATACGACTTCGGCGATTTGTTCGGCATCAACAACGATGCGGTTTTCGCTTTGTTCGCTCAACCATTCTTGCTTGGCAGCATCTAGGCGCTCTTTGGCAGCGACTTCTTTCTCACGATACTCAGAGGCCATCTCGAAGTTTTGCTTCAATACGGCTTCACGCTTTTGGGCGTTCATTTCAGCTACTTCCTGTTCTAGGGTTGTCACTGTTTCTGGCACGCTGATATTGAGCATGTGCACGCGGCTACCAGCCTCATCCATCGCGTCGATGGCTTTATCGGGCCATGAGCGAGAGGAAATATAGCGGTCGGTCATATCGACGCAGGCCTTTAGGGCTGCGTTGGTATAGGATACGCCGTGGTGATCTTCGTAGCGGGTTTTCAGTTGCTCAAGAATCTCTAGTGTTTCTACGGCATCTGGTGCTAGGATATTGACCTTTTGGAAACGACGTTCTAGGGCTTTATCTTTCTCAATAGACTGACGGTATTCGTCGTTGGTAGTGGCTCCGATACATTGGATAACACCACGAGCCAATGCTGGCTTCAAGATATTGGCGGCATCCATAGAACCTGGGGCGCTACCTGCACCGACAATCGTGTGCAACTCGTCGATAAATAGAATGATATCTGGATGTTCTTCGAGTTCTTTAATCACACCGCGTAGTCGTTCTTCAAACTGTCCGCGATACTTGGTACCTGCTACCATGCCTGGCAAATCAAGAGAGAACAGGCGCTTGTCGAACAACAAGCGTGAAACCTTACGATCCACAATGCGCTTGGCAAGTCCTTCTATTATGGCTGTCTTACCGACACCTGCTTCGCCTACTAGTACTGGGTTGTTCTTCTTACGACGAGACAAAATCTGGGCTACACGCTCAATCTCTTTGTCACGGCCTACGACTGGGTCTAATAGGTCTTGACGGGCTTGAGCGGTGATATCTACACCAAATTTGCCTAGTAGTTCAAGGCTTTCATTGCCACGGGCTGCGCGACGCTTGCTGCCTTTATCATCGGAGTTATTGCTGGAATCATTATCGGATGATCCTTCAGACCCACCCTTTTTCCAGTTATCTAGTTCTTCTTCATCGTCATCAGGCGTGTTGATGCCGTTGTGAACTTGGTATTTCTTCTCTAGATATTCCATCAGATTCTCGTAATTTAATTGTTCATTAAAGCTGGATAGGGTTTCGGACATTGGACTGTCTGCCATCTGTGTACAAGCCACAAATACGGTATCGACATCAGCTGAAGGCTGCTCTAGTTTTTTAGCGAGCGATCGAGCTTTATTGATCAGTTGGCTACTATCTAGATTAAGCATCAAAGCGTCTTCTGGCACTTCATCAGCTTCATCTGGAATAGCTTCGGCCATCTCTTCGGTATCTATTTGGTCCAATAGTTTATCTGTAACCCCTTTGAGTATTTCCACATCGATGCCTAGCTCAAACAACAAATCGATACAGGGACCGTCTGGCTGATGCACAAGCGCCCAAAGGATGTGTTCTGGCAGGATATATCCATGCATATTTCTACGCTTAGATTCATCTCTTGCATATAAGAGTGCGCTAGTAAAACGTGGAGTAAATGGATTGTTCATATGCTGTAATTATTATTTCTCATTTTGTGAGAGGTTAGTAACAAGGGATATGCCAAATCGTATATTTGTACATGCAATCTGTAAATATCCCGACTATTGAACTCGAAAAAGGGGCAAGCTGACAAAAATGAACAGATAAAAAAGACTCATGCCACCATTATCGCATATGCACGCGATAGAGGGGCATGAGTCTATATTCTTATTATACTCGTATAGGCTTGCTATTACCTTCCTATGCGAGGAAGGAATAATTTTCTCCATTCGTGGGGAGAGTATCCCATTATCTTGGTGAAGGCAGAATAAAAAGATTGACGGTTTCTAAAACCAACTTTCTGCCCTATTTCCCATACACTCATATTGCGTAATCGTAGGTCTTTCAGCAGAAATTGTACTTCTTTGACGCGATACTCATTGATCAGTGCTGGAAGGCTTTGTGAAAATCTCATATTCACAATCGCTGATAGCTCACGTGGCTTGAGGCCAAGCATTTCGCTCACTTTCTTGGAGTTGATGCTTGCATCTCGATACACTTTCTCGACAACGACTAGCTTGATGATTTCTTCAGCTTTGTCGTCGGCGGTCTCAGGATCGACCGCTTGAAAATAAAGCGGTTCGTGGCTCTTATTTGGTTTTAAATTGAGTGCTAAGTCTTCTACCTTAGAATTCATATTCAATGTCTAAATGTTTGAGTCTAGGAAATTGATTACATGTAAATTTGCTAGTAATTTCCTGCTCACACAAATTAAACAAGAGATTTTCTCTCCATTAAACCAAGATAATAGCTATCCGTGGGCTTTCGTGACAATTATGTTACAAAATTTAGGCTTTTGAAGCGATATATTGGCAAATCCAATCGCCCACTTCCTTAGTGGTCAAGCCGTCTTTTCCTTCTGCTTGAATGTCGGCTGTGCATGCATCGGCATCCATAGATGCCATCACTGCTTCGCGGATGAGTTGCCCCTCTTCCTTCATGTCGAAAGCATATTCAAATAGCATGGCAGCGCTCAAGATGGTTGCCAATGGATTGGCTTTTTGCTGTCCGGCTGCTTCTGGCCATGAACCGTGGATGGGCTCAAATACAGAAGTGTGTACGCCTACAGATGCTGATGGAAGTAGCCCCATAGAACCAGTAATCACAGAACCTTCATCGGTAAGGATGTCTCCAAACATGTTTTCTGTGACCATGACGTCAAAGGCTGTAGGCCATTGAATCATACGCATAGCTGCGTTGTCGACAAACATGTATTCTGTTTCTACTTCTGGATATTCTGGTTCGATCTCCTTAGACACTTCGCGCCATAGACGTGAGGTGGCTAGGACATTGGCTTTGTCTACAATGGTCAACTTCTTGCGACGCTTCATAGCGAAATCGTAAGACAAGCGTACGATGCGTTCTACTTCGTCACGAGTATACACACAGGTATCGTAAGCTGTATGGCCATCTTCGCTACGTCCTTGTGGGCGACCGAAGTACAATCCGCCTGTCAATTCACGGATGCACATAAAGTCGGCACCTTCGACCAAATCGGCACGAAGTGGCGACTTGTGAATCAGTGATGGGAATGTAGTCACTGGGCGGATATTGGCATATAGACCTAGCTGCTTACGCATGGCTAGTAGTCCTTGTTCTGGACGTACCTTGGCCGATGGGTCGTTGTCGAAACGTGGGTGACCCACTGCGCCGAACAAGACTGCATCGCTCTTCATACACAAGTCGTGGGTTTCCTCTGGATAAGGATCGCCCATGCGGTCGATAGCATCTGCACCTACATAACCGTAGCGAAAGTTGATGCTGTGATCGAAGTGCTTGGCCACTTGCTTCATTACTTTTACCGCTTCGTCTACAATCTCTGGACCGATCCCGTCGCCAGGAAGGACAGCAATATTCATTGTACTCATAGTTTCTTTATTTCTTGTTTTTAGGGTTGTTTTTGTTATTTCCTATTGCTAGGCTTAGCACCCTGCCGGCATAACAGTGTCACTCGGCTTTAGGTAGCAGGTCGTCTTGTTCGATGATGTTCAACATCTTGACAGTAGCTAGGATAGCCGATTCTAATTGATCGGCATCTAGACCTCTTGTGGAAAACACGCGACCGTGGTATTCCCATTTAATCACGGTTTGTACCATGGCTTGGGTGCGTCCACCAGGTGGAATGGTCACCTCGTAGTCGAGCAGTAGTGGAAAGTCGCGGTGCAATGTCTTTTGATATACATGCTTGAGGGCATGCATAAAGGCATCGTACTGCCCTGCTCCACTAGCACTGGCTTCATACTCTTTGTCGTTGACTAGGAGTTTGAGCGTAGCTACGGGTTTGAGTCCTTGAGCAAGGGTCACAAAGTAGTGTAGCAGTTTGACTTGCTCTTGCTCGTACTCGTGCTTCAACACATCACTAATCAGATATGGTAGGTCATCTGGTGTCACGACTTTCTTACGGTCGCCGAGTTGGATGATTCTTTCTGTTAGTTCTTTCATCGCCTCTTCGCTGAGATTACCATATCCCATCGCTTCGAGGTTCTTGCGTATATTGGCTTTGCCACTCATCTTACCGAGGGCATATTCACGTTGACGGCCGAATCGCTCTGGTGCAAGGTCATTGTGATAGAGATTGTTCTTTTGGTCTCCATCTGCGTGCACTCCAGCCACTTGGGTAAAGACATTCTTTCCGACAATAGGCTTGTTGGGAGGAATACGCACACCCGAATAGCTCTCCACGATACGGCTCACATCATTGAGCTTTTCTTCAACGATATTGGTGTGGGCTTGAAAGTGATCCTTCAGGATAGCTTGCACACTAGCCAATGGGGCATTACCAGCACGTTCACCTAGTCCGTTGATAGTGGTGTGTAGTCCACTCACACGACTCAAGACTGCGGCAAGGACATTGCTGACTGCCAAGTCGTAATCATTATGTGCATGGAAGTCAAAATTGAGGTCAGGGAAGCGTTTCTTCATCTGACGCACGTAGTTGATAACTTCGAGTGGATTGAGCACCCCTAGGGTATCGGGTAGCATAAAGCGCATCACACCCATATTGAGGAGGCTGCTTACTGCTTCATACACATATTCTGGGTCGTCTTTCATGCCGTTGCTCCAATCCTCTAGGTAGAGGTTGACGGCCAACGATTTGCTATGGGCGTAGGCTATCGTTTTCTTGACGTCGGCAAGATGCTCTTGCAGGGTCTTCTTTAATTGACCTTCACAGTGCTTGCGCGAACCTTTCATTAACAGGTTGATAACGCGTCCGCCTACGGCGTGAATCCAATCGACTGAATAGCCGTTGTCGACAAAACCAAGAACTTCGATGCGTTCCAGCATGTCATGCTGTTCGGCCCAATCACAAATCATCTTGACGGCCTGTGCTTCTCCTTCGGAAACACGAGCTGACCCGACTTCAATGCGATCGACACGGACTTCCTCTAATAGCTGACGGGCGATAAACAGTTTTTCGTGGGGCACAAAAGATACGCCACTGGTTTGTTCGCCGTCACGGAGGGTGGTGTCCATGATTTCGATATGTACTTGTTTCTTCATTACTTATTTTCCCAGGCTTCTATTTCTGCTTTGTTTGATAGTAGGAAGTCGATGTCGTCTAGTCCTTCTGTGAGGCAGTGCTTCTTGTAGCCGTTGATATCGAACGATTCGGTAGCACCTGTGGCTAGGTTGGTCACTGTCTGTGCGGGTAGGTTGACTTCTACTTCTGCTTTAGCGTCTTTTTCAATGCCGTCAAACAAGTCCTTTAGGAAGGCTTCGCTGACAACGACAGGGAGCACAAAGTTGTTCATGGCATTCTGCTTGAAGATATCAGCAAAGAAGCTTGATATCACTACGCGGAAGCCGTATCCTGCGATGGCCCATGCGGCATGCTCTCTACTCGATCCGCTACCGAAGTTTTTACCAGCTACTAGGACTTCTCCTGAGTAAGTAGGATCATTCAGTACAAAGCTGGCGATTGGATTGTCTTCTTTATCGTAACGCCAGTCACGGAAAAGATTGTCGCCGAAGCCTTCACGAGTGGTCGCTTTCAAAAAGCGTGCAGGTATAATTTGGTCTGTATCTACATTTTCTAGTGGCAATGGAACCATTGTAGAACGAAGTATATTGAATTTCTTTTTCATTATGCTGTTTTTATTGGATTGTCTTTGGGTTTATGCTTCCATCATGGTGCGTGGGTCTGTCACGACTCCGGTTACGGCTGCGGCTGCTGCTGTAAGTGGAGAGGCGAGCATGGTGCGGGCACCTGGTCCTTGACGACCTTCAAAGTTACGGTTTGAAGTAGACACGGACAATTTGCCTGCTGGCACTTTATCATCATTCATCGCTAGACAAGCAGAGCATCCTGGTTGGCGGATGACAAATCCTGCTTCTTCCAATATTTTATCTAGGCCTTCTTCACGGATTTGTTCGTCGACAATCCATGAACCTGGCACAAGCCATGCGACTACATTATCGGCTTTCTTGCGACCTTTCACTAGCTCTGTAAAGGCACGGAAGTCTTCGATACGACCGTTGGTACATGATCCTAGGAAGACGTAATCTACAGGAGTACCAATCACGCTTTGTTCTGCTTCAAAGCCCATATATTCCAAAGACTTCTTATAAGATACTTGTGCTTCGTCGGCAACTGTATCTACGGCAGGGATATTATCCACGATGCCCATACCCATACCTGGGTTGGTACCGTAAGTAATCATTGGCTCGATATCGGCTGCATTGTACACGACTTCTCTGTCGTACTCAGCACCTTCATCTGTACAAAGGGCTTTCCACTCGGCTACCTTAGCATCCCAGTCGGCACCTGTTGGGGCGTAGTCACGACCTTGGATGTACTCGAAAGTAGTGTCATCTGGAGCAACCATACCTCCACGGGCACCCATCTCGATAGACAAGTTGCATAGTGTAAGGCGACCTTCCATAGTCAAGCTCTTGACAGCTTGGCCAGCATACTCTACGAAGTAACCTGTAGCCCCTCCAGTAGTTTGCTGTGCAATAATATATAGAGCCATGTCTTTAGCTGTTACACCTGTACGCAATTCACCTTCTACACGGATGCGCATGCTCTTTGGCTTGCTTTGTAGCACACATTGTGAGGCCATGACCATCTCTACTTCACTCGTACCGATACCGAAAGCGACTGCTCCCATAGCACCGTGAGTAGACGTGTGGCTGTCGCCACATACGATAGTCATACCTGGTAGAGTCAATCCTCTTTCTGGACCTACCACGTGGATAATGCCGTTGCGCTTATCCATCATACCGAAGTGAGCAAGACCGAAGTGCTTAGCATTCTCTTCCAAAGTCTTGACTTGGTGGCGAGAAATTGGATCTTCAATCTCCTTGTCTTGGTCATGCGTTGGCGTATTGTGGTCGGGCATGCAGAAAATCTTCTCTGGACGGAAGCATGAGATACCTCTGTCTTTCAAGCCTGCAAATGCCTGAGGAGATGTCACCTCGTGGCAATATAGTCTATCTATATACAATTGGGTTGGTCCGTCTTGTACTTGGTGGACTACATGGCTATCCCAAATTTTATCAAACAATGTCTTCTTTGTAGCTGTCATCTTATATTATTGCTTAGTTATATTTCTTGTTTTAGTGAGCTTAGTCTACGCTCTTCTTAAATTTGTTGATACAGTCGATAAAGGCTTCTACTGAGGCACCGATAATATCTGTGTTGGCACCAAAACCGTAGTAGATACTTCCTTCATATTCTACTTGCATGTGGACTTTACCTAGGTCGTTAGATCCCTTATCGATACTTTGAATAGTGAATTCCTTCAATTCCATCTTACGGTGGATAATCTTCTTCACAGCATTGATAGCTGCATCTACAGGACCATTTCCACTGGCTGCGGCTTCGAAGCTTTCTCCTGCGATATTCAATCCTAGGCCAGCTACTGGACGCACACCTACTCCACTCGTTACTTGTAGATATTCTAGCTTGATAGCACGGTTGCTAGAGATATCGCGACCAGCAAGAATCAAGACATCGTCGTCGGTGATTTCTTTCTTCTTATCGGCTAGCTTTAAGAACTCTTCATAGACTGAATCTAGTTGTTCTTTCTCTAGTTCGACACCTAGCATCGTCAAGCGGTGTTTCAATGCGGCGCGTCCACTGCGGGCTGTCAATACGATGGCGTTTTCATCGATGCCCACCATCTTAGGGTCGATAATTTCGTAGGTACTCATGTCTTTCAAGACACCGTCTTGG
Organism: Bacteroidaceae bacterium; assembly: GCA_963678855.1. Classification (GTDB taxonomy): domain Bacteria; phylum Bacteroidota; class Bacteroidia; order Bacteroidales; family Bacteroidaceae; genus F22. Next base: position 2,699,295 of record OY787448.1, on the reverse strand, counting down.
TGGATGCCACTCGAGTGGGCAAAGGCATTCTTTCCGACAATGGCTTTATTAGGTTGCACAGGCATATTCATCAAACTAGATACCATGCGGCTTGTTGATGCAATGCGACGTGTGTTGATATTGGTATCGACTGGCACATCTTCATGGCTCTTACAAATCATGGCGATTTCTTCAAGGGCTGTGTTACCAGCGCGCTCTCCGATACCGTTGATGGTCACCTCTACTTGACGGGCTCCGTTCAAGACACCAGCCATGGTATTGGCTGTGGCCATACCTAGGTCGTTATGGCAGTGAGTAGAGATAATGGCTTGGTCGATATTATTGACGTTCTCACACAAGAACTTAATCTTTTCTCCATATTCAGATGGAAGACAGTAGCCTGTAGTATCTGGGATATTCACAACAGATGCTCCAGCTGCGATGACGGCTTCGACTACTCTTGCCAAGTAGGCATTGTCGGTACGACCAGCATCTTCTGCATAGAACTCTACCTCATCGACAAAACGACGAGCGTACTTGACAGCAGCTACAGCGCGCTCGATAATCTCGTCGCGGTTGCTATTGAACTTATATTTGATATGAGAATCACTCGTACCGATACCTGTATGGATACGCTTGCGCTTAGCAAACTTCAAAGCCTCAACGGCTACGTCGATATCTTTCTCTACGGCACGAGTAAGTGCACAGATAGTAGGCCATGTGACGGCTTTAGAGATTTCGACTACTGAGTCGAAATCACCAGGACTAGACACAGGAAAACCTGCTTCTATGACGTCTACGCCCAATGCCTCGAGTGCTTTGGCCACTTCAATCTTTTCTACCTTGTTAAGCTGGCACCCTGGTACCTGCTCTCCGTCTCTCAAAGTGGTGTCGAAAATAAATAATCTATCTTTCATACCTAATGGATTTTGTGTCGATAAGGTGGGGTTATGGGACCTACCTCATCTGTGTGGTTATACTGTCTTTTACTAATTTCTATTTGAGTGTCATGCAAATGGTCTATATATAGTCCTTCGCATAAAAAAACCTTTCCAACTCGCATGTAGTTAGAAAGGTTTCAATTTATCTTTTTGATACCATCATCTAATCCCATACGATTCAGTCCCGCTCTAGTAAGAGCCAGTTCTGTAGGAGGTTAATTCGAATAATAATATCTAGCTGTTGCATATCTTTTGCTATTAATATGTTGCAAATATACCACCTTTTGCGACAATCACAAAGTTTCAGATGCTTTTTTTTGAGAAAAATGCAATTAAAAAAGGTGATTTCTTACAGAATAGATAGATATCGTGTACTCATAGAGCATATGCTTTCAAATATACAAAAAGAGGTGTACCCCAAATTGGGATACACCTCTTATATATAATGTGTAGGTTATACCTTAACCTTTCAATTTAGCGATAGCTTCTTCAAGCGATGCAATAATTGCTTCTGAATCGGCTTGCTTCTTCTTTTCAAGAGCGATAACTTTTTCTGGAGCATTTGCCACGAAACGTTCGTTGCTTAGCTTCTTCATGATACCGTTCAAGAATCCGCGCTTCGCTTTCAATTCTTTCTCCATGCGTGCGATTTCTGCTTCTGCATCAATAAAGCCGCCTAGTGGTATTGCAAATTCAGTAGTACCGACCATGAAAGTAGCTGCTCCATCTTCTAGAGTTTCTACAACAGTGATTTCGGATAGGTTACACACCTTAGATATTACTGATTTGTATGCATCTACATGAGCAGCTAGCTCTGTAGCTTGGTGTTGCAAGCTCAAGGCTTCCTTTTGAGGGATATTGCGCTTCGTGCGTACGTTACGGATACCAGAAACGACTTCTTTCATTGTGTCGAAGTTCTTGATAATCTCCGCTTGACGCTCTGCAGTCATGGTCGCTTCCTTAGCCATTTGGAACATGATACTTTGACCTTCTTCACGTGGTTGAAGGGCGTGCCATAGTTCTTCTGTAATAAATGGCATGAATGGGTGAAGCATGCTCAATAGTTGGTCGAAGTAATCTAGTACCTTATTGTAAGTTGCTGCATCGATAGGAAGTTGGTAAGGTTCCTTAAGTGCCTCACCTGTAGTTGGATCAACACGCACAAAAGCTGGTTTCACAACTTCTAGCACCCAACCAGAGAAATCATCCGTAAACAATTTATACACAAGCATCAACGCTTCACTCAAACGATACTTACTGTATAAATCCTCAAGTTCAACTCGTGTATTTTCCAATAACGCATCAAACCATTCAAGAGTTAGTTCACTTGACTTAGGCATCTCGATATCTTCAGATACTTCCCAACCCTTCACTAGACGGAAAGAGTTCCAGATTTTATTGTTGAAGTTACGTCCTTGTTCGCAAAGAGCCTCATCAAATAGGATGTCATTACCTGCAGGAGCTGCAAGCATCATACCCATACGTACACCATCAGCACTATACTTATCGATTAGGTCTAGTGGGTCTGGTGAGTTACCAAGACTCTTAGACATCTTGCGACCTTGACCATCACGTACGATACCTGTGAAGTAGACGTTCTTAAATGGCATATCTTTTTCGTACTCGTAACCAGCCATAATCATACGGGCTACCCAGAAGAAGATGATATCTGGACCTGTCACTAGATCGGCTGTTGGGTAGTAGTATTCCATTTCTTTGTTCTTAGGATCTAGGATACCGTTGAACAAAGAGATAGGCCACAACCATGAAGAGAACCATGTATCAAGACAGTCTTCGTCTTGACGAAGGTCTTCCATCTTCAAGTCTGCATTGCCAGTTTTCTCACGAGCTTGAACGAGTGCTTCTTCAGCAGTTTCAGCCACTACGTAACCACCTTCAGGAAGGAAGTAAGCTGGAATGCGGTGTCCCCACCATAGTTGACGAGAGATACACCAGTCCTTGATGTTTTCTAGCCAGTGGCGGTATGTATTCTTATATTTAGCAGGGAAGAAACGGATAGCATCTTCCATGACTGGTTCTAGTGCGATATCTGCAAGGTGATCCATCTTTAGGAACCATTGCATAGATAGCTTAGGCTCGATAACTACGTTTGTACGTTCGCTATACCCTACCTTGTTTGTGTAGTCTTCTACCTTTTCGAGTAGATCGGCTGCTTCTAGGTCTTTCACGATTTGCTTACGTACTTCAAAGCGGTCCATACCTTCGTATAGGCCTACTCCATCAGCAATCGTACCGTTATCATTGAAGATATCGATGCTTTGTAGGTTGTACTTCTCACCTAGCATGTAGTCATTCACATCGTGAGCAGGAGTTACTTTCAAACAACCTGTACCGAATTCGATGTCTACATAAGTATCTTCGATCACTGGAATCACGCGGTTTACCAATGGCACGATTACTTTCTTGCCTTTTAGGTGTGCGTTCTTTGGATCTTCTGGATTGATACACATCGCTGTATCACCCATGATTGTTTCAGGACGAGTCGTTGCTACGACAGCGTATGTATCTTCATCGCCTTCTACACGATAGCGAAGGTAATATAGCTTACCATTTTCTTCTTTGTGGATCACCTCTTCATCAGAAAGAGCTGTAAGGGCAGATGGGTCCCAGTTGACCATACGTACACCACGGTAGATCATGCCTTTCTTATATAGGTCTACGAAAACCTTAAGGACGCTCTCGCTACGAGTCTCATCCATTGTGAAGGCTGTGCGGTCCCAGTCGCAAGAGGCACCTAGCTTACGCAATTGCTTTAGGATGATGCCACCGTGCTCGTCGGTCCACTCCCATGCGTGCTTCAAGAATTCATCGCGAGTCAAGTCGTCTTTCTTGATGCCTTGTTGTGCAAGACGGTTGACCACCTTCGCTTCTGTAGCGATAGAGGCGTGGTCTGTACCTGGTACCCAACATGCGTTCTTGCCTTGTTGGCGTGCATGACGGACCAAAATATCTTGAATGGTATTGTTAAGCATATGGCCCATGTGCAATACACCAGTTACATTTGGAGGAGGAATAACCACTGTATATGGCTCACGCTCATCTGGAGTACTGCTGAACAATTTGTGTTCAAGCCAATATTCATACCATTTGGATTCGACCTCTTTAGGGTCGTACTTGCTTGCTATTTCCATGAAAATCTATGTTGATTTATTTTTTTCTTTATGAGCCACAAATTTACGGCTAATCCTTGATATAAACAAACATAAGAGTAGCCTTTAGCGATTTTTTCACGAAAAGATTTTTGAATATCGGCATAACCTATTACATTTGCAACCTGTTAACATGTCAATTAGACAGACATGTCAAATAGATAAGGTAAAAGAAATAAGATTTAGTAGAACAAAAGACAAAACATTATGGCAAGTTATCTAGGGGAAAATCCTCGTAAAGTGACTACTCACCGATTGACAGAGATGAAGCAGCGTGGCGAAAAGATTTCCATGCTTACAGCGTACGATTATACTATGGCTCAAATTGTTGACCAATCGGGTATCGACGTGATTCTTGTAGGTGATTCAGCATCAAATGTGATGGCTGGTAATGTAACAACTCTTCCTATTACTCTCGACCAAATGATATATCATGGTGCATCGGTTATGCGTGCTGTACAACGTGCACTTGTGGTGGTAGACATGCCTTTCGGTAGTTACCAGGGAAACTCTCGCGAGGGACTTTCTAGTGCGATTCGCATTATGAAGGAGACTGGCGCAGATTCTATCAAGATAGAAGGTGGTGAGGAAATTATTGAAACAGTACGTCGCATCCTTAGCGCAGGTATCCCTATAATGGGTCACCTAGGCTTGATGCCACAATCTATCAATAAATATGGTACGTATACAGTACGTGCGAAGGAAAAAGAAGAAGCAGACAAACTAATAAAGGATGCCAAGCTTTTGGAAGAAGCTGGTTGTTTCGCACTTGTACTTGAAAAGATTCCTGCAGCTCTTGCTGAAAGAGTATCGAAGGAAATCTCTATCCCTGTTATTGGTATCGGTGCTGGTAGTGGCACAGATGGACAGGTGCTTGTGCTTCAAGATATGTTGGGTATGAACCATGGATTCTCTCCTCGTTTCTTGCGTCGTTACTCAGATCTATATTCTGTTATGACAGAGTCTATACATCAGTATAGCGAGGACGTGAAGTCTGGTGACTTCCCAAATGAAAAAGAACAATACTAAGAAGTAGATGAAAAAAGGACAAACGTCTGTATGGACTGGGTCGTTCATACAGATTTTGGCAAGCAATTTCTTTTTATTTGCTGCCCTCTTTTTTGTCATACCTACCCTCCCAGAGTGGATTTCACGACATACGTCGTTAGACTGTATTGAGAGCAATCTATTATTATTGGGCATTCCGTTGGGTATGATTTTGATTGGCCCCTTCAATGCTTTTCTGTTTGAGAAGTACCGACGCAAGTCGGTTGGCATGTTAGCAATCTTGGTGATGAGTGTGATTCCTATTGGATACATGTACGCCACAGAGATATGGCAATATGCTTGCTTAATAACACTTCAGGGAATGGCATTTAGCAGTGCGCTCAACTTGGATATTACGATGCATGTAGACATTACGTGTAGCGAATATCGTAAAGAAGCCAATGTATTCTTGATTAAGACAGCAATGCTTGCGCAAGCTGTGGGATATTTAATTGGGCATCTAGTACATGATAAAGCCATGGAGATAGAGTCGACTGCGACATTCTTCAATACGGCTGCTGCATTAGGATTTATTCCATTGCTATTCATTCTGTCAGTCAAGGTTCCGTTTCGTGCCCCTATCGAAATAAAGCCTTGTACACTGGATAAATTCTGGTTACCTAGCGCGTTTGTGCTGACAGCCAACTTGATGCTTTTCGCTTTCAGTGCTGGTCTTTTGATTATGAATCGTCAGATTCTAACAGATGAAATAGATGCTGTAATAGTCATCAAGATTGTAGCTGTTTTGGGACTTGTATTACTGAGCATCCCTAAATTGATACAAATGTATATGGGCTTGGCTACTCACTGCCAACGCTGTACTGCAAATAGCACCTTGTTTTTGGCGTGGATTCTAAGCTTGATTGGCGGTGGTATTACTGCAGCATATCTAGCAAGTTTGGATTTGACTATCTGCACGCGTTCCATCGCTGTTGGCGGTTTGACTGTTTCTATAGCACTGTTTTTAACGGTGGTCAAGAAATACTACAAGAAGCACCAGCGTAAAGAGAAGAAATACGATATATAGCTTTTGCTAATCGATAAATTGCAAATAGGCTGTGTCATTTTTTTGACACAGCCTATTTGTTTCTATACACTTTCTGTTTATACGAGTTGAACATGGTATAAATCTGTAAGCATCTTAGCTATTAAAACATATCGTATTTGACAATTTGTCAGAATCCCGAAAGAACAGCCCTATCCCAATGCGCTGAGAAGTATATCCCAGCACTCACGGAACACTACGCAAACGCGTACGCAAGCGCTTGCGAACCGACTGGGATACCTTTGCGAGCGAGCTGGGAAGCCTTACAGATAATTTTACAAAGCCTGAGCGTCGTTTTTCATACTTAAAAGCACTTCTAGAAAAACCTGTTTATTAGACATGCGCACAGAAGCCCTTTTCGTGCGATTTAAGAGCATTTCTTTTTGAGTGGACATTTGATATTCAGAGAAACTTTTAAGTCAATCACCTTGGACTATCATTTTGACACAAAAGAGGCTATTTTTCTGTCTTTCATTTTTACACATATCAAATAATTCTCCCCATTATACCCCTAGTGCAACATAGACATTCACACCATCATGCACAAAAAAAACACAGTGCAAAATGACGAATCATTTTACACTGCTATCTAAATCTGAATTATGGTGAGCGGAAAACGGGGCTCAAACCCGCGACCCTCAGCTTGGAAGGCTGATGCTCTATCAACTGAGCTATTTCCGCAAAATTAGAAGTGGGCGAAGAAGGATTCGAACCTCCGAAGTCGAAAGACAGCAGATTTACAGTCTGCCCCATTTGGCCGCTCTGGAATTCGCCCGACTTTATTGAAAACGCCTATAAACAGGACATTTAACCCCTATTTTAGCGCCTTTATTTCTCAAAAGCGATGCAAAGATATAGACTTTATTTCTACATTCCAAATTATAGGACGCTTTTTTTTGATTTTGTTCAAAATAAGTTCTCAGCGGCATAATTATCTCCCATTTTGAAATCCGTTTGTAAGATTCTACCTATCTTTGTCTTGTATCGTACTATATCTTACAATAAACTATGATCATCAAAGAAAAAATAAATAGAATACATGCTTCTATAGAGTCGCCTTTATGGATTACTATAAGTATGCTTATTGTAGTACTCCCATTTTTCCTAATCAACGAGATTCACTGGGGATTAGCGGCAGCACTTGGTGTGGTAGCAGCTGCCATCTCTCAAAGAGACGAGCACCGTACCAGCCGAATAAAGAGTACTTTGGTGATGTTGACTGGTTTTTCAATCACTACAATGTGTGCATCGTATCTTAAACCGTTCCCTATTATATTTACAATTGGATTTGGATTGAGCACGATAGCATTTATCCTTATCGGAGGTATTTCGCAGCAATTGCGCGCTATCAGTTATGGTGCCATTCTTATTGGCATTTATGCAACTATTGTTTTTCAAGAAGGAGAGGCGTGGTATATTCAGCCTCTAATGCTGGTTCTGGGGGCTGTGGTGTATAGCATTGTATCTTTCTTTATCCTTATTCGCGCCCCACGAAAACCGTTGGCACATCAGTTGGCAAAAGGATATGAGGCTTTGGCTGAATACCTAGAAATTAAAAGCAAACTATTGCTACACCCTGATGCTAGATATGTACGCGAACAGCAGGCAAATAAGAACTTGGCTGTTGTGGCAGCAATGGAAAATGCCAAGGATGTGCTAAACAACTATGGAAAATACGACAGCAAAGAAAAGCTTACGAAATACATGAAGCGATTCATGTTGTTGCAGAGTCTTCATGAGCGCGCCACTTCTAGTCATGAACACTATGAAAAGATGGCACAAAATGAGGAGTATAAAGAATTGCTTCAAGGCATAGCCGAACTGATGCACCAACTTAGCCATGCCAGTCAACTGGTAGCAGATGATATCAGAGGTAAGAATAAATATATCCATCCTGTAGCTATCTCGTGGCTTATAGAATCTTTAGAAACAAGAATAAAGCAGTTGCCTGAGATGTCTCGTCAAAACTTAGAGTTGTTGTTACACAACCTAGGTAGATCACATGTCAATCTACTGAAGATGAACGAGCATGTAAACTACACAGCAATGCCTGAGCTAGAAAAGGAGGAGCGCAGTGTCTGGGAAAGAATGAGGTCGCAACTGACTTTAAAGGACTCTCGTATGCGCTATGCCATCAGATTAAGCTTGTGTTTTGTCATTGGTACTATCATTGGATTTGCTGGGCATTTCCAAACACCTGAATGGATTCCTTTGACGGCTCTTTTTGTCAGTCAGACGAGTTATAGAGAAACGCGACGTCGTCTCTCTCAACGTGTAGCTGGGACTATCTTGGGGCTTGTATTGGGGGTAGCTGCATTGATTCTCTTACCGACACAACTTGGACACCTTATAATGATGCTAACAGCGACTTTTGCATTCTTCTGGTGGCTGCCCAAGAATTATGCGGTAGCAGTTATCTTTATCACGATGTTTGTCATGGAAGCCAGTGCACTAGATGGTACTGGGGGATGGAATATACTATGGCCTCGCCTCATCAACACATGTATCGGTGCATTCTTAAGCTTCGGAGCTATGCGCCTTATGTGGCCCGACTGGCAATACAAGCAACTGCCTGCTCTTATGCAAACTGCAATGGATGCCAATGCGGATTACTTCGATGCAATCATGCAGCAATGGCACGACGGCGTAAAAGAGGATAGCCTGACATACCGTGTAGCAAGACGTCAAGCCCATCTGGCAGACAATGCCATCACGCAGGCCAGACGGAGCATCGTTATTGAACCTAAAAAGGGACAGGTAAGCGTAGACAATCTTATGCGCAAGGCTTATCAAAACCATGCGTTATTATCTTACATATCCGCTCTTGGTGCACATCGCAAGCATGCATGGACCGAAGATTTGCTTTTGCTGGAAGCGCACCACGTTATCAAAGACGAGATGCAAGGGGCCGCATCAGAAGAACTCGAAGGCTGCATACAAAAACTAAAACAAACGATAACGCATGCCGAAATCGGGGGATTAAGACCTACGTATCGTTTGTTTTATAATATTGCGTATTTGTTATATGAGATTAAGAAGCAATAAATCGCAAGGCTTTACTGACATAGATTAAGCTGAGTATCACGTACAGTTCCTGGCTTCAACATGTTTGCAAAATATTCAGCATCCCATTTCTGGTACACTTTCTTATGAACAGAATTGGAATACTCCTGTACAATATGTTCAACCAAATTTTGCAAATATCTACGACAATCGATATTTATCATAAACCCACTACCATATGATGCTTCGTAATTTGCATAAGACATACCTTGAGTCTGATCATCCGAGTCTACTGAAACGATATGAGATTTATCTACTCCCACCAAATTTATTGTCGTGGCTGGATAGTAAAATCTATCTTCAGTAGGCAAAGTGATTGTGAGTATTAACTTGTTGCCATCAACTTTTTTATCAATTATACGGTTTTGACGATAGTAATTATATTCATAATATTCTTCCTGAGATGGCATCCAAATAATATCACTTCCATCCTTTCCGTATTTGTCATTTATACCAATCAACCATCTAGAATATTTTGAATCGCAAGTATTATGCACACCAACACATACAGCTTTACGACTTTCAAAATCAACTTCCATAACCTCGTCACATAGGCTAAGCCATGTCCTTGGATCATGGTCATCAAGAATGATTCTATTAACAGCGTAAGTATGAAGGTCCTTCTGTGGCTGAGCTGGAAACAAATCACCATCCGAATTTCCTTGAGCTGTTAGCACCTTAATCCCCAAACCAATACTATCTTTAGCTACATTTAAATAACTCTTCTCTCCATTAGGCTCGCAAAGCATTTTACTCTTGCGCCCACCGAGACTATCAGTCAGCTGCTGCTGTATTGCTTTAAAACGTGAAGTCATAGTATCAAGTTCAGATAAGTACGCACTTTCTTCATAAGGTAACACATCGTGGAATGCCACACCAACTCCATAATTAATCATATATCTTGCGTCGTTCCACGAAATACTGGAATCATGACCTATAGGATTTACATTACGAGTAGCATTACCAGTGTACTCTTCAGAATCTGATATATCAAATCTACGGCTTGAATCAAACCCCATTAAGAATGGCATTATGGTCATTGAAAAGTTAAATCTAACTTCATTTCCAGCGCCATCTGTACACCCAAGTGTCTTACCTAGCATCTTATACGGATGGTTGCGCATACCAAAGTAAAGCAATTCATCAATGTGATAAAAATAAGCATCTTCTTCACCATGGTTTATATTATGCGTCCCAATAGGACGCCCATTAATAGCTGCCCATGTATAGCATAAAGTAGATTCGTGACTGTCATCTTGAGATAACAGAAATAGGAGCTCCTTATTATATTTCAATGGGGGAATCTCAACCTGAACATTATTTAAATCTATAGTTCCATCAGTAACAATAGTGATTGTATCAGTTGGATTCTTGACTTCATTTGCAAAATCATACATCCATGGATTGTAGTAAACTGGAACTTTTTCCTCAGCCGAAGGAGTATCCATCGACATACACGATTGAAAAAGAAGACCTACTATAACCAAACTAACACCTTTAAATACACTCGCTAATAACGTACTTTTCATAAAACACTTTGTGAGCCAATAATCAGCTCATTTTAGAATTAATAATTAATTGTTTATATCACTTTTGACTCCTGAGACAGGAGAAGAATCTACATCATCAACACTCTCAGAAATGATCTCTACATAATCTTCATCGTCTTTTACTTCTGGTTCATGTGTAGTTGTTTTTTTCTTTCGTATATCAACCAAAAGCCACCTTAGTAATTCATTGATGGCATAAAACAACAAAAACACACCTACTATAAGAGTTACAAGATTTCTATCATTAGACGAGAAAGAAAAGAGTCCTCCAAGAATCAATAATATAGGGACTAAAAAATAAAGCCCATAAAAATGAGTTGCAGCACGAAGTAACCATGCGCTCATCAACTGCTGCAAACCTGCAACAATCAAAACGATACCCAGAAAATAATTGAATACTCCCACAAAAAGATAAGGATCTGCAAGTAACCAAACGCCAAGTACAAAACTACCTAAACTCATAAATGGAAAGACAGAAGGCAGATGTTTTACAGTTCGCAATAGGTAAGTTAGCAAAAGCACAAAAGAAGGTATTACAAATAACACTCCTATAACTTGTGCTATCCAAGCTGCAGCCGAACCAGAGTAAGCTATAAAAATATAGCCTAGCCCGAAAGCACCTATAATACGCATAGGTGGGAGAAAAAAACGCTTATTCATAATTATTATCCATTTCGTTGTTTTTTAGCAATTCATTTAATAATCTCGACAAATATACTACAATATTACCGTAGACAGAAAAAATACCATGATTTTTTGGCCACATAAAACAAAGTGTTTATATTTGCTGGCAGATAATTCAAATAAAAGTCCAACAATGATGAATCAATTTAAGTCAAACATGTATTGGTGGCGCCGTTTCGAACTTAACCAAAGTAGGAAACGGTCTTCTTAACTGTGTCTTGACGTGAAAGGGTAAAATGAGCCCTTGAATCATCATAGATGATATAATAGAAAGCCTTGTCGTTCCTACGACAAGGCTTTTTTTATTACCCCTAATAAGCAAAAAACAAAAATATAAATATTAAAACCGCTAAGCAATGAAAGATTATTTAGTTGACAAAGATGGGTATTATGGAAATTATGGTGGAGCTTACATCCCAGAGATTCTCCATAAATGTGTAGGTGACTTAAAAGACAAATACTTGGACATCATCCAAAGTGATAGTTTTCAAGAAGAATATCGCCGACTTCTACGTGACTATGTAGGGCGTCCTAATCCTCTATATCACGCAAAAAGACTTTCGGAGAAATATGGCGCAAAGATATACCTTAAACGAGAAGATCTAAACCATACTGGCGCCCACAAGATAAACAATGCCATCGGGCAGATTCTTTTGGCTAGACGCATGGGCAAGACACGTATCATTGCAGAAACTGGTGCTGGTCAACACGGAGTGGCCACAGCTACTGTATGTGCTTTGATGAACATGAAGTGTATCGTCTATATGGGTAAGCTAGATGTAGAGCGTCAACATATCAATGTGCAACGTATGAAGATGCTTGGTGCAGAAGTAGTACCTGTGACTTCTGGTAATATGACACTAAAAGATGCAACAAACGAAGCTATCCGTGACTGGGTATGCCACCCGTCTGACACCTTCTATATTATCGGTAGCACTGTAGGTCCTCACCCTTATCCTGATATGGTAGCTCGTCTTCAGTCTGTTATTAGCGAAGAGATCAAAGAGCAGATGCTTGAGAAGGAAGGCCGCGATACACCCGATTACCTAATCGCTTGTATCGGTGGTGGGAGCAATGCAGCAGGAACTATCTACCATTATGTAAACAATCCTGATGTAAAGATTTTGCTTAGTGAAGCTGGTGGTCTAGGAGTAGACTCAGGCGAGACTGCTGCTACGATTCAAAAAGGTAAAATAGGGATCTTACACGGCAGCAAAACAATGGTCATGCAAGATGAAGACGGACAGATCCAAGAGCCTTACTCTATCTCAGCTGGACTAGACTACCCTGGAATTGGGCCTTTCCACGCTCATCTAGCAGAAACACAACGTGCAGAAGTTTTCTCTGTAGATGATGATGAAGCTATCAGTGCTGCTTTTGAATTGACCAAACTGGAAGGGATCATTCCTGCACTAGAATCGTCACATGCTTTGGGTGTCTTACCTAAAGTAAAATTCAAGCCCGAAGATGTAGTCGTACTGACTCTTTCTGGACGTGGAGATAAAGACTTAAGCACTTACTTGGCTTATCTAGACGAAGAAGAAAGCTAATAATAAACATAACACTATAAAGATTTATACAATGACTTATCAATATACAACCTCGACTAAGACTATTATGGCAGATATGCACACGCCTGTAAGTATCTACCTAAAAGTACGCGACCTATTCCCTCAATCTGCTTTGATGGAGAGTAGTGACTATCAAGCGAATGAGAACAGCCGCAGCTTTATCGCACTTTGCCCTATCGCTAGTATCGGTATCAACCGTGGCATTGCTACAATGAAGCTTCCTGATGGTACGATAGAAGAGCAAGAGATTACTAAAAAATCACGTGTAGAACACGCTTTAAGTTCGTTCACGAATCGCTTTAAAGTAGAAGGTCATATGAATGAAGTATGTGGTCTATACGGATTTACAACCTTCAACGCAGTTCGTTACTTCGAGCAAATTCCAGTCAAGGAAAGCCACGACGAAACAAATGATGCTCCTGACATGCTATACATTATCTATAAATATGTCTTAGTATTCGACCACATGAGCAATCAACTGACTATCGTAGAGATGCTAAAAGATGGCGAAAAAGCTAACCTGGGGCTTATCGAAGATGCACTAGCTAATCGCAACTTTGCAGCATACAACTTCAATAAAGTAGGCGATATCACAAGCCCTATTACAGATGAAGAGCACAAAGCAAACGTGCGCAAAGGTATCCAACACTGTCTACGTGGCGATGTCTTTCAAGTAGTACTGTCTAGACGATTCGTTCAAAAATATCAAGGGGATGACTTTAAGGTATATAGAGCTTTGCGTAGCATCAACCCTTCTCCATATTTGTTCTATTTTGATTTCGGCGGCTACCGTATCTTCGGTTCTTCACCAGAAACTCACTGCCGTATCGATGGTCGTGAAGCTTATATCGACCCTATCGCGGGTACAACAAAGCGTACTGGTGATAGTGTACAAGATAGAGAACTAGCAGATAAGCTTCTAGCAGATCCTAAAGAAAATGCTGAACACGTGATGCTAGTAGATTTGGCCCGCAATGACTTAAGCCGTAACTGTGAAGATGTACGTGTAGCCTTCTACAAAGAGCCGCAATACTACAGCCACGTTATCCACTTGGTAAGTCGTGTGAAGGGTACATTACTTCCAGAGGCAGATCCAATCAAGAGTTTTATCGACACGTTCCCAGCGGGTACACTAAGTGGTGCACCAAAAGTAAGAGCGATGCAAATCATTAGTGCATTGGAACCTCACAACCGTGGTGCTTATGGTGGTTGCATCGGTTTTATCGGCCTTCAAGGTCAACTAAACCAGGCTATTACTATCCGTACTTTTGTGAGCCGTAACCAAGAACTATGGTTGCAAGCTGGTGGTGGTATCGTAGCTCACTCTTCTGAGGAAGGCGAATTGCAAGAAGTAAACAATAAACTGGGTGCTTTACGTCGTGCTATCGACCTAGCTGAAACTTTAGACAATCAATAAACTCAAACACAAGAAATCATGAGCAAAAAAATATTACTCTTAGATAACTACGATAGCTTTACGTACAACTTACTTCACCTTCTTAGAGAACTTGGAGAAAAGAATGTAGATGTGATTCGTAACGACCAACTGGCCATCGAAGATGTAGAGCCGTATACACATATCTTATTGAGCCCTGGACCTGGCATCCCTTCAGAAGCAGGATTATTACAGCCAATCATCCGAGCATACAAAGACAGTGGCAAGTCTATACTGGGTATCTGTCTAGGACATCAGGCCATAGCTGAAGTTTTTGGTGCAACCTTGACCAACTTGGATATGGTACACCACGGCATCCAAAGCAAGATAGAAGTATTGAGCGATGCTGATTTGTTTCAAGGCCTGTCTCCCACTCCAGAAGTTGGACGATACCACTCATGGGTGGTCAGTCCAGAATCGGTGCCAGAGTGTATCGAAATCACTGCTATCAGCACTGAGAAAGAGATTATGGCATTGCGTCATGCATCGCTACCGATTTATGGCATGCAATTCCACCCAGAATCTGTACTTACACCAGAAGGTAAAAAGATGATGCAAAACTGGCTATCTCTATAACACACAACTTAACCTCAGTATGAATCTAAAAAGATACGATCATGAAACAGATACTATACAAACTATTTGAGCATCAATACTTAAACAGAGAGGAAGCTCAACAAATCTTACAACGCATAGCTAAAGGAGAGTTTAATGATGCACAAATTGCATCGTTACTTACCGTATTTCTTATGCGTAGCATCAGCATTGATGAGCTTAGTGGCTTTAGAGATGCACTACTTGAAATGCGTCTCCCTGTAGACCTTAACGGCATCAAGACTATAGATATCGTAGGTACAGGTGGCGACGGTAAAAACACCTTTAATATCAGTACTTGTTCTTCTTTTGTAGTGGCGGGTGCTGGCTATCCTGTGGTAAAACACGGTAACTACGGTGCCACTTCTGTAAGTGGAGCTAGTAATGTGATTGAAGAACATGGTGTACAGTTTACAAACGACAATGACCAAATTCTTCGCTCACTAGAAACTTGTGGTGTAGCTTATCTACATGCCCCACTCTTCAATCCTGCGATGAAGGCGGTAGCTCCAGTAAGAAAGGCGTTGGGTGTACGTACATTCTTCAATCTACTAGGTCCATTGGTAAACCCGGCATGCCCTAGCTATCAACTTCTTGGTGTATACAACCTACCAATGCAGCGTTTATATACCTATGCATATCAAGCCAGCGACACGCAGTTCTCTGTAGTTCATTCACTAGATGGTTATGATGAAATTTCATTAACAAGTTCATTTAAGGTAGCAACACCATCCAATGAGAAAATCTACACTCCAGAAGACCTAGGTTTTTTCACTTGCCAACAGGAGGAGCTTCATGGTGGTGTGACATTGGCAGAAGCTAAAGCACTATTCGACAATGTCCTTGCAAACAAAGCAACACCTGCTCAACAACAAGTGGTTATTGCCAATGCTGGCTTTGCTATACATACCATTTGTCCAGAAAAATCGCTTGAAACATGCATCGAAGAAGCACGTGAATCGCTAGAAAGTGGTAAAGCTTTGGCTACGTTTAAGCAATTTATAAATTTAAACAGTTGATATACAATCACCAGAGCTAGACAAAATACTCTAGCAAACAGCGTGATTAATCCCAAAAAAATTCGTTTATTTGCACAGAAAATGAGGAAAAAAGATATACTATATGAGATCTTAGCGCACAAACGCTTTGAAGTAGACAGAATGAAACTAAATATTCCGCAGATGCAACTAGAAGATGCAATAGAACGTGCCCCAGTGGTCCCGTCTATGCGTGAATCACTCGAAAAATCATCTAGCGGCATCATTGCAGAGTTCAAAAGACGCTCTCCTTCAAAGGGGTGGATACACAAAGATGCCCGCCCTGTAGACATTATACTTGGCTATGACCAAGCTGGGGCTGCTGCGTTGTCTATTCTTACAGACGAAGCGTTCTTTGGTGGAACCTTGTCTGATATCAAGGCTATTGCATCACAAGTTACAGCACCTATTCTTCGTAAAGAATTTATCGTTGATGAATATCAACTGTATCAAGCTAGAATTATTGGCGCTAGTGCTGTATTATTAATTGCCGCTGCTTTGAGCCCTGAGAAGTGCAATACTCTTGTAAAGAAAGCTCATGAAATAGGACTAGAGGTATTGTTGGAAATCCACAGTGAAGAGGAGCTGGAATATATCACACCAGAGGTAGATATGGTTGGAGTTAATAATAGAAACTTAGGTACATTCCATACAGATGTACAAAATTCTTTCCGTATCGCAGAGCTCTTACCAAAGGATACACTACTTGTTTCAGAAAGCGGTATCTCTTCTGCCGAAACTATCTGTGAACTACGTAAAGTAGGATATAGAGGTTTTCTCATGGGGGAGGCTTTCATGAAAACGGAAGATCCAGCTCACACACTCAAAGAACTGATTGAAAAAATAGAACAGTAAAATATGATTATCAAAGTTTGTGGCATGCGTGATGCTAACAACATTCACGCTGTAGAACAATTGGCCATAGATTGGATGGGATTTATCTTCTACGAAAAATCTCCTCGCGCTTGTAACGACGCATTGACTTATTTGCCTCGACAAGTGGAGCGTGTAGGTGTCTTCGTAAATCATTCACTCCCAACAATTACGAAGCTGATACTCAAATACAAACTGGATATCGTACAACTACATGGACAAGAGACGCCTGCATTGTGCACACAGCTAAGACAAATGGGCGTCAAAGTCATTAAAGCTATGCCTATCGCAAATCAAGAGGATTTGATACTAGCATCTACTTATGAAGATGTGGTAGACTACCTTCTGTTTGATACAAAAAGTAAACTCGGAGGTGGATCTGGCAAACAGTTCGACTGGACTATTCTAAACGAATACTCACTGAAAACTCCGTTTCTGTTAAGCGGAGGTATCGGTCCCAAAAGCCTTCATGCTTTGTCCAAATTCAATCACCCGAAACTGGTAGGCTATGACTTGAATAGTAAATTTGAGATTTCCCCTGGAATGAAATCGCTAGAGCTACTCTCTCCTTTTATAGATGAACTCCGTAAACTGGATTAAGCAGTCATTCCACCACAAAAATTAAACATAATGAACCGAATAAATACATTATTTGCTGGAGATAATCAGCGCATTCTATCCATCTACTTCTGTGCAGGTGCACCTACCGTAGATGGCACACGTAACGTAATAGAGACGCTACAAAAGAACGGTGTAAGTCTTATTGAAATAGGTATCCCTTTCAGCGACCCAATGGCCGATGGCCCTGTCATTCAAACTGCGGCTAACCAAGCCTTACAGAATGGCATGACTTTAAAGAAGTTATTTCAACAACTAGATGGCATACGTGAAACAGTAGACATTCCTCTTGTACTGATGGGGTATCTAAACCCTGTCATCCAATACGGCTTTGAGAATTTCTGTAAGGATTGTGAACGTGTCGGTGTA
This sequence comes from Bacteroidaceae bacterium, assembly GCA_963678855.1. Lineage (GTDB taxonomy): Bacteria > Bacteroidota > Bacteroidia > Bacteroidales > Bacteroidaceae > F22. The sequence goes on along the minus strand of OY787448.1, from coordinate 2,681,319 downwards.
GACGGAGTCATTCTTCCTGACCTGCCGTTTAAAGACTACGAAGAGACATTCAAGCCTATTGCTGAACGTTATGGTATTAAGGTTATCATGCTGATTACTCCTGAAACAAGTGAAGAACGTATCCGATATATAGACAACCACACTGATGGATTTATTTATATGGTATCATCAGCAGCTATCACGGGAGCTCAACAGTCATTTAATGATGCTAAGATGAGCTACTTTAAACGCATCGATGATATGCAGCTTCGTAACCCTCGAATGGTCGGATTCGGCATCAGCAACAAAGAGACTTTCGATGCAGCATGTGCTTATGCACGTGGTGGCATTATTGGCTCTCGATTTGTATCACTCCTTGAGGAGTATACAGGAGATGCACAAAAAGCAATCTCACAACTCAAAGTGGATATTTCACAATAAAAACAAACAATATGTTCCAAAGACGCAGTCGAATATTACTAATCTATACTGGAGGTACAATCGGTATGATTGAAAACTCTGATACAGGAGCACTCGAAGCATTCAACTTCGATTCTCTCATGCAGCATGTGCCAGAAGTCAAACGCTTTAACTGCCACATTGCGAGTTACCAGTTTTACCCTGTAATAGATTCTTCCGACGTATCTCACGAGCACTGGGCTAAAATCGTCAAGGTCATCGAATACAACTACGATGACTTTGACGGCTTTGTCGTATTACATGGTACCGACACTATGGCCTTCACGGCCTCTGCCCTTAGCTTTATGCTCGAAAATCTTTGCAAACCAGTTATTTTAACAGGATCTCAGTTGCCTATTGGTAAATTGCGTACTGATGGAAAGGAAAACCTTATCACTAGTATTGAGATAGCTATGGCAAAACGCAAAGACAGCACGCCTATGATACAAGAAGTAGCTGTTTTCTTTGAAAGCAAGTTGATGCGTGGAAATCGAACAACTAAATTTAGCGCTGAAGAGTTTAATGCATTTAAGACGTTCAACTATCCTGCACTGGCAGACGTGGGCATTGAGATCAAATTCCACGAACATCATCTTTTGACAGGTAATCCTAAAAAGCCGTTGACGACCCACTTTAAGATGAACCCAAATGTGGTGATCTTATCTTTAGCCCCAGGCATTCAAGAAAACATCGTACAGGCTATACTTGAAGCTCCAGGATTGAAAGCTGTAATCATGCGTACATACGGTTCAGGCAATGCTCCACAAAAAGAATGGCTTGTACGCCTACTTAAAGAGGCCGCTGCTAAGGGAATCGCTATTGTAAATGTCACTCAGTGCATGAGTGGACAGGTCATCATGAGCCGATACGAAACTGGTTTACACCTTCTCCAAGCAGGCATCATGAGCGGTCGTGATGTAACTCTTGAATGTGCATTAACTAAAATGATGTTTTTATTAGCACATGATAGAACCCTTGTAGAAATACAAAAAGCCATGAAAACTAGCATTGCTGGAGAAATCACTATATAGACAAATAAAAAGAGCCACCAGTTAATAAAAATACAGCTATACACCAACATTTTCTGTTGAAGCTATAATCTTTTCTATCTTTTTTGACTATATTTGTGGTGTGCTTGAACGCATAAGCTATTGACAGTTCGTAAATACAATATTACAATTATGAAGAAAAAGATTATACTTATTGATGATAAGTCTTCAATTGGCAAAGTAGTGTCTGTATATCTTAGCAAGGATTATGATTTCAGATATTTTGAAAATCCAATCAAAGCCATTGACTGGCTTCAACAGGGCGAACTTCCTGATTTGATTATTTCAGACATCCGCATGCCAGAAATGATGGGAGATGAGTTTTTACTATATATGAAGCAAAACGAGCTCTTCAAAAACATTCCAATCATCATGCTTTCAAGCGAAGAAAGCACTACGGAGCGTATCCGCCTACTCGAAGAAGGAGCTGAAGATTACATCCTTAAGCCATTCAATCCTCTTGAACTAAAGATCCGTATTAAGAAAATTATCGGTTAATACCTACTTCTAGCATTACACTTACATGATTATTTAGAGACATTTTCAATCAGTAGACCTAATGATTTATCCTTAGTCTACTGATTGTCCGTTTCTTTCTTAAGATAACACTCTACCAGATGCAGTATTTATTTTACATTGGGTCGGACGAAAAAAAAATAAACCATTTCAAGAAAATTGGAGTGGGTTATTTTGCTGCAAGCAAAAGCCTGCATCGTCTTGCACCACAACTACGCAAGGTGCGCGAGATATACGATGCAATCATCTTGTTCGAACAAAATTCTCTGATTACTGATATAGAAGAGATTAAAGGAATTCATAAGTTGTACCCAGGTATTTACGTGGCACTAGTCAGTGAAGAAATCAATCGAGAAGAAAGTCTTGAATACTTAAGAGCTGGTGTAAACAACACTATATCTCCTTCTGCTGAGACATCAGACATGCGCAAAATGTTGCATTATCTAGCAAGACGTAAGCAGATCAAAGCACAAGAAATCGCAGACAAACGCGAAGGACAAAAGATCTTCAAGCTACCTTTATGGAAGCGTGCTTTCGATATAGCCTTCTCGCTAGGTGCCATCATTGCGCTATCACCAATCTTTATCTTTACAGCTATAGCCATATACGTGGAAAGCCCTGGCAAGGTAGTGTACAAGTCTAAACGCGTAGGGTCCAACTACAGCATCTTTAACTTCTTGAAGTTTCGCTCAATGTATGCCAATGCCGACAAGCGACTAAAAGAGCTCAATGCATTGAATCAATACGCTGGAGACAGTGAACAAGAATCTTCTCAAGAGACACCAGACTCTAACAATATGCTCATCGGAGATATTGACACTAGTGATATCATCTTACCTGAAGACGGCGATGTAATCATCTCAGACGACCATACAGATTTAGACAATGCAGAAATTCTTTTCGTATCGGATGATTCGGTCGTTGATGAAAAGACATATCAAAACAAACGTGCTAAAGAAACCGAAAACTCATTTGTAAAATTAGCCAACGATCCACGTATTACGAAAGTGGGACGTATGATTCGTAAGTATAGTATTGACGAACTTCCGCAACTATTCAATATCCTAAAAGGTGATATGTCTGTAGTAGGCAATCGCCCACTCCCATTATACGAAGCTGAACTCTTAACCAGCGATGAATACATCGACCGCTTTATGGCTCCATCAGGTCTTACGGGCTTGTGGCAAGTAGAAAAACGTGGTGGTGCTGGCAAAATGTCGGCAGAAGAAAGAAAGATGCTAGACATCAAATATGCACGTACTTTCTCGTTCTGGACAGATATCAGCATTATTTTCCGCACATTTGGAGCATTTATTCAGAAAGAAAACGTATAAAATAGATTAAACTCTTTGTCAACTTTATAGAAATAGCTATCTTTGCAGCCGCTACTACGAGATAGTAGCTCATTCAAATCATTAATTAAATAATAACAGAATGGCAACAAAAATTAGATTGCAAAGACGTGGACGTAAGAGCTACGCGTTTTACTCAATCGTTATTGCTGACAGTAGAGCACCACGTGATGGTAAGTTTACTGAGAAGGTGGGTACGTACAATCCAAACACGAACCCATCTACAGTAGATTTGAATTTCGATCGTGCACTTCACTGGGTAATGACAGGTGCACAACCAACTGACACTGTGCGTAACATCCTTTCTCGTGAAGGCGTTTACATGATGAAGCACCTACTTGGTGGTGTGAAAAAAGGCGCTTTCGGTGAAGCTGAAGCACAAGCTAAGTTCGAAGCATGGAAATCCGACAAGCAAAAAGGTCTTGATCAACTTGTTTCTAAGCTAAACGACGAAAAGAAAGCTGAAGAAGCTGCTCGTCTAGACGCTGAAAAAGCAGTAAATGAGGCTAAAGCTAAGGTAATTGCAGAGAGAAAAGCAGCTGAAAAAGCAGAAGCAGAAGCAGCCCTTAAGGCAGCAGCAGCTGAAGCGGAAGCAGCACTAAACGGAGAAGAAGCACCAGAAGCAGAAGCAGAAGCAGAAGCAGCGGAGTAATCTCCTAGAGTCAATTACCGACTTCTTTCAAACAAACAAACCAAACAAGATAGAGAGCTTGTCCTTCGGGACAGGCTCTTTTTCCGTATATACAATTAATTTAATAGATAAAAGATTTTAGACGATTAACTAAAACACTGCAAGAAATAAGCCCTTACATACTCCTAATAACAAGACGAAGCCATATATCCACCGACGCTAAACTAGCTAGGTAGACATATGGCTTTCGTCATATATAAAACAAGAAAATACTATTTAGTATTAGCACTTTTGCGGATAGCTTCAATAACTGCTGCAGGAAATCCTTTTTCATCCAAAGCATTAATCCCTTTAATAGTCAAACCACCTGGAGTTGTTACTTTACTAATTTCAGTGGCAGGATGTGTACCCTCTTCTTCAAAGAGTAATTTCCCTGCACCTATACATGATTGGGCAGCTAACTTCATAGCATCTTTAGGATATAACCCTAACTCTACACCAGCTTGCATAGCTGCTTGTATATACTTAAAAACAAAAGCGATACCGCATGATGCTACAGCCATTCCTGCATCCAAGTTCTTTTCATCAACCACAAGTGTTTGGCCCATAGCACTCATAAAACTTTCCACTTCAGTTAGCTCAGCAGTAGAAACCCCTTGAGCAGCAATAACCGTCATACTTTCGCCGAGATTGATAGCAGTATTTGGCATCATGCGGATGACAGGCACTGGAATAGCTTCCATATCTGCTCGTGCTGCAGCAATCATATCCTGTAGATCTGCACATGAAATGCCAGCTACCACAGAAAGCAGAATGGTATCATCACTGAACTCAGGAACAATCTGTTCGATAACTTCAGGAACCAGCCATGGTTTAACTGCCAAAAGCACATAAGTCGCCCCAATCACAGCGTCTGCATTATCATGCGTCGTATGTATAGTTGGGAACTCCTCTTTAAATGTAATCAGAGTACTTTCAGAAGCAGCAGTCACTGTCAAGTCACTTGCCGCAACCCCTGCACTATTAATCAATCCTCTGGCAATGGCTCCTCCCATATTACCAGCTCCAATAATCGTCATCTTCATATCTCAGGTGTTTATCAGGTTATCTATTTAAGGACACGCTTCATGCGTGCTACAACGTCTTGTGCTTGCTCCATCGTCAAGACGAGAGGTGGCAATAAGCGAATCACATGTGTACCACTTACACCAGTAAACAGATGTTCTTCAAAAAGTAACTTCTGTCTCACTTCCTTGATAGGATAGTTCATTTCCATACCAATCATCAAACCGAGTCCACGTACTTCTTTTACTCCAGGAAGCTCTTTCAACGCCTCCATAAAATAAGCACCAACCTCTTCAGCTTGATTAATCAGATGCTCTTTCTTTATCACATTCAAGACGGACAAAGCAGCAGCACATGCCAAATGATTACCACCAAAAGTAGTGCCTAACATTCCGTGCACTGGCTTAAACATAGGTGAAATCAGCAAGCCTCCCATAGGGAAACCATTGGCAATACCCTTAGCCATAGTCACAATATCCGCTTGAACATCCATATGTTGATGAGCAAAGAACTTCCCACTACGTCCATATCCACTTTGAATTTCATCCAAGATGAGTACAGTACCTGTTTCAGTACACAAGTCACGTAGTCCTTGTAAGAATTCCTGACTTGGCACCTGTACACCACCTACACCCTGAATACCTTCAACCAAAACTGCGCAAACGTCTTTCTTTTCAAGTTCTACACGAGCAGCGTCCAGATCACCCCAAGGCAAACTTACCGCATTCTCCGTTTCATTGATAGGAGCCACAATTTTAGGAATATCTGTAGCGACCACAGCTAGCGAAGTACGTCCATGGAAAGCTTTCGAAAAACTAACCACTCGCTTACGTCCAGTATGAAAAGACGCCAATTTCAAAGCATTCTCATTGGCTTCCGCTCCAGAATTGATTAAGAAAAGGCTATAATTAGGATAGCCCGATACTTCAGCCAAGCTCTCGGCCAATTGCTTTTGCAATGGATTTATCACAGAATTGCTATAAAAGCCCAATTGAGCGACCTGTTTACTTATAGCTTCTACATATTGTGGGTGTGCATGGCCAATAGAAATTACAGCATGACCACCGTAACAGTCTAAATACTCTGTTCCCTCTTTATCCCACACTTTGCATCCCTCTCCTTTGACAATTTCAATAGGAAATAAAGGATATACGTCAAATAATGAACTCATGATTGTTGTTGTTTAAGTTTGCTGAGGTTAGAAGGCCGATGGCTTCAAATTCAAGCCAACAGTTTCCTCAAGATTAAAGAGTAGATTCATATTGTGTACAGCCTGTCCACTTGCACCCTTCAACAAGTTATCAATACATGACACCACCATCAGTTTGTTGCCGTGCTTTTCTAGGTGAAGCAAACATTTGTTTGTATTCACCACTTGTTTTAGATCCACATTCTCTTCCATGACATGTGTAAAGCTATCTGCCTTATAATAGTCACGATACATCTCATATAACGTATCGATATCTTTATCGCAATCAATCACACAAGTAGTAAAGATACCACGAGGAAAATCACCACGATAAGGGATAAAGTGAATATCTACATCAAAGCTACCTTGTAGTTGTTCTAGAGATTCTGTAATCTCTTTGATATGTTGGTGCTCGAATGCTTTGTACACACTCATATTATTGTTTCTCCACGAGAAGTGCGAAGTTGCTCTTGGTTTCACGCCTGCCCCAGTCGAACCAGTAATCGCGTTGACCATAATATCGCTTGTCAGCAATTTATGCTTCGCCAATGGCAACAAAGCAAGCTGAATACAAGTTGCAAAACAACCTGGATTGGCTACATATTGACTCTTACACGTAGCACGTCTATTCAATTCAGGCAAGCCATAGATAAACTCATTTCCTGGACGCTTATGACGAAAATCCTGTGCTAGGTCAATCACCTTCAAATCAGCCGGTAAAGTATGCGTATTCATAAACTTCTCGCTATCACCATGAGCCGTACAGAAGAACAACAAGTCGATGCTATCAAAATCCAATTGATCTGTAAAACGCATCTCTGTATCCCCCATTAAACCTTCATGTACTGCGTAAATCAAATTTCCCGCATTACTTGTACTATGCACCCACGTCAGTTTTACTTCTGGATGGATAAGCAGCAATCTAATAAGTTCGCCGGCCGTATAACCAGCGCCACCAATAATACCAACTTTAATCATATTCTCTTTATTGATATATAAGGTAAGTTCCTACACACTTTAGCACAATGTGCTATTGTGTAAGAACTTGATGTATTATGTTTATTATCTCTCTTCTTCTGGATGATTTCCGTAATATACACGCAATGGAGTAGATGTCACCTTGATGAAACCCTTAGCATCTTCTGCTGTCCATCCCTTTTGCACTTCACCATATTCTCCAAGCTTAGACTTCACCAAATCATCTGGACTATCTACGCCGATAGGTTCAAAAGTATATGGACGCATTAACATACGTACATCACCGTTTACATTACGTTGGCTAGATGTCAACATCGCCTCCATATCAGGCATAACAGGTTCCAAGTATTGGCTTTCATGCAAAAACATACCATACCAGTTGGCAATCTGCTCTTTCCAGTGCTGTTGCCATTTACTTAGTGTATATTTTTCAAGAAACTTATGTGCATTGATAATCAGCATTGGCGCTGCCGCTTCAAAACCGACACGACCTTTGATACCGATAATACTATCGCCTACGTGCATATCACGACCGATACCGTAAGGTGCTGCCAAATCTTCAACAGCTTGAATAGCAGCGATAGGATCATCATATTTCTGACCATTCACACCGACAAGCTCACCCTTAGCAAAAGTCAAAGTTATTTCTTCCGTACCCGTCTTGGTAACTTGCTTTAGATATGCAGATTCAGGAAGCCCTTCTTTACTATCAAGAATCTCTCCACCACAAATTGATGTACCCCAGATACCTACATTATAGCTATACTTAAGTTTCGTAAAGTCTGCCTCAAAACCATTATCTTTGAGATAATTGATTTCAGCCTCACGCGTCAACACATTATCTCTAGTCAAAGTGATGATTTCTACATCAGGCGACTTCACCAAGAATGTCATATCAAAACGAATCTGATCGTTACCCGCACCAGTAGAACCGTGTGCGATAGCATCTGCACCAATTTCGTTGGTATATTGCGAGATAGCTAGCGCTTGGAAGATACGCTCAGAACTTACAGAAATAGGATATGTACCTTGACGCAGCACATTACCATAAATCATATACTTCAAACTCTTATCATAGTACTCACGAGTCACATCAAGAGTAACGTAGCTTTTAGCACCCAGTTTATAAGCATTCTCCTCATTTTGCTTCAACTGCTCAGCAGAGAAACCACCTGTATCAGCACATGCTGCATACACTTCGTATCCTTTTTCCTTAGCCAGATACATTACCGTATAACTAGTATCCAACCCACCGCTATATGCGACAACAACTTTTTTAGCCATAATATATATGTGTTCTTTTATTCTTCATTATCCTCAGGCAAGCCCAATTCTTTTGCTAGATTTTCTGTGGTTTTACTAGCATCCACATTCTCTTTCTTTAGTTCATCTGGGTCGAAAAGCATCGCTGTACAGATACAATATTGACGTTCCGTACGCACCAATACATCATGGTTGACACATCCTTCACATCCTCTCCAGAAAGCCTCATCGTCAGTCAGCTGAGCAAAAGAAACAGGCTTGTACCCAAGCTCAGAGTTGATCTTCATAACTGCTGCTCCACTTGTGAGTCCAAACAACTTGGCATGTGGCCAACGCAATCTAGACAACAAGAAAGCTGCTTTCTTAATTCTCTTAGCCAAACCCTGACCACGGAATTTTTCTACAACAATCAAACCTGAGTTTGCTACGTACTGTTTATTACCCCAACTTTCGATGTAGCAGAAACCTGCAAATTCTTTTTCTTCTGTTATAGCGATAATCGCTTTCCCCTCTTTCATCTTTTGAGCGAGATAAGCGTGTGTTCGCTTGGCAATACCTGTACCACGCACTTTAGCAGCGGCAGTAATGGTATTCAATATTTCGTCGACATATACTTCATGAGAAGCATCTGCCACCATTACATCAATCTCCATACTGAAAATTCTTTATACTAGCCCTCCCGAAACAATGGTTTGTCCTCGTCTGGGAAGGACATATTATGATAATCTTGTTCTAATTCGCTGTCTAAGTCCATAGCAGACATCTTTTTGCGATCAAATTGGCTGATTACATCTGTGATATTTGTCTTTTGCGTGTCTACTCCCTCTAAAAGGACACCTAGCTCTTTGACCACCATATCTCTGCCGACTCCCTCTGCAAGAATCAACAACACAGTGTCGTCACCAGCTACTGAACCTAATATGCCACTCCAATTCTTCTCATCAATATCATACGCCACACTTCCAGCGTAACCAGGCTTTGTACGAATGACTGCAAGATTGAATGAAAAATCAATACTTAAGACACGAGAAGCGAGCATAGAAGCTACTGAATCCATAACTGGTCTAGCGTCTTCTTCAGTAGACAACTCAGCTTTTGGTCGTCTATAAAATACCTCATTAGGCAGTACATAACATGTATGTCCACTTGGTGTAAAACCTTTTGCTACATTCAACTGTTTCAAATCTCTTGACACAGTAGCTTGAGTTGCTTTTACTCCACGTTCAGATAGCAAACGCACCAAATCTTCTTGATTAGAGATTTCATGCTTTGAAATTAATTGCTTAATAAGGACTAGCCGGCTTGTTTTCTTTAAACTCATATGCTGTATTCTTTTAGTTGCATATTAATGCGTATTATTATTTCTATTTGGGTACAAATATACGAATAATCATACAAACAAAAAAGATAAAATCAAAGAACATTTTATCCAAAAGCATAAAAACATCAAATTAACAGATTACACCTAGACAAAACAGTATATTATCGCGTTTACAATATGCAAAACTTAGAATTAATATTCACGTGAGGCATGCAAAAAAAAAACAAAGACACGTAGACTTTATTCAGTCTACGTGTCTTTGTCTATATCGTTAAGAGTATAATACTCTACTTAATTGTCACATGCAAAGGGATATCCAGTGCCTTATAACACTTCAATAGTTTTTCTACAGCGAAGTCCACTTGCTCCTTCGTATGCGTGGCCATCAACGAGAAACGAATCAACGTATCTTCTGGACTACATGCTGGAGGAATCACTGGGTTGATAAAGATACCTTCATCAAACAACATCTTAGTAACCATAAATGTCTTATCCATATCACGTACATATAGTGGTATGATAGGAGTCGAAGTATGTCCGATTTCAAAACCATGTTTACGGAATTGCTCCAAAGCATAGTTTGTTACATCCCAAAGCTTATCCACTCTTTCTGGCTCACGCTTCATAATGTGCAATGCTTGACGTGCAGCCGCAGTAGCTGCTGGCGTGTTACTAGCACTAAAGATATATGATCGAGAGTTGTGACGTAGATAATTGATAACTTCCTTGTCGGCAGCAATAAATCCACCGATAGCGGCAAATGACTTCGAGAACGTCCCCATAATCAAATCGACATCCTTAGTTACACCAAAGTGATTACATGTACCACGACCATTTTCGCCAAGTACACCAAGTCCATGTGCTTCATCAACCATGACATTGGCATCATATTTTTTAGCGAGTGCAATAATTTCTGGAAGTGGAGCTACATCTCCTTCCATAGAAAACACACCGTCTACGACGATAAGCTTCACAGATTCAGGCTTACATTTTTGTAACACCTTCTCTAGAGACTCCATGTCGTTATGTTTGAATCGAAGCTGTGTAGAGAAAGACAAACGACGTCCTTCTACGATACTAGCATGATCCAATTCGTCACATATAATATAGTCTTCACGCCCAGTAAGGCATGAAACGACACCAAGATTTACTTGAAAACCTGTTGAATAGATGATTGCATCTTCTTTACCTACAAACTCTGCTAATTCCTTTTCTAATTCTAAGTGTAAGTCTAAAGTACCGTTTAGGAATCGCGATCCCGCACACCCGGTACCATATTTTTCAGTAGCGTCAACAGCAGCCTGAATCACTTCAGGATGATTGGTTAGTCCTAGGTATGAGTTGCTACCGAACATCAAGACCTTACGGCCCGACATCACCACTTCGGTATCTTGTTCACTTTCTATACATCTAAAATATGGATATACCCCTTTTTCTTTGATTTTCTGAGGGACATCATATTTAGATAGTTTGTCTTGCAATAAGCCCATTTGTTATTTTACTTCAGTTAAATTCAGCGGACAAAGATAACAATATCTTACCATTTTGTCTTGTTTTGTCGAGAAAAAAAGTCAATCTAAATCTTATTTTCGATCACAGCCTTCTCTTTTTTGCCAGTATCAGTAGTATATGCATAAAAAACCAGCCCCTTATAGAACGGTATTCCGTAATAAGTTGTTATCTTTGTGGTCAATAATAAATTTATAATACAATATACAGACAAACGATTATGTATAGAACAGATAATTGTGGTGCTTTGCGCCTTAGCGATGCAGGCAAGACAGTGACACTTGCTGGATGGGTACAACGTACTCGTAAAATGGGTGGTATGACCTTTGTGGATCTTCGTGATCGCTATGGTATCACGCAACTTGTCTTCAATGAAGAGACAAACAAAGAGCTATGCGATGCAGCCAATAAATTGGGCCGTGAATTTGTGGTTCAAGTAACTGGTGAAGTAAACGAGCGCTACAGCAAGAACGAACATATGCCTACAGGTGATATCGAAATCATCGTAAGCGAACTAAATATCTTGAATAAGGCAGCGACACCTCCATTTACTATCGAAGATGAGACTGATGGTGGTGATGACATCCGTATGAAATACCGCTACCTAGACTTGCGCCGTAACCCAGTTCGCGCCAACCTAGAGCTACGTCACAAGATGACTATCGCTATCCGCAGCTACCTTGACAAACTAGATTTCTTGGAAGTAGAGACACCAGTATTGATTGGTTCTACACCTGAGGGTGCACGTGACTTCGTGGTACCATCACGTATGAACCCAGGTCAGTTCTATGCCCTACCTCAATCGCCACAAATCTTCAAGCAATTGTTGATGGTATCTGGTTTCGACCGTTACTTCCAAATCGTGAAGTGTTTCCGTGACGAAGACCTTCGTGCAGACCGTCAACCAGAGTTTACACAGATTGACTGCGAGATGAGTTTTGTAGACCAAGCAGATGTTATCGGTGTATTTGAAGATATGACTAAGCACCTATTCCGCACGATTCGTGGTGTAGAGATTGAAGGTGACTTCCCTCAAATGCCTTGGCATGACGCCATGAAATATTATGGTAGCGATAAGCCAGATACTCGTTTCGACATGAAGTTCGTTGAGTTGATGGATGTGCTTAAGGGTCATGGTTTCCCTGTATTTGATAGCGCTGAGTATATCGGTGGTATCTGTGCTAAGGGTGCAGCAAGCTACACACGTAAGCAACTAGACAAACTGACAGATTTCGTAAAGAGCCAACAAATTGGTGCGAAGGGTATGGTCTATGCTCGTGTACAAGAAGATGGCAACGTGAAGTCTAGCGTAGATAAGTTCTACAGCCAAGAAGTGCTTCAAGAGATGAAAGCTGCTATGCAAGCAGAGCCAGGCGACTTGATCCTTATCCTTAGCGGTGATGATGCGATGAAGACACGTAAGCAACTTTGTGAACTTCGTCTTGAGATGGGTAGTCAACTTGGTCTTCGCGACAAGGACAACTTCTCTTGCCTATGGGTAGTAGACTTCCCATTGTTTGAGTGGGACGAAGAGTCTGGTCGTTATATGGCTATGCACCACCCATTTACTGCACCAAAAGCAGAAGATATTCACCTACTAGATACCGATCCAGGTGCTGTACGTGCTAACGCATATGATATGGTTGTGAATGGTGTTGAAGTTGGTGGTGGTTCTATCCGTATCTTCGACGCAGAACTTCAAAACAAGATGTTCGAGCTTCTTGGTTTCACACCAGAGAAAGCCAAAGAGCAATTTGGTTTCTTAATGAGCGCGTTTGAATATGGTGCACCTCCACATGGTGGTCTTGCTTACGGTTTGGACCGTTTCGTGAGCCTATTTGCTGGTCTTGATTCTATTCGTGATTGTATCGCCTTCCCTAAGAACAACTCAGGTCGAGATGTCATGATTGATGCACCAGCTGCTTTGGACCCATCTCAACTAGATGAGTTGAACCTAAGCTTGACGGATATCGAAGAGTAACTTACATATTAATATACAGTGCCCGCTCTCTAGCTTGCTACAGAGTGGGCATCTTCGTAAAAACCAACTGACATGAAAAAATTGATTATGGCGTGCTTTGCCCTAGCATCTACGGCTGGAGTGATGGCACAAGAGGGTGGTATCAGCCCTAAGATGTATCAGGAGATACAACAAGCGTACAAGGGTACAGCTTCAGACAAAGCAATCGGTAATGCTATCCGTAACGAAAGCATCAAAAAGCTAGCAGTCAACCGCGAGGTTCGTCCACTGCTAGATGATCACTTTACAAATAAGGTACTTACACAAGGTATTACAGACCAAGAGTCAAGCGGTCGCTGCTGGTTGTTTACTGGACTAAACGTATTCCGTGCCCAAATGATTGCCAACAACAACATGGGTAGCTTCCAGTTCTCACAAGCGTATAGCTTCTTCTTTGACCAGCTAGAAAAATCCAACCTTTTCCTTCAAGGTATTATCGACACGCATGATAAGCCAATGGATGACAAGATGGTGGAGTGGTTGTTTAAGCACCCACTAAGCGATGGTGGTCAATTTACAGGTATTATCGATATCATCTCTAAGTATGGTGTCGTTCCTGCTGAAGTAATGCCAGAAACATACAGTAGCAACAACACATCTATGATGGCTAAGCTTATCAAGCTACGTCTTAAAGAAGATGCAATGATTCTTCGTGACATGGCTGCAAAAGGCGAGAAATCAAAAGCTCTACTTGCTCGCAAGACCGAGATGCTAGGTACTATCTACCGCATGCTTGTACTGAATATTGGCGAACCTCCAGCAAAGTTCACTTGGACACTACGCGATAAGACAGGTAAGGCTATCAGCACAAAAGAATACACACCAAAGTCATTTTATGCAGAATACCTAGGTAAAGACCTTAAGAATACATACGTTATGTTGATGAACGACCCTACTCGTCCTTACAATAAACTGTACGAAATTGACTACGATCGTCACGCATATGATGGAATCAACTGGACATACGTGAATCTTCCTATTGAAGAAATCAAAGATATGGCTATCAAGTCAATCAAGGACAGCACAATGATGTACTTCAGTTGCGATGTAGGTAAGTGCTTCTTGCGTGAAAACGGTACACTAGACCTGGACAACTTCTCTTACGATGAATTGATGGGTACTACATTCGGTATGGATAAAGCTGCTCGTATCAGAACGTTTACAAGTGGTAGTTCACACGCTATGACATTGATGGCCGTGAACCTAGACGCAAACGGTACACCAAACAAATGGATGGTAGAGAACAGCTGGGGCCAAGGTCCTAATGCTGGTCACCTAGTGATGACCGACGAGTGGTTCAACGAATACATGTTCCGCCTAGTGGTAGAAAAGAAATATATCACGAAAAAGGTAGAAAAGATTCTTAAGCAAAAGCCTGTGCGCTTACCAGCTTGGGATCCAATGTTTGCGGAAGAGAAATAAGCCGACTATAGACTATATTCTAAGTGGGTATTCATCAGGTCATAAGATTCGATAATCTTATGACCTGATTTTTTATTGATACAACCTCTCTTTTTTGATATAGCATGTTGTACACACAGCTCAAATTACTCATATAAAAGTGAGTGTAGACTTTTATAGCAGCAAATGATGGTTGACCATAAAAAAACTGAAAGATAGAAATAGCGTCTCTTTTCTATCAAAATGACAAAGCAGAACAAATCGCCTAAAATTCTCTCAGAGTATCAGATATCCACTCAAAAAAAAAGGGGCTTAAATCGCACGAAAAGGGGCTCTAGCGGCAACTACTTTGGGAGGAGTTTTCTCTAAATTCTTTCAAGGCTTAAAAATTAATTATCAAGCCTTACCAACGAACTTTTACACCTTAAAAGTTTGCTTGCAAGGCTTGCCAGCAAGCTCGCAAAGGGTCGGCAGCACTTTCACAACCTGTTGAACACGTGTTCGGAATGGGTTGTAAATGCAATCGCAGTAGGTTCTGAGTGAGCAGGGAACAGGGTGCAAGCAGGTCAAGTGACAGAATGTCAAAAATGGCTTATCCCTGTAGATTACAAGCTTACAGATTCGTAGCATAAAAAACTTGTCCTATATAATATAATGTGTACCTTTGTGGCAACATCCTTAATCATCAGTATGAAAAATTTTAAAAGAACACTTCTAGGCTGTATATTGCTTTTACAAGCGATGCTACTACACAGTTCCCAATTTGAATCATTCTATTGGGGATATGGAGCCAATCAATACACATCCATCACACAAGATGACACAGGACTCATCTGGCTTGGTACCAATAGCGGACTCTTCTGCTACAATGATTACCAATTTTACCCGATCGTTCAAGGCATCCATGTACACTCAGTGCTTGTCATCAATGATGATTTAATCTGTTTCACTAGCGAAACAGGGATACACTTTTACAAGATTTCAACTGGCCAACTCACCACCAACCCATACAAAGGGATGGAGCTAGGCCGTGTACGTACAGCTAGCTATATCGACAAGAAAATATGGTTCGGCACAGAAAAGCAAGGCTTAATCACATACGATATCGATAAGACAATTTGGGCCGTCGAAGACGAGCATATAGGCGAATGCTATACCATGTCATACGACCAAAAAGATCGCTTATATATTGGTGGGATAGAGGGTTTGGGCTATTATTCTATAAGCACAAATACATACACCTCTGTAGACCGACAATCATTTGTCAACTCCTGCTTATGGGACACCCAAGACGCCTGTTTATGGATAGGCACGGACAACTCCCTGCTTCGATACAATCCACAGAGCACAAAGATGCAATCTGTCCTGACTTCAGATACCAACTTCAAATGTATCGTTCGCAAAGAAAACCATCTTTTGATTGGCACCGATAACGGACTGATACAATATAATCCTCAAACCAATCAGAAGACAGTATACAGTCATGACATAAGCGATTCAAAAAGCATTTGTCACAATGCCGTTTGGAGCCTTTACAACGATAAAGACAAGAACATATGGATAGGTACCAGCCATGGTGTCAGCCTGATGCAACACGCACCTTACTACACCTTCATTTCTTTGTCATCCATCACAAAAGACCTGCAAGTTGCCAATAATCAAGGCAATCACTTCAGCAATATCTTAAAAGATTCTCAGGGCCGCTACTGGTTAGGAGGCGATGATGGTATCATCTTGCAAGATAAAGAGACAAAGATATGGTTTCAAAAAGAATCAATCTCACACCATATCCCACACAATATCATCCGTCGTATTTATGAAGACAAAGACGGTGAAATTTGGTTGGCTACAGATAATGGCGTACTGAGGTACCTTCCGAAGAAAAAGCAATTTGTAGCCCACAAGATAGTTAGCCTCAACGGGAAAGCGAAAGCCGAATGGGTATATGACCTATACGAAGACATCAAAGGTCGACTATGGATAGCCACATACGGAGGTGGTCTATTTGTTGCCGACAAACAAGCTTTGATTGAGCATGGTCAAAAGACGTATAGATGCGCTCAGATAGGAGATATTGACCGTGGAGATGTAGCCGATTTGCCCAATCATGTGTATTATATCAAAGAAGACAAGCATCATAACCTATGGCTAGGACACAGAAACGGCCTATCGATGTTGCAGATAGAGACACTATCTCTACAGACCATTCCAGTCCTTGACGCTACTGGAAAAGTCTCGCATTTCAATATTCAGAATCTAACCTTTGATGATGATGAGCATCTATGGTACACGACAAAAAACTGTCTCGGCCGATTAAACGTAGAGAGCCGCCAAGTCGACTTGTTTCCCCAAGAATCCTTGAAGAACAATGTAGTGAGTTCAATGGTGTATCATAACAAACTATTCTGGATCACCACGACAGAAGGGATCAAAGTATACAACCCACAGACCAACATCTGTAAAGATTTAAATATCCCAGATGATGAATACCGCAGCATCTATTATGATGCAGCAGAAGAGCGTTTTATTCTAGGTGGATACAATGCACTCTTACGTCTCGATCCATCTATATATACCGCAAAGGAAGCCAAAAGACCTATACATATAGTCTCGATTGTTCATAACAACAAGCGTCTCAAAGCTCATATCGAATATCAGTTGAAAGATGACGACCGACTAGCAAGCTTTCCTGCATCGATCAATCAATTGACCTTCGAGATATCGGACTTTTCCTACTCCAAAAAAAAGCCCTATAGCTATGAATACCAACTGTATAGAGAGAACCAACAAGCTGCCTGGAACAAGCTGCCTGTGGGGGATAATCACATCGTATTTCACGAGCTATCCCCTAACAAATACACCTTGAAATTACGCAGTAGCCTGCGTAAAGAAGAGATATCATCGTTCCCTTTTGAGATTAGACCGCCATGGTATCTATCTCTATGGGCTAAAGTCATCTATGTTATCATAGTCATGATTACGCTTGGGTTGTTTATCAGCTATCTGTTTACGCGCAACAAGCGAAAATACGAACGTATGGAGAAAGAGAAGTCACTAGAACTATCCAAAATGAAGATTGACTTCTTTACCAATATCTCGCATGATTTAAATACTCCACTAAGCCTAATCATTGCCCCATTAGAAAAGATTCTGAGTGAAGTTCATGATACCCTCCTTCGGTCACAACTAGAAGGTGTGCATAAAAATGCCTTACGTCTCAACAAACTGATTCAACGCATATTGGACTTTAACCGTTCGTCTTATAAAGAAGAGGAGACACTGATGCGTTCTCGTATCGAAATGAATCGTCTACTCAACACGGTGCTCTCATCCTTCAATCAAACGGCCAAAGATAGGGGAATCACCCTCCATATCACCCCATGCGATGAAGAAGTCTGGCTCAACCTAGACTTGTTCAAAATGGAATCGATATTCTACAACCTAGTCTCCAATGCCGTCAAATTTGTCGATAACGAGACTGGTCGTATAAATGTCACTCTTAGTAAAAACGATAATAATAACCAACTAGTAGTGACTGTCCAAGATAATGGTCGAGGCATTCCACAAGATGAGCACAAGATGGTATGGCTTCGACTGTATCAAGGCAAAAACAAAAACAACACCTCACAAGGTACAGGCATAGGACTGTATCTAGTCAAGAAATTTGTTAGCATGCATGGTGGTACTGTCAGTCTTGAGAGTGCTCCAAAACAGGGTAGCACCTTTATGGTCAAGCTACCTTTGTCTGGCGACAACCTTACAGTAACCAGTACACAAGCCATTGATGCCAAGACAAGCGAAGACCAAAAAGAACACACAAGTGATATAGCCAGCAGACCGAAACTCTTGATTGTAGACGACAACCAAGAGCTGCTAGATTTTATGCAATCTGTTTTCTCCGACACATACCAGTGCCACCTAGCACAAAATGGTCAAGAGGGATTAGAGAAAGCTCAATCCGTACGCCCAGATATCATGCTCATCGATGAGATGATGCCTATTATGACTGGCTTAGAACTCTGCAAGCAGGTCAGAAAGACAGCATATCTAGCTTCGACACCGATAATTATGCTTACAGCCAAGACTGACCATGATACAGAACTACAAAGTCTGAAAGCTGGCGTCGATGTGTTCATGCATAAGTCGTTCGAACTAGCCCATCTGAAGCTACGCATCCAGCAATTGCTAGAATCGCGTAAACTCGTAGTCAATAAGATGCAGAAAGACAAGCTAGTAGAATCGACCATAGAAGTCAAAGAAGAGATACTCAATAGCGATGAGAAAATCATGAAACGCGTGCTACAAGTTATTGAAGAACGCATGAGCAATCCAGATTTTAATGTCAGCATGCTCTGCGAAGAGACTGGTATCGGATCTAAGAAGATGCTCCGATTAATCAAGCAACAAACAGGTATGACTCCAGTTAACTTTATCCGACAGCTTCGTCTGAAGAAAACAGCCGTTCTTTTAGAACAGAATCGTTTTACGATTTCTGAAGTCATGCATATGGTTGGTTTTTCTCATCCATCTTACTTTGCCAAGAGCTTTACAAAAGAGTTTGGAGTATCACCCAAGGAGTATATGGAAAAATACAGTGAATAGCCGTTTAGCTTAAAAACACTCAGGAAAAACTTAGTACATTTATCCCCCTTTCTACAGTTTTTACAACTATAGGAGGGGGGATAATTTACGTTATACACATCAAAAAAGCCTGAGAATCAGCGTTTGTCCTTTTTGTGTTACCATCTGTCTTTTTTGTTCACAGTCACTTATCCTTTCTAATTATCTTTGCATCATAGATGATAATAACACGACAATTTAAATAATTAACCTGACATAGGTATCAGTTTCTGGGTGAAAAGATGTTTTAGGATACACATTTATAATAACCCTCAATTAACCCTCTAAAAGTATGATTAATTTACAACCCAGAAAACTTCTCAAGTTTTTCTTATTGGGAGGTGCATTATTTGTAAGCAGCCTATCCACATGGGGACAAGATTTTTGGTTAGGTGGTGATATAAGTGCCACCACAGAACTTGAAAGCCAAGGTATCTTCTCGTATAGCAAAAAAGGAGTACAAACGGAAAACACTCTTTTGATGAAGCAATTAGGCCTCAACGCTATCCGTCTCCGTGTATGGGTCGACCCTAAAGGTGGATGGAGTAGCAAAGAAGATGTACTTGCCATGGCTTTACGTGCAAAGAAGCACAACATGGCTATCATGATCGATTTCCATTATAGCGACTGGTGGGCCGATCCTGGTAAACAAACAATTCCTGCCGCATGGAAAAATCTAGATTATGCAGGTCTAAAGCAAGCTTTAGTGCTACATACCGAAGAAACACTAGATTTGCTCAAAAAACATGACATAGATGTTAAATGGGTGCAAGTGGGCAACGAGACAACCAATGGTTTTCTGTGGGGAGTCGCTGACGTTCCTGATAACATGACACAATACGCCGACCTAACACAGGCTGGCTATAAAGCAGTTAAACGTATATACCCTGATTCTAAAGTTATCATTCATCTAGATAAAGGATACGATTTAGACCTGTACACTTATATGTTTGACTCACTTAAACGCTTAGGAGTGAAATGGGATATTATAGGTATGAGTATCTATCCATTCTGGTACAAACGAGACCCTTTAGCTCAATCATCAGTTGATGACTGCATAAATAACATAAATACCCTAAGTAAACGCTACAACTGCGACTTAATGGTTGTAGAGACTGGTGTTAAAGCCAATAAACCAAATGTCGGTTATGTCTTTCTTAGCAGACTAATCAAGGGTTGTTTAGAGAAAACCAATAACCGTTGTAAAGGTATCTTTTATTGGGCACCTGAATGCTGTCATGGTGGGTACTCTCTTGGTGCTTTCAAGAATGACCGTCCTACAGTTATTATGGATGCTTTCAAAGAAGCTTCCAATAAAATGAATAAATCAACTCAACTAAATATCAACTTAAATGACTAATACAATGAGAAAACAAAAGACAGTTGTCCATTCAAAGTTGCATGCGTTATTGCTAGCCTTTTTAGTAATCACATTGCCCTTTGGAGCATACGCTCAAGAAATTCGCAAGATAACGGGCTCCGTTATTGATGAAAATAAAGAAGGACTTATTGGAGCTAGTGTTACCGTACCTGGCACTTCATTAGGTACAATTACAGATTTTGATGGTAATTTCACTATAGATATTCCAAAGAACACAAAAACATTGGAAGTATCTTATATAGGTTACCTTAAAAAGGTAGTAGAGATTACTAGCTCACATCTTATTATTGCCCTACAAACAGATACTCAACTTATCGATGAAGTAGTTGTCATCGGATACGGAACACAAAAGAAAGATGACTTAACTGGTTCAGTATCAACTGTCGGTGAGAAAGATTTTAATGGTGGAGTGGTATCCTCACCAGAGGAACTGATCAACGGTAAAATTGCTGGTGTACAAATCATCAATTCAGGTGGTTCACCTAACTCAACTTCTACTATCCGTGTACGTGGTGGTGCTTCTTTGAATGCCTCCAACGATCCCCTTGTTGTCTTGGATGGTGTTCCTATGGAAGTAGGTGGTGGAGTCAGTGGTTCAGGTAATTTCCTTAGCCTTATCAACCCCAATGATATTGAAAGCATGACCATTTTAAAAGATGCGTCATCTACTGCTATTTACGGTTCGCGTGCATCCAATGGTGTCATTATCATTACCACAAAGAAAGGTGGTGGAGATAAAATCAAAATTAGCCTTCAATCAACTAATTCAATAGCGACCCGCACAAAGACTGCTGATATGCTCAGTATAGATGAATTTAAAAACGCATATCAAACATATGGTTCAGAGGAACAAATTGCTCTAATTGGCAATGAACGTACAAATTGGAACGATGCTATCTATCAGACAGCCTTTGGTACAGACAACAGCTTGAGTATAGCTGGACGCGCCACTTCATGGCTACCATTCCGCGTAGCTCTTGGATATATGAATCAAGACGGTATACTACGCACAGACAACTCTACGCGTTATACAGGAAATATCAACTTGACTCCTTCTTTCTTGGACGACCATCTACGCATCCGTATCAGTGGAAAAGGAACATATAGCAAAAATCGCTTTGCAGAAACTGGTGCAATCTGGAATGCGCTAGTCTACAATCCAACAGTACCCATTAAAGATACCAACAGTATCTTCGGAGGCTACACAAATGTCGTAGACAATGTAGGCAATCCTGCTCAAGGTGCTCAACCCAATCCTGTCGGTCAATTAAACCAATATGACTCGACCTCCGAAGTATATCGTTTTGTAGGAAATGTAGATATGGACTACCGTTTCCACTTTGAAAAAGATTTGCGTCTTCACGCTACCGCTGGATACGATTACTCCAAAGGTTCAGGCGACATTTATGTACCAGAAAACAACTACTCATATTATTCTACAGGTGGTCGTGATTATAGCTACGGCCCTGAGAAAAATTACAACAAGCTTCTTACAATTTATACAAATTATAAAAAGGATATTGAAGCCATACGAAGCAATGTAGACGTTACTGTAGGGTATGATTACCAATACTGGAAGAATTATAATTCTGCTTATAGCGAATACAATATTGCGGGTGATGTACAAGCATCGTCAGCTGCCAGTGACCAACGTCATACACTATTATCATACTATGGACGTTTGAACTATACACTAGCCGATCGATATATGTTGACTGCAACATTCCGACGAGACGGTTCATCTCGTTTCTCTGAAGACAATCGTTGGGGTACATTCCCATCTGTAGCCTTAGCATGGCGCCTGTCTAAAGAAGACTTTTATGCTCCTATTAGCTCAGTAATGAATGATTTCAAACTACGTGTTAGTTATGGTGTTACTGGTCAGCAAGATGGTATCTCAAATTATGGATACCTGCCTGTATATACAATTAGTCAACAAGGTGCACAATACTCATTCAACGGAACTCCTATCCATACTTATCGTCCAGAATCGTATAACCCTGACCTACAATGGGAAACGACCAAATCGTGGAATGCAGGATTCGATTTCGGTTTTCTAAACAACCGCATCACAGGCTCTGTAGATTATTACAATCGAAAGACTGAGGATCTTCTTGCTTCTGTACCAACCCCAGCAGGTGTCAATTTCAATAAGATGCTTTTGACAAATGTAGGTAATGTAAAGAGTCAAGGTATAGAGATGAGTATAAATGCGCATTTACTCAACACCCAAGACTGGACATGGTCTATGAGTGCCAATGCCACATGGCAAAAAAGTGAGATCACAAACCTCACATTGATTCCTGGTGCTAGCAGTCCAGATACCGAAGTTGGCCCATATATCGACTCTTACCAAATGCAAGTTTTCTCTACAGGTGAAGCTCCATATGCATACTATTTGTACAAACAGATGTATGACAAAGAGACAGGACGTCCTATTGAAGGGTTATATGCTGACTTAAATGGAGATGGAGAAATCACAAGCGATGACCGTTATCACTCTCACTCACCGTCACCAGACTGGATATTTGGCTTCAGTACGAGCCTACAATATAAAAAATGGACTCTCAGTACAGCCCTCCGTGCACAAGTTGGAAATTATGTATACAACGGAATGGAAGCCAATATGGGTGCTTGGGAATGTACAACATGGTGCTCTGGACAACTCAATAACTTATCTTCTAGTTACCTAAAGACTGGATTTCAAAGCCGTCAATATTTAAGTGACTACTACTTAGAAAATGCTAGTTTCCTCAAAATGGATAACCTGCAACTTTCATACAATGTTGGACGCGTAGCCAATCTAGTAGATATGAATGTATCAGCGATGATACAAAACGTATTTACAATTACCAAATACTCAGGTATTGATCCAGAGAGTCAAACAGGCGTAGATACATCAGTATACCCACGTCCACGTACTTATTCACTTACCGTTGGTCTTAACTTCTAATATACAGAACAGATGAAACAGATATATTCATTATTCCTATTAATCCTTGTATTGGTTAGTACAAGTTGCACAGACGACCTCAACCAATCGCCTGTAATCGAGCAAAGTTCATCTTCGGTCTACACAAGTACCGAGGGGTATAAAATGGTACTTGCCAAAATATATGGTTCCTATAGTCTTTCTGGACAAGAAAAAGGGGGCGAAAATGCCGATATTTCTTCGTTCAATGGGCAAGATCTTTTGCGTAGTTATTTCAACCTACAAGAAGCTCCAACCGATGAAACAGCTATGCGTTGGTTAAGTGGAGACAAGCTTACTGATTTATCCTATATGAGTTGGGATGCAAGCGACTCATGGGTATCTGACACTTATTATCGATTGTACTATTCCATCGCTTTGTGTAATGAATTTCTACGCTACTGTGAAGATGATCAAATTGCACAATTTAGTACTACCGAACAAGAAGAGATACGCAACTACCGTGTAGAAGCACGATTTATGCGTGCTTTGAATTACTACCTTGTGCTAGACTTATTCCGCCAAGGTCCTTTCGTCGACGAAAATAGTCCTGCCTCAGCGTATATTCCAGAAGCCTATACAGCCGCTCAACTATTTGAGTATATTGAAACGGAAATTCAAGCTATAGAAAACGAAACACCTGAAACGAATGAATATGGTCGTGCATCTCAAGTAGCTGTCTGGGCACTTGCAGCCAAACTATATCTCAATGCTGCCGTATACACAAATACAAACTATTACACAGAATGCATCACTTATTGTAAAAAGATTCTAGATACTCAACGCTACTCACTAGAGTCTGATTATGCAAAGCTTTTTAACGCCGACAACTATAAACGCAACAATGAGATTCTCTTTGCATTTGTTACTGATGCTAGTAGCACCATGACTTGGGGATCTACCACCTATATTGTATGTGGATCGTGTGGTAGCGATAGCTCACAAGATCCTGCAGATTATGGACTATCAAGTGGTTGGGGTAGCTGGCGTGTACGAGGAGAATTCTCCGCATTATTTGGCGATGTTAGTTCTTCAAAAGATAGTCGCTGTATGCTTTGGACTGACGGGCAAGCTCAATATATTGATAAAGCCCTTGACGAAGGAACACAAGGTTATTACAGTGAAAAATGGACAAACCTTACCGATGCAGGTGAAGCCTCATCGGATAGTGCTTCAGATGGAGTAGATACCGATTTCCCAATGTTCCGCCTAGCAGACATCTATCTAATGGCTGCTGAAGCAGTGCTTCGTGGAGGTACAGGCATGACTCGCAGTGAAGCCTTAACTCTTGTGAATCAAGTGCGTGAAAGAGCTTATGGCGATACAAGTGGTAATATCACAGATGCACAGTTTGACTTGAACTTTATGATTGACGAACGAGGTCGTGAACTATACCAAGAAGCGACACGTCGTACCGATTTGATTCGTTTTGGTCTCTTTACTACAAGCGATTATCTGTGGCAATGGAAAGGCGGTTTAGTCGATGGCCGCGCAGTAGACAATAAATATAATGTTTACCCTATCCCAGCAGCAGAATTGACAGCCAACCCTAACTTATCCAATCCTAACTATTAATAGATACAGATATGAAATTTATTCAATATATTCCGCTAGTATGCATCGCACTTATTGCATGCATCTTGGCATCCTGCACCAACGATGGTGACACCATCTATACAGTTGGTGGAGATGAATTGGTACTTAACGGGACAAATCAAGACATCATTTTAGATTACACCCAACTCAATGCCTTAGCCATGACACTCTATTGGAATGATAATGGCAAACTCTCAACGAGTGACGAACGTGTAGCCGCTCCAGACTACGCTATTACCAATACCATTCAGTTTTCAGCCGACGATAGTTTTTCTTCCACAGTTGATTTCACTATGGAAGAAGGTGTTTATCAAAAACAATTTACAGTAGGTGAACTCAACAGTGCAGTAGATCGTATTGGTTTAGAAGGCGGTGTTTCTTCTTCAGTATATATACGCATACAAGGTACATTGGCAAGTAATCTCACTCCACAGTACAGTAATATACTTCAACTGAAAGTCACTCCTTACGTCATTGATATGACTGTAGGGCATTATCTTAACAGCTCACAAGAAGACACTGGTCTAAACTTATACTCTGCTGATAGCAATGGTATCTACACAGGCTTCATTGGTGCTGGTGCGTGGGCCAATTGGTATCTTCAAGAAGGCAACGGAGTCATCTGGGGGAATAATGGTGATAGCGGTGCAGAATTTGTGATGACCTCTTCAGTAAGCGGTATCGAAATGTGGAACTACTGGTACCCTGGTGCCACTGGTTGTTATTACACTGTAGTCGACACTCCAGCAAACGAATGGAGCGCTCTTTTACTACCTGCTTTGACCGTATCGGGCGACATTAGTGGAGATATGGAATACGACCGTAAAGAAAATGTTTGGCGCCTTAGTTTCACTGCTACTAGTACAGGAACGGCCAATATTACCATCAGTGGTACAGGCAAGCAATATAATGTATCTACAGGAACAGACGACAGTGCAGCTGTAGATACACCTGTAGGATTTAGTGGTACAAGTGAAGCATTAACATTTGGAACCGATGCTACAACCATTTCAGTAACTATTCCAGCATCTGGTGCATCTACATTGGAACTTAATCTAAGCAATCCAGCACAGTGGACAATCAGTGTCGCTGAAGGCGGCTCAACTCCAGTAGAGACAGTCAACAAAAATTTATATCTGTCTGGAATCGATGACGGACTAAATGGTGGCAATTGGACATTCGACAACTACTTAATCTTGTACAATGAAGATAGCAAACTATACGGTGGCGCATGTCAAGTCAATTCCTTATACGGATATAAGTTTTACGCTGAAGCAGACAACTGGGACGATTGCTATGGTATGGTAGATGGAGGAAGTGCTTTTGAAGGTTCCTTGTCGGCAGATGGAGGCAATATCACTGCACCAGATGCAGGGCTTTACGTTTTTGATATATCTTTGACTAGCATGACCTACCATCTATATGCTATTAACTCGGTGGGCTATTCAGGATTAAATGACGACTGGTCAATCCATGCTATGGAAGCTACAGGTCAAGCTGGCATCTATACAGCGGAAGTTGAAAAGACAGCCAACACCCCATATGGAGTAAAAATACTTATCAACGAGAATTGGGATCTTGCCTTCGGTGGAGGTAGCGGTATCCTACGTCTATATCAAGATGGCTTTGATGGTGATAATGAGCTTGACAACGGAACCTATATACTCACCGTTGATCTATGTAAAGGCACCTATTCATATACTGAAAAATAACCTCAAAATTAAGACTAAAAACAATGAGAACAATATACAACATAATAACATTTATCGCAATGATAGTCGGTGTGGGACTCACTTCCTGCACTGAGGATAGTCCAGTAACCAATCCACCCGTCGACAATACAACAGTAATCATAGACCATACAGGTTTTGCCAAAGGCGCTGATGTGAGTTGGTTGACTCAAATGGAATCAGAAGGCTACCTCTTCTATACACCCGACCGCAAACAAATGGAATGCATGCAATTATTGCGAGATACATGTGGTGTCAACTCCATCCGTCTTCGCGTATGGGTCAATCCTTCAGAAGGGTGGAACAATGTGGACGACGTGCTTATTAAAGCGCGTCGTGCCAATGCCCTCGGATTGCGCTTGATGATTGACTTCCACTTTAGCGATACATGGGCCGATCCAGCACATCAAGAACTCCCTGCTGCTTGGGCAGATCTTGACCTCACTGGAGCACAAAGCGCCATGACAGCTCATATTAATGATATGCTCGAAAAACTAAAAACCTATAATATCATACCAGAATGGGTACAGATAGGTAACGAAACTCGTGGAGGCATGATGTGGCCTATAGGCGCCATAGATAATGGTTCTAATTTCGCCACACTCGTCAGTACTGGATACGATGCTGTCAAAGCTATTTTTCCAGATGCCAAAGTAGTTGTTCACTGTGACCAAGGTCAAACACTATGGCTATACACTCGTCTATTTGGTCACCTACAAGATAATGGTGGTAAATACGATATGATTGGCATGTCACTTTATCCCGATCCATCAAACTGGGAAAGCACTGTCAACACATGTATCGAAAATATCAACACAGTAGCCACAACCTATAATAAGCCTGTTATTATCTGCGAAGTAGGTATGGCTTATGATGAAGTAGAAGCTAGTGAAGCCATGATGACCAAGTTAATGTCTGATAGTCAAGCCACAGGACATGTAGATGGTATTTTCTATTGGGAGCCACAAGCACCAGGAGGCTATAATGGTGGATACAATAAAGGTTGCTTTATGGATGGAGCACCTACGGATGCACTCAATTGCTTTAAAAATTAAACATAACATTCCCACTTATGCAAAATAAAATAACACTAGGGTTGATAGCTGCCATTATGGCAGCTATCCCTTTTACTTCAAATGCACAGCGCCAAGAAGTATATTTGAAAAAGGGATGGTCTTTCACTCGTGGTACGGCTGATGGTAACGCACAATGGCAGTCTGTTACCATACCACACGATTGGGCTATTTCAGGACCTTTTGATGTTCATAACGACTTACAGATTGTAGCCGTAGAACAAAATGGCGAAAAAGAAAAGACTTTAAAGACTGGGCGTACAGGTGGGTTACCATTTATCGGTAAAGGCACCTATCGCACCACTTTCCAAATGCCCGACACACTGGGCAAAACAGCCACACTTATCTTTGATGGTGCCATGAGCCATGCCCATGTACAAGTCAATGAACAAGAAGTTATCGCATGGCCGTATGGTTACAACGCCTTCTACGTGAATCTAGACGGAGTAGTCAAACCAGGCAACAACACCCTACAAGTCAACCTAGAGAACTTCAACAAGCAATCTCGCTGGTATGCTGGCGCAGGTCTATACCGCCATGTCCATCTAATGATAACCAATAAAGTACATATACCGACTTGGGGTACCTATATCACAACCCCTTATGTATCTAAACAATATGCATCGGTTGATTTAAAATTATCTATAGCTGGTACAACAAAAGGAAAATCAGTAAAAATTAGAACTGATATTGAAGATGTATTAGGCCAAATTGTAGGTACTCAAACAACTGTACACCCCTGCCACGGTAAAGATGCTAGTCAACGTTTTATTATCAACCATCCTCACCTGTGGTCACCTGACACACCTTATTTATATACCGCAAAGACAAGACTCTTTGTAGATGATAAAGAAGTTGATACCTATTCTACACATTTCGGCGTACGTCGATTGGATTACATTCCTGAGAAAGGATTCTTCCTCAATGGAGAAATCACTAAATTTAAAGGAGTTTGCCTCCATCATGATTTAGGTCCTCTTGGAGCTGCCATCAATAAATCGGCTTTACGATATCGATTGACCCAACTGAAAGATATGGGTGCCAACGCCATCCGTACAGCCCACAATATGCCATCACCAGAACTCGTCGCTCTTTGCGATGAAATGGGCATGATGCTTATGGTTGAATCATTCGACGATTGGAGTTTTCGTCCTAAATCTGCCAATGGTTACGGATCACTCTTTAATGATTGGGCTGAAAAAGACATCACCAATATGGTACAACAATTCCGCAACAATCCTTCCGTCGTTATGTGGTCAATTGGTAATGAGGTACCTTCTCAATGGGGTCCAGATGGTGTCTCAGAACTACACGCGCTACAAGACCTAGTGCATAGTCTTGACCCTACTCGTCCAGTGACATGCGGTATGGATCAAATAGGCGCTGTACTAGACAATGGATTTGCAGCAGCTCTAGATATTCCGGGCTTCAATTATAAACCACAATATTACGAGAAAGCTTATAAGAAATTGCCACAAAAGCTCATTCTTGGTTCAGAAACAGCCTCAACCGTTTCATCACGTGGCATCTATCATTTCCCTGTCATCTTCAGAGGACAGGAAGCAGTAATCCACGAAAACAACCAATGCTCAAGTTACGACAACGAGAATTGCTACTGGTCTAATATCCCTGAGCTAGACTTTGCTATGGACGAAGACAAGCCATACGTGATTGGACAGTTTGTATGGACAGGCTTCGACTATCTCGGTGAACCAACTCCATACGATACAGATGCATGGCCAAGCCACAGCTCGTCGTTCGGTATTATAGATTTAGCCTCTATTCCAAAAGATCGCTACTATCTGTATCGTTCCGTATGGAATAAGAAATCACCTACCTTGCACATTCTTCCTCACTGGAACTGGAAAGGACGTGAGGGGCAAATCACTCCTGTTTTTGTCTACACAAGCTATCCCAAAGCTGAACTCTTTATCAATGGTAAAAGCCAAGGGATACGAGAAAAACATAATGGTTCAGCACTCAATCGCTATCGTCTAATGTGGGATAAGACCATTTACGAGCCAGGTGAATTGCGCGTAGTAGCTTACGATAAAGATGGGAAGAAAAAAGAAGAAAGAGCTCTTCATACAGCTGGAAAGCCTCATCATCTAGTTATCAGTTCCAATAGAAAAACTCTCCAAGCCAATGGAGAAGATTTAGTCTATCTCACAGTACAATTAGCTGACAATCATGGTAATATCGTACCTACAGATACAAGAAGTGTTCGATTTAGAATAAAAGGTGCTGGTACTTTTCATGCTACCGCCAATGGTGATCCTACTAGCTTGCGTTCTTTCCAAAAACCAGTTATGGATTTATTTAGCGGAGCAGCCACAGCTATTGTTCGTGCAGGCGATGCACCTGGGAAGATACAATTTACTGTATCAGCCAAAGGAGTACATGCAGCAAGTGTAGAGATTGAAGTAAAATAAAACTTTAGTGTATACGTATTAGGTAGATTTATAGAGTGTTCATAACACTAAAGGTGATTAGGGTGTATCAACAGTGGTTGATTCACCCTAATTTGATTTGATATTCACAAGTTTTTCCTTTGATATAAATAATCATAATCAATAAATAATCATAATCAAATAAAATCCAGTATCTTTACGATTAAAAACAACAGACTATGGATAAACTAGAAAAAATAGACGAATTTTATAAGCGTAAATTAGGATGGCTGCCTGACGACTTACGTCAGTCTTTAGGTCATTTCAATGTCTTTTGTGTAGACAAAGATGCCCCTTCATCTAGTAAGCCCGTGCCTTATAAAAAGAGAGACTATTACAAAATCACTTTTATTCGCACACCAGAAGTCACCGCACACTACGCCGACCAATCTATACAGATTCATGGACAAGCTCTTATTTTTTCCAATCCTCAGATACCTTATACATGGGATCGAATTGAAAACATAGAAGGAGGCTATTTTTGTATATTCAATGCTGACTTTTTCACTCATTTCGGCCAACTAGCCGACTATCCTTTATTTAAGCCAGGTGGTAGTCATGTGTTCACATTGGACAATGACCAATCTGAACATGTTGTATCACTTTTTAAAAGGATGCAAGACGAATTAAATTCAAATTACCCCTACAAATACGACGTTATTCGCACACTGATCTATGAACTTCTACACTACGCCATGAAGTTGGAACTTCCTTCTTCAATAGAAGCACAATCTACTACAAGTCTTCAAAGAGTAACCACATTATTCATAGAGCTTCTTGAACGTCAATTTCCTCTTGATAACACTCATCAAGTCGTAAAGCTGCACACCCCATCAGATTTTGCCAACCAACTAAACATTCATGTCAACTACCTAAATAAGGCAATAAAAACAGTTATTGGTAAAACGACTAGCGATATCATAGCTCAACGTCTTTTGCAAGAAGCAAAAATACTACTCAAGCACTCCACACTATCTATATCTGAAGTTGCCTACATGCTCGGCTTTACCGAACCATCACGTTTTAATTATTTCTTTAAGAAGCACAGTGAACTAACTCCTAGTGCCTTTCGAAAATCAAATATTTGACATCCGTATGTTTTGATTTGAATATCGCAAAATTAAGTCTATTAAAATACCGAACTTTGTCCAATGAAAAATCATAACATATAAATATATGGATAGAGAAAAAGAAAGTAACAAACGAATTGGGTTTACAATGGGTGAAGAGAACATCTCATACGCCCAATATTTCACAGGCAAATCATAGTTGTCCTCATTGACTAAAAATGCCGATTTACAACAGCCTATTTTCAATGTGACCTTTGAACCCAGTGCCCGCAACAACTGGCATAGTCATTCTGGCGGTCAAATTTTAATTGGACTATCGGGTATAGGATATTACCAAGCTAAAGGGAAGCCAGCACAGCAGATTCTCCCAGGCACCGTAATTGAAATCGACCGAGACGTAATACATTGGCATGGTGCATCAGCTGATAGCACCTTCTCGCATCTTGCTCTAAATTGCCATGCTGAAAACAATCAAGTCACATGGCTCGATTCTGTTACAGATGATACTTATCAATCTGCTATACAAAGCTATGCTAAAAATCAACCAATTATCGATAATAAGACCTTCACAGTTAGTTCAGATGTAACTGTAGAAAACGTACAATTTACCAACCGATATGGTATACTTGTAAGTGGAGATATGTACCTTCCTAAAAACCTCGATAAGTCGACCGAACACCCAGCCATCATTATTGGAACACCTTATGGGGGCGTGAAAGAACAAGGTGCTGGCATCTATGCCATGACTCTTGCTCAACGCGGGTTTGTAACCCTTGCTTTTGATGAATCATACAATGGAGAGAGCGCAGGTCATCCACGTCATGTGTCCTCGCCCGATATCTTTGTCGAAGATTTTAGTGCCGCAGTTGACTTTATAGGCACCCGTCCTTTCGTCTCTAAAGATCGCATTGGAGCTATCGGTATTTGCGGTAGTGGCGCTTTTGCACTGACAGCTGCACAAGTAGACACACGCATCCGCGCAGTTGCCACAGCGAGTATGTACGATATGAGCCGCTTGACCCACCACAGTTGGATGGATACCATGACTACGGAAGAATATCAAGCACAATTAGACAAGCTATCTGCACAACGCTGGAAAGATTTCGAATCTGGAGAGCCAGAATATATCCCATCATTTCCAGATAATGTTTCAAGCGATATTCCTGAAAACCTCGACCCAATTACAGCCGAATTCTGGGAATACTATGCTATGGCTCGCGGTAACCATCCTCGTGCACGTGCAGGATTTACAACGACTAGTGCACTCGCCTTTAGCAACTTCCCATTACTACATTATATAGAAACGATTTCTCCTCGTCCTATATTATTCATTATGGGAGAAAATGCGCACTCACGTTATTTCACAGAGGATGCTTACAAACGAGCTGCTGAGCCAAAGGAATTGCATATAATTCCAGATGCTCGTCATATTGATTTGTACGACCGTCAAGATATGATTCCTTTCGATAAACTTGAGGTATTCTTCACTGAGCATTTACAATAAGTGAAGCAATTACACATTAAATAATGTGTGGATTATTACATAATTAGGTAGAACAATAGATAGGTGTGGCCCTGAGTGATCAACGTTACATTTTAATAAATAAGGAGGATGTCAAAATTCAATTTGTCATCCTCCTTATCCATATTATAAGAACAAATAACTGAACCATTATGAAAGAAGTAGTATTGTTGACGGGGGCAGGTCAGACTGGTATGGGATCGCCCAAAGAATAGGAAGTGGGAAAACAATTTTTGTCCATGCAGCAGGTGTATCTCCTAGCCAAGCTCCTATTGAAACAATCTTAAAAGTAGATTTGTACGGAACCTCCCTTTTACTAGAAGAACTTGATAAAGTCATTAAAAAAACCGAACAGGTATTACGATTTCAAGTCAATCGGGTTACAGACTGCCTGCACTCTCCCTTGAAGAAGATAAGCAAGTAGCTCAGACACCAGTCGATGAATTGCTATCATTTGACATCCTACGACCTAAAAATATCAAAAAAAGATGCAGGAGATTCTTATTACCATGATAACATTTGGATAGCTTCGTTCACCTACTAGACGATAATATAACCGCCGAAGATATCTGTCATCAGCATGAAGAAGTCCAATTCTTCATGGATCAACATCAATTTTGACCATTCTGAGAACCTAGAAAGCATCCACCTATTCGCCAAGATGGGTGAGTGAAAGATGCTAGAAGAAAGCGTTGAGCTGATTTTACTTGATAAGAACGCCAAAGAATTGCTTAGTAGCAAGATCAATACGATCAACGATGATACTCACGAGCAAGACTTTGAGGTGTTGCAATCAATAGTCATTTAAAAACTTAGAGTGCGCCAATTAATTGACGCACTCTAAGTTTTTAAATGACGTAGACCTCAAGCAGTTAAGTAAGAGAGGGTGTGACAAACAAGACGTTTGTCACACCCACCTGAGAGATACTTATTTACTTCTCTTTTAGTCAAAGATTAATAAATTGTTATCCTAATTTAATCGTCCATTGTCATGTTTTATTCTTTGTTTCTATGAGAGAAAGTTACTTGTTTTCTAGGTAAGGGATACCATTTTCATCCCATAGAATAGGGATTTGTAAATATCCTGAGTACATCAAACTTTTAGGTTTCCAAATATCACCCATAAAGAGATATTGGTCACCAATATGTAATACAAAGTTGCTCTGTGCTCCAAATGTTTTATCAGCCTTCTCACCTCTACAAGGATTAGGATGTTGTTGCCAAGGTCCCCAAATAGAAGGTGCCGAAAACAATCGAGCAGCATTGGGTGCCCATCCTGTACATCCCGAAGTAATCATCCAATAGGTATTGTCATGTCTAAATATCGCTGGTGCCTCATTGTGTCCACCAGGGAAAAGACGAATATAACGTCCCGTGTGCGAAAGGTAATCATCGCTCAATTCAGCGATTTGAAGTGTCAGATTCTCTTCCGAAGAATAGATATGATAAGCACGCCCATCATGATCTACATAGAGCGTCATATCGCGACTCATCTGACCACCCTCTACGTGTTGACGCACAAAGAAGCCATGCGCCACAGCGTCATACCACTTGGGAGTCCACCATTTGTATGTTCTCATTTCTGCTTGTGTGGCAGCATCTATATCACGATCTTCTTTAGGCATATTAAGTGGGTATAATCCAGCATTGACACGCTCGGAATGAAGATACTTGAAAGGTCCAGTAACTTGGTCGGCCACAGCCACACCCGCACGAGCGCTACCATAACCATGTCCCTTGAGTTCAAGATGAAACCACATCACGAATTTCTTCGTTTTGGAATTATATATCACCTTGGGACGTTCTATAATACACCCCTGTTCTATATCACTTCCTTTATCATCACTCACTGCAAGAGCTACCCCTTCGTGACGCCATGTCTTAAGGTCGGTCGACGAATAGCAATTCACACCCACCATCGTCGAAAAACCGTTATCTGGACGGTGTTCGCCAAACCAATAGTACTTATCTCCATAATGTAGAATACCTCCACCATGGGCATTGATATAAGCACCTTGTGTATCTCGCCACTCTTGCGCCCGTAAGCACAAAGATTGACAACAAAACAAGATAAGGACTAGCAAACACTGGAAACTATATTTCATTATACTTACTTTATTATACCGTTGAAGTTTATTTTTGATAGATACGCACATAATCTACACTATATTCCTGTGGGAATGAGCACTCAATAGGACGACCGTTGTTACCACCGATAGCCAAATTAAGCATCATACGTTGACCAAAACCTTCAAAATCATTTTTATAAGGGTTGATACTTCCACCATCTGATGCTCCATGAGCGCCCTTATTCCAAGTATTATTCAGGTCCGTTTCATTGAGCAATTTACCATCGAGATAAAGACGAATAAACGACTCATCCCACACCATTGTCCAAATATGATACTTATCTGCCCACTTCTTATCATTTGACGTAAAGTCAGTAATAGGATAGTTTTGAGAATCCCAAGTTCCACTCCAGCGATAGTCACCACCCCAGCAGACATTGGCATGAATTCTCTCTTTATAGAACTCCAACATATCGATTTCCCCTCCTAGAGGCCATTCATACCAGTTTCCAGTACTCCAGATAGCAGGCCAGCAACCTTGAGTTACAGGAATTTTAGCACGCACCTCCATATAGCCATATCTAAAGGCATAGTCACCCTTAACGACTAAGCACGCTGAAGTATATTCAGCATATTCACGAGTTTGTTTCCATGCATTGCCACCAGAAGCATTTGGATTGTAATTAGGGTTCTTCACTCTCTCTTCACGTGCAGTAATCACAAGCGCATCTCCCTTTTGTACAGCATTATTACTGCTATACCATTGATCTTCCTCATTGCGTTGGAATCCTTCCTCCATAGTCCACATATCTGGGTTTGGCGCACCTTCACCATTAAACTCATCGTGCCATACCAATGTGTATTCCTCATCGTCTACAGTCACCTTGTCATCATCAGGTACACCCAAACCATCAGGCAAATAATCAGCCTCATTGGCTGGTTTTACATAGTTTACTTTGATGAAGTACATCACAGTATTTACGTGTTTGTTCAACTCATAGCCACTGGCATTCTTCACAGTGATAGGCACCACATACGTTGCACTTTTACGAAGAGTATTCTGAATATAATCAATCAGTTTCTCTGTATAAATAGTCAATGAAGCATCTTCCGAGAGAGTTGATCCAGCCTTTAGTTTCATTTTATCACCCGATAAGAAATAATACTCATCTGGTAATATCTGTACTTTTTCATACTTCTCGTACAGTCCCCCATTAGGTGCCTTCGCTATCGCTTGAGCGAGAGAATCAGCATCCACTAGAACCTCCACACTAGCA
The DNA here is from genome assembly GCA_963678855.1 of Bacteroidaceae bacterium. GTDB lineage: Bacteria > Bacteroidota > Bacteroidia > Bacteroidales > Bacteroidaceae > F22. The sequence continues at coordinate 2,644,828 of OY787448.1, read as the reverse complement.
TCGGCATTTGCTGTGCGATTCTGATAAAGAGCAATATTGAGATCAATGACTTCGTTGCGCTGAGTTTTGTTTTCATCATAGGTGAATGTCTTTGTAATATTACATTCTCCCCCATCCCACACATCACGAGCCTGCTTCAACACCAGCTGATTGAGATCGAGTTTACCGTTATAACTCAAATCAACAGATTCTTTGTTGCAGCTATACAGCACAGCCGAGCAAGCAAAAAGACTCAGTGCAGTTATTCTTATAATTTGATTTTTCATTCTATTGAGGTATTAACCTACATTACTCACGCATCAAGGCTCCTCCTATCTGCCTGAATAATGTAGGATAGATTTATAATTAATCGAGTTCAGCAGTTTCAGGATCATATATCTTCACGTCTACATCATAAAAGGCGATTTCGGCTACGTGAAAATATTTTTTGTCCTGTGAACTATGCGTTACGTTGAAACGAAAATGCGTGAATGCTTTATCTTGTTTCACGTAAGCAGATGAATACTTCGTCGATTTCTTAGCAGGCAGACCAGTCAGCGTAGAGACCGTCTCCCAATTCTCCCCATCAGTACTGATTTGCAATTCGGCAACAGTAGGGAAACCATCGGTATTTGACGTATTACGAGTATAATACTCAAAAGCAAATGTCTCATGTGCCTCATTAAAATCTATTTGGATATAGTGAGGCAGAGCAACTTGAGGTGAATGCCAATTGGTATGGAAGAAATTATTCAAATCACCATCAATAAGGGCATCGAAATACCCTTCAGAGCTATCAGGATAATTACAAGATAATTGGCTGCGCACTAGACTGACTTTAGTACGCTTTTCTGTAACTGTAGTAGGTGCTTTTCCAGAATGAGCTGTCACCTCAGTCACTTCACTCCCTTCATGCTTGGCATTGAAGGTTTGAAAAGAGAAAGAGTAATCACCAAAACGAGCACGAGTATTGTCGATAAGCAACTCATTAGTGCCTTTTGAGACCAACTTGCACACGTCTTTTTTCTGCAACGGATCATTGTAACGAATCTGCATATAAGCAAAATCTTCTTCTGGGTTCGTCCAAGTGAGTTTAATCTGACCAGGCAAGGCTTCGCTTGTTACAGCCGACGCACTGATAGCCGTTGGAGCAGCAGTGCTACCCACGCATTCGAATTCCTCTAACCTGGCATCACATGCAGTAGCCGTACATAGCACAATACATGCAGCAGCTATCATAAGGTTATAATTGAATTTCATATTTATATATACTTTATTATTACAAGTTATACTGATCAAGAATTACCAACCAGGATTCTGAGTCAGATTAGGATTCTTCAAACATTCCGACTGTGGAATAGGGAAAAGATACATTTTATCGTCCCAAGTCAATGCCTTAGTAGTCGGATGATAGCTGAATGTATCATCGTCATTTTTGGTAATTGTCATACGTTTGATACTAGTGAATCCTCCCTCTTTCCAACGACGCACATCCCAGAAGCGATGCTGTTCGAAAGCCAATTCGACCATACGTTCATTCTTATAGCGAGTCCAGAACTCATCTGCAGAAATACTGCTTGGGAAACCAGGCATATCGACTCCAGTGCGAGCACGCACTACATTGACCGCTTCAACAGCAGTCAGATTCAGTCCAGCAGCTGTCTGATTGGCCGATCCTGTGTAACGGAATATCGCTTCGGCATAGTCCAAATAGAACTCACCCAAACGGAATACCACCCAACTATGGCGCTTTCCACCAGTACCATTACCAGCACTAATGTCGATAGAACCATCTAGGTACTTCTTCAAGTAATAACCAGTAGGGGTAGCATTGGCAACAGGCAGTCCATTACGTCCACCAGCATACATCTCAAGTGGATTGGCATTGGCATTTGGCCATTTATCCCCATTGCACGCAATAGTCATCTTCAGACGTGGATCACGACCTGCATAAGGATTGTTTTCATCAGGTACGCCACCATTCTTCATCTCATAAGCATCCACCAAAGTTTGCGTAGGACAGTTGCCCGACTGCGCATTTTCCATTCCAGCAGGATAGTTATAATACTCTGGAGAATTGGTATCACCGATACGACGCACAAAGAGCATCTCTTTGGCCTTGTAGTTGTCAGGCCCCCAAATGTCAGTGTAGGCACCCAACTTGATACCATTTTCTTTGGTATAGATAATCACATCCTGACTAGCCTTGGCAGCAGCAAGCCACAAAGACTTATCATCAGCAGTATTGAACAGCTTGCTAGCACGATATAGAGCAGCACGCGCCTTCAAAGCCAATGCAGCACCACGTGTCACACGACCATTATCAGGCGAATCACCACTAGCAGCATCATCACTCAATCCCGTATAAGTTGTTGGCAACTCTGGAGCCACCGCGTCACATTCACTGATGATAAAGTCGAAAACAGCATCAGCCGATGTACGACTCATTGTATTGGCTTGTTCCTCTGTTAGCACATCCGTAGTAAAAGGCACATCACCATAAGCACGTACTAGTCTAAAGTAGTAGTAAGCACGCAACAGACGCACTTCGTACTGATAGCGATTGTAACGCTTCATCTGTGCTTCATAATCAATCGTAAAACGAAGATCATAGAAGTCAAGATCACTTCCTTCTTTCAAGAAGTAATTGGCCGCACGGATACCACTATACACCCCCCATATCGATTTGCTATTAATAGCACTCCATCCTCCATTGGTATAATCAAATACAGACGACCAAGTGATAGCCATTTCAGCCTCATCACAAGCCGAAGCAAGACTAGATGTACTAGGTAGATCATCATCGAGGTACGAATAAATGTTGTTCACAAACTGAGATGTACGGTCGAAGTCAGTGAAGACATAAGTTTTATCATAATTGGTATATTCATGATAGTTCATCTCGTCAGTACACGAAGATAAAGCTGCCAAAAAAGCTACACCAAAACATATATTTTTGAATTTCATATAAGTAACTGTTTTAATAGTTCTAGTTTTTTTCCTTATACTTACAGTCCAATAGATAGACCTACATGTACAGATCGTGTAGCAGGATTCAAGCTACTAGAAACCTCTGGATCAGTAATATCGTCATTATCTACACTGAAAAGATCTACACCACGCACATATACCTTAGCTTGTTTCAACTTAATCTTGCTGATCCAGTCGGAAGGCAATTTGTAATACACCTCAGCGTTGCGCAATTTAAGGAAAGAGCGGTCGGCCAACCACACAGAACTTCTCTGATTGTTGTTGTCCACAGTTTCATTAGTAAGGCGAGGGAAACGCGCATTTGGATTTTCAGGAGTCCAACGATTGTTGTAGTAGTACTGCGAAATATTCGAATTATCTACCAACGGACGATACATCACACCATCCAACAAAGCAGTATAATTGGCAACCCCTTGGAAGTTGGCATTAAAACCAAGTCCCTTCCATTCAGCACCTACATGGAAACCATAGTAGATTTCAGGCACATCACTACTATACCCCATAGGCACTTTGTCATATTCATTGATCACTTGATCACCATTCACATCTTTGTATTTGATGTCACCAGGTTTCACAGGACCAAACTGCTGAGGATAGCTGTTCGCGATATCCGCTTCATCTACAAAATAACCAATAGCTTGCAATGCATAGATTTGACCCACACGATTGCCCTTATAGTTTAGATAATCATACGCTTTAGGTTCTTCAAGCATCTCCTTGATTTCACTACGACTGAAAGAGAAGTTACCACCAGCACTTACCTGCACGTTACCAATGTTGGCCGTATAGTCAAGCGCCACTTCTACCCCATGACTATCCACGATACCAGCATTCTTATAGGCACCAGCGTTACCCAACACGGATGAGTTTTGGCCAGAAGTAGCCACCCAGATATCCGAACGACGTTCGTAGAATCCATCTACAGCAATGTTCAATCCTTTAAGCAAAGTCATATCAAGACCCACATTGTACTTATACGCTTTTTCAGTTGTTCCATTTAGAGAAGGCAAGCGACCTTCAGACCAACCGCCACCACTGAAGTTATCATCAATAGGATAGCCATTAGCACTATTCACTGTACTATTCCAATATCCATTGTATGGAATATTATCTGTCTGAATAACACCGAATGAAGCACGCAACTTCAAGAAATCGATGATATCTTGATTCTTCATAAATTCTTCGTTCGAGATAACCCAAGACAATCCCACAGTAGGCATCAGTCCCCAGCGAGTATCCGAAGGCAATCGGTTGGAAGCCGAAGAAGTCAGTGTAAAGTCTGCAAAATAACGCTTGTTATATCCATAATGCGTATACCAAGCCACATTTTGTGTGTACCAAGTCGTATTAGTACCATTCATATTATCATACTTATACGTATATAGCAACGCAGTGTACAGGCTATGATTACCAAACTGATGCGTCCAGTCCACATTGGCATGAAAGTTCAGCGAACGATGCTGCCAGTCAAGCTTCGCGAAGCCATCTCCACCAGTTACACCACCGACTGTACCCCCTTCAAACTTACTAAATTCTATAGGTTGTCCATTCTCCCATTTAGTGACACTAGTCATACCATACTTCTGCGAACGACGGTAATCTTCCCAATAAGAAGCGATATTATCGTACCCTACGCGCACCGATGCCCCCAAACCTTTGGTAATAGACGACAGGTCTTGACGCAGACTCATATCTGCATACAACGCACGAGTATGATCCTTAGAATACCCACGACCTTGAGCTAAATACACAGGATTATGGCCACCATCCCAAGTAGCATTACCACCCCATAGACCACTTTCGGTACGTACAGGGAAAGCAGCAGCAGGGACATCAAACACACGACGAACAAGCTGTTCACCACCAGAAGCAGGACGGCTATATTCATTCAACAGTCCCATCACATTGGCCTGCATCTTAGTTGTCGGTGTCAAGTCAATATCAAGATTTGAACGGAAGTTAGCTTTCGAATATTTATTTTGTGTTGAATATCCATCATTGGCATGCGCATTCTTAATGAAGCCATGGTCACTTTGCAGATTCAACATTGTAAAATAACGCACATTGACCGATCCACCACGGAAAGTAAGCGTAGCAATATCAGACGAGCTGTTATCTCTGAACACCTCATCCGCCCAGTTTACATTGGGATATAGATTTGGATAATCGCCACTTTTGAAAGCATTCAATTCATTTTGTGTATATCGCGCCGCCTTGCCATCATTGGCCAAAGCCTCATTCATAGCCGAAGCATAGGTATAGCTATCAGTCATTTTAGGGATGCGTACTTGCGTATTGAACGCATGATCGTAGCTAAACTTAATCTCGCGGCTACGATACTTACCACGTTTGGTCACGATATTGACCACCCCATTGATACCGCGATAACCGTATAAAGCCACAGCCGCGGCATCACGCAACACCGATACCGACTCCACTTCTTCGGGAGTGATAAAATTGAGCACATTGTAGTTATTATCGCGCTCCAATCCATCAACCAACACCAAAATGCCATTGTTGTTATTGAGCGTTTGTATACCACGGATACTCATCGAAGGGATTTGATCCCACACCTCACCTGTTTTCTGCAACGTAGCCAATCCAGCCACATTGCCATACAGCGCATTACCAATATTGAATGCAGAGCGATTGTCGATCTGATCAGCATACACCGTCGATACCGCCCCAGTCGATTCGGCACGAGTCTGATGCAAATCAAAGCCATAGTTCACATGCTCAGAGGCATAATCCATGACGACCGTCATACTCTTATTGTCCGTCACTGGCACCACCTTCGTCGCATCGTCCCAAGTAAGCACTTTGAGACTGCTTCCTTGCGCCGCAGCTATGGTAAACGTACCATTCTTATCGGTAGCCACCTGCACCTGCGGATTGTTTTCGATAAACACCAAAGCTCCCCCTACCGGGTTTCCTTTTTTATCTATCACCTTGCCCGAGACGTTGCCATCTTGTGCATAACCATGCAGGGTGGCAGATACCATCAAGGCGAAAGCTAAAAACTTATATTTCTTCATGTTATTTTTCTTTCTTAATCAGTTTACTGATACTGTTCCTTATCACTTAGTTCCAACCAGGATTCTGCGTTAGGCCATATCCCTTATTCACTTCTGAAGGAGGGAAAGCAGACAGATACCATTTAGGGCTGAAGCTAGTCCACCAAGCACGTGAAGAGTTGCTCAACACAAATGATTCGTAACGGAAATCCTGAGGTTTTTGAGGATAGGTCGATGAGTTACCATTACCACCACTCCAAGGTAGATCGCCACCACCATCGTTACGGTATATACGCAAACCATGAAGTTTCTTTTTGAATAAATCGGCACGTTTATAACGAATCATATCGAAGAATCGTACATCTTCTAGTCCTAATTCGCAGGCACGTTCACGCAATATTTCTTCCAATAAAGCCGCCTTATCAGTAAGCAGATGTTTGTTTGGATTGCACGCATTCAAATCGCCCATTCCCACACGAGCACGCACCTTATTGACATTGTTGATAGCACCTTGTGCATCACCTGTTTGCAAGCAAGCTTCGGCATAGATAAGATACAGTTCAGATAAGCGTAGATATGGCCATTCTAGATAATTGCCCGCTAGACTACCCTTACCTTCTTTGAAGAACTTGTAAAGAGAGAATCCAGTAGCCACAGGACCTGTTTCGGTTTTAGTATCGTTGACATTTTCACGTCCACCAATCCACAGTTCGGCAGCATGGTCACCATAACGAGCACCATTGACCAAGATTGTTTCATACAAACGTGGGTCACGGTTAGGACTGTTATAATCGTTATTATTAAAGAATGGTTGTGCACCATCTTGTAGTGAATCATCACTAAAGGCAGTACCATCACTCATAGGAAACATTTCCATAAACTCGAGTGTAGGAGTATATCCACCAAAAGTAACCCATTCACCCCAATAATACCACCATTCCCAGTTGTATTTACCGATGATACGAGTAGAGATAATCAGTTCTTTATTGTTCTGACGCACGAAATACGCCTTATTGAAAGCCTCACGATAATCATCACATGTCGTTCCAGTAGCCTGTGTCAATTCATAATACCCCTTGCTACTCAACTCAGTAAAGAAAGCCTTGCAAGCATCATAACAACGTTGCCACCATTCCGCATTGTATCCACCATACCAAGCTTGCTTATTTTCGATAGCAGTCTGTGGAGGTTCCGTACAATATGGTTCATTATCATTGAACAAAGGACTAGCTGCAAACAGCAACACCTTACACTTCAACCCCATAGCAGCCGCTTTGGTGAAACGTCCTTGCCAGTTGACATCGTCACTACCTAAATCCCAAGGAAACTCAGGTGTATTGGCTGCTTCATCAAGCAACGAACAGATAAAGTTTGCAGTCTCCTCAGCCGTAGCACGAGGCACATCATACTGCGCTTCCACCCCATAAGTACCTTGTACAATAGGTAGACCACCGAAGTGTCGGAAAAGGTCGAAATATCGTGAAGCAATAAGTACCTTCGCCTCAGCAGTAAGGCGTGCTTTCTCTGCATTCTCCATATCAGGCACACGGTCTACATTTTCGATAAACATCCATGAAGCACGGATAGCCTGCCAACAATTTTCCTTATTGTATCCAAAACGCGTTTGGCTAGTACCATCTTCGTTACTCGCTTTATATGCACCTGAATAATATTCACGGTTCACCCCATCCCATGAGTTATGACTGTGGAAACAGTCACTCAAGGTCTCAAACATCCCCGTGTTCATCTTACCATCTACATCATTCCAGTTGGTAGCTAAGCCATAGTACAGCTTACTATAGGTTTTCCAGAGAAAGGCACGTGCATATTCAGCTTTGCTAAAGATAGTATCCTGATTCATATCACCTGTATCAGGAGCCTTCTCCAAGAAGTTGTCACCAAACTTTATAGAATCGACACATGAAGAGAGCACAAGAGTGACTCCAATAAATGCCGCAACAAACCATTTAGTTAGATTTTTCATATTCTTAAATTCATTATTTTAGTGTGAAGCAATGGATTAGAATCCTAGTTTCAAACCTATATTATACACACGTGTAAGGGGATAGTTAGGGCGGTCGCTCTGACGAGACTCAGGGTCACCCCACATAAAGTCAGTGAATGTCAGCAAGTTGTACCCATTCACATACAGACGACAATTGTTGACCTTCATCTTCTTCAAGAATGGGAAGTGCATAGTATACCCTATCTCCATATTCTTCAAACGAAGGTAAGAAGCATCCACTAGATATAGATCCGATCCAGCATAGTTATTGGCCGCATGTAGACTAGATGCACGAGGGAACTTAGCCGTGAAAGTATCGGCCGATGAGCGCCATGTATTCTTATATTGATAAAGCAACAATCCCTTCTCGTTGGTATCCCCAAGTGGACGGCGGAATTCAGACAACATACGGTCTACATTCCAAGCAGCTGTCCACTGCATAGAGAAGTCAAAATCGCCCCAATTGAAGCCAGCATTGAACCCACCAGTCCATTCTGGCACATCAGTATAACCAATATCACGAGTCGCATCATTACCATCTAGCTTGCCATCCCCATTAAGGTCACAATAGATAGCATCCCCAGGAGTTAGCGTGATACCATGATCGGCAATAGGACGTTTAAATTCTTCTTGATAACGAGCATCAGCTGTTTCATCATAGAAGCCCCAGAACTTATACATAGATCGAGCACCTACACGGCGACCAGTTTGCGCCATCCATTCTTCATTTTGAGCCACCTCATTCATGAAGACAATTTTATTCTTTGAGTAAGAAAGATTGGCAGTAGCCCAATAGCGGAAATTATCGTTGAGCTTATCATTCCACTTCACTTGCACTTCAAAACCTTGATTCTTTACTTTACCCACATTCACCAATGGTAGAGTCATTCCCAAGATACCAGGTAGGTAACTAGGTTTAGTCAAGATATCCTTACGATCTTCTACGAAGTAATCGACCGATGTACTCAAGCGATCATCCAATAGATTGAAGTCAACACCATAGTTCTGCTTCAATGAAGTTTCCCATTTAGACAGCGGATTGGATTGACTAGCTTCATATGCACCAGGCTTCTTATTGTTCACATCCTGACCGAAGTAGTAACCATCGCCACTACCATAATTGTATTTACTAGCTAGATAAATGAAACGATCCGATCCATTCTTATCATTACCTACTAAACCAACAGAAGCACGTAGTTTAAGGTATCCTACGACCTTTTTGACAGGCTCAAAGAAAGGTTCCTCACTAAGCACCCAACCAACAGATCCAGCTGGGAAGAAACCATAACGATTTTCAGGAGCAAAGTTCTCAGAACCATTATACCCCACATTAAACTCAGCCATATAACGACTCTTCCAGTCATAAGTTACACGACCCACTAAGCCCACATACCCTGAAGGGATGTACGAATACGTGCCACCAGGATAGTATTTCTTTGATTGATTATATAGCGCAAGAGCAGATACGGTGTGTTCGCCAAACTTACGGTGATAGTTGAACGCCGCTTCCATATACCAGTCACGCGATTTACCAAAGTCGCCATCGCTGTAACTCAACTGGCTATCCGATCCATTCTTACGGAAATAGATCGAACCATCCGCATTGACATACGGAGTATAATTAGCCACCGAAGCAGTAGAACGTTTTGTATTAGAGTACGTTGAATTGTACGCCCCTTTAATCTTAAATGAAAGTCCCTTAGTGACAAAGTCCAACTTCTGATTCAATGCCAAGTCGACATTTAGTACATTGTTAGTACGTTGACGCGCCCCCTTACCATAATAAGACGACAAACCATCCGTACCCGTAAATGGTAGATAGTCACTATTAGACTTCACATACTTGCCATTTACGATACCAGCACTAGCAAATGGTACCGCCCAATAGAGCTTACGAAACAGTTGATTTTGATCTTCTCCCGATTCAGGAGTACGTTTTATTTCTACACGACCACCGATATTGACCGAAAGTAAGGTTGTTTTGGTCACATCAAAATCGAGGTTAGCGCGATAGTTGTATCTTTTGTAGTCGAAGTTAAAATCATCCGCAGCATTAAACTGCTTGAACATACCATTTTGCGAGAAGAATCCAAGCGATACAAAGTAGCGCATATTATTCGTCCCTCCAGAAATGTTCACATTATGTTGCGACTGGATAGACGACTTCTTCATACAGTAATCAATCCAATTGATATCAGGATAGAGAATAGGGTTGGTATGATCACGGAAGTTAGCCAACTGCTCATCTGAGAAAATAGGCGATCCCCCATCATTGGTGAGCATCATATTATAATAATCAGCATACTGATACGAATTGGCAAAGTCCAACTCTTTAGTACGTACATTCACACCCACAGAACTTGAGAAAGAGATTTTGGCCTTTCCTTCCTTACCACGTTTTGTTGTAATCAAGATCACCCCATTGGCACCACGCACACCGAATACCGCAGTAGCCGAAGCATCCTTCAATACAGTAACACTTTCAATTTCGTTAGGATCAAGTTGCGACATATCACGTTCCACCCCATCTACTTGGATCAGTGGCGAAGCCGACCCTGTGTATGTAGCGATACCACGCACGTAAATATCGGCAGCATCTGCACCCGGTTCACCCGAATACTGTACCGACGATACACCAGTTACTTGTCCCGAAAGGACATTTGAGATAGATCCAGCAGGAGTCTTTAAGAGGTCATCCCCTTTCATAGACGAGATAGCTCCAGTTACAGATACCTTCTTCTGTACCCCATAAGCCACCACTTGTACTTCGCCCAACATCTGCGAGTCATCCTCTAGTACGATGTTGATTTTAGCACCTTTTTTGACTGTAATCACTTGGGTTTTGTAACCCAGGAAACTAATTTTGATTTTCGCGCCCACGGGTGCGTCAAGTGAGAAGTTACCATCAAAGTCGGTGATTGTACCCTTTCCAGTACCCACCACCACTACACTGGCACCAATGACAGGTTCACCATTGGCGTCTTTCACCACTCCAATCACCTTCGTACTATTTTGTTGCACCGCCACGGTTGTATTTGTTTCCACGGCATATCCACTTATAGGGACTGTAAGTGCCAGCGAAAAGAGTAGTGCAACAGGCAACTTGCGGCAATAGCAATGCGCTTGTCGAGCAGAAAGCATTCTTTGCTTTTCCATTAGCAATATTTTAAGGTTAATAATGAATGAAAATAATGCCGAAAGCATAGAGTTTGTCAACTATAACCTAATTCGTGCTGACTTACTCTAGCTTTTGGCATTACAAAGAAAGGCCTGTTTCTACCGAAAAAGCCATATAATTAGGTCAAGGACCTATGAAAAATCATTCATGAACCTTTTGTCACACCTAAATGAGACTATTGCATCAATCTACTTCTCATTTGCAGATTTACCGTTGTTATTGAGATACTCACGTGGCAACAAACCCATTTCTTTCTTGAAACTTACACTGAAATAACGAGGATCATTATACCCCACTGCATAAGCCAATTCAGAGATACCGATACTCGCTTTTTCATCCATGATTTGACATGCCGCTTTCATACGGATATTGCGTACAAATGACACGTATGTTTGTCCAGTGAGACTTTTGAGTTTTCTAAAACAAGTACTCTTAGTCACATGCAATTCTTCAAGAAAACAGCTTAAATCAAAGTTTGTATCATCTATATGTCGATTGACACATTCAATAGCCTTTCGCAAAAAATCCTCGTCCAGACTCGTATACTTCATCTCCTTCGATTCAAAGACCAGCTGTTTCTTAAAGTCATATCCATGTCTTTCACGTGTCTTGAGTAGATTACTGATACGAGCTTGCAGTACATTCAAACTAAACGGCTTGGTGATGTACGCATCAGCTCCACTTTCGTAGGCCTCCACCCTGTCCTTTTCTTTCGTTTTGGCCGTAAGCAAAATAATAGGAATATGACTATTTTCAAAACTAGTCTTCACATAGCGACAAAAAGATATTCCATCCATCACTGGCATCATCACATCACTCACAATAAAAGAAATCTCTTGTTGTTTAAGCACTTCTTTTGCCTCACTACCATTATTGGCCGTGTACACACGATAGTCATAGCGAAGTAACTTAACCATAATTGCTAGGAGCTCTGTATTATCCTCCACTAGCAAGACAGATGGTATATTATCTCGATCGTCTGCCTGCACAAGCACATTTTGATTAGTATGTAAGTCCACATTATCCACCTCATCAGATATGGCTTCCTTAACGATATCCATTTGCATCTGCGGGAGCATCTTCCCTTCTTCTTTTTCAGTCACCTCTTCATCAGAGTACGACGATTGATGCACAGGCAATGTAATAAAGAATGCTGTACCTTGCCCAAGCTCACTCTCTACCCGAATATGACCATGATGCAACTCCACTAAGTCATGCACCAACGCAAGCCCTATCCCCGTACCAATCGTTTTAAATCGACGATAATCACCTTCATAAAAACGCTTGAATAGATTTCGTTGTGCTTCTTTTGAGATACCAGGGCCATCATCCCGTACCACAATTTGAATATTCTTTTCATCCAAACACTTCAGTTCCACCATCACCGTTTCCCCTAAACGATTATACTTTGCAGCATTCGACAATAGATTATAGAGCACTTTGTCCAACTTGTCTGGATCAAAATAAGCCATAAACGGGCTCAACTCACTTTTCACCACCATCTGCATATTTCTTTGGCGTATCAACGGACGAAAACTATCCACCTTATGCTGTATAAACTGATCCAAGTCATCATATACCACGCGTAGTTGTAAGTTGCCCGACTCAGCTTTTCTAAATTCCAAGATCTGTTGCAGTAGTCTGATCAATCGGTTGATATTGTTAGTCATCACACCATACTGCTCATTGTAGTTAGGAGCCATCAGCTTCAACTCATCTACCGATGCACTAAGAATGGTTAGTGGCGTAAGCAGTTCATGAGTTATATTAGTAAAAAATTGCAGTTTAGCATGATTCAACTCCTCCGATTTCTGCTTCTGCACCTCACGCATATGCAATGCACTTTTCAGTCGTAAACGATTACGCACCGTACGGTAGATATAAGAAGCCATCCCGCACAGCACACCTATATATATAAGATATGCCCACCAAGTTTTCCAAGGTGGTGGCAGTATAGTAACCTGCATGCTCACAGGAGCACTATCCCACACACCATTAGCATTACTCGCACACAAATAGAAAGTGTAGACACCAGGCTTTAGATTATTATAATAGGCAAAACGCTTAGTAGCATCCGTATATTGCCAATCCGTATCAAAACCTTTCAACTTATAGGAATATAAAGCACGCTCAGGGGCGAAGAAGTCAAGAGCAGAGAACTCCACCGAGAAGTTATTCTGGAGATAATTTAATGTAAGTTTATTTGTAAAATTAGGCGAATAAGCAGAGATACTCAAGCGCTCCTTTTCATCCAAAGAAGCCAAAGATTGATTATACACCTTAATATCCGTCACCGCAACTCTAGATTCTTTATCGTAGCGTTCCATTCGGTCAGGGTAGAAGCTGTTAAATCCTTGGTGCCCCCCAAACAACAATTCACCGTCATCTGCTACAGTTGCCGCATCTTGATTAAAGATATTATCTTGCAAGCCATCAGTAGTAGTATACAGGCGGAAATGCGCACTCTGTGCATCATCCGAAACCGTCAGACTAATCAATCCTGAATTGGTACCAAGCCACAGTCTGCCTTGCCCATCTTCCTGAATGCTCACCACTTGATCCCCAGGTAGATTCCAAGTTAAATGCACAGGTAGAAAAGTCTGTTTTTTAGTATCATATAGAGCTAAGCCACTACTATTAGTCCCTGCCCACAAACGTCCTCGACTATCATGAAAAACACAATTCACATAATTACTAGTCAATCCATTGGTTTCGATATTATAAGCTTTAATTGTATATTGGTGCCAATCATCCCCCTTGCCACAGATATGCATCGCTCCACCATTGGCTGTAGCTATCCACACCTCATGAGGCTTAAATGAAATAATATCATTCACACTATAATTTCTCAATATACACGTCCCCAGCTGAAGCGAATCCAAAGACAATGCTTTGCCATTGCCCAATCGCACAGCCAAGCCAGCTCGCTTACCGACCCACAAATTAGCCTCTTTATCTTCATGCAGAGACAACACACAAGGTTCACCCATCCAAGGGGTATTAAAGTAATGCGTCAGTCGTTTACCAATTGGCGCATCAAGATCAAATTCATAGATCCCACCATCATACACCGAAACTAAAATATGTCCTGTTGAAGGTGATTGAATAAAGTCGGTCGCTGATGAGATCCCCTCTCTTCCTTTAAGCTCAGGCCACTGCAGACAATGTGTAAATTGATTGGTACTGCGATTCAAGACACCAAAGCCACACGAACCAATTCCCAGCCATAGCCTTTGTTTATCATCCAAAAACATACTACTTATGGAGTTAGACTTTAAGTTCTTTTTGACCTTAGATAGTCTATTGAGTGTAAAGCCCGATTGGTTTGTATGCACGCAGTTGACCCCAGCTCCAAGCATTCCAATCCACATAACCCCTTGTCGATCAGAAAGCAAAGTTGCCACTTCATTTCCAAGAATAGTATGATCACTATCGCTTGGATAATAATTGACAAAACGAGCGTCAAATACAGGTTTCTCCTGTGCCTTCAATATACTTAGTCCACTTCTAGTTCCCACCCACAGTGCACCAGTATTGACATCTTCTGTAATGGAATAAATAAGATCATCCGAAATACTCGTTGTACGTTTTTTATCTGCAGAAAAAGTAGTCCACGACACATGCTCCATATCATAAGGATTGTGAAGTAACTGCAATCCATGTCCCCAAGTACCAACCCAAATACGTTTTCTACTATCCTGAAAAAGAATATGAGCCGATTGATGCGCATTCATATGAGGATAGTGAAAATAGGTTTCCGTATGCGGGTCATAACGATACAAATCACGATTCCATGTTCCTATCCAAATATGGCCTTTATCATCCTCAATAAGCGCTTTGATTGTCGTTTTACCCATGACATTGCCAGTATTTTGCCTATCGTAGGAAGTAAAATGTCCATCTTCGTGATATTCATACAGCCCCTGTTCGGTACCAATCAATATACGCCCTTTACGTGTCACCAGAATCTGCGACACCCCAAGTGAATATAGTTCCGATTGTGAATATTTTCGGATGATTCCTGTCTTTCTATCTAAGCAGTTCAGCCCATTATTTGTTCCTATCCAAAGACGGTGATGTGTATCCTCGGCCATACACTGAATACTATTGCTTGTGAGCATACCAGGATGATGCAAGTTGGACTTAAAGGTAGTGAGACTATAGCCATCATATTGAAAGAGGCCATTACGCGTGGCTATCCACATAAAACCATCATGATCTTGGTAGATAGATTGAACATCTTTGCACGGCAAAGTGCTCAATACAGAAGGCACATCAAAGGACAGATGTGATTTATCGTTAGCTGCTGACAGAAGAATTATTGTTCCACTAAGCGAACACAGCAATAGATACATGGTGGTACGGTAAAAGAAAGTGGTTATGGCTTTCATTAGGTAATAAATTGATTATATCGTTTTAATTGAATAGTACACCCCAATAGGGTTGATAGATAGTATTTTTATGGTATACGCAAATATAGCATATTTGTTTGTTTTAAGAAGATTATTTATAAAAAAACATGAAGAGAAGTGGGTCTTTTGATGTTAATTAGTTGTTGATTGTATGAGATATACTGGAGATACACGCGCTAAAATGTAATAAATATGCAGCACTCTTAAGTTGTATAATTTAGCAATTATGCTTATCTTTGGGTAAGTATTAGCAAAGCTCTCTATTAGAGTTTTCTAACGGCGAGCTTTACTTGTAAAAAGATTTTTAACCCTAAGGAAGTGACCTCGTACACATGTATACGAGAACCTCGTACACATGTAAACGAATACTTCGTACACGTGTAGACGAGAACCCCATACACACGTGTGCGAGATTGACTTCCGTATATAAAAATTATTATGGCAGTAGAATATGTACTCATAAAGAAGGTAAACCCACAGCATGACAACCAAAAAGAGGGAGAGACTAGAGTCTCTGATGACATACTTGAAAACACACCAGTATGTCAGACGTGCAGAGTACCAATACGCTATGAACATTTCTGAGCCAACTGCACGCAAAGATTTACGTACACTGATACAAGAGAAGAAAATCAAGTCTGAAGGCCATGGGCCATTCACCTATTACACTCTTATCTTCTAGCCAACCTCTTCAAGTCCTTCTCCTCACCAACGACCCAAAGTAGATCGCCAGCCATCAGCATCTCATCAGCATTAGGGGCTACCAACTTCTCGTCGCCTCTATCTATACCCACAAGAAGCACATGGTATTTCTCACGCAGCTTACTATCCGACACCGTGCACCCCACCAGAGGGCTATGCGGTGAAATAGTAATCTGACGCAGACTCATGCGGTGATCTAGCGACGTGCGGAAGTCAATATGCGAAGGCTTGTATTTGCCATCTACACTGTGTTTAGGCTTACGGTTGATCTCGTCCTCCACGCGGTGGAGCTGGTCATCTGTACCCACTATAAAGATCTTATCGCCTGGAAATACTTGCTCGTTTCCACCAGGGATATAGATGCGCAAATGACCACGCAGAATACTCATGATATGGGCGCCAAAACGGCGACCAACTTCAAGTTTCTGCAGGCTCTTACCAGCCCAAGGGCTGCATATAGGGATTTCGAACGATTCGATATGGATGTCTCGTGTAATCAAGTGGGCGGCATAGGCAGGCTTCTTGGTACCCATAAATACGGCTTGGCGCTCGCGGACTTCGAGTTGCTTCATAAAACGGGCTTCCATGCGCATCATCTGTCTACGCATGGTGCGAGAGACAATGATAATCAGTAGGACGAAGGAGACAAAGGCTACATAGATAGCATAGGACAGTTCGACCATGCGACTCAACACGAGTACAACTATGGAGATAACCCAACCATAACGCAATAGGACCAAAGCAACCAAAGGGCCACGCTGTACTTGTCCATCGGCCCACAGCGCTCTATAGGCCAAGGAACTCTTATGATGTTCGACAATTGCTTGCAGGAATGGGGCCATAAAGCCAAAAGTGACAAGGGCGCAGACGATACCTCCCCAAGGTTCTGATATATATTGCTGGCACACAGGGAGCAACAGTTGTACAGCAATCAAGAAGATGGCCATACAGATAACTGTATAGACGAGCAGCATGCGGGCTATAGATATATAGAGTTTTTGCCAGTGGGTGCGGTGATAGCTACCTTGCGATCCTGCCGAGAAGCGGGTCAAGAAATCCAGCCATCTTGCAGGCATATGGGCTTCTAGCCATTCTCCTGCTTGTGGGGAATAGCGTATCATATAAGGGGTGGCAAAGGTGGTGAGGACAGATACGGCTACTACGACGGGATAAAGGAAGTCGCTAATCACACCAAGGGTCATACCGAGCGAGGCGATGATAAAAGAGAACTCACCAATCTGGCTCAGGGAGAATCCGCATCGTAGGGCAGACTTCAACGGCAGGCCTCCCAGCATGGTACCAAGGGTACCGAAGAAGGACATACCAACCATGACAACGGCTGTGAGTAAGAAGACTGGGCCGGCATACTCAACTAGCATGGCGGGCTTGACCATCATCCCTACGGATACGAAGAAGACGGCGGCAAAGAGGTCTTTGACGGGACTGACGAGGCGGTTGATTTCATCGGCTTCGAGGGTTTCACAAAGGATGGATCCCATCACGAAGGCACCCATAGCTGGGGAAAATCCTACGTGGCCAGCAAAGACAACCATGCCAAGACATAGGCCGATAGCTACAACCAAAAGAGTCTCATGATTGAGCCATTTACGGGAGTAGCGAAGCAGCTGTGGCACGACATATAGGCCGACAACAAACCAGATAATCAGGAAGAATCCTAAAGACAAAATGCTCTCGACCATATCCCAGCCTTCAAACTGTTTACTGACGGAGACGGTGCTCAGTACAACCATCAAGACGATGGCTAGGATGTCTTCGAGGATGAGAATACTCAGGACGGTGGAGGCAAATTGCTTCTTGACAACTCCTAAATCATCAAAAGCTTTATAAATAATTGTGGTTGAAGACATGGCGATCATTCCTCCTAAAAAGAGGGCATCGTTTTGCCGCCATCCCATCAAAAAACCGAGGGAAATACCTGTCAGCATCATACTCCCCATAATGGTGGTGGCACCGATAATGGCGGTGCCGCCAGCGGACAATAATTTCTTAAAACTAAAGTGCAAACCTAGCGAAAACAAAAGGAATATCACACCTATCTCACCCCATACGTGGATGTTTTCGATGTCGGTTACTGCGGGTAAATAAGGGATATGCTGACTAGCAAGAACTCCAGCCACGATATAGCCCAACACCAAGGGTTGGCGCAGTCGCTTAAAGAGCAATGTGATAACTCCTGCATAAAGCAGAATAAGCGCGAGGTCGGATATGATAGGTGGTAAATGATTCATTGGGGATTCGTTGGCATTAATCTTGCAAACAAAGATAATAAAAAGTACCTTTGCAGCAGCAAAAAAAGAACAGTTTTTCAATATGATATATCCCGACCATTTCGAACCCAAAATAGGTTTTTCACAGATTCGCTCACTCCTGAAAGCACGTTGTCTCAGTACGCTCGGTACTGACCGTGTCGACTCCATGACTTTTATGACAAACTATAAGACACTGATGCATCAGTTGCAGCAGATCACGGAATTTGTGCGTATCATTCAGGAGGCGGATGACTTTCCTGACCAGTATTTCTACGATGTGCGCCCTGCATTGGAGCGTGTGGAGATTGAGGGCTTGTATCTGGATGAGCATGAGTTATTCGACTTGCGACGTTCGCTTCAGACGATTCACGATGTGAGCCGTTTCTTGCAGCGTGGCGTAGAGGACGAGGCGCCTGTGCGCCGTGGTCACGGCTCGTATGCGGAGCCTACGCCTATCCTCACGGAGGAGGAGCAGGCGGCGATTGACAAGGCGGAGCGTACGGCTTTGAAGGGTTTGTATCCGCATCTGCGCTTGCTGACGGTGGATATCATGACCTTTCCGAAGATTGTGAATCGCATCGATCAGATTCTAGATAAATTTGGTAAGATTCGTGACAATGCATCGCCGCAACTCCGAGATATTCGCCGCGAACTGGCGACGACTACGTCGGGGGTGTCGAAGTCTTTGCATAGCATCTTGCGCAGTGCGCAGCAGCATGGTTATGTGGAGAAGGATGCGGCGCCTACGATGCGGGATGGCCGATTGGTGATTCCGGTATCGCCGGCGATGAAACGCCGTGTGCCAGGTATCGTGCATGATGAATCGGCTACGGGGAAGACGGTCTTTATCGAGCCTACGCAGGTGGTGGAGATGAACAACCGTATCCGTGAGCTGGAGGGTGAGGAGAAGCGTGAGATCATGCGTATCTTACAGCAGTTTACCGACAATATCCGTCCGGAGATTCCTGCGATTACGGAGTCGTATCTCTTCCTTGGAAAGATTGATTTTATCCGTGCGAAGGCGCAATATGCCATTCACTGTGAGGCGCTCTTGCCTGCGGTGGTCGATGAGCAGATGATTGAGTGGCGTGAGGCCGTGCATCCCCTACTCGCTGATACTTTGGCGAAGCAGGACAAGCAGGTGGTGCCGCTGGATATCGAGCTGAGCGAGGAGAAGCGCATGCTGATTATCTCTGGACCGAATGCGGGGGGTAAGTCGGTGTGTTTGAAGACGGTGGGTCTACTACAATATATGCTTCAGTGCGGTCTCTTGGTACCTGTGCACGAGCAAACGCGTATGGGGCTGTTTCATCATATTTTTATTGATATCGGTGATGAGCAGAGTATAGAGGATGATTTGAGTACGTATTCGTCGCACTTGATGAATATGAAGCATATGCTGCGCAATTGCGACGACAAGAGTTTGATCTTGATTGATGAGTTTGGTGGTGGTACCGAGCCTCAGATTGGTGGGGCGATCGCGCAGTCGGTACTCGCTCGCTTCTTAAAGCAGGAGAGCTTCGGAGTGATCACGACGCATTATCAAAACTTGAAGCATTTTGCGGATGAGAATATGGGGGCTGTCAACGGGGCGATGTTGTATGATCGCCACGAGATGCGTCCGTTGTATGAGTTGCAAATTGGCAATCCTGGTAGTTCGTTTGCGGTGGAAATCGCGCGCAAGATTGGACTGCCTGAGGATGTGATTGAGGAGGCCAGCGAATTGGTGGGCTCGGAGTATATCAGCAGTGATAAGTATCTGCAGGATATCGTGCGTGATAAGCGCTACTGGGACCGCAAACGTCAATCGGTCCGTGTGGAGGAGAAGAAGCTTCGCCAGACGGTAGAGCGCTACGAGAAGGAGATGAGCGAGCTGCAAAAGGAGCGTAAGGCAATCCTGAAGGACGCGAAGACGAAGGCGGAAGAAGTGGTGCGCTCGGCCAATGCGCAGGTAGAAAAGACGATTCGTGATATCAAGCAGGCGGAAGCGGAGAAAAAGCGTACGAAGGAGATTCGTCAGGAATTGGCGGACTTTAAGGAGGCGCTATCTGAAACGGAAAAGGCGGCTGAAGATAAGATTGCACGTAAGATGGAGAGTCTGCGTCGCAAGCAGGAGCGTAAGAAAAAGAAGAAGGACGGGACGGGTGAAGAAGCTAGTTCTACTGATGCGACATCTACTGGGGCATCGGCTGGGGCATCGGCTCTGAAATCAAAAGCAAAGGCGGCTAGCAAGGCCAAGAAGGAGGAGATTACCGTGGGTAGTTTCGTGTACTTGGAGGGCCAAAAGACGGTCGGTGAGGTGCTTGAGATTAAGGGCAAACAGGCTGTGGTGGCGTTCGGTAATTTGAAGACGACGGTGAAGTTGAATCGCTTGTCGAAGACGATCAAGCATCCGAAGAAGCAGGAGCAGCAGGCGGCGACGTTTGTGAGCAAGCAGACGAAGGATAATATGCGTGATAAGCAGTTGCACTTCAAGCAGGAACTGGATGTGCGTGGTATGCGTGGCGATGAAGCCCTTCAGAGTGTGACCTACTATGTGGATGACGCGATTATGGTGGGTGTGCAGCGTGTGCGTATCTTGCATGGTACGGGTACGGGCATCTTGCGTACCTTGATTCGTCAGTATCTAGCCACCAATCCTGGGGTGAAACATTTCGCCGATGAGCACGTGCAGTTTGGTGGTGCCGGGGTGACTGTGGTGGAACTGGGTACGTCGATCAGTGACTTGGAGGACTATTAGTGGTTTTAACTGCGAGATAGCCTTCGATAAAAAATAGAACCTTTTAAGAGCTTATTATCATGACAGAAGAACAAAAGATGCTGGCGGGGATGAACTATTCCGCGGTAGATCCTGAGCTGCTCAGAAAGCTAAACGAGACGCGTGAGGTGATTTGGGAGTACAATAACTTGCGCCCGTCGATGGGGAAGGAGCTAGATGCCCTGCTCCGCAATCTGCTGGGTAAATGTGGCAAGGACTTGATTATCGTGCAGCCTTTCTATTGTGACTACGGCACGCAGATAGAGGTGGGTGAAGGGTTCTTTGCCAATTATAATTTCACGGTGCTGGATGAAGCAAAGGTGACGATTGGTGACAATGCGTTTATCGGTCCAAATGTGAGCATCTATACGGCGTGTCACTCTACGGATGTGGAAGAGAGAAACACACGCGATGAGTGGGCGGAGCCTGTGACGATTGGGAACAATGTGTGGATAGGTGGCGATGCAACCATCTGCCCTAGAGTAACCATCGGAAACGGGGTGACGATTGGTGCTGGCAGTGTGGTGGTCAAGGATATTCCCGACAACTGTGTGGCGGCGGGCAATCCGTGTAAGGTGATTAAGTATCTGAAGTAAACTGCTCTTTGAAGGCATACATACTATATATAGGTAAAGCGCCTGTATCTCTCGTGAGATACAGGCGCTTTGTTATTCACAATCGCAATGCACATCGTGTGCGTCTTTATTTTTTCAAAGTAAACTTCTTACGGTCTACGATATCTTCGGCTGAAGTAGCGACTACGGCGTGGAAAGTACCAGTTTCGGCTGTCCATGCTTGCTGTTTGTCGTCGTAGAACTGCAACATCGACTCGTCGATATCGAAGCTGACTACTTTTGATTCACTTGGGGCAAGAGCGACCTTTGCAAAGCCTTTGAGTTCCTTTTCAGGGCGGTACAAGCTGCATTTGTCATCTTGGATATATAGCTGCACGACTTGCTTGCCGGCACGCTTACCTGTATTGGTGACACGGGCTGTAAGGGTGATCTGACCATCTGCTTTCATAGACTTGGCACTAAGTTTTACTTTGTCGACTTTGAAGTCGGTATAGCTCAAGCCATATCCGAAGGCAAACAGGGGCTTGATGTTTTTGCTATCGTTGTAGCGATAACCTACGTTTAGGCCTTCTGTATAGCGTACGTCTACTCCATCGCCTGGGTATTCGCCAAGGGCGTGTGCACCGACTTCTTCTAGGGATACTGGGAAGGTAAATGGTAGCTTACCTGAAGGATTCACGTCGCCTGTAAGAACGGCTGCTAGGGCGTTGCCTGCTTCAGAACCAGCGTACCATGCTTCTAGGATGGCTGGAACTTCGTCTACCCATGGCATGGCCACGGCATTGCCTGTCACTAGAACTACAACGGTGTTTTTATTGGCCTTGGTCAGGTCTGTAATCAACTGATCTTGGTTGTATGGAAGACCTAGAGACTTACGGTCGTTTCCTTCGCAATCTTGTCCGTCGTTCTTATTGAGTCCACCTACAAAGATAACCACATCGGCTTCTTTGGCTGCGGCTATGGCTTCGGCGTGTAGGGCTTCATTATCGAAGTTTTCTTCTTTGGCTTTGGCTCCTTTGACATCTTGCTCGGCTACGGCTGGAGAAGCGTAACCACGGGCGTAGGTCAAAAGCGATGCATCGGGCATGATGGCTTTGATACCGTCTAGTGGAGAGACTTCATACTTGACTTTCAATGAAGACGAGCCACCTCCGATAGTCATGCGCTTGATGGCGTTTTCTCCGACCACTAGGATGCGTTGCTTGCCTTCTTTAAGGTCGAGTGGCAAGAAATCGTTATCGTTCTTCAATAACACCATACCATCTGCTGCGATATCAAATCCTGCTTTGGTATGCGCTGGAGTCACGAAGCTTCCGTATGGACGGTTGCGGTTCATCGTGGTTCTAAAGCTTAGACGCAAGATACGGCGTACTTTATCGTCTAGGTCTTTGGTACCTAACTTGCCTGCTTTAATGGCTTTGAGGTAAGGATCGGCCATATGGTAGTTGTCATAGGCATTGCTGGCTCCCCAGTTAAGACCGTTTGTCCAGCTACCAAACTCCATGTCTAGGCCGTTCTTGGCTGCTTGCTCGGTGTTGTGTACACCACCCCAATCAGAGACAACAACTCCATCAAATCCCCACTCGTTCTTTAGGATATCGTTGAGTAGATATTGGTTGTGGCAGCAGTGTTCTTTCTTATACTGGTTGTACGCCCCCATAATGGCCCATGCCCCGCCTTCTTGCACGGATGCTTTAAAGGCTGGTAGGTAGATCTCCCGTAGGGTACGGTCGTCTACTATGACATTGACTTTATCGCGGTCGATTTCTTGGTTGTTCAGGGCGTAGTGCTTCACGCAGACAGCGACTCCGTTTTCTTGCACACCTTTAATATAAGGAACCACCATAACGGAAGCCAAGTGTGGATCTTCGCCCAGATACTCGAAGTTGCGGCCATTGAGTGGCGTGCGGTAGATATTACAGCCAGGACCTAGAAGCACATTCTTATTGCGGTAACGGGCTTCTTCGCCAATAGACTTGCCATAGCGATGAGAGAGTGTTGGGTCCCATGTCGCAGCCAGACTGGTCAATGCTGGGAAGGCAAAACAAGAATCGTTTGTCCATGAGGCACCAAACCATTCGTCCCATAGCACTTCGGCACGGATACCATGAGGACCATCGGTCATCCAGTTCTCAGGGATGCCTAGGCGGGCACAACCAGGTGAACTAAACTTAGATTGCGCATGCACCATGGCAACCTTTTCTTCAAGGGTCATGCGGGTAAGCGCATCTTTTACACGTTCTTCCATCGGCTGCTTGTCATCCAGATAGATGGGTGTATCATTTTGTGCTAGTCCTGTGGAAGCCAGAAAAGAAAAAGCTAAGGACATCAATACTTGTTTAGTCTTAAAAATCATACGTATAAGTTGTTTTAGGTAATTATTTTCTCTTATTGAAGCGCAAAGGTGATTATTTAATATCCATCACTTGGTCTTCAAAAGAGGTGTCTTTATCGAGCGCATACTTCTTGAGTTTTGCACGGTAGTTGTAAATCGTATTGGGTGCATAATTGAGGAACTCGGCTATCTTCTTGCTCTCGGAGATATTGATACGAATAAGGGCAAAGATGCGCAATTCGGTGGTCAATACTCGAGGGTCTTCGAGCACTACTTGATGCTGGGCATCTAGCAGGGCATTGAACTGTTCTACAAATTCGGGATAGAGATTGAGGAAAGCCTCATCAAAATCGCGGTAGAAGTCATCGAGTTCGTCGGCGTAGAAGGCTGGGGATTGAAGATAATCTATCAACTCAGCTGGTTTGCCACGTTTGGCACGCACCAGGACTTTGTCTCTCATGTGTTGCATCTTGTGGATGTGGAGTGCACACATCTCTAGGAACTTACCGATATATTTGATACGCTTTTGGTTGCTCTGGAGCAACTTCTTATTGGTATCGGCTATCTCGAGATTGTTGGCATCTAGACGATGATTGAGGTCTCGAAGGTCGTCGTTGAGCTGTTGCAGTTCTTCATTACGTTCTCCTAGTTCTTCTCGGGAAGCGGCGATATGACGCTTCTGTTTCTGTACATATAAGATGGTGCCTAGGAGCAATAAGCTCAGTAGACTGACTGCTGCTATACCGCCTTTGAGGAAGCGATTGGCTTCTTCTTTGATGCGGTTTCTATCGTTGATGATAGTCGGCAATATCGTAGAGACTTGCGTCATACGGAACTTACCATTGTACTTCTTGGTCATCTCCCAGGAGAAGGTGATATACTTGTAAGCTCGTGCGAGTTCGCCTTCCTTGCTGAGCATATCAGCAAGCATCCAAAGGGAAGCGTGGTCGTAGCGTCCGCAACGGATATCGGAGATGGCAGATAGCGCAAGCCAGTACTTAGTCGCTTCCATCTCGCCAGCACTGTGATACAAAACCGATCGTTGGTAAGTGTGCATGGAATACTCTGGAGTGCCCATGATAGTAATATCGAGCAATGTGCGGTTGAGCTTAAACGCTTCTTCTACGGAGTTTCGTTCAATAAGTGTATTGAGTTTTGTCTCTTGTTCAAGATAGGAGTTGGGTTGACAAGCTTTAAGCAGTGAATCGGCATAGAGGTCTGCTTGAGCAAAGTTGTCGCTCTTGACATCTGGAAATTTAGAATAAAAACCAATCTCTCGATAGGCATGGTGGTATATCTTGTAATATTGTACTTTATCATCTTGGTCAAGTATAGCACCATGAGTGCCTTTGAGCAACTGTATGCCGTCCATATAATAGGAGTTCTGCACCAATAGTCGTGCAAAATAAGCTTTACTCATAGTGATATAACGAGGGTTATCTATCTTCTGGGCTAGCTGCAGTGCCTGCTGACTATAATGCAAGCAAGAGTCGAACGACACAGCATTGTAGGCGAGTTGTATCTTCTGGGTCTGACGAAATCGCTCGATGTCGTCTCTGCACAAAGACAGTTCATCTTTCATGCGCTGGACGCGTTGCTCATTGGAAGTGAAATACTTCTGGCTCTCTTGTACAGTTTTGTCTAGTACATATAAGATAGAGTCTACTTGAACAAGCTCTGCATGAGCCTGCCCAAGTAAACCACTTATCATTACTAATAATCCTATGAGAATAGTTTTTTGCATTCAATATGGTTTAATTTACTGCTTCTACGATCATAGTAGCGGCATCTTTTCCAGCAGATACATCGACTGTAATTCTGAAGGTATCGCCATCTGCAATGGATGCATCTGAGACAAATCCGAGATTGCCAGGGTCGCGGCCGTTCTCGCCGTCGCCTACTAGGATGATATCGCTATCTGTAGTCAAACTAGCATTGGAAAATTCGCCTCCCCATCCTGCTTGGTGAAAGAACTTGAAGTTGATTCCTTCAGCACTGATTTGCTGACCTACTGTCAAGGTGACTTGGTATCGCTGATTGCCAATAGGTGCAAGACACAAAGCGTTGTCTGTGTTCCAACCTACTTGATGATCGATAAAGTTTGGTTTACCTACACCTTCACCAATAATCCAAAGGGCACCTGTGCCATCATCTTGTAGGCTAGCAGGGTTGCCACTGGTAAGGACGCGAGCGGTCAAGTATTTATCTTTTTCATTGATAATAAGGCGGTATTGACCTACCATAGAAGCAAGGTTAACACTAGTGCTTGATTGCAAAGTAAAGAAATCTGAGTCAATCCACCAATCATTTAGGTCACTAAGACCAGTAAAAGTCATCTTTTGTTGGTCACTTAAAGTCAAATCAGCTTGATATACTCCATCATCGACCAGCTTAAGGTCTGTACCGTTGACTTGTATTTTTGTATCCTCGCCAGGGTCCGTACTTTCGATGGTCTCAACAGATAGTTTGGCTGCATCATTGCCAGCAGAAAGGTCTAGAGTGAGGATATACTTCGTACCCTTAAGAATGATTTCTTCGGATACAAAGCCAAGGTTACCTGAGTCGCGTCCGTTTTCGCCATCACCCACAAAGATGACCTCGCTATCGGTACTCAAACTAGTACTAGAGAATTCACCACCCCACCCAGCTTGGTAGAAGAACTTGAAGTTCAACTTGCTTGGATTGATGGAGATTTGTGCGCCTGCTTCCAAAGTGATTTGGTATTTCTTGCCACCAATAGGTGCTAGAGCAAGGGCATTGTCTGTATTCCATCCAACTTGGTAGTCTGCCACATTTGGTTTACCGACACCTTCACCGATAATCCATACTGCACCAGTACCATCATCTTGAAGAGTGGCTAGTTCCCCATCTGTCAATACGCGTGCAGTGATGTATTGGCCTTGCGCATCGATAAGTAATCGATATTGACCTTGGGTAGCTTTGAGAGATAGGCTATTGCCCGATTCTAGGGTAAAGAAATCGGGGTCTATCCACCATTCAGAGATATCAGCAAGTCCTTTGAAAGTAATGGCCTGTCCTTGTGTAAGCGCAAGATCGACAGTATAGTATTCATTGCCTGTACTGCTAAGGTCCTTGCCATTTGCTTGCAACACCGTCTTGGGTGAATATGTATAATCCTTCGTGTTGAAAGCAACTGTGTATTCACCAGCTAGGGAACTGGAGAAAGCAATCGGTTTGACACTACCTTCTGTGACGTGTCCATCGGCATCAAGTCCGAAAGTGAGCTTCTTATCCGATCCTGGAATGGCAGCCGTTTCAATATATCCGTTGATCTTTAGTGGAAGTTCGCCAGTGTAGGCGTAGGTATAATCGCCCGTTTGTACAAGCTGGTAACTATCGTCCTCGCCATGCAGAGTGACGTAGGCGAACTCAGGACGAGACACGGGAACCTCTTGTTCTAGTGTCGATGAACCGAAGTCGACATTCAGCAATGTATAGCGCAATTTGACTTGACCATCTGCAATATTAGCAAAGTATGGCAATGGCAATTTGCCTACATAATCGGCACCCGACTCCTTAGTACGTAGCGTCGTCTTCTCCATCACCTCTTCACCATAGACAACTTCTACAGTGAGGACAGACAAAGCTGTTTGGGACGTACTGGCATGTACCGAGAAAGCGATGCTATCGCCATAGTAGGCGGTCTGTGCAGCCGTGGTGATGTCGAAGGTCGGTATCTCGACATGTGCATCGTCATCATCGCTACAGGCCGTCATGCCAAATCCTATAGAAAGTGTGAGCAATGCGCCCCACATATATTTATTTATGCTTTTCATTGTCTTGTATTTGTCTATTATTTATTCCATTTAAATGATACGACACTCTTCATACCCACTTTATACATGAAGTAGTTTTTGCCATCACTAAAGGTGATACTTTTATTCTCATCTGATGTGTTACAAACCACCAATGCGTAACTGCCATCGGTATTCTTGAAGGCTTGCATCAAGACATTTTCGGGAGTATATCCTGTGCATGCGATACGCACAGCATCTGGCTTCACAAAAGCAGCGAGGTGTGCGATGACATAATAATGCGAGTTGCGTGTAATGGTTTTATAGTCGTAGTTGCTTAGGTCAACTGCACCGTAGCACGTTTGACATCCACCTTCTCTATTGGGACCACGGTCATTGTCAAGCACAAGGTTCCACACAAGTACCCCAGTACTCCAGTTTTCAATGGTGCGTAAACCAGTGTCGGTCATATCGGCAATCAATCGAGTGGATAAGTCACGTCCTGAATTCCAAGTACCAATAGATGTTTCAGTAAATAGCAAGCCTTTGTTTGGATAAGCCACATGTACTGCCCCCATTTCAGATACTTGACCACCATAGTTATGGTAAGCTGCCCCTGTGATATACTCACTGGCTGGCGTGTCGTATATCTTCATAGGGTATCCTTGTTGATCTTCGATGTTGTCGTAGTTGTAGTTATGGTCATAGGCATAGATTTTCACATCGCCCAAACCAGCTGCACGCATCACGGGACCAAGGACTTCAATAAATGCTGCTTGTTGCTCCCACCCCATATATAGAGAGGCTGAGTTCCCTCTATTCAATGGTTCGTTTTGTGGAGTAATGGCTGTGACATGAATTCCTTGAGCTTTAAAAGCTTCTAGCCACTTTACAAAATAAGTAGCATAATCTGTGTAGTATGCAGGATTGAGTTCCCCACCTGTCCATGAATCATAAGCCACTAAATCGGTGAGATTGTTTACTTTCATCCATTTAGGACACGTCCACGGTGCAGCCATGATGCGGAGATCAGGATTGATTGCTAGGATTTCCTTTAGGATAGGAATCACGTACTCTGTCTCTTCGGCAGTGAGCGCGAAGTGATCTATCCCTTCTGTATCGCAACAAGTATATTCGCTGAAAGAGAAATCTGAACATCCAATAGCCACACGGACATAGCTAAAGCCATATCCCTTGGTTGGCGAGAAGGTTTCTTGCAAAAATGCTTGGCGATCGGCCGCTTTCATCTGCATCAAGTTGAAGGCTGTACTTCCAGTGATTGCAGCACCAAATCCATCCATCGTTTGGAAAGTCTGGCTATCATCGATCATCACGGTATGTGGCGACAGATTATCGCCTGTAGCAAATGCGCAAGAGGTTGGTCTTAAATCGTAGCTACGCTGATTGTTTGTTTCCAATATTTGCACATCCGCAGTAGCAGGTGGCAAGATGACCTTTGTGTGATCATCGGTAGTAGCATCATCTGAATTGGAACATGAGATCAGGGCTACGCCTAGTACTGAAACGAGGATCAAAGATGCTTTGGCAAGTTTATATACGTTCATTGTTTTCATTTTTAGTCTTTTATATGGTTATGCTCGTTGAGGTTAATAACCAGGGTTTTGCACTAGATTTGAGTTGGCATCAATGGCCATTTGAGGAACAGGTAGTAAGTAGTTATTGCTTGAATAGAGGCGTCTTTGTGCCAGTCTTCCGCTGTCTTTACTAAACACGCTATTCATGACACTTTCTACTTTGTCTAGTCTCACGAGGTCATACCATCTCTCGCCTTCGAAGCACAATTCCATGCGACGTTCGTTCATATATGCTTGAAGCATGCTTTCTTGACTTGATGTGGCCGAAGCTGGTAGATTGGCTAGTCCTGCACGATGTCTAATTTGATTGATGATCGTTGCTGCTGCACCAAGATTCATAGGTTCCCCCATGATAAGAGCTTCTGCTTTCAGTAGCAAGGCATCTGCATAACGATACTTAATCATGTTACTGACATCGCTTCTGATTTTATACATAAATGGATAGTTGCTCGAAGGATAGTAGTTGCTCCATGCACACTCGTAGTACACGATAGCTTCGTTATATCGTTGCGTATCCCCTTCAGCTTGAAAGAGGTTGATTAAATCTCTAGATGGAGTGACCCACTTGGCCCATGTAAAGTTTTGGTCTAGGTTGAGCAAGTTACGACCAAACATCCAAGTGACCCAGTTGCCATTACCTGTTGCAAAATGTGCTTCATAGATACTTTCAGGTGTATTTCTATTGGCGATATCCGTACCTGCTTCATTCATATCATAGAGGTCCCCATAATGTGTATCCAACGAGAAGCCATCTGCTGTAAGTTGATCTACATATTGAATCACTTTACTATAATCTCTAAGTGTTTTTTCGGCATATACTTTGGCTAGTATCATGCGAGCCACCGACTTGGTCAGTTGACTTTTGTCTGTGGGATCGTTGGTCAACGCATTCGGATTGGCCAAGACTTCCAGCAAATCATTTTCGATTTGTTGGTACGCTTCCATCCCAGTAGATTGAGTTGGGAAATAACTGCTATACACGTCTTCTACATTGTCGCTTGTGATTTGCTCGGCAGTTGAGGTAATCACAGGGATATTGCCCCAGATACGCACCATATCAAACATGGCCATCGCACGAAGGATCTTTGCTTCAGAGATATATTGTTGTTTGGTCGCCGCGCTCAAATCTTGATTAGAGACATCGTCGATATGTGTGATGATTTTATTGGCAGAAGCGATAGTGCCTAGATGTCTCTCCCAATCACGGTATAGCACAGAGTTGCCTCCATCTATGGTATTGACTTCAAATGGAATAACTTCGGCACCTGTCGTACCTGCATAAGCGTTATCTGAGTGTGCATCGCCTATAAGTAAGTAGTCAAGATACCAGTGTTCTTGAGCATTTTTATAGGTATCTCTAAGAGAAACCATATAGCTTCTGACACTTTCTCCATCTGCAAATTCAGGTTCCTTGGCATCCGCAGTCTTGCCTTCAGTGACATCGCTATAGTCGGCTACTGGATCATAGTCGTTGAGTGAGCATCCAGCTAGTAGGATGACTGAAGCTGCACATAGTATTATTTTCTTCATTTCTTTTGCTTTTTAGAATTCTACATTGATACCAAATAAATAGGTCTTAGATTGTGGGTATGAGCCCCAGTCAATACCTTGTACTGCACCGCTATTGCCCCATTGGTTTACTTCTGGGTCGATACCTGAGTAATCTGTCCAGGTGTACAAGTTGCTCGCTGTAAAATAGGGTTGGAACTTATTGATCCCCATATTCTTCAACCATGCTGATTGAATATTGTATGATAGAGTCACTTCCTTCAAACGGATATAGCTACCGTCTTCAATGAAATAAGTAGAATTTTTGAGGTCGTAATTGGCTCTTGGCACATGGGTGATTTGTCCTGGTGTACGCCATCTTTTAAGCACTTTGGTCGATTGATTTTTACCATCAAACATCCCTTCGGTTTCGATGCGAGAAGCATTGAAGATATCATTGCCTTGGACACCTTGGATAAATACATTCAAACTAAGTCCTTTCCAGCTAAAGGTGTTGGTCAAGCCATAGGTAAAGTCTGGATTTGGATCGCCGATATATGTTCTGTCTGATGATGTGATTTTACCATCGCCATTGAGATCTTTGTAGATCATATCGCCTGTTTCAGGATCGACTCCTTGAGATACGTATCCGTAGAAACCACCCAATGAACGTCCTGGCTCATTGCGAACGACATACTCACTGGTGAAGTCACTGGTTTTGGCATCGTAGTAGACTTGTTGAAGTTCCAGCTTCTTCAATTTGTTCTTATTGAATGAGATATTGAAGTTGGTATCCCACTTGAAGTCATCTACAAAGTTGTGAGATGTCACGGAGAACTCGAACCCTTTATTGATCATCTCGCCTTCGTTTCTAGTAATGCTATTGGCAGTGGCTGCACCCGATGGCAATGTCACATTCATAAGCATATCTGTCGTGTTCTTATAGTAGTAATCGACAGCCACATTCAAACGATTACGTAGAAGAGTGGCATCTAAACCGATATTTGTTTGTGTAGTCGTTTCCCAAGTTAGGTCTGAGTTTCTAAGGTTAGTTTGGTAGATAGAAGGTACTGATTGTTCCTTGCCTTCTTCAAACCAAGCTTGACGAGAGATGCCATACATTTGCAAATAGGAGTAGTCGCCAATACCACTTTGGTTCCCTGTTTGTCCCCAACCAGCACGCAGTTTCAAATCATCGATCCACTCGATATCGCTCATAAACGATTCGCTAGAGATACGCCAAGCACCTGATGCAGAAGGGAAATAGCCCCAACGATCATCTGGATTTAGCTTAGAAGATCCATCGGCACGCATATTGAATGTAAGCATGTATTTGCTGTCGAAATTATACTGCATACGGCCAAAGAAAGAAAGGATGCCCCATGTTGAACCACCTGTACCAGTGCCTGTCCATGATATTTGATTGGCGGCATTAAGTGTCTTGATATCTCCGCTACGGAAGTGAGAACCGTTAATCCAGCTATTAGAATAATCAGAATCTGTCCATGACGAACCTGCCATGATATCTACGTGATGTTTTTGGATATCAAAGTTGTAATTGGCTACGTTATCAAAAGTCAACACGGTATTTCTATTGCGATTATCTGATGCTGTACCTTTATTGACACGACCTGTTTCAGTTTCTTCAGGATCTACAAAAGTGGTACTCAAACCGTGTCTTCTATCCATCGACAAGGATGATTTGTATGTGAAGTTTTTAAATGGTTTGAAGGTAAGCGATCCTGAAAGAATAAGTCTGTCTTCGTCTGTCTCATTGTCTTTTCCTTGTGCCAAAATTTCTGCGGGACTAGTGACGTTGTTGATTCCGAAGAAGTTACCATTGTATTCATTTGGATTGGCAGTAGACATAATTGGAGCGTAAGTTGGCGTATTGATTACGGCCAAAACCATACCTCCTCGATTGGCACCAAGACCAGTGGTGGTGCTATTACCAGTGTAGTCTGAATAAGTGACTTTTGCATCCAATGTCAACCATTTACGGATGTCATTGTGCCAACGACCATTGAAATTATAACGCTTGAAATAAGTGGTTTTGATGCTTCCTTTTTCATCGGTATATCCAGCAGATAGATAATAGTTCATCTTTTCATTACCACCAGTAAAACCTACTTGATAGTTTTGAGACACCCCAGTGCGATAGGCTACATCCGACCAATCTGTAACGTCTTGAAGTCCATCAGGAATATTGACGATACCGATCTCATCTTGTAGTTCCTTGTATTGAGCGGTATTCAGTACATCAAAATTATTAACGACCTGATTGAGACTCAACTGCGCATTAAATGTAATTTTTGATTTACCAGCTTTCCCACTTTTGGTTCCGATTAATACCACGCCATTGGCTGCACGAGAACCATAAATAGCTGCTGCAGAGGCATCTTTAAGGACTTGTAGGCTTTCGATGTCATTGGGTGATAAGAACTTGATATTGTCTACTGGCATGCCATCTACTACATATAGAGGGTCGTTGTTGCCATTGAAAGAAGTGGTACCACGCACGCGAATAGATAGTTCGGCGCCTGGTGCTCCACTAGTACGTGTGACAGCAACACCTGCTGCTTTTCCTTGAAGAGCTTGTCCAGCAGAAACGATAGGACGATTGTCCAAATCTTTCGTATCTACTGTAGTGATGGCGGTTGTTACGTCTTTACGTTTTACCGACCCATACCCAATGACTACGACTTCCTCTAGAAGCTCTACATCCTCCTTAAGGACGATGGTCATAGGTATTTCGTTTTGAGCTACAATCGTTTGGCTTGCGAAACCAATACTAGAGATTGTAAGCTTCGTACCTTTGGGTACACTCAATTGAAAACGACCATCCATATCGGTGATGGTCCCTTGTGATGATTGGACTACAGTGACCATGGCACCAATCAAAGGCTCTTGATTGGGGTCTGTGACCGTACCAGTCACATGTAACTGTTGTGCGGAGACTGTAGCGCTCACAAACAACATCAGTGCAAAAAGAATTTTTTTCATGCCTCGTATAATTAGAATAGTCTGCTCATATACCATATATAATAATGAACCGAGCAGGTTAGTTAACACGACGCAAATATAGAGGGAATATAAGGGTCAAAAAAGGCATGGGGATGAAGAAGTGGATAGTCAAAGAAATATAAATCACAAAACCATCTGAAAGTCAGACACTTTAAACGATTGACATATATCAACAAAGTGGATTCATAGAGAGAATAAGTACACCTACCAAAAAGGAATTTGTGCTATAATCAAAAGCTTTCATGCTGATGAGCACAAATCACGGGGTGATTAAGTGCTTATTTTAATGCCCCCTATCTAAGCATTAAACATAAATATCTAAGCCCTAGAAGTTGACCTCTAAACCTTAGATATTTATATTTAAGCCTTGAATCTAATGACTAAAAAAAAGAGCGTGACAACACCTGTTGACACGCCCTCAATTTTTCACTTACTTATTCAATTACATATTACTCTGAATATCCTCAAGAATCTGCTCTACAGATATTCCATTCTCTTTCATCAACTCTACAGCGTTAAAATCGGTTGGGAAAGATTTCTTGATACCGTAGTTCTTCACCTTTACATCAGATGTACCTAAGTATCCTGCGATAGTCTGACCGAAACCACCTTCTACGATACCGTCTTCAAGAGTCAGTATCAACTTATGGTTTGCTTTCAAGCTATCCACCAAAGCCTCATCAATACCAGTAATATATTTAGGGTTGATTAGTGTCAAGCTCTTACCTGTCAACTCTTTGTACTTATCTGCTACTTGCTTACCAAGACCAAAGAAGCTACCAAGTGCAACAATAGCAACGTCTTCTCCTTCTTCTACGACTTGGTATTTGTTCAACTGAGAGTAGTCTGTCGTATCTTCTACACCAGTAGCTGGCATCATAGGCGGAATACGCAACGCTACAGGATGTTCCTTTTGTGTAGTCGCATACTTAAACATAGCCAAGTATTCCTCTTGACTTGTAGGTGCAAGATACACCAAGTTTGGAATATGAGAAATCATTGGGATATCAAAGATACCTAGGTGAGTATTACTGTTCATACCATAAACTGATGCCAATGATACAAGTAATACGGCTGGGTTGCTATCCAAAGCCAAATCTGAAGATAGTTGGTCGTAGGTTCTTTGCAAGAATGGGCTAAATACACTAAAGATTGGTGTGCCACCATTTTTAGCAATACCGCTGGCTAGAGCAATGGCGTGTTCTTCGGCGATACCGACGTCGACGAATTGCTTACCATAGTTCTTGCGTTCCGCTTCTGAAAGGCCGAAAATCATAGGGGTACCTGCTGTGATGGCGACTACATCTTTGCGGGCATCCATCAATTCTACTAAGGCATCTTTTACGGTTGTATCTCCTGCAAAGCCTTCGGTTTTAGGGGAACCATCTTCGATATTGAATGGTGCCATTGAATAGTGCCATGCTTCTTTGTTCTCTTCGGCATATGAAAGGCCTTTACCCTTAGTGGTCTGAATGTGTAGTACAACTGGATGATCTGTATCTTTAACTGCTTCGAAAAGGGCTATCAGTTTTGAGATGTCATGACCATCTGCTAGGTAGTGATACTCTAGGTTCATGGCCTTAAACATATTGTTAGGACTTGTACCATTGGTGTCTCTCAAATCTTTAAGACCTTGGTATAATCCTCCGTGGTTCTCAGCTATAGACTGGTCATTGTCATTAACAACGATGATTAGATTTGAGCCTAGTTCGCCAGCATTGTTCAGGCCTTCTAAAGCCTCACCACCACTCAAAGAGCCATCACCAATTAGGGAGATGATATTTTCTGTACCGCCTGTGACATCACGTCCTTTGGCTAATCCCATGGCTAGTGAGATAGATGTAGAAGTGTGACCCACTGTAAAAAAATCATGTTCGCTTTCAAGTGGACTGGTGTATCCTGTGACGTCGCTATATTTATTAGGGTCTAAAAAGGCGTCTGCACGACCAGTGAGCATCTTATGTGGATAGCTCTGGTGAGAGACGTCATACACGATTTTATCAACAGGGGAGTTGA
Source organism: Bacteroidaceae bacterium (assembly GCA_963678855.1). Classification (GTDB taxonomy): domain Bacteria; phylum Bacteroidota; class Bacteroidia; order Bacteroidales; family Bacteroidaceae; genus F22. The sequence continues at coordinate 2,608,731 of OY787448.1, read as the reverse complement.
AGACGTAGTGCATGGCCAAGGTGGTCTCTACAATTCCAAGATTTGGTCCAATGTGTCCACCATATACACTCAACTTCTGAATAAGAGCTTCACGCATTTCTGCGCTCAATGCTTTAAGTTGGTCTAGGTCTAGCGTCTGTAGGTCTTGTGGTTTTTTGATGTTTTCTAAATACATAGGTTTTTTATTATCCTTAAATTAAACGTTATAAAACTGTTTTTGATTGTGTGACTGTTTGAGTCTGATTGCATACTGTAAAACAGTTTCTCTTTTCGACGGTGCAAATATAGAGTGTTTTTTTAAGGTGATTATGATACAAATTACGGAAAGAAAAACCAATATTACTGCACAAAAAAATGAGTAAAAAAAGCCTGTACATTAGGCATAAATAAGGTTATATCGGTTAGGATATTCTCAAAATTAGATTACCTTTGCATCGAATCATGAAAATGAATATGGAAGAAAATATAAGTAGAATTGAAACTATTCAGGAATACAATAAGATAAAAGGCGTAACGCAGCTACACCCTTTAGTCAGTGTTTTCGATTTGAGCAAAACGAAGGACTTGATAGACACATCTAATGTATTCGGGTTTTATACGTTGTTTTTGAAGGAGGCGGACTGTGGCAACTTAATCTACGGTCGGCAGTCGTATGATTATCAGGACGGCAGTATAGTGTGCATCGCTCCTGGACAACTGATTCGTGCTGTAAGACATAATAAAACGTATAGTCCTAAAGGTTGGGCTTTGTTGTTCCACCCTGATTTGATTCATGGCACATCGCTGGGAAAGCACATCAAAGACTATACTTTCTTTTCTTATCAAGTCAGCGAGGCGCTGCACTTGTCTGAAAAGGAAAAGAAAACGGTAAAGGAAATGCTGCATATTATCCTCGACGAACTGGATCAACCTATCGACCAACATAGCAAAATTATTATATGCAACCATATTGAGTTGTTGCTCAACTATTGTACTCGCTACTATGAACGTCAATTTATCATCAGAAGTGATTCAAATAAGGAAGTGGTAGCTCAATTTGAACTGCTGCTTGACAACTATTACAAAGAGAAGAAGCAGTATAAGCAAGGTATCCCTACTGTAAAATATTGTGCGAACGAGCTGAATCTATCTCCAAATTATTTTGGTGATCTTATCAAGAAAGAGATCGGTACGACAGCTCAGCAGTACATCCAAAACTATGTGATAGAAATAGCTAAAGAACTTATTTTGGAAAATAAGCATTCTATTTCTGAAATTGCTTATGAGTTGGGGTACGAATACCCGACGCATTTCAGCCGCCAATTTAAGAAGATAGCAAACTGTACGCCTAGTCAATATCGTACTAATCAATAAACATCATAAATATTATGACAGAAGAACAAAAGATGCTAGCGGGGGTGAACTACTCCGCAGTAGATCCTGAGCTGCTCAAAAAGCTAAACGAAACGCGTGACGTGATTTGGGAGTACAATAACTTGCGCCCTTCGATGGAGCAAGCAAAAGATACCCTGCTCCGTAATCTGCTGGGTAAGTGTGGCAAGGACTTGATTATCGTGCAGCCTTTCTATTGTGATTACGGCACGCAGATAGAGGTGGGCGAAGGGTTCTTTGCCAACTTTAATTTCACGGTGCTGGATGAAGCGAAGGTGACGATTGGTGACAATGCGTTTATCGGTCCAAATGTGAGCATCTACACGGCCTGTCACTCTACGGATGTGGAGGAGAGAAACTCTCGACGTGAGTGGGCGGAGCCTGTAAAGATTGGTGACAATGTGTGGATAGGTGGCGATGCGACGATCTGTCCTGGGGTGACCATCGGCAACGGGGTGACGATTGGTGCTGGCAGTGTCGTGGTCAAGGATATTCCTGACAACTGTGTGGCGGCTGGCAATCCGTGTAAGGTGATAAAGTATCTGTAATATCGTGATTAAGTAAATACCCTAAAAGGCACATCATAAAACAGTTTATGACAAGACATAAGGTAGCATCACTTCAAAACGAGTGCCCTTGCCTTCTCGGGAAAGCACAGAGATCTGTCCTCCCATACGACTGATAATCGTCTGACAGATGCTCAGTCCAAGTCCAGCTCCTTGAGTAAAGTTATCGGCTTTATAGAATCGCTGAAACACATTCTCACATTGTTCGTCAGACATGCCAATTCCTGTGTCTTCGACATACAGGGTGTACTGGTCTTTACCTTGTTCGTACTCACATCCTAAAACGATGCGGCCTGAATCGGTAAACTTCTTACTGTTATTGATCAAGTTGTGTAGGACTTGACGCAAACGAAGAGAATCGACTTGTACTTGGCGCATCTGGGCTATATCGGGAGGGACAGAGCAAATCAGCTCAACACCATCTTTCATGCTGACTTCTTGCGATTTCATGACTTCTTCTAAGATGTCATACAATGGATGGGTATCTATTTGAAAATCCATACTGCCCGATTCAATCTTGGAGAGCTCTAAAACATCACCAATCAAATTGAGCAGCATATCACAGTTCTTATTGATCAAACCAATATATTCGGAGAGTTCCTCTTGGGTAAACTCATCCATATGATTCAAAAGATCAGAAAAACCAACAATAGAATTTAGAGGGGTACGAATTTCATGACTCATATTTGCCAAGAAAGCAGTCTTTAGCTTATCAGCTTGCTTGGCTTTATCCCGAGCTTTCATCAACTGCGTTTCACGCTCTTTTTTATCTTGTATACTCTGGCACACACCAATGCCAATAAGACTTTCTTCTGTATCGCCCATTTGGATGATACGAAAACGATTTTCAAACCACTCCCATTCGTGCTTGCTGTTCATGGCACGATACACTAGTGTAAGCGTCTTACCTATAGGTAGTTCATCATGTATCTCATCTATGGTTATCAACATATTATCTACATCATCAACATGAAAAAAAGGCAGTAAATCAGACACGGTGAAGTTTGACGGATTATGTATATGTCTCATAAACGAAGGTTGTGCAGCCGTAAAATGATATGAACCAGCCACAAAGTCATATACAAATGGATAGATACGGTGAATATCTACTGACAGGTTGGACAACTCATCTTTCAGGTCTTCTCCTGTCATTTGCTTAACCGTCATCAAAAATGAAGGTTTTTGTTCTTCACTAACATAACGTATCATCCCACTAATACGTATACTTTTCTCTGTTTTCTTTAATTTCAGATACGTAAATGATGGAATGCTGACTGATAAATTCTGATCAGATAATTGATTGGTCAGTCTTCCCAACAGCTTCGTTTCTTGGCCGCGAGACAAAGTAAAAAGGCTGTATATATTTAATTTTTTATCCCCTTCAGAAGCTTTTTCTTCTTCGTTTATTCTAAGAATATCGGCTGCACAATCATTAAAAAAAAGGATATCTCCATTCTTATTATAGGATATAATCCCTAAGTGCTCATGTGCTAACACATCTGCAAAGTGTTGACGCTGAACCAATAGGAGTTTTTGTGCTTCAGCTCGAGTGTCCGAAATCAATTTTTCATCTTTAGCCTGCCTATATTTTCTTATCAACATGATTATAAAAAAGATAAGCAAAGCAAACACAATGACCAACACACAAACAATTAATAGACTGATGTAAGGATCAAGTGGTTTGTTTTTCCATTGAGTATCTCTAGGAAAGTCATTTGTCACTAAATCAAATCGCTGAAGTTGTCTGTAATCACAAGTCCAATGATAATCAGCTTCTATAAAAGCGAGTTCAATATGGTTGTCCTGTCCCCCATTTATATACTGTGCTGTATAACGTCCCAACTGTGTGCCTAAATGTTTTCTATTAGGTGCATATACACCAAAAATGTTTTCACGCAAAGCTTCTGGTTGAAAAGAGACAATAGGCGCCTGCATCTCGCGAAAGATTGGATAGAATATTTCCCCCCAATATGGGATGACTAAAATGTTTTCAGTAGAATAAGAGCGGATTTTATAATAGTTGTTTTTAAAGTTTCTATCTTCTACATCAAGTTCAATAAGCTTCATCTTGGCATTGAACTGCCTATACCATTCAAACTCTTTCTTTAATTGCCTAAAAGCAGTACGAGAAAGCATACGACGATCGTGTAATACCACATAATTATTGCGTTCTGGAAATAGACGTTGCATCTGTATAAACAATTCCTCAAAATCTATAGGTGTTTGACATCCACGCACATTGGCGTACTTACTAGTCATTTTAGATCCATTAATGTAAGTGCCATTATAAAAGAGTGGTAAGGTGTGTGTCAATGTATCACCACAATGAAGCATGCTGTACAAAGCTTGATCTCCTTCACATAGGATGATTTGTACATTGTTATCGCGAGCATCATGGCAAAATCCACGGCATATGCCATATTCTTCTTCTTTTCCCCATAGACGGCAATTGAGGTACTTATGTATTACATGGACTGGACGCTCACATTGAGCTAAAGCCTCTTCAAGCGCGCAATTTTGTTTTTGATAAAAGAGATGATCATCAGATAAAGAATGAACATACATGACAGTTACAACATCTTTGTTCTTTTGGTCTATCCTATCTTCTATTGAAGATGCGCAAGTACCAGAAAATGGTGCCAGAAAAAGTAGGCACAATAGCATGTACCCTATATGTAGATTACTTTTAGGAGTAAATAAGACTCGTTTTTTAAAACTCATATGTTACAATTGAAAGCAAAAAGGTACAAAAGATAGATGTAATGCGCCGTCTATGGCAAAGATAGTGCATAATTGCAAATATTCCCGTGTTTTCCTAGATTTTTATTGCTACATTTGTGCGGAGACAAAAATAGTATAAATCTATTACTACTTCATTGTACATGAGATTACGTTTTCTTTCTTTCGCATGCAGCGCATTATGCCTAACTGCAATCTTAACCATTGGTTGTTCAAACAATAAGTTGAGTGTAGCTACACGTCCATATGTTATCTTTGTATCTATGGATGGTTTCCGAAACGAGTATGCCACAAGAGGGCTTACTCCTTGGTTGGACAGCATCGCTTCAATTGGTAAGCACTCTGTCATGCGTCCTAGTTTTCCTTCTCTGACATTCCCCAATCATTATACTATGGCTACAGGCCTGACTCCTGCACACCACGGAATCGTGCATAATGAGTTCTACTCAGCTGAAATGCAGCGAGTATACAAATCAAGTGATAAAGTATCATCTAATGACCCTGCCTTTTACGGTGGAGAGCCTCTATGGATAACAGCTGAAAAGCAAGGAGTCAAGACAGCATGTTTCTATTGGGTAGGTAATCAAATCATAAAAGAAGATAGCATAACAGCAAGCTATAATTCTATTTGGGCAGACCAGCCTCATATAGATTGGCAGACACGTATTGACAGTATAGGTCACCTACTATCTATGCCTGCCGATAAGCGTCCTCACTTATATATGCTGTACTATTTCGAGCCAGATTATACAGGACATGGATATGGGCCAGAAAGTGCACAAATGGATAGTTTGCTTACCGTTATGGACAACTTAATGGGGCACTTATATAAGACTGTACAAAATCACCCACTACGTGATAGTATCCAGATTATCATCACTTCCGACCACGGCATGCAAACTATAGATACCACCCAAGTGATTCGTCCTAAAGACTACCTAAAACCAAAATGGGTCAAGCATAGATTAGGGAATATTCCTACTCTGCTATATGCTCAAGAAGGATATGTCGATTCTATCTATAACGCCCTGAAAGATGTAGAACACATACAAGTGTGGAAGAAAGAAGATATGCCAGCTCGCTATGCCTATGACGATAATGAGCGCATTGGCGATGTTATCGTACTTCCTGAATTAGGTTATCAATTCTACGACGAGTACCACTACACTAATGGAGCTCATGGTTTCGATCCATATTCTTCGGCGATGCATGTACCTGTGTGGACTTATGGTTCTTTACTTGCCAAACAAGCTCAAGGAGTAGCTACGCCAGACTCACTAGTCAATGTCGATTTGTACCCGCTTATCTGTAATTTACTACAAATAAAGGCTGCCCATAATGATGGACAGCCTAGTCGTTGGAAGCGTTTGCTTCATGATTAGTCAAAAGAGACTACTCGAGTATCGTCATCTTGCATCTCTATTTTGACATGCACAACATTCTCTGGAAGTAGCTCTTCAATAAGTTCTGGCCACTCGATAAAGCATAAGCCACCTCCGTAGAAGTACTCCTCATAGCCCATATCATAGACTTCTTCCAAACGCTTGATACGGTAGAAGTCAAAGTGGTATATTGGATACTCACCACTTGGTAGAGCATACTCATTGACAATAGCAAAGGTTGGTGAGTTAATCACATCTTGCACACCTAGCTCTTTACAAATAGCTTGTACTAAGGTCGTTTTACCTGCGCCCATCTCGCCATAGAAGGCAAAAACACGACGGTCTGCAATGGCTGCTACAAATTCTTTTGCAGCTACAGGGATATCATTTATAGAACGAATGGTTATCTGCATTATATTATAAAGGGTTATTGGTTATTTTCTAATCAAATGTCTTACACCTCGTACTAGTCCGTACTGAAGGATGGCTACAGCCACTATACTTGCTCCACAAGGCACTTCATAGTAAAATGACATTGCAAAGCCTCCGATGCAGCTCAACAAGCCTATAGGCATACTTAGCCACATCATTGTAGCGAAGCGCTTGGTAAAAAGATTGGCTGTCATTTGCGGAATAGTCAGCATAGACATGACCAAAACAATGCCTATCAAACGTACACTAGCCACAACAGCTAAAGCGACCAAGACCATCAACATCGTTTCCACAAGTACTGCACATCGACCGTACTGAGCTTTCATATAAGGCGCATCAAAAGCAATCCAGATAATCGGCTTAAAGAATATAATAAAGCATATTGCTACCAGTATGGTCACTGCCAACAACAGGATAATGTCAAGTTGAGTAATCATCAAGATATTCCCAAAAAGAAAGCTTGTCAAATCGTTGCCATAGCCAGGGGTCAGATATGCAAGCATAATCCCTATACTCATCCCCATGGTCCAAATTAAGGAGATAGCAGAGTCTTGTCGCTCTCGTTGATTCTGAGACAGCCATTGTATACCAAGTGCCGACCCCACAGCAAAAGCAGCAGCTGTCAGCACAGGCGGTATACCCAAATAGATGCCTAATCCAACTCCTCCTAAGGACGCATGTGTAATCCCCCCGCTAACAAAAAGCAAACGACGGGTTACGATATACGTGCCTACCATGCCACATAGGACACAAATAAGCAGGGCGCCTATCAGCGCATGTTGAAAAAATGCATACTGCCACATACTATACTCGGCGTTCGCCTACAATCATTAAGACTTCTTCTTTGACATCTATTGGAAGTTCTACTTCGCGGTGTTGGAGGCTACGCACCCAACCTGCTACTTCATCACTTTCCATTGTGTAGAGCACATCACGGAATTCTTCGGATTCAGCTTCTGAATACTCTTCACTTACACGACCACGAAAACGATCTAGTTCTTCGTCATCGTAATATTCTATTTCTGTAGATACAGCTGCCAATAAGCTATCAGCTTCACAAATCTCATGGCTACCACAACATTCGGCATCTGGTTCTACAATGTCAGGCATGGCATCAATTTCACCAGCCTCAAGTTTCTTTTTAAGTTTACGGTGACGAATTGTACCCGCGATAGCTGCTACTACCCCCAGGGCTACAAAACTCACAATCAGAATAATTAATCCTGCGTTCATTTCTAATATATCTATGTATTCTTTGTTCCGTTATTTTTTCAGTTGAACAGTATATCCAACTTGCTCCAAGTGTTCCCAATAATTTGGGTAAGACTTCGTAACCACTTCCATATCAGCCACATGTAAATTCTCAATCTTCATTGCTGCTGGTGCAAAAGCCATAGCCATGCGGTGGTCGTGGTACGTAGCAATCACAGGTGTTTCATCAGCTTCACATCGCTCACCTGTCCAGTATAGCACGCTGTCATCATGCTGATGCACCACATATCCTAGCTTACGCATCTCTGCAATCAATGCTTCGATACGATCCGTCTCTTTAATCTTCAAGGTCTGTAGACCTGTGAAGCGGAAAGGAATATCCAATAGACAACACGTCACAACAAATGTTTGTGCTAAATCAGGAATCTCCTTAAAGTCTTTTTCAAGGCTATCTACCGTACGTGGACATTTTGTCAGTACAATACCATCCCCTTCAATAGCCGCCTTCACACCGATAGACTCAAAGAGTTGAGCACCTGCGTGGTCGCCTTGCAAACTTGGTAGATGCAAGAAAGGCAATGCAATCTTAGCATCCTCATCTGGAGATAAAGCCACCATCTCAAACCAATAAGAGGCCGCACTCCAATCACTCTCTACGCTGTGTGCTACAGACGTATAGCGTGTAGGGTAGATATGAAGCGAATGCTCAGATGCCCACTCTACTTTGGCACCATATTCTTCCATAATCGACTTTGTCAACTCGATATATGGCTTAGACATGAGTTCTCCTTCTAGTTGGATAAAAAGGCCCTCTGGCAAGCATGGGGCAATCATCATCAAAGCAGAAATATATTGACTACTTACTTGGCTATTGATTGTTAGCAAATTCCCTTCCAAAGTGCGTCCTTTGATACGCAAAGGTGGAAATCCTTCTTTTTCCACATAGCTAATATCAGCACCGATGCTACGAAGTGCATCGACCAATACATGGATAGGACGCTGTTTCATACGAGCTGTTCCCGTGATAATATAATCGCCTGGGGTAATACTTAGAAAGGCAGTCAAAAAGCGCATAGACGTACCAGCGGCCATGATATCAATCTCTGGTCCCATTGTTTCCAGAGCACGCAACATCACATCGGTATCATCGCAGATACTGAGGTTAGTCGGTCGATGGGCTTTATCCGACAATGCATAGATGATAAGCACTCGGTTACTGATACTTTTTGATGCAGGCAGTGCGATAGTCCCGCGCATCGTGTTAGGTGCCTGTACTTGGCACAATCCTTTGTAATCTGTCATACGCTTCAACAATTCTTTTTATCGGGACAAAGATACAATTTTTTTTACTACCTTTGTGTGAATCGCTTGATTATTCTAAACCCTCAAATAAGCTTGTTATGAAGAATTGGATTAAAGAAGCACTGATCGTGGGAGTCGCTCTCGTCGTATCAGCCATTGTGATGCATCATGTATTGATGCAATTTGTGAATAAAGAACGTGTTGTGTACGTCAAAGGTCTATCAGAAAGAGATGTCAAAGCCGACTACGTAACTTGGCCAGTCGTCTATACACAAGTAGGAAACGATATGAGTGTGGTGTACGCTCAAGTCAAATTGAAGAACAAAGTGATTATCGATTTTCTTATGGCTGGTGGTATAGCTAAAAAAGATATCTACGTATCCACTCCTAATTTTGAAGACAGAGATGCCAATCGATACGACAACAAGTCACCATATAGATACTACGCATCCAATGTTATCACTGTGAGTACTGATGCTGTAGATGCCGTCATTAAGCTGATGCAAGCACAAGAAAACCTACTAGCAAAAGGCATCTTAATCAAAACAGACAGCTATCAATACAGTCCATCTTTCTCCTACAAAGGGCTCAACAAAATCAAACCCGAAATGATCGAGGAAGCGACCAAAAATGCTCGCCAGTCTGCCGAGAAGTTTGCGAAGGATAGCGACAGTAGTCTTGGTAAGATTAAAACAGCCAATCAAGGACAATTTTCTATCCGCTCGTTGGATGAAAACACAGCGTATATCAAGAAGATTCGTGTGGTAAGCTCAGTGACTTACTATCTTAAAAACTGATAAACACATATTAGTCAAATAACATGTTTAGGTCTTTTCCTTAGGGAGAAGGCCTAACTTTTTTGTGCCCCAAAAATATTAAAAGATGATATAATTCCATACTATCGTTTTTGACCGTTATTGCCCAGAAGAAACATATACCCTAATTTTGCAGGAAGAAATTTATAACAAGAATCATGACAAACAAGAAAATTAGCTGCTTTCCTATCAAAGAAACTAGCGAGATGACAGAAGATCTACAAGCTATCAAACCGCATGATAAGCTTCCTGACAGTGCACCAAGACGAAGAGTGATACTCACAAAATAAGTTGAGGGGCTATGTCGAATCATCGACATAGCCCCTCTCATATAATTAAGTGTTAGTATAGACTTACAAATCTATCAGGTACGTAAACGTCACCTCGATAGTCGTTGGTGCAGAACGGTCAAAATACTCTTTCTTAGCATTGCTATAGATATCAGCTAAAGAATAGTAATAACGCCCCTCGAGCAAGAAGTGTCCCACTTTCGTTTTTAGTTCCACACCAGCACCACCTACAATACCATAGTTGAAGGTATTATCAGCTTCTTCACGGTAGTTCTCACCTTGCTTAAGTTCATCTGTCCAACCTTCGCCACCGAAGTCAGAGCTTTCGCTTAAAAGAAAACCAAATTGAGGTCCTAAGTGCAAAAAGAACTGATTACCAGTCTCATTACCAAAACCCAGATGCGCCAACAAAGGTACTTCAAGATAATTCAAAGTATGCGTGTAACTACGATTATCACCCTCATCATCAAATTTCGCTGCCCATCCACGTTGTGAGTAATTCAACTCCACTTGGACACCCGAAATCATAGAAAAGTAATTCTCGTGAATATAACGTCCAGTCAAACCGAAGTGCATCGCATTGTATCCACCCGTTTTGACTTCTGGTTGAAAGTCCATATCATTCATGTTCAAACCAGCATTGACCCCTACGGCCCACAAATTAAGGGGTTTGCCCACCTGTGCTTGCACTGATTGAATACCTACAAATAGTAGAGCCAATATAAGCCCTATAAATATCGTGTACTTTTTCATCGTCATTTATTAATTATCAAAGTCCATCTTCAGTACTTCATAGTCTGGAGTACAATGGATAAAGAAGATACGTTTATTTACCAGTCCACCCCAGTTGGTTACCCGCTCAAACTTAAAGCCTGTTTGAATCTCACGGAATGGAGTATCGTTGCATCTATCTTGAAACTCTTTCCCAAACATAGACTTACCTTTCAGAAAGAAGTAACCCGTATCAAAGCCTAGCATACCAAATTTAGGATAAGTCTGAGCCAACGCATGCCCATAAACCGTAACAAACTTCTTTTGAAAGTCGCGAGGACCAGGCAACAGGTTGTTTGTATAGAAAGTGCTATAGAAATACGTATCTAGTTCGAAGAATATATCCATAAACTGCTGCATATACGTCTGCCACTCAGGATAACCAAAAGTAGAGATCTTCAGTTTAGGATTTTGACGGTGTACAGATACAGCCAAAGGTGCTATCGTACCCAATGCTATCTTAGAGCCCGACGTAGGAATAATCACATTTCTACGACCATCATCTACCAAGAAATGAATCAAAGAATCTTGTTCAGATGGCATAAACTGGCTCACTTCAATATTAGCCTCAGCACAAGCTGTCTTTAAACCAGCAATAAAGTCTTTCTTACGAGCCAAAGCTTTTGAATCGTCATCAGGAGCATCCATAAAGATCACACGTTGATCATGGAAGATAGTCTTAAAGTGTTCATACACCTCAGCATATAGATAACTCTGCGGTGTATTGACTTGGAAGACCTGAGCCATATTAAACACCTTATCGTCTTTACTAGAGAAAGGAACTACCATCGTGATATGACGCGCTTGTGTATAATCAGCAGCCATATCGATATGGTTGGTATAATAAGGACCAAACAGCACGTCTAGGTCACGAATTTCTGGTTTCACCAAGAGGTCATCAATCAACTTATCCTTACCACCTGTATCGTAAGTATGTAGTTCGATGCTCATCCCCTCTGTACGCAAGCTATCGACAGCCAATAATAGTCCTTCGTAATACTCACGCATACGTTGACCTAGAAGCGATTTATACTGTCCATCTTTCAACATAAATGGAAGCATCACACCGACCTTTAAATGATTATTAGGCATAGGCGTAGCCATCTGCTTACGAGCTTCTTCCAAACGGCGCGCAGCTTCATCTTGTGCTTTCAACACAGCCATTTGCTCACGGCGTTCGTTGGAAAGCATAATCATCTTTTCTTCCTTAGATGTTTCGTGGATATCCTGTTTAGGGATACGGATGACTTGATCAATCTGTAGAGTCGTAGAATTTAGCCCAGGGTTGAGCTTATAGATGACATCTTCGTAAGTATTGTAAAGTTTCGCCAAACTGTACAGGGTATCTCCCTTTTTCACCGTATGGAAAGAATACTTAGAAGGTGCCTGCTTTTGTACAGGAATCATCACAACTTGGCCTAGAGCCAACTTGCTTTCCTTATTCATAGTAGGATTGGCAGCGACGATATCACCGACGCTCACTTTGTATATGCGAGACAATGCATAGAGTGTCTGGCCTTTTTCTACAGTATGTTGTACCCTCTCAGTATGCTGTGCTAACACAGGCATTCCTAGTAGAAAGGCGAAAGCCAAACAGGCCCAAAGCTTAAAGATAGATGGTTTCAAACTAATTAGCAATTTATCAGGATTAAACTTTACACATCCCTTTTCAAGACAGAAATAAAACCTTATCTTTGCAAGAATGTAAAATGCATGACAAAGGTAGAAATAATTTACTACCTGTGCAAACATTCATATGATTAGGTTTAACCTGTAGACTGTTTAGGATGCAAGATCACGAAAGAATAGAAGTAGTGGGTGCCCGCGTGCACAACCTCAAAAATATTGACGTTACTATACCACGTGACGCCTTGACCGTAGTAACTGGACTTAGTGGTAGTGGAAAGTCCTCCCTAGCCTTCGACACAATATTTGCCGAAGGTCAGCGTCGTTATATCGAAACATTTTCTGCCTATGCCCGTAATATGCTAGGCAATATGGAGAAACCAGATGTCGACCAAATCACTGGCTTATCTCCAGTTATCTCCATCGAACAAAAAACAACCAATCGCAACCCACGTTCTACAGTGGGTACCATCACCGAAGTATATGATTATTTGCGCTTGCTGTACGCAAGAGCTGGACAACCTGTGAGTTATCTTTCAGGCGAACCAATGGTAAAGTATACCGAAGACCAGATTATCGATATGATTATCGAGCAATATAAAGGTAAACGTATCTACCTTCTTGCTCCAGTCGTGATGGGTCGTAAAGGACACTATAGAGACCTCTTTGAATCGGTACGCCGCAAAGGCTACTTGCAAGTACGAGTAGATGGCGAGATACGCGATATTATCTTCGGAATGAAGCTAGACCGTTATAAAAACCACGATATCGAAGTCGTGGTTGACAAGCTCGTGTGCCGTGACGAAGACTACAACCGTATCCGCGAGAGCCTACAGAAGTCATTGAAGATGGGCGATGGCCTAGTATTCGTCCTAGATGCTGGAAGCGAATCAATGCGCCGCTTCAGTAAGCGCTTGATGTGTCCAGTCACTGGTCTAGCTTATGACGTGCCTGCACCGCATAGTTTCTCTTTCAACAGCCCTAAGGGATATTGCCCTAAATGTAAAGGTTTGGGTGAAGTGAACCAAGTCGATGTCGACCTAGTCATTCCTGACCGTCGCCTAAGCATCTCCCAAGGTGGTATTGCTCCACTAGGCAAAACCAAGAGCTTTATTATGCTTCAGATAGCTAGCTTACTAGCCCCATATGAAGCCGACTTGAACACCCCTATTGAACAGTTCCCAGATGATTTGATCGAGGAGATTATCCACGGATCTTCGGAGCGTATCAAAGTCACCAATCCAAACACAGGCAAAGAACTCTACACCGAATACGATGGTATAGCCAAATATATCCAAGACCAAATTACTGAAGATGCCCCTAAGCGCCTACAAAACTGGGCGGAGCAATTCAGTAAAATGAGCACGTGTCCTGAATGTGAAGGCAAGCGCCTTAATAAAGTAGCCCTACACTACTTTATCGACGATCAAAACATCTCCGATTTAGCGCAGATGGATGTCGTGTCACTACACTACTGGTTGAGCCACGTAGAAGAGCGCCTAGAGAGCAGACAGCAAACCATCGCTCATGAGATTATCAAAGAGATTACCACTCGCCTGAGCTTCTTGCTCGATGTGGGTGTGGGATATCTGTCTCTTGACCGTACCTCGCGCACCCTATCTGGTGGAGAGAGTCAACGTATTCGCTTGGCCACCCAAGTGGGTTCGCAACTCGTGAATGTCCTATATATTCTAGATGAGCCAAGTATCGGCCTACACCAACGAGACAATATCCGCTTGATTCGTTCGCTAGAACAACTACGTGATGCAGGCAATAGCGTCATCGTTGTAGAGCACGATAAAGATATGATGCTTGCTGCCGATTGGATTCTTGACCTTGGTCCCGATGCTGGTCGCCACGGAGGAGAACTCGTCTATATGGGTACTCCTAAAGATATGCTAGATACAGATACCATGACCGCTCAGTATCTTAATGGTCAAATGGAAATCCCAATGCCAGCACATCGTAGCAAAGGAGATGGCACCAAGATAAGCCTATACGGTGCACATGGTAATAACTTGAAGCATGTAGATATAGACTTCCCACTGGGACTATTCCTATGTGTCACAGGGGTATCAGGTAGCGGCAAGTCGACACTAGTCAACGGCACCCTACAACCTATCCTATCTAAGCATTACAACCGCACACTCAAAGATCCATTGCCATACGATCGTATCGAAGGCATAGAGAATATCAGCAAGATCATCACGGTAGACCAGTCGCCTATCGGACGTTCTTCACGCTCGACTCCTGCGACCTATACAGGTGTCTTTGATGATATCCGCAGTCTTTTTGTATCTCTTCCAGAAGCCAAGATCCGTGCCTATACCAAGGGACGCTTCTCTTACAATGTAGGTAAAGGCCGCTGCGAAGAGTGTAAAGGTCTAGGGTATCGGGTCATTGAGATGAACTTCCTACCAGACGTACATGTGCCATGTCACGTATGTAACGGCTTGCGCTACAACCGCGAAACAATGGAAGTGCGCTACAAAGGCAAATCTATCGGTGACGTTTTAGATATGAGCGTCAATGAAGCTGTAAACTTCTTCGAACATATCCCTAGCATCTCTCATAAAATTAAGATGATGCAAGAGGTCGGCCTTGGTTATATCAAACTAGGTCAGAACAGTACGACCCTATCTGGTGGTGAATCTCAACGTATCAAACTGGCTACAGAACTGAGCCGTAAAGATACTGGCAATACATTATATATATTAGATGAGCCGACTACTGGTCTGCACTTCGAAGATATCCGCATCCTAGTTGGCGTACTACGTCGCCTAGTCGATGCTGGAAATACCGTACTCGTGATTGAACACAACCTAGATGTTATCCGCATCGCCGATTATATTATCGATGTAGGTCCTGAAGGTGGACAAGCAGGTGGTCAAATCATTGCCACAGGTACACCAGAAGAAGTGGCTAAAAACAAAAAGAGCCATACCGCTGGGTTCCTACAAGAAGAACTAGCCCGATTCAAAAAGGTCAAAGCCGAAACTAAAGCTCAGATGGCAACTCGCCTAGAAGCTCAACAAGAGGAAAAGAAAAAACGCTTTGCCACTCCTCGTAAGAAAAAAGAAGAGTAATGAAGAAACAGAAGATACATAAGACCAATGTCGCTCGCTTATGCGATGCGGCCAAGGTCGCCTATGAACTTGTCCCCTATCAAGTAGACGAAAGCGACTTGACAGCCACCCGCGTAGCTGACCAACTAGGGCAAGACGTGGCCCAAGTCTTCAAGACCCTAGTCTTACTAGGCGATAAAACAGGCCATTTCGTCTGTGTGATTCCTGCCAAAGCTGAAGTCAACCTCAAGATGGCCGCCAAAGCTTCAGGCAACAAGAAGTGCGATTTGATTCCTATGAAATCATTACTAGACCTTACTGGATATATCCGTGGTGCCTGTTCACCCATAGGTATGAAAAAGCCATTTCCCACTTACATCCATCCTACCTGCATGGAGTTTGATTACATCTTCGTGAGCGCAGGACAACGCGGCCTACAATTGCGAATCGCTCCAGACCTGTTGCAAAGCATGGTTCACGCCGAATTGACCCCACTTTTTGATTGATTTCCTCAAAAATTATCATTACATTTGCCCTGATTAAAATTTAATTATTCATCCTAAACTGTCACATACTATGTTCAAAGGACAACCTAAAGGGCTGTACGCCCTAGCCCTAGCAAACACAGGTGAGCGCTTTGGTTACTATACCATGCTTGCCATCTTCGTACTATACATCCAAGCAAAATTTGGATTTAGTGCAGCATCAGCATCTTCAATCTACAGCTCATTCCTAGCTGGTGTTTATTTCATGCCCCTTATTGGTGGTATCTTAGCCGATAAATTTGGTTATGGTAAAATGGTAACCACAGGTATCATCGTCATGTTCGCTGGATACTTGCTACTTGCCTTCCCATTTGATGCCGCCATCAGTGAATACATGATGTACGGTGCATTGTTTGGTATCGCTGTTGGTACAGGTCTCTTTAAGGGTAACCTCCAGGTAATGGTAGGTAACTTGTACGACACACCAGCACTACAAAGCAAGCGCGACTCAGCATTTAGCTTGTTCTACATGGCTATCAATATCGGTGCCTTGTTTGCTCCTGGTGCAGCTACATATATTACTAACTACGTATTGAAAGGCGAAGGCTTTACATACAATGCAGAAATCCCTGCCCTAGCACACAAATTGTTCGATGGTACATTGAGCGAAGCTGGTCGTGAAGCATTGTTGAACCTTCAAGCAGTTCAAGGCTTTACAGGTACCCTAGAAGAATTCGGTCATAAATATATCGATGTGCTTTCAGGTGCTTACAACTACGGTTTTGCTGTAGCATGTATCTCTCTAGTAGCATCTATGGCTATCTATTTGATCTTCAAGCCAACTTTTGCTTATGCAAATAAGAAGAAAGAAGCAGGTGCTGCTACTGATGAAACAACAGTAGAATTGACACCAAAGCAAACACGTGCACGTATCACAGCGTTGATGCTTGTATTTGCTGTAGTGATCTTCTTCTGGATGGCCTTCCACCAAAACGGTTTGACCATGACATTCTTCGCTCGTGACTATACAGCACGTGCAGTAGAAGGTGTAGACCGTCTAGGTTTCAGCGTATGGGTATTGGCTCTAGCTGTCGTTTTGATTTACTCAGCAGTAAGCTTCTTCCAAACAAAAGAAGGACGTACTAAGATTATCTCTGGTATCGTAGCATTAGCTTCTATCGCAGGTATTGCAGCTATCTACACAGATATGCCAGCTTCACTAGAAGTTCTTCCTCAAACATTCCAACAATTCAACCCATTCTTCGTAGTCGCGTTGACTCCATTCTCGCTATTGCTATTCCAATCGCTAGCCAACAAAGGCAAAGAGCCATCAGCTCCACGTAAGATTGGTATGGGTATGCTCGTTGCTGCACTTGGTTTCGTGATCCTAGCCGTAGGTTCATTGACATTGCCTAGTCCAGCTACATTGGAAACAACACCAATGCAAGAAGCCGATCTAGTATCTACAAACTGGTTGATTTCTACCTACCTAGTCTTGACATTTGCAGAGTTGTTGCTATCTCCTATGGGTATCAGCTTCGTATCGAAGGTAGCACCTCCTAAGTTCAAAGGTATGATGATGGGTCTTTGGTTTGTAGCCACTGCCATCGGCAACAAGCTAACTGGTGTACCAGGATGGCTATGGGAAAGCGGCATGCCACTATGGTCTGTATGGGCTATTTTGATTGGTCTATGTTTGATTTCAGCTATCTTCATCTTCGCTATTATGAAGAAGCTAGAAAATGCTACCAATGATTAATGAGTAACATCATATAATATGAATGAGGGTAAGTCATCACGACTTACCCTCATTTCATTTTCACTTACAAAAAAAAATCTATATAGACTAAAAGTCATCTTCTCCATGTCTGAGCAGCTTCTCTTTCATCCAAAGATACCGTAGTTCCTCGGCATATCTAGCTGCTCTATCTAAATCACGCTGCGTAGGCACCGCAAAGCGTCCTAGATTCAGATTATGTCTTAAGTCATACATCTTGACACGCGTAGCCAACAGGTTGGTACTAATCTTACGTATATACGTCCTACGATCAGGCACAGCGCATCTGTTTAGCAAGGCTAAAGCCTCTTCTATCGCCAGATACTCACTAGTCTCCACAATTGGTACATTGGGATGTTCGATGAGATACGCTTCACATTCATCACGAAAACGCCCCATCAACTCATCCAAGCCGATATCAGTATCTTCTATAGCATCGTGCAAGTATCCAAGTACCTGCTCCCTCCAATCTTCTCCCAGTGAACTCACATAAGAAAGATGTCCGAAGAAATAGTCGACTCCAGCTTTATCCGTTTGACCAGCATGAAGTTCACGAGCTATCTCTGCTGCAATTAATACAGGGTAAAACACATTGGTCATAACTGAAAGATTAAAGTATACAATCCTCTAGTCAAAATATAAGACTTCAATATCTCCGAAATCGGTAATAATAGGGTAAGCAGATAGCATACGCCCAAATAGCTGATTCAACTTGGCACTACCATCTACCTCAGTAAAGTTCGATACAATATCCGTAGCATACTTCACTGTATTCAAGGTAATCAGCACAGTGAACTGCTTACTAAAATGCAAGTTCTCCACGCATCTCACCACTTTATGCTCAAAAGCACGCACATCCTCGTGCGACAAGACTCCCTCTTCACGGAATAACTGATACCACAACACCGCACGTTTTGGCTTATCCATACACGCCGATGCAGCCCTATGCAACAATTGATAAGGCATATCTTCTATAAAGGAAGAATTCGCAGTAATGGTTGTATCTAAATAAGGATTCAGCAACCCACACCAGCCGTCAAGGATAGCCAACCTATTGGCATACGACCCTTCAGCAAGCCACTGACTCACTGTTTGATAATCCGTATCAAACATCTCAGTAAACTCGGCTTCAATCGCAATTTGTATTTCCTCAGATGAGAGCATCAAATCAGTCACAGATGGTTTCCCCTGCCCTTTAAGTGGAGGAATAGAAAATTCAAAGACCTTCGTCATACTCTGCCACTTTTCTCTAGATAGATCCAGTGGTAGACTTTCTAAATCTTTAAACAAAGCCAAATGGTGCCTCTCATTCCAGTATTCTAAAAGCGGCACAGTTGATGTACGGAAAGTATCCAAGACACAATTCTCTTGATCAAGACTCATCTCTTGAAGCTTATCAGTAGCTAAAGTTCCATTTTGAGGATTCCCATAGAAGCATTTTGAGTGTAACATATCTTCATAGAATAAGTTGGTGTGTACTAGTTTATTCGACAAATATAGTGTTAATAATTGATTTTTCAAAATAAAATGTCTAAAACACATTTTGACTACATACAGGAAATAAGTACCTTTGTGGTTCGATGATGCTAAATAAACACATACAGTCTGGTGCGTTATATCTCGCACTTGCTGCCATGATGTTTCATTGGTTCATCCCTCACCACGAACATATGCACAATAACAAGCGTTACATGCATATCATCAATATTCTATCTGAGGGAGCTACTAATGACATTTTGGGGCAAGAAGACGTATGCCATAAAACGCATGACCATGAGCATAATCATGCCCAGAAGAAGCATACAGATCGCATTCACAACTGCCATGGTTCCTACTTGTACGTCCTTGTACAAGCCCTTCAGCTCACCACAACCCACTTTCAGCTTATTCAGCCCTTGTGGAACTTCCTGCTAGACTTAGGAATAGGTCTAGCTCCTCCAAGTGCACAACTCTTCCCTGGTCCTTACGAAGACTACGATAGGGAAAACACCGTGTACACGATATCCTATTCAGTCATTTATTTGGTTAAATCATTAGGCTTACGAGCTCCTAATGGTCGTTTGAGTGTATCTATACATTAAACGAATTCATAACCAAATAAACATTACAATGCAATATAAAAAAGCAATTTGGATGCTGGCAGCTTTATGTGTCAGCACACTACAAGCGTGTCATGTAGGACACAATCACTCTGAAGAGAATCATAACCACGAGTCACATACTCATGAAAGTCATGAAACCCACAGCGAACATGAAGGGCATGACCACGGAGCCTTTCAAACGACTTCATACAGTAATGGATACGAAATCTTCTCGGAAATCAATCCATTTATAGCTGGCGAACAGGCATCTATACTCGCTCATATCACAGATACAAAGAACTATAAGCCTTTATCAAAGTCATATAGCGTAACAATGCAGTTGCTAGACGGACAGCAAGTTGTCGTCGAGAAGAAGCTAAACACAACGACTCGTCCAGGTATCTACCGCATTACCTTTCACGTGCCCTCAAAAGTCACATCAGGCAAATTACAACCAGTACTGATTATTCAAAACGGCAGTCAAGAGAGTACATTGACAGCACAAGCTCACCCAGTTTTCACCGACCACCACGAGGCACTAGAGTATGTAGAGTCACATACAGCACATACTGCCAACGCCGTGCCATTCACAAAAGAACAAAGTTGGAAGATTCCATTTAGAACAGATGTTATCAAAGACGCCCCTTTTTACGAAATCATTAAAAGTGTCGCTCAAGTCAAGCCATACCAATCGAGTGAACAAACAGTGACTATGCAAACAGCAGGTAGCGTCTCTTTCAATAAGAAATCGCTAACCAACGGCATGTACGTGCGTAAAGGGCAAGTGCTGATGACTATCCAGCCACAAGGAATTGGTGCAGATAACCTAGCCGTAGTCTACACACAAAAACAGGCTGAGTATACTGAAGCTAAAGCCAACTTTACTCGCAAACAACAACTAGTACAAGAAGGTTTAATCTCACAAGCCGATTTTCTAGCTGCACAAACCACCTTGCGCAAGACGGAAGCAGCATTCAAAAGCATGGAAACTGCTCATATCCAAGGAAGCCAAAAAGTGATTGCCCCGATGTCTGGTTATATAAAAAACCTATCAATGGCCAATGGTACTTTTCTTCAACGTGGTGCAGCCCTTCTGACTATCGCTCAAAACCAGTACGTCTACCTAGAAGCCCAAGTAGCCCCTAAGTACTACCAACGATTGAAAGCTTTTGTAGGAGCCACTTTTATCGATCCAGATTCTGCACAAAGCATCACCCTCCAAGAACTAGGCGGTGAACTCGTCAGCTACGACCAAAGTCTAGCAGCCAATCGCGCGCTTCTATCTGTAACCTTCAAAGTCAAGAATACCCACAATTGGATTCCAGGTCGCTTTATTGATCTTTATATTCAGACTAGTCAGAATACGACAACCTCTCTTAGTGTACCCAACGAAGCAATTGTCGAAACCATGGGTAAATACTTCCTTTTCATACAAGTTACTCCAGAGATTTTCGAACAACGCCCAGTCACCCTAGGCGGCACAAACGGACGCGCCACTACGATACTCAGCGGATTGCAATCTGGCGAACGCGTTGTAACCAATGGCGCTGCCCTGATCAAGCTATCACAAAGCACTGGTAAACTAGACCCTCACGCAGGACACTCACACTAAAAAAGGAAACATATGTTAGATAAAATAATACGATTTTCCCTACACAACCGCCTCCTTATTCTAGTAGGCGCATGCATACTTGTGATCTCAGGGATAGTGACCACAAGACATATGGATATTGATGTTTTTCCCGACCTGACCGCACCCACTGTTGTCGTCATGTCGGATGCACACAATATGTCACCAGAAGAGACAGAACGATTAGTTACTTTTCCTATAGAGACAGCAGTCAATGGCGCCACCAACGTGCGCCGTGTGCGCAGCTCTTCCCGCCAAGGCTATTCATTTGTGTGGGTAGAATTTGAATGGGGTACAGATATCTACAAAGCTCGACAAGTAGTGAGCGAAAAGCTCGTGACCCTCTCAGGTAAACTCCCCAAAGACATCGTGCCCATCCTCGCCCCACAGTCGAGCGTTATGGGTGAGATTCTCTTTGTAGGCATGCAAGCCGATAGCACCTCCAATATGGAGCTTCGCACTTTGGCCGATTGGGTAATCAAACCCACTATTCTAGCTACAGGTGGTGTCTCACAAGTCACCATTATAGGCGGAGACTATAAGCAATACCAAATTCTTGCCGACCCACTCAAGATGGCCAGATACGGCGTTACAATGACCGAGCTCGAAGCAGTGGGACAAACCTTTAGTGAAAACTCAGAAGGCGGAGTGGTTCGAGACTACAGCAACGAGTTTGTCATCAGAGGTATGGGGCGCAGCACCGACCTCAACGAACTAGCTCAAACTGTGATCAAGCAAATCGACGGAGACCCTGTACTCTTATCCGATGTCGCCAAATTGAAGATTGCACCAGCACAAAAGATGGGCTACGCATCGCACAACGCCAGCCCAGCCGTCTTGCTGTCTATCTCCAAGCAACCACATGTCAACACCCTAGAAGTGACCGAAAAGATTGAAGAGAATTTGAATAGCTTAAAAGCTTCTCTTCCATCAGATGTACAGCTCAACACGCATATCTTCCGTCAATCAGACTTCATACAGAGTGCAGTCAATAATGTAGGCACTTCGCTAATAGAAGGCGCCATCTTTGTGGTTATCGTCCTGTTTATCTTCCTAGGCAGTATGCGCACCACCATAATCTCCGTGCTCGCCATTCCGATTTCCCTATTGGCCACCATCATCGTACTATACGCACTAGGTATCAACATCAACACCATGACCCTTGGGGGGATGACTATCGCCATAGGCTCCTTAGTCGATGATGCCATTATCGATGTCGAGAATGTGTACAAGCATCTGAAACACAACTTTCAGTTGCCAGCCTCAGAGCGCCTACCCGTACTAGAAGTTATCTTTAAAGGATCTTCAGAGATTCGTTCTTCGATTCTGCATGCCACCCTGATTATCATTGTGTCTTTTACTCCACTCTTTTTCCTGAATGGACTAGAAGGCCGCATGTTACATCCTCTAGGAGTAGCTTATATCGTGTCTTTGTTTATGTCGTTGATTACGGCCATGACCATCACCCCACTACTTTGCAGCTTGCTTTTAACACAAGACAGCTACCTACAAAAGAAAGCCAAAGCAGGACGATTCAGTGAGTGGCTAACGAATCGATACGCGCAAAGCTTGGCCTTGACCCTGAAGCATAAAAAAGTTGTGTTGAGCGTCACAGGTTTTCTATTTATCTTAGCCATCCTCGCCTATACCACCATGGGACGTAGTTTCCTACCGGCCTTCAACGAAGGACAGCTCACCATCAATGCATTGGCCAAGCCAGGTATCTCGCTAGATGAAAATAATAAGCTAGGCCTTATCATAGAACGAGAACTACTAGCTGTACCTGGCGTCGTGAGTACTTCACGCCGTACGGGACGTGGCGAACTAGATGAACATTCTCAAGCCACTTTTGGCGCAGAGATCGATGTCACCTTCAAAGACCTACCCCAAGGACAAGAAGCCTTTATGCACGAAGTACGCGAACGCCTTGCCGCCATACCAGGTATCGTGACTACCGTAGGTCAACCACTAGGTCACCGCATCGACCACATGGTATCGGGTACTCGTGCCAACATTGCCATCAAAGTCTTTGGCACCGACCTCAGTAAGATGTACCAAATCGGTACAGAGATACAAGAGATCACTAAAGATATTCCAGGACTAGTGGATTTGGCTGTAGAACAACAAGTAGAAACGCCTCAACTGCAGATACGTGCTAACAGAGCACGCCTAGCGCAGTATGGCATCTCTATGGCCGACTTCCATGACTTTATCCGCCTTGCCTTCTCTCGCGAGAAGATAGGAGACATCTACGAAGGACAACGCAAGTTTGACTTGGTTCTACGTCTCAACGACGACTATACCGAGTCCATCGAACAAATCAAGACCGCCCTAATCGATGGCCCCAACGGCATGAAGATACCTCTCGAGGAAGTTGCCGATATCGTCTCAGTAGGCGGTCCTAACAGCATCTCCCGAGAAAATGTACAGCGCAAGCTCGTCGTCTCAGCCAATGTAGCTGAGCGAGATGTAACCAGCGTGGTACAAGAGATACAGCAGCGCGTTCAAGCACAAGTCAAACTCCCAGAAGGCTACCGCATCGTCTACGGAGGACAGTTTGAAAGCGCCAAGAAAGCCACTAGCATCTTGCTTTTGACCTCACTAGGCGCCATTGTGATCATCTTCTTACTCCTCTATATGGAGTTTAAGAATGTATCGCTAGCTGGCATTATCCTAATCAATCTCCCACTCGCTTTGATCGGTGGTTTATTTGCCGTTTATATCGATTCAGCCATTATCAGCATCCCCGCCATTATCGGCTTTATCACCCTATTCGGTATCGCCACCCGCAACGGTATCCTGCTGATCTCTCGCTATCAAGCACTGCACAGCCAAGGCATGTCGCTGCAAGAGATTGTCCTATCGGGTTCTAAAGACCGATTGAACCCCATTATTATGACCGCCCTCACCTCAGGACTCGCCCTGATCCCGATGATTCTCAACAGCCACAAATCGGGCAACGAGATTCAGAGTCCGATGGCCGTTGTCGTCCTCGGCGGACTGATCACCTCGACCTTATTAAATATGTATGTGGTCCCTATCGTATACCACCAATTTATGAAAAGAAAGAAATCATGAGAATATATAGTATATCCCTAGTAGCCCTACTGCTCACCGTTGTAGGAGCGACTCCCTCACAAGCACAAAGCGTCTTATACCAAGACGTTCTAGCAGAGATACGCGCCCATAATATCCAATTGCGCCAACTAGCTCAAGAGAAAGAAGCCGCGCAAACCCTAAGCAAGACCCAACTCTACTTAGAAAATCCAGAAATGGAATTTGCCTATATGTGGGGATCTCCTTCTGACCAAGGCAAGCGCACCAACTTCTCCATATCGCAAGGATTTGACTTTCCTACGCTCTACGCCTATAAAGGACAAGCAGCTAAAGCCAAGCAGATGCAAGCTTTGTGGAACTACAGATGGGCGAGTCAAGAAGTATTGTGGAAAGCGCAAATGGCCTGTATCAACCTCACCTACCTGCGTGCTGTAGAAGATGTGTTGGCCCAAAAGAAGCGTGAAGCCGATAGATTGGCCACCCAGTATAAGAAAGCCTATGAACTAGGTGAAGTCAACCGCATCGCGCGCAATAAGATTGTCCTCTACAAGCAGAAAGTCGACCGAGACCATGCCCATATAGCAGGCCAAATCAAAGCTGCTGCACTCACTCTAGAAGGACTCAATGGCGGGGTAGCCATCTCCTACACCCATAAAGAGTTCTCCCCAACTCCCCTACCCACTTCTTTCGAGAGCTGGCTCGCCCTAGAAAAGAGCCAGATCCCTGTATTGCGTTATTTGGAAGAAGAACTCACCGTAGCCCAAACGCAAGTGAAAGTCGCTAAAGCGCGTGCACTGCCTAAATTCAAAGTTGGCTACGCCCAAGAGCTGGTAGAAGGCAAAGGTTTTAAAGGCGTCACTATGGGCATGAGTATCCCCCTCTTTGAGCATCGATACCAGACCAAAGCAGCCCGTGAAAAAGCCAAAGCGCTGCAACTAGCCTACCAAGCCAACAAAACGACTTTCCTATACCAAGTGCAAGGTCTGTTTGAAAAGGCATCTAGTATGCAAGGCACTTTGGCGAGCTACCGTCAAGCCTTGACTGGATACGACCACATAGCCCTTTTGAATAAAGGTCTTGAGTTGAGGGAGTTGTCTCTTATTGATTATATTCAAGAAAGTGATTATATCTATGATGCTCAGCTAGATTATTTGAAAGCGGAGAAAGAGTATATGGAAGCGGTATCTGAATTGTATAAGATAAAGCTGTAATAAAATAGTAAAGGTCATGTCAACAATGGGTTGACATGACCTTGTTTCTTTTGGTTAGTATATTGTAAGCTTACAACAATCAGCTATAATTCTCAACCGTTCTTTATTATTGATGAGTAGTTAGTAAGTAATCTTTCGTTCTAAAAACATATAGGGAGTACCGTCTAAATACACTGTGGTTTTGGTCCAATCTCCTCGCTTATTATAGCGAGTATACTTAAAGGTATACACTTTCTTATGAGTATAGGCATATCTAAATATCGGTTCTTCTTTAGGAATCGTTCTTTTCCAAAGCTTATTTCTCGATTGAGGTTTATAGTGTACCCCTATTTTAGGGTCACATTTACTCTTATTTTAAGAAATGATTCGTCCATTTGATAGGTTAATATTGAGTTTCTTGTCTACACTTGGGCATCATATTAAGCCGCATAGTTGGTTTCAAAAGAACGTTGATATCTCTTAGCTGGAGTCATCTTATATTACCTGATGATGCCTACGTTCGTTGTAATAGTTGATATAATACTTAATCCCTTGATACAGCTTTGAGCCGTTATTAGGAAGATGTAAGTAGAGAGGAGAGTATGCGTATGTGTTGAGCTTTCAGATAATTGACTCACTGAGAACAAGTGTACTGTCTGCCTTGGTCAGAGTTTACGATATCGGGCTTACCATGCGTTTGTATCGCTTCCTGTAAGCACAGTATTGACTCAGAAGCTTCTAGCGAGTTAGAAAGCCTCCAAGCTACAATCTTGCGGCTATACCAATCGATAATAGCCACAAGGTACATAAATCCCTTAGGCATGGCTATATACGTGATATCAAGACTCCATACTTGGTTGCTCCTGTGGATATGTAGTCCACGTAACAAATATGGATGAATATATTCGGCACGCCCTAGCTTGTAGTAATATTGGCTACGACTAATGCCCAAGAGACGACATTGCTGGCGGATACTAAGCTTGCTATTGGTAGGCTCTTAAATAAAAGTCTCATCTTTGGCGGCGCTTTCTTCGCCAGGATGTTTGCTACCAAATAAAGACTCAAGTTGAGAAAGGGCTTCTTTCTTCCATTGAATGATTTGACTAGGTGCCACTTCAAAGCGGCGAGCCAACTCAGAGGTAGTCTCTTGTTCTTTTAAGGCTTCGCGAACTACGCAAGCTTTAAATTCACTGCTAAATTTACGTCGTGATGCCATAAGCTAAATTTTAGGGTTGCATAAAATGGACGAAAAATATTGTTTCTTAGCAAGTGGTCCGAAATATGGGGGGACATTATAGTAAGTTTTTAGTAACGCATAAATCTTAGTATTCATTATTTTGAATTTATTTCATGAATCGAGAAGCATCATTCTCATTCTTATATATCTTGATATGTTTTGCATCACGACTAATATTATAAGTCACAGAAAAACGAATACACTGAGAGTTTGGTGAGATGGTATTTGTTACATGCTGTCCACCATAATTGTACACAGATTCTTCTTCCAGTTGATTGAACATATCTTCTACGGTAAGCGCTAATGACCAGCACTTGTTGTGGGGCAATGTGTACTGCATCCCCATATCTACGCTCATGGTACTTTTTTCTTGTACCTGCAATGTGTTGTATTGCGAATGAAACGAAGGATTAATATAGATACCAAAGTTGTTTGTAGGCTGGTAAGCGACATAAAGATTGCTACTTCCATACCAATCGCTATTCAGGTCGAATACAGACGACTTAATCTCATCTATTACATCATGGTAACTAAGGTTTCTCAGATACAGATATAAAGAACCTTTCATTTTGCCTTGGAAAAACGAGAAGGGTATAGACATATCTCCATAAAGGTATAGCAGGTCTCCGTAGTTCATAGGTTTCGTATATCTTAAACCTTCGTCGTCCAGTTGATACGTTGTTCCAAATTTGTCTTTTTTCAAGCGAGCACCTAGCTCGATCACTGCATATTTGTAGATCAGATTCTTCATCTTAAATTCATATTGCATCGAAGGTGTCAAGAAAGGATTTCCCACACCATATTCATCGTCATTAGAATACGTTCTTCCAGGAAGCATCGAGAAATATCCAGGTCGCCTGTTTTTCATTGTCAGATATAAAGACGCACTATAATTATTGCTCACTTTCCAATCTAAGCTTAGATATGGAGCAAAATTCCAATCTACATCTTTAGACACTGAATTTGAGATCAAATACTTATAATGTGCATACTCTAGTCGTCCTCCCAAATACATTGACAAATTAGGACGGAATTTATATCTAGCAGATGTGTAGATTCCTGTGATCGTTTCCCAAACGTCGAAATTCGATTCATCATTTGAACTGACGTTTTCGTTTCTCTTTGAACCGACATCTTCGTGCATCTTCGAAAAATAAGATTGACTACCGATACTATACACGAATTTTGGCAAATTCAATGAGTATTCAGCTTCTACGATGTGCCTATGTCCACCCATATCTTTATCTGTTGAATGGACATCCCCCAAACTATTGTGTGCACGTTGGGTATAATTGTCAACACCAGTGAGGAGACCGTATGAAACCTTAAATTGATGTTTCAATGTGTCGGCTGAAAGATACTCTATATTGGTCGACAATAAGTCTGCCCAATCAGAGATGTCCCTGTCGGTTTCTTTTTCCACCAAGTCATAGTTTTGGTATTTCTCTGTATTTTTTTCATGCGAATCGTCTACATAATAAGACGCAAAATAATTCAGACTACCCTTCAAAACCTTGGGTGCCCATGTAAGATTCAATACACCGAAATAGGCATCTTTATCCCCATTTTCTTTTTGATTTAGCTGTTTATGAACCAATGCTTCAGGCGCACTCACTTCAGTTTGCGATACATAAGCTGACTTAGTATATCCCATAGTGGCACTTCCCGATACGTTTCCATATCTGCCACGCAAGTACATATAATCTCCCCATTTGTAAGCATCACCCCGCAAGAGCGCTCCATGTGAGGTATTGCTAATATTGTACCCATTTTTGTTCTTTTTCTTTGTCCTTATCTCGATGGTTGCATCTTGTCCAGACAAACGGTTTTCTGCTGTTGCTGCATTTTTGATGTACAATTTATCCAACGAGGAAGCAGGCAGCGACTTCAGGTAGTTGATAAGCGTGTTTAGTGGCACCCTTTGTTTCACCCCATCAACGACAATGAGTGGTGCATTGCCTTGTACCTTTATATCGTCATGCATAACCACGATACCAGGCGTTCTCTTGAGTACATCCAATGCATTTTCAGAGTTTCCCAAAGTCAACCTACCTACATCTATGCCAATTTTTCCATTCTCAAGGGTGATGGCCCTTTTATATGCAGAAACGACCACTTCATTGAGTGCTACCACATTTTCCTTGAGCACGATAGGCTTTTCAAACACATAGTTTGTCGATACATCCATCTGAAATGGCTCAAATCCGACAAAGCTTGTTTTTAAGTGTATTTTTACATCCTTACACGAAGAACAATCTAAAACAAATCTTCCGTCATCACCACTATATGCTGAGGAGATAACACGAGTGGAATCAGTCAATGCCCCTCCAACAATACTGACAAATTCAATAGGTGTATTATTGCTGTCAACAATTTGTCCAGATATAGTTTGCCCCATAAGGTTGCAAACAGATTGTATGGTCAGGAATAGAATAAGAGCTATTTTGTAGAATTTATTTTTTCTCATGGCATTTATACAATTTAATTCACATTAAAAGGGTTGATGTTTAACATCAACCCTTTATCTTGCATCTTGCTTATTACAGGATTTCTGACAGCAAGATTTCAACTCTTCGTCATCTTCAGCCACTCCCATAATTAATGCTTCCTTTTGATCTTTAGAAACAGAAGTGTTAGAATGAGAACTTGCTCCCATGATGTGACTCATTTCTTCATCCTGGAGTCTTGCCACGACTTCTTTCTCAAAAGTTAATTTCTTTGGTGCCATTTCGCTTGGTACCAATTCGCCTAGTTTCATTTCGCTATGTTTTATTTTTTTTGATTCCATTTTTTATTAATTTATCAATTGTACATGAATGGTCTGATTCATATGTTGTACAAATGTATAACTATTTTCCGTATTAGAAGTATAATTTGTGATTTGCATGTATCAAATAATGTTAACTTGCATATAAACAGTATTATAGATTTGTATACAAAGTTGTTTATTTGATTGGGTAAAAAATGCAAAAAGTAGAATCTGACTATAGTGTACCCTTACTTTAGGGTCACATTTACTCTTATTTTAAGAAATGATTCGTCCATTTGATAGGTTAATATTGAGTTTCTTGTTTACACTTGGGCTTCATATTAAGCCGCATAGTTGGTTTCAAAAGAACGTTGATATCTCTTAGCTGGAGTCATCTTATATTCCCTGATGATGCCTACGTTCGTTGTAATAGTTGATATAATACTTAATCCCTTGATACAGCTTTGAGCCGTTATTAGGAAGATGTAAGTAGAGAGGAGAGCATGCGTATGTGTTGAGCTTTCAGATAATTGACTCACTGAGAACAAGTGTACTGTCTGCCTTGGTCAGAGTTTACGATATCGGGCTTACCATGCGTTTGTATCGCTTCCTGTAAGCACAGTATTGACTCAGAAGCTTCTAGCGAGTTAGAAAGCCTCCAAGCTACAATCTTGCGGCTATACCAATCGATAATAGCCACAAGGTACATAAATCCCTTAGGCATGGCTATATACGTGATATCAATGCTCCATACTTGGTTGCTCCTGTGGATATGTAGTCCACGTAACAAATATGGATGAATATATTCGGCACGCCCTAGCTTGTAGTAATATTGGCTACGACTAATTCCCCAGAGACGACATTGCTGGCGGATACTAAGCTTGCTATTGGTAGGCTCTTAAATAAAAGTCTCATCTTTGGCGGCGCTTTCTTCGCCAGGATGTTTGCTACCAAATAAAGACTCAAGTTGAGAAAGGGCTTCTTTCTTCCATTGAATGATTTGACTAGGTGCCACTTCAAAGCGGCGAGCCAACTCAGAGGTAGTCTCTTGTTCTTTTAAGGCTTCGCGAACTACGCAAGCTTTAAATTCACTGCTAAATTTACGTCGTGATGCCATAAGCTAAATTTTAGGGTTGCATAAAATGGACGAAAAATATCGTTTCTTAGCAAGTGGTCCGAAATATGGGGGGACATTATAGTCCAATCCACACAACAAAAGCTCCTTCTAGGCCATCACGGCCTAGAAGGAGCAAATCACACTACACAAGCAAAAAAAAACTACTGCCTCATCATCCCATACCCACGCCATCCCCAGCGTCGCCAGTTCATACCCACGCCAGCCACTCAGATTCATCTTATACACTGGAGCAGTCGTTACTTTATGTGATTGTCCAACTGAATGTAGAGGTATTATTTTTGATAATGAGATGCTTACAATAACATCTATAGCAACAAAAAACAACCATTATCATAGTCAATAGCCCTAGAACTCATAAAAAACAATCCAAGACCTATGGTAAATACAGAATAATCATATACTTTTGTATATAGCAAAGTACTTGTAACTCAATACATATATCTCAACAATATGAATTACCCTCATCTGAAAAGCCAATTAGTGCTTATTTTTTCACTCTTATGTATTTCTAGTGTAGCTAAAGCAACAAACGTTCCTACCACTGGTACACTTTTAGAAGTTGAAGCTGAACTAAAGCTTCATAATAACACTCTGAAATTACATAATACAGTAAGTTCCACAACTGACCAAACAGTTAATTTCTACATTACATCTGATTTGAATCTGTCTAGCTTAATGATAACAAACCATATGGGCAAAGACTTGAAATACGATGTAAACAAAAGTGCATCTTCATATTTTGTCACTGTGCAATCACAAGGAGATAGCAAGATTCAAGTTGACTACGATATTAGACTGTCAAAGATTAAACATTCCATCTCTCATTGGACTGATAAGAACCAATGCTTCTTACTACCTGAAGTGAATCTTTTTCCAAGAAATAGCAATAAATTCTCTCGAAACAGTACCCTCTATAAAGTAAAAGTTGGAGACGAATCTAATCCTTACGACTCGCATTATTCAAGTAATGATAGTTACTCAACTGTCCTACCTAGTATAATATTGGGTAACTTTAATATCGTTGATTGCGATCATGTACTTGCTTATATTCCTAAAGATATAGTATTCGACCAAAAACGCTTACAATACATAGTTTCTCAATTCAAAAACTCGTATAAGTTCTATACTAATGTATTTGGATCAGCTAAAATAACCAATCACAAAATTTTCTTTTTAAACCGTAGGGGAGGATACGCTATTCCAAATGGGATGGTATTAAGCCAAAAATATATCACAGATCAATATAGGTTTAATAAGGCAAGCATTGCACGGGTAGTGTCGCATGAGACAGCTCATCTTTGGTGGGGAATTACTTCAAGTCCTAAGTCACATTATATGAATGAATCATTAGCAGAATTTTCTAGTGATGTGTATCTTAGTTCACACAACATAATAGACACAAGAAGTATATATTCAGACAAAAACATGCACATGTTGAACGCAAACATCTCTCCGAGAGATATAGCGTCTATTGAGTTGACGGACATGTTCTACAGGCCTTTTGCATACCAAAAAGTACCTATTATTTTACATGAGTTGGAAATGAAGTTGGGCTTAGATACATTATTGGACTGCATGAAGAGTTATTATACTGCATCTAAACGTGAACTTAATAATTCACAGCCAGTAGATCTGCTTAAGTTCATACCAACAAATGTACAGCAAGAGTTTCACAATGATTTAGATGGGAGTTTGGCTGATTGGCCAGACTTCTATATCCACGAAGTTACTAACGATAAAGTAATCTTCAGAGCACATTCAGTAAAGTTTAAAGAGAGTGTACCTACTGAAGTAACTCTAGAAAACAATACAGTAGTACATGACACGCTCCATTTTGACAGTGCTACCACAGAAGTCGTTAAACAATATAACCACAAAATTAAGCAAGTAGTACTAGATAGTAAGTTTGCGACAAATCAATCGTGTTTATTAAACGATTTGTGGATAAAAAGCAAGCCATCACCGATACATAACAAGTGGTACATTCCTTATAATAAGAAGTACCAAACATTCTTTGATACTCTAATAACTTATTTGTTCACAACAGACCATCCATCTATACAAGAGTTTGTAGACAAGAGAAATCTTGCTGTTTTGAAAAAGGCAAAAGTTAAACTTGAAAACATTGACCTTACAGGTACATTCGTGTTTGTCCGTGGGAAAAAGAATTATTTTAAAATCATGATTGGTTTTCCATACAAAGGACAATTTAAACAAGGATATGTTGATGGATTTTATTACGAAGAGAATGGCCATATCAAATTAAAATCGATAAAACGATTTAAAATATAAAAGGTATGATGTTCAACTATTTCGCTTCATTCTTCTCATTCACAAAAGGACAGCTTGAACTTGGGACAAAAGGGTTGTCGCCCCAAATCACTTTCTAAAAGACACTAAAAGTGATGTGCTTGTGGAAACAGAAAATAGACAGCTCCTTCCAGGCCATCACGGCCTAGAAGGAGTATATGGAGGCGTTATCTGAGTTGTATAGGATAAAGCTGTAATAAACTAGTAAAAGGTCATGTCAACGGTGGGTTGACATGACCTTTGTTTTGAGAGCTATGGCTTAAACTTATACAAGTCATTGATACTATGACTTTCTACAGGTTTCTTGGCATCATCAGAGTAAGTGATTTCTCGTTCCAAGAACATAAAAGGTACATCATCCAAGAATACTGTGGCTTTCGTCCAATCTCCCATCTCGCTATATTCAGTATACTTAAAAGTATATACTTTCTTATAGGTATAAGCATATCGCAATACAGGCTGCTCTTTGTCAGGAACAGTCACTTGCCAAAGCTTATTTCTCGATTGAGGTTGTCCTGCAGAAATAGTCCTTTGCCACACTTTTCCTTTAGCAGTGTCACTGTAAATATCCTTTTCCCAAGTATGTTTTATCAATAATCCCTTGTGAGAATACTCATTTGTGTACTTGTAGTTGTTTCTAGGATAAGTAGTTTCTTTTACAAAATGAGTGACCTGTCCATGAGCATTAGTTTTATCATAGGACATATACTCAATATGTCTCCAGCCATTATGATAAAAGACCTCCTCCCCAAACATAATATCATAGCCATACGTGTGACGTATCATCCTCCCTTGTGCATCATAGGTATACTCATTAGATGATGCATGCACATCTCCTGAGGTATGTCTTACGAATGTCACTAGTTGGTTACGTTTATTATATCTGTACTTACCCTTAGTATCTGAAAGCTTGCTACCTCTGTAGTACCACTTAGAAGTAATCAGCCCTTTACTATTAAAAATTGCTTGATAATCACACTCAAATCCTTTAGGGTATTCAAACCAACTGAGCGTTTTTCCTTTTATCCACTTGGTCGTATTGTGTACTTTCTGAGATACTGCTTTGTAGCCCTGAATGCTGTAAGAAGTCGTACCTGGTGACACATTATGCTGATACCAAGTAGTGGGCAGTTGGGCAGAGAGATGGCACGCAAAGGTCAATAGTATGAGGAAAGATATGGTTATTTTGTTCATATTTAGGGATTCATTGTTGACATGAAGATTATATATCAATCACTTTACTACAAAGTTACTAAATAATTCGATTGTCAAGCTTAAACATAGAGATATTGTAAGTTGTATAATGTAACAATTTTATACTACAACTTATTGTGTCTAATTTGATAATTATACTTACCTTTGGGGGAGTATAAGTCAAAGGCCCTGAAATTAGAACTTTATTATGACGGGCTTTACTGGTAAAAAGAAGTTTAACCAAAGGAGGGTCCTCTGGCAACCATGGTTGCCAGTATCTAGCATCCACGGTTGCCAGCATCTAGCATCCACGGTTGCCAGCATCTGACATCCATGGTTGCCAGAAGGGTATCCTTTAATAAAAAAATCACAATGTCTAAAGCAAAACGAAGTCCCATTAAGTATGTACTTGAAAAGAGAACGAACCCACAACACAACAATAGTAAAGAGTATTATTATGCCAGAGCCATAAATCAAGCTCATCTATCAGGAAAACAACTTGCGGAAGAAATCGAAAAAAGCGCCTCATTAACTTCTGGAGACTGCTACAGTGTATGGTCTAATATGTTGAGAGTAATCGCTTCTCATTTAAGTTCTGGCACAAGTGTGGAAGTGCCCTATCTAGGCAAGTTCTATGTTAAAGTCAAATCAGATCCGATTGCAGCGGTATCAAATGGAGAACGTGATGACGTGCGAGTAGTTGGGCCACTTTTTCGTCCATGCAAAGAATTTTTAGACGCGGTCGACGCAAGAGCTGTACGCGTACCAGGTGGCTGCTACGTTCCTTACCATGAGATGCCTGAGAAGAAAGAGAGACTGCAGATACTGCTTGATTATCTACAGAAGAATCCTTCAATAACTCGTGCTAAGTATCAAACATTAACCAATGCTTCTCAATCTACTGCACGCGATGATATCCGCACACTAGTGAAGAAAAAGGAAATCACGATGAGAGCTAAGGGTACTTCTGTGTATTATGAGCTTCGTATAATAGGAAAAGAAACACCACTTGACTAATAGTTATACAATTAATCAACTTTCCCTATTCCTACCGAGTATAATTCACTATCTTTGAAACAATAAAAATCACGTGCCAGTGTCTTCGACACTAGTTTTGTGTAATACATAAGAATTATCAATACGAACAAAAGCTATTATGAAGAAAAAAACAAAGTACGTAGGTATCTACATTTTGTCCTTACTATGTCTAGTGTATCCATTCTATACATTGATTGAAGAAAAGAATCATAAAGTAATGCTACCTACGCTCTTACTGATTATGTTTGCCACAATAGGACTAGGAAGGCTTTTGAAAAGAGCTGATCAAGACTAGCAAGCAAGAGAGCTAAGCCAACGAACTCTCTGTAAATAATAAAATTGGGGAGTACTACCACACGTAGTACTCCCCAATTTCTTTTATTCTTTATGCAACCCCTCATTAATAAAATCAACAAACGGCTTAGCCACAATAAATCGCTTCATAATCTCCTCAACCACATCGGGCGATTGCCAGAACTCCTCGGGCACTTCGCCATCCACAATATACTTCTTGAACTTAATCAGCTCAATATCGGGAAAGTCCTTAGGAAAGCCCTTAGGAGCTAGCTTCAACTTATCTCCCACAAACACAGGGAAATACTCTTGAAACAAAGGGTCATTGATAATCTCCTTGTATCGCTCTGGATGCTTGTAGATATGCGACCGTATGGCCTTCAACTGGGCACTATCCAAGGAATAGATACCCGCAGCAAATAGATAATTATCGGGCTGAAAGCGCACAAAATACCCTGCTCCTTCACCGCGTACTCCACGCGTAAAGAACGCATCAAAATGGGTCTTATACGGCTCTTTATTCTTACTAAAGCGCACATCTCTATAGATGCGGTACATGCTTTCTTTGGCCGACATGGTCACGAGGGGATCCAGCTTCTTGACTTCGGTCAGGAGGTCTTCCAAAAAGCCTAGATACAAATCACGCACTTCGTCATAGCGTGCTTTGTTGTCCTTAAACCATGGGCGCTCATTGTTAAATCGTAAATCAATGAGAAAGTGAGCAATCTTCTCAAATTGATATTTGTCTAGGTTGGTCATCATGTCATCGTAGATTATCCTTCACGGAAGATAGTGTCAATGGCTTGCATTTCATCTGCAGTCAATAGGTCCATACCACCAGTGAGTATATTGTCGGCCAGTTGTTCTTTGCTGCTGACGCCCACAATCACAGATGTGACTTCAGGATGGCTCAACACCCAATTCAAAGCCAACTGGGCCATGGTCATGCTCTTGGCTTGCGCCATGCTCTGCAATTGTAACAGTTGCTGATGCAGGGCTGGCGTCATCATATCCGACTTCAAGAAATGGGCTTCGGCCATGCGGGAGTCCATAGGGATGCCGTGCAAGTAGCGATCGGTAAGCAGTCCTTGTGCCAAAGGTGAGAAACCGATATAGCCGACGCCTTCAGTAGCACATTGGTGCAGGATGTCTTGTTCATCGGCACGGTCGAGCATATTCAAACGACCTTGGTAGATTAAACAAGGCACGTCGTGCTCGGCTAGGTACTTATAGGCTTTGGCTGCTGCTTCGGCTGGATAGCGAGAGATACCCACATAGAGGGCTTTGCCTTGGCGCACGATGTCGACGAGGGCTTGCATGGTCTCTTCTAGTGGGGTATTGGGGTCGTATCTGTGTGAGTAGAACAGGTCGACATAGTCTAGGTTCATGCGCCGTAGACTTTGGTCGAGGCTGCTCATCAGGTATTTGCGGGAACCGCCGTCGCCATATGGGCCAGGCCACATATCGTAGCCAGCTTTGGTGGAGATAAAGAGTTCGTCGCGATAAGGCATCATGGAGGTGCGCATGACTTCGCCAAAGGTGGCTTCGGCACTGCCATACGGTGGGCCGTAGTTATTGGCTAGGTCGAAATGGGTAATGCCGTGGTCGAAGGCATAGTGGATGAGTTCCTTGCTATGCGACAATGGTTTCTCAGCACCAAAATTGTGCCATAATCCTAGGGATATATGAGGGAGCATCACGCCGCTATGTCCTGTACGGGCATAAGGCATCTTCGTGTAGCGTTCTCCATCGGCTTGATAGGCCACTGGACAATGGGCACGTACTAAATCTTCATTTTTCATATGATCGTGTATTTATGATGAATCAATTATAGGTAGAAAAAGCGGAGCAGGCGGTTGAGCCATCCCCAGCGATAGCGAAACCAGCGGCGGGTGCTTATCTGGTCGCCACCAAAACTGGCCACGAGGGCGGTGTAGTGGTGGTGGGTGGTGGTGGCACCAATGGAGACGTATTCCATGGTGGTGTATCGGCGGCGCCAAGCGTCTTGAATGGCGGCATAGATGGCCATGGTGTTGGGAAACTGGAATGGGAAGCGCTGGCCATAACCGACGCTAAACCAGAGGTAGGAGGTGCCTTCCCATAGGACGGCTAGGGAGCAGCCTATGAGTTTGTCTTTATAATGCACGGTGTAGATTTCGCCCTTGCCTGATTGGACAAAATCATGGTAAAAATGCACCAAAAAGGCGGGCGTTGGCAATTGCTTGAGGACACGGGCGGAGACTTGCACACGCAGCATCTTGTAGATATCGGGTATCTCGGTACTGTCTTTGATGCAACGGATGCGGGCCTTGGCTGCACGGGCACGGGCAATGCTCTTGAATCGATTGGACGATATGTCTTCTTTCCAATTATCGAGGCTGTGGGTGATGCGCAGCCAGTGATGTGGGAAGTAGTTTTCTTGCTTGAAATGCCTATAGCCAAACTGGCCGTTATGGATATTACGAAACTCGATTAAGAAGCACTCGTGGGTGACTTCTTGGGTCAAATGGTTCAAAAGCTGCTCAAACAAACTTTCTCGCCATTGGACTTCGAGCAGGTCGGACGGAACGGGCTTCTTGTACTCGGCCAATGGGATATAGGCACCTGTATCGAACACTTCACAACGGCGTACATAGAAAGGTGGAAAAGGTCGCCAGCTACCGCGCATCACAGCTAGTATCTGTCCTAGGTGCTGACCATCTTCGCTGACGGTGACCATGACAGGGGTGTATTTAGTTGTTTTTTCATATAGCAAGAAGAGTTGCTTGGAGTGAAATGGATTCACTTCAAGCAACCCTTCTGGAAGATCTGAGCTACGGTAATATGTAGTTAATTCTAGCGACATAGTTGTCTAAGGTTTGTACGTATTGTGTTAAACAAATATACAAACTAGTCGCTAAATAAGCAAATGTTTTAGTACTTCTTTTCGTCGCCCCACAGGGTTTGCATGCGTTCTTTCTGCTTGACTTCGGCTGCGTTGTCTTGTGGGTTCCATAAGATACGGTCGGTTAAGGCATCGGGCATAAACTGTTGCTTGACGAAGTGGCCTGGGTAGTTGTGACTGTACTTATAGTCGGCGCCATAGCCTAGTTGCTTCATCATTTTGGTCGGTGCATTGCGCAAGTGGAGGGGCACAGGTTGGTTGCCTGTTTCACGCACGAGGGCAAGGGCATCGTTGATGGCGTTGTAGGCGCTATTGCTCTTCGGACTGGCCGCAAGGTAGATGGTGGCTTCTGCTAAAGGGATTCGCCCTTCGGGCCAGCCTATCTTCATGAGGGTGTCGTAGCACTGGTTGGCTAGGAGCAGGGCGTTGGGATTGGCGAGGCCTATATCTTCTGCGGCGCTAATGACTAGGCGACGGGCGATAAAGCTTGGGTCTTCGCCTCCTTCGATCATGCGGGCTAGCCAGTAGATGGCGGCATCGGGATCGCTCCCACGGATGCTCTTGATAAAGGCGGAGATGATGTCGTAGTGCATCTCGCCGTCTTTGTCGTAGGCCATAGGATTTTGTTGGAGATGGCTGGTGACGGCCTCGTCGGTGATCACGACTTGATCTCCTTCGGTGGCTTCGGTAATCAGTTCGAGGATATTCAAAAATTTACGGGCGTCGCCGCCTGCATATTGCATCAGGGCTGACTTCTCTACTAGGTCGAAGGTGCGCTTTTGCAGGGCTTCATCGGTGCTGATGGCACGCTCGTATAGCTTCATCAAATCCTCTTCTTCAAGAGGTTTCAAGGTGTAGAGCTGGCAGCGAGATAGCAGTGGACGGATGACCTCAAAAGATGGGTTCTCTGTGGTGGCGCCGATTAGTGTGACGTCTCCGTGCTCCACGGCTCCTAGAAGGGAGTCTTGTTGGGACTTGGAGAAGCGGTGTATCTCATCAATAAAGAGGATGGGACTATGCACGTTGAAAAGGCGGCTCTTGCGGGCACGTTCTATGGTTTCACGCACATCTTTCACGCCGCTGGTCACGGCACTTAGGGTGTAGAAGGGGGTATCTAGTTGCTCGGCAATGATGCGGGCAAGCGTGGTCTTCCCTACCCCTGGAGGTCCCCAAAGGATAAAGGAGGAGATGCGTCCTGCATCAATCATTTTGCGGAGAATTGCTCCTTCGCCGACTAGGTGTTGCTGACCGATATAGTCATCCAAACTAAGGGGGCGCAGGCGCTCGGCCAATGGTCTCATATATATTGAGTTTATCTGCTTAAAATTATAGGTATAGTGGCAGTGCTTAGAACTGAACCTCTACACGGAAACGAACACCATTTTGGTCTACCTCAGGGTGATCCATATAATTGAATCGGTGTACATACTCCACGGCTAGGACCTTGAAGATATTGTAGATACCGATGCTACCTTCCATATATGGGGTGCCGCCATTCATGATAAATGAGCTTTGCACGCCTTCGTCAGTAGGCAGGCGGAACAGCTTCTCATGGGCATGTGGATCGTCTGGATTGACATATGCTGGGTTGTTCTTATTGGTCATGTCGCCGTAGTAGGCTTTGAATGTAAACATTTCACGCCATTTAAGACGGTGTAGCAATGGGATGCGGTTGAGCAGACGACCGTTCATGTCGTAGTACACCATCAATTGGGCGTAGCGGTCGCTCATAAATTCCATATTGCGCATCATATTGAAGGCGCCATAGTAGGTCGAGTAGCTCAGACTGGCTTGTGGCATCATCAATAGTGGGAATGGGACTTGTTGCCATTCGGCACCGGCACTAAGCAACAGGTCTAGCTTACCCCAGCGGCCTAACCAGAATCGGTTTTCGAGATCTAGTTGGGTGCGGTCGGAGTTATAATGACTACCTAGGATGCCTTTAAAACCGTGGGTATGGCTTAGGGTGATAATCGGTGCATCGCGAGAAACTGAACGACGGCGTTGCTTGCTGGTGACGATCTTCTCGCCTGGAGCATAACGCAGTTTAAGGGTCATCTCGCTGGTGTTGAAATCACCTATACGCGTGCCTTCTGCATCGTTTTTGATGTATTCGAGTTTCCCAGTGGCTTCGTCGTTACGCCAACGGCCAGAGAGGGTGTACATAAAGCCTGTTTCGTTTTCATGCACGTAGTCTACTTTGGCTTCGCGGACGTAGCTCATCAGTTCGTCTGGTGAGGTACGGAAGGAGTTGAAGAGGCCTTCGTTGCGTTCGCGTGACCACTTATCCATTGGTGAGTGGACGTCGTAGTGATACGAGGCTTGGATATAGTTTTGTGGATAATCCCACAGGAATTCTTTGCATTCACGGAAGGAGTAGGCAATCTTGCCGTCGTACTTCCATTTCTCGTCTTTAAAACCGTAGGCACCATATCCGCTTAGGAAGATGCGCTTATTGAAGGCTGTTGTGGTGTTCCCACCAAACTTCAATCGAAGTCCGTCGACATAGGTATTGGCCATAAAGGTACTGATAGGACCAATATCGAAGTAGTTGGGTGTTTCTTCGTTTGGATTGGTTTCCATATAGTTTTCTATCAGGATCTTTGTAGCTGTCAGGAAGAAGCGGAACTTAGGGGTACGGCGGAGCTTATCGACAAACTCGTCCATATGTTTTTCGGAACTTGTGAGTCTTGAGGTACGACGTTCGTCCCAGAAGCCTTCTACTTGTTTTTCTGCGTCACTTTCGGTGACGGTGGAGAGCTTGGTGTTGTGCCACAGGGCATCGGGGATAGGACTGAAGTCGTAATTGGAGTAGCTATTGGTGCGCTTGATCTGGACTCCCTGGAGGTTGTTGTCCAAAGCAAGGTCGACGGTCATGGCATCTTCTTCGATTACCCATTTGCCATTAGGCATCTGGTAGTAAGAAAGGTCGATATTCATATCTTCCACGAAGTTGACACCTGTCTTAATGGGTAGATTCATGGTGCATCGCTTCACGGCGTATGTAGAATCTTTGAGCACGTATAGGTGACCCGTAAAACCGAAGTCTTGCGAGTTGTAAGGGACAAATGACAGGTGGATACAGCTGTC
Source organism: Bacteroidaceae bacterium (assembly GCA_963678855.1). Taxonomy (GTDB): domain Bacteria; phylum Bacteroidota; class Bacteroidia; order Bacteroidales; family Bacteroidaceae; genus F22. The sequence continues at coordinate 2,567,006 of OY787448.1, read as the reverse complement.
GCGTTCTACTTTGATGGTATCCATCAGGTAGTACTTATAGAAAGTGACGGCGCGGTCTGAGATAGGACTCACGAAGCGGCGTTGTAGCAGGCGGATGCTGTTGTCGTAAATATCGACATCGGCAAAGACATCGTTGAGGATGGTTTCAAACATGTCTCCTGTGTAGAAGAGGTCTTGAAGACCATCGCTGCGTTCTCCTTCGATAATGGTTTGGCTGCGTTTTGGGTCTTTTCTAAACAGCACTTGTGAGGCTGTCTCTTGCAGGGATACTGGAAGTATCAACTTATTGTTCTCTGGTGAGACTTCTACTTGGTTCTTAAGCAATGGAAATTGTTTGAACAGGCCTTTCTCCATCTTCTCGGGAGTGATGTCGTTCAAACTAGTCTTCATCTTGCTGTATTTCTTATAGCGGTAGTGCTCTAGGTCGGTAAGACGTTGCGCACGTTTGTTCTTGATGACTTTCTTCATCAAGGCTACGGCTGGGTTGTCTTTACGACGATAGCGTTCGCGCTTAGGCTTGACAACGACTTCATCGAGCTGTACGTTATCTTGTTCTAGTTGTACGTTGAGATATCTTGTACCTGGGGCAAGATTGATGACACGAGTTTTGTAACCAACTGAGGAGAAAGTCAATTGATTCCATTTTGCGTTGCGAATCAAGCGGTAGTTACCGCCATTGTCTGTGATGACTCCAATTCCTTTACCGGCATAAGATACGGTAATAAACGATAGTTTTTCTTTGGTGTGCTTATCTGTGACTACTCCAGAGACGTAGCGAGGCATCTTTTGAGCAGATACCGTCATATCTCCACCAACTAGTGGCATGAGCATGGCACAAATAAACAAGAAAAACATCAGAGAATGTGGTAGATGTATACTTGAGTGATTATCCTTCATATTAAACAATTTCATTTGATATATTAATTCAAGATGTAGAAATTAAGACACAATAATCAGGCCAAAAATAGTGATTTTTTCGGGATTAATTTGTTTCTTTGCACCAAAATCGACATTTCGTTGTTATTTATGACCTTTAGAAGAGTATATGCCTAGTTTTGTAGATATAATCGAGTTCTTCGGAACAATTGCGTTTGCCATTAGTGGCATACGCCTTGCATCAGCCAAAGAGTTTGACTGGTTTGGGGCTTTTGTAGTCGGTATGGCTACGGCTATCGGTGGGGGGACTATCCGTGATCTCCTGCTGGATGTGACTCCTTTCTGGATGGACAACCCTATCTATCTTATTTGTGGTGCGCTGTCCTTGGCTTGGGTGGTTTTCTTTAGCCGCACGCTGGTGCATCTGAACAATACGTTCTTTTGGTTTGATACCTTGGGGCTGGCTTTGTTTATGGTGGTCGGGATGCAGAAGACGCTCGATCTAGAGTTTTCTATCTGGGTGGCTATCATTATGGGGACGATCTCTGGTGTGGCTGGGGGTATCATACGTGATGTCTTGATCAATGAGATTCCGCTTATCTTTCACAAGGAGGTGTATGCGGTGGCGTGTATCAATGGTGGATTGGCTTGGTGGGTGCTTTCGGCTGTGCATGTCAACGAACTTATCTGCCAGATCGTGTGTGCACTTGTGGTACTGGGTACGCGTTATTTGGCGGTAAGATATCAGTGGTGTCTGCCTGTATTGGTGCATCATAAAGATCCTAATGTGACAGCACCTCCAAGTGTAAAGTCTAGACAAGAGGAGGCACAGAATAAATAAAACACGTTATTATAAGATATATGAAACACACTCAAACAATCAAAACTATATGGCTTAGCTTTGTGCTGCTTATTTGTGCAACTGGGCAATTATTTGCATCGCGAGTAGACAGCTTACAGGTACATAGTGCCAAGATGAATCGTGCGATTCCTGTGGTGGCTATTATACCTGATGGGGCTTCTGCGGAAACGCCCTATCCTACTCTGTATCTATTACATGGGTATTCGGGATGTGAAAAAGATTGGATCTCTAAATGTCCTCATTTGCCTGAACTAGCTGAACAATATGGGATGATTATTATCTGTCCTGATGGGGAGAATAGCTGGTATTGGGACTCACCTATCAATGCGGAATCGCAGTTTGAGACGTTTATTTCTAAAGAACTGGTGAGCTATGTAGATAGTCATTATCCTACACGTACTCATCGTAATAGTCGCGCCATTACGGGGTTGAGTATGGGTGGACAAGGGGCTTTGTATCTAGGTTTTCGTCATCCAGAGGTGTATGGCTGTGCCACGGCTATGAGTGGTGGTGTGGATATCCGTCCTTTTCCTACTTCTTGGAAAATGAGTAAACTATTGGGTACTAAGGATGAGTATCCAGCACGTTGGGAAGCTCATAGTGTAATGAATCAGCTGGATAAAGTTGTGGATAAACGCACGGCTATTTTGGTAGATTGTGGTACAGATGATTTCTTCTATGGCGTAAACTGCAAGTTGCATGCTGAGTTGTTGGCAAGAAAGATTTCTCACGATTATATAAGTCGTCCTGGTGGGCATAATTGGGAGTATTGGTGCAATGCGTTGGAGTACCATCTATTGTTTGAGCGCAACTTCTTTGCTGGTGCTCACCCTAAATATATCAAGCGTTAGAGCATGGATGACACGCTATACACTTAACCATATATTATAACAACTGCCGCCTTATCTACGATGATAAGGCGGCAGTTGTTATGTATACTGTACTTACTTCCCGAGCAGGGTTAATAATGACTGGGAGAATAAGACGATGATCAAGAAGGTGGCTTGCAGGCCAAAGGCTAAATAGCGTTCGGAATGTTTATTGAGGAGCAAGTGAGTTTGATGCTCGGCGACATCCGTAAGTTTAAAGATATAATGTGCGAATGGGCACAAGCTCTTAGAGCAAAGTCGACCAATAACCATGCCAGCTACGGCACCTAAAACGACATCGCTGACAAAGTGAACTCCAAGATAGATTCTCGAATAGGCATTGATGGTGGCCCATAAGAACAAGACAAATGTAAAGTATTTGTTCTTAAAGATACGCGCTACAAAAGTGGCAAAGCCAAAGCTAATGCAGGCATGAGAAGATATAAATCCTAAGCGTCCTCCACGATAACCATGCACTGTCTCTACTATATTAAAGAAAGAGGGGTGATGCGTCGGACGTAGTCTAGCAAATAATGGCTTGCACAATCCAGAAGCAAACTGGTCACACAAAGCGATTACAATAACAATAAGCATAAGGACCAGAAGACCTTGTTTCACATGTGCACGCTTCATAAATAGCAGATAGAGCATCAGCATCAAAAGCGGTGCCCAGATCAATGTCTGTGAATGCAAGAGCATAATAGTATCAAGCTGCGGACTGTGTGGTTTATTGAGCAGCAAGAAGAGTTCTCTCTCGTAAAATAATAACCTTTCTACCATAATTCTATATCATGTATGTAACGACTTATAATTGATTGCTTGATTGCTTAATTGACTATATTTTGTGGAGTTCCGTAGGTATACCCCTTGATGTTGTCCACCAAAATATCTACTAAACGCTTTCGGGCTTGTTGCGTAGCCCATGCGTTGTGTGGCGTGATAAAACAATTGGCCACGTGCAGTAAAGGATTGTCTTCTGCTGGTGGCTCTGTGCTCAGAACATCGAGTCCAGCAGCTAGTAAATGCTGATTGGTCAATGCTTTTGCCAAGGCTTGTTCGTCAACAAGTCCTCCGCGTCCTGTATTGATCAATATCGCTCCCTCAGGCATCAAAGCCAGATTCTCTGCATTGATAATATGCTCTGTGGTCTTAGTCAATGGGCAATGGAGAGTCAATATCTGATTTGCTTGAAAGAATTCCTTTAAGTTTGAAGCTTTGGCTATACCTTCTGGCAATTGGCTTTGTTCTTTGCTTGTATAGGCCATCACTCGCAGGCCAAAACTCTGGGCTATTCTAGCAACTGCTTGACCTATATGTCCAAATCCTAGAATCCCCATAGTCATGCCGCACAACTCAAAGTTGGTGCCATCAGTAAAGCTAAAAGTACCTCTGCGCTGCCATTCACCAGCTTTGACTAGGTTGTTATGCTTGGCTACTTGGGTAGTAATATTCAGGAGATGAGCAAAAACCATTTGTGTTACAGATTCGGTACTGTACACTGGAATGTTGCTGACAAGGATGTTGCGTCTTCTTGCAGCTTCTGTATCTACGATATTAAATCCTGTAGCGGAAACTGCGATATATTTCAGGCTTGGAAGCTGGTTTAAGAGTGCATCATCAACAACTAGTTTATTGATAACAACGACTTCAGCGCCTGCGGCTCTCTCTATAAATTGGTCGGGGGTAGTATTGTCAAAGATTGTGACATCACCAAGCGCATAAAAATCTTCCCACGAAAGATCTCCGGGGTTCAATTCAGCACCTTCTAGTACTACAATTCTCGTCTTGTGGTTCACGGCGTTTTCTATGTTTTAAGGATAAATGACTGTCCTTATCTGGATGGCATAACCAGCCACAAAATGATATAAGGAAGTAGTCCTACACCAAAACACAAAACTCCGATTAAGAATATCGCACGTACGACTGTTGGATCAATTCCAAAATATTCGGCTAGTCCACCGCATACGCCAGCAATCTTCTTGTTGTCTGACAATTTTAATCTGTTCATATCAACCTCTCTATAGATTTAAGTTCCTCTATTTTCTTCATAAGTACTCATATTGCATAAAAAGAGTACCCAAATTGTTGACGCAAACTTAATTGAAAATATCGAGACTCCCAAATATCAACGTCTGATATAAAACATTTTAACGCTCATATTGCACAAGTGTGACAAAAATGTTACCAAAAGGTCATAAATGATATGTGAAATCCAGATAGATAGGCATCTACCACATCGGTAAACATATGAAACAAGAGCCCTATTCCTATAAGGCGATATGGGTGTTTGAAAAACAGCAAAGCTATATACACTAATATAGCATATCCCGTGTGCAAGGGGTGAAAACCCAGACTGCATCTATTGGGGTCGAAGATGGGTGTGGCCAACAGGTGATCAAGATCTACTAGCATGGTGGCGAGCAGAATCAAGTAGCTCATCTTCCAATTATCACGGTAGAAGATGTAGGCTATAGCTAAAGGGGCTATGAGATGCAAAGAGTAATGAATGAGAGTTTGAATCACGAGGGATGGGAATAAATTGAACTAAATTACTTAAACACAAGGAAGAGCAGGAACCTCCGCTCCTGCTCTATACACCTGTAGAATATTCTCTCTCGTAAAGTATCACTAGGGATTATCTTCACTATTTCTTACAGGCTCTTTAATACGTCCATAGCCTTATCGTAATCAGGCTCGTCTGTGACTTCACTGCAATGTTCTACGTATTGAACGATACCTTTGGCATCGACAATCACTGTACCACGAGCCAATAGACGAAGTGGCTCAAGAACAAAACCGTATTTCATACCAAAATCTAGTGTACGATGGTCGCTTAGTGTAATAATACTCTCTAGACCTTCAGCTGCACAAAAACGTGCTTGTGCAAAAGGAAGGTCGCATGAGATAGATAGTACGACTACATCATCCATCTTATCGGCTTCAGCATTGAATCGGCGATTCTGTGCCGCACATACTGGAGTATCAACAGACGGATAAACAGCGATAACAACTTTATTGCCTGCATAATCAGACAACTTCACTGGTTGCAACTTGCTATTCAATATCTCAAAATCTGGGGCTTTATCACCCACAGAGACCTTGGCACCTAATATATCAATAGGATTGCCTTTAAAAGTCACATGTAAATCATTTCTTTTCATAATCATAGTGTATTTATTATTAATAATCTTTTTCTTTACCACATTTGTAGCAATTGTTCGCTTTCTTCCTTCGAACCCTCTAGTTGCAACAAATGCTGTTTTCTATTGGTACCACCTGAGTAGCCTCCTGTCTGTCCATCACTTGAGATAATACGATGACACGGCACGATAATCAGTACCTTATTCAAAGCCACAGCACTAGCTACAGCGCGCACAGCACTAGACTGTCCGCATCTTTCAGCCTGCTCTGTATAGGAAAAAGTTTCTCCATAAGGAACATCGGCCAAAACCTGCCATACTCGGCGTTGAAATGGGGAACCAACAAACTCAACTGGTATATCAAAAGCTTTTCTTTCACCCGCAAAGTACTCGTTTAATTGTGATTGAAGGGTGTCGAAAATAGGATGAGTCTCTTCAACCAACTCTTTGCGCAGTAAGTGCTTACATTTTTTCAAATCACGATCAAAGTGTACAGCATCTTTAAATTGCAAGAAAACTAAATGATCGTCGGTAACTAATGCTCCCAATGTACCAATAGGAGACTTTATATCTTGTATATATATAGCCTTTTCAGGCGGAATCTTATTGTTCATATCGCAAATATACCAAATTTCACTAACGCAAACAAATAAACTCGCTATAAAAGCGAAGGAAGTTTTAAGAACTCCCATTGCTTTTATAGCGAGTTTTAAGTACAATATATTGGCAGTCTACACGACCAATATTATCTATAATAAGATACTAATTGATCAATTACATTTCTGGATCGCCATACATTCGACGACGAGTTTCAGCAACTGCTTCAGACGTGATATACTCATCGTATGTCATCATCTTATCAATGATACCAGCTGGTGTCAATTCGATAATACGATTGGCTACCGATTGAATAAAGGCGTGGTCATGACTCGAGAACAAGACGTTACCCTTGTACAACTTCAAGTTGTTATTGAAGGCTTGAATAGATTCCAAGTCCAAGTGGTTGGTTGGAGTATCTAGTACAAGACAGTTGGCGTTTTTCAGTTGCATACGTGCAATCATACAACGCATCTTCTCACCCCCTGAAAGGACGTGTGCCTTCTTCAATACATCCTCACCAGAGAACAACATACGGCCTAGGAAGCTCTTCATGTATACTTCATTACCTTCACCGTGTTGTGACAACCAGTCTACTAGGTTCAAGTCGTTTTGGAAGAACTTGGTATTATCTACTGGTAGGTATGCTGATGTGATGGTTACACCCCACTTGTGGTGACCTGCGTCTGGCTTGCGGTTATCGTTGATAATCTCAAAGAACGCTGTCATGGCACGAGGGTTACGAGAGATAAAGACAATCTTGTCGTCTTTTTCTACATTGAAGTTCACATCGTCGAATAGTACTTCACCTTCGTCGGTAGAGGCTTTCAAGCCAGAAACTTCAAGGATTTGATTACCTGGATCGCGATCCATTTGGAAGATGATTCCTGGATACTTACGGCTAGATGGCTTAATTTCTTCGACGTTAAGCTTCTCAAGCATCTTCTTACGAGATGTTGTTTGCTTAGACTTCGCTGCATTGGCAGAGAATCGGCGGATAAATTCTTCCAATTCCTTTTTCTTTTCCTCAGCCTTAGCCTTTTGATTTTGTTGCTGACGAAGAGCTAGCTGGCTTGATTCGTACCAGAAGCTGTAGTTACCAGCAAACATGTTGATTTTACCGTAATCGATATCGACAGTATGCGTACACACTTCATCAAGGAAGTGACGGTCGTGAGAGACAACTAGGACTGTGCTTTCGAAGTTTGAAAGATATTCTTCTAGCCATACGATAGTCTCCATATCCAAGTCATTGGTAGGCTCATCAAGAAGCAAGTTGTCTGGTTCACCAAACAAAGCTTGTGCAAGCATCACCTTCACTTTTTCTTTACCAGAAAGCTCAGACATCAACGTGTAGTGCTTGTCTTCTTTGATACCCAGACCAGAAAGAAGTTGAGCTGCATCACTTTCAGCATTCCAGCCTTCCATTTCAGCAAACTTTTCTTCGAGCTCGGCAACTTTCATACCGTCTTCGTCGCTAAAGTCTGGTTTAGAATACAAGGCATCTCGTTGCTGCATGATGTCCCACAATACTGAGTGACCCATCATCACTGTGTTCAAGACAGTGAATTCGTCGAACTTAAAGTGGTCCTGAGTCAATACAGAAAGGCGCTCACCTGGGCCTAAAGAGATACTACCTGTAGTAGGTTCCAAGTCACCATAAATGGTGCGCAGGAATGTAGACTTACCAGCACCGTTGGCACCGATAACACCGTAAATATTACCATGGGTAAATTTGAGGTTCACTTCATTGAAGAGAACACGCTTTCCGAATTGAACGGATACGTTAGATACTGTAATCATACCTATTGTTTACTTTAAATTGATTTTCTGGCTGCAAAGATACTACTTTTTCACGACACTAGCGAACAAAGCAAGTGTTGAAACAAGAAAAATCCCCATCAGCGATAGGCTAATGAGGATTATTCTGTGTACACTCTCAGAGGTTCGAACTCTGGACCCACTGATTAAGAGTCAGTTGCTCTACCAACTGAGCTAAGAGTGCATTCCCAAAAAACAACTCGCGACTCGTACACTCTCAGAGGTTCGAACTCTGGACCCACTGATTAAGAGTCAGTTGCTCTACCAACTGAGCTAAGAGTGCATGGTTGACGTTTGTCATTTTTTTTGAGCCTCTTGTCGGATTCGAACCAACGACCCCGAGATTACAAATCACGTGCTCTGGCCAACTGAGCTAAAGAGGCGGGTGGGTAAGCGATCTATATCGCGCCGCTACAACCAACTACCCTTGCTGCGATCAAGCCCTGGGGGATTCGCTAGGAGCTGGCCGTATAGGACTTACCCATATACGGTTGCATCGGAGAAACTTGAGCCTCTTGTCGGATTCGAACCAACGACCCCGAGATTACAAATCACGTGCTCTGGCCAACTGAGCTAAAGAGGCTTGTTTTTCGTTTGCGGTTGCAAAGGTAGTACAAATTCGCGTACTACCAAAGGATTCTGAGACTTTTTTCAAAAAAAGTGCATTTTTCTTCAAGAAAGGGCTCTCGGTGCTTACCAAGAACCCTTTACACATTATATATAGGTTTCTAGACAGCAACTTTTTTTCATCTTGCACGAGAAAAAGTGCGCTTTCCCCTTATTTTTTTACTCGATAACATTGAGCTGTACGTGCAGGACAGTACAAGCGTAGCCATCCTTTACCCTCTTTTTTATACAAAGGATCTTCAATTGTGGAGTAAGTAAGGCTCTCATCAACGAATCCATTGCCACCGAAATCCTTATTATCTGTGTTCAAAACAACTTCAAAATTACCTTCAGGCACTAAGAAACCATAGTCGGTATAGCTGTTCATTGGGCTAAAATTAAAGACATATAACAAATCTCCACGCATATAAGCGAAGACTTGATCGCCATCATTATGCCAAATTTCTTGCACTGGAAGGTCTTGATAGCCTTCTACCGATGTGATAAGCTTCATCATTGCAGCATCAAAATCGCCCATAAAGTGATAAGTAAGCTCCTTACGGTCCAACAAATCCCATTGACGACGTGCATGGTGACAGCTCCAGCCATTGCCTTCACGAGGGAAGTCAATCCACTCTGGATGGCCAAATTCATTCCCCATAAAGTTCAGATACCCACCATTGATAGTAGAGGCAGTCAAGAAGCGAATCATTTTGTGCAGGGCGATACCACGGTGTACGGTATAATTCTCATCACCTTTCTGCATATGCCAATACATATCTGAGTCAATCAGACGGAAGATAATAGTTTTATCTCCTACTAGTGCTTGGTCATGACTTTCTGCATAAGAGATGGTCTTTTCATCGGCACGACGATTAGTAACTTCCCAAAGCATGCTGGATGGTTTCCAGTCGTCATCTATCTTTTCTTTAATCAACTTAATCCAATAGTCTGGAACATTCATCGCCAAGCGATAATCAAATCCATAGCCGCCATCTTCTACTGGAAGAGCAAGCCCAGGCATACCACTCACTTCCTCTGCTATCGTGATAGCTTGAGGGCGAATCTCGTGAATCAATTTATTGGCTAGTGTCAAGTAGGTAATCGCATTGTCATCTTGCCCACCATTATAATAGGCAGAATAATCTACATAATCTGTACCTAGTCCGTGGTCATAATACAACATGCTTGTGACACCATCAAAGCGAAACCCATCAAACTGGTATTCTTCCAACCAATAAGCACAGTTGGATAATAAGAAGTGCATCACCTCATTCTTACCATAATCAAAACATAGACTATCCCACTGTGGATGTTCGCGCTTATCGCCAGGATAGAAGAATTGGTTAGGATCGCCAGCTAGATTACCTAGACCTTCCACTTCATTCTTTACAGCATGAGAGTGAACGATATCCATAATCACAGCAATGCCCATCTCGTGTGCTGCATCGATTAGTTCTTTCAATTCATCTGAAGTACCAAAACGAGATGATGCTGCAAAGAAACTAGATACATGATATCCAAAGCTACCATAATATGGATGCTCCTGAATGGCCATCATTTGGATACAGTTATAGCCCGCTTTTTTTACACGAGGCAACACATTTTCTTGAAATTCTTTATAAGATCCAACCTTTGCTTCCTCTTGCGACATACCCACATGGCACTCATAAATCAATAAAGGATCGGTAGTTGGTATATAATTAGTTATTTTTTGTTCATACGCTTTTTCTGGTGCCCAGACCTGTGCACTGAAGATATGCGTCTTTTCGTCTTGTACGACACGATTAGCCCAAGCAGGCACACGTTCGCCACTTCCCCCACTCCATTCAACAAAGAGTTTATAGTAATCTAAGTGATTGAGTTTATCAGCAGATAATGTCAATTCCCAGACCCCGTTTTCTAAAGCTGTAAACTGGTAGTCATCAGCAGGTTTCCATGACGAAAACTGTCCAATTAGATACATCTTTTGTGCATTGGGGGCCCATTCTCTAATGACCCATTTGCCAGCTTCTTGATGCAATCCGAAATACAGGTGTCCTGTAGCAAATTCAGTAAGTGATTTTTCACCGACCAATTGTTTTTCTACTGTTTGTGTATGATCAAAACGACCCTGGATAGCATCAGCGAATGGCTCTAGCCATGGATCGCGTGTGATAATGTTCAGTTGCTTCTTCATGGAAAATATTTGTTTTATAATTATAGCTAAATAGCCTCAACAGCTACAAAATTAAAAGATTCTGCGAGTTTAGCCAACACATCGGCTCTTTTTTTTATAGAAAATGACTATCTTTGCCGCGATATAATTTAGAAGTTTTATTTACCGCATGGAAACAAACAAAAACCAAATCTTTAAAGAAGGCGGGGCCCATTCCCCGACAAGTACAGTCAACGATTTGTCAATGACAAAGAAAATCATCGTTGGTATTCAATTCCTTTTCGTTGCTTTTGGAGCTACCGTCTTAGTTCCTCTGCTAGTTGGCCTCGACCCTAGTACAGCATTATTCACTGCCGGTATCGGTACTTTACTCTTTCACTTAGTAACGAAGGGCAAGGTGCCGATTTTTTTGGGCTCTAGTTTTGCGTTTATCGCTCCAATCGTAGCTGCTACTAAGATGTACGGTCTATCAGGTACGCTAGGTGGCCTTATCGGTGTGGCTTTAGTGTACTTTATTATGGCCGGACTAGTCAAGTGGCAAGGCGTAAAGTTTATCAACAAGCTATTCCCTCCTATAGTAGTAGGTCCAGTAATTATGTTGATCGGTCTTAGTCTAGCCCATGTAGGGGTAGATATGGCTAAGTCATGCTGGCCTTTAGCACTTATTGCTCTAGCGACAGCAATCGGTGTAACTATGTTTGCTAAAGGTTTGCTTAAATTGATTCCTATTTTCGCTGCCATCATTATAGGTTATGTCGCTGCCTTGATTTTCTTCCCAGAACAATTCATCGCTGGCGACGTCAACAAGCTAGAAGCAATTAAAGATGCTAGCTGGTTTGCTTTACCTAAACTACAAGCTATCGAATTTAAGTGGGAAGCTATCTTATATATGATTCCTGTAGCTATCGCACCAGTAATTGAACACATCGGTGACGTACACGTAGTAAATACTGTAGCACAAAAAGACTTTGTAAAAGATCCTGGTCTACACCGCACACTACTAGGCGACGGTCTAGCTTGTGCTGTAGCTGCTTTCCTAGGAGGCCCTCCTGTAACGACTTACTCAGAAGTAACAGGCGCCATGTCTTTGACGAAGATTACTTTGCCAGTGGTGATGCGCATCGCAGCCATTACTGGTATCATCTTCTCTATGATTGGTAAAGTAAGCGCAATCTTGAGCAGTATCCCAGCAGCCATTCTAGGTGGTGTGATGTTGTTGTTGTTTGGTATGATTGCATCTGCTGGACTCACTAACATCATGAACAACTGCGTCAACATGAACAAGACGAGACATGTCATTATCGCCTCGCTCATTTTAACAACAGGTATCGGTGGTGCAGTACTGCAAGCTGGCGAATTCACTTTGAATGGTATCGGTCTTGGTGCTGTAGTAGGCGTTGTCTTAAACCTGATTCTTCCAGACACAGAAGATTAAGTCAAAAGTATTTCAGATTCTTGCATTTATCAAGAATATTAGATTTAATCTGCATTTTTCTGCTGGAAAACATTGTTAGACTCGTTTTTTTATTTATTTTTGTGAGCATAGGTAGATGGGTTGTATTTTATTTAACATAAAAAGTACACAGGTCTAACTCTATAAAAAATGTCTCACTAAAACAAACTAAGAATTATGTTTAAAGAAAAAGCGGGTGTCACTGCAGGTAAAATCTGGGAGGCACTAAACGGAACAAAAGGGATGTCACTTAAAGACCTAAAAAAGAAGAGCAAGCTTATCTATAATGACTTGTATTTAGGTTTAGGCTGGTTACTTCGCGAAGAGAAAGTTGAAGTATCTGAAGTTGATGATGAACCATTCATCAAACTAGTTTAGGACATCCAAGACTCACAAATCGTAAAAAAAGTGTTATTACTTCCGCTTAGGAAGCAAATAACACTTTTTTTGGCTCTATACCCAAGGACTTCTAACAATTTAGCCGTATATTTGTGGGCTAGAAAAGAAGTAAGATTATATATATGAAGCATATTAGAAATTTTTGTATCATTGCCCATATTGACCACGGTAAGTCGACCCTTGCAGACCGTCTGCTAGAGACGACTAAAACCATTGATGTTACAGGTGGTCAAATGCTAGATGATATGGACCTCGAACAAGAGCGAGGTATCACCATTAAGAGTCATGCCATTCAGATGGAGCATACTCACGAGGGTGAAAACTATATCCTAAACCTTATCGATACTCCAGGACACGTCGACTTTAGTTACGAAGTGTCTCGTTCTATCGCTGCCTGCGAAGGTGCACTATTGGTTGTCGATGCCTCTCAAGGGGTACAAGCACAGACTATCTCCAACCTATATATGGCCATTGAGCACGACTTGGAGATTATCCCTGTTATCAACAAGTGCGATATGGATAGCGCCAATCCAGAAGAGGTAGAAGATGAAATCATCGACCTATTGGGTTGCGACCGCGAAGATATTATCCGCGCATCTGGTAAAACAGGTATGGGTGTAGATGAGATTCTAGAAGCAGTCATCAACCGTATTCCTGCTCCACAAGGTGATCCAGAAGCACCGCTTCAAGCTATGATCTTTGACTCTGTCTTCAACTCTTTCCGTGGTATTATCGCGTATTTCAAGATCACGAATGGTAGCATCAAGAAGGGTGACAAGGTGAAGTTCTTCAATACTGGTAAAGAATATGACGCTGATGAAATCGGTGTATTGAAGATGGATATGTCTCCTCGTAAGGAACTAAGCACTGGTGATGTAGGTTATATTATCTCTGGTATCAAGACTAGTAACGAGGTGAAGGTAGGTGATACGATTACACATATCGAACGTCCTTGTGACTCGGCAGTAGCTGGTTTTGAGGAAGTTAAGCCTATGGTCTTTGCAGGTGTCTACCCTATTGACGCCGAAGACTTTGAAGACTTGCGTGCTTCTCTAGAAAAGCTTCAACTAAACGATGCGTCGTTGACATTCTCTCCTGAGTCATCTCTAGCTCTAGGTTTCGGTTTCCGTTGTGGATTCTTGGGACTATTGCATATGGAGATTATCCAAGAGCGTCTAGACCGTGAGTTCAACATGAACGTGATCACGACGGTTCCTAACGTATCGTATAAAGTATATGACAAGCAAGGGAATATGAGTGAAGTGCACAACCCTGGTGGCATGCCAGATGTGACTTTGATCGACCGTATCGAAGAACCATATATCAAAGCATCTGTCATCACACGTACTGATTATATCGGTCCTATCATGACCCTTTGTTTGAGCAAGCGCGGTGAGTTGACTAAACAAGATTACTTAATGGGCAACCGTGTGGAAATCAACTACAACATGCCTTTGGGAGAAATCGTGATTGACTTCTACGACAAGTTGAAGAGTATCTCTAAGGGATATGCCTCTTTCGATTATGTACAGTCAGAATTCCGTCCATCGAAATTGATTAAACTGGATGTGCTTTTGAATGGTGAGCCAGTCGATGCCCTTTCTACTTTGACTCACGTAGACAATGCCCAAAGTCTTGGTCGTCGTATGTGTGAGAAACTGAAAGAGCTTATTCCAAGACAACAGTTTGATATCGCTATTCAAGCAGCAATCGGTGCTAAGATCGTAGCCCGTGAAACAGTGAAAGCAGTACGTAAAGATGTAACAGCCAAATGTTATGGTGGTGATATCTCACGTAAACGTAAACTACTCGAAAAACAAAAGAAGGGTAAGAAGCGTATGAAGCAAGTAGGTAATGTGGAAGTGCCACAAAAAGCTTTCCTTGCTGTGCTTAAACTCGACTAAATAGACTATGACGATAACCTTGCGCATCTGCCATAGGTTATCGTCATTTTTATTACACCACACTATACGACCTAAATCTACTACCTGAGGACATATTATAATTAACTAGGGACGAGGCGACGCCACATAAAATAAAGATGCGCCACCCCTGCCCCTCTTTGTAAACGAAAAAAAAAAATAAAAAACTTATGATGTGGACTATACTTATTGCAGTCTTCCTTGTGGGCTATCTACTTATCGCGGTAGAACATGTCACTAAAATCAACAAAAGCGCTATCGCCTTACTACTAGCTAGTATCCTATGGACAGTAGTGCTTTGTTTTGCAACAGACATCACGACACTTTTCAATGCCGAAGCCTTCAGCCAGTACTTATTAGAAAATCCTAGTATAGCTCAACTTTCCGTTCAGACGCAGAGTATACGCTTCCTAGCAGATAAGCTTCTACTTGAACATCTAGGCGATGTGAGCGAAACTCTTTTCTTCCTTGTTGGCGCCATGACGGTTGTGGAACTAATCGACCAACACGGTGGATTCAATTTTATCACTTCACACATCTCCACCCGCAATATCCGTAAGTTGGTATGGATAATCGGGTTCCTTAGTTTCTTCCTATCTGCCCTACTCGATAACTTAACAACCAGTATCGTCATGGTGATGCTAGCTCGTAAAATCATAGCACATAAAGAGATACGCTGGTGGATTTGCGGAGTCATTATCCTCGCTGCCAATGCAGGTGGTGCTTGGTCTCCTATTGGTGATGTGACAACCATCATGCTCTGGGTAAAGGGAGACATCACGACTTTGCCTACAGTAAGCCATGTCTTCTTGCCATCCTTTACTGCCATGCTGATTCCACTTGCATTTATTCACTATCGCCTGCGTAGTGTGGTAGAAGCCCATTCTCTACCGACGAATGAAGGCCGTTTCTACGATCAACTATCAGAAAGAGAACGTATGCTTGTTTTGATTCTAGGTGTATGCGGACTACTATTTGTACCTATATGTAAAAGCATATCTGGACTCCCTCCATTTATGGGTATATTATTAGTACTTGGTGTACTATGGGTCTACACAGAGATAGTCTATACCAAACATGTAGACATAGAAGAACATAAGCAAAACCGAGTAAGTCGTGTACTAGGACACATAGACATGTCCACGATTTTATTCTTTCTAGGCATCCTTCTAGCTGTCGCTGCACTACAAGTAGCAGGTGTGCTAGACTATGCAGCTACTCAACTCAACAGTCACCTACATAATATATATATAATAAACGGACTTATCGGTGTATTCTCATCTATCGTGGATAACGTACCACTTGTAGCTGCTGCTATGGGTATGTATGGCATCCCGACAGCAGGTGATTTAGCAAGTAGCACCGACCCAGCATTCTTAAGTCAGTTTGTACAAGACGGTGCCTTCTGGCAACTGCTTGCCTACTGTGCAGGCGTAGGTGGTAGCATCTTGATTATCGGTAGTGCTGCTGGCGTAGTGGTGATGGGACTAGAGAAAATG
The DNA here is from genome assembly GCA_963678855.1 of Bacteroidaceae bacterium. GTDB lineage: Bacteria > Bacteroidota > Bacteroidia > Bacteroidales > Bacteroidaceae > F22. The sequence continues at coordinate 2,550,804 of OY787448.1, read as the reverse complement.
ACTTTCAACTGGTATCTCAAAAGCTTCTCACTCTTCGTACTAATTGGTTACCTTGCAGGCATAGGTGTATTCTTTATACAAGAGATGCTGCTAGCTACCTATTAATCACTACCTTTGCAAGAGCATCGGCGTAGATGCCCTATACAAATATAAATAACCATACTATATAATATATATATGACTTCAAGAAGACAAGAACAAATGGAATCGTTCGGCCGTCTATTAGATGTGCTGGATGAACTGAGAGAGAAGTGTCCTTGGGACCGCAAGCAAACCAACGAAAGCTTGCGCCCTAACACTATAGAGGAAACTTACGAGTTGACAGATGCATTGCTTAATGATGATGCTAATGAGATCTCTAAGGAACTAGGGGATGTCCTTCTACACATCTTATTCTACGCCAAAATCGGTAGCGAAAAGGGAGATTTTGATATCAAAGACGTATGCGATAAGCTATGTGATAAACTCATCTTCCGCCATCCTCATGTCTTCGGAGAAGAAAAAGCAGAGACCGCAGCGGAGGTAAGCAAGACTTGGGAGCAGATTAAGCTGAAAGAAAAAGATGGCAACAAAAGCGTCTTGAGCGGAGTGCCCGCTGGACTTCCTGCTTTGATTAAAGCCTACCGCATCCAAGACAAAGCCCGCAATGTAGGTTTTGACTGGGAAGACAAAGAGCAGGTATGGGATAAGGTGAAAGAGGAGTTTGAAGAACTTCAAACAGAAATTGCTGCCATGGAAGCACAAAAAGCCAAAGAAGAATATGGCGATTTGCTATTCAGTATCATCAACGCGGGACGTCTATATGGCATCAACCCAGAAAATGCTCTAGAGCTAACCAATCTGAAGTTTATCGAACGATTCAACTACCTAGAAGAAAAGACCATCAAGCAAGGTAAAAACCTTCAAGACATGTCTTTGGAAGAAATGGACAAATATTGGGAAGAAGCCAAGCTTATTCAACGCAAAAATTTATGATTTTTGTCTAGATTGCGTCTACAAATTAACACAAAGAGATGCTATATCAAGACAGAATTGTTATGAGCGAAAAAAAAAGCGACAAGTCGGGACAAAAAAAAGGTATAGGACATGATTATGTCAAAAGTTTTTCCTATTTTTGCACCCGTAAAACGAACAACAATAGGATTATAAACTTAAAGAACCCCAAGCATGAAAAAGTGTTATACTTATCATACTTTTAAGATTGACGGTTGGAGCCCTAAACAGGCTCAGGCATTTTGGGCTTCTGGAAATATTGGCATTTTTGGCGCCAATTGGTTTATGGGCTTTATTGACTTTATTTGGGAACAAATCCGTACTATATATACAGGTGTAACTGCGCGCGCAGTTGCGCCTGTTTTATTTTTGACTAAATATACCGACCTAGCTATAGGAAAATAAAGATATGGAACAATTAAAACATGAATGTGGCGTAGCGATGATTCGCTTACTAAAACCACTGGAATATTACAAAGAGAAATATGGCACATGGATGTTCGGAATGAACAAGCTGTATCTCTTAATGGAAAAGCAGCACAACCGCGGACAAGAAGGTGCTGGTTTGGCCTGTGTTAAGCTTCAAGCCAACCCTGGCGAAGAATACATGTTCCGTGAGCGTGCAGAAGGTTCTAGTGCCATCACAGAAATCTTTGGTAAAGTCCATGAACATTTTAAAGATGTCCCTGCCGATAAGCTAGCTGATGCGACATATGCTAAGCAAGAATTGCCTTTTGCAGGTGAGCTATATATGGGACACCTACGTTACTCTACTACAGGTAAAAAGGGGTTGAGCTACGTACACCCTTTCCTACGTCGTAACAACTGGAGAGCTAAGAACCTTTGCTTGTGCGGTAACTTTAATATGACAAATGTCGACAAGATTTTCGAGGAAATTACCAGCTATGGGCAGCACCCTCGTAAATATGCCGATACATATATATTACTAGAACAAATCGGTCACCGCCTAGACCGCGAAGTAGAACGTGTCTTCCGTCAGTGTAAAGCTGAAGGCTTAGAAGGCATGGACATCACTCACCGTATCGAGCGTGATATGAAGATGGCCAATGTGCTACACAAGGCATCTCCTATTTGGGATGGTGGCTATGTCATCTGTGGTATCACAGGTAGCGGTGAAAGTTTTGCGCTACGCGACCCATGGGGCATCCGTCCTGCATTCTACTACCATAACGACGAGTTTATGGTATTAGCAAGTGAGCGTCCTGTGATTCAAACAGCGATGAATCTACATGCCGATGAAGTAGTTGAACTAAAACCAGGTGAAGCGCTACTAGTAGATAAGCAAGGTAAAGTATCTACGCAACAAATCAATGAGCCACGTGGCGTGCAGCCATGTTCATTCGAGCGTATCTATTTTAGCCGCGGTTCGGATATAGACATCTACAAAGAACGTAAGACTCTAGGAGAGCAGCTAGTAGAGCCTATCCTAAAGTCTATCAACAATGAAGTAGACAATACTGTCTTCTCATTCGTACCGAATACAGCCGAAGTAGCCTTTTATGGTATGCTCGCTGGATTTGATGCCTACTTGAACAAGCTTAAAGGACAACAAATCCTTGCGCTTGGTCACAACCCGAACGAAGAAGAGCTACAAAAGATTCTCTCTAAGCGTATCCGCAGCGAGAAAGTAGCCATTAAAGATATTAAACTCCGCACATTTATTGCGGAAGGCAATAGCCGCAACGACCTAGCTGCTCACGTATATGATATTACATATGGCAGCTTGAAGCGCGGCGAAGACAATCTAGTCATTATCGATGATAGTATCGTACGCGGTACGACTTTACGTCAAAGTATTATCGGTATCCTAGATAGACTAGATCCAAAGAAAATCGTCATTGTCAGTTCGTCGCCACAAGTGCGCTACCCTGACTATTACGGTATCGATATGTCTCGCATGGGAGAGTTTATCGCTTTCCGTGCAGCCATCGCCCTACTACAAGAGCGCGGTATGAAGCATATCATCGACGAGGTGTACCAACAGTCCCTCGCCCAACGAGAATTACCGATGAATCGCATGGTAAACCACGTGCGTGAAATCTATAAACCATTTACGGCGGAAGAAATTTCAGCTAAGATGGTAGAACTACTGAAGCCTGCACATGTTCAGGCTGAGGTGCAAATTGTCTATCAGTCGATAGAAGGCTTACACAAAGCATGCCCTAACCACAAGGGCGACTGGTATTTCACAGGAGAATATCCAACACCTGGAGGTGTGCGCGCTATTAACAACGCCTACATCAACTGGTACTCTCGTGAGATGCTAAATTCTTAGAGTGTAGCAAAACCAATCGCCCCACAACGATTGTACACTCGCATGATGCCTCTGGAGAGGTGTCCCCCACAAGACACCTCTCCAGCGACCCCACGGGACAACCACTCCAAGGAGCATCAAAAAAAACTAGGACGAAAGTCCGACTACAAGAACAACAAACTGAACATTTTTAAAGTCAAGCATATTATTAACCTATGAAGAATGTAACCCTCCTTCTGGAAGACGGAACACGCATGACCGGATTTTCTTTCGGTTATGAGAAGCCTGTAGCAGGTGAAGTCGTATTTAATACGGCTATGGTAGGATATCCTGAAAGTCTTACCGACCCGAGTTATTCAGGCCAGTTGATGACCCTTACCTATCCACTAGTTGGCAACTACGGTGTGCCTACTACTGAGAGTGGTGAGCATGACCTACCGATACTTATGGAAAGTGAAAAGATTCACGCCGAAGCCATTATCGTATCAGATTACAGCGACAACTACAGCCACTGGAATGCTAAGGAAAGCCTTGGTGAGTGGTTGAAGCGCGAAGAAGTCGTTGGTATCACAGGCATCGACACCCGCCAACTAACTAAGATCCTTCGTGAGAAAGGAAGTATGAAAGGCAAAATCGTCTTCAACGGGGATGATGAAATCGCTTTCGTAGATCCCAACTTGGTCAACCAAGTAGCTCGCGTAAGCTGCAAAGAAGTGATTCGCTACAATGAAGGTGACGACAAGAAGAAAGTCGTACTTCTAGACTGTGGTGTCAAAACAAATATTATCCGCTGCCTTATCAAGCGCGATGTAGAAGTGATTCGTTGTCCTTGGGACTACGACTTCAACACGCTTGAATTTGACGGTCTGTTTATAAGCAATGGCCCTGGTGACCCTGACACATGCGAAGATGCAGTCAACAATATCCGCAAGGCCATGAACAACCCTAAGCTACCTATCTTCGGTATCTGTATGGGCAACCAACTGCTTTCTAAAGCAGGTGGTGCACAAATCTTCAAACTAAAGTATGGTCACCGCTCGCACAACCAACCAGTGCGCCAAGTAGGTACCAACCGCTGCTTTATCACCTCTCAAAACCATGGGTACGCTGTAGACAACGATACACTAGGTCAAGATTGGGAACCACTATTTATCAATATGAACGATGGTAGCAACGAAGGAATCAGCCACAAGACCAACCCTTGGTTCTCGGCACAGTTCCACCCAGAAGCAGCTTCTGGTCCTGTAGATACCGACTTCCTATTCGATGATTTCGTGCAGATGCTTTAATCACCCCAAAACAAACAATTAGATTATGACAGATCAAAAGATACAAAAAGTCCTCCTTCTAGGTTCTGGCGCCCTTAAGATTGGTGAAGCTGGTGAGTTTGACTACAGCGGTTCTCAAGCCCTTAAGGCCATGAAAGAGGAAGGTATTGAAACCATCCTAATCAACCCAAATATTGCGACGGTACAAACCTCTGAAGGGGTAGCCGATCAAATATATTATCTACCAGTCACTCCTGAGTTTGTAGAACGAGTGATTGAAAAAGAACGCCCACAAGGTATCCTTCTTGCATTTGGTGGACAGACAGCGCTCAACTGTGGTGTAGCCCTATACAAGAGCGGTGTTCTAGAAAAATACAACGTACAAGTACTGGGTACACCAGTACAAGCCATCATCGATACCGAAGACCGTGAGATCTTTGTCAATAAGCTTGACGAGATTGATGTAAAAACAATCAAAAGTGAAGCGGTTGAGAATATCGAAGATGCCAAGAAAGCAGCTGCCAACCTTGGTTACCCTATCATCGTACGTGCTGCTTACGCACTAGGTGGACTAGGTTCTGGTTTCTGCGACAACGAAGAGGAACTAGAAGTCCTTTGTCAAAAAGCATTCTCTTTCTCTCCACAAGTCTTGGTCGAGAAGAGTTTGAAAGGCTGGAAAGAAGTGGAGTATGAAGTAGTCCGTGACCGCTTCGACAACTGTATCACAGTCTGTAACATGGAGAACTTCGACCCACTAGGTATTCACACGGGTGAGTCGATCGTCATCGCTCCATCTCAGACCCTAACAAATGCTGAATACCATAAGCTACGTGAACTATCTATCCGCATCATCCGTCATATCGGTATCGTGGGTGAGTGTAACGTACAATATGCTTTCGATCCAGAAAGTGAAGATTACCGCGTGATCGAAGTAAACGCCCGTCTATCGCGTTCGTCTGCCCTAGCCTCTAAGGCCACAGGTTATCCACTAGCCTTCGTAGCAGCCAAGCTAGGACTAGGTTACGGCTTGTTCGACTTGAAGAACTCGGTAACAAAGACAACCAGCGCATTCTTCGAGCCAGCGCTCGACTACTGCGTCTGTAAGATTCCACGTTGGGACCTTGGTAAGTTTGCGGGTGTAGACCGCGAACTAGGTAGCTCGATGAAGTCTGTAGGTGAAGTCATGGCCATCGGCCGTACCTTCGAAGAAGCCATGCAAAAGGGTCTTCGTATGATTGGCCAAGGCATGCACGGATTCGTAGAAAACAAAGAACTGAAACTAGAAGATTCAGATATCGATAAGGCATTGCGTGAGCCAACAGATAACCGTGTGTTCGTCATCAACAAAGCGATGCGCGCAGGCTATACTGTAGACCAAATCCACGACTTGACAAAGATCGACAAGTGGTTCTTGGACAAGCTACGCAAAATCATGGATACAGCCGAAGAACTTGAAGCATTCGATGCCCTTCAAGCTGTACCAGCCAACTTGATTCGCCGCGCGAAAGTACAAGGATTTAGTGACTTCCAAATCGGTCGTGCCGTATTCGGTCCACAAGCTGATGATATGGAAGCAGCCATCCTAGACGTACGTACACGCCGTAAAGCACTAGGTATCCTTCCAGTCGTGAAGCAAATCGATACCCTAGCTGCCGAGTATCCTGCGCAAACCAACTACCTATATATGACCTATAGCGGTGTCGCTCACGACATCCAGTACGAAAATGACGACAAGTCTATCGTCGTACTCGGTTCGGGTGCCTACCGTATCGGTTCATCAGTAGAGTTTGACTGGTGTGGTGTGCAAGCCTTGAATACGATTCGTAAGGAAGGCTACCGCAGCGTCATGATCAACTACAACCCAGAGACCGTATCGACCGACTACGATATGTGCGACCGTCTATACTTCGACGAGTTGACATTCGAGCGTGTCATGGATATCATGGACCTAGAGATACCTCACGGCGTGATTGTCTCTACAGGTGGTCAGATTCCTAATAACCTAGCCCTACGCCTTGACAAGCAAGACGTGAAGATTCTAGGTACCACAGCCAAGAGCATCGACAATGCCGAAGACCGTGAGAAGTTCTCTGCTATGCTTGACCGCATCGGCGTAGACCAACCACGTTGGCAAGAGCTTAGCTCGATGGAAGATGTCGATGGCTTTATCCAAGAAGTAGGCTTCCCAGTCCTAGTACGTCCATCATACGTGCTATCAGGTGCTGCCATGAACGTCTGCTCTAACGAAGAAGAGCTACACCGCTTCCTAGAACTTGCAGCCAATGTGAGTAAGAAGCACCCAGTAGTCATCAGCCAATTTATCGAGCACGCTAAGGAGGTTGAGATGGATGCAGTAGCCCAAAACGGTGAGATCGTCGCTTACGCTATCAGTGAGCACATCGAATTTGCTGGTGTCCACTCAGGTGACGCCACTATCCAGTTCCCACCACAAAAGCTATACGTAGAAACCGTACGTCGCGTGAAGGCCATCTCTCGCAAGATTGCCCGCGAACTAAATATCTCTGGACCATTCAATATCCAGTACCTAGCGAAAGATAATGACATCAAGGTTATCGAGTGTAACTTGCGTGCCTCACGTTCATTCCCATTCGTAAGTAAGGTATTGAAGATCAACTTGATCGACTTGGCTACCCAAGTGATGCTAGGTCTTCCAGTTGAGAAGCCAAGAAAGAACTTGTTCGACCTAGAATATGTCGGTGTGAAAGCCTCTCAATTCTCGTTCAACCGTCTACAAAAAGCCGATCCAGTACTAGGTGTCGACATGTCCTCTACAGGGGAAGTAGGTTGTATCGGTGAAGACTCAAACGAAGCAGTATTGCTTTCTATGCTGTCTGTCGGTCTACGCATCCCTAAGAAGAACATCCTGCTATCTACAGGTGATGTCCGCCAAAAGGTCGGTATGCTTGATGCAGCCAAGAAGCTAGTCGCTAAGGGCTACAACCTATGGGGTACAGAAGGTACAGCCAAGTCTCTAGTAGAGAATGGCATCCCTTGTCAAGTGGCTCACTGGCCAAGCAACGACAACCAACCACAAGCACTTGACTTGCTTCGTGATGGTGAGATCGACATGGTCGTGAATATCCCTAAGAACTTGACTGTCCGTGAGTTGAGCAACGGGTACAAGATTCGTCGTGCAGCGATTGACTTGAATGTGCCATTGTTGACGAATAGCCGATTAGCTAGCGCGTTTATCAATGCGTTCTGCGAAATGGGCACGGAGGATATCCAGATTAAGGCTTGGGGAGAGTATTAAGATACTCCCTGAGAATATCATATTAGAAAACGAGAGCCTGTCGACCCATCGACAAGCTCTCGTTTTTTTTGTATCTATTCAGTAAGTAGTAAGCATTGTCTCTACCCTAGGAAATTAACAATTAAACGTACTGCAAACACAGCTTTTCTCCCATTAAAGTTGTATCTTTGTTATACTAAGCTCAGTCTGCGTTCGCGAACTGAGATATCAAAGTTCGCCAACTGAGATATCTTCGTTCGCGAACTGAGATATCTAAGTACGCGAACAATGACTGACATTCTATACTTTAAAACTATGTACACAGTATACGAGCTTATCATTGGGCTTAGTTCAGATTGGTATATAGTATAAACAATAAAAAACGCTATTACTTATGGATCTATTTTACGATTACAACAAAAAGAAATTGCCTAGCAAAGACAAGGCAATGTATTACGCACAGGCTGCGCACTCAAATGATGTTCACTTAACAGATATCGCTAAGAATATTGCCGAGAAGTCAAGTGCTACCCCAGGAGATGTGCTAAGCATCTTGGACAGTTTCTTTCGAGAAGTCGGCAAAAACGTGTTTGACTCAAACCGTGTGATTGTGGACGGTGTGTGTATCTTCTCTGCCAAACTGACCTCTGAAGGGGTAGAAAAGCCAGAAGATTTACATGGGAAAGACATCACTTTCAATGGGATTAAGGTACAATTCGCGAAGAAATTCATCGACCAATTTGACTATAAGATACGCCGTGCACCGAGTGGAATGAAGAAGTATCATATCAACTTGGGGGAACTAGATGAAAGACGTCAAAAGCTTATTCAGTATATGCAAGATGAGCCTATCATAACGATGCGCATCTATAGAGAAATAACTGGGACACAGGAATACAAAGCAAGAGAAGAATTGCTGCAATTTGTGGAAGAAGGATTGCTTGTAAAGCATGGGAAGAATAATCGTTACTATACATTAGTAAAGTAGCTCCATGTACTAGGTAGATAGCTAAGCAGTTATCACCATAAATAGGTATTGACCATCTCATTGTTTTCCCCTACCTTTGTGACATATATAACCTCATACATAGAAAACAATGAATATACCCAAACTACAAGCGCCTTACAGCAAGCTGAACAACTTGCTGTATATCAGCTATCTTCCTAAAGTTATCAATGCTGCGGTAGCTATCAAGCTATTTGATGTGTTATCTACTCCCGATGAAGCAACCTCATCAACAAAAGGCCGCACTTTAGAAAGTATCGTCAAAGAACTAGATACTCCACTGGCAGTGACGAGAGCCCTACTCCATGTGCTTGAAAAGATAGAGTTAGTGCGCATCACTGAAGATACCTACCACCTTACTCCACTAGCCGAAGACTATCTCGTGAGTTCATCGGAAGCCAATCAAGTGAAAGCCCTTCAAGAGTTCTCTGGCAGCAATGGCCCTTTTGACCAGTTGCTTCCTGTATTGCAAGGAGATACACCAGAGTTCAATCAGCACATGTGGAACTCCAAAGAATCGGCCTTAAGTATGGAACAAGGCATGAAAGCGGGTGGCCTGCAAGGTGCTGTCAAGTTTGTCAAGAGCCTTCCACAGTTTGCATCGTGTACTAAGTTATGCGACTTGGCAGGAAATATCGGCTATTATTCTTATGCTTTCTTGCAAGAGAACAAGCACTTACAGGCGCATGTCTACGACTTGCCTGAGGTCTGTAAGAACGCAAAAGAACTCAAACAAGATGAGCCTGATTTCGACCGTGTCACCTACCATGCCTTAGATATGAAGACAGACGAGGACTTTGGTGATGGTTACGACTTTGTGTATGTATCTCATTATATGTATGGCTATGCGGTCAATGGCGAGTTGGTAGATTTTCTAACACGCATCTACAAAGCGATGAAGCCTGGAGGTATCTTCGTGTCCAATCATGTATGTGATATATCTATCAATCCTGGGAGTGATTTGACACTGGCGCTGGTGGAGCTGCAAACGCAGATACTAGGCTATCCTACGCATCAAATTTCTGAAGACGTACTGCGAGATGCTTTGACTAAGGCTGGCTTTAGTGATTTTACAGTGCAGATGCCTGATGGGAGCTATGCGTATCCTACGATGCTGATGGCGGCGGTAAAGATATAATACTCAATACATGATATATATAACGAGAGCCTGTCGAAAATTCGACAGGCTCTCGTTTTATTATTCAAGTTTGCTCTTAAATTCCCAAACTTTCTATAGTCATACTTTCTTTGACTTCCTTCAATGATAAGTCTGTCGACAAACGTATTGTTCGTGTTTGTCCTGGAAGCATATCAAAATAGTTGTCTGCAAAATAGCTCTTCACGTCATTGACCATTAGATGCACGGCACGTGCAAACTGAGGAGCAGTCAATGTAATATCGTAAATATGAGCTGTTGGTGCCATAGATGCCGTTACTTGAGCAGCATCGGCTACCTCTTCTATGGTATAGCTCACATCAACAGCTGGGTAATGCATGTCCTTTTGTTTAAGCATCACATATGTATTATCAAATACTTGATCCTTATTATCAATAAGCTTAGCATAAACAAAGACATCTGCAACAGCTTTGCCCTTCAATAGCTCCTCTACATTGTAGCTGGCAAGGACATGGCTGCCATTAGCTTGTACTTGAACACGCTTAGTCTCTTCTGCAACAACTTCTCCGGCAAAAGTCATGATTTTTACATCAAGTTTTCCTCTGAAACGTTTTAAACGATCAGATACCACATAGATATTCAATTGTCCATCCTCAGCATATGGAGAAACCATCACGTCATCGTAAGCTTTGCGTGTAAAGTAATGCTGAGCTTTCCAACGACCATAATAATCGCGACTTGCCCATGAAGCTACAGGCCAGCAATCGTTGATTTGCCAGAATAGAGTACCCATACAATAAGGCATATCGCGACGATGAGATTCGATAGCTGTCTTTATGGCATCGCCTTGTAGGACGTGGTTGACATATAGGAAGCGCTTGAAATCTGCGGGACGACGATATTCGTTGAGCATGTAGGTTTCGATCAAACCATTAGCGTGTTCGCCTCCTCGCTGGTGGGCCATCATGACTTCGCTACGGATGTCCCAGTCTTTGGCTTCTGGAGCGTATTTCTTGATGCTGACAAACTCTGGGAAGGATTGGAAACCGTATTCGCTGAAGAAGCGGGCACGCTCTACATTGTATTGGCTGATAGGTTTTTCACCGTGCCATACTTCCCAATAGTGGCGGTCGCCATCGTGGTCGTTGCTACCATGGCCTTTGCCTGCAAATGGCGATGATGGCCAGTATTTGGTTTCTGGGGCATAGGTCGCTACAACATCTGGTAGGACGTCGTAGTACTGATTGCAGAATTGTGTCCATACGGTGTCGGCAATGGCTTGGCTTTGAGCTTTGTATTTGCTTTGCCATCCCCAATTGTACCAGGCATCTTGACATTCGTTATTGCCACACCAGATGGCGATACTTGGGTGGTTGCGTAGGCGTACCACGTTGTCAATAGCTTCTTGACGGATGTTCTCTAGTAGGGCACCTTCGGCTGGATACATGCTGCATGCAAACATGAAATCTTGCCACACGAGGATGCCGTGTTCGTCGCATAGGTCATAAAAGAGGTCGTTTTCGTAGATTCCACCACCCCATATGCGAAGCATGTTCATATTGGCTTCAACGGCAGACATAATGGTTTTCTTATAGTCGGCTGGAGTCACTCGAGTCAAGAAATTGTCTTGAGGAATGTAGTTAGCACCTTTAGCGAAAACAGGGTGTCCATTGAGTTCGAAATAGAAACTGGTGCCGTCTTTATCTTTTTCGCTGACAACTTTAAGGGAGCGTACACCGATCTTATTTTGCTTGACATCTAGGATGTCATCGCCTACGGCTAGCTGGACTTGGAAGTTGTAACGATGAGCTTGGCCTAGACCGTTGGTCCACCATAGTTTGGGATGATGGATGGTAAATGGTAGGCTAAGGACTTGATGACCGCTGGCAATATCGATATGTTTCTTGACCAATACTTTATGGGTTGTTATATCGGTAATGGTGAGCATGGCATCTGGGATGGCATGGTCTGCTTGGATCTGAATCTGGGCATCTAGTTTGGCACGTGAAGCAGTAACATCAGGTTGTTTATAATAGATGTCATCGACATAAGCATCGCTCCAACCTACTACGGAGATAGGACGCCAGATACCAGATGTGACGAGGCGTGGACCCCAATCCCAGCCATAATGATATCCTGCTTTACGGGCAAATACACTGACGCGCTTGTCGAAGATACCTCCATTTTCACTCTGGTCATTGGAAGCAAAATATTGATAATTGAGGGCGTCAAATTTACCCAGATCGTGCTTGATAGGTGAATGGAAGTAGACACGCAGGGTGTTCTGCCCTTCGGTGGCTAGCTTCTTGATAGAGGCTTGCCATTCACGAAACATATTGTCGGCTTGGATGATCAGGGAGTCGTTGAGATAGACATCGGCATAGGTGTCTAGACCTTTGCAATCGATCAGTAAGTGTTGTTGGTTCAACATCTCTGGGGTGAGCTGAAAGGTGGTTTCGTAGATCCAGTCTTCTTTGTCTACCCATTGTGCTCCACGCTCATTGAGGCGATAAAATGGGTCATCTAGGAGGTCGTTGTCCATCAGGTCGGTATGGATAACGCCAGGTACTGTGGCTGGGTACCAGTTGCTTAAGCGAGCTTGCTTGAACTTCCAGCCATCATTAATCTGTTGCACAAGGGGTTGTGCAATCAAAGCTGCTGATGCCATCATAGCTGTTGATAATAAAGTGCCTTTTAATAAGGTGTTGTTCTTCATATTATATATGTTACGGGTTAATTGCGTCATTTTATGTAGCCAGATGAGACAAAAATAATACATTTATGAGAAAAACTCTAATACTATTTTGTCTTTCTACAATACTCAAATGCGCATGATTAATAGATCGATCGGAAAAATTTATAGTTGCTTATTCTTGAGGTATTCGGAAGGTAGGCAACCAAATTCTTCTTTAAAATATTTGGCAAATTGCTTGGGGGATAGGCCCACTTGATAAGCAATTTGGGAGATGCTTTCGGGAGTTTGATCGAGCAGTTGTTTCCCTCGCTGGATGCGCAAGGAACGCATAAATTCAAGGGGAGACTTGCCAGTGATCGACATGAGTTTCTTGTATAGATGTCCACGACTCATGCCTACTTCGGCACTTAGGTTTTCTACGGTGAATGTGGCTTCACTGAGGTGGTCTTGGACGACTTGCATGGCTCGGGTGATGAGTTGCTCATCGAGACTGCTGATGGTGAGTTCGTGGGGAGATAGGTCTGTCTTGCCAAACTGCTGATGGTTCTTGATGCTCCAAGCTAGGAGGTGATGAATGCGCAGCAGGAGGATGTCCAAATTAAAGGGTTTGGAGATGTATTCATCAGCCCCTTCACGCAGCCCTTCAAGGACGTGCTCATCGGCGGTACGTGCTGTGAGTAGAATGACTGGGATATGCGAATAGCGGATGTCGTTTTTGACACGATGGCAGAGTTCCAATCCGTCCATAATGGGCATGCGGATGTCGCTGATGATGATATGTACGTCTTGGTGGGCAAGCATATCGAGCCCTTCTTGGCCATTTCGGGCTTCGAAAACGTCAAATTGTTCTCTCAGGGAATCGACCATAAAGCATCTGAAGTCGTCGTTATCTTCGACAACTAAAATAGTTGTTTTTTGTTGTGCTTTCTGAGGCTTTAGGCTGATTTCTTCTGAGTCTTTTTCTAGGGCAATAGAAGTTACAGCCATGTCGGGATGGGTCACTACAACTTGGTGCTGTATGGGGAGAATGACTTCAAAGATGGTGCCTTGGGGCAGGTTGTCTTTCACTTGTATCTCACCATGATGGAGGGTGACGTATTCTTTGACTATATGGAGCCCGATACCGCTTCCTACATAAGCGGTGGTCGCCTTTTCTTCTTGGAAGAAGCGATCAAAGATCTTGGTTTTGTTTTCATCGCGGATGCCTTCACCATTGTCGATGATTTGGATGCGGGCGTAGCGGAGGTCTCGGTGGGTGATGCTATCTACGACAACGAGAACGTGTCCTTGTGGGGCGGTGTATTTGAAGGCATTGGACAGGAGGTTGAAGAGGATACGTTGCATCTTCTTGCGATCAAAGTCCATCTCGAGACTAGTAACTTTAAGGGTAATCTTGAAAGGGATGTTTTTCTTCTCGGCATAGGATTCGAAAGAGGTACATACTTCTTGGACAAATTCTACCAAATCGCCATGTGCTAAGGAGAGTTGGGCTTGGTGGTTCTCTAAGGCACGCAGATCGAGCAATTGGTTGATATTTTCCAATAGCAGCTGGGCATTGCGGTGCATGAGTTGGAGGTCTTTGTGCTGGGATGGGGCAAGATCTGAATGAAGCATCTTTTCCAATGGGGTGATGATAAGCGATAAGGGGGTGCGCAGATCGTGACTGACGTTGGTAAAGAAGCGGAGTTTGGCCTCATCGATTTCGTGCTGTTGGGCGGCATCCATATCGCGCTTTTGCTGTTGCAGGGTGCGTACATGGTTGCGTTGGATTCGGAATATGGCTAGGATAATAAGGGCTAGCACTAGAGTGGCGTAGAGGATATAGGCTGGGATGGACAACCAGAAAGGGGGATGCACTGTGATCTGTAAAGTGGCGATGGCGTTCCTTTCGTTTGTATGGTTTTCCTCGACTTTGACTTGCAATGGGTAGGTGCCTGGAGCTAGGTTGTTGAAGTAGATACGGTTGCCTTCTAGTTTGATCCACTGGCCACTATTGCTCAAACGATAGAGGTAGTGTATTTTGTGTAGATGACCATAGTCCATAGCGGACACTTCCAAGGCGAAGTTTCGATCGGAATAGGGCATGTCTATATGGTGCATCAGTTGGATATTTTTATCTAGGATGATGCGATTCTCTGCTGTGGGTACGCCTACATGGACGCGCTCATTGGCAACGTAGAGACCGGTAAACATAACGTGGCGGTTGTGCTGGTATAGGTAGGAAGACTTGGAAGGTATCTGAAGATACCCCCCTGCTCCACCAACTAATATATCGTTGTGTGTGTTGCGGTAGATGGAAAAGTTGTTGAAGGAGAAGGAGCCGATGCCGTCTTCTTCGAAATAGGGGTTACAATAATATTCTAACTGGTGGCTGGGGGTACGATCGACAATAACGACGTGGGTGATGCCATGATCGGTAGCCATCCACATATTGCCTTCAGCATCTTCTACAAGACCACGTATGTAGGGGTTGGATAGTCCCGATGCACTAGATAGATGGGTCACGGCATGGGTGTCTATATTGTAGATGCTCACACCTTTACGCCCCCCTATCCAAAGGAGGCCTCGAGTATCTTGGTATATGCAGTTGGCAAAGCCGTCTGGGGTGATATCTGGGGTGGCCGATGTACCCTTCAATGGAGCGAGAACACGTGTGGTGGTGTCTAGGCTATAGACGCCGGCACTGGTGGCAATATAGAGTGTGTGGCCATCTACGCAGGATAGATCGGCGATGTAATTGGTCAATAATGGGGTATTGTCTACGGTGTAGACTTGGAGGGTGCCATCGGCACTCAGGCAGTAGAGGCCTTGGGCGTAGGTGGCCAACCAGATATTGCCTGCTGCATCTTCGGTGATGCGACGGATATATCGAGGGAAGGCTTGGTGGGTGCCCTGGGGGGTGTCGTGCAATTCGACAAAGTGTCCCTGCTGCATGTAGAAGGCTCCACCACCGAAACTACCCCACCAGATACGGTCTTTGGAGTCGCGGAAGGTGCATACGATCAAGTCGGATGGTATGGAGGAGTTGCTGGTATTGAAGTAGGTGTATTGGTGGGTCTGGGCATCGTATCGGGCGATGCCTTCACCATCAAATCCTAGCCATAAATGCCCAGATTTGTCTTCTAGCAGACAACTGACGTCTTCTTGATGAGGGCATCGGGTGTTGCGGAAAACGAGGTTGTCTAAATTGGCGTAGGCGACTCCTTGCTTACCAGTACCAACCCACATGATGTCTTTTCGGTCTTTGAGAATGCTAGTGATGTGGTTGCTAGGAAGCGAATACATCTGATCGGCTTTTTGGTATAGGGGGGTGATAGTGCGTTGACCTTGGTGACAAATAAATATGCCGCTATTGTCGGTACCTATCCATATGTTGCCTTTCCCATCGTCGGTGACGGTGGTGATCATGGTGTGGTGATTGAGCAAATCGCGCCCTTTGACTAATGGGAGCCATTTTTTCTGTGCTATGGAGTAACATTGTAATCGGGAACTATGCGAGGTGTATAGCCATAGATGACGAGAGGTGTCGAGGTAGAGATGGGAACGTACGGCGGGGTACAATGTGGTTTGAAACAAGGGTTGTATGGCGTTCTGATTCCAATCTACGGAGACGACATGACCATCGGATAGTAGCAGGTAGGCATAGGCATCACGGCACACCAAATCGAGGATGCGCACGTTGCAGGGCACATCTACATGAAGGAGTTTTTTATCTTGAAAGGAGTAATAATATAATACATTATTAATAAGGCACCAGAGGTTGCTATCGGCATCGACAAACAGTTTACTGGGGGTACCGACTACTCCTAAGGAGGTCAGGGGAGACTGGATGGCTAGATCTAACTTGTCTTGCTCGCGATTGTAAAAGCAGTAGTGAGTGGATGTTTGGATCCAGATAGTACCCGATGCATCTTCATCGACCCATTCGATGCTATTGGTAGAGGGGGCGGTATGGGGTAAGGTGTAGTTTCTAAAATGGTAGCCGTCATAGCAGTTCAATCCATCGCCTGTGGCAAACCACATGAAACCAGATTGGTCGTGTAGAATGTCTTGCACACAATTGTCGGACATGCCAGATTTGACATCCAGCACATGAAAATTAATTTGTCCAAATGCCTGTGTGCATAGGCCCAAGAACATCAATATATAAATAAAAAGAGGTCTTCTCATACGTATTAGTTTTGCGTAGGTAAAGATAGAGCTTTTCTCGCATAACGGAACACCCCATATGTATTCTTTTCATCCCCATATGTCTTTTATGACAATAGGGATAGTTTTAAATCCATTAGAGAAGGGGTATTCGGACCATAATACTTATCTTTGTTAGGACAAGAAGGATTGTGCGTTTGGTGCATAATCAAGGTCGTTAATTTATAAATCTAAGTACAAGAACATGAACCATTATTTCAAAAAGCAGTTTCTCACAACTGGAATCTGTCTGACGATTTTTGCTAGTGGCATATCGCAGGTGGCATGGGCCGAGACGAAGCATCTCGCCACAAAAAAGACAGCAGCTATAGCCCTACAAGCTGAAAAAATTTCTTCGGATGATATTCATATCTTCACCACGCATACGTCTTTGGTGCTCTCTGCTCCTATAGGTGGACAAATCAAATATGTGTACTATGGGGACAGACTACATGCGGCTGATCTACGCAATATAAAAAGTGTGGCTAATATGGATCACGCGGTTTATCCAGTGTATGGCATGAACTGTCCTAAAGAATCGGCATTGGCTGTAACACATGCCGATGGCAATATGACGCTGCAAATGGAGGTGGTGAAAGTCAATACAACTAAAGACAACAACACAACACTCACAACGATAACACTCAAGGATAAGGTGTATCCCTTTTATGTCAACGTATATTATAAGGTATATGATGATGCCGATGTGATGGAAACATGGACGGACATCACGCATAAGGAGAAGAAGAGTGTGGTGCTCGATCAATTTGCGTCGGGTTATCTACCCATCAGAAGGGGCAACGTATGGCTATCGCACTTATATGGCTCATGGGCCAATGAGGGGAAACTGGCTCAAGAACGTCTAGAACCAGGTATGAAGGTGATCCAAAATAAAGATGGTATCAGAAACTCACATACTTCACATGCGGAAGTGATGTTTTCACTAAACGGGAAACCACAAGAAAATGTGGGCGAAGTAATCGGTGCAGCGTTGTGTTATGGTGGCAACTATAAGTTACGTATCGATACGGATGACAGTGAGTATCATCAGTTTTATGCTGGTATCAATGAAGCACATTCTGCGTATCACTTGAAGAAGGGAGAAACATTTACGACACCAGCTCTTGCTTTGAGTTATAGCAATGAGGGATTGAGTGGTTGTAGCCGCCATTTCCATCGTTGGGCCAGAGCACATAAGTTGGCTCATGGACAGACTCTACGCAAGATCCTATTGAACAGTTGGGAAGGGGTGTACTTTGATATCAATGAAGCTGGCATGGACCAAATGATGGGGGATATTGCCTCTATGGGTGGTGAACTATTTGTCATGGATGACGGATGGTTTGGTAATAAGTATCCACGCAAGAGTGATAATTCCTCATTGGGTGACTGGGTCGTTGATACTAGAAAATTGCCTGGTGGTGTCGGCAAGCTCATACAGGATGCAACCAAACATGGTATTAAGTTTGGTATCTGGATAGAACCAGAGATGGCGAACACAACGAGTGAGTTATACGAAAAGCATCCAGACTGGATCATCAAAGCACCACAACGTGACCCTGTATTGGGACGTGGAGGCACACAAGTGGTCTTGGATTTGAGCAATCCTAAAGTGCAAAATTTTGTCTTTAATATCGTGGATACGCTGATGACCAATTATCCACAAATCGACTATATCAAGTGGGATGCCAATATGAGTATCATGAATCATGGTTCTAGTTATCTAAGTGCAGCAAACCAAAGTCATTTGTATATTGAGTATCACAGAGGACTAGAAAAAGTATGTCAACGTGTACGTGAGAAATATCCTAACTTGACAATACAGGCTTGTGCTAGTGGAGGTGGACGTGCCAATTATGGTATCTTGCCTTACTTCGATGAGTTCTGGGTCAGTGACAATACGGATGCTTTACAACGTGTGTATATGCAATGGGGAACTTCTTATTTCTTCCCTGCTATCGCGATGGCTTCGCATATCAGTGCGGCACCAAACCATCAAACATTCCGCACTATTCCACTGAAATATCGAATAGATGTGGCGATGAGTGGACGTCTAGGAATGGAGATTCAACCCAAAAATATGACTACGGAGGAGAAAGAGCTTTGTCGTAAGGCAATTGCTGATTATAAGATGATACGCCCTATTGTACAACTAGGGGATATCTACCGATTGGTTTCTCCATATGATCAATTAGGGGTGGCTTCATTGATGTATACAACTCCTGAGCAAGATAAAGCTGTCTTCTACTGGTGGAAAACGGAACACTTCTGCAACCAACATCTACCTAGAGTGAAAATGGCTGGACTAGATCCTGAGAAGACATATCGCATCACTGAATTGAACCGTATAGATAATCAACCACTCAGTTTTGAGGGTAAGGCATTTAGTGGGGCATTCCTTACGGCTAATGGTTTGGAAATACCTTACAATCATAAAGTGGCGTACCACAAACAAAATGATTACTCAAGCCGTGTTTTATATCTAGAAGAAGTCAAATAAGAACAGGTATATATTCGGTCAATACACTCAGAGATTGACGAATCAATAAAAGAAGTCACGTAGTATACATCAATGCTACGTGACTTTTTTTATGAGATTATTGATAGACGATTAGAGCGACTGTTTGATTGATAGGGCGATAGTGTCCATACCCGTATAGAATATATCATAAAAAAAGGATGCGGTGCAACGGTAAACCGTGCATCCGCATCCTTCTACAATCTACATAAACGTGTTAAGACGTTGTTACCAACTATCTGTTCGGAATGGGACTAGAGGTAAGCCACGCTGACTCACCACATTTCCGAGTTGCCAATTTTTATAACAGTAACGTACTGCTACTGGATGAGGTACATCTGAAGAGGATACTTCAAGTGCTCCTGAACTTTGTGCGTTCTTAACCTGAGCGGGATGAAATACTCGATCTTTTCCTGCGATCTCGAATCCTTGAATGCCATCAAATGGACTAACATGTTCGGAAGCTGTCAAATGGATGATAGCAGTATCTCCTTTGATCTCCATACTTTGGTATTCTGGATAGGTCGTACAGATGCCCTGCACACCATAGGTTTTGACCAATGCGAGATAGGCCAATCGATAACCAACTTCTTGCTTACGGGCAGGATGTACTTGATTCTTTTCGTATGGATAGACTAGGTCGCTGATGCATATGATATCAGAATTGGGAATCATCTTGGTAGATAGATGCTGTTGTTCACGAAGGGCTGCTGCATCACGATAGGATTCGTAATTAAAGGGGGCAATCTCTACTTGATAGAATGGGATGTTTCCTTGTCCCCACTCTTTACGCCATAAATCAACCATTGTTTGTAGTCGTTGTGCATAGGTCGACTCATGTCCCACATTAGACTCACCTTGGTACCATAAAAAGCCTTTGATGGTGTAGTTGGTCAATGGATGCAACATGCCATTGTACATGATGATTACGCTTTGCCAATTCCAACTACCATCTTCATTTTTAAGCAAACGTTTCTCAATGTCAATATCGGGGTATGTGGACACGATGCGTCGAGGTAACCATCCTTCGACATACGAGCCGCCCCAGGCGCAACTGATAATACCTACGGGAATATCTAATACTCGATTGACCATGGTGGCATAAGAATAGGCTGCTGCTGAAAAATCAACGGCATTTTGGGGACAACTCAGGTGCCAACGTCCTGGCACTTCTTCTTGAGGAACCACATGACCTGTTATGGGAATGGTGGCTACACGTACTCCCTTAAATTGTCCTGACAATGCAATTTGTTGATTGCTCTTTTCTACGGGGCAATTGTAATATCCTCTTAGTGGCATTTGCATATTGGACTGTCCTGAACAAAACCACACTTCACCTATCAAGATGTCTTGAAGGGATACTGTGCCATCACCATCGTCAAACTGTATGGTATAGGGCGTATAACTAGCTTGAGGGGTCTGTACTTTAGTTAACCATCGACCATCTTGATCGGTATGGCAAGTGTAGGCTATTCCATTCCAAGAGGTATGTATGGTCACGGTGCTACTAGGGGTGGCTTTACCCCATAATTTCACTTGGCTTTGCTGTTGCAAAACCATATGGTCACTTAAGATTTCGGGCAACTTGACTGTTGCTGATGCAGGTAAAAGACAGGCAAAGCTGAGTACTGCATATAATAATTTGTGCTTATTCATCTATTATCTTTATGTTATTTCTTTACGACTTTATCTGAACAATGTTGACGGATGTAATTGATAATCAAGAAACAGGCAGGTTCGACCACTGTGTTGTGATTGAATCCTTGCAATTCATACAAAGTAACTTGTTTATTGCCGATATTCTTCGATACGGAAGCCAACAGAGCATTTTCTTCCCAACGATCGGCCATTTCTAGATTACGATCCCCAGTAATCAAGACAACTGGGGCAGTATGCTGACGCACGCGATTCACTGGGGCATACTCGTCAATAATAGGGATGCCATTAGGCAATCCGCGCTCTTTACGAATAGTAAAATGAGTCACTGTCTGACCACTGATGGGAAGATAGGCTGCCACCCTATCAGCATCTGTACCATAGGCTGCCATATACTTCTTGTCCATAGCTAGTATCAGGGTGAGATACCCTCCAGCAGAGTGACCAGAAACAAATATTTTATCTTTGCTACCGCCATACTCTTCTATATGATTGAAGGTCCAAGCCACGGCAGCAGCTGCATCTTCAATGTAAGCCGGATTTTTAACTCTAGAGCTCAAACGATAATTGACAGAAACTACCGCAAATCCTCTATTCATCAGTTCTTGTGGGATGTATTTATTACCTCCTTCCAAACCTCCACCATGAAACCAAACGATGGTAGGAAAATCTTTTTTATCTGTTGGATAGTAGACATCCAATTTGCACCGCTCTTTTTGATAAGCATCCGCTTCGGTAGTAGGAATATAGGATAGATCTTTTTTCGTTGTGTACACTTCCTGCGCATGCAGGGCACAAATAAAAAATAATAGAATGAGAAAGGTAGCTTTTCTTTTCATGGCATACTCATTTTGAGGGTCGCAATGAAATTGTCAACCCATTGTTGGAATTAAAAAGTTAATAATGTGGTATCTTCAAAAGGGTATGCAATATACACATAATTTATCGATATACACGCTTTATCAACAGAATTCCACAACGGGTTAATAATGTATGTTAGATTACTTAGTCAAGTCGACATCGGCACGGGTGATGCAATTATCCATGCCCAACAATTGATTCCACCAAGCAATATTCGCCCAAGTATGTTCTTTGCTATTCATGGATGAGGTATCTTTGGTTCTATCGTAGTCGTACCAAGGCATCACCCATGACCAAGTGGCTCCACTAGTCCACTGTGCGGGCATATCAGATACTCCGCCACATTCTGAAAGGGTGATCATCTTATTGGGGTACTTGTTGCTCAAGGTCGAATAGTCTGATGCAATAGCACTTGCTGAAGTGGTATTGTATTTATCTCGACCGATAATATCGACATACTCATCGCCAGGATACCAGGCATCATCCCCTACTTCACTCGTCCATACCCAAATGGTATTTTTGACTCCTTTCTCTTGGAAGATAGTGTACATCAATCGCCATAGTTTGACATAAGAAGCTGCATCGCCAGCCCCCCACCAAAACCATCCACCTGATGCTTCATGAAGGGGACGCCAAAGCACAGGGATCTGCGCATCTTGGAGTTGAAGCATGATATCGGCAACTTGCTGAATATCACTGACAAAACGTTTGTAGGTCCAGCTAGTTGGATCATTGACTGCATTGGGTGTTAAGGTGGAGTATTGGCTCGTGCCTGTACTATTGTGATTGGCTTCACTGTAAAAACCAAAATTAGAATCACTTCCTTCTGCTCGTGGTAGATTCCAATGCCACATTATAGTAACTAGGCCACCTGCATCGTGCCAATTTTTCACTGGAGAGATGTCTTGGTATTTACTCAACTGACTATAAATATGGATAAAATCGAAACCAGCTATGGCTGGGTAAAATCCAGTGTGTTGATATACCCACTCACATTCATTCGTATTCCAATCTACATTGGCCATGGCCGATGTGAGAATATCCTTACCATAATGCGCCTTAATGTACTCGTATAAAGCAATCGTTTCGGCAGTAGCCTGTTTAGTAACTAGGGGATTGTTGGGATCGTCTTGATCATTATTTTGGTCATCTCCTCCATTCTGATCATCTCCTCCCGTGTTATCACTAGGTTGTTCTTTGTTATTATCCGGCGCGGGGCTATTGCCTCCGTCACCTCCACAGCTATATATGGGAAGACATAAGGTAAGTCCAATAAATAGTCCAATGGATTTTAATATTTTTTTATTCATACTATCTGGTATTATTATCTATGATTACTTGTTACTTCTCAAATCTCTCTATGATTTCCATGCACATACGACCATTGTGATATGGGCATTTCCAGAAACCTGCCTTGTCATCTTTTTTGTTGACTTGTCCATCGGGAAGAATCCCCCAATACCACTCTCCATTCTCTTCATCAACGAGATGATTTTTGATGTATTCCCAAGTTGATAAAGCTTTGTCTAAAGACGTTTGATCGCCTGTAAGTTGGTAATGGTCAAGCAAACCAACAACGGTCTCTGCTTGCACCCACCAGTGTCTTTCTGTATTTAATGTATTTTCTTGGCCACAGTGTTTCTCATAAATCATGCTACCATCTTCCATATAGCCTTCACAAGCGGATTGGACAATATGAGGGATAACACTTTCAACTGTCGATAACAAAGTCTTATCATCTAATACAACAGCGGCTTCGTGTAATAACCAAGCAGATTCGATATCATGGCCATATGAATCTATGAGGTATTTACTGTTCCAATCGTCATCAAAGAATAACTCCAAATGAAAAGTGACATTATTCAGGATCTTGCTAACAAACAGTTGAATAAGATTGCGCAATTGGTTTTCTACTGTTTTATCTTTATAGACACGGTAAAGGTTGGTATAGGCTTCCAAAATGTGCAGATGAGTATTCATCGTTTTGTTTTCATTCTCATCTTTATCACTCAAACGCATATCTGAAATAGGTCCCCACTCGCGTGTTAATGCTTCGCCATATCCATTCTTCTCATGATCAAAACTATGAGCTTCTATGGCTTTAAATATGCTTATGGCACAATCTAATGCTTCGGCATCTTGCGTGGCCCGTACGTACTCACTCAATCCATAAATAACAAAAGCTAAAGCATATATTTGTTTCTTACTATCAAGACATGAGCCATCAGCATGAAGCGACCAATACACGCCTCCATGTACAGTGTCTATAAAATGTTTTAGTATATATTCTTTGGCACGAGTAGCTACATCTAAATAAGAAATTTCACCTGATAGACGATAAGCTGAAGAGAAAGTCCACAAAATACGGGCATTCAAAATGGCGCCTTTGGGAGCATCTTCATGAAGATGTCCTTCTCCATCTATCTGTCCATAAAAACCTCCTTGTGCTTCATCAATCATTTGGTGCATCCAAAAAGGCAAAATGTTGACATGAAGATTCTCTCTGACTTCTTCAACTAATTGCCCTAAACGTTCTATATTGTTCATTATGTTTATTATTATTGGTTCTGTATATCGTCTTCTCTCTTCTCAGCCAATTGACTCACTATCGTGTGCATACGTTGTTCGCTCAATGGATACATAGCTATAAGAACTACGGATAAGATGGTACCCACTGCAGGTAAAAAGCTTAAAAACATTTTGATCCCTTGTATCGTTTCTTCTGACTGTACTGCATTGGCTTTGAATCCAAAATAGGCTAGTAGCCAACCTGTAAGGGCACTTCCCACGGCCCATCCCATCTTCTGACTCATGGAAGAAGAAGAGAAAATTAGTCCTGTAGCTCGATTACCTGTTTTGAGTTCTGAATAATCTGTACAATCGGCATACATGGACCACAACAATGGGAATACACTACCTGCACAAATGCTAATAAGTACTTGGAATACAAAAATCAACACCAACTGATCTTTATCGAACCAGAAGAAAATAATGCTAAGCACAGTGGCTATAAGCATAGCCCCCATATAAGTGGATTTTTTGCCAATACGATTACTGATAGGAGCTGCTAGCACCACTCCAACAATATTGGCTGCCTGTCCTATGGCTAAGTATAAACCAGATAATACAAAAGATACTCCAAAGAAATGTACTTGTAAAAAATCACTTTCTACAATGTAATACTTGAAATAATAGACGGTAGCTCCATCACGAATGGAGTTGAATATCAATGCTGCAATACCAGAGCCAAGCAAAATCCACCAAGGACGATTGCACAACAAATCTTTCAAATCATCTTTCAAAGAGGTGGTTTCTGCTTTAATGGCTTTAACTCGTTCTTTTGTTAAAGCAAAACAACCCCAGAATAATGCGACACACAATGCGGCAATAACAACAACAGCGTATAGCCATGCTCGTTGCTGAGCATCCACACTGGTATCATTTGCTGAAAACATGTTGACCATAGGCATAAACATCAGCAGGGCTATAAAGCTACCTATGTATGCAAAACTCATTCGAAAAGTAGACAGGACATTGCGATCCCTTGGATCAGGACTCATAACACCTAGCATAGAGGCATAAGGCACGTTGATAGCGGAATACACCATCATCATCAACGAATAAGTGACATATGCATAGATTATTTTACCTGTAATGGACCAATGAGGGGTGACAAAAGTCAGAATCCCTATGATACCAAAGGGTAACGCCAAGTATAAGAGGTATGGACGAAACTTTCCCCATCGCGTGTTTGTTCTATCTGCCACAATACCCACCATGGGATCAAACAAGGAGTCCCAGATACGAGTGGCTAAAAACATGGTACCTACAACTGCAGCAGGTAAACCGAAGACATCGGTGTAAAAGATCATCAAATATGATCCAAACAATTTCCAAAACATGGAAGAGGACATATCTCCCAATCCATATCCTATTTTCTCACGAAGTTTTAACATAGTAATATTGTATAAGGATGTCAAGAGACGACATACACATGCCCTCTCTTGACTTTCAACTAATAATATTCCATTCAAGGAAATAAAGGTATGATATTTTTTTTACTTCTGCAACAATTCTAAGTTCCTGCTGATTTGTTGCTTCAGTTTATCGACAGATAGACCAGTAGCTAGACCATCTTCTGGGGTATTCATGCAGTAATCAACGAGTTTATCGACTGTTGAAGTTGCTACATGCATACGTGTATCTGATGAAGCATAATAAAGAAATACGGTGCCATCCTCATCTACAATCCAACCATTGGAAAACAAGACATTGCTGACATCACCTACTCGTTCTTCTCCAATAGGTCCCATTAAGTGTCCTGCTGGAGCTGCAATCACTCTAGTTGGATCTTCTAAATCTGTCATATACATATAGAGCACGTAACGCAAACCTGCGGCACATCCACGCACACCGTGAGCTAGGTGTAACCAGCCTTTATCGGTTCTAATAGGATGAGGGCCTTCGCCATTTTTTACTTCCTTAATAGTATGATAAAAACGATGATCGATGATCTTTTCTTCTTTTATTTCGGCATGAGTAATATCGTCGACTAGTGCCCAGCCAATACCACTACAACTACCTGCAAAGATAAACCCATCTTGTGGGCGAGTATAGAGAGCATATTTGCCATCGACAAACTCTGGATGCAAAACCACATTGCGTTGTTGACTTTTGGTCTTCAAATCAGGAAGACGTTCCCAGTCTACAAAATTCTTGGTGCGGGCAATACCTGCTGTGGCAGTGGCTGAGGACAAATCACCTTCAGGGGCATTTTGATCAAATCGTTCTGCACAAAAAACACCATATACCCATCCATCTTCATGCTTTGTCAAACGCATGTCGTAGATATTGGTGGCTGGTTCTTCATCTTCTGGCATAGTCACTGGATAGTCCCAAAAACGGAAATTATCAACTCCATTGTCACTTTCTGCTACAGCAAAGAATGATTTTCGATCGGCACCTTCTACACGTACGACCAACAAATATTTTCCATTCCATTTAATGGCACCAGAATTCATGGTTGCATTCATACCAATGCGTTCCATCAAATAAGGATTACTCTTTTCATTCAAATCATAACGCCATGTCACAGGTGTGTGTGCTGCTGTCAAGATTGGATTTTCATAACGTTGAAAAACACCATTGGTCTCTTCAACAGGGCTGTTGGGAATCTGAAGGAATGCTTCGTGATCGGCCAAAAGTTTTGCTACTTGCTCTGAGTACTTCATCTTAAAATCTAATTAGTCATATTACTTTTTCTCATTGAACTTAGGTCCCATAAGAATATCTTTTCGCATACAAAATGTTTTAAAATCATCGGCAGTGGCGTGTCCTGGATAAGGTGCAAAGAAATGCATTGGTTTATCAAAAGCATTTCTCCATACCAACACATAAGCTGGATGAGTTTCTTGAATTACAGGGGCTAATACATGTGTAAACCAATTGTTTATGGGCAAAGATTCTGCCCCTGTTTCACTAAAGACATACAATTTATGACGTTGCTGTGCTTCTTTAGCTATAAATTGCAGCATCTTTTTAGCATTGGTCATGTACTTGTTGGTACCTTCTGATCCCTCACGATGATAATAATCTAGTCCCCAAATATCGATACAATCATCTCCGGGATATCGTTCTAAGTACTCATCAAGAGAAGCTACATAATCTGGAGAATAAATATATAAAAGATGGTGAACACCTAAATCATACAATTTTTTTTGAGTAAACTTCCACAGTGCTATATACTCTTCTGGGGAACAAAAGTCTTTGCCCCACCAAAACCAACTACCACTATGTTCGTGAAAAGGACGAAACAATAGAGGAACAAAATGGCCATCAGGGCGTCTGATTTGCAAGAAAAAATGAGCGAGACGTTGCAGATTATGCACATAATGAGCTTGTACCAACGAATCGTTCAGGATGGCGTGTACGGTTCCTTGAGTCATATCCCATGAGCTGTGCCCATTGACTGGATTGTCTAAATGCCATCCAACGGTATTGATGCCTCCACGAGCATCTGCGGCAATCATTTGACGACGTATATCCTCAAATCGCACACTATCAAGAGAACACGAATCTCCCAATTCTATATGCCCCAACTCCCAACCGTACACAGCTGGATAATACCCAGATACTTCACCTACATCGCTTCGGTGTGCTTCATTCCACCATGTGTGACCATACACAGTGGCATCTTGATGACCAAAACGCGTAGCTACTCCACAATCACGACCTAATACCTGTAAAAGGCTGTCGGCTGATGCACAAATTTGTGCATCAGCAGCGACATACTGCGGTTTACTTTTAGATGGTGTACAAGCCGCTGCTCCCAAGGAGCAGACGGCCAATACACTAAGCTTTGTAAACCAGTTTTTATAACTATATAACTTCATAATGGTTATCTTGATAATTTATTTTATAGGAACTGATGAGAAGAATACATAATCCATATTGATTTCCACATCAGCCACTCCATTATTGCCACTTTTGAACTGAATGGCCAAGGAGAATTCATTGGAGAAATCAATAGCAGAAGCTTTGTCAAGGATGTCCTCTAGACGATATGAACGCCACTCCCAACTAGTAGTTGGTGCCAACATATAATCATCACCATAAACGGTGCCTGCAAAATTAGACCATGTACCAGAGTCACCTTGATCTAATAGGAATTGAGCGTATCCTGACTTACCATTTGTATTGAGTAAGAAGTTTACATAAATACCGTTAGCGAATCCGTCACTCAAATTTACTGGATCATTCACAGCCAAAGAAGCTAGCTCATCCCATGCACCGGTAACAGAAGAGGCAGGTACTTTCAACGTTAGATAGTGATCCATATTGATAGGTGTTGTGCCAGTTCCATTATCCCAAGTAATTGGTTGAGCCCCTGAAGCTGTAAACTTGCTGTTATCTTCCATATCAAAAACACTCACTGGATTTAAATATCCATCAGTAATGATGACTTGGTCAATACTTATCTCAAAAGCATCACTAGCCGATACATTACCTCCACGAACCCATAGTTCAATAGCATTACCAGCAGCAATATCTGTAAGATCAAATCCCATATCGGTCAAACTGTATGAACGCCATTCCCAACCTTGTGTTTGAATAACATAATCATCGTCGTAATATGGACTAGCAGTGAAATGCTTATCAGCTTCATTAATAGAAGGGTTGAAGTATCCTTTTTTGCCATTTGTATTCACCATAAATGTAATGTATGGATCATGGAACTCACTGAAAGAGATACCTGCACCACCATTGTCTAACATGATTTTTTGATAGCATCCATCCCAACCATTACCTGCAGAAGCCTTAACGCTGTAATAGTTGCCAAATATCTGAGGTACACCTGCCACATTGACTCCAGATTCAAATGGAGTATCTCCCCAACCAGCATCATATGTAGGGATGACATCATCCCAGTTGGCCAATAACAAAGTTTCTGTAGGTTTATAAGTATCATCACCAATTACTGCGCCTGATACGACAATTGGATCAGATTCTATTGTATGACCTGCTTTATCTGTAATTGTGATAAGCACTTTATCTGCGGATGGGGTAAAACCTGTCAACAAATATTTAGCTTTATCTGATGTAGCCACCCCTTGTGCGTACACTTGATGACCATCTACATATACTGAACTTAAAAGGTCCAAATTGTCTCCTTCTAGTGTAAAGGATTGTTCCATCTGCAATTCAGCAGGCCATTTGGCAACTACAGCAGCAAAATAACGAGGTTCAAAATAATCTGAAGTATCAAACTTTCTGCCATATTTGTTTTTAACTGTGATTTTCGCACGCTCTGCGTTACGATTTACTTTAAAAGTTAGTTGCCCGCTCTCTTGAGTTAGGATATCACATTGAATGGCTCCAAGAGATACAGACTCAATCATATCCATGTTTTCTCCTGTTAGTGTAACAGTACCATCCACATACTCAGCAACTGGTGAAAACTCTGTTATTTCAGATACAGGAAGATTAATATCATAGTTTTCGCCATAATCACTGTCATCTGAACATCCTGCAAAAAGGCTAATGCCAGCAATCAATAATGGGTATATTAATTTTTTCATTATCTAGTCTATTTCTAATTTGATATTGATTCTTGTTCTCCAAACATTAGTATGGGTTCTGTGTTAGATTCCATGCTGTAATTTCAGTTGATGGAATAGTCATAACTGGAACAGGTACTTTGACGCCATCAGCTGTGCCTAAACAGTGCTTCTCACAATTTGCTTTGAAATTAGTATAACGCACTTCTTCACCATCTCCATTACCGACACGATCAGTGTCTTTCACTTTAGAAACAACATCTAAGTAACGACCTTGGCGAATCAAATCCCATGTACGTAAATTTTCCATAGCCAATTCCAAACGACGTTCCTTCCAAATAGCATCCAATAAAGCTGAACCAGTCAAAGTGCTCGTATTAGTATCTATATTTGGAGTGGTATCTGGTGTTGGAAAACCAGCATTGTCACCTTCTGCATATCCTTTACACAAAGTAGACCCCTTAGCACGCTCACGCACTAATTTTAGATCAGCTTGAGCTATATCTGGTTTATTCAGATGATAAGCTGCTTCTGCATCCATTAATAAGACATCAGCATAACGCATAAGCATAATATCAAAATCGACCGACTTATCTACGACAGGTTTGTAACTTAAAGCAGCTTTACGATTAAAATAATTTGTACTCATTTGTGCCCTATCGTATTCCATTTTTTGTCCATATAAGATACCAGAATTAAATCCAAGACCATACACTGTACAGGACAAACGTGGGTCTGTAGGATCAAACGCATCAACAAGATCTTGATTAGGGTTATTGAATCCCCATCCGATATTAGCCCCTTCATTGGCCTTACGATTACCTTGGAAAAGACAATAAGCTACCCCAGTAGATGTTGGTGCATCAGGCGTACCATTTTCATATGTTTGAATTTCGAAAACGGATTCAACACAGTTTTTAGTCTCAATTTCAAAGAGCTTAGCAAAATTACCAAGCAATTGATATTGATGTGTCTTTTTAATAGCTTGAGTACAGTTGTACATCTTCTGCCATGTTGCAGCTTCATCTGCTTCGGCATCAATTCCTGCTTGATACATCAATACACGTGCTTCAAAAGCTAAAGCAGCTCCACTAGTTGCACGGCCTAAATCGGCTGCTGCATATTTACTACGAGTAGGCAAAATCTTGGCTGCATCATCAAAATCTTTAATAATAAATTCCAACGTTTCATGAACAGTTGCTCTAGGTACATTGCCATATTGACTAACTGGTAGAGGGGCATCAAACAAAGGCACTCCACCAAAGTGACGTAAAAGATAGAAATAGTAATATCCTCTTAAAAA
The DNA here is from genome assembly GCA_963678855.1 of Bacteroidaceae bacterium. GTDB lineage: Bacteria > Bacteroidota > Bacteroidia > Bacteroidales > Bacteroidaceae > F22. The sequence continues at coordinate 2,519,614 of OY787448.1, read as the reverse complement.
TAAAGCTTCGCCCTTTAATCTAGTTTTGATAGCTTCATCAATAGTAGATGATTCAAGTCCACTTAGCGCATTATTGCATCGAGAAACGCCCCAGAAACCATGTACCCAAAATGCTTTAGAATCAACAAAGTTGCCATCAAAATTCCAATTTAGCCAATCTATTAGGTCTGTTTTATCCGCTGGTTTAGAGCCTTTTTCTGAATCATCACTTAAAATACTTCCGAAGAAAAATTCATAATGGTGATCCATCCATTGATCATCTGGTCCTCGTCCTTCGCTTTGTCCCAATAGATCATAGATACCATTTATTTGTGTAATGGCATTTTTTTCGGTATTCATATAACTAGCTGTTGTATCCTGACCTTGAGGATCAAGGTCCAAGAAATCATTGCAACTACAAAAAGTTAATGCAGCAGCTGCTAGTGTGATATATTTAATTGTTTTCATAATACAATTCTATTATCATTTATAGGTATAAGATTAAAAAGTAACATTCACACCAACGGTAAATGTACGAGGAATAGGATAATTGGCAATATCTACACCAGCTCCAAGATCATTGCTACCAGCTACTTCTGGATCGTATCCTGAGTATTTTGTCCATGTGTATAGATTATCGCAAGATAAATACAAACGCAATCTTTGCATACATGCACGAGTAGACAATTCTTTAGGGATAGTATATCCTAATTGCATATTTCTAATGCGCAAATAACTACCATCTTCTACAAAACGATCAGAAAAACGACCATTCTTATTAGGATTGCTTGAGATAACCCTTGGAGTATTGCTGGTAGGATTGTCTGGTGTCCAACGATTTAGCATCGCCGTACTTACATTCCATTCACTCATATCACTAGAGTTCAATGTATAATACATACCATTTACAATCTCATTGCCACAAGATCCTTGCAAAGCAACATTGAAGTCAAATCCTTTGTATGCACATGATGCATTGATACCATAAGTACATGTAGGGATGGCAGAACCTAGATTCTGACGGTCTTGTTCATCAATTTTACCATCATGATTAGCGTCAATAAATTTCACATCACCTAGTCCTGCATTAGGTTGTATAGGCGATCCATCTTCACCAACCCAAGCATCTAATTCTTCTTGAGTATTAAAGATTCCATCTGTCTTAAGTCCATAAAACACACCTATTTCATCTCCAACACGAGTAATAGTAGTGTTGCCCACTAAAGACACATTGCCGCCTTCGATTGGGTCACCGCCACCAATACTGGTCACTTCATTCTTGATGCACGAAATATTAAAACCTATATTATAGGTAAAATCACCTATTTCATTGCTATGATTCAACGAGAGTTCAACACCCGAATTTTTTACAGATCCTGCATTAGTATTAGGTTTCCAAAAACCAGCATACATTGGTATCGGTGTAGACAAAATCATATCATTTGTCTTACGTACAAATAGATCGACTGTTGCAGTCAATTTGTTCGCCCAAAAACCAGCATCAACACCCACGTTGTATTGCTCAGAAGTTTCCCAAGATAGCTCTTTATTTGCTATTCTTTGTTGAATAGAACCGTCTACTGGTTGTCCATTAAAAACATAAGTGTATCCATTGGTCATTAAAGCAACGTAGTCATGATTACCTGCTGCATTTTGGTTACCAACTTGTCCCCATCCTGCACGTAGTTTTAATTGTGACAACCAATCTTGTGTATCCTTCATGAAAGATTCTTGATAGATATTCCATCCAGCAGAAAATGATGGAAAATACCCCCAGTGATCTACAAACTTAGAGGAACCATCAGCACGCATAGTTGCGGTAAATAAATACTTATTATCGTAGCTATAGTTAGCACGCGTAAAGTAAGACAACAATGAAGAGTGTGATTTAAGTCCACCAGCAGTAAACTGTGTGGAGTTTGATGACGCTGACACATAACGCAGATCTGCATCTTTAGGTACATCATATACAGTTAGATCTGTATATGTACTTTCAAATTTCTGCGCTTCAAATCCAGCCATAGCGTTAACAGAATGCTTACCAAACAGACGATTATAATTAAAATAATCAGATGTTGACCATTCCTTAGTATCTGCTCTTTTAACATACAAACTACTTTGCTGACGATTCTGATCCGCTGTCACATAATATTCTGGATAATAGTTTCTGATTTTAGAAAAGACTAGTTTTTGACCAAATTGTGCACGGAATGATAAACCTTTCACATCCAGCAAATCATCTAATTGAAGATAACTATTCAACAAAAAACGATTTTCAGATTCTTCTTTATATTTATTTTCATCAACAGCTCTTGCAGGATTCAAACCAAACGCAAAATAGATTTCACCAAAATCACTGGTATAATCATCCCAAGGAGCAGATACTGGGTCAGCCCTCAAGGCACCAGCCAATGGACCAGCGTAGTAGTCGCTGTTATTACCAGTACGTTCATAATTCGTATAGAACACGTTAAGACCAAGTTTTACATGATCATTAAACTTATACTCATTATTTAAGTGGGCCATCAATTTATCCATATATGTTTCTTTGACCACACCTTCTTCTTGAGCATAGGTAACTCCTAAGTCATATTTGTTATTCTCTCCACCTCCAGCAACACTCAAATTGTAGTTCTGAGTGACCGCATCGCGAAATATCTCATCCTGCCAATCGGTACCTTTCAAGTTATTATCTGTCACATAAGTCAAAATGTTATCCCATTGACTACTCATAGATACGCCTGCATTATCCATCGCTTCACGCTTCAATACAGCATATTGACTTGCATTACACATATCAATTTTATCTACAATTTGCGACATAGAAACATAGGCATTGAAATTCACCTTTGTCTTTTGTCCACGAGCACCACTTCGTGTTTTTACTAGGATGACTCCATTAGCACCACGACTACCATAAATAGCTGTAGCAGAAGCGTCTTTCAACACTTCGATACTTTCAATATCATTAGGAGCAATATGCGAAATATCCCCTACTGGGAATCCATCAACCACATACAATGGAGAAGAACTATTGATTGTCCCTACACCACGAATTCGCACTTTTGTACCAGCCCCAGGTTCACCAGAGTTCATCTGAATATTCACGCCTGCAACTTTTCCTTGCAACGCTTGAGAAGCGTCAACACTAGCCACTTTTCCAAGCTCATCTGCCTTAACTTTGGAAACAGCTCCAGTTAAATCGCTTTTGCGCATTACTCCATACCCCACTACGACTACTTCATCAAGAGCAAGAGCATCAGTTTTTAATTTAATAATCATTTGGGAAGAAGCAGCAAGTTTTTGAGTAACATACCCCACATAACTCACTTCAAGTCGATTTTTTTTGTCTTTCAAGGCAATGGTGAAATGACCATCCAGATCGGTTATCACACCATTAGTAGTTCCTACCTCTAAGACCGTTGCACCAATTAAGGACTCTCCTGTTTGCTGATCAACAACTTGTCCTGTTACAGTCATAGACTGAGCATGCGTTGTTATTGCAGCTAGGGTACAACAAAGTAAGAGAATGATTCGTCTCATACAATATTAGCTTTAAGTTTAACAATAAGATTTGTATTTGGGAACAAACATAACCATGTCCCCTAGATTTAGGGTACAAAGTAATAGAGATTTCGTCTGGTTTTCAAGTACTATTTTGTCCCAAACTAATACTTTGAATTCAAAATGCCCTGATTATCATTCATGTAAGCATTTCGTACACATTGTTATATTAAATAAGACGTTTTTCTTTACGGTAAGTCGATCTAAAGACCTTGGGTGCTTTTCCTTTACGTTTTTTGAAGATACGATTGAAATTGGACAGGTTATTGAAGCCACTGTCATAACAGATTTCCGCAATAGACATTGTTGAATCCACAAGCAGTCGTGCTGCATGCCCTAGTCGTATATCTATAATATAGTCACTAAGTGTTTTACCTGTTCGCATTTTAAAAAACTTGCTAAAAGCAGAAGAAGACATACCAGCTATTTCGGCAAGTTGAGACAAACGAACATCTTCACGAAAATGTTCATTGATATAAATCTCCACTTTGGTCACACGACGGCTGTCGCTATGTACAGAAGCTTTCACAAAGGAAGATGACGATAAAGTATAAGCCTCATCACATAAAGACAACTCATACAGTAATGTGTAAAAATCCATGACTGCATAGAAACCTTCACTGTGCTTGGATAGCTTATCCAAGATATGATAGACTTTCATGATGGCAGATAAAGGAAACGCTAATCCATTCTCTGCTTTTGCCAACATCTTATGTATGGATAGAAATTGATTCTTCTTCATCATCACTTGCTGAGCAAAGTCTTTAGAGAACTGAATCGTTATTTCTCTGATATCTTCCGACTCGCATGTATGTTGCTCCCACACGTGTTCTAAGTTTGCACTACCTATCAGTACTAAATCATAGTCACCTATAATCTCAGCGTGGTCCCCCACGACTCTGCGCACTCCAGCAGCGTTTTCAGTAAAATTGAGTTCAAACTCATTATGAGTATGAATAGGATAAGTAAATGCAGTCTTTTTTCGGTCTGCTATATAAAAGCAGTCCTTGTCAGATAAGGGTGTTATCTCACGAATAATTGTACTATCATGTTTTTCCATTGTATTATTTATATGGTTTTCTTCTAATGTTTCCACAAATATAGCTTTTTTGAAGACAATAAGTAACACAAAACGATTGTATATCAGTAATCTATATAACAAATGTACCATAATATTACATTTGGACAAGAAAGTATCAGTTTACAGGTATTTATTGTAGAAATTCACCCTATTAAAAATTAATATACCTAGTTTGTTGATGTGTACAATGAAAATATAAAAGATAATCTTTCATAGGATTGTAACTATAAAACGTACTGTACACGCAGCTTTTATTAAATATAAGTTGTATCTTTGTTATATACCGCCGATCATTGTACGACGTGCGTTAATATCAACCTACGCCTACGATAATGTCAGCCTACGCGTGCGATGACATCAACGCACGCCTACGATGATCAGCTTTATTTGTATCGAGAATCAATTTATGATATAAAGCCCTTTCATACAAATTAAGTTACATAGAGACACAATATTAACCACATATAAACGTATAAGCCTTATGGACATACATTATGATTACAGTAAAAAGAAACTCCCTAACAAAGAGAAAGTACAGTACTTTGCGCAAGCAGTACACTCAAATGTGATTCACCTAACAGATATCGCAAATAAGATTTCTGAAAAATCTAGTCCTACTTCTGGGGATGTACTAAATGTCATAGACAACTTCTTCCAAGAAGTAGGCTATGCGTTGTTCGATTCTAAGCGCGTTGTTATAGATGACATCTGTACCTTAACTGCTGAATTGACTTCGGAAGGAGTAGATAAGCCAGAAGATCTGCATGCTAAAGATATTAGATTTAAAGGGATTAAAGTGAATTTCACCGAGAAGTTTATCAATCAATTTAACTATGGTATTCAGCTTGCACCTATTGAAGTAAGAAAGTACGATATCGCATTGGGGTCATTAGATGAGAGACGTAAAAAGCTCATTGAGTATATGAAAAAAGAGCATATTATGACGTCTAGTACATATCGTAGTATCACGGGCGTTTATCCGACAAAGGCCAGAGAAGAGCTACTTCAGTTTGTCGACGAAGGCTTGCTTGTAAAGCACGGCAAGAATAACCGATACTATACGCTAGCATAGTATGCCCTATACAATGAATAATGGTTCTTCATAGTTCTTGTAGCTATGAAGAACCATTATTTATATAATTAGGGAAACTGCAAATGACTCCTCTAAACACAGGGAAATGTGAACAAATGAAGCCCCCAAATATCCTTTAGCCGTGAGGGAGAGTAAAGCATTTATCAAAAACACAACTCTCTATAAATTTTCGAAATAACACAAAATAAACAAATAATTTTATGTTACAATTTTTTTTATACACATCAGTTAATCAACTTATTTTTAGCTCATCGCATAGCTCCACACAGAATACTCTTGGTAACTTTGGAATATCAAATCAGAATTAACAAAATAAATAATCAAAATGGGTATTCCAGAAGAAATTGATATTGAGTTGAGTCTACAGCAGGCTATACAACTAGCTCAAGAGCAGCTATTGCCTGAAGCTGAACACATCTGCAAGTTGACACAAAAGTCTAAGAGATTGCTCAATATACAGGCAAACACAAGAAAGCAGAATTTTCCAGTTACTGTTTCTCAATTGTTTAGATTAGAGAAACATAATAAGTGAACAGCACTCCTTACAGCGGTGACTAGAGAAGACACAATATATTCTTTCTACACACATATCAAAATAGATAATCATAAGATACCTAGAGCAGCGCTAATCATCTTGCCCATAGTGAGCGATTCTCTAAAAAAAGGTCGCTGGCTTGGACATAATTCATCAATGCGAAGCCAAAACGATTATATCGTACAAAAAAAACAGGAGTTCCATAAGCCATCAATTCATGGCGTTTTTTTTCTCTCTTAAGCGATAATATCGAAATCACTTCCTAGTTCGACCTGCCAGAACCTTCTATGAGGTGTTTGATCTTATGGTCATGAGCTTTATCAGTTCAGAGAATACAATAAGTAGACTAATCTGAATAAGAACATAAAAAAAGCATCCACTACAACTCTGTTGCAGCGGATGCTTGATTTTTTCTATACGGTAATCTCAGCTTCCTATTATTCAGGAATAGAGTTATCTACAGGATTTGGGAAAGCGATTTTAGGCTCGAAAGTCTTCGCTTCTTCATAGTCCATCATGGCGTACGACATAATAATTACAATGTCATCTGGCTGTACCAAACGAGCGGCTGCTCCGTTTAGGCAAATACAACCTGAGCCACGTTCACCCTTAATGACATAAGTCTCAAGACGTGAACCATTGTTGTTATCGACAACTTGCACTTTTTCGCCAGCGATTAGGCCTACAGCATCCATCAAATCTTCGTCGATAGTGATACTACCTACATAGTTTAGGTTGGCTTCTGTAACGCGTGCGCAGTGCAACTTCGATTTCAGAACTTCGATCATCATAGCTAATTACTTATTGTTGGTTTATTTCTTATAGCAGATATTGTCGATCAATCGAACTGGCCCGCAAAATACGGTGATACATCCCATGATATATGCAGAGTCATCCCAACTAGTTACGGGCTGTAGGCTGTCTCCATCTACTATCTGAAAGTATTCTAGTTCTAGCCCGTCAACGGCTGCTATACTATCCTGAACCATAGCGAGCGTTTCGACTACGCTATGCGACTCTGCAAAGTTAATGCTTTTTTTCAACGTGGCCGATATATTTAATGCAGTTTTTCTTTCTTCAGGATTCATTCGCATATTTCGACTGCTCAAAGCAAGGCCATCTGCCTCACGAACAATAGGACAACCTACAACTTCATGCTTATAACCAAGTTCGCGTACCATGCGACGAATAATGGCTAGTTGTTGGAAGTCTTTTTCGCCAAAATAAGCATGATCTGGTTGAACAGCATCAAAAAGCTTACTTACAATCTGACATACACCATTGAAGTGACCAGGGCGCATGGCACCTTCCATCACAGTGTCTAGTGGAGCATAATCAAATGTGCGGGTATCAGGAGTTGGATACATCTCTTGTGGAGATGGAGCAAATATAATATCTGCACCCTCAGCAGAAAGTACTTCTACATCGGCGTCAAACGTTCTAGGATAATGCTCTAGATCACTTGCGTCATTAAACTGCGTCGGGTTGACAAAGATACTAACAACTGTAATATCATTGTTTTTTACGGCTGCTTTGACTAGCGAAGCATGGCCATTATGTAAGGCGCCCATAGTAGGAACGAGCCCAATTTGCTTGCCAGCTTCACGAGCTGGAGAAAGCAATTGCTGCAATTCTGCAACGGTGTGTACTATTTTCATACGATTATATTCATGTAAAACACAAAATCGCTGCAAAATAAGTGAATTTCTAGCATATAGCGAAACTTTTGGCCGGAAAACCGGATTTTTTTTGTTATCTTTGCCTGTCGCATTACATAGAAAAATTACTAGATATATGTCAGAAGCTAAAAAAGTACTGTTCATCAACCAAGAGATGACACCTTACTCACAAGAATCGGATATGGCCAAGCTGTGTCGTGAGTTACCTCAAGCAATCCAAGAAAGAGGTCGTGAGATTCGTACATTTATGCCTAAATGGGGTACCATTAATGAAAGACGCAACCAACTTCATGAAGTGATTCGCCTATCAGGAATGAACCTTATTATCGATGATACTGATCACCCACTAATTATTAAAGTTGCTAGCATCCAAGCAGCACGCATGCAGGTGTACTTTATCGATAATGATGATTATTTCCAAGGTCGCAAAATGGTCACTGATGAAAACGGTGAAGAATATAGTGACAATGATAGCCGTGTAATCTTCTTCGGTCACGGTGTACTACAAACTGTACTAAAACTGCGCTGGGTACCAGATGTGGTGCACATACAAGGCTGGATGGGTGCTGTAACTCCTATCTATATTAAGAAGGCATTTAAGGATGAACCATCTTTTGCCAACTGTAAAGTAGTGTACTCATTGTATGACAACGAGTTGCAAAATGAGTACAACAACAACTTCAAACAAGAAGTTATGCTGGATGGCATTACTGAAGAGGACTTAGCAGTTCTTGGTGATGGTCCATTGACAAGCGAAACATTGCAGAAGCTTGCTTTACATTATTCAGACGGTTTGATTATCAACAGCCCTAACGTAAATGAAAATATCGTGGCATATGCTCGCGAAATTGGCATTCCTGTATTGGATTATCTTGAAGGAGATGCACATGTTGATGCTGTCGACAAGTTTTATAACGAAGTATATTCTGCAGAATAATTAATACTAGCTCATTCCTCTTATGATTAAAAAGAAATGGCTACTTGGCGCTGGGATGTTCCTTTTGGCATTCGCGTCTTGTGATGACACCACCGAATCACTGGGTATGTCTATGATTACCACACGTGATGTAGTAGAAACAGGTACAGCGACCTTTAAAGCAAGCACCAAATCGGTGCCTACTGGTCCTGTGTATGCAAAAAGCAAAATTGGATACGTAGGTAAATACTCTGACCCTAGTTTTGGTGCTTTTGAAGGAAGTTTCCTTACAGAATTGCACTGTACAGAAGGGTTGCAGTTTCCTTTCGATGAAATGGTGACTGGCAAAGCCTATGCTACAGAATTGCTCTTGTACTATAATGAGTACTTTGGAGACTCATTGAGCACCAACTCACTTAATGTATATATGCTAGACCAACAGTTGTCTACTAACCATTATACAAACATCGATCCAACTGATTTTTATAACCCAGCTGATCTGATTGCTTCTCAAACATATACAGCAGTTGATAACTCACTTACTGACGAAGCTAAATCAACAACAGGATATGTACCTTATGTACGTATCACTTTGGATAATGAGATTGGTCAACGTATCGTGGACTTGAATAAGACGCATCCTGAATACTTTGAAAGTGATGCTGCTTTTAGAGAAAATGTACTGAAGGGGCTATTTATTGAACCTGTGCTAGGAGATGGTACCGTGTTATATATCGACGATATCTATTTGAACGTAGCCTTTGAAAGCTACTTATTTAATGATGATGGCAGTCGAGTACAAAAGTATGATGAATCAGGTGACTCTATCACTTATTTCAAGCGTACATTTGCTTCTACAGCTGAGGTACTACAAGCTAACAGCTTTAAGAATTCGGAGAAAAAACTTGCTGAACGTGTCGCAGATACTGGTGTGACGTATCTAAAGACTCCTGCTGGATTGGTTACAGAAGCGACATTGCCTATCGACGAAATCAACACTGAACTGAGCAACGATACATTAAACGCTGTACGTATCGACTTCCAAAACTATATTCCTGAAGACAAAAAGGAATTTACTATGGATGTACCAAATTATGTGGTAATGCTTCGTGCACGTGATATGAAGTCTTTCTTTGAAGAGAACGAACTTCCAGACGATAGTTTGAGTTACTTAACATCTCACAATTCTTCGTCAAATAAGTATATCTTTGGTAATATCGCTCGCTTGATTCGTGCAGAACTTAAAGAAAAGGCTGCCGCAAAAGAAGCAGCTGGTGGCTCTTGGACTGCCGCACAAGAAGCGACTTGGGAAGAAAGCATGAAATGGGGTAAAGTATACTTAGTTCCTGTACAAGCTACTTACTCATCAGGGTCATCGTCTACCAACCTTGTTGAAGTGCAAAATGACTTGACTTTATCGGCTGCCAAATTAGTCGGTAAAGATGAGAAATTGGACGTAGAAGTAATCTACAGTAGATTCAATTATTAATAGCATCTAGCTTTATTAAAACAGCACTGGCTGTATCATCCTTCGGGATTGATACAGCCAGTGTTTTTATTTAATCACCATGCATAAGGGTTTTGAGTTTATCTGGATCTGGGACTACGATCTTGCGCTTTTCAATAAGGATAACGCCTTTTTCTACAAGACCAGAAACCACACGACTTAATGATGGACGAGCTACACCTAGTCGCTTAGCAATATCGCTTTGAGATTCGGGAGAATCACTATGAAAATACAGGTAGTGTGCCAAACGCATTTCTAATGACTGTAACGCAAAAGAACTAATCTTTTCGGTTAGCCATACACTACGGTCGGAAATGATGCGGAGAAAATTTTGCATCAACTGGGCATCTTCCTGCATCCAACGGAGGAACTTATCTTTATTTATAATCAACACTTCTACTGGCTCCATAGCAATAATAGATACGGGAAACTTATCTTTGGTACCAAACAAAAGGATAGGTGCCATGGCTACTGGAGCTTCAAGCACTTCAACAACAAGCTCTTTACCATCAGGATGGGTCATCACAGCTTGTACTTTACCCGAATAGAGTATATAAAGACTGCGACAACGTTCGCCTTGCATAACTACAAAGTCATGCTTATCATAGCTTTTAAGGCTATGCGGAGCATCTTCTAAGAAGCTCTCAAGCTGTTTTTCGGAAATATCTTGGAAGACAGGGCTTTGCTTCAGTTGTTGGATATCTATTTGTGTATTCATCCTGTAGTTCTTTTATTCTTCCAAATATAGCACATTACATAGAGAATGGCAAGCAATCATGACATAATCAATACAACACACGAGCAAACTGTATAGAGTAGAAGAAAATTATCTAAAATTTATAGACGTTTTTTTTGACTGTAACTTATGTGACAACCTTTCTAGAAGCATATCTCTACCTTTGCATCGTCTTCATAAGAGAAGTATGAATAAGTAATAACCAATACAACTATTGGGTAACCCTAAAAAAGAAATTATATGAGCATGTTTTGTTTTCAATGTCAAGAAGCTGCCAAAGGTACTGGATGTACGGTAGCTGGTGTGTGCGGAAAGAAAAGTGATCTTTCAGCCGAACTAGATTTATTAGTATTAGCAGTGCGCCGTCTATCTGTAGCTGCTACTGCACTACGTCAAGCTAAGGTGTCTCTAGGCAACGAAGCTGCTGTTAATCAATATGTAATAGAAGGTTTGTTTGTGACTATCACAAATGCGAACTTCGATAAAGAACAAATCCATGAGCGCATCGCTGTAGCTTATGACTTGCTTAAGGACCTTGAAAAGGTAGCTGCCGATAAAAATATAACTCTTCCAGAAGTAACTGAAGGAGCATGGCTAGGTGTGCTTAGCGAAAGCAACGAAGATATCCGTAGTTTGCGTGAGTTGACTATCTATGGTTTGAAGGGGCTTGCTGCTTATGTAAAGCATGCGATGAACTTGAACTACGACGATGCATCTATCCACGAGTTTATCCAAGAGGCTTTCTTCAATATGACAACAAAAGATATGTCTGTTGACGAGCTAGTAGCTCTTGTTATGAAGACTGGTGAATTTGGTGTGAAGGGTATGGCCCTTCTTGATACTGCGAACACATCGACTTATGGTAACCCTGAAATCACAGAAGTAAATATCGGTACTCGCAAGAATCCTGCTATCTTGATTTCTGGTCACGACCTTGCTGATATGGAAGAGTTGTTGAAGCAAACTGAAGGTACTGGTGTAGACGTATATACACACAGTGAAATGCTTCCTGCCAACTACTATCCTGCATTTAAGAAGTATAGCCACTTTGCTGGTAACTATGGTAACGCATGGTGGAAACAACGTGAAGAGTTTGAGAGCTTCAATGGCCCTATCCTATTTACAACAAACTGTATCGTACCGCTTACTAGCAAGAATACATACTTGAATCGTCTATTCACGACTGGTACAACTGGTTATCCAGGTGCTAAGCATATCGTAGCTGGTGCAGATGGCCGTAAAGACTTCAGCGAACTTATCGAACTAGCGAAGACGCTTCCTGCGCCAACTCAAATCGAGGAAGGTACTATCGTAGGTGGTTTTGCTCACGCTCAAGTATTCCAACTTGCTGATAAGGTAGTTGATGCTGTGAAGAGTGGTGCAATTAAGCAATTCGTGGTAATGGCTGGTTGTGATGGTCGTATGAGTGCACGTAGCTACTATACTGACTATGCATCTGCTCTACCAAAGGATATGGTTATCTTGACTGCTGGTTGTGCGAAGTATCGTTACAACAAGTTGAACCTTGGTGATATCGGTGGTATCCCACGTGTACTAGATGCTGGTCAATGTAACGATAGCTACTCTTTGGCTCTAATCGCATTGAAATTGAAGGAAGTATTTGAGTTGAACGATATCAACGAACTACCTATCACCTACAATATCGCTTGGTACGAACAAAAGGCTGTGATCGTATTGCTTGCTTTGCTTCACCTTGGTGTACAAAACATCCATATCGGCCCTACTCTACCAGCATTCTTGTCACCTACCGTAGCGAAAGTACTTATCGAGACATTCGGTCTAGGTACAATAGATACTGTAGAAAACGATATTGCTAGTATCAAATCATAAAGAAGATTTTTCAGACTTCGATTGATAATTATATGGGTAAAAAGGCTTTGTCTTATCGGCAAAGCCCTTTTTTATTTGTATATCATTGACACGATCAAACTGTCCATTGCATTGGTTAATCTTTTCCCAGATTTTGCCAGCATCTCGGGATAAGTACGTGCCTGCATTGTCAAGTGAAGTAAGCAGTGTAGGCCTTCTATAATGCATCGAAGCAGGAAAGTATAAATACTCTTAAAGCGAAAAAAAAGGAGAAACAAAATTCCTTTATGTCGTTATTATACCTATATTTGCATCATAAAGAAAACAAATACACATAATATCAAAACAATATATCACCATGAGTTATTTATTCAAACCTGCTGGATATAAGGCTTTGTTAGATTTGCCACAAACAGAACTAGGTATCCACAAGATCAAAGAGTTTTTTCAACAGAATCTTTCTGCTGAATTGAAGTTGCGTCGTGTTACTGCTCCTTTATTTGTATTGAAGGGGATGGGTATCAATGATGATTTGAACGGAATCGAACGCCCTGTTGCATTCCCTATTAAAGATCTTAACGAAGCAACTGCTGAGGTAGTACATTCTCTAGCTAAATGGAAACGCTTGACTCTTGCAGATTATAACATAGAATCTGGCTATGGTATTTATACAGACATGAATGCTATACGTCCAGATGAAGAACTAGGCAACCTACACTCATTATATGTAGACCAGTGGGACTGGGAACGTGTAATGTCTGCAGAAGAACGTAATCCTGAATTCCTAAAGGATATCGTATCTCGTATCTATGCAGCAATTCGTCGTACTGAGTATCTTGTGTACGAGATGTTCCCAGCTATTAAGCCACAGCTACCAGATGATATCTTGTTCATACACGCTGAAGAACTTCGTAAAAAATATCCAGATATGACTCCAAAAGAGCGTGAAACTGTCATTTGTAAAGAATATGGCGCTGTGTTTGTGATGGGTATTGGTGGTCCCCTTGGTGACGGTGAAAAGCATGATGGACGTGCTCCTGATTATGATGATTATACAACTGCTGGTGAGAATGGTCTACCTGGGCTAAATGGAGATATTCTACTTTGGAACCCAATACTGGAACAAAGTTTCGAAATCTCTAGTATGGGTATCCGTGTGGATAAAGCAGCATTGGAAGCTCAACTAAAATCAAGTGGTGAAGAAGCTCGTGCTGAACTATATTTTCACAAGCGTCTGCTAGAAGGTACGTTGCCACTGTCAATTGGTGGAGGTATCGGTCAAAGCCGTCTTTGTATGTTCTTGCTTCGTAAAGCGCATATTGGTGAAATCCAAGCTAGTATCTGGCCAGAACATATGCGGAAAGAATGTGCTGAACATGGCATGCCACTAATTTAATAGACTAAAGAAAGTCCTTGATAATTTTAAATGAGAGTTGTACATCTTCGGATGTGTAGCTCTCGTTTTTTTTAGAATATTTGGAGAGCAACTCGAATAGTGGTATATTTGCAAGCAATTATAGAATAAACACAATAGGATATATTAGAATGAGTATTTTTACAACGAAAAAACCAGAACTTTCAACAAAGAGGGTGCATGGTTTTAGATATCAAACTGTAGGTACCTGCAGTAAACAAATTGATTTGACCGTAGTAGATGGCCTACTTGACACAGTTAAATTCCACGGAGGATGTGATGGCAACCTAAAGGGTATCGCTGCGCTTGTAGAAGGAATGACTCCTGAGCAAGTTATCAAGAAACTAGAAGGAACAACCTGTAAATCGAAAAGTACTTCATGCCCTGATCAACTTGCGCAAGCACTTAAGGTAATGGGATATTAAAAATGTAACTTATGAATTATTTCATCCGTACACTGAGCTCCATGACATATGGCCTCTTCGCTTCATTGATTATCGGTAGCATTTTAAATATTATCGGACTCAAGCTTGGCATCCCTTTTTTGCATGAAACAGTATGGCCAGCAGCAAAAGCTTTGACTGGTCCTGCTATTGCTGCAGCAATAGCATATGGTCTGAAAGCACCAACACTTGTCGTTTTATCTACATTAATTCCTGGTGCGATTGGAGGAAGTATCGGAGGACCTGTTGGAGCGTATTTAGCAGCCATAGCAGGTACTGAGCTAGGACGTCTTGTCAGTCAAAAAACAAAAGTTGATATCTTAGTCACTCCTACCGTAACGATTGTAGCTGGTAGTTTAGTGGGATATTTTGTCGGTCCATATATTCAGGAGATGATGACTGCTTTCGGACAACTAGTCGAATCAGCTACCATGTTACAGCCGTTTTGGATGAGTATTGTAGTTGCTGTCTTAATGGGGATGGCACTTACTTTACCGATTTCAAGTGCTGCTATAGGTATCATGTTAAGCTTAGGCGGTCTAGCAGCTGGTGCAGCAACAGTAGGTTGTTCTGCACAAATGTTTGGCTTTGCAGTTATGGGACTCACTGTAAATGGCTTGGGTGGCTTCTTATCTCAAAGTCTAGGCACATCCATGTTGCAAATGCCGAATATTATGAAGAATTGGCGCATATGGATTCCTCCGACAGTTGCTGGAGCAATTACTGCTCCTATTGCCACAGTGGTATTTCGCTTAGAGAACACACCTATAGGTTCAGGAATGGGTACAAGTGGATTTGTCGGTCAGTTTGGAACTCTGGAAGCCATGGAAGCTGCTGGCCACGGTGTCCCATATATTTTAGTTGCAATCGGCACATGTCACATTATACTCCCTACTCTGTTAACAGGTATCTTCACACTGCTATTGATTAAGCTTAAATGGATAAAACCTACAGATGTAAAACTATAAGGAAGTCATCAAAATAAAAAAGAGGTGTATCGTTGCATAATGCTCCGATACACCTTTATTTTTTAAGCAAGATGGATTTACTCTTCTACTGGCTCAAAATCTTCTTTACCAACACCACAAAGTGGACATACCCAATCGTCTGGAATATCCTCAAATGCTGTTCCTGGTTCAATACCACCTTCTGGATCACCTACTGCTGGGTCATATACCCAATCGCATACTGTGCATACGTACTTCATAATGATTTACTTTTATCGTTAATGATTAAGTTAATTGTTCACTTTTAGAGTTAGCAACACCTTTCACTGTATAGACTATGAAAAGCCTTACTAATTTTCTAGTCCAAAGCTACATCATTTTTCTCAATAATCAAAATAATGAGCTTGATTTTTTTGTACCAAATACAATTATGTATTACATCTTTGCAAATTTACTGTGAGATGGATCCCATACGGGCTCTTGTAAAAGCAAGTACACAGCTTCTTCTGGAGTACTTGCTACTTGCCACAACTTGCGATAAGCTTCATGCATAAACTTTTCAGAAATAGCTTGCTCATACATTTCTAGCAAAGGTTCATAATATCCATCTATATTGACAATAATAATTGGCTTATTAATCAGTCCCAATTGCTTCATGGTTATCACCTCAGTCAATTCCTCAAAAGTTCCAGGACCACCTGGTAAAGCGATTAACGCATCCGCCCTATGTGCCAATTCCTGTTTACGTTCATGCATAGAATCAACGATAATAAGTTCGGTCATATCAGTGTGATGCCAGTTATTATCAACCATGAACTGTGGAATGATACCAGTTGCTTTTCCACCAGCTTCTAACACGGCATCGGTGGTCAAGGACATGAGTCCCATATTGCCTGCACCGTTAATCAAGCGTATATCATTTTCAGCTAGTAATCTACCCAATACACGGGCATATTCATTATATTTCTCGGCTATCTGTGTGCTTGAGGCACAGTATACGGTAACGCTTTCTGGGCGTTTGAATGTTGTATTATTCATTGAATTATATCTTAATGAGATTTAAGCCTTATCATCGTCTAAATTTTGGTTTAATATATAAGGGCTTGGCTGCTGTAATAATCTGCAGTGGTAAAACATTCCATGCCCTTGCCACTACATATCTATTACCTTTTTTTGTTGTTATAGGAGCACAGTCAATTGTACTTGTTGAAGAGTTCTTGTATACGTATTTGGAAACAATAGAGAATGCTTTGAATTGATTATTTAATGATACATGTAAATCAAAACCAGTAGGAATCTTTTCACCGTCAGAAAGCTTATATACAATACAATCATTACATGATGGCTTATAATATACCTGAGGGCTAATCTCTTGTGCATCTTCACAAAAGGTATCCTTTAAATATAAGTCTGTGTATAATTCAGAGCGCAAACCTGTAATAGGCAACTTCTGTCCTAGAACTATTGGCGTCTTCTGGTTGTACAGGGAGTTAGGATTTACACCTATAAAATTATCCTCTGCTAAAACAACACCATCTTTAGTATTCACAATACTCTCATTCTCTAATGTTATCTGATGATATCTTCTAATTGAACTAGGAACCCAGTATACAGAAATCCCTATAAAACAGACTAATAAGGCACCTTGAATATATTTATATGTGCGATTAGAAAAATCAGAAGCGAGATACAATCTTATCAATAGAATTGCGGAAAACAACTGTACTGGGAAATACATTCTTGGCCCTGAACCATTAGAAATCCCAGCAAAACAATTAACAAAAATGAATCCTACTAGCAAAGCAAATAACCTTTTATTTACTTGAAGGAAAACAAGGCATTTCTTTCGATTACGGAAAAACAATATAGTTAACCACAAAATTGCTAAATCAAACATATGTACATAGACAACAAGTCTAGCAATTCCTCTAACGACATTGTAAATGTAGCTGCTTGTCAATGTTTTAGCTTCCTCCAACCGAGCCAAAGTTGATGGTGCTAAAATTATCGTTGCAGCTCCTATAGCTACAAAAAGTCCTAACCAAAATGTACGCCAACTAGGTTTCATCAAAAACATCAACCCAAGCATAATCCCCATTGGTACAGCGTATGCCTCTGTAGTTGCTCCTGCCAAAAAGGATAAAGGTATCATAACATATAAACTCCAATTCTTTTTGTCTACCAAATAAAAGTAAAACAAGTTGATTACACCTGCCCACATGTAATTAAAAGCGCCCATTTTCCAAAAGAACGTTTTTTCTTTTGGCATCTGTAAAGTGAAGAATAATAATGCAGACAAGGCCATAACAGCTAAAAGAACTCCTTTATTTTTCCTTTGTTCTTCAGTCAACACATTTATAGCAATAGCATAGGAAAGCAATACCCAAATAATAACATGTGCGCTATTCATTATGTAACTAGGCAACATATATATGAATGCCGATGGAATCAATGCATTAATTAGAAAACGTCCTTCATTACCATGCCAATAATAATAAATAGACTGGTGCAGACAATCGCTCCAACTGCTAATAACTTCTCCTGTATATTGATGATTGATATCACGAATAGGCCCATGCATATAATCATCCCAATACATTGGACTATAAAAGGTACATAGGCCAAACACTATTAAAACAGCTAGAAAAATTCCCCATGCCATCCAATTTCCATATGGGGCACATTTGTTAATGATAGTTTTGTTTTCCATTTCAATTATTATTACTTATACTCACTTCTTCCGCATCTGCTTATAAATTGGCAGAAATACGAAAGCCCCTGATAGCAACAATGTTGCTATCAGAGGGCCATCTACATTTTTGGCATGCGTTGCAATATAGGCACATACCATGAGCCAAAGCAGCACAATGCATACTATCTGTGAAGAAGATAACTTCTTACGTTTACTCATTGTTTATTTCTCAGTTAAGACAACACATGATCCATCCTGCTTCTTCTCCTCTACTATCGCATCGATAACAGCTACAGCAGTAATATTTAAGATATCATGCACACTGCTTTCTGTGTCAGTAAAGTGTACAGGTTTGTTCAATCCCATTTGGATAGGACCAATCATCTCAGCATCAGTCATGTGCTGAAGTAGTTTGTATCCAGCATTGGCCGCACTTAGTGTTGGGAAAACCAAAGTATTTACACGTTTATCTTTCAAACGTGTAAACGGATATTTCTCATCTCTCAATGCTTGATCCATGGCAAAGTTCACTTGCATTTCACCGTCTATAGCTAAGTCTGGATATGCTTGTTGCATATGAGCTACAGCTTCATGTACAGAAGCTGGACTACCGTACTGGTCGGCGCCGAAGTTGCTATATGATATCATGGCCATCGTAGGAGTACGGTTAAAGAATCGTACTGTCTTTTCTGCAAGACGAGCTACGTCAATCAAAGCTGCTGTGTCTGGATGACGATTAATCAATGTATCAGCCAAGAAGTACATCCCTTTTTTACTATTGACAATGTGCATAGTAGCGAAATGATTGAATCCTTCTTGAATACCGATAACTTCCTTGGCTACTTTCATCGTGTTGCTATACTTCGTATATGTACCACATACGATAGCATCGGCATCACCCATTTCAACCATCATCATACCAAAATAATTACGCTCATACATTTTATCACTCGCTTCAGCTAATGTAGCTCCCTGACGCGCACGTTTTTCCGCAAGATATTCTGCAAAACGTTTACGACGTGCAGATTCATCAGCATGACGAATATCCACAATTTCAACACCTTTAATGTCTAAATCTAAGGATTCTGCAAGTTCATGTACTTCTTCTATGTTACCCAAAAGAATTGGCTCACAGATTCCCTCAATCTTAGCTTCTACAGCTGCTTTAATCATATTAGGGTGACACTCTGCGAAGACCACACGTTTCTTGTCACGGCGAGCTGTCTCAAACAGTTGACGGGCAAACTTACTTTCATATCCCATCAACTGACGTAAATCCATTTGATACGTATCCCAATCAGTGATTTCTTTACGAGAAACTCCAGATGCAATAGCAGCCTTAGCAACTGCCATAGAGACTTCTGTTACTAGGCGTGGGTCGACTGGCTTAGGAATAAAATATTCACGTCCAAAAGACAAATTACTTACTTGATACGTCTCATTGACAACTTCAGGTACTGGTTGCTTTGCAAGAGCCGCAATAGCATGAACAGCTGCCATCTTCATCTCCTCATTGATTTTAGACGCGTGCACATCTAGAGCTCCACGGAAGATATATGGGAATCCAATCACATTGTTAATTTGATTTGGATAATCACTACGTCCTGTAGCCATCAACACATCTGGACGAGCTGACATTGCATCGTCATAGCTAATTTCGGGTACTGGATTTGCCAAAGCAAATACTATTGGATCCTTTGCCATTGTACGCACCATATCTTGAGATAAGAGATTCCCTCTAGATAGGCCTAAAAACATATCTGCCCCTTTGATTGCCTCTTCCAAAGTAGAAGCATCACGACGTGCTGTAGCAAACATGGCCTTTTGTGCAGATAGATTTGGGCGGTCATCTTTGATCACACCCTTGCTATCTACCATCAGAATATTCTCTCGCTTTGCTCCTAAAGCAACATATAGTTTAGTACAGGAGATAGCTGATGCACCAGCACCACTAACAACAATCTTAATCTCATCAATTTTCTTACCTGCCACTTCAAGTGCATTCAGTAGTCCTGCAGATGAGATAATTGCAGTCCCGTGTTGATCATCGTGCATCACAGGGATATCCAGTTCTTCCTTCAAACGTTCCTCAATCTCAAAACATTCAGGAGCTTTGATATCCTCTAAGTTAATACCACCAAAAGTAGGAGCAATAGCTTTTACGATATCAATAAATTTCTGCGGATCTTTCTCATCAATCTCAATATCAAAGACATCAATACCAGCGTAAATCTTAAACAAAAGGCCTTTACCTTCCATCACAGGTTTACCAGCTGCAGCACCAATATCTCCCAGTCCTAAAACAGCTGTTCCATTACTGATTACAGCTACTAAATTGCCTTTAGCAGTATACTTATATACATCTTCAAGATTGTCTTTAATCTCAAGACAAGGTTCCGCTACTCCAGGACTGTACGCTAGGGATAAATCCATTTGCGTGCTATATGGTTTAGTAGGAATAACCTCTATTTTACCAGGTTTGCCCGAACTATGATAGTTCAGGGCAGCCTCTTTTGTAATCTTTTTTTTAGTCATGTTTTTTATTTCAATTTAGATGTAGTTTGATTGCTAGATTTTTTCCAGTGCTTGTTCTAAGTCTTTCACAAGATCTTGAGCATCTTCAATACCTACTGATAGGCGAATCAACTCTGGGTTAACACCTGCCTCTTTGAGTTGTTGTTCAGAGAGCTGACGCTGAGTATGGCTCGCTGGATGTAAGATACTACTTCTAGCATCTGCTACGTGAGTAACAATAGAAACAAGTTCTAATTGATCAATAAATGATATACTATTTTCACGACCACCTTTGAGTCCAAATGAAATCACACCACTTGCTCCTTTCGGTAAATATTTCTTACCCAACTCATAATAATCATCACTATCTAGCCCTGGATATTTTACCCAAGCGACCTTAGGGTGATTCTCTAGGAACTCAGCAATAACTTGTGCATTCTTGGAATGTTGCTTCATACGTAGGTGCAAAGTTTCCAACCCTAAGTTTAAGATAAATGCATTCTGTGGAGACATTGTACTACCTAAATCACGCATCAACTGTGCAGTTGCTTTCGTTATAAATGCCGCTTTACCAAAAGCTTTAGTATAAACAAGTCCATGATAAGACGGATCTGGCTCAGTAAGACCTGGAAATCTGCCCGAGTGCGCATCCCAATCAAAATTACCACTATCAACGATACAACCTCCTACTTGCGCAGCATGTCCATCCATATATTTAGTTGTAGAATGTACCACAATGTCTGCTCCCCACTCTATAGGTTGACATAGGATTGGTGTTGGGAAAGTATTATCTACAACTAGAGGTAAACCGTGTTCATGAGCTACTTTTGCGTAGAGTTCAATATCTAAGACTTGTACAGTAGGATTAGTAAGTACTTCACCAAAAATTAATTTAGTATTGGGTTGAATAGCAGCAGCTAGATCTTCCTCTGTACAAGAAATTGGTACAAATGTAACTTCAATTCCTAGTTTCTTAAGTGTCACAGAAAACAGATTATACGTGCCACCATAAATAGCGTTAGAACATACAAAATGGTCACCTGCCTCACACAAATTCAAAATTGCAAAAAACAAAGCAGCTTGTCCACTACTTGTAGTCATAGCTGCAAATCCACCTTCTAGAGCACAAATCTTCGCAGCAACAGCATCTGTTGTTGGGTTTTGCAAACGCGAATAGAAATAACCCGACTCTTCTAAATCAAAAAGTCGTGCCATTTGGTCGCTTGTCTCGTATTTAAATGTTGTACTTTGATAAATAGGGACTTGGCGAGGCTCTCCTTTCTTAGGCTCCCAGCCTGCTTGAACGCATTTCGTTCCTGTTTTCCAATTTTCTTTTTTTGTCATCTTAATACCTTTTTAAGGTGAATATTATGTACTTATTCTCGTAGACAAAGATAATAAAAGCAGACAAACGAGCAAACAGTTCCTTTACTTATTTCTTAAGTGCTCAATAAAGGGTTCAATCTCTTTGAAGCGAGCCCCCATATTCAAATTATAATAGACTCTATACAGTCCTTGCGCCCATAGTTTTGGAGTATTAGGACGAAGCTCTCTAGCTTTCTCATAATAGGGTAAAGCCTTTCGATACAATGCATGCATCATATCTATAGTCTGATTGTATGCAGGATCATTCATAGATAATATTTCCAGTTGACTTTCTAAACCAACAGTCTTCAAAGAATAAATCACACCAAGATTTGCATAAGCCATAGCATGTGTACTATCATTCTTGATAGCACTTTCATAATACGGGATAGCCTCATCAAATTTGTGACGTTTATGATAGATAAGTCCACGCAAATACTGGTGTTGAGCATCATTCTTTTGAGATGGATTTTTGTCTAATGCAATCTCTTCGTCAACCAATTTCATGGCTTTATCAAATTGTTTAACATTGCAATAGTACTCAATCATATTTGCATAATAATATGGATCATCACGATAGTCCCTTAGCCCTCTTTTCAATGAAGCCAGCCACTGAACCGTGTCTTTTTTTGCCTGATAAGTATCGGTAATAATTGGAAGTACATTTCTAGTAAGTGCAGTATCCACCAATACCATTGGTGTATATTTTACTATGGCATCTTGCTTCTTCAAAACATACCCACAAAGAACTTGATAATATGCAGCCCGTGAAAGGGGAACTTTCACCTGACGTTTTTTATGATTGAATATAGCCCATTGAAAAGAATCAATATAACGAGTAAAATATGGCTGTGCTTCCTTATACTTTTCTTTCAAAGCATAGAATAAGCCTCCATAGTATAAATTTACCAAATCGGGTGCTAATATCTTTTCGATTGATTTACGATACTTGCGACGTTTACTTCGTGAATCATGTAATTGAGACAAAGAATCAGCTTTATAGAAATAGCCAGCCATATCATAGATTGCTCTATAATATCCGACAGTATCATATGCCTGCTTAAGGAAGATCTTTTCTGCTTGCGCAAGTTCAAGTTTGTTCTGGATAAAACCAGCCACATACCAAACACTCGGCTCTTTGTTAATTAAAGAATCTGAGAGCAAAGGTTTGATTGTACTCCATGCACTTGCATAATTTGGTTTTCTTGCTGAAGCCAAACTTTGCGCAGTCTTGATTTTCTTCAGTAACTCTTTATACTTCTTCTTTTGTTGCTTAATTGAGTCAACTGTACTTATCTTAACATTTGTATCGGGTGAAAACAGATGCTTCCCACATACTTCAGGTATGCAGAAAACGCACATTGCAAAAAAGATAAGTACTTTATTCATATATAATAAAAGATAGTCTGTAGTTTCCTGTACAAAGATAGCTAATTCATAGGAAAAACACAAAAAGAAAGTGTGCCTTTCTACTCCAAAAAAATATAGGAGTAAAAAGACACACTAATATAACTTCGTATCTAAATGCGAGTTTTATACGCACTGATTTCTTACTGAAGTGCTTCGTACTTAGAAGCCTTAGCTTCGTCACGAAGAGTATAGTAGATTCTATACAAAGTACCAGCCCATTTGCTAGTATCATTTGGCTCTAGTTTTTCTACAGACTCAAATGCAGCTGCAGCCTTAGTATACAAGTCGCGTACATTCTTTTCGATTTCCTTATACTTAGGATCGTTAGGATCAGCAGGTGCTGTGTTTAGAATAGCTTGTGCCATGTTGATATAGCTGTTACCAATGTTAGTAAACGCACCAGACATTTTAGGATCAAGTTCTACAGCTTTTTGGTTTGCTGCGATTGCTTCAGGATACTTTTCTTGATAGAAAAGAATGAATCCCTTGATGTAGTAGTTAAATGCATTATCAGGAGCAGCAGCAATCAGCTCATCAGCAAACTTGTTAGCAGCCTCATAATCGTTATGAGAGCTATAGTAATCTACAAGGTTACCAGAGAAATACTTGCTTGTAGGGAAAGCACGCACACCATCCTTAAGTGCATCAACAAACTTTACTGTATCGCCCATTTGCTTGTATGCATTAGCCAAGAACTCATAAGCATACTGGCTACTTTCAGCATCCTTCTTAGCTAGAGGTGCGAAACGAACTACTTGCTTCCAGTTTTCAGTACGATAAGCCATCAAAGCAGCATAGTAAGCTACCTTAGGAAGCAATGTATCGTTCTTGATAGCATCTTGATCTTTCAACATTGGGTAGTCTGCTGACAATACATATTGAGAGAAAAATACCAAAGCATCTTTATCTTTTTCACCGTTGTAAAAATGCAAGCCTCCATTGATCAATTGAGGTCGATCTTGAAGCAATTCTTTCACGTTCGACTTACGATACTTGTTCTTAATCTTACCTTTCTTGTTTGGAATCTGTGCCAACTCATCACAGCGCTTATAAGCAGTGAACATTTCGTTTAGTGACCAATAGTATACCGCTGTATCATACTTTTGACGAAGATACATTTTCTCAGCTTGCTTTGCAGCACGTTTTTGAGCACACATACCAGCAACATCCCATGTTAGTGGGTCATTCATAGTTTCTGGATTTTCCTTCGCTTGATTTAGAAGGTGCTTTACTTTTCCCCAGTCAGGGTTAGTAGAGCTAGCAATTTTCTTTGCTTCCTTCACAGCACTCTTCTGTGCAAATGCTGCACCGCTTGTTGCTACAAGCATTGCTAGGGTAAACAAAACCTTTTTCATAATAAATTCTTTTTTATAGGGTGTATTAATTGATTATATATTAGAAGAGACTTCCCATCGTAGCAGATGGATTCTTACTACTCTTCGATGCATCTTCAGGTTCAGAAACTTCTTCAGGTGATTCTTCAACAATCTCTTCAGCAACTGTCTCTGATTCTACCCCAAGACTATCATCCATTTCTGGAGCCTCATCAACGACTTCTTCTACAGGTGTTTCAACGCTTTCAGTTTCAGGTGCATCACCATCTGGTGTTGGCAAACCTTCTACATTATCATCCTCTTCTTCCTCAGAAGACACACTACATACAGAAGCAATTTGATCATTACGTTTTTCAAGATTAATCAAACGCACGCCCTGAGTGGCACGCCCCATGATACGTACATCAGATACATCCAGACGAATCATGACACCGCTCTTATTAATGATAATCAAGTCATTGTTGTCAGTCACATTCTTGATAGCCACAAGCTTACCAGTCTTATCCGTTACATTCAAAGTTTTTACACCCTTACCGCCACGGTGGATAATACGGTAGTCATCAATATCAGAACGCTTACCATAACCTTGCTCACTCACAACCATGATAGACTCCTTCTCAGCGTCATTCACGCAAATCATGCCAACGACACAATCTTGTCCATCTTCGTCAAGTTTCATAGCACGCACACCAGTTGCAGTACGTCCCATGCTACGCACGTTGTTTTCAGGGAATCGAATAGCACGACCATTGCGGTTAGCAATTACAATATCACTTTCACCATTAGTAAGCACTACATTAATAACCTTATCTTCCTCACGGATAGTGATTGCATTCACACCATTCGTACGAGGACGGCTATATTGTTCTAGTGATGTTTTCTTAATAACACCTTGCTCTGTACAGAACACGACATAGTGACTATTGATGTACTCTTCATCTGTCAAGCTAGTTACACGTAAGTAAGAAGTAACAACATCATCACTTTCGATATTCAATAGATTTTGAATAGCACGACCCTTACTTTGCTTACTACCTTCTGGAATTTCATATACCTTCAACCAGAAACAACGTCCCTTTTGTGTAAAGAACATCATCGTGTTGTGCATAGTAGCTGGATAGATGTGCTCAATGAAATCTTCATCACGAGTATCGGACGCCTTACTACCTACACCGCCACGATTTTGCTGACGGAATTCAGACAATGGAGTACGCTTGATGTATCCCATATGACTGATAGTAATAACCATCTCGTCATTTGCATAGAAGTCTTCAGGGTTGAATTCTTCACTTGAGTAAACGATTTCACTACGGCGATCATCACCATACTTTTCTTTCACTTCATCAAGCTCATCTTTCACAACACCCATCAACATATCTTCATCTTGAAGCAATTGATTGAAGTAAGCAATACGAGCCATCAACTCTTCATGCTCTTTGTGTAGTTCTTCTTGAGCCAATTGGTTCAACTGAATCACACGCATTTGAGCGATAGCATTTGCTTGCACATCTGAAAGATTGAAACGCTCTTTCAAAGCTTCGATTACAGCAGCAGTACCACGGTGGCTACGTACAATTTTGATAACCTCATCGATATTATCAGATGCAATAATCAAACCTTCAAGGATATGCGCACGTTCTTCTGCTTTACGCTTGTCAAAGATAGTACGACGAGTCACAACATCCTTACGGTGCTCGATGAAATACTTGATAAGTTCAAGTAGATTCAATGTACGAGGACGACCATTAACAAGTGCCACGTTATTGATACCAAAGCTTGTTTGCAATGCAGTCATCTTGTACAATTTATTTAGTACAACATTCGCATTAGCATCACGCTTCAAGTCAACTACGATACGCATACCACGACGGTCAGACTCATCATTGACATTACTAATACCATCGATACGCTTTTCGTTTACAAGCTTAGCAATATTTTGAATCAAATCAGCACGATTCACATTGTAAGGAATCTCACTGATGACGATTTTGTCATGAGTTTTACCTGCTTCGATTTCTGTGCGAGCACGCATCACACAACGACCACGACCAGTTTCATAAGCTTCGCGTACACCACTTACACCATAAATATATCCACCAGTTGGAAAATCAGGAGCTTGAATGTGCTTCATCATATCGGCAATAGACGCTTCACCCTTCATATCGATATATGTACCACATGCATCAACCACTTCACTAAGGTTATGTGGAGGCATGTTAGTGGCCATACCTACGGCGATACCACTTGCACCATTCACCAAAAGGTTAGGAATACGTGTAGGCATTACAGCTGGTTCAGAAAGTGTGTTATCAAAGTTAGGAACCATGTCAATAGTTTCCTTCTTGATATCTTGCATCATAGCTTCTCCCATACGGAACAAACGTGCCTCTGTATAACGCATAGCCGCTGGGCTATCACCATCGACAGAACCGTAGTTACCTTGACCATCTACGAGCATATAACGCATCGCCCATGGTTGAGCCATACGTACCATTGCCATATACACTGAGCTATCACCGTGTGGATGGTACTTACCAAGTACTTCACCCACAATACGAGCACTCTTCTTGTATGGCTTATCGTGGTTATTTCCCAATTCAGCCATACCGTACAAAATACGACGGTGTACTGGCTTGAATCCATCACGGACATCAGGAAGTGCACGAGATACGATGACAGACATCGAATAGTCAATATAAGACGATTTCATTTCGTCTTCAATATTGATCTTAATAATCTTATCTTCTTGCATTTAAGTTATGTATAATATATTGTTGTTGTTTGAATCACAATTTTGTAGAGCTTCTAAGCTCAAAAACATTCAAAGATACTGCTTATCCCCCACAAAAAAAAATGTTTTGTCCTAAAAAATGGGTATTTAGACATATTCGAGGCTTTATTTAACTTCAAAGACGGTACTATCCTCTCATTTTAATCCTCCAAAATGTTAAATACGCGTTAAATTGCAAAGATTAAAGATTAGACTTTATCTCGCATTTTCCACTAAGATAATTTTGCAGTCCAACTACATTTTGTATCTTTGACCTGTCCGAATAATACAAAGACTTATAACTCGGAAGTTTTTACATAACATTTTGACTATATTTTAACTATACACCGATATGAATCAAAACACTTATTGTGTCATTATGGCTGGCGGTATTGGCTCAAGATTTTGGCCATTAAGCCGAACAGAGAGACCAAAGCAATTTGTTGATGCTCTAGGCATTGGCAAAACTTTTATCCAACTTACCTACGAACGATTCAGCCCATTTATCTCAGATGATCATTTTCTAGTAATGACAGGAGCAGCCTACAAAGACTTAGTTCTTGAGCAGCTTCCAATGCTTAATCCAGAGCAAGTATTGTGTGAACCTATGCGTCGCAACACGGCTCCTTGTATTGCATATGCTGCATACAAGCTAAAAAGCATAAATCCTAATGCCACTATGGTTGTTACACCTAGCGACCAATATGTAGGAGATACAGATACATTTGGTACTGTTATCAAAGAGTCGCTAGAATATGCATCGCAAAATGAGTGCTTGATGACCGTGGGGATTACACCTACTTATCCAGCCACTGGTTATGGATATATTCAAATGGATGAAGCTGATAAAGCGCAAACATTCAAAAAGGTTTCTGCATTTAAAGAAAAACCGGAAATTGAACGTGCTAAGGAATTCCTAGCTACTGGAAATTTTGTGTGGAATTCAGGAATGTTTGTATGGAGTGTTGACAATATTTGCAAGAACCTAGAACAACATCTACCAGATATCGCTGAGTTATTTGAAGGAATCAGCAAAGATTATGGAACAACAAATGAACAAAGTGCTGTAAACAGTGCTTTCGAAGCATCTCGTAGTATTTCTATTGACTATGGTGTGATGGAACAAGCAGAAGTAGTAATGGTTCGCTGTGCAGAATTTGGCTGGAACGACATAGGCTCATGGGGGGCACTATATGCTCAATTAGATAAAGATGAAAACGAAAACGTTATCGCAGGTAATGACATGTTGATTTCTAATACAAAATCTTGCCTTATCAAGGGGACCGTATCAGAAAAGCGTGTTATCGTTGATGGTGTAGAGGACATGCTTGTCGTAGATACAGAAGACGTATTGATGATCTGTCCCCGAAAGGATGAAAATCACGTCAAGCAACTTATTGAAAAAAGTACAAAGTAATTAAGACTAAGTCTTATACTGAACAAGGTTTACATCTGTGTCCACCTGTAGAAGCATTAATATGCAAAATCGTAAAAAAGATCTCAAACTTACAGTGAGAGTTTCCGCCTTGAAGTCGTCAGTAAGTACTATCATCAGAATTGTTCTGAGAAAAAGTGTAAACTGAATCGGTACAACTAAACTGAGAATATAAATCCATTCAGTATAACTATTACCAAAGATGTAAACTTATTCAGTATACTTCCTCGTATAATGTAAAGCTATTTCAGTAAAAGACATTCATTTAAGGAAGTCTATCTTGTACACATGTAAAACGAGAACCTCGTACACGTGTGAGACCAGTAAAAAAAGGGCTTAAAGCTCGTGCTTTAAACCCTCATTGAGAAAAAAATAAGGCGTTTACTTCTGATATTTGATGTGTTGAAATTGGCTTATATGAAGCCATATGAGGTATAGAGAGAAAACAGGGTTTTACCCTATTTTCTCTTATTTTGGTCCATTAATTAAGTGCGGTATTCTTTTCTGATTTACGACACTTATGACTACAGCACCCTATATGGTCATGCTATCCAGATCATATGACCGAGTTTTTTGTACCCATATTGATTTTTGAGTTCCTCATTTTGGCTTCTACCTTGTATCTTTCTCATATTAACTCATTGAACTCATCTGTTTTCTCGAACTCGACATGTTCTTTGAATATGCTTTAACAATACGAACTTGGTAACACTTAGCCTTGCATCCTTCTTTATAACAGCCTTGTCGTAAAAAACAAACTTTACACTTGGATACATCAAAGTAATACTGTATAACTGGGTTGTAATACTTTTGAGAGCCTT
Source organism: Bacteroidaceae bacterium (assembly GCA_963678855.1). Lineage (GTDB taxonomy): Bacteria > Bacteroidota > Bacteroidia > Bacteroidales > Bacteroidaceae > F22. Next base: position 2,489,549 of record OY787448.1, on the reverse strand, counting down.
TTCGATCGTTTCTCTTTTGTCTAATCGATAGATGGCCTGCAGGACAAATAAATCCATCACCATCTTTACAGTAAGTAAACTGTCTCTTGAGTTCTCATACCACGTGAACTGGTAGGATTCATGCGTAAAAAACTTAATGCCTTTTTCCTTAGCAAGGTCTAAATTACCCTTTGCAGAATAGGCTCTATCACCAATGATTGCATCTAGTGCTAAATCACGATCTGCGCATTGTTGTATTAAAGACGGCAGTTCACTACCGTTATCTACTTGACATCAACAGGGCTATTAAAACACTAAGTGTGAATACTTAGTAAATAAAATCGTTTTTCAGTAGCCTCGCATATGTGCGAGATCACCTATATAGTATACTCGTATCTATATATATCAGAAGGCGTAAGTCTCTTCAAGACATCCAATCGCACATCTTCTCCCACCATATGACCTGCATCCATCAAAGCCTGCTCTACATTCTTATAAGCTAGCTGTGGATGATTATTATCTTGACTTAGGTGGCAAAGCCAAATATGGCGTACGTCTTTGTGGGCAAATTCACGTACAAAACGAGCAGCCTCAGAGTTACTCAAATGTCCCTTTTCACTAACGATACGTTGTTTTAAATGGTAAGGATACGGCCCTCGTTGAAGCATATCTTCATCATAGTTACTCTCCAATACCAACAGATGAGCTTGCGAAGCATACTCAATAACAGTTTCAGAGAGATAACCAACATCAGTACAAACACAGAAGTTCAAATCACCAATCCTTAGAAGATATCCTACACTGTCTGTCGAATCGTGCGACACATCAAAAGGTGTGATATGTACATCTCCTAGAGTAAATGAAACTTCTTTCTCTACAATACGCACGCTGTTTGTGAGCTTATAGGTCATGCAGTAGCTACGATTCATTCCAGCATGCACTTTCTCAGTCGTATACACTGGCACATTGCGTTTTTCACCGAAATAACCTACCCCTTTAATATGATCGGCATGGTCATGAGTAATTAGGATGGCGTCTATTCCTTCGTAAGTCAACTTATGTTCAGCTAATCTTTTCTTCATCACCCGTGGTCCAATTCCAGCGTCAACAAGGAGAGTGATTTCAGAGGTCTTTATATAATAGCAGTTGCCGCTACTTCCACTAGCTAAACTTATAAAAGTAAATTCTTTCTTTTCTGCCATCTAAAATTTACTCCCCCTTTCCAGCATTACGCTGACGCAGGGCTTCATAAATCAAGACTCCTGCAGCAACAGATACATTCAAACTTTCAATAGTTCCTGCCATAGGAATTTTGAGCCACTCGTCGCATAGTGCAAGGTGGTCATAGTGCACTCCTCTATCTTCGGCACCCATAACGATACAAGTAGGCTTTGTCAAATCGCCTTCTGTATAATCATAATCACCTTTTTCTGTAGCAGCTACAATATGAAATCCACTATCCTTCAAAAACTTAAGAGCTTCGGTCAGATTGCGCTCCTTACAAACTGGCAATTTCAACAAAGCGCCAGCAGAAGTCTTTACTGCATCGGCATTGACACTCACACTGTTGCGCTGTGGGATGATTACAGCATCTACACCAGCACATTCACAAGTACGACCGATAGCACCAAAATTGCGCACATCTGTAAGTCCATCAAGCATAACAACTAGTGGTGTCTTACCTTGTTCATACAAGAAAGGTACTACTTGTTCGATTTTGTGATAAGTCACTTGTGAAATATAAGCGATAACTCCTTGGTGATTCTTACGTGTAATACGATTGATACGCTCTACAGGAACACGTTGTACAGGAATCATATGGCCTTTTAGGGCAGCAAACAATTCTTTAGACAAGTCACTTTGTAGATCACGCTTCACAAGAATTTTATCAATTTCCTTGCCAGCTTCTAAAGCTTCTAAGACGGCGCGAACACCGAATATCATTTCATTTTTTTCCACTGTATATCTTTTTATTTTTACTTCTTCTTTCTTCATGTAGACCATCCAAATTCAGCTAAAATGCATAAATAACACAAGCCTCTATCCAGTCCAGCGGACAAAGATAGAGACTTTTTATGGGATACGCGACCTAATGGTCACTTTTAACCTCGAATTATACTTTGAGCTAATCTTTTGTTTGTTCGAAATATTCCAACAAATCAGCCACGACAAAATTACTACCAAATACAACAAGCAAATCATCTGTACCACACTGATCATATGCTTGTTCGAAAGCTTCAGCCACAGTAGGATACACAGCTGCAGGTCTCATTAGTTGATAACAGTATACTTGCAAAGTTGAAGCAGGCAATGCACGTTCACTTGATGGCTGAGTTAATGTATAGCTTACGCGTCGTCCAGGACGTGGTAGAAGCGTCAATACACTCTCAACATCCTTGTCATTGACAAAGCCAAATACCAAAGAAAGGCGTTGATACTTCTGCTGGCTTATTGTCTCCAATAACGCCTCGACACTTGCCTTGTTATGTGCAGTATCGCAAAATACACGTGGATTAGCTGCAAGTTGTTGCCAACGCCCCAAAAGTCCAGTGTGTTCCTTTATATTCCCAAAACCTGAACGTACAGCCACGTCCGTAAATCGAAATCCTTTCTTCTGCAAAATCACTATGGCTTGAATCACTGCCTTCATATTGAGCTCTTGCTTTGCACCACGTAAATCTGTTTCAAAAGGAAAACGTTTGATATTATCAGCAGCTATATATAGATCAGAAGGATTACCATCTATGGACTTTATTTTATCTAATACTGCATCGATTAATACATCTTGGTGCTCACTTACGATTACTGGTACATCTTTCTTAATTATACCAGCTTTTTCGGAAGCGATTTCTTCTAAGGTTTCACCCAGCTGTGCAGTATGGTCCGAACTTACATTCGTCAAAATAGACAATTCAGGTGCAATAATATTGGTGCAATCTAAACGACCACCTAAACCAACTTCTATAACTGCCACATCAACCTGAGACTTGGCAAAATACTGAAAAGCCATTGCCGTCGTTATTTCAAAAAAAGAAGGTGACAAAGCATCTTCTGAGCCATCTCTCAAAATAGTAGGTTCCATCTCTTTCACGAAATCAACCACAAATTCCTTGCTGATTGGCTGACCATTCACACGTACACGTTCGCTAAAATCCAACAAATGTGGTGAAGTGTACAAGCCTACTTTATATCCTGCCGCTTGCAATACAGAAGCTAACGCATGAGACACGCTTCCTTTACCATTGGTACCGCCTACGTGAATGGTTTTATATGCTTTATGAGGATGTCCCAACATACTATCAAGGGCAATCATTGTATCCAAGCCAGGTTTATATGCTGCAGCCCCTACTTTTTGAAAAGCAGGAGTAGCTGAATATAGTTTTTCGAGAGTTGCTTCGTACATCTCTTGAAGACGTTTGTCGTCAGATTTGTTCATAGTCTATTATATTGATGAAGTACTCAGAAAATCAGAGCACATATTGAAGATACAAAAGTACATGTTTTTATGGAGAAACACAAGAGATAAGGACTAACGACATATATAAAAGAGAACAGAACACTCGTCTTTACGAGGAGTGCTCTGTCTTCAAACATTATTATAAAGATTCATTGCCTTACAACAAGTTGCTAGCTAATTCACTAAGTTCACTTCGCTCCCCTTTCACCAGGTTGACATGTCCAAAAATAGATTGGTTTTTCATCCGGTCAATCATATAGACAAGCCCATTAGATTCATGATCAAGATAAGGTGTATCAATCTGCTGAATATCACCTGTAAAGATCATCTTTGTACCCTCACCAGCACGAGTAATAATAGTCTTAACTTCATGTGGAGTTAAGTTCTGCGCCTCGTCAATGATACAATAGGTTTCGGTCAAACTGCGTCCTCTAATAAAAGCAAGTGCCTCTATAACTAACTGGTCACTCTTCTGCATTTCTTCCAATCTCTTCAAATCATTTGATGTTGGAGAGAATTGATGTTTGATAACATTTAAATTGTCAAATAAAGGCTGCATGTAAGGCTTCACTTTATCCTCGGCAGTTCCTGGCAAAAAACCAATTTCCTTATTGGATAATGCTACAATAGGACGAGCCAACAGAATCTGCTTGTATTCTAAAGAGGTTTCCAAGGCAGCCGCAAGCGCCAGCAATGTTTTACCTGTACCAGCCATACCTGTAATTGCTACAAGCTTCACCTCAGGATCTGTAAGCAATTCAAAAGCAAAACTTTGTTCTGCATTTCGCGGCTCAATACCAAAATGCTTCCCTTTCTTAACACGAACGACCTTGTGTGTAAATGGATTATAACGAGCAAGTACACTATTACGATCGCTTTTCAGCACGAAACATTCATTTGGAAAAATTGCCTGAATCTCCATCACCTCTTCTGCATCTACTCCAAAATCATGAGAATAAATACGGTCTATCAAATCAGGATCAATATTCTCAATAGTAGCATTAGTCTTTTCAAACAGCGAAACATCAGACACTTTATCATTGTTGTAATCTTCTGCCATCAAACCCAGCGAACGAGCCTTCATGCGAAGATTCACATCCTTAGTCACCAAAATAACTTGTATATCTGGGAAACTATCTTGAAGATGCTCTGTTACTGACAAAAACTGATGATCGGCTTTGTGCTCTGGGAAAGAGTCGCCTACTCGTTCTGATAAGATACGACCCGCTACGATGTAAAGCTTCCCTAAGCCCTCACCCAATGGTACACCTTCGGTAAATACCGAGTCATTTTGTACAGATATTTCATCTAGGACACGCAAGAAAGCACGTGCATTGAAATTTATCTGCTCATTTCCTTTCTTAAAGTGATCCAACTCTTCAAGTAAGACAATAGGAAGATAGACATCATTTTCCTCGAAATTCTGCAAACAATTGTAGTCGTGTAAGATGACGTTAGTATCCAACACAAAATTCTTCTTTTTTCCCATAGTGCGATGTGTTTTAGTAGTATATAAAAGGGAGAAACGGTTTTCATAACCATTTCTCCCCTAATATAGCATTTTTAATCTAAAACTAGACTATAGGATAGATACTTTCTATACTCTAGTTAAGAAATTAACGTTTTGTCAATCCAATCTTGGCATTCAAACGGAAATAATACACCCCGTTTTCTCTCTCCAATTCTCCATAGTGATCTTTATGCAGGTCCCCCATTTCAAATCGGCTGTTGTGATACAAGAAATCACGCAAAACTTCGCGGTCATCCATACTCAAATAAGCAATGCTGCCATCTCCTTGTACTAACAACATACCATGAACAGCTGAATCTTGGCCAGTATACACTTTAGCAGGTCGCATTCCCAAAAACAAAGTAAGCAAGAATTGCTTCATTTTATGCTCATAATAGTAATGTTTATGGATAAGCTCATCCTTAACCTTCAGAGGGTTAATCTCTTTAATGATATCAACTAACTCATTGATTTTCACAATGCCATCTAGATGCATGATACGCAGCATCTCTGCAAGGACACGTGGAAAATGCAAATCAATCATATGTAAGTTACTACGGAACACTTTGTCATGTACATCATGATACTTAAGGATACCACCAAGACGCTCGATAAGCAACATACGGTCTGCCACAGTGTATGCACTTTCTAAAGCATTGACTTTAGATACCGTAGGAGATGCAAACTTAATCCCTTGCTGTTGAAATTTCAAATTAGCTGTACGCCCTCCATCTAACAGTGGGTTCATCTGTGTAAGACGCGAACGTACTACTACACCACGACTAGGTGCTGAAGGATGATACAAACGGATATGCATATCAGTACGATCTTCTGTCTGCGCTTCTAAATCAAATAATTGTATGTCGTCTAGAAATGCTTCAACTGCTTCTGGAGATTCTACTTCGTATTCTTTACTATCACGCATAGCTGAAATAATCAGCTGTGCCATTTCTCCACACACTTCTCTAGAAACTGTAGGATATGTCTTATTTGAATCTTCTCCTTCGACACGTACTTCATCTCCGTCAATAGTGTATATGCGAGGGCCATCGTGCTCTATACGCATGATTTCTACCACAGGCAATGTTTCCACTGGCTGTGTATCTTGTTTTTCTTTTTTCGACTTCTTACTAGGTGTCGTAGCTTGCCCTACTTGAACAGTTCCTAGATGAAGGGTATGCAATAAAGTGTACACTTCACTCCATGCACGTTTGTTGGCGATAAACGTCATAAATATATAATTTGTTTTTTAATCTTCTTCTACAATAGTCACTCCATGGATATCCTCCATACGCTGACGTAAATGAGGCATAGCAGCTGCTCGAGTACTTAGCGTCAAACAGCAATCCATTTCAAATTGTTGAGTGACAACACTTGGTTCTTCTTCCTTGACAACGCGCATCACTTCATTCATCAAGGGATATTCATATTTCACAGTCAATTCTTCATCCACTGTACAAGTCATGATTTCGGCTTCATCCAAAGCCATAGAAGCAGCCTCTCTATAAGCTACAATCAAACCACCAGTCCCTAGCTTAATTCCTCCGAAATAGCGTATCACTGCCACAAACACATCGGTCAGTTCGCGCGAGTTGATTTGTCCTAATATAGGCTTACCTGCCGTACCTGATGGTTCTCCATTATCGTTGGCTCGAAATTCTTCTCGCTCATGTCCTAACATATAAGCATAACATATATGGCGAGCATCATAATATTTCTTCTGCAAAACTGCAAGATGCTCCTTAATCTCCTCTACCGACTTCACAGGATATGCGTAGGCTATAAACTTACTGCGTTTCTCTGTAAATGTAGCTTCTGTAGAAGCTTGGATAGTATGAAATGTATCGTTAATATTAGGATCTGTATGTATAGACATAATCGTTCTTTTTGCTAATTTAGGGGCTAATGCGTGCTGTCTATCAAACGCTTAGTTCAAACTCAACAGTTGCCTTGTCATCTAGAGCCTCCACTTAATTTGTTCTTGCAAAGATACACACAGCAATATGGATGACCATAAGAATCGGCACAAAAATCGCAAACAGGTGCTTCTTTGTTATATTTCTTGTGTTTTACTGCATAAAAAATGAGGCAACCAATCTCTGGCTGCCTCATTCATACGACTCTCTTAAAAAGTCGTTCTCTACTCTCTCTCTAGTTTATGAATAACAAGTCCGGAACGCAATTTTGGTTCAAACCATGTGGTTTTAGGCGGCATAATTTCACCTTGGTCTGCTATATCCATCAACTGCTTCATGCTTACTGGATATAATGCTAATGCCACTTTCATTTCACCACTATCCACTCTTTGGGATAGTGTCTCTAACCCACGGATTCCACCAACAAAATCAATATTCTTGTCGGAACGCAAGTCTTCTATACCTAATATATCATGTAGGATATATTTGCTAGATACAGTAACATCCAAGCTATCAATAGGGTGATTATCGGAGTAAGTGTGCGATTTTGCGACCAATTTATACCATTGACTATCTAAATACAAGCCAAAAGTATGTAGAGCTTCTGGATGGTAAGTCTCTTTTCCTTGAGGATATATCTCAAAATTAGCCTTCAAAAGCTCTAAGAACTCCTCATTAGAATGACCATTCAAATGATTTACTAAACGATTATAATCAATGATGGTGAGTTGACTTTCTGGGAAACACACAGCCATAAAGTAATAATACTCTTCTTCGCCAGTGTGATTTGGATTATTCTTTGCCATTTCTGCGCCAACTAAGGCAGCTGCAGCTGAGCGGTGATGACCATCGGCTATATACAATGAGTCCATTTTAGAGAACCTTTCAGTAATCAACTGTAGGTCATACTCATCACTAATAGTCCAGAACGTATGGCCAAAGCCATCATCTGGTGCAACAAAATGATAGACAGGCTCAGTTTGAGCATACTTATCGAGCAAATTAATTAGTACGTCATCATCATGATAAGCGAAAAAGACGGGCTCGATATTAGCTTGACAGGCACGTACATGCTTCATGCGGTCTTCTTCATGTACACGACGAGTCAATTCGTGCTTCTTAATATTTCCATCGAGATAGTCTTGTACAGACACAGCAACTACCAAACCATACTGGGTTTTACCATTCATGGTTTGTGCATATATATAATAATGTGGCTTATCATCTTGTACAAGCCAACCCTTATCTTGAAAAGCTTGGAAATTTGCTCTTGCCTTATCAATAACCATAGGTTGATGTGGATCTGTTCCTTCATCACAGTCTATCTCAGGTTTGATTATATGATACAATGACATAGGATTGCCTGAAGCTTCTTGACGAGCTTCTTTTGAACTTAGTACATCATATGGACGAGAGGCAACTTGCTCAATCCATTGTACAGGCGGACGTACGCCTTTAAAAGGACGGATTTGGGCCATAGTAAGTGTTTTTAGGTTAGGTATTAGACTACTAAAGGTGTCCCTATATTCAATCAGCAAGCACATAGCTTACTGATTGAATAGGACAGTTTTTTCATTGGAAAGTTAAGGTTTCTCTAGTAAAAATTAAGGTAACAATAGTTTTTTCAAAGAGTCCTAGTTCATTCATTAACTAGGTACTACAGTAGATATATAATCTACTTTCACGTCGTTTTCAAATATAAGGTAGAAGAATTGTGATTTCCACCGACCAGTCTAAACTGGTCGGTAGATACACAAACTAAGTTTGTTTATTTATTAACTTGGAATGGTGCTTCTCCATTTTCCAAGAAATCAACAATTTGTTGAGCAGCTGCAATCCCAGCATTAATATTAGCTTCAGCTGTCTGTGCTCCCATTTTCTTAGGAGTAGCAAAGTATCTGTCATTGAACTTGATCTGCATTTTTGTATGCGTTGTTGGCGCAACATCAGCAAGATAAATAAAATCAGAACGCTCTTCCATCAATTCAATCAAGCCTTCTTCATCAATAACCTCTTTACGAGCTGAATTAATCAATACTGCTCCAGCAGGCATAGTAGCCAATAGTTCTTTGTTAATCGATTTTATAGTGTCAGGAACGGCAGGGATATGTAAAGATACGACCTCACAAGTCTTATACAATTCCTCACGACTATTAACTGGAACAACACCATCTTGAGCAATACTTTCAAAACTACAGAAAGGGTCGTAAGCATAGACTTCCATTCCGAATCCTTTGGCAATTCTAGCTACATTTTTAGCCGTGTACCCATAGGCATGTAAACCTAGCTTGTGGCCTTTCAGCTCACCACCTGCTTTAGGTTGGAAATAGTTACGCTTAGCAAAAACAAGAAGTCCCATTACTAATTCAGCAACGGCATTTGCATTTTGTCCAGGCGTGTTCATCACACATATGTTGCGAGAAGTTGCTGCATCTAAATCAACATTATCAACCCCTGCACCAGCACGAACAATAACCTTCAAGTTTTTACCTGCATCCATCACTTCAGCGTCTATTTGATCACTACGAATAATGATTGCATCGACATCTTTAACTTCTTCTAGTAGTTGCTCTTTACTAGTATATTTCTCCAATAAAACCATCTCATAGCCTGCCTCGGCAAACACTGGGTGCATACCATGTATTGCAGCTTCTGCGAATGGCTTTTCTGTGGCAATTAGTACTTTCTTCATAACAAAGAATTATTTATAGTTGTTTTTGTGGTAGTTTTTAGTTTTGAGCTTCGAACTCTTGCATGCATTTCACTAGTGCTTCTACACTTGTGATATCCAAAGCATTGTAACAGCTAGCACGGAATCCACCTACAGAGCGGTGTCCTTTAATACCAACCATTCCTTGCGCTGTAGCATAATCAAGGAAAGCTTTTTCTAGTTCTTGATACTCTTCGTTCATCACGAAACAAATATTCATACGACTACGATCTTCAACGGCTGCAGTACCTTTAAACAATTTGTTTCTATCGATTTCTCCATAAAGCAAGTCTGCCTTAGCTTCTGCACGTCTATCCATTTCTGCTACACCGCCTTGAGCTTTAACCCAACGTAAAGTTTGCATTAATGCATATACTGGCACATTAGGAGGAGTATTGAACATAGAACCCTTATCAATATGTGTTTGATAATTCAACATTGTTGGGATTGTGCGACCAGATTGTCCTAGCAATTCATCACGTACAATAACGAATGTAACACCAGAAGTTCCTGAGTTCTTTTGTGCACCACCATATATCATTGCATATTTAGACACGTCTACAGGACGAGATAAAACATCAGACGACATATCTGCGATAATAGGTACTGGAACCTCCAAATCTTTCAGAATTTCAGTACCATAAATTGTATTATTTGTAGTGATGTGGAAATAATCTACATCAGCAGCAACTGTATATCCTTTTGGAATATACGAGTAGTTCTTATCTGCTGAAGATCCTAGAATATCAACATCTCCAAAAAGTTTCGCTTCTTTGATTGCTTTCTTAGCCCAAGCACCTGTTTCGAGATAAGCGGCTTTACTCTTCAATAAATTATATGGAGCCATGCAAAATTGCAAACTAGCACCACCACCCAAGAAAAGCACCGAATAGCCTTCAGGAATCTGAAGCAGCTCCTTGAAAAGGGAGACAGCCTCATCTACTACGGCTTGAAACTCCTTAGAACGGTGGCTGATTTCCATAACAGAAAGGCCAGTTCCACTAAAATCACGAATTGCGTCTGCGGTAGCTTTAATCACTTCTTGAGGAAGGATAGATGGACCCGCATAAAAATTATGCTTCTTCATGTGGTAATAATTTGTTATTTGAATTGATATTAGTGATGCGAAGGTACTGTTTTTTTTCTATGAGACAAACATTTTGCCACAATTTATCCGAATATCAGCCATTTTTCTTTCTGTTTTATAGCACAAGAGACATTTATGCGTGATATTGTCATCTCAAATCGACAAATACAAAAATTTTCCAAAACAATTTATTAATTACGCCAGACATAAGTTTTAAATTGTAAGCCAAATTCACATTCCAAAATATAAATATGAAATCCAAATATCATATTGTGCTACTCAACAGGTTCTATTCTCACAAATAACAGCTACGCATCTTTGTTTTATGCTCAGAAGCAGAACTATCACTGTCGTATTGACATTTTTAATTAAACAGTTCCCATTTTGTACAGTTATATAAATAAAAGCAAACTGACAAAACGTAAGAAAAAGACAAACAGTGTTTTTTATACAGGAAGGTGATCTCGCACACATGTGTACGAAGTCCTCGTCTACACGTGTACGAGGTTCCCGTTTACATGTGTACGAAGTCCTCGTCTACACGTGTACGAGGTTCCCGTTTACATGTGTACGAGGTCCTCGTCTACGTGTGTACGAGATTAACATCAAGCCTTTTACAACTTATACACAAGGGGTATGCTGCTTGCTAGCGGCATACCCCTTGGCTATTCTCCTAGTATTGTCTAGGATTTAAGCATATACTAATTACTTCTGTGGCACAATAGCTCCTATAATAGGCGTCGTAATAGGATTGCCATAGAAATCCTTATCTAGCTTTAAATCGACATACAACCCTTTGTCAGTCTGATCTGTAGGATGCGTGTTGGTTTGGGTATTGTAGTCGGGAGTGAGATTAGCTAACACTTCCTGCTATTAAGGCGTGCTAGGGACTTGCACCCTAGAGCAAACAGCCCATGCTGGGCGAACAAAGAAACGGGCTTGTCCAAATTAATTTGGACAAGCCCGTTATATCTGAGATGTGCATAGAGCACATATTAAACCAATTAAGCACCGAAATCGTCGAACATCAAGTTCTTACGTGGTACACCTAAATCGTAAAGCATGCCTTCTACAGCCTTACTCATAGGACCAGGACCACACATGTAGTACTCGATATCTTCAGGAGCTTCGTGATCCTTCAAATAAGTTTCAAGCATTACTTGGTGTACGAAACCTACTGTGTATGGTACTCCAGCTTCGTCAGCCTTAGGATCTTCACGGTCCAAAGCAAGATGGAAGTGGAAGTTAGGGAATTCCTTCTCGATTTCTTGGAAGTTTTCTAGGTAAAATACTTCATTCAAGGCACGAGCACCATAGAAATAGTGCATTTCACGGTCACGAGTTTCAAGTGTCTTAGTCATGTGCATGATTTGTGCACGTAGAGGAGCCATACCGGCACCACCACCTACCCATATCATCTCATTCTTAGAGTCGAAAATTGGCTCGAAATCTCCATAAGGTCCAGACATAGTCACCTTATCACCTGGCTTTAAGGAGAAGATATAAGACGATGCAATACCTGGGTTACAGTCTACAAAACCACCCTTTTCACGATCCATTGGAGGAGTAGCGATACGTACAGTCAACATAAAGCGGTTACCCTCTGCTGGGTAGTTAGCCATTGAGTAAGCACGGATAGTTTCTTCGTCATTCTTACACTTCAAGTCGAATAGACCAAAGTTTTCCCAAGCTGGCAAATATTCCTCACCAATAAGTTCCTTATCAAAATCCTTATCGAAGTCAACTTCAAACTTAGGGATATTAATTTGAGAGTAACTACCAGGTACAAAGTCCATAGAAGCACCTTCAGGAAGCTCCACAATAAACTCCTTTATAAAAGTAGCCACGTTCTTGTTTGAGATAACTGTACATTCAAATTCTTGTACACCCATAACAGATTCTGAGACTTTCACTTCCATGTCGCTCTTAACCTTCACTTGACAACCTAGACGCCACTTGTCTTGTTGTTCTTTACGGCTAAACTGTCCCTTTTCTGAAGGAAGGATTTCACCACCACCTTCAGGAACTTGACACTTACATTGACCACAAGAACCTTTACCACCACAAGCCGATGGAAGGAAAATACCGTTTGATGTCAACGTGTTCAAAAGTGTGTCGCCTGACTCTACTGTTAGTTCAGTGTCACCATTAATAGTGACTTTCACAGGTCCTGATGGTACCAAGTAGTTCTTAGCTACCAACAGAATCACTACTAGAGCAAGAATAACGCCAAGGAAGACGGCGATACTCAACCCTACTGTTGCGAAATCTATATTCATTTTATTATGCTTTAATCATTAGATTTTAAGACCTGAGAAGCACATAAATGCCATAGCCATCAGACCTACTGTGATAAATGTGATACCTAGTCCCTTAAGTGGTGCAGGTACGTTGCTGTATTGCATCTTCTCACGGATAGCTGCAAGACCAACGATAGCCAACAACCAACCGATACCAGAACCAAGACCATATACTACTGCTGATACACCATCATGTACATCACCACCGTACTTTTGCTGCATAAACAGAGACGCCCCCATGATGGCACAGTTTACAGCAATAAGTGGCAGGAAGATACCCAATGATGCATAAAGCGATGGGCTGAAGCGCTCAACAACCATCTCTACAAGCTGTACCATACCCGCAATAACGGCAATAAATAGGATAAAGCTTAGGTACTCAAGACCATTAGCCTTCAAGAAACCGAAAAGATAGTAGTTTACAGGAAGAGTCACAACCAATACGAAAGTAACGGCTAGACCTAATCCCAATGATGTCTTTACTTCTTTTGATACGGCCAAATATGAACACATACCAAGGAAGAACGCAAAGACCATATTGTCGACGAAAATCGACTTTACGAATAGACTTAATAGTTGTTCCATTGTCTTTTAATTTTTATCGATTATCGTATAGATTACTTCTCTTGAAGTTCTTTGTTCTTTGCACGCTCATACCAGATAATACATCCACAAACCACTAGGGCCATAGGAGGAAGTACCATCAAACCATTGTTCATATAACCGAAATCTTCCAAGTGGAATTGTTGTACGAAGTTCCATCCGAAGATTGAACCTGCACCAAGCACTTCACGGAAGAATGCTACAATGATCAAGATTTTGGCATAACCAAGTCCGTTACCGATACCGTCTAGGAAAGATTCCCATGGACCGTTCAACATAGCGAACGCTTCCAAACGACCCATCAAGATACAGTTGGTAATAATCAGACCTACATATACTGAAAGTTCTACACTCACGTCATAAGCAAATGCTTTCAATACTTCACTTACGATAGTTACCAAAGCCGCAACAACTACAAGCTGTACGATGATGCGGATACGATTAGGTACAGTGTTACGAAGCAATGAGATAATTACGTTCGCAAATGCCATAATGATCGTTACTGACAATCCCATTACAAAAGCTGGACGAAGACCTGCTGTTACCGCAAGTGCAGAACAGATACCTAGTACCTGTACCGTAACTGGATTGGTAATACTTAGAGGGTTAGAAAATACCTCTTTATTTTTCTTTGAAAATAGTTGGCTCATTATTTATCCCTCCTTATTTAGTTAGAAATGGTACATAGTTGGCAAAAGACTTCTTAATCATATTGCTCACACCAACAGAAGTTACAGTCGCACCAGAGATAGCATCAACAGTAGTAGTACTACCAGGATGTTTACCCTTTGCTACTTCCAAAACGATATCAGATCCATCACGAAGACTCTTACCTTGGAATTGACCTTGGAAAGATGCTTCTGTAATCTTTGCACCTAGACCTGGAGTTTCCCCTTTGTGACCGAAGTACACACCTTCTACAGTTGTCTTAGCTTCGTTGATTGCAACATATCCCCAGATGTCATCCCAAAGGCCGTTACCGTATACTGGGATTACATATTGAGTCTTATCACCATTCTTGACAACAAAAACGTGATATTCTTTCTTGTTGATAGCTACTTTGTAGTTTGACTCAAACTTATCTGCTGCTACAGGCTCCAAAGAACCATCAGCTTTCATCAAGTTGTCCGCTACCAAAGAGTTAAACTGAGCATCGATATCTTCTACATCAGCTAGAGATGCTGACATCAAAATTTGCTTTTTCGTATCTCTCAAGACATTTGCATCTTGTGTTGGTCTAAGTGACTGAGATACAAATGCAAGTACGAATGCGACGATAACAACCATTACCGAAGCATAAATAATAGTATATGCGTTACTATTTGTATTCATTGTTTTTCGGATTATTGGTTATACGTTAGATTTAACACGTTTCAAACGCTTGCTGATATTGGCTTGTACTACATAGTAGTCCATTAGTGGCGCAAAGATGTTCAACAACAAGATTGCAAGCATCATACCTTCTGGATAACCAGGGTTCAACACACGAATCACGATGGCCATCATACCGATAAGGAAACCAAAGATGTACTTACCTGTCTCTGTACGAGCAGAAGTAACTGGATCAGTTGCCATAAAGACAGCACCAAAACAGAAACCACCTACTGCAAGGTGTTGATACCAAGGCATCATTGCCATTGCGTTGTCAGTTAGTCCCATTGCATTGAACCCTAGGGCCATTACAGCACCACCGACAAACACAGACAACATAGTCTTCCAACTTGCAATACCAGTAACCAATAGCATAATAGCACCTAATGCGATAGCTACTACAGACGTTTCACCGATAGATCCAGGAATCAATCCCCAAACCATATTCAGATCAAATGCCTCTGTATGACCAGCTAGTGCATGACCAAGAGAAGTAGCACCAGAGAATGCATCTGGCAAATCGTAACCCAGGCCGAAGATAGACTTAGTAGCCACCCAAACCTTATCACCAGACATTGCTGTTGGATATGAGAAGAACAAGAATGCACGAGTCACTAGGGCGACATTGAAAATATTCATACCCGTACCACCAAAGATTTCCTTCGCGAAGATTACTGCAAATGCAGTAGCCACAGCTAGAATCCAAAGTGGACATTCTACTGGAACGATCATTGGGATCAACATACCTGACACCAAGAATCCTTCGTGGATTTCCTCATTCTTCCACTGAGCTACAACGAACTCGATACCAAGACCGACACCGTAACTTACGATGATCTTAGGAAGTACGGCTAGGAAACCGTAAATAAACATGCTCCAAAGAGTTGCATCAGCCAACTTGCCTGCTGCAGCTGCATTTTGGTAACCGATATTGTACATACCGAAAAGTAGTGCAGGAACAAGTGCTAGCACTACAATAGACATCATACGCTTGCTATCCATTGCATCGTGGATGTGAGTACCTTTCTTTGCTGTGTGATTAGGCACAAACAAGAAAGTCTCAAAACCACCAAATACAGAACCAAACGCCTGAAGCTTGCCTCCTTCTTGGAAGTTAGGCTTGATTTTATTGAAATAGTTTCTTAAAGCTTTCATCTAGTTTTCTTTCTATATATAATAATGTGTACCGCTCATTTGATTAGCACATTTCATCACGAAGCATATCAAGACCTTCACGTACGATACGTTGGATCTCAACCTTAGATGAACATACAAACTCACACAAAGCGAAATCTTCTGGAGCGACCTCATAGATACCTAGAGCTTCCATCTCATCAATGTTACCAGCAATAATAGCTTTCAACAAGAATTCAGGAAGAATATCCATTGGGAACACTGGTTCGTACTCACCACTCATAATCATATGACGTTCTTCCCCCTTAAGGCGAGCATCGAAAGAATACTCTTTCTTCTTACCGAACAACCAGCTAAAGTAGCTACGGTTTACAGAGAATTGTTTGAAACGAGGCATAATCCAACCGAATGGTTCATCTGGATCAAGATTCTCAGGAATAACAGCAAGTTGTGTGCTGTGAGCACCCAAGAACTCATCTTTTTGTACATGCGTACCTGTCAAAACGTTACCACTGATGATACGCATTTCTTGACCAGCTAGTTCCATGTTAGCAGCGAAGCTCTCGATTTGAGCACCTACTACAACTTGAGCATAACCAGTTTTCTTTGTACCTTCGCCTGTAAGAGTAATCACACGAGAGAAATCAACTTTACCTGTAGTCATCAAACGACCGATAAAGATTACTTCTTCAGCACCGATAGTCCAAACTGTTTCTCCCTTATTAACTGGAGCAACGTTATTGATTTGAACACCTACTACACCTGCTGGGTGAGCACCGTCGAAATAGTTAATCTCTACATTTTTAGCTGCTGTAAGCGCTACACTAGATTGGCGTACACTTACACCGAGATACGTCTTAGCGATTTTTGCCAATGTGTCTAGACCTACTTGAAAAGCAGCTTCTTGTCCCTTTAGCACGATTTCGAAATCTGGTGCCATAGGAGCAGAATCGAAAGCAGATACGAAAATGGCACGAGGCTTGATTGATGGGTCTGGTACTACATCGTATGGACGTTGACGGAAATAGCCGAACAAACCAGACTCCATAAGAAGGGCTTGAACTGCTGCCGCATCCATGTTTGCGATGTTTTGTACACCAAAGTCGCGAGCTACTTGCTCTGCATCTGGCTGTACCGTCACATTCATTACTTTACGACGAGCGCCACGTGTTACGCTCTTAACTGTACCGCTCACTGGCGATACGAATTTCACTTCTGGGTGATTTTTGTCAATAAACAAAGCACCTCCGGCCTCTACATGTTCCTCAGGCTTTACTACCACTTTTGGAGTGACACCGTAGAAATCATCTGGCATCAACGCATATAGCGCTGCAGAATCAACTGCGACATTTTCCGTAGTAGGAGCTCCCTTAACATTGATGTCGAGACCCTTACGTAATTTGATTACATTTGTCATCTGTATAACTTGATATTTGGGGTATACACTTTTACGGGCGCAAAAATACAAAAATCCTTTTGCTTTTGCGCCCTTTTTCTCGTTTAATTACTGATTTTTTTCCCTAATAGCGTACGATGCCTACTCTTTTCTGCCCATCCATCTGAATTGTAACAGATTTTTGTAATCTGACATGCCTTACAAGCTCAGTTTCGTGCAACGCTTCGCACACATTTAGAGCATCATAATCGATATGTCCATCATCTAGATATGGATTGATTGTAAAGTATCCCACCCCAAAAGACGTGAGGTTTTGAAAAAAGTGTGTACCCTGACTTGGGTCAATGCGGTACTTAGTTAAACCAGCTTCGACTATTAGTCGGGCACCCGAAATTTGTGGCCAACTAACAGGTATTCCTAGCCAAGAATCGCTGCTTCCCCATCGACCTGGACCAATCAAGATATAATTCTTTCCTGCAGCCACAAGCTGTTCATTAATCCCGCCAATCTCGGTCGCAACTTGTAAGTTGTTTTTCGGATCAAAATGTTCTGGACGCACGTAAATCACATCAACGATTTCATCTACATTACCATGACCTAAAGAGTGTGTAGACTGTAGCAGCAACTCTCCACGTGGTACCTCCATCAAGTTTTCCTCCACAGCATTGTGCATGTCTACAATAGGACGCACTTGTAGTAAATACAGAGTGCCAGATACCTCTTCGTTCTTATCTAAAATACCAGCAAACTCAATTTCTACTGGACGTCGAATAGAATCCTGACTAGACCTCAGCACAGACTGCATAATCTCAGCAAGAGGAAACACGTTGTGCTTGAGTATATTAGCAAACGTAATCAACTTACGTCCTTTAGGATACAAACCGTCGCGGATGACGCTATTATAGGCATCAAATGTAGAAGCGATATAGCGTAAAGAGCCATCTTTCTCAGCTTCAGATATAGGTAAAGAGAGGCAATTAAAGCTATCATTGCTAGATATAGTATCGATCGACTCACTTAGATCTAAAGCATAAAATTTCTTTTGTGTCTCCTTTAACGCCAACTGCAATTCACTAGTTTGCAACACTTTCTGAGGATGATAAGGTGAAAAACGTAGAGTTTGTCCTCCGTCTACAATATACTTTCCTAAACCAAGTGCTAGATTCACGACACCCTCTTCGGTACGTTCATCTTCAATAGGGTAAAAATTTAAAGAACGAGCAACACCACTGAATGACGGATAATATCTTTCACCGTATTGACTCCCAACAACTTCTTGAAGTACGACAGCCATTTTTTCTGAATCGATAACATTAGATGTCGCTTGCATATAAGCTTTCGAATCCTTGAAGTACACAGAGGCGTAAACTCCTTTGATGGCATCACTAAGCAGACGAAGCATCTCGTATCTATCGTCCAAATAAGGGATCATATAGGTGTTATAAATCCCTGCAAATGGCTGATAATGAGAATCTTCCAGTAAGCTACTTGAACGAACAGCAATAGGCGCCTTCACTACATCGAAAAATGTAAAAAAGTCGGCAACCAGAGTGTCAGGCAATTTAGCGCGTAAGAAATGCTTAAGAATCTGCTCATCATCTAAATCACTCATAGCAACTTGATAAAGCTCATTTGTTTCCATAAACTCATCAAATATATCAGTACACAATACCACCGTTTTGGGAATTACCACTTGTGCATTGGCTATATGCTCAAATGTGTGATGCTGTTTGATCATATTATCGATAAAGGCTAGACCACGCCCCTTACCTCCAAGAGATCCATCTCCAATACGCGCAAAGTTGGAATAACGGTCAAAACGATCACGTTTAAAGATAGCTACCACACCTTGATTCTTGACTTTACGATACTGAACGATAGCGTCAAAAATAATTTCTCTGTAGTGATTTAGGTCTTTTTCTTGCTCGTAGGCAATAGCTCGCAAAAACTTAGCCAATGGGAACATCGCACGACTGTACAGCCAACGAGAAATATGGTTACGCTGGACATGATACTCAAAGCTCTCTGCGGGTAAAGCGTAGAGGATATTTTGAAGTTCCTTGAGATTGCGTACTCGAGCAATTTCTTGAGAAGTTGTTGGATTTCTAAACACAAAATCACCAAAACCAAAATGCTCAGCTAGACATGCTTGTACATCGACCTCCATTTTTTTGCTACTCTTATCAATAAAACTAGCGTGTAGCTGATCTGCATAACGAGCATTTTCCGACTCGCTTGACTGTATGATAATTGGAATAAATGGGTCTGATTTACGAATTTCTCCACATAACTTTATACCTGCCAATGCATCCTTTGTACCACCCTGGTAGTGAAGTGGAAAGCGCACATCGCTAATTACTCCTAACACATTGTCTGAGTAGCGTGAATAAAACTCCATAGCCTCATCATAGCTACGAGTTAGCACAATTTTTGGACGCCCACGCATACGCAAAGTGCGCTGGTGTGGATTAAGGGCTTCCGTACTAAACTCCTGACTTTGTTGTAGAATAAACTTATATAGAATAGGTAATATAGAGCTATAAAAGCGGATACTATCTTCAACTACAAGCAACATTTGTACACCAACCTCATCAACATCACGTTCAAGATTCATCTTGTCTTCTATCAACTTGATGATAGAAAGCAACAATTCTGTATTACCCAACCAACAAAAAATATTGTCAAAAGCCGACAAATCTTCATGTTCAATTCGACGAGTAATCCCATGACTAAATGGAGTCAAAACAATGATAGGCATATCGGGATATTTCGCCTTAATATGACGACCAATATCAAAACTATCATTATCACCTGTACCAGGCATACATATCACAAGGTCGTAGTTCGCCTCTTCCATCATACGAAAAGCCTCTTCTTCAGTAGACGCTTTCATAAAGCGTGGTGGATAACGCAACGACAAAGCAGTGTACTCGTTGAACAGCTTTTCGTCAATGCGTCCGTCATCTTCAAGAATAAAGGCATCATATGGATTGGCGATCAACAATATATTAAAGACACGTTTAGTCATAAGGTTGGCAAACGCGGTGTCTTGAGTCAACAAACTTTTTAGATTAAGTTCTGCCATAAGGTATAGGTTTAGTACAAAACAAATATTGGTTAGATTAAGCTTTTATTTCCAACTAAATGAATAGATAATTGTGCTACGATAAGTATCATTAGGCATCAGTGTAGTAGAAGGCCAATCTGGGTGATTTGGGGAATCTGAGAAATGCCTAGGCTCTACAGCTATACCAGAATGTGTTCTATACACAACACTATTTTTTCCAACACGTCGGAAGTCTGGTAAATTTAACGTGTAAAAATGAATTGATGGTTCATCAGTTAAAACAGATAGGCTCAATCCAGAACGAGGAGATTTCAGTTGCATCGCTGGTTTTTCTAGCTTAGCACGAGTGTCGAGTATATATGTAAAATCAAGTCCATTACGTGATTTCACATACTCTGTGGTATCATGCAGCGCATCTCCTATTCTATGTGGTGTTCGAAAATCAAGACTCCAATTTTCAAGTGGATATTTCGCACCTGTCGCCACACTTTCAGCATCTATTTCTTGTATACTATCGGCATTCACATAAAACAAATGATCGTCAATAGGCAAAGTTGGATCTCCACTCAAATTAAAGAAGGTATGATTAGTAAGATTGATAACCGTTGGTTTGTCAGTCTTAGCTTGTGCACCAATAATAAAAGAGTTCTGCTCATGAGAGATTGTATACACTAATGTCAGATCTACATTGCCAGGAAATCCACCTGCACCATCGGGTGAATGAAGCTTCATAGCCAAATTCTCGGCATCTAACCATTCTGCTTCAAAAACTTGGTTATGCCAAGGCGATGTACCACCATGGCAGGTATGATTATGTTCATCAATATCTAGTTGAATAGTATCGCCCAGGAGTGGGAAACGACCATTACGAATACGATTTGCATAACGTCCTATACATGCTCCAAAGCAATTGGGTTTATCAACGTAGTCATGTATTGTTTGAAAGCCTAATGCAACATCAATCCACTTTTTCTTTGTAGTGTCAGGTATCGCTATAGACACAATACGCGCCCCATAGTTAGTTATACAAACTTCCATACCCTCATGATTTCTCAGAGTGTATAACTTCACTTGCTTACCATCAATAATGGTATCAAAGTCAACAGGACAAAGACCTGAATATGTAGTAAATCCATGGGAATTATAACCTCGACAGCCAGTCCATAAGCCAAGAAATAATAAGGATAGACTAACTAATACACAAAAATATAAGGCAAGAGACTTGTGTTTCATGAGTACGGTATTTTAATTATATGACTACAAACTTACAGTTTTTTTTTGATAATAGCAAGATTATGACTACTTTTGAAAGTAATATAAAACGGTGTTATGACAACCATCTAAAGAGAATATTATGACTAAACAAAAGACTATGATATATTCATTACGTACTGCTCTTACATGGAGCTTATTTCTAATAATTACAACTTCTTTTATCGCCTGTGGAGATGACCGCACAAAAGAGTTTGAAGAAAAAACAATGCCTAATCCATGGATTTACGAAGTCATGAACTTAAATTATCTCTATTATGCTGATTTACCCCAATTAGAAGATAAAGACTATTTTGAAGACGCAGAAGTCTTCTTTGAATCACTTTTATCTGACAAAGATGGTAAAAATGGGTATCCTTTTTCTTATGTGGAAGTTTCGGCTACGACTAAATCTGAAACTAATTTAGATTACGGTTGGGATATCACATTCTACCAAATCACTGATGATAATGGAGTTGTACAAGAAAATATTTTGGTACGTGTAAATTATGTCTACTCTGGTAGCCCTGCTGCTCAAGCTGGATTAAAAAGAGGCGACGTGATTACTCAACGAAATGGTGTGAACTACACATCAAAAAATTATCAAGAACTTGCAGCACAAACCGATGCTGCC
The DNA here is from genome assembly GCA_963678855.1 of Bacteroidaceae bacterium. Taxonomy (GTDB): domain Bacteria; phylum Bacteroidota; class Bacteroidia; order Bacteroidales; family Bacteroidaceae; genus F22. The sequence continues at coordinate 2,467,134 of OY787448.1, read as the reverse complement.
ACTTTGACTTTACTCAGTAAAGAGACCATATCACTCCCTGCAGCTACTAATGCCACATACAACCCTATACTTGACGCTGAAATTTTGGACCATGCTGGCTACAAGGTGGGCTATTTGGCCTATTCCAAATTCATTCGTGGAACTGATGACGAAAATGACGAAACATACGACAATGCGTTGAGGCAAATATTTACCCAAACATTTGCTCCTGCTGGACTCGATGCTTTTGTACTTGATTTGCGCTACAATCGCGGAGGAGACATTAGAGCTGCTCAATTGCTGACTTCCATGCTGGCACCTTCAACTGCAATCGGGCAACGATTGTTTTATCTAGAGTACAACGATAAACAAGACCCTCAAACAAGTGATTTCATGGCTACAACAGAGCTTATCGGAAGTGGTAGTAACCTGAACTTGTCAAATATATATATCTTAACAAGCAACGTTACTGCGTCTGCGTCTGAATTGGTAATCAGTGCATTAAGACCATATATGGGGGCAGAAAACATCGTACTAGTCGGCAGTACTACTTATGGAAAGAATGTCGCTATGGCAGGCTTTACACATACTGATTATCCAGAATACACTTTCTGGCCAGTAATTGCAACAGTTCGTAACGACGATGGATTCAATGATTACGTTGAAGGATTCAGTGCAAATCACGAAGTAAAAGAAAGTTCTTTAGCAACTCTAGCACCTCTCGGTTCTTCAGACGAATTGCTTCTTTCTACTGCACTTGGAATCATCACTGGTGATAGTAGCAGTCAATCTGAAAATGTCGTTGCTGCTCGTACTATTAACAAAAACGACTTCTTTAAAGTGACTAAGAATTGGCGAGAACTAGCCAATCCCCAAAAAAAAGTTCGCCCTGTACAAGTTAATTTATAACTATAAAAAGGCTAATTTATTGAAGTATCCCATATTACTACTTCAATAAATTAGCCCTTTTTACTGGACAAACAAATACATAATCTTACAATTCTTAACGTTTTACAATCCGTCCAGTTAGGTGCTTTCCTTTATCTACCTCGGCTATAGGAGCGATAATATTGGTGATATTGTATTTTTCACACCAAGGTCGAATCCAGGCCATTAATCCTGTTGATTCAATCTGCACATTTACTCCTTTAGACTTGAGAGCAAGCACATGGTTTAAATGAGGTATCATCAGAAAGTTGTCTAAGCGTGTATAAGCAAACTCCGTTGCCATACTTTCAAACTTAGTCTGAGGCATACCCTCAAGCAAATCCTTTAGCAGGATCTGATAGAAACTATTCGAACGTAACACATGTAACTTGTACTTTAAAAAATCAGCAAAATGTTTAAAATACAACTTCCACAAAAACGTATCAGTACAACAGTAGCGCATAAATGCTTCAGTACTATCTCCATGTATAAGATAGTCCTCTAAGGGGACGTGTTGAATCTTACTCATACTCTAAACTTTTTTTATAATTAGCACAACATCAAGTCTCAAATATAACAATATCTTTCAAAAAACAAAAATAAAATAGACACTTTATTTTTCCTATTAACTTTTCTTCATTCACTATATTCTTAACAAATCTTATCTTTAACCATGCTCATGCAAATTTCTATTTGATATCAAAACCCTTCGCCATGTTCAGCTCTGATTTTCAAACACATCTTTATTTAAAAACATTCTAAATAACTTCGCATTTTGGCCTTTTTCTTGTACCTTTGCAAATAGAAAAAAAGATTAGATACAAACAACATATGCATTTATCCGATTTAGCCACTGGGCAACACGGAGTTATTACCAAAGTACGCGGACATGGAGGATTCCGAAAGCGCATCGTCGAGATGGGCTTTGTAAAGGGACAGCCTGTGCAAGTGCTGCTTAACGCTCCATTGAAAGATCCTGTAAAATATCGCATCATGGACTATGAGGTTTCTTTGCGCCGCGAAGAAGCTAGACTTATTGATGTCATTAGTGAACAAGAAGTCAAAGCTAAATCGCAGCACGAAGACAGTAGCTACTTTGGAACTCTTTCAGATGAGACTGCTAATGACGATTACCAAAAATTAATGCAAGAAGCTGCAGAAGAAAAACATCGCGTGATTAATGTGGCTTTAGTGGGTAATCCGAACTGTGGTAAAACCTCTCTCTTCAATATAGCATCAGGTTCTACAGAACATGTGGGAAACTACTCAGGAGTAACTGTAGATGCCAAAGAAGGTCATATGACGTATAAAGGATACACAATCAATATTGTGGACCTTCCTGGCACCTATTCTATTTCGGCATACACTCCAGAAGAACTATATGTACGTCGTTATATTATCAAGCAAACTCCTGACGTGGTAATTAACGTAGTAGATTCTTCCAACTTAGAACGTAATTTGTATCTAACGACTCAGCTAATAGATATGAATGTACGTACCGTTATGGCTCTAAATATGTATGATGAGTTGGAAGCTAGTGGTAACACAATAGACGTGAACCAGCTAGGTACCCTTCTGGGGATGCCAATAATTCCTACTGTATCTAAGTATGGCCGTGGTATAAACGAGCTTTTCGACACTGTCATTAGAATCTATAATGACGAAGAAGAAAAGGCACGTCATATTCATATCAACCATGGACCGGAGATTGAGGCCTGCATTGATAAAATTCAAGAGGTCATCAGCGAGAATGAAGAAATTCGTCATCGATTCTCGACTCGTTTTCTAGCAATCAAGCTACTCGAAAATGATCATAAGATTAGATTTCGAATTATGAGACTTTCTAATGCAGAGCATATCATTAGACGAGTAGACAAAGCAAAGAGTCGTCTACAAAGCGTGCTTAGAGATGATAGTGAATCATTGATGACAGATGCTAAATATGGCTTTATCTCAGGGGCACTTAAAGAGACATTTACTGCGAATACAACTCACGAAAGAAAATTGACTAAAGCACTAGATGAAGTATTAACCCACAAATATTTGGGTTTTCCTCTATTCTTTCTCTTCATGTTCTTGATGTTCCAGATGACATTTACTCTTGGACAATTCCCTATGGATTGGATTGACAGTCTGGTATCTACCCTCAATTCGCTTGGCCATACCTACATACCAGAAGGTCCTATAAAAGACATGATAGTAGACGGTATCATAAATGGTGTTGGAGGCGTTATAGTATTTCTACCCAACATCATGCTACTTTATTTCTTTATTGCCTTAATGGAGGACTCTGGCTATATGGCACGTGCAGCATTTATTATGGACCGCGTAATGCATAAAGTGGGACTACATGGTAAATCGTTCATTCCATTGATTATGGGATTTGGCTGTAATGTACCTGCTGTAATGGCAACAAGAACAATAGAAGACAGAAAAAGCCGACTTATCACGATGCTTATCAATCCATTTATGTCGTGTAGCGCTCGTCTACCAATATATTTAATATTTGTGGGCTATTTTTTCAAGCAATATGCGGGATTAGTATTGTTCAGCATGTATATTATTGGAATTTTGATTGCTATGATTGCAGCAGTTATATTCAACAAATGGCTGGTTAAAGGTGAATCAACTCCATTTGTAATGGAGCTACCTCCTTATAGGATGCCAACGATGAAGTCATTGTTTAGACATACTTGGGAAAAAGGGAAACAATATCTCGCAAAAATGGGTGGTATCATTATGATAGCGTCTATTATTATTTGGTTCCTAGGTTATTATCCAAGATATGAAGCTCCTTCTTTGGCACAAGAGTCTAAAGTAGAAGAGGTAAAAAAACAGGTATTTGGAAACGAAAGCGCAAGCTCTCTCACTCAACACTTTAATGGGATAGTTCAAAGGACAGAGGCAGAAAATTTAGCATTGTTGCAACAAGAACACTCATGGATGGGTATGATTGGACATGCCATTGAACCTGTACTTAAACCACTTGGATTTGACTGGCGCTTAGGCATTGGTTTATTATCTGGTGTAGGTGCAAAAGAGTTGGTCGTATCAACTTTATGTGTAATATATGGCGCCAGTGAAGACTCAGTAAATGATGGAGGCTTAGCTCAACACATGCATATTTCTCCATTAGTGGCATTTGGTTATATGCTCTTCTGCCTAATATATTTCCCTTGTATCGCTACTTTAGCGGCTATTAAGAATGAATCTGGTCATTGGAAATGGGCACTCTTTTCAGCAACATATACTACTGTACTAGCTTGGATACTTAGCTTTTTAGTATATCAAATAGGCTCGTTGTTCATGTGATTTATTTAGTCTCCCTCAAAAAAAAACAAACAAGATTATGATAGATTATCTTTGGCAACATATCGTGATTGTATTGATTATTCTTGCCTGTGTCATATACATAGTAAGAAGCGTATGGCATGCATGGTCAGCAGCTGCTGACCCTTCACGACCAGCACAATGTGCCACATGCACTTCACCATGTAAACTAAAAGATATAGTGAATACAAAACAAGCTAACTGTCCTATCCCAGTAAAAAAACGAATAAAATCGAATATTTTACACAAGAAAAACTTGCAAAGCAAAATTAAATAACTACCTTTGCAACCGCAAACAAAAAGACAAGGTACCTTGGCCGAGCGGCTAGGCACTGGTCTGCAAAACCAGCTACGGCGGTTCGAATCCGCCAGGTACCTCTTTTAGAAGAGCTAGGAGCTATATCATCGTGATATAGCTCCTTTTTTATAGAAAGCAATTCGTAGTGTAGAATCGATTTTTTATAGACAAAAAACAGCAATAAACTGGGGTTATCTCATTTATTTTACTACCTTTGCATTCGCAAAACAGAAATATGGTACCTTGGCCGAGTGGCTAGGCACTGGTCTGCAAAACCAGCTACGGCGGTTCGAATCCGCCAGGTACCTCTTCTACATAAAATGAGGGTGAGTCAATGATTGACTCACCCTCATTTTAATATAAAGCTAACTTCAGCTCTATTCTATTACTATCTCCTCTTCTTTATAATGCAAAAAGAATTCTGTCACCTCATCTTGGTAGCTTTTAGAAACAGCCATCATATCCGCACCTGCTACATCCATATCTAAATGCAACACATTAGCTTGCTTACGAAGTGCTTCCACGTGAGCAAAGTTGACCATGCGTGAACGATGGCATCTTTTAATCGTTGTATCTTTAAGCACAGTTGTTGACAAACGTTTCAACGTGTTACGTAGAAGATAATGCGTAAGCTTACCTTGATTGAGATACACTATATCGACATAATTATCCGCCGACTCAATATAAATAATCTGACTTGCTGTTACTGAAAATCGCAATTCACCCTTTTCGTCCGTAAAAGGAATGACAGTTTGTGAAGGAGATGTATGTTCTTTCTTCAACATCTTCCGAATGCGATTCCTCTTATCTTCATTGGAAAAATACAACCAAGAGACTATATATGGAAGCATAATAACTAAAACAGTTTTCATATTTACTTCCTCAAATGTATTAAGTACATCAGTAATATTCCACCACGACCTGTCATCATGTGCTGACATCGTATATATTGTGTAAAAGACTGACAGTACTACAATCTCAGCAACCACCCATAATACATACTCAATATAATGCATAGAGTGTCGTTTCACAAAACGATACATAGCATACCGACTAGCCGCAATAACCAAAATCCCAGTTAGTACCAACAGAGAAGAAAAAATGAAATAGTACAACATAGACACATTGTACCAAGACGTTGATTCAAATGGTCTGTAGATATTGATAAAACATAAAGAGAATATCGCCGTGAAGATAATCAGACGAATCGTATTATTCTTATCAACAAGATAATCGCGTACCAAATATTTATCACGCGACAGGTAAGTTCTAAACCATTTCATAATCATAAATCGTACATAGTTTTAGAAGATTATTATTGATGGTTGACAAAGTTACGTTTTTTGATGAGGGTACACAAACATGACTCTAAAATTTCGGCCCATTATCTAATATTTTAGCCCAAAATCACTCTGAATAGCCCATATTTAAAGGTATATCCCTAGGCAAAGTTTTACTATTGTACAGCTGGATTATACACCGTATTTTTGCAGTAAATCAATAGCAATAACAATGAATATACTACAAGACATGTATTTGGATCTTTCCAAAAGCACACCTTATTTGAAAACAATCATGAGACAACAAATATCTACGAGGTTAGAGGACACCCCGGTTGATATAGACTTTCTTCCTTTTGATGAGAATAGATCAAATAAGGACACTTTCAAAAAGGAACTTTATCATATCAAGAAATATCAGCGCAACTTAGAAATGCCATTATTTATGGATAAATCGGATGACTTAATTAGCGAAAATACACGCTTTAATTACCCAATATTCAGACCAGCAGGATTTACTAAAGCATCTTCTGCAATATTACTAATGCATGGTTTAAATGAGAGAGATTGGGAGAAGTATGCATCTTGGGCACAACAACTCGTGCTGCTAACAGCTAAGCCAGTCATTCTATTCCCAATTGCATATCACATCAATCGCGCACCAGAATCGTGGAGCAATCCGCGGCAACTTCTGTCTTGGGTAAAAGTTCGAAATGAAATGTACAAGAACCCTGAGAACCTGACATTTGCTAACTTAGCTTTGAGTGAACGAATGACAATGGATCCATTACGCTTTTATCTTGCAGAAAGAGAAACAGTACTGAATATATGCCAGCTAATAGAGAAAATTAAAAAGAACCAACACCCATATTTATCACCTGATTGTCACATAGATATATTTGCATACTCGATAGGTGCCAAGATCTCTCAAATACTGTTGCAAGCCAATATAGAGCCATCACTTGCTACAAGTAAACTATTTATGTTCTGTGGGGGAGGTACATTCTGTCAAATGGATGGTAATTCACGATATATTATGGATAAAAAGGCCTTTGGCACGCTTACTGAATTTTATTCTACTGAATTCAAAGAATCTAACGATCCAATACAAAGAGCTGCTTATTCACTTTTCAGTGCTCCTTTCTTACAAAATGAACGAACTGAGTTCTACTCAATAAACCAAAACAGAGTGCGAGCAATTTCTTTAGCCAAAGACACAGTTATCCCAACTGCCAGTATAAGTCAAGCACTAGGAGGCGAAGCTTCAAGAACATGCCACAAAGAACTTGATTTTGATTTGACATATTCACACGAAATACCATTCCCTATAGGAAAAGGAGAAGTGGATCAAGTAAATTATATGTTTCAAAAAGTTATGACTGAAGCTAGCAATTTTCTTAGTTAGCAGTTAGAAAGGATAGCCTACAGCTAGGTGAAAGGTAAAGTCACGATTAAAATTTGGATGAAGAACTGGCCATCTATCTTTACCAGACGAATAGATAGGATTCAACGCTTTCATACCACCATCAAGTCGAACGACGAAATAGTCAAAGTCAAAGCGCAAACCAAGTCCATAACTTAATGCAATCTCTTTGTAGAATCTATCAAACGAAAAGCAACCTCCAACTTGACTATCATAGTCACGAATGGTCCAAACATTACCAGCATCTACGAAGAATGCACTATGCAGCTTCCAGAAGAGTTTACTTCTAAACTCAACACTACCTTCCAGTTTGATATCACCGCTCTGATTCATAAAGTTACCATCACCAGCAAACTTACCTGGACCTAGCTCACGCACACTCCATCCACGCACACTATTTGCACCACCAGCAAAATATCTCTTTTCAAACGGCATCATTTGTGCGTTTCCATATGGATATGCAACACCTGCAGCTAGATGAAAAGCAAGACTATTACGATTATCAATTGGACGATTTACAGCATAGTCAACTTCACCTTTGATATACTGAGCAAAAGGAATATTTAACAATTCATACTCATTGTTGGACGTTTTTTCAAAATCCATCAATTGAGAATAACCATATAGTATATTACCAGCAGACTCTGCACTAAAACGGAAAGTATAATAATATTGACGTTTATTGCGCTCCAAAGCTGATTTTCGATTTAGACTATTGTAGTAGAATGTATATCCGCACTTTAAGATAAGTCGATCCTCGTAGTTATATGCAAGAATAGAATTCGCATCAGTTAGATAATCCTCACGAAACTGATCTGAAATCCATGGCATATACAAAAAGTTTAAATCAACTAAATCAATTCGATGCAAAGCACCATTTTTTGTACGCCATTTATACCCCCATCCCAATGAGGCAATATTACGTGTAAACTCTGGACGAAGTTGATAGTCGTATTTCATACTAACAATCGAACTAGCCTGAATACGCTTACGTATTGTTGACGATACGAATGGGAACAAGAATCGTGGGAATGTTAATTCAGACTCAACACTATACTCTTTGAAATTATCTCCTTGATATATACTTTGATCAAGACCAGAAATCATTTCAAATGCACCACGAAATTTAACCATCAAATGCTCAGATCCATGAAACAAGTTGCGATGCTGAAAAGTCGTTGAAACGGCAGCACCAAAATCACCAGCTGAATTGGTACCTTCTAGTTCCAATGATACTCGTTTATTTTTTGCAGGAGACAAAAGGACGTAAGTATCCAACAACATGCTATCAGCTTTTTGGACTGGTTTATATTTGATACTCACAGACTTCAAAGCGTCCATGCGTCCCAAAGAACGATAAGTTGCCGTAGCCTTATTCGAATTATACAAGTCGCCAGATGAAAAATGAATATTTTGCGCTAAGATTTTAGGGCGTAAAAAAGGACGGTCTTTGTAGTAAATCGCAATATCGCCTACATGTATAGAATCTCTTTCATGCACACCATAAGACGAGGTGGTTTTCAACACATCATAATCAGTCACATAATTAATAGTCCCAAGATGATAAACAGGATGCAATTCAGGTTCTTCAGATGTTTTATCCCTAGAAGAATAATCGCGTAATCTAAGATCCAACAGTACATCCTGACGTCCCTTCAAGGTATCTACCGTATACTGAATATAATCTTTATTAAAAGCATAATACCCTTGACTTTTTAAAATCTTGACAATACGATCACGTTCAGCATCTAAAACCTGTGAATCAAGTATCATACGCTCGCTAAGCAAACTCTTATCTTGGTGCACTTCAAGAATCTTTGCTATTACGCTATCTTCAACCGTACGCGTAATTCCCTCGACTAAATACGGATCTCCACAATGCACATTATAAGTCACCGATACTTTTTTAGGCTTCCACGTACGAATCACATCCACGTCGGCATGCATATAACCTCTACTCTGCATCACCTTACGCAATAACACAGCTGTTTTAGTCGTTTTATCTTCAGAGTAAATAACTGGAGGTTCGCCAAGTCTACGTAAAAAACGATTCACCCAGCGCGCACTATCACGACCAGACCAATCATATATATGCAACTCAGTTTTCATAACCCGAAACCACCTGCTGTTTGGAGTTTGTTTTACATATGCATTCAAGTCGTACTTTGACACATCACGACTGTCAGTTTTCACACGTACTGACTCCAAAAGATGTTTACCCTCTGGGACAAATTTAGTTGTGCTACATGAGGAAATCAAGCAGCAACTTAGAAAACAAAAAAGTAAGTGACGGTATCTATTGAACATTAAATTCTGTATTTTTGAACTACAAAGATAGTTTCTTCAAAATAATCTTCTTACTTTTGCATCAAAATAATTGCAAATTCTTAGAAAATAATGACGATTAGTAAAGCCAAAGTAAAGATAATAAAATCGATGCATCTCAAAAAAGTGCGCAAACAAACTGGATCTTTTTTAGCAGAAGGCCCTAAGCTTGTCGATGAGTTATTAACATGTACTCCTTGTTCCTTTTTGGTAGCTACTTCGTCTTACCTGACCTCTCATCCAAATCTTGCAGGCGATTTGGAGGTTATTGAAGTTTCACAAGAGGAACTGGCAAAGGTTAGTCAACTCCAACACCCTCAACAAGTCCTAGGCATATTTAAACAAATAGAAAATAATGTGGACTACTCCCACCCTAATAATAGTTTGTGTTTGGCTCTAGAGGATGTACAAGATCCTGGTAACCTAGGTACAATCTTACGAGTTGCAGATTGGTTTGGGGTCTCCAATATCTACTGCTCAAAAGAAACCGCTGACATATACAACCCAAAAGTTGTACAAGCTACAATGGGGGCCATTGCTAGAGTTCAGGTACATTATGTTGATTTATTAGACATGGTACAAAAACTCCCTACAAGCACTCCTGTATATGGCACTTTACTAGACGGAGATAATATTTTTAAGAAAGAGTTGAGTACTTACGGACTAATTATTATGGGAAATGAAGGTCGTGGACTATCTGAAGATATGAAGAAGTGCATAACTGATAAATTACTATATCCAAGCTTCCCAGAAGATCGTATAGGAACGGAGTCATTAAATGTCGCAATGGCTACAGCACTAATTTGTGGTGAGTTTAGAAGAAAATCTTTTAAATTCACATAAACTAATGTATGAATTCATAGTATACTTTGAATAAAAGAGCTATCTTTGCATCGTCCCTTAGGTAAAGAACTAACATTACACTGTACTGAGGTATTTATGTATATGTAATGTATGAGAAAATCGAAAAATAAGAAACATGAGTGATTTGCAACAAAGTTATTCAGGAAACGAAGAACTGACTGAAGAAACGATAAATTATCGTGCAATCTTTAACTCCGTCATGGATCATTGGTGGTGGTACATTTTATCGCTAGCATGCTGCTGTGTGGTAGCTTTCTTTTATATCAAATCAGCCACACCTATCTATTCTGTAAGCAACACAATTATGATTATGGATGAAAAACGTGGCGGTGGAAGCATGTTGGGTGATGCCAAGATGTTGGAATCGCTAGGTGTGTATTCTAATCAGAACACCATAGACAATGAAGTTATTGTATTACAATCTCGAGATTTAATAACCTCCACGTTGGTAGATGCACAACAGTACGTTTTGTATCACGTTGAAGGACTATTTAGAGACACCGAGCTTTATCGCAACTCTCCAATTGAAGCACGCATGTTATCGGCTACGCTAAATGAGATGACTGAACCACTTCATCTTGAAATGCTTGAACAAACAAAAGATCAATGGCTTGTAACTTATCCGTACACTACAGAAGATTTAGCACTTCTGAAAGATACGTTAATTAAAAAACTTCCTGCTACTGTATTCACAGCAAAAGGTGCTGTAGAGCTTTCCAAGAATACACAAGGTGTACAAACAGGAGCATATAAACTTAAGGTAGATATTTATCCTCCAAAATTGTTGGCTTTAACAGTAAAAAGCAACCTGAGTGTTATGCCTGCTTCTAAAACAACTTCTATTGCTTCACTAGCCTTACAAACAACAAATAAGAGAAAAGGAATTGATTTCTTAAATACGCTTATTGACGTATACAACCGTGATGCCAATAATGACAAGATTCAAGTTGCACATCGTACAGATGAATTTATCAAATCTAGATTAATGGTTGTTACTGGCGAATTATCAGAGACCGAATCTAGCATTGAGGCATTTAAGAAGTCAACAGGTATGATATCTCCTGAGAACAACGCTCAGATGTCTTTAACAGAAAGTGCAGAATACCAAAAGAAGTGCATTGAAAACGAAACGCAAATTAATTTGGTCAATTACCTTAAGAATTACGTGAACAACCCCAATAATTCAGGTAAGCCAATCCCTGCAAATGTAGGACTAGCTGACCTCCCACTAACAGCACTGATTAGTGAGTATAATGCCAAGTTGATGGAATATAATCAATTAAAGAAGAACTCGCTAGAAAACAACCCTGTAATCATAAGGTTGTACGACTCTATGCGTGATAACTTCAAAACAATTGTGAAGCAGATCAACAGCGTAATGACAGGTCTACGTATTAGCAAAAGTGATCTTGAAAGACAGCAAGTAAAATACCAGAGTATCGTACATGAGACTCCTGGAATTGAACGTGTACTTACTGATATTACTAGACAACAAGAGATTAAATCAAGCTTGTATCTTCTACTATTAAGAAAACGAGAAGAAAACTCTATTAATATGGCTGCTCAATCGGACATTGCTAAAGTGATTGACCCTGCAATGGCTCATAAATTTCCAGTAGCTCCAAAGAAAAAAATGATTGCTTTAATCACATTGTTCTTTGCGCTAGCCATTCCTTCTGGACTTATATATCTTGTTTATCTTTTAAGAAACACGATTAGAACTCAAGAAGATATTGATAAAAATACTAAGTTACCGCTTCTTGGACTGATTCCGCACAACCCACAAGTCTTGGACAGTAGAGATAGTTCAATTACTGTGGCTGGAAACAAGAACACTCACCACGATGAATCATTTAGACGCGTTCGTACAAATATACGATTTGTACTAAGACCAAATATTGATAAAGTGATTGCCGTAACTTCAACAACATCAGGAGAAGGTAAGACATACGTAGCTACTAACCTAGCTATATCACTTGCCATACTTGAGAAGAAGGTACTTATTATTGGGGCCGATCTACGCAAACCTCGTGTATCTAAAGCACTCGGACACAAGGAAGACAAAACCCAAATTGGATTGTCATCTTTGCTTGCTGACCCATCTTATAAACTAGATGATTGCATTGTAAAGGTTAATGATATAGATTACCCTATTGATCTACTACCTGCTGGCTCCATCCCACCTAATGCAGCAGAATTATTGCACAGTGCCCGTCTCGACCAAATAATTCAAGAGTTGCGTGATAAATATGACTATATTATCCTTGATACTGCCCCTATGGCTTTAGTTTCAGACACAAGCATTATGGCCCGCGTAGTAGATATGACTTGTTATGTAGTACGTGCTGGAAAAGCTCATAGGCAAGACTTAAAATTTGCAGAAATGTTGAATGCAACTATGCGTTTGCCACGTATAAGCCTTGTACTAAATGATGCTGACACAAGGCGAAGAGGTTATGGCTATGGGCACTACGGATATGGGGAAACAATGTATGGCTACTCATACGGCAATAATTCAAAATAAAAGTAATTATCAGATTATATAAGTTTATGACTAGTCCTGAATATGCGTTACAGTTATTTACTTAGTACATCTTCACACTGGTCTGTACTTTAACCAGACATTTTATCAGGTCATAGGATTATCAAGTCTTATGACCTGATTTTATTATTAGTACAATCTCTATTTCATCGCAAGATATAGGAAATTCATTTAATCAACAAACTCTACACTATGCTTTTAGACAGCGTTGAGTAAGTCCTAATAGGAATCTTTCTTTGTTGATGCATCTCTTGTGGGGTGAGCATATGAGAAGATAAATGCGGTCTAACATTATTATATATGTCGATACTTTGGGCTACTAGTCTTTGCATGTCTTTAAATTCTAGACAAGAACTATCTCTTAAAAACTCCTGTTTTAAGACTCCGTTTATGCGTTCTGCAACGGCATTTGCATAAGGGTGATAGGATTCTGTCATGGAGCAAGTTATATGATGCTTCTCAAGTTCACGTTGATAAGCAGGGCAACAATATTGTATTCCTCTATCTGAGTGATGGGTAAGTTGTTCCTGTTTATACTCTCTACGCCTCACAGCCATTCTTAAAGCTTTAATTGGCCCTTGTGCTGTTAGGTCTTTAGAAAGATGATATCCTAATATCTTTTTAGAATAGGTATCGGTGACTAATGATAGATACAGAGCTTTGCCTTGAGTTTGGATATAAGTAATATCAGAAGCACAAATCTGCTCTGGCCTATTGGGTACAATTCCTACTATAAGGTTACTATGCTTATGAAACATATGCTTAGAATTAGTCGTCTTGTGATATTGTCGCTTGCGTGGAATCAATAAATGATTAGCGCGCAATATCGCAAATAGTTTATCACGACCTACATGGAGCATGGAAAGATCATCTTGTGCAAGTAGTACAGTTTACGCCCACCAACACGAGGCATGCGATGACGGACACCGAGAACCATGTCAATGACTTGGCTCGCTATTTCTTGATGAGTGCGGACCAGCCAAAAAGAGCGATAATACGTTTGACGGCAGACACCGAACAAACGACAAAGAAAACTTATTGGTTTGCCTTTTTCTTTGTTGTACTCTTGGATTGCTCGGGGAATTGTTTTTTTCGCAAATCTAGGTCATGTTCGCGATCAATTATAGTTATCAACTTGTCGAGAACACCAACTTTGTCCTCGGCCTTCTCTAGTTCGAATTCCAAGAAGTCATTTTGACGCTTAAGAATACGGACTTTCTCCTCTAATTCTTTTATTCGTTGAGTAGGTGTTTTTCTCAAACCGATACCAGTTTTGTTATAATGGTCAAAGGTACTAAATTTTGACAACCAACGACGCAAAGTTGTTTCAGATTGTATGTGATATTTACGACATGCAGCACAAAAACCAATTCCACCACGTTCTATTTCACCTACTACGGCTAATTTTAAAGACATTGGATAGTCTTTCGTTGTACGGCGTACGTACTTTTTTGAGCTTGAATCTAACATAATTGAAACATATTGTGTAACGCTATGTTAGGACGGGACACATAAAATAGAAAAGGGGGGTGCATCAAAAGTTACTTTTGACACACCCCCTCCATATACTTTATAATTAAAAGCGAACCATAAACTCCAACACAACTTTATCACGTTCACTTGGATTAGCATATTGAACAGTTTCTTTTTTGTAATAATAGTTTTCGTAGTTCAATCTTAGCTCAGCAATGTGGTATTTTTTAGCAAAACAAAAAGTAACACCGCCAGTAAGACGTTTACGTTCAGGATGTCTTATAGCTAACAAGCCATCCTCTCCACGAGTTGATCCATCACTATGGTTATCCATTTGGTCATATCGTGCTAAAAAACGAATCCCATATAATTGGTGGCACTTCACGGGTAACTGATAATATGTCTGAGCATTAAAGCAATTTACATTATCAAATGCTTTATTACCATAGTGTTTGTAGATATACTCTGCTTCAACATGCACAGGCCCTAAATGGGTAAAACCACCTGCGTTGTACATATATTGACGTACTCCATTCGTCTCTGGTTGAGAAGCAGTCATACCCAGTGTTATATTACTATGCGCATTAGGATAAATCTGCCCTCTTACAGCAAAGCTTTGGCTACCATGCCACTCTTCCTGTTCATCTCGTGTCAATCCGTTACCATTAAAAAGTGCAGCTTCTAATTTAAATGGTACAACACAAGCAGATGAGTAAGCAAGGCTGACACCGATATCTCGAACACTACCGACTTGTTTAGCCATAAAAGAACGGTTAGCAAAAAACTGAAGATGGGGAGAACGATGAGCATCTATACTTACTGGAATACGAAATTGTCCCATTTTAATCTTCCACCCTGGAGCAAGTGCAAAGGCAGTCCAGGCATCTTTCATCGCCATTTTTCCTTTATCACTGAGGTCAATCTGCACTTTGTAAGTAATTGCAGAGCTAACAGCTCCATTAAGGCTGAAACGAGCATTTCTTACTTGAAATCTATGAGGATCACCTTGCTCAAATTGATTCTCATACTTAGCTCTTATAGTTCCATGAACTTCAGGTAACCATTTGGGTACATTCTCTTTCTCTTGGGCCGATACATTTTGTGCTTGCATTACACATGTAAATGCCAAGAAACACGATAGGGGCAATCGACCAACTATACTCTGTGACATCATTAATTGTTTGTTTTGGGGTTACAGTTTTATTGTCGAGTGCAAAGTTAGAAAAAAAATAACTTTAAAACAATATCAATCTTACTTGTAGTATGCTATTGAATCTCTCTTTGCCGCTGCTTTTGTCCAGATTTCTGGTACAAACCCCCAATTTTTATAAGCTCTAGGAGAAACTTTTGTATTTGATAACAAATACTGTATCAAGTAATAGCGTAAATCTTTATTAGTGGTTTTAACGAGACGCCTGCTTAGCTCAGTCTTAGTTAGCCCGCTTCCTTTAGTGAGCAATTCACCACCACCATTCCCACGATACGAGCTTATTGCTACTGTGTACACTGCGCCAAGTTTAAATGGTCGGCCATCACTAAATTGAAGCACTTTAACCCTTTGTCCAAATGGTTTACGTACATCAACCTCGTAGTCTATACCAGCTGCGGAGTCAAAATTGAATGAAAAGTTCTTCAATTCTTTCTCACTACCCTCTTTTAATAATATTAAATGATCATTAGGTGTCTTCATAGTAGAAATCCAAAGGTTATAACTATACTCAAGTTCATCTCGAATTTCTTGTCCACTAAGATTCATCGTGTAAAGAAAGTTCTCATAACGCACATAACTAAACATATCACGCATATATACAGGACCTGCAGAAATTATATTTGAAAGTGATTGAGGAGCAGTAATTGACACATCAGCACCTGTTATTTTAAACTGCAATTCATGTATAAAATCAACATATGAACTACTTCCCCATAATACTTGCTTGGCATTTAGATCGGAGGTAAAAGTTCCAACTCTTTGATTCACAAAATCCTTGACAAGTTGCATATCTTTGGAGAATCTTTCCATAAAGCACACATCATTAGACAAAAAACGTATATCGACAAGTGAACTTTTAAGTGTTTTATCAACCATCTTATTTTCCTCAAGCTCAACTACTATTTCTAAGTTACCGACATATTTACCTCGTGCTGCCGGGTTAATAAGTTGCACAGTTTGCCTTTGATTGTTCTTTACTTTTATCAGTTGTTTACGATGGTCATGCCCAAAGAAAATGGCATCGAAACCTGGCACCTGTTTAGCTACTGCTTTAACTTCATTTTCAACATACATGTTATTATGTATTCCCCCATCGCTTCCAGAGTGAAAAAGTCCAATAACCACATCAGGCTTTTCTTCTTCGAGAATTCGCGGCATCCACTTCTTTGCTGTTTCAACCATGCTATCGAAACGCATATCACTCCACAACTTGTGAGGTAACCATGCGGGAATAGCCGAGGTCATCATACCAAAGATACAAAGCTTCACCCCATCTCTGTTCAAAATAGTGTACGGTTTAAAATATGAAGTATTTGTTTTAGTATTTATTACATTAGCTCCCAATGCTGGACAATTTAACTGACTAACCCAACGATCATATACAGCATGTCCTGTCTCAATATCATGATTACCAACAGTAACAGCATCATACTGAATGAAGTTTAACATTTCTGCATTCAAATGCACTCCAAGAGTATCCATATAGTTAGCCCAATATACTGTGGGTTGCCCTTGCAAAATGTCTCCATTATCCACTACAATTAACCGCTCTCCATACTCTTGGCGTAAGCTGTCAACCAAATGAGCAACACGAGAAAGACTACCTTCCGCAGGTTTATTATTCATCATATCATATGGAAAGAAACAACCATGTAAATCTGTAGTTTCTATAATACGCAATTTCACTTTTTTGTTAGCATGCACTGAAAGTACGCACCAGCTCATCAAGCATAAACCGATGAGAAAATATTTGACTATAAAAATCTTTTTCATTATTCAATCAATTATTTTTAGCCTCCTTATAGGGTATTGTAAAGCAAAACCTAGCACCTTCTGTGTAATCTGGTGCAATCCAAATACGTCCATTCCACATCTTTACAAGCATCTGGCATATAGACAGACCTAAGCCAGTACCACTAGACAATTCATTTAGTTTTTCAAAACGCTCAAAAACAAGAGTTTGTTTTTCCAAAGGAATACCACTACCCGTATCACTGACAGAAAAGACAAGCTCTTGCTCCTCTTCCCAATAATAAATAGACAATGTTATTTTTCCATCCCTAGTAAATTTGTTAGCATTATTGAGAATGTTCATTAGCACTTGCTGCAAACGCTGTTTATCAGCCATCACAACACATTTTTCTTCGTGCGCCGCCATAACAAATTGATTTCCGTTATTCATAGCTTTCTGAACGGAAACAAAAGTCTGATTAGCTATATGTATGACATCAACAGGAGCATATTTAAGTTTAACACGTCCAGATTCCAAACGTGATAAATCTAGGACATCATTTATCAAGCGTAACAGCAAATCAGAATTGAGCTGTATAAGATCAAGATAATGTGTTTGTTCTTTTTGTTCTACATCACCCTCTTGTAAGACGGATGAAAAACCAACAATACTATTCAAAGGTGTTCTGATCTCATGAGATATATTTGCAAGAAACGCAGTTTTCATACGGTCACTTTCTTCTGCTTTATCCTTGGCAATCTTTAAATATTTGCCTAGTCGACGAGAACGTAGATAAAAGATCAGACAAATCAAGAGGGAAAGCGATAATATTGCCATTACAACAAAGCCAGCCGTTACTTCCCAAAAGTATTTTTCCATAATACCCTTGGGCTTATTGACTATCTTAGTACGGTCAGGCAATTCAGCGTTGGTCAGATTATATTTAGACATAGCATTGTAATCGACCTTTTTTGTGTTAGAAACAATGCGTATTTCATTCGTAGCACCTTTTTCTACAGATAAAACAATCTTTGCCAATGAAGCACCTTGATCAAAATAATCTGGGATATACCCACCAAGTGCCCAGAAGCCTAGCCCTACACTAGCCATAGACATACACGGATTGTTAGTAGAAACTTCTTGCATCATATAGGTTGCATTATGCATGAAATATTCTCCCCCTGCACCAATTCGCCAAGTTCCGACCATAATACTCGTTTCATCACCAAGTTCATATATATGATCTACTGCTTTTTCAAGACTCAACTTTCTACCATCGATATACTCCACTCCAAGTTCTGGAAATCGTTTCATCCCTTCATGAAAAATGGCTTGCATTGTCACACCACCGTAAGTATTATCAGAAATAAAAGCAACATTCTCAGTGGATGGAAAGCACTCTCTGAGCATATCTATATTCTTTTCCCCATCATAGTCATAGAATATACCTCCGCGCAAAGCTGATGGATAGCCATCTTCTTGAATATCTTTCAGCTCAGGTATATATACCGAAGTATCAGTATTTAGTTTAGGAAGTGTAGTATATTGGCTCCCAACGAGTCCACAAATGACAGGAATGTCTGCAAAAGGTTCTTTATTAGTCAGACTTAAATAACTAGTCCATGCTTCCTGCCCCAAAAAGACAATCAGACTAGGTGGAGCGACAGCGTATTGATTGACCAAAAGTTGTTTTAATCTACTAGGCCAAAGAGGAGCTTCTGAATAGCTTTTACAGTCCATAGTACGAACTACACAATTCGCAGTACCACCATTAGTAAAATAAGTTTCTTCAAAATCAGCTATTGTGTGAGAGATTCTCCAAGCTTCAGGATTATATGAACTAATCAACAAAATGTAGCTTCTGTCACTGTGTCTATACGTTTTATCATGTTGGACTGGTTTATACTTTGCTGCATGCAGAGGAAGCCCACAAAAAAAGAATATAAAACAGAATAGGCACAAGTACCTACTATAAAGAACACACATCTTCATAGTATTTTCACAAGAATAAAAAAAACTATATTTGTTAAGTATCATATGAATTATTTATGCCATTCGGTAGCTAGTCCTCCTTCAGATGTTTCTTTGTATAACGAAGGTAAATCATGACCAGTTTGTTTCATAACAGCGATTACCTTATCAAATGAAACACTGTGTACCCCATCGGTAAAAGCAGAATACACATTGGCATCAAGTGCACGTGCAGCAGCATAAGCGTTACGTTCTATACAAGGAATTTGTACTAGTCCACACACTGGATCACATGTCATCCCCAAGTGGTGTTCCATTCCCATCTCAGCAGCATATTCTATCTGATTGTTACTGCCACCAAAGAGTTGATTTGCTGCTGCTGAAGCCATAGCACAAGCCACACCAATTTCTCCTTGACAACCGACTTCAGCACCTGAAATCGAAGCATTAGTTTTTACAACATTACCAAAAACTGCCGCAGTCGCTAGGGCTCTTAAAACACGTGTCTTGCTAAACTTACGAGTTTTTTTCAAATGATACAACACAGCGGGCAGTACACCACAGGACCCACAAGTAGGTGCTGTGACAATTTCTCCTCCTGCTGCATTTTCCTCACTAGCTGCTAGAGCATAAGCAAAAACTAATCCTCGTGACTGTAACGAATCTTTATATCCAGTAGCTTTGATGTAATACGTAGATGCTTTTCTTCGTAACTTCAACGGACCAGGTAATACCCCATCAGTATCTAGCCCTCGTTTAATTGAGGCACACATCACTTGCCATACTTGATCAAGATAATCCCAGATACCATCGTCTTCAAACATTTCCACATATTCCCAATAGCTGCGTCCGTTATCTGCACACCACTGCATAATATCTTTTATTGTACTATAAGGATATACATCAGGTGATTGCTCATTGATATCTTGACCATTTTCAGCCAAAGCTCCACCACCGACACTATAGATGGTCCATTCTTCAGAGATTCTATCATTGTTATCATAAGCAACAAATGTCATCCCGTTAGGATGGAAAGGTAAAAAGACCTTTGGTTGCCACACTATATCAACGGGAGCAATAGGTTCTAGCACATCAAGAATAGCTACATCTGTCATGTGCCCTTCACCAGTAGCAGCTAAGCTACCATATAAGGTAACTTTGAAACGCTTTGGTTTAGGATTGCGTGCAACAAACTTGAGCGCAGCATAACGTGGCCCCATCGTGTGACTACTTGATGGACCTAGTCCTATACGATACAACTCTCTGATACTTTTCATATGCTTTACTTATGAAGGGAAAAAGAATAATTTATTGAAAATCAGCTGGATCTAAATGCAATCCTTGCATCAAAGCTGGAATCATTACAGGAGGCATGGTTACACCAGGTACTACAGGAGTATCCTTATTAATCAACGGAAAAAAGAAAGACTTTTCTTTAGCTTCAGGCTTTAACAACATCTTCTGAATATCTTCAGTAATCTCCAATTCGTTACCAATAACCATGACTTCTTTGACTTCAGAATGCTCTACTGTTACTTGTAGCAAGTCTAAAAAGAAGTCAGCATATTCTGCCATTTTTTCGCTATTAACAGCTGCAAAAGCAAACTCGCCCATAGAATCCAAAAAGGCTTGGCCATCAAGATCATCAATAAAGTCACTTGGAGTAAGATTTTTAAAGGCACGATATCCTTCTTCATATGGTAAAACAACTTGAAAGTGTTCGCCTTTCATTTTTCCCATTTGTTTCATAACCATTACTAAAACACAAAGTACTTCCGAAAAATCAACTAGCGGGAGTTCTCTATCATGGTTACGTGAGAAATCTTCACGAATTAGTCCACAGAATTGGTCTAAAAATTGAGTATCAACTACAATGATACTACTTGGAGCAGGAGCAGTATTATTCTGCTCATTTATCTTATTTTCTTCTGGCATATTCATGCCACAAAGATAGTATATTGATATGGATTCTAAAACTATACACACCAAATGATTCTAAAAAACAGAGCTTTAATTGTGATTGAGAAGAATTGAACGTTCGTAGACAGGTATTCTAAAATAAAAACGACTTCCTTGTTCTCTATAATCTTTATCAACCCATATATCACCATCCAGACGTTGTGATACAATGCGACATATGGCCAACCCTAGACCAAATCCATTGCTATAATTATCAACTTGTCGGAATCGTTGGAAGATTTTATCCATATGTTCTTGAGGTATTCCACATCCAGTATCCGTTACCACAAATGTCATATAACGCTTATCTTCACTAAGTTCCAATCTCAAAGTGACCTGTCCTTCAGTTGTAAACTTGGTGCCATTATGCAATAAATTACTCAAGACTTGCTGTGCTGCAACATCATTAGTCCAGATTTGCATATCTGACACATTTCCTGTCTCCAAAACAATAGGAATATGAGGATTTACACTACGATTATTAGCATACTGCATGGCATCTTGACAAAGTCCTATCAAAGAAATAGAGCTCACTTCTAGCTGACTATCTTCCTCATCTAAACTAGAGATAAGTAGCATATCCTCAATCAACTTGATAAGCTTGTTGCTGTTTTGTTCTATAACCCCTATGTACTCGGCTATTTCTTCATCTTCTTGATGCATCTCAGCGATAATAGACGAAAATCCTACAATGCTATTCAGAGGAGTACGCACCTCGTGAGAGACATTATGCAAGAACGAGTTTTTCATATGATTCAGAGACTCGGCTCGTGTTTTTGCTTCTTGCAGTTCATCTTTTGTCTCGATTAACTGGGTATTAACTCTCTTAAGTTTATATATAGTAAACAAGTTCCAGCAAAGCAAACCTAAAAGAATCAACAAAGCTACCCCAAGCACCCATGCAAGCTGTACTATATACTGATTCTTCAATCGCTGTTGATTAGCTTTGTAGTTCTCAAGTTGCATTTGTGCAGTATAGAAAGCATAACTTTCGTAACTGTCACGTCTAGACAAAGAGTCTCTCAAAGCCAAACTTGTACTTAATGCCCATGACATAGAGTCTACAAGACCTTTATGAGCATATGCAACAGCTAAGTCGGAAAAAATACTGCTCTGTTTATATAAAGGATCTGTAGTTAATTCTTTAGATACAATATCAATATACTCTCTCCATCTTCCATCGGTATATAAAGTATGCTTCCACCAATCACGCTTCATAGTGCGCACAGTTTTACTCAAAGTGTCAACACCATCAATAGTATACACAGCATCTAGCACCTTTTTTGCATCATCAAAATGTCTTTGCTCTAAGTGATTATCAAAATAGAACTTATACACTGCTAGAAGTTGCCCACTAGTTTCACACTTTTCTTCAGCTAATCTCGCTAGTATCTTTGCTTCATTTGGTTGAGCTAATTTATTTTTCAGCTTGGCCGCAGACAAATAAACTAAATATACATTAAAATAATCATCACTTGGATGTTGATCAATATAATCGATAGCCTCCGCCAAGATCTTATCACACTGATCGTACATTTTTTTAACGTAGTAAAAGTCATTCAATGCTCTATAACTGCCTACTACAGCAGGCGGATAATTCTCTTCTAAAGCGGCTTTCTGAAAACATTTTATTTCGTCAAGAATGACCAAATCATCATCATAATACTTCAACATATGAGTGATTAGGCTCTTCCAAGAGTGAAAATAGTATTTTTGAGACTTGACCGATTTGGCAAATTCCATACTTTTCTTAGCATAAAACGGTACAGAGTCAACAAGTTCTGTATTCTGTTGATAGTAGACAAAATTCAAACATTTGGCAATACACATAAATCGCACATCATCATCCTCTTGGGCCATTTCGAAAAGAGTATCAACTTGTTGTAAAAAGGCAGCCTCATGCACTCTTTTATAGATTTGCCTATAATAAGCATATGTTGCACTATCAGATTTACGTTGAAACGACTTAAACGAGCGCTTTTCTGTCTGCTGACTATAAGGTGACGCTGCAATATCAATAGTCATATCGCAAACATTAAACACCACATGAAAAAGCGACGGCCCGATAAAAGCCATCACTAACAGTAAAAGTCTACGAATGAGAAGATTAGTTTGCATATTTTCATTAGTTATTTTTGTCTTGACTTACATCAAGTCAGACTTTGACAAATATACGACATTATAGAGCAAATCAGCAATAAAAAGCACATAAAATAAAGCCTTATCGATTTATTATATCGACAAGGCTTTGCATCATGACAGAGAACAACTATCTAGTTTGCAGCAAAGATCAAAGAAGACAATGCACTTTTGGCTTGCAAAGTTCCATTTGCATCTAGAGTTACAGCGACATCCAGACCATTTGCTTGATGTAAAATAGCGGTTCCATCACCATTTATAGTCAACAAAGGATATACTTGGTTTTCCGCCTCTACACTCCAAGTCTGAGCTTCTGTATCAAAACTAAGCTCCATTTGTTTACCATCTTCTTTAGTGATGATATAACCATCAGCTTTCCGACTTATTGAGTAATTACCATTGTCTGTTTCCACCTTTGAAAGTTCGCCAGTCAATACTGGATTTTCACCAGTCCAAAACTCGATCGAGTTAAACACAACAATATCAGCAAATGCAGCTATTCCATAAACTGGCACGATATTAAGAGCAACAAAAATAAGTTCATTAACAAACTTATTATCAGTAGTCTGTTGATTCCAATCCAAAACCGAATGCCATAATGAAAAAGTTCCAATACACGAGCTAAACATAAAAGAAGCACACAACGCAAAAGTGAGTGCTTTTACTTTCATTGTTTTCATACTAATACTTTATTTAAAATGAATAAATTGATTTCTTTAGCGATTTCAAAGGTAACAAAAAAAGAACCGATTTCCTAGTTGCAAGATTTTTTTTCTATAACTTTGTGCTTAGATGTGGTTCTACTTCTTAAAACTACAATGAAAATCAATATCACTTAGATTATGCTTCAACAAAAATATTTATCCACTATATCCAAAGATTACGCTAAAGAAGATAGTGAGTACCTCTACTCATTAATTGAACAAGGAGAACATCAACAACAAGATTTTAAATTCATTATTAGTGATGCTCGTAAAATAGCTCGTAGTCTATCGGCATTCGCCAATACTGACGGAGGCCGACTTCTCATTGGTGTCAAAGACAATGGACGTATAGCTGGTGTCCGCAATGAGGAAGAAATTTATATGATTGAAGCGGCAGCTGCACATTATTGTGAGCCTAAAGTCAAGTTTGAAGCTATACCACATAAAATAGAAGGTCGTCAAATACTCGAGATTATAGTCCAACCATCAAACAATAAACCTGTATATGCTATAGATGAAGAAAAGAAGCGATGGGCTTATGTTCGAGTGAACGATGAAAACATTCTAGCTTCGCCTGTCCACATACAATCATGGCAAGGTAAAACACGTAAAACCGGCGAGCTGATTACATTGACACCTACGGAACAATTACTGATGGACAAACTTCAAGCTCACCAAAGAGTTAGCTTAAACCACTTTTATAAAGAAGCTGGGGTTTCTAGGCCTGCAGCATTAAAACTCTTTGCTCAATTTGTACAACTAGAGGTTATGAGGCCTCATTACGAGCATATGCACTGGGTGTATATAAAAGACTAGTAATATACTCCCTCAAACCAAATAGATTTCTCATTATGCGATAAATCTGTAAGCATATAAACCATGAAGAAAAATCATTTTTGACATTTTGTCATAAAGTCAAAAACCCCTCCCCTTCCCAGCACGCTCGGAATTAACTCTGAGTGTACTCACAACCTATTCCGAGCATGTTCGTGTTAGGTTGCAAGCCCGCTGAGATACCTATGCAGACGAGCTGAGAAGCCTTCTGGGAAATTTATCAAGCTGTAAGAACGGATTTTCAAGGCTTAAAAGCAATTTTATGCACCTTGAAGTTCTGGTGAAAAAATAAAAAAAACAGACATAGCTGTAAAGGCCGTTTTCGTTCGATTTAAGACACTTTTATTTTCAGAAGACATCTAACATTCCGAGAAAATTTCATGCGATATATCTTAGCATATCACTTTGATAGAAAAGAAGCATTATTCCTTTCTTTCAGTTTTCACACAAAGCTAATCGTACGATACTGATAATCATTAAAAAACAGCTGTATCATACACACAATAAAGAGGGTGACCAAATCATTGACCACCCTCTACTATTATCTAGTTACAAAAGATTATTTCAATCCTCTCATTCTAAGCAAAGCAGCTACACTAGGCTCAGCACCTTTGTAACGCTTGTACAATTCCATTGGATCTTCGCTTCCACCCTTTTCTAGGATATTCTTACGGAAGCTCATAGCAGTCTTCTTATCAAATACACTTGTTTCTTCAAAGCTTGCAAAAGCATCACAATCCAGTACATTAGCCCAAGTATATGCATAGTAACCTGCAGCATATCCACCCATAATATGGTTGAAGTACGTAGCACGATAACGAGGTGCGATTTCAGCGATGAGGCCAATCTTCTTCATCTCGTCTTTCTCGAAATTGTTGATATCCATAGTAGATGGATCAGCTACCATGTGCAGTTCCATATCAAGGATAGCTGCAGCCAATAGTTCAGTCAAAACAAAACCTTGGTTAAAGCCATGAGTAGCTTCAAGTTTCTTGATCAACGCATCTGGCATAACTTCGCCTGTCTTATAGTGCTTAGCATACATCTTCAACACCTCTGGGTGCATAGACCAGTGCTCATTGATTTGAGAAGGAAGCTCCACAAAATCACGAGCGACACTAGTACCTGATGTACCATAATAATCACATTGCGAAAGCAGTCCGTGAAGCGCATGTCCAAACTCATGGAATAGTGTCTCTACCTCATCTACTGTCAACATAGATGGAGTATCGCCTACAGGAGGTGTAAAGCTACATACATTGGTAATAATAGGACGTTGACCCTTCTTTTGAGCACGATAGTTATTCATCCAAGCACCACCACGCTTACCAGCACGTGGGAAATAATCTGAATAGAACACACCAACCAAAGAACCGTCTGCATCAAGTACACGGAAAGATTCTACACCATCTGTATATCCTTGAATATCATCAGCTGGAACGATTTTGATACCGTATAGTTTTTCCGCACACATAAACGCACCCTTACGTACATTCTCTAGTGTAAGATAAGGCTTCAATTCGTCTTCACTCAAAGAGAACTTTTCTGCACGAAGTTTTTCAGTGTAATACCACCAGTCCCAAGCTTCCATCTTTTGACCAGGATGTAGCTTAGACATCAATTTCTGCATATCTTTAAGTTCATTCTTAGCTTTTGGAAGTGCGTAATCCCAGATTTGCTTCAACAGCGCCATAACAGCTTCTGGCTTTTTAGCCATATTGTTGTCTAGGATATAAGAAGCATAATTTTTAAAACCAAGTAGCTTAGCTTTCTCAGCACGTAAAGTCAATACTTCCTTCAAGATAGCTTTGTTATCAAGCTCATCGTTGTGATCACCTTTGGTAGTATATGCTTGATACATTTCCTTACGGATACTGCGATCATCAGCATATTGAAGAATAGGAATTCTATTTGATGTTTGAAGTGTGAAGATCCACGCTTCTGGTTGCTCAGCCTTCTTAGCTTCTTCTTTGGCAGCTTGTACCAACCAAGCAGGAATACCACTCAAACGAGCACTATCTTTAACAACCAATTTGAATCGGTTTGTTTCGTCCAATAAGTTATTGCTAAACTTCATTGTCAAGCTAGCAAGTTTACCATTGATTTCTTTTACACGAGTTTTATCAGCTTCATTCAAAGCTGCACCGTTACGAGCGAAACGGTCATATGTACGTTTGATTAGAGTACGTTGCTCAGGGGTATATTTTCCTGTTTCCAAAGTATTGTATACAGCTTCAACACGCTTAAACAACTTTTCGTTCAACATGATTTCATCATAATGAGCAGCAGAAATTGGCGCTAAC
The DNA here is from genome assembly GCA_963678855.1 of Bacteroidaceae bacterium. GTDB lineage: Bacteria > Bacteroidota > Bacteroidia > Bacteroidales > Bacteroidaceae > F22. The sequence continues at coordinate 2,439,841 of OY787448.1, read as the reverse complement.
TTTGCAGCTAAAGCTGTCATTTCTGGATATGTATCAGCTTGAGACAGATTGCCAAAGACGCCTTCTACACGATTTAGAATAGGCGATGAGTCATCCATAGCAAGAATCGTATTCTCAAATGTAGGTGCTTCTTTACTATTTACAATCTTCTCAATGTTTTTGTTTTGTTCTTCCCAACCAGCTTGATAAGCAGGTTCGTAATCAGCAAGTTTGATTTGATCAAAGGCTGGAGCACCTTCAGGTGTATTGAATGGCTTTAGCAATACATTATCACTTTCACTCTGCTGTGCACCACATCCACAAAGGGTAAATGCACACGCTGCGGCTAGCACAGGAAATGTTTTAAATCTAAACATAATAGGTTGTTAGGTTTATGATTAAAATATTAAATATCGGATAGTCACCTATCCTCTTCTCTCTCTAATTGCACAAAGATAACAAAAAATGCAGATTCCGTAAATTATAACTTGTTAATCTATAGAAAACAGAGGCGACACCTTGCAGCGTCGCCCCTATAAACAATATCATTTCATTCAAAAATTAAATCATTTACTTACCCAACTCTAGCACTAATGCTTCACGAGGTGCCATTTTGAAATCTTGTGTAAGATCTACCACTCGACCTGTAGTTACATCTTTAGCATGCTTACAGTCTTTAATGACTTCATCATAAATAGATACAGGTACTTCAGCGTCTTTATCATTACCATTCAACAACACCAACACTGTACTATCTTCATATTGACGACTATACACATAGATACCATTTTGAGGCATGAAATGCTTCATAGCACCTTTTGCAATAGCCATATTACCTTTACGCCATTGTAGCAATGTACGGAAGAAATTAAAGCATTCTTGCTCTTCTGGAGTACGGTCTTCAGGATTAAACCAACTTCTAGCATCACTAGCCCAACCACCAATAAAGTCTTTACGCACTTCACCATCACTCTTCTCTTTCTTACCGTTCATCAAAAACTCTGTACCATAATACAATTGTGGAATACGGTGAGTTGTCAAAAGTAGAGTTGATGCCCATTTAAGCTTATTAAAGTCTTGACCATCATACAAGAAGCGAGGCGTATCGTGATTCTCAATAAAAGCCAAAATCATAGAAGGATTTGGATAAAGATAATCATACACAAAGCTATTATAGATTCTATTTAATCCACTAAACCATCCGTCTGTTTGCTCATTCTTTGCTTGGCTCAGTTTATCAAAGAAGCTAAAATCCATTACAGATTTAAGATTACTATTCTTCGGAGCAGACAGCTTAGAATCTTTTTGATACCATGCAGTGTAAGCTGGTTCAGTCACCCATGTTTCACCAACCACATTGAAATTAGGATACTCTTTATTCAATTGTCCCAACCAAGTACTCATTGCGTCATAATCAGCATAAGGATGTGTATCCATACGAATACCATCGATATCGGCTTCTTCAATCCACCAATAACTGTTCTGAATAAGATACTTCAAAACATGAGGATTGCGTTGATTCAAGTCAGGCATAGCAGACACGAACCATCCATCGTTCATTTGATCAAAATCATATTCCGATGTATAAGGGTCAACATGAGATGTCAATTTGAAGCTAGTTTGTACAAAGTCCTTTTTATAGTCAGAATGATTAAACCAATCTTTAGAAGGCATATCTTTAATCCATGGATGCTCTACACCACAGTGATTAAAAATCATATCCATTACAATCTTCAACCCTTTGTCATGTGCAGATTGAATCATTTTTTTATACTCCTCGTTCGTACCGAAGCGTGGGTCTACTTGGTAATAGTTTGTTGTCGCATATCCATGGTAACTACCACCTTCCATGTTATTTTCCATAATTGGAGTAAACCAAAGGGCAGTAACACCTAGATCTGCAAAATAATTCAAATGATCAGCAATACCTTTCAAGTCACCACCATGACGAGCGTTAGGATCTTCTCTATCTACTTTATATGTAGACATCCCAGCCAACTGATCATTATCAGTTTGTCCATTCGCAAAACGGTCAGGCATCAACAGGTACAACACGTCGCTCATATCAAATCCCATGCGTGTTTCAGGAGCACGTTGTCTATTCTTTAAGACATAAGATATTGTAGTTTTCTTTTTGCCTTTTGTAAAAGTGATAGGTAGTTCACCAGCTTGTACATCTTTATCCAGATGAAGATAAACTAAAAGATAGTTTGGGCTTTCAACTCGTACAATACTTGACAGCTGCACACCTGGATAGTCAATAGTCACATCAGCCGAAGAAATATTATCACCATATACCATTAACTGTAAGCTAGGATCACCCATACCTACAAACCAACAAGTTGGCTCCACACGGTCAACTTCTGGTGCTTTGGCCGCAAATGCAGTACCACCAAACACACTCATCAAAAAAGCAAAGATTAAAGATAGTTTACTCATAGTATTACTCATAAATCTCAGATAAATTATTAGGTTATTTTTCGAAGTACTCAAAGTTAGTCAAAATATAACAAGTTCCTAGCACACCTACCTTATTCTTTATTGCACCATATTGAAAACGTTTGCAAATACACAAAAGAAAAAGACACACCTCGAGTATAAATTACTCATGAGGCATGTCTCTTTATATGTTTAAGAATTAATCTTATCTATAGTACTATATCTCAGTGTTTAGTAGGATAGATATTAAGGTTTTAAGGTTCTAATACTACGTTAGGAAAGAAAGCAGTACACCAGCAGCTACAGCGCTACCAATAACTCCTGCTACATTCGGTCCCATGGCGTGCATCAACAGATAGTTATTTGGATCATACTCCAAACCTACATTCTGAGAGATACGAGCCGACATAGGCACCGCAGAAACCCCCGCATTACCAATCAACGGATTGATTTTTTTATCTGCTGGTAAGAATACATTCATTAACTTCACAAATAGGATACCACTTGTACTCGCGATAACAAAAGCACATAGCCCTAAGAAGAAAATAAAAATTGTATCTAGTGTCAAGAAAGTAGACGCCTGTGTAGACGCACCCACAGTGACACCCAACAAAATAGTAATTGCATCGGTCAAAGATCCACTTGCGGTATCAGCAAGACGGCGTGTTACTCCAGACTCCTTAAGCAAGTTACCAAAGAACAACATACCAAGCAATGGTATAGCTGTAGGCACCAAGAAGCATGTAAGCAACATACCCACAATCGGGAAAAGCACCTTTTCATTGTGCGATACCGCACGAGGTGATTTCATACGAATCACGCGTTCCTTCTTTGTCGACAGTAGTCTCATAATTGGTGGCTGAATGATAGGTACCATCGCCATATAACTATAAGCAGATACTGCAATAGCTCCCAGTAAGTTAGGAGCTAGTTTAGAAGACAAGAAGATAGCTGTTGGACCATCTGCGCCACCAATAATCGCAATACCAGCAGCCTGATCAGGTTCAAAGCCGATAGCGCGAGCAATTATAAAGGCACCGAATATACCAAATTGTGCTGCCGCACCAATAAGCATCAGCTTAGGATTAGCAATCAGTGAAGAGAAGTCCGTAAGGGCTCCTACTCCAAGAAACACAAGTGGTGGATACCAACCTGTACGTACACCCTGATATAAGATGTTCAATACAGAGCCTTCTTCGTAGATTCCGATTTCGAGTCCCTCTTGAAAAGGGATATTACCAATTAGGATACCAAATCCTATTGGCAACAATAGCATTGGTTCAAAATTCTTCTTGATTGCTAAAAACAAGAAGATTAAACCAACAATTAGCATAATAAGGTGCTGAGGAGTTGCATTAGCAAAACCTGTATAGCTCCAAAACGTTTCGAGATTTGATAAGATATAGTCCATGGGGCAGTTGTTTTTACTCGACAACAACTAGATCAGTACCCTCAAGTACAGAATCTCCCTTATTTACGTTGATTGCTACAACTTTACCATCCTTGTCAGCATGGATTTCATTTTCCATCTTCATAGCTTCAAGAATCAAAACTGTTTGACCTTTAGCTACAGTATCACCTACAGCAACACGAATGTCTACGATAACACCTGGAAGTGGAGATTGAATAGCACCACCACCTGCACCACCTGCAGCTGGACGAGATACAACAGGAGCACCTGCGTCAGTAGTAGGGGCAGCAGCTGGACGACTAATCTTCTTTACTGCTGGCTTAGCTTTCTTTTCTAGTTCTACATTGTATGGCGTGCCATTAACTTCTACTTGAGCCATGTTATCATCTACATCGTTGATAGATACGTTGTAGGTATTGCCATTGATTTTGTACTTATACTGTTTCATTGTTGGGTTACTTTTAAAGTTACAGATTGTTGTTAAAGTTTATCCTTAACGACCTGGATAGTGGCGTAGTGTATGGAACTTCGCACTCCATGGAGAGAATATACTTGATCTATGCTTGATAGTCAATCGAGTATCCTCCCAATCATGTACATCTGCATTGTCTTCATGCAGAGCCATAGCGATGGCTGCAAACACTTCTTCTGTTGGCAATTCACAAGCTACATCTTGTTTTTGCTCAACCTCTTTATTCGTTAAGTTGTCAGTCATGATTGCTCAATGTTTTAATTTATAATTCTACTGAGTTTATTTATTTTCTAGGATCATGACGTAAAGTATAAATTTTCGAGCTCCAAGGAGAATACGAACGTTTTACACGATTAATAGTCAAGACCGTTTCTTCCCAATCATGCTCATCAGACCCTGCTTGGTGCAGTGCCATAGAAATGGCCGCATACACTTCTCCAGAAGCCAATTTTGTTTCTTCAATTGAAGTACCACCAATAGCTCGCATTTTGTTGATACGTGCTTGACGTACCGCTAGCATGCTCACTAGGCGGAATGACAGGAAGAGGACAAGTAGACCACAAAACACAATCAGCATAGCCGTAACAGCAATCTGACCACCTCTAGGGTCTTCTCGTTTCATATCTGCAATACGCTCATTTGTTGGAAAGTTGTTGAGAGTACCAGGTGACACTTTATCATGACTAATGACCGACCAGTTTTCATAATCTTTCTCCATATAGGCTTCTACATCAGAAAAATCTTTCTTACTAGGACGCTTCAGTTCGCGATGATGCTCATCAATAGATTCTCCATCTCGAATACGAGCGAAGTAAATCCCTTTCTTCACATCTTCTTCTTTAAACTCAATCACATCGATTAAGTCATTTCCGTTAGCATCAAATAGACCAATCCATATTTTCCCTTCAAGGTTTTGCTTGGCAGGTACCAAACTTACCGACGCTGGCATATGTAAAGGTCCACGGTTAGAATGTCGGTCAAAATCAATCACCAACTGCTGACGTGGTGCAACTTTCGTCACATTATCACCAGATGGGATTCGATACATCATTTTCGTACGTTCAACAACACTCTGCGTGGTTAGTACCGCAGGATTAGTTGCAACATAGCAGCCACGGATATCTACCGTAGCATGAGTCGTATTGTAAATCTCGATCCAACCAGGAACTAACCCCATTGAATCCTCCACAGAAAGTTGAACTTCATTAATGCGGAGCCCCTTGGCGCCCTGTGCAAAAGCAGAACCATGCACAGCGACGATAAGGAGAAGACATATAGTCAGAATATTAGTTTTTTTCATGGTAGCTCTTCATTTAAGGTTACAGCGGATTACAACGGAATGTTACCGTGCTTCTTAGCTGGGTTGAAGAGCTTCTTAGTTTGTAGCTGTTGTAGAGCACGAATGATACGGAAACGAGTATTACGTGGCTCGATTACGTCATCAATGTAGCCATACTTAGCGGCATTATAAGGATTAGCAAATAGCTTAGTGTACTCAGCTTCTTTCTCAGCAATAAATGCCTTAGGATCATCTTGAGTTTTCGCTTCACGAGCATACAAAACTGCAGCTGCACCAGCAGCACCCATTACAGCGATTTCGGCAGTTGGCCATGCGTAGTTCACATCACCACGAAGTTGCTTACAAGACATTACGATATGAGAGCCACCGTAAGATTTACGAAGCGTGATAGTTACCTTAGGTACAGTAGCTTCACCATAAGCATAAAGCAACTTAGCACCGTGAAGGATAACACCATTGTATTCTTGACCTGTACCTGGAAGGAAACCTGGTACATCAACAAATGTTACCAAAGGGATATTGAAAGCATCACAGAAACGTACGAAACGAGCAGCTTTACGAGAAGCATTGCTATCCAATACACCAGCCAAGAACTTTGGTTGGTTAGCTACAATACCTACACTTTGACCGTTGAAACGAGCGAAACCGACGATAATGTTCTTCGCGTAGTTACCTTGTACTTCAAGGAATTCACCATTATCCACACAGTCACCGATCACTTCGTACATATCGTACGCCATATTTGGATTATCAGGAATGATCTCATTCAAGCTATCTTCCAAACGATCGATAGGGTCAGTACATTCTACAAGAGGAGCCTCTTCTAGGTTGTTTTGAGGAATATAGCTAAGTAGCTTACGAATGATAGAAAGACCTTCTTCACCTGTTGAAGCAGTGAAGTGAGTCACACCACTCTTGGAAGAGTGAACACTAGCACCACCAAGTTGTTCTTGAGTTACATCTTCACCAGTCACAGTCTTTACCACTGCAGGACCTGTCAAGAACATATATGAAGTACCTTCAGTCATCAATGTAAAGTCAGTCAATGCAGGAGAATATACTGCACCACCAGCACAAGGGCCAAAAATACCAGAGATTTGAGGAATTACACCAGAAGCCATAATGTTACGTTGGAAAATTTCCGCATAACCAGCAAGTGCATTGATACCTTCTTGGATACGAGCACCACCCGAGTCATTGATACCGATACAAGGTGCACCCATCTTCATCGCTTGATCCATCACCTTACAGATCTTCATAGACATAGCCTCAGAAAGAGAACCTGCTGCTACTGTAAAGTCTTGAGCGAAAACATAAACTAGACGTCCTTCGATAGTACCGAAACCAGTTACAACACCATCACCTAGGTATTGCTTCTTTTCCATACCGAAGTTAGTACAACGGTGTTTTACAAACATATCCATCTCCTCGAAGCTACCTTCATCAAGTAGTTGAGCGATACGCTCACGAGCAGTGTACTTTCCCTTCGCGTGTTGTTTCTCGATAGCTTTTTCACCACCACCAAGACGAGCTTGAGCACGCAACTCAATTAGCTCTTTTACTTTCTCCAATTGGTTACTCATAATAATTTTCTTTTTTCAGATTGAATGGATTACTTCTCGCAAAGTTCAGTTAGGATACCCTGAGTTGACTTTGGGTGAAGGAATGCAATGTTTAGGTTCTCAGCTCCTCCACGAGGTGCTTTATCGATAAGACGGACTCCATTAGATTCCATCTCAGCAAGTGCATTTTGCACGCCATCAGCAACAGCGAATGCTAGGTGGTGAATACCTTCACCTTTTTTCTCGATAAACTTAGCGATAGTGCTTTCTTCGCATGTTGGCTCCAAAAGTTCTAGCTTAACTTCACCTACTTTCAAAAAGGCAGTGCGCACTTTTTGATCTTCTACAGTCTCGATGTTGTAGCATTCTAGTCCTAGTACCTTTTCGTAGTATGGAAGTGCTTCTTCGATACTTTTTACTGCGATACCTAGGTGCTCAATGTGAGAAATTTTCATGACTTATAATTGTTTGAATATTACTATATAGAATTTTAAATGTAAATTCAAGCACAAAGGAACGGATTATCTTTGAATTAGGGAAATAAATCCGCAATTTATTTTCCCCACAAACTAAACTTAGACACATTTTATATAAGGCCTCTGTTATATTGTCTTATAGGGCACTCATTGCTAGCACTTTACGACACATTATTATATATAGTAAAGGGGATCATGTTTCACAACATGGTCCCCCTACTATACTTACACTTAACACAATTTCCTGCACCCAGGAAACCTATATTAAAATTAAAAACGAGTGCTTATTTAATGACATGATATTCACAAGTCAATAATTTCTTTTTGGTAGTAAAACGAGGGTATCATGTCTGATGACACCCTCGTTTTCATTATTTAAGATTCAACATCATAAGACGTTTGATAATAGCTTATTGAGGTACAGTTGGAGTATCAGGAGGAGTTACTCCTGGTTCAACATTGACATCCACTGTATGAACTCGCTTAGCAAATGGAGTTTCCAATGTAATTGTCATTTCACCAATCTTTTCAGTTGTGATTAACTTAGTACCATCATTTTCCCAAGTGTAACGTCCATCATACATACCAAGGCTGTTGAATTGTGGATTCAAGAAATCTTGATATGGTGAATTAGTTGATTGGTAGCTATACCATAGAATCGTACTTGGAGCTAAACCATAGTCGAAGAATGGTTGGAATGAATAATAATTATAAGGATTCGATCCAGAATTGTTATCATTACTCATCAACATATATGCACCATTAATAGAAGCAGTTACATTATCTCTAAGATCTTGGAAGTCCTTATTACCATTAATATGGTCAGTGTAAAGAATTGGAGCTACCATCATTTCTAATGGATTCACAAATCTCAAGTTGTAAGGATGTTCATGCATGCATCCATTAGGATACATTGTCTTCAACTTCATCTTATATTCACGTTGGTCTTCCCATAGTTTCCAATTAGGATGGATTCTATATAGAATACCTTCTTGATCATTATATCCAAGAATTTGATTAATGCTACGTCGCATTGCAGGACCAGTATTAGCATTCCAGTAATGACCTTGAGCAGACCAATAATCTAGCATTGTCAATCGCTTACTAGAGTGAATACCTTCACGAAGTAATATTCTATGGTCAGTTTCATTAATCTTACCAGGTACCCACATAGGTTCACCCATACCATCTTGACCGAAGAATGAACGATAAGATGTCGCACCATTAATAGACATACCTCTATTGAATGCTTCACCTGCATACGCTTGCATCATATAGTTTCCAGGAGGGCCATAATCTGTACCTTGAGTTACAATAGTCTTAGGATCTGCATTAGGATCGAGCAAGAATCCAGGTACCATAGGTACTACAAGATCTGGTTCTAAGACTTCATAGTGGAATGTGAATGTAATAACTGGGTGATGATCACCTGGATCAACCTTAACCTTCATTTCGTACTTACCAAACTTAGCAAATGGAGTTATACCAAGACACATTACATAAGTATCTACATTTGGAGTAATGAACAAGTTAGGGAACCACCATGCAAATACAGGACTATGAGTCGGTGTAATAGTGTAATTACCGCTACCATCCATCATCTTATGAGAGATTGTTGTATAATTAGCCAATTGCCATGGCCAAGGACCTGTCAATTCTCTATAATATGTTTCCATAAATTCATCATGAGATGTTCCAAGTGGTTCATATACATGATCATTTACAGTTTCCCAATCAACGCACATCCAATAGTAACTATGTGATGAGTTAGGGTAAGCAGCTCTGTAGTCATTAGTCCATGACGTCAAGTTTTCTACAAATAGATGACGGTAAGGAATTGCACCTAGTTCAAATGGATCAATAGCTACTGGTTCAGGAGTAATCAAGAACTTGATGTACGCAACCTTAACAATAGGGTTTGCCATAGGACATCCGTAATCCTTATTTGAATACCATGTAACCTTCACAACTGGTCTACGTGCCAAACTAGAAGAATTTGTATTGACAGTCAAGATTGAAGTTACAGGATCAATATCAATGAAATATGATTGGTCTGTTTGTCCGTCATTACCTAGATAATTAGTTACCTTTGTAAACTCAATTCTATAATCTTCAGTTAGGAAACCTTCGTTTTCTACAAAATTGAGATCACAACAAAGTTCACGATCTTCACGTGTTTGCATATCATCACCAACACATGCAAATACATACTTACTCAAATCAAATTCATGACCCGGATGAATTTCATATGTTTCAGGATCATCAATATGAGGAATATTGTCATATACGTTATCTGTAGTCAACAAGTTAGGATTAGCTCCATGAGGATTAGGAACTTCCATATCTGTTCTTGCAATAACAGGCTCACACATTACTGGAAGCACTACAGCATAATCAGAAACGATAGTTTGAGTTTCTTGTTGTCCAGATTGTACATCCTGTACACCCTTAAGAGCAAACGTCTTAACCATCTGACCATCGCGGAGTCCATTCGGTATATCATAAGAACTCATATCAAACCATTCACTATCTTCTTCACCAGGTTGGAGCAAGAATGTCAATGCACCTACACCATAAGGCATATGGCTTGTGATTGGCTCATAATAATCCATATCACCAATTGCAGCACGAGTTTCTAGATCGCGACCTACAAATGCCCAATCTACATCGTCAGGGTCAATTGTAATAGGATTGATACGGTAATGTACTTCTTCAGCAGCAACCATACCAGTTCTACCATTACATTTACCACTATCTCTCAATGGCAACCATCTTACTTCTTGTGCATTATGTCCATCCAATGTCATTTCAGGGATAAATACTAAGTCAGTAAGAACAGATTGACCAATAATGACAGTTTGATTACCTGTAGCTTCGCCACTCAATACCAAACTACCATCCGCATTCCATACTGCGGTCAATGGTTCTTCATCACCACCCAATGGCACCTTCCAGTCTAAGCCTGTATCAGCATTGACCAAAGTTCCATCAGCAGCATAAAGGTCCCAAGTACCGTCTGCATTTGGTTTATAATAACCACCAGGAGCACCGTCTTCACCATTTACGCCGTCTGCTCCATCTTGACCATCGACACCGTCTTGGCCGACAGCCTTGAAGTCTTGTTTAACACCATCTTTATACCAATAGCCGTCTTGTCCTACAGTCCAAAGTACCGCATCTTGACCATTCATACCGTCTACACCATTTGTAATCGTATATTTTTGGCCATTGCTCAAGGTAATTTCTAGCCCTTCAGCATTTGTGGCTACACCAGTAATCACGCTACCACTAGCAACCAATTGGTTAATAGCAGAAATTGCGTTCTCGTTCTCATCAATGAGCATTTCCAGACGATCAATATCATCGTCATAATCTTCGCTACAGCCAACGAAGCCAGCCGTACCTACTAGCATTGCACCTATCATAAATAGGCTTTGAAAAATCTTCTTGTTCATAGTAATAACTTTCTAATTAAACAATCAAATTAAATATAGGATCTCGATATATTATCATGAATTCATAAAAACTCTATATAGTCAATTAACTCAGGCGGGAATTTCTTTTTTATCCGATATTTCATGGTATACAAACTTGTTGGTTCCACATGAAATATAGTAGCAATATCAGTTATACTCATTCCCACGATAAAACAAATCATATAGCGCTTATCACTTTCAGTAAGTGCACGTCTTGCCATATGTCCCACTTCTTCAAATCTTTTCTTGTCAAAGTGAGCAAGTGCGTTTAAGTAACGCTCTTGTAAACGGTGAGGTAATTCACTGGTTTCAACCTGAAGTTTGACCTCTTTCCATTGTTTTATATTAGGGCTTGCCTGAGATACAATATCTGACAACTGGATTCTCTGTGAAGTATAGTTATCACCATGTCTCTTCTCTACTGATGGAGAATGGGGGTCGTTGGTCCCCGCAAAAGACGTATGATTCTTACCCATCAGTCCTCGTCTTACTAAAATAACCACCAATACTGTGATAAGAATGTAAGTCAAAACAATAAGCGCTATTGACAATGTAGACACCCAATCATAATTAGTAGTCATTGTAGACTGCGAACCCGTGAGTAGTACTACATCACTTTTAAACGTTTCTCCTCCTTTGAGCCACTGTGCAAGTACAGGGTTCAGCTTCTCCAGAAAAAGAGCTTCTAGAGCTACAACAGCAGAAGAAACATAAAAGCCAATCATCACACATATATTAATGTTTAAAAAATTCACATTAAACTCGTATTTGTCAACATTTCAAAATAGCTCAGATAAAACTTTAGAAAAAGAGAGATGAAAAGAAACGCACTATTATTTAATATATGCGAAACTCAACTTTATTCTATGTCATTTAAAAAGCTAAGTGGCTTGGAAAAATCAACACTACAAAGGTATTGAAGGCTATTCAATTTACATATAGATAAACCTTGATTTACGATATTAAACATTTAAAAAGTCACTAATCAGGCTTTTGTTATTTTGTTTTTATTTGCATTTAATCATGTCTATATAGCTTTCTGTATAGATATGTATAGATTAACCCAGAAATGACAGATAGAAAAGTTATGTCCTATAACAGGCTCATATAGAAATGCAAGTACACTATTATAGACAAAGCAGAAACATTCCCCCAAAATCAAAAAAATGTCCATCAAAACATGTCAATAAATAAAAATAAAAATCAGAAAAGAGAAGAAACTTTAAGCACTTAGATATTGAAGAAATAATAGCAAGGAATACTCTCATATATTTAAGCTAAAAATAAAGGAATAGCCCTGTATTTTGTTGTATATATCACCGCAATAAGTTACCTTAGCGATTAAATTATATATCTAATAAAGCATAAGACCTAAAACATGAAGTTCCTACAGCACGTAAGGCCAATATATTTCGTTACTATATACTTATTACTTAGCCTAGTGGCATCCAAAAACTCCCTACTAGCACAAGAAGACTATCGTACATTACCACTTCCCAACATTCCACAAAACGAAGTAAACGATATTCTTCAAGATCACAAAGGGTATGTATGGCTAGCAACTCTTGATGGTTTACACCGCTATGATGGATATAGCTATCACTCTTATTACTACAAAGATGATTCAAATGCTATTAGTAGTAATATGATTCAACGTATACGTGAAGATAGTAAAGGTGGTATCTGGATAGGTACCTACGGTAGAGGTTTATGTTATTTAAACACCCGCACAGGAAAGTTTACTCGTTATAACACCAAGCAGATGGTCAATTCTCGTCTACATAGCGAAGATGTGATGCATATGACTATAGACAAAGAAGACAATATTTGGTATGCAAACTGGTGGGGAGTTTTTTGTTTAACTCCAGATCGAGAGCACCCTGAAGATAAGACAAAAGCCAAACTCCGCTATTTCACAAAAGAGAAGCTCAATTTGGATGAAAATGAAAATATCATTTCTATCTATGCAGACAAAAAAGGTTATATTTGGCTTGGTACAAACCTTAATCTTCTGCAACTACTAGATACATCTAAGGAGATCCCTACATACAAAATATTTTCGGGAAGAAGCGATCAAGTCGTTGAAGAGGGAAACTATCTATATGTATCGGGAACTAATACATTTCGCGTAAACACATCAAACTACACACAAGAAATTCTGTCAAATTATGGTGGTAATGTGCTTTGCATACAAAATAGTCGTATATGGGTTGGTAACGATGAAGGTGCTATCCTTATCACCCCCCCCAATAATTCTGCATCAAAAAAGATGTGGAAAATAACCAAACGTTTTTACAAAGAAAATATCTCTTACAATCTTAAAAGCACTGTTGCAACTTCTATACAAGTCATCAATGGCAATCAAATATGGTTGGGCACTAGAGGTGGTGGTGTTACATGCATTGTTCCACCATCAGCACCATTTACCTGCATAACAGCTAGTATGAGTCATGGAGGTCTTCCAAACGGCCTTACAAGAGCTGTGTTTGAAGATTCTAAACAAACATTATGGGTCGGCAACGAGCGCAAGGGATTCTTCAGTATTAAACACAAAGGTGACTATAACAAAGACTTCAAAGCATATAGATACGCTGAGGGGAGTAATAACCGTGTCTATGCCTTTGAAGAAACTTTTCCCAAAAACGTGAGTAAACATAAGCGTATCATTTGGGTGGGTACCTCTTGGCCCGATTGTCTAGTGGCTTTAGATGGTGATACTAAACAAAGAATTCCATTGAATCTAGATACACCAATAGGTTTTGTATTTGCTTTAGAAAAGACTGATGAACATACACTTTGGGCAGGAACATATAGAAACGGCCTTTATAGAATCACTTTAGACGACAAAGGTGGGATAAAAAACTACAAAGCTTTCCGAGTAAAAACCCAACCTTATAGTATATCATCCAATATAATCAGACACATCTACCAAGACAAACATAAGGACTTATGGATTACAACAGATAGAGGCGTAAACCGCATCGCAAGAAAAGAACTACTAACTGACAACCCTAAGTTTGAACACTTTGTAGATAAGAAAGCAGGTCTCGACTTAGCAAACTACTATATGCTTGGCGTTCAAGAAGACACCAAGTTGGGACGTGTTTACTTTGGCTCTATGGGTGCAGGTCTAATTACTTTTGACAGAAAGACAGAATCATGGTCTTTTCTAACTACTGAGGACGGACTCATTAGTAATGCCGCTAAAAGCATTGTCAAAGACAACCAATATTTGTGGATAGGCACAAACAAAGGTTTAGTGCGCTACAACAGATTGAACAAGGAGATGCAAGTATTTGATAGTCATCGTGGACTGGTAGATGATGAGTTTAGTGAAATATGTGCTATCAGAAGACAAGATGGCAACCTAGTATTTGGTTCACGCAATGGACTAGTTTCATTCCAAGGCAAAGGCTTTGAACCAGATACACTAAAGCCCCATTTGGTACTAACAGATTTGTATATTGACAGCCGCCGTGTATCTGTTAATGACACACTAAACGGTCGTGTGCTTCTAAAAGAATCTATTGAACACAGCAAAAAGCTTCATTTAAAGTATGCTGAAAACAACTTTGCAATTGGTTTTGCAGGCATCTCTTATAATGCTCCATTGAAAACCAGCTATAGATATAAACTTGAAGGATTTGACACTCACTGGAACAAAGTTTCAGCTATTCATCGTAGAGCACAATATACCAATATACGTGAGGGGAAGTATATACTGAAAGTACAAGTAGCTAATGCTGATAACATGTGGAGTGATCAACTTATTGAACTTCCGATTCAAATAGATCCACCATTCTCTAGAAGTACTACAGCATACATTATATATATGCTACTTGCATGTATCATCAGTTGGATTATTTATAAGATTGGTATGACTTTCCAGCATGAGAAAGAGGAACTACTAGCTGCTCAACTTGAAAAAGTGAATACAGAGAAATTATTGCAGTACAAATCACAATTCTTTGCTAATATATCACAGGAATTTCGAACACCACTTACACTTATAAGTGTGCCACTTGATCACGTTGTAGAACAAAGTAAATTATTGGCAGATAAGCATATCTTTAATGAACTTATACGAGTACAGCAACATGTAGGTATGCTGACACGTTTGGTCAATCAGCTGATGTCTTTCCGCAAAATTGAAACAGGGCAAATGCGGCTACATCGTGTTCCCGTAAATATGCAGAACTATTTAAAGCACGTATATGATTCTTTTATTCCTTTGGCCAAACACCAAAAGATACAGTTCAACTACCAATATGAAAAGACAGATTGTTGGGTAAGCATAGATACTGAACTATACGATCAAATAGTTTTCAACTTGCTTAGCAATGCCTTTAAATTTACGTCTTCAAACAACCGCATATCTCTCAGACTAAAAGCTGGTAGCAAGCCTAAAACTTTGGAGATTAGTGTAGAAGATACAGGCCAAGGTATTGATCCAGAAGACAAGGCACGTCTTTTTGACTGTTGTTTTCAAGAAAAAAACGAACGTAGCAATGGTCAAACCGGAGCAGGTATCGGGCTAGCCTTAACCAAAGAGATTGTGGAGCTCCACGGTGGTAGTATTCTTCTTAAAAGTGAAGAAGGTAAAGGAACTACTTTTACTGTTACTCAGGAAGAAATTGAAAAGCCTAAAAACATCTCAGAACAGGCGAAATATACAGGGCAATCTAAAGATTCTGATATCCTTGGTGTAGATGATTTCTTGAAACAAAATGCAATGGAGCTTCAAGCTATAGCTAAATCACAAGAAGAAATTGATGCCCAGGATGCAGGAGGTAGTGACACTGAGTACCCCAGATACAAAGAGGTAAATACTCCTTTGCCAGAGGTCCTAATTGTAGAAGATAATTCAGAACTTCGTGAGAGACTTGAAGAATATTTAAGCCCATTTTTCAACATACATTTGGCCAAGAATGGAAAAGAAGGTTTATCTTTGGCCAAGACTCGCCATCCTCACGTGATTGTAACTGATGTCATGATGCCTGTAATGGACGGTATAGAGATGATGAGTCGCATTAAAGAAGAGGAAGAAATTAGCCACATCCCTATCCTAGTACTGACTGCTAAGAGTGCGATTGAAAATCAGCTAAGCAATTTCAATACTGGTGCTGACGGATATTTAGAAAAGCCGTTTAATATTCAGATACTACGAGAACGAATCACAGCTATGATTCAAAATCGTGAAATGCTGAAAAAACACTTTCAAGAAGGTCTATCTTTTAAGCCTGAGCTGGTATGTAAAACCCATACAGACGAAGCTTTCTTAACTAAGATTGTAGAGATTATCAATGTGCATATGGACGATTCGGACTTTACCGTCGAAACCCTTGCCAAAGAATATGGAGTGCCCCGCATCTATCTTAATAAGAAGATTAAGGCACTTACCAATGATACATCAACTCAGTTTATCCGCAATGTTCGCTTGAAACAAGCAGCGAAACTGATAGCCGCTGGCAACCTTAATATCAATAAAGTTGCATGGTCAGTAGGCTACAACGATGTGAGTACATTCCGCTCTCGATTTAAGACAGAGTTTGGTATGACTCCTACAGCATATAAAAAAGAAGCAGACAAGCAGTAGGATTTTATTCACACATTTTCCGTCCACGTGCACGTCACTTTTTTATTTAAACGTTATGATGACAAAATTAAGCCATCACAATGCAGGCTTCCTTGGTCTTCTAGGAGCCAGCCTACTATTTAGCCTTATTGCATGTAGTAGCAGTAGTGAAGACACACCAGACACATTCAAACCAATTGTTCCACCAACCACCCCAACAGTATGGTTGGTCAGCATTTCCTGTACCAGCAGATGCTGGTGATGGAATGACATGGAAGTTGCAACCTCAATCGGATGAGTTCAACTACGAAGCACCTGCCCACAACAAAGGAGCAACGTTCTTGAGCAAATGGAGCGAGATCTACCAGACTATGCCTGAAAACGGCGAATTTCGTATCATTGCTAGCCGAGAACTAGGCTCGGATAAAACCCTGATCGGCGCATCCACCCCAACACAGAGATTATCTATCCTATTTTTGTGGAAGCAAGAGCAAAAGTTATGAATTCAGTACTTGCATCTGATGTATGGGTGCTCAGTTCAGATGACACCCAAGAGATTGTTATTCTCGAAGCCTATGGTAGTGATCATGAAGATCAAACATGGTTTGCAGAACGTCTACACTTGAGTTATCACCTTTTCTTACGTGATCCTTTTCAAAACTGTCAGCCTACAGATGCATCTACTTGGTATTACGAGAACTGTAAAAAATGGCGCAATGATTTTGTACGCATAGGTGCATACTGGAAGTGTAGTAAACACTGCTCCTAAAGGATATAGCAATGGTACAGATAGCAATAAACCTATCGATATCATTATCAATACAGAGAATCAAGATTGGAGCGCTAAAAAAGGCTGGACACGCATCTATAAACCTGTAAAAGAGTAAACGAATACAGAAAACCATCTATCAAGAAGTTCATACCTTCTAGTTAGATGGTCTTTCTTTTGTTAGTCAGAAAAGAGGAATTTGCCCAAAAGTCAGAAAATTCGTATATTGCACACCAATATAAAAGCCAACCTTATGGATAAAGAGAAAATAGTACGTAAATTTAAAGAAGAGAGCAACCGCTGGATAAAGAAGGCGCAAGAGTTGCTCGATGACAATATGGATAAAGTGGAAGAGATTAAAAGACTTCTTCATGATGCTTGGGAAAAGATCCAATCAAACAAACACTTTAAACATCTACTTTATGAAGCAGAAACAATAATCAGCTTTATAAAAGATATTATTCATGGTAAATATACTAAACACTCTAAATGGGCGTTGAGTATGGCTATTGCAACATTGCTGTATGTCATGTCTCCACTGGATATTATCCCCGATTTTATTCCTCTAGTTGGATTATTTGATGATGCTGCAGTACTGGCTTACGCTTTTTCTCTTCTGACTGATGAGTTGAAGCGTTACAAAGACTGGCAAGCTGGTATAGAAGATGGCATCATCGTCGAAGAGTTTCACCATGAAGAGGAAGAAGATAAACTATAGCTTAAACTAAGCTAACTTCATACATTATATTTCAGTCATAATACACCTAGAAAATTAATGAAACGATCAATCAAAATCGCTCTCTGGATTCTTGTACCCATTTGTTTACTTGCGGCTGCTGGAGTAGGAATCACCTATTACTATCTATTCTCTCCAGCATCTGTAAGCTCGTCTATTGACAATACGCTGAAAATCTACCCTCAAGAACCTATTGACAGTACATATGCTCACCTAAAGGAAAAAGAAGTATCACCCAAAGTACTTAAGGGCTTACGCATGCTATCTACATATAGAAAAGTTCAGCATTTTAAGCCAGGCTACTATATTCTAAATAGTCAAGCCCCTGCTCGATTACTTTTTGTACAACTGACTAGAGGGTATCAAACCCCAGTTAAGCTTACCTTTACGGCTAAAAGAGATATACATGAGGTGTCTAAAGATATTGCATCGCAACTGATGATTGAAACAGAAGAAATCGATTCTATTCTGAATGACAAAGAAGCCATCTATTGGTGTCTTCCTAATACCTACGAGGTCTACTGGACTATTACCCCAGAACAATTAAAGGCTAGACTACAGAAAGAGTACAATAATTTTTGGACAAAGAGTAGAAAGGCTCTAGCTAAAAAGCAAGGACTAACTATGCAAGAAGTTACGACTCTAGCTTCTATTGTACAAGAAGAAAGCAATAACCATAAAGAACAACCCACTATTGCAGGACTGTACCTAAACAGACTACGTATAGGGATGCCATTACAATCTGATCCTACAGTAAAATATGCCGTAGGAGATTGGACTATACGTCGTGTTTTAAACAAACACTTGGCACACGAATCTCCATACAACACATATAAGCATGCGGGACTACCGCCTAGTCCTATCCGTATGGCGTCAACACAAACGATCAATGCCGTACTCAACGCACCTAAACATCCTTATTTATATATGTGTGCCAAAGAAGACTTCTCAGGTACTCACCGCTTTGCGAAAACTTTAAGCGAACATAATAGAAATGCTAGATTGTATCGCAATGCACTAAATCGCAAAAAGATCTATAAATAAGAGTCTACCATTTAAAACGGCGTTCTATTACCGTTTCATTTCCAGCTTTATCACGTGCCACAAAGCGCAGGTGATGAAGCTGGCCTTTTTTTACCCTTTTAGGATCTAGTCGACAGATGATTTCTTTACGAATGGCATTCTCCATACCAAATAAGACAAACTGACCATCAATCTCACCACGATAATAGGCTGGTCTTTCTTTGGCTTTAAACACGATTCGTCCTCTACGTGCCCAACTAGAAGAACCAATAGGGTACACACGCGGAGCTATGGTATCTGCTGGTATATGTGCCGCTAAGATACTGTCTCTGACAGCTGGATTGTAAAATGCAGCAACAGCATCAGGTGATATACTTGCCATGCCACCAACAATCAGCTGTTCAAAAGGCATTTCCACCAACCTAGCCCAAGGACTCCAATGGTTTTGAAAATCATAAGGTACTTCTTGTGGTTTGCCTACGATAGTACGGTGATATGTACGAGCATTGCCATAACGATCGGTCAACTTAATCTTGACTTTATAACTTCTAGCCTCATCAATCGTAATATACCCTCGTTGAGAATCAATATGATGTAAACGCATCTCTACACCAGCCGGAACATAGCAGTGAATATAATTATCTGGAGCCCACTGACCAAACTGATGATTTTCTTTATGACTGAAACGTCCAATTACATGTTCGTATACTTGCTTACCATCTACCTCTACCTGTGCTTTATACACTCCGTAGATATTCCCAGTTCCATCCATACGGTCGTAAGCCTTTAAAGCGATGCCTATCTTTCCCCATGCATGTCCTTTTTCATCTACTACACCATAATTATACAGAGGGTCTATACGCATCTCTCTAAGTTCTGGTGCTTGCATGTCTTTCAATCTATCTGCAAAATAAGGCAATGGGTCTACATAATCACCTGTTTCATCCTCAAACAAATCAAGATGTAAATGTGGTGCCCAACTATAGCCTGTATTTCCAGAGTACCCAATCACTTCACCTGCCTTTACAGGATATTGATTGGGTTGAAAACTCAAAACAGTCTCCCAAGTCTCTTCCTTGTACTGTTTGCTACGTATCTTCTCCTGTATCTCAGGAAGAAAACGAGATAGGTGACGACAGATGCTACTAAATCCATTGTGATATTGCATATCCAATACATAGCCAGAGCCATGTGTTATTCTAGCACGGGCAATGTAGCCATCTGCAATAGCACGAATAGGATGACCTATTGTTCCTTTGCATTTGAAGTCTATACCACCATGAAAATGATCTGATCGGAGTTCACCAAAATTACCACTCAGAAGTAAAGGAAAATCAAATGGTGAAGCAAGGTTTACGTTCGACAAAGCTTCATTAGTATCTAATATTCGCTTATTTGGTGACACTTTGCCATGCAAACTGACGAAAAACATGTTGTTTAACATCAAAAGCATGAGAAATGTATTCTTAAACATAATTATTTCTTCTTTTGTTGCTACAAATGTAGCCTTTTTTTTCTATATTTGAGGCGCATAAAGAAGAAACCTAAACCACTTCTTCAGCTTATCGCAAAATAAAATTCTAACCCCTAAACTTACGAACTATGATCGTCGGAATTCCTAAAGAAATCAAAAACAATGAGAACCGAGTAGGTATGACCCCAGCTGGTGTTGAAGCAATGATTGCAGCAGGTCACACAGTGTATGTACAAAAGACAGCAGGTGAAGGTAGTGGCTTCTCTGATGAAGAGTACACTGAAGCAGGCGCTACTCTCCTACCAACTATTGAAGAAGTCTACGCAATCGCCGAAATGATTGTCAAAGTTAAAGAACCTATTGCTCCTGAGTATCCTCTTATCCGCAAAGGTCAACTTCTTTTCACGTATTTCCACTTTGCAAGTGATGAGACATTGACACACGCTATGATCAAACAAGGCGGCGTATGTCTAGCTTATGAAACTGTACGTCCATCAGATGGCAGCCTTCCTCTATTGATTCCAATGAGTGAAGTAGCAGGTCGTATGTCTGTACAAGAAGGTGCTCGTTTCCTTGAAAAGCCTCAAGGTGGTCGCGGTATCTTGATGGGTGGTGTGACAGGTGTGAAGCCAGCACGCGTACTTATCCTTGGTGGTGGTATCGTAGGTACAAACGCAGCACAAATGGCTGCTGGTCTTGGTGCAGACGTTACAATTACAGATATCAACACAGCTCGTCTTCGTTATCTAGCAGATACATTGCCAGCTAACGTACATACTTTATATTCTTCTATAGGTAATATCAAAGAACTTATCCCTGAAATGGATCTAGTGATTGGTTCTATCTTAGTACGTGGTGACAAAGCACCTCATCTTGTCACTCGTGAGATGCTTAAAACAATGAAACCTAACAGCGTGCTTGTCGACGTAGCTATCGACCAAGGTGGTTGCTTCGAAACATCTCATCCTACTACACATAGCGAGCCTACTTATGAAGTAGACGGTGTACTACACTATGCAGTAGCCAATATCCCTGGTGCTGTGCCTCGCACATCGACACTAGCCTTGACAAATGTAACTCTTCCTTATGCTATTGCACTAGCAAACAAGGGATGGAAGCAAGCATGTGCTGATGACAAAGCATTGTATCAAGGTCTTAACGTCGTAGAAGGTAAGGTAGTCTTCAAGCCAGTGGCTGACCTATTCAACCTTCCTTACGAAGAACTAAGCCTATAAACGTTTCTATAAAAGTAAATAAGAATGGAATATAACGGGAGCGTATCAACTAAGTGTTGGTACGCTCTCTTTCTGTATGTAATCAATGGCTTATTACTAGAAGAGGGTCGATTCATCAAGATGAAACGGGTCGAACACCCATGGACGAGCGAGGCGAACACCCGTGGAGGAGCGGATCGAACACCCATGGACGGGCGAGGCGAACACCCATGGAGGAGCGATAGACTACTCTAGATTTTACAGCCATACAAAGTACTATATAAGAGAGGGCACGCCTTAACAGCGTGCCCTCTCTTATATCAGTATATTCTATAATCTATACGAAGATTACTTATGCCACAACTTAGACATATCCTCCAAAGTCTTCCCTTTTGTCTCAGGCACCATGCGCCATACAAACAATGCAGAAAGCAATGAGAATCCACCGTAGATCAAATATGTAGCACCGATATTCCACTCAGACAATGAAGGGAATGTACTCGATACAATAAAGTTAGAAATCCATTGTGCAGCTACTGCAATAGCCACCGCTTGCCCACGAATGGTATTCGGGAATATTTCAGATATCAGTACCCAACAGATTGGTCCCCAACTCATCATAAAGCTAGCTGTATAGATGATAATAAACACCAAAGCTGCAACACCAATCATATTTGCATACGACAAGATAGCTAGAGATACCATACCAATACACATGCCAATGCTACCTACGATAAGCAATGGTTTGCGTCCCCATTTATCTACAGTAAAGATAGCTACGAGCGTAAAGATAATATTTACAATACCCATTACGACTGTTTGAATCATAGACACATCACCAGTCGATCCCATTTTTTCAAAGATACGTGGCGCATAGTACAAGACCACATTGATACCTACGGCTTGTTGGAATACAGATAGTAAGATACCCACTACAATCACAGTCACACCATAACGAAACAGTGGTTCCTTGCGTTGGTGTATGGTTTCTTTGATACTATCCATTGTGCTACGAGCAATCTCCAGACCATTGATACGACTCAAGACACTCATTGCGCTGTCTTCATCACCATTCAACATCAAATAACGTGGAGTCTTAGGCACAGCAAATAGAAGCAGCCCAAATAACCCTGCTGGGAATGCCTCACTCAAGAACATGCGACGCCAGCCGATAGCTACCATAGCTTCTTCACCAGCAAGACTGTGGCGAATCTGATAGTTCACAAAGTACACGACCAGCATACCGAAGATAATGGCAAACTGGTTGCAAGACACTAATCGACCACGCATATGTGGAGGGGCAATCTCGGCAATATACATAGGACATACCGCAGATGCAAGTCCTACACCAATACCACCTAGTACACGGTACAAGTTGAAAGCGATCAACAAAGATTTTGTTGGTTCACCGTATGGAAAGAACAAAAATTCAGGGTTGTAACTACCCAATGCCGACAAGAAGAAAAGCAAAGCGGCTAAACGCAAAGAGTTACGACGACCTAGGCGACCAGCCATCAAACCTGAGATACCACCACCGATAACACAACCAATCAATGCACTAGATGCAGTGACCCCGTGCCATCCTGATGTATATTCAAAATCTGGTGAACTCTGAAAAAATGCTTGCAGTGCTTTTTCTGCACCTGAGATTACAGCTGTATCGTAACCAAACAGCAGTCCACCCAAGATAGCTACCGATGTGATCATATACAAGTAACCCGAACTACCTGATTGAGGAGAAGATGTATTCATATTTGTATTGGATTTTAAGGAGATAGTCCGGTGCACTACATTTTGTTCTAAAATGAGTACACCGGTAACTATCAAATATTATTTAAGTTTGCTATAAGGCCTTCTCGGCTTAGCAATACATGTTCAAAATTGCTTCGTACAATTCTTGACGACCAGACACTTGTGCTGGCTCACCCTTTTCTTTTGAGTAAGCAACTAGGTCTTCTAGGCTTAGTTCACCCTTTTCGAAGGCTGCACCTCGACCATCATCGAAACTAGCATAACGCTCTTCTAGCATTTTTGGCATTTCAGATTCTGTAAGCAAAGCAGCTGCAGACAGTAGTGCACGTGCCATCACATCCATACCAGCAATATGTGCGATAAAGATATCTTCTAGATCTGTAGAGTTACGACGAGTCTTCGCATCGAAGTTAGTACCACCAGTACCCAAACCATCATTGCGGATGATTTGCATCATTGCTTGAGTCAACTCATAGTTGTCGATAGGGAATTGGTCAGTATCCCAACCATTTTGGTAGTCACCACGGTTAGCATCGATTGAACCTAGCATACCTGCATCTACTGCACAAGCAAGTTCGTGCTCGAAAGTATGACCAGCAAGCGTTGCGTGGTTCACCTCGATATTTACCTTAAAGTCACCATCAAGACCGTGAGCTTTCAAGAAACCGATTACAGTTTCTGTATCTACGTCATATTGGTGCTTACTTGGTTCCATTGGCTTAGGCTCGATAAGGAATGTACCTTGAAAACCTTTACTACGAGCATAGTCGCGAGCCATCTTCAACATTTGTGCAAGGTGTTCTTTTTCACGCTTTTGGTCTGTGTTCAAAAGGCTCATATAACCTTCACGACCACCCCAGAACACGTAGTTTTCACCACCTAGTTCGATAGTTGCATCGATAGCGTTTTTGATTTGAACTGCTGCACGAGCTACTACATCAAACTCAGGGTTTGTAGCTGCACCGTTCATATAACGTCCGTGACTAAATACATTTGCAGTCCCCCAAAGAAGTTTCATGCCTGTATGGGCCATCTTTTCTTTTAGATAAGCGATTACTTCTTTCAAGTTTGCTTCATACTCTTCGATAGAGTTACCTTCAGATACCAAGTCGATATCATGGAAACAGAAGTACTCGATACCAATCTTTTGCATAAACTCGAAGCCAGCATCAATTTTATTCTTAGCTACCTCAACAGCAGTAGCACCTTCGTTCCATGGGAAAGTTACTGTACCGCCACCAAACTGGTCGCTACCTTCTGCACACAATGTGTGCCACCAAGCCATAGAGAAACGAAGCCAATCCTTCATCTTTTTACCCATAACTACTCGCTCTGCATCGTAGTAACGGAATGCATAAGGGTTCTTGCTCTCTAGTCCTTCAAAAGGAATCTTGTCCACTGTTGGAAAATAAGTCTTTGTCATAATCGTATATTAATAAATTGTTATTGTAAATTTTCAGTTTAGTTTTTAAGTTGGTTTTCTAAGATAGTCTTCCAGCGTTGGTAAGCTTCTTGGTAAGCAGCTGCATCTGCCGCTACTGGGTTGATTTCTTCTAAACACTTCAATGTAGAGAAAGCTTCATGATGGTCTTTGTACAATCCTACACCCATACCTGCTCCGCGAGCAGCACCGATAGAGCCATCTGTATCGAATAGAGAAATCGTAGCCCCTGTCACACCAGCTAGTGTATCGCGAAATAGTGGACTAAGGAACATATTGGCTTGTCCTGCGTGGATGCGACTGACTTCCATACCGATAGCTTGCATTATTTCAATACCGTAAGCAAATGAGAAGACGATACCTTCTTGTACGGCACGTAACATATGCGACTTATCGTGTTGTGAGAACTGAATGCCATGTATGCTTGCACCAATCTCACGGTTGCACAACATGCGCTCTGCCCCATTACCAAATGGCAACACCGACAGTCCAGAAGCACCAATAGGTGCTTGCATAGCTAAGTCGTTCATAGCTGGATAAGAACACTCCGATGGAGCAAGGTTGCGTTTAGCCCATGCGTTCAAGATACCCGTACCATTGATACACAACAGGACACCTAGACGTGTTTGATCTGCAGTATGATTGACGTGTGCAAAATTGTTGACACGGCTTTGCACATCGGCTTTTACGACACCGTTCACACCATAGACTACCCCCGATGTACCCGCAGTAGATGCGATTTCCCCTGGCTCAAAGACATTCAGGGAGAGGGCATTGTTTGGTTGGTCACCTGCACGGTATGTCACAGGGATGCCAGCTGCAAGACCTAGTTCTTCGGCGATAGCTTTAGTCACTTCACCTTGAATTGAGAAAGTTGGTTTGATAGTAGGCAATACATCAGCAGAGAAACCGTAATACTCAAGAAGATCTGTACATGGAGCATTCTTTTGGAAATCCCAGAATATACCTTCTGATAGTCCAGAAGCAGTAGTACAAGCTTCGCCTGTAAGACGCATCGCTATATAATCGCCAGGAAGCATAATCTTATCAATCTTCTCAAAGACAGCTGGTTCGTTTTCTTTGACCCATGCTAGCTTAGAAGCTGTAAAGTTACCTGGCGAGTTCAGCAAGTGATTCATACAGAAATCTGCTCCAAGCTCTTGAAAAGCTTTATCTCCGTAAGGCACCGCGCGAGAATCGCACCAGATGATTGCAGGACGCAACGCTTGTTGGTCTTTATCGACACACACTAGTCCATGCATCTGATAAGAGATACCAATCGCCCTAATATCAGTGGCTTGGATAGCACTGCCTGTCATGATATCTTTGGTAGCCTCTTTTAATGATTGCCACCACATATCTGGTTCTTGTTCTGCCCAACCTGCTTGGTGTGCAATGATAGTTGCTTCTTGTTTGGGGTAAAAAGCAGTAGCTACACACGCTCCTGTTTGAGCATCGACTAAACTCGCTTTGACAGATGAACTGCCGACATCATATCCTAGTAAATACATAGTTGATAAGAAATATTTATAGTATTGTTTGTTTTATTTGTATGTGTAGTGGCTAGCACTATTTCATGGAGCGTACTCCGTATACCTTGTTGTAAATCTTTCTATCGAATCGGTAATAGCGTGCTGCACGATGCGATACACTCTTTTGAAACTCTTCGGTAGGCACTACGTAAGGCATCTGTTTGAGTTTCTTATGGAAATTGCGCACATCTAATTCCTTGTCTTGTACCAAGCTAAACAAGGTACGCAGTTGTAGAATAGTAAACTTGCGCGGCAACATATTAAAGAGTATATTTGGAGTAGTCACTGCCAGCATGCGCATATGACTTAGGGCATCTTGAAGGATAGCATTATGGTCAAAAGCCAACTCAGCAATATCATTGAGTGGTACCCATCTAGCTTTAAATTGCGATGGGATACGTGGCAATTGACGCACAGTACTGAAATAAGCAATTGTCACAATGCGTTCGATATTCTGATGCCATGATTGTTGCAACCAGTGAGTATCTAGTGGGTTCTTGGTACGATTACGTGAGCCATACGTCTTGAACTGGCTAAGGTGATCAATCTGTACCCCAGCCAATGTATCTAAAGTACGATGTGCTGCATCGTCCAAATCCTCATCTTGAAAAATTAGTGAACCAGGCAATTTCATATCATGAAGCTCCTGCGTATCGCGTTTAATAAGCAATACCTGCAACTGTTCTCCATCGAAACCGATGACTACACAGTCTACACTAATATGGTTATGAGCAACTGGTCTTGTATTAGATTCCATATGCCGATTCTTTATAATAGGTTACTTGGGTTTACATGTAAGTTTGAGAGCGTGTTTAAGATGTGTTTTACAGAGCTCCATGATGCTTACGAGGACAAATATATAGAAAAAAAGAACACACTCCAAATGCACATAAACGCAACTCTAAAAACAACAAAACACCTGACTATCAGAATGTTTCTTATCTTCTTAAAGACATAAAGAAAGATAAGCCATGTAGTATAGAATACAATAAGGTATCCTCCCTTATTCTTGTACTTCCCTTTATATAACGTCATTCTTACACTATCCCTTAGATGTATGACAAGATTTGTAGTGTACAAGAACAAATAAAGGCGCATTTTTTTTCCTATATGGGCTAGAAATCGTATTTTTGTCCCTGCATTTAAATTTATTTAAGGACAAAAGAATATGAAAGCATTCGTTTTTCCAGGTCAAGGTGCTCAGTTTGTGGGCATGGGTAAAGACCTATACGAGCAATCAGCTCAAGCAAAAGAACTATTTGAGAAAGCCAATGAAATTCTTGGCTATCGCATCACAGATATCATGTTTGATGGTACTGATGAGGAGCTTCGTCAGACTAAGGTGACTCAGCCTGCAGTATTCCTTCACTCAGTAATCTCTGCTCTATGTAGCAGTGAAGAATTCAACCCAGATATGACTGCTGGTCACTCTCTAGGTGAATTCTCAGCACTTGTTGCTGCTGGAGCATTGAGCTTCGAAGACGGTGTACGTCTTGTATATGCTCGTGCTATGGCTATGCAAAAGGCTTGTGAAATTGAGCCATCTACTATGGCAGCTATCATCGCACTTGCAGATGATAAAGTAGAAGAAATATGTGCATCTGTAGAAGGTGAGGTAGTGGTTGCTGCAAACTTCAACTGCCCAGGACAAGTTGTTATCTCAGGCTCTGTACCAGGTATCGAAAAGGCTTGTGAATTGATGAAAGAAGCAGGTGCTAAGCGTGCATTGCCATTGAAAGTAGGTGGTGCGTTCCACTCTCCATTTATGGAACCAGCACGTGAGGAGCTAGCTAAGGCTATCGAAGCGACTAACATCGCAACTCCTAAGTGCCCAGTGTACCAAAACGTAGACGCTAAGCCTCATACTGATCCAGCTGAAATCAAGGCTAACTTGGTAGCTCAGTTGACTGCATCTGTACGTTGGACTCAATCTGTAGAAGAAATGATTGCTGACGGTGCTACAGAATTCGTAGAGTGTGGCCCTGGTAAGGTACTTCAAGGTATGATTAAGAAAATCAACCGAGAAGCAACAGCTCGTAGCGTAGAAGCGTAAGCAAACAAACTATACGGGGTGGGCTATGCAATATAGCCCACCCTTTTCTTTTATATTCTTCTCTAACGAAACCCAATATAACATGAAAAAAATCTGGCAGAAAATTCTAGAACTGTACGAAAGTTGGAAGTACGTTGTTGTGGTAGGCTGGTTTTTGGTCTCCATCGTCTTTGTGGGTAATTATACCGTCACTCAGGTGGTAAAAAACAACCGTATTATAAATGACTTGGAGGAGAAGATTGATAAATATAAGGTAGATTACCAAACTTTCAAAGATAAGATTAAGGTATATCGCCAAGATCAAGATAGCTTGGAACATATCGCTCGTGAAAAATATATGATGAAGCTACCTAATGAGGACATCTACCAGTTTGAAGAAGATTTAAAGAAGCACTAATTTAGCATCTAATCAAAGTAATTATGAATACAAGTAAATTACAACCTATATGGAATGCCCTTGTGGTTATCGGTGGTATTGGAATCATCGTGGCTGTCGTAACGCTTATTAGCGGATGGGCATGGGGTCCTCACATATATACAGTATCCGCAGGATGTTTCGCAGTGGGACAGATTAATAGTCCTATTCCTAGCACAGATCCTACTATCAAACGTCTAAGACGTCAGCAAATCTTTGGGGCTTTAGCTTTGGTAGTGGCCGCTCTATTTATGTTTACAACAAACGGCAACGAATGGATTGCTTGTTTGTCCATCGCTGCCGTTCTAGAATTGTATACTGCTTTTCGATTATCCCATCTTCTCGAATCGGGCGAAACGAAGAAGTAATTGCTTTTCACCGACTTGGTCAAAAGTAACCACGGCTTTTGCATTGTTTCCTTCACCCTCTAGTCCTTTAATCACTCCAGGACCGAAGCGGCTGTGAAGAATGCGATCGCCCACATTCAATTGACTACTCCCCGCGCCTGGCGCTTGTTGGGAAGCTGATACCGAGGCTGATGCAGAACTATTGATTCTGGTCAGCCTTTTTCTTTGTGGTGAGGTATTGGCTTGTACCTCACGACCTGCATATGGGTTTTGTTGAGATGCTGATGCCTGTGGTTGCACCTTGCGTGGTGGCTGCATAATACTATTACTTGCTACTGGTCTTTCTTGAACAAGACGTTGTTGCATAGGACGTCTAGGCATACCCATGCTTCCACTTGGTCTAGACCCTGTTCGTCTTCTATCGCCAGCCCAATCTAAATACTCTGGTGCAATATCTGTCAAGAAACGACTTGGTCCGTGAAATTCTGATTTCCCATGTACAAATCTATTCTTGGCAAAACTCAACGTACAGATTCTTTCTGCACGCGTAATGGCCACATAGAATAAACGACGCTCTTCTTCGACTTGGCGTGGTGAATCTATAGACATGCGGTTAGGAAGTAGGTCTTCTTCTAGTCCCACGACAAACACAAATGGAAATTCGAGCCCTTTGGCTGAGTGTATAGTCATCAACGTAACTTTATTAGGATCGTCTTTATTATCACTATCTTGGTCAGTCATCAAAGAGACTTCCATTAAATAATGAGGCATCATAATCTGATGGTCGCCAGTCTCTTCGCGACTCTCTACAAACTCAATGGCTGCATTGAGAAGCTCTTCCAAGTTCTCACGACGACTCATATCTTCTGGAGTATCACTACCTAGAAGTTCCGCCATGATACCTGTTTGCTGGATAGATGCCTGTACAACCCTATCTGCTGGCTGCTCGGTAGCAAGATGCTGCAGGTTTCCTATTAGTTCAGCAAATTCAATCAAGCGGTTTTGTGTACGCTTGGCAACATCTAAGTCATATTTCTCAGGATCTGATACTACGTCCCAAAGGGATACACCAAAATGATGTGCACAGGCAGTCACTTTATCTACAGTCGTTTTACCGATGCTACGCTTAGGCACATTAATAATACGCTTCAGTGCCTCCTCATCTTGTGGATTGATAGTCATGCGTAGATACGCTATTACATCTTTGATCTCTTTACGTTGGTAAAAAGATAGTCCACCATATATTTTATAAGGGATAGAGTGTTTGCGCATCTCGGCCTCCATAGAACGAGATTGTGCATTGGTGCGGTACAATATAGCAAAATCTTGGTACTCCCCACCCTCTTGACGTTGCATCTGACTCAGCTGCTTGACAACCATACTAGCTTCTTCAAGATCACTGTAAGCTTCCAAAACCTTCATCTTATTTCCTTCGGCATTCTTAGAAAAGACAGTCTTAGGAATCTGACGAGTATTGCTCTTAATCAAACTATTGGCTGCATCTACAATGCGTTGTGTAGAGCGGTAGTTTTGTTCAAGTTTGAATAGCTTGGCATTGGTATAGCCTTGCTGGAAGTCTAGGATATTATCTACATTGGCTCCACGGAAAGAGTAGATACTTTGGGCATCATCTCCTACTACACAGATGCGTTGGTGCTGTTGGCTCAATAGCTCAACAATTCTATGCTGTGCTTTATTGGTATCTTGGTACTCATCAACAAGAATATACTGAAATTGTTCTTGGTAGCGAGCTAATATCGCTGGGTGTTCGTTGAAGAGGACAAAAGTATATAGCAACAAATCATCAAAGTCCATCGCATTAGCTAATTGGCAGCGTTCCATATACGCTGCATAGATAGCTGACATCTTAGGCATTTGGCTACGTTCATTGACCATAGCAATCTGACTGTCTTGTGAGTATTGCCCTGGTCGAACCAATGCATTCTTCATCTTAGAAATTTCATTCTGTACTCCATTAGGCTTGTACTTCTTATCATCCAAACCCATCTCCTTAATAATGCTTTTTATAAGGCTCTTACTATCTGAAGTGTCATATACAGTAAAGTTGGGCTGGAACCCAATGGCTTCATACTGATCTCTAAGGATTCTATAGAAGATAGAGTGAAAAGTACCCATATACAAACCACGTACCTCCAGACCTATTTGTCGGGTGATACGATCTCTCATCTCACGTGCAGCTTTATTGGTAAAGGTCAAAGCAAGGATATTCCAAGGTTGATAGCCTTTCTCAAGGAGATAGGCTATCTTATAAGTCAATACTCTTGTCTTTCCTGAACCTGCACCAGCGATTACCTGCGATGGGCCATCGCAGTACTCTACAGCGGCACGCTGCATAGAATTAAGTTCGTCTAAGTAATTGGGATTCATATATGGGTCGTTACTAGTTCTATATTTAAATCTTACGAATACAAGGCAATAAAGCACTGCCAAATAATCTAAGCAAGACAAAGATACAATAAAAAAATCACCTAGCAACAGTCGCAGAAACCTTTGCTTGCCTATTCGTTATAGAGTCTAAATAATTTGGCTTATTTGGTTATCCTCCTAAAATGTCGTAGCTTTGTACACATGAAATTCAACGACGAATATTATATGCGTAAAGCGCTGATTGAAGCCGAAGCAGCTTATGAGGCAGGCGAGATTCCTGTAGGTGCAGTCATTGTATCTAATGAGCAAATCATTGCCAAGGGACACAATATGACCGAAGCCCTGCTTGACGTCACTGCACATGCTGAAATACAAGCCATCACTGCGGCAGCCAATACTTTGGGTGCAAAGTATCTACCCGACTGTACGCTCTATGTCACTATGGAACCTTGTGTGATGTGTGCAGGGGCCATCGCTTGGGCACAAGTGGGTACTGTGGTATTTGGTGCATCCGACCCTAAGCGCGGCTATCAAAAGCTGGCGCCTCATGCCTTGCATCCAAAGACCGAAGTGCGCCAAGGTGTCTTTGAAGAAGAAGCGAGTGAACTAGTGAAAAGCTTCTTTAAAAGCAGACGCTAAGTATCGTTCACAAAAAGACGCATCTTTAGGATAAATCGCAGGATACACCTTATTTTTGTCAATATCACCAACAAGCCCTAGTGTAGGCAGTGTACTACGACTATACCATACATAGTATTTGCCATCATATTTAATCATCGCACTAGACGTGAACCATGTATATCTTCTTTTATACCAGCTACGTAACGTACTTGCTCTTCGTAATTTCCTTCGTATACCAAAGGAAACACTTTTGTAGACTACAGATAGGGGAAAAGTGCCTATTTAAAGGGTTATTTGAAAACAAAAAAGGGGCTTTGATAACTAAGATAAGAACGATATAACAAAGAGAACTCTCCTTTAGTAGTGGGCTACTAAAGGAGAGTGTTTATATAATTCTATTTGACTCTAAGAAAGAAAAGAATCAAGTGTAAAGCGTAAGATTTTTTTTGTACTATCAGATACCCAAAGCATCAAAGTACTCACGACCTTTATCGGTCAACAAGCGCTTTGAGAGACTATTCTTACTCTCCCACTTGTAATAACCTTCTAATAGGTTTACGATTAGGTCGGCATCATTGAGCGCCTCAAACTGCAAACTCTTAGCTTCAGGTACTTGATGATGATGTCCCACGACATCAACAATCCAAGTTTTCTCTTGGTCTGTTAGTCCATCTACCGAAGTCAGTAAATGAGAAGCAACAAGACGTCCTTCTTTTTCTTGATTTACTGGACGAGTATTTCCGTACATCTTCATGGCCTGAGGACAACCAATGTCATGTAGCCAAGCTGTAATTTCCAAGAGACATTTATCTCTTTCTGATAAATCAAGACTATCTGCAATCAGCGCAGTCAGAGAGGCCACCTGTATCGTGTGACTTATCTGTGACTTATCTGCCTTAGCAAAATAACGCAAGGCGATCAACCTGACTTCTTGAAGTACTTCTTGTATATCCATCTCTTATTTGTGACCTGATATTTTATGGCATTGCGTGTTGTAGTACAAACAGCTATCCTTGCTATAATATCTCTCATAAATATAAGATACTGCTAGACCAGATAGTACTAACATAGTAATACACACATGTGTCCACGGCACAGTAGAAAGATGCTGTAATACCATATCCCAAAAGGATTGGTTATGCATAATTTCTCTATGAGTCTCAATATCCTTGATTCCTTTATCTAGCATCTCAACTGTACGCGTTTTGAATAAAGCCAACAGACTCCGTGACACAAACAGATATCCAGTATACAATAGGATAACCGCAGGTACAATATAAGTAATTACCCATTCATAGGTACGTAACCAACCAGACGTGGCATGTTCAGGACCCGCCGTTGCTGTTTCCACCTCAGGTAGATCTTGCATCACGCGTTTCATAAAATCGTCTGCAGTGCTTACTGTTTCGTAAGCATCCATTTGCTGCTCACTATGTTGACTGAGCAACTGACGAAATGCATCATCGTTCCATTCTTTCTTTGTCATAGCACAGTTTGTTTATTAGTTATTAAATATCCGATGGACCATACCCCTGCTGGGCAAGAGTAGATGCCATCTTTTCCTTAGCACGTCTTAAGTGCGACTTAATTGTACTACTCTTTAAAGTAGTTATCTCGGCAATTTTATCAATCGGTTGGTCTTCCATGTAGAAAAGTGTAATACATAAATGTTCTGGTTGCGATAATTGACGCATTGCCCACTGAACATCCATTTGGGCACTCACTCCTCTTTCATCTGAACGCTCTACTGGCGCTTCTGAAGACTCCGTGATATCTTCCGTTATTTTCTTGCTGCGAATATAATCAAAAAAACAACGATGTGCAATAGTATATAGCCAAGACTTAAATTGCTCTCCCTTCTCACACTGTTTCATACGCTGGAATGCTTTTATAAAACTTTCCTGAGCAAGGTCGTCTGTCAACTGCCCATCTCCATGTGTCAGGGACAGCAGGAAGCGACGAATATCGTGCTGGTAGCGGCGAAGCAATTCTGCAAAGGCAGGATGGCTGCCTTGGGCCGCCACCTGCTCTACTAATGCTTTATCACTTAATTGCTTCATTCAAACAATGTTAAATTAGTTATATAGGAGATTTCGAGAATCCTATTTTACTTTTTGTTCTGTAGGTAATATGTAACCACTTGGCTAATACCAATGCACACGATTAATACACCGATAGCAGCGATAGACATGTCTACCAACATCCATAACAGAACAATAAGACCAACACCCACTCCAATATTGCGAATGCCCTTATTACGAAGCATCTCTAGACGTTGCTTTTCTTCTCCTTCAGTACTTCCATCGGGACTAGGCACATACGCACCACCACTTCGCATCAATCCTTCTGGGATTGGCTGACCAGCTGCAAGAGCTTTCTCTGCCAATGCGTAACGACGTTTTTTATCACGGTGTCTAAAGTAAAACACTAAGAAGATGATAATAGCAGGTAAACCGAATATACTACCAAAAATAATAAGGACAATAAGAACGGCCATATTTTTACCATAATCGCCTTCATCAGTCCATCCGTCTCCAAAAGCTTCAGCAAGTGCTTCGCTTACTTCATCATCGGCAATAGACAGATTTACATCGGAGTCACCATCGCCAGCATTTAACTTAACGACTTTAACCTTTAAAGTATCCCCTTTATCGGTTACAATGCTCGTGTGCACCTCTTCTTTTCCGTCTTTACGTACGGTAGTAGTCTCTATTTGCTTACCATCAACGGTAACAGACTTAGTCATCTGATTCGTGTCGGCTAAGACAACCGAATCTTTCTTCACTTCACTTGCACTTAATTGAAAGCCAAGCATAAGGCTAACAATCAAAGCCGGTAGGATTCTTGAAATTCTTTTACTTTTCATACTATTGCATTTTATTTTTTTCTTTTTGGAGAACGAGAGAACGTCTCGCTTTCCACAAAGATAATCAATTATTTCTGTTTAAAAGACGAGATTAAACAAATAGAAAGTTGCAAGGGGGATAAAAAAAATCGTACTTTTGTGCCAGATAGTAATTTATTTAACAGAATAAGCATGAATATTCCAGAAGCATTTCGCCTACAAATGATCCAAATACTGGGGCAAGACGTATGTGATACATTCCTTGAAGCTTTGGCAGAAAAGCCATCGACTTCTTTAAGAATAAATCCTAAAAAGTCGAACTATACTTCTGCTTCCACTACATATACTCCTTATCCTAATATGACTGCCGTGCCGTGGGCAACTGCTAGCATGGGATTTCATCTTGAAGAGCGACCGTTATTCACTATGGATCCTCACTTTCATGCTGGGAGATACTATGTACAAGAAGCTTCTAGTATGCTTGTAGGCGCATTGCTAGGTCCACTTTTAGACAAACCTGTTGTAGCTTTAGATCTATGTGCTGCACCTGGTGGTAAATCTACAGACTTACTCGCAAGCTTACCACAAGATAGCATCTTATTATCTAATGAGGTGATTCGTTCTCGTGCTCAAATTCTAAGAGAAAACATTATCAAATGGGGAAATCCCAACCATATCGTAAGTAACAACGACCCTGTAGACTTTGCACCTCTACAAGAAGTCTTCGATGTCATCGTTACAGATGTGCCATGTAGTGGAGAAGGTATGTTTAGAAAAGATGCCAATGCTATCAATGAATGGAGCCCTGAACATGTAGATCTATGTGTACAACGTCAACAACGCATACTAACTGATATATGGGGTAGCTTACGCCCAGGAGGACTTCTAGTATATAGCACTTGTACGTATAACCTAGACGAAAACGAGCATATGGTCCAATGGATAGCCGATACACTGGGGGCCACTCCAATCTCTACCCCCACAGAGATTCCTGAATCATGGGGTGTACTTGGTAGTCTAGATTCAAACCAACCTGAGCTTCCAGTATATAGATGTATGCCCCATAAAATCAAGGGAGAAGGTTTCTTCTGTGCTATCCTGCAGAAGACAGCAGATGCAGCAACCGAACAAAACGGTTATACTGCTTTCTCTACGACTCTCAATCCTTTATTGTGTGGAGAGCAGGCATCTCATACAGCCAAAAAGAAAGGAAAGAATAAGAAAAACAAGGGTAAAGGCAAAGATGCTGGAAAGAATACTCCACAGACTGATGATATACCGTGGGCAGACTGGATAATCAACGCAGCGGACTGGCAGACGCAGTGGTTTAAAGACACATTATATATATGTCCTAATCGCTTGCAGGCATTGGCCACTCTAGCCACAACACATCTTCGTGTGCTGGATATGGGTATAGCTGCTGCATCTATCAAAGGGAAGAGCTATCTTCCACATCATGCATTGGCAATGTCAACTAGCTTAGCTCCTAGTGCTTTCCCCATAGCAGATGTAGATGAATCGACTGCCATTGCTTATTTAAGACACGAAGCGATTGTTCTTAATAACCAACCTAAAGGCTTTGTACTTGTAGCCTACCAAGGAAGTATACTTGGCTTTGTGAAGAATATTGGGAATAGAGCGAACAACTTGTATCCTAACGAGTGGAGGATAAGAAAGCAAGTATAGAGTAGAAAAATTCCATACTAAGCTATAAAATTATCATTATATAGAAAGAATGTATAGATGCCCATCTATACACGTATAGTCCTAGATATATACGTGTATGGATGGGCATCTATACGTGTATATACCTAGGACTATACATATTGGCATAGTACTGTCAACTAGCTTGTCTCCTACAAAAGGTTCATCTGCAAGCCTACAAACAGAACTTCATATAGGGTACAAAAAAAATGCACCTTGAATACTCAAGATGCATTTTAGAATTTGTGACCGCGCCAGGATTCAAACCTGGAACCTCCACAGCCGTAATGTGGTGCTCTATTCAGTTGAGCCACGCGGCCAAATCCATTAAAATCTAATCAGTATTTATCCAGAGCCCTCGTTAAAGAGTGACCGCGCCAGGATTCAAACCTGGAACCTCCACAGCCGTAATGTGGTGCTCTATTCAGTTGAGCCACGCGGCCAGATAAATAAGGATTAAGCCTAAAAGTCGTCTCGAAAAGTGACCGCGCCAGGATTCAAACCTGGAACCTCCACAGCCGTAATGTGGTGCTCTATTCAGTTGAGCCACGCGGCCTTTTCTTATTGACGGGTGCAAAGATAGAGACATTTCTGAGACTGACAAAAGAAACAGGCTTTTTTTTACCAAAAAAGTGCACATTTCTTTCCAGAGGCTACGTTATCACTACATCCTAGGCTATATTAAGGCGCAAACAACATATATTTTGCATACGCATCCGACAAAATGTCAAAAGTCTAGATAAGCTTGCTCTATCAATTTTAAGCTAAGAAATATAAAATCCATGAGACTATTTAGTCTTCATATTCGATTTCGAAGTCATCTTCCAAATCTTCAAGGTCGTACATATCCACATCCTCATCATATACAGGCTCCACAACGATTTCGTCTGCCTCACCTTGCGCACGAAGTTCTTCTGCCAAGTATGTACGTTCTTTTGCTCTATGTACCAATGTGTCTGCATCAGCTGGAGCGATTTGGTTTGTTTCGCTAATCAATTGTTGCCATAGAATATCTTTCAATTCTGTGATATTTTGGTTAGCAACAGATGAGATAAAAATGTGTGGAATATTATCAGGCAATGTAGGCTCAAGCATTTCCACCAACTCATCATCAAGCATATCACTCTTGGTAATAGCAAGGACACGTTGCTTATCCAGCATCTCTGGGTTGAAGGTCTTCAACTCATTGAGCAGAATCTCATATTCTTTACGGATATCATCAGCATCCGCTGGGACCATAAAGAGTAGCAATGAGTTACGCTCGATATGACGCAAGAAACGAAGACCAATACCACGTCCTTCACTTGCTCCTTCAATAATACCTGGAATATCAGCCATCACAAACGATTGGTTATCGCGATACGAGACAATACCAAGGTTTGGCTCCATCGTAGTAAATGGATAATTGGCAATCTTTGGCTTAGCCGCACTTACAGTTGCCAGCAATGTAGACTTTCCTGCATTAGGGAAACCTACCAAACCAACATCAGCAAGAAGCTTCAATTCCATGATAACCATCATTTCCTGCATTGGCTCGCCAGGTTGTGCAAAGCGAGGTGCTTGACGTGTAGCCGTCTTGAAGTGCGTATTTCCTAGTCCACCGCGACCACCTTTAAGAAGTACCACTTCTTGTCCGTGTTCTGTGACATCGCAAATATATTCACCAGTTTCAGCATTGTACACCACAGTTCCACAAGGTACTTCGATGATTTTATCCTCACCATCTTTACCAGTCGAACGTGCTTTACTACCAGATGCACCATGACCCGCCATGATATGACGATCATAGCGCAAGTGCAATAGTGTCCAATAATTTCGATTACCTTTCAGGATGATATGGCCACCACGACCACCATCACCTCCATCAGGTCCTCCATTCTGAACATACTTCTCACGTCGCATATGGGTAGATCCTCTACCGCCCTTGCCACTACGACAATAAATCTTTACGTAATCTACAAAATTTGATTCTGCCATGGTTACTTCTTTATTAAGATGAGAGAAGCAGTGACATCTCACTAATGTGTAGTGATATGCCCCTGCTCTCTAGTATTTTTATTCTATTTTAGGTCCATAGATTCAGCTCTATAAACCTATAGTATCGGGTACTTACGGATTATTTTACTGCATCAATCTTCGTAAAGATTTCCTCAGCGATACCTTCCATAGTACCAAGACCGTTGATGTGTTGATACAAGTTCTCACCCTTATACCAATCAATTAGTGGTGATGTTTGAGAGTGATATACATTCAAACGCTTTGCGATAGTTTCAGCGTTGTCATCTGCACGACCACATTCTTGACCACGCTTGATAAGACGAGTCATCAACTCTTCTTCTGGCACTTCTAGGTCCAACATGATAGACACAGCTTGGCCACGCTCGTTAAGCATCACCTTCAAAGCTTCAGCTTGTGCAATCGTACGTGGGAAACCATCAAAGATTACACCTTTGCTATCTACAAAGCTATCAAACTTAGATGCCAAGATATCAATCATCAATGCATCTGGGATCAACTTACCCTCATTGATATACTCTTGTGCAGTCTTACCAAGTTCAGAACCTGCTTTGATTTCACCTCTCAACACATCACCAGTAGATATGTGATCAAGGCCATACTTCGTTACAATTCGCTCGCTTTGTGTGCCTTTACCAGAACCTGGCGCACCAAAAATTACAACATTCAACATGTCTTTTTCCTTACTTATATTAGTTTAAAACTTACCTATTCTAAAGAGCACCTAATTAGTCTTCAACGACTGTATAGATGTCTTTATAGTTGCGACCAAATCCATCATAATCCAAACCATATCCTACGATAAAGTCGTTTGGAATAGACATAGCCACATATTTAATATCTAAGTCGACTTGCAACTTATCAGGTTTTACCAACAAAGAAGCAATATGGATTTCTTTAGGGTTACGTGTACCCACTTGCTCCATCAAGCGCTCCATAGTAAAGCCTGTATCGACGATATCTTCTACAATTACTACTGTACGGTCAGCCAAGTCTTCGTTGATGCCTATGACTTCCTTGATTGTACCTGATGACGCCATTCCTTCGTATGAAGCTAGCTTAATAAACGATATCTCACATGGGATATTGATTCGCTTCATTAGGTCGGAAGTAAACATAAACGCACCATTCAACACGCTAAGGAAGATTGGGTTCTTCCCAGCTAGGTCACGATTAATCTCATCAGCAACTAGTTGTACGCGCTCTAAAATTTTCTCTTCTGGAATAGAAATAGAAAACTCTTTATCTTTAATTTTGATAGTATCCATTCTTGTTTAGGTTTGGTAAATCAGACCGCAAAGGTACAACTTTTCTAGTTATCCACCATGAAAAAGCTGTTTTTAAACACTAAAAATCCCCCAAAGCATTAAAAAATGGGTTCAAGCCACTCGGCAATTTGCAGTCTCTCCCACTCTTTAGCAAAATTAGGTGTAAAGATATTGTCTTCTAAAGCATTTTCGACATCACTCAATAGCCAAAAGCGTAGTTCGTCAACTTCATAATTAGGATTAAAGTCACCAGCATAGTAGGTACGATATACATACACTAGCTCCTTTTCAATATCACTTTCGAACACATAGGAAGTTACAAATTCAGCTTGATATTCTGTGATACCGATTTCCTCAGATGTCTCCCTAAATAGAGCATCTTCAATAGCTTCCCCATAGTCTACATGCCCGCCTACAGCAGCATCCCATTTATCTGGTTGAATATCCTTCCATGCAGGTCTTTTCTGGAGCAGCAAGGCTCCAGTTTCTGGATGTATCACATGTAAGTGGACCACAGGATGCAAAAGCTTGCTTCCACTATGGCACTCAGCACGCGTTGCCTTTCCAATTTGTATTCCTTGTTCAGATACAACAGGAAAAACTTCGTGTGCATTCTCTAGGTACTGGTTATGTTCGATAATGCTTTCCATACTATTTGATTGTTACCATAGTGGCGCCATAGCCATATTTTCTGAAGGAAGCATCTTGCACCACACACTTTGGGTAGTCTTTCTTCAAGGCTGCCATGATACGTTGTCTCAATACACCATCTCCCTTGCCATGAATAAACACGATATGAGTTTCACGCTTATTCTTATATAGTGCCATCGTGCGATGGAAAGTATCCATTTGGAAGCCTAACATTTCTTGTGCATCCATCACGTCATAGTCATCAAGTAAAGCTTCCATATGCAAATCGACTTCTATGGGCTCGTTCTTAGATGATTTGCTTTGATTCTTCTTGCTTGATTCTTGTCTGATCACCGCATCTTTCAACAGTTGCCCTTTGCGCTTGCCACTCTTGGTAGAATCTAAGTCGATACGCCCAACAACCTTAACGCTTGGCTTGGCTATCTCATCGTGCCATACTTCACCTTGTTTGGTCTGCATCTCTTTTGCCACCTCCTCTGGGTCAAACTCAATATCTTCAACCACTTGGTCGTCTTCGATAATCGGGAACAAAAGTACTGGTTCTCTAAAGAACGGAGTCGTACGATAAGCATGTAGTTTATAGAACTTCTTCATGTTCATTTTGACCTCACAGTCTACCGCTTCTTTTTGTTCGAATGGTTTATTCACTTTAAAAGCGACACCTTGCAAAAGCACGTGTTCACGACTAGTTAAGTCAGTGCGAGGTAGGGTTTCCAGGTCCAACTGACTATTTGGATCAATGAGTCCGTGAGCAACGACTTCCCAACGACCATCGTTCAAGGCTTGGTAGGTGAAGTACATGTAGTAATTGCTATCGTTAACCAATACTGAAGTGAGTGCCTTGGAGCTTACTGCATCGCCGTCTTCTGGGATAAAAGCAAGGTATAGATTCAAACGATCAGCGCCACGACGTTCCTCTGGTCTTTCTTCTATCGTTGGAACTTCTACTTCGGAGAATTCATGTTCGTCCTCTTTGACGTAAGCCAACGGTTTGCCAGCTCGAGGTTGTTTGCTAGGTTTTGTGCTAGGTGCATCCTTGTCATCTTCGGTAGGCAATACACTCTGAGGTGTACCTTCTTGGATGACCACACACTCTTTGAGTAAAACAGGTACTTCAAACCCATCTTCATCCTCAACAAGTGCCAAATCTTTACCTGTAAATCCGCGGACTATACCACCGCCTACTGCGTTAAGGAAACGTACTGTATCCCCTATATGTATTCTTGCCATATGCTTACCTTTATGTTGATTTCCTATAATTATTGTATCCAAATAGAGGTTTTTCCCCTATCTGTTTTCTATGTAGCACAAATATCGCTATTTTTGCGCAGTTATTCAATTATGATCAACTAAAAAAAGAAAACAGATAAAGACAGTGAACCCAAAACCTGAATTAGATTCCGAAAAGGCTTCAAATAGCCCACAACAGATTCATCCTCAGCATATCAGCATTACAGACTATGCTTATCCTCTGCCAGATGAACGTATAGCTAAGTATCCTCTCGCTCAAAGAGATCAATCTAAATTATTGCTCTATCGAGGTGGAGACATTCACCATACTCGTTTTGATAACCTGCCAGAATATATTCCAGCAGGCTCTTTGCTTATCCGAAACAACACAAAAGTCATTCAAGCTCGTTTGCATTTCCGCAAAACAACTGGAGCTTTGATTGAAATTTTTTGTTTGGAACCAGCAGCGCCTGCAGACTATCAGTTAAACTTCCAAAGCCGTGGTCACGTGGCGTGGTTGTGTATGATTGGTAATCTAAAGAAGTGGAAGCAGGATGAACTAGAACAAGAGATTACAGTAGGCGATAAGACTTTCACTGTCAAGGCGACCCGTGGTGAACGAGTTGGAACAAGTCACTGGATAGATTT
Organism: Bacteroidaceae bacterium; assembly: GCA_963678855.1. Lineage (GTDB taxonomy): Bacteria > Bacteroidota > Bacteroidia > Bacteroidales > Bacteroidaceae > F22. The sequence continues at coordinate 2,397,024 of OY787448.1, read as the reverse complement.
CACATGGGATGCACCTGAAATCTCATGGGCTGAGATTCTAGAAGTATACGGAGAACTTCCTATCCCTCCGTACTTGAATAGAGATACCGAGGAGAGTGACAAAGACACGTACCAGACAGTATACTCAAGTATCAAAGGTTCAGTGGCTGCACCTACAGCTGGATTGCACTTTACGCCTTCTGTTTTTGAAGCACTACAACAATCCGACACAGAAATCAATGAAGTAACTCTTCATGTAGGTGCTGGTACATTCAGACCAGTAAAAGCAGCTGCAATCGGTGATCACGATATGCACACTGAATATATTTCCGTTACTCGCCATACTATAGAGCGACTTATTGCACATCATGGTCAAGCTATCGCAGTCGGCACGACTTCTGTACGCACATTGGAAAGCTTATATTTCATGGGTATGCAAGTAAGCAGCTGTGATTATACTCAAGCTGCTGAGCAGTCTACCCATCTTCATGTAAGCCAATGGGAACCATATAATGTACAGCAAATGGCTAAACAGCTAGGCGAAGACCTTCCTGGTGCAGTAGCCATGCTTCAAGCACTGCTTGACTATATGGATAAGCATCAAATGGATATTTTAAATGGTAGCACACAGATTATCATTGCCCCAGGGTATGAATATCATATTGTGAAAGGTATTATCACCAACTTCCATCAACCTAAGAGTACATTGCTTTTGCTTGTATCTGCTTTTGTAGGTGAAGATTGGAAAGAGATATACAACTATGCTTTGACACACGATTTCCGATTTTTGAGTTACGGAGATTCTTCCCTACTCATGCCCTAAAATATTCGTCCAGTAGCGTACTTTTCGCTACTGGACTCATTTAATAAAAGATTGTATTAGTATAACAAACTCTATGTCTACTTTAGCAACTAAAGATTTAACCCGTGGGCCTATCATGCGCCAAGTCATGACGCTAGCAGCCCCAATTATGGCCACCTCTTTTATCCAGATGGCGTACACCTTGACAGATACAGCATGGGTAGGACGATTGGGTAGCCGAGAAGTAGCCGCCATAGGTACAGTTGGGATGATTATGTGGTTTGCACAAACCTTTACCAACCTCAACAAGATTGGTTCTGAGGTTACTGTATCTCAAGCCATTGGCATGCAAGACAACGAACTAGCCAAAAGATACGCAACACACAATGTTACAATGTCGTTGAGTATCTCAATTGTTTTAGGAATAATCTTGTATCTATTTGCGCCAGTTTTCATTAGTGTTTTCAAGCTAGAAGAAAGCATTGCCAAAATGGCCGTAGAATACCTTCGAATATTGAGTACATCACTCCCCTTTTTCTTTCTAGTCAATACATTTACTGGTTTATATAACGCTTCTGGGCACACTAAAGTACCTTTTTACATTAGTGGTGCAGCATTAATTTTCAACATGGTCATGGACCCTGTGCTTATATTAGTGCTTGAGTGGGGAACGCGTGGTGCCGCTATTGCCACTTGGCTAGCACAGGCCCTTGCTTTTGGACTGTTTTTATATCGTCTATATAAAGACAAACTACTTGGTGGATTCAAACTTTTTAGCGCACTAAAAGCAAAAGAGAGTTGGCATATATTTCGTATAGGAGCTCCCGTCTCTGGTTTTACCTTACTCCACTGTTTCGTAAATATCTATCTTATGCGTATGGCTTCTTCAGTTGGAGGACATATTGGTGTAATGTGTCTAGGTACTGGTAGTCAGATTGAGGCGATTACTTGGAATACAACTCAAGGAGTTTCTACAGCACTTAGTACTTTCGTGGCACAGAACTATGCAGCGAAAAGTTATAAACGTGTCGTTAAAGCTATACAAAACGTATTATCTGCTGGTAGTCTCTTTGGAATCCTCACAAGTTTATTGTTTATTTTTGTTGGAGAACATATTTTCGCTATCTTTGTTCCTGAAGAGGAAGCATTTCGTGCTGGAGGTGAATACCTATTCGTGCTTGGTTTTTCGCAGTTCTTTATGCTTATAGAGATTGTGATGCAAGGTATATTTTATGGAATAGGTCGTTCAGTACCACCTGCTATAAACAGTGTTATTTTCAACTATATGCGTATTCCACTTGCTATATTTTTCGTATCAATAGGACTTGATATGAATGGAATCTGGTGGGGGCTGACTGCTGGTACTGTATTGAAGGGAATCAGTATATTTGTGTGGTTTATGCTTATACGCAAACAAGTATTTGGCATCAAAAAACGAAACTTTTCTCTAGGCTAAACACCTAGAAAAGAATTTGTATCCTCTTTACTAATTAGGATTTTATTTATAAACTAATAAATATAGCTATGAAAACAAACTTTTTAAAAGCAAAACTCGTTACCTTATGGGTATGCGCAGTCATGTTAATCGTTAGTTGTAGTTCAAACTACACCACAAGAGGAACTGCTATTGGCGCTGGTAGTGGCGCAGCAGTAGGTGCCATTGTAGGCGCATTGGTTGGTAAAGGCAAAGGTGCAGCGATTGGAGCCGCTATTGGTGGCGTTGCAGGTGCTGGAGCTGGAGCAATTATTGGCAACCGCATGGACAAAGCTGCAGCTGAAGCAGCAAAGATTGAAGGTGCAGATGTAGAACGACTTGATATTAATGGCGTTCCTGCTGTCAAGGTCACTTTGGATGGAGCGATTACTTTCGCAACAAACAAGTCTACACTTAATACACAATGTAAGCAAAGCCTTTCTAATTTTGCTAGCCAACTAGACCCTATGGCTGATCTTGCTCTTTATGGATACACAGACAACACTGGTCCACTTGAGTTTAATAAGACATTGTCATACGAACGCGCCAATTCGGTTGCGAGTTATTTGAATGCAAATGGTATTAATGTCACGAGAATCAAGGATATCCAAGGCCTTTACTGGCAAGATCCTATCGCTGATAATAGCACCGCTGCAGGACGTGCCCAAAACAGACGTGTAGAACTTTATATTCTTGCTAGCCAAGAAATGATTCAACAAGCAAACGAACAAGCTAAATAGAATTGTACATTAGACAAAGACTTCCCATAAGCCCCATTGCTTATGGGAAGTCTTTGTCTAATAAGAAAATATTTACTTTACAAGTCATGGACATTTTCTTTGGACAAAAGCTCTTTTTTAGTATCTTTGCGTCGAAAAAGGTTGCGATTAGCATCATTTTTTTGATTCTAAAGAAGCTTGCACTTAATATAGACAATCCAAATAATCAGTTGTATTTTCACGCAGAGTGACAACATCTGTTTTTGATGTATTTCCAAGCTTTTCAAGAAACTGCTATTTTGTAAACCAATCGAAAGGGACTCATGTATGAGTCTAATTATAAATCAAACAACAAATTAAAGATGAAAACAAGTTTTTTGAAAACTAAAGTGGCAACCCTATGGGTTTGTATGGTGTTACTTTTCACAAGTTGTAATGCTGATTTCACAACAAAAGGTACAGCAATAGGTGCTGGTGGTGGCGCTGCACTAGGTGCACTAGTAGGTGCTTTGATCGGTGACGGTAAGGGTGCTGCTATCGGTGCTGCAATTGGGACAGCTGTAGGTGCTGGTGCTGGTTCTATTATTGGTAACCGTATGGATAAAGCTGCTGCTGAAGCTGCTAAGATTGAAGGTGCTGATGTAGAACGTGTAGAAATCAACGGCGTACCTGCTGTAAAAGTAACTCTAGACGGTGCTATCACATTTGCTACAAGCAAAGCAACATTAAATGCTCAATGTAAGCAAAGTCTTTCTAACTTCGCTTCTCAACTTGACCCAATGGCTGACCTTGCACTTTATGGCTATACAGATAATACAGGTCCACTTGAATTGAACAAGAACTTATCATACAATCGTGCAAACGCTGTAGCTAACTATTTGAATATGAATGGTGTATCTACATCTCGCATCAAAGATATTCAAGGTCTTTACTGGCAAAACCCTGTTGCTGATAACAGCACTGCTTTTGGTCGTGCACAAAACCGCCGTGTAGAGTTATTTATCTTGGCAAGTGAAGCTATGATTAAGCAAGCTAACCAACAAGCTAGATAATCTTAGATTACTAAATATATATGAAGTAGCGAGTCATTTAATGGCTCGCTACTTTTTTATACTCATATGGTATGAGTAAAAGAAATATACGATGAGGCTGTGTCAAAAGTAATTTGGCGCAGCCTTTTTCTAGTCAAAGCATTCAATACTATGCATCCCTTTGAGCAAAGTATCTCAAAAACTGACTTCTTCCAAATGTATTTATACCTTTTACATTTTCAACATTAAGTTGACCTTTTACATCCATCAATTGGTCAACCTTTTTCTTGGCCATCCAAGCCTCAATCGTTTCTAGAGCTTCCGTGATAAAATGCGAACCTTCACTATAAAGAATAGAACAAATCTCAACAGCAGATGCACCAGCTAGCACAAATTTAATGATATCTTCTGGTTTAGTGACACCACCAGATGCTGCAATATCCAAGTCTTCGATTTGTGCCGAAGCAATGCCCACCCAACGTAAAGAGTTCGCCAAATCAGAAGGTGAAGTAAATACAGAACCGTGGCTTTGACAGATTTGTTGCACATCAATATCAGGTTGATAAAAACGATTGAAAAGAACCACTGCGGCTGCACCCTCACGATACAACTGATTAGCAAGTGCAACAGGATTAGTCAAGTTACTTCCCAGCTTCATAATGATAGGAATAGTTACAACCGACTTCAAGCTTTTAAGCAATTCGACATGGCTCTTTTCAAAGCTACCATATTCATAATCAGTCTCTACTTGAAGGGCCAAAATATTAATCTCCAACGCATCAGCACCAGCCTCTTCTAGGTCACGAGCAAATTCTACCCATGTATCATTGGAAAAACAATTGACGCTCGCAATGACTGGAATATCTACCGAAGCCTTAGTTTCTCTGATAACATCAAGATATTGACTTACCTTATGCCCTTTATAATAGGCCATGAAATATTCATTTCCTTCTGTGTGTTCATATTCTTGTGGCTCTGCCAAAGCATCCATCATAATCTGCTCTTCGAAAAGTGACTTTAAGACAATCGCTCCTGCTCCTGCATTCGCATGTCTAATGTTCTTAGCTGCAGAATCAGTCAATCCTGAACTAGCCACAATGATAGGATTACGCAATGTTAATCCAGCAAAACTGGTCTCTAACTTGTTCATATCGTATGTTTTAGGTTATTATATCTAGAAAATTACATCAAAGGCAAACTTACGATAAATTCTAAAGATTACCAATAGTAAAGACACAAAAAAACACGAACTAATCTAGCAACTGAAAGATTGATTCATCCAATCCCTGTATAAGTTTCGACGACTTGGTAGTCGGTTTGTACTCAACTTCCATATCAGTTGTAATCGTTTTCAAACTAAATGTTTGATTCTTATATGCTTCGCGCAATTGCTTATATTGAAAAACCGAACTATATCTAGTTACAAAATCTTTGTCTTTTTCCTTATATAAAGTTGTAGTACTAGTTGCCGCAATTTCTTTATTGTCAAAGCAAATACAAAAATTCTTCAAATTGGTCATCTTACTATCAGTACGCACTGTATAATTCAGCATTACAGTATCGTTTAAATTATCTTCCCCATGACGGAAAGTAAAGTCCGCTACTAGCGTATTATTGTTGTCAGCTTTAAAAGTTATTGGTTTGATGAAATATTGTATTCCTTCATCCCCCACAAACTGACTAATATATTTTTTACGTACAGATCCTGTTCCAACAGTTGCACAACTTGCAAATAGTAAGCAAGGTATAAACAACACGAATATATTTCTGGCTATTCTCATATCACTTTTCTATTAAATGATCACTTAATGCTTGGTCTGAATCCTCTGAACTAAAGCATCGTACGTCAATATCGATTTGTTTTGATTAATAGGTACACCTACCATTAGGATGCTACTCTTATTTTTATGATACAGCAGCTGTGCAAACTCTCTTTCCTTAGATTTCCAGTATTTGAAAACCGTAGTATCGCTATATACACTATCTACACAGCTCATATCGGAGAAAACACAAGCGTCTTTGAAGCTTTTACTAGACAACTGTACTGGAAGCGCTACATATATATTGTATTCATTTGTCTGAATACATCTGTACAACGGACATTGTTGTTCAATATTACAGACACATGGCAAGTAGTCTTCAACAAACAATCCCACATTATTAATTATAGATTCATTTTCTGTAGTCGTCAATATAATATTATTAGGACAACTAATCATGTTAGATTGCTTGGATTGACAACCATATGCTAACAAGACAATAATGATAACAAGTAAATTCCTCATGGTAATTGCTTTAATTTAATAAAAGAGAAGGCTTAAAAAAACAGCACTCCATTTCTTTAAGTCTTCTCTAATCTCTTTTTCTGGTATTACTTACCAGTTACGATTGTTTCATAAGTCACATAAAGTCCTAGAATACTTGTATGCTTGATATCCACTGTAGAGATCTTACGGATACCACCATTCTTAGCAGCAGCTTGGATACTAGCATCTTGGTCAAAGAAAAGTACACTTAAAAAACCTTCTGCTTTTGCAGTACCCACTTTCGTACCGACTTCATTACTTGTAGCATTAACTGGCAATGTAATTGCACAACTTGACATCATCAACACTACAGCAGCAAGAGCTGCTACTTTCTTAAGATTCTTAATCATAAACTATTAGATTAACGTACAGCTTACTCTATTTAGGATTTTCAGCTTACTCCTATCAGCAACACCGTTTGTGTATCGACAGCTACAAAGATAACAAAATATTCAGACCTGTTGATAATTTAATCAACTTTTTACAGCGAGTAAGCATGTTATCCGTGCTCACCATTAAACAATAAATAAAGATCCCAACCAAGTGTTACTTGGTTGGGATCTTTATTTCATAAGCTTCTATTTATTCAGTTAAGCAATTGCTGCATCAACAAGCTCAATCATCTTATCAGCCGCAACTGGAAGACCTCCTACATCTTTACCACCTGCAGTAGCAAAGTGTGGTTGACCACCACCACCACCTTTAATAAGACGAGCAGCTTCTTTAATTGATTTACCAATATGAACACCAACAGCGACTAGATCATCACCTGCCATCACTGTAAGCATTGGTTTACCTTCCGCTTGTGTAGCAGCAACAAATAATAAGCGTTCAATTCCTTCACCACGCAATTGGAATGCGATATCCTTGATAATATCTGCTGGAACTTCACCGACAAAACGTATCAAGGTATATTTATCAGACTTCACAGCTTGTTGTACTAATGTAGCCTTAAGCTGCTTCGCTTGTTCCTTCATAAACGTTTCCACCTGTGCTTTCAAAGTTGCATTTTCTTCGATCGCTTTGTGGATGGTTTGTTCTAGATTTGGCGTATTATTGAAAAGACCACGCAACGCATTGAAACGGTCTTCCATAGCATATAGCATTTCTTCAACACGAGCACCAGTATAAGCTTCGATACGACGTACACCTGCTGCGACACTGCTTTCTGATACAATCTTCACCATACCAATCTGACCAGTGTGTTGAACGTGAATACCGCCACAAAATTCGATGCTATTGCCAAATTGGATCACACGTACTTCATCGCCGTACTTTTCACCAAACAATGCGATTGCACCAAGCTCACGCGCTTCCTCAATTGGAATATTACGATATTCCTGTACTGGCAGGTTTTCGCGGATTTTGGCATTTACCAAACGCTCTACTTGACGCAATTCTTCGTCGGTCACCTTTTGGAAGTGAGAGAAGTCAAAGCGCAAAGAGTCTGGTGTTACCAAAGACCCCTTTTGCTCTACATGCTCACCAAGAACCTCACGGAATGCAGCATCAATCAAGTGAGTGGCAGAGTGATTAGCCGCAGAAGCTGCACGCTTATCAGTATCTACACAAGCCATCATTGGCAATTCTGGTTGGTTAGGAAGCTGAGTGGTAAAATGTACAGTCAAATTATTCTCACTCTTCGTATCGATAATTTGTACAGTCTCAGCTTCACTTACAAGCACACCCTTATCCCCTACTTGACCACCACTTTCCGCATAGAAAGGAGTTTTATCTAGGACGATTTGGTATAGTGTCTTCTTCTTTTGTGTAATTTGACGGTAGCGTAAAATACGTGTTTCATACTCAGTATGATCATAGCCTACAAACTCTGAAGTACCTTCTGCAAGGACAACCCAGTCGCCAGTATCAATATGTGCAGCATTACGCGCTCTGTCTTTTTGTTCCTTCATTGCAGCATCGAAGGCAGCTTGATCAACTGTCATGCTGTTCTCACGCAAAATTAGTTCTGTCAAATCCAATGGGAAACCATATGTATCATATAATGTAAAGGCTACTTTACCATCAAACTCTGTTTTACCAGCAGACTTTGTTTCTGCAATATGCTTCTCTAGCATATGGATACCTGTCTCCAAAGTACGAAGGAAAGATTCTTCTTCTTCCTTAATAACCTTAGTGATAATATCTTGTTGAGCAGGAAGCTCAGGATAAGATGCACCCATTTGTTCCACTAGGACAGGAATCAACGTATGCATGAATGATTGCTTTTGATTCAAGAATGTATATCCATAACGTACAGCACGACGTAAGATACGACGAATCACATAACCCGCTTTGGCGTTACTTGGCAATTGACCATCTGTAATAGAGAAAGCAATTGTACGGATATGGTCAGCGATTACACGCATAGCAATATCCGATTCTTCTGCCTTACCATAAGCGAGATTTGATATCTTAGCTATTTGCTGAAGCATTGGTTGGAACACATCTGTGTCATAGTTTGATGTCTTGCCTTGGATAGCCATACATAGACGCTCAAATCCCATACCAGTATCTACTACTTTAGCAGGAAGAGCAGTCAAAGAACCATCAGCCATACGTACGAACTGCATAAACACAAGGTTCCAAATTTCAATGACTTGAGGATGGTCTTCATTGACTAGTGAACGACCAGAAACTTGAGCACGCTCTTCGTCTGGGCGTAAATCAATATGCACCTCAGAACAAGGCCCACAAGGACCTGTTTCACCCATTTCCCAGAAATTATCTTTCTTATTTCCATTGATAATGTGATCTTCTGGAAGAAATTTAGACCACAACTCAGCAGCTTCGTTGTCGCGCGGTACCCCATCTTCTTTACTACCTTCGAATACAGATGCATACAGACGATCTGGACTCAACTTCAAAGTATCAACTAGATACTCCCAAGCCCACTCGATAGCTTCTTTCTTAAAGTAGTCACCAAAAGACCAGTTTCCTAGCATTTCGAACATAGTATGGTGATATGTATCATGACCAACCTCTTCAAGGTCATTGTGCTTACCGCTTACACGCAAACACTTTTGTGAATCGGCGACACGGGCATACTTTGCTTCTTGGTTACCTAGAATAATATCCTTGAACTGGTTCATACCAGCATTGGTAAACATCAAAGTAGGATCGTCTTTGATCACCATTGGAGCTGAAGGCACAATCTGGTGTCCTTTCTCCTCCATAAATTTCTTGAATGAATCTCTTATTTCATTGGCGGTCATCATACCTATATACTAATTATGAGGTTAATATCTGAAAATACGGCACAAAGATAGCAAGATTTTAGTACATTTGCTTCCTGATTGAACATAAAGATTAGCAATATGCATAAACTTTACTATAAATATGACCCTAAAAAGGGCAGATATAGAAGATATACCCCTACCCGAGGTGAAAGGTGGTGGATTTACACCCGTCGCTTCCTTCTGGGCACAGGCTCTGGTATAGGTGCGTTTCTATTACTCACCCTTTTTGTGCAGTCGCCTCGAGAAAGAGAACTTATTGATGAGAACAATGCATTAGAAGCTCAATATGCAGTCTTAGACAAACGTATGGATGTAGCCTACGACATACTTGGTCAACTACAACAACGTGATGACAATTTATACCGAGTAATTCTTCAAGCCGACCCTATTGCCCCGGCTATTCGTCAAGCTGGTTATAATGGAACCAATCGTTACGAGACGTTAGCTGATATGCCTAAGAAAGAACTATTGATAGAAACCACTAAAAAACTTGATATTCTAGAAAAACAACTATATATTGAATCCAAGTCTATGGATGACATCCTAGCAGACTTGAAACAGCAAGACGAGAAGATAAAGTGTGTCCCAGCCATACAACCCGTTTCAAATAGAGATCTGAAATACACAGCATCTGGTTATGGATGGCGTACTGACCCTATTTATGGGACTAGAAAATTCCATAAAGGAATGGACTTTAGTGCAAAGACAGGAACTGATATCTATGCTACAGGCAACGGTAAAGTAACGTTCTCAGGCTGGAAAAGCGGTTATGGTCGATGCGTAATTATCGACCACGGATTTGACTATGAAACCCTTTATGCTCACATGCATAAAGCAAAAGTATACCGAGGACAAAAAGTAGTGCGTGGACAGATTATTGGACTAGTGGGAAGTAGTGGCAAAAGCACAGGGCCACACCTCCACTACGAAGTGCACTATAAGCGACGAATCATGAATCCAGTCAACTATTATTTTATGGACTTAAGTGCTGAAGATTATGACAAGATGATTGATATTGCAGCCAACCATGGTAAAGTTATGGACTAATACAGAATTAACTAAAGATGCCTTAAACTATCTAGTAGTTTAAGGCATCTCTCATTGTTTGGAGTTTTTCTCTTATTGTCTTAAGTCGACGCACAAGTTCTGCTTTTTCATCCGTCTCCTTTACTCGTATCTGTTTTAGCTGTTCTTTTGCTCCTTCTATTGTAAACTTTTTTACTTTTAGTAGATATTGAAGTCGCTTAAGTTGTTCAAGCTGTGCAGGTGTATACAGCTTTCTTCCACTACTACGCACCTCCAGCTTAATGTCGAACTCCTTAATCCAATAGTTTAAAGTAGACATTTCAACATCTAAGATCCTTGCAGCTTCACTAGGTTTATAATATAGTTTTTCTCCGTGTTCCATATTCAGATTAAATCAAGTCATCAAAGCGTTTTATGCGCACTACTTTTGTTATGAATTGCATAGATGATTTCAATTTCTCTTCTACCATCTTTATATCGCTAGCACAAGACACCAGAATCTTAATACGTCCCTCAAAAGTATCTTCTCCACCCTTGAATGTCAACTCACTCATGTTTAGTCCACATTCCTGTGAAATAACTCGAGTCACTTCCAAAACGACTCCAGCCAGATCTACACCCGCTACGTACAAACAAGCTTCAAAGTAAACATCAGGTTGACTAGGCCAATCGACCATTACTATACGATCTCCGTAAGTACTTTTCAAGCGTTTAGCAATGCTACATTGTCTCTGGTGCACTGTCAAGGCATTGTCCTGATCAAAAAAACCAATAACATCATCGCCTGGCACAGGATTACAATGCGAACATATACCATAGTGTTTACCAATATGTTCAGGAAGGATGTAATGCATCTTCATCAAATCCTCCTTGGTCATTTTGTAACCTTTAGGAATTGGATTTTCTAATACACAAGCTTCTTCACCACCCTCGATTTTGCTTGTTTTTACTTGCGGAGTTGCACTACCTAGACGCATAAAGCTTTTATACCAAGGTTCTGCACGTTTCTTAAGGCGAATTGCATCTTCTTCAGTCAGCTTTATATCCTTATTTCCAACACCATAGAATAGATCTTCTTCGGTCTGCAGGTTACGAATCAAGCATAATCGACGAATAGCTTCTTCGACACTATCTTTCCATCCAGATTCGGCAATAAAGTTCTCCACTTGCAAACGACCTTCATCAATACGAATAGGGCGTTCCCTTTTTAAAACTTGTTTTATATGTTTGATAGCTCGAGATGTCTTGACATGCTCTAACCATTCTTTCTTGACACTCAATTCACCAGTAGAAATAACTTCTACCTGATCTCCATCAGAAAGTTTATTGAAACGACTTACTGGACGTCCATTAATCAGTGCACCAATAGTGTGATCACCAATATCTGTGTGCACACGATAGGCGAAATCCAACACGGTACTTCCTTGAGGGAAAGCCCATGTAGCTCCTTTCTTTGTATACACAGTAATAGTCGGAGAAGTAAAGTTAGCATGAATCTGCCCAAGTAACTCCATTGATTTAGTAGATGGATTCTCAAGCAATACCTTAACTGACTCAAGTCTTTGAGCAAGATCTGCTTCATCTTCACCCATGCCTACACCTTTATATCTCCAATGGGCAGCTGGTCCATTTTCAGCGATATCATGCATACGTTCGCTTCGAATCTGTACTTCAACCCACTTTCCTCGACTACTCATCAATGTAGTGTGTAGCGCTTGATATCCATTTGCTTTTGGAGTAGTCACCCAGTCTCGAAAACGGCCATCGTGGTGACTATATAGTTTACCCAGCTGATTGTAAATCACAAAACAATCATGCTGTTCTTTTTCTTTAAGTTTAGCCGCCATTTCTCGCACAGCCTCATCATCTAGAGGTTGACCTGCTGAATCATCAAACATCTCCTCACTTCGAGGTGTATATATAATGCGTACCGCCAAAACATCATAGATACCATCAAAAGACACATGCTGATCTTGCATCTTTTTCCAAATAGAATATATGGTTTTAATTCGAGATTCTATACGATACTTTATTCCTGTAGTATCTAGTGCACGACGAATAGGCTCAGTAAACTCTTCAAACAAACTATCTCTCCATACAGCAGTCTGTTTCAGCTGATCTTCAATAAGCTTATAGTCTTCTGCATGTTCGTATCTAAGCGCAAGATTTTGCAGTTCGTTTTTGATACGATTTAGACCGATACACTCAGCTAGAGGAGCATAAATACTAATTGTTTCACCAGAAATTTTTATCTGCTGACGCTCATTCATCGAGCTTAGTGTACGCATATTATGGAGACGATCGGCAACCTTAATAATCAACACCCGAATGTCCTCTACCATCGTATAGAACAACTTGCGATAGTTACTCAACTGCTTCGAATCAAACTCGGTAGCTTCCTCTTTTGGGATTTTAGTCAACCCATCGACGATAACACGCACTTTCTCATTAAACAAGGTTTCAATATCGTCTAACGTATAATGTGTATCTTCTACGACATCATGCAATAAAGCACTACAGATAGAGGTAGACCCCAATCCGATTTCATTGCTGGCTATATATGCAACTTCCAGAGGATGGGTAATATAGGGCTCACCAGACTTACGCTTTACCCCTTTATGAGCTTTACTAGCAAAGTGAAAAGCCTTTTCAATAATCTCCACTCGATTACGGTGATTACTGTTTGTATATGATTTGATAAGTGCATCAAATTTCACTTGAATGATAGCACTCCACTGATCATCAGTCAGCTCTTCCTCACCCATTTCGGCTAGGAGTTGTGAAGGCACATCGGGAGCTATCTCCAATAGCTTCTCAAAAGGTAAATTCGTATATTTACCTTCATCCATACTAATTGTTTTCAGTGTTTCTTCATTCATAGTAAAAAGATTTTCTATCGGAAAATTTTCAGTTTCTTACCAGCACGAATGCTAGAGCTACGCAAACCATTCCATCTCTTTAGATTTGTGACAGACACATGGTATTTACGAGCAATAGTCGAGAGTGTTTCTCCACTACGGATGCGGTGATATACGTAAGATCCCTTAGCTGCTGTAGCAAAGGTACCTGGTTTAACTGTTGCACGCTTTGTAAAATACTTACTCTTATTGTAAGTATACACAGTGTCTTGCAAATCGATAAATTTAGTTACCGCTGTATCTGGCAAGCGAAGTACGTAAGGACGAATATTGCCTGGCAGTACATTACGACGATATTGAGGATTCCAGCTCTTCAATTCATCAAGTGGCACATTACATGTTTGTGCAACTTGATCCAGATGCAAAGGTTTATTAATGTGCAACGTATCTGTTTGTGAAGGAATAGCTGTAGTCATAGGACAGATATTGTGTTCACAATAATAATTCATCGTATAAGCCGCAGCAATAAATGCAGGCACGTATCCACGTGTTTCACGAGGAAGGAAAGGATATATCTTCCAATAATCGCGTGATTTACCAGCACGGTGAATCGCTTTATTCACATTACCAGGTCCACAGTTATACGCGGCAATCACCAAATTCCAGTCACGATAAATTTGGTACATATCATACAAATAGTGCGCAGCTGCCCAACTAGCTTTTATCGGATCATTTCTCTCATCAATAAGCGAATTGATTTCCAAATGATACAGCTTACCCGTCTTTGGCATAAACTGCCACAAACCAGATGCCCCTACGCGTGAACGAGCAGTTGGTTTAAGAGCAGACTCAATAATAGGCAAGTACTTCAACTCTAATGGCAATCCATATGCCTCAAGTGCCTGTTCAAAGATTGGTGCATAGAAATTGAAAGCGGCCAACATAAATGAAACTTGCTGTCTAAGATCACCAGTGTAACGATCAATATATCTCCTTACAACTTCATTATATGGTAGTTCCATCACAGTAGGGATACGTGATAGACGGTCAATATATACAGAATCTGGGAAAGTTGGATTTACACTTGTCGTTTGACAATCCTGACCTATAGATAAATAAGAACGAGACTTCCAGTCTGCCAACAAGCTATCTATCGGCATAGTCATCCCCATCGGTTCTTCCATTACAGTCATATCTTCTTGCGCATGACTAACACATGGCAAGAAGCAAAAAAGAGCGAGGAGTAGCCCTCCAATAACACGTCGGTTTAGCATCATATTGTTCAATTCATTACTCATTTAAAAATTCAATCGACAAGACACACCCACATTACTATTGTTGTTCCAAGGTTGTGCATGAGTCTCATCATTAAAGTTAGCTGGAGCAACCTCCAAGCTCAAATCTGGCGTTAAGTCGAAATCCGACAATTCGGCATCAACATAAGCATCAACTACAGATAGTATGTACACCCCAATAAAGGCAAAGATACTCATATCTCTATATCGACGGTACATATCCTTTCGGTTCTTCAGAATATCCTCCAATTGAGAATCTGAATACGAATAATTGGCTGGTAGCAATTCTTGGAAACTGTTTGTCGCAGGATTACCATCCATAAAATCAAGATATGCATTTCGGTAATCTTTGTACATACGGCTATTCCAAGTCAGTGCATAAGCACAACCTACAAACCCACCATAAACAATTGGTAACTTCCAATATTTACGGTTATAAATCTGCCCTCCCCCTGGAATAACTAAAGCATACCAAGTCGCTTTACGCGAATCAGGTATCCATCTCTTCATAGGTATACTGACAGGTGCAACACTGTCAATAGCGGCAGTAGCATCCTCTATCGGTAGAGGTTTAGTCACGCTAAGTGAATCAGAAGGTAATGTTTTTTGTAATGAATCGGTAGCTTGATTGATTGCTTTTTTTGATTGTTCATCTAGCGCATTTAGTACGCCATTAACCTCTTTAGATTCTATAGTTTGGGTTGCTATGTCAGCAACCTCTATTGCTTTCTTTCGTACAGCAGTAGTATCAATAGGCATTTCCTCCACTCGCTTCTCTAAAATATTCAGAGGCGACATAGAAGGATCCTTCTTGATACTATCGACAACTTGTTGCAAGCTATCACTCCATTGGTCTATATACTCAGCATATCGACGGGCTAAACTATCTCCTATGACTTTGCGTAAACTATCAGGAGACAGAGCCAACAAAGAGTCTGGCAATATCTTGGTCAAACTATCCATCTGCAACTTTCTCTTTTCTGCTTCTAGAGAATCAACCTGTAAAGCTGGCAATCCAGGCTTTATCGATTGACGTATAGAATCCAGTTGAGAAAGTGAAGCATTTTTCACCTTGAGCATTTGCTGTATAGATACATTCTGGCCCAAAGCGTCGTGTGTAAAACTTAGCACACACAAGACAAAGCTAAATACCAGCCATCGTCTATATACATGATTTTGTTGCTTAGTCATCTATTTCTTTAACGTATCAAACAATTCCATTATTTTTTCCAGCTCTGCCTCATTTTTGAAAGGGATACTAATCTTACCCTTTCCTTGTTTGTTGCAAGAAAGCTGTACTGATGTACTGAAAAATCCCGAGAGTTGCTGCTTTAGCAAATCAAACACTTCACTGCTTAGTTTATTGCTTGTATCTTTACTCTTAGTATCTTCAGTAATCACTTCATTCTGGGCATTGATTTCCTTGACAATTTTCTCAAGTTGACGCACAGAATAGTGGTTCTTTATTGTTTCTTGAAGCACTTGCACCTGCATTTGTGGATGCTGTATGCCCAAAAGAGCACGTGCATGTCCCATCTCAATGTCTCTATTTCGCAACGCCATTTGTGCTGGAGCTGACAATTTCAAAAGACGTAGATAGTTAGTAATCGTAGCACGTTTTTTACCTACACGTTCAGACAATTGTTCTTGCGTAAGGCTATGTTCATCAATCAGTTTTTGATATGCTAGTGCCACTTCGACTGCATTGAGATCTTCACGTTGAATATTCTCAATCAATGCCATAGACATCATTGTCTCGTCATCAGCCGTACGGATATATGCTGGCACGCTATCAAGCCCTGCTATCTGAGAAGCACGAAATCGGCGCTCACCAGCAATAATCTGATAAGTACCGTCATTCATATCTCGCAAGGTGATAGGTTGTATGATTCCTATCTCTGCGATTGATGCTGCCAATTCTTGCAGGGCATCTTCATCAAAAGTACGACGCGGTTGGTCTGGATTGGCGTATATATCTTCGATATCGATTTCACTAATACTCGACCCTAGACGTGGCGCCATGCTTGAGGGGAATAGGACATCGTCAGCGCCATCCAACACTTCATTAAGTCCGCGTCCCAATGCTTTTTTCTTTGGGGATGCCATGATTTGTTTCTTCTTTCTTTACGTTCTTGTTTCTTTTCTAAATACCAATAGGCTGGTTGGTTCTACACCTCCTCGTCTTTGCCTACTGATACTTTTTGAGGTGCTTCTTGATTTTGAGCTTTCGCTTCATCACGAGTTATGATTTCTTTCGCCAGTGCCATATAGTTACGAGCCCCGCTAGAGTCAGCATCGTACAAAATGGTTGGTTTGCCGTGACTAGGCGCCTCACTTAGTCGCACGTTACGCTGAATGACAGTGTCAAACACAAGTTCTTGAAAGTGACGCTTCAACTCATCATAAATTTGATTAGATTGTCTCAATCTAGAATCGTACATGGTAATCAAAAAACCTTCGATATCTAAACGAGTATTGAGTCGCGAACGAATAATGCGAATAGTATTAAGCAGTTTGCTAATCCCTTCAAGGGAAAAATATTCAGCTTGCACAGGAATAATCACAGTATCTGCTGCTGTCAACGCATTGACTGTAATCAACCCCAAAGAAGGTGAACAATCGATTAAAATATAATCATAGATTTTCCTCAATGGCTTCAAAATCTTCTTCATGACTTTTTCACGATTAGGAAGATTCAGCATCTCAATCTCAGCACCTACTAAGTTGATATGTGAAGGAACCACCTGAAGTGTCTCTATATCAGTATCTTGAATGGCTTCTTGAATATCATTGCCATCAATCAAACACTCGTATATAGATTGGCCTGTTGTTTTAATATCCAACCCTAATCCTGACGAAGCGTTTGCTTGCGGATCGGCGTCGATTACTAAGACTCGCTTCTCCATGGTAGCCATTGATGCAGCAAGGTTGATTGTTGTTGTTGTCTTACCAACCCCACCTTTTTGGTTAGCTAATGCTATTACTTTTCCCATATTCTATGTAGTTTATCAATATCGTCACTAAAATATGCGCAACTTGTGATGCAAAGATAAAGTTTTTTTCTACATTTGCCTTGTAATCTGACGAACAACTTAAAAGAATTTTTGAACATGGCTAGAAAAAGACCTATTATTTTAGTATCCAACGACGATGGCTTTCAGTCAAAAGGAGTAAGTGAACTTATTCGCTTTTTACGCCCCATTGGTGACATCGTTGTCATGGCTCCAGATAGTCCCCGTTCAGCACAGAGTGCTGCTTTGACAATTACTACACCAATCACATTTCAACAGGCACGTCGTGAAGTGGGTCTTACAGTCTACAAATGCACAGGTACTCCAGCTGATTGTGTTAAATTAGCACTTAATACAGTACTTACTGAAAAGCCTGACCTAGTAATTGGTGGTATCAATCATGGTGACAACTCAGGTGTAAATGTACACTATTCAGGCACTATGGGCGTAGCCATTGAAGGTTGTATCTCTGGCATCCCTAGTATTGGCTTTTCTTTGTGTAATTATCTAGCAGATGCAGATTTTGAACACCTCAAACCTTACGTACAACAAATTGTTCGTCAAGTGCTAGAAAACGGGCTACCTGAGCAAACTTGTTTGAACGTAAACTTCCCTGATTCTCACACATTTGAAGGAATCAAAATATGCGAACAAACTCACGCTAGATGGA
Source organism: Bacteroidaceae bacterium (assembly GCA_963678855.1). Taxonomy (GTDB): domain Bacteria; phylum Bacteroidota; class Bacteroidia; order Bacteroidales; family Bacteroidaceae; genus F22. The sequence continues at coordinate 2,378,614 of OY787448.1, read as the reverse complement.
TTAAAGAGTACATCCCTTACGAACATCCATATGGTCCTAATTACTACTGGCTTACAGGTGAAATGAAGATTCTTGACGAAGCCAATGAAAACAATGATGCTTGGGCACTCACTCATGGCTATGTGGCTATCACTCCTGTAAAAGTAGATATGACTGATCATACGCTGATCAAAGAAATGCAGAATTGGGACTGGGCTCTACCTGAAGATGAAGATTAAAACAGAAACAAGTATGAAGTATTACGTCATAGTTGGTGAAGCATCTGGCGACTTGCATGCAGCTCACCTGATGAAAGCTATTTTACAAGAAGATCCTCAAGCTGAATTCCGATACATAGGAGGGGATGAAATGCAAGCTATTGGTGGCACATTAGTACGTCATTACAAGGAACAGGCTTACATGCAGTTCATTCCTGTACTACTACACTTACGCACAATCTTACGCAACATGCGCTTGTGCAAGGAAGACATTAAGCAATGGCAACCAGACAAATTGATTTTGGTTGATTATCCTGGATTTAATTTAAATGTAGCTGAAGATATTCATGCTACGACAGAGATTCCAATTTACTATTATATTTCTCCTAAAATATGGGCATGGAAAGAGTATAGAATCAAGCGTATCAAACGAGATATTGATGAATTATTCTCTATTCTTCCGTTCGAAGTGCCTTTCTTTGAAGAGAAGCACCAGTATCCTGTTCACTACGTAGGCAACCCTACCGTAGATGAAATTGCAGACTTTAAAGCCAAGAATCCACACAATCCAAGTGCTTTTCGTACTAAACATGATTTGAATGAACGTCCGATTATCGCTATTCTTGCTGGCAGTCGCACACATGAGATTAAAGACAATCTACCTGGCATGATGGATGGCTTGAAGAAATACCAAAAGGATTACCAGTTCGTTTTGGCTGGCGCTCCTGGTATTGATCCAACATTTTATGCTGAATTTGAGAAGCGTTTTCCAGAGCTTCGTATTATTTACAATGCGACTTATCCTCTGTTACAGCATGCACATTTTGCATTAGTAACCTCTGGAACCGCAGCTCTAGAAACAGCACTTTTCCGTGTCCCTCAGATTGTAGCATACGCCACACCAATTCCTCCAGTTATATCATGGCTTAGAAAACGTGTGCTTACTGTGAAGTATATTTCATTACCTAATCTCACATTGGACGAAGAAGCTGTACCTGAACTTGTGGCAGCTGACTTTACACGTGAGAACTTCCACAAATACATGGACGCTTTGCTACCAGACGATAGTCCATCTAGGCAAGCACACTTGGCCAAACTGGACGTTATGGCAGAAATGCTTGGTGAGCCTGGCGCTCCTGAGCGTGCTGCCAAACTGATGGTAGCTATGCCAACGCATCGAGCTAAAAAATAACTTACAACAAACATAGTAGTTAAGAGCATATCAAAATCAATTTTGATATGCTCTTTTTTTTGCTTAGGCTCTCTAACCAGAATCTTCTAACCAAAGTAACACTGCTAATTAAATCACAGTCATCTGGCAACCATGGTTGCCAGATACTGGCAATCACGGATGTCATGATCTGGCAACCATGGTTGCCAGATGACTCTCCTACTATAAGACAACTCTACCAACTAGTATAACCACATCTTCCAATCTTAGTCTCTCACTAACGACAAGGCAAATCCAGATACACGCCTGTCAAATAGGCAGTAAACTCCTATCAGAATCCGCCATTTTGACATATATTATATTTACAACCACCTTATCACGAAACATTTACTAGTATTTTCCTTATTTGGCGTCCATCTTGCCAAACAGAACAGAGAAACAATTAAATAAAAAACATATGAATACAAATCAAATGACAATCAAAACACAAGAGGCACTGCAACATGCTGTGCAACTTGTACAACGCAATGGACAGCAGTCTGTTGAGCCTGTGCATCTACTTGCAGGGGTGATTCATGTGGCGCCCGACGTATGCCAATTTCTTTTTCAAAAAGTCGGTATCAATCTAAACAATATAAACACGGTACTTGATGCTCAAATCGCATCGCTGCCCAAAGTAAGTGGAGGCGAGCCATACTTGAGCAGAGAAAGCAATCAGGTCATCCAAAAAGCTACAGAATCTGCTCATAAAGGTGGAGATGAATTTGTGTCTATTGAGACGGTACTACTAGCTATTCTTGCAGTAAAAAGCGCTGCTCAACAAGTTCTTCAAGATGCTGGGGCAACTACAAAAAGCCTAGAATCTGCAGTTGCTGAATTACGTAAAGGCCAGAAGGTTCAAAGTCAAAGTGCTGAAGAAGAGTACAATGCTCTTCAAAAATATGCTATCGATCTGTGTGCACAAGCACGAGATGGCAAACTAGACCCTGTAATTGGACGTGATGACGAAATTCGTCGTGTGTTACAGATTCTGAGTCGCCGCACAAAGAACAATCCTATCCTTATTGGTGAGCCAGGAACTGGTAAAACTGCAATAGTGGAAGGATTAGCTCATCGAATTATCAGTGGTGATGTGCCAGATACCTTAAAAAACAGACGCTTGTTCTCACTAGACATGGGTGCATTGGTTGCTGGGGCAAAATACAAAGGGGAATTTGAGGAACGTCTAAAGGCTGTTATTAATGAAGTAGTGCAAGCCAACGGAGATATTATCTTATTTATAGACGAAATCCATACGCTAGTCGGCGCTGGCAAAAGTGAAGGTGCTATGGATGCGGCAAACATATTGAAACCAGCCTTGGCTAGAGGTGAACTGCGCAGCATTGGTGCTACAACATTGGACGAATATCAAAAGTATTTTGAGAAAGATAAAGCATTAGAACGACGATTCCAAACCGTAACGGTTGACGAACCAGATATCATGAGTACTATCTCTATTCTACGTGGACTCAAAGAAAAGTATGAAACTCATCATAAAGTGCGTATCAAAGACGATGCAATTATCGCTGCTGTCGAATTGAGCAATAGATATATCAGTGATCGCTTCTTACCAGACAAAGCTATCGACTTGATGGATGAAGCTGCCGCTAAATTGCGTATGGAGGTAGATAGTGTTCCTGAAGAGCTCGACGAAATCATGCGACGCCTCCAACAACTTGAAATCGAACGTGAAGCTATTAAGCGTGAGAATGACACCACCAAACTGCAACAGCTGAACGCAGAAATAGCTGAACTCAAAGAACAAGAAAAAGCATTTAAAGCCAAATGGCACAGCGAGAAAGAAGTCGTTAATAGCATCCAAGAGGCTAAACAACAAATTGAGACACTAAAGCATGACGCTGAAGTAGCTGAACGAGAAGGTGATTACGCCAAAGTAGCTGAGATACGTTATAGCAAACTGCTAGCACTGGAAGAGCAAATTACAAAAGACAAAATCGCCTTACAAGAGCTACAAACACAGACTGCAATGATTAAAGAAGAAGTTGATTCAGAAGATATTGCAGATGTAGTGGCGCGTTGGACAGGTATTCCAATAACCCGTATGCTACAAAGCGAACGTCACAAACTACTGCATCTTGAAGAAGAACTGCACAAGCGCGTTATTGGCCAAGATGAAGCTATTCAAGCCGTTAGTGATGCCGTGCGAAGAAGTCGAGCAGGCTTGCAAGATCCTCGTCGACCTATCGGAAGTTTCATATTCTTAGGTACAACTGGCGTGGGTAAAACCGAACTGGCTAAAGCATTGGCAGAGTACCTATTTGACGACGATAGCATGATGACACGAATCGACATGAGTGAATATCAAGAAAAGCACACCGTAAGCAGGTTGGTAGGTGCCCCTCCAGGATATATTGGATATGACGAAGGTGGTCAGTTAACCGAAGCAATACGACGTAAGCCATACTCTGTAGTCTTGTTTGACGAAATAGAAAAGGCGCACCCAGATGTGTTCAACACTTTATTGCAAGTACTAGACGATGGTCGACTTACGGATAATAAAGGTCGTGTTGTAAACTTCAAAAACACAATTATTATCATGACGAGCAATATGGGTAGCGAATACATCCAACAACAAATGGAGCGTATGATACATGGACATGCTGATAATCAACCTTTGTCAAGTACGGAGCGCGAAAAATTGATTGACGAGACAAGAAGCCAAGTAAAGACTTTGCTAAAAAAACATATTCGTCCTGAATTCTTGAACCGCATAGACGAGACTATTATGTTCTTGCCTTTAGAAGAAAATGAAATTAGTCAAATCGTACGATTGCAAATCGATAACATTACAGCAATGTTATCTGATAATGGAATTAATATTACATTAGATGAAAGTGCGTATATATTATTGGCTCAAAAAGGATATCACCCTGAGTTTGGTGCCCGCCCTGTCAAACGAGCAATTCAAAAATATTTGCTTAATGACTTGAGTAAGGAGATGCTGTCTGGAAACATTGAAAAAAACAAGAGTATCCAAGTGACAGCACAAGACGACAAATTACATTTTTTCGCACAATAAACTACACAATCTGCAATGTGACTACGCATAACAATAGACTTCTTAAGTACGAAATACAGTTTCTTAGGAAGTCTATTGTTTATTTTACACACATAAAAATTCCATAGTGTCAGAATATTTTGTCATATTCTTTTTTTGTTTGTATATTTGGGGCACTAAAGTTGAAAGCTATGCTAGTACGAACAATTTAATTCGTTGAGTGTTAATTTGATGAAGGAAGAAATAGCCATACTTCAAGCGGAAATATCACGCTTAAAACAAGAGAACCTAGAGCTGAAAAATAAAAACGAAGCTTTAGAGACAGATGTTATGCATACAAAAAAACAGCTAGCATCCACACCTCATCATGGCTTCTGCGTTGGAACACTAACACTACTTGATGGGTTAAGTGTAGGTATTATATATACAACTCCCGAAGGCAGACTAATGGAAGTAAATGAAAGATACTCTCAGTTATTTCCTAGCAATACACCCCAACCTATTGATTCTGAGATATCACAAGCTCCATGGTATACTGAAGAAATAGACTCAGCAATTAAAGGAGCCCAACCTCTTCGTTCTGAATTTTGGTATAAATCAGACTGGACTCACCCAGAAAGAGGTTATATCACCGAAGAAGGTGGAAACAACTGCAAATACTTCATCTATATAGGCAAACCTATTTTTAATCAAAATGGAGAATACATAGGTTATGTCAACATCCTTGAGGATTATACGGCTTCTAAAATACTTATCGGGGAACTGGATCTAGCAAAAGATAAAGTACGTGAAGTTACTACGATGAAAGATAGCTTTATTGCTAGTATGAGCCATGAGATACGTACTCCTCTGAATAGTATCGTAGGATTTTCTGATATACTGTGCGATTCTATTCAGGACAACCAAGAATTAAGCGAATACGTAGACATCATCAAGATCAACAACGATTTATTATTGAGAATAATCAATGATATATTGGACCTATCTCAAATTGACTCGGGTAAAGTGCGCGTTTCCATGTCTACATTTAATTTATCCGACAGTTTCTATAGGGTATATGATACTATACAAAACCGTGCTGAAAAGATTAAACTCAATATCCACCTTGACATACCCGACCACCCATGTTTTGTCCAACTAGACGAAAGGCGAGTGGAGCAAGTCTTAATGAACTTTGCAGACAACGCTCTTAAGTACACTCCAGAAGGTGGACTCATCACTATGCGTTATGAGCTTCAAGATAACGGAATACGAATGGAAGTAATTGACACAGGAGTAGGAATTGATAATAAACACTTTAAACGTGTATTCAATAGATTTGAAAAGATCAACGACTTTGCACAAGGCACTGGCTTAGGCCTGAGCATCTGTAAGACCATTACGGAGATGCAAGGTGGTCGAGTTGGGTTTGACTCTGAACTTGGAGAAGGTTCAACCTTCTGGGCATGGTTTCCTACAGACATTAGCTTCAGCAGTTAACTACATATTTCCTTGTAGCATACCCCCCCAATTTGACATTTATCAAAAATTACCGATTTTTCTATACAAAAGAGCCGATTTTCTTTTCAAATTGATAAGTTGTTCGTACATTTGCAGTGAACAAAAAAGATTAAAAAACCCGTTATTCGAAACGCGAATAACAAAACAAAAAGATGTATGAACAAGATGAATTTAATGAATGGCCTAATGGTCAACGAAGAAAAGAAAAAAACAATGAAGCGCCTACAGTATCAATATGCTAGATACAGAGCGCTAGGTAACGGACCTAAATGTCAACAGGTTCAAGTAGAGATGAATAAGCTTCTGGCTATAAGCTAGGAAGCTTTTTTTTTGCCCTCTTCTAAAATAAAGAATGCGATTCTCGCATATTCAATATTCTCACACGAATTTACTAAAAACAAAAATATCGCCGTGCATCACTGCGCGACGATACCTGTAAGGCTAGTTAGTAAGAAAAATGGAAGTCTCACGACTTCCACAATTCTTCTAACCTTAAATCTAAATCTCTATGAAAAAAACGTGCTGCAAATATAGCCATTTAGGACATACCAATGTGTTAACCAAAAGATTAATATTGCTAAGAATTGCAAAATCATCAACACAGTCGTAAACACACCTTAGACTGTGCGTTAAGTCTAGCTAATATTGGATATTTTCTATACATTATCAACGCAGTTTTTCCCACAAAACTTGGTATTTCTTGTCTTTAATCAACTCCCTATATCCAGGTGCACACGACAACACACTGGGTACACCGAAGACAAATAATTGCTTACGAGCACGTGTTAATGCCACATTTAATTTTCGATCTACCAGTTGACCATTATCCTCAACCAAATTAGACAACATAGCCATTTGTGCTGTTGTATTTGCCGACACAGAATATAGAATAATATCTCGTTGACTGCCTTGATATCTTTCTACAGTATCAACCATGATATTATTGACGTCCTCCTCTGGTAATGCTAGTTCTTCAATAACTTTATGAATCAAAGCTATTTGAGCACGATATGACGCGATAACCCCTACAGTATGTATTGCAAAACTACCATGCTGCTGGTACATCAATTTTATCAAACGCCCGATAGACTCTGCTTCTGCTTTATTGTATTTAGCCGAAGAATCTTCACAAGTACATGGAATAAAGGTAGTACGACGTGATAGAAGTGGTACCCAATCATCATTACCACAACTCACACTAACCACCGATTCTAGTATTTCTTGTTGATGAGCCAATCCAACTGGTGCTAACTTCCCGCTATAAAAATGTTTATTTGGGAAATCAGCTATATCTGGATGCATTCGACCATGATTATACAACATATCTACAGCTCCAGTACTCTCTTGTTGTCTATACAAGCGTTCAAACAAAGACAATCTCAAATCTGATATCCCTATATCATTTAAGACTTCCTCGTCTATGCAACTATCGTTTTCACTCTGAACAACAATAGCTGGCAACTGCTTGTAATCTCCTATCATAACAAAACGTTCAATAGCTATCTTATTGTCGGAGGTTTTAGCACATAAAAGAGGTAATAGCTGCGGTTCAAGTACCTGTGTAGCTTCATCAATAAAAGCAATATCAAAACGCTTCAAAGAGAACAGTTCTGGCTTATTACTCAAACTGGCTATAGTACCAACAAACACTCGTTGATTGATTAAAAAGCTATGCACCTCTTTGCGAGTAGTCATCTCAGCGATTTGTCTACTCAATAAATGCTGGTGATAAGTTTCGGCACAAGATACAGAGTTTCCTACTCGAGTATACGACACTATAGGGTCAATATCATCCAATGCTCCACAAATTTCATCAACTGCCCTATTGGTATAAGCCATTAATAAGATCTGCCTGCCAGGAACAGCATAATGCATCTCTACCATACGCTTTAAAGCGCAGGAAGTTTTACCTGTACCAGGAGGGCCTACAAGCAAAAAGAAATCTTTCGTTGAGAGAGTTTTTAAAGCCATTCTTTCGAAACAATTAGATTCTTTTTCGGCTGCCTCATGCAGTGAATTATCAAATTGTGGTCGACGAATTCCTAAAAGTAAATCACGTCTACTTTTATCTGCTGTAGAAAATGCATGCAATCCTCTTAGCATAGTATGGAATCCACTATCCATACTATCAGGTTCTATTGTAAACCGTGCCGAAGCATCTAGCAAGAAATGCTCATGTTGGGGGGAACGCAAACCAACACATACTTTTGTTAAGTTAATACTCTTTATATGCCCTCTGATAACTTGCTGTCTATGAGCCTTTGCTCTTTGTGACTGATCACTTCTATAGAAAAGAACTACGTCTCCGACTCTTAAATTTATACGGTTATCTAGTTGTGCTATAGCAAAAGTGACTTCTGGATGTTCGCTATCTTGCAGCTTGTGACTTTCTATAGTAAGGTCAGATAATATAGCTCCCATTTCCACTTTTTCATCTTCGCTAGCTAACCATAAAGCTGCTGCACCAGACAACCCCTCCTTATCTTGATAGCCGACTTTAGACAACCACATTTCACGGATTATAAATCGAATCAATGCATAATAATATTGTGATTCAATCTCAGATAATTTAGTTAGTGGTTCTGTCACCAATTGAATACTAGGAAGTACATATTGAGTCCAAAAGCGGTCATATCGTTTGTGTACATTCAACTCCTCAGGTACCATAGATGCAAGTACATGTTCAACTTCTTGCAAAGTTGGTGCAAAGGCTACTTGATATAGAGCAGCTACTATTTGATTGCGTAGATTCAACGCTTGGTGCACTAAGTGCATATCACCTTGGGCAGCATATAATATAGGATACTTCGTATAGAGTAGATATGGGCGAATCAAATCGTATGGAACATCTTCGCTATAGTGCAAGATAGCCTGATACAATTGCATCTGCACCTCGTGATTTTGAGCTGCTAAAATATTGGGTCTATGGCTGTATTCATCAGCACGGCCAGACTTCATTTCAATCAAAGCATGCATGTCTTCTTGCATGTAGTCAAGTCGTCCCTGTAAGCCTAATTGCGGACAAAGATAGGAAGGTTCGAGAATCGCTTTTGTTTTGTCTAAGGTATAAGTTGTACCTCCTAATTGTTTAGTCACGACATCTTTGACATTTGCGAAATGTAACTTACAGTCAGCAGCAAATTGCTTAGCGATATCCGCTTCACGCAATTTTGTGTTAATAGCCAACTGCAACGGGTACATTTTAAAAGCCTTACGCATAGTCTCGGCATAATCGGGTTCCTCGCCATGAATCCACTCGTCTAGAAACAAGTTGACAATATTTCCCAGAAGTAAAGGCAAACCCTGTGGTGCTGGTGATAACCTAGTCAATAAATATTGCATTGGGTGGCTACCATAAGGCTTGAAGCACTCAGCAAGGCTACTTACATCAACCAGAAAATCAGGTTCTAGTACTAATATCTGCTGGTCAACAATATGACACATTGCATCTGGCCACGCTACATCAAGGGTTTCTTGATAGTAACGTTTCCAGCATGAATCATTTTCTAAATCTATATATTGAGGGATATCGGAAACTCGACACCGTATAATATCTGGAGACATAAGATGTGGATTTTATGCAAAGATACTATTTGCTAAGTAAATACACTAAGGGTAATAGTTTTTTAGCAGTCGTTAAGTGAGCCATCAGAGATAAAAATCTTATCTTTGTATTCCGATATGATAGATCAAGCTACTATAGACCGTATTATTAACACCGCTCGAATCGACGAAGTGGTAGGAGATTTTGTGCAATTAAAACGACGAGGAGCCAACCTAGTTGGACTCTGCCCTTTTCACGAAGATCGTACTCCATCATTTTATGTTTCCCCTGCAAAAGGCGTATGTAAATGCTTCTCTTGTGGCGCAGGAGGAAACGTGGTCCATTTCATTATGGAACATGAACAACTCACATGGATTGAAGCTATTAAGTGGCTTGCACGTCGCTATCATATCGAGTATGAAGAACAAGAGCTAAGCCCTGAGCAACTACAAGCTAAGAGTCGTAGAGAAAGCTTATTTGCCGTTAACCAATGGGCTAATGACTACTTCCGTCGTCAATTAAACGAACATGCAGATGGAAAAGCTTTAGCACAAGTCTATCTTAAAAGTCGTGGTATACGACCTGATATTATTGAAAAATTTCAGATTGGATATTGTACTAGTGATGGTGACGCTATGGCCAAAGCAGCCATGGGTGAAGGATTCAAAAAAGATGCTCTACTTGATACTGGTATCTGTTATGACACAGATAATCGTGGTATACGCGACCGTTTCTGGGGACGTGTAATCTTCCCTGTTTTCACAATTTCTGGTAAGGTGGTAGCCTTTGGTGGACGTGTAATGAGTACAGCCAACAAAAAGGTTGCTAAATATGTAAACTCTCCTGAATCGGAGATTTATCATAAGAGCAATGAGCTCTATGGGATGTATCAAGCGAAAGGAGCTATAGTTAAGAAAGATCGTTGTTTCTTGGTGGAGGGATATACCGATGTTATTTCACTACACCAATCGGGTATTGAAAATGTTGTAGCCTCTTCAGGTACAGCACTGACGTCGGGGCAAATTCGTTTGATTCATCGCTTCACTAAAAACATCACTGTCCTGTATGATGGTGACTTGGCAGGGATCAAAGCGTCTTTGCGAGGAATTGACATGCTGTTAGAACAAGGTATGCATGTGAAAGTCATGCTTCTACCTGACGGAGAAGATCCTGATTCGTTTGCACGGAAACATACAGCCGAAGAGTTTCAGAACTATATTGACTCGCATGAAGTGGATTTTATTCGCTTCAAAACCGACTTGCTTATCAAAGATGCTAAGAACGACCCAGTCAAACGTGGTGAGTTGATTACTAGCATCGTGAAAAGTATTTCTGTTATTCCTGATGAAATTCTTCGAAACGTCTATATTAAGGAATGTAGTGAAATGATGCAGATTCGTGAATCTGTTATCCAACGTGAGGTAGAAAAGATTATCAAGGAAGGCATGAATCGTTCTGCTTCTAGTAATAATCCACCTACTGGTGCATCAACTCAAGCATCAGCAGATTTTGATCCATTAGCCGCTGCTGCAGCTGAGATTGCAGATCGAGAAGCTGAGCAAACTAATAGCAACGAACAGTCTCAAGAAACACCAACAAATAATACGGTTGAAGTCAGCAAAGAGCGTCAGGAAATTGAAAAAAGAATAATCTGGGACTTAGTGCGCTATGGAGAATGTGTACTAGGCGAAGAGCAACAGGAAGATGAAACTGGAGCCCTAATCAATGTCACTGTCTATGTGACTGAATATATAGCACATGAACTACAAAGTGACGACATTGAAATTCTCTACCCACCATATAAAAAGCTATTTGACGTAGCAGTTGATGGCTATAAAAAGTATGGTCAAGACGAAAATTGGTCTATGCAGAAATATCTTATTAATCAACAAGATATGGTTGTAAGTAAACTTGCAGCAGAAATGGTTTCTTCTAAGTACCGCTTGGATAAATCAAGAGAGTTAAGATACAAGTCGGATAAAGACCGATTACATCTGCTTGTTCCTGACACTGTATACAGACTAAAGCATCATATCTTGTCTAATAAAATTCAAGAGGTAGACAAGGAAATTGTTGATGCCGCGATGTCAGGCGGAAAAGATCAGAAGGTTGCTGACCTCTGTGTATTAAGAAAGAATTTAATGGACTTACAAAGTGCCTTTGCTAAAGAACTTGGAGATAGAACTATACTACCTAAATAAAGTATGTACAGTTTTATTCATCAAGGAAAACTTCATCGCGCACTACTACCGCTTCTTTAAACTGACCAGTTGCTCTCAACTGGCGCATCATCATGTTTGCTTCTTCAAAACTCACATAGTCACCAACTCTACACAACCAACGTGGAGAGACAAACAGTGTGTATATGTTAACATCCTTATTATACTTCTTCACTTTAGAAGCGTACTCTTCAGCTAGTTCATGAGCACGACGGGAATTGTTCCCTGCAAAAACCTGAATACGAAAACCAGGTGCTTTTACACGATCTGATGATTTAACATGCATCACTCCACCCACCAATAAACTATCCAACAATGCTGGTTGGTGTACACGTACTTGTCCAGCACCTTGCTTCTGATCAGAAAGGCGTTGCATAATATTCTGCACTTGTACTGTGTCAGTAGGAAGGATTGTTCCATCTGGGTTATTTTCAGCTCTCACTTCTAGAGTAAAACTGCTTACGCAAAATAGAAGTACTGCAATAATAAATGAATCAAATGTCTTCATAATTTATTTTCTCAATATGTATGCTACTGAATAGTTGAAAAAACAGGGCGGATTCATCTTGGTTTCCCAAAATAAATCCTCGCCCTTATATTTTACTGCCGAGGCAGAGATTATGCATTAAATGCATCAATGATACCTTTGAAGTCTTCTACCTTCAAAGCAGCACCACCAATCAAACCACCGTCAACGTCTGGTTGAGCAAATAGTTCTTTTGCGTTAGTTGGCTTACAGCTACCACCGTAAAGGATAGACATGTTGTCTGCTACTGTAGCATCATACTTGTCTGCGATAGTAGAACGGATGTAAGCGTGAATTTCTTGTGCTTGGTCAGAAGTAGCTGTCTTACCTGTACCGATAGCCCAAACTGGTTCGTATGCAAGAATACACTTAGCAAAATCTTCGGCAGATAGCTCATAAACAGCTTGAAGTTGCTCAAGTACTACTTCATTTTGCTTGTTAGCTTCACGCTCTTCAAGCACTTCACCAAAGCAGAAGATAGGAGTTAGACCGTTTGCTAGAGCAAGCTTAACTTTTTCTGTAAGCAAAGCATTATCTTCACCGAAGTACTCACGACGCTCAGAGTGACCAAGAACTACATATTTTGCACCTGTAGATGCAACCATAGCAGCTGAAATTTCACCAGTGTAAGCACCAGATTCTTTATTAGCACAGTTTTCAGCACCAACACCAATCTTAGCAGCATCTACTAGAGGAGTTACTGAAGCAAGGTGAATGAAAGGAGTACAGATTACTACATCGCAATTTGGTTGCTCAGCAGCAAGTGCTTCGTTTAGGCCTTTAGCCAACTCAATACCCTCTTGAAGGGTCTTGTTCATTTTCCAGTTTCCTGCAACAATGTTCTTTCTCATTTTCTTTTTATTTATTGGTTTGTGGTAATCGATACAACCGACCACCATTATTAAATTGTATCATCTTTAGTACTAGCAGGATTACCCTGCAGTTCTTCATCTAATTCTTTTTTCTTTGCTTTTCTAGCCTTCCAACTCAATATTATACGGTCCAAAAGCAAGACTAACAAAAGTGGGGCAATAAACCAAACTATGATTTTCCATAGCACATTTGCACTAGAGATATTTGCTTGTTGACCGATTTCATTCTCATCAAGTGGTTTACCTTGTAGAGCATACTCGTCGGGCATATCTCTAAAAGCCCACTTATTATAAATGGTATCACCTTTGAGTAAAATAACTCCAGGGTTACTACGTACCATAGTCTTCAAAGCTAGATTGTCTGCCAAGCCAAATGAATAATCAGCACCTGTTCTATCTTGCCACTTAGTTATCGAAAGACTATCTGACGCCGTTAAACAAATAAATGGGTACTTATGTGCTACGCTATAATCATAAAGCTCATTAACTAAATCAAATCTATCTTCACTTGCAGAATCTAAATCGGGTGCTATCAACATAAAGCTATAGCCATCATAGTCCAATAAAGACTCAGTTATATCGTCTCCAGTAACATATTCTTGAACATAAAAATCCAATATAGTCGGCATTTTGTCGGTACTTTCAGATGAAAGTCCCATAGCACTCTTCATAGGTGTACCAACTTTATAAGGTCTAAAGTCCAATACAGGAAGGTGTAAATAACAATATCCCCATAACAACAACGCAAATAAAGCGACATATCTAGCAACCACCCACTCTACATGCTTACTCATAAAGTGCCGTATCTGATCACGCCACGAATAGCAAGCCAAAGCTATGGGTAAAAGGACTAGATTTTTGAGCAAGGTTTGCCAATTCGTTAATACCAAAGCATCTCCGAAACAACCACAATGATATACTGGATTGGTCAATGCAATATAAAAGGTTAGTGGCGTCATCACCACCATAAATAAAGCAGATAAGAAGGTGGTTATATTACGCATTACACCCCAAAATAGTAAAACACCAAGTGTAAACTCCAAAGTGGCTAGCGAAAAGGAAAGAATAATTGGAAAAGTCTTTGGAACAACATCTATAGCACCAAACGCACTCAAATAATCGGCTATTTTATAGGCACCTCCCATAGGATCGACACCTTTTACAAAGCCAGAATAAACAAAAGTCATAGCGAGTAAAATGCGACAGACATTGACTATCCAATATTTTACCTTAGTATCCAACATACTTTCTTAATCCTCGTTATTGCTCAACTTTATAATCGCAAACACAGCGTAATTAATCATATCCATGTAATTGGCATCAATACCTTCAGACACCAAAGTTTCTCCACCAAGCGTTTCGATCTGCTTTGTGCGATACAGTTTCATCAAAATAAGATCTGTGTAAGAACTAACACGCATCATACGCCATGCTTCATCGTAGTCATGGTTCTTAGCCTTCATTAGGGCAAGAGCTTCAGCAGCAAATCTGTCATACAATTCAAGTGCTTTACCCACTGCAAGGTCGTCCTTTTCTGAATAACCCAGTTCCAATTGAATAAGACCAATGATGCCATAGTTGATAATTGCCACGAATTCACCATATATACCATCTCCTACTTGCGAGGCTCCTTCTCCTTTTATTTCCAAAGAACGGATGCGGTTGGCTTTGATAAAAATCTGGTCAGTTACAGACACTGGACGCAAGATTCTCCATGCAGCGCCATAATCGTATAATTTCTTGCTAAACAATGCACGACACGAAGCAACTGCTTCTTCAAACTGCATATTTGTTTTCTCAAACTGATCGTTTGTAATTTCTTTCATCTTTACAAGCTAGATGGTGTTGAATTTAATATTGTCGTAGGTTAGCCACATTTTAGAAGCATACCTATACGAAGCGTTGTACGTGTACTAATGTGATTAAGCTGACATAGACGGCGCACACTTGTTCCTTGTCTAACAGCAATTTTAGATAGTGTATCACCCTTGCGTACCTTATAATAGCGTACTTTTGGATGAGCTACCTTTTCAAAGGTATAGTTATCTGCTACTATATCCTGATTCTTAAAATCAAATATTTTAGCAGGGTCTATCGCCTGTCCTAGGAGTCGCACCTCGAAGTGAAGGTGCGAACCCGTAGAACGGCCTGTATTTCCTCCAAGACCAATTGGTGTACCTGCTTCCACATATTGATCTTGTTTAACCAAATGTTTTGAGAAATGACCATATATAGTCTCAAGTCCATTATCATGTCTAATGACAACATACTTTCCATAACCACGACGCTCATAACGCACCATGCGCACCTTACCTGAGAATGCAGAACGGATAGTATCTCCTGTATACACTTTAATATCTAATCCGTAGTGCATACGACGACGCCAGCGACGATAACCAAAACGGTCAGTGATACGAGTATGAGTAGTAGGTAAACAAAAGTCAGTCAAGTCAACTACATATTTTGATGGCATAGTTACACCACGATAAGCATGCACTCGCAAGCTTTGCCACGAAGGATACAAATCCATCGCTGGGTATTCCATACGCTCTTTGTCAATTTGTTGTTGAAGCACTAATGAATCAACAATTCCCAACTTCTTATCGATGGGAGCACGATCAGCCAACAAGTCTTGGGCTGATACAAACATTGGACCTGCTACGAATAGCAGTGCCAACACAACAAATCGCAAAAAGCGATAATTCATAGATACTTGAATACTTTTCTTCATTATTTGGTTTTATCTTTTTGCAAGCTGATTAATCTAGTTCATCAGCTGCGTACAAGAACTGAGTAGTGACCTGTGTCCACTCAAACAGTTCTTCTTCAGTAAAAAAGCGTGCAACTTCTACTTTTGCAGTTTCAAGGCAATCAGATGTGTGAATCAGATTCTCTTGAGAACTCATACAATACATTCCACGCAAAGTGTCAAGACGAGCTGTACGACCATTAGTTGGTCCAGCAATCTCTCGAACAACCTCAACTGCCTCTACGCCTTCAAGGCACATTGCAACAATTGGAGTAGCCATCATCGATTTCTTTACTGACTGGAAGAAGGGACGCTCCTTCAAGTGAGCATAGTGTTCGTCTAATATAGCATCATCGAGTTGCATCATCTTCATGCCCACGATGTGTAATCCTTTAGTCTCAAAACCGGTAATCATTTTACCGACTAGTCTACGTTGAAGCGCACTAGGCTTCATCAATACAAGTGTTCTTTCCAGCATAATAATTTAAAGTTAGATGGTTATGTGACACCGTAACAGTTATCACATTAAGGTTTAGTTATTAAGGTGGCTATCTATTTTAGCACATCATAGAGCATCTGATAGCCTTCAAGTTGCGTCAAAGATACAAATAATCTAAGTAAAAGCCACATGAAGCTCACCTTTTTTCGGTTTATTCAAGGCTTTTCACTATGATATTTGCCCCCAATCAGTTTCCTTTATACGTATTGCAGCAAGATTTTGCCACATCACTTGATTATCAGGTAATGAACAATTTGGATCTGCATCTGCAATACGCATAGCTAAGTTGCGACATTCTTCGACCATTTCCCCATCATGAGCAACATCAGCAATTTTTAAATTAAAGGCTTGACCACTTTGAATTGTCCCAGATAAATCACCAGGACCACGAAATTTTAGATCAGCCTCAGCAATATCAAATCCGTTATTAGACTTGACCATGATGTCAACTCTACTTTTCGTAATTTCGTTAATTTCAGGAGGAGTCACTAAGACACAAAAAGACTTTTCTGCCCCTCTACCTACTCGTCCACGTAACTGATGCAACTGAGACAAACCAAATCGATCTGCATTCTCAATTATCATAACAGATGCATTGGGTACATTAACACCAACTTCAATGACTGTAGTCGCCACCATTATCTGAGCTTCATTAGCTGCAAACTTTTTCATTTGATCTTCTTTATCTGCAGCTTTCATCTTGCCGTGCACCATACAAACTTTGTATTTTTCAAATCGCTGACTAATAGCCAAATATCCCGACTCGAGTGCTTCTAAATCTGACTTCTCGCTTTCTTGTATCAACGGATATACAATGTACACTTGACGACCTTGTGCGAGTTGTTTTTCAACCGATAGATACAAAGAGGTGCGATGATCATTAAATTTATGTATAGTGGTAATAGGCTTTCTTCCAGGTGGTAATTCATCTATAACAGACGTTTGAAGATCTCCATAGATAGTCATGGCCAGAGTACGTGGAATAGGCGTTGCAGTCATGACTAATACATGCGGTGGACGTTCACTCTTCTCCCACAGTTTGGCTCGTTGTTCAACACCAAAGCGATGCTGCTCATCGATAACCACCATACCCAGACGATGAAACACTACCCATTTTTCGATTAATGCATGGGTGCCAATTAAGATATGAATCTTGCCATTTTCCAAATCTTCAAGAATCTTCTTTCGCTTTTTTCCTTTGATGGATCCCGTTAATAACTCCACTCGAACTGGCACATCTCCAAGCATATCTTGTATGGACTTCAAATGTTGCTGAGCTAAAATTTCCGTCGGTGCCATCATACATGCTTGAAAGCCATTTCCTGCAACTATTAGCATCGTCATTAGGGCAACCAAAGTTTTACCACTACCGACATCACCTTGTAAAAGACGATTCATCTGTACACCAGTATTCATCTCTTTATACACCTCTTTTATGACACGCTTTTGCGCACCTGTCAACTCAAAAGGTAGACGGTGATGAAAGAAATCTAAAAAGAAATCTCCAGGAGTATTAAATGGATAACTAAAATGAGAATGTCTTCTTTCTACGATATAACGAACAAGGTTAAGCTGAATATAAAAAAGCTCTTCAAATTTCAAACGAAAAATAGCCTTTTCGTAGAGTTGAGTACTTTCTGGAAAGTGTATATTGTACAAAGCATCTCCTAATGGTATTAAATGATACGTGTCTATAATCCATTGAGGTAGCGTTTCTTCAAAATCTCTTCCATACATCATAAAAAGTCCACGAACAATGTCACGGCACTCTGTAGAAGATAAATTTGAGCGCTTCATTTTATCAGTTGTATGGTACATAGGCATCATACCTAAATTAGAGAAAGTATGTTCGTTGAAAAGAGTCAGCTCAGGGTGAGTAATACTATATCTAGCTCCAAAGGCTTTAGGTTGGCCAAAGGCTATATACTCTGCTCCTATTTTTAGACTTTTTTGAAAGTACTTAATTCCATTAAACCAGACTAATTCTATCGTTTCATAACCATCAGTAAAGTATGCAACAAGACGACGCCCTCTCCCCTCACCAAGCGTTTCTATACTAGAAATAACACCTTTGATTTGCACCCAACTCTGAGTGGAATTAATCTCATGAATTCGGTATATCTTTCTTCTATCAATATGTCTATATGGATAATGAGACAACATGTCAAATACATTCCTGATATGCAACTGATCCGCCAACACATCTGCCTTGTGCTGCCCTATTCCCTTTGTGTAAGTCAAGTCGGTATTGCGTAATCTGGAAATACTGATACTCATTACTGTTTATTTTCAATCATTGTTTCGGCAATTTGCATATCCCAAGGGGTTGTCAGTTTTATATTCTCACGATTTCCCAAGGTCAAACATATTGCATGCCCATGCTTTTCGACTACCGATGCATCATCTGTAAATTCTACATCAAATCTTTGTCTATAGGCTTCAACTAAAAGTTCTCGATTAAAGATTTGTGGGGTCTGTACTTGCACAAATTCACTTCTTGGAACAGACTCATTCGGATCAGTATATCCCACCTCCAAAACTTGGTTGTTAATTCCCTCGATTGATTTAACTCTACGAAGAGAATCTATAGCAGGTACAACAGGTATCGCTGCTCCAGTCTTCTGTGCTTGTTCAAAAGCAAGTTGTATGACTTCATTACTAACAAAAGGACGCACTCCATCATGCACCGCCACCAACTTAACATTATCACTTAGCAATGCTAAGCCATTTTGAACAGAATGAAAACGAGTTTTGCCACCATAAGCAACGCTATGAGGAGTATCATACTTGTACTTCGCACACAACTCTTTCCAAATATCATAATGGGCTTTTGATAACACAAGAATAATCTGTGCCTCTGGATCATATTGATAAAAAACATCAATCGTATACATCAGAACACAGCGATTGCCTAAAGGTAAATATTGTTTAGGTAAGTTCTGCTGCATGCGAGTCCCACTCCCGCCTGCAACAAGAATAACAGCTTTTTTACAACTCATCAGCTAAAGATTATTAGTTGACTTGCATTCCTTCTGCTAAACCTTGAGCCGTTTGCTCATCGATCAATTTAGACACTATTGCTAAGCCAAAAGGAATAGCAGCTCCAGGACCATTAGCTGTTATAAAGTTACCATCTACAGTTACAGACTCTTCAGTATAGTTAGCTTTTAACAAATACTTTTCAAAACCAGGATAACATGTAGCAGATACGCCTGAAAGCACACCCAGTTTACCAAAAGCCATTGGTGCCGCACAGATAGCAGCTAAATGTTTACTTTCATCAACTGCAAATTTCAAAATCACTTTTTGAAGTGGCACACAATCACTTAGATGTTCAGCTCCTGGCATACCACCTGGTAGTACTAACATATCCATCTCACCTGCGTCGAAATCGTTGATATGGACATCTGCAATAACAGGCACTTGGTGTGCCCCTACAACAGTAGTATCATCCATAATTGACACTGTAGTCACTTGAACACCTGCTCGACGAGCAATGTCAATCGAAGCCATCGCTTCAATTTCCTCAAAGCCATCAGCTAAAAAAACTGCAATTTGTTTCATATATATAGTTTTATTGGTTTATCGCAATTTAAACACATATGTAATTGTTCCCTGTTGATTATCCACATCCTTTACAGCGTTGAAACGCGCTTTACGAGCTGCGCTTTCTGCTGCACGTCTTGCTTGAGCATTACTAGAAACAGTTCCGCCTTGTACTCGTGCACTGAGCACTCTTCCTTCAGGATTTACAAGAATCTGCACAATCACTGTCCCACCTTCATCGAGACCAGGAACACGAGATGGTTTTGGCAACCCCTCACGCCCTGTATGTCGTCCAGGAAGATTATAGCTAGTCTGGCCATCGTATCCTTTAGGAATTACCCCTTGATTGGTGCCATGAAGACTACCTTGACTCGTAGATTCTTTTCCAGCTTCCTCACCAGACTTCATGGCTTGACTTTGCTTAAAAGCATTACTTACAGCTGCCATACGTTTAGCGGCTTCTTCTCGTTTTTTACGAGCAATTTCTTCTTGACGTCGTTTTTCTTCCTCTTGACGTCTGCGAAGTGCCTCCTCTCGTTGCCTCTTTTTATCCAGCTGCTTTTGTTCAGTAGATTTTTTTTCTTTTGCCACCATAGGAGATGGATCTTCCTGAGTTATCAATTTTGTTTTTTGAGCTGTACGAACTTTTGGAATAGCTGTCGTTTCTTCTTGTACTTGCTCTTCCGCTTCCACTTCAGTGCCAGTTGGAGGAGTTGCTGGTTTAACCTCTCCACCTTGGCCTTTCACAGACAAAGTCTCCACACCCATCATAATGGGCACACCACTTTCTTCTTGTTCTTCAGGCACAGCAATCCTCACCCACCATAAAACAGCGAGAATAAGCAGCAGCGCAACAAATGCTGCAATTAATCCGTGAATTTCTTCTTTTTCTATTTTCATGAAAAGTGAAAGTTATCTCTCTGGTGGACGAGTTGCTAATACTACCTTATAGTGGTTTTCATTGGCTATGTTTAGCACGTGAACCACTTCACTATAAGGCACTTTTTCATCAGCATACAAAGCAACATACATTTCAGGTTCTTGAACAGAGTAATTTTGTAATATAGCTGCCAAGTCACTTACTTCAATCTCTTTTTCTTCATCATTACCAAGAGCAGTGTAGTATCTTAGTTGTGAGTCGATAACGACACGAGCCAATGGACGTGCGGCTGTTTGACTCTTACCTTGCGGTAGCAATACTTTAATAGCATTGGGAGAAACTACGGTAGAAGTAATCATGAAAAAGATTAAGAGCAGAAATATCACATCTGTCATGGAAGCCATAGCAAATGCTGGGGATATTCGATTTCTTCTTTTTAATTTCATAACATCTAATTAAGCGGTTATTATACAGAAGTACCTTTGCTGTCTTTCATGTCATTCAACATGTCCATAAAGACCATTGTTTTAGCTTCCATATCATTCACAACAC
The DNA here is from genome assembly GCA_963678855.1 of Bacteroidaceae bacterium. Taxonomy (GTDB): domain Bacteria; phylum Bacteroidota; class Bacteroidia; order Bacteroidales; family Bacteroidaceae; genus F22. The sequence continues at coordinate 2,357,301 of OY787448.1, read as the reverse complement.
TGTCTACACGACTTACCAAGTAGTTGTAAGCAAACATTGCAATAATACCAACAATCAAACCTGCTACTGTTGTAATCATCGCTTCATAGATACCACCTGACAGCAGCTTAATATTAATATTGTTTCCTGCATTAGACATTTCGTAAAATGCACGTACCATACCTGTTACAGTACCCAAGAACCCAATCATAGGTGCTCCACCAGAGATAGTAGCTACAACATTTAGATGACGCTCTAATCTAGCAACCTCCATATTACCCACATTTTCAATTGCGGTCAAAATATCACGAGTTGGGTGTCCCAAACGACTAATTCCTTTTTCAATCATTCTAGAAGCAGGAGTGTTGGTCATTTGACAATAGTTTATAGCTGATTTTACATCATTACTGGTAATGTAATCTACCACTTTATCCATAAATAGGGAGTCTTCCTTTTTAGCTGTACGAATGACACTAACACGTTCTACTAGGAAATATGCACACAGGAGAAGCAAACCCAACAAAACAAGCATAATCCAGCCACCCTTCATAGCCATTTCTAAAAGATTTATTGTCTCTTTACTTGCTGTTACTTCAACAATTTGAGCTTGAGTAAGAGAATCAAGCGAACTCTGCGCCAAGACCAGCGCTGCTGACAAATACGACATGATGATAGATAATATGGTTAATGATTATTTTAGACATTGTTTATACTGACGGATGGTTTCTTCCATTCCTAAGTACAGTGCATCAGCTATAAGCGCATGGCCGATAGATACTTCATCACACCAAGGTATTTGCTGGCGAAAATAAGCTAAATTTTCAAGACTTAAATCATGACCTGCATTCAGGCCGAGTCCTTGTGCACGAGCCTCCTCAGCTGCTTTAACAAATGGCGCTATAGCCTTTTCTTTATCTTCTGCATACTCTGCCGCATACGGTTCTGTATAAAGCTCAACTCTGTCTGCACCAACTTCAGCAGCACCACGAACCATTTCTACATCGGGATTTACAAAAATAGAGGAACGGATACCAGCCTCACTCAATTGATTCATCAAGTCAGTTAGCAATTCCTTATGCGCAACAGTATCCCACCCACTATTACTAGTTAGTTGGTCTGGTTTATCAGGCACAAGAGTCACTTGATGAGGACGCACTTCTAACACAAGTGCCATAAACTCATTGGAAGGATACCCTTCAATATTCAATTCTGTAGTTAATTTCGGACGCAAATCAAACACATCAGTACGACGAATATGTCTTTCATCAGGTCGTGGATGGACTGTGATACCTTCAGCGCCAAACTGCTCACAGTCTAAAGCCACCTTAAGGACGTTTGGAACATTTCCCCCGCGTGCATTACGAAGAGTGGCAATCTTATTGATATTTACACTAAGTTTAGTCATATATTCTTCTTTTTCCTAGTTTACAACGAACAAAAGTACAAAATTTATTGTCTGACAATGCAGGTTTCTGAAGAAAAAAGTGCATTTTTGTAGTAAGAAAATAATTAAACAATATGAACATAGCACTTTTTGGTAATTGCCACCAACCAGAAAAATCAATACACACAGCAAGACTGTTGGACATATTAACGACTCTACAAATCAGAATATTTGTAGAGAAAGAATTTTATGATTTTCTTGATACCGTACTTGATTTAACAAAATGGGACCTCAACACATATTCTTTGGAAGACATCCTCAAAAAAGATTTTTCAGTGAATCTTATAGTAAGTATTGGTGGAGATGGTACATTTCTTAAAGCAGCAAATGCTGTACAAGATAAAGATATCCCAATATTAGGGATAAATACAGGGCGACTAGGTTTTCTTGCCGATGTAGGCACAGATGACATGGATGAGCAACTCGTGCAAATCTTAGCAGGTAACATTCAAGTTGAAGAAAGAAATTTACTTGAAATAAAAACGGAAGGACACGTCTTAGGACAACACCCTTATGCCTTAAATGAGATAGCCATCTTAAAACATGACTCATCATCAATGATTACTGTCAAAACCTTTATCAACCAACAAGAACTTATCACTTATCAAGCGGATGGACTTGTTATAGCAACACCAACAGGCAGCACAGCATATTCACTAAGTGTTGGCGGACCTATTATTGCACCTCAAGCGGGAGTAATAACACTTACTCCAGTAGCTCCACACAGCCTAACGATGCGTCCGATAGTCATACGAGATGACTGGACTGTAAGTTTAGATGTAACTAGTAGATCACACAATTTCTTAGTTGCTATTGATGGACGCAGTGAGAGTTTACCTCAGAACACAAAAGTCACAATTACAAAGGCGCCTTTCAAAGTAAGAATTGCTAGGCGAAAAGATAGAAACTTTTTCGACACGTTAAGACAAAAAATGATGTGGGGCGCTGATAGCAGATAAAACAGCCCCAAAAAACGCACTTAATTGACTTCTGATTAATCATCCCGACTTAGTCATAAATAAAAGAGAAGGCATATCCAAGTGACATGCCTTCTCTTTTATTTATGACTAATATCTTATTACTTAAGTACCTCTACGATAACAGCTCTACTCAATCGACGGTCATTGTAGTACATATTCTCTACACCACCTTTATGAGCCATCTTAAGCTGATTAGGATTCACACCATACTCTTTAACCAAGAAATCATACATCGCTTGTGCACGTTTTTCTGAAAGAGGAGTGTTTATGCGGTCATTACCAGTTGCTCTGTCAGCATAACCAGTAATAAGATATACCTTATTTGGATCTTCGTCGTTGATTTGCTTGGCTAAATAACTTGCATTTGTCTTCATTGCACGAGTCAACTTTGGAGAGTTGATTGGAAAGATAAACAAAGTAGGAGCAATTACTCTATCCTTTTCAATCTTCTCTACAACCTTAGAAGAGCGCTCTAAAACAGCAATCTGCTCTTTAATTTTAGCATTCTGTGCACGAGAAGCCCCTAACTGATCACGTACTGCTTGCAATTCTGCATCACTAATTCCAGAAGGTACCACAGAACGTCTCTGGAAGCCTCGCATAGGGAAATTATAAGTAACACCCACAGTTAAGCCAAACAACACATCTGTATCAGAAGCCGAGTCATACTCTAGTTCATCAAAACGATCATGCATAATATCCATACGAGGTTCAACATTGATAGCCCACGCATCATTTACACGAAAACGGTTGATTACACCAAACTTAAACGACTGTTCATCTTCTTCACCATAATTAAAACAACGTGCCCAACCTGTACCTACATAAGGAATCACAGAATAAAATCGGTCATATTTATAGCCTTTGATTAAGTTAAGCACATCGAACATCGCTTCAACATGGAATATACCAACATCATACTTCTCTTTGTAAAGACCATTATCGAGATCTTCAACGATAGCAGAACTTGAAGCTAGATCAGTAACACCGTTCATTTTGAAACCATTATATCCTAGTCGAATACCAAATCCAGGTGTAAACCACTTCCCCACACTAATATCGATAGCTGGAGCTACGCGATCGTAGAAATCTAACTCATTATCTAAATCAGAATCTAGTACTTGAACACCACCACCGACAGTTACAAACCAGTTATCTCGAAACATATTTGTTTCTACTCTGTGTTTGTCATTCTTATCTTCTACTGTTTGCGCTGAAAGCGAAGTCACCCCTAACAAAAGCGCAACAAGGAACAAACTCTTTTTCATATTGTATCTATTTTTTTGCTAATGATTATTTCTTCGTTCTGTAACAATAACTATTCAACAATTACAGAGCGATTCAAACGACGGTTATCATAGAACATATTGTCTGTTCCACCCTTAAAGGCCACTTTTAGTCTTGAAGATTCGATTCCAAACTCTTCTACAAGACATTTAAACACAGCATTAGCACGCTTTTCAGACAACTTCATATTCCAATTAGCATCACCTGTTTCCTTATCAGCATAACCAGTGACAACATATGTCTTATTAGGATCACCAGATTTAATTTCTTCAGCCAAATGACCAACATTCGCTCTCATTAAACGAGTCATCTTAGACGAATTGAAAGCAAAAACAAAAATAGTTGGTACTATAGACTTTTCCTTGATAATACGTTCTTCTATATTAGGATTGCGTTGCAAGTACGCCAAACGATCTTTCAAATCTCCACTCTTAGCACGTGAATCTTTTAATTTATCGCGAACATCTTGCATTTCTGCACGTGTTACACCAACAACTTCTGGCTCAGCTTTACCCCAACCTCTTGTTGGAAATTGATAAGTTACACCAATAGTAGCCCCGAAAAGCATGTCAAACCCTTTTCCACCTTCTAGGCCGTCAAAACGATCATTTGTTATAGCAGAACGTAATTCAACATTAAAGTCCCACTTATCGTTTATTCGAAACGTGTTAATAACACCAGTCGTAGCGCATAATTGTGTCTCAGAAGGTGCATCCCAGACTTGCATTAGCCCTACGCCAAAGTAAGGAACAACTGAGTAAAGTCTATCTACACGATAGCCTTTAATCATATTAAGCAAGTCCATCATCACATCAGCATGAAATACACCAAGATCAAACTCACGTTCATAATTATTCGCATCATAAGCACCTGTAACCCAATACATATCTTGCATTTCTGTCACAGTTGTTGCACTAACTCCATAGTATCCAAATCGCACACCAACTCCAGGAGTAATCCATTTTCCGACGTTTAAGTCGATAGCTGGGTTAATCACATCAACAAGATCTGCAGTACCATAATTTTCGCCGGCAAACACTTGTCCACCGATACCAGCACTAATAAACCAATTGTCACCATACAAATTAGTTTCTACTTTGTGCTTTGCATCTTTGTTTTCGACTGTCTGAGCAGATAAGGTAAAACACCCCAACAATGCGACAGCTAGCAACAAACTTCTTTTCATATCCACACTAGTTTAAATTAGTAATCATATCTAACGTTATCACAAAATACAAATTGTCACCACTAGCTCTTTATCTATATTTTTTAACTTTATAAAGATGCATAATCGGAACAATCAGAGACTATATGGAAGCAAATATACATATAATTATCTTAGAATCGCAAAAATAGCAAAGAAAAAAAAACATGACAGAGACAATTCTAGACAATTAGACATTAACACAACAACACAAAAAAGAGCTATTTACCTCAATAATGAAGTAAACAGCTCTTTTGAAAACATGTTTTTAAGTTAAATCTAGACTTTTTATTATCAGTAAGGTCAAGACGCTTATAAATGCAAATCAAACAGCCTACGCAAGCCTCTCACCGCTTCGTTTCTGTCAACCATATGATTATAAAGCTCAACTCCACTAAGTTTCTGTTCATGAGCTTTAAGTTCTTTTATTGTGAAACGAATCTCAAATTCTGGGCTATTCAGTTCTCGGCGCATTTTATTAACAAAATACGAATAGCCAGTTCTTACTTGTTGCAAGTCAACTTCTGAAAAGAGTTCGATAGTAGCCTCTTTTTCAGTAACTTTTGATATCGGGCGCCCTTCTAACACTGCACGCAAGATCTTCTGATTCTCTGGAAGATTCACCAAAACAGCATCCCATTTTTTTACTAATTCTTCTTCTGAAAAGAACTCATTTGAAGGGCTACCAACTGGTTTATTTACAACAGCTTCTTTTTCTTTTGCTACGGCTACAACCTCTATTTCAGTTTTTTTTTCCACATCCACTTCCACAGAAGAAGTTGTATCTTCTTGAGGCGACTTTTCCACCATCATATTGGTTCGTCCAAGCCCTAAAGACATTCTTTTACTCAGCGTTTTAGGCCCATGAAGATGACTTTTTAGATTTTTACTAGTATCATCAGACTGTCGTGGCTCACTAGAAATGCGTAATGTATTAGACGACATTTGCAAATTGACTTTCTGATCACTTACATCAGGTTGGACATCCCTATTTTGAACACTTACAGATGCAGTAGTTTGAGGACTTATAGGTGCTGTCTGTTGTTTCTCGAAAGGTCGCTGTATTTTTTGAACATTAGAAATTACAGGGTCTGGAACTTCAGTGGGTTTCATAATTTGGCACAACTTAATCACAGCCATTTCAATCAACAAACGTTTATTATTGCTTTCTCGATAGTCCAAATCAATCTGGACACAAATCGAAAGCGCTCGGTACAAAAAGCCTAGATGAGTACGCGTACCTTGTTCTAGATACCTTTTACGAATAGAAGCCCCAACTTCCAACAATTCACCTGTCTGAACATTAGCAGCTACCATCAGGTCTCTCAAATGAGAAGCTAACCCATTTATGAATAAACGGCCATCAAAGCCATAACCAAGAATCTCATTCACTATAAGCATACTTGAATGCACGTCCCCTTTGAGAAAACACTCAACCAACTTAAAGTAATACTCATAATCCAAGACATGCAAATTCTCTATAGTATTTGCATACGTTAAAGCACCTCCTGAATAACTTGCAACTTGATCGAAAATAGAAAGAGCATCACGCATACCTCCATCAGCTTTCAGCGCAATAACTTGAAGTGACTCAGGTTCATAAGCTATATTTTCATTTCCAGCGACGAAAGCTAAATGCTTGACAATATCTTGAAGTGTAATCCTATTAAAGTCATAAATCTGACATCTTGACAAAATTGTAGCAAGAAGCTTATGTTTCTCAGTAGTTGCAAGTACAAACACAGCGTGAGCAGGAGGCTCTTCTAATGTCTTCAAGAAGGCATTAAAAGCAGCAGAAGACAACATATGCACCTCATCAATTATATAAACTTTATATTGACCTAATGAAGGCATAATCTGTACCTGCTCTATCAACTGCTTAATATCATTTACTGAATTGTTAGACGCCGCATCCATCTCATAAATATTAAGTGAACGCTGAGCATTAAAAGCTTGGCAAGAGTCACACAGATTACACGCCTCACCTTCTGGCGTGCGATGCGTACAGTTAATCGTTTTAGCAAAAATACGAGCACAAGTTGTTTTGCCGACTCCACGTGGTCCACTAAACAAATAAGCATGTGCTAGTTTGTTTTTAATGATTGCATTCTTAAGTGTAGTCACCAAAGCTTGCTGGCCAACCACAGATGCAAATGTACCAGGGCGATACTTACGAGCTGAAACGATGTATCTTGATTCTTCCATACTTTTATTTATATATTCGAGAATAATCTTTGACTCTCGCAGATTTATGCGAAAACTCCCACAAATATAGTGGATTTTTTCTTTACGCTAACGGTTAAAACAAAAAAATAACTCACGCTATAACTTTTACGAAACCATCATTTGATTCATTTCATTCTCTGCTATAGCTCAAAGCATAAAAAAGCCTTCATAGACAGTGCTATATAAAAGATTTATTGTATATTTGTACTGTTACTACGTTAAAGTAAACTTTTTATATGGCAAACAAATCATTTATTCAGATACTTTTGTTGGTGATAGCAATGTGCTTTACGCCAACTGCTTTATATGCCCAGCATCAAACAAGCTCACAAGATTTGCAGAAATCTACAAAAGTAGCCAGTGGGAAATTGCTGAACGAAGAAGAAGTAGCTGGAACAAACTATTCGAGCATTATCAACGAAAACAATGCTAAGGAATTAAGACTTCCTCCATTAAGTGTGCTATTTGACAACATGAAAAACACACCAAGATACAAAATGGCATATAACAACTACAAAATATCAAAAAGCACACTGAGTACCACAAAGAGGGAGCCTCTAAATTGGATTAACATTGGAGCATCATATGCTTACGGTCAATTTGGTTCACAAAACCAAACCACAGCTGAATCAACTCCAATTACTACAAGTGTCGCTAATGGAGTTACAACATCTTATGGAATGTCTGCTAGCATTGGAACAACTATCGGAAAACTTATTGATTATAGATCCTCTGTTAAACGCGCTAAGTTAAAAACAGAGAATTCTAAACTCACATTTCAAGAACAATTTCAAGTGCAAAAACTTGAAGTAATGGAATTATACAACAAGGTTCAATCACTGATGAATACTTTGAGCAGCTTAGCTCAATCAGAGACCTTAGCAGCTGCAGAATATGAGTATGCAGAACAAGAGTTTATGTCAGGGGCAGAAAACAACCCTAACAAAATGGCTCACGCAAAAGAGAGGCAAAACAACACAAAAATTGAGTTTGAGAATGCAAAAACAGAGCTAAACAGCTATTTGATTCGATTAGAAATTTTGACGCAAACTCAAATACTAGCCAAATAAAAGATATGGATAATTTTCTATATTTACTACGCTTTTTCTATAGGATTCGACTTTGGATAATTATTTGTCCATTGTTGATGGCATATTATGTATACAATAAGTACGATGGGGTACACGGCAATTACTCATGCTCTAGCACAGTATACACTGGTGTTATAAATAGTAGTTTAGGGGGTAGTAATTCGAAAGAAGAAGCAGAAAGACAAAGAGCTAACCTCCTTAAAATTATGTCAGCGAAAAGCACTCTTAAAAGAGTCTCTTTTAGACTTTTCGCACGTGTCATGATATTTGGTTCCCCAGACAAGGACACAAAAGCTTGTACAGCAGCCTCATATAATGACATTTACAACAGATGTAAATGGCACAAAGATCTACTTGCTGTTATTGACAAAACTAGCGAATCGCAAACAGTAAAGAACTTATATAAATACGAGAAACAAGACAAAAATAATTTTGTCTATGGACTCTTCAATTATTATCATCCACATTATAGCTATTCTGCATTACAGAAAATCATTATCACCCCAATCGATAAGACAGATCTTGTTGATATAAGCTACGAAAACAATGACGCAGCGATAGTATATAATACGTTAGAAATTTTACTAGAGGAATTTGTAAATGAGTACAAAGAAATCAGATACGGAGAAACTGACAACGTCATACAGTTTTTCTACGGTGAATTCTCAAGAGTAGCAAATGAGCTTGCAAATGCAGAGGATTCCTTGACCACCTACCAAGTGAACAATAAGATTATCAATTACTTGGAAGAGACTCGTGCCATGTCTATACTAAATTCAGATGTAAATGTTATAAGCATGAGAAACACGATTGATATAGAAACGGCAAAAAGCAAACTAATACTTCTAGAGTCAAAGCTTCAAGGTAAACTCGATCAAATAAAATCTAACAGAAAATTCATACAGCTATTAAAAGAATCCTCAAACCTATCCAGCAAAATTTCACAATTGGAACCATTTTCTCAATCTGCTAGCGGAAAAAAAGAGAATAAAGATTCCATTCAATTAGTAGGATACAAAGAGCAACTTGAGGCCACAAACAGTAAGCTATTCAATATTACTCACGACTTAGCCGAAAGTCGTCAAACAAAAGATGGGGTAGCTCAAGAGTCAGTTGTATCCAATTGGTTAGAAACAAAACTTCAATTGTTAGCTGCAGAACAAGCAAAAATTTCGATAGATTCGAAAATTGATAGTATTGAGAATCAATATCTTCGTTTTGCACCTATTGGCTCTACAATAAACAGGAAAGAGAGGAGTATTAAATTTAAAGAACAAAACTATTTAGAATTTTTGGATGCATACAACACAGCCATTTTAAGAAAGAAGAACCTTGAAATGACTGCTGCAACGATTCGCGTTCTAAACCCACCAACCCTTCCTTTAACTCCAGAATCAATTGGAAGAAAAAATTTGGTCATTACTGCTTTTATTATAACATTAATGTTGGTGATTGCTTTCTTTTTCTTAATTGAAATATTTGATCGCACACTCAGAGATACTGTTAGAACAAAAAAACTAACTGGACTTGATATCATTTGCGCATTCCCTGGTAATACAAACTTTCGTAAAAGAAAATACAATGAAGTCTGTAGAGAAATTGCAGCTAAACAACTGAGCACCCATATTTTACAGTACTTTGATTATCGTAAAAACGACACTCCATATATTATAGGCCTATTAAGTACTGAGCAACAAGATGGTAAAACGACTATTGCTGAATATCTTAAAACCTATTGGGAAAGACTAGGTATTTCGGTCAAACATCTCAACTGGGAACATGATTTCAATGCTTTGTCTAAAAATTATCTTCTTGCCGAAAAACTAGAAGATATCTATAGCATAAGCGATGAAAACATTTTAATCATTGAACACCCTAACATCAGTCAATATAATGTAAGAAGCCAATTACTCACACTTTCAAATGTCAACTTGTTTGTCGCTCGTGCAACCAGAGCATGGAAAAACACAGACGAATTATACATGAAGGAATTGAAGGAATTAAACAGAGACACCCCTCTACTAGCGATTCTAAACAAAACACATCGCTCTGAAACAGAAAAGTTCACTGGGATGTTACCTCCTTTCTCATGGTTTAGTCGTGTTCTATATAAATTTGGGCAATTAGGTCTTACTGCCTCAGAACAGAATGAGAAAGAGTTTAAACCCAACACCCAAGAAAAAGAGCCTAAATTAGATACAAATGATAGTAACAACAAAGAGTAATTAAGGAAGGAATCATTGGATATGCAAAAGGTAATTGAAGCAACAATAAAAAAAGCTGCTCCTAGCTTTGTGCTTATTGGTCTTTTAATATTAGCTTACAAATTTATAATTGTAGGTAATTTTATTTTACCACTTGCCATTATTGCTGGTATGTTCGCCATTGTTGGGGCGATAGTAATACTACCAAAGCCTAGGCCATTCTTTACTTTTGTTTTTATATTAAACTATTACATATATGCTATACAAAGATACTATGTATCAGGTATAAAAGTCGGCATAACAATGCTTGCTTTAATTATTCTTGGATTTATACTTACTATCTTATATAATTGGCTCAATAAAGTCTCATATAAGAACCTTAACAATTTAATGATATACGCATACTTGCTTCTTTTAGCAGAGTATATTCTTCACTTGTTTAGGGCTACTGGAGTTTTAAAGCCTTGGACTATTTGGACATTGGTAATTGTTTTTATGCCTCTTGCAAGCGCTTTTTTTACTCAAGTGTTTTTTCCTAAAGAAAAATACCTGCGATATATGCTTATTATTTGGGGAATATTAAGCGTTACGGGGGCTATTAAGGGTTGGTACCAAAGATCCATTGGATTTAATTCTGCAGAACTAGCTTGGTTATGGGGAGGAGCTTACCGAACCCACTTTTTGATTACTGGCGTTCGATACTTTTCATTCTTCACAGATGCAGCTAACTTCGGAACAAGCATGGCTATGACCGCAGTAACATATGGTATTTGCTTTTTGTACGAGAAAAAAGTTCTTATTAGACTATTTTATTTGGGGGTATTTTTATCTGGAGTATATGGACTTCTTATTAGTGGCACCCGCAGTGCGTTTGCAGTACCAGGTGCAGCAGCAATCGTTTTTATAATCTGTTCAAAAAACGCAAAACTAATGGTTGTGAGTTTACTCCTACTGATAGGATCTTACTCATTTCTTAAATACACCAATATAGGTGAAGAGAACCGATTCATAAGTAGAACAAGAACTATTGTAAACTACGATAAAGACGCATCATTCCAAGTACGAATGATTAACCAAAGAGCTCTGAGAAAAATCATGGTAGACTACCCATTTGGAGTTGGAGTTGGCTTGAGCTCATCAAGAAGTTTAGAATACGGATTTAAATTTCCGACAGCACCATACGCCACAGACTCTTGGTTTGTTATGATTTGGCAAGATACTGGCATAGTAGGTCTATATTATTATCTAGGTATCATAGCTATCGTTCTCATTGGTGGAATAAACATCGTACTGTACAAAATTAGAGATCCTGAAGTTAGAGGCTATATGGTGGCTATGGTATGTCTTTTTGCTGGAGCGATGGCTGGTGGTTATTCCAACGAAGTACTAAGCTATCCCAACGGCATGCTTTGCTATACTTGCCTTGCCTATGTCTACATAGCAACCGTTATTGACAAGGAGGTTTTAGAACGTAAACGCCGAAATGAAGCTTTTAAATATTTTGGCTTATCATGGAAATTGGGTAATTTAGAAATCTTGTAAGAAGCTAGCATTATGAACACAGTGAACAATAACAAACCACTCATATCATTTGTAACCATAACATACAATGGCTACAAAGACACTTGTGATCTAATTGAATCGTTACATAAACATATCACATCAGTTTCCTATGAAATCATAGTTGTTGACAATGCATCAAAAAATAACGAAGCAGAGAGACTACAACAAAACTACCCAACAATTTGTGCAATTCGCAATGAAGACAACGGTGGATTTTCGGCTGGAAATAATATTGGTATAGGCAAAGCACAAGGAGAATACATCTTCTTAATAAATAATGACACATATATTGAAGAAGACAATCTTTTAGCACTAATAGATCGTTTAGAATCCAACCCAAAGATTGGAGCAGTGTCACCCAAAATAAGGTTCGCATTTCCACCTCAGGATATTCAATATGCTGGTTACACTAAGCTAACCCCTATTACTCTTCGTAATAAACCCATTGGTTTCGGTGAGGCTGACCACCCACATTATAACATAGCCACTAAACAATGGTATTTACACGGAGCAGCTTTACTTATCAAGAGAGAGGTGATAGAAAAGGTGGGAAATATGCCAGAGCTTTTTTTTCTATACTACGAAGAATTAGATTGGACAACCCAAATGAGAAATGCAGGCTATGAACTTTGGTATGAACCTAGAATGACAGTTTTTCATAAAGAAAGTCAGTCAACTGGTCAGGAAAGCCCTTTGCGCACATACTATCTGACTAGAAACAGACTGCTCTATGCCTATAGAAATTTAAAAGGACTTAACCGTTGGCTCTCCATCGCTTACCAATTGAGTATTGCTGTGCCAAAGGGATGGTTAGTGAACAAATATAAAAGAAAAAATGACGTAGCCAAAGCATATGTGCAAGGTGCTATAGACTTTTTTAAAATCGAAGATAAAAACACTCAACATTATGGATAATATTATATCACTATTGAATACAGCGGATAGCATATTGTTTGTTATGCTATTTATTTGTGTATTGTATTTATTTATATTCTCTTTTGCTTCTCTTTTTGACAAGAAATTTGACTACCCGCCAGCTAGAAAGAAGCTAAAATACCTTGTCCTTTATCCAGCATATGCTGAAGACAAAGTAATAGTTGGAGCTGCAAGTAACTTTCTAAAACAAGACTATCCAAAAGACAAATATGACCTAGTTGTGATATCAGACCACATGAAGGATGAAACAAACCAACAACTAAAGTCACTACCAGTAACAGTATTGGAGCCAGTCTTTGAGGTTAGTACTAAAGCCAAAGCACTAAATTACGCAATTCAACAAATGCCTAGCGACTATGACTGTGTAGTCATTTTAGATGCCGACAATCATGTTGATATTAATTTTCTAAACTGTTTAAACGACGCTTACTCATCTAGCAAAGCAGCCATTCAGGCAAGACGTATCGAAAAGAAAATAACTTCTGAAATTTCACTTATCGATGCTGTGACTGAAGAAGTAAACAACGGCATTTTCAGAGCTGGACACGTACGTCTAGGTCTATCTTCAGCACTCTCTGGAAGTGGCATGCTATTTTCTTACGAGTGGTTTGCTAACAATGTCCACAAACTAAAGACAACAGGTGAAGACAAAGAACTTGAAGTTCTCTTGTTAGAGCAAAAGCAATTTATAGACTTTTTATCTGATGTATATGTATATGATGAAAAAACTCCTAGTCAAGAAGGAATGAAAAATCAGCGAAAAAGGTGGGCAGCTGCGAAACAGAGTATATTTTATGCAAACCTCCCTAAATTACCACTGACTCTTTTAGGGGGAAACCTTGACTTTGCTATGAAAATTGTTCAATGGATGATTCCTTCAATGTTTATTCAAATAGCAGCAATATTGTTGTTGGCTGTAACAACAACAGTAATCGATCTTCTTTTTAACAGCCCTTTAATTAGTATCAAATGGTGGATGTTACTTATACTGTTAGGACTGTCAATAATGATGCCTATCCCCAACAGATTATCAGGAAAAGAACTTAATAAAGCTCTATTACGTCTTCCTATAATTCTTGCAGACAACATCATGAATCGATTTAATCTAAAGGGTGCTAGTAAGCACTTTATACACACACAACATGGTGACTAACTAAAATAACGTTCTATGAGTTTTAAAGAGAAAATCACATCCTATCCAAGGCTGAAGAAGTTTATCTACTGGGTCATGATGAACCCCAAGTGGAAACGTCCACGCCTATGGCTCCGTTTGGCCAAGCCTTTTTACACTGATATTGGTAACAAAAGTGTTATCTCACGTAAAGTCAGATGGGATTGTGGGCCGTTTCATCCATTTAAAATAGGGGCAAACTCCATCATTCCAGACCGTACGACTCTTAACAATCAAGTGGGAGAAATCACCATAGGCAATCACGTCATGATAGGGATCAACAACACACTTATGGGCCCAATTGAGATTCAAGACCATGTCTGGTTGGCACAAAATGTAGTTCTAGCTGGCTTACACCATGTCTATGACGATGCTGAAAGGATATGCGAATTCCAAGGTGACATAGTTGGGAAGATTGTAATAGAACACAATGTCTGGATTGCAGCTAATACTGTTATTACGCAAGGTGTTACTATAGGACACAATTCTGTTGTTGGAGCTAACTCAGTGGTTACTCAAAGTCTTCCACCCTACACCCTAAGTGCAGGATCACCAGCTAAACCAATCAAAAGATACAACAAAGAAACTGAGAAATGGGAAAAGATTAGTCCTGAATCAAAAAGCTAATCTCTCATCAAATAATAAAAGGGCTATGGATGCTTTCGCAATCCATAGCCCTTATTCTTCAATTATATCTGGTGAATACTACCCGCAACGAGAAGTGCCACAACTTGTACAAATTAAACATCCTTCTTGGTAAATCAAACTCATCTCACCACAGTTAGGACATTTCTTTCCTTTGGCTTTCGTACCATCAATCACATATTTCTTAAGCGCACGCTCTACACCATTCTTCCATGTATTAATGCTTTCACTATCTAGTTGAAGGGAGCTAACCAATGCAATAACTTGATCTATAGGCATACGACGACGCAAAATACCAGAAATCAACTTCGCATAGTTCCAATACTCTTTATTGAACTTCTCAGACAGACCTTCTACAGTTGTCTTATAACCACGCTTATTCGTGAATTGGAAGTCATAACGTTTCGTACCATCCTCATCAATATTCTTAATAATCTTACCCTTGGTAACACTCTTAGGCAATACAATACCTTCATCGTCATCTTGAAGTCCTGTAAATATTTCATATGGTTCTCCATCAAATACGCCAACGAAAGCCACCCATTTTTCTTTATTGTTTTGGAAACGTACTACATCACATTCAAGTTCATTAGGTCTAGATTCTTCGTGTTGAAGTGCAGGATGTTCTTCAACCTTACCTTTCTTACTATCTTCTTCTTGCTTCTTTTTATCTTCAGCAGCAACAAGCACACCAGCACGTGAACCATCACGATACACAGTACAACCTTTACAACCCGATTTCCAAGCTTCAATATACAAGTTATTAACCAACTCTTCAGACACATTGCTTGGTAAGTTAATAGTCACAGAAATAGAGTGATCCACCCATTTTTGGATACGACCTTGCATTTGCACTTTCATCAACCAATCAACATCATTAGATGTGGCATTATGATAAGGTGATTTTTCGACCATTTCAGCAACCTCTTCACTTGTAAAACTTTTACTAGGGTTGTAACCACTAGCTTCCATCCATGTTACAAACTTATGGTGAAATACCACATATTCTTCCCAAGAATCACCTACTTCATCAACGAAGTCTACACGCACTTTTTCGTCATTAGGATTTACCTTTCTTCTACGCTTATAATAAGGCAAGAACACAGGTTCAATACCAGATGTCGTTTGCGTCATAAGACTAGTAGTTCCAGTAGGAGCAATCGTCAAACATGCAATATTTCTACGACCTACACGTTGCATCTTTTCGTACATATCAGGACGTTCATTAGCAAGACGTAGAATAAATGGATTCTCTTCCTCACGCTTAGCATCATAAACCTCAAACGCACCACGTTGTTCAGCCAAATCTACAGAAGACTGGTATGCAGCTAGAGCAAGCTCCTTATGAACTTTTTCAGAGAAAGTAGTTGCTTCTTCCGTACCATATTTCAGTCCCATTGCAGCCAACATATCACCTTCAGCTGTAATACCTACACCAGTACGTCTGCCCTGGCCACTCTTCTTGTAAATCTTCTCCCATAACTCACGTTCATTGCGCTTAACAGATTCCTCTTCAGGATCACTTTCAATTTTCTCAAGAATTCTATCAATCTTTTCAAGTTCGAGATCGATAATATCATCCATGATACGTTGAGCAAGAGCAACATGCTCACTAAACAACTTAAAATCAAATGCAGCTGCTGGAGTAAATGGATCTTTTACGTATGAGTATAAGTTGATAGCCAAAAGTCGACATGAATCGTAGGGGCACAATGGAATCTCACCACATGGATTAGTCGATACAGTTTGATAACCTAGGTCAGCATAACAATCAGGCACACTTTCTCTAATAATAGTATCCCAAAACAAGACACCAGGTTCCGCTGAAGACCATGCATTGTGAACAATTTTATTCCAAATAGACTGTGCATCAACTTCTTGAGTAAAAGTTGGATTTTTGCTATTGATAGGATACTGTTGCATATAGTTTTCACCATCTACAACAGCTTGCATAAATTCATCATCAAGTTTAACTGAAACATTCGCACCAGTCACTTTACCAGTTTCCATCTTTGCATCAATAAAAGACTCTGAATCTGGATGTTTAATAGCCACACTAAGCATCAATGCACCTCTACGTCCATCTTGGGCTACTTCACGAGTTGAGTTTGAATAACGTTCCATAAAAGGTACTAATCCAGTTGATGTCAAAGCTGAATTTTTTACTGGGGATCCTTTAGGACGGATATGAGACAAATCATGCCCTACACCACCACGACGTTTCATAAGCTGCACTTGCTCTTCATCGATTTTGATGATCCCACCATATGAGTCAGGCATACCATCAGCACCAATTACAAAACAATTAGACAAGGATGCAACTTGGAAGTCATTACCAATACCAGTCATAGGACTACCTTGAGGTACGATGTACTTAAACTTGTCCATCAATTCAAACAATCGATCAGCCGATAAAGGATTTGGATAATTCTTTTCTACTCGAGCAATCTCATTGGCAATTCGCCAATGCATATCAGTAGGAGTTTGTTCATAAATGTTACCGAAACTGTCTTTCACAGCATATTTGTTGACCCACACACGTGCAGCCAACTCATCACCTTTAAAATACTTAAGTGTAGCTTCAAAGGCCTCATCATGAGAATAGGTTTTTCTTTCCATGTAATATATATAAGTATGTTGAATATTGATAATCATTAGGTTAGGGAAAAGTTCATTGATTATCCACACTCGTAACTTATGTCGATCAAACCATGTACAACACTTTATATATGGCAGTCTACGCTTTAGACTTCGTTTTTAAAATTGATATTCTGCAAAAATACAAACACTATTCGGATTTTCCAAAAAGAATAGAATATATTTATACACAGGTAGCACGTTTACCATTTTAACATTTCTTTCTACTGATTATCAGTGGATTTCATTCATCAGTCATTCAAAAAGTTATCCAAAACCATCAACACAATGTTATTATTCAAAAAACAAATGAGCTTCATTTGTATATATAATAAGCAATGCGTATCTTTGTCATAGCAAACAATTAACTCGCATTTATTATGATAAAATCTATGCTAAATAGACGTTCTATCAGAAGATACACGTCTACACAAATTTCCGAATCAACCCTCAACCATCTTCTACAAGCAGCTATTCAAAGCTCAAATGTGGGAAATATGCAAGGCTTCAGTATTATAATCAACAAATCTGAGGAAGCCAAAGCAAGAATAGCCCCTATACACTATAACCAACCGATGATTACGGGTGCTCCTGTCGTCCTCACATTTTGCGCAGACTACAACCGCTTTAACAAATGGTGTAATCTTAGGGAGGCAGAAAGTGGGAACAAAAATTTCCACGCATTTCTAAACGCTATGACAGATGCCCTACTAGCTGCACAAAGCTTTTGTAATGCTGCAGAGAATCAAGGACTTGGTATATGCTACTTAGGTACAGATTTGTATAATCCTAAAATGGCAATCAACCTACTTAAGCTACCAAAAGGCGTATTTCCAATCACAACAGTGGCTGTAGGCTACCCAGACGAAGAACCAGAGCAAACAAGTCGCCTACCACTAGAAAGCTTTATTCACGACGAGTACTACCACGATTACTCAGACGATGAAATAGAAGCCATCTATGCCGAGACTGAAGAGCTAGAAGAAAATCGCAACTTTGTAATGGAAAACAATCTATCTAACTTGGCGCAAGTATTTACACAGATTAGATACAACAAAGATACATATGAGAAAATGTCTACTCAACTCCTACAGATGCTCAAACAACAAGGTTTTATAAAAGACTAATAAGACCGTATAAACAAATAAGGTGTACCAATAACAAATGGTACACCTTATTTATTGTAATCACTATATCCTAAGTTAGATATATCTCGTTTTTAACTTGCTGTTTTAATTCTAGAAATAATCTGTTCCACATCACTTCTGTATGTAGGGTTCACCTCCATTTGACTCTTGACACCATCCACACCATGCATTACAGTTGTGTGGTTCTTCTTAAACAATTTACCGATTTTACTGTAAGACATATCAGCAAATTCCTTTAGCATATACATAGTAATATATCTCGCTTTTACAAGCTCTTGCTTTCTGTTCTTTTGAAGCATTGTTGCCTTATCTACACCAAGGAAATCATACACTACATCAACAATATCATCTTGGGTCAACACCTTTGTCTGTTTATCCACAAACCCAGTCACCACCTTTTGTGCCAAATTCACAGTAACAGGACGGTTTTGGAATGTTGAACGTGCGATAATTGAGGTTACGATACCTTCTAGATCACGTACATTATCTGACACATTCTCTGCAATAAAGTCGATCACATCTTCAGGGAATTGGTTACCATCTCGCTGCACTTTATCACGCAAGATTTCCTTACGCAGTTCTACAGTAGGACGCTCCATTTCAGTCACCATACTCCACTTGAATCGAGTTAAAAGTCGATCTTCAAAGCCTTGAAGCTGTACTGGAGCACGATCAGAAGTCAAGATTAGTTGTCTACCATTCTGGTGTAAATGATTGAAAATATGAAAGAAAGTATTCTGAGTTTTAACCCCAGTAAACTCCTGTACATCATCAAGAATCAAAACATCAATAGACTGGTAGAAATTGATAAAATCGTTGATACGTCCACTTCGAGCCGCATCACTAAATTGTACTTGGAATAGGTGGGCTGAAACATACAGCACACGTTTCTCAGGAAAGTCTTCTCTAATTTGAAGACCTATAGCATTAGCAAGGTGAGTTTTACCCACCCCAGAAGGTCCATACAAGAACAAAGGGTTAAACGTTTGTCCAGGACGTTCAGCTACAGCACCAGCTACACTTCTAGGTAACTTGTTGTTGTACCCATCAATAAACGCATCAAAACTATAATTCTCATTGAGATGTGTATTGAACGAAGCCACTTGAGGTTTACGAACTTGTTCGTTCTGTAAAGCTTGAGTATTAGGTTCCATCTCATTGTGATTCACAGTTGTACGATTACCGCTAGGCAAATCCAATCCTTTTCCAGCACGCTGATCGACCACAACCTTATAGTTAAGTCGTGCACCAGGTCCAATCACCTTGTGTAGCGTCTGTCTTAGGACATCAAGGTAGTGCTCATCTATGTATTCCGCATAGAATGCACTTTTAACCTGAATAGTCAACGTGTTCTCCTCCAATGAGAGAGCAGTCGTTGGCTCAAACCAGGTGGCAAAAGCATTATCTGAGAGATTGTCACGAAGTATACGCAGACAACTTTCCCAGACCATCGCCGCATGAGTTTTGGTCATATTAAAAACGTAGGTTTAGTAAATTACAAATATTGGATAATCAATGAACTTTTCCACTCACAAATATCGGAGAAAAAAATGAGAAATACAAATAGCATTTTTCCACCCATTTTCTTGCTCATATAGAAACTCCCTTATTTATCGGGGCTAACAGTTTCATGCTCACAATCTGTATACAAAAGCGTTGAATTATTTACAACCTCCTGAACATCAGAATATTTCTAACTATTTAGTTTTGCAAAAAACCATATCAACAGCCTTATTTAAAATAAAGAAAAATACTGACAATCAGCGAACTTCTATGCAAAAGTTGCACAAAACAACACTTGTAGTTTTATTTATACAAATTCTAGATTAGAAATCACCAGATAGAAAAGTGAACATACCTCTTAGGATTCTTCTTCAAGTCAATCATCAAGCTATCAGCACTATTAACTGTAGCATTTAAATTGTCATAAAGAGCCCTGTCATTCAGCAACAAACCTAAGTTGTTATCTTTAGCATTCATCTTGTCTGTCAGAGTCTTAACATCTGCTAAAGTCGCATCAACCTTCTTCATTGTAGCTGCAAAGTCCACCTGAGCTAAATTAGAAGAGATGCCTTTGAATTGCTCTGTCGTTTCAGCTAAATTATTGGCTATTGTTGGTATTTGTTTGGACATTAATTTATCCAGAGATTTCGTTGTTTTGTCAAGCTGTTTTAAAGTACTTGCTAAACTTCCCATAGACTGACTTAACGCAGGATTAGCTAACACCATTTGCATTGCGACCAGAACAGAGTCTATTTTAGGCAACAATTGTTGCGCTTGTGGCAACATAGCACTTGCCTCTTCTGCCATCCCTTTTGATCGTTCACCAGATATTGTGTCACCTGAATGTACGTAACCTTCTGAAAGCGGAGCTATGATTAGGTTCATGCGAGCTCCTCCAAGCATTTCAGCTACAATTTCAGCTCGTGTGCCCTTAGGCAACTTCACTTGATCATCAAGTGCAATCTCCACATAGATATTTCCAGCATGTTCAAAGTCATAGTTTATACTACGCACGATACCCACTTGAAAACCATCTGCAAAGATGGGGTTTGAAGTCATCAATCCTTCCACATTTTTAAAGTGTGCATATACATATCTTGTAGGTTTAAACAAGTGCACTCCCTTAAAAAAATTAATACCGACCACGAGCAAAACTAATGCTGCGACAGCCATTGCTCCAATCTTGACTTCTCTTGTAAATCGTTTCATATATATATTTTATTTCTTCTTTACTTGATGCGCTTTCCATTTTTGAAAGCTACAACAAAACATCCAGGGAAACGTTTTGACAAACTCCGTCTCAGGTTATTCACTTTATCGAAGCTTATATTATCCCCACATGTATATTTGTAAAGTCCTCTCTGTTTGTACACTCCCACTTTCGAGAGATTTTTAAAGGGACTTTTTGTTAAATCCTTTTTTACAGGTAAAGCACATAGCTGCACTTTATACACCACTTGATTCTTACTTACAGAAACACTTCGAGGTGTTGTGTTTATATTTGACGATGTTGCCACAGCACTGTTTTGAGCAGTTCTATGAGCATCAATCACAACTTGTTGGTTTAATGCCTGCTGTCGCTTATCGTATTCCGCCTTATATGCCTTAAACGCATAGTATATACTTAAAGCCACCTCTTTGCGTCCTTTATCAGACATGAGATAGCGCTCCTCTTCTCGTTGACTGATAAATCCAAGCTCAACCAACACACTAGGCATAGCTGTTTCCTTCAACACCAAAAAAGGTCCTTTACGCACTCCTTTATTCCTGCGAGAAGCTGGTTTTCTGGATTGAATCATTTGAGCAAAATGTTCACTTTGTTCATAAAACTTATCCTGCATCAATTCAAAGATGATATACGATTCATCCGATTTCGGATCGAAACCTTGATATCTTGTCTTATAATCCGATTCATATGTCACTACAGCATTTTCACGTTGCGCAACAGCCAGATTTTTAGCAGCTTTATCAAAACCAAGGACATACGTGGATATTCCTTTTGTAGTACTTTTATGTGAAGCTACTGAATTGGTGTGTATAGACACAAACAAATCCGCATTCGCTTTATTAGCTATCTCAGCACGCTGATATAATTTCAAAAAGCGATCGCTTTTTCTAGTGTACACTACTTTCACCCCAGGTATCCATTTTTCAACAGTCCGTCCAAAGCGCATAGCCACATTTAAGTTTATATCTTTTTCTTTCCCAAATCTGCCCACAGCACCAGGATCTCTTCCTCCATGTCCGGCATCAATAACCAGCACAAAATCTTTCGTCTCGGCTTGTGTTACGACACAAAAACAAGACAAAATACAGAAGAAAAACAGACCAAGATATTGATAATAACACTTCATAAGAAAAGTTTTATTTATCTGCGTTCATTTGAACACAGCGCAAAGATATATAAAACGAGCTATACCAAAGACGATAATAACAACTTTTTAGCATGAGTCCCCTAAAAATTATTGATTCAGAACCCAATAACAAAAAAAACAGCTCTATCGTTTATACCGAAAGCTTCAATCACTTGTTTTCAATCAAACACGAAAACACATCTATATGTAAAAAAATAATAGTATTTTCCGCCAGAACACTATTATAAAACAATCATATAATAAGTACATTCGCACCTTTTGCTAAGCCTCTATATGTGATGCTTAAACCAATGAACTCTATTTGTAATTTAACTTGTAAATACTGTTGCTATCTAGAGTAGAACAACCAGCTGTCTGCTCTATGGCCAAGACTTGTGGTCAGGAATGTGAGCTCTACTTTGCCTGCAACGGTGGTTGCCCTAAAGACCGCTTCACTTATACATATGATAGCAAACCAGGACTAAACGACCTTTCAAGTTCTTCAAGCTCGTTGCTCCATATATGGACTTCATGAGCCAAGAGCTAAAGAACGAACGTTCACCAGCAAATGTAATGCATTGGACAAAAGACCATGCCGAAGAGTTGAAAAACAGATAATCATTGGAGAGCCATACCCAAAGGAATCATATACAAAAACGAGCAGATGCGCTAACACGCACCTGCTCGTTTTTATTTGAATCCAATAAACTCAGCTTCTTACTTCATCACCTGTACCTTGTATCCATTAGGATCTTGTATGGTAAAGCTAGCCTCATCTACAGGACCTTCGATCAAGCCCTTCTCTACAAGACTAGAAGATAAGCGCTTGTAGCTACCTGCCTTGAAGACCAAAGCCATACCAGCAGATGCTTGTACAGAAGCGCCCTTTTGTTGAATCAACTGTAAAGTAAACGTACTGTTAGGAAACACCAACTGCGTCATCTTATATTGACCATCTGGAGAAGCAAAACTAGACTGCTTCTTCAAACCAAAGTGAGTCGTATAGAATTCCACACTCTTGGCCATATCCTTAACCATAAGACTATAGCCCATAGGCACCACCTTGCTTGCTACTGGAGCCACTGTCGTTTGTACCACCTGTACAGGCACACCTGTTTTTGGCGTACCGATAGTATGAGGTTTGATAGGTTGTTTTGGAGCAGAGACAGGCTTCTGAGTGGGCACCACTGGTTGGCTTGCCACAACGACTTGTCTAGGACGTTGATCTAACATCGCCACAGCCGTCTTATTGATAGCTACTTCCGCTTCAGCATGCAAACGGTTCACCAAATCTACAGTATGCACACGGAACTTACGCAAGCGTCTACGAATCTTTGTGCCGTCCTTATAGAGCGCAGCCGAATCAGTAATCTGTTGCTCCGCAGTCATAAACTCATCTTCATACGTATAACCAATACGACGAACCACCAAACGACAATCATCAGGTTGCACACTGATAGTCATTAAATATTTCGCCAAAGCACGATCAAGCGACAAAGCATTCGATTGAAATACAAGATACTCCTCACCAATCGCAGCAATGATTCTCTTATCGACATCGGCATAAGCCACACGACTAGTATTCTTATTTTTAGCCATACGTTCTTCAGCCCAAGTACTCAAAGTCTTCCATAATTGCTCAATAGGAAGTGCATGGGTAGACAATTTCTTTTCAAATACAACTTTCCCATCTACTTGTGGAACTGCTCCTTGCAAATAAGCAGAATAATCTTTCTTTTGTTGAGCCGAAGCTGTCAAAGTAAAACTCAACAGAGCTAGTAAAAACAGTCCTCCTAATCGAAATTTTGCTCTCATATACTTATATATTTGATATTAGAATTATAAAAAAATGATTTGGTAAAGGTAGCAACTAATTTTGTACAAACCTATTTATTTATAGACTTTTCAGACATTTTTTATTGCACACATTCAACCAATTCGTGTATTTTTTTAGTTCATTTCGCAACAAAACATTTGGAACACATCTCATTTTGCCCTATCTTTGCGCGCATATTAATCAAATAAAGAAAAGTATGAAAAGATTTTTCATGGCTGCTATTGCGGCCATTTTTGTTGCAGTAAGCAGCACACACGCAGGTGGACTACTCACTAACTCAAATCAAAGTGCATCATTCTTGCGTATGATGGCCAGAGACGCTTCTATTGACGTTTACTCTGCTTACTACAACCCAGCAGGACTATCTTTCCTACCACACGATGGTTTCTTCTTGTCAATCGACAATCAAAGTGCATTCCAAACACGTGATGCTAATTCACGCCTACTTCGAGGTGGTTGGAATCTAGATGGAAACACATCACAAACTATGAAATTTGAAGGCGATGCTTCAGCTCCAGTTATTCCGAGCGTTATGGCAGCCTACAAGCAAGATAAAATCACCTTCTCAGGTATGTTTGGTTTCACCAGCGGTGGTGGTAAAGCATCGTTCAGCAACGGTCTACCAATGTTCCAAACACTTGTAGTTGGTACGTTCGCTAATCTTCCTCTAGGCGGCGACACACGTCTACAACTAGCTCCATCACAATACGATGTAGATATGGACATGGAAGGTACACAATATATCCTGGGTGGTCAATTTGGTGTTACTTACCAAATCAACGACTGGTTGTCTGTTTATGGTGGTGGTCGTATGAACTTCTTCTTCGGAGGTCAAAAAGGATATATTCAAGTTAACGCTACAGATCCTAACGTGCAAGCAACAACAAAGGCACTAGGTCTTCCAGATAGCCAACTAGCTGATGTAGCTCTAGATATTGACCAAAGCGGTTGGGGTGTAACTCCAATCATCGGTGTAGATGCTAAATTTGGTAAGTGGAACTTTGCTGCTACATATGAGTTCTTGACAAACCTAAATATCGAAAACAAGAGCAACACACCTCTACGTGCAAACATCTTGCACCAAGAGAGTGCTCAACTAAAAGGTCTATTGGCTTCATTCGATGACGGTGTCAACACTCCAAATGACATCCCAGCTATCCTAAAAATGGGTGCGAGCTACGAAGTACTGCCTACAGTTCGTGTTAACGCAGGTTACCACTACTACTTCGACAAAGATGCAAGCATGGCTGACGACAAGCAAGACCAACTAAGCCACGGTACAATCGAATGGCTAGCAGGTATTGAGTGGGACATTACAGAACGTATTACTTTGAGTACTGGTTACCAGAACACAAACTACGGGTTGACTGATACTTACCAAAGAGACACTTCATTCTCTTGCGATAGCTACTCACTAGGTATTGGTGGTCGTATCAAGATGAACGAAAGCGTAGCCTTCAATATCGGTTATATGCACTCATACTATGATGACTATACAGGTTTGTCTACATACGGTACTGAAAACACATATTCTCGTGAAAACAAAGTATTTGGTTTCGGTGCAGAATTTGTATTCTAAAATAGCTTAAAGAAATTCTGACTTATCTCTCTCAGTCAGAACACTTCAATAGCCACAACAGTAGAGGATGTTTTATGTGTCGACATAAAACATCCTCTATTCTTTTTTTCGTATCTTTGTCCCCAGTTCAATCATTTACCCCTATAAGCTATGGCAAAAAAAGAGAAGCGCGTATATGTGTGCAGCAATTGTGGCTATGACAGTCCCAAGTGGATGGGCAAGTGCCCCAGCTGTAACCAGTGGAATACTTTTGTAGAAGAAATCATCCGTCCACAAAACGCCAAACGTGAAGTGACAGGTTCGGCCGACCTGCCGCCAAGCAAAGCCATGCGTATAGAAGAGATCAAAGAAGGCGAAGAGCTACGTCTTGACTTGCGCGACGAAGAACTCAACCGCGTACTGGGTGGTGGCCTTGTAGAAGGTTCCTTGGTCCTTCTAGGTGGAGAGCCAGGTATCGGTAAGAGTACCCTTATTCTTCAGACCGTCTTGAACATCCCAGACAAGCGCATCCTTTATGTAAGTGGCGAGGAAAGTGCCCGCCAACTGAAGATGCGTGCAGAACGCATACACCCAGGTTCCAAAGAACTGATGGTCCTATGTGAAACAGCCCTAGAACAAATCTTCTTGCAAATCAAGCAAGTAGAACCCGATATGGTCGTGATTGACTCCATCCAAACCATCAGCAGCGAACTCTTAGAGTCGAGTGCTGGTAGCATCAGTCAAGTACGTGAATGTTCAGCCGCCATCCTCCGGTTTGCCAAAGAACGCCATATCCCGACTATCCTCATTGGACACATTAATAAAGAAGGAAGCATCGCAGGTCCTAAAGTCTTAGAACATATCGTCGATACCGTCCTACAGTTTGAAGGCGACCAAAACCACGTGTACCGCATCCTGCGTGGTATCAAGAACCGCTTCGGAAGCACCGACGAACTGGGCATCTATGAGATGCGCCAAGAAGGACTCCGCTGCGTACAGAATCCATCGGAACTACTACTAAGTTCCGACCACGAAGGATTGAGTGGTGTAGCTATTGCTGCAGCCGTAGAAGGCGTACGTCCTTTCTTAATAGAGACACAAGCCCTTGTGAGTACCGCTGTCTATGGCAATCCACAACGCTCAGCCACAGGTTTTGACATCCGCCGCATGAATATGCTACTAGCAGTGCTCGAAAAGCGTGTAGGCTTTAAGCTAGGCCAAAAAGACGTCTTCCTCAATATCGCAGGAGGGATTAAAGTCAAAGACCCAGCGATCGACCTCCCAGTCATCTGCGCCATCCTATCCAGCAATATGGATACAGGCATTATGGGACAAGTATGTCTTGCTGGAGAAGTCGGCCTTAGCGGAGAGATTCGTCCAGTCAACCGCATCGAACAACGCATCAGCGAAGCTGAAAAACTAGGCTTTACCGAGTTTATCCTGCCCGCCCAAAACATGCACGGCATAGATGCCAACAAGTACAATATCAAACTGATTCCTGTACGCAAAGTAGAGGAAGCCTTCCGCCAAGTATTTGGATAACCCCCATTCTTGCATCGCTAGAAAACAAAGAAACAATATATGACAGAAGAATTTCAACTACGTGTCACGCCCAAAGTGGCAGCCGTAGAACAAGAGTTGCGCCAATATCTAATCGACGAAAAAGGTCTTGATAAGAACAAGCTCAATGCTGTGCGCATCCTGAAACGAAGCGTCGATGCCCGTCAACGCCAGATATACATCAACCTCAAGGTAAGATGCTATCTCAACGAAGTCCCTCATGACGAGATGTACGAGCGCGTGGAGTACCGCCCAGTAAGTGGCAATCAGCAAGTCATCGTCGTGGGTGCAGGTCCTGCAGGTCTTTTTGCGGCCCTCGAACTAATCGAGGCTGGCATCAAGCCTATCGTCATCGAACGTGGTAAAAACGTGCGAGATAGAAAGCGCGACTTGGCTCAAATCTCTCGCACCCAAACCGTCGATCCAGAAAGCAACTATAGCTTTGGAGAAGGTGGTGCCGGTGCTTTTTCAGATGGCAAGCTCTACACACGCAGCAAAAAGCGTGGTTCGACAAAGAAAGTCCTAGAAGTATTCTGCCAGCACGGTGCCAGCACCGATATATTGGTCGATGCCCACCCACACCTAGGTACCGACAAGCTACCTCGCATTATCGAAAACATGCGCCAAACCATCCTTGATTGTGGTGGTGAAGTGCACTTTGAACAATGCATGAACAGCCTCCTATTCTCAGGCGGTCAAGTAGTTGGTATCACCACTCGTCAAGGCATGGAGATAGAAGGTCCCGTGATTTTGGCCACAGGCCATAGCGCACGCGATGTCTATCGCTACCTAGCCGAAGCCTCTGTACCAATGGAAGCCAAAGGCATCGCAGTCGGTGTGCGTCTAGAACACCCAGCCCACTTGATTGACCAGATACAATATCACAACAAAGAAGGTCGTGGCGATTATCTTCCAGCTGCGGAATACAGCATGGTACAGCAAGTCAAAGGCCGAGGTGTGTACAGTTTCTGTATGTGCCCAGGTGGCGTGGTCGTACCAGCCGCTACAGGTCCAGAGCAAGTCGTTGTCAACGGGATGAGTTCGAGCAGTCGCGGAAGCCGTTGGAGCAATAGCGGCATGGTCGTAGAACTTCGTCCTGAGGATGTGAATAAGCAACATACAGAAGACCCATTGTGCATGCTTCGCTACCAAGAGGAACTAGAAAAGTCGGCTTGGCTACAAGGGGGAATGTCACAACGTGCCCCAGCTCAGCGCATGGCCGACTTCGTGAATAACCGCCTCAACGCCGAACTACCAGAATGTAGTTACTCACCAGGCGTGGTCGGTTCCCCACTCCATTTCTGGATGCCAGAATTCGTGACTTCTCGTTTGCAAGAAGGTTTCAAGGCCTTTGGACAACGTGCTCGTGGTTTCTTGACCGACAAAGCCCTAATGATTGGTGTCGAAACTCGCACCAGTGCTCCAGTACGCATCCCTAGAGATAGAGAGACACTAGAACATACCGATTTCCCAGGACTATACCCATGTGGTGAAGGTGCAGGATTTGCTGGTGGTATCGTGAGTGCCGCAGTCGATGGTATCCGTTGTGCGGTTGCTGCAGTAGAAAAAATCAATGCATAATCTATAGAAGATGCAAACAACAGAAATTGCTATTATTACCCCCAATACCCTCGAATCAGAAGGCCTACAAAGCCTTCTGTACGAGGCTTGTGCCGATGATATGGAACTCATCGTTCGCTGTTTTACCGACTACGGTGCACTGATGGACGACACTCCTGATATGTACCAGTGGTATTTTGTCACGCCACAGTACTACGCCCTGTTCAATAGCTTTTTCAACGAGCGCCAAAACCGATGCATCATCTTGATGCAAGGCACGGCACCGCTGTCTATGCCTACAGGTACCCATTATCTACAAACGAGCATGGAGCGCGCCCGCATCCGTGTGGCTTTGTCTTTGCTGCTTGCAGGAGTGGAATCTCCAGAGACAACACATCCTGTAGGAATAGAAGAGAACCCTGATTTATCACATCGTGAGATAGAGGTGCTTCAGCTAGTGGTGCATGGATTAATCAACAAAGAGATAGCAGATAAGTTGTGTATCTCTCTGACTACGGTCATTTCTCACCGTAAAAATATCACTAGTAAGTTGGGGATTAAGAGTGTAGCTGGCCTTACTGTGTATGCGGTAATGAATGGGTTGGTTCGTGCGGATAGAATATAGATCATCTTGTACTATCATACATCAAAACTCTCCAATTCTTGCAAGTTCTTCAAAAACTTGCAAGAATTGGAGAGTTTTTTGGTTATTTCTTCAAATAGTACAGCGTACTAATCCCCTTCCTTTTCTTCACCAACCACCCTTCCTCAATATATATGTTTATATCTCGAGTAGCAGTGGTTTTGCTCAGACTCGTAGCTGCCTGATAGTCTCTACGAGTAATCACAACCTCTTGGGCTAGTAGCCTATCCATAATCGCACGGCGTTCTTTTTCCGAGCGTTTTTTCTTGATTTTAGTCTTCATAGATGCAGGACAGCTCATGATTCGGAACTTCCAGCGCTTAATAAAAGTCTTGGATAAGCGGAAAGTAATCCCTTTCAGCACCACATCGCTAGAAGTCATTCTTTCACCTTTCTTCTTGGCTGCACTAGTCAAGTGCACCTCAAAACTCCCCAACTCATCTATACGTACTCGGTGACTATCGGCCAGATGCGACTTGATAGAATAAATAAGTTCAGTCACAACTCCTTTTACATCCCCAGGTGTAAAAGAAGAACGACCTGAAATCTCTTTGGCAATAAACTCCAAATCTACAGTGGTTGTAGTGACAGCTTTTGCTTTATACTCTTCTGCTTCGGGTTTAAGTGGATTCTGTGTCTGATGCACGTCATAATAAATGGGCATATACTTCGATTTTATAGTGTTAGTACTTGATATTCATGTTTCTTACTTTGCCAGACTCGATTCAGCCTGTTATTTCAATCGATTCAACAGGCTGAATCGATTGAAACAGCAGGCTGAATCGACTGCCGCAAGCTATTCCAAAGACAAACTCTTAGGTGTAAAGATACAAATAAAAGGTATAACAAAATGGCTCTTAGTCAATAAATATCTAAGATACAATACATAAAACAAACACTGAGGATATACCTCGACTTTTCCATCGTTTGCACAGCTCCCCAAAAGCTATAACCACGGCACATCCTCCTATATTAATTAGTATTTCGTATCTTGTCCCCTAGAACAAATGCTACAAACCAATACGAATGATATAGCAGGCATCTGCAGCACTTACCCCGAATACAAAAGCATGGAGATTGCAGGGAACAAAGTCAAGCTTACGTTCACTGCTTGGGGAGCCCTTAGTCCATTTGAGGGGATTACAGGCTTTGAGATAGCGGGAGCAGACCGCAAGTTCTATCCTGCGGAGGCAAAGAATGCCCCGTTCTCATCTGGATTGGTCGTCTCATCGCCAAAAGTAGCTAAGCCAGTGGCTGTACGTTATTGTTATCAGAATTGGTTATTGGGCAATGTGGTGAGTCAATATGGATTGCCATTGGTGCCTTTCCGAACAGATGATTGGTAAATCCATACAATAATAACCTAGCAAGTACTAAGGGGGGGGATGATAACTACAATCAATCATATCTCCCCCTTTTGTACTACTTGACAAAAATTTGACACATGAAAAAGACAATGTATACGCATTTCACTCCTTGAATTTGCGATTTTTTTGCGAACTCAAACTTTTGGTCATTTAAATCCTTTCTGTTATTTTTGTCAATGATATCGTATACAGAAAATCAATACAAAAAATGTTTTTAATGCCAATTATAGAAAAGAGGACAATACTAAAGTTTGTAGTTATTACTATAACTATTGTGAGTATGGTATTATACTATTTCAATCAAGAAAGTAGTATTTACAAATTGCTGATGATGGCTAGCATAGCTGGTTCAGTACAGTTAATACACATACCCTCAAAGAAAAAGAATCAAAAGATAAAGACTTCAAATAGCTGGGTAAAGATAAGCCATAAATGGATATGGCCAATTGTCGGAAGCATTGCTATAGCAGTAATTATTAGTGTGCTAGGAATAGAATACTCTTCTTACCAAACCATATTTGAAATTATTCTTTGTGTGGTTATATTGACACCGATTTTATTGAAGTTATATTTGTTATTCGCTCGCGAAAAACACTAGATTTACTTCCTTTTACGTGCTCGGGACTTGCACCTGTAATGTGCAAGTAAACAGCCCATGCTGGGCGAACTAGAAAAAAACAGAGTGAATCAACAACATTTGACTTACTCTGTTTGTACTTATTGCTTGATTTCTTAAAACTTATACGATGCCCCAAAATACACACAGCCGTAAAATGGTTTATCTTTAATATCAACTTTGTAGTTATCAATATATAAATCTCGCATATCATTATACGGATCGTAAGTAGCTACCTGATATCCTAATATCAAAGCAAATCTATCGCTCACATTTCCGTGCAAAGCAAATCGACAATGGTAGAACAACCAATCATTACTTTGGTTTTTATAGTAATGATACGTCATATCTTGATGTGATGACGGATGTACCACTGGCCAACACTCTACTGAAACTTGGTGCCTAGGAGATGCAATAGTCAAACCTGGAGATATTTCAAACTGAAAAGTCATATCTTGAAAGTGATTGATATCAAACTCAGGAGTCAAGAATTGTAGTTGAGGGCGAAGTGCAAAATTCCACTCAAATTCCCCCTCTTCTAGGGAATACTTAAATCGTCCGTCTAGACTTTTCTCTGGAATATCAGGGTCGGCATAAGGACGCCAATCAACACAAACACCCATACCTACTCCTATATACGGTGTAAGCCTATAAGTGAGCACTGGTTCTATCTCAGTAGTACTATAGTTGCTAAAACCAAAAAGAAATTGAAGATCCCATCTGTGCTCTAGTTGCGCGGATACAGGAATTGTAAAAGCACTAAAACAGAGGCAGATAAACAAGCTATAAAATCGTTTCATACATTCTTAAATGAGTCATATTAGAACAAGTACCCTATAGATATAGTTCCTCTATTCAGATCCTTATTAAACAAATAGTACTCTAATGAGACATTGAAGTGGTTAAATAATATGGCACCAACTCGTGGCATAGTAGACATATAATAACGGGCATCACTATTAAAGAGCCCATCTTCAATTTCAGTATGTGATACGCCGACACCTATTTCTCCATACAAATCAAACTTATCTCTATGCAAGATTTCGTATCTTAAAGACGGAATTAAGCGTAAAGCTCCACTTTTAAAATAACGGTCAAAATAAATGGCTGTACCACCTGTGCTATTGGGTATAACAAAAACATCTTTCTTTGCTACCGTGTACTGATTATAAGCAAGCAGCAGGTTAAAAACAAGAGGGTGTTTGTTTGATTTCCAATGCGACTGCAAATATAACCCAGCTGCATCATTGGAGATATTTCTGTTTTCAAAATTAATGGGATGGTTCAATCCCAACTCAAGAGAAAATTGCTTTTGCTGTGCAAATAAAGATATTGGTGTACACAGTAAAAACGCTAAAAGTGTAAATTTAATTAGTCTAGTCATATTTCGTGATTTATGAGAACAAAGGTAAGTAATTAATTCAAAATGCAAAAATTATTTTTCAATAGTCATACCTCCCCATTGATCATCAAACTTTCCTGCTAATCTCACCTTTCCGCTTTGTATTTTTGCAATTTTCAAACTATTACGCTGTTGCAAAGCATTTTTCAATGCTGTTGTTACTGCATGTTTACCAACCTTACACACGGAATCTAGAAAACTTCCCCCAAGATCATTTGTAGACACTGTTATAAAGAAATAGAAACCATGTTCAAAAACTTTTCTTAAACTCTCATGATTATAACTATGAATATCTGCATTAGGAAGATAAAAATAAGTCTTAGTCGGTGTTGTAATTCGTGCGCCAACAACAACATCTTCACTATTATTTCCCCATTTTCTCTGTGCCTGTTCAGTTGCCAATACTAATCCAGGTTTAAGTAACTCTTTAGCTCTACCATAACCCAAGTTATTATTCACAAAAGCATCTATAAATTTTATCTTTTTACCAAATGCGCGAGTAGAAATATTGCTATTAACTGTCCATAATTTCACAGAGGGCTCATTAAATGGTCCAGCATACAAAATCTGGCTATCCATATATTTTAGTTGAGGCATTATATCATTATAAGGCATATGATAATCCAATTCAAATGCTATATCATCATAATTAATCACTAGCTCTTGAGCTCGACAATCTTTATAACCATTCCATCTTTTTAGCCATCCTCCACGCTTTCTTTGCATTTTAACGACTGCCCCACTTTCATAGTAACACAAATAATTATAATCATACAGTTTACCTTTGACTCTACGCCCTTTCATGAACTTATGATATTTATAATCATTTGACCCAAACCATTTGGATATTTGTCTGCCTAACCACGAATCATGCTTCATTTTATACGCAGGGAAACGCCCCCAAGGTATTCCACTTAATGCAGTTCTGGTCAGTATCTTTTCAGGATTAGCTTCTATCATAGAAATATAGTCTTGATTAGAAAAGGAGTCAATCCACGTTACATTAGGCGAAATTTCAGCAATCTGTTGAGTGTTTAACAAAGTAGAGTCATTATCAATCATATTACATACAAAGTTCAAATCTTCCGCAAATTCAACACTAGCTACAAATGAACCAAACCTTGTAATCCTATATATAGAGTCACTAACTTATATTTCACCTTTTGAATTCAACAATGCAGCAAATTTTTCATTAGGTATAATATCCTCATACCCTAACACATCATAATATCGTAACTCTTCATCAAGTACTAATTGCTTTTCCTCATCAGTAAATTCTTTCATAATTTCGTCATTTTCAGAGATTTTATCCAGTAAAGAAATAAAACCACTATTAGACTTAAAATCATTTACACTACGAGTTGACCCTGTTTCGTTATTTACAAAACTTGCAAGTACTTCTTTCGAACTTACGATTAAAGATTCATCAACATCTTTAGTACTTATACTGCATTCATCTTCAATAATACAAGAAGCTCCAACTGGTTCTTGTATATCATCTCCACATGACACAAATAAGCTAC
This sequence comes from Bacteroidaceae bacterium, assembly GCA_963678855.1. GTDB lineage: Bacteria > Bacteroidota > Bacteroidia > Bacteroidales > Bacteroidaceae > F22. Next base: position 2,322,863 of record OY787448.1, on the reverse strand, counting down.
TTCCAATAAATAAAGTAAACAATAACGATTTGTTTTTCATCATTACAAAATAAATAATTTAGTTTATCCTATTATCTAACTGTGACAATAGGCAGTCAATGCATTAACCGAGTACAAAGATAGCTCAAATTGTATGATAGGTAACTCAAAATGAATTCGCAAATAATTTGCATTTTACAATCCTAAAAATGTAACAAATTTGTCAACAAAAACATTTGGAAACAAATATAACATTCATATACAACGTGTCATTATGACATCAAAAAAGTACATTTACAACTAGATTAAAGATTAATATGACAAAACAACACATTTATAGCTCAAAACGATAGTTTTGCAATTCCTCAACAGTTTAACACATACATAGCACTTACAATTGAATAACCAAATATTATAGTTGACAAAAGATACGCATTGTGTAAAAGCTAACACACAACCACAATTGTAACACAATTGCAACAATCCCAATAGACACAGATATGATGCATACTCCATTAACGCAATCAAGCTAAATTGAAGAAGTACAACAACACAGAAAAAAGCCTGCCGTCCACACCGATTTGGACAACAGGCTACCATCAAACATCCTATAATCACTCTCGTACATACGAATCATAATACGCACGAGCTATAGGTATCTATATAGAACTAGTAGAGATTCTAACGTAAAGAATATACACCCAGCAAATCAGTAGCAAAGTACATCCTGCCAGATGCATAGAACATCTTAAAATCGTTCTCCGAACAGTGCCCCGGAAACACCGAATAAAAGTGTTTACCTCGGCTCAACGGGTCGTAGGCATTGCGCCATGTCACCAGTAGACTGACTTTGCGCTCTGCAATGGGTGCTAGGATATCTTGTGTCCAATAGTTGGGTATCTGAAATCCTTCTATCTTTATCTCAGTCACGCCACACGGTTTGCGCTTGGCTTGTGATACACGTTCGAGCGCCTTCATATTGTGCGCAAAAACCGCACTATTCGTCCCGTGATAACAATCCGCGCCGATAAAGTCGACATAGTCATCGCCAAGCCAGCGAAACAAAATATAGTCATCTGGCTTGGGTCCATCCATCTGTGGAGAAATCACATACAGAAAGTTGTGTACACCTTTCTTACCGTGTAGATACTCCACCGTGTGTCGCCACAAAGCGATATATTCTTCTTCTGTGGTACACGCTCTACTCCATCAAGACCACGTTTGGTCATGCTCGTGAAACGGGCGAAACAAGACAGGAATCAACTTTCCGTCGCTACCTCGTAATGAATGAGCCAGCTTTGCTAGGTTGTCTAGCCAACTATGGAAGACAAAGCGTGCATAGTTGCCCTCAGTCAAGATGGCCTTCACCACGTCCTTGCGACTATTATCCCAAGAATTGCCCCCTGTCAAAGGATTGCCCAAGTGCATGCACGCAGTCACCACGCTTCACGTATCGTAAGCTTCACGTATGGTGCGCTTCATCACAGCTGTGTAATCATGGATGGCAACTGCTTGCCAACACCACAAATACCGTTGCAGAAATTTGTTTTAGCTGCGGATTCAATAATCAAAGCAACTTTATTCGAGTCTTCAAGAAAATCAAAGGACAAACTCCGAGTGATTACCGCACTTACATCCAGCAGACGCTGATTAAGTACTAAACATCACAAGGTCAAAAAAATAAGCCGCTTCATTTCTTACGAAATGAAACAGCCTTTTACATAACCTATTTCAACTTTAATACAAATTGTTGTTGTTAGCTACCAGCTAGCTGCTGGATCTTTAAAGTATCCTCAAACTTCTTTTTACCTAAAACTGTTTGTACCCGTATCGTTATAGACTCTTCAGGAAGTAAGTCAAAATAATTGTCCGACAATACACTCCTCACATCATCCACTTGCAAGAAGACAGCACGCGCAAATTGATCGGCTGTAATCGTGACATCCATCACACTAGGTGCTACTTCAACCACTTTGTGCGTCAATGTCGCTACAGGATAATACATATCTTTTTGCTTCAACAACACATAGTTATTATCGTATGTCTGCTTATCATCATCGGTAAATACCGCACGGACATAGACATCTGCTGCATCAATATCTCCTAGATACTCCTTAACCGGTTCTTCAAAGAGTACGATACTAGTATTTTCTGGGATGCGCACTCTCTTCTCGTAACTCTTCAGCACTTCTCCATCAAACTTCATCAAGGAGATAGTCAAGCGACCACGAGTAGATTTCAGTCTATCCGACACCACAAATACTCGAAGCATATCGCCCATAGCAATCGGTGAAATAAGAATATCCTTAAAGCCCTTGCGAGTAAAATAATGCTGTGCTTTCCAGCGGTTGTAATAATCGCGACTCGACCAAGAAGCCACTGGCCAACAATCGTTGTGCTGCCAGAAGAGTGTTCCCATACAGTATGGCATATCTCGGCGGTGCGCCTCAATAGCTGTCTTAATCGCATCTCCTTGCAACACGTGGTTGACATACAAGAATCGCTCGAAGTTGTCTGGACGCTTATATTCATTGAGCATATACGCTTCGATACGGGCATTGGCATCGCTACCGCCGCGTTGGTGCGCCATCATAACTTCGCTAAAGAAGCGAGAACGCTCGCGATTGTACTGAGCGATTGGTTCTTTGCTATGCCATACACCTCAATAATGGCGGTCGCCATCTGTCGTATTCGAAGGCTGTCCTTCCTTAGAGAAAGGAGATGAGAGCCAGTAAACAGTTTCAGGCGCATATTCGGTCACGACTTCTGGGAGCACTTCATGGAAAAGGTCTGTGTATTGCTTCCACACGACAGCAGCAATATCTTTGCTCTTTCTTTCTAGTCCTTTCTTCCATCCCCATGTGTACCAAGCATCATGCATCTCGTTGTTGCCACACCACAAAGCGATGCTTGGGTGATTGCGTAAACGCTTGATATTGTGAATGGCTTCTTGTCGGGCATTCTCCAACAATGCACCTTCGGTTGGGTACAGCGAACAAGCAAACATAAAGTCTTGCCATACCAAGATACCGTACTCATCACATAGGTCATAGAAGATATCGTTTTCGTAGATACCGCCACCCCATACACGCAACATGTTCATGTTGGCTTGCACAGCAGCAAGAACGGTCTCTTTATACTGTGCGTCGGTCACACGTGGTAGGAAGTTATCTTGTGGGATATAATTGGCTCCTTTGCTAAAAACAGGGTGCCCATTGAGTTCGAAATAGAAGCTGGTGCCGTCTGCATCAGGCTTATGGATCAACTTAATAGAACGTACACCAATCTTTTCTGATTGGCTATCGAGGATCACATCATCTTTGATAATCTTAGTTGTAAAGTGATAGCGATGCGCTTCGCCGAGCCCATTGGTCCACCATAGTTTAGGGCGACGGATAGTAAATGGCATGTCTAACTTTTGCTTTCCAACTTCTAGCTTGACTACTTGCTTGGCTAGCACCTTATGTGTCTCTTCATCCACGACTTGTACTAGTGCGCCCTCCACTGGAGTAGCGACTTCGACAGTGACTTGTACATTTAATTTGGCACGCGACTTAGTTACATCTGGCTGCATATAAAACACATTATCGATGCGTGCATCACTCCAACCAACGAGAGAGACTGGGCGCCAGATACCTGAAGTCACCAACCGTGGCCCCCAATCTCATCCATAGTGATAGCCTGCCTTGCGGGCAAAGATGCTCACTTTGATATCAAACACGCCACCATTCTCACTTTGGTCGTTACCTGCTGGATAAGGAGCAGGAAGTGCAAAATGCTTATCATAATCATGACGAATAGGAGAATGGAAGAATATTCTCAATTCATTTCGACCATCATTGAGAAAAGACTTGACATCTTTGCGCCACTCACGAAACATATTGTCGGCAGAGAGTATCAGGGAGTCGTTTAGATAGACATCTGCATAGGTATCTAGCCCCTCGAAATTCAGATCGATATGCTGCTGTTGCATCATGGCTACATCGGGAGTGAAGTGCATCTTATACACCCAATCTTCTTTATCGACCCACTGTACGCCTCGTTCGTTAAGGCAGAAGTAAGGATCTTCAATAATTTGGTTGTCGATTAAGTCAGTATGCACCACGCCAGGGACAATGGCTGGATACCAGTTTGTTAGACAGTCTTGCTTGAATGACCACCCTTGGTTAAGGGACTGTATAATAGGAGTTGCTTTCATCATATCTACGCCAAAGAACATGCATATGAGCAACATGGCGATACATCGGGTTTATGCCTACAAATATAACTGATTATCGCTTAGTCTCAATGTACATTCTTAAGCCATGAATATACTATTTTTTACGCTTAACCGACCTGCCTAGATGATACAGAAAAAAAATAGCGTGCCAAACCTCAAATTTTAGCACGCTATCTATATTTATTTGTGACGATTAATCTTGTTCTTTTTTGACAATCATAACGCATCGCTTACAATCAAACGACAGTGGGAAACGCTTGCCATCTAGTCCAACTAGTGTCAATGGCTCTGGATGCTTTAGTCGTTTCTTCTGATGCACAGGACATCCACCTAGGGCATAACGAATACAATGTTTGGTCTCCATCAACACGGCATCATCTACAGGTTGCACTTCATAGGCTGGCTTGACAGTCTCTACGCCATGGGCTTCGTAAAAGCCTTTGGCCACATCATTAGCCACGTTATAACGGTAGTCCATTTCTTTAGGCAATACCACTTTACTGCCCTTCTTCTTTCTAGTCACCAAGTTTGGCGTGAAGTGCATCTTGCGGTTGGCCTCTAGTCTATCTACTGTTTGTCGACGCAAATCAGCAACCACCGAAGCAGGGATAAACCATTCTTGACTTAGGTCTACTTCTATCTGGGTAGCTGTAAAGCCCGTACCTCCCAGTTTTGCAAGCTGGCGCTTGATAGCTTCTTGTTGTGGTTTCTTAGCAGGCTGACGTTCCCACTCTACCGTACAAGTTGCCGCTTGCCAATCTGTATCTTCAATAGTCAAAGCGAAACCACTCGGTGTATCGTAGAAACGCATCGTCACGTCTATCTCACGCTTACCAGACAGTTCGTCTGCAAGTACTTTAGAGAACTCATGGTCGTAATTGCGATACAGGGTAGCACGTGGTGGAATATTGGGTGGTGCCTGTTGAGGAAATAGCTTATTGCCCTCTACCTTATTGACACGAAATCCTTCCAACTTGCCTTCAGCATTGATAAAGCACACGCCATCTCCATTATGGAAAGGTTTCACACCCGCTACAGTTACGAAGCGACCACGACGCTCTTTAAAACGTCCCATCTCTTCACCCATAGCTTTAGGTGTATCGGCATTGTGTACAGGCTCTTGACGACCATTCAAGAAATAGTCTGTATAGCCTCTACTGAATGTTTTATCCAATTGCGGCGTAAAACGGAATAGACAGCGACCCGAAGACGCTGGCATATATTCTGGACGTCGGTCCATGATTTTATCGAGTGCTTGACGATACGCTGCGACTACATTCTTGACGTAGTCCATATCTTTCAAACGACCTTCAATCTTCAAAGAAGTAGCCCCAGCATCAAGCAAGGCTTCCAGTTGATCAATGCGATTCATATCTTTCAATGACAACAAGTGCTTGCTATGTTGAAGCACTTTGCCGTCTGCATCTTCTAGATGGAAAGGCATGCGGCATACTTGAGCACATGCTCCACGGTTGGCACTACGTCCGTAGCAGGCTTCACTGGCATAACAGCGGCCACTATAGCTTACACACAAAGCACCGTGTACAAAGACTTCCAATGGCACTTTAGGATTTTCTTCGTGAATCGTGCGAATTTCATTCAAAGATAGCTCACGTGCCACGACTACTTGTTCCAATCCTTCATCTGCCAAGAATCGTACTTTCTCAGAGGTGCGGTTGTCCATCTGTGTACTAGCGTGCATAGCCAGCGGTGGCATCTTCTCCATTGCCAAGAGCGCCATGTCTTGAATGATCAAGGCATCGACATGGGCACGGTATAGTTCCCACACGATTTCTCGTGCAGCATCCAACTCATTATTATATAAGATAGTATTGAGTGCGACGTAAACTTTTGCACCATAACGATGGGCATAGTCACACAGTTCGGTGATATCTTCAATAGAATTACCTGCTGCAGCTCGAGCACCAAAGTTAGGACCTCCTATGTACACGGCATCAGCACCGTGATTGATAGCTGCTATACCAACTTCTTTATTCTTAGCTGGCGCTAGCAACTCTATCTTTCTTACTTTCTTCATCTACTTAATATCGTCAATATTATAAGGTGTCGCTTGATATACAAAATAGTTCAACCAGTTAGTAAACAACAAGTTGGCATGACTTCTCCAAGTCACACGAACACCCTTAGCTGGGTCATTATCTCTATAGTAATGTTTAGGCATCGCTATAGATTCCCCTTTTGCAAGATCACGCACATACTCGTCATGCAAAGTCATCGGGCTATACTCGCTATGACCAGTTACATAGAACTCACGACCTTCACGAGCCACAACCAGATGCACACCAGCTTCCTCAGATTCAGACAAGATATTCAATTCAGGCACCTTAGCTATATCTTGGCGACGCACCTCGGTGAATCGGCTATGCGGTACATTAAACGTATCGTCAAAGCCACGGAAGATAGGATGCAATGGACGAAGCAGTTTGTGCTCAAAGACACCAAATAATTTCTGACCTAACGGCAGCTTAGGCACCCCGTAATAGTGATACAAGGCAGCTTGAGAAGCCCAACAGATAAAGAAAGATGAAAATACATGCGTCTTCGCCCAATCAAGAATCTCTTGAATCTCTCCCCAATAAGTCACATCTTCAAACTCCATTTTCTCTAGCGGAGCACCAGTTACGATCAGTCCGTCATACTTCTGACTCTTCATTTCATCAAAAGTCTGATAAAACTCTTCTATATGTTCTACAGGTGTATTCTTACTCACATGGTTCTTGATACGCATGAAAGTAAGTTCTACTTGAAGGGGTGTATTGGATAGGAGGCGGATAAGATCCGTCTCTGTAGTTATCTTTAAAGGCATCAAGTTGAGTACTGCGATACGCAACGGACGTATATCCTGACTAGCTGCACGATCACGCTCAATGACAAATATATTTTCCTTTTTAAGCGCCTCTACGGCTGGAAGTATACCTGGTAGGTTTAATGGCATGACTATTTAATATTAGTTTATTTCAGGCTACAAAGATAGCGCTTTTCCATGCGCTGCCCTAGAAATTGGGTATAAAAGTAGTAAAAAGCATTTGGAGACCGACGATAGATTGTGTACCTTTGCAGGTAACTAGAGGCAAGATTGCCTCGCTTTTAACCTCAATTATAAGACTTCTTATTATGATAGTATGCATTGCAGAGAAACCTAGTGTAGCCCGTGACATCGCTTCCATCCTTGGAGCCACATCCCGTCGTGACGGCTATATAGAAGGCAATGGGTACCAAGTGACTTGGACTTTCGGGCACTTGTGTACGCTGAAAGAGCCGCATGACTATCTTCCCAACTGGAAGTCCTGGAGCCTCAGTTCTCTTCCTATGATTCCTGAACGCTTTGGTATCAAACTGATCGACTCAGAAAGTTACCAAAAGCAGTTTCATATCGTAGAGAAACTCATGCAGGGAGCCGATGAAATTATCAACTGTGGTGATGCCGGGCAAGAAGGAGAATTGATTCAGCGTTGGGTAATGCTCAAAGCTGGTGTCAAATGCCCAGTGAAGCGTCTATGGATTTCATCGCTTACAGAAGAAGCTATCCGTGAAGGTTTTGACAATCTTGTCGACCAAAAGAAATATCAATCGCTATACGAAGCAGGTCTATCTCGTGCTATCGGCGACTGGATTCTGGGGATGAATGCAACACGCCTTTACACCATTAAATATGGCCAACAGCAACAGGTGCTGTCCATCGGTCGTGTGCAGACACCTACTCTAGCACTTATTGTCAACCGTCATTTAGAAATTGAAAACTTTGTACCTGTTCCTTATTGGGAATTGAAAACGGTCTACAGAGACACCACTTTCAGTGCAACCAAAGGTAAGTTTGACACTAAAGAAGAAGGGGAAACATTCTTAGAACAAGTAAAAGACAGTCCTTTTGAAGTGACCAAAGTCACTGCCAAGAAAGGTACTGAACATGCCCCTAAACTATTTGACTTGACTTCGCTCCAAGTAGAGTGTAATAAGAAATTCGGCTATAGTGCCGAAGAAACACTACGCCTTATCCAAAGCCTATACGAAAAGAAACTGACAACCTACCCTCGTGTCGATACGACTTTCTTGAGTGAAGATGTTTACAACCGTTGTGGTAAGATTATCGGTGGTCTATCAGACTACGAGACACTAATCGGTGCCCTACGTGGCAAGAAGCTCCCTAAGAGCAAGCGCTACTTCGACTCGAAAAAGGTTACGGATCACCACGCTATCATTCCTACAGGTATGCGCCCTCAGGAGCTAACCGATATGGAGCGCAATGTCTACGACCTAGTGGTGCGTCGTTTTATCGCTATTTTCTATCCTGACTGTAAAGTATCTACGACTACAGTAGAAGGCAAAGTAGAAAAGGTACCATTTAAGACATCTGGTAAACAAATTCTTGATCCAGGATGGCGTGTAATTTTCGCACAAAGCGCTACTGAGTCTACCCTTCCGGCTTTTGAGAAAGGCGAAAGTGGTCCACATAAACCTGATTTTCAAGAGAAGAGCACATTACCTCCTAAGCCATACACTGAAGCAACTCTGCTTCGTGCCATGGAAACGGCTGGTAAGCTAGTAGAAGACGATGAGCTACGTGATGCCCTTAAAGAAAACGGTATCGGTCGTCCTTCTACCCGTGCTAATATCATCGAAACATTGCTTAAACGTCGATATATCCGCAAAGAACGCAAAAATCTAGTGGCTACTCCTACAGGTATCGAGCTAGTAAGCCTTATTCGTGAAGAGCTTCTTAAAAGTGCAGAGCTTACAGGTATCTGGGAACGTAAACTACGAGAAATCGAGAAGAAAGAATATTCGGCCAAGCAGTTTATCGATGAACTCAAAGAGATGATGCAACAGATTGTACTCGCTGTACTTAGCGACAACAGCAATCGCCATGTCCCTATCATCGATGTAGAAGAAGAAAAGAAAAAAGCAGCGGCTAAGCGTAAGGCAGAGAATGCCAAGAAGCGCAAAGAGAACGCTGCAAAAAAGAAAACTGAAGAGGCTAATAAACCTGTTAAAGAAAAGCCAGCAGAAAGTCAAGCTGCCCCACAAGGAATTACAGTCGGTACTCCTTGCCCAAAATGCGGCAAAGGCACTATCATGAAAGGTCGTACTTGCTACGGTTGTAGCGACTACAAAAGCTGCGATTGGCGCGCACCTTTCGAAGCTGATAAATAGCTTATTTTTCCCTCAAAAATCGCAAGCGCTTCCATTTTTCACCCTCTAAAACAACGCAATAAGGGCTGTGTCATGCGACACAGCCCTTACTTATATATTGACTTGTATGATTTACTTGTCAGTGTTTTCTGGATCTACGTATGCAAGGATATCACCCTTACGTACTACAGCACCTTGCTTCAAGCCGATTTCTACGATACGACCAGTAAATCCTGCTGGTACTTCGTAGTGCTCACCCCAAGGAGTCGTGATGTAGCAGAAACGCTCATCAGCTTCGTACTTACGACCGATAACTGGAGCTTTAGAATCTTCAACAACATCGTATTCCCAGATTAGCTTACCTTGTACAGGAGCCATGATTGGTTGAGCCTTACCACGCTTCACTAGGATGATTTCTTCTGGAGAAACACCACCCTTTTCCATTTCAGCTACACGAGCCTTATCAACTTCTTCGTTGAAACGTTGCTTAGCTACACCGCTCTTGTAATCACGGTATTGACGATCGTGCATTGCCAATTCGAACAATTCTTCATCGTCTTCACCATACTCCCAACCGTTCTCATCCATTTCCTTACGGAATTCATCAAGGGCGTCTGGGTAGTTAGCTTGAGGATCTGCATCAGTAAACTCATAACCCTTTTCTTTTGCAAGCTCGATGATTTCAGGAGCTAGTTCACCTGGAAGACGACCACTCTTACCTAGAATCATACCCCATGCGTTAGGGTCAATCATTGAGAAACGCTCTTTACCTTGTGCAAGACATAGTACGTTCATCAACGCGATATTCTTCACATATTGGCTAAATGGAGTCACCAATGGAGGGTAACCTAGCTTAGGCCATGCGTATTCTACTTCGTTGAACAACTTCAGAGTCAATTCTTCCATTGTATATGGCTCTTTACCGTTTGCCTTAAGTGCCATGTTGATTGCACCATGCATGTTTTCAAGGTCAGCCATCATAGATCCCATCATACCACCTGGCAGACCACAAGTCAATAGCAATGAAGACATCAACTTGTTTGTTGGGTTCATAAATAGACCTAGGAAGTCATCGATAAACTCTTGTGTTAGAGTACGTGCCTTCATGTAAGCGTCCATATTGATTTCTGGTACTTTGAAACCTGCATCTGCAAGCATCTCACGTACAGAGATTACGTCTGGGTGAATTTTACCCCATGACAATGGTTCGATAGCACAGTCGATGATATCAGCACCGTTCTTACATACTTCAAGGATAGAAGCCATAGAAAGACCAGGACCAGTGTGACCGTGATACTCGATAAGTACATCTGGATTGTTATCTTTGATTGCCTTAGTCAACTTACCCAAGAACACTGGACGACCAATACCCGCCATATCTTTCAAGCAGATTTCTTTAGCACCAGCTGCGCAAAGTTCATTGGCAATATTAGTATAATATTCTACAGTGTGAACTGGCGAGTGTGTAATACAAAGAGTAGCCTGAGGAATCATACCTGCCTCAAGAGCATACTTAATAGAAGGAATGATGTTACGCGTATCATTAAGACCACAGAAGATACGTGGGATATCCACACCTTGCGCATGTTTAACTTTGTACATCAACTTACGTACGTCTACTGGACATGGAAACATACGGATACCGTTCAAACCACGGTCTAGCATGTGCGTTTGGATGCCAGCTTCATGATAAATCTTCGTTACTGCACGAACTGCCTTATTAGGGTTTTCACCGTACATAAGGTTTACTTGTTCAAATGCACCACCGTTTGTTTCAACACGAGCGAAACAACCCATTTCTACGATCACCGGAGCAATTTTTACCAATTGATCCACGCGTGGCTGATATTTGCCTGAAGACTGCCACATGTCTCTATATACAAGGCTAAATTTAATCTCCCTCATTTTTGTATTTTGAAAGGTTTTCGTTATTGGAATATGACATTAATATGCCTACAAAATTAAGTGTTTCATATGATATGACGAAATGTTTGCAAGATATTTTTTTATGAATTACAATGTTTAGCAGTAATAATTTGTCAATTGCACAGTCCACATTGCAAAGTGCATCAAAACAGTTATTTCCGCTTATTTCTAAGGGCTTTAAAATAAGCAGTTTTTAACTCTTGCTTGATGCGATGCAAACGGCTTTTAACAGTTCCACTAGGCACTCCTACAATTTGAGCCATGTCTTCATAGCTTACACCCTTTAAAGCATACAAACCAAAGAGTTCACGTTTTTCGTCAGGGAGAGCTTTAAGTAAGGACATGAGCAAACTTAAATCATACCCATCATGATCGCCATCTTGAAAACTATCCATTGCTACATAGTCTTCTAAATAGTCCACTTCATCAATTGATTGCACAGAAAATTTCTGTTTTGTGCGCATCCTATCATAAAATAGGTTGCGTATAATACGCTTCATCCAAGGTAAAAACTTATTTTGCTCCTGATATTGATCAATCTGACTCATAGCACGTATAGAAGCCTCCTGCAATAAATCATCTGCAAGGGACTCATCATGAGTGAGATATTGTGCATATGCACGAAGTTCTTGTTGTACTTGTGTCAACTGAGCAAAGATGGGCAATAGATTCATACCTATTATATAATGTGTAAAGCGGAAAATTCTAACTTATACAAAGATAGTCTATATCATAGACGTGGCCAAATCTAAAGCAAAGAGAATATGAAAATTTTATCCGCCATAATCATATCATAATGAAAGCAGATAATAAACTTTTCTGTCAGAATGAAAGCAAAATAAGAAAAACATAAAAAAGAAAGTCGTTTCCTTTGAGGGTTATACAAAATGATGTATATTTGCATCGTAAGCAAACAAATAGCAACTTCAACATACAAACCAACAACGAAATGATAAAAGAAATAGCATTCACAAAAATGCATGGTCTAGGTAATGATTATATCTTCGTGGATTGCACGAAAGAGACACTACCTAATCCAGAGGCCAACTCGATTGTGTGGAGCAAATACCACGTAGGAATCGGGAGCGATGGCCTTATTTTAATTGAATCTTCAGATGTCGCTGATTTCCGCATGCGCATGTTCAATGCGGACGGTTCTGAAGGAGAGATGTGTGGCAACGCTACACGATGCATTGGTAAATTTGTCTACGAAAAAGGGTTGACAAGTAAGACGAGTATCACGCTAGAAACTTTAGCTGGTATAAAGGTTATTAATTTAACAGTAATCACAGACAATGCAGGTAACGAAATCGTGCCTAACGCTTGTGTAGATATGGGTATCCCAGTTAGCGAACTAGTAGCTTTCCGTAGCGAAATAAAAGAAGAAATGATTGACCAAGAATTTACTGTAGATGGTCAAACATTCCGCGGAACTGCTGTATCTATGGGCAATCCACATATCGTCATCTTTGTTGATGACATGTCTCAAGTACCTTTGTCAGAAATTGGTCCAAAGATTGAGACTCATCCTATGTTCCCAGATCGTATTAATGTCGAATTCGCTCAAGTTACCGCAAAGGACGAAATCCGTATGCGTGTTTGGGAGCGTGGTTCTGGTATTACTCAAGCATGTGGAACAGGTGCATGTGCTACTGCAGTAGCTGCATTTTTGACTGGTCGTGCTAGCAATAAGAGCACAATCAGTATGGATGGTGGGCCACTACAAATCGAATGGAAGCAAGATGAAGACAAACATCTATTTATGGATGGCCCTGCAGCTATCGCATTTGAAGGCAAAGTACTTACAGTAGAATAGGCTTACGCAAAAGACAAGAACAAACTTATTACAAACTATAACAACCAAATTCAGAGATCATTATGGTAAAGATTAATGACAATTTTTTGAAGCTACCAGGAAGCTACCTTTTTAGCAATATTGCAAAGAGAGTAACTGCATTCCAAGAAGCTCACCCTAACGAAAAAGTTATCCGACTAGGTATCGGTGACGTAACTCAACCATTGCCACAAGCATCATTGGATGCCATGCACAGTGCACTAGACGATTTAGCAACCAAAGAACGTTTCTATGGTTATGGGCCAGAACAAGGCTATGATTTCCTACGTAAAGCTATTGTCGAAAATGACTATACTGCTCGCGGTATTGAAATTGGTATGGACGAAGTATTCGTTAGCGACGGTGCGAAAAGTGACACGGGTAATATCGGCGATATCCTTTCAGGTGCCAATAAAGTAGGTGTTACCGACCCTATTTATCCAGTATACATCGACAGCAATGTGATGGGTGGCCGTTCAGGCGATCTAGATACAGAATCAGGTATGTGGAGCAACCTTACTTATACAGTATGTACAAGTGAAAACGGTTTCATCCCATCTCTTCCTACAGAAGACATCGACATGATGTACCTATGCTTTCCAAACAACCCAACTGGTACAACTCTGACAAGAGACCAACTAAAAGTATGGGTAGACTACGCTTTGGAAAATGATGTATTGCTTCTATTCGATTCAGCATACGAAGCATTTATCTCTGAAGATGATGTACCTCACTCAATTTACGAAATTGAAGGCGCTAAGAAATGCGCTATCGAATTCCGCAGTTTCTCAAAAACAGCTGGTTTTACAGGTGTACGATGCGGATATACTGTTGTACCTAAAGAAGTAATGGCTACAACAGCAACAGGTGAAAAGACGGCTTTAAATCCAGTATGGAACCGTCGTCAGTGCACGAAGTTCAACGGAACGAGCTATATTACTCAACGCGGTGCGGAAGCAGTATATAGCGAAGAAGGTAAAAAGCAAGTGCGTGCCATCATTGATTATTACATGGGCAACGCAAAAATTATGAAAGAGACCCTAGAATCTGTAGGATTCGAAATCTACGGTGGTGTCAATGCGCCATATGTATGGATTAAGACTCCGAAAGGCATGACTTCGTGGGAGTTCTTCGATGAGATGCTAGAAAAGGCATTTATCGTAGGTACTCCAGGTGCTGGATTCGGTCCTAGTGGTGAAGGTTACTATCGACTATCTGCATTCGGTGAGCGCGAAAACTGCCTAGAGGCAATGGAGCGTATCAAGAAGTGGCTAGCTGAAGACTAACAATAAGAACCACAAAACAATCATTCAATAGACAAACAATTACTCATAAAAACCCAAAATTATGTCAAAACTTAGATTTAGAGTTGTAGAGGCAGCATTTGCAAAGAAAGCTGTTGAAGTGCCTAACGTCGCAGAACGTCCATCAGAATTCTTCGGTAAGTATGTTTTCAACAAAGAGAAAATGTTCAAGTACCTACCAAGTCGTGTATACGACAAACTTATCGCAACAATCGAAAACGGTGAGCCACTAGATCGCTCAGCTGCTGATGAAATCGCAATGGGTATGCGTGCATGGGCTATGGAACTAGGTGTAACTCACTACACACACTGGTTTGCTCCACTTACAGAAGGTACTGCAGAAAAGCACGATGCTTTCGTAGAACACGATGGTAAAGGTGGTATGCTAGAGGACTTCTCTGGTAAGCTACTTGTTCAACAAGAGCCAGATGCCTCTTCATTTCCTAATGGCGGTATCCGTAATACATTCGAAGCTCGTGGTTACACAGCTTGGGATCCATCATCACCTGCGTTTGTAGTAGACGATACACTTTGTATCCCTACTGTATTTATCGCTTATACAGGTGAATCACTTGACTATAAAGCACCTCTATTGAAGTCACTTCGTGCTGTCAACAAAGCAGCTACAGAAGTCGTTCGATACTTCAACCCAGAGGTAAAGAAAGTATATTCTTACCTAGGTTGGGAGCAAGAATACTTCCTAATCGACGAAGGTTTATATGCAGCACGTCCTGACTTATTGTTGACTGGCCGTACGTTGATGGGGCACGATTCTGCAAAGAACCAACAATTGGAAGACCACTATTTCGGTGCTATCCCTACTCGTGTAGCGATGTTTATGAAGGACCTAGAAATCGAAGCATTGAAGCTGGGTGTACCTGTGAAGACTCGTCACAACGAGGTAGCTCCTAACCAATTTGAGTTGGCTCCTATCTTTGAAGAAGCTAACCTTGCCAATGACCACAACTTGTTGACAATGTCATTGATGCGTAAGATCGCTCGTCGTCACGGTTTCCGTGTATTGCTTCACGAAAAGCCATTCGCTGGTATCAACGGTAGCGGTAAGCACAACAACTGGTCACTAGGTACAGATACAGGTCTAGCACTTATGGCTCCTGGTAAAACTCCAGAAGACAACCTACGTTTCGTAACATTCGTTGCCAACACATTGATGGCAGTATACAAGCACAACGGTCTTTTGAAGGGTAGTATCTCTAGTGCAACAAATGCACACCGTCTAGGTGCTAACGAAGCTCCTCCAGCAATTATCTCTACTTTCCTTGGTAAGCAAATCTCTAAGTTGTTCAAGCATCTTGTAGAAAGCGATAAGAACGAACTTCTAGGCATGAGTGGCAAGCAAGGTATGAAGCTAGATATCCCACAAGTTCCAGAACTTCTAATCGATAACACTGACCGTAACCGTACGTCTCCATTTGCCTTTACAGGTAACCGTTTTGAGTTCCGTGCAGTAGGTTCTATGTCCAACTGTGGTGCTGCGATGATCGCATTGAATACAGCAGTTGCTGACCAACTTATCGACTTTAAGAAAGATGTTGATGCATTGATCGAAAAGGGTGAACCTAAGATTGCAGCAATCCTTGAAGTAGTTCGTAAGTACTTAATCGAATGTGAGCCAATTCACTTCGATGGTAACGGTTATAGCGACGAGTGGAAAGAAGAAGCTGCTAAGCGTGGTCTAGACTGCGAAACTAGCGTGCCATTGATCTTCGACAACTACTTGACAGATTCTACAGTAGAAATGTTTGAGCGTATGAACGTATTGACACGTACAGAGCTTGAAGCACGTACTGAAGTGAAGTGGGAAACATACAATAAGAAGATTCAAATTGAAGCACGTGTGCTAGGTGATATGGCTATGAACCACATCATCCCAGTAGCTACAGAATACCAATCTGCTCTTATTGACAATGTATATAAGATGAAGGATCTATTCCCTGGTGAAGATTCAGCTACACTATCTGCACGTAACCTTGAGTTGATTAAGGAAATCGCAGAACGTACTGCATTCATCCAAGAGAATGTAAAAGCTATGATCGATGCTCGTAAGGTAGCCAACAAGATTGAAAGCGAACGTGAGAAAGCAATTGCTTACCACGATGACGTACTTCCATTCTTGGATAAGATTCGTTATCACATTGACAAGCTAGAGCTTATTGTAGATAATGAAATGTGGACGCTCCCTAAATATCGTGAGCTTCTATTCATAAGATAAGACTCGTTGGAAGGCATACAAGGCATATAGATCTAACCTATTTATATGCTGCCTTCCATCTTTTGTTGGTTGTTTTAAGTTTGCTGAGGAGAGGGACCGCGAGGTTACTCTCCTCTCTTTTTGTGTATAAATCGGACAAAAACGCCACGTACATTTAACAAGGATAGTTTTTGTATATCCGTTCAATCTGCTATATTTGTACATAATCTCCTTACAAATTATAAACTACTCAACATGAAAAAGTTATTATTGATTGGTTTGTTCTTTGCTTCTACTGCGCTTTATGCACAAAAGAAAGTAGTGGTCGTTGAAGATGCACCTGCTACAGAACAAAATCAAAATGAACGAGTGATCAAACGAAAGGTAGCCATTGGACGATTCTCCAATGAGACTCAGTATTCCAAAGGACTATTCTACGATAAAGACAACGACCCTATGGGAAAACAAGCACTAGACATTCTGTCTTCCAAGCTAGCTGCATCTGGCAAATTCCTACTCCTAGAGCGTGGTGATTTGGACAAAGTCATGAAAGAAGTCACTGAAGGTGGTGCTCAAGCACACACTATTGATGCCGACTATCTGATTATTGGGTCTATCACAGAATATGGACGTAAACGTCAAGGTAACCAAGGAGTATTTAGCAGCTCTAAATCACAGATTGTAGAAGCTGGTGTAAGCATCCGTATTGTCGATGTATCTACTGGCTTGATTATCTATTCGGATGAAGCCAAAGGGGAAGCGAAAACCAAGACTAAGACAACCCTTGGTATCGGTGGCAAAGCTGGTTACGATGCTACGCTAAGCGACAAAGCCATCGCAGCTGCCATCGGCCAACTTGTCGACAACATCATCAATAAATGTACAGATAAGCCTTGGAGGTCGTATATTCTTAGTGCCGATGAAGACGCTGTGGTTATCTCAGGCGGGGCAAGCCAATCTATCCAAGCAGACGACATTTTTACCGTTATGAAGAAAGGCAAGAAGATCAAGAATCCACAAAACGGTCTGATGATTGAACTTCCAGGTAAGGTAGTCGGTCATATCAAAGTTATCATGACAGGTGGAGATACTCCAGAAACAGAATACTCTATCGTCACATTTATCGACGGTAAGATTGATAACACTAAGCTAGAGAACTATTACGTAACTGAAAAAAACAAGTGATATGAAAAAGTCTATTCGCCAATATCTAGCCCAAATTTTTCTCTTGGTACCTATGGCTCTATTGACCAGTTGCCGAGTGGGTGTAATGACACATACAAGGACCTTGAGCGACCAAGGTTATATTGAAATTATTTGTACAGATAGCCACAATCCCGTGAGTGTCTTTGTGGATAAAGATACTACTTTCGAAGCTAAAGTAACTAATGAACACAAGCGTAATGTCAAGGGGCAGAAATATACCGTTGCTCCAGGCAAACGTCACTTAGTTGTCAAAGACGAAGACGGTAAAGTACTATATGACCGTACCGTAATGATATACGCCCAACAGTCTAAAATCATTCGTATCAACAAATAGCTGAGACACATGAATAAATCTATCTTATACTTAACTATAGCTTGCTGCTGTCATATTTTTGGATTAAGCTCGTGCGCTACACCGGTGACCTCTTTATATTCGTGGGATAAGTATGATACAGCTGTATACACGTACTATAAGAAGCAAACTCCAAAATCTTTGGAGAAAGTAACTCAAATGTACGAGAAGATTACAACTGATCCTAAAGGGACACGTCAAGTACCTCCTCCTGGAGCTTGTGCAGAATATGGGTATTTACTATGCTTGCAAGGTAATAAAGCCCAAGGTATGCCTTTACTAGAGAAAGAAATGGAACTATATCCAGAGTCAAAGAAGTTTGTGGAGCGCATTATCTCATCAATAAACAAGGAGGAAGAGTAATATGAAGAAAGGATTAAACATTGTTTTGAGTATTGTGTGCGCACTACAGTTAAGCTCTTGTGTAACAACGACGCCCCTTACTCGTGCAGAAGCTTATCCTAAGCTGTATGAAGAAAAGCCTAGAGTTATATTGATTATGCCACCTATTAATAACACAAACAGCGTAGAGGCAAAGGAATATTTTTATAGTTCATTGGCTCATCCTATCTGTGAACGAGGTTACTATGTGATCTCGCCTTTATTGGCTCTGGATTTCTTAAAATCACAAAGTGCTTATGAAAGTGAGCTCTTTATTGAAGGAAATGTCAAGCCATTTAGAACCTACTTAGGTGCAGATGCCGTATTATTTACGACCATCAGTAAATGGAGTAAAACATTGATTTCTGGTAACATCCATGTCACAGTAAGCTATGTGCTACGTTCTACCCACACAGGAGAGGTCCTATTTGAACGCAGTGGTGATCTGACTCTAGATAAAAGCTCAGGACAAGGTGGTTTAGCAGGTCTAGTAGCGACTATGATACAAACAGGGATGACCGATAAAGTAGAAGCTGCTCGTAGATGCAACGCATATGTATTTACAGACCTTCCTTCAGGTGTATACAGAGGCAACTACCAGAAAGACCAAGCTGTTCCTGCTGGAAAAAAGGTTTTCAAAAGTAACGTAAAATAAATGACACCTACAGAATAATATAAAGACAGGCAAGTCGAAGCAGTAATGCTTGACACTTGCCTGTCTCTATATTATATAAGGTATACTTATCCTAGGATGCTAGCGATAGCCTTATCTACTGAAACCAATTCTTGCTCACCAGACTCCATATTCTTAAGCGTCATCTTGCCTTCAGCCATTTCGCTTTCACCTACAAGTGCCACAAATGGAATAGTCTTCTTATTAGCATAAGTCATTTGCTTCTTCATCTTCGCGCTGTCTGGATAAAGCTCAGCACGCACGCCAGCCTTACGCATAGCAGCAGACATCTTCAAACAACAAGCCGCTTCTTTATCACCGAAGTTGATAAACATCAGTTGTGTACCATGTACCGCTTCTTTAGGATACAAATCTAGTTGATTCAACACATCAAAGATACGGTCTGCACCGAAGCTAATACCTACACCAGACACACCAGAAAGGCCAAACACACCAGTCAAGTTATCGTAACGACCACCACCAGTGATAGAACCAATTTGTACATCAAGTGCCTTCACTTCGAAGATACCACCTGTATAGTAGTTCAAACCTCGCGCAAGTGTCAAATCTAGTTCGATCTCGTTATGTAACCCCATAGACTCCAATGCCTCAAGGATAAATTGAGTTTCCTCGATACCCTTCAAACCTACTTCTGTAGATGCAAGCGTTGTCTTCAATGTTTCCAACTTCTCTGCATTCGTACCAGAAAGCAAGATAACTGGTTGTAGTTGGTCAATAGCCTCTTGAGGGATCCCCTTTTCAGCCAATTCCTTGTTGACATTCTCCAAGCCAATCTTATCTAGCTTATCGATAGCCACCGTAATATCTACAATCTTGTCTGCATGACCAATCATCTCAGCGATACCAGTCAAGATCTTACGGTTATTGATTTTGATGCTTACACGGATACCGAAGCGCTTGAACACTTCGTCCACAATTTGCATCAACTCGACTTCATTCAATAGAGAGTCACTACCTACCACATCGGCATCACATTGGAAGAACTCACGGTAACGTCCCTTTTGTGGACGGTCCGCACGCCATACTGGCTGAATTTGGTAACGTTTAAATGGGAAAGTAATCTCATCACGATGTTGCACTACGAAACGTGCAAAAGGCACAGTCAAGTCATAACGAAGCCCTTTCTCGCAAAACTTGCTCGCCAATTTAGCTGCATCGCGTGAAAGCAATTCCTCGTCTGATAACTTCTTGAAGTAATCTCCTGAATTTTGAATCTTGAAAAGAAGCTTATCTCCTTCTTCACCATACTTACCCATTAGGGTAGATAGGTTTTCCATCGCAGGTGTTTCAATCTGTTGGAAACCATACAGATGATACACGTCACGAATCGTATCAAATATATAATTTCTTTTGGCCATCTCTACTGGCGAAAAGTCTCTTGTACCTTTAGGAATACCTGGTTTCTGTGCCATAATATGTATTATCGAATCTTTATATGTTATTCTACTTATGATAAGTGCCTGCAAAGATACGCATTTTTTTCTTTATCTCAGAGATTGTCCTTACATTTGTATTCTGAACAGAATTAAAATAAAAGATATGATACAACACGGATTTGTCAAGGTGGCAACGGCCTGTCCCGTTACAGCATTAGCCGATCCACATACCAATGCTCAAAGACTTTGGGATTGCATTGTGGAAGCTGATGAACAAGGTGCACGCCTTGTGGCAACCCCTGAACTTGGTATTACAGGATATAGCTGTGGTGACTTATTCCATAACAGCCAACTACTAGCGACGGCACAAGAAGCCTTAACATGGTTGATTCAACAGACGACTCAACGTCCTCATCTTGTGGCTATCGTGGGTTGTCCTATCTCAGTTGGTGCCCAACTGATTAATGCCGCTGTCGTTATCAGCAATGGTCAAGCCCACGCCGTGGTCGCTAAGCAATATCTACCTAACTATAAAGAGTTTTACGAAAAGCGCTGGTTCACTAGTGCTGTCGACTTACTGCCACAAACCATCAATATCAATGGAGAAGCTATCGCAGTCAGCAGCCAACCAGTGGTTATCCGCACACCACATTTCAACTTCGGTATCGAAATCTGCGAAGACCTATGGAGCCCTATCCCACCAAGCGGACTTTTGGCTTTGGCCAACGCAGATATCATTGTCAATCTAAGTGCCAGTACAGCGGGCGTAGCCAAATACGAATACTTAAAGCAGTTGGGCAACCAACAATCAGCAAGATGCTTGTCGGGCTATGTGTACTCTTCATGTGGTATAGGCGAGAGCACGACCGATGTTGTTTTCCAAGGATGCTTATATATCTATGAAAACGGTCGTTTACTGAAAGAAGGCAAACGATTCGTCAACGAGGCACAAGTCATCTCTTCGGAGATTGATGTCGAATCTCTTCGTAACGAGCGCCGCACCAATACAACCTTTAGTACATCTATGGGTGTACACCAAACAGCCCTGAAAGAGACTATTTACTGTGACATCGCCTTGCCAGATGCTTCACATGAGAAAGCTCAACTGACTCGTTTCTTCCCTAAGACACCATTTGTGCCAGGCGATGTACAACGCAAAACAGAGCGATGCGAAGAAATCATGTCTATCCAGGTTGCAGGACTTGCCAACCGTCTACAGCATATCGGTTGCAAGCAAGTGGTTGTAGGTATCTCTGGCGGTCTAGATAGTACGCTAGCCCTTCTTGTCTGCGTAGAAGCCTTTGATTATCTAGGTTTAGACCGTAAAGGCATCACAGGAATCACCATGCCTGGTTTTGGTACCACAGACCGTACCTATACCAACGCCATGAACTTGATGGAGCAACTGGGTATCACTATCCGTGAGATTTCTATTGCCGATGCATGTATGGCTCACTTCGAAGCGATTGGTCACGACCCATCAGTACATGATGTAACCTACGAAAATGTTCAAGCTCGTGAGCGTACGAAGATTCTGATGAACGTAGCCAACCAAGTAGGCGGTATCGTCATCGGTACAGGAGATATGAGTGAGATGGCTCTAGGATGGGCGACCTATAATGGTGACCATATGTCTATGTACTCGGTCAACTGTAGCATACCGAAGACACTGGTTCGTCACCTAGTCGTTTGGTTTGCAGAGCACAAGCTTACTGGTATCGCTCAAGACACCCTACTCGATATCTCAGACACCCCAATCAGTCCTGAACTGATTCCTGCTCATGAAAATGGAGAGATTAAACAAAAAACAGAAGACTTAGTAGGCCCTTATATCTTACACGACTTCTTCCTATATCACTTCTTGCGTCATGGCTTTGGTCCAGAGAAAATATACTTTCTAGCGAAGTACACTTTTGCAGGAGAATTTGATGATACGACAATCTTAAAATGGCTGAAGACCTTCCACAGAAGATTCTTCCAACAACAATTCAAGCGCAGTTGTGTGCCTGATGGTCCTAAAGTCGGTACTGTTAGCCTTTCTCCAAGAGGTGACTGGCGTATGCCAAGCGATGCCAAATGGAGTGCTTGGAACGTAGATCTAGACTAAGATTATAAAACTACAATACAATGGAGATTGTCCCTCACCCAGAGGTGCAATCTCCATTTTCTATGTTAAAGACTTTGCACATATCAAGTAAAATCACTATGTTTGTTATTCACTCTCTTTTGAATAGTTACACTAACAACATCATTATGAAAGATATTAACTTGAAGAAACCTGTCAAAATAGTGGCAGTCATCGGCAGTCCCCGAGGCGGAGGCAATACCGATAGCCTAGTACGTGCAGCCGCAGAAAAAGCCGAGAAGCTAGGTGCAGAAATCACATACATAGAACTACGCAAACTCAAATATAGAGGTTGTATAGCCTGTGAAAAGTGCTCTAAAAGCATGAAGTGTGTCCTTAAAGATGACCTCAAAGACTTATACAAAAGTATAGAAGAGGCACAAGGGCTTATTCTTGGTAGCCCTACCTATTATTACAGTGTCACAAGTATTATGAAAGCTTTTCTAGAGCGATTATATCCCTATCAGGTATATAGCTCCAAAGATAGACACAAGTGGGAAGGTGCCATGTCTAAAGGGGTTCCTCGCTTTGCTGTAGCTATATCGGTAGGAGAACAATCTGATGAAAAAGCAACAGGCTATACCTGTGCTATTATGGCCAATACACTCACAGATATCGGTTTTAGTAAAGTCGACACAATAGCTTTTACCGACGTCAGCGGCAAGAAGGATGCTTCTAAAAGCAAAGAAGCGCTAAACCGTGCAGCAGATACAGGTGAGAAGCTTATGAAAGCTTGCCTAAAAGCAAGAAAGAAGGATAAAGGCAAGGATAAGTAGCAATAAGGCGAGATAATCCTTCTATTAGCTTTAATTATTTTGTTCTAAGGCTTTCCAGCCTCGATGCGAACGTTCACATCAATTGATGTAAACGTTCGCATCAATTGCGCCAAACGTTTGCATCGAGCCCCACAAAGGATAGAAACAAATGATTAACCCCTATCCAAAAAAAATTGCAGTAAAAGAGAGAAGACCTGTCAAAAGTTATTTGACAGGTCTTCTGTATATAATGAGTTTGGTTTACTCAATAATAATACCCACAGGACAATGGTCAGAGCCCATCACCTCAGGGTTAATCCACGCCTCTTTCAAACGAGGCAGCATAGATTCACTCATTAAGAAGTAGTCGATACGCCAGCCCACATTCTTCGCACGAGCACCACCACGGTAGCTCCACCAAGAATAGGCATCCGTAGCATCAGGATGAAGATAACGAAACGTATCCATCAAGCCACCTTGTGTAAAGCGGTCCATCCCATCAATCTCCTTCTGAGTATATCCAGCCGACTTATTATAGTTCTGCTTAGGACGAGCCAAATCGACTGCTTGGTGCGCTACATTGAAGTCGCCACACACAATCACAGGTTTTGTCTCTTCAAGCCTCTTTAGATACTCAAAGAATACTTGATCCCAACCACCACGATAATCTAAGCGAGCCAGTTCACTACCAGAGTTAGGCACATATACATTCACGAGATAGAATTCAGGATATTCCACACACTGCACACGACCTTCTTGATCATGCTCTTCAATGCCGATATCATGCACCACACCGATAGGCTCCTCTTTAGAAAGAATAGCAGTACCCGAGTACCCCTTTCTTACCGCAGAGTTCATATACAAGTGATACCCTTCAATATCTTGCAGCGCTTCACGTACCTGATCATCCTGTGCTTTGGTTTCTTGTACACATAGGATATCTGGATCTAGTGTTGCTAAAGTAGTAGGGAAGTCTTTTTTCATCACGGCACGAATACCGTTGACATTCCAAGAAATCAGCTTCATATATTATACAGTTGGAGGTGTAAATGTACGAGTAGCACACTCCTTATCCAAGAAGAATACACCATTACCATTAGCACCAGTCATTTTGATATTACTCAACAAATCGCTCACAGAAGCTTCTTCTTCTACTTGTTCATCTACATAGAACTTCAAGAAGCTTTGAGTAGCGTGGTCACGTTCCTCCACAGCTACATCCATACATTGGTTAATAAGCTCAGTCACATGCTCTTCATGCTTCAAAGTTTCTTCAAACACATTTAGCAAGTTATCCCAAGCTGTCGGCACTTCAGCAATAGGTTGCAACGATACACGTCCACCGCGCTCGTTAACATAGTCAATCATATGCATCGCATGGAAAGTTTCCTCTTCATACTGCACCTTCATCCAAGTAGCAAAACCATTTAATCCTTCAGCGGCCAGGTAGTTTGACATAGAAAGATACAAATATGCAGACCAAAGCTCAGCATTAATTTGAGCATTCAATTTGTCCTCAACACGTTGTTTTAAAGCCATAATTATGTGTATTTAGAGTTTATAGTTAATTCATTAAATGTTTCCACGCCTGCGGAAGATAGTCAATAATATCAGCAGCATGCATAGCCATAGGGGTCAGTTCCTTAGCCGCCAAATCACCAGCCAATCCATGGACATATACACCAAGACGCACAGCATCCTCCGCCTCATAGCCATGAGCTAATAATCCTGTCAGAATTCCCGATAACACATCACCACTACCACCAGTAGCCATACCCGCATTACCTGTGGGATTGATAAACAAAGAACCATCAGGAAAACAAATCGCACTGTTGTGTCCTTTTACGACAACATAACAATTATAATCTTTAGCTATACGTTCACCTTGTCTGATCAAGTCCATCACAGATGCACAACGGCACGAAAGGCGCTCTAGCTCTTTCAAGTGTGGCGTCAAGATAGACCCCTCAGGAATATGCTGCATCATCTCTTTATGCTGGCCCATCAAATTCAAAGCATCCGCATCCAACACACACGGTATGCCCATCATCTTCAATCCCTTAAGCGTATGCTCTAACGCAACGCCAGTATCAGGATTTTGTCCTAAACCAGGACCTATGCACACATGAGAGAATTGCTCAAGGTCATCAATATTATCTCTCCAATAATGCGGATTTTCATCCAGCTGCACCATTGCTTGAGGCACTTTGTTCTGTAAGATTTCTCTATTACTTAAACAAGAAAAGCAAGTGAGCTTACCTACTCCACTACGCATGGCCCCTTGAGCCGCCATTACAGCCGCACCTGCCATACCCGTACTACCAGCTACAAGCAATGCATTGCCAAAGGTTCCTTTATGTGCCCATTGCGACATCGTCTGAACACGTGCTTTAATACGAGCTTCATTGATCATGCGATACTCCACCTTCTCTTGATGCCATATGCTTCCTACTTCATCAGGAGCATAAGCCACCTCAAAGACATTGCCCATTGCTTGTACAGCATCACTTAGATACTTCACAATCAATGGCAACGTAAGGATAGTCGCTTGTGGTTCCACCATCACCTGATTCTTTCCAAGATTGCTCGCATCGGCATACATACCTGATGGAAGCGTCAAAGAAATCGTAATAGGATCAACACTATTTATATAATTTACCATTGCTTCAAAGCCTCCCACCAAAGGAGCTTCACATTCGATACCAAACAAGCCGTCTATAACAACATCAGTAGGTTCAAAAGCAATAGGTTCAAAATTTGTTTCTACAGTAATCACATCTATAGATGCAGGAACACGCTCACGCATACGACGGTTATCATCACTATGCGCACCACGAGGTGTAACATGCACCAAAGTGATGTCATCAGCAATTTTAGGAGATACATTGGCCAAAGCACTAGCCGTGCCCATCGCCAAGACCCCATTTTCTTCTGGTCCTGCAAAAAAGTAAATACGAGACGCTCGCTGCGGTTTCTGCAGCGAGGTAATAGCTTGCGCTAGGGTTTGTGCAACCGATACATAAGATGCCATGAATTATCGTACGCCTAGGAGTTCAACTTCAAAAACTAGTGTCGAGTACGCCTTGATAGGTCCCGAACCACGCTTACCATATCCTAGTTCCCAAGGGATATAAATCATCCATCGAGAGCCAAGTGGCATCACTTTCAAAGCCTCTTGCCATCCGTCAATCACTTCATTGACACGGAAAGTAGCTGGTTTTTTACGTTTCCAACTATTATCAAACTCCTTACCGTCAATCATTTCCCCACGATAATGCACTTTGACCATACTTTTTGCCTTTGGGATAGGACCATTACCCTTTAGAATGACTTTATATTGCACTCCACATGGCAATTCCATAATACCTTCTTCACTGGCATTATCGATTAGCCAACGTTCGTTTTCCTCTCTATATTTCTGATAATCTCTATATGTAGCCATAACTATTTATTTTACTGTCTTTTCGTAATCAGCTTCTTTAAATCCGAACAATACCCCTTTGTCACTCACCAACACTGGACGCTTCACAAGCATCCCATCCGTAGCAAGTAAGTCAAGAAGAGACTCTACATCTTCTACTTTCACGCGGTCCTTCAGACCCATTTGACGATACAACTGCCCGCTCGTATTGAACAGTTTATTGATAGTCAAGCCACTCTTTTCAAACCACTCCGCAAGTTCCTCACGGGATGGTTGTTCTACTTGAATATCTCTTTTTTCAAAAGTCACACCTTGCTCATTCAGCCACTTCTCGGCCTTCTTACAAGTCGTACATTTTGTATGACAGATAAATAACATAGTTTTGGTTATAGTCTTGGTTTAATAAATACTTAGTTAAAGATGACCGTTTTATTGCCGTATACCATCACTCGATGCTCTATATGTTTACGCACAGCTCGTGACAAGACAATCTTCTCCAAGTCCTTCCCCTTATTAACCAATACAGGCACCTGATCCTTGTGTGTTACAGGCGATACATCCTGCACGATAATCGGTCCAGCATCCAAATCGGCCGTCACATAATGACTAGTAGCCCCGATAATCTTCACCCCACGCTGATGCGCTTGATGATATGGACGTGCCCCCGCAAAGGCTGGCAAGAAAGAATGATGGATATTGATGATTCTATTTTCATAGGCATCAATCATCTGTTGTGAGACGACTTGCATATAGCGTGCTAAAACAATAAAGTCGACATCGTGCTCTTTTAACAATTCCATCTCCTTCTGCTCCTGCTCCAATTTGTTCTGTTTTGTAATCGGGAATAGATGGAAAGGAATGCCAAATCGGTCTGCTACATGCTGCAAATCTGGATGATTACTAATAATCAAAGGGATTTCCACTTCCCACTCACCTGCAGTATATCTAGATAACAAATCGAATAGACAGTGCGACATCTTGCTGACAAAGATAGCCATTTTTGGTCGACGATCACTAAAATATAGACTAAATTCCATATCATATTTCTGCGCATATAGCGTAAAGAAGTAATCATGCACCTTATCCTGAGGAATCATAAAGCCCTGAAGTTGCCATTCGATTCGCATAAAGAATTGATTCTCTTCACGATCCACCCACTGATCCAAGTAAATAATGTTACCCTTATTCACGGTAATAAAATTGGTTACTTCTGCCAAGATACCTGGTCGGTCTGGGCAATGAAGCAACAATTTCGCTGTTGTATTCATATCCTATTGTTTTTTGGTTTATCTAGAAACGCAAATATAACAAATTAACAGCAAAACACCACTTTAAAAATACAAATTATTATTCCTTTGGGGATTATTGCATAAAAACTAAGATTCCGATTGCTTTTCAGGAACATCTTCACAGGTACAGCGATAGGTAATCATCACCACACCATTCTCATATGAACGGCATGCATGTAAAGCCCAGAAATGAGAAGCTTTATGAGATTGGAACAAAGGAATACCTTCCCCAAGAGTTATCGGCATGACACACAATTGGATCTCATCCACCAACCCAGCATCCAGCAAAATACCATTCAGTACTCCGCCACCAACAAGCCAAATGTCCTTGCCATCTTGTTTTTTAAGATCTTCTACAAATTCGACAAAATCACTAGTTACAAAAGTCACATCCTTCTGAGGTGCAAATAGAAATTCGTCACGAGTCATGACATACGTGTGATTGCCTTGGTAGGGCCAAGGGATATCCATACCCAAGATACTTAAGTATGTACCACTACCCATCAACAGCGTGTCGATGTGCTTATACATGTTTTTGTAGCCATAATCTTCCCCTTCGAGAATGTTGAACTTATCCAACCAAGCTACACCTTTATCAGTCGTAGCGATAAAGTTATCAATAGACGATGCAATGTATAAAATAATCTTTCTCATAATCGTGTAGTTTAGAGGTTATCTATAGCTACAAAGATAAGAAAATTTGTATACAAAACAAATAAAAGACTAATAGGTTAACTCTTAGAATACATTACAACAAAACCACATTGTCAACAACCAAAACGAGGATGAACCTTTATGGATTCATCCTCGTTGTTTTTTATGTTGAAATCTCTATAGTTAAAGACTTATTCTTCCATCAACTTCTTCAAAAAATCATTCAGCTCATCATCTAGATTTTCTAGTAAAGCTTCACCAAGAATCAATGTATCATCATCAATCAAAAGTAGATCGATAATTGTTTCACCTTCTACATCAGAAAGCACGAAACTATATGGCTTCATGATATGCACATTCTCAAAAGCGTGCTCATCACGTAGCTTTTGCAAAAGGCTTGTCAAACGTTGGCTCATGGCACGCAATAGACGTTCATCTGCACCACCATCATCCAGCTCTTTCCACTCATCGATATCACATTGGGCAAGGACCACATTTTCCTCATCCATAATGGTCAACATAGCTTGGTCTGTATCAGCATACATATAAATGTCTGTAGCCACAGCAGTAGCTTCAGTTAGAGCAGTATAAGGTTCAACCGCAGTACGTACTGCCTGCTCAATAGCTAAAAGAGTTTCTTTAGATAGTTTCATGGAGCAAATATACTATTTTTTTGATATAATGCATCAAACTCAACCTTTTTTATTCTGCAAACTGCAAATCTAAGAGCTGTAGTTCTTTCTGTCTTTTTTGTAAGAAAGCAAGGTATAATGCAGCATCTTGTACATCCTTATGATGCTTCACTTGTTCGAAATGCTTAGCAGACTTAATAATCCACTCAATAGCGTTATCGATTTCGGAAAGTTTCTCATGATACACGGCTAAGTTGTATGCACAGTAAGCTTTCAACTTGATACTATTCGTCTTATTGTAAGTCATCTCCCACTTTTTGGCAGCGCGCCCCCATTCATTATCATGGACATTGACTGCGGCTTCTTTAAGCTCACCAGATTCACGAACAAATAAAGCACGCAGCACCGTTGTCCAATGAGGTACAAGTTTATCGGCAAATTTCTCGCCAAGATATGTTGTCGATTCAGAGGCCATAACTGCAATAGTTGGCAAAAAACTCAGGGCTTCTTTTTCATCATAAGAATACCCATGCCAATTCAAAGTATCTCTTACCATTAAATGTGTCATAGGTACACTTCTACCTGGAAGATACAGACGCACCATACCTAGCACATCTATCTGGGCTGTTGCATGGTATTCACCTTCGGGCATCTTAGTTGTCGCACGACTTAAAGTCAGCTCTAGTGAATCTAAACTCACTAAAAAGTCCACCTCCATATATCGTGCTAAATCATCCACATGAGCCAAAGTCATTGGCTCCGTGATAACACTATCCAACAAATGAACATCATTGAAATATCTAGCGTCAGAGACATCCTCAGCAATCACTTGCGTAACTTTAGAAGATAACTCATATAAAGAGTCTGGTGTATGGTTGATAATTCCCATACTAGCCAATTCTACTGGTAGAGTAAGTTCAGCAGGTAACATATAATCATAGGTAATCGTTGATGAAGTACCACACGAAGTACCCAATATCAATGCTCCCAGCCATGCAAAAATTGAAATACTAAATGACTTTTTCATAGCAAATAAAAATTCAATTTAATTCAGCAGCAGCCTGCTGATCTAATCTTTTTAGTTCCTCCTTCTTCTTTTCGAGTTCAGGAATTTGTTTTAGCAGAAATCCTGTAGCCGATGAAGAGCCAGCGCGTTCAAAATAAACGGCTCCTTTCCTACACCATTCAATGGCTTTATCTGGATTCGAAATCTTTTCGTAATATACAAACAAATTATGAGCGGCCAAAGCTTTTATGCGATAAGCATCCTCATTTTTGTATATTTCGCGCCATAACACTGCTGCTTGATCCCATTGGTTGTCATCTACATAGTGCTTGGCACGTTCTAATGTACTGTTTCCATGCACATAAAGTGGACGATTCACAGTTTCCCAATATGGGAGCAATTTACGTTTTAAGTTAAAAGCAACACAGTCTATTATTTCGGGAATTTTCTCTTCTGTACTGGGTAGATAATCGACTGCCTCGTGCTCAGTTTCAGCATAAGCAGCCCAATCTAAATGGTCATTGATTAAAATTTGCGCATATGGG
The DNA here is from genome assembly GCA_963678855.1 of Bacteroidaceae bacterium. Taxonomy (GTDB): domain Bacteria; phylum Bacteroidota; class Bacteroidia; order Bacteroidales; family Bacteroidaceae; genus F22. Next base: position 2,291,802 of record OY787448.1, on the reverse strand, counting down.
ATTGGTTTACCTGGCACATAGACATTCATAACTGCAAATAGTTGAGCATACGATTGTACCCCCGAATCAATATCAAGTAAGGATGTCAATACATCTTGCCATGTTATTAAAGGTACCTTATCGCCTTTATTTCGCCCAGTAAATGTCAACTGCAAAGAGTCTAAACTGATTAAGCAGTCTACTTTCAAAGACTTAGCTAGTGTCTTGATATCATCTGCTTGCATGTCGTTTTCAATTAGGCTATCCAAAACAGTCACAACCAAAAAATCCTTGTCTTCGACTAACTGTTCCGCAAGCACGTGATTGATATCAGCACCTACATTGGATAAGGAGTATTGCGTTTCATTAATCAATGCAATACTGGCTACAGTCGCTGGACGTACCCATGCGGCTGGCACCTTTGAATCATAGGTGACATAAGTCTGTGTAGCGCAAGACATAACACCCAATAAACACACTATCATGCCCACAATCGATAATAATTTCTTTTTCATTTCGTACTAGACATATTATAAGTACACAAAAAGGGCTACCTTCCTGTAGGCTATTTAATAGCACAACATGGAGAGTAGCCCAATATTTTTTATATTGTTAGCACGCGATTACTTATGCATTGCGTCCATGACAATTCTTATACTTCTTACCACTACCACAAGGACAAGGGTCGTTACGTCCTACACGCTTTTCGTGGCGAATTGGCTGACGAGCTTCTTGTTGCTCACGAGTATCACGAGCTGCTGCTGCACGTTGGTGTTCATTCTCCAAAGACTGGTGAGTCTCTTGCATTTGAGGACGGCGTTGAGGAGCTGCCTCTTCGCTCGGAGCCGCTTGTACTTCCTGAGGAGCTTGTTGCACCTGCATTGGTATAGATGCACGAACTACAGTTGAGATTGTTTGAGAATTGAACTTATCCATCATAGACTTGAACAACTCAGCAGATTCTAGCTTGTAGATCAACAATGGATCCTTTTGCTCATAGCTTGCATTTTGAACTGATTGCTTCAATTCATCCAAATCACGCAAGTTTTGTTGCCAGCTCTCATCGATAGTATGTAGGATGATCTGCTTTTCAAAGGCAGTAATCACCGCTTTACACTTAGACTCATATGCTTCCTTCAAAGGCACAGAGATATTGAACACACGCTTTTGATCCGTGATAGGAATCATGATGTTTTCATACATCTCACCTTGTGTTTCAAAGACTTGCTTGATCACAGGATATGCAGTTTCAGCTAGATGTTCAGCACGACGCTTGTATGCAGCCATTGCTGCTTCAAATGCCTTCTCAACACGAGTCTGAGGCTTCATTGTAGTATATTCTTCTTCAGTAAATGGTGCTTCGACAGCTAGGCTACTCAATAACTCCATTTGGCAATCACTATATTCAGGACTTTCTGTAGCGTATGCTGCACGATCCCAAACCATATCTGCGATATCCATACCGATACGTTCACCCATCAAGGCGTGACGACGCTTAGTATATACGGCATTACGCTGCATGTTCATCACATCATCATACTCAAGAAGACGCTTACGGATACCGAAATTGTTTTCCTCGACCTTCTTCTGAGCATTCTCGATACTCTTAGAGATCATAGGGTGCTCAATCATTTCATCTTCTTGGAAACCAAGACGGTCCATCATAGAAGCCAAACGATCCTTAGCAAATAGACGCATCAATTGGTCTTCCAAAGACACAAAGAATACTGAGCTACCTGGGTCACCTTGTCGACCCGCACGACCACGAAGCTGACGGTCTACACGACGAGATTCGTGACGTTCTGTACCAATAATAGCCAAACCACCTGCTGCTTTCACTTCGTCAGTCAACTTAATATCAGTACCACGACCCGCCATATTGGTAGCAATAGTCACTGTACCTGGTTGACCAGCAAGAGCTACGATATCGGCCTCTTTTTGGTGTAATTTCGCATTCAGTACATTGTGCTCAATCTTACGCATGCTCAACATCTTGCTCAACTTCTCAGAGATATCTACCGATGTAGTACCCACAAGTACTGGACGGCCAGCTTGAACTAGCTTTTCAACCTCTTCGATTACAGCTTTGTATTTTGCACGTGCTGTTTTATAGATACGGTCATTTTGGTCATCACGAGCGATTGGACGATTTGTAGGAATCACAACCACATCCAACTTGTAGATATCCCAAAGTTCACCTGCTTCTGTTTCGGCAGTACCCGTCATACCAGATAGTTTGTGGTACATACGGAAATAGTTTTGAAGCGTAATTGTCGCATATGTTTGAGTAGCTGCTTCTACTTTTACACGCTCTTTAGCTTCAATTGCTTGGTGCAAACCATCGCTATAACGACGACCATCCATGATACGACCTGTTTGCTCATCAACGATCTTGACTTGGCCATCCATCACCACATACTGATCATCCTTTTCGAACATCGCATATGCTTTCAACAATTGATGAATAGTATGTACACGTTCAGCTTTCACTGCATAATCTTGCATAAATGCATCTTTCTTAGCTAGACGTTCTTCGTCAGAAATATCAGCAGATTCAAGCTCTGACAATTGAGCAGCAATATCTGGAAGAACAAATAGACCTTGGTCTTCAGAATCACCAGTAATTAACTCGATACCCTTATCGGTAAGATCCACGCTGTTCATCTTTTCATCAATTACAAAGTAAAGTGGTTCTACAACCTCAGGCATACGCTTGTTGTTTTGCTCCATGTAAATAGCCTCAGTCTTCAACATACCAGTCTTAATACCAGACTCAGACAAGAACTTAATCAATGCACGGTTCTTAGGAAGGGCTTTGTGTGAACGAAACAAAGTCAAGAAACCTTCTTCTTGCTTTTGCTTATCGTCAGAATTAATCATAGACTTCGCATCAGCTAGCAACTTAGTAGCCATATTCTTTTGTACAGCGAATAGACGCTCTACCAAAGGACGAAGTTCTTCGAAAAGTTGCACATCACCTCTTGGCACAGGACCAGAGATAATCAATGGAGTACGCGCATCATCAATCAATACAGAGTCGACCTCATCGACAATAGCGTAGTTGTGCTTGCGTTGTACTAGGTCACTCACACGAGTAGCCATATTATCACGCAGGTAGTCAAAACCAAACTCGTTGTTCGTACCAAAAGTAATATCTGCTTTGTAAGCTTGACGACGTTCTTCTGAGTTTGGCTGTGTCTTATCGATACAATCTACAGAAAGACCGTGGAACATATACAATGGCCCCATCCACTCCGAGTCACGCTTAGCAAGATAATCATTCACTGTGATGACGTGCACACCATTACCAGTCAATGCGTTCAAGAAAACTGGAAGCGTTGCTACAAGAGTCTTACCTTCACCAGTTGCCATTTCGGCAATCTTACCTTGGTGTAGGATAGTACCACCAAATAGCTGTACATCGTAGTGTACCATTTGCCACTTCATATCGTTACCACCAGCATTCCAGTGATTTTGGAAGATAGCCTTATCGTCTTCGATACGTACGAAGTCAAACTTATCTGCCAACTGGCGATCAAAGTCTGTAGCCGCTACTACTAGTTCTTCGTTCTCAGAAAGACGACGTCCTGTACTCTTCACGATTGCAAATGCCACTGGCATCACTTCGTTTAAAGCCTCTTCATATTTTTCTAGCACCTTCTTCTCCAAGTCATCAATCTTATCGAAGATAGCACCACGTTGTTCTAGTTCTAGATTTTTGACGTCCTCACGCAGTTTTGCAATTTCGTCACGTTCAGCAGTCGCTGAGTCATGGATAAACTGTTGAAGTTCCTTTGTCTTAGCACGCAATTCGTCGTGAGACAAAGCATCAATCTCGCCATAAATTTTCTTTACCTTATCCACATAAGGTTGCGTCGCTTTGGCGTCACGACTTGCTTTATTACCGAAAAGTTTCGATACAAATTCGTTAAATCCCATCTTATTAGGTATTCTATATTGATTATTATTTTTGTTGAATTAAGTCGAGCACATCACATGCACTCGAGTGCCAGCAAAGATACAAGATATTTTCGGGAAAAGTATTGTGAACCAATTAGTTTTTAGGCACACGCAACTATTTTCCCTCTCTTTGCTAATGTAAAGGAAGGGAAGACGCCGCATTCGGCCCACGGATGTGGATAGAGGAACAGATCGTAGGGCAAATCTGCGTAGAGTATACAGGTGCATGAACAACCTGTGCTTTGACTTGAGGTCCCATCAACATGATAGGTGTATAGTCAGTACCGTGTTGAACTACTTGTCGTACACGGTCTTGTTCATCGATTTCCTTCCAACCAGGAAGAATATCGATAAATAAGTCACCAGAGTGTGCCACATGGAATCCTGCACGGAACAGTTCCATCTTAGGCGACCATCCACCTAAAAGCAATTGGTGACTACTATACACTTGTTGTACGCCACTAAATTCAGCCAAGAAGTGCGCCGCATGCGACTGTACTTCCTCTAGCTGCATGTTGCGTTTTTCAATCAACTCACGGTTTAAATAGATTTGTTGATCGTGGTAACCTACAATCCATTTCCCATCGCCATAAGTAGCCATAAGGTACAGGTTCAACAAAGCAGCACAACGATTCAATCGGAATTCACCCGTAGGGATATGGTATCTACCCAAAGAAGGATGAATTTTCTTTTGTGGAGCAGTACCACTAACAACCACTAAAGCATTGTTCAATCCCACATGACGTTCTATCATGCCTAAAAGATGCTGCAACGACAAATCAAGGCGTACATAAGCATCTTGTTGTTCCATAGGCTGTTCTGTAAGCGACGAATCCATATCGCGACCTACCTTGTAACCTACCGTCAATACATCAGGAGTTTCGTCTCTACCAAGACGAGTATATTGCAAACACTTATCTACGATTTTATTCACCTCGTCATTGACAAGAGGCGATGCCATAAAGCGTTTCACCATCGCATCTCTATACGCTCGCATAGGATACTTAAATGGTTTATTGTGATAAGTAGATGTTTGATAATGGTAATCTTCGAGTGAAAGGAAAGGCTCCCACACAATATCTTTGATACGCGTAGCTATACCTTCTGACAGGTTATAGTTGGCCAACCAGTTTGGCAATTCAGGATAATAGGTTGTACTACACCAGTTGCCACTATTGTCATCTATCCAGTATGCACCATTAGCTGCATGTCCAGCTGCCAATACCGCCGCGTCTCTCCACGGTGCGATGCTATACACAAGCCCTTGACCTTGCGTTTGCACTTTAAGCGCATCCGTGTAGGTTTCTGCGATAAGATACTTCGGACTAGTTGTATCGTCCGTATAGTTACCCATATACTGAGTATCATCTACTGCACCCACTGGATGCAGAGTCTCCACATCAAACCATTTTTCAGATACAATACCATGCATAGATGGTGGTGCACCCGTCATCAAAGTAGCTACTGCTGATGCACGATCTACAGGAACATGTGGCATTTGAGCATGAGTATACACACTTCCTTTCTTCCAGAACTGTTGTATCCCTTGATCTCCATACACTTTACTGTACGCTCTCAACTGATCTGTACGCAGTCCTTCCACCTGTACATGTACCACAAGACGCGGAGACACAGGCATTTGTTGCGCCTTGGCTTCAGTAGCCGCCAACACAAGCAAGACAGTCATCAGACTTTTTAAATGATGAGCTCGTAAAGTCATATAATTTATTTGAGTATACTTTTTCGTAAGTTATGTTTTGATCATTTGATTGTGCCCATAGCCTGTACTCGTCTACTACGTCGCGGCTGAGTAGGAATCAATGACCAAGCGGTGAGCCGTATCAACAAAGCAAATGCCAAAAGTGCAATCGGCAATGAAATCACCTGTATTTTAAACATTATAAAGGAAAGAGTCGATACAAAGGCCACTCCTCCGAATAATTTAGGCATCCAACAAGCCTGTTGTCTATTTCTATATCTCAACAGCGATGGAATCAGTATAAAGTAGAATGGATGGAATACTAACAACAAGAAGTTTGGTGACACCGCGGGATGTAAAGAGAAGAAATTCAAGAATCCAATCACTATCCCAACACAACCAGCAACAACATATAAAAAGAAATCAAACACCCAAGAAAAACGTCTACGCTTCATATCCCAAAGAGTTATTAAAGCTACCAGCACCACGAAGGCAATGCTAGCCCCAAGCGGAGATACAGGCATGTGTGCCTCTTTGATCTCTTCTGCCAAGACCTCTTGATCTTGTGCCAAAAACAATGTGCGAGATTTCACAAGTGGTACACGCGTCCCATCTGGCCGTTCAATCTGTGCTCCACGCAACATCTCTTCCAGATAAAATGGCACAAACATATGTTCTCTTTGCGTCATCATGCGATCAGCAGGACTTCCTAAAAGCAAATCCATCCCCAATTGATACCATTTAGAGCCTCGAGAATAATAATGTACGGCATCTCTAAATGTCATCAAGCTATCCGATATAGGGTAAACAACCTGACCATTCACACTGCTCTCGATAATATCACGAGGACGTGTTGCACAATTGTCAAAGAAAAAGTTATATCGATAATCTGCATTTTCTGGGAGTGCATTGACTTGTATCTTGTGCGTCAGAGAATCTGTTTCGGTCTTAGTGAGATTCAACTCTAAAGCAAAGACCTCTCTATTCAAATATTTATAGATACGATAAAATCGCACATAATCATCATATCCCAACTTATAATCCGTTTTGCCTTGCACAAAACGCATCATAAAATTAGGCTGTTGCATATTGAATTGGCCATAGTTATAAACCAAATTAGGCACTGTACTTTCTTTTGAAGTCGGCAAAGTATGAATAGCCGTATGTCCAAATAGAGAATACACTTCTTGCCCTGCTGAACAAGTCAGCAGGAATACACGGGCCGATGGAATAGTATCTTTGGAGGAAGTATTCGATAGATTGCTTTTCCTTTTATAGGATTTATTCACGGCATTAGCAGGGATACATATAGTACCTAAAAGCATCAAAAACGCGTATTTTAGGATTGTCATGTATAATTTTTGATAGATTATCGGGCAGTTTTGCATCATTTTTGATTGAATTCTGTGCGAAGGTATGAAATATTTGTATCTTTGCAAAATACAGAAAGAAAAAGATGACGAATACCCATATAGTTTTAGACATAGGAAATACCGTGGGAAAGATGGCGCTCTTTGTCGGAGACACGATAGAAAACGTGTGGTATGGAGAAGACATTCTAAGCCTACTAGCTCAGATACCTCAAGATGTACAGGTACATCGTGGCATTTTCTCTAGCGTACGTATCCTCTCCCCACAAGACCGTGAAGCTTTGCGTGACTGTGGCATAGACATGCTTGAGCTCACATCTGAAACGCCATTACCTATAGAAGTTTCCTATGAAACGCCTAAAACACTAGGGGCCGATCGCATCGCCGCTGCCGTAGGAGCCCATGGAGAAAAGCCAGGTGTACCTCTGCTAGTAATAGACGCTGGCACAGCGATAACTTATGAATATGTGACAGCCGACGGACGTTACCTTGGAGGGAATATTTCTCCGGGGGTGCGGTTACGTTTTGAAGCTTTGCACGCCTATACAAGTCGCTTACCTCTCGTTCAAAAAGAAGGTAGAGAACTCGATTTTGGTGTAGATACCGATACCGCTATTCGCGCTGGTGTCCTGCGAGGCGTTGCATTTGAAATAGAAGGTTATATACGAGAAGTGCAAAAAAAACACCCTAATCTTTTCGTTTTTTTAACCGGTGGAGAGCATTTTTCCTTTGAATCAAGCGTAAAAAAATGCATCTTTGCAGACAGATTTTTAGTTTTGAAGGGTTTAAACCGGATATTATATTATAATCAATGACAAATAGAAGCATAAAAAATTGGATGTTCCTTTTGACTTTTCTACCACTTGTAGGCTGGGCTCAAAACAACACCAATTCCCCTTATACCCAATACGGGCTGGGACAAATTAGAGACAATATCTCAGGTAGTAGCCGTGCAATGGGTGGCACAGGAGTCGCACTCTTTGACCACTCTGAAGTGAATATTTCCAACCCTGCATCCTATGCAGCAGTTGATTCATTGACGATGCTATTTTCAGCTGGAATGTCTTTACAGAACACCAACCTGTCTGACGGAGATCTTAAACTTAATGCTGGTAACTCTAGCCTTGACTATTTCACCATGCAGTTTAGAGCCATGAAAGGCTTGGGTATAACTTTTGGTATGCTACCTTACAGTAATATTGGGTATGACTTCTCAGAAACGACTACAGATCAAGAGACAGCCAATACAACAAAGAGATACTATGCCGACTGTGGTATTAACAAAATCTTTTTGGGTGCTGGTTACCAAATTCTACCACAACTGGCAGTAGGTCTAAATGGGACATATATATATGGTGGTATCGATAGATATATGTCTCTTACATTTCCCAACAACTCTGCCGCTTACACGACTTTACGAAACGAACACTTTTACGTGCACGGTTTTAATGTTGAACTAGGTTTGCAATATGCGCTTAACATCAACAAAGACCAGACATTGCGTATCGGTGCGACTTATACTCCTGGACAAGAATTGTCAGGAAGCAGTTATATGAGAAATTACCTACTCGACACAGATGGTACAGTCTTGGAAGATACTAAGACAAACATGGGTAAGTCGGGTATAGCCAATACATACAAGATTGGTGTAAGTTACGAACTACCTAAGATTCGCGTCTCTGGTGAGGTACTTTACCAAGATTGGAGCAACTACGAATACCAAGGAAACAAAGACGCTTATAGCGACCGTTACCGCGTAGGAGTAGGTGCAGAATATTCAGCAGATAAAGACGGCCGCTCTTACCTAGGACGTATCCGTTACCAACTGGGTGCATACTACGACCAACCATATTATAACTATAATGGTGAGCGCGCATGTACAGAATATGGTATAACTGGTGGTCTACGTTTGCCTATCTTCCGCTCAGGTTCAGTATTGAATCTATCAGCAGGATACAGCTACCGCAAAGCAGATATCAGCAACCTACTAGACGAAAAACGATTTACTATGAGCATTGGCGTAACATTTAACGAGCGCTGGTTCTTCAAGAGAAAGATTCAATAGGCTTTCTACTTGACTACTTATATATAACGTACAGAAAAGATAATTACTAAATTCTATCAATAATGAAAATGAAGACCTTGATTGCATCCCTACTAATGGTAGTTGGATTCAGCATGAGCTTGTCAGCTCAAAACGAAGATTGTCTAAAGAACTCGAGTATCTCGCACAACTTTGTGAAGGTAAAGAACTACGCAGATGCCTATGATTCATGGCAAAAAGTTCTTGCAGAATGCCCAACGTTGCGTTATTACACGTTTACTGATGGTAAGAAGATCTTGAAAGACTTCTTGAAGAAAGAGAAAAAAGGTTCTCCAGAGTACCAAAAGCACTTTGACGAGTTGATGTCTATGTATGACAAACTTATCGAAGTAACTCCTGACTTCGCAACTCGCATGAAGGTGCCTAACGCAAACCGCGTACTAGGTGATAAGGCTATCGACTTCCTAACACTTTCTCCAAAGCCTGACTTGTTCCAAGCATACAAGTGGTTGGGTGAAGTTATTGAAAAAGAAGGTTTCAAAGCAGGTGCTACAAACATCTACTACTACCTACAAGTATCTCAATACATTGTAAAAGCTAAGGCTGATCACAAAGAAACATTCGTTCAAGACTACTTGGCTACGACTGAACTTTGCGACAAAGCAGTAGAAGCTCTACCTACAGAAAAATCTAAGAAGGCTTACGAAAGCACAAAAGAAGCTTTGAATGGTATCTTTATCAATAGTGGTGTAGCAGATTGCGCAACACTTGAATCTATCTATGCTCCACGCGTAGAAGAAAACAAGGAAAACCTTGAATACCTCACAAAGGTACTAGGTATCCTAGACTGGATGAAGTGTAACGAGTCTGATACATACGCGAAAGCTAGCTACTACTCATACAAGATTCAGCCTACAACTGCTGGTGCTTACGGTGTAGCTGTACAAGCATACAAAAAGGGCAACATCGACGAAGCAATTACGCTTTTCCAAGAGTCTATCGACCTTGAAGAAGATATGACTAAGAAAGCAGAAAAAGCTTACAAAACAGCTTACGTGCTTTATGGTAAGAGCCGCTACTCTCAAGCTCGCAAACTAGCTTTGCAAGCTGCTAAGTACAACGAAAACTACGGTGCACCTTACATCCTAATTGCTAAGATGTATGCAGCAAGCCACAACTGGAACAAGGAACCTGTCTTGAACCAATGTGCTTACTACGCAGCAGTAGACAAACTATACCGTGCTAAGAAGGTAGATCCATCTGTAGCAGAAGAAGCAAACAAGCTAATCAGCAGCTACTCTTCTTACTTCCCAGCTAAGGACAAATTGTTCTTCCTAGGTCTTAAGAAAGGTGATACAGTTAAGATTGGCTCTTGGATTGGCGAGACAGTAACTATCCGTTAAAAATATATGCTGAATAGAGAAACATTTGCTCTTTCAGCTGCAAATAGAAGCATACTCCGCGCAATCTTTGTGTGGAGTATGCTTTTACTGTTTGCAGGCTGTGGGGGCAACAAGAAAAAGCTAGCTGAAGCAATCACCGAACGTGATTCGCTTCCAGTTATGGACTCTAGAGGGGTAACTACTCTAGTGTCCGATTCTGGCGTGACCAGATACCGCATTGTTACAGAGCGATGGCAAATCTTTGATAAGAAAATACCATCACACTGGGCTTTCGAAAAAGGTGTATATCTTGAAAAGTACGACACCCTACTTCAAATTGAAGCCAGTATTGAAGCCGACACCGCCTATTTCTTTGATAAAAAGAAACTATGGCACCTTATCGGCAATGTAGAAATTAAAAACCTAGAAGGAGATAAGTTTGAGACTTCCGAACTATTTTGGGATCAAGCCACGGAAAAAGTCTACAACAACAAACATATCGAGATCACTCAACAGGACAAAAAAATAGTGGGTAACGGTTTCGAGTCTAACCAAGGACTTACGAAATATGCCATCCGCGATATTGAAGGTATCTTTTACATCAACACGACAGATACTATTCGTCCAGTAGCAACCGACAGCTTAGCACTATCAACTGACAGTATCCCCGTTAAAAAAGATACGACTGCTCAACCAGTTGTCAAAGAAGAAAAGTCTGTCTCTGTCAACAAGGCAGTAAAAGACACCGTGCGCGCCCGTCCTGCTCAAAACTAACAACTATTCCCTATGAACACCTACCTATCAGTACTTGTTATCTTATTGATTTCCATAGCCCTCTCCGCCTTCTTTTCGGGGATGGAGATTGCTTATATATCAGTAGATCACCTACGCTTTAAAGTAGAAGCGACCAAGGGTTTTACCAACCGAGTAGTCAATATGTTTATCAAAAAACCGAGCGACTTTATCAGCACCATGCTGGTGGGCAACAATGTGGCTCTAATTGTCTACGGTATTATGATGGCCCAACTGATAGAACAAGCGATTCCAGGACTTACACACAGTGAAGTAGCCCTTCTTCTTGTCGAAACGGCTATATCAACGATTGTAATCCTATTCCTTGGAGAGTTTATTCCTAAAACCCTCTTCAAGCTACACCCACACAGCATGCTGCGTTTCTTCGCACTTCCCCTGCTGTTATTTTACATCGTCCTCTACCCTATCCAAAAGGTAGCATCTTGTTTATCTTTCCTATTCTTACGTATCTTCGGACTGAAAGTGACACAAGAAGCGTCAGTGACAGCTTTCAGTAAAGTCGACCTAGACCATTTCGTACAAAAAGGGATTGATGAAGCCGCTCAGTCAGAAGAAGTAGAGAACGAAGTCAAGATCTTTCAGAATGCGTTAGATTTTAGTACAGTTCGTCTCCGCGACTGTATTGTTCCTCGTACAGAAATTATCGGAGTTGAGATCAACGACCCACTACAAAATTTGCTAATCCGCTTTACCGAATCTGGCGTGTCCAAACTGATTGTCTTCGAAGGCACAATAGATAACGTAGTCGGCTACATCCACTCTTCTGAAATGTTCCGTCGACCAAAAGACTGGCGCAAGCATATTACAAACATTCCTATCGTACCCGAGACCATGCAAGCCCACAAGCTCATGAATCTCTTTATGCAACAAAAGCGTACTTTGGCCGTTGTGGTCGACGAATTTGGAGGCACATCAGGTATCGTCTCACTAGAAGACCTTGTCGAAGAAATCTTTGGAGAAATTGAAGACGAACACGATAGCACCACCTATATTTGCAAGGAGATGCCAGACGGTGACTACCTAATTTCTGCCCGTATGGAAATTGATGCTGTCAATGAAACCTTAAACATAAATCTTCCAGAATCGGACGAATATATGACCATTGGAGGCTACATTCTAAGCGAAAATCAGAGCTTCCCAAAACTCAACGAAGTCGTAGAAATAGGGCCTTTCGAGTTCAAAATATTGAAATTAGCAGCGACCAAAATCGAACTGGTCCGCTTAAAAATAAAAGAATAATGCACAGAAGCGCACATTTTTTAGTTGAAGGCGTAGGATTTGGCCTTTTTTTTGTATCTTCGTGCGCTGTATTTAAGAGAAATAAAATTGTAACATAATAGATTATAAACAAAAAAAGATGGCAGTACTAAACACAATCAGGTCGTGGACCTGGGCCTTGATCGTCTTTGTCGGAGTCGCGATGTTTGCCTTTATCGCAGGCGATGCATGGAAGATGATTCAACCACACACAATACCAAGTGCTGGAGTGGTAGATGGAGAGAAACTTTCTTACAACGATTATCAACGTATGGTTGAAGAGTTGACTGATGTATATAAAATGCAATATCAAACAAGCTCTTTCACAGACCAACAAATGAACGCAATCCGCGACGAAGTGTGGAACACGTTCGTACAAGACAAGCTTATCAAGCGTGAGTGCGAGAAGCTAGGTATCGTAGTAAGCGATGCAGAATTGTTGAACATCGTGAAGACAGGTAATTCTCCACTTCTTCAACAATCACCATTTGTAAATCCTCAAACTCGTCGTTACGACTACGATGTATTGACAAAATTCTTGTCATACTATAGCGATGCGAAGAAGCAAGGTTTTGCATCTCCAAACGCATCTTATTTGATCCAACAATATTCTTACTGGAAGTATATCGAGAAAAGAATCGAAGCAACAGCTTTGCAAAACAAATATTTTACTCTACTTTCAGCAGCTATGCTAGGTGACAGCATCCAAGCTAAAGAAGCTTACAATGCTCAAAACTTGATGGCTGAAGTAGTTGTTGCTGGTCTTCCATACTCTTCAATCTCAGATTCTACAATTGTAGTTAGCGATGCTGCGCTTCAAGCGAAGTATGATGAGATGAAAGAAAGCTTCCGTCGTCCACAAGATACGCGTACAGTGAAGTACATCGATGTACAAGTACGTCCTAGTGCTGCCGACCGTGCTGCAATCAACGAAGAAGTAGACAAAGCCGTACAAGACATGGCCCCTGCTACTGCTAAACTAGCCGAAGTCGTAACGAACGCACAATCTACAGTCGCTTACAAAGACCTATTCCTAGCAGCGACTGCTCTTCCTACAGACGTAGCAACTCGTTTGAAGGACGTTAAGATAGGTGATGTATTTGGCCCTTACGAAGATGCACAAAGCAATACTATCAACGGTTTCAAGGTTGTTGCTAAAGAAAAAGCAGCTGACTCTATCGCATTCCGTCAAGTATTTGTAGCAGATGCAGACAAAAAAGTGATGGCTAACCGTACTGATTCAATCATGAAGGTTCTTAAGAAGGGCAGCAAATTTGAGGAAGTAGCTCAATCTCTTGGTCAACAAGGTAACGCAGCGGTTATTACTTCAACTATGCTAGCTCAATCTCCACAGCTTAATGCAGATCAAGAAAAGCTTATCAAGACAGTATACGGCATGAAGAAGGGTGAATTGAAGTCAATCACACTTGGTCAAGCCAACGTGATTCTTGAAGTGACTGCAAAAGCAGTTGTAACAGACCGTTACAAAGTAGCTATCGTAAAGCGTCCTATCGAATTTAGCGATAAGACATACCAAGATACATACACAGCATTTAGCCAGTTTGTAGCTGAAAACAAGACTATTGCCGACATGGAAAAGAATGCAGAAGATGCAGGTTACCGTGTACGCACTGCGACTGTTGCTCCAGGTACACACTATATCGCTAACGTACCAGAAACTGCTTCATTGGTAAAATGGGCATTCGAAAGCGAAGTAGAAGCTATCTCAGACCTAGAAGAAGTTGGTAACAACGACCAATTCATGATATGTGGTCTTTCTGCTATCACACCAGCAGGTTACGCAAACTTCGACGACGTGAAACAACAACTTCGTTTCTTGGTTGTTCGCGACATGAAGGCAGAGCAATTGAAGAAGCAACTTGCAGGCAAATCAACTATCGCAGCCGTAGCATCTATGCCAGAAGCTGTAACAGATACATTGAAGCGTGTCACTTTCGCAGACACTCCACAAGTAACAGGTTTGGGTTACGAGCCAAACATCGCTGCTTACGGCGCTGCTGCTAAGAAGGGCGCAGTTAGCAAGCCTGTCCAAGGTCTTGGTGGCGTATATCTAGTACAAGTACTTGATCGCAAGCAAGGTGGTCTTGAGTACAATGCAGAAGCGCAAATGCATACAGTTTCTCAGCGCAAGATGATGATGCTACTAAATCAACGCACACGTCAACCGAATCTAGAAGCTCTACGCGAAGGTGTAGACATTCAAGATACACGTTACTTGTTCTACAACTAATAGACAAGCAACAAACAATCGCATCTACAATTTAATAAAAGGTGTGTCAAAAAGTTCGGCTTTTTGACACACCTTTTTGCTGTGAATTGTACGCATTTAACAAGAAGTCTGTGGTTTTAACCCCAAAAGCAGGATACTCTGAAATAAAATCGCTATTTTTGCATCTGACATTATGACATGAAAGTTATGACAGCATTACAGAAGACACCCCTTATAGGTATGACCCTCAGCCAGATTCAAGCAATCACAGCTGAACTAGGTATGCCCAAATTTGCCGCTAAGCAAATTATAGACTGGTTATATAA
Source organism: Bacteroidaceae bacterium (assembly GCA_963678855.1). Taxonomy (GTDB): domain Bacteria; phylum Bacteroidota; class Bacteroidia; order Bacteroidales; family Bacteroidaceae; genus F22. The sequence continues at coordinate 2,276,742 of OY787448.1, read as the reverse complement.
CAAAGGCATAGCCGAGATTGATGATATGACCAACCTTTCGAAGAAGCACCGTGAGCTTCTTTCAGCCAACTACCGTGTCGGCCTAGAGCCACCCGTAGAGGCCCAACATTCTGTTGATGGCACCATCAAATACCTATACCAAGTTGATAACAATCAATTTGTAGAGGCCGTGTACATTCCAGACGGTGAACGTGCTACCCTTTGTGTATCCTCACAAGTAGGTTGCAAGATGGGTTGTGCTTTCTGCATGACTGGTCGCATGGGGTTTATCCAACAACTGTCTGCTCACCAGATTCTAAATCAAATCGCCGCCCTTCCAGAGCGCGACAAACTAACCAATGTTGTATATATGGGAATGGGTGAGCCTCTAGATAACCTAGACAACGTACTCCAAACCCTAGAGATATTAACAGCTCCTTGGGGATTTGCATGGAGTCCTAAGCGCATCACCGTATCTACTATCGGCCTCAAGAAAGGCCTACAACGCTTTATCGAAGAGTCAGATTGCCACTTAGCTATCAGTCTGCACGCCCCATTCCCTACTCTACGCCAGGAATTGATGCCAGCAGAAAAAGCCTTCTCCCTAACTGATATCGTAACCCTTCTAAGCGATTACGATTGGAGCGGTCAGCGTCGTCTATCTTTCGAATACATCGTGTTCGATGGTGTCAACGACCAAATGGAACATGCCAAAGCTTTGACACGTTTACTTAAAGGTCTACATTGCCGCATGAACTTGATTCGTTTCCACCGCATTCCAGACAGTGACCTAGATGGTGTCGGTATGGAGAAGATGCAACGTTTCCGTGACTATCTGACTAGTCATGGCGTGATGACAACTATCCGTGCTTCTCGTGGTGAAGATATCTTCGCTGCCTGCGGCATGCTATCTACCGAAAAGGAGAAAGAGGAGAAAAACAATAAAAAATAATCACATTAAAATCATCCTTATGAAAAAATTATACTCTATACTTATTCTTCTAGTGGCAGTATTAGTAAGCAGCTGTTCAAGTAAAAAAGGAACTGTGTTTACAAATGCATCTAGTGGTAAGCCATTTGAACTACTCGTTGTGGTTCAAGACCAAAACCAATGGGAAACGGCCGTAGGCAAGTCTATCTTCAACGCCTTAGATACAGACGTGCCTATGCTTCCTCAACCAGAGCGTTCATTCCATATAATGCACTGTGCCAAGCGTGATTTTGACAATACGATGAAGTTACTTCGCAATATCATCATCGTAGACGTCAATCCAGACCGTTACACACAAGCTAAATTCAGAACAATATCTGATGAATACGCAGAACCACAAGCGCTTCTACGCATTCAATCTCCATCTGAATCTGAATTAGCTACTTACGTCAATAAACATAAGCAAGTTATCATCGACTACTTTACTCGTGCCGAGATGCAACGTACAGTCGCAGAGCTTAAGCGTCACCACAGCAAGATTGTATCCCAAAAGATTGACAGCCTATTCGGTTACGATGTATGGCTATCTCCAGAATTCACTTCTTCTAAGAGTCGTGAAGACTTCTTCTGGACACGTGCCGACCGTTCAGACTGCTTGATGAACTACGTGATGTACAGCTACCCATTTGAAAGCGATAGCACCTTTACTTTGGATTACTATATAGCTAAGCGCGACTCGTTTATGAAGACACATATCCCAGGTAGCAACCCAGGTCAATATGTAGAAACAGATAAACGCTTTGTTAAGAAAGAAGTAATTGAAGTACAAGGAAAATACTGTATGGAAGTACGCGGACTTTGGAGCATGAAAAACGATATGATGGGTGGTCCATTCGTATCACACACCATGCTAGATGAAGCAAGCAACCGTATCGTCACATCCGAAGTATTCCTATTTGCCCCACGTAAACCAAAGGCAGATATGCTTCGCTTCCTTGAAGCTTCTCTATTCACCATGCAACTACCAGGCATGGCTCTAACAGAAGCCATCCAGAAAGAGGCAGCAGAAAAAGCTGCCAAGTAATATACCCAGACTGTTCCTCGAGCACAGGCTCCACACAGGAACGACAAAAATATAACCATTAAACATTTTCCATTATGGACAAAAGAAAGATTCGCGTGGGTATCACTCACGGAGATATCAATGGTATCGGATATGAAGTTATTTTGAAGTGTTTTGACAACCCAGACATGCTTCAACTATGCACCCCTATACTATACGGTTCTCCTAAGGGAGCAGCCTATCACCGCAAAGTACTTAGTCTTAAGACACCATTTAGCATCATTCAGAATGCTAAAGAAGCTAGTCACGACCGACTAAGTATCATCAACTGTTGCGATGACGATGTAAAAGTCGAACTTGGCCAAGCCGACAAGCAAGCAGGTAAGGCAGCCCTAGATGCTCTAGAGCGCTGTATCGCCGACTACAAAAATGGTTTGATTGATGTGATTGTCACAGCTCCAATCAACAAAAACACCATCCAGTCGGACGATTTTCACTTCCCAGGCCATACAGAATATATCCAAGAGCGCCTAGGTAACGACCGCAAGGCTTTGATGATTTTAATGAACGAGCAACTACGTGTCGCTCTAGTATCAGGACACGTGCCATTGCATGAAGTACCACACCTAGTGACTAAGGAAAACCTTACAGACAAGATCAAGAGCTTTGCAGGTATCCTGAACTACGACTTTGGGATCTCTAAGCCACGCATCGCCGTACTTAGCTTGAATCCACATGCTGGCGATGACGGCCTATTGGGTCAAGAAGAAGAAGTCATCATGGAGCCAGTCCTACAAGATTTGCGCAAACGTGGCTACCTATGTTACGGTCCATTTGCAGCAGATGGTTTCTTTGGCTCGGGCAACTGGAAACACTTCGACGGTGTTCTAGCCATGTACCACGACCAAGGTTTAGCGCCATTTAAAGTCCTAGCTATGGAAGACGGTGTCAATTACACAGGTGGACTACCAGTTATCCGCACCTCACCAGCTCATGGCACAGCCTATGAAATCGCAGGAAAGAATCAAGCTAGTGAAGCTTCGTTCCGCTCTGCTATCTATACTGCTATCGACATCGCTCGTCACAGAAAGACAGAGCGCATGCTTCACAGAGATCCGCTTCAAAAGCAATTCTTCGACAAGCGCGACGATAGCCATACCCTAAAATTAGACGCACCTGAAGAAGCAGAATCATAATATGGACCCAAAGATACAGTCAGTCAAGATGCGCTTTAGCATCATCGGTAATAACGAGCAACTTGAGCGCGCTATTGATATCGCCATGCAAGTAGCTCCCACCGATCTCTCTGTATTGATTACTGGAGAGAGCGGTGTGGGCAAAGAAAACTTCCCACAAATCATTCACCAAAATAGTGCGAGAAAGCACAAGCGTTATATCGCAGTCAACTGTGGTGCCATTCCTGAAGGGACCATTGACTCAGAACTATTTGGTCACGAAAAAGGCGCCTTTACAGGTGCCATCTCTAGCCGTAACGGTTATTTTGCCGAAGCGGATGGCGGTACTATCTTCTTGGATGAGGTAGGTGAATTGCCCCTTGCCACACAAGCCCGCTTGCTTCGTGTACTAGAAAGTGGTGAATATATCAAAGTCGGGTCCTCGCAGGTACACAAAACCGATGTACGCATTGTCGCTGCTACCAATGTGAAGCTACAGGAAGCTATCAGCGAAGGCCGATTCCGTGAAGACCTCTTCTATCGACTCAATACAGTGCCTATCATCATACCACCTCTTCGTGAGCGTGGCAACGATATCTGGATGCTCTTCCGCAAGTTTGCCGCCGACAGCGCAGACAAGTACAAGATGCCAACCATCCAGATGACCGAGGCCGCCAAGCAAAAGTTATTGACCTATACTTGGCCAGGTAACGTGCGCCAGTTGAAAAATATAACTGAACAAATTTCTATTCTTGAAAGCAGCCGTGAGATTACTCCAGAGATTCTGGATCGCTACTTGCCCGTACAAACTCACACCACTCTCCCAGCCTTGACTCCGCAACAACAGCAGAGTTCAAACAGCTTTGAGACAGAACGTGAAATTTTATATAAAGTCCTCTTCGATATGCGCAACGATATGACCGACTTGAAGAAGCTGGTCAACGACCTTATGGAAGAGCAAAATATCCCAATGACCGATAATCAGGCAAATTACCTAAACAATACTGATTACAACATGGTCATTGATGCCGATACCATCCCGCAGCAATCGAACCGATCAAGGATAATCGAACACGATCATATCCAAGATACCGAAGAATGGGAAGAACTTATCTCGCTAGGCGATGTGGAACGCAACCATATCCTCAAAGCCTTGAAGCGATTTGACGGCAACCGCAAGCAAACTGCCGAAGCCCTCGGTATATCAGAAAGAACCATTTATAGAAAAATGAAAGAATATGGATTGGACAAAGATTTTTAAGCATACCCGACGCAGCGTCATCGCTAGCTTTATGAGCATCCTCTTGATGGGTGTTATCACCTCGTGTGCTATATCCTACAAGTTTAACGGTTCTTCGATCAACTATGAGAAGGTCAAAAGTATACAGATTGCCGAATTCCCTATTCGTGCATCGTATGTGTATGCCCCACTAGGTGTCCGCTTCAATGAAGAGATTAAAGACATCTACGACCGTCAAACCCGCCTACAAATAGTTAATGCTGGCGGTGACCTACAGTTGAGCGGTGAGATTACTGGGTACAACCAATACAACCAGGCAGTCTCAGCCGATGGTTATTCGAGCGAGGTAAAACTACAAATCACCATGCGTGTTAGCTTCGTGAACAATACTAATCACGACGAGGACTTCGACAAAAACTATACGGCCTTCCGTACGTACCCAGCCACATCATTGTTGACTGATGTACAGGATGAACTTATCGATGAAATGATCAAAGAAATCATAGATCAAATCTTCAATGATACTGTAGCCAACTGGTAAATCAAGCCTATGAACGCCGATCAACTTATCCATTATATCAAACATCCCGAGCTTTTGGACCAGGATTCCCTCTACCAGTTGCGCAACTTGATAGAACGCTATCCTTATTTCCAAACTGCCCGCATGTTGTACCTCAAGAACCTGTATCTGCTCCACCACGAGCAGTTTGGTCCTGAGTTGCGTCGTGCCGCTCTGTATGTCTCTGATAGACGCCAACTCTTCTACTTTATAGAAGGCATACGTCTCGGAGAAGAAGCCGTTCTACAACAGGAAACACCAAGCGACAATCTAGAGCCTGATGCACCCCCAACATACACCTTGGATGAAAGCGATCAGCCTACGGTGAGTCGTACTTTGGAATTGATAGAATCGTTCTTACACGAACAGCCGTTGCCCCACGATGACATCACCGATATGAGTTATGCGACCGACTATACCACTTACCTGCTGCAACAAGTAGAGGAAGAAGAAGCTAAGCACCCAAATCAGGAAGATGAAACGACAGAAGATGACCGAAGCAGCGAACTCATTGACGGGTTCTTGTCTCGTGCCGACGATGCCCCTCTACTCCCTGTTTCTAGCGAGGAAGAACCTGTCGGCCCCAACACTTCTGAGGACGAAAAACCGCTGGATGAAAGCTATTTTACAGAGACCCTAGCCCAAATATATATAAAACAAGGGCGATATGACCGTGCAATAGAAATAATACAGCGTTTATCCTTGAAATATCCAGAAAAAAATGTTTACTTTGCAGACCGTATTGCATACATAGAGCAATTAAAAGAAAAAAATAACCCATAAATAATTTAGAAACAAGATTATGAACTTACTTTTAACTATTCTGATCGTGATTGCAGCTATCCTGCTTTGCTTGATCGTATTTATCCAGAACTCTAAGGGCGGTGGTCTTTCTGCAGAGTTTTCATCATCAAATCAAATCATGGGTGTACGTAAGACAACAGACGTACTAGAAAAGACTACTTGGACCCTTGCTGCAAGCATCGTGGTACTAAGCGTAGCGATTTCTTACTTCCCGGCTACAACTTCTGATGCTGGTGCAGATACTATCATGCAAGAAGCGGTTAAAGAAAATGCAGCTAACCCATTGAACAACCCAGCTGCTCAATTTGCGCAACCAGCTGCAACTGATGCTCCTGCTGCTACTGATTCTGCAGCAACAAAGTAATTGCATCATACTTAAACATACAAAATGGACTACATCTTCAATGCGCCCGTCGCATGAAGACTAGTCCATTTTTTGCGTATCATATACATCGCATTCAATACTAAATTCAATCAATAAATTTCATTTGCAATGAGTACAGCAAAATTAAATGATTCAGCCGCAATGCGTTGGGCAGCTTTGGGAGTAGTTGCCTTTACCATGATGGCCGCCTATTTCGTAAACGACGAGATGGCTCCTCTAAAAACATTACTAGAAAGTGGTCTAGACTGGAACAGTGACGACTTCGGATTTTATACAGGTGCCTATAGCGCCTTGAACGTATTCTTCTTGATGCTAATCTGGGGTGGATTTATCCTAGACTACTTCGGTGTACGTTTTACAGGTATCCTATCTTGTGCATTGATGGTAGGTGGTACAGCTATTCAGTACTATGCTATCACCACGCTAGTAGGTAGCGAAGGTGTATTGCTAGGTCACCCTATGAGTGTGACAGTAGCCGCAGCAGGTTACTCTATCTTTGGTGTAGGTGCCGAAGTAGCAGGTATCACCGTAACTAAGATTATCGCAAAATGGTTTAAAGGCAAAGAAATGGCCACTGCTATGGGTGTACAAGTAGCCCTAGCACGTATCGGTTCACTTGCAGGTTACGCCGTAGCATTGCCAGTAGCTAAGGCTATGGGTGTCTCTTTCCCTACATTAATGGGCTTGATGCTTCTTCTAGCTGGTTTGGTTACATTCATCGTATTCAACTTTATGGATAAGAAGCTAGACAACCAACTAGCGGCCGAAAAAGCTGCAAACGCAGCAAACGGTATCGAAGACGAAGACGATGAGAAGTTCAACTTCAAAGACGTCCTTGCTATTATCAAAAACCCAGGTTTCTGGTTAATCGCACTTCTTTGTGTCCTATTCTACTCTTGCGTGTTCCCATTCCAAAAGTACGCGACAGAAATTATGGTGATGAAGTATGGCGTAAGCGAAGATTTCGCTGGCTTTATGGCTGGTCTTCCAGCACTAGGCGCCCTAGTCTTGACTCCAGTATTTGGTGGTCTTGTAGACCGTATGGGTAAAGCAGCCTCAATCATGCTTCTAGGTTCTGCCCTTTTGATTGCCGTTCACTTCACATTCGCTATCCCTACATTGACTGCATCATGGGTAGCTATCGCCTTGATGGTCCTTCTAGGTATCGCCTTCTCATTGGTACCATCAGCGATGTGGCCTTCAGTAGCTAAGATCTTCCCAGCACGTCAGCTAGGTACAGCATATGCATTGATCTTCTTCGTACAAAACCTAGGTCTTCTAGCCGTACCAATGTTGATCGGTTCTGTCCTTAACAAGTACTGTATCGTCGGTCAAGAAGTGACAAACGGTGCATCTCACAATGTATACGACTACACAGTACCAATGCTTATCTTCGGTGGCTTGGCCGTATTGTCTATGATTGTCGGTTTTGTCTTGAAGGCAGTAGACAAGAAGAATGGCTACAACTTGGAAGTTCCAAACTTGAAATAATAGAGTCCCCTCTATACATATTATTATCGGGAGCATGTTTCGACATGCTTCCGATTTTTTTGTACTCATTTTATATAGAGTGTAACATATATGACATTCTAGGAGATAAAAACACTATATATTTGTCCTTGAATAATTAGCAGACTAAGTATAACTAAAAATCAAGTAAATGAACGAATTGCATATTCACGAAGTGTTGCGTATGATGATCTCAACGCAAAAGACCTATTCAGGAAAGGCCGACTTTATCCAAGACATCACCGCACAGTTTGGTGCTGATGTAGAATTTCATGCTTGTTCTGCCAGTGGCATGAATATCGAAGAAGCCTATGACTTCTTGCTACAGAGAGGCAAGATTAGTCTAAATGCAGAAGAAGCAGTTGGTATCGCTCCTGATATGACGATGTGTGATGAAAATGGGCACCACGACCATGATCATGACCACGACCATAGTCACTAAGTATATACTATATATATTAAGGCGAGTCAAGAGGAAACTTTTGACTCGCCTTGTTGTGTAAAAAACATCTATACTTATACGTACTATAAATCCACATCAGAAACGACCCAAATGTTTCGATTTAAATTGAGTCCTCTTGACGATACACACCTCTACAACTCACCAAAGAGTATATTTATATAAGCTCTAAAAAGGGCTTTATATATACAAAGCAATAAGACAAAACAGACAATTAACACCTATACAGCTAAAATTTTACATATCAACACAAATGCGTACTTTTTGCGTATAATATTCTATTATTTATCCAAATCAAATTACTATATTTGTCGTGCACACCTAACACCTATCATAATTAATAACATTAAAAAACAACTCAATGAAAAGAAGATTATTACAACTCATCGTTTTTACGGCCTTATTGGCTAGTTGTACACAAAAAGAGGAGCCTGCTTACACGACTCCTAAGGATGAAGAAGTGAAGATTAACTCGAAAATCGAAAAGGACAAATTTGCTTTAGATTATTCAGATGCACTAAGTGTAGCCCAACAATTTAATGAGCAACAAAGTTTACAAAACAAATCAAAGAAACGCTCTATTAATCTTACTACGAGAGCACAAGAAGAGTATCAAGTTATTATGAGTGAAAGTAATACCCCAATTGCGTATATAGTAAATTTTGTACCTTCTGGTTTTTGTATTATAAGTGCCACAAAAGACACCTATCCTGTTCTAGCTTATAGTAGTGAAGGTATATTCAATTTAAATGAGACTTCAGATTCTCCAGTAAGTGTCTGGTTAGACGAAATGTCAGTAATGTCTGCTACAGCCACTCAAATGCCAGATAGCATTAAGGACAATATCCGTGACGCTTGGAGAAGATATGAAGATACTTCTACAAAGGAAACTCAAACCAAATATACTAATGCTGAGCAATTAGCAGCTTACACAGAAAGAAGAAATTATTATGGAATGCAAGGGATTATGGTTACAACTTTAGATAATCCAAGTTCTCTTCCATCCTCGCTATATAGTCAAATAAAATCACTAGCAAATTATTGGCAGTCTCCTGAGGAGTTCACAATTCTAATTGTCAACACAACAAAGTCAAAGAGAGTTGGTAAACTATTAGAGACAAAATGGCATCAAAGCGTCCCTTATAACAGTGATATGCCCATCGATGAACAAGGTAAGCATATGCCAGCTGGTTGTTCTGCAGTTGCAGCTGGACAAATCATGAAATATTTTAAATATCCAACAAATTATGATTGGCTCAGAATGAAATATGACGACTCGTGCACCTCTAAATTCTTACATAAATTGGGAATATCGTTTAATATAAAATATACTCCTTCTGGTTCTAGGACAAATGGACAATCAGTAGTAGACGGATTAATAAATGACTTTAACTACGAAGCTGAACTTACTTCTCACAATTTAGATCGAATAAAAAACGACATCATAAATTACAGATACCCAGTATGTTGTGCAGGAGTAAACAATAGCAATAAGGCTCATATGTGGGTATGTGATGGATATGATGAAAACGATACTTATTATTCCGTTAAAGTGGACTTACTTATAGGGACTTCCTATCGTCTACATTCGTCCGAATTTAAGGCGACCCAGAAAGACTTGGATTATGTCCATTATAACTGGGGTGCTGTAAAAACAGAAACATTTGACTTAAATGGTTGGTATATTAGCGTTAGCTCTAAGCCAATAAATTTCAAAAACACAACTCAGGATATAAGTAGTTATTACATAAATAGGAAAGATATCTTTATGCATCCTAAACCATAAACAATTACATCATGACAAAGACAAAAATATTACAGCTACTAATACTGCATCTATCCATCGCAGTATTATGTCTATCTTGTGACAATAGTCACGAAGTAAAACCTTATGTATTTCCAGAATTAGATAGTTACGGTGTCTTATTTCTATTAGTTGATTCAAATGGAAAAAACATTCTGGATCCAAACTCTATCGGTCCTCAATACGATTATAAAGCTATTGAAGATTGCACAGCTGAAATAACAGCTCCACAAGTAGAAGGCTTAATGTTCACATTATTTGCACCATTCATAGATAAAGAGAAGGAGGTTCGGTATTTACTATTAAGTGCTGGACGCGAATTGGAGGAGGGAGATGAAAAAATCTTAGAATCTGAATTTACAATATACAGCGAATACATCTTTCGAGATAAAGCTCCACATCATATAAAAGTTGTTCATGACCCAGACATAATAAACCTATCTACTGTATATGTTGATGGTGTTGTCTGTGAGAGTATACACGACAATGAAGCATATCTAAACTACTACACTAAATTTGTAGTGCCTTGGGACTAAAACAACCTAAAAAGTTTAAACTGTATGCAGTAAGTACACATCTCGCATACAGTAGCTAAAAAGTAACATATACGATAGTTACTTATAGAGCAGTCATACCACGGGATGTGGTGTGGCTGTTTTTCGGTATAATGTGTTTCACATACATACCTTATCACATTATCCCTACTAGCTCTTGGCAAATCCTCTTATAATCAGTAACTTTGAATTAGTAACTGGCAGTATTATGATATATCTAACTTCAAAATTCTGCAACTATGAAAAAACAAAGAACTACATTACATCCCATTGTACTACTATTGGGTATGCTTATCTCGCTGTTCTCTTGTGGCGGAGGAGGAGGTATAGGTGCTGGTATTTGGGATATAGAAATACCCCCATCTACAACAGAGCCCGAAATCCATGACGTCATGCTACTTCTAATTGATTCCGAAGGAAACAACATTCTTGAAAATTTAGATGAACCATTTCCTAGTTATACTCTTGAAGTGCTTAATCCAGAGGGAATACACATAAGCCTTCAAGCGCCATATATCCACTCAGATGATTCAGAAGAAGTCCCTTATTTAAGAATTCATGGATGGCGCTATACACCTAATGATAAAAAGTACGAAGCTGAATATTCACTTATCAGTGAGTATATCTTCAAAGATAGAATAGCTCATACGATCAAAGTTATTCGTGATCCTGAAACGGAATATCAGGAGATAGTATACATTGATGGTGTGGCCTATCCATCAATAAAAAGATCTGGGGTTAAGCCAGTATTCTACTACTCCACATATGTGGTACCTTGGGACTAAAATCACCCCCAAAACACGAAGCAAAGGCAACTAAAATCGCAAGCGCTTGCGATTTTAGTTACATCTACTTGCGATTTTAGTTGCAAGCGCTTCCAGTTTTCACCCTATTTTTAACCTGAAAACTCACTGTATACGATAAGCTCAACTACCGTATACACCGCAGTCGATTACCGTATACGGTATTCAAGCTTTCCATATACAGTAGTGAATAAAGAAAAGCAGTCATACCACTGGATATGGTATAACTGCTTTTCAGAATCCCGACAACCTCTAGCCTTAGCACTCCAAAAGTCTAAGGCTAGAACTTTTACAATGATTACTTAGACTTTTGACTCTCTAAACTTACATACTAAAACTTTACTGCGACCCCAAATCGGAGCTGTCTCATCATCGGAGTACGTACTCCTCCAATATTCATAAACTCAGGATCTTGATCTCCCAGGTCGCTATCACTATAGAGCAAACATAGATTGGATCCTGTCAAGTGAAAAGCCACATCATTAAGGTGCAGTCTTTGAACTGTTTGTTCAGGAAGATGATATCCTACCATCAAGTCCTTTAGTCGGATATGACTGCCAGATACTTGTGTAAAACCATCAGTCAATACATCATAATCAAACGCATAACTCATCATCATACCTAAAGACCAATTCTTGTAGTGTAATTGATTGTTTAGTCCCCCATAGATTGATGGAGATATAAAACGAGATCTATCTTCTCCATATGTCACATCATCTTTTTCATAATGATATGAACAAGTTAACTGCGTATTCCATGTCCACTCCTTTGAATCGAGATTTTTTGTACGAAGCGTCGCTTCTACCCCATGGGATTTGATATTAGACATATTCATAAATTTCCTTATCTCTCCACCAACTCCTTGAAGTGTAATTATATTAACTAAATTATCATGACGTCTGCTATACCAATCTACAGACAACTGAATGCGATTATGCATCCAAGCCATATCAAGTCCTATATTCCATTCACGCAAACGTTCATGGGTAAGATCAGAACCATTACCCAAAGGACTTGAGAGAAGTTGAACAGTAATAGGCATATAATACGAGACACCATATACACTACCATCAGCCTTATAAGGTGCCACCACAAAATCGGGATCACGTATCGCCATCTTGGCATACGACACTCTCATTTGTGCTTTCGAAAAAAAACCTCTAAGTGGCTTAAAGAAAGATGCTTCACGCATATTCCAGTCACCTGCTAGACTCCATGAATCCAGTTTCACACCATCATCTTTAGTGTACTTGTCCCAACGATATATTCCTCCTATACTATAGAGATTTTTGTACGTGTATTGAGTATTGACAAAGTACGACAAGCTATTGTCTCTATTACTTTTTTTAGTATTGGTAAGCTCACGATCTACTTTCTTAATCTCTGCCCCTGCGTAGATATTGAGTAGATGCGTTTTGTTCTTGACAGGAGTATATGTTAGTGTAGGACTCATATACAGACTTAATATTTCATAGCATACTGGCTTTATTTTATACATACCATTCCCTAAATCTGTATATATGTCGTTTTTTGCTGGATAAACTCCATCTTCCATCGTCATATACAAAGCCATATCAGCTTTACTTAATTGCCCTGCACTAACTAGTTTAAACGATAAAATGTCAAGTGGTTTATACGCGAGGCGAAGTTGTACTTTAGTATTTTCGACATCTGCATCAAGATAGCGATTGCGGGCATCTTCACTTGTTGTATTGTCATCAAAAACTTCCTGCAAGTAAGGTGCTTTCTGACTGCGCTTAGACTCCTCAGTGAAAAGTTCAATCGATAAATCATCCCACAATGTGTACGACAAGTTTAATCGTGCATTGAAATCATTGACCTTGTCACGGGGCAAACCACTCTCTTGATTGATACCTGTTAGCGCGCCATACATAGCTGACTTCTTGAATCCGCCTGATAAATCAACATGATATTTAGTACACAGACTAGAGTCATAGATATCATCTCTCCAAGTGGGTTGTGCATTACCTATCTCGCCCGATACAGTCATTTCCACACGTTGATTCTTTCCATTGCGTGTGGTTACAAGAATAACTCCATTGGCACCACGTTCGCCATACAGCACAGCACTAGCTGCATCGGTCAACACTTCTATACTGGCAATATCTTCTTCAGGTAGTCCTGTAACATCAGACGCTAAGACACTAACAGGATATCCAATAGCCATCTGCTCCAAAGACATCTGTGTCATACTTTGCATAGGCACGCCATCAACAACCCATAACGGACTGCTCGTCCCCAACAAGGAAGAACTCCCCCTTACCGTAATTAGTGGAGAGTTTCCATACGTACTCGAAGAATTAATCACTGAAACACCCGCAAACTGCCCCTGCAAGTTACGGTCAATTTGATTGAATTGTGCATAAGACACAATAGGTACACAGAGTATAGCTGCTGTAGCTATGAGTTTGGCAATCCTTTTCATTTGTATTTAATTTTACAGTTGTTGATAATTTATATCTTTCTATACAAATGTAGCAATTTTGTCTATGTAATGAATAAATATGAATTGACAAAAAGTACGCATTTTCAATATATTTGATTTTACTGGTAAATAGACTGTTTCTGAAAGTGTCAAGTTTTTGTCAAGTAGTTATTAGGGCTGAATTCACTGCTTATTTCTATATTTGCTTGTGACAAAATAAATCAAAAACATATAACATGAAAACAAGTATCTATAGACCGAAGAAAATCGTGAAAGTACTACTTATAGTATGTGCGATTTGTGTATCAGCAGTTATATTCTTCCTGCTACCTCCTAAATCATGGGAGAATGTCGTTTTTCCACTTATAGCACCAACTTTTCTTATTGTTAGATTCATGAGAGACAAAATAGAACTCAGCGACGAGTATATCTATAACAAAAATGCCTATATGAATAAGATGATCGCATTGGACAAAATAGAAGATGTGGAATACGAAAGTCACTGGTATGGAGAAGGTGCAGTCATCACATTCAGAAATAATTTTGATATCTTAAGCAAAATGAAGATCTCTAGCGAATATGAAGTAGAAGAGATCGTAGAGGAGATTCACACTCGTAAGTGTAAATAATATCGAGCGAATATATTAGTGTCGCACGTGTCATTTCTTGGCACGAGCGGTATTTTTTTTGCCCAAAAGCAAATTGCGTACTTTTTGTCAATAGTAAAACAGTATAAAGTACATAAAAAAGTTGTATCTTCGAATCCAATAATAGGTAACACAGGTCTTCAACTAAATATATACACTAAAATGAAGAAAGAAAAAGTACTTTTATCACTTACAATAAGTTGTATAGCAACCACCACTTGCTTAGCACAAAATATCATCGGAAAGATAATCGACACAAAGCACACACCTGTACCCTTTGCTAACGTGGTACTAATCAATCAACAAGATTCCGCATTTATCCAAGGAACAGTGAGTCAAGAAGATGGTTCGTTTTCTCTAGAAGGCACTCCGCACAAAAACGAGCTAGTCAAAGTCTCTTACGTGGGACATCAAACCAAATACATCCCATGTAACCAAGCTCAACTGGGAGATATCATTCTTCCTTTGTCCAGTAAGCAACTAGGCGAAGTGGTTGTCAAAGGGCAACTTCCTAAATTTGAACTCAACCCTACAGGACTAACCACCAATGTGAGTGGTACTTTATTGAGTACCATCGGTACAGCCAATGATATACTCAATAGAATTCCAGGGGTATCTGGCTCTGATGGTTCATTCCATGTCTTTGGAAAAGGCACACCGCTTATTTATATCAATGGGCGAGTAGTAAGAAACACATCCGAACTTGCCCAGCTAGACGCTAGTGACATTCAAAAAGTAGAGCTCATCAATAACCCTGGTGCAAAGTATGGAGCTGAAAACCAAGCAGTTATCATTATCCGTACCAAACGTAAGCAAGGAGATGGCCTTAGCGGTATTATGCAAGCGACGGCTGGAGTGGGATACAAACCTGAAAGTACGCAATATGTCAGTCTCAATTATAGATACCATGGACTAGATGTATTTGCAAACGCGTATTTGTACCAAAAGACACGAGCTGGAGAGCAAAAAATGAGTACCACGCAGTGGATGGGAGAAAGTGATATCATCGTTCAAGATATGGATATCGATTTTGTAGTGAAACCGAACTACTATAGAGGTGAGGCGGGCTTTAACTACGAGTTTAATGAAAACCATAGATTCGGTGCGAAGTATATACTTAAAGCAACTCCGTATCAGCGAACAATTAGTGACCAAAACACTAAAATATTGAATGGCTCGACTACTTTAGAACATTTCGATTTGAACATGTTGATGGATATAGAAAGTGTTCCCAATCATGCAGTCTCAGCTTACTATAATGGCAAAATAGGCCGATTAGGCATTCAATGGGATGTAGATTTCCTCTCGAAGAAGAAAGACAGCGATACGCATACTTTTGAAGTCGACCGTATGGACAGTAATAACACGACTCAGGTAGATAGAACATCAGGTGTCGAGAGTGAATTGTATGCCAGCAAATTGGTCTTGAGCTATCCAGTATGGAAAGGAGCACTTCAAGTTGGTCATGAGTGTACAGATAGTCGTCGAGATAATACCAACCTGTATAAGACTGACTTGATTGATGATACAAGAGACAAAATAGAGGAGAACACTTATGCTGGCTTTGCGCAGTATCAGGCAAAATATGGGAAAGTACAATTCGGACTAGGTGTGCGCTACGAACACACAGCTTATGACTATTATGAAGATGGGGTACACTTTGATAGTCAGAGTAAGAAATTTGTACATTTCTATCCAAATGCATCGCTTAGTTTTCCGATTAATAGTCTGGCGATACAGTTGAGTTACTCAGAAAAGACCAATCGTCCAAGCTATCATCAGCTACGTAGTGGCGTTAGTTACAACAATAAGTATTTGTACGAGACAGGTAATCCTTTTCTGAAACCAACCCGCATCAACGACCTTTCGTTGATGGCTATGTACAAAGACTTTCAGTTTATGGCCAACTATATTCACAAGACAGATGTTATTATCTTCGACAATATACGTTATGAGATAAATCCAGATATCTTGTTGGTGAAGCCATTTAATGCAGACAAAGTAAAGTCGGTAAATATCATGGGTACATATACACCAAAATTTGATTGGTGGAACCCTACTCTTTCAGTTGGTGTATCTAAGCAGTTCTTTGATAAAACAAGTATGGAAGAGCATTATAACTTGAATCACCCTATGGGACAATTCTCACTACAAAATAGATTTACTTTACCTAAAGACTATATACTGTATGTTGATGGTCGTTACAACACAGCTGGTCATACAGAAAACATCTATATGAGACCAAGTGGTAGAGTAGATATCGCATTGAACAAATCATTTTTGAACAACCAATTAAGGTTGCGAATCAAAGCAAACGATATCTTTGCGACAGGGCATAATAAATTTACGAATTATTGCCAAGATGCTGTGATAAGTGCTGATAATTATTATTACAGCAGATCTTTATCACTAGCCATCACATATACCTTCAATAAAACAAGAAGCAAGTATAAAGGTAAAGGTGCCGGCAAGGCTGAGAAAGGACGAATGTAATCACACAAAAATAAAGAACTATGAAAGACCATGTACGTTATGGACTACTCACCACCATCGTGTGGAATATCTTTGTAGTCACTGCTTTTACGCTTAAATCAGTGTATACCGACTTTAGCCTTGCTAATGAATTTAAAGGAGACGGTTATCTACTTTTATTGTTCCCTATTGCTTGGTCTTTTATGTGGTATTATGTAGGTCAAGGGATTAGAAAGGAATATATAGGTCAAAAGAATTACTTCCGTGAATTGGCGCCTGATGTGCCAGTTGAAAAGTATAATCGAGTATTCAGACAGTACTATACAGCCAAATATGCGAAGATACTGGGTCGATTAGCCATTCTTAGTGTACCAGCATATTTAATTTTTCCGCTACGAGAAGAGATCAATTATTATGCCATCGGTGGCTTTGTGGTAACTGCTGCGATATGCTATGGAGTCTATTTCATGAATAGACAGCACGAGCTGGCGGATAAGATTAAGTAGTAAGGAGATTTTGATGATTACTGAATGATACATCGTCCTATTCTTTCAGCGATAATTGCTATGTATTGCTCTTGCATTTCCAAAGACAAGAATGAGTTGCGGATAAAGGCTTCCCACTTAGGTTGGCAAGCTATAAAACGTTTGAAGATGTTCTCTATGGCCTTATCATTCATGCCACTTTGTTGCATAGCAGTTTCAAAGTCTTTTCTTTTGAGCTTTCTTTTTTTACCAGAAAGATTCAAAGCTAGTTCTTCGGTATCTTCGGGCATCACAAGTGCCGTAGATACTAGGTCGTAGGCTGGAGTTAAGCTGTACTCTCCTTGCTGCTTACTATATAATGAGAAGTTCTTGAGATGCATATCAGCATTACCCGTCAACCATGAAAACAAAACAACTTCCCAGAATGCACCAAGGTCAAAGACTGGCATCTTTGCGTATTTATGAATATGTTTGGCTATCTGTTCATACGAGCCTTTATACTTGTACTCAGTAAGCCTTTCGGTGAGTTGGCACATATCTTCCATCGGATATTTGGTGCCATCATCAGCTCTATCTATGCGGCGAGTGATGTAGCATAATTCCCCATCTTGAAAAGGGATTAAGCCATGTGGCACTACTTTAATCTTGGCAATCTCTGCCAAGTGCATAGTCAAGTCTTCGACTTCGGGCAAACTAGTAAATAAGGGTGTCTGTGGTTTTAGGATATACTTTCCCCACAACCCTACAATTGTAAAGCGTTTCGGTTCATTTGATTTTGCCTGTTCGACATCTAGCGACAGTTTAGCTTGTACCCCAGTAACAGTTGTCTGGCTTCTTACCACTTCATCAGCTAGTTCTTCAATATCATCTCGAGTATAAGGCAGTTCTGGTACAACAGGACTACCAAATAGCTTCTTGGCACAAGCAGGATGATAATAGACTTGTCCATCCTCAAGCTCTTTGTAACAATATAGACATTTACTCATAGTCGCTCTCCTTTCCTGTATCTACTGGTACAACACTCACATTTCCAATACTATCTTTACAGCAAGCCAATAATAGCCCCATACGGTCTAAAGGAGATAATTTATAATTCTTTTGAGCATGATGCAACAACCATCCTTCAGGAATCAATCCATCGAAGAAAGGGAAAAGCACTTTATCTTTGTACGGTTCTTCTGTCAATGGCAACGTAAGACTTACAGGCAAAGCATCAGGAGTAGATAGGTATTCTGATGTATATTGAAAAGTATATCCATCCTCACCTTCTATAAGAGTACCTGCCCACACGTCACCTACATATATATGTGCTTGTTTCATAGGTCAAACTCCTTTCTTTTCATGGGCACAGGACCAACCTCTGCACCAAATAGATTCAATATCTGATTCACTTTATCTAGTCGAAGACTTGCTTTGCCTTGCTCTAGTTCACGCAAGAACCGCAGACCGACTCCTGCCTTTAGGGCACAATCGACTTGCGTAAGTTCAAGTTCCTTACGCATCTTCTTGACATATTCGGGGATAGTTAGTGGTTCCATATTATACCTGTTTGGGTACAAATATAAGAGTTTTCTTTGATTTTATACCTCAAAGGGTATAAAAATCACCATTAGCACTTGATTTATACCCTTTAAGGTATAAAACTAGTAATTAGAGCATTCTTTATACCTATTCGGGTATAATAACGCAGTGTTTTCTCCCCTCCTTCGATAACTCGCTACCTAAGTCTGATAATCAATTATCGTAGTCAAGTAGCGAGTTCTCAAAAGCTTCTCTAAACTTCCTGCCTTGAATGTTTGAATTCTTGCCTTTAATCTCAGGATTCTTGCCTTAAATTTGAAGATTTAAGGCAAGAATATTGGGGTCGCTTGACTCCCCTTTTTAAACGTCAAAAAACAGGTGTTTAATTTCAAATCTTATATATTTTTGTTTAAGCCGTAAATGCAAATATCTAAGCCTTAGATGTCAACTTCTAAGCCTCAAATAAAAACCTTTAAGACACAACACTCCACAACACAGAAACTCGGGCATGGAACCTCCTGATTCCATGCCCGAGTTCTATATCATTAAGCCTCAGCTATTACGCCTCAGCCTCTACTGTTTCGGCTTCTTTCTTTGCATCCATCTTACCCGTTACATGCGAGAAGACAAACAAAGCAATCGCACTAACTAGACCAATAGCTGCAAAAGCAAACCAGATATAGTGTGCATGCGTACTAGCCGCTGCCCATGCCTCGTGCGTGTCGAAAGTCTTAGGGTCTGGGCAATATTTCATCAACAAGAATCCACTCAATCCGAAACCTAGGATAGATGACAAGAAACTGTGCAAGTGGCTAAACCCAAGGTACAAACCTTCTTCGCCCTTAGGCGCTTGGAAAGAGAAATACTCTAGATAACGAGGAGAGATAAAACACTCTGAAAGTCCTTGTACCACGATACCTACTACCATCATCACTGTAATAGCAGACATACCAAGGATAGGCTCAGAACCAAGCATATTACCCATGGCCATCAACAAGGCAGAAATAGGAATCAAGCACATACCCACCATGATAGATGTCAGGGCTTTGTACTTAGACATAAACTGTGTCACCGTGCCTACTGCAAGCACTACGACCAAAGGATTGACATTGGCAATCCAACCTGGCTTAGCTGCTTCACCAGCCATACGAATCACATACTTAGGCATCGTTGCATATAGTTGGTGTTGGACCATCCAGAAACCAGTAACGATAAGAATCAACGTCAATAGACGGCCGTTGCTCATCACACGCACGAAACCTTGACCGATTTCTTTCATGCTCTTACCAGTACCTTCTGTATGTGACGACTTGTAGAAAAGCACAATCGCAATCAAAGCGATGAAAGTCATAGTGGCACTGAAATAGTTGATCCAGATATATCCGTTGTCGCCTAGTGCAGTACGCAATGGATCGACAACTGTCTTACCAGTAAAGGCACCGATATTGACCATCATATAGAAGATACCGTACCCTTTGGCACGTGTTTCAGGAGTGGTCTCACGAGCTACAGAACCCGAGATAATCGACTTGATAAAACTACCACCAATCATCAAGATAATCATGATAGGAGTAATTAGCCACTTCTCGTAGCTCTCAATTAGTCCAGTAAACTGCGTACGTTCACCAGCATAGCTCACTAGTCCAGCACTTTCTAGAAAAGTAGGCAATGCACCTAGCCCAAGATAACCGATAGTCAACAGGGTAAATGCCAATATCATAGACTGGCGGAAACCGATTTTATCGGCATACGCCCCAGTAAACATTGGTAGAAGGTACAAACCTCCCGAGAATAGTCCAGAAATCATACTGGCTTCTACATCATTGAAGCCTAGAATGTTTGAAAGATACAGTGTGATAACGATAAAGATGGCATAGTAAGCCATGCGTTCGAATAGTTCCACAGTGTTTGCTACCCAAAAAGGTCTTGAAAATCCCTTCAGGGATGTAAAATAATTGGCCATAAGCGGTCGAATTAAAATATTTGGTTTAGTTAATCAAATTGAGGGCACTAAGATACAAAAAAAAATCGTATTTTTGTGCGTAAAATTTAGCGCATGAAGAATTATTTGAATCAAGTCGTACAATTAGTGGCCCTTGTTATTGGCGGGCTGATGCTGATGTATTGGCTACCACCTATGCAGGTTATGGGGGTCAAATTAAGACCCATCGATATACTAGCTGATGTTCGTGCATCTTCTCAAGAAGACATCAAAGACGATCTATTGGCATCTACAGAAGCTTGGCAACCAGAACAGATGTTGCCAGAAGAAGAACATTCAACGGAGGAAGAGACAGCAAGTCCTATAGAAGAGACGCCAGCAGAAGCACCTGCTGTCGAAGAAGAGACTGCGCCTACCTATATTACGGAGCGTATCCGTGCCCGTATGGCCGCATCTACTCCACCCCATAATGTAACACCTATCCTAGACTATGCCGATAGTCTAGAGCGTGGCATGAAACCTTTCTACAATGCCCTTCAAGAACTATCGACTAAAGGCCGCCCTGTCCGCATTGCTTACTATGGCGATTCCTTTATCCAAGGAGATATCCTGACAGCCGACTTGCGCATGTTCCTACAAGAAGAATATGGCGGTGCTGGTGTAGGTTTTATGGATATCGCCAATGCCTTCCCACGTTTCCGCCGTTCTGTGATTCACAGCTTTGACGGCTGGAAGAGTCATATATTTTCCGATACGATTGGTTTCTACCGCGGTGCACAAAGCCTGAACGGCCGCTACTTCTGCCCAGACTCTTTGGCTTATATCCAACTCAAAGGACAAAAGAAGCGTTATGCACATCTAGATACATGCCAACGCTCTCAAATCTTCTTCCAAAACGATGTCCCTTTCCAATTGACAGCCAGTGTCAATGGCCGCATCTTGAAGAACTATACCATCAAGCCAAGCAAACAGATGCAGAGCCGCACGGTGTCATCGCCTATGGGTAGAGTACGCTGGACAGTCCGCACAGAACAACAAGTGGACTCACTGCCATCTCCTCGCTTCTACGGTGTGACGATGGAAGATACGACAGGTATCGTGCTTGACAACTTCGCCATGCAAGGTTCAGCAGGTGTGCATCTAGCAACCCTTCCGTATGAAACCATGCGTCGCTTCCACAAAGAACGTCCATACGACCTCATCGTCTTACAATACGGCCTGAATGTAGCGTCTAAGAATGTGACCAATTATAAGTACTATGTCCGCATGATGAGCCGCATTATCCGCCGCTTGAAAAAGCAATACCCAGAAGCAGGTTTCTTGCTCGTGGGTATTGGTGACCGCGAATATAAAGACGAAAATGGGGATATGCGCACCATGCCAGGTGTCTTGAGTCTAAAAGACTTCCAAAAGGAAATTGCAGAAAAGAATAATATCGCTTTCTGGGATATGTATCAAGCCATGGGCGGCGAAGGCAGTATCGTAGAGATGGTCAATCATGAGCCAGCCCAAGCGAATAAAGACTATACGCATATCAACTTCCGAGGGGGTAAGCGCATCGCACAACTACTATTTAACTCACTAGAATATGGTAAAAAGCACTATGACGAAGTTACCTACGGTATGTAAGCTTCTGCTTGTCCTACTGCTCAGCTTCCCATTGGGAGTTGTGGCACAAGATGCACTGCCTAAAAATGCGGCGCATATGGACCAGGCCAAACCTGCCGAGCGTTTGCCTTTTCTAGGTCGAACGCGCAAGGTGCCAGCCTTCAAGCTCAACTTGCCTGCGGTTTTCTCAGATACGATTCCTAATCTAATTGAAGACAATGGAGAGTCCTTGAAATCATTATGGCAACGCCTATCCTTAGCCCGCCTCGGCATTACGGTCGATTCTATGCGTATCGCTCATATCGGCGACAGCCATATCCGTGGCCATATCTTCCCGCAAACCACAGGCGGCTTGCTGACCGAAGCTTTCGGTCCTATCGACTATAAAGACTTTGGTATCAACGGCGCGACATGCCGCTCGTATCTGAAATCAGGCAAGCTCAATGAAGTGGCAAAGGCCCAACCCGATATGGTGATTGTCTCTTTCGGGACCAATGAAAGTCACGATAGAAATTATAGAAGTAGTGTGCACGAGCAGCAGATGAGCGATTTATTGAAAGCCATCCGCATCCGCATGCCGCATGCCCCTATTATTATGACGACTCCTCCGGGATCGTATATCCGTAGATACAGCCGACGCAGAGGACGCTACTACACGGTCAATACACGTACCGTCAAAGTGGCCAACACCATCAGAGAGTTTGCACACGACGAACATGTAGCTCTCTGGGACTTGCTAGAGCTTGCGGGCAATAAAGACGCCAGTATCAACTGGAACAAAGCGGCCCTGATGCGCCGTGACCACATCCATTATTACCGTGATGGCTACAAACTGCAAGGACAGTTGTTCTACGATGCCATCATCAATACCTACAACCAATATATGGCCTACTAATATGAATCTAATCATAGCAAATACTTCTTGGATATCTCAACTGGTCGAGCTGCTCCGCTACGACCCCACGCAACCTATTCTCTTCAATAGTGGGTTGTTCTTATGGTTATTTGCAGGATTTATATTGATATACTATCTACTGAGAAAGCAGTTCCCAGCACGCTTGCTGTTTGTCACAGCCTTCTCATACTACTTCTATTACAAGAGTAGCGGATTCTTCTTTTTCTTGTTGGCCATTGCCACGGTGAGCGATTTCTTTATCGCACAGAAGATGGCACAAATCTCCGATAAGACCAAGCGTAAGCTTTTAGTCACGCTGAGTTTGGCTATCAACCTCGGCATGCTCGTCTACTTCAAGTACACCAACTTCTTGGGGCACTTGGTAGCCGACCTCATCAACAATCCTTTCCACGACTTGAATATCTTCTTGCCTGTGGGGATTTCCTTCTTCACTTTCCAGTCTTTGTCGTATACCATCGATGTGTATCGTGGAGAGATCAAGCCGTTATCCAACCTACTCGACTATGCGTTCTACGTAAGCTTCTTCCCGCAGTTGGTAGCCGGACCGATTGTCCGTGCCCGCGATTTTATTCCGCAGATACGCCAACCACTGATGGTGACCAAGACCATGCTGGGACAAGGCCTCTTCTTTATCCTTTGTGGAGCCATTAAGAAAGTCATTATCTCCGATTATATCAGCGTCAACTTTGTAGAGCGTATCTTCGAGAACCCGACACTGTACTCGGGACTAGAGAATCTGCTGGGTGTCTACGGCTATGCCCTGCAAATCTACTGTGACTTCTCGGGATATAGCGATATGGCTATCGGTCTTGCCTTGCTACTAGGCTTCCGCTTCCCAATCAACTTTAACTCACCATACCGTTCGCTAGATATCACCGACTTCTGGCATCGTTGGCATATCTCCCTATCGAGCTGGCTTCGCGACTACCTCTATATCTCTTTAGGAGGCAACCGCAAGGGCAAGTTCCGCCAATACCTCAACCTGATTATCACCATGTTCTTAGGTGGACTATGGCACGGAGCCTCGCTCAACTTTGTCTTCTGGGGCTTGCTACACGGCATCGCCTTAGCCATTCATAAAGTATGGATGAAGCTCGTAGGCATCAAAAAAGGCACAGTACTGCCTGCATGGCGACGTGTGCTAGGCATCGTTATCACCTTCCACTTCGTGTGCTTCTGCTGGATATTCTTCCGCAATACCAGTTTCCAGAACTCGCACGATATGATTGCGCAGATTACCACAGCCTTCCATCCAGAGTTATTCTCGCAAGTGGTCACTGGCTACTGGCGTGTCTTGGCCATGATGGTCCTTGGGTATGCCATCCACTTTATCCCTCGTCCATGGAAGGAGAAAGCCACAGCGCAACTCACCGATATGCCATTAGTCGCTAAAGCCGCCGTGATGCTAGTCGTTATTTGGGTGATTATCCAAATGCGCAGCACAGATATCCAACCATTTATCTACTTCCAATTCTAATAGACTAATGGATACGATTCAAGCCCATAAGACCCTCGAGCAACTGCTAGAAGCAGCCCGCAATCACAGCACCATGCCCAACGATTCGGCCTTGGTGGAGATGGCGCAGCACTATATGCAGATAGAGCAAGTGCATCAAGACGAGATGGTCTGGAGTCGATTCACCCTTGTGTGTATCATCGCCGCCATCAACCTTGTGGCTGCATGGGTCATCCTCACTATCCGTTATCGCAAAGACCTAAAGATACAAGAAGAAAAAAGAAAACGTCTCTTGATGGAACAGCAGCTCCTAGAACAAGCAGGCATAGGCGAACCTGTGGGCAATCAAGGCCTGCAAGCCCTAAAAGCCTCATCGATTTACCAGCAAGTACTGGATTGTTTGGATAAAGGGGAGCGCCCACTATCCGAAGAAGAATGGGAGCAATTTAAGGAGGCCTTTCAAGATGCCCTACCGTATTTCCGTGCTAAGTTATTGGACTTCCACCCTAAGCTAAGCTTGATACAATATAGAATATGTATCTTGGTGAAGTGTGAGATTTCTCCTGTACAGATAGCGCAACTAGTCGGACGATCTAAATCGGCGATTAGTATGGCGCGTAGTGAGTTGTATCTCCGCATTACGGGGGAGAAGGGGACGCCTGGACAGTTGGATAAGCTGATGAAAGGGTTTTAGAGTATTGGGATTATTAGATACGTTTCCCCCGCCCTAGAGAGAAAAGGCGAGGGAACTGACATAGAGATCTTAATAAATTCATTACTTCAACGGTCGTGTAAAATATATCACAAAGAACAGTCAGAACAAATAGGTTGACTATTATTACATTGTATATCCCACACAAAAGACATAATTAACAATACTAAAGACAATAATAATTTGACTCTCAAGAATCTTCAATTAATATTGTCTTTAGTATTATTGAGCTAAGTTTTGAAGAACTTTTTCACTTTAGGTAAGTCTCCAACAACTTAGAGAGTTTGATTAACAATTCTATTGCTTATACTTTTTACCCTTCTCTTTCGTCTCAATGTTTATGTCATTGGTTGATATGTATTTTTCTTCTTGTGTTACTTTTTTCAAGACTGAATTTTGAAAGAATAAAGTTGAAGTTATTATATAACCACAATTAGCTACACGTACAGGTTCCTTAAAGTAAAAAACATCTATTTTGTCACCATTTTTAAAATACGTATCCATCATAAAAGGTACACCGAATTTCTCAAGGATATCTTCTTGTTTCATTCCTACATGAATAGATTCCTTAGAAAATTGCGATGTTTTCGGGATAACAGCGCAGGAAGAGAATAAACAAAGGATAAAGCAAATTACAAGTCTCATAGTTTTCATTTTACAGTTATAGTTCCATTATTTTCTAGCATTTCATGAGTAATCACTTGCGTTTGTTCTACCCCAGGTTCATTTAAATAAACTGTATTCAAAACAGCATTACTATGCTCCAAATCCTTACCAGTCCAACGTCCTCTTATTTTTATCTTTTTTCCTGACGTTAGTCCAGTACACGTAGCAATATATTCTACATCCATATTAAATTCTGATACTATTAAAGAGAACTTCACTTTGCTATACGCAGGTACTATAACTGGATAACTATAATTAAACGTAGTAGTATATTCTTCAGATTTCCCATAAGTAAACTCTCTACCACTTGTTACAGATGTAGAAATTTTAGAATCGGCAAGAAATGGAACCTTAACCTTGAAGTCAGTTGAAACATTCACCTGGAATGTTGTTTTTTTTGTAAAAGAAGAAGTCTTTTTAAAAGACTTAGTCATAGTAAAACTATAAGTCTGATTGATAGGAGTATCATTTGTATACTCCTGTGTTTTAGTTTCCGAAACTTGAGTCAAAACTGGAGAAGCATCCAGATCAAATTCTATTTTATCTATTCTAAATTCTTCAACTGGTATTATTGCAAATTCTTGTTTCGGGGAGTTGTTATATTTTGAAAAGGAAATTTTAGCACCATCTACTGTTATAACACTATAATATATATCCAACCAATATCCACTATTACCTCGCTGAGGAAAATCCTGATTCTCTATAACAAACGAATTTTCCGAATACTCTCCTCGTTTAAAATCCCAAGAACCACCAAAAAAACTACCATCAGCATCTCTACTAGCGTACAAGACTTTCTCATCAGGCCTGCTCTTATACGCCCCAAGTCTTATAGGAGTGTTTGTTTTTTTTGAATATATAAGATACATTATACCTGTAGACGGTGGCAAAACTTTAATATAAAATTGCTGATTAATAGAACCTGGTTTAAAATTATCAACAGTTAGCTCTTTGCCTTTGCCTCTAACATTAAGAAATTGCCTAGAATTTGAGTTTCCTTGTACTTGCAAATAAATTGGAATTTCATTTAGCTGTGAAACTTCTTCACGTATCTCTCTAATATCTTCATAGCTACTTCTAGTAATAGGTGATCTTTTTAAGGAATCTCTTTTACCAGTAATAGGCTCAATACTATCAGTGTATAAAATATTAGAGCTTGAGTTCTCTGTACTGGCCTTAGGTGTGAAAAGCTCATTAGACATATCAACACATTCATCTGAAGTACAAGAACAAAAAGTCAAACATAATAAATACAACAAACAAAAAACATTTCTCTTCATATTATCGTAAAGTAAAATCACGATAATGCAATAATACATTATACATGAGTTATTTTGCCTACTATATTAAAGGTGTTCGGCTTCTCCTTTATTTACTATTAGTGAGGAGTGCAAAATATTCAAAATATACTCACTTTTCCTAATAAGCAGCACTTTATAAGTCATAATCAGAAGTATAAAAAATCTGGAACATCTACCACAATCCATTCCACAGGATTTATCTATAATTTCATTGTAATGATATGAATTGATGACTTATTTCTTCTTTATCTTCAACTCGTTTCCCAACATTCTGCTGACTAACGCAGGAATCTCAGGGATATTATTCTTACTAAAGTCTAACCATTGAGCATTACCAATATTATACCCTTCTACTTGATCATAATCATTGCATACTTTGTACATCTTCTTGGCTTTCTTCGTGATAACCTTTCTTTCTTTATTGGTGATTTTCTTATTGCGTAACACATAAAGCTCCTTAATGGACTTGAAGTTGATATAATGCGTATCTTTTTTTCTTTTAAAATCGGAGCTACTTTCATAGCGATATGACTTCATATTTGTTCTACTCCAATCGCCAATATTCTGGTCAGCTAATAGAACCTCCGTAACTATTGCTTTTTTTGTAATAATTCTAGTACCAAAAAAATTATACTTTTTAATCGTGTCTGGCGCTAAGTCATCATACTGAGTGGTTAGTTTTGATCCATCAATTTCTTTGTGAATTACGGATGCATCAAGTGTGGGATAATGCTTATGATACAAAAAATCTACTGGTCCATAACTCTTCATCTGTACACCATTATATCCGAAGCCAAGTGCATCATACACCCCTTCATTTTTGTACGTTCTATGCTCATACACACAAAACCGTAGTTTCTTGCCTTTGTTAGGCACAAAATAATCCACCATACCATCTGCAAAATAGAGCAACTTATTATCTGCAAACTGATAGGAACGATAGTACATATGCATGAGTGTATAATCTGACTTTGCAGCTGACACCACAACATCAGGCAATACATAAGGCTGATGTTTCAACAAGATAGTGTCGCAAGAAACTTGCTTATTGACCGCCACCAAACAATTCTCATAAGCTATATGACTTAAGCAAATAGAATCGCCAACCGCTTTATTATTTACACATTGTACTACACCATCTACTGTAGTGTCTCCAAGATAGCCTCCACGCATATCCATAACCGCAACATGATGTATAGGTCGTTTGCTCACTGCATCTAGTATGTAAATCTTAGTTTGTTGAGCATGCAAGCAGGTAGAAAAGACAGGAAGTAATAAAAGAAGTAATAATTTATACATATCAAAATATTAAAATATTCTCCCCCTCCTTTATTTAGAGAGGGGGAAGAATAATTAGTTAGACACTACCATAGCTTTATACCAAAAAGCCAGAAGTCACTACCTTTGTCCCCAAATTCTAATTTGAAAATCTTAATAAATCCCCTACGTCTACCTCCAAAAACTGAAGTCAACTCTTTTTTTGAGAGTTCCATTGCATGTTTCATAATAAAAATATATTTAATTACAAGCAGAACTATTTATGCTCCTTTATCTTATTCCAAATTTGTATTCATGTTCACATCTAGATATTTTGATGATAACAAATCATCTCCAATCCTCTGCCCAAAACCAATCTGTATTAGTTTCAATGTCATAATCAGAAACATAAAACTCAGGCACATCTACAATTACCCAATAATGAACCCCAAAATAGTAACCATTATAGCCCTCTTTAGACATATTATACGTAATTGGTTGAGGTTTAAGAAGTTTCATTAATGAC
The DNA here is from genome assembly GCA_963678855.1 of Bacteroidaceae bacterium. GTDB lineage: Bacteria > Bacteroidota > Bacteroidia > Bacteroidales > Bacteroidaceae > F22. Next base: position 2,247,521 of record OY787448.1, on the reverse strand, counting down.
TTTGGCGGCAGTTCTGATTTGTAATCTTCTTTCAGAAAGGAATCAAGTTCTCTTGAGAAATCAAAACGTAAGCCATAAGGCTTAGGCATGGTAAACTGAAAATACTTCTTCCGTATTTGCTTCATTAAATCTACTACCTCCACATCTTTTGCTTTATTATCAGCATGTCTAAAATTAGATAAGCATATTTCATTTTTTCCTTTAAACTTAACTGTAAAGGAATCATTTTCTATTCTGTTTACTTCTACTCGAAAAGACTGAGCTTGTAAATTGAAAGAAAATAGACTCATAAGTAAGAGAAGCATATATAGTGTTCGTTCATGTATCATTTACTTTTGTATGTTTAAGAAGCGCTATCTTGAGAAATTTTATTTCTGGTTAGTTGTTGGAGTAAATTTCAATAGTTCTTTTATCCAATCAACTAGTATATTCAGAGGTAACTTTCCTCCATTGATGCCTCTCATTTGATTCTTACTCAATACCTGAGTGCAATTACTTAATTTAGTCATACTAAATAAATTAAAAAACAATGCTTACTATATCCAAGGTGTTCAGCTTCTCCTTATCTTTTATTGTTAAGGAACGACACAATACTGTTCATTCCATAATCTATCATATTCACCATTAAGTACAAGCAACTCTTCATGAGTCCCTTTTTCCATGACAACTCCACCTTTCATCACTAAAATTCTGTCTGCTGATTGAACTGTACTTAACCTATGAGCTATTACAATTATTGTTTTGCCAGCATCAGCTAGCGTTCTTAAAGCTCCCTTGACACATGCTTCAGAAATGGAATCCAAAGACGAGGTAGCTTCATCTAGTATAATCACTTCGGGATCTTTGTACAATGCTCTAGCAATAGCTAGGCGCTGTCGCTCGCCACCCGATAAAGTAGTCCCATTTTCACCAATATACGTTTGGTATCCTTCAGGTAATTTATTTATAAAGTCAGCCAAACCAAGTAGTTTTATTAGTTCAAACACTCGGTTCACATCTGGGGTTACATCGCCCAATGCAATATTATCAACAACGTTTCCAGCAAACAACTCAATATGTTGTGGTACAGCTACTATATACTTCCTCAAAGAAGTGTTGGTAATCTGATCCAAACTTAAATCTCCAATATAAAGCTTTCCCTTATTGATGACATACAAATTTTGAATCAAAGAAATCAGTGTTGACTTACCTGAACCACTCTCTCCGACTATAGCTGTTGTTTTACCTTTGGCAATGGTTAGATTCAATTTATCGAATATATTTTCTCGTGTTCCATATCTAAAGCTTACTTCTGCAAATCTAATATCACCTATCATGTCACGTTTGAGTTCTGTCTGGTATACATGATTACTGTCTTCTTGTTCCAAATCCATTATTTGAAACAAACGATCAGCGGCGATTAAAGCATCTTGCACAGAAGCATTTGCATTGATGAGTGCCCCAATTGGGCCAATGACATATCTTATCAAAGAATAAAATAACATCAACGTACCAGCTGTAATCTCTCGATTAATCACCAATAGACTGCCAATCCATAATAGTCCAACAGTAGCTATAGCAGAAACTAACTCGACACTTTCTTGAGACAATATTGCTCCCCGAATGGTTGTGTAGGTATTGCGTAAAAGATCTACAAAACGCATCTCAGTTTTGACATTGGAATGCTCCTCTACACCAAAAGATTTAATCGTTTTTATCGAACTAATTGACTCTACTAATTGGCTTTCTAAATTGGCACTACTCTCCATTATCTTTCTCTGATATTTCTTATTATGTCGATTATACAAAGTATAAATCAATAAGAATATAGGAATAGAAACTAATAGCATCATAGCAAGTTTCCAAGAGTAAATAAACATCATAGATGCTGCAAAGAAAAGCACCATGATATTGACTATCAATTCAATCAATATGCTATTGATAAAATTACGTATCTTTACCGCGTCATTAACCCGAGAAATAATCTCTCCAGTTCGCATCGTATCGAAAAACAATTGGGGTAAACTCAATAAATGCTTATAGTAACCTAAAATCAGACTTGAATCTATTCTTTGGCTTGTCTTTAATACCAAAAGACTCTTAGTATACCCAATAAATCCCCGTAGTAAAACAAGAATCAACATCAAAGCACTCATGATATGAAGAAGTTGCATGTCTCCATCTATAAGTATCTGGTCTACTATCTTTGCTACATAAATAGAAGTACTCAAACCCAAAACACTAAAGACGATGGCGCCCAGTATCGCTAGTAGCATGACTTTTTTATGTGGAATAACCAAGTCAAAGAATTGTTGAAATAGACTAGTCTTTTCATTTCTTTTTTGAAACCCATCTTGCGGCTCTAACATTACTAAAATATTAGTCCATTCCTCTTTTTCCCAAACAGACCTATCTACCGCATGGAATTCTCCATCTGCAGGATCCATATAGGTCACTTCAGTTTTGCTCACTTTATAGATGACGACAAAGTGAAGTAACTGTTGTTTAAGTTGGACATGTGCAATTGCTGGTTTTACAATCATATCAAGTGCTTCAGATTCAGCTCTCACTCCTTTGGCTACTAAATCCAATTTGTTAGCAGCTTCCACCAGTCCCAACACATTAGTACCATCCCTATCTGTACATGCATATTGCCGTATGCGTGCAACAGGGACTAAAAGCCCATAATGTGCGCAGACAGAAGCTAAACAAGCTGCACCACAATCTGTGATATCATGTTGTTTTATTTTAGTACTTTTCTTCATTTTACAAATTAATTCAAAGTTTGGGCTTTCCATTCATCACGATTACGTACAAGCATACTATACAACGATGGTGTTGCCACCTTAAAATGTACTTGCGCACTCATTCCTTTTTTTAAAACTCCTCGTTCACCAGTTTGTAATTGAAGAAAGTTCTTATATAATGAGCATTTAACTTTGTAATATGCATCGTTTTTTTTGTCAAACAAAGTATCATCTGACACATGGATAACGATCCCTTGAGCACATCCCCAAGAATTATAATTAAACCCATCTACTTGAATCATAACAGGCATACCTTCCCGAATAAATGCAATATTATTTGGTGAGACATGAGCTTCCACAATCATCAACGAATCAGGGCTAATCATCCCAATACGTTGTCCTGATTGAATGGTGTTACCATCATAAAGCCCACTGAAGTCAATCAATGTCCCAGAGACAGGAGCTTTTAGATATGATAAGACACTTTCATGCTGCTCTTTCTGTATATTCGAAAAAGCATCTTTGCATAAAGTCAGCAACGTATCACCTTCTTGAACAAAATCACCTTCTTTTACATAGACATGGTGTATTTGATTCGTCATTACTGACTTGAGTATCGCTGGATCTGCATAAGACCTTATTACTCCATTTTCGTTCACAGTCAAATCAACACGAACGAATGGTAAAGCTATAAAGCCAAGTACACACACAGCAAGTAGAAACAAGTATAGCCATTGCCCTTTTACTCGTTTGCTATAATGGTAGGTTTCTACACTGTTGTTGATATAATCATTAGGTAGTATCATGCAAAACTCTTATCGACTAATATCTAAGGTAAAAGCGCTCTAATATCAGCATATCTGTTGATATGAAATTTGATGGCGTTTCTACTTCTATGATATAGCTCCCTTTAGGCAAACTTTTCACTTCAAGCTTAACCTTATTATAAGGTGGTAATAACACAGTGCCTTCTTTCACAACAGCACCTTCTTGGTACACTTTATAGTAGCATGTGCCAGAGTTGCTGTTTTCTGAACATACATATAGTTCATTATTAAGAACCTGGAGATAATCAAGCGATACTACACTTTTAGTTTGAGGTACTCTCAGAACTTTTCTTTTTAAGATTATAACTTTCCCACCATCCTCAGCATAAGAACAGACTGGCAATGAGATCAACAACAGCATCAAAACTGTTTTCTTTATTACTTGTATTTTTATTTTCAGAGCAAATTTACCAACCATTTATCCAAACACAGAATAATCTTGATGAACAAAAAGTGAAAAGTAACTACGTGCTGAAAATCAGGTAGTTAGTGTAAAAAAAACCATTCACTATTTTTTCACATGCGATAAAATCGCTATTTTTGTACTATGAAAAAAATTATACATATATATCTTATAGCTTCTCTACTTATATATCTGCTGAATTTGACAAGCTGCACATCCACAAAAAAAGTATCATATTTCTCAAACGAATATAGTTGTTTGGATTTCTCACCAGATAGCATATATAAAATTTTACTCGATAAATCTGATAGCCTCTCGTTATGGAGTAAACAAAAGCAAGCCGACTATTGGTTAACACGGTTACTTGCTCAGGACAAGTGCTACATCCCACTAAAAAGCGATTCTCTACCTATTGTTTTAGAAGAATTCTTTTATAACAAAAATCAAAATATCAAAGCAGCAACAGCAAAGTATTTGCAATGTGAGTTCCTTATCGAAAAAGGAGATTATCCTAGAGCACTAAATTTCCTACTTAAAACTATACGTCAATACGATATCCCTAAAAATGAAGCCATTAATGGTCATATTTATGGGACTATAGCCTATATATATGACCAAATAGAGAACAGTGCTCTTTCACAAAAATATTACCAAAAAGCTCTTGAAGCATATATAAACGCTAATGACTCCACCTTACTTCCATCTGCGTTAGTAGATTTGGCTAACTGTTATCTATACACACAACCTGATACTATCTTTTCCATATTTAAGCAAGCTAAAACATTGGCCAATATACAAGGACTTGACAAAAGAGTACGCAGTATTAATATGTCATTAGCAAATGCCTACTTAACCAGAGACAGCTTAGAATCAGCATACAGAATAATACAAGAGTTGAAATCAAATTCAGAACTAAGCAAGGCTTGTACCCCAAAACCAATACGAGACCAGTTTGACTTATTGCAAGGAGAATACTATATTCTAACTAAGCAATATGAAAAAGCAACGGAGATATACAATACACTCTCTACTAGTGAAAGAGCACAAACGACTCTGTTAGCGAACTCTATTCTGGCACAATTGGCCAATGCTCGTGGTAAGTATAAAAAAGCCAATGAGTATTATAGAAATTTCTTAGCTACGCACGACTCAATAATGAGTCAGAAAAATCTAGATGCAACACACAAATATCAAGCACTCTATGACTACCACGTAGCTCAAGAAAAAGAAAACCAAGCTAAGCAAGAATTAAAACAAGCACAACTTATATTTAGTTACTTAGTTGCAGGAATCACTGTGTGTGTATCTTTGATTATTATACTAATCATATACTCCAAGAATAGAAAAATACAAGAAAGCCATAGACATATCGAAGAAGCTACTAATAAGTATTTGGTGGCTGAAGAAAATATCTTAAAAGCTCAAAAGCAGATGAATCGCCTACAAGATAAGCATGAGACATCACAGCAAAGGATAGATGAGCAAGAAGAGGAAATACATCGCATGGAGCAACTAATGCTTGAAGCTAAAGCACAGGTAACATCAATTTTAGGAAAAAAAGAAAAACCTGAGATGATACTTACCTTACATCCCGATTACCAAGTACTTCATCAAGATGAAGATCTCAAAAATGCGCTTTTTTCAGATGAATTACGCGATAAATATATGAAGCTTGTGGATCACTTTTACCCCAGTTTCAAACAAAATACTTTGACGCTATATCCGAAGATTTCTGCCAATGATTTATTGTTATGCTATCTATTGAAATTAGATGTACCTATGCACCAAGCAGCTTATCACCTGGGGCGTGATCGCTCAACAGTATCTAAAGCGAGAAAGCGTATCGCTGAAAGATGTGGGTTAGATCCTAAAACGAATGATTTGGAGGAGATAATCAAAAGAAGCTAAGGATACCGAAGAAGTCAACAGTAGTTTACTTCACAATACCTGAATCCATATTGATTCTGATATCTTTTATTCGCTTGCTATTACGTTGGTGCCCATTTAGGAAACTCCAAGACAAAGATACATAAGCCATATTATCAAATCCACGGTTGCCTCGTACTGTTGTAGACGGTACCAGTCCAGAAAGCTTACGTCGCTTAAACGCATTAGAAGCAAAGGCATTACGTAAGCCGACCTTAACTGCCAAAGCTCGATGTTTGTATCCTAAATGGAAGTCAGAAGTTTCATAGCTGCGTGAGAGCACATCGTCATACAGCGTCTCTATAGGCGAACGGTAATATAGACTAGCGCTAAATGCTTTATAGTAAGCATCACAACCCATCTGAAGACTAAAATTAGCATTGCTCTGATTCAACTTCCCTACAATCTTATCATAACTGTATTTAGGCTCAATATAGAGGTTGAATCTTCGGTTGAAAAAGTCTTGCCCTATATATATTCCAGATTCAAAATGTTTGAAATCATTGTTATTCCCTATCGTACGCCAGAATAATCCATCTGACTCTATTATGGGATTGTCACTTATGAGTTTACGAGAATATTCGTATATACCATATAGATACACCATAGTAGACTTGTGCTGATAATCTACTGCAAAGGAACTTCTATCTGTGTGATAGGGTCTTAAGTTTGGATTTCCCACAGTAATCTGCAAGTCATCATCCTGACGATGATAACTAGTTAAATTTGCTAAAGATGGCAAATGAGGTACACGCTGGTATCTATATAGTATCTGCCATTGCTTATTGAAGGTGTACTGTACATATACCTTTGGACGCCAACTATAGAAAGTATAGCTATTAGCCGTCTGGCTAAAGTGGTCACGGCTTGCTCCAAGTCCCACCGTATAACCCAAATGACCTTTTTGTCCTGTATATTCGGCAAATACGTATTGGGAGTTATTGTTGATGCCTATTTCTGTAGTCTCCTGATTAGTATACTTATTATTAGTGTAAGCACCAGTCTGCTGATAACCGACAGTAAGTCTTTGTTTATCATTGAATATATGTGTATAATCCATATTCGCTCGCAAGCTATACTTCTTGCCATACACATCGTATAGATTGGAGATAGCAGGGGATACAAATCCTCGATTATAGGTATTGTCTAGATAAGCCATACCTATGCCAACTGTCATATTATCTTTCTCTGAGAAATCTTCTTCATAATACACTTGAAGCTTAGTACTCTTTTGGTCACTTTCGCTGGAAGTCTGCATATGTAGAGCGTCACTACCTGTTATGTCTCGATGAAGTACCCGCTCAGGGAATCGACTCCAAGAGAATCCTCCTTTGATATCGAGTACTCGTCGCTCTGGCTGAGCATAGTTATAGGCAAGGGTGAAATCATCCAGTCTATAGTTTCCTCCTGAATATTCCCCATCGGTATATCGTGTTTTGGAGCTTCCATCAGTATAATGGAAGCTTTCTTCTTTGTCGATATAAGCTTGGGATATATCATTCAGTCTGAACTTATACTGTACACTTAGTTCTGACTTGCCTTTCATCAACTTTAGCCAAGCCATATCGTCATTGTAGTCCGTCGTTAAAGCATTCATGGCGTTTAAGCCAAATGCGACACCCGTATCATCACGCTTAGTCTTGACCGTAATCACTGCTGCTACACCTGTGCCATACTTCATGCTAGGCACTGTGGTGTACTCCACTTTTACAAGCTGACTAGGATGAATGGCTTGCAAATCTTCCATTGTAGATTCCACATTATTGATACGTACGAGTACAGCACCTGTCCCTTGCGTGTAATTGATTGACTTCTGTACTTGATCAATACGGATGCCAGGTAAATGAATCTGTGACAGTAAATCCAAGCCATTGGCAGCATGCTCTTTTTGCAGCTTGCTGGGCATATACACATCATAATTGGTATGGTGTATGACTCGTTCGCTTTGTATCACAACTTCTTCTAGTTGTTGGGTGTTTACTCGAATGGAGTCTTTTTGAGCGAAAAGGTGGGGTGAAGTTGTACTTGCCAAGATGGCAAGTAGGGTTATCTTTTTAAACATGAATATCAAAATATATTACCTATATATGTAGAGTATGTAAGCGTCCGTTAGAACTTAAACACCCCTTTGTCATCATCTCTATTATCCGTTTTTTGTTGAATCGACTTGCTTTTACCTCGGTTGAAAAACCAAGACATCGTCACACCAAAAGTGTGGTCTTTTCTACGCATATGCAGGTCCTTCTTATGAGTCACGAGTGTCTCGGGAATAGTTTCAAAACTTACTTCATCGTCAATGAATGGGAAGTAACAGACCGCACCAAAACGGAATTTCTTGTAGTTGTAGTTCAAAGATAAATAAGATGGTTTTTCTATTGTCTTTTTATATAAGCCATCCATATCATAGCCACCAAACCTTTGAGAATAAGACAAAGAAGCTTTCTTATATTTGGCAGTGAAATAAATGGAACCAGGATAAGACCAGTCCTTATAAATAGGCATGCCATCATGGGCTTGAAAACGATATTGTGTGGCAGCTAGGCTCAGTCCAATACGCAAGAACTTCCAAGGGGTCATATTAATATCTAATCTTCCTCCTAGTTGCTCGTTCTTTTTAGCGTTATCTGTCTGCAGCAAGATAGCCTCATCGCTCTGTATATAAGCATTGTACATCGCATTATGCTGATGTAGGTAGTAAAGCGACGTATTTAAAGCCAACCAAGATCCATTAAAGCTATGTCGCAATGTCCACTTCTGTACCTTTTCATTATGGAGGTCAGGATTTCCAGTCTGATAAAAATCATTCATAATCAAAATGCGGGTACTGGACATTTGTTGCACACTGGGCATATAAGTGGCTGCTCTATATGAGAGACGCACACTTTGGCTTGGATTGATGCGATAGCCAAGCATAAACAATGGTGTAAACGTGGTATGTTTGAAGCCATTATCACCTAGTTTGGTATCGTAGGTAGCTGCTAGGCTCGCTCTATACATCCATTTATTCAGGCTACCAGAGATTTCACTATATAGATAATGTTTCTGGGTTTGTATATCTTCTGTGGATGTAGCATCTGTCAGGGAGTTGGACACATCGTTTGATAAAAAGTTGAGATGTCCTCTATATCCCGTAGTCAAATAAGCCTTGCCTAGTTGTCTTTCGTAAATCAATTCACCGATAAGGGAACGTTTGCTATTATCTAGGGTTAGATTGTCTTCAAAACCATTACTACCCGTCTGCATAGAATAAGCTTTTTGATCGTTCTTGAAGTAAGTACCTAGTACATCTACAGTGAGTTGGTCCTTCTTACTGAGTGTTTTGGAATAGTACACTTCTACATTGCCCGAGTGGGTCTCCACGGTATTGCTTAATGTACCAGTATTGTTTTCTGTTATTTGGTTTTGGGTATTGATTATGGATTTCGATTCCTCTCTATTGTCTTCCATCCAGTCTACACCTGCAATAATTTTCAACTGATGTTTCTCTTCTACACTATTGGCGTAAGTGACATATCCAAAGTGATTGGTTCCCCAATCCTTCATGGCTTTATCGTAGTTATAATGATATTGGGTGTTATTGATTTCATAGTTGTAGTCGCCTGTTTCTGTGTTCTTGACATCACGCTTCATATTGAAGTGATTGCCATAGGAGAAAGTCCACTTATTATCGCCTTTTACATAAGACAAAGCAGCATTACCACCAGAAAACATTTGACCAAAAGATGTATAGATAGAGCCAGCGAATCCTGTATCTAATGGCTTGGTGTGGACGTTGATTACAATCTCTGTATCGTTCATATAACGCATAGGAGGTACATCATAGTAGTCAACTTTCTTAATTTTATTGGCAGGGATAAACTTTAAGTCTTCATCAGTGGCTTTTACCCCATTGATAAGAATCATCACAGACTTGCCATTGATTGCAGATAAGCTATTGCTGATTTCATCCAAATGTAGATTGGGGATTGTTGCAACTAAGTCTTGACATTGCTGTGCTTTGGCTATTTGGTCTTTATTGAATGTATAAGCTATCTTATCTATACCTTGCGTGGCACGCTTGCCAGCGATCACGACCTCTTTCAATGCCACAACATCAGTGTGAAGGGTGATTTGTTTCTCTACTTGGTGCGTAGAGACCTCTTCTAGGTTGATAAGACTTTTGCTTGGTTTATAACCTAAGTAAGATATCTTCAATAGATACTTTTGATGAGCTAGGTGCTCCATGGTAAATGTACCGTCTAAACTGGAGCTACTTCCTTGAATAAACTTAGTGGTATCATTGGCTGCGAAAAGGGCGACATTGGCAAAAGGAATGGCTTCGTGACTGTCGTCTTGTATGTGCCCTTTTAAAGTGACATCTTGTGCTATGGTGATGCTTGTGGTAGAGCAGATAGCTAAGATGGTAAGAATGAGTTTCTTCATGATTTTTTTGTAGAGTGATATTTCGAGTGATATGTACAAAAGTATACTTCACCAGTTGAGCAACCAAAGAAAAGACTTGACAAAAAGTACGCATTTTGTATCTGTGTTAAAAAACGAACTATTTGTCAAGTCTAACTTCTTTATTCTAAAACAATTATGGCAATTCAAATGTGAACTCCAAGTCTTCCACTGAATTGTCTGTACAATTACCTACAGTAAAGCTTAGTGGTATGATTGGCTGCTTTTCAAAGCCTGGTGCATACTCTAAGAGAGCTTGATAGCCACTGCTTACACTTAGACTTCCATCTTCTTTAAAGTAAATATAAGCGGCTTTCAAACCATTTTTTACTGGTTTTTCGTCATCTTCTAGTTCTTCTCCTCGAATTATCTTATTAACAACCAACTTAGAGTAGTTATAGTCATAGTTAGTTTCTACAATCAAGAAAGCAGTTTTACCATAAGCGATACTGCCTACATAGGCTAGCTTATTTGCTTCTTCTGCAGGAATTTCTTCTTGAACTAGATTTCTAGGATAATCCATATCGGCCTGAAAAGCCACATTGCTATAGGTATAAATCAAACCTGTTCGATTACCCATATCAAGCTCTGTATATGATTTGCCTGTAAAGACTTCATCTAAATTGACACCTATATTTCCAACACCCAACACATGTAGTTGTTTGTAAGAAATAAACTCTATTGGAGACTCAGTAACATACGCCACACTTTCTGTTGGGTAATCAGACTTCATTTCATCGAATAAACTATTAGTTACATCCATAGAAGGGATCACAGATTCTTTTAAATAGAACTTACCACCAATCAAAGCAGAGATAGTAATAGGATTGAATGTATAGCTAGCGCTTGGCTGTATGTCTTCTCCTAGTGTAAATTCCTTTTTAATAAGGTTACCATGAAAGATCTTATCTCTCATAGATGAAGTGATAAACATTGAACTAGCTTTGATGCTGTATTCTGTATCTGTATCGCTTACCTCAGAAAAAGTATTGACTGGGAAAGTATGCCAATTTAGGGATTGGTTCTCAGTTACTCCATGTTGATTAATCGTTAAACTGTTAGTCGTTGTACTATTCTTGGCTGAAATGACTACAGTTCTATCATCATGGGTGTTATTAGGTAGAATAGTTATGATAAAATTCTCGTTTGTCTGCTCATCAATGGTGCACCATGTTGGAACAGTTGACCTATCAATGGTCCAACTACTAGATGAGTTGACTGTAATAATTCTAGTCGCTTTTTTAGAGTCGACGGAAATTTGAGTACTACTCAGTGTAAGGAATTTTTCTACTTCTTGACTATCACTACTGCAAGCGACACTGATTAATAAGACTAATAGATAAACTAACTTCTTCATGTTTTTAATTTAGGAGTACACAACCTGTACTTAGTTAGACACTTACCCCACTTATAAGAATAGGGATTCACACAAAAGTAGAAAAAGTCTACAACCTCACCAAAGAATGGAGTTGACAAAAACTTGACAAAGTCTATTTATACCTAGATGCGTACTTTTTGCGTACTAAAACAGCTTCATATTCTCAGCAATCTTAATGGCCTCCATTGAGTTATTAGCTTGTAGCTTTTGTAGAATATTCTGACGATGTCTATTGACAGTGTTCAGGCTGATAGACAATTTAGCAGCAATTTCTTTGCTGAGCAACCCATTACGAATCTCATTCAAGATTTCTTTCTCACGCTTGGAAAGGATATTGGAGATAGGCTCCATAGAATCTTCTTGGACTAGTTCTCCAGTCATTCTATTGATGATATGGCCATCGGTAGTAAAGTTCTGAAGAATAGGCAGTGGGTTGCTGCATGGGCGGTAGATACATAACGACATCTCCAAGCTCATTTGCTCGTTTTGGGGGAGGTAGATAATTTGGTGGGTAATCTGTTGGTAGTTCCCATGCACATTCTTCATACGCAATCGAGTTGTGGCACTATACTCTAGACGAGAGGCTTCTGGTGTACTTTGAATAAAGTGTATGAGTTTAAGCTCTAGGACATGCTTAGCCAATACATCATCGGGGTGCATTCTGGAAAAAAGATGATCTTCCCAAATAGAATCGATTACGGTAACATTCTCGGCATCTACTGGCAAACCAAACTGAGCGCCTAGTTGTCCTATACATATATAATTGCGTTTATCAACCAAGTCTGAAAGTACCACCATATGTTGATGCAGCTGCACATCGGCTGTCAATTGCATCAGCAAGTGACTGTCATTATGCACGGCAGTAGTCGCATCTTTATACTGATACTTAGTAAAAAGAGCCTCTAGTTCTTGTTTGGCATCCATAGGAGGGCGATATATGGTTATAAATCAGTATTGCCACTTTACGGAAAGTGGTCTATCTTTGTACCACAAAATTAATCATTTACTAAAACGAAAAAAATGAAGAAGCACTTTTTTATCTTAACTGTAGCTTTATTTGCATGTATGATGCAAGTAGGTGCTCAAAAACTGGACAGAATGAATTGGATAAATGAACCTGAAAGTTGGTCGATTGATTCACCAAATCAAATGACGATGCAAGTCACTGCAAAAACAGATGCCTGGAATATGCTACCGCACTGGTTTCAAGTAAACGACCTACCTTTCTACTATGCTGAGTATAGTGGTGATTTTGAAGTGAAGGTAAACTTCAGTGGTAATTATAAGACAAAGTACGACCAAGCAGGTATCATGTTGCTTATTGATAGCAAGAACTGGTTTAAAGCGGGTATCGAGTATGTAGATGGTATCTATAATATCAGTGCTGTAGCTACACACAATAAGAGTGACTGGGCATTGCTTCCTTTGGCTGTAGCTCCTAAATCTGTATGGATTAAGGCTGAGAAGATTGCAGATGAGGTTTTGTTCTATTATTCTTTGGATGATAAAGAATACACGCTATTCCGTACCACTTGGGTTGATGAATACGCGTTTATTAAAGTCGGTATGATGGGTGCTAGTCCTGGCGGCGAAGGGTTCAAAGCTGTTTTCAAGGATTTCAAGGTCAAACATCTTGCCAACAGAGAGCGACTAGAATGGGCGGCTAAACAAAAATAGACGATTAGCTAGGTAGTTAACAATAGTATACCCCAAAAGTTTCCACAACTTTTGGGGTATTTTTAATTGGGAGATGAAGTGCCCAATCACATAATTAACAGAATCCAAGTCAACCTATCTGTTGAGACTTGGGTCTTGGTCATAGAGAATGTAAAAAGTTTATAGGAAGGACAAAGGTAGCGTATATCCTTGAAAAATATATGCATAGACTATTGACAAAAAGTACGCATTTTGCCAGTTCGGGTGTTTGTCAAGTTATTGTCAAGTCCTATATAGCTAATCCCTCTATACTAATTAGTATATTTGCAGATATACTCACACATAAACAAATCAATTCAAACAAATGAAAAAGAAGCAATGTGGTACATATCTGCACAGAAGAAATATGGGTTTACTAATTTTTTTACTGTTTACTCCAATCTTGTGCCAAGCTAGATCAAAGAAAGATTTTGTAGTTCCTATCTCTAAAACGGAGTTTAAGATAAATGGGAATGTGGTGGATATCTACAAGGAAGCCTTAATTAGGAAAAGATACTATATGGAGTTTATGGAAGAGAATACTCCTGATGGTTATGCTGAGAAGATAAACGGAGCGTACATATATAAGGAAAAGCCTAAATGGAAAGAGAGCTACAAGTTCTCTAAGCTTGACGGATTGTATATGCTTAGTGTAGCTCAACATGAGCTGGCGATTTTTCTATTCAAGAAAAAGAAACAATATACTTATTTCTTTACCCTCAAAGAGGATAAGTGGGTGCTTAAAGAAGATACAGATTCGAGAAATCCATATATACTTAACGTAGATAAGATTAGAGGTAATTATTGTTTTTATCCAGAAATGGCACCTGAAAAAAGAAGAGAATATGTAGATAATATTATGAATAGCTGTTGTTTCAAATGCACCACTAGAGGTGATGCGGAAACAAAACTAGATCGTATGTTGGCAGAAACGCGGAAGATGTCACAGTATGGAGAATCAAAATGTGGCTATGAATGCTTTAGAATTGTTGGAATGGACCACGAGCACCATATCGTATTGTTGGCAACTCACTATGTAGGATTGCGAGCGTTGAAACTATGCTTGCAGTATGGTATAGACCCAACTAGTGACTATGCTAAAGATTATTGGCGTGTAGCTCCGCAGATTATCATCAGTCAATCATGCCTGAGTAGGATAAATTAGCGGCATTGAACAGTTCAATATCACTTTTGAATCTTTACTGAACTCCTTATTGATAGGGGTTTAATTAAGTTGTACTACTTTTGTGCTCAGAAGCCAATAGTTGACGAGTACAGAAGAGCACAATTGGTTTTTAGTCTATATGGACGCAAAATAACATAGAAATAGTATTATGAACACCCTTATTAATTTCCTATTCTACCCCTACGAAAGACCAGTATCTAGAACAAGTATACGAAAAGTGGGAATTGGTTTACTCCTTATTGGAGTGGTACTAAATATAGCAGCTATTGCATCACTTACGATAGACAATATACACATCATAAGTAGATTGCTGCTAGATAGCCTAGCGTATCTAAGCTTTATCACTATTACCGCAGGTATGGTGATGCTAAAGATTAGCACGAGTCCAGCTCATCGCTCTCCTACTCTCTTATATCGCATGCGCTTGGGCATAGTGACTTTTATTATTGCTGGAGGGCTTCTTATATATATTGTATTCTTTGCAGGACTGCCTAAAGAATTTGTATCTATCAGTATAGCTGTGTTCTTTACTCTGATTATCTCTATTGCGGTCATCAATATTCGCCTACAAAGCAAGTATAGACGCTTGGAGATTGAAGAGCGTAAATCGCAGACAAAGTCACAACAAATTGCATCGGCTAGTGCACCTGATTATATCGTACCGTTTAAAGGCATAAAGTCTGTAAAGCGTAGAAAGATATTAGTATTACTTGTAGGAATAGCAATCTTACTATTATACCCTTTTATACTTGGATATCTACTACAAAAAGACTATCCTTATATCTATGATGTAGGCTACTGCAGTGTACCACTAGCACTAATTTTCTCCAATACTGCGTTATTTCTTAACAATAAATGGCGCAAAGAAGAGAGCGTTACCGACTAGTAACGTCTATTCATCCTCAAAGATCTACCATATCTTCTAGTTTTATTTGATCTCATTGATTTACCAGACATCGTATTGAAGCGGTATTTTACGCTGAACAACACATAACTGGTAAGTGCATCGAAGCGAGTGATGCGTTCACCAGTGCTATATACACTGCGTGAAATAGTAGGTTGTTGCTGCAGGATATCCATGGCATCTAAACTGAAAGTTAATGTTTTACCCTTTAGCATACTATAGGCTATCTGTCCATTAAGTACCATATCGGTACCATCTGCTTGTTCTCCAAAACCATCACGATTAATGAGTTGGGATTCGAAGGCAAAACTTAGCCCGCAGTCAAGACGATATAAGCCATTTGCAGTACCTGTATATTGAAAGGTCTCCTTCTCTGTCGTAGAGACCAAATCATTCTCACTTTTGTTATATCGCACACTACCTTTGACACCTAATTCTAAAGACTTCGTACGATAATTGATTTTAGCATTTTGATATAAGTATAACTGTTTTGTGGTACTTTTCAAACTTTCTTGATCAATCATTTGATAACTAGGTGATTCCGAGTATCGGCCATAACCGCTAAGCGAACTACTCCAGTGTTTCTTAGCAAGAGGTGTGGTAAATGTATAATTAAGTCTAGCATTCCAATTCCCATTTATATTCATAGGTTTAGTATGCGTGATCCCAGTTTCTTCATCATAGACACGACGGTATGTGATGCTATTTGTTGTTGCCCCCCCATCTAGAGAGAGAGAAAGAGAACGTCGCGACTTAGGCATATAGTGATTGAAGGTTGTATACACACTATGACTAAATGATGGCTTCAAGTTTGGGTTACCTTCTTTAATCAATGTCGGATTGCTATAGTCAGTAATTGGAGAAAGCATCTCTACACTTGGCTGTCTACTTCGTCCTCGATATTGGATGTTCATTTTTGTATTACGAGAGAATTTGTAGTTAAAATACAGAATAGGTGCATAGTTGACCACATGTTGAGATTGGTCATGGTCTGTATCTCCAATAGTATAATCAGAATAGATACCTTGCGCTGTTACATTTAATCCAAAAGCGTAAAACAAATCTTTACTTTGGCTATTGAAAAAAACACCAAATTTATGACTTTCCAAAGTTGTAGTATGCTTGTTATACAATGAATCAATTTCAACTTCTTCTGGTTGAGTCAAGTCATAAACATGTCTCTCATTATCATTGCGATTACGACTGTATGAATAATTGAAACGTAAATATTTTCCTTTACCTACAGGTTCATTGTAGCCAAATCCTAATAAATAGTTATAACTCGTATTATCATCAATTGGACGTTGTATCCTCGGAGTATATCGATCACCCGAAGCACGATAGTAATAGGTGCGGTTATCGGATGTCGATTCATTCTCTACATCACTACGCATTACGTTGAAATCGAACACAAAGCTTCTTCCTTTACGTGTGGCCGACTTACGTGCCACATGTCCACCCAGTGAGTAGCTGTAATTATCACTCACACTATGGGATGTCTGGTAGCTTTGATAAATCAGTTTTGTAGTATCCTCTGCAAAAATTTCAGCAGGCTCAAAACGAGTGGAGATGTCCTTCCAATCAAATTCCTTCAGAGGAGCGTCTGAATTGATGGAATGCCCAAAACTTGTATTCTCGTGTCTTGAGATATCTACATTGGGCATGACCACGATGTTGGTCAATGAATCTGGATTTAGCTCAATGATGAAATTTCCTTGAATATTCTTAGACGTACTCAAACGGTTAGTCTGATTTTCTGAAAAACGAGTACCTGTAGAATAGTACGTTTGGTTAGAAGTTGTAGACGCATTGGTTCTATCATTGATGCCACCATTGATAGTTCCATTGATAGTCATTTTCTTACGACTAATATTGAGATTAATTCCAGCGTCTTGTCCTTCTTGCTTTCCTCTTGGAGTTCTATTTGGGCTAGATCTAGTTCCTCCAATACTAGTGCTTTGCACATTCTTTTTATTGTACAGCACGCTATATTGGTTATCGCCTCGAAAACGATTGGCCATTCCATTATAACTATAACGGTCATGATTTCCTTGAGCAAGTTTTGCATCACCAAACCAGCCTTTTTTCATATCTGGTTTGACGCTAATATCTAGCACTTGCTCTTCTTTACCGTCTTTCACTCCTGTGGCCTTAGCCATCTTGCTCTCCTTCTCGTACGACTTAACATTGCTGATGATATCTGCGGTCAAATTCTTCAAAGTGATATCTGGATTGCCAGCAAAAAACTCCTTGCCATCAACTAATAGTTTTTTGACTTCTTTACCATTGACGGTAATTTTACCTTCGTCATCGATCTCTACTCCTGGTAAGCGTTTGATAAGATCTTCTACAACGGCACCTTCTGGAAGCTTATAGATTGATGCAGAAAAAACTGCGGTATCTCCTTTGAGAACCACGGGTGCTGCTTCAGCTGTCACCACTGTTTCACTAAGCTGCACAGCATCTGGCTCCATCTTGATGGTGCCTAATGATTGAGCTTTTTGTGAAGAAGCAAGATTTACAGATTTTTCGTGCTTTTTCATCCCTAGATAAGTGAAGCGTACAGTATAACGTCCAGCTAGCAACTGAGTTAGAGCAAAGTGCCCTTTCAAATCAGTCACAGTACCTGTCACATAGGTGCTATCAGGCTGTGCATACAGCTGCACCATCACTTTGGGTAAGACATTTCCTGTAGACTTATCCACAACTTGACCATACAGGCTAAGATTGCCCTTATGGCGTTGTGAACGGTCACCTGCGTTTAGTGATAACACACTGATCGAAAGTACACTTAGGGTAAAAAAGAGATGAGTAAATATTCGTTTCATAAGTTATTGTATAAGCGACACAAAAGTAACTACAATATATGATGTGGCAAAGAGATTAATTGGAATTATAGAGCTATGCTCGTATTCTATGGGCTTTTGACATAATATATCAGTGGTAGGACCTATCTAGCTGATTCATCGATCAACTTTCCTTTCAATGTAAAAGTGTTGCCCCTTTTTAGTGACTATAGATGTCACGGCACGTTATAAACACTCCACATAGCAATACATGTCGTAAATGATTAGTTTCATCGGCCAATTAAATCTTAATGTTTTACTTTCTATTCGTGTTATGTTTCTTCCTACAAACAAAAGTAGAATATAAGCTAGTCTCAAAAGATAAGTCTTAATATTTGGTCATGTGACACTTTTCTCTTATGTTTGTAACAAATTAAAACAATAACGCTCAAATAACTATGTGTTCGGAACAAAAGATCATTGTAACTGCCAATATACTATCAGACCTCAAAACGCAAATTCAAGCTATTCCTCATGATAAACTGTTTGTTTTAACAGACCGTCATACACACGAGTATTGCTTACCTAAGGTATCTGCTGTGTTTGAGGAGTTTGGCTATGATGAAATTGTGATTGAGCCCGAAGATACCCACAAAGATTTAGAGGCGTTGAGCCAAATCTGGCAGTACTTAAGTAGCCACCATGGCACAAGACATTCACTAATGGTCAACCTCGGAGGAGGTATGGTCACAGATATCGGTGGATTTGCTGCGGCTACATTCAAACGGGGCATTCCTTGTATCAATATACCAACAACTTTGCTAGCTATGGTCGATGCGGCTGTAGGAGGAAAAACGGGTATCAATTTCAATGGACTTAAGAATGAAATTGGGAGCTTCTCGACTCCACGTGCTGTCTTACTAGACACTGAATTTCTACTGACTTTAGATGGACACAATATTTGCTCGGGATACGGGGAGGTACTGAAGCATGGACTACTTGATAGTAAGAGTCACTATGAAAATGTGATGCAGATGGATTTAAGCAATCCTGATTTAGATGCATTGCGTACACTTGTAGGCGAGTCTGTGCAAGTCAAAAAGAAAATTGTAGAGCAAGATCCAACGGAGAAAGGAATACGTAAAGCCTTGAATCTTGGACATACCGTGGGGCATGCTTTTGAGAGCTTGGCTCTGGAGCAAAATCGCCATGTCTTGCATGGGTATGCGGTTGCTTGGGGATTGGTATGTGAGTTGTATCTTTCGCATGTACAATGCGAGTTCCCATTGGCTACACTGCGACAAATAGCTGCCTATATAAAATTACATTATGGGCAGTTCCACTTTTCTTGCAAAGACGTAGATCGCTTGATTGAACTGATGATGCACGATAAAAAGAACGTGGGAAGTACAATCAACTTTACGCTTCTTGGTGGTGTGGGAGATATACGTATAGACCAGACTTCTTCTAAAGAAATGATTACAGAGATGTTGGAGTTCTACAGAGAGGGACTGTAACTAATCTATGCATGAGAGAGAATATATAATTCGGGCCATTTGCGATATTGCAAATGGCCCGAATTTATGTAAGAATGCTAATTAATAGTCTAGGGTAACAGTTTTACCTTTTTCACAAGTAACTTCTTTATCATTGACTCGCACAACGATTGGGTCGGAGTCAAGCAACTCAAAGCTCATCTGATTTTGGGTCATGCTTACTCGAAGCGTGTGTTCTAGATAATTGACTGTAAACTGTGTCTTAGTCCAATGAGTAGGCAAGATTGGTTCAAAGCAAAGTTGCTTATTCACTACATGCATACCTGCAAAACCGTGAACTAGTGCAAGCCAGCTACCTGGCATACTCGTCACATGTAATCCATCATGAACTTCATGATTGTAATCATCTAGGTCAAGACGAGTGGCATGCATGAAGTACTTATACGCATCATCTATCTTACCCAAACGGGCAGCTAGAATACAGTGTACAAATACAGACAACGATGATTCATGCACAGTTTTAGGCGCATAAAATTCGTAATTTCTGCGTACTGTTTCTAAATCGAAATGTTCACGATACAGATACATAGCTAGCAGCACGTCGCTCTGCTTGATAAAACAAGAACGAAGGATGCGATCCCACGACCAATGTTGATTGATTGGAAGTTCTTCTTCTGGAATCTCATCGACAGATTGCATAATTTTATTTTGATAGCCATCTTGCTGAAGGTAGATATCCCACTCTTCATCGTATGGTTCATACATATTGTTTGCAATATGTTTCCAGTTGTCTCCTTCTTCGTTTTTGTAATTGGTTTCCAGACAAAGCGCTTCATAACCTACAGGGTCGGCCTGTGCAGCTTCGCGCAATAGGCTTACAGTACGGAGCAGGGTTTGCTTAGCCGAGAAGTTAGTGTACCAGTTATTGTCTACGTTATTTTCGTATTCATTTGGCCCAGTCACACCCAATATCATAAACTTTTTGCTGCGTTCTGCCCAACTGACACGTTGTGCCCAGAAGCGACAGATAGCTACCAGTACACGCAGACCTTCTGGCAGCAGGTACTCAGTATCACCTACTGTATCGACATATTGGATAATGGCGTAGGCAATAATGCTGTTTCTATGAACTTCCTCAAAAGTAACTTCCCACTCGTTGTGACATTCTTCACCGTTGATTGTGACCATTGGATATAGGGCTGCACCATCTTTAAAGCCAAGTGTTTGTGCATTGGCTATGGCTTTTGGTAGATGTTGTTCTCTATACAGCAATAGGTTCTTGGCTATATATTGTCGAGACGACAACATAAAGTATGGGAGACAGCACAGCTCGGTATTCCAGAAGGTGTTACCGCCATACTTTTCACCCGTAAAGCCCTTGGCACCAATATTCAATCGTGGGTCACGACCTTGATAACTTTGGTGTAGCTGGAAGATATTAAAGCGTATGCCTTGTTGGGCTTCTGGGTCGCCTTCTATCACAACGTCTGTATCGTACCAGATGCGACTCCAGTAACGACTATGTTCGTGCAATAGTTCCTCCCAGCCTTTAGCCATTAGGTTTTTCAACTTGGCTACACTGGTATCTACCAAATTGGTACGATATCCATATAGAGAAGAAGTGATAACAGCGTATTTTGTCAATACGATGCGCTCACCTGGCTTAACATATTCTCCAGTAGAGAATCCTACAGCCTTCTCTTTTTCTATTTGAATACCACCTGAGATAGGCTTACCATTGCAAGCAGCTTCATACCCCATAGACATACACACTTGCGTGCGCTCACGACGGGTTTGCACCCATAAATAAGCGTGATCTACAAGAGTTTCTGTACGCAGGATATTCCACATCGTTTCATCGTAATTGGATGTTTCGTGGGTTACATCTGCATTCAAATAAGGGATAAAAGAGACCTTACCTGTGTAGTTGATAGACTGTACTTCCATGCGCACCATACATAAGTCGGGTTCCATCATGTGCAAGACATGGTGGATGGTGACTTTCAGTTGGTGCCCTTTTGGAGAAGTCACTTCCATCTCACGGGTGGCTACTCCGTTTTTCATATCCAAAGTGCGCTCGTAGTCGTCGACATCCCATACGGCCAAATCGAGTTCTTCATCGATTAGTCGCAAACGAATGCCGCTCCAGTCGGGAGCATTTGGAACGCGGGCAAAAAACTTAGGATAGCCGTTCTTCCACCAACCCACTTTCGTGCGGTCGAGGAAAGAAACACCTGCAAGGTAACTACCTTGTAGGCTATCACTGGAATACGATTCTTCGAAGTGCCCGCGTTGACCCATTCGGCCATTGCCGAGGGCAAAGATACTCTCCGAAGCGCGTTGACGGTCAGGGTGAAAGCCCTGCTCTACGATGCGCCAGTCATCGATGTCTAGATATCGTTTTCTCATGCGGTTATAATTAGATAATGTAGATGCTATTTGGGGAGTGATTAGGCAGGTCCCACCCTGCAACTATTAAGCGGCTTGCTTTTTAGCGTGACCGTCGGTTTCTTTAATCAACCAAACGGCTGCGGCACCACAGACAAAGAAGATACCTGCTATCACAAGCATCATTACTTGGCGCTTTTCTTCACCACCTACAAGGTATAGTAAACCACCACCAATAAGGCTGGCTACAATTTGTGGTAAACAGATAGTTGCATTGAACAGACCTAGGTAGGCTCCCATATTCTTACCTGACAATGAGTTTGTCAAGATTGTAAATGGCATAGCCATCATTGCTGCCCAAGCACAGCCAACAAGTGCATACGAAATAAATAGCAAATATTGGTCTTGTACGAAATATGTAGAAATAAATCCGATACCACCTAAAAGCAAACTCAAAGAGTAAGCGACCTTTCGGTTTTTGAAAAATGGCAATACTACAGCCCAAACTACGGCCCCGATGGCTTCAACAGCAAACAATACACCGGCCCAGTTACCTGCTTCTTGGTAAGCCGCACTTGATGTATCACTAGTTTGCCATACTTCTTGAGCTGTGGCTCCAGTTATGTAAGTCCACATATACATCATAGCTGCCCAGCAGAAGAATTGTACTAGACCTACTGTCCAGAATGTCTTTGGGGCTTTTACGAGTAGTTGGATAAAGTTGCTGCTTTCTTTTTCTTCTTCTTCAGTAATTTCGTGGAATTCAGCGTATTCCCTTGGAGGAAGCTCGCGTACAGTCACTGCAGTGTAAATCACACATCCGATTAGGATAGCGGCACCGATATAGAAAGAATATAGTACTGAATCTGGAATAACGCCTTTGGCTGCTTCATTCTTGACACCAAGCCAAGTAAAGACGATTGGGAATAGGAATCCTACCACACTACCTGTATTGATCAAGAAACTTTGTATAGAATAGGCAAGGCCTTTTTGTTCGTTATTGACCATATCCCCCACCATCATCTTAAATGGTTGCATGGCAATATTGATCGCTGTATCTAAAAGCATCAATGATACAGCACCAAAGACAAGGGCAGCACCAACGGCTAGTCCGAAACTACCTGCATTTGGAAGCATGATCATGACTAGTACTGATACTAGGGCACCAAAGAATAAGTAAGGCATACGACGACCGAAACGGTTCCATGTCTTGTCACTTAAGGCACCTACGATAGGTTGTACGATCAATCCCATCAATGGAGGTAATATCCAAAAATAACCCAAATCATGTGGGTCAGCTCCTAGTGTCGCAAAAATACGACTGATGTTTGCACTCTGTAAAGCGTAAGCGATTTGAACGCCGAAGAAACCAAAACTGATATTCCACAGCTTGATAAAACTTAGATTGGGACGATGTGTATTCATTCTCTGTATTAGTTATAATAATTATTGGTCTACTTTGTTGTACCTCGGACGATAAGTCTGGTTTTGACTATCTTGTTTTTCACCTTGACAGTCTGATCTTCTGGAGTATCTGCTTCTAGTTTGTCCTTAAGCAACTGAAAAGCTGATGCACCTACCTCAAATCCATCTTGACTGACAGTAGTCAGCTTTGGATCAGTCGCTTGAGCTAGTGCACCGTCGGTAAATCCACATATGGAAATATCTTCTGGGACTTCTAGTTTCATGCGCTTGCAGACGTGAAGAATGCCAGTGGCCGTTTCGTCATTGACGGCGAAGAATCCGTCTGGACGCTTGTCTTCATCTTCCAATAGTTCGGGTGTTATACCTATGGCGGCCTCACGAGAGTCGCATTGGATCATCATGGCATCTGAAACAGGTATCTGATAGCGCTTCATGGCATCTAAGTAGCCATTGCGTCTATTTTTTGTGATTTCCAGAGATAGGTCGCTGTGATAGAAATAGATGCGTTTGCAGCCTGTTTGTATCATATATTCAACAGCAGCAAAACTACCTGCATAGTCATCAACCACCACACGCTCTGTGCGAATATCGGGACAGATCCGGTCATAAAAGACGAGAGGAATGTTTTGGGCGACTAAATCATGATAGTGTTGATAATCTTTGCTCCCTTTAGCCAACGAAGTGATTACACCACACACACGAGCATGGGCAAAAGAACGAGTGATACGCAATTCGTCTTCGTACTCTTCGTTACTTTGAGCAACCAGCAAGGTGTAACCTGCTTCGCTCGCCGCATGTTCAATACCACTAAGGACACAAGAAAAGAAATGATGCACCATCTGTGGCACAATCACCCCAATAGTTTTGGACTGATTCATGCGAAGGTTCATAGCCATGATATTGGGCTGATAGTGGTGGGCTTGGGCATAAGCCTTCACTTTATCTCGCGTTTTCTGCGAGATATCAGGATTGTCTTTCAAGGCTCGGGATACTGTAGAAGCGCTGATGTTAAGTGCTTTGGCAATATCTTTAATGGTGATTTGCGTCTTTCCTGCCATAAGGCTGAGGGATATAAGATTAACAATGTAAGGTTACTCTATGAGTACAAAAATAGAGGCTCATAGTTGACGCCTATACTTCTAAGCAAATATAGAAGCTTCATAGGTTTCGACAAAAACAATAATATTAGTTTGCACCAATACAAATTGCAATCGTTTGCAAATCTAATGATTTAATTTGAACACGCAAGTTTTTGCGCAGAAAAAACATAGTATAAGTGAGCAACTTCGTTATTTTTACGTACATTTGTCTTGGTGGGTCTTTGCTACCCACATACTACAAACTAAATAAAGAGAGCTTATGAAGACAGTTTATTTGATTACTCTTGAGAACGATATCCAAGCAACGATGTTAAAGGATGTCTTGAATAATGCAGGTATTGAATGCCTTATAAAAAATGAGATTATCAATTCTGTATTGCCTAACAGCCCTGGTTTCCAGGTTGAAATGCATGTATTAGAATCTGATTACGAAAAAGCGATGGCCATTCTTAAAGAAGGATTTCCTGAGCTTGTAGGAGAATAAGCACAAAAGAAATATAAGCGTATGAAAACAGTATATTTGACTACAGTCGAGAACAATATCCAAGCATCCCTAGTCAGGGATGTCTTGCGCGAAGTGGGATAGAATGTCTGGTAAAAAACGAAACACTCAATTCTGTCTTGCCTTACGGGCCAAGCTTTCAGATAGAAATATTCGTACTAGAGTCTGATTATACAAAGGCTATGGAGATTCTCAAAGAGGGATTTCCAGAGGTTGTATGACCATAAAAACAAGTAAAAAAACTCTAGCCTTAGCGATTGCAAAGTCTAAGACTAGAGTTTTTACTGTCTAAGGCTCGTATAATCAGGGTATAAAAGAGCGTACTCTTAAGTATTGAGAACAACGCAATGATATACTAGGCATTTATATTCGCCTTCGATATATCACCCCGAAATGTTACTCCTATATAAATGCGGGCTTTTATATACTTGATTGCAGTCCTTTTATATATATAAAAGCGCGCGTTTATATAAGTGTAGCCAAGCATTTATATACCCCTCGCTCAAATGCCGATAAACAGGGGCTTTTTAGAGAGTCTAAATCCGAGCGCAGACGCAACCGAATCTGTCCACGGAGGGATTTAAATCTGAGCGGCTACGGATTGGGTTCCGTCCGCGCTCGGATTTAACAGCAATAAAACTAGGATTAGTAGTAGTGATTTTCAGCCTCTTATAAGTGCCTAAAAGTCGAACCCTATATAGCTCAAATCGCAAGCGCTTGCAACTCGAAGCGCAAGCGCTTGCGATTTGAAGTGGAAGCGCTTCCGTTTTGGCACGTTTATTTAGTAAAATATTTAGTGCATAAGAATAAAAAATAGGGTGCCCATAACGGACACCCTATTCTTATATATCAAGTTCTATATTTTGATTACTCGAAAGTAATTACTGATGACAGAGATTATTTTACTTCTTCGAAGTCTGCATCTTGTACATCATCAGCACCGCCTTGAGAAGGACCTTGTTGAGGACCTGCTTGTGGGCCAGCTTGAGGACCTGCTTGCGCACCTGCACCTTGTTGGTACATTTCAGCGCTTGCTGCTTGGAATGCAGTGTTTACTTCATTCAATGCTGCATCGATTGCTGCTAGGTCTTCTGCCTTGTGTGCTTCTTTCAACTTCGCAAGAGCTGCTTCGATTGGCGCTTTCTTGTCTGCTGGAAGCTTATCACCTAGTTCCTCAAGTTGCTTCTCAGTTTGGAAGATAGTTGAGTCTGCTTGGTTCATCTTGTCGATCTTTTCGCGTTCTTGCTTATCTGCATCAGCATTTGCTTCTGCTTCGGCCTTCATGCGGTTGATTTCGTCTTCTGAAAGACCAGAAGATGCTTCAATCACGATCTTTTGTTCTTTACCTGTTGCCTTATCCTTAGCAGATACGTGTAGGATACCGTTAGCATCGATATCGAAAGATACCTCAATTTGTGGTACACCACGTTGTGCTGGAGCGATACCGTCTAGGTTGAACTGACCGATTGACTTGTTTTGTGCAGCCATTGGACGTTCCCCTTGTAGGACGTGGATCGTTACTTGAGTTTGGTTATCCGCAGCCGTTGAGAACACTTGGCTCTTCTTAGTTGGAATCGTTGTGTTGGCGTCGATAAGCTTAGTCATCACACCACCCATTGTTTCGATACCCAATGTCAATGGAGTTACGTCTAGAAGAACCACACCGTCGATATCGTCAGAAAGTACAGCACCTTGTACAGCTGCACCTACTGCAACAACCTCATCTGGGTTTACACCCTTAGATGGAGCTTTACCGAAGAATTTCTCTACTAGCTCTTGGATAGCTGGGATACGAGAAGAACCACCTACTAGGATGACTTCGTCGATATCTGAGTTAGAAAGACCTGCGTCTTGCATAGCTTTCTTACATGGCTCTAGACAACCTTGGATCAAAGCGTGAGCTAGGCTCTCGAACTTCGCACGAGTCAATGTCTTAACCAAGTGCTTTGGCACACCGTCAACTGGCATGATATAAGGAAGGTTGATTTCTGTAGAAGTAGAAGAAGACAACTCGATCTTTGCCTTTTCTGCTGCTTCCTTCAAACGTTGAAGGGCCATAGGATCCTTAGAAAGGTCAGCACCTTCGTCGTTCTTAAATTCTGCTACCAACCAGTCGATGATTACTTGGTCGAAGTCGTCACCACCTAGGTGAGTATCACCATTTGTAGACAAAACTTCGAATACACCACCACCGAACTCAAGGATAGAGATATCGAATGTACCACCACCAAGGTCGAATACGGCAACCTTCATGTCTTTGTCTGTCTTATCGATACCATAAGCAAGGGCTGCTGCTGTTGGCTCGTTCACGATACGCTTTACTTCAAGACCAGCGATTTGACCCGCTTCTTTTGTTGCTTGACGTTGTGAATCTGAGAAATATGCAGGTACTGTAATAACTGCTTCAGTTACTTCCTGACCTAGATAGTCTTCAGCTGTCTTCTTCATCTTTTGAAGAGTCATTGCTGAGATTTCTTGTGGAGTATATTGACGATCTTCGATTTGTACACGTGGCGTGTTGTTGTCACCCTTTACTACTGTATAAGGTACACGTGCAATTTCTTTGGCTACTTGATCGTATGTTTCACCCATAAAACGCTTGATAGAGAAAACCGTCTTTTGTGGGTTTGTAATAGCTTGACGCTTGGCAGGGTCACCTACTTTACGTTCACCACCTTCTACAAAACCTACGATAGAAGGAGTAGTTCTTTTACCTTCACTGTTAGCGATTACTACTGGTTCGCTACCTTCAAATACAGAAACACATGAGTTTGTTGTTCCCAAGTCGATGCCAATGATCTTTCCCATAATTATTTTATTGTTTAATTTATTATTTTTGTTTTGAGTCGCTTCTGGAGTAATACAAGCTACAAGTGCAGCTTATTTGTTCTCGACATACGGCGACGTTTCCCACTAATGCAAGTGGCGTGCCAAAAATAAAAATCTCACGGCCAGAAAAGGACAAAAAAAACATCGGGACTGTCAAAAAAGAAAATATCCTGCCATAATGACAGGATATTTGGACTTATTGTATAGATTGTTCGGAAATTTCTTGAATCACACGAAGACCTTCTTGAATATTTGGTACGTTCATAACGTGCATAGAGCGCACCTTCTTCTTTTCTCGCAACAGCATCTTACGTGGATGCTTGGCTGCATAGTGCAGAAACTTGGCAAAAGCATCACTCATAAAATAGGCACTGTCATGTTGACTCACAAAGAATAAATACATGCTGTTATTCTTTAAGCTAACTCGCTCAATACCAAGTTTGGCAGCTAGGCGACGCAGTGGAACAACATGAAGGAGTCCTTCGGTCTCTTGCGGAAGTGGGCCGAATCGGTCTTCAAGGCGCTTGCGGAACGCAGCCACCTCATCATCTTCGTGCATACCGTCTAGTTCGCGATACAGCAACATACGTTCTGGATTACCTGGTACATATGATACAGGCAGGTTAAGATGGTAGTCACTTTCAAACAAACTTTCTTCCACAAACTCATCACCACGTGGATGAACTTGGGCCTCATCTTGTGCCTGTTCTTGCTCCGCATCTTTTTTAGACGGTTCTTGATAAAGTTCGGCAAACTCTTCTATCTTTAGTTCTTGCACGGCTTCTGTCAGAATCTTTTGGTAAGTTTCATAACCAAGGTCGGCAATAAAACCACTTTGCTCAGCTCCCAACAAGTTACCTGCCCCACGGATATCCAAATCTTGCATGGCAATATGAATACCACTACCCAGGTCGCTATAGTTTTCAATGGCTTGAAGACGACGACGAGAGTTATCGGGTAAGCTAGCAACTGGTGGTGCTAGCAGATAACAAAAAGCTTTGCGATCGCTACGCCCTACTCGTCCACGAAGTTGGTGCAGAGCACTCAAACCAAAGTGATGGGCATCATTGACAATTATAGTGTTGACATTGGGCATATCGATACCACTTTCAATAATAGTAGTCGCTAGCAATAAGTCGTATTCGTGGTTGACAAAGTCGACAATCAACTGTTCAAGATCTTGTGGTTTCATCTGACCATGACCAATACACACACGGCAATCAGGAACTTCACGCACAATCATGGCCTTGAGAGCTTCAAGGGCATCAATTCTATTATGCACGAAAAAGACTTGCCCATTTCGACTCAACTCAAAACGTACAGCTTCGGCAATCACTTCTGGATTGAATGAGTGTACTTCTGTTTGAATAGGACGTCTATTAGGTGGAGGGGTAGAGATAATACTCAAATCTCGAGCACCTATCAAACTAAATTGCAGGGTACGAGGTATAGGGGTAGCTGTCAATGTGAGAGTATCGACATCGACACGCATCTGTCTTAGTTTTTCTTTCTGTCCGGCTCCGAAACGTTGTTCTTCGTCGACAACTAGCAATCCTAGATCTTTAAACTGAACACTTTTATTCAATAATTGGTGGGTACCAATCACGATTTGTATCTCACCCTCTTTCAGACCTTTAAGCACGTCGTTTCGTTGCTTAGTAGTACGAGCACGACTTAGGTAATCCACACGACATGGCAATCCTTCAAGACGCTTCTTAAAACTTTGAAAATGTTGGTAAGCTAGTACGGTAGTAGGCACTAAGATGGCTACTTGCTTGTCATCGGCTACAGCTTTAAATGCAGCACGAATAGCTATTTCTGTTTTCCCGAATCCCACATCTCCGCAGACTAATCTATCCATAGGGAGCGATCGCTCCATATCTTTCTTGACGTCTTGAGTGGTTTTAAGCTGGTCGGGGGTATCTTCATAACGGAAGCTGGCCTCTAGTTCCTGTTGCAAAAAACTATCTTTGCTAAAGGCATAGCCTGGAGCTTTTCTTCTTTGGGCATACAGTTTAATCAAATCACGAGCAATATCTTTCAGCTTAGATTTTTTACGTTCTTTGAGTTTCTGCCATGCACCTGTACCGAGCTTGCTTAAGCGAGGTGGCTCTCCTTCTTTTCCTTTGTACTTGGAAATTTTATGTAGAGAGTGGATAGAGACAAACACGGTATCTCCATTGGCATAAATCAACTTGATGGCTTCTTGGTAGCTATCTCCCTGAGGCAGACGCACCAAACCCGCAAACTTTCCAACTCCGTGGTCAATGTGTACCACAAAGTCGTTCAATTCAAACATAGTCAGCTCTTTCAGGCTGACTGCTGCTTTTCCACGCTTAACTTGTTCGTTACGCAAGCTATACTTGTGATAACGGTCAAACATTTGGTGGTCGGTAAAGTAGCAACACTTATTCGTTTCATCTACAAAACCAGCGTGTATGGTCTTTAAAACAGAATGGAAAGTCAGGGTTTCTGTTCGATCTTCTAGAATGCTGTGCAGACGCTCATGTTGTTTCTCACTGTCACTACATAAGAACAGTTGGTAGCCTTGATCGAAATATTCTTGAAGGGTACTCATCACCAACTCGAAGTTCTTATGAAACATCGGTTGTGGAGCAATTTCTATATTGAGTTCATAGGCATCAGTTGATGTTTGTGTACCAATAAATAGCTGACGGCAGCGTGCAAAAGCATTAGTCACATCTTCTTTGGAAAACCCTGGAACTTCCATAGAATCAATTGTGTCTATTGCATATTGCTTGTTATGCAAACAGCATAAACAATCATCTTCAAGTAAATCGAAAAATGTTTGAGTGATTTCTGTTTTATCAACTAAACTCGGCACAATATTGATATCGTCCAACATCTCTACTGAGAGCTGAGTATCAATAGCAAAGGTACGGATGGAATCGATATCGTCTCCAAAGAAATCAACACGATAAGGCATGTCATTGGAATAAGAAAAGATATCCAATATGGAGCCACGAAGAGCTACTTGACCTGGTTGATACACATAATCGGTACGTTCAAAACCGATTTCAACTAGATGCTTGACAACTTCTTGGGGAGCGATGGTTTGATTCTTGGCCAAAGCCAATGAATAGTCATCAAGTTGCTTACGACTCACTACAGGTTCGGCCAACGCTTCAGGATGCGTGACTACAATCAATGGCTTATTTTGCTGGAGTGCAGAAAGTACTTCTGTACGTAGAATCACTTGAGTCTCATCCAGCTGACCATGGCGCATAGAGCGCCGGTAGGAAGAGGGTAAGAAAAGGACTTGTTCTTCGTCAAAAAGACGTGAAATATCGTGATAAAAATATCCCGCTTGTTCTACATCATCGAGTACGCAAAGAACTTGGCGAGAAATGTTATTTTGGTAGAGCATAGCAACCCAAAAAGCCGATGAGGACTCCTTGAGACCAGCTAAATGAACAGATGATTGCGCTGTCTCTAGCGCGATGGCCAACTCCTTAAAACGAGGGTGGGCCTCGAAACGTGGAAGCAGTTCGGGAAGCGAATAGGTTGCCGATGCTTTCATTTCTGATTTATTTTGAACCATATGGCTGCAAAAATACAAAAATACAGTTATATAGATATGGACTTATGGATAAAAACTCGTAACTTTGCGACAAATACCACCATTTATATTTTTTTAGACTAAAATTACAGCCATGAGTAAGGCAAGCAGCATAATCATTATTCCTACGTACAATGAGCGTGAAAATATAGCAGCCATCATTTCAGCTATTTTCGACCTAGAGACTAGTTTTGACATCTTGGTTATAGATGACGGGTCGCCAGATGGAACTGGCAACATCGTTAAGCGCTTGATGGACGACGAGGATCATACAGATAGACTTTTTCTTGTAGAGCGCAGCAGTAAGTTGGGATTAGGCACAGCCTATATCGCAGGCTTCCAATGGGCACTAGAGAGAGACTATCAATACATCTTCGAAATGGATGCTGACTTCTCTCACAATCCAAGTGACTTACCTCGTTTGTTGAGTGCTTGCCAAGACAAGGGAGCTGATGTAGCGATTGGTTCGCGCTATGTAAGCGGAGTCAATGTAGTCAATTGGCCTATGAATCGAGTGTTGCTGTCGTATTTTGCGTCCAAATATGTGCGTATCATTACTGGAATGCCTATATGTGATACTACAGCAGGGTTTAAATGTTACTCTCGCAAGGTACTCGAGATGATAGATTTAGATGCCATTCGTTTCAAAGGATATGCTTTCCAAATTGAAATGAAATTTACGGCGTATAAAATGGGCTTTGATGTGGTAGAAGTACCTGTTATCTTTATAAACCGTGAACATGGCGAGAGCAAAATGAATGGTAGTATTTTTGGTGAAGCAGTATGTGGTGTGATTAAATTGAAACTACACAGCCTGTTCCACAAATATCCACAGAAACAAAACTAACTAAACGCACAAAAACAAGTACTCATAATTTCTAAGCAAATTTCTATCATGCAGAATAAAAAGACTTATATTTCCAATGCTACTATAATCAATGAAGGGGAAACTTTCAAAGGTGGTGTGCTGATCCAAGGTGATCGCATTCTACGCGTGTACCGTAAAGATGAACGTCCAGACGAGCACGTCGACATTTCTATCAACGCAAAAGGGAATTATCTTCTGCCTGGGGTAATTGATGATCATGTGCATTTCCGTGATCCAGGCTTGACTCATAAAGCGAATATGCGTAGTGAAAGCTGTGCAGCTGTAGCTGGTGGTGTGACATCTATTATGGATATGCCAAACACGAAGCCTAAGACCACTACAATTGAGGCTTGGAATGACAAGATGCAATTGGCCAGTGAGAGATGTCTTACAAATTATTCTTGCTACTTTGGAGCAAATAGCGACAACTACGAAATTCTTGACAAACTAGATCCAAAACGTCTATGTGGTATCAAACTATTTATGGGTGATAGCACGGGAAATATGGGCGTATCTGAAAACTATATTTTCGAAAAGTTCTTCACGTCTACAGATAAAATTATTGCTGTACATGCGGAAGACCAAGAAATAATCCATGCCAACCTTTCTGCCTTTAGCGGTGTTGATGACGTACCTTTGGCTAAGCACCCTGAAATCAGAAATGAATTGGCTTGCCACACGGCAACTGCTCAAGCCGTTAAAATGGCCAAGAAATGTGATGCTCGTCTTCATATCTTACACTTATCGACAGAAATGGAAATGAAGTTTTTGGCACATGAAATTGATTACACGATTCCTCTTGCAGAACGTAAAATCACAACGGAAGCGTGTATCCCTCACTTACAATTTTCTCAACTTGATTATATGGCATTGGGTTCACTGATTAAGGTCAACCCTGCTATCAAAAAGAAAAAACACCGTGATGCAATTCGCCAAGCTGTCAAAGAAGACCGCATTGATGTAATTGCTACCGATCACGCACCTCACACTTTGGAAGAAAAACGCGGCGGAGCTTTGAAAGCCATGTCGGGTATGCCATCTATCCAATTTGGTTTAATTGCAATGCTCTCTTTGACCGAGAAGAAAAAGAGCTTTACAATGGAACAAGTAGTGGAAAAGATGTGTCACAATCCAGCTGTTATTTATGGGGTAAAAGATCGTGGATATATTCGAGAAGGCTATAAAGCCGACTTGGTTCTTGTTAGTCCTGCAGAGATGTACAAGGTCAGTAATGAAGATGTACTAAGCTCTTGCGGATGGACTCCGATGAATAAAGTAAGAATGACATGGAAGGTAGACAAAACCTTTGTCAATGGACGCCTAGTGTATAGTGAAGGTAAAATTGACGAATCAATAATGGGTGAAGAGCTTTCCTTTAGCCGATAACAAATATGCTGCTTAAAATTGCTGCACTATTTTTACTAATACTTATCACGTTTCTCCCTATTATAGGGGCCCGTTTCTTCCTCTTTTGTTTGAGATTTAGAAACTGGGCTATACATAAGAATGATTTTTCTAAAGCCAACTACAGGACTAAAGAACAGAGGACTAAGACCATTCAGCAGATTATGCGAACTGGATGGATCATCACTGGTATCTGTGCCTTGTATTTTTGGGGTTACTGTTATCTTATAGGTCGTACCCATTGGCAAACAGTGGAAGTGACTTTCGAATCTGAGCAAGTACCTCCTGCATTCAACAATTACCGCATTGTCCAATTTAGTGACTTGCACTTAGCAACATGGACTGGAGAAAATCTAGCCATAGAAGATATGGTTGCTCATATCAATGCTCGCAAGCCCGACATGATTGTTTTTACGGGTGATTTGGTTACACATCGAGCCAATGAAGCAGAGCCTTTTATTCCAGAGCTATCTAAACTTAAAGCACCTGATGGTGTCTACTCTATCTTAGGCAATCACGACCATGGCCCCTATTTTGGACTATCCACTGTAGCAGAAAAAGTGGATAATGGAGCAGAACTAGCACATTATCAATCAGAAATGGGGTGGACTCTTCTTCAAAATGAGCATGTTTTTATAGACAGAAAAGGAACATCTGGGATGGATTCTATAGCTTTAATTGGCGTAAGTGATATGGCTCGCTCCTCGTATGTAGATCAATATCCAAAACTTGTAGCAGCATTAGAAGGAACTGAATCTAAGTTTAGGATCTTATTGGCTCACAACCCAGATCAATGGAGGTATGAGGTGGTACCGAAAACAGATATCCCTATCACACTTTCAGGACATACTCACGCTTTTCAGCTCGAAATATTTGGGGTATCTCCTGCCGCTTTTAAGTTTAAGCTCTGGAATGACACACATTATTCCAAAGATGGCACACAGATGCTACATGTCAATATTGGCGCTGGTCAAATAGCTATCCCTATTAGAATAGGTGGAGCAAGACCAGAAATCACAGTGCTAACACTAAAACACAAAGCTCCCACTCAATAATATGCAAAAAGAGACCGTATCATTAAGATACAGTCTCTTTTTATTTAGAAACACATTCATGAAAACGCTTACTGGAGGCGTTCACCATTATAAAAACGCAAGATCTTGGTACGGAACAAATAGGTATATTTCGCTTGAAGTTGTTGAGAAACACTTCTCATCAAATTAAGCTTAGATTCGTTAAATTCAACCGAATTAGCTTGTCCTTGCATAAACTTCTTGTTCATAACATCAAACGCCTCTTGATTAGCCATAACAGCTTTTTCTGCGCTGCGGAATTGTACTTGAGATGCTACGGCATTGTACCAAGATTGTTGAATCTCTTTATACAAAGTCTTCTTCTGAGCTTCCAATTCTAGGATATATTGTTCTTTGCGCAAACGGCTTGATTTGATATTATTATAAGTCTCAAATCGATTGAAGATAGGCACATTCATGGTCACTCCAATACTTTGTGAGAAGTTATCATCCATTTGTTGCTTGAAGGTACGAGCATCCAAACCTTTAATCTTATTATAACCTGTTGATAAGTTAGCACCTAGACTAAGTGTTGGCAACAAGCCACTCTTTGCAATACTAATGCTGTAATCACTACCTTTTAAACGTAGTTGTGACGCACGAATTTCGGGACGGCTAACTAATGCATTGACATACACGACATCGATAGATGGTAAATCTAGTTCTCCATTTACTGCAACATTGCTAGGTACGTTCAATTGCAACACATCTGGCGATGGCAATTCCAACAGCTGAGACAAATCAAGCAAAGCAAGATGTACGTCATTAGCTGCTTGTGTCATGCTATACTCATCTTGAGCGACACGTGCTGCAGCTTCAGAAACACTGGCTTGTGGTATTTTACCAATCTTATACAGTTCATTCAAACGCTCGTATTGTTCCTTAGACAATTCCAACTGCTCCTTAGAAACCTTGTGAAGCTCTTGGTTATATAGCACTTGCAAATATTGTTGTGCAATCTGAATACTGATATCATTTTGCGCCTTTTCTAGATCGGCCAAAGAAGCTTCTAAATTAACTTTGGAGAGTTTGTACTGATTAGGGATGCGACCACCTGTAAACAAGGGCACGCTTGTAGACAAGTTGAAATTAGTATTCTCACTACGCATAGTGGTGTAGCCATTATCTACTGCAGATACAGAACGTCCCCAAGAGAAGTTTTGGCTTGCGGAACCGTTTAGGTTAGGTAGACGTGCCCATTTCTTGGTATGCACATCGACTTTCGACAGTTTGGTGTCTACTTCACGGCTTTTCAATGTGATGTTGTGGCTTAATGCATAGTCGATACATTGACGTAGCGACCATGGACCTGTAGGCATAGCCTCATCAGCCACAGCAGCTTGTTGCTGTGCTTCTTGAGCCATTACTGGCTCAAGAACATACAAGCTCAGGGTTAGTAGCCCTATAGTAAATAAAGTATTATACTTCATAAGAGTCAAATTTATTGTTTAGGCTTTTTTGGATCAAAGACTTTACCACGTAATTCTTCATCACCTGTAAGTCCAGATAAAATTTGAATATTCACACCATCTGTCATGCCCACTTTAACTGGGATACGCTCAAATTCTTGTGGTTCTTTTGTAGTCAACTTGTACACAAACGTGCTGTCGCCCTTGAATTCGATAAGTCCTTCTGCTACTGTCAACGCATCTTCGATCTTACGTAATACGATTTCAGCGTTTGCAGAATAGCCTGAACGAATAGTGACTGAATCTGCAATGTGGATAGCGGCTTTTATCTCAAACTGAGTTGTTCCGTTGTTGTCAACACCTTTAGGACTGATATACTCTAGTTTTGCAGTAAATCTACTGCCTTGGATAGCACCAATCTTTAGTGACATTGGCATGCCTTCATGTAGGCTACCGACTTCTGTTTCGTCTACATTACCCTTGAAGATCAAATTGCTCATATCAGCAACAGAAGCGATCGTCGTTCCTTCATTGAACGTATTACTCTGGATAACAGAGTTACCTTCTTTGACAGGCACATCAAGTACCAAACCATCGATAGTACTTCGGATGTTGGTATTGGATAAATGCTTAGTGCTTTGACTTACACCTGTACGGATAATTTCCAAGGCATCCTTAGCTGTTTGAGTTTCCTCTTTAGCTTGGTTGTAGCTTACTTGAGCCTTTTCGTACTCTTCTTTACTGATTAACTTATCAGCAAATAACTTTTTAGTACGATTCCACTCACGTTTGGTTTGAGCTAGGTTGATTTCTGCAAGACGAACACGGCTTTGAGCACTGTTCAAATTATTCATTTCTGGAATAACTTTTACACGAGCAATAATCTCACCTTTCTTCACGTAATCACCAGCTTCTTTATATAGCTTGTCGATGATACCAGAGATTTGAGGTTTAATCAAAATCTCATCACGCGGTTCTACTCGACCGGTCGCTACACTTGTGTTTTGCAAGGTTTTACGTGCAGGTTTTTCAATATTGTAGACAACTGGTTTTGGTTGACTATTACTGTATAGGAACCAGAAGGTCCAGACAAATATCAAGCCGATTACGACGAAGATAAAAATGCGAAAAAACTTTTTCATTGTGGTTATAATAAATAGGGTTATACATTTAATTTTAATTCAATTCGGAGACTACTCATCACGAATGGCTTCAATAGGTTTAATCGCCATGGCGCGATATGCTGGAGCAAGTCCAGCACCAACTCCTAGTACCGCTAAGATAAACAAGGTACCAATTGCTGTCCAGAAACTAATCTGGAATGGGATCTCTGCACTTTGTGCATTGCTGATTGCCACTTGAGTGACTTGAAGCACCAGCACGGTCAAACACATCCCAAACATTCCAGCTATGGCGGTAAGCACTATACTCTCGGCCATAATCTGGTGCATGATAATTTTAGGTGTGGCACCGATAGCTCGACGAATACCAATCTCGGTGGTACGTTCTTTGACAGTTACCATCATGATATTACTCACACCGATGATACCAGCTAGTAGCGTACCAATACCTACAAGTATGGTCAATAGGGAGATACCTGTCATCACATTGTCAACCATCTTAAACATAGCTTGTGCGTTGAAGTGACGAATAGCCATCTCATCTTTAGGAGAGGCATTGTGATATCGCAACATAGACTGCGTAATCTCTTCCTCCATATCTCCCATCATATAGCCTGCTTTGGCTACTACGGCATACATATGGACGTCTTTTGCAAGATTGTACACCATCTGTACTGTAGACAATGGCATAGTCACTCTTGTACCTGCACGTCCACCACCAATATTCATATTACTAGAGCTCTTGGCAGCGACTCCAATTACTTGGTAGTACACACCGTCACATTCTACATACTTACCACATGGATTTTCTCCAGGATGGAATAAGTCACCGTAAATATCATTACCGATGATGCATACTTTACGAGCTCGTTCTTGATCAATCTGATTGATATGTCGGCCGTAAATAAGTTCTAGTTCTTCTACTTCTTGTATGTAGATGGGCTCTACACCTCGTATAGCCCCTCGCTGAGCGGTTTTACCCTCATAGGCAAAGGTTCCTCCCCATCTGTCAACAACTGGTGTAGCAAACTTCACTCCTTCGTGTTTTTCAATCACACCAATATCATCTGTCGTGAGATGAATCTGACGTCCTTCGGGAAAACCTTTATAAGGGATTGTGGTAGATTGCGCCCAAAAGATAGAACTGTTTGTCGCAAATCCTTTAAAGTTCTGCCCCATAAGTGCTTTGAGTCCTTCACCGCCACCCAGCAAAGCCAAGAGCATGAAGATTCCCCAAAACACGCCAAATGCAGTCAATAAACTGCGGGTTTTATTGCGGGTGATGGTAATGAGAATCTCTTCCCAAACATCTATATCAAATCGTATTTTCATATTATCTGTTTTTCAGGATTCCTAATGAATTATTCGGCACGCAGTGCTTCAATTGGTGGTATCTTGACTGCTTTTAGAGCTGGAAAATATCCAGCTAAAGTACCACAGACTATCAAGGTCAATGTCGCTTGAATTGCCACATCAATATCGACTGTCGGGTTTTTGAAGTACTGCATTTGGAATACTCCTGCATTAACCGTTTGTTGTCCGATAGTGGCATCCATCAATTCTGTCACGCCTACTCCAGCCACAAGGCCTATATATCCAAAAATTGTGGTTATAAAGATACTTTCGGCGATAATCATAAGCAGAATAGATCGTGGAGTAGCACCTAGTGCTTTACGTACACCAAACTCTTTGGTACGTTCCTTTACAGCAATCAGCATAATATTACTCACACCTACGATACCACTAATCATAGTAAATATGGCAATAATCCATATAGCGATAGTAATAAAACGAGCCCCTGTCATTTGGTCTAGGTATTGACTAAAACGATTCCATACCCAAACACCACCTCTATCTTCTGGATCAAAGTTTTCTTGACGAGCTATAGATGCACGATATTCTTTTTCAAAAGCCTCGCAGTCTTCTTTGGTCTTCACTCCATGAATGGAAAACAATAACTGATGCACTCGGTCACCCGAATTGTTCAACAATGCATATGTAGAGCGAGGGAGAAAGAAATCGTCATTACTATCTTGTTGGTTGGTTTTATTAACTCCTACCACTTTATACATTAAGCCACTCAGTTTGACATACTTACCAACAGCTCGTTCTGCACGTTTGAACAGTCTTTTTGCTAAGTTCTCAGGAATCACGACACTCTTTCTTTTTTCCTTTACATCGATTGCATTGATAAAACGTCCATACAAAACTTCTATCTTCTCAATCTCTTCATAATTGGCGTCGCAACCGATGATTGTTCCAGAAACGCTATGCTCTCCATAGCTCAGACTCTGTCCTCCATCGTAATAGATACCGCCTACATTGCTTACATAATGTGTCAGCTTTTTTGTGCCTTCGATATTTCTATTGCGTAATTGAATATATCGTCCCTTATCAAAACCACCGTAGGCTTTTGTCGTAGAACTACCCCCCGACTTCACACTATTAACAGACCACTGCCCAGCGTTATCTAAGAAGGCATTGCTCAGGCCATTACCAGCTCCAAGCAGCACGATCAACATAAAGATACCCCAAGCCACTGCAAAACCAGTCAGGGCTGTACGCATCTTATTCCTACGAATAGTTGATACTAATTCTTGCCAAAGATCAAACATATATTATTTTCTTTAGTGTTTTACTTCATGTAACCATCCATACCAAAAGGAGAATCAAGGCGCTCTTCGATTTCACCAATCATACCGTCTTTGATATGTATAATCTTGTCTGTCTGATTAGCCACACCACTTTCGTGGGTTACTACTGCGATAGTCATGCCTTCATTGTGTAAGTCTTGAAGAATCTGCATCACTTCTTTACTGGTTGTACTATCCAATGCACCAGTAGGCTCATCGGCAAGAATGATTTGAGGTTGAGTGACCAGAGCTCTGGCAATAGCTACACGTTGCTTCTGGCCACCACTCATTTCGTTTGGCATGTGGTGTGCCCAATCTTTAAGCCCTAGCTTATCTAGGTATTCCATGGCGATTTTATTGCGTTGTCTACGTCCTACTCCTTGATAAAAAAGAGGTAGAGCTACATTTTCAACAGCATTTTTGAAGCCGATAAGATTAAAAGACTGAAAGATAAACCCAATCATCTCATTGCGATATTTAGCAGCTTGGGTTTCTGAAAGGCCATTCATATTAACTCCATTCAAAGTATACACACCTGTATCGAATGTATCTAGAATGCCCAAGATATTTAGCAAAGTAGATTTACCAGAACCAGACGCGCCCATAATAGAAACAAATTCGCCTTTATGAATATCTAGGCTGATACCCTTCAGCACATGAAGCGGAGCCCCATTATGGTAGGTCTTATTAATATCTTCTAAGTGGATCATTGTGGGATATGTTATAGGGTTATTACTCGGTTTCTTTGCGAAACTCAACAGTTAGACGCTATAAAGGTAATGAAAAGTTGCAGAGTGATGAGATTTTTTTAAAAAAAAGAAAGGATACTCATTTTGAGCATCCTTTCTACAAGAATTATATATTCTATTACACGTATGTTTCGATAAACTTAACGCCACCTTCATCTGGAACGATGCGGATAGATTCTTCTACTGCTGGAATTAAAATAGTCTCACCATATTCCATCGAGTATTCTTGACCACTAACAGTGAATAGCGATGCACCACCTGTCAAACAGATATAAATTACAAATGAATCTAGATCGCTGTAATCGCATGTCATCTCTTCTGTCAAGTCATATACCGAAGTTACAAAGTGAGGACAAGCAACAACTTCTACTGGTTCGTCTTTTTTAGCTTCGTATTTTGTACGACAGTCTGGATAAACAGTAAAGTCAATAGCATCTGCTGCTTGCTCTGTATGTAGTTCACGTGGATTGCCTTGTTTATCACGACGATCATAATCATCAATACGATATGTGATGTTACTTGTTTGTTGAATTTCGGCAATAAAACAGCCTGCACCAATAGCATGTACACGACCTGCTGGCAAATAGAAAATATCACCTTTTTTCACCTCATAAGGCTGAACAAGGTCGATAAATTTCTTACCCTTCACACGTTGACGATACTCATTGACGTCAATTTCCTCATTAAGACCAACTAGCAGTTTTGCTTGCGGCTTGTGATCCATTACGTACCACATCTCTGTTTTACCAGGACAGTCATGGCGCTGTTGAGCTAGCTCATCGTCTGGGTGTACTTGCACAGATAAATTGTCTTCTGCATCGATAAATTTAATAAGCAATGGAAAATGGTAGCCATAGCGACTGTAATTTTCTTCACCTACAATTTCTTCCTTATACTTACCGATTAGTCGAGGAAGTGAAAGACCTTTGTTTTCACCTTCTGCTACGATAGATTCGTCACCTGGAACACCTGATAGTTCCCAGCTTTCACCGACGTTGTCAAGTGAGACATCTAACCCTTTGAAAGGGATGATTCGCTCTCCACCCCAGATAGTTTGTTTTAGGATGGGTTCAAACTTAAATAGTTGCATGATTTGTTAAATGGGTTTTAAACTTTATTAATAGCACAACCGTTTTCGAACGATTTGTTCGGTGACACAAAAATACAAAAAAAACTAATTGAGCCAAGATTTTAAGTCCAATTATTTCGCTACACCAGATAAAATTACGTTATTTGCATAACATAAAAAACTCTCAATGATTATGAACAACACTACAACACCGGAGAATCTAGCGAATCTCAAACGTCAAGATTTCCAGATGGAAATTGACGGCAAACAAACAGACCTTTTTATCTTGAAAAACAAACTAGGTATGGAGGTAGCAGTTTCTAATTATGGCGGCGCTGTCCTTGCTATCATGGTTCCAGACCGTGATGGTAAACTAGCTAACGTTGTACTATCACATAGTGATATCAACAGTTTGGTGAACAGCCCAGAGCCTTTTTTAAGCACGGCAATCGGTCGTTATGCAAACCGTATCTGCAAAGGTGAGTTTGTATTGAACGGCGAAAAGTACAATCTGGCTACTAACAATGGCCCGAATCACCTACACGGTGGACCAACTGGCTTCCATGCTCGAGTATGGGATGCTGAACAGACAGACGAGAAGACTGTTGTTATGAAGTACCAATCGCAAGATATGGAAGAAGGTTTCCCTGGTACTCTTGATGTCACTATGACATACAGCCTTTCTGAAGAAGCTAACGCATTCATCATTGAATACGAAGCAACTACAGACAAGACAACTATTGTGAATATGACCAACCATGCTTTCTTTAACTTGGCTGGTATCGCAAACCCTTCTCCAAGTATCGAAGACAATATCGTAGAAATCAATGCTAATTTCTACACTCCAGTAGATAGCACAGCTATTCCTACAGGTGAAATCGCTTCTGTAGATGGAACGCCTATGGACTTCCGCACGCCACAAATTGTGGGCGAGCGTATCGATTCTGACTTCGAGCAACTTCAGTTTGGTGTGGGTTATGACCACAATTACGTATTAAACAAAGGTCAATGGGGTGAGCTTAGTTATGCTGCTTCATGTAAAGACCCTAAGTCTGGTCGTATCATGGAGGTATACACTACAGAACCAGGGGTACAATTATATACAGGAAACTGGCTAAATGGTTTTAGTGGTGCACACGGGGCAACATTCCCTAAACGAAGTGCTATCTGTTTCGAGGCACAATGCTTCCCAGATACGCCTAACAAGGGTCACTTCCCAAGTGCAGTCTTGACCCCAGAAGGCGTATACGAACAAACAACAATCTACAACTTCTACACTGACGAAGACGAAGAGGAGTAGTATTGATAAACAAGGATAGTAATTTAATCCAAATATTACCTTAATAACAAAACCTATTTTTACAATGACAAGTACTGAGAACAAGAAGAATTATCTTCTTCCTATTATTATGATGTTCGCATTGTTTGCGATGATATCATTTGTAACAGGTCTTACCAACCCTATTGGTGTGATCGTTAAAAATCAATTTTCTGTACCAAACTGGATGAGCCAGTTGGGAAATGCGGCTAACTTTATTGCGTATTTCTTTATGGGATGGCCTGCTGGTATCCTACTTCAAAAGAA
Source organism: Bacteroidaceae bacterium (assembly GCA_963678855.1). Taxonomy (GTDB): domain Bacteria; phylum Bacteroidota; class Bacteroidia; order Bacteroidales; family Bacteroidaceae; genus F22. The sequence continues at coordinate 2,204,019 of OY787448.1, read as the reverse complement.
AGGGTATAAATTTACTGCACTAATTGCTGTAGCTATCGGTTTTATTGGTGTTGGTATTCAGTACTTATCAAGTAATTTTGGTGACAGTACATTTACAGTTTACCTAATCGGTTGTTTCGTATCAGGTTTCTCAATGTGTCTGTTGAACTCTGTAGTAAACCCAATGTTAAACACTCTTGCTGGTGGTGGTAAGCGCGGTAACCAATTGATTCAATTTGGTGGTTCTTTGAACTCGCTTTCAGCAACTATCGTTCCTGTGTTCGTAGGATACTTGATTGGTAGCAACGTAAGTCAAGCGAAGATTTCACAAGCTGCTCCTGCACTTTGGATCGCTATGGGTATCTTTGCTGCTGCATTCCTAGTCTTGTGGTTGATGGCTATTCCAGAGCCTTTCCTTGACTCTGAAAAGAAAGCTGAAAAGGATACATACTCTCCACTTTCTTTCCGTCACTTTGTGTTCGGTATCATAGCTATCTTCCTATATGTAGGTATTGAAGTAGGTATTCCTAACTTTATCAACCTTCTTTTGACTACTCCAGTTGATGCAGAAGGTGCTAAGGGTCTAGGTATCGACGCAGCGACAGCGGGTTCTATCGTAGGTACATACTGGTTCTTGATGCTTATCGGCCGCCTTAGTGGTGGTTTCCTAGGTAGCAAGTTCTCTGCGAAAGCTCAACTTCTAGGTGTATCAACTCTAGGTTTGATCTTTGTACTTATCGGTATCTTCGCTCCTCTAGGTGCTACCATGGTATCTATGCCTGTATTCCAAGGTGGTGCATCTATCGGTTTCGGTATGGCACAAGTACCTTTGAATGTGATGATGTTTGCCCTTTGTGGTCTATGTACATCTATCATGTGGGGTGGCATCTTCAACCTTGCAGTAGAAGGTCTTGGTAAATATACATCTATGGCATCAGGTATCTTTATGATCATGGTGTGTGGTGGTGGTATTCTTCCACTTATCCAAGGTGCTGTAGCAGATATCACTGCTGACTACTTGACTAGCTACTGGGTAATTATTGCTTCTTTGGCTTACCTACTTTGGTATGCACTTGTGGGTTGCCACAATGTCAACAAAGACATCCCTGTAGAGTAATAAAATAAAATTCAGTCTACCATAAGTTAGGACAACTAGCTCAATGGTAGACTGAATTTTCTCTTTTGCCTTATACACACAAATAATTCATGACTCCCAGATTGCATCTGAAACTTAGCGACATCAAATCAACATCCTAAATTCATATCAATCCCAGAGTCTAATACAATTTCGATACAAACAATTTATTCATTATAAAAATCAAATACAATGTTTAGACAAGACGTAAGAAATCGCTTCAAAAAGCACTTTGACGGCGCAGAAGGTACAGTATATGCATCTCCAGGCCGTATCAATCTAATCGGTGAGCACACAGACTATAACGGTGGATTCGTATTCCCAGGTGCAGTAGACAAGGGAATGATCGCTGAAATTAAGCCTAACGATACAGACAAAGTACGCGCTTATTCTATCGACCTTAAAGATTATGTAGAATTTGGTTTGAACGAAGAAGATGCTCCAACTGCAAGTTGGGCTCGTTATATCTTCGGTGTATGCCGCGAAATGATTAAGCGTGGTGTAGACGTTAAAGGATTCGACACAGCGTTCGCTGGCGATGTACCTCTAGGTGCTGGTATGTCTTCATCAGCAGCTCTTGAAAGCACATATGCTTATGCAATCAATGAGCTATTCGGTGAAAACAAAATCGATAAATTCGATCTTGCACGCGTAGGTCAATCAACTGAGCACAACTATTGTGGTGTAAAGTGTGGTATCATGGACCAATTTGCTAGTGTATTCGGTAAAGAAGGTAGCTTGATGCGTCTTGACTGCCGTTCCTTGGAGTACAAATATTACCCATTCAACCCAGAAGGTTACAAGCTAGTTCTTTTAGATTCTGTAGTGAAGCACGAATTGGCTTCTTCTGCTTACAACAAGCGTCGCGAAAGTTGTGAAGCTGTTGTTAAAGCAATGCAAGAAACTCACCCTAACGTAGAATTCCTTCGCGATGCTGACATGGCTATGCTTGAAGCAGTTAAGGAAAAAGTATCTGAAGAAGATTACATGCGTGCTGAGTACGTAATCGAAGAAATCCAACGTGTCCTTGACGTTTGTGACGCTCTTGAAAAAGGTGATTATGAAACAGTTGGTGAAAAGATGTATGAAACTCACCACGGCATGAGTAAGCTTTACGAAGTAAGCTGCGAAGAGCTTGACTACTTAAACGATATCGCTCGCGACTGCGGTGTAACTGGTTCTCGTGTGATGGGCGGTGGCTTCGGTGGTTGTACTATCAACCTTGTGAAAGAAGAGCTTTACCCAATCTTTATCGAAAAAGCTAAGAAGGACTTCACTGAGAAGTTTGGTAAAGAGCCTAAGGTATATGATGTAGTTATCGGTAATGGTTCTCGTCGTCTAGACGCTTAATAAAAAAAGGTAGAGATCTTTTATAAACAAGGGAGGGTATCAAAAGTTACTTTTGATACCCTCCCTTTTCTATTTTATGACTTTCAGAGCTTAATATCTCCGTATTACAACACCTCGTATTTTCAAGCCGATTTGGCTCTATGTGGATTTAGTAGCGTTATTTGAGTCCATATTGGGTGATTTTTAGCCGTATTGGAGTTTTTAGGGTTCTTTCCACCTGCTTTTTGTAGTTTTCTGCATAGTTTTTCTATGTTGAAGGCCATAGCAAAGATGACAAAGTCCATTTGAACTTTGTCGTGTCCTCTATGACGGAAGCGTTTGTACTGCTTGTCGTATTTCATTTGGCCAAAGACAGCCTCTGGCTCTATACACCTTCGGCCTCTACGGTGTATTCCTTCTTCTGATAGTAAGAGTTCTCTTGCTTTTTTCTTGTACTTATTGAGCTACACATTGACTCCGATAATTCTATTTCCTTCGGCTATGTAACATTATCCTTTCAATGGACATCCGGTGCATCTTTGTGCTTTATATTTATGGATTTTGGAGGGATATCCTGCTTTGCTCTTTCGTGTGTAGCTACCTGCATAGTGCATTCTTTGTCCCATTGGCCATATGTAATAATCTTCTGTTTCATTATAGAACAAGTTGTCTTGCATAAAGGCGTTATCTTTGTGTTTACGCTTTTGCTCCTTATGGAAGTAGTTATACTTTACATAGAGTTGTAAATCGTGGGCTTCCATAAATTCATAGTTCTCTTCACTACCATAGCCATCATCCACACAGTTTACAGTAGGCATTTTCCCCAAACGAGCATAAAAAAAGTCATTAAGGGCAAGTAGGTACAGGTGTAGGTAGGGCGCCAGAACAGACCAAAGTTTGTGATATACTGATTTTCTGTAGCTATCTGAAGATTATAGCCAGGCTTAGTTTGCCCATTATTCATCGCATCTTCTTTCATATGCATAAACGTAGCAGATGGGTCGGTTTTAGAGTAGCTATTTCTCTCTCCTAGAGTCTCTAAGTGGTTTTCGTAAGAAGCTATTTTTTCCTTGCAAGTACTTAGCTCTTTAATTTGCTTTTTCTTGGCCTTAGTATAATGTCCCCCATATTTCGCACCACTTGCTAAGCAACGATATTTTTCGTACATTTGATGCAATCCTAAAATTTAGCTTGTGACAGCATTGATCTGATCAATTTTAGCTTGGAGAGTTGCAGAATCAATAGGACTAGGTGATGCGGTCCTGAACACGAATAGGAGCATTCTCTGGAATATTTTCATCCAAACGAGCAGGAAAAAGGGCAGTATCCCTGTAAAAATACCTATCCCCCCAGAATGTGGTAAAAAAACTGTACTAAAAGTTCATCTACTAAAAAGGGAAATTAAAAATCAAATCGATTAAGATTAACCCTCCTGCTAGCAAAGCTTCTTATACGATTTATCTATAATCAGAAAGAAGCTGAAATCATAAAAAAGAGCGCCTATTCTACGAGTACGCATTCTTTTGTTTTATTTAACAATTTCATCTTGTTGTATTTATTCTATCCAGAGCAACAAAGTGAAGGCTTCTAGCTGTGGGACAAACGTTTTTTACATATTGTAAGGCTTACGCTTATTGCGAGTGACTTCAAAGCACAATAGGAAGTTAAGACTATTAAAATGAGGATTCATACTAAAGGACTATTCCTAGAAAATTCGTATCTTTGCACAGACAAATCAAAACAGTAACAATTACCTATCGTATGAATAGTAATAACCTCATGAATCTTGCAGCGGATAACATCCGTATTCTTGCTGCATCAATGGTTGAAAAAGCAAACTCAGGACACCCAGGTGGTGCTATGGGTGGTGCAGACTTCGTCAACGTACTTTTCTCAGAATTTTTAGTGTATGATCCTAAGAACCCACACTGGGAAGGTCGCGACCGTTTCTTCTTAGATCCAGGTCACATGTCTCCAATGCTTTATAGCCAACTTGCATTGACTGGCAAGTTCACTTTGGAAGAACTTGCTCAATTCCGTCAATGGGAATCTCCAACTCCTGGTCACCCAGAAGTAGATGTAGCTCGTGGAATTGAGAACACAAGTGGTCCTCTTGGTCAAGGTCACACATTTGCTGTAGGTGCTGCCATGGCAGCTAAGTTCTTGGCTACTAAATTTGGGCAAGACATCATGGGCCAAACTATTTATGCTTATATTTCTGATGGTGGTATCCAAGAAGAAATCTCTCAAGGTGCTGGCCGTATCGCTGGTAATCTAGGTTTGGATAACCTAATCATGTTTTATGACTCAAACGACATCCAGCTATCGACGACTATAGAAGAAGTAACGAGCGAAGATGTAGCTAAAAAATACGAAGCTTGGGGCTGGTGGGTTGTAACCATTAACGGTAACGATCCTGAAGCTATCCGCAAGGCTATCAATGCTGCTAAGGCAATCACAGACAAGCCAGCTTTAATTATCGGTAAAACTATCATGGGTAAGGGTGCTCGTCGTGCAGACAATACTTCTTACGAAGCATGTACAGCGACTCACGGTGCTCCCCTTGGTGGTGATGCGTATGTAAATACTGTCTTGAACCTAGGTGGTAACCCTGAAGCTCCGTTCGCAGTATTCCCAGAGGTAGCTGAGCTATATGCGAAGCGTCAAGCTGAACTTGAAGCTCTTATGGCTGAAAAACGTGCTGCTAAAGAAGCATGGGGTGCTGCTAATCCAGAACTTGCTGCTAAACTAGAGAAATTCTTCAGCAACGAAGCTCCTGAAGTAGATTGGGCCAGTATTGCACAAAAGCCAGGTGTTGCGACTCGTGGTGCATCTTCTACAGTACTTGGTCACCTAGCTGAACAAGTCGAAAATATGGTTGTGGCTTCTGCCGACTTATCTAACTCTGACAAGACAGACGGTTTCTTGAAGAAGACTAAGGCATGGGTGAAAGGTGATTTCTCTGGTGCTTTCTTCCAAGCTGGTGTAGCTGAGTTGACTATGGCATGTTGTTCTATCGGTATGGCACTTCACGGTGGTGTGATTCCAGCATGTGCTACATTCTTTGTATTTAGTGACTACATGAAGCCAGCTATCCGTATGGCTGCTTTGATGGAACTTCCTGTGAAGTTTATCTGGACGCACGATGCATTCCGTGTAGGTGAAGATGGTCCTACTCACGAGCCTGTAGAACAAGAAGCTCAAATCCGCTTGATGGAAAAACTTCAAAACCACAGCGGTAAGAACTCAACTCTTGTACTACGTCCTGCTGATGCGGAAGAAACAACGGTAGCATGGCAACTTGCTATGAACAACGTAGATACTCCATCTGCATTGATTCTATCTCGTCAAAACATCGAGATGCTTCCAAAGGGTACTGCATATGCGAAAGCTGCTAAGGGTGCATATACTATCGCTGGCGCAGACGAGAACCCAGATGTAATCCTTGTAGCAAGTGGTTCTGAAGTGTCTACCTTGGTAGCTGGTGCTGCTAAACTTCGAGAAGAAGGCATCAAGCTACGTATCGTAAGTGCTCCTTCTGAAGGCTTGTTCCGGTCACAAGATGCTACTTACCAAGCTGAAATACTTCCAAGTGATGCTAAGATCTTCGGTCTAACGGCTGGTCTTCCTGTCAACCTTCAAGGTCTTGTAGGTGCTTATGGTAAAGTATGGGGTCTTGAATCATTCGGTTTCTCTGCTCCTTACACGATATTGGACGAAAAGCTAGGATTTACAGCTGACAACGTATACAACCAAGTAAAAGCTTACTTGAACAAGTAATAAGAATACCAACTTAACGGATAGTTTAGGAGGGCATTATGCCTTCTTAAACTATCTGTTTGTAATATAATATCTATAAGTATGACAAAGAAAATAGGACTGTGCTGTGACCACGCTGGTTACAATACAAAAGAGTATGCAAAGAAATGGCTAGAAGAACGCCATTATTCTGTTGTCGACTTCGGTACTAACAATACAGAAAGTTGTGACTATCCTGATTTCGCCCATCCTCTTGCAGAAGCTGTGGAAAACGGTGAATGTAAATTTGGTGTAGCTGTATGTGGTTCGGGTAATGGTATCTCTATGACACTTAATAAGCATCAAGGTATCCGCGCGGCACTTTGTTGGCAAGCTGAACTAGCAGAATTGGCAAGAATGCATAATGACGCAAATGTATTGGTGATGCCAGGACGCTATATAAATGATGAAGAAACTAATGAAATCTTAACAGCATTTTTTAATAGTCCGTACGAAGGAGGACGTCATCAGAGACGAATCGATAAGATACCAATACACTAAAGTAACAATATGTAAGCAAACCAGCATTAAAAGATAAATTTAACAGGTTGTTTTTAGGGTTTTCTGTCACTACAGCCCCCCTAAAAACAACCTCTTTCTATTTTGTCATTTGCAAAAAAATCATATCTTTGTAGCTGAGTATAGAAATTAGTGACTATGGAAGAGGTTGAAAAAATAAAAAAACAAATAGTTTCTGGAGATACAGAAAAAGCTATTGAGAGACTGAAAATCTTAATCAGTCAACAGGAAGAAGACGAACAGACTTCATCATCCACTGAGGCAAAAGCCGTTCGAGCAGAATATTATGTATTGCTAGGGAACGCACACCGTAAAAATGGTGCATGGAAACAAGCACTTGACCATTATCAACGTGCCATTGACCTTGACCCGACTAGTACAGCCGTAGACGCCCGTAAGCATCTTATCGACATACTTAATTTCTATCACAAAGACATGTTTAATCATTAAAAGAACAACGAGTATGGCAAAGATTCGTGGAACTATCATCGTAGACACAGAACGCTGTAAAGGCTGTAGTCTATGTGTTGTAGCATGTCCCAAGCAAATCATTTCTTTACACAAAGAAGTGAATATGAAGGGATACAATTATGCCCAGTTAAAAGACGAAGAGGCTTGTATTGGGTGCGCCGCATGTGCACAAGTATGTCCTGATGGATGTATCACTGTTTATAAAATCAAGACTGACAAATAAGAAAGGCAAATATTATGGCACAAGAAGTCCTATTATTGAAAGGAAATGAAGCGATTGCACATGCAGCTATTCGCTGTGGTGCAGATGGCTATTTTGGCTATCCTATCACTCCTCAATCAGAAATTTTAGAAACCCTTACTATTGAAAAGCCATGGGAATCTACTGGTATGGTAGTTCTACAAGCTGAGAGTGAGGTAGCAGCAATCAACATGGTCTATGGTGGTGCTGGCGCTGGTAAAATGGTCATGACATCTTCTTCTAGTCCTGGCGTAAGCTTGAAACAAGAAGGGATCAGTTATATTGCAGGTGCAGAATTGCCTTGTGTAATTGTCAATGTGATGCGTGGTGGTCCAGGTTTGGGTACTATTCAACCTTCGCAAGCTGACTATTTCCAAACTGTAAAAGGTGGTGGTCATGGAGACTATCGTCTTATCGCTTTGGCACCTAGTAGTGTGCAAGAAATGGCCGATTTTGTAGAGCTTGGTTTTGAACTTGCCTTTAAATATCGCAACCCTGCAATCATCCTTGCTGACGGTGTAATCGGCCAAATGATGGAAAAAGTGGTATTGCCTGAGCAAAAATCACGTCGTACTGATGAAGAAGTAATTGCTCAATGCCCTTGGGCATCGACTGGTAAGCCTAAAGATCGCAAATCAAACTGGATCACATCTCTTGAACTGCAACCTGAGGAAATGGAGCAAAACAACCTTCGTTTCCAAGCGAAATATAAAGAAATCGAGAAGAACGAAGTACGTTACGAAGAAATTAACTGCGAAGACGCAGACTATATTATCGTAGCATTCGGTTCTATGGCACGTATTGGTAGTAAGGCGATGGAAATCGCACGCGAACAAGGAATTAAAGTTGGTCTTCTGCGTCCTATCACACTATGGCCTTACCCTACTGAAGTGATTTCAGACTATGCAGACAAGGTGAAAGGAATGCTTTCACTTGAAATCAATGCGGGTCAAATGGTTGAAGACGTGCGTCTTGCTGTAAATGGGCGCATCCCTGTAGAACACTTTGGTCGTCTAGGTGGTATCGTACCAGATCCTGACGAAGTAGTCGAGGCGATAAAAGAAAAATTAATCAAATAAATTTCGGTAAACGATGAACCCAGATAAAATTAGATCCATTCTAAACACCCTATTCCTAATAGGGGTATTGGTTACTATCCTAACCTACTTTTTAGTGGAAGATAAGACTTTGTATTTCTACATTGGAGGTGGTACCATTTTTGTGAAAATAGCTGAGTTTTTTATTCGTTTTACCAACAGATAAATTGCAAAGATATGACAAAAGAAGAGATTATCAATGCTGGCCAGGTAGCTTATAAAAAACCTACCTTGCTAAACGACACGCCTATGCACTACTGCCCAGGCTGTAGCCACGGTGTCGTTCATAAGCTAATTGCTGAGGTCGTTGAAGAGATGGGCCTTGAAGATAAAACTATAGGTGTATCTCCAGTAGGATGTGCTGTATTTGCTTATAAATACATCGATATTGACTGGCAAGAAGCGGCTCACGGTCGTGCACCTGCTGTAGCAACTGGTATCAAACGTCTATGGCCAGACCGCCTTGTTTTTACATATCAAGGAGATGGTGACTTGGCTTGTATCGGTACTGCTGAAACAATTCACGCACTTAACCGTGGTGAAAATATTACGATTATCTTTATCAACAATGCCATTTATGGTATGACTGGTGGCCAAATGGCACCTACTACACTAGAAGGACAAAAGACATCTACTAGTCCTTATGGTAGAGATATCGCCCTACATGGTTATCCTTTGAAGATGGCTGATGTAGCTGCTCAATTGGAAGGTTGTGCTTATGTAACTCGTCAAAGTGTGCATACAGTAGCCAATATCCGCAAGACTAAAAAAGCTATCCGTAAAGCATTTGAAAACTCAATGGCTGGTAAAGGTAGTAACCTTGTCGAAGTAGTATCAACTTGTAACTCAGGATGGAAGCTATCTCCAGCTAAGTCTAACGACTGGATGGTAGAAAACATGTTCCCATACTATCCACTAGGTGATATTAAAGATAAAGACGCAGAATAACCTCCTAAAGCAGAAAATTATGAAAGAAGAAATTATTATAGCTGGTTTCGGTGGACAGGGTGTCCTATCTATGGGTAAGATTCTTGCTTACTCAGGCCTAATGGAAGATAAAGAGGTGAGTTGGATGCCAGCATATGGTCCTGAACAACGTGGTGGTACTGCCAACGTGACAGTGATTGTAAGTGATGAAAAGGTATCATCACCTATTCTATCAACATATGATGTAGCTATCGTACTTAACCAACCTTCTCTTGAGAAGTTTGAGCCAAAGGTAAAGCCAGGCGGTGTAATCATCTACGACGGATATGGTATCATTACCCCTCCTACTCGTAAAGACATCAAGGTATACCGTATTGATGCTATGGACGCAGCTACAGAAATGAAGAATACTAAAGCGTTCAATATGATTGTATTGGGTGGCCTACTTGGCATTCGTCCTATGGTACAAACAGAAAGTGTACTTAAGGCTCTTAAGAAAACACTTCCTGAACGTCACCATCACTTGATTCCGATGAATGAAGAAGCCATCCTTAAGGGTGCTAGCTTGATTCAAGAAGTTAAATAAATCATCCTTTAATTTCTATCAGCAGTATTTGCTGAATATACATACCGACAGGTCAGTAAGCATATGTTTTACTGACCTGTCTTTTACTAATGGTCTATTTTGATATTACTATGTCTAGTTCATTATCCCAACTAACTCAACTCCGCGAGCTCCTTAAGAAGGAGTATAAGTATGAGAAAGAGACTTTTCAGCTTGAATCCATTAATATGCCTCTACGTCAAAAAATACGTCGCGGTATGTGTTGGGGACCAGTAAAGATACAAAAGTTCTACTACAACTCGTTAAATCAATATGTCGTAGAAATTTTGCGTAGTGAAGATAAGGATATTGAACATCATTTTGAATTTGGTCGTCCTGTTCAGTTCTTTACCAAAGAAAATTCGTCTTCGCATCAACCAGACACACACAAGTATCCTCTTAAATTTATCGGAGTCCAAGGAACAGTCAGTTTTGCTTCCGAAGAACGTATGGTGATAGCTGTAAATAACCCAAGTGTTGTCACTAAACTAGAAGCACCAGATTTTTTAGGAATACAACTTGGGTTTAACGAACGAGACTATCAAGCAATGTTTAGTGCTTTAACAGAAATGCAAGAAACTAAAAACAAGCACTTACTCCATCTACGAGAGCTTATATATGGCAATGTGGCACCAATAACCAACGCAGTGCACCCTATTCAAATGCCATGGGTAAACAGTAGCCAAGAAGAAGCTATAAACAATATTCTTAAAGCACAAGATATAGCTATTGTGCATGGTCCTCCTGGAACAGGAAAAACAACCACACTAGTGGAAGCCATTTACGAGGTATTACACCGTGAGAGTCAAGTCTTGGTGTGCGCACAGAGCAACATGGCGGTTGACTGGATAGCTGAAAAACTAATAGACCGTGGTGTACCTCTGCTTCGCATAGGGAATCCTTCACGCATCACTGAGAAGATGCAGAAGCACACTTATGAATACCAATTTCAGAATCATCCAAGTTACAGCGATTTATGGGCCATAAGAAAAAATATTAGAGAAATACAACAACGTCGTAAAACAGATTACAGTGCACGCGAGAAGGCTAGAAAGCAGTTGTATCAACTAAAAGAAAAAGCAGATGAATTGCAGATGCACATTCATTCATCTCTATTCTCACAAGCACGTGTTATAGCATGTACATTGAGTGGCAGCAATCACAAGCTCATGTTCCGTCAACATTTCTCTTCTTTGTTTATCGACGAAGCTGCTCAGGCAACAGCACCTATGACATGGGTAGCTATGCGCAAAGCTCAGCGGGTTATTCTTGCTGGTGATCATTGTCAACTACCTCCAGTCATAAAAAACCCTGAGGCATCCAAAGGTGGTTTAGGAAGATCTCTTATGGAGCATATTGTAGACAAACACCCAGCTTGTGTTAAGCTCCTGACACTTCAATATAGAATGAATGAAGATATCATGAAATTTTCTTCAGACTGGTTTTATAGAGGTCAACTAAAAGCTGCTACTACTGTACAACAAAGAAGCATTCTAGACTTAGACAAGCCTATTGAATGGATTGACACATCCCATCTAGACACTCCTAGTTCGAGTAGCGATAAAGCAATCAGCGACTATCAAGAACAGTTTATAGGAAGTTCTTTTGGTCGCATAAATAAAGGAGAGGCTTATCTATTGCTTGATTATCTTAAAAAGTACATCCAGCGCATTGGCAAACAGCGTATATTAGATGAACATATTGACTTTGGAATTATATCTCCATATATGAACCAAGTTCAGCTACTTCAGCAATTGATACGCTATGATAAAAGCTTGAAACCATTAAGAAAAAGGATTACCGTACATACGGTAGATGGGTTTCAGGGACAAGAACGTGATGTTATTTTCATCAGCCTAGTCCGTGCTAATACCAAGGGGGATATTGGCTTTCTACGTGATTTAAGGCGTATGAATGTGGCTATGACGAGGGCTCGTATGAAACTAGTCATGATTGGTAATGCCACAACATTATCCAAACACAGCTTCTACCGTAAACTAATTCAAGCAAGCGAAAAATAAAACAGCTCAATTACTGTCTGCATTGAATACACGCTCCGAATACACTAAGAAAACTTTGTCTGCAAGGTACAAGTGCAGCTTAACAACATACCTCTTGGCTCATATAAAATAAGGACTTCTGTTCGATAATCTAAAGTAATTTGCAAAAACAGGGGGGGGGCGCATCAAAAGTAACTTTTGATGCGCCCCCTTGTTTTAATTCATATAATTCAATATTGGGATTAATCCAATAGTTGATTCATACGTGTAATGTACTTGCCAATAATATCAAACTCTATATTAACGATTGTACCAAGTTCGAAAGTGTGGAAGTTAGTATACTCATAAGTATAAGGAATAATCGCAACTTCGAAAGTATCTTCAGTTGGATTACACACAGTTAGACTCACACCGTTTACTGTCACAGAACCTTTATCCACCGTAAAGTAACCACGCTTAATCATATCTTGCGTGCTCTCATACTTAAAGCGGTAATAAAAACTACCATCTGCATCACGAATATCAACACATTCTGCAGTTTGATCTACGTGTCCTTGTACAATGTGACCATCAAGGCGACCATCCATAATCATGCTTCGTTCGATATTCACTTTATCGCCAACCTTTAACAAGCCAATATTACTGCGTTGAATAGTCTCAGACATTGCAGTCACAGTATACGTATCTTCCGTAAGACTTACAACTGTAAGACACACCCCGTTATGAGATACACTCTGATCAATCTTCAATTCACCGACAAAACTACATGACAGTGTCAAGTGTAGATTTTCTTTTTCTTTCTCTACAGCTACAACTGTAGCAAACTCTTCAACAATACCAGAAAACATAAAATTTCTATTTTAGGGTTATTAATTTGCATAAAAATCACTTTGAATCAGCTGTTATTCAGACCAATATCATATTGACAGTATTTATAAATGATTATTTATTAATTCGAGCCCTTTCCATTACATTTTGAAAGAAAAAAGCAAACAAAAATCACCTCTCTAAAGAACATATCTGATGTGATATAGATCACTACAAATTCAATTCCAAAATCACTCAACCTATCACTTGTACTTGCAAATAATTTAAAAGTTTTATATTGAACATAAAATGGCATAACCTTATTTCAAAAAAATGCACGAGTGAAGCACGGTAACAAAGCTGTAGCAAAAGTAAAACAAATTCGACAGTAATCATAATATAGAGAGATAAAACGCCTTCTATATCAATAGTTTACCTTAGTAGTAGACACCAAGATACTACTAAAAAAAAATACACACTTGTAATAGAGTTGGAGAATATCAAAGAGTTGCCAAGAATAGAATATAACAAAAGCGGCCCTTTTCACAAAGAGCCGCTTTCCATTCAATAGGTATTAGTTTTTTTAAGGTAAAAAGATTGTTTTCAGGATAACACTGCAAAGATGGGGATTTTTCTTGAAAGTTCCAAATCCCAAAACATGTTGGAAAGCATATTTCTACTTTTCCACCTTTTTTTCTGTATGTTTTAACACTTTTGCATCGACGATGAACACAATATCCTCTGCTATGTTGGTAATATGATCACCCGCACGTTCGAGTTTACGCATCACATTATTTAGACCAATCGCAAAAGGTACATCGTCTTTATTTTCTAGTATATAAGCAGAAATAACTGTCGTTACTGCTGCATTAATTTCGTCTAGGATATTGTCTTTTTCTATGACTTGAGCCGCATATTCTACAGATTCTTCTTCAAATGCTCGATTAGCTAATTCCAACATTTGTAGAACGGTTCTTGCCATTTCACCAATACGTAAATCTTTAACTAGTTCTGCTGGCACTGCTGGCATCTTACTTTTTGATACAAACTTAGCTAAATTCTCAGCAAAATCTCCTAGTCTTTCCAAATTATTATTAATACGCAATACAGCCAGTGAAAAGCGCAAATCAACACCAACTGGGCTATAAAGCTCAATCAATTCTTCGACATCGCGGTCGATTTTCAATTCAAACGCATTGACACGTCTTTCTCTCAACACGACCTGTGCAGCCAACTCACGATCTAAAGTGAGCACAGACTCAGTAGCTCTATCCATTTGATTGTAAACGATAGTCCACATCTCATTTAGTTGTTGGCGTAATATTTCAAGTTCTGATTCTATAAATTGTATCATGCGATATAAATATTGGATTAAAATTAAGTGCGAAAGCAATAGAAGGCATATAAACCATATCGTATGGTAACATATGGTTATACTATATGTGCAAAGTTAGAAAAAAACGACCTAAAACGCAAAGAAACAAGGGGATAATTGCAGCAAAATGAAGCATCTTTGAAGCAATGCATCAAAAAAAGCCTATTCCATATCACTAAGTTGGACAGAGTCGACTGAAAACAAAAAAAATACATTATATTTGCAGGGACTGAAAGCAAAATCTGAAATAAATTATATGACAGAAAAAATGACAAATGAAACTTCAACTGAAAAGCGTAGCTTGCATTTTATAGAACAAGCTATTGTTGCCGATTTAGAAGCAGGTAAAAACGGTAAAAAGATTCAAACCCGTTTCCCTCCAGAACCTAATGGTTACTTGCATATCGGCCATGCCAAAGCATTCATTCTTGACTTTGGTATCGCTGCTCAGTATGGTGGCACATGCAACCTACGTTTTGATGACACGAATCCTGAGAAGGAGGACACAGAATACGTAGATTCAATCAAAGAAGATATTGAGTGGCTTGGCTGCAAGTGGGACAACATATTTTACGCCTCTGATTATTTCCAGCAGATCTGGGATTTTGCAGTAGAACTTATCCGTAAAGGGCATGCTTATGTTGATGAGCAACCTGCTCAAGCGATTGCAGATCAAAAGGGTACACCTACAGAACCAGGTCAAGATAGCCCATACCGTAACCGTCCAGTAGAAGAGAGTCTTGAACTATTCGATAAGATGAATAGCGGTGAGCTTGAGGAAGGGGCTATGGTATTGCGTGCTAAGATTGACATGACTCATTCAAATATGCACTTCCGTGATCCGATTATCTATCGCATCATTAAAACTCCTCATCACCGTACAGGCACGGCGTGGAATGCTTATCCTATGTATGACTTTGCTCATGGACAAAGTGATTACTTGGAAGGGGTAACACACTCTTTGTGTACTCTTGAATTTGAAGTACATCGTCCATTGTATGACTACTTTGTGGAGTTGATGAAGAATTCTACTTTGGCTCGTACAGACGAGCGTCAACCACGTCAAATTGAGTTCAATCGGTTGAACTTGACATACACAGTGATGAGTAAGCGCAAGCTACTTACCTTGGTACAAGAAGGTTTGGTCAATGGTTGGGATGACCCACGTATGCCTACACTTTGTGGATACCGTCGTCGTGGTTATTCTCCAGAGTCTATTCACCTTTTCATCGATAGAATTGGGTACACAAAATATGAAGCTCTAAATGACATTTCTCTTCTTGAATCAGCTGTTCGTGAAGATCTGAACAAACGAGCCACTCGTGTATCTGGTGTCTTGAATCCTGTAAAGCTTACTATTACAAACTACCCAGAGGGTCAAGTAGAGATGATGGAAGCTGTCAACAATCCAGAAGATGAGAATGGTGGTGTACACTCTATTCCATTTAGCGGTCAGCTGTGGATGGAGCGCGAGGACTTTATGGAAGATGCACCTAAGAAATTCTTCCGTATGACTCCAGGCAAGGAAGTACGTTTGAAAAATGCATACATCGTAAAATGTACTGGTTGCGAAAAAGACGCAAACGGTGAAATTACAGAAATCTTCTGTGAATACGATCCAAACACGAAAAGTGGTATGCCAGATTCAAAGCGCAAAGTAAAAGGTACGTTGCACTGGTTGAGTCGCGAGCACTGTATTCCTGCTGAAGTACGCCTCTATGACCGTCTGTTTAAAGTAGAAAATCCAGGTGCAGAAGCATCAGAGGATTTCCGTACACTGCTTAACCCAGATTCTTTGAAAGTATTGAAAGAATGTTATGTTGAGCCATTTGCTGGCAGCTTAGGCATAGGTAGCTATATGCAGTTCCAACGTTTAGGTTACTTCACATTGGACCCTGATACAAATAAGGAAGGGCGTCTTATTTTCAATAGAACGGTAGGACTTCGTGACACGTGGAGTAAAAAGAAATAAAAATAATTCCAGATGATTGAAACACTTTTGCAAGGATTGATAGACAATCTGAATTACTGGACCATCACGATTTTGATGGCCATAGAGAGTTCATTTATCCCTTTTCCATCTGAGGTCGTAGTTCCACCAGCAGCGTGGAAAGCAGCTCAAGGAACTGAGTTAAATATTTTCTTAGTTGTTCTCTTTGCCACAGTCGGTGCTTGCATCGGTGCTTTGGTCAATTACTTTTTGGCCTTATGGCTAGGTCGTCCTATTGTATATCGGTTTGCCGATAGCAAATTTGGACATATGTGCCTTTTAAACCAAGAGAAGGTTGTGCATGCGGAGAAGTACTTTGAGAAGAATGGTATAGTATCGACATTGGTAGGTCGTTTGATTCCTGCTGTACGTCAACTAATCTCTATTCCTGCGGGTCTTTCCCGCATGCACTTAGGCACCTTCTTATTGTATACTGCGATTGGAGCAGGTGCTTGGAATAGCATTTTAGCTTTAATCGGTTATCTACTGGCTCAAGTGCCAGGTATGACAGAAGAAGAATTGATTCCAACTGTCAAGGAATACAGTCACATAATTGGTGGTTGCATTGTGCTGCTAGTGGTTATTGGACTTGTAGTTGTATTCTTCAAACGTAGAAGAAAGAAAAAAACAGACTAATCTCACAACTTGATAAACAAACTAAAGAAAGTATCGATATGAATTCATGGAACAAACTAACAGCAGTATCCTTACTGTTTTTCGTAGTGCTTATAAGTAGCTGTACTTCATATAAGCAAGTGCCCTATTTGCAAGAAGCAGAACATTTCAAATCGCTAAGTGTACAGGAAATGTATGACGCTAAGATTATGCCAAAAGATCTTTTGACTGTCATCGTCTCTTGTGAAGACCCTGTATTAGCAGTACCATTCAACTTTGTAGCTGCAACACGTGGCACACAAAATGTGGTAACAGAGATTTCAATGGGTAGCCGTGGTACATTACAAAGCTACTTAGTAGACAACGATGGTTATATCGAAATGCCAGTATTAGGCCGTGTAAAAATTGGCGGTTTAAATAAGCGTGAAGCAGAAGATATGATAGCAGAAAAAGTTAAGGGATACATCAAGGACCCTATGGTTACTGTACGTATGGCTAACTACAAGATTTCTGTAATCGGTGAAGTATCTAGACCTAGTACATTTACTGTACCAAATGAAAAGATTAATATCTTTGAAGCGCTTGCACTAGCAGGTGATATGACAATTTATGGTATGCGTACAAATGTCAAGCTAATCCGTGAAGACAACAATGGAAAAAAACATATTGAGATTCTAGATTTGACTTCGTCAGATATCATTAACTCTCCATATTACTATCTACAACAAAATGATATCCTATATGTTCAGCCTAATAAAACAAAGGCGAAGAACTCTGATATCGCACAAAGTACGACAATTTGGGTTTCTATTACAGGACTTCTATTGACAGTTACCAACATCATTATTGCTATAACCAAATAAGCTGTATGAACGAAAATATAAACTCTCAATTTGACAAAGATACTCAACAAGAAGAGTCGATAAATTATGCAGCGATTATTGATGCTGTGTTGAGCAATTGGTATTGGTATGTTTTAAGTGTAATAGTTTGCATTGCTCTAGGTTTCCTATACATCAAAAGAGCAACTCCAATCTATAGTATCCAATCGACCATCATGATTAAAGACGAAATGCGTGGTGGTGGTAGTGTTGGTGCGGACGCTCGAATGCTTGAGGGACTAGGAGTTATCTCTAGTTCTAACAATATCGATAACGAAATTATTGTGATGGGGTCACGTACAATTGTGGCACAAACGCTTCTAGATACAAAACAATATGTATTGTATTATAAAAAAGGAATGCTACGAGATACAGAGTTGTACAAAAACTCTCCTATCCTTGCGGATATGACAACGGATGAATTACGCAACCTCAACGGTGCCATAGAACTAGAATTAGTTCAAAAAGATAATGGTACATGGGATGTTACATATCCGCTTAAAATCGTTATTGATGATGACAATATCGAATCGACCATGAATGTCAAAGGATTTCCTGCTACAATTCCAACAGCTCTAGGTAATGTCATTTTAGCACAAAATGAAAACGATCCAGTAGCGCTAGAAGGGAAAGCCCTTAAGATTTGGGTGGTATCTCCTATGCTTATGGCACCTGGTGTAGCTGGTGCGCTCAGCATTATGCCAGCATCAAAAATGACTTCTATCGCGTCTATTACATATAATAGTACAACACCTCAAAAAGGTGTAGACTTTGTCAACCAATTGGTACGCGTATATAACAGAGATTCAAACAATGACAAGAATCAAGTAGCACTTCGTACAGAAGCATTTATCAAAGAACGTCTAGCTTTGATCAGTGGCGAGCTTAGTGTAACCGAAAACGAACTTGAGCAATATAAGCGTAGCACAGGACTAGTAGACCTAAAGGCCAATGCTGCCTTGTCATTGAAAGGCAATAGTGAATATTCTAAGAGAAGTGCTGAAAATGCAACTCAGTTGAACCTGATTAACTATCTCGAACAATATATTCGTGAGGACAAAAATAAGACTGAAGTTATTCCTACAAACGTAGGTCTAAATGACATCCCATTGTCTTCTCAAATCTCTGAATACAACGAGGCGCTACTTGAATATAAGCGTTTACTGAAGAATTCAAACGAGAACAACCCTGTTTTAAAGCGAGTTAGTGAGAAGATTATCTCTTTCCGTCAGAGTATTCTAACGACTATTTCAAGTGTGCGTAATGGCTTGGAAATTATGCAAAAAGACTTGGATCGTCAAGTCGGTCGTTATGACAATTTGATCAAGAATGCACCTGCTCAAGAGCGTGCCTTGGCAAACATCACCCGCCAACGTGAGATTAAGTCTGGCTTATATCTTCTTCTACTAGAAAAGAGAGAGCAGAACTCAATCAATATTGCTGCTCAAGCAGACAATGCAAAAGTTGTAGACACGGCGATGTCTACTCGCTTTCCAGTATCTCCACGTAAAAAGATGATTATGCTTATTGCACTATTTTTTGCTTTGGCTATTCCCAGTGCAATTCTCTATATCAAACATCTACTTCATTATCAAATAGACCACAGAGGTGATATTGATAAGTTGACAACATTGCCAATACTTGGTGATATTCCTTTAGAAGATGACTTCAAGGATACTCGTGAAAGTAGTGTTGCAGTAAAAGAAGGTACCAATAACACGATTGCTGAAGCCTTCCGTCAATTGCGTACAAATATCAACTTTACATTGACTCCTCCGAAGGACAAAGTGGTTATTGTGACTTCTACAACAGGAGGTGAAGGTAAAACATTTGTGGCTGCCAACCTAGGTGTTTCCCTAGCCCTACTTGGCAAAAAGGTAATCGTAGCTGGTTTGGATTTGCGTAAACCTCGTCTAGCAGCTGCCTTCGGTCTAAACGAACAAGTCAATGGTGTAAGTAACTTCTTACTAGATGTCACTACAGATTTGAATGCATTGATTAAGCACCCACAAGGTGTGCCAGAATCACTAGATATTATTCCTGCCGGTCACATTCCACCAAACCCAGCTGAGCTTCTTAGTCATGATTCTTTGGGAGTTTTGATTGAGAAACTACGAGAAAATTACGACTACATTGTTCTTGACTGCGCTCCAAGCGCATTAGTTTCTGACACGCAAATTATTGCTCGTGTAGCTGATTCAACATGTTATGTATTGCGTGCAGGTATGACAGCTAAAAAAGATGTCAACTATGTCAATATGCTTAGCCAACACTCACGTCTTCCAAATATTGGTTTCATTATCAATGCAGCTGAATACAGAAGAAAAAGATATGGCTACGGTTATGGATATGGTTATGGATACGGCTATGGCGGTTATGGATACGGTTATGGATATGGCGATAGCGATGACAAGACTTCAAAGAAGAAGAAAAAAAGTAAAGCTTAAGCTTATATAAACTATATATAAAGCGGTTGTTTCAGTATATTGAAACAACCGCTTTTTCTATGACTAGCTTTTAAGACGATAGACATTATATAAGAGATCTAAAAAGTTTTCGCATATCAAGCATAAATTCCTGCTAAGTAACCCACAAATCCTCCCTATACGCTTGTAAGATTAAGAGTAGTTGCGCACTGAATTTTACAGACCCGTCACTTATTGATACATTCAATTGGTCCAATCCAGCTGATTGCATCGACATACCAGGATCGCTTAGACGTACCAAAGCTATATCAAGTGACTATTGCCGCATGGGAATTATGTAAACGGCATACTTCCAAGATGCATGTGCTACGTTTGGTATGGAAACAGCCTTGATGGAACAATCACCTGCCCCAGTGGTCACGTCTTCTTTTTAGGCATGTTTATATCTTTCATCAGTCTTGTTTTCTGTGGTTTATTTTACACTAGCCACACTACTTGTTTCTTTGTAGTGATGACGGATGGCTCAATGATTTGAGAAGGACTAGCATAAGAGTAAGCATACCTATATAAACAAGTTGATATTGGCTTTGTCAGCACGGTTGATATAAGTAGCTACACCACCATAGTTAACTTCATCCATCAACTCTTCTTCTTTAACACCCATCACATCCATAGACATCTGGCAAGCAATAAATTCCACACCATTATCCAAAGCTTGTTGGCGCAAAGATTCCAATTCGTCTACACCACGAAGTTTCATGATATAACGCATCATCAATGGACCCATACCAAACATATTCATCTTAGACATGCCCAACTTACGAGAGTGACTTGGGAGCATCCATCCAAACATACGACCAAAGATATCCTTAGTCACACTTGGCTTCTTAGCTTTCTTAATGACATTTAGCCCCCAGAAAGTAAAGAAAATACTGACTTTCTGACCAGTTGCTGCTGCACCATTGGCAATCACAAAAGTAGCTAGTGCCTTATCTAGGTCATCACTAAACATCACCAAAGTACGGTTACTTGGTCCAGCACTTACTTCGGCAGTATGCTTCGTTTCCTCACATCTTCCTTTTTGAAGAATAGCTGTATATGTACCGTTCTCTGTCTTCTTGTCTAACACATGGTTACCTGTAGAATCACACCATGCATCGATATCATTGTAAAACGCTGAATCGGTAGATGTTACTTGAAGCTTCTTGCCTTCAGTAAGCGCATCCATCTCATTCTTTACACGCATAATAGGACCTGGGCATTGCAAGCCACATGCATCTACTATGACTGTTTCACTTTCAGGTGCATCACTCGCTAGAGCAGCTTCACGAAGTATAGGTCGTTCGTTTTTAGGAGTCATACTATCAGTCTTTTTATTCCAGTCTGTCAAATCATAAACTATGGGCGCTGTAGCAGCCTTATAGGTTTTCATACCACCTATTAGATTGCGCACATCATATCCCTCACTCTTCAAGATACGAAGTGCCAAGTATCCACGTAGTCCAATAGCACAGAAGACAATCACTGGCTTGCTCTTGTCAATCTTGTCTAGCTGTTTACGCATATCATCAAGCGGTACATGAATAGCACCAGGCAAAGTGCCCATCTCCACTTCTTCATCAAAACGTACATCAACCAATTGTGGAGTATCTACGTCTTGTAGTCCAGCTTGGTATGTAGATGCTATTTCTTGAACTTCTCTCCAATAAGCTACACCCATAGATTTGTTCAATACGTTCACTGCTGCATATCCTGCAATAGCAATCGGATCTTTCGCAGAAGAGAATGGAGGCGCATAAGCATGCTCTAGCTCCATCAAATCGTAAACAGTAAGTCCGTGCTTCACATGTACAGCCAACTGGTCAATACGTTTGTCAACACCATCAAAACCAATCACTTGTGCACCCAACAAGCGTCCTGTCTCAGGATGGAACACCAACTTAGTGGCCATTTGATTAGCACCTGGATAATAGCCTGCATGACTACCACTATGAGTTGTCACTGTCTTATAAGGCATACCAAGTGCCGTCAGTTTCTTAGCTGCTAGACCAGTACTTGCTACAGTCATATCAAACACCTTGGCGATAGATGTACCTATAGCACCTTCATATTTAGTCACATTACCATTGACCATATTATCACCAACTATACGTCCTTGACGGTTGGCAGGGTTAGCTAGGTAGTTCAACCATGGCTGCCCTGTAATAGGGTGTGGAAATTCGATAGCATCACCTACAGCATAGACGTCTTTAGCTGATGTTTCAAGGTATTCATTCACCCAGATACCTCTAGCTTCACCGATCTTCAAGCCAGCATTAACAGCCAATTCTGTAGCAGGGCGCACACCAATAGACAAGATGACTAAGTCAGCCTCTAGTTCCTCACCGCTATTCATCTTAATTTTCAAGCCTTCATCTATTGACTCAAAACCACTAACCGCTTCTTCAAGACAAAGCTTCACACCTTTTTGTTGTAGGTGTTCGTGAGCAATGCTCGCAATCGAATAATCAACTGGAGCCATTACCTGATTTTGCATCTCAACAATCGCTACTTGTGCACCAGCTTCGTGTAAATTTTCAGCCATCTCTAGGCCGATAAATCCTGCACCAACAATAACGGCACGTTTTACATCGTGCGTTTTCATATAGGCGTAGATAGCATCGGTATCTTGTACATTACGCAATGTAAAGATTCCTGGTGAGTCTATACCTGGTAGAGGTGGGCGAACTGGATTAGCTCCTGGAGAAAGAAGCAACTTATCATATGATTCTTCTATTGTTGTACCATCTGCACGATGCAAAGTCACAACTTTCTTTTCAGTGTCAATAGCTGTCGCCTCAGTAAGCACACGCACATCCACACGAAAACGAGTGCCAAATGATTCGGGTGTTTGCACGAACAATTGGTCACGATCTGTAATGACTCCACCTATATAATAAGGTAGTCCACAATTGGCATAAGAGATATATGGTCCCTTTTCCACAAGAATAATTTCTGCATTTTCGTCTGCACGACGGATACGTGCGGCAGCGGTAGCTCCTCCAGCTACACCACCGATAATTAGATGTTTCATATTCACCAGTATTGTTGAGTTTATTATTTATTACTGATGCAAAGATACACACTATACTAAACACAATCAAACAGACCATATCTATAGGATAATAGACATGACCTATAAGTAGGAGAATATGCTTCAAAAAGGGTAATATAGTTGGCTTTCAGGGCAAAAAAGTCTAGCGGAATATAATATCTTTAATAACCTTTGCACGCACTTCATTATTTAACCTACGCACTAAATCGTCTCGTCCCATCATTAATTCCTGACGAAGGGCAGCCGATGTGAGTTTGACGTACAAGATATCACCTTGAATATACACCTCACGTGTATATTTGGTGATAAGCGGATTGAGTTCCATCCAAGCTTTTTTAATCATGACATGCTGATAAGGATGTTCCAACCCTTGATTGCGCATAATTGTTTGCACAATTCGATCAACTTTTATAGAATCTTTTCTCTTCATAAGCCACTACTCATTATAGACTCGATTGCTCAGCAAACACACCATCCTGCACCATAAAAATCTTATGGTTCTCATATATACCATCCAAGATACGATCTAAGTGCTCTCTGTTGGTATCCGTTATAAAGATCTGGCCAAATCGCTGATCTTTCAACAAATCCATCAAACGTGTTACACGCTGAGCGTCAAGCTTATCAAACAAGTCATCCAATAGTAGTATAGGCGTATGTTTTGTGTGTGTCTTCAACCACTCAAACTGTGCCAACTTCATCGCTACAAGATATGTTTTATTTTGCCCCTGTGAGCCTTCTACTTTGATAGGATATCCTTCTAGCTCCATAATCAAATCATCTTTATGAATACCACGAATAGAATATCCTAAAATACGTTCCTTAGGACGACTAGCACGTAACAAGTCCACTAAAGAGCCTTGCGCCTGATGCGATTCATACGTCAGGCTTACTTGCTCCTTATCTCCTGTTATAGCATTGTAGTAACGTTGAAAAATAGGGATAAAATCTTCCAAGAAAGCAGCTCGTTTAGCATAAATATTTGCCGCATGTTTAGCCATTACTTCCTCGTAAGTTTCGAATATCTCATCCAACACACCCTGCTCCATTTTCAACATGGCATTACGCTGTTGAAGTGCCTTGTTGTAGTGCTGTAGTGCATGTAGATATTCTGGATCAAATTGAGAAATCACCATATCCATAAAACGACGGCGCACATCACTTCCAGCGGCAATCAGAGTACCATCAGCAGGCGAAATCATAACAAGTGGAATAAGTCCGATATGCTCGGCTATTCGCTTATAGCTTTTTTGATTACGCTTAAATGTCTTTTTACGTCCACGGGCTAAACCACAATAAATCTCATCCTGTATGCTCGCTTCTTCTTCATGCTCAGATAGTGAATACTGCCCTTTAACAACTGCAAAATCCTCGTCATGACGAATGGACGGTGTATCAGTAGCACCTGAAAGTCCTTTGGTAAATGAAAGCATATAGATTGCCTCCAACAAATTGGTTTTACCCATTCCATTGGCTCCTATAAAACAATTGAGTTTAGGCGAAAGATGCATATCAGCTTCCGCAATATTCTTGAATTGTGTAATGGATAATCTATTTAGCTTCATAATTTATTGTATCAGAACATTGGCTTTGGCCACTATTCAGCAAGCCATTTTAAAGAAAGACAAAAGTACGAAGAAATAATGATTTCACCTGCCACACAGCTGGAAAACTATCCTAAAAAAGAAAGAATGATAGATAAAACAGACGGCAATGAAAAAAAGGTGTGAATAAATTTCCAAGAAAGACAGAAAAAAGTTACTTTTGTTCCCCAGATTCCTTTTGTTTTCTACCATTCTAATATAACAACAATAAATCAAAGAGGAATCTATTTGAGAACCTTGTAGAAATAATAACAAAATCAAATTATAAAAATGACGAACAAGAATCAAGAAGCAGAGCACATCGAAGGCGAGGCAATGAATTCAACCGAAGGTTTTATCATCAAGAATATCAATAAATTCTTGACTGCCGTACTAGCTGTAGTCGTAGTAATTGTAGGTATTATTGCTTACCGAAACCATGTGTTAGAGCCAAAAGCGGCGAAAGCACAAGAAGCACTATACCCAAGCCAAAACTACTTCATGCAACAACAATTCAAGTTGGCACTTGACGGTGATAGCATCAGCAGTATCGGTCTAGTTGCTGTTGCTAAGAAATATGGTAGCACACCAGCTGGTAACCTAGCTCACGCTTATGCAGGTATCTGCTACAAGAAACTTGGTCAAAACGATAAGGCAATCAAAGAACTTGAAGCATTTGATGCTGACGACAAGCAAATTGCACCAGCTATTCTAGCTGCAACTGCAAACTGCTACGCTGATGCAGGTCAAACAGAAAAAGCTGCTGCTATGCTTGTAGATGCTGCTAATCGTGCAAACGCTACAACTCTAAGCCCTATCTACTTGCTTAACGCTGGTCAATTATACCAAGCTGCAAAGCAATACAACAAGGCAATTGCTACTTTCGAGCAAATCAAGAAAGAATACCCTAACAGCCAACTGGGCCGTGGTATCGAGCGCTATATCGAACTAGCGAAAGCTCAAGCAGGCGTATAATCTTATAGGTTATATCAGACTGCCCATTTAGGGATAAAAATAGTCGGGCGTGCGCTATACATTCGTTCAATGTATGTCGTACGCCCGAAATCCATACAATAGGAAATGTAAAAGAATAACTTATAAAACAACTAATTATGGCAACAGCTTATCATAATTTATCCGACTACGATCCAGCTACAGTACCTAGTGCAGAAAACATGCGCTTCGGTATTGTTGTATCAGACTGGAATGAAAACATCACATTCGCACTTCTAGACGGTGCTATAGACACTCTAAAGAAACATGGATGTCCTGAAGAGAACATCACTGTAATGCATGTACCTGGTAGCTTTGAGCTTATCTATGGTGCACAGCAAATGACAGAAGCAACATCTTATACTGGTCAAGGGCACAAAGTGGATGCAGTTATCGCCATCGGTTGTGTAGTGCGTGGAGATACGCCTCACTTCGACTATGTATGTCAAGGAACAACTCAAGGTATTGCTCACTTAAATGCAACACAAGAGATTCCTGTTATTTACTCGTTGATTACTACAAACACGATGCAACAAGCAGAAGATCGTGCTGGTGGTAGTCTAGGTAACAAAGGTGATGAAGGTGCTATTACTGCTATTAAGATGGTAGACTTTGCTCGTCATCTGTAAAGCATACTGACTTTAGAACAATAAACATAATAGGATGTGTCAACAATATTGATGCATCCTATTGTTTTATGTATATGAGATAGCCCCGTGCTATAAGCGCAATCCTATCGCCCACTCATGAGTGTGCGACTCGACCATCCATGGGCGGGCGACCCGTTCATCCATGAGTGTGCGACTCGACCCTCCATGGGTGGGCGGCAAGGTTCAATAAAAAAAAAGCGACTTTAAGTAAAAAGAGGGCGTTCTTCCTATGTATTCCTCCTCTACTGACAGTAAAAAATCACTGATTCAGGTAGAAAAGTACAGGTTTTCATAAATTAAACACCCATAAATTTGGACACTGAAAATAAAGTCCTTATATTTGCATCGCTTTTGAAAAGCACGGGCGAATTCCAGAGCGGCCAAATGGGGCAGACTGTAAATCTGCTGTCTTTCGACTTCGGAGGTTCGAATCCTTCTTCGCCCACAGAAAAGAGGCTTGATTCATAAGAATCAAGCCTCTTTTCTGTGGTGCAGTTCACAAGAAGCTCCTGCTAAGCTTCCTGACTGAACACTGCTAAATTTTCTAGTTTGAGATATATAGCCTACATTAAAATAATTACCCTTATAAGATTGTCCAGAAATTACCTGACTTCACCAAAACGGAATTCATTCAAAGAATCCCATGCAGGATTAGTAAACAATAGGAAAAACATACCGTCCCTCAAAACCCTGCTTATACATACGTGCATACTGTTGCTTAATTTGTAGAGTTATCTTATAATCCATATTGTGACTAGTCACCAATACTTTATGACTATCATCTGCCCATAAGGAAATCGTTAAGAGAAATAAGGCTACTTTTTGGTGAAGCACTGGTTATTTTATATATAAAGAGTTAGACGGTATCTACCCGCAACTGTAAGACTTCATTAATCATCAAAGAAGCCGCACCTAGTACAGCTGCTTGGTCTTTCAAAGTCGATTCAGTCAATGATATGATCCGACCTGTATTGCGCAACTGATGTTTCTCAAATTGCTCACGAATACGTGTCACAAAAGCTGCACTTGAACGCGTTACTCCACCACCAACAACCACGGCTTCAGGATTGAAGACATTGGTCATATTAGCAATAGCTGCACCCAAGGTATCAGCAGCTGTATTCAATATCTTTTGTGCCAATTCATCGCCTGCAGCAGCTGCTTGAGCAACGTTATGTGCACTAATATCTTCAAGTCCAGCGAGTGCTGATTCGGGATGGCTAGCCAACTGCTCTTTGGCACGCTCTGCGATACCTCGACCAGATGCGTAACATTCCAAACAATCTTGCTTTCCGCAGACACAAGTGTATCCTTCACTCTCTCCAGGTGTAAGTGTGTGACCGATTTCACCTGCATATCCATCAAATCCTTTAAACTGGACTCCGTTGGATACAACGCCTGCTCCAATACCGTGAGCAATATTGACAAAGACAAAATCTTTGACATCTTTGCCTATACCATGTAGGAGTTCACCTTGCGCCATCACTTGCGACACATTATCTACTAGTACTGGTACACCAAATTCAGATTCCAACGGACGTTTTACATCCACATCAGACCAACCGAAGTTGGGTGCAAACTGTACTTTTTGATCCTCTTTCTTTATATATCCACCAATTGCAACACCAATCCCCATCAGACTTTCATAGTCAATTACAGACTCAACAATCAATCTGCGTAATAGAGATATCAAATGCTTCATATCGGTAGTAAAATCTCCAGAAGCACCAGTATGTACATTGATACGTTTAACTACCTCACCATTTAGATCAGTCAATACTCCTAATATGTGAGTACGTCCCCAATCAATACCGATAACATAACGGTCGGTTCCTTTAAACTCCAGAATCACAGGTGGTCGCCCACCCTTAGAATCGCCTCGTCCTACTGTAGCCACAAGGCGTTCTACATTGATCAGACTGTCAATGATACGTGTCACTGTTGGCGCACTAAGCCCAGTCAGCTTCACAATCTGAGTTCTAGATATTTGTCCATATTGGTGCAATACATTCAAAACTCTAATCTTATTCATTCGATTCATAAACTCAGCATTTCCGTTCTGAGCCGCAGATTTATTGGTTACGTCATTTATATCAGTCATGGTTATCTTTTCATTAATTACAGCGCAAAAATAACGAGTTGAAATTAAGCATCCAAATATTTTCTCTCTTTTTTCTGGACTTTTTTTCATTATGTGCTTTACAGCACATTTTACTTATATTCAAAAGAAAAAAAAAGAGTCGTTCTTAGTTTTTCACCTAAAAACGACTCTATATCTTGTTACGCAAACCTTGGCTAAAATGCCTTTATTTAAGAATTATCCACCGATAGATTCATGCATTGCAGCTGCTGCTTGGCGCCCATCACCCATAGCCAAGATAACTGTTGCACCACCACGTACAATATCACCACCAGCATAGATTGTTGGAATAGATGATTGCATTTGATCGTTTACAGCAATAGTTCCCTTGCGACCCAATTCAAGTCCTTCGATAGAGCTTGGTACAATAGGGTTTGGAGATACACCAATACTAACAATAGCTAGGTCGATATCAATTGTTTCAACCGCACCCTCAATAGGAACTGGACGACGACGGCCACTTTCATCTGGCTCACCTAGTTCCATCTTTTGTAGACGCACGGCCTTCACACGGCCTTTATCGTCTGCAAGATATTCAATAGGGTTGTGCAAGTTCAAGAATTCAACACCTTCTTCTTTCGCATGTTTCACTTCTTCCACACGAGCTGGCATCTCTTCTTCTGAACGACGATAAATGATCATCGCACGTTCCGCACCTAAACGTTTCGCTGTACGAACTGAATCCATAGCAGTATTACCACCACCAATAACAGCTACATTGCGTCCGAAAGTCACAGGAGTATCTGAATCTTCACTAGCTGCATCCATCAAGTTGACACGAGTCAAATACTCATTTGATGACATTACGTTAATAGCATTCTCGCCTGGAATATCCATAAAGTTCGGAAGTCCAGCACCTGATGCTACAAACACACCCTTAAAACCATCTTCTTGTAGTTGTTCTACAGAAAGAGTTTTACCGATGATAGTATCTTTAATAAACTTCACACCCATCTTTTCTAGGTTGCGAATTTCGACTTCTACGATTTCATTTGGTAGACGGAATTCAGGAATACCATACTTCAACACACCACCAATTTCGTGTAATGCTTCAAACACAGTTACATCGTAACCATACTTAGCCATATCACCTGCAAAGGCAAGTCCTGCAGGACCTGAACCAACAACAGCGATTTTCTTATCATTGCTTTCAGCTACAGTTGGCACAGACATTTCTCCACTGATACGTTCGTAGTCAGCAGCAAAACGTTCCAAGTGACCAATAGCTACGGCAGGTTTGCCCATCTTAATATGCACACACATGCTCTCACACTGTTTTTCTTGAGGACATACACGACCACAAACAGCAGGCAATGCACTAGTCATCTTCAAAACACGTGCAGCTCCTAAGAACTCACCACGCTCAATATTTTTCACAAATGATGGAATGTCAATGCTTACAGGACAACCAGTCATACAAGTTGGATTTTTACAATCCAAACAACGGCTAGCTTCCACAAGTGCTTGGCTTTCTGTCAAACCAAGATTCACTTCTTCTTTGCGACTATGACTTCTGTATTCAGGATCAAGCTCAGGCATCTCTACGCGCTCTTGTTGAGTACGCTCTTTTGCTTTCTTAGATTTACGAAGCGCATCACGCCATTCTGCATCACGGCTAGTTAGTTCCTCATCAGATACTTGCGCCAATTCAGCAGCCGTTTGACAAGGAGTATATTCTGGTAGAGCATGCTCTACTTTTTCTTCTTCACATTCGCGTGGGTTTCCATCTTCATCTAGGCACTTGCACGATTCTTCTTTCTGGGCAGGTACCATCTTAGCGTGTGCTTCTTCCAGCTTATTGATTTCTTCAACCTCAGCATCTTTAAAGGCCCCCATACGCTTAAGCATTTCATCGAAATCTACTTGGTGACCATCAAACTCAGGCCCGTCAACACAAACGAAACGAGTTTTTCCACCCACAGTGATACGGCAAGCACCACACATACCAGTACCATCCACCATAATAGTATTCAATGATACATCAGTAGGAACTTCGTATTTTTTTGTAAGTAAGCATACAAACTTCATCATGATAGCAGGACCAATAGCGAAACACCTGTTGACCGTTTCACGTTTGATTACTTCTTCGACGCCATTAGTCACTAGACCTTTGGTCCCATAGCTACCATCATCTGTCATGATGATCACTTCATCACTTACAGCACGCACCTCTTCTTCAAGAATAATAAGATCTTTAGAACGACCAGCTAGAACAGTAATCACACGATTACCTGCCGCTTTCAAAGCCTGTACAATAGGAAGCATTGGTGCAATACCAACTCCACCACCAGCACAAACCACAGTTCCAAAGTTTTCAATATGTGTAGCTTTACCTAAAGGACCTACCACATCGTTGATAATATCTCCTGAGTTCAATTCACACAGACGCATAGAAGACACACCTACTTTTTGAACTACGAGAGTGATAGTACCTTTCTTTTCGTCCGCTTCAGCAATAGTTAAAGGAATACGCTCTCCCTTTTCGCCAACGCGTACAATAACAAAGTGTCCAGCTTTGCGAGACTTTGCGATAAGTGGTGCTTCAACTACAAATTTGAAGACTTTCTCAGACAACTGAATCTTACTTACTATTTTGAACATGATTATATAATTATTTATTTTCAGATAATGCAAAAGTATGGGGTTTATTTGAACTGAGCAAATTTTCAGTAAAAAAAATAGTCCTATAAGCCGTATTATTTAACCTATAAAAAAGTCAAAGAGCCTATAAATTAGATACAAACCATATGCCATTCAATGACGACATGTTACGTATTATACTACTTTAGCTACGTTTTAACACCTTATCTTTAAACCAACTTGGAAGTAAAATAAAGCCACCAATTAGATAAACGTAGTATGTTACGATACGCCACAAGCACGCCAGAATTAAGATATCACCTGTCGTAGACACGTAATCAGCATAGTATGTCTTAAAAAGATATTCACTGAATCCAGCTCCTCCAGGGGATGGAGAAATCGTCATAACTATCCAACACATCAGCTGACGCACTAGAATAATCAATTGATCAGCGAAATTTGGAGCGAAAGTCCATAGCAATACGCACACCACAGCATATCGAGCTGTCCAGTTGATTGCTGTAACAGCAAAAGCTTTCAACCAAAACCAAAAAGAGTTATGCTGCAATTGCTGACTGCTTTCTACAAGGTTATCACCAAACTCTCTTAAGCCTTTCCCAAAGCGTTTAAGCGGGCCATGAGCTGCTAGATAGTTCAGTATCTTTCGAATATGAACAGGAGCAACAAACAAAGCTAAAAACAATATAGAGCACCATGCCAACAACAAGAAATAGACTCCTTTGAGAAGTCCTTCTACAGTAGCACCTATTGCCGAAGATGCTCCCCATAGCTCCTCGGGAGGAAAACAATACAACATCAATGGGCAAGTGAGCACGAAGAATAGCTGATCAAGAAAAAGTCCAGACATCATCACAGCAGTACTACGACCTAAGCTAATGCCTTCTCCCTTAAAAAAAGCTACGACTAGACTTGATCCTCCCACCGCCGATGGTGTAATGGCACTAGAAAACTCTGTAAGAAGATTGATTCTAAATGCTTGTTGCCAAGACAGATTCTCTGGCCGCGTCAACATGCGAAAACGATGTACATTGGCTAAATCACGAATGGCCATACACAGAAGTCCCACCACAGCCGATAGAGCTACCCACCAAGACATTTCAAAATGAAAATCCTTTTGGCTAGCAAACTCGTGGTAAAACATCCACACTGTAGCTCCAAGTCCTATAACGATTGGAATCATCAATCGCCATACTTTAAACTCATTTATACCTTTAGTGGTGCCATGAACGATCTTACCCGATGTCTCTATCTCCTTGTTATCTGTTGAGCTGTTTTGCATTGTCTATAAATTAAAGCATTGTATCTATCTATGACCTCTTCTACAACTTCTCGCCAAGAATGAGCCATACTTCGTGATGCAGATAATCCCACTTCACTTAATTGTATTGGATTGCTAAGTATTGTATTGATACAGTTGGCAAAAGCTTCTTCATCTTCAGGTGCCAAAAATCCATCAATATTCTCTTGGACTAAATGTGAAGATGTCGATCCTTGAAGCAATAAAGAAGGTGTATGCAAAGCGGCTGCCTCATATATCACTAGACCTAATGTGTCATACTTTGATGGGAATAGAAAAAGATCGGCTGCTGCATAGTATTGCTTCAACACTTCACGTTCGTACACTGGTCCCACAAAAATCACTTTATCTTGCAACTGATATGTGGAAACTGCTTCTTTAAGCGCCTGCTCAGCGTCACCCCGTCCAATAAAAAACATCTTATAGTTGCCTTGAACGCATCGCAATGATTGTACAAGAAACGGTAAGTTCTTCTGATTGATATGCTGTCCTACGTACAAAAGCACACGCTCATCTTCAGCAATATGTAAATCTGCGCGTGCCTTGCTTCGATAAGCAGAATAGTCAGCCTCATCAATAGCAAAATCATTCCCATGAGGCACAACCTCAATAGGCCCTTTGTAGCCATAATCTCTTAACACATCAGCTACAGCTGGTTGTGCCACCCACACTTCATCAACCGACTCGTAGTAGTCAACTACTTTTTTCAACATTTTATCAATCAATGCATCTTTAATACCTAATGGTCGCAGCCATTCGGGAATGCTTGCTTCAAAATCGTCTTTATACTTTGAATGAAATGTAGCTACCAATGGTACACCCTGACGACGAGAGACTTCTAGTGCAAGTTCTCCTGAAGAGAAAGGACAATGAGCATGCACCAACCCAAAATCGTGCTGTAAAAGTCGTCTACGATATCCATTTGTAAAGTTTGGCAAGCCTAAACGATACGGTTCACGTCCAGGGATAGGCAAAGATGCATACGGAAGTATCTCATACTCCTCCTGATAAATATGTCCTGGTGCCTGTGGCGTGATAACCTTAACAGCACCCATCAATTCGTGCAGCCAGTGAGCATAGTTGTGTACACAGACAGCTACCCCATCCATAATGGGAGGGAACACATCATTGAACTGACCAATTAAAGGCTGGTTATAAGACATGTTTGAGATCTTTTGAGATGATTTCAATTGCATATTCATTTATTTCTCTTTCAATATAAAAGGACGGAAGGAGTAAATCAGATTGTCGTTGACTCCTTTCTTATATAATACCATGCAAAGATAGAAAATTATTTGCTGCCTCGTATTTTTTCAGTACTTTTGTCAAACAAATCAATTCAACATTTAGCTATTAGAAAGCCATGGAAAAAGATTATTTTAAAGTATATCCCAACAAAGAGGGCTTCTTCCAAGAATATGGAGGTTCTTTCATTCCTCCTCAACTTCAGGAAGAAATGGACAAAATTACTGAGGCGTATTATTCTATCAGTAAGTCGCACAAATTTATTAGTGAACTACGTAGTATCCGTAAACACTATCAAGGACGTCCTACTCCAGTATATTATTGTAATCGACTTAGCGAAAAGTATGGTGGCCGTATTTATCTAAAGCGTGAAGATTTGAACCACTCAGGTGCACATAAGTTGAATCATTGTATGGGTGAAGCACTTTTGGCTAAACACATGGGCAAGAAGAAGCTTATCGCTGAAACTGGTGCAGGCCAACACGGTGTAGCACTTGCAACAGCAGCAGCTTACTTCGGACTAGAGTGTGAGATTCACATGGGTGAAGTAGATATCGCTAAGGAGCACCCTAATGTTGTACGCATGAAGATTCTTGGTGCTACTGTAGTACCAGTATCTCACGGACTTAAGACACTTAAAGAAGCAGTAGACTCTGCATTCGAAGCATATCTTAAAGATCCTATCAATTCAATCTACTGTATCGGTTCTGTAGTAGGACCTCACCCATTCCCTATGATGGTGCGCGATTTCCAACGTGTAGTCGGTATCGAAGCTAAAGAACAATTTTTTGACATGACAGGTGAATTGCCTGATAGCGTCGTAGCATGTGTCGGTGGTGGTAGTAATGCCATCGGTATGTTTAGCGCTTTCTTGGACGACCCATGTAAACTATATGGTGTAGAACCAGGTGGTCTATCACTTAATCTTGGTGAGCACGCAGCAACGGCTACTTTAGGCAAACCAGGTATTATCCATGGTTTCAAATGCCACTTGCTTCAAGATGAAAAGGGCGAGCCTGCTCCAGTCTATTCTGTAGCGTCTGGTTTGGACTATCCAGGTGTAGGTCCTGAACACAGTATGCTTAACGATATGAAGCGTGTAGATTACGAGCCAATCAGCGACCAAGAGTGTATAGATGCATTCTACGAATTGAGCCGCCTAGAAGGTATCATCCCTGCCTTAGAAAGTGCACACGCTGTAGCTTATGCTATCAAGCTTGCTCAACGCGAACCTCGCACATCTATCCTAGTCAACCTTAGTGGTCGTGGAGATAAGGATATCGACTTCGTAGTAGATAAGTACGGACTTCCTGATTAAGAGAATATAGAACTAACAGCTACACTTACTAGCTTTCAATGGATTACTTCCCACTTACTACATCAACGTACTAAGTGGGAAGTTTCGTTTTAATAGGAAGACAGCCCTCTGGCAATCGTGGATGACAGGGAAGGTTCTTCCTATTAAAAGCTGCTATTCTCCTATAAAACAGCAGAGAGCAAGTCAAATAGCTATTGACTTGCTCTCTGTATAATAATGTATCAAAATAGGTAAGACACCTACAATATACTTTTAGTCGATAATATCGAATCCAGTATAAGGGCGCAACGCTTCAGGAATCACGATACCTTCTGGAGTTTGGTGGTTCTCAAGGAACGCAGCCATGATACGTGGCAATGCCAACGCACTACCATTCAAAGTGTGACACAGTGTAGCTTTCTTGTCTTTACCTTTATAACGACATTTCAAACGATTTGCTTGGTAAGACTCAAAGTTAGACACAGAAGAAACTTCCAACCAACGTTCTTGAGCTGCACTATATACCTCAAAGTCAAATGTAATAGACGATGTGAAACTTACATCACCACTACATAAACGAAGGATACGGTATGGCAATTCTAGTTTTTCGATCAAACCTTCTACATGAGAGATCATCTCATCCAAAGATTCGTAAGAATGCTCAGGAGTATCGATGCGTACAATTTCTACCTTATTAAATTGGTGTAGACGGTTTAGACCACGTACATCCTTACCATAGCTACCAGCCTCACGACGGAAACATGCAGAGTAAGCACAGTTCTTGATTGGCAATTGGCTTTCATCAAGAATGACATCACGGTAGATATTTGTAACGGGTACCTCAGCTGTAGGAATCAAGTATAAATCATCTTGTGCATCGTGATACATTTGTCCTTCTTTATCAGGAAGTTGACCAGTACCATAACCAGATGCTTCATTGACAAGATAAGGCACTTCTACTTCAGCATAACCAGCTTTAGCAGCCTCGTCCATAAAGAAGTTGATCAAAGCACGTTGAAGACGAGCACCCTTTCCTTTGTAAACAGGGAAACCAGCACCAGAAATTTTCACACCAAGTTCGAAGTCGATAAGATCGTATTTCTTAGCCAAATCCCAGTGAGGCAATGCGTTCTCTGGAAGACTAGCAGGGTCGCCACCTTGACGTTCTACTACGTTGTCCTCTTCTGTGCGACCTTCTGGCACACTTTCATGAGGTACGTTTGGAACCGTGTACAACAACTCCTTCATATCTTGTTCAGCTTGATTCATTGTCGCTTCAAGCTCTTTATTACTTTCTTTGTAAGCGGCAACTTTCTCACGAATAGCAGTTGCTTCTTCTTGCTTACCTTGCTTCATCAACATGCCGATTTGCTTAGCTGCTTTCTTACCTTCAGCCAATTGGTCGTCTAGTTGAGCTTGCGTTTTTTTACGCTTATCATTGAAGGCAAGGATTTGATCAATCACTGCCTCGGCATCAGCAAAATGCTTCTTTTTCAATCCTGCGATAACAGCCTCTTTTTGGTCTGTAATCTGTTTGATGGTCAACATACTAGTATATTGTTTTAATTGATTATCTTTCTAGAAGCGCAAATATAGCAGTTTTTTCTGGTGTGAACAAATCATACCCTCGGTTTTAAGCTACTACAACACTCCTTTGGTAGATGGGAGTTCATACTTGTAGATATCACGGCGTATAGCCATCTTAAGTGCACGAGCTAAAGCCTTAAAGATACCTTCAATTTTGTGATGCTCATTGGCGCCTTCTGCCTTCACATTAAGATTCATCAAAGCCGTGTCGCTTAGTGACTTAAAGAAATGCAGAAACATCTCTGTAGGCATATCTCCCACCATCTCTCTATTGAACTCTGCATCCCATACGAGCCATGGACGTCCGCCAAAATCTAGAACTACCGAACATAGACAGTCATCCATAGGTAGACAATATCCATAACGCTCTATTCCGCGTTTGTCGCCTAGAGCATTCTTCAGGCATTCACCTAGAGCAAGGGCTGTATCTTCAATTGTGTGGTGCTCATCTACGTCAAGGTCACCTTTAACACGGATAGTCAAATCGATGCCACCATGCTTACCAATTTGTTCAAGCATATGGTCAAAGAAGCTTAAGCCAGTAGAGATATCAGAAGTACCGTTTCCATCGAGACCTACAGACACATAAATATCTGTTTCCTGTGTCGTACGTTGTACAGTGGCTGTGCGCTCTCCAGCAAACAAAAACTGTGCAATCAAAGCCCAATCTGTGGTAATCAAAGCACAAGAGTCGGTCAAGGCTTTCTCTTCTAGGTCTTGACGAGTTTCAGCAGTATCTAGCTGCATGTAGATAGCCTTACAACCTAGATTCTTCGCCAACTGCACATCGGTATAACGATCACCAATCACAAAGCTGCCTGCCAAGTCATAATCTTCATTATCAATATACTTAGTCAGCATAGCTGTGCCTGGCTTACGCGTTGGTGCATTTTCCTCTGGCATAGTAGGGTCGATAAATATCTCATCCCACGTGATGCCTTCACCTTCTAGAGTTTGCATCATCAAATTGTGTGGTGGCCAGAACGAATTTTCTGGGAAAGAATCTGTACCAAGACCGTCTTGGTTAGTAACCATGGCAAACTCAAAATCGAGCTTCTCACGGATAAAGCCAAGGTGCTTCATAACTCCTGGTACAAACGCCAATTTCTCCAAGGCATCTAATTGATAGTCTACTGGAGGTTCGACAACAAGTGTTCCATCTCTATCTATAAATAGTACTTTCTTTTTCATTGATTTCTTATTTTGTGGCATATGCGTTCATAGCATCTAGCAATGCTGTATTTTCACTTGGAAGTCCTACCGTAATACGAAGACAGTTATCACAGTGTAGTTGCTTATGACGATTACGTACAATCACTCCTTGAGCGATTAAATAGTCATACATGGCGTTTGCATCTTTCACACGAACTAATATAAAGTTAGCATCTGTAGGGAAGACTTCTTCTACTTCAGTCATATTCTCCAAAGCAGCAAGCAAGCGGCTGCGCTCGCTAAGAATCTCATCCATCTGCGCTTGTACTGCGTCTGCATCTGCTAGGATTTCAAGAGCTTTTTGCTGAGTAAGCAAGTTGACATTGTATGGGTATTTCACCTTGTTCATCAGGTCGATAATCTCAGTTGATGCCCATGCCATACCCAAACGCATAGCTGCTGCACCCCATGCCTTACTGAAAGTTTGAAGGACAACAACACGAGGATATTTATCCCAAAGGCCACACCAGCTATTGCCTTCTGGTGCAAAATCGATATATGCTTCATCAATCACCACAATACCATCAAAGTTTTCCACGATGCGAAGCACATTTTCTCTTTCTAGCAGATTGCCTGATGGGTTATTTGGTGAACATAAGAATATCATCTTAGTATGTGCATCGCAAGCATCTAGTAACGCATCTACATTCAGGGAGAAATCCTTGTTAAGAGGCACTTCTTTCAGTGCAACATCATTAGTATGCGCACAGACTGCATACATACCATAACTTGGATTGATAGCTACAACATTATCTAACCTTGGCTCGCAGAAAACGCGGTACAAGACATCAATAGCCTCATCACTACCGTTCCCCAAGAACAAGTTTAAAGGGTTCAAGTTGCGTAGACTACCAATCTCTGTTTTCACCTCCATCTGCAATGGATCTGGATATCTATTGATGGCCAATGAATCTTGTTCATTCGGATTCTCATTGGCATCGAAGTAAACGTACTCCACCCCTTCTTGAGCTTGGAATTCATCACGTGCCGACGAGTAGGCTTTCAGTGCCCATATATTGGGACGCACGAGTTGTGCTAGAGTTCTATTCATGATTGTTTGTTTAGTTCTTATTGAGTCTTATGTAGCTATTATTTCTTTTTCAGACGAACAGTAACAGCATTCTTATGCCCATCCAACTGTTCGGTTGCGGCCATCAGTTCGATTGCTGGACCTATCGTATCGATTCCTTCCTTTGTCAGTTCTTGGAATGTAATCTTACGGATAAAGCTATCTAAATTTACACCGCTATAAGCGCGAGCATATCCGTTGGTCGGCAGAGTATGGTTTGTTCCAGAAGCATAATCTCCTGCACTCTCGCAACTATACGGGCCTAAGAAGACAGAGCCTGCATTGATGATACGAGGTACAACATCCATATAGTTTTGAGTTTGTACAATAAGATGTTCTGGTGCATACGTGTTGGTCATAGCAATAGCCTCATCCATATCTTGAACAAGTAAGATGCGACTGTGTGTCAAAGCTTTAGCTGCAAATTCACGTCTTGGAAGTTCATCTAGTTGTTTCTTAACCTCTAGTTGAACCTCTTTTATAAGCTTCTCTGAAGTTGTAATCAAAATAGACTGACTATCAGCTCCATGTTCAGCCTGAGATAATAAATCGGCTGCTACAAATGCAGGATCTGCTGTCTCATCGGCTAACACTTCTACTTCAGATGGGCCTGCTGGCATATCGATAGCTACGTCACGTAGGCTTACGTACTGTTTAGCAGCAGTTACATATTGATTACCAGGGCCAAAAATCTTATACACATTAGGAACCGATTCAGTGCCGTATGCCATGGCTGCAATCGCTTGAACTCCACCAGCCTTATACACTTTAGTCACACCAGCTACAGTGGCTGCATACAAAATGGCTGGATGGATTTTTCCTTCTTTACTAGGAGGAGTGCACAACACAATTTGCCCACATCCTGAGATAGCAGCTGGTACAGCAAGCATCAACACAGTACTGAATAAAGGGGCTGTTCCCCCAGGTACATAGAGTCCTACTCGCTCAATAGCGCGTGCTTCCTGCCAGCAACGTACACCAGGACGATTTTCAACCACAGTGGGTTCAAATTCTTGTGACTTATGGAAAGCTTCAATTTGCTCATGAGCCATATTAATGGCATCTTTCAACTCTTGACTCACTGCCTTTTCAGCTGCATCAAACTCTTCCTTGGTTACAGCTAAACTAGTCAATTCACACCCATCAAATTTCTTCTCGTATGCAATCACAGCTCGATCACCACTACCTTGAACTTCTTTTATAATGGGTTCTACAATAGACTGTAAGTCTTGACTCGCCAACACTGGACGAGCTAGTACTTCCTTCCATTGTGATTTTTCAGGAAAACGTATCGTTTCAATCATCTCTTCTAAATAATATTCTTTATTTTATCTGGGCAATAATCTGAGAACGATACTCATCCCCAGCATCGGTTACCGTATTACCACCTGATACTTCATTGACATTCTTTGCTGCGAGGTTCACTTTAGTTGCGACTCCAAGTTTACACCATTCATATTCAACATCTACGTGTCCCATATCCAGCGATTGGTAACCCTGCTTATGTAGTTCATATGCTAACACAGTTGCTGCTGGCCCAAGCGCTAAAACGATTAATACACCCTTATCAAGCTTAGTCGCTTCACGAATGATTTCATCTCGTTTTTCAAAAGCGTTTTGTGGTGGGCCGATGATGCGACGAATGGAACGTGCATTATCGAATAAATCGTTACCTACTCCTAATCGACTTTTAGCACCTTCGATAAAGACAATGTCCCTATCCTCCCAAGCCTGTTTAAGATGCTTGAACCACCCCATACTTTGAGAACGATCTGCAAAATCCATATACGGGCGAGACACAAAAGTATTATAATATTGCTGATCAGGATTCAATCTATCTAGCCATAGATTCTCAAACAGATAAAAATGCGTTCGCCAGAAACGTCTAGCTTTACGGTTATATCTGTATAAGTCTCGAAACGTGTCTGATAATCCAATCAGATGTCCTTCTACATCAGATGTTAGAATTTCAGTGAGCTTAGCTGCAAGTTCTTCACTTCCTACTTGGTAGCGAATATTTTTATGCGACAAAGTCAACATGACTTCACCATCTCCAAAGCGACTTATTGAGCACTTGTCGGTGATTATCTTATCAATAGTCTCATCAATAGAAGCTATTCTAGGAATATAAGCATGCTTCTTTCTTGTAATCATATACAAAAAATTAAACCACTCCACTTGGCTTCCATAACGGACTTTGTAACGAATTTTGGCTATTAGATCTTTCAGCATAACAGCAAGGTTTTAAATTATATCATCTTTTCGATAGGCAATACCAAGATACCCTCGGCACCTAGTTCTTTCAGTTTACCAATAATCTCCCAGAAACAGTGTTCATCCACAACTGTGTGTACAGAACACCAATCTTTATCAGCTAGTGGCATAATCGTAGGACTCTTAGCCCCTGGTAGTGCTGCGACCATTTCTTCAATTTTATCTTTTGGCAAGTTCATCATCACGTACTTTTTATCTTCTGCACGTTTTACGCTTTCCAAGCGGAACATAAGTTCATCAAGAATAGCTTTCTTTTCTTCAGAAAGATCTTTATTGCCAATAAGCAAAGCTTCCGACTGCATAGCTACTTCCACTTCTTTCAAACGGTTACTCACTAGAGTGGATCCTGAGCTTACGATATCAAAAATACCATCGGCCAAACCAATAGATGGAGAAACTTCTACAGACCCAGTAATTACATGAATCTCACAGTTCTTCACACCTGCTTGATCCAAAAAGTCTTGTAAAATTACTGGATAGCTAGTCGCAATTTTCTTACCTTCCAACCATTCACTCCCAGGATAGTCAATACTATTTGGTATAGCAATAGAAAGACGGCATTTGCTAAACCCAAGGCGCTCGAGAATTACAGCATCTTCTTTCTTTTCCGCATACTCATTTTCACCAACGACACCGATATCGGCCATACCAGTGGCTACGGTTTGTGGGATGTCATCATCACGCAAGAATAGGACTTCGACTGGGAAGTTTGGTGATTGCACGAGTAATTTACGTTTAGCACTGCTGATTTTAATATCAGCTTCTTGAAGCATGTTCATTGTCTCTTCGAAAAGACGACCTTTGGCTTGTACTGCGATACGCAACATAATAGTAATGTTTTAATGAGTAAAATATTTTGTTTGTTATTTATCTATGTTTACGTCATACATAAGAACAAAAAAAAGGAGAGCCACCCTTTCGGTTGCTCTCCTGAGATCTTATTATCTGTTTTGATATTGTCTGTATGACTGCTAAGATAAGATACACCACGATCAGCTCCCGAAATTATTCGTGAGAATGAATATGATGATGATGATGTGAAGCAGTATAAACCATGCTTTCTACTAATATTATATCTTAACAGCAACAAAAGTAAAACATATCTTTCACATTGGCAAGTTTTTAAACGAAAAGATATAGAAAAGTATGTATAGGCACATCTCATATTACAATTCAATAGCTAATTTGTAATATCTAAATAAACTGGCAAATGGTCGCTATATCCTCCATGATAAAAAGGGCCTAAGTATGTTCTATACGGCTTAGTGCACCCACGTTTGTCCTTCTCCAACATGAAAGCATTTTTCCAAATGCCACTTTTTTGAATCTTAGAGCACAAATATCTAGAAATAAGGAGATGGTCTAGTGTACTCCACTGTCCTTGATAATAATGTGTCCCAAAATCTGTTTTCACTTCATCGTCTACAAGGTCAGTCAAGTCACAAGAGTTCATTAGCTGTGCTAGAGCTGGTGAATCGTTTTCTTCATTAAAGTCACCCATGAGAATAACTTGTCTTTGTGGGTATGTCCTCTTTGTCAACAAGATATCTTCTTCCATCCGACGAGCCACACACAATCGTTTATATTCGGTTGCTTTTGCTCCGCCCCATTGACTAGGCCAGTGACAAACATAGATATCTATAGTATCTTTCCGCATCAACACACCTGTAGCATGTAAATAGTTTCGAGTTTTATATTGCTCGGTACTTACATTCTTCTCGTGCATATAAAGTAATGCAAAACATCTTGGATCATATAACATGGCAACTTGTATGCCACGCTTATCCTCTCCATGTGTGCATATGTATTTATATGGAGCCAAGTTCTTTAGCGTATACTGTGTCAAATCACGAATAGGCTTCTCACCTTCTACTTCACCCAATCCAATGATAACAGGTGACGTATCACTCATAGCTGAAACCACTCGCCCTATTTGCCATAGTTTTTTATAATATCTATGCTTCGTCCATTTTCTAGTAGATGTAGGCAGGAACTCTTCATCTTGTACTAAAGAGTCATCTTCACAATCAAATAGATTCTCTACATTCCACCACATAATTCTACTTATATGCGCTGGCGCCTCACAATAAGCAAAAAGAGCTGTCCCATATATCATGAGACAGCTCCATATTATTTTTCGTATCACTTCTTAGCTGGTACGTTTTTCAACAAATCTAGTAAGTGTTTCCACCACTTTTCTACTGTTGCGATTTCCATACGCTCATCTGGTGAGTGTACTCCACGTAGAGTGGGTCCGAAAGAAACCATATCTAGATGTGGGTATTTTTCTAAGAACAACCCACACTCAAGACCAGCATGAATAGCTCGTACAGCAGGCTTACTACCAAATAGACGCTCATAGCTTTCTACAGCAGTAGCCAAAATTGGAGACTCTGGATTAGGTTTCCATCCTGGGTACCCATCTCCATGCGAGATTTCAGCACCAGCCAACTTAAATGTTGCGCGGATAGTTTGAGCCATATCATCACGAGACGATAAAGTACTGCTTCGTTGAGATGTTTCTACACGAATAATATTGCCTTCTTTCATCTTAACAGAGGCCAAATTACTTGACGTTTCCACCAATCCTGGCATATCTTGACTCATCATAAATACACCGTGGTGTACTGCATGTAAAGCCAACAACAATTGACTAGCAGTAGTGTCATCAATACATGTTGCTACAGGCTCATGACTTTCTAACTCCAATGCTAAACGTGGCTCAGTCACATGATACTCAGCCTCCACTTCAGCTGCAAACACGTTCAAGTCAACACGCACATCGTGTTTGTATGCTACTGGAACAGCAATAACTGCAGATGCTTCGCGAGGAATAGCATTACGTAGATTACCTCCATTAATCTCACAGATCTTCACATCATGCTTAGCACGCAAGATATTCAGGTAACGTACCAAAATCTTATTGGCATTACCAAGATTCTTGTTGATGTCATCACCTGAGTGACCACCGCTCAAACCTTTTACGGTAACTTTAAAGTGGAAATATCCAGCAGGCACTTCTTGATCAGTATATGTAAATGTAGCAACTGTATCCATACCACCAGCACAACCAATGAAAAGTTCACCTTCATCTTCTGAATCAAGATTCAAAA
This sequence comes from Bacteroidaceae bacterium, assembly GCA_963678855.1. Classification (GTDB taxonomy): domain Bacteria; phylum Bacteroidota; class Bacteroidia; order Bacteroidales; family Bacteroidaceae; genus F22. Next base: position 2,159,670 of record OY787448.1, on the reverse strand, counting down.
GGATGCTTCCATCAAAGAAACCTGGCTTCAAGGCAAAAGCACCTGTCAAACCTGTTTCTTCATCGATAGTAAACAAACATTCGATTGGTCCATGCTCCAAACTACCACTTGCCAATAGAGCTAGTTCTGCAGCCATACCAATACCATTGTCGGCACCCAAAGTGGTTCCGTTGGCCTTAAGCCACTCACCATCAATAACTGGCTCAATTGGATCTTTCATGAAATCGTGCTCCTTATCGTTATTCTTCTCACATACCATGTCAATATGTGATTGTAGCACGACTATTTCTTTATCTTCATAACCTGGGGTCGCTGGCTTTTTAATCAGGACATTACCCACTTCGTCAACACGTGTTTCAAGGTTGTGCTTTGCACCAAACTCCTTAAGATATGCTATGATTTGCTCTTCATGCTTCGATGGGCGAGGCACCTGGCAAATTTCGTTGAAGTAATAAAATACTTCTTTTGGTTCTAAATCTAGAATGGTTTTCATACGGATTTTAGTTTTATTATCTATCCAATCTTTCAAGATAGACGGTAAACAATTATCTTTGCACCACAAAAGTAATGATTATGATGAAACAAGTACTTATTTCGGTGTTAATTGTTGCTATTTGCATGTTATTCTTGGCAGTCAAGATGATTTTCAAAAAGGGAGCTAAATTTCCTAATGAACATGTGAGTAGTAGTAAAGCATTACAAGACCGTGGTATCAGTTGTTCGCAAACTCAAGATAAAGAGGAGCGAGCGAAAAATCCTCGTGCTATTCCTGAGCATCGAAAGTAGTGTTCAAAACAACACATTATTTATGTACATAACCTCAATGTAAACAAAGAATATATGAAGAAGATTTCAGCCCTTTGTCTAGGCTTATCAGCAGCAGCGTGTGGCCTACTTTTTACACAGTGCCAAGACCAACCTCAAACTGGATCAACTCCTGCAGCTGGTACAACACAATCTATTAAAATTGCTTATGTAGAAGTAGACAGTCTGTTGACTAGTTACACGTATTGGAACGACCTAAATGAAGCAATGATTAGCAAGGAAGAAAATATCCGTGCTACGATTAACGGTAAAGCTAAAAAGCTAGACCAGGCTATGCAGTCATTTCAAAACAAGCTTAAGAACAATGCTTTCTTGACTCGTGAACGTGCAGAACAAGAAAACAAGCGCTTGTTGAAGCAACAACAAGATTTGCAACAGCTACAACAACGCCTTCAAGCTGATATGATTAAGGAGCAACAGCAAAACAATCATCAGTTGCGTGATTCTATCAATGCATTTATTGAAGAATATAATAAGAAAGCTGGATATGATTTCATCTTTACTAATACGGGATATGATAATATGTTGTACGCAAATAAAGCATATAATATCACTGGCGATATCATCAAAGGTTTAAATGACAGATACACTGGCGGACAAAAAAGTAAATAATTAAGCTATCTCCGCACAAAGACATAGGAAAAAGGCATGTTGAAAATTCAACATGCCTTTTTTTATTCTCAAATAAAACACATTTTATTTTTTGATGTTGGCAAAACTGCGTACCTTTAGTTACACAATTCAACAACATCGAAAGACATGTTTACTCGTACTATTATTATTAAGCTGACACACAGCAGATTTTTATACTTCTCACACTTAACCAGCCAAGTTGCTTATTGCAACTTAGTTGAAAAAGCATATGCTGTTTGCCCAACAAGCTCAAAGCTAATAATATTAGGCTTAATAAAACACACTTTTAACATGAAATACAGGAATAAAAATGGACTCCAAAAGTTGGAGTCCATTTTTTTATAAGGGTATCAAAACAAATAGTAAAAAACAAATAGATAGAATATGGATACAAGCTAAATCATATCGTTAAATTAAAAATCCTCAAAACAAAGAATAATCTCTTGCTGCATCAGAACATACAATCTGATAAAAAAAGAGGTTATCAAAAAAGTTAATCCAACTTTTTATAACGAGAGAAATTCACACAACGAATAACAAAGAAATAAATAAAATGAACAATATTATTAAATTGCTACTATTAGTAGTATTCACCTCATGTACAACAGGAGTAATTCCAACTAATGAAACAGAGGTTAATTCAGAATCGAATTCTAAAACCCCTATTAAAATCACTGCAACAATTAAACAAAGTACTAATACAAGAGCAGGTGGATCTCCTGAACCATATACTTTTAGGCTAGGAGATGAAATTGGTGTTAGCATGAGTGTTGATAATCAACCAGCTGTTGTCAATGTACCATTTACCTTAACTGAGGAGGGATGGGTTGCAGAAGAAGATATCTATTATCCAGACCACGGAAAGAAAGCAACTTTGAGCTTTTACTTCCCGTATAAAAAAGACCTTCTTCCCAACAATGATTTAAAAGGGTATATTCACTTAAGCACTAATCAACAGAGTTTAGGTAAAATGGAACAATTCAGTACGTGCCAACTAACTGATATAACCAAAACAGATGAAGCTTTAAAGGTTAATCTGGAGTTACAGCTCGTGAAAATATATTTCCAAATGCAGCCTGGAGCAGATTACACTCTTGAAGAGCTGCAAGCTTCCACGTTAGAACTTACCGATTGCTTTACTCATGGTGTCTATGAGTTTACCCCTATGAGTTTTAACGATTACTATGGACTGGATAATTTGCACCCAGCAGGTGAGTGGGTTATTGACAACGAAGCCAACATCATTAAAGGGGAATACTGTTTAATCTTTCCAAATGCTTTAAATAGTATGACTGAAATTGTTCATATTAATGATCAGCAGTTCTCAGCAAGTGTTCCTACGAAAACGATGAATGGGGAGAGTATTCAAGCAGGAAATGCTTATACTTTTAAAATGACCCCCAACAATAGCAACAGGACTTACAGTCACTCATCTGTTTCTGTTGAAGTGAATCTGACCGATTGGATATATCACGACACTGAAGAAATCACCCAACAAAATCACGTAGCTACAAATGGACTTATAATAAAAGAATTAGACTTTTCTGAAAGTAAGATACTCTCTATCATGCATACAGAAAAGGAAGTCGGTGTGATAACCAAGGAGTTAAAAATAGACGACTCAAACAATACCGCACTTGAACAAATCATTGCATATCCCAAAACCAATAATGAAATCAATTGGAATGCGGGCATTGTACTAAGTGAAAACGGAAATCCAGCTGAAGCGACTGTATACCTAAACCCAGACTACACACTGAGTGATTTATACACCAATGGTGGCTTAGGTATATACTCAGAACCAAAAGTATTGATGGATAAAAGAAACGGACATATCTATCCACTTGTGCGTATCGGAAATCTAACATGGACTACAGAAAATGTGCACGAAAAAATGACAACAGACTACTCGCCACTTGAGAAAGTCACAGCAATTCCAGCTAATTCTTTAAATCCACTGTACACAACATGGACAGACACAAAGTCAACAGAACACTTTTTCTATCCACTTGCAACGTTCAGTAGCTATCAAATGACACCTGCTGGTTGGAGACTTCCTAATCAAAATGACATTGTAGAACTCACTAAAATGTATAACAATCCTGAATACCTACTAGCCTCATCTACAACCAATAACGTAGCTAGTAAAATAGGACTAAACTTGAACCAGTCGGGTTATATTGAAGAAGCTACGCACAAAAACGAGAACTCATTTACAGGTTTATGGGTACAACGAGAAACTGATTTCTTAATATTCACAATAGAGCCAAAGGCTACAGGTGGTTATGCTTACCATCTATATTCTACTGAAGCAGACCTATTTAATTTTGACACATCTGCCTTCCCTGTACGCTGGGTTGCTGAATAAATTAACAAAAAACACTAAACAAAATCCTCTTTAAAACAAAGCCCGAGAGCTCTTTCTGTATAAATATTCCATACTAAAACAGAATTGCTCTCGGGCTTGCTTATCCCGCAGATTATTCGTATATTTGTATGGTTTTGCCCATCAATAAAAAAGACAACATATAAAAGGTAACATATAAAAGAAAGGAAAATTGCTAATGAAACAGAAGGATATTTTGTATCTTACACCTAAGCAACTAAGGAATGCTTATCAAAAACAACTCCCTAATCTGTGGATATTCGCTCAAGAGAGTGACTCTTTACAAAGCTTCAAAGAAGCTATCACAAGCTATATAGCAAGACCAGAATATCAGGAGACTGCGGCAGCTAAAACCATGCGTACTCTCCTAAATCATGACGGAGCTCCCGTTTTTGATTTATCTACTGAGCAACAAGTTGCAATTGACACATTTGCTCATATTTACCGTTTTCTAACTACAGATGTAACAGAAGATCATACAAATGAAACAGTAGCTGACTACCAACCGACTAAAGACAAATTGGCATCAGCTGATAATACAGCAACCGACTTATTCATCGACTTCTTCTTCCAATGGATGCAATTGGACTATCCTGTAGAAGATACACTGACTAAAGAACAAGCTTTAGGCGCTATGAAGCGTTGGCCTACATCAGTTAGCCCTGAAGTAGCAGCTATCGGTGAACAAAATAAAGCTCGCATGATTCCTTTGCTAGTAGACAAAGTAGCCAAGCGCACACCAGGCAACAGCAAGTATTACTTCACTGAAGGAATGAGTGATGCTGAGAAAATAAATGCAGTAGAGAACTGGTGGAATGACTATCTATTCCAACTTGCAATGGCTGTACGCTCACCTAAAGAGTTGAACCTATTCTTAGGCCACTCTCTAAGCAAAGACTTGATGAGCCTACTGCTTCTTGCAGAAGAGAAAGGTATCCCAACATTTGCGACTCCATATTACTTAACTTTACTGAATACTGGAATCGATGGCTATGATGACAGTAGCGTACGTAGCTATATTCTATATACTCGTGAACTAGTAGAAACCTTTGGAGAAATTCGTGCTTGGGAAAAAGAAGATATCGTAGAAGCTGGTAAACCAAATGCAGCAGGTTGGATACTTCCTGGACACAACATCCACCGTCGTTATCCAGAAGTAGCGATTTTGATCCCTGACACAGTGGGTCGTGCTTGTGGTGGTTTATGTGCATCTTGCCAACGTATGTATGACTTCCAAAGTGGACGTTTGAACTTCAACTTGAAAGACCTTGGTCCTAAAGAAAGTTGGCCACAAAAGCTCACTCGTTTAATGGATTTCTACGAAAATGATCCGCAACTAAAAGATATCTTGATTACTGGTGGTGACGCTTTGATGAGCTCTACTCGTAGTTTAAAAGAAATCTTCAATGCGATTATTGATATGGCTGAACGCAAACGTGAAGCCAATAAAACTCGCCCTGAAGGAGAGAAATACCAAGAGATGAAACGTGTACGTCTAGGGTCTCGTCTATTGGCTTATCTGCCAATGCGTATTGACAATGACCTAATTGAAGCACTTCGTGATTTCCGCATTCGTGGAGAAAAAGCTGGTATAGAACGTTTTGTGATTCAGACTCACTTCCAATCTCCACTTGAGATTACACCTCAAGCAGCAAAGGCTGTGAAGATGATTCTGGATGCAGGATGGTACATCACAAACCAGTTGGTATATACTGTATCAGCATCTCGTCTAGGTCACACAACTCAGCTACGTCATGAGTTGAATAAGATGGGTGTTTTGACATACTACACATTCTCGGTTAAAGGTTTCCGTGAAAACCATGCTGTATTTACTCCAATTGCACGTTCTATGCATGAACAAAAGCAAGAGAAGATTTATGGTAAGCTTGAAGAACGTGAAAAGTCGGATCTGTTCAAGCGTCTATATGTAGAAAAGGAAAATCCTCGCACTTTATTGAGCAGCTTTATGCAGGAGTTCAATATGCCTTTCCTTGCTACAGACCGTAATGTACTGAATCTACCAGCTATCGGTAAGAGTATGACTTTCCAACTGATTGGTTATAAGGCTAGCGGTGAGCGTATCTTGGAGTTTGATCACGATCATACAAGAACACATAGCCCAATCATTGATCAATTAGGCAAGGTTAACATTACAGAGAACAAATCTCTAAGTTCTTACCTACGTCAACTTGACGGAATGGGTGAAGATATCTCATTGTACGAAGATATTTGGCAGTACAATGAAGGCTCAACAGAGAAAGTGTTCGAGTTATATAAATTAGGATAGTACCAATCCAAATATTATTTTGACAAAAGGTAGTGGTTTTCATAAATTCCACTACCTTTGTTGCGTTTATAAATCAATAGTATAAGATAAGAAAGAAGAATTATGTTAACAAGTTTAGCTCTAACCTTTCTATTGGGGTTAGTATTAGGATATGCATCCATTAAAATCAAACTACCTAGCTTGATAGGTATGTTGGCAACAGGTATATTATTAGGTCCGATATTAGGCTTAATTGAACCGCTTCGTGCCATCTCGGTAGACCTAAGACAATTAGCTCTAGTTATAATCCTAACACGTGCTGGTCTAGCTCTTAATATAGAGGAACTAAAACGTGTTGGTCGACCGGCTATTCTCATGTGCTTCGTACCAGCTTGCTTTGAACTAGTAGGTATCACTCTGTTAGCTCCGCGTCTCTTAGATGTCACTCTGCTCGAAGCCGCCATTATCGGTACCGTCGTAGCCGCTGTATCTCCAGCAGTTATCGTACCTAAGATGCTACGTCTTATGGATGAGAAATACGGCACTAAACAGAGCATTCCTCAAATGATTATGGCAGGTGGATCTGTAGATGATGTCTTTGTTATAGTCTTATTCACAGCATTTACTGGCCTCGCTCTGGGTGGAGAGATCTCAGGCTTAAGCTTTCTACAAATCCCATCTAGTATTGTTCTTGGATTGGCGGTAGGTATCACAATAGGCTACCTGCTTGTCCAATTCTTCAAGTTCTACCATATGAGAGATTCTGTAAAAGTTGTGATTATCCTGAGCTTCTCCTTTTTACTAATGGCACTGGAGCACCATCTCAAAGCATTTGTTGAAGGTACTCAGTTTGCTTTTGTCAGCATCTCAGGGCTTTTAGCAGTTATGAGTATGAGTGGAGCTATTCTTCACAACTACGATGCTTTGGCGGTAAGACTATCAGGTAAATTTGGTAAATTATGGGTGGCAGCAGAAATTCTTTTGTTTGTACTTGTAGGAGCAGAAGTAAATATAGCTGCAGCCATTGCCGGTGGTGCAGCATCTATACTACTAGTTGTATGTGGCTTACTATTCCGCATGGTTGGAGTATTTGTGAGTGTAATCGGCACGCACCTTACTATGAAAGAAAGACTATTCTGTATGATAGCCTACCTTCCTAAAGCTACTGTACAAGCTGCTATCGGTTCACTCCCACTAGCTTGGGGATTGGAATGTGGACAAAAGGTACTTACTGTAGCCGTACTAGCTATACTAATTACGGCTCCTATCGGTGCTTTTGGTATAGAAATAACTTATAAGAAATTACTTACACAAGAATAATCAAATCGAAAAAAGTGAAAACTTTAAAAACAATTTTGTGTACACTATTTTTATCCGCTTTAGTCCTTGTCCCTATTGAGGCGCAAGGAAAAGAGGACACTAAAAAGTCATGGTTTGATTCAAACTGTGGGTTAGATTATCCATGGTCCGTTTCTATAGGTTCAGGGGTTGGTTTTAGTACCAATGACAAGAACAACAAAGCCACATACTTTGAACGACATGACCAACCTCTAGGACAGTCTTGGCGAGCCGAAGTGCGCAGGAAACACTTTGGCTTGGAATACTTACTGAATTACAATAGTCTTGAAGATGATAGGCTATTAACCCAATACTTCGCACTAACTGCTACAACTTGGCATATGTTCGGTAATAAACATCAACTAGTATATGCACAGGCCTCTGCAGGACTGTTGAACTACCAACAATCCCTTATTAAAAGGAGTTCCGTTCAGCATAGCACAATGGCGTATGAAGATAAAAACATATACTTTTCAAAGAATTATTTCGGGGTTGGTCTAGGAGGAGGCTATAAAGTATCTCTTTACAAACGCTGGGCTTTAGATACAAAACTAGAGATTATTATCGGTGATGCTGGTGGTGGTTTTGAACCACAGGAAGAAGAGAGTTACTGGCTAGAAGGAACTTTGACTTTTATCCATCTAACAGCTGCCCTACAACTTGGATGGTAATATATTATATACTTACACTTTTATAAATTAAATTCGAAGCAATGAAAAATCACAAGATTATTTGTGCCCTGTTACTATTACTAGTTGCAGACCCAGCAATCGCTCAACACAAGTATGGCTATCGCCGAGTTAGAGAACCACAAAGAACTTACAATCAGTGGAATGGCACCTTAGACAGCAAATGGAGCTTACTTTTTGGTACTGGTCTTGGCTTTGGCGCCAATGTAGACAACAGGGAAACGTCTTATTTTGACTACCACTCTAATCCAGTGTCTTCATCATGGCGTGCTGAAATTCGTCAGCGTTATTTAGGTTTCGAGTACTTGTATAGTTACAGTGCCGCCGATGACGACAAGATGTCCACACATTATATTGGACCTACCCTTACACTATCGACCATGCTAGATGGGGGACGTAAGTCACTATACCTTCAATTCACTGCAGGTCTTCTTAACTATAGCCAAACCATTGAAGATGATTTGGAATATCGCAGGAGCACATCTAGAGATTATGATTTAGATTATACCTTCGACGAAGAGTACTTTGCACTAGGTATCAGCTTGGGGTATCAACAACATATCTCGAACAACCTAGGTTTCGATGCCAAACTAGAAATCCTAACAGCTGACTGGTTCGTCAATGACGACTACCAGATGTTTCCTGAGACGCAAGATGAAAATGAGAATATGTTCAAAAACAACCTCACTTTTATCAATCTGACTATCGCCTTAAGAATGGGTTGGTAATTACTAAATCCTTAATAACACAATTGTGCCTCAAGCTTTGAGTTGAACTCTTGCTTAAGGCACAATTATTATATATGGATGTACTAATTTTTACTTAGCAGCATCTTCAACATTCTTATTATTAGCAGCATCCTTCTTAGCTAGGATTACTACATGATACACATACTCTTGGATCCACGCTTCAGAATACTTCAAACGATCTTGCAAGTGACGTACTTGACGGCACATATTGTGTACACCATCATCTTTCCATACAGACTTTGTACAAATGTCATGTACAGTTTGATCTGTCAATTGACGCATCATCTTCTTGAAACGAGAAGGCAGTCTCATCTTCCAAGACATAATATTACCTGTAACCATCATCAAGTCATTGCTGAAGTTTTGATACATAGCTAGATAGCTTTGAATATCATTCTGCGTCTTACAATTCTTCTTGATACTTTGATCAATTTCTTTAAAGAAACCATCAGGCATATTATAGTCGGCCATCATCATTTTCTTACAAGCTGTGCGCTCAGCTACTCCTAGCTTATTTTTCGCAGTTGCAATCTTGAATGTACGCTTAAACTTCACAACATCGGGCATAAATCTTGGATTGTTGATACCTAGAGTTGTTGCGATAGTCGCTTGGAAATAGACTTGAATTAACGCCGAGAAATCATCCACACCACTTACTGATGTAGCATCTTGCTTTCCTCCAAATAACTTAGAAAAGAATGACATATACTATTTGTTTATTGTTTATAAATGATTGACTCTAACGCAAGTCAATGAATTAGAGTACTTGGCCGCAAAGATAGTAAAAAATTATCACTCTCCTATCCTTTCTGGATAGGACTCTTGAAATCTAGCCTGTACTTCTGACCATTTCACACGGTGAAACATAGGTATCATAGCTTGCTTCTGGGCCTCCTTGCTATAATGAAAGGCTTCAAAGGCAGCATATCCCCACTTCTCAGCTTTTGTACTATACATATAACGAATCACCTCATTATAACCTAGCACAAATTTATGCAAACCACTATGGAGTGAATCATTCACCAATTCTGAATTAACCCATACGAAATCACCTAGAAACTTATAATTACCGATAGATTCTGAATTCTGCTCAAGAATCAATAAGTCTAATTCTTCGTGTTCAGCTGCTTCCAAAAAGTCCAACAAGTCACTATAGATATGAAAATCAACATGCAAGCCGTACTTATCAAAGATTTTCAAACTGTCGCCCAACCATATAGGCACTCCATAAAGACTTGATGCACTACCAATCACAAAGCTATCTACACGTTGAATATCTATAGGCTCTTCAACGACACGGCGCTTTCTTTTATTCACAAAGGTAATCCCAACAATCAGAAATATTGTAAAGAGGCCCAACAAATAAGGATGAGTACGTTTCATAAGACAAAATGATTTGAGATGACTAACGTCACAAATAAGTACAGGACCGCTCATTGTTTCCAATAGAAAACATGAGTGGCCCTGCAATATATTACAATAGTTTAATCAGTAATTGATTAACCCTTGATAGCTGCAATACCAGGAAGAGTCTTACCTTCGATAGCCTCAAGAAGAGCACCACCACCAGTAGATACGTAAGATACCTTATCAGCAAGGTCATACTTGTTTACACAAGCTACAGAGTCACCACCACCTACTAAAGAGAATGCACCGTTGTTTTGAGTTGCATCAGCGATAGCCATACCGATAGCCTTAGAACCTTCAGCATAACGGTCGAACTCAAATACACCAGCAGGACCATTCCATAGGATAGTCTTAGAACTCTTGATTACTTCAGCGAATTCAGCTTCAGCCTTAGGACCGATATCAAGACCTAGGTGACCAGCTGGGATCTTATCAGCATCAACGATTTCCATTGCAGCGTCAGCAGCGAACTTATCACCAGTACGAGCATCAACACCTAGAAGAAGTTTCACACCATTAGCCTCAGCTTTAGCCATCAATTCTTTTGCTAGTTCTAGCTTATCGTCTTCACAAAGAGAAGCACCGATTTCGCCACCCATAGCTTTGATGAAAGTAAATGTCATACCACCACCGATAATCAAGTTATCTACCTTACCAAGAAGGTTTTCGATGATATCAATTTTAGAAGACACCTTACTACCACCCATGATAGCAGTGAAAGGACGTTGGATATTGCTCATTACGTTGTCAACAGCAGTTACTTCCTTGTTCATCAAGAAACCGAACAATTTGCTATCAGCATCGAAGTGATCTGCGATAAGCGCAGTAGATGCGTGTGCACGGTGAGCAGTACCGAATGCGTCGTTTACATATACATCTGCGTAAGAAGCAAGAGTCTTAGTAAACTCTTTTTGGCTTTCCTTACATGCAGCCTTAGCAGCTTTCTTTTCTTCGTCTGTAGCGTCATCAGCAACACGTGGCTTACCAGTTTCTTCTTCATAGAAACGAAGGTTTTCAAGAAGAAGTGCTTCACCTGGTTGAAGAGCAGCAGCAGCGTCAGCAGCCTTTGCACAATCTGGAGCAAACTTAAGTTCTACACCTAGCTTTTCACCTACGTAAGCTTGGATATGCTTCAAAGAGAATTTCTCGTCTGGATTCTTTTTAGGGCGTCCCATGTGAGAAGCGATGATCAAAGCACCACCGTCAGCAAGTACTTTCTTTAGAGTTGGTAGGGCACCACGAATACGAGTGTCATCAGTTACGTTGAAGTCCGCATCCAATGGAACATTGAAGTCCACACGAACAAACACCTTTTTACCGGCGAAATTGAAATTGTCAATTGTTTGCATGATAATTTTCTATTATTATTAATCTAATCTGTATCAATCTAATAGTGCAAAGATAGTGATTTCTTTCGACTTTGGAGAAGCGAAAGAGGAAAAACTATGTTGAAAAACACATGTGATACACATTATTATATAGAAGGCCTTTTATGAGGTTGACTAAGTAGTCTCCTTTTGCATCTTCCCGTACTCCTTGCACCAAGGAGTCAAGCCACATTTATTGCATTTAGGCTTGCGTGCCACACAGGTATATCGACCATGAAGAATCAACCAGTGATGAGCCAATGGTACTAAATTATGAGGGATATAACGCATCAGATGCTTTTCTACAGCTAAAGGAGTTGTGGCACTCATAGGTGCGAGACCAATACGATGCGACACACGAAAGACATGCGTATCTACAGCCATTGCAGCTTTTTGAAAGATAACCGCTTGAATGACATTGGCTGTCTTACGTCCTACACCTGGCATCTTAATCAAGTCGTCCAAGTCACTAGGTACTTCACTATCAAAATCGCGCACCAACATCTGAGCCATCCCTACCAAGTGCTTAGACTTATTATTGGGATACGTCACTCCACTGATAAAAGTCAACACTTCATCAGGTTCGGCTTCAGCCAATCGTTCAGGTGTAGGAAAACGTTCAAAAAGAGGAGGTGTCACTATATTGACACGCTTATCAGTACACTGTGCAGAAAGAATTACCGCAACCAGTAACTCGTACGGATTGCGGTAATTCAATTCAGACTCAGCCACGGGCATATTCTCTAAGAACCAAGAGATAATGCCTTCATAACGGTCTTTTTTTTTCATATAGTATATCTTACTTAGTCAGCAGATTCAAACTGACGCAAAAAACGAACATCGTTCTCACTAAACCAACGCAAGTCACTTACTTGGTATTTCAAGTTTGTAATACGCTCGATACCCATACCTAGGGCATAGCCAGAATACACCTTGCTATCGATACCATTAGCTTCCAAGACATTAGGATCTACCATACCACAACCAAGGATCTCTACCCATCCTGTGTGCTTACAGAAATTACACCCTGTACCACCACAAATGTTACAACTGATATCCATTTCAGCACTTGGTTCAGTAAATGGGAAGTAGCTAGGACGAAGACGAATTTGTGTATCTTCAGAAAACATTTCCTTAGCAAAAGAAAGCAATACCTGCTTCAAATCAGTAAAGCTTACATCTTTGTCGATATACAAAGCTTCCAATTGGTGGAAGAAGCAGTGTGCACGGTAGCTGATAGCCTCATTACGGTATACACGGCCAGGACAAACGATGCGGATAGGAGGATTTGTATGCTCCATTACGCGAGATTGTACTGAAGAGGTATGCGTACGCAACAAGATATCAGGATTACTTTGGATAAAGAAAGTATCTTGCATGTCACGTGCTGGGTGATCATCAGCAAAATTCAACGCACCAAACACATGCCAGTCATCTTCTACCTCTGGACCCTCAGCGATATTAAAGCCAAGACGTGCAAAAATATCAATGATTTCATTCTTTACGATAGACAAAGGGTGACGAGTACCTAGATCAATAGGATATGGTGTACGTGTCAAGTCAAGACCTTCAAACTCATTGTGGTCACGCTTAAAACTATCACGTAAGCTATTGATTTTGTCTTGAGTTTGCGTCTTTAGTTGATTGACAAGCATACCGATTTCTTTCTTTTCTTCGGCTGCTACATTACGAAAGTCAGCCATCAACTCATTGATAGCTCCCTTCTTACTCAAATATTTAATACGCAGTTGCTCTATTTCTTCGAGGCTTTCTGCTTTGAGGTTTTGCACTTCATCAAGAAGTGACTGGATCTTCAGTTTCATATCTTGCTATTATAGACTTGCTTAAAGTTTCTAATTCTACGATACTAGAACTATTCTTGCTCATTTTGAGGGGGATAGTCTACTTCGAGTCGCAAAGATACATATTTATATTGGTTTTTCGGCAAGAATACTCTATCTTTGCGGCAATTGTCTCGACAACAGCATGTAATTCGTGCATTCGAGCTACAATAAAATAAAATTAAGTAGAGCATTATGATAAAAGAGTTCTTTCAGGTACTCCGTCAGTACCTTCCTCCGTATAGGAGATTCATGGTTGGAGCTGTGATTTTCAACATCCTTTCAGCCGTTCTCAATATTTTCTCCTTCTCGCTGATTATCCCAATCATGCAAATTCTGTTCAACTTAGACAATGCACAATCATATGTACATATGGCATGGGGGGATGGTAGTACCAAAGAAGTTATCATGAATAATTTCTACGCTACTGTACGCGATATTATTGACATCTATGGACCTGTTACAACACTTGGACTTCTTGGATTATTTCTTGTGATTATGACTTTATTCAAAGCTGGCGCTTATTATGGTGCCGCTTATGTCATGGTCCCTATCCGTACTGGTGTAGTACGTGATATGCGGATGAATGTATATCGTAAAATTGTCTCTCTACCTCTAGCATTCTTCTCGGAAGAACAAAAAGGGGATATCATTGCCAGAATGAGTGGTGATATTAATGAAATTGAGACATCAATTACAAGTTCATTAGGCATGTTATTGAAGAATCCTATCCTGATCCTTTTCTACCTAGGTACACTTATCGCTATTAGTTGGGAGTTGACCCTGTTTACTCTTATTATCCTTCCAGGTATGGGATGGATTATGGGACTAGTAAGTCGCCGCTTGAAAAAGAAATCACAAGTTGCCCAAGAATTTTTAGGAACAACTATGACTATGCTTGATGAGACTCTAGGTGGTCTTCGTATCATCAAGGCTTTCTTGGCAGAAACAATGATGAGCGATCGTTTTTATGAAGCTAGCAACCGTTACCGTCGCGCTGTCAATAAGGTAGCTGCCCGACAGCAACTAGCCAGTCCTATGGGTGAGTTTCTAGGAACCGTACTAATTACAATTGTCTTGTGGTTTGGTGGCTGGTTGATTCTCTCTGGTCAAGATACTGGTGGCCTAGATGCTCCTGCATTTATGATGTACATCACTATTCTATATAGTATCATCAACCCATTGAAGGAACTAAGTAAAGCTAGCTACAATATCCCACGTGGAATGGCATCTGTAGAACGTATTAACAAGATCCTTCTTGCAGAAAATCCAATTCAGGATCCAGAAAATCCAGCGAAACTGAATGAGCTAAAAAGAAGCATAAAGTTAGAAGATGTATGCTTTAGCTACGGTGAAAAAGAAGTCCTTAAAAATATTAGTATCGAAATTCCTAAGGGAAAAACAATCGCTCTTGTCGGACAATCGGGGTCTGGAAAGTCGACCCTTGTGGACTTGATTCCAAGATATCATGATGTACTAAAAGGCAGCATCAGTATAGATGGACACAACATTAAGGATGTACGCAATCGTGACCTACGAGCATTGATTGGAAATGTATCGCAAGAAGCTATTCTTTTCAACGATACTTTCTTCAATAACATCGCTTTTGGCAATCCTAATGCCACGATGGAGCAAGTCATTGAAGCAGCTAAGATTGCCAATGCACATGACTTTATTATGGAGAATCCAGAAGGTTATAACACAACCGTTGGTGACCGTGGAGGTAAACTATCTGGTGGACAACGTCAACGTGTTAGTATTGCTCGAGCTATTTTAAAAAACCCACCTATTTTGATTCTTGACGAGGCCACATCTGCACTTGATACTGAATCTGAAAAACTAGTGCAAGAAGCTTTAGAGAAGTTGATGCAATCTCGCACTACAATAGCTATCGCACACCGTTTATCGACAATTAAAAATGCAGATGAGATTTGCGTGATGAACGAAGGCGTAATAGTAGAACGAGGTACACACAATGAACTAATAGCCCTAGATGGCTATTATAAAAGACTTGTTGAAATGCAAAGCTAAGAAGTCGATGAATATAAAAAGCGCACTAGATTTTTCTCTAGTGCGCTTTTTATATGTCTTTTTTGTTAATACAAACTTACTTACGTGAACGCTTGACTTGTCCTTTATGAATGCAAGAGTGATGCTTTTTCATACCGTGGCAACGATCCTTCATTGCATGATGCTGAGCTTTACTAGAATGTAAAACAGCGGCAGACTGCTTCACAGTAAGGATACGATTAAACTTCTTGAAATATTTCTTATTGATATCCAAACGAGCCTGTTGAGTAGCAAAGCGTTTTTCTATCATAGCTTTTACCTCAGCGTCTGTTTTGCCATCGAACTCTTCACACATTCTGTGCTCCCTCCTACCTTTATGCACGCCTTTTCGATGCATTCTTTTGTCAGCATAATCCTTTCCATCACGAGTCCTTTTACGATCAGCAGCTATTCTCTTACCAACTTCCTTGCGAGCTTCCATCTTTTCTCTAACTTCAGTAGGAAGAGATTTATACAACTCATTTTGGTAACTGACATACATAGGTAAGAACTTAGCTTTTGTAGCATCATCTAGCATTAATTTCTTAGCAAACATTTGCGCCTTCATCTCTACTCGTTGCTCGCGAGTCATGTCAGCTATTTTAGTACGAGTTTGCTCCTGCGCCATTGCAGATGTTGTTGCAAACATAGCAACACATGCGATAAGAATTGTCTTTAGTTTCATAACTCTATTATTTAAAAGGTTTATAATTTCAGTATCATATATGGATATCGAGTACATATGATGCCCATTTTCAGAAAAACTTTTGTAAGCTGTTCAGTACTTAGAGTGTTATACATGGAAAAAGTTTAAAACATCTCACTCTTTTAACAATTAATCAGTTTTGGTAGACTACTAAAAAATATCACATGTACATACGTATGAGATTCGAAACTAAAGCGACTAACATATCAAATAACAGTATAACATACAGCACAAGTAACTAATAAATTAATGAACAAGCAACAAATAGCAAGGAGAAGTTGACAGGAAACACCTAGAAAGAAGATTATCATGACAGATAAATTGTTTCAATCCTTTGCGACTCTAATTTCAAACGTTAGTCCAATCAATTCAAAGGCATGGATCGATCGTTTGAAACGAGGCTGGCAAGCCTTGGTACAAGAATATCGGACCTTACTATGGGATATAAAAGAGCTTCCAATTTGGAGTCTCTTTTTGTATGCCTAAACCTTATGATGAAGTCTATATCAACTGTAAGTATATAAGTGCACAGTTTACTTTAAGTTTTCAATAAAATGCCGTCAGTCGTTCTAGGCGTACGATGACATCATCGTAGGCGTGCGTTGATATTATTGTACGCGTACGTTGATATCAACGTAGGCGTACAATGACTGACGAAATATAATAAAAGGATTACATGTCACTAGATAAGCCTAAATCTACATTTGGATAGATTATTAATGCCCTGTGCAAAAAGAAAGGGTTATACACTTACCTGTGCATAACCCCTGTGTATTATGTTGACAACTAACATAGTTGATGACAATTGGTATGTGCTTCTATTACACATACCCCTGCATAAATAACAAAAGCCTCCGAGAAATTCATCTCGAAGGCTTTCAAAAAAAACGGCGACTACCTACTCTCCCACAGTTACGCAGTACCATCGGCGTGATTAGGCTTAACTTCTCTGTTCGGAATGGGAAGAGGTGGAACCCTAATGCTATAGTCACCTAAATAAGGTAGACATATAATACAAACCATTTTCACTGTAAAATGACAAACATACACTAGAAGAAAGTGAACGGGCAATTAGTACTGCTCGGCTTTGATGTTACCACCTTTACACCTGCAGCCTATCAACGTTGTCGTCTACAACAACCCTAAGAAATCTAATCTTGTGGCCGGCTTCGTACTTAGATGCTTTCAGCACTTATCCGATCCAAACGTAGCTACCCAGCAATGCACCTGGCGATACAACTGGTAAACCAGAGGTCTGTCCAACACGGTCCTCTCGTACTAGTGTCAGAGCCACGCAAATTTCATACGCCCACGATAGATAGAGACCGAACTGTCTCACGACGTTCTGAACCCAGCTCGCGTGCCACTTTAATGGGCGAACAGCCCAACCCTTGGGACCTTCTCCAGCCCCAGGATGTGACGAGCCGACATCGAGGTGCCAAACCCCTCCGTCGATATGAGCTCTTGGGAGGGATCAGCCTGTTATCCCCGGAGTACCTTTTATCCTTTGAGCGATGTCCCTTCCATGCGGAAACACCGGATCACTATGCTCTAGTTTCCTACCTGATCGACTTGTAAGTCTCCCAGTCAAGCACCCTTATGCCATTACACTCTACGGACGGTTACCAATCGTCCTGAGGGTACCTTTAGAAGCCTCCGTTACACTTTTGGAGGCGACCACCCCAGTCAAACTACCCACCAAACAATGTCCTCGTATAACGAGTTAGAATTCAAACAAGTAAAGGGTCGTATTTCAACAGCGACTCCATCA
Organism: Bacteroidaceae bacterium; assembly: GCA_963678855.1. Lineage (GTDB taxonomy): Bacteria > Bacteroidota > Bacteroidia > Bacteroidales > Bacteroidaceae > F22. The sequence continues at coordinate 2,141,643 of OY787448.1, read as the reverse complement.
ACACTAGCGTGCCAACTTCAAAGTCTCCGACCTATCCTACACATCACGTGCCCAAATTCAATGTTAAGCTATAGTAAAGGTTCACGGGGTCTTTTCGTCCCATCGCGGGTAATCGGCATCTTCACCGATACTACAATTTCACTGAGCTCGCGGTTGAGACAGTGTCCAGATCATTACACCATTCGTGCAGGTCGGAACTTACCCGACAAGGAATTTCGCTACCTTAGGACCGTTATAGTTACGGCCGCCGTTTACTGGGGCTTCAATTCAAAGCTTCTCCGAAGATGACTTCTCCTCTTAACCTTCCAGCACCGGGCAGGTGTCAGGCTGTATACATGATCTTTCGATTTAGCACAGCCCTGTGTTTTTGGTAAACAGTTGCCTGGACCTATTCTCTGCGCCCTACCAAAAGGTAGGGACCCTTTCTCCCGAAGTTACAGGGTCAATTTGCCTAGTTCCTTAACCGCGAATCACTCAAGCGCCTTAGAATACTCATCCCGACTACGTGTGTCCGTTTACGGTACGGGTAGTATAACAATTAAAACGTTTAGCGGGTTTTCTTGGGAGCATGGTTACACATACTATCTCATCAGTCCAAAGACCTCTGAGTACTATCAGGTTCGACACAATCAGCGGATTTGCCTACTAATCGTATATCTACACCCTTTAACCGGCTATTCCGTCAGCCGGCGATGCTTTCACTTCTCCGTCACCACATCACTTCATTATACTAGTATGGGAATATTAACCCATTCAGCCATCGACATCGCCATTAGGCTTAGTCTTAGGACCCGACTAACCCTGATCCGATTAGCGTTGATCAGGAAACCTTAGTCTTTCGGCGAGGGGGTTTCTCACCCCCTTTATCGTTACTCATACCTACATTTGCTTTTCTACACGCTCCAGCATACCTCAAGGTACACCTTCAACGCAGAGTAGAATGCTCCCCTACCATCCCTATAAAGGGATCCATAGCTTCGGTAAACCACTTATGCCCGATTATTATCCATGCAAAACTCCTCGACTAGTGAGCTGTTACGCACTCTTTAAATGAATGGCTGCTTCCAAGCCAACATCCTAGCTGTCTTAGCAATCTTACTTCGTTAGTTCAACTTAGTGGTTATTTAGGGACCTTAGCTGATGGTCTGGATTCTTCTCCTCTCGGACATGGACCTTAGCACCCATGCCCTCACTCCATAGATTAAACTAATGCGCATTCGGAGTTTATCAAGACTTGATAGGCGGCGAAGCCCTCGCATCTTATCAGTCGCTCTACCTCACATTAGTAACTCTATAGGCTGCACCTAAATGCATTTCGGGGAGTACGAGCTATCTCCAAGTTTGATTAGCCTTTCACCCCCACCCTCAGGTCATCCAGAAGCTTTTCAACGCTTATTGGTTCGGTCCTCCAGTTAGTGTTACCTAACCTTCAACCTGCCCAAGGGTAGATCACTTGGTTTCGCGTCTACTCACACTGACTAAAACGCCCTATTAAGACTCGCTTTCGCTTCGGCTACGCACCTCTAGATGCTTAACCTTGCCAGTGAAAGTAACTCGTAGGTTCATTATGCAAAAGGCACGCCGTCACACCAAAGGTGCTCCGACCGCTTGTAAGCGCATGGTTTCAGGAACTATTTCACTCTTCTATTCGAAGTACTTTTCACCTTTCCCTCACGGTACTGTTCGCTATCGGTCTCTCGGGAGTATTTAGCCTTACCAGATGGTCCTGGCAGATTCACACAGAATTTCTCGTGTTCCGCGCTACTCAGGATACCACTAGGGCCGAAGTCGCTTCCTGTACGGGATTATCACCCTCTATGATTACACTTTCCAGTGTATTCCAGTCACTACTTCAGGTCCCACAACGTGGTCCTACAACCCCACCAATGCCGGAACATTGATGGTTTGGGCTAGTCCCCGTTCGCTCGCCACTACTAGGGGAATCACTTTTGTTTTCTTTTCCTACAGGTACTAAGATGTTTCAGTTCCCTGCGTTGGCCTCCTATTAAAGGATAATATGTCTTCAACATATTAGGTTGTCCCATTCGGAAATCCACGGATCAAAGGTTATTTGCACCTACCCGTAGCTTATCGCAGCTTATCACGTCCTTCATCGCCTCCGAGAGCCAAGGCATCCGCCATGCGCCCTTAATTACTTTCTTCTATACTCATCTAGTATTGCTACTAGATGCGCTCGTATAAATTTGTTACTTTACGGTTATCAATAAATCATTGCTGATTTATAATAACAGAAAATTGGTTTGTACAATATGTCAAAGATCAAATTGAATAATGCCCCCAATCATTGCTGATTAAGATAGTTATTCGGTGTGGAGAATATCGGATTCGAACCGATGACCCCCTGCGTGCAAGGCAGGTGCTCTAGCCAGCTGAGCTAATCCCCCAAAGTAGTCCCACGCAGATTTGAACTGCGGACCTCTACATTATCAGTGTAGCGCTCTAACCAACTGAGCTATAGGACTTCGTTCAAAATATTCTGCTGGTAATATCCGGTGAGGACTCGTGATGATTCCATCACTCAGCTTCATACTTTCTCAATATATAATCAACACAACAACAAGCAAGTGCACAAGTAATCATTAAACCGATTACAAGTATAATCAACTTGACACCTAAAATAGGTCTTAGTCATCTCTCCAGAAAGGAGGTGTTCCAGCCGCACCTTCCGGTACGGCTACCTTGTTACGACTTAGCCCTAGTTACCAGTTTTACCCTAGGCCGCTCCTTGCGGTTACAGACTTCAGGTACCCCCGGCTTCCATGGCTTGACGGGCGGTGTGTACAAGGCCCGGGAACGTATTCACCGCGCCATGGCTGATGCGCGATTACTAGCGAATCCAGCTTCACGAAGTCGAGTTGCAGACTTCGATCCGAACTGAGAGAGGTTTTGGAGATTAGCATCCTGTCACCAGGTAGCAACCTGCTGTACCCCCCATTGTAACACGTGTGTAGCCCCGGACGTAAGGGCCGTGCTGATTTGACGTCATCCCCACCTTCCTCACATCTTACGACGGCAGTCTCACTAGAGTCCTCAGCATAACCTGTTAGTAACTAATGATAAGGGTTGCGCTCGTTATGGCACTTAAGCCGACACCTCACGGCACGAGCTGACGACAACCATGCAGCACCTTCATAGGAGTCCGAAGAAAAGACCATCTCTGATCTATGCACCTATAATTTAAGCCCGGGTAAGGTTCCTCGCGTATCATCGAATTAAACCACATGTTCCTCCGCTTGTGCGGGCCCCCGTCAATTCCTTTGAGTTTCACCGTTGCCGGCGTACTCCCCAGGTGGAATACTTAATGCTTTCGCTAGGCCGCTGACTGTATATCGCCAACAGCGAGTATTCATCGTTTACTGTGTGGACTACCAGGGTATCTAATCCTGTTTGATACCCACACCTTCGTGCATGAGCGTCAGTTGCAGTATAGCAAGCTGCCTTCGCAATCGGAGTTCTTCGTGATATCTAAGCATTTCACCGCTACACCACGAATTCCGCCTACCTCCACTGCACTCAAGAATGACAGTTTCAATTGCAATTTGAACGTTGAGCGTCCAACTTTCACAACTGACTTATCATCCCGCCTGCGCACCCTTTAAACCCAATAAATCCGGATAACGCTCGGACCCTCCGTATTACCGCGGCTGCTGGCACGGAGTTAGCCGGTCCTTATTCGTAGGGTACATACAAAACACCACACGTGGCGAACTTTATTCCCCTATAAAAGAAGTTTACAACCCAGAGGGCAGTCATCCTTCACGCTACTTGGCTGGTTCAGACTTGCGTCCATTGACCAATATTCCTCACTGCTGCCTCCCGTAGGAGTCTGGTCCGTGTCTCAGTACCAGTGTGGGGGACCTTCCTCTCAGAACCCCTATTCATCGAAGTCTAGGTGAGCCGTTACCTCACCTACTAACTAATGAAACGCATCCCCATCTATTACCGAAATTCTTTACTTACATCCCCATGCAGGAACGCAAGACCATTGGGTATTAATCTTCCTTTCGAAAGGCTATCCCCAAGTAATAGGCAGGTTGGATACGTGTTACTCACCCGTGCGCCGGTCGTCATCGGAAGCAAGCTCCCATGTTACCCCTCGACTTGCATGTGTTAAGCCTGTAGCTAGCGTTCATCCTGAGCCAGGATCAAACTCTTCATTGTAAAAATATTATTTAACGACAGACACACTAAAAGCGCGCTGTCAAAGTTGATCTGATTAATCAAGATGACCTGATTACAAGTTATTGGATTACACCTGTTTCAATCTTTAAAATTGACGGTTCAATAATTTTGCTATTATAAAATCATAATAGCCTTGTACTACTTGTTGTTATGTAAATATCTTCAAAGAACACTTTTCTTTTTTTCGCCTCCTCGTTGGTAGCTGGTTCGCCGTTGCAAACCTTGTTTCTTTCGGAAAGCGGATGCAAAGATACAAGCTTTATTCTTAAGCTCCAAATAATCGAGCAGAAAGTTTTGAAATAAATTTTTGAAGTAAATTTCAAAAAGCTTAATCTAAGCAAGCTATCGCAAAACTAGAGCCATTCTCGAGCGTTTTAACACCACTCTGCAATACCCTCGTTTCTGATTGCGGATGCAAAAGTAGTGCATTTAATCGAGTCCCGCAAGGAAATCAGAAAGAAATATGAAGAAAAATAATGCGTTTAACATAAAAAGACGACTGGTGTAGAAAATAGAGGCTGTACACATTATATAATATACTAAACACACGAGATTCCCCACTTAATAATCGTCTAGCACAAACACTAAACAAAGCAACTGTCAACACACACAGCTGCGCCATGTCAGTTAACACTCTATAGACAAACAAATAGCAAAATAGACAACATTCAAACAGCAACTCACAACTCAACACCCAGTAAATATATTTAACGCAAATATAAATATAAATTAACAACATAATACGACAACTCTTCAAAATCACAGAAGACGCAAAAAAATGATTCACACTTATTTGTTGCATGTAAAAAAAGGGTGCAGAACAGAAACTTTACGAATTAATCTAACGAACAGAAACAAGGATAAAATCAATAACTTTAGGCTTAACATCCCTAAATCAAAATGGAATAGTAGTTAAAATTGTAAAGATGGACAGATGTTCTATATGCTAGTTCTAGGAAATAACATCAGAATGGCTATATTTGCATCTGGAATATCAAACGAGTATAGCTTACACTTAACAATAACAAGCTGTTGCTGAAAAGCAATCAATTCATTTATGAGTACAACTAAACTATTGCGCATATTATTAATAATAGTATGTTTATCACATTCGACTTACACTTATGCTCAACTAAAGAATGCCAAACCTAATTTCACTACAAAGGAAAGGTTTGCATTTAAAACAAATGCAGTTGACTGGGTACTTATGACACCAAACATGGGTATTGAGTTTGACCTTAGTCCTAAGGCAAACAATAAGTACACCCTATCCGTTTCAGGTAAATACAACTGGAACACATCATCAACGTATACACCCTACATGGTATACAACATTTCCGAAATACGAGTTGAGGCCAGAAAATATTATCGTACAAAACAAATTCAAATGAGTAGTGCAAAAGATGCTAGCCAATCTATATTTAGCCGCACCGCTGAAAAAGGACTAACTGGTATACAACGTCTACTTGCTATTAAGAGTAAGAAATTCCCTAAATTTTGGAGAACCTATTACGCTGGTATATTTGCCGACAATCTAAAGTACACCTACAAACTTGGACGCTATGGATACCAAGGAAAAGGATTTGGTGCAGGTGTTAGCGGTGGTGTTGGTTTGCCCCTATATTCATTGCCAAATGGTTCAGCTATCGATTTAGAAATTGGCGCTAGTTTGGGTATGGCTAGAATTAGCTACGACAAATTCATCCGTAATAGCGAATTAGATGCCTACGAGGTAGTTGATCACAAGGACGACCACTGGACTTGGCTTGCGCCAGGAGTTAGTGAACTACGCATAGCATTTGTCTATCGCTTTGCTTCAATTAGTAAGAAATATAAAACGATCAACCGATGAGAAATAAATATACAACTTGCGGAATAGCTACCCTATTTTTAATCCTTTCAGCAGTTGCATGTACTGAGGTTGACTTTGAGACTGCAACATCTACCAAGCCAAAAGCAAACTTTGACCTAACATGGCCAGAAGACGCAACGGCATCACAACCCGATTCTCTACTCATTATCGCTAGCAGAACTATCAACAGCTGGCGTTCTGCTATGCAAGTGGCAACGACATCTGGAAATGGTTCTCTTTTATTTCCTCTAGCCCCCGTAACTACGACAACGAACGAAGCAGGCGAAGAAACCACTACGGATCCCAATACCGAAATTGACAACTGGACAAAATGGCCTCTACGCAAAGGAAACTTTGAGTTTGTAGCAACAACACTAAACAGTGCAGCTTTTACTGTTAGCAACCTTAACGAGTTGGCAGACGACATGAAGACAACTGTGGATGATGTATTAACTTCTTACAGATTGTACCCAATTGATCATACAAATATTCTTCCTGCAGGGCAAACTTGGAGAGACCTAAACGAATATATAGACAGTGACATCTATATTGATGCTAATGCTGGTGGACTGTTTACACTACAGAATAGCAATGTAGACATCAAGCTAGACAAAACAAATCAGGTTGAGCTAGAAGGTCGGCAAATTTCACAACACGTTTCAATTACTTTTAAACTTAAAGTGGAGCGCAGCGTGAGTATCAGCAATATTCTTTCTGAACTAGCTGGTATTCCCGTGTCAATATTTCCTGCAACTGGCGGTTTTCTAACCGACAAGACATGCAAGGTTATTATCACACCAAAAATCACGGAAAGAGTAGCCATTAGTGAAACTGCAACAGTCGACAATGAAGGCACACCATATACTGCAGAATTGGACCTTGTTACTGTTCAAACAGATGTTGATGTCATCTCATTGATTCGAAATACAAATAACAGAGCAGTAACAGGTGCAGGAATATTCACAGTAGCATTAACTTGTAATTATACTGATGGAAGTGGTGCAACGCAGAACCCTACATATTATGGTGTCATCAATTTATACAACACCTTGGGTCAACAACAAGCAACCCAACAAATTGGATATAAAAATGGTATAGGTATCTACAAAAACACCTCTACAGCTCTAGAACTTGTAATTAACGACGCTATGACCATCACAACCTTAGGAGTTGTCAATCAAGAGACGGGAAGCAATAACCATCTAGACACTTGGACTATTAGCGACTCTATTACACTGGAATTGTAACCATTCAACCATGAAAAAATGACAAACAAACAGCTTACACTTATAACTGCATGCCTAGTGGGCATATTAGTCACTAGCTGCTACCAAGGAGATCGTGAAAGTGATGATAATCTGGACGATACAGCATCCATCATTTCTCCGAACGATAGTCGTGTGCCCATAGTGTTGGCTGTGTCAGATTTTTACTATGGAGCAATTACTCGTGGGATTGGTGCATTTCAAGACCCTACGGAAGAAGCAGATCCAGCTAAGAGGGAAGCATTGCGGAATCGCTGGGAAGGGACTAAATTTTATGTCTTTAGTTATTTGACAAATAATACATATTACAATAGTGGCGCTAATTTGACTAAAACCACATTGGATAATATTTCGTTAAGAGCTGAGGGAGAAAAAGATGAAAATAAAATTGTCTATTGTCTTGTTGATGGCGGCCAAGGCATACAAGATTTAGGTAAACCCTACGAATTATATTTCAACAATGCAACCAATCAGCCAGGGCTGAAAGAAGTAGGTAGTGATGTGCCTACAGTCTATTATGATGACATCAACCAAGACTTTAAGTATCAATTCTTTATTTACCATGTAGATAATGCTTTTGTACACAATGTTTCTAGGAACAAAAGTCAGGTAAGCTTGGAAATAAGTATTGACGGAACTCAAGACATTATGCAAGGAGTTGCTGAAGTTACAGAAGAGCAAGAGCGTACAATTATACAACCAAATATAGATAATTTTGGTAAAGACTGGCACCAACATATCTATTCAACTATTTCTGGGAATTACGGTTTAGTTCCTCAGTTTAATATTAAACATCAACTTGTTCAACTGCGCTTCAGCTTACTAGGAGCCAATAACAAAGCAGAAGATGTATTTGTAGAGGACATTATCGTTAAAGAAATTCCTTCTAGAGGAGAATACATTGTGGCAGCAGACAAGATAGAGGCACTAGGGCTATTTATAGATAAAGATCCTATAGATATCCACATGCCATATTTAGATGAAACTAGCAACAAGTTCTTGAGCACTAGTACGCGTCAGCATCCAGATGTACAAGTAAAAAAGGACGAAGTATATGAATATACAGGGGGAATACTTCTCCCAACGCAAAAGAAGTACAGCATTCAGGTGGTATGCAGCCAGAATGTATCTGAAGAAGATGGGACGATATCTAAGAAAAGGTTCACAGCAACCTACGATATGAGTCTTCCACAAGAAGCGGATTTTGAAGCGGGACAAATCTATGATGTAAAAATTAAGATTTATGGATTCCAGAATATTTCTGTCCAGTTTGGCTTACATGGATGGATAGACTCTGGTATCACTATCCCAATCACAACTGAAGAGTAATAACATGAAAAACGATAAATGAGTATTAACCCAAAAGACAGAAATTATGAAAGCAGTATTAATCAGCGCTTTATGTCTAGCAGCTATGCTAACTAGTTGTTCAAGCGAACAAAATGTAGATCAACCTAACAATCAAGTTGCCATCCAACTTTCTGTAGCAAACGAAGGAGTAACTGTCGATACTCGTGGTACAGGAACCGTTGGTGATTTAGACGGAGATGCAGAAAACACTTGGAATGGAGAGGAATTACTTATCTCCATGTTTAAACGTAATGATGCAAACTTTGATCTTGCAACGAACAACATTAATGGAGTGGAAACAGTTATTATGGACCACATGACTGTAAATGCACCGACAAATACAGTAGCTTCAGGCGTTGTGACAATGGCCACAAAATACTTCCCTGCAAACGGGGCGTATACTTTCTTCGGGCTACGCTTAGATGATGCATTATACGGTACAGAAGCAACTGCTTACACAATTAGCGCAGACAATTCTTCTAGATATGTAGCTTTCAAGATTGATGGAACACAAGATATCATGGTGGCAAAAACAAAAGTGCCTACTGAGCTAAACGGTTTGACTGAGAGCAACTTATACAGCGCCAAAGCTGCACGTGCTGGTGTTCACCCAGAACTTGTATTTGAGCACATGCTTACACGTCTTGAATTCACAGTTGTTCCTGGTAATGAAGATGCAGCAGGTAGTAGCCCTGTATCTGTAAAAGCAATCCGCGTGGAGTCTAAAACAACTGGACGTCTGCTATATGCATACAACACACCTACGGGGACTTTTGGTATTGAATGGGATGCTGCTGCTGGCGAAGAATTCCTAAGCCTTAAAGAACGTACTGCACCAAATGTAGACATGACAGACCTTACTCCTGTAAGTCTTCAATGGGACAACGTAAATAATGCAGCTGTTGAATCTCCAGTTGGGGAAAGCCTAATGGTAGGTCCAGCTGACAGCTACAATATGGAGATTGAAATCGAGCAAGTGCTTCAAGGACAAGCAACTCCTCAGACAACAACTATTCAAATTAACAATGTACAACTGTATGGCGGGGCACCATTCGAAGCTGGCACAAGCTACAAAATCGCCTTTAAAGTTTGGGGTAGCCAAGAGATTGAAGTTACTGCTACGCTTACAGGATGGAAAGATGGTGGCAATATCAATGTGAACACTGAAGACTAATATTAACTCTAACTAGAAAAACTATGAACAAAATATATTACATAGGTCTAGCCGCATTATTCATGGGCTTAAGCGCATGCTCTAGCAACACAGATTCTATAGTACCAAAAACGATTGAAACACCTAAAAACAGTGATCAAGAAATCGCTTTTAAGTCAACAACAACTCGTGCGTCTATTAACAATACAGATGGTGATCCAAACCTGTGGAGTGTAGACGGTATTTCTGTGACATGCTTGGCTAAGTCTACTCAGACTACAAACTCTGGAGCATATGAGATTGATTGGACTCTTCGTAATCAAGAAGGACGTCGCACATTTGTGCAAATGGAGAATGTAAATGCCAATGTCAATGATGGAGCAGTATCATGGAATGGGCACTACTACTACCCAGATGTAAGCTTTTGGTACAACTATACATTCCGTGGTTATTACCCACATCAAGCGACAAATGAAATGACTTGGACAGCTTCTACTGTCAAGACAAATGTAGAATTTGATGGTACCACAGATGTATTGTTTGGTATTGCTGATAGCCAAGAGCAAAACGCTTACAGTGCAAGATACTTCCATAACTTAGTAAACGATGGAATAGATTACACAACAAAATTGCCAGTAATGGACTTCAAGCACTTGTTTAGCCGTTTGGTATTCTACGTAAAAAAAGGAACGACTACCAGTGAAAGCACTGTACCACGTATTCAATATATCCGTGCTTTGAATATGTATAACCAAATTGAACTAACATTGGCAGACTTGGACACTCCAAGTAATGATGGGACATTCAGAGTTATTGGAACTGCAAACAACACCTTTACGCTTAAGAAGGCAGATGGTCAAGCATTTCCAACGATGGAAGTTCCTGAAGTAGCTACTCAAGTAGGTGAGAGCATGTTAGTGTATCCTTCTGCAGCTATTCCTACTGGAGAAGAAGCTGGGTTTCGCTTCGAAATTGGCTTGGAAGATCCAAACGATCCAAACTCAACAATTACATCAGAACATATATTACTACCTCTAGGTGGTGGAGAATTTTTAGCTGGTACTTCTTACAATATCATCATTACAATCGACGGTTTGGAAGAAATTACAATGAAAGCTTCTCTTCAGCCATGGGTAGATGCTCCTAGTACGATTGAGATTTAATAATAGAAATGAATAGACGAGGTAAAAAAAGAATTATCTGGCTGGTAACAGCTTTACTTGGTTTGCTTGCACTTCCTAGTGGAGTGCAAGCTCAACAAGTAGCTGTCCATACAGATGTTATGCAGGATGCATTAATGATTCCCAACGTGGGGATAGAGTTATTTATTGATGATACAAAATCAGTACAATTTTCAGGGTTTGCTACCACTTCACCTTGGACATTGGACATGAAAGCAGCAGGTGTACAGGCTGCTTATAAGTACTGGTTAAGCGGACGTCCACTAACCAGAGAATTTGTTGGTATAAATGGACTTTTTTCAACGTATAGATACACCTCTGGAGAAAAAATCAGAAAAGGAGATGTCGCTGGTTTAGGGGTATGCTTTGGATATGCTTGGCCTTTGACAAAGCGTTTGAGTCTAACTGCTCACAGCAGTTTAGGCCTAGCTTATTACCGTCAAAAGGAATACTATTCGTACGATGATATTAGCAATTACATCGAAAATCAGAAAATGCCAAACTCAACTGGACTACGACTTGTTCCATTGAATATTGGTGTTACTATCAGTTATATTATAAAATAGTCATATGATGAGAAAACGACATGCTTATTCATGGCTTTTGCTGTTTACGTTGTTTGCTTTTACCAACAGCGTATATTCTCCTATTTGGGGACAGATAAAACATGTCCATGGTACGGTAACAAATACCGATACAAAAGGTGCCTTTGAAGGTGTAAATGTGTATGGATTTCACGATGCTCTAAAGGCTGAAACACTCTATAAAAAATTACTACTGGGTAGTATTAATGAGAATATTGCTCCTGACGCTAGTGCTGTCACTGATCAGCTAGGAGGATTTGAGCTACAATTGTCACGCAATGGTGGTCTAGTCTTTCATGTGCCAGGTGCAACACCTATCCTGCGAAAAATAGCAGGGGACTTGGAAGTCAATGTAGCAATGGCAGGTGGCCTATGGTTGGAGAATGTCGAAATTGTCAGCGAAAGTAAAGTACTTACAGATTTGGCCCAAGTGACTACTAAATATGGGAACAAAATGTATGTAGACAACTTCCCTTTCCCTATCCTAAGAAAGTGGGGCAAGGACAATGCACGCCTAATGATTCAAAGTTTTTGTGTGCCTTGGGGATGGAGAGGAGATACTATACATGGACGTCGTTCAGACACTGTATTTATGAAGCATGCCGTTCGAGATGGCGAAGAGTACAGAACAACTCAACTACGCCGTCAGAATTTTGAAAAAAGACGTGACCACCTACTAAGTATCAGTGAGAAATCTCCAGAGTTAACTGGTGACCGTGATACAATTTGGTGGAAAGACTCAGTTGTACTTAATCAACCAGAAAAAGCATATATCATTAAGGCTGTTGTCGTTGTAGAAGATTATCACAAAAGACTTCGTAATGACACCATTCTTTTGAGTACGGGGCGTAGCCGTGAACCAATGAAATATTTAGAATACGACTTTTGTGAGTCTTTGGACATGCAAACATACCGCATGCCCCCAAAAAAAGAGAAGCGTGACGTAGGGGGGAATATCACCCTGAGTTTCTTAGTTGGGAAAGCGAAGTTGGACCCTGTGAATCCAAATAATGACATTCAATTAAACAAGCTGCGTAAAGAGCTTCATGATATTGTTTTTGGTGAAGAATCATCATTGAGCTATCTACAAATTACAGGTATTAGTTCACCTGAAGGAAGTTATCAGAACAACCTTCAGCTGGGTAAAAGACGTGTGCAGTTTGCTCGTCAGGAAATTACAAAGTCGATTCCAAACACTCGCATTGCTACAGATACAGAAGCTATCGTTGCAGGTTGGGATAAAGTGGCTGACATGCTACGTCAAGATTCTCTAGTGAGTGAAGCACAGCAGATAGAAGCAATCGTTGCAACACACAAAAGTAAAGACTCACAGTTTTTCAAGATACGCCGTCTTCCATTTTATGATACAAAAATCAAGGATATTTTACCACGACTTCGTACGGTTAAATACCAATACAAGTACGAGATTTTCCGTAAGCTAAATCCAGAGGAAATCTTAAAGAAGTATCAAACAAATGAGGATTATCGCTTGTGCAAGACACAAATCCCATTGTATGAGTTCTGGTGGTTATTCCAATTGATAGAAGACAAAACAGAACTAGAGCGTTTGTATAAAGCAGCTATTGAACAATCACGTCAAGCGCTTGGTATGCCTGGATGGGTATTACCCGCCAACTTACTCGCAGAGTCGTACTTGAAACGAGATACTGTAGACATGGAGCTTCTTGACCCATATATCAACAAACGAATCGCCAGCGTAGATAAAGAAGTGCGCAAAATGAGTGGGAACGGAACTAAAATAGTCAATCCACGCGCCGTTGTTGTCAACCAAATCGCTATGCTTTTGAAAGGTAGACAAGTGGGAGAAGCAAGTAAGCTAGTTCAAATGTTGCCTGATACTCAGCTTAACAAAGAAGTCAAAAGCTATGTGTATGCTATGTTGGGATATTATAAAGATCCAGCATACTACGACGAGATTTACGAAGTGTTGACTAACAGTACTCCACTTAACAAAGTCTTAATTAATATGGCTTTCAACAAAAGATACTTTGATGAGAAGGCCCTTGTAGCTATCAATGAGTTACCAGAACAAGATGCACTTGCCTTGTATCTTAAAGCTATTGTTACAAGTCGATTGGATCCAAACGATACTTATACACCTGCCATTACACTACTGATGGCTTTCGGTAAAGACAATACATTTATTGAAAAAGCTGCTTCTGATGGTGACATCTCTAGTGAGCTTTTTGAGCAAGCATATGGTATGTTGGAATTCAATCCACAACTGGATACGGATGGAAGCATTGCACATGAAATGGAAAAGATTATTCTTGATATGAACGGGGACTTGTGCCCAGCAATTTTTAAACAATTGACTGCGCAAACTGGTGCACCGAATAAAAAAATAAGCTAATAACAATGGACAGATTAGTCAAGACTACTTATTTAACGCGTGTTACTTTTATAGGACTATTCTTATTGTGTACTGCTCTTACAGGACAACCTGTTTGGGCCATGAAGAATGGTAACGAAATTGAGGCAAAAAGAGATACAATAACGCAACCTCAGGAACGCATAAATGTACTTCAGTACTCTATGCTTTCACATTATCAACCTGAGCATAAACCATTTGCAGGAAAAGGGATGAGTGCACTACTCAACCATGCCTTTTTGCAATTTGGCTACGACTGTGCTTATCAAGCTGGAATCGGTGAAATGAAATATACTCCTGCTCAGGGTTTTCATGGGAGTCTTGGTGGAGAAATTAATAAATTTTGGTCACTTCGTCTTCATGGAGGATATTCTCTTGTTGAAGACCGTAGACAATTGAACAATATACACACTGGATTTATGCGTCTGGATGCCATGCTCAACTTTACTTCTTGGCTGTATGGTTATCGACCAGACAGACAATGGAATGTACTACCTTACGCTGGTATTGGTGCTAATGCAACGTACCATTTGGAAAATCTAAAATTTGGACCTAGTGCTGAAGTGGGAATGGAAATTCGTACTCGCATTAGTAAGTATGGGCATATCTACGTTGCGCCATATCTGACTATGGCGAAAAATAAAATCGAATATGAGTATTCTCACAACTGGAGAGAGTATGATAGCAATATCGGATTGCGTGTCGGTCTACTGTACTATATTCACAATAAGGATCTTGGAGACGAAGGCCCTTTGGGTATTATCAAACACGCACTGGATGACTCGTTTATAGAAGTTGGATACGGACAAAACAGGTGGAAATACCAAGGAACTGACCATCCTAAGGACTGGAACACATTCTCACAGATTAGTGTTGGTAAATGGATTAACCCTTACTTTGGTATTAAAGGAGGACTAGCTGTTGGGGAAGGATACTACGGTATCTTTGAAGGTTTGGTCGATCCAATACGCCTTATTATGGGAGAGCCAGAAGAACTGACAACTTCCAATCCAATGCTTGAAGACCTTAGACGTTTTCATTTGAATGCATCAACTGGTTTTGTAGTCGGTGTATCTGATAGAAAAACAGAGCGCATCAATGTAAGACGCCCTATACAAGGGTGGACAGCTAGTGTACAAGGCTTATATGATATCACACCTAAGTGCGCAATCTTTGTAGCTCCCCGAGTAATGGGCAGCTACTCATGGCTACAAAAGAAAAGAGCTGTCAGACCTTATGCAGATTTGCAATTGCAGCTACAGGTAGGTCTCCGTTTCAACTTGGATTATTAAGATTTTGAAGCGATTGCTCGCATTCTATTGTGGATAATCAAATAAGATGCAAGTGTGCTAATAGACAGGATACCCACTAAAGCTATAGAGACAAGCTGCATGGTCATCGTTGCATACACTACTGTTGCAACAGCCAATAGTATAAAGGCAATCCATGATATGCGGTAAGCCTTAATCATAGCAACTGGAGTGCCTTTTAAACGAGTGACCACTTTACTAAACTCTTTAATTTCTTGGCGCCACTCGCACTTCGAACGATATGGGCTAACGTAGACAAATGCTTCGGGATGACAAATCACGGATGTATTTGCTGCGTTAGCTATTTTGTTTATATAGAGGCTATCTTCTCCACGAGAAATACGCAATTGATTGCTGAATCCTCCCGATTGAATAAATTTTGACTTTCGATAAGCTAGATTACGTCCCATTGCAGAAAATGGTTTACCCGCAAGTGCCCATCCCATCGTTTGAAGATTGCGGCGCATCCATAATTTAGGGAGGCGCTTTTGCCAAGCCTCTTTCTTGTCTTGAAGGAGACAGAACACTGGCCCCAAAACAACATCTTTGTCGGCATGCATGCCTTGTGCTAAACGATACAACCAACTTGACGAAGCTGGAATGCAATCTGGTTCTGTAAAAACCAACCAATCATATCTACTTGCTTTTAATCCTAAAGTAACCGCCAGTTTGCGACGACTTAGATATAATGAGCCTGCTGGTATAAATGTGTGATATAAGTTAGGATGATCTTTCTCCATCTGACGAAGCAAGTCGGCACTATCATCTTCACTGTCGGAATCGAGTACAACAACAACTTCAAATTCAGGATATTGCTGCTCTAACACCTTAGGAAGATGCTGAAACAAATCTGCTTGTTGATCGTTGGCACAAATAATAACTGACAGTGGCGGAAGTGTTTCTTCACTATCGGAAGATTCTTCTTGAGTTGTGGAGC
The DNA here is from genome assembly GCA_963678855.1 of Bacteroidaceae bacterium. Lineage (GTDB taxonomy): Bacteria > Bacteroidota > Bacteroidia > Bacteroidales > Bacteroidaceae > F22. The sequence continues at coordinate 2,125,416 of OY787448.1, read as the reverse complement.
GCTTAATAAATCGAGGTAAACGATTTAAAATTGTCCACAAATAAATTAATAGGGATAGACCTACAAGACAAAAGGCAACTAACAAGATTACGTTAGGGGTATCTAGAGTAAACATATGTATTTTCATAACGCAAAAGTAATAAAAAATATGGATAATTCCTTGGCTGCTCATTCAGAAAGAACTAATTTTGTTCTGCAAAGTTGAATATAACTGAATGTTACAGGAAATGAACCTACTTAATAATCAAACGGAGAATCGACATGGAGATGCCTTGCTAGAGCAGACATCCAGAGAAAGTCGTGAAGGTTTTGACTGTAAATCTTCTCATGGAAGAGAAATTCTTTGCCCTAAAAACAACTATCTGGGAAGCAGTAGCAACGAAAAACTCTGGTTTGCTATTCGCGTAACTTATAGTCGAGAAATTAAATTCAAAAAATATTTAGATGAGCTAGGAGTTGAAAATTTCATTCCCATGGTGCTTGTTGAAAAAGAGAGCAAAGGACGTATTCAAAAGGAACTGGCTCCGGCTATACACAACTTAGTTTTCGTACACGTAACTAGAGGACGATTGGAAGAGATACGTCAAGACCCTAACTTAATCGTTCCGATACGTTACATCCGCGATTATGCCACTAAATCACCAGTTGTCGTTCCAGAAAATCAAATGAGGCACTTCATGCAAGTTGCAAATCAACATGATCCTGACAACTTATTCTTATCAGCCGAAGATGTAGCTTTACGAAAAGGCGATAAAGTGCGAGTCTTATCTGGCCCCTTTAAAGGGGTTGTGGGTACTTTCGTTCGCATCAAACGTAATCGCCGTGTTGTGGTTGACATCCCAGGAGTGATGGCTATCGCATCTGCCTTTGTTCATCCCAACGATGTAGAGGTCATAGAAAAGAAAGCTTAAGTATAGTTTTTTAGCTATATCAATTTGTATTCCTGTGGGATTATAGCTACTTTTGCCCCTCAATTTTAGAACGAATTTTTAATACAAAAATCAGAAATAATTATGTTGACGAAAATATTATCTGTAGTAGGTCGTCCAGGCCTATACAAATTGTTAGGTCAAAACAAAGCGAACATTATTGTGGAACAAATTGGCGAGAAAAAACGCCTTCCTATCCGTAGCAACGAGCAAGTGCTTTCACTTAACGATATCGCAATGTATATAGACACTGAAGATGGACAAGGTGAAGTTCGCCTACGCTACATCTTGGCTGCCGCTTACAGACTATACAACGGTGAAAATGCAGCTATCAATCCTAAGAAAGCTAGTAACAAGGAACTTAGTGAAGCTTTTTCTGAGATTCTACCTGATTATGATCGCGATGGTGTATATCCTTCAGACATTAAGAAGTTCTTCCAATGGTACAACTTACTTGTTAAAGGTGGCATCCTAAACGAGGAAACCGTAGTAGCTATTGAAGAAGAGATGGCTAAGGAAGAAGCTGGTGAAGAAATCGTAGATGAAGCAGAGTAATCTCTTGCTTTTTCACAATTTATAAAGACATATGATTGGTGAAACAATCGCATTAGGAGTAGCAGTGGCTTGGACAGCCACTGCTATCTATTTTGAGGATGCTACCAAACGAATGGGCACCCTCCAGGTGAATGTGTTTCGCCTTGCGCTTTCTATAGTCTTGCTAGCTATCACAGTGTGGGTAGCATCAGGACCTTTTATTACAAAGATACCTCTTGCAGCGTGGGGCTGGCTAGGCTTAAGTGGTGTGATTGGCTATTTTATAGGAGACTACTGCTTATTTAGAGCCTACAAAGAGATAGGATCACGCTTTACCCAGTTGTTTATGACCCTATCTTCTCCATTTGCAGCCATTGCTGCTTACTATATATTAGGAGAGAGCTTATCTATCCGTGTATGGATTGGTATGTTTGTGACTATTGGAGGTATTATGCTTTCCATTGTGTCCCGCCCTAAAAAAAGAAGCCAAAAAGAAGCAGGTACACAATCCATGCTGAAGATTCCAATCTTTGGCCTAATACTAGCTATTATTGCTTCCTTAGGACAAGGTGTAGGCTTGGTATTTAGCAAAGTAGGAATGAATGCTTTAGCCGATATCGAAAACCCGCTATCACAATGGCTGCTTCCTTTCGGAGCTACTTTTGTGCGTGGTGTAGTTGGTTTTGCCATCTTCTTCACGATTCTACTTATCACAAGTGGTAAGCAGGGATTTAAGCAGATGGTGGCCGACCGTTTTGGTGTGCGACAAGCTATCATAGGAACTATTCTAGGCCCATATATCGGAGTAGCAGGATCTTTGATGGCGTTGCAGTTTGCACCAGCAGGAATCGTATCAACACTCCTAGCTTTGACTCCCATCATGATACTTTTACCCGCTAGATATTACTACCATCAACGCATCTCTTGGGTAGAAATCATTGGTGCTATTATCAGTGTAATGGGGGTAGTTATCATGCTGACTTAGAGAAGGTTATATTTGCTTTACTCATTAATTTTATGTATGTTTGTCGAAAACATAAAACTATTAGCCTATGAAACCTCTTGTTATTGACACTCGCAACACAGAGGCTTACATGCCTATTGTGACAGCTATTGAAGGAATCTGCCAAGCACCAGCAGGCCAAACCATTCATGTCTTGATGCATGACGATGTATCTTTTCATGAACTAAAACGCTACTTGACTTACCGTCGTATTGGATTTAGAGAAATATACGATGTAGACACGGTGCGTATCGAATTTACTCAACCATAAATAAAGACTGATGATTTCAGACGTTATTCAACAATTAAAATCGCTTTCAACACCTGAACAACAAAAAGTTGAAGCAGTATTTGGTTCCCTAAACAAATGCTACGCAACAATATATCTAGTGGCAAGAAATGGCCATATGTGTGAAGTAGGTAATGTGCCTGCTGCTGATCAACGCATGCGTACAATTCAAGCCATGCAAGGAATGATTCGCTTCATCCTAGAAGAGCTAGGGCTGGACGGCAAAGACATCCAAGATCAAGTAACAAGTGATTACCTTGATGATTATGTCAATTACAAGGAACAGGATTTTGGCATGGGCAATCAAGACTTTATTGAAATTTTGCAGAGAGTGCAAACGTACAAGGCTTAAGCAAGCTTATCAACAGACAATTTTATCCGAATGAACAAATATCAACTTACTGACTGGATTCCAACAACAAAGAAAGAAGTCAAACTTCGTGGTTGGGATGAACTAGATGTGATCTTCTTTTCTGGAGATGCGTATATCGACCATCCAGCCTTTGGACCAGCAGTGATTTGTCGTATCTTAGAATCAATGGGCCTTAAGGTAGCCATTGTGCCACAACCCAACTGGCGAGACGATTTACGAGACTTCAAAAAGCTAGGGAAACCTCGCTTATTTTTTGGTGTCTCGGCAGGTGCGATGGACTCTATGGTCAATATGTACACAGCCAATCGTCGTCTAAGAAGCGAAGATGCCTATACTCCCGATGCAAGAAATGACATGCGTCCTGAGTATCCAAGCATCGTATACACCCAAATATTAAAACGTTTCTTTCCTGATGTACCTGTCGTTTTGGGAGGTATAGAAGCCTCATTGCGCCGTCTTGCGCACTATGACTACTGGAAAGACCAACTCATGCGTTCGTTCCTGATTGAAAGTGGAGCGGACTACTTGATGTATGGCATGGGCGACCAGTCGATGCGCGAGCTAGTACAACACATGGAAAATGGTGAAAGCAAAGAGTCTATTTGCACCATGAATCAAATTGTGTATGCTAGCAAAACATACGAACCACAAGAGAACGATTTAGTACTTAGCGACTACGAGACCTGCTTGCACGACAAAAAGGCACACGCTAAGAACTTCAGACATATAGAGGAGGAAAGTAACCGAGTACATGCTAAACGCCTCATCCAAAAGACAGGCAATCAGTATGTCATCGTCAATCCTCCCAACCCACCTATGTCTACAGAGTTGCTTGATGCGACTCATGATTTACCGTACACTCGTCTACCTCACCCTAAGTATAAAGACAAGCGCATCCCTGCGTATGAGATGATTCGCCATAGCATCACTCTACATAGAGGATGTTTTGGTGGTTGTGCTTTCTGCACGATTAGTGCCCATCAAGGGAAATTTATTGCAAGTCGTAGCAAAGCGAACATCATGCGTGAAGTAGAACAGGTTACGCAAATGGAGGACTTCAAAGGCTATATTAGTGACCTTGGAGGACCGAGTGCCAACATGTATCAAATGCAAGGCTACGATTTAGATATCTGTGCTAAGTGCAAACGACCTAGTTGTGTACACCCCAAAGTATGTCCTAACCTGAATACTGATCATAGACCAATGCTGGACATCTACCACGATGTAGATGCTCTTCCTAATGTCAAGAAGAGTTTTATTGGTAGTGGTGTACGTTATGACTTGCTACAACATCGTTCAAAAGATGAGGAAGTCAACAAAGCAGCTCAGCAATACACAGAGGAGTTAATTAAGTATCATGTAAGTGGGCGTTTGACTGTTGCTCCTGAACACACTTGCGACCATGTACTTAATGCGATGCGCAAACCTAGCTTTAGCCAGTTCAAGAGATTCAAACAAGATTTTGACCGTATCAACGAACAAGCAGGATTAAAGCAGCAACTGATTCCTTACTTTATATCTTCTCATCCATCGTGTAGAGAAGAAGACATGGCAGATTTAGCAGTAGAAACTAAGAACTTGAACTTCCGCCTTGAGCAAGTGCAGGACTTTACTCCTACTCCGATGACAGTCAGTACAGAGACATGGTACACTGGATATGATCCCTATACACTAGAGCCTGTATATAGTGCCAAAACTCCTAAACAGAAACAAGCGCAACGCTTGTTCTTCTTCTGGTATCAACAAGATAAACGTGGTGAAATCATCTGCGAACTGAAGAAGATGAACCGTAATGACTTAATAGATAAACTTTACGGAGGAGGTGCGTATATGCCTCGTCGAGAGTTCAGAAACAGTCCACGCGCTGGTGGTGACAGACGCTCAGAACAAGGCAAGAAAGAATATTCGCCACGTCAAAAAGAGCATGGCTCACGCCACAATGAGTTCTCAAAAAAACGTAGAAACAACAAGAAAAGGTAAGTCTACGTCCTTATTCCTAAATTGGTGTCGTCCACGGTAGTATTCCTATAATTTGTTAAACAAATAGCAATTACAGGGGTATTATCGTGGATTTCTTATATCTTTACGCATATTTGTGCACGAACACAACACACACAGTGTTCACAACCAAGTAACTTATAACATAATATTATGATGAACCTCTTTGACATCAAAAACAAAGTCGTAGTACTTACAGGCGGTTCTGGCATCTTAGGACAGAGCATGGCAGAATACCTTGGCAACCAAGGCGTACAAGTTGTTATCTTGGACCGCAACAAGGAAGCTGGACTTGCACAAGTAGCCGAACTAACAAGTAAAGGCTATCAAGCTACATTTATCGAAACAGATGTAATGAGTAAAGACGTCCTTACAAAAAATGCTGAAGAAATCAAAAAAAAGTTTGGGCATATCGACGTGCTTATCAACGCAGCAGGTGGTAATATGAAAGGGGCTACTATCCCTCCAGGTCAAACATTCCTTGATTTGGACGTTAGTGATTTCCAAAAGGTAGTCGACCTAAACCTATTCGGTACAGTAATGCCTACTATGGCGTTTGCTCCATTAATGATTGAACAAAGCAAAGGTAGTATCATCAATATTTCATCGATGTCGGCTCTACGCCCACTGACTCGCGTGATTGGTTATAGCGCTTCTAAAGCTGCAGTAACTAACTTTACACAATATATGGCCACAGAAATGGCAACAAAGTTTAGTAGCGACATTCGCGTCAACGCAATCGCTCCAGGCTTTTTCTTGACCAAACAAAACAAAGACCTATTGACAAATCCTGATGGTTCACTTACAGACCGAGGTCAAACCATCATCGATCAAACACCATTTGGTCGCTTCGGCGAGCCAGAAGAGCTATGGGGAACACTACATTATCTAGCTAGTGACGCGTCTAAGTTCGTATCAGGAACAGTAGCCATTGTAGATGGTGGATTCAACGCCTTCTCCATTTAATCATCAAACATAAAACATCATGTTATATTACGCAGAACAAACTTGGAGATGGTATGGCCCTAATGACCCGATCTCTCTATCAGACATTCGCCAAGCGGGTGCTACTGGACTAGTGCATGCTTTGCACCATATCCCCAACGGTGAAGTATGGCCTTTGGAAGATATTCAAAGCCGTCAACAAATGATTGCCGATGCAGGTTTGACTTGGTCAGTAGTAGAAAGCGTACCTGTTCACGAGCACATCAAAACACAAACTGGCGACTTCAAACAATATATCGAAAACTACAAGACTTCGATACGCAATCTTGGTCAAGCAGGTATCCGTGTAGTCACATATAATTTCATGCCAGTACTTGATTGGACTCGTACAGATCTAGCTTACGAAATGCCAGACGGAAGTCTTGCTCTACGCTTCGAACGTGCAGCTTTCGTTGCCTTCGATTTGTTTATATTAAAGCGTCCTGGTGCTGAAGCTGATTATAGCGAAGAGGAAGTCGCAACAGCCAAAGCTAAATTTGAGAGCATGTCTGAGGCAGACATCCAACTGTTGACACGCAATATGATTGCTGGTCTACCAGGTTCTGAAGAGAGTTTCACGGTAGCTCAATTTCAAGAAGCTCTAGATAGATACAATGACATCGGTGCCACCAAGCTAGCTGCCAATCTAATCTATTTCCTTAAAGAGATTTGCCCAGTAGCCGACGAAGCAGGCGTACGTATGGTTATCCATCCTGACGATCCACCAATGAGTATCTTGGGATTACCGCGTATCTTATCGACTGCCGATGATTTCCAAGCGCTAATCGATGCTGTTCCAAATGAATCAAATGGCTTATGCATGTGTACTGGCAGCTTTGGAGTACGTAGTGATAATGACTTTGAGCAAATTATTGAGCGCTTTGGTGATAGAATTGACTTTGTACACTTGCGAAATACTCAACGTGATGCAGATGGTAACTTCCACGAAGCAAACCATCTGGAAGGGGATGTAGATATGTATGGAGTTATGAAAGCGTTTGTGGCTTTGAACCAAAGACGTAAGAGCCATATTGCCATGCGCCCTGACCATGGTCACCAAATGATAGACGACTTGAAAAAACAAAACATGAATCCTGGTTATACATGTATCGGTCGCTTACGTGGGTTAGCTGAACTACGCGGATTAGAGATGGGTATTCTAAAAAGCAAATACTCCAAATAAGCAAATTAAAAATTCCGTTGTATAGCACAAAGCAATGAAATACATGTAGATAGGGTAGACAAGGTACAATGCAGTTCTTAAAGGGTTGTATACGCACCTTGTTTTTTATTCCACCGTATCGAATACAATAAGGAGCATAAGCTAGTAAATGCACGTCTAGGTTTAGACGTAAACTTTGACTCGCCCCCTTAAATATCGTAAAAATATGCACTAAAAGCTTTGAGTTTTGCACAAAACAATTATCTTTGTGCTGTAACATCAAGCTATATCACTATGATATCTAGACATTTATACCATATCTATCAAGTATTTATCGCCTTCCCGATAATACTAGTGCTGACTATTTTGACTGCATTGGTAACTATAGTGGGAAGTGCGCTAGGGGGAGCTCATATCTGGGGCTACTACCCGGGGAAGTTATGGTCTATCGCTATCTGCCGCATTTTACTACTTCCTGTCCATGTAGAAAGACATGAGCTTGTATCTAGTCAAGAGAATTATATCTTTGTTGCAAACCATCAAGGTGCTTTTGACATCTTTCTTGTGTATGGCTTTCTAGAACACAACTTCAAATGGTTGATGAAAAAAACGCTACGCAAACTGCCTCTTATAGGCAAAGCTTGTTGTAGCGCTGGACATATCTATGTGGACCGCAGTGGCCATGGCTTGAAAGAAACGATTGCACAATGTGAAGACGCACTTGCGCACGGAGCTTCTATGATGGTTTTTCCTGAAGGTTCACGCTCTCCGAACGGAGAAATAGGCACTTTCAAACGCGGTGCCTTCTTGCTGGCAGATGATTTGAAAATGCCTATTGTTCCTGTAACGATACATGGTAGCTTCGATATTCTTCCTCGTCAAGGTGGCTGGATAAAACGTCATCCTTTAACGATGACCATTCATGAACCAATCCCTTACCGAGAACATGTAACGGTTACTGAGCGCATGCACATGGCATACAACAAAGTAAAAAGTGCCTTGCCAAACAATCATTACGACGACTCCGAAATGTACAATCCCCAATTGGCGATGGCACATTTCACCGACTCGACAGATTAATTTACCCCAATAATGTTCAGTGATTCAGCAAGTCTGTATCACCGTCTTGTAAAACTGGAAACTTCTTACGGAAACTTTCCAGTTTTTCTTTGTTCAAAGTGAATACTGTAACCCCTTCTTCTCCTCTAGGCACTTCAGCTTGTCTACGCCCATAAGCATCAATTACACCAGTACTACCTTCATATGTGGTTTGAGGATCTTCCCCGACTCGATTGACATAAGCTACATACGCTTGGTTTTCTATAGCACGCGCCACAAGCAATGCATCCCATACAACAACACGTGAAGTAGGCCAAGATGCTACGTAGAGGGCTAAATCATACGATTCTGGAACATTTCTAGAGAACACTGGGAAACGCAAATCATAACATACTTGAGGTAAGATACGCCATCCTCTATAGTTGATTATCAAGCGCTCGTCGCCAGCAGTAAATTGCAGATGTTCGCCTCCATAAGTAAATAGATGACGCTTATCATAGTATTCTACTTGTCCATCTGGATGCACAAAATAAAAACGATTTCTGTACTTTTCACTTTCAGCAATTAAGATACTTCCAGCTACCGCGGCATCTAAGCTTTGAGCCATAGCCTTCATCCATGCTAAAGATTCACTATTATCAACTGGCTCAGCATAATCAGCTGGCTCTGTACAAAAACCAGTAGAAAACATCTCGGGCAAGACATATAAGTCGGCTCCCTGATGCGCTATAATCATTGCAGCAGCACGAGAGCGATTGTATTCTGCTTGCCCCCATTGTATATCAAGTTGAACTAATGCAATTTTCATAGCCAATTATTTTATTGGGTGTGCTTGAATATATACTTCTAGCAAACCAGCAGCGACACCCACTAACTGGGCACAAGGCTTCTCAGCACCGATAGCATAAGTCAATTTTGAAGCATCTAGCTCTTGTGCAGCCGCAGCAGGTAGTTCTTTTTCCAATAAGTCACGACATAGATAACTATCGCAAGAAGTACGAGCTTTAAATTCAAGGCCTAGTTTTTGAATACATTCATAGTGTGCCATCTTGGTATCTGCATCTACAAGCTCTGAAGGCCCATATAGAAGACCTGCAGCAGCAAATACACCAGTAATAGCACCACAGACTTCTCCCATTTTACCCATACCTCCACCAAAAGAAGACGCAACCGCCTTGGCACCAGCCTCATCAATAGGAAGTAAATCAGCAAAAGCTAATAAAGAAGATTGAGCACAGTTGTACCCTTCGCTAAATAAAGCCATGGCTTTCTGAGCTCGGTCAGTAGATAATAGCTTTTCAGATGTCATATTCGTATACATTGTACTGTAGTAATAGATAAAAAATAATGCTCTGCGCTATGATAGCGCAGAACATTACAAATGTACGATATATAATCGAACAGAACAATTTCCTGCTCGTTAAATGAAAATATTCCAGAGAATGCTCCTGTTCGAGTTCTGGACCGCATGATACCTAGTCCTATTGACTCTGCAACTCTCCAAACTAAAATTGATCAGATCAATGCTGCTAACAAAGAGTCAATGACAAAAGCCAATCAAAGAGAAAAGCCAATCAAAGAGAAAAGCCAATCAAAGAGCTAAGTACTTGCAAGGAAAAAATAGCTTCTTAAGAAAACCACTTAGAGACTCTAGGAGAGAGAAATAGCTACTCTAAAACCGACCCATCTGCTACGTTTATGCATACGAAAGAAGATGCGATGAATAATGGGCAAACTAAGCCTGGCTATAATCTTCAAATAGAATTATCGGAGTCAATGTGCAGCTCAATAAGTACAAGAAAAAAGCAAGAGAACTCTTACTATCAGAAGAAGGAATACACCATAGAGGCCGAAGGCGTATAGAGCCAGAGGCTGTCTTTGGCCAAATGAAATACGACAAGCAGTACAAACGCTTCCGTCATAGAGGACACGACAAAGTTCAAATGGACTTTGCCATCTTTGCTATGGCCTTCAACATAGAAAAACTATGCAGAAAACTACAAAAGCAGGTGGAAAGACCCCTAAAAACTCCAATACGGCTAAAAATCACCCAATATGGACTCAAATAACGCTACTAAATCCACATAGAGTCAAATCGGCTTGAAAATACGAGGTGTTGTAATACGGAGATATTAAGCTCGGAAAGTCATAAAATAGAAAAGAGGGCGCATCAAAAGTTACTTTTGATACACCCCCATTATATATGTTGTAGTTAAATCTACAATTTAAAAGCTTAATTACGCTTTGTAGCAGAGTAGTTGATGTTCAATGCATAAGCTTGACGTAGTGCCTGCTTAACATCGGTTACAATACCCATCTGTGTTTCTTTATCTACCTTTAGGGAAACCTTCATGAAAGGCTGATCGCTTTCTTTCATGTTGTTACGTTCTTGGTTGATATAGTCAAAGATATCAGCTACCTCAGCGAATTTGTCATTAAGCTGGATACGGCTTTCTGAACCCATCTTCGCGCGAAACTCAGGAGTTGGCTTACCAATATAGATAAAAGTCACCAAAGACTTTTTCTCTAACTTTTCAAGCTCAGTACCCTGAGGAACCTGAAATTGAACCTTCAAAGAAACCTCACGCATAGTTGTTGTAATCATAAAGAAGAACAACAGCGTAAAGATCAAGTCAGGAAGTGAAGACGTATTCAAAGCCGGCATTTCTTTCTTACCAGTCTTATTAAATTTTGCCATGATTACTTCCCTCCATAGTTTTTAGGTTCTGCTTCAGAGATTCGTTGAGGATAATACTTACGAATAGCTTTTTGCTCTTCTGGAGTACACTCCTTATAAGCTTTTCCTTGGAATCTTTCTTTAGCCAACTTGTCACGCAGTACATTATATGCAGCTACAAGTTCATTTTGAACATCGATATATACTTCATAACTAGTACCACGGTCATTCTGCAAAGAGATAAGGTGTTGGTCTGTTATTTCACAGTCACCTAGAAGCTCAATGTTTACAACCTTCTTCGCTGGAAGAGTTGGGTCATTATTAGGGTTATCGATAAATTCGATTGTCTTTTCTCGAAGCTGTCTCACATCCATAATCTCACCACCTACCATCAATTGGTTATGCTTGTTGATAAGAATTGTCAAAACGTTACGTTTCTTAAACTTCTTATCATCAGGTTGCTCTTTATCCTGCTCCGGTGGAGGAGGAAGACGACGAGCCAAACCTTGGTCAGTGTCCATTGAGGTTGTGATAAGGAAGAAGATCAACAGCAAGAATGCGATATCTGCGGTAGAGCTCGAATTAATATCCGGCACTTTCTTTTTTCCTCTTGCCATTCTATTTTCCTTTCTTAATTATGATTATGAAATAGCTTTCTTGATTCCACTTACGATGATAGCAACGATAGCACCACCCATCAAGAAATAGATAGAGTAAAGCATCATGCCAGCAATCTTCAACCAACCAGCATCAGTATAAGCACCATCACCTGTCATGACAGCATCAGTAGATGCCATAGAATATGTGATACCTAGAATAGCAGCCAAAACAACAACGCCTGACAAAGATTCTAGAGCTTCTCCTGGGTGGTCAATAAGTTTTTTTACAAATTTAAAAGCCCCTGCAATTACTGTAGCTGCAACACAGATACCAAGCACTGTATACATCCAGTACATCAACAGGTCTGTGTGAGCTGGGACGCTAAAGCCGTCCTGCATGCCCGCATCAAATCCGTCTAGAGCGAAGTATGCTACGATAGCCGCAGTCAATACTAATAACGCCCATAGTACGTAATATGAGATTTTGTATGATTTTACCATTATAATTCGCTCCCGTTATTAGTTGTTGTACTTCAAGTTGTATTTGATTACTAGGTCAAGCAATGTGATAGAAGAATCTTCCATATCGCTTGTTAGTGCTTCAATCTTAGCAAGGATGTAGTTGTAGAACAACTGAAGAATAAGTGCTACGATCAAACCGAAGATAGTTGTAATCAAGGCAACCTTCATACCACCAGCAACGACTGTTGGAGAGATATCACCGACTTTTTGGATCTTATCGAAGGCTTGTACCATACCGATTACAGTACCCAAGAAACCTAGAGATGGAGCCATAGCGATGAAAAGAGTAATCCAAGAACACCCCTTTTCTAGGTAACCAGCTTGTACACCACCATAAGATACTACTGAACGTTCTACAACGTCAAGACCTTCGTTTACACGCATAAGCCCTTGGTAGTAGATAGAAGCAACAGGACCACGAGTGTTACGTGCAAAATCCTTAGCGCCTTCTAGATCACCAGCTTCTAGGTGCTCTTCAATCTTAGCGATGAACTTCTTAGTGTTAATTTCAGCCCAGCTAAGGTAGATAATACGCTCGATACAGAACGCAAGACCGATAACTAGTGCTACAGATACCAAAGACATGAAAGAGGCAGTACCCTCGATAAACTTAGTCTTAAGTGTCTTGTGAATTGGCTCACCAGCAGCATCGTCAGCAGCTTGATCAGCAACTTGAGTTTGCTCAGTTGCAGGAGCAGCTTCTTGAGCGTTAGCAGACTGTACAGAACCGAATGTTACAGCTCCAATCACAGCGATGATTGCAAATAACTTTTTCATGTGTGTCTAAATTTTTGAATTAAATAATTGATTGTTATTGATTAATATTTCTCACATGGTTGTTTACGAATATCTGATATGTGCGGAGAGAGCGGGATTCGAACCCGCGATACGCTTTTGGCGTATACACGCTTTCCAGGCGTGCCTCTTCAGCCACTCGAGCACCTCTCCAAGGTTGTAGGTGGGGTTCGGGCACAATCGCCCCGACACTATTTCAGACAATTCAGCTACAAAAGTATCCTTTTTTTTCATCGTACCAAGCGTTTCGGTAGAGTTTTTCGCTTGGATACAGCATAAAATTAATATTCTTTATGGTCTATCCGTCATAAATGAATCAATTTGAAACAAGCTTAAAGCATTTTCTGTCGATTTATGTATGATCTCTTCTTTAGTATATCCCATTTTCTGAGCTATAAACTGAGCCACATAATGAAGATACTCGGGTAGATTTCGTTTTCCTCGCTTCGGGGTGGGTGCCAAATAGGGCGCATCGGTCTCCAAAACAAATCGATCTTCTGGTATCAAAGGAAGCAAATCTGCTAGGTGTGCATTCTTGAAAGTAACGACACCACCTAATCCAACATGAAAGCCATATTCAAGTACTTTGTTTAATTGGGATTCTCCTTCCGAGAAACAATGGAATACTCCTTTTAACCCTTTACCTTTGAATTCGTCCATCACTTCAATGATCTGTGCAAAACTCTTTCGGCAGTGGAGCGATACGGGTAAATCGTAATCCAAAGCCCATTGCAACTGCTGACGAAAGGCAAGTTGTTGTTCTTCTACAGCCTCCTTACTCCAATATAAGTCCATACCAATCTCACCTATCGCAATAGGACGAGACTGTGTTTCAAGCGCACGCTGCACTGCAGCCACCTCTTCTTGCCAATTATCCTTGGTCAAAGAAGTAGGATGTACTCCATACATAGGGAAACATGCATCAGGAAATTTCTTGACCCACTGCATCATCGGTTCAAACGTGCTAATATCACAGTTTGGCAACAAGAAATAGCGCACGCCAGATTCCTGTGAAGACAAAAGTACCTCATCTCCATCCTCATTAAAAGCCTCATCGTACAAATGCGTATGGGTATCTACTATAAATGTATGCATTATTCGTTATCTAAGTCATCAAAAAGACCCAGCTGCGCCTCGTTTTTCTGCATAGCCATACGGCGCTTTTCGCTTGATCTGTAGTAATACACGACGCCAAATTGACGACATGCATCAAGACGAGCCTCCATAGGCTCAACGTCCATGTATTTCTCTTCAATGCCATTCCAAAAGTCTAGTAACATTTCATCTGCTTCAGGACGCAAAGCTGAGATATCGTCTAGACTCTTATTTGTCAAACGTTGAAAGTTTTTCTGGCGCTCATAACTCTCACGAAATGTATCATAAAACACACGTACTTTCGCAATCGTTGGCGTATATATAGGTGCCCCACCTTGTGAGATACGCGCTTGCTCACCATCAATAATTTTACGTCCCCACTCAAACAAAGAAGCATCACTAGCCAAATCAGGCAAGTTAAAATTATCTGGACTAAGGTTGTATAGTTCTTTTGCTTCGCGCGGTATTTCTCCACGCAAGATGGCCAAATTCATGACTTGCACAAAGTGTGACACATATAGTCTAGCATTTTTAGCTTTCTCATGATGGGTAGAGCTCGCACGGCTTTGCTCATCGTAACAAGCTTTGTAGTTACGGTGAGCCGCCTCAAAATGACGTAAAAAGTTACGAGCTTTAGAGAGCATATGCAAAGAGTAAGGCAAAGCAAGTACATCAGTAGCCTGGTCTCCTTGTTCTACAATGGTTTTTAATGCACGAACACGTGCTGAATCTGTATTGGGCAATCGTCTATACGGCATAAGCTATTATTTTTTACGTGTCAACAATTGAGTAGTTAATTCACGAAATGGTGCCACATCCACACCTTCATTTGCAATGATATCCAAAGCATCTTGAGCTTGCTGTGTATACCCTTTCATTTGTTCTTCAGCATAAACACGTGACTGTGTTTGCTCAAACAAGTCTTGGAAGAAAGTCATCTTTTCTTCTCTTGACAACGAATCGGTAGCTAACCAACTAGTTATTTTGTCAGATAGAGCCTCATCAGCTTGGGCATAGGCATGAATCATCAAGATAGTCTTCTTACCAGTCATCACATCATCCCCCACTCGCTTACCTAGTAGCTTTTCATCCCCATACAAGTCCAACAAATCATCTTGTATTTGAAAGGCAATACCTAAAGCACGACCAAAAGAATCTAAGGCTTGAACAACATGTGTTGGTGCCTCAGCAATTTGTCCACCTACACGAAGTGCACCTGCCAATAGAGCGGCAGTTTTCAACTCAATCATGGTAGTATATTCCTCAATAGACACTTGAGTTCGTTCTTCAAATTCTAAATCAAGCTGCTGTCCTTCGAAGACCTCCATCATCGTACGCGTAAACTGCGTCATAACGTCCTGTATGTGGGGAGTTTCAGCACTCGCCATTTGTTGCATAGCAAGTACAATCATAGCATCACCAGATAGAATAGCGATATTAGGATTATACTTGATATGCACCGTATCATGTCCTCTACGAGTTGCAGAGTCATCCATCAAGTCGTCATGAACAAGCGTTGAGTTATGAAAAGTTTCGAAAGCAAGTGCTTGTGTCATTACTTGCGACACATTCTGCTTATATAAGCTGTAAGCCATCAAAAAAAGCGCAGGACGTAAATGTTTACCTCCAAGCGACATAATGTAGTTTACAGGTTCGTACAAACTCGGTACTCTACCAGTCTGTTGCTGATAAGCTTTTGTGTTGTCGAAAAACTCTAAGATTTGTGAGGTGGTATACATACTATGTATTATAATTAAGCGTTTGTTTTGCTAGAGACATATATAAACAAAGCGAGGCAGCTACAAATGGCTGCCTCAACTTCGTCATATCTATGATTACTGTAGACGGAAAGTCACAGGTACGGTGTACTTCACACGTACTTTCTTACCTTGTTGCTCACCTGGCTTCCACTTAGGCATGCTTTTGATCACGCGTAGGGCTTCCTTATCTAGGTAAGGGTCAACGCTTCGAACAACCACTGGGTCTACGATAGAACCATCCTTGTTCACGACGAACTGAACGATTACACGACCTTGAACACCATTTTCCTGAGCAATAGTAGGATACTTGATATTCTTACCAAGATACTTCATCAATGCGCCCATACCACCTGGAAATTCCGGCATTGTTTCGGCAATCATCAAGATTTCCTCTTCTTCAGGTTCTTCTTCTTCCTCTGGTGGAGGCATGAATACTACTTCCACTTTTTCACCAGTATCCTCAGTAGATTCAATTTCTGTTTCTTCAACTTCAACGTCATCTTCCACAATTTCAATCACTTCGATAACCTCAGGTTTCTTAGGCTCTGGTGGTTTCTGTTTAGGCTCTTCCTGTACTGTTCTCTCAACAATCTCTTCCTCGATCACTAGATCCACGATCATGTCTGATGTGTCGATAACTGCTTCGCGCTCAGACAGCTCAAGTGCTGCAAAAAATAGCGACAAAACGATTACGATACCAAGCATCACACGCGTCGTACGTGAACCCTGACCTTCGAGATTGGCTTTGGGTGATTTTTTGATTTCCATAATTGTTTATTATAAATGAAACATAAGATACAAATTTGTGCAATAGGTTTTTCGACTTAAGTATCGACACCTATATCTGGGACAAAGATAAAAATAATAATAGGTAACACGCAAATGATACGAAACAAAAACATGTGGAAAAAGTAACTTTTTGCACTTTTTTAATGCATTCAAGATGCTAAGAGGAAGGAAAGACGTATCTTTGAAGCGAAAATAACAGAACATTCATAGATACTTAAACATAAAGGAATGAAAAAAATTATTATCGCCATCGACGGCTTCTCTTCATGCGGTAAAAGCACTATGGCTAAAGCTCTAGCCCAAAAAGTAGGATATATTTATATCGACAGTGGTGCTATGTATCGAGCGACTACTCTATTTTGTATCCAAGAGGGACTGGTTGTTGATGGAGAGATTAATCGTGAAGGTCTTAAGAACAAAATGCCCGACCTAAAGATTCGTTTTGTCAAAGATGCATCAACTGGTCTCATCCATACTTTCTTGAATGATGTCGATGTAGAAGGCAAAATTCGCGGGATGGAAGTGAGCAACTTGGTAAGCCCAGTAGCCGTTATCGATTTTGTTCGTGAAGAAATGGTTAAGCAACAACAAGCCATGGGTGCTGAAAAAGGCATCGTCATGGATGGTCGTGATATTGGCACGACTGTTTTTCCAGATGCAGAATTGAAAATTTTCTTAACAGCCTCGGCAGAGATTCGTGCACAACGTCGCTATGACGAACTACAAGCAAAGGGAGATAATGCCAGTTACGAGTCTATCTTGAAAAATGTACAAGAGCGTGACCATATTGACCAAACTCGTGAAGTAAGCCCACTTCGTCAAGCGGAAGATGCATTGCTTCTTGACAATAGCCATATGACCATTGACGAACAAGACGCATGGCTTATAAATGCCTTTACGAAGGCCACACAAGAATAAGAATCATGGAAATTACAATAGACAAAAAATCTGGCTTTTGCTTTGGTGTAGTCAATGCTATAGAGAAGGCAGAAGAAGTGCTTGCGGAAACAAAAGGTGAGCTATATTGCCTAGGGGATATTGTACACAACAGTCGAGAAGTAGAGCGTCTAAGCATCCTTGGGCTTCATTGCATTAACGAAAGCACCTATCGAAAACTGCACAATGCAACTGTATTACTACGAGCACATGGAGCACCTCCAGAAATTTACGAGATAGCTAAGAGAAACAACCTCAAGCTTGTGGATGCCACTTGTCCTGTAGTACTGCGTCTTCAACAACGCATCAAAAAAGCTTGGGAAGAGCATAAAGAAGAAGGAGCTCAAATTGTCATCTATGGTAAAAAAGGTCATGCAGAGGTACTTGGTCTTGTAGGACAAACCCAAAGCGAGGCAATAGTTATCGAAAGTTTTTCTGAAGTTAATAAGATTGCTCTAGATCGTCCAGTATTTCTTTACTCACAGACAACTAAGTCACATGAAGAATACATGCAAATTATTCAGTACATAAAAGACAACATTCAAGAAGGTGTCTGCTTCGAATATAAAGATACAATTTGTCGACAGGTCATGAATCGAATGCCAAACATTCGTAATTTTGCCAAAGCCCACGACACGGTCTTTTTTGTAAGTGGTAAAAAGAGCTCTAACGGACGCATGTTGTATCAAGCTTGCAAGGAGGTCAACCCGCACACATTTTTTATAGACGATATTTCGGAAGTCGATTTATCTGAGGTTGAGAATGCTGAATCTGTAGGTATCTGCGGAGCCACTTCCACCCCTTCATGGCAAATGAAACAAATTGCTGACTATATTGCTAATAACATACAGAGAGGCGACATACACATCAATTATTAAGAAAAAGGTTCTTTTTTCTATTGTTTTTTTAGCAACTTTCTCATTGATAGTAATTGAAAATGCTTACTTTTGTACGCATCAAACATTTATAATAGGTAATTATGGGAGCAATAAAATGTGTGGGTGTATTAACCTCTGGTGGTGACGCCCCTGGTATGAATGCGGCAATACGTGCAGTAACCAAAGCTGCTATTTCCAATGGACTTAAAGTCAAAGGAATTTATAAAGGTTACAAAGGACTTGTAACTAATGAAATCAAAAACTTTAAGACGCAGGACGTTAGCAATATTATATACCGTGGAGGTACTATCCTCAAAACAGCTAGATGTCAAGAGTTTAGGACTCCTGAAGGTCGAGCACAAGCTTACGAAAATTTAAAGGCAAATGAAATCGATGCATTAGTAATCATCGGTGGTGATGGTTCATTGACAGGTGCTAGAATTTTTGCACAAGAATATGATATCCCATGTATTGGACTACCAGGTACTATCGATAATGACTTATTTGGTACAGATATCACGATTGGCTATGACACTGCCTTGAACACAATTCTAGATGCAGTCGATAAAATTCGTGATACAGCCACATCTCACGAGCGTTTATTCTTTATCGAAGTAATGGGTCGTGATGCTGGTTTCTTAGCTCTAAACGGCGCTATTGCCTCTGGAGCTGAAGCAGCTATTATCCCTGAATTTGAAACAGAATTTGACCAACTTGAGGACTTCATCTCTCACGGCTTCCGAAAATCCAAAAATTCAAGTATCGTACTTGTAGCAGAAAGCCCTAAAACAGGTGGAGTAATGCACTATGCAGACCGCGTAAAGAAAGAGTTTCCTGAATATGAAGTACGTGTCAGTATCCTAGGCCACCTTCAACGTGGTGGACGCCCATCAGCAGAAGACCGTATCTTGGCGGGTCGTCTTGGTGTAGGAGCTATCGAAGCATTACTAGATGGACAACGCAATGTCATGATTGGTATTGAAAACAATCATGTGGTGCAAATTCCTTTCAGTAAAGCAATTAAGAACATCAAACCTATTGATCCAGAACTTATCAACGTATTGCGTTCACTAAGTATCTAATCAGGGTGTAGAACATATAAAAAATAGAGACTACTTAACGATCAAAGCGTATAAGTAGTCTCTATTTTTTATATTCTACATGTGTCATTTACTAGAAATAACCTGCTTTACTGGCCATTGAAAAATCAAAAGAGACAATGTAATAACAATGATACCGACAATTGATGGCCAATCGGGATGTTCATTAGGCAGAAGCGCCCAGCTCAACACACACCCAGTGACAGGAATCACAAATTTCCAAATATTTATCTCTCCCACTTTCACACCAGGTTTCTGCAGTATAGTGTACCACACCGAAAATCCAAAAGCAGAAATAAAAGCAAGCCAACATAAAGCTGCCCAAAATTCCAAAGGGTATCCTTTGCCTACTTCGGGCTCGATAAACAAAGCCGCAATATACAACAATACCCCACCAAAGAAATTAGCCAAAGAAGTTAAGACTACTGGATGTAAATCTCCAAGATACTTTGCCACAAAGATATTCGTCCACCCACCGATAAGTATACTTACCACAAGCAGGCCAATACCTCCATAAAACTGCCATCCATCGCCTTGCATCTGCCCCTTCGTCAAAGCAATAAAGAAAACACCAGCTATCCCCAAACAGATAGCAATCACTTTGCGCCAGGTCAACACATCACCTGGCATCACAAAGTGAGCCATTACTGCAATAACCAACGGCCCAGCTCCAACTACTAAAGCCGCCGTAGCAGCTGGTACCAAGTTAAGTCCCACGAAAAACAAACCATATTGTAAGAAGGTTTGCATAATCGCAAAAACAGAAATCATCCTCCAATGTTTCAACGCCCTTATATAAGACACACCTTGAGCTACTAACAAGGGCGTAAGCATCAAACCTGCTATTGTAAAACGCACACCTGAAAGACGCAAAGGCCCCATATACTGAAATCCTATCTTAGCTCCAACAAAAGCAGTACCCCAAAGCACGCAGGCTGCAATAGCCCACAGCATGTACTGTATATTTTTTTGCATTCTTCTTTTACCTATTCATTTACTCCGAATAACTCACACGTTTCACACGCGGGGAGATACTCGTCAACACTTCATATGGAATAGTATCCATCCAAGCAGCTAATTGGGTAACAGACAAGTTTTCACCAAAAAGTTCCACTTGATCATGTACAGCGCATGGTATATCGGTCACATCAATCATAGACACATCCATACATATATTTCCGACATAGGGAGCGAGCCGCCCGTTGACTAAACAAGACCCTTTTCCATTGCCCAATCTTCTATCTATCCCATCAGCATACCCGACAGGAATAGCTGCAATTCGTGAAGGACGGCTCAATACACCTTTTCTATTATACCCGACCGTCTCTCCTTCTGGAAGTTCACGTATCTGTAAAATAGTACTATACAAACTACAAACGGTTTGCAACATCTCACCACTAGCGGCATCTACACCGTATAACCCGAGTCCCAATCTCACCATATCATAATGAGCTTCAGGGAATCGTACGATTCCTGCCGAATTACACATATGACGCAAAATCTTATGATTAAACGCAGACGTAAATCGCTCAGACGTCTCATCAAAAAGCTTGATTTGCTTTCTTGTAAAATCATCAAGTTCCTTGTCGTCTGCCCCGACCAAATGCGAGAACACACTACGAGGAATCAAAGCAGTCTGTCCCTTCAATCGTTTTATCAGCTCAGTAATTTCACTTGGCATAAAGCCTAATCGATTCATTCCTGTATTGATCTTCACATGAATAGGAAAATGAGCGATTCCCATCAGTTGAGCTGCCTTTAGCAAAGCTTCTAGAAGCTCGAAACTATACACCTCTGGTTCTAAATGGTATTGAAACAAAGTTGAGAATGATGACATCTCAGGATTCATCACGATGATATCGACAGAAATCCCCGCTTGACGTAATTCTACACCTTCATCAGCAAGGGCCACAGCAAGATAGTCGGTACGATATTCTTGCAAGGTTTTAGCAACCTCTACTGTACCGGCACCATATCCCGAGGCTTTAACCATTGATACCACTTTGGTTTGAGGGGGCAACATGGCTTTATAGCTATTTAGATTGTCAACCAGATTGTTTAGGTTAACTTCAAGAATCGTTTCATGTTGTCGCAACTGCAGCTCATCGGTAATTTGTTCAAAATGAAACTGGCGTGCCCCTTTGATTAGGACAATTTCATGACTTAAATGTCTCAGCACATCTGATTTTAATGCCTCTTCCGTAGTCATAAAAAAGTGCTTTTCTCCTCTATACTCCTTAAGCCATTTAGAAATATTTGGCCCCACAGCTATCAGCCTGTCAACTTTACGCTGCGTCAACAATTGACCGACACGTCTGTATAAGGTAGCATTGATATGTCCCGACTGCATTATATCGGACAAGACAAGTGTGCGATTCATACCCAAACGACGAGAACGACGCATAAGAAAATCCAGTGCTATATCCAGCGAAGCCAAATCAGAGTTGTAGCTATCATTGATAATCTGACAATGTTTTTTCCCTTCTTTTAATTCCAAGCGCATGCCCACTGGCTCTAAGTTACGCATACGTTCAGATATCTGATCAGGCGTCAGCATCATATACAAAGACACCGCCAAACAGTGAATAGCATTGGTTACGCTGGCCTCATCTTGGAATGGGATCTCAAACTCGCCAGTGATCCCCAAGTATGTATACTTTATAACAGTATACTCTTTGATTTCTTTCACGCTGTTAATATATAGCGGACGGTTGCTATCTTTTGTAGACCAAGCAATTTCTCTAGCCCCCAACATACTGCGTGACACACAGTCGCTTAACAGTTGGTTATCTGCATTGTAAATCACAACATCACAATTCTTAAACAACATCAGCTTCTCCATGCACTTTTCTTGCATCGAGAAAAAGTTTTCTTGATGAGCGCCACCTAAGCTAGTAAAGACTCCTACAGTAGGACAAATGATTGGGGCTAACTTCTCCATCTCATCAGGTCTAGAGATACCAGCTTCAAAAACGCCGACCTCATCTTTTTCAGACATCTGCCATACAGATAATGGCACACCTATTTGCGAGTTGTAACTTCTTGGTGAACGTACAACACGCATATACGGAGATAATATCTGGTGTAGCCATTCTTTGACAATTGTCTTACCGTTACTTCCAGTCACACCAACCACAGGGATATCAAATTGATCTCTGTGGACTTGAGCTAACTTTTGCAAAGCCACCTTAGTATCAGGCACAATAAGGAAATTACCATCTGAATATGCGTCAGTATCATTAGGCAATTTGTTCACGACAAAATGTCTTACGCCACGCTGATACAATTCAGAGATATAGTCAGAGCCATTTCCACGCCTTGTTTTAAGGGCAAAGAAAATAGTTTCCTCAGGAAAGCTCAAAGAGCGACTATCTGTCAAGACCCACTTAACATCGCCCTCTTGGGTACCTGTTCTTTTGGCACCTAAAATTTGGGTTATTTTCTTTATGGTATATTGCATAAGTCTAATGCTTTACTAAAATCTAAATGAGGATACTGAGTTCGCAGTTGTTCGATTTTGTTACGAACTTGTTGTAAAAACTTACGGTGTGCCTCGCTACCAGGTTGTACAGGACGATGGCCTAAGTGCTTCAAAATCTTTTGCCACTGATACATATAGTCATGTACATGTTCAGAGATGCATGCATGCCGAAACTTTTGCCACACAATCTCAACTGAAAGGGGAGATGGGTGAGTCATATCAGCATTAAAAAAACGATAATCTCTCAATTCATCAAGCACAATTTCATATGCTGGAAAATACTGCACACGACTCAAATATTTTAACTGCAACTCATCTATAGCCAATAACAACGTCGATTTGCTCAATTGATTATCATGAGCACCATCACGTAAATGTCTCACTGGACTCACAGTACATATAACCTGAAGCAGATTGTTGATCTGAAACAGTCTATCTAAAACCTTATCATACACTCCAACTATTTCAGCGACACTCAATCGGCGACGAGTAAACTGCGATGCAGGTAATTTGTGACAATTACTGACAACCTCACCCGTCTCAGCCTCCTCGTACACGTAGGCCGTACCAAAAGTTAATATCAGATGCTTCATTGTAGGCAATATCGCGTGAGCACGCTCCATATGTAAACGAATACGCTCTAACACAGTTTGTGCATCTGAATGAGAGAAATCACCGTGATGCATCAGACTATGGTATCGTCCTTGATGTTCAATCAGATCTGTCTCATCGTAGGTACGTTTGTCCACAATCTGCTCAAGTGCTTTTGCAATACTCAAAGGGTTGTATTGAATACCCATGGGGTTCAATATAACAGGAAAGAGATACTCTTCCAATTGACCACCGATATGTTCTGCAAAACAAGAACCCATCATCAGAATCTCTCCACCAGTATCGATGGGGCGCAACAACTTCGTACAACCAATGGGTGTACTCAAAGGGATAGCATCTTGTGAGGAGCTGGGCATAATCTACAAATTGATGATTATTCTTTCGTTTACAAATACAAATGTACGCATTTCAATCGTAAACCACTATAAAACGTGGTATTTTCTGCGTTGCACACCAGCTGTTTTGGACCATTTAAACAAACTATGAAATAACGTTTTCAAAGAGCGGTCTGAAAAAAAATCCATATTACCATAGGGAATAGCCAATTATATAGTACCTTTGTATGTTGAAATATTATACAAATGATGAACGTATTAGAATATAGCACTCCAATACTCGATAAAGTTCAATGGCCTAACGACCTGAGAAAATTATCTATCGACGAGTTACCAAAACTCTGCGAGGAGCTGCGCTGTGAAATCATAAAACATTTGTCTCAAAACCCTGGACACTTTGCAGCAAATCTGGGTACAGTAGAACTGACTGTGGCACTTCATTATGTTTTTGATACTCCTGACGATCGCATCCTATGGGATGTAGGTCACCAAGCATATACCCACAAACTGCTAACTGGACGTAGAAACCAATTTCATACAAACCGTCAAAAAGGAGGAATCAAACCTTTCCCAAGTCCAGACGAATCGGAATATGACCCATTCACTTGTGGACACGCATCCAACTCTATCTCAGCCGCTCTTGGAATGGCTGTAGCCAACAGAATAA
Organism: Bacteroidaceae bacterium; assembly: GCA_963678855.1. Lineage (GTDB taxonomy): Bacteria > Bacteroidota > Bacteroidia > Bacteroidales > Bacteroidaceae > F22. The sequence goes on along the minus strand of OY787448.1, from coordinate 2,100,839 downwards.
AAAAAAATCCACATAAAGTGGTAGCTGTTATCGGAGATGGCGCTATGAGTGGTGGTTTGGCTTTCGAAGGGTTAAACAATGCCTCATCTTCTCAAAATGACTTATTAATCATTTTGAATGATAACGAGATGTCCATTGACAACAGTGTTGGAGGCATGAGAAGATATCTACTCAACCTAACGACTAGCAATCCTTACAATTCCCTTAGATATACTACAGCCAAAGCTCTATATAAAATGGGAGTTTTGACTGAGAGTCGTCGCAAAGCGCTTATACGCTTAGGCAATTCTTTAAAAGCTGCGATTTCGGAAAGACAGAACATTTTCGAAGGACTAAACATACGCTATTTTGGACCAAACGATGGGCATGACATCAAAGAATTAGTACGTATTTTGCAAGATATCAAAGACATGAAGGGTCCTAAGCTTTTGCACTTAGTAACAAAGAAGGGGAAAGGATATGAACCAGCAGAAGCAGATCCTACTCCATGGCATGCACCAGGTCAGTTTGACCCAATGACGGGTAAACGCAATCAGACGAGTGCTACTCCACCAACGCATCTTAAGTTTCAAGATGTATTTGGTTATACTTTACTTGAGCTAGCTAAAAAAGAGGAAAAAATTGTAGGTATTACTCCTGCTATGCCATCTGGGTGTAGCATGTGTATCATGCAAAAAGAGATGCCTGAACGCGTATTCGACGTCGGCATTGCCGAAGGGCATGCTGTAACATTTAGTGGTGGACTAGCCAAAGAAGGCTTAATACCATTCTGTAACATCTACTCTTCCTTTATGCAAAGAGCATATGACAACTGGATTCACGATGTGGCACTGCCAAATTTACCTGTTGTTTTATGCTTAGATAGAGCTGGATTGGTGGGTGCTGATGGCCCTACACATCATGGCGCATTTGACCTTGCGTCGCTACGAGCAGTACCCAATACTGTCATCGCGTCTCCCATGGATGGACAAGAGCTACGCCATTTGATGTACACAGCTAGCAAGGGAGAAAGCGGACCATTTGTCATTCGCTACCCTAGAGGAACAGCCTATGGCACTTATGCGCCCGACGACTGGAACTGTCCTATGAAAAAAGTAAAAATAGGAACAGCGCGTCCACTTCGTTTTGGAGATACGCTATGCGTGCTCTCTCTCGGCCCTTTAGGATTTGAAGCTGATAAAGCAATAGAAGCACTTGAGAAAAAACACGATGTCAAGATTGGGCATGTTGATATGCGTTTTATCAAGCCTCTAGATACCAAGTGTCTGCATGAGGTATGCAAGCAGTACGACCACTTACTAACCCTTGAAGATGGGGCGATACTAGGTGGACTGGCTAGTGCAGTCAGTGATTTCATCCATGAGAATGACTATTGCGTGCATCTACATACAGTAGGACTTCCCGATAGTTTCGTACCACACGGCACCCCAGCAGAACTCTACGCCGATTGCGGTATGGATACTGTTCACTTAACAGAGAAAATGGAATTAATTCTAGATAAAATATAACATTCAAAAGATAGAATCGTGAAGATAGTTATCGTTGGAGCTGGAGCAGTAGGTACGCACCTAGCTAAGCTTCTAGCCAAAGAAAAACAAGATATCATTCTAGTGGATGAAGATGAGAACAAATTGGAACCACTTGCCAATGGGCACGACTTGTTGACCGTTGCAGGGCTTCCTACATCTGTACAATGCTTGCAAGATATTGACGCAGGGAGCGCAGATCTCTTCATCGCTGTTACACCAGATGAAAGTCGTAATATGGCTGCATGCCTGATTGCTCACAACTTAGGTGCTAGAAAGACAGTTGCTCGCATTGACAACCCAGAATATCTAGAAGAAAAAAACAAAGAGTTTTGGAAAGAATTAGGTGTAGACTCATTAATTTATCCAGAACTTCTAGCAGCTCAGGAAATTGTGCTCTCTATGCGTATGAACTGGGTGCGTCAATGGTGGGAGTTTGGAGGTGGAGCACTTGTGCTTCTAGGAGTTAAGATGCTTCCTGAATCCGAAATCGTCAACAAGACTCTTATTGAAATTGGACAAGAAGACATCCCTTACCACATCGTAGCTATCACACGAGACAATGAAACAATCATTCCTCGTGCGAAAGATCAGGTGCTTGCGGGAGACATTGTATATTTCACAACAACTAAAAAGTACATCCCATACCTACGTCAAGTGGTAGGTCGTGACGAACAAGCAGACGTACGTAATGTGATGCTTATGGGTGGTAGTAGAATTGCTGCTCGAACAACCTTGTCGGCTCCTGACTATATGCGTTTCAAGATTATCGAACAAGATCTACCGCGCTGTAATCGCCTTATTGAAATGCTAGACGACGAAATCATGGTGATCAATGGAGATGGTCGCGATATGGATCTTCTTCTCGACGAGGGACTTAAAAGCACAGATGCTTTTGTGGCTCTAACTGGTAATAGTGAAACGAACATTCTAGCCTGTTTGGCAGCTAAACGTGCAGGTGTAGCCAAGAGTGTAGCTGAAGTTGAAAACATCGACTATATTGGCATGGCCGAAAGTTTAGATATCGGTTCAGTAATCAACAAAAAATTGATTGCTGCCAGCCATATCTATCAAATGATGCTTGATGCGGACGTAAGCAACGTGAAATGCTTAACATTCGCTGATGCGGATGTCGCAGAATTCACAGCTAAAGAAAGCTCTATAATCACAGAAAAAGCCGTTAAAGACCTCGGTCTACCTAAAGAAGTCACACTTGGTGGTTTGGTTAGAGAAGGCAAAGGACAAGTGATTACAGGTGACACTCAAATAATGGCTGGTGATCATATCATGGTATTCTGTATGAGTAGCATGATCAAAAAAATAGAAAAGTACTTTAAGTAGTCGTTTCGTAATGATCAATTATAAAATTGTATACCGTATCATGAGTATGCTTCTATTCATTGAAGCGGTCATGATGCTTTTGTCCACTGGGGTATCTTTATGTTATGAGTTAGGTGCAGAAGGTGACTTACACAGCTTATTTCTCTCCACGGTAGTAACAGCGAGTGTTGCTATCGCGCTAGCCATTGCAGGTAGAAATGCAAAGAAAAACCTCAGAAAGCGAGAGAGTTTCTTGCTGGTCAGTTTGGCATGGATCTTTTGGTCAACTTTTGGCATGCTTCCATACTTAATTGATGGGCATATCCCGAATATAACAGATGCGTTCTTTGAAACAATGTCTGGGTTCTCCACCACAGGCGCCACCATTCTCAACGATATTGAAGCCATGCCTCATGGCTTATTGTTTTGGCGTTCACTCACACAATGGATTGGTGGTTTGGGTATTGTATTCTTTACTATTGCCATCCTACCGATATTTGGTATTGGTGGAGTACAATTATTTGCTGCAGAAGCAGCAGGGCCAACTACCGACAAACTGTTCCCACGAATAGGAGTGACAGCACGTTGGATTTGGGGTGTATATTTAAGTTTGACGCTACTTGAAGTTGTTTTCCTAATGTTTGGTGGCATGAGTTTATATGACGCCGTATGTCATGCATTTACAACGACGAGTACTGGTGGTTTCTCTCCTAAACAAGACAGTATAGCAGCGTACAATTCACCTTATATAGAATATGTAATTGCTACGTTTATGACCATAAGCGGTATCAATTTTATGTTGTTATTTTACGCAGTATCAGGCAAGGCATCTAAATTCTTTGCCGACAACGAACTTCAGTGGTTCTTGCGTTCCATGCTTATATTTGTGGGTATCATCACACTGGTTTTGGTCTTTCGTGAAGGCATGGGTATTGAAGAAGCCTTTCGTGCTTCCTTCTTTCAAGTATCTTCTTTGCACACAACATGTGGATACGCAACAGCTGACTTTATGCTATGGCCACCAATCACTTGGGCTTGTCTGAGTATAGTCATGATTACTGGAGCATGCGCTGGATCAACTACTGGTGGTATCAAATCTATACGTATGGTAAGCATGTGGCGCATTATGCGTAATCACATTAAACATATTATTCACCCAAACGCCGTATTGCCTGTTCGAGTAAATGGACAAATGATTCAGCCTACATTAGTGATTCGTATTTTTGCCTTTGCCTTTGCATATATGGGCATCATTATTATAACCTCGGTCTTACTTATGGCTTTCGACATGGGCTTTATAGAAAGTTTGGGGTGCACCATATCAGCAATGGGTGGTGTAGGTCCAGGACTCGGTAAATACGGGCCAGCAGCGACTTGGTATGATATGCCAGCAGCATGTAAGTGGATACTATCATTTGTCATGCTTCTTGGACGTCTTGAGATGTTTACTGTACTTGTACTATTTACACCTCGCTTCTGGAAGCAACACGGTTATAATTAGATTGACAAACATAAAGACTTATGATTAATTTCAAACTGCTATCTCGCATCATGAGTTTTTTGCTCGCATGTATTGCGGCATTTATGCTCGTAGCCTGTAGTGTATCGTGGCTATATCATGAAATTGATACTGCCGTTAAACCGCTGCTCTACACTATAGGTATCACACTAGGTGTGACTGGTTTGTTTTACTTTTTAGGTAGAAATGCCAATGGTAACTTCAGCAAACGAGATAGTTTTGTCATGGTTTCTGTATCTTGGGTAATTGTATCTTGCTTAGGCATGCTCCCTTTTATGTTTAGTAGAGACATTCCTACTATACACGATGCTTTTTTTGAAACGATTTCTGGTTTCACCACAACTGGTGCAACTATACTAGATGATATTGAGTCTCTACCTAAAGGGCTCTTATTTTGGCGTGCAATGACTCAATGGATTGGTGGTCTGGGTATTGTATTCTTTACCATTGCCGTCCTCCCTATCTTTGGAGTAGGTGGAGTGCGCCTAGTAGCTGCGGAGACATCGGGGCCAACCAAAGAAAAGATACACCCTAGAATTGGAGTGACGGCTCAGAGAGTTTGGGCTATCTATCTTGGATTGACAATCACTGAAATTATCCTATTGATGATTGGACGGATGAGTCTATATGATGCCGTATGTCATGCATTTACAACAATTAGCACAGGTGGATTCTCCCCTCGTCAAACAAGTATTGCATACTATAGCGCCGTCAATGGATATCACGAGCAGTTCATCCAATACGTCATATCTTTCTTTATGCTGATTAGTGGGGTTAATTTTAACCTTCTATATATCGGGGTTAGCGGTAAGATTACGCGTATGTGGCGTGATTCTGAGATTCGCTGGTACACTTGGTCGGTAGTTATCTTTGTCTCGATTATTGCAGTATTCTTATATTATCAAGAAGGCATGGGTGGCGAAGAGTCTTTCCGTACATCGTTATTCCAAGTAGCTTCTCTACATACATCTACTGGGTATGCGACTGCCAATTACTGCAACTGGCCTACCATCACGTGGGGCTGTTTGACACTAATTATGTTGATGGGTGCATGTGCCGGGTCTACAACTGGTGGTCTTAAGAGTATCCGTATGACCATTATGGCACGCATCGCTCGTAGCGAGTTTGTCAAAATGTTACACCCTAGAGCGGTGATTCCAGTGCGCGTCAATCACCAAATCGTGAGTCCAGATGTCAAGTCGCGCATTTTAGCCTTTGCCTTTGTCTATATGGCATTAGTGGTCTGCTGTTCACTAGTTATGATGGGATTTGGCGTAGGCTTTATTGAGAGCCTTGGTTGCGTCATCTCTGCCCTGGGCAATATGGGACCTGCTCTGGGTGAATACAATCCTGATATGACTTGGTTCTCCCTACCGACTGCATGCAAATGGATGTTATCCATATTGATGCTCCTAGGACGTCTAGAACTATTTACTGTACTTATTCTATTTACTAAAAGCTTTTGGAAAGAACAGTAAACTATCTATAGGATAATCATATAACGCCTGTCGCCCGAAAGGGTTGGCAGGCGCTTCTTTGTACTAGGTAATCTATCGACCAATCACATTGGCCGACACCCTTGCTTTAATAAAGCAGCCAGTTTATAGTTTATCGAACAAGCCATAACAGTATATAACTAAGAAAAGAGGACATACCCAAAGGTACATCCTCTCTTATATCTAGAATAATTTAATCTCTTGTGAATTAAGCTTCAGCTGGAGCTTCTTCAACAGCTGGTGCAGCAGCGTCAGACACAACTTCTACAGTGATATCCACTGTAACTTCTTTGTGTAAACGTAAGTAAGCCATGTAAGTACCTACTTGCTTAATAGTTTCCTTCATTTGAATCTTCTTACGATCCACTTCGAAACCTTTCGCTGCCAGTGCTTCTGCTACCATGATAGTGTTAACTGAACCGTAGATAGCACCTGTTGCACTAACCTTAGTTGGGATAGTTACAGATACACCTTCCATAGATGCAGCTACTGTTTGAGCTTCTTCTAGCATCTTAGCCAGCTTGTGCGCCTTTTGACGTAGGTCTTCAGCAAGCATCTTCTTTGCAGAAGGAGAAGCGATAATAGCCTTACCTGTTGGGATTAGGAAGTTACGAGCGTAACCTGGCTTTACATTTACGATATCATTCTTGAATCCTAGGTTTAGGATATCTTCTTTCAAAATAATTTCCATTGTTGACCTCCTTCTTTATTATTTCATCATATCGGTTACATATGGAAGCAACGCCAAGTGACGTGCACGCTTCACTGCTTGAGCTACACGACGTTGGAACTTCAAAGAAGTACCAGTGATACGGCGTGGCAAGATCTTACCTTGCTCGTTCAAGAATTTCTTCAAAAACTCTGGGTCTTTGTAGTCGATATACTTGATACCGCTCTTTTTGAAACGGCAGTACTTTTTCTTCTTAACATCAATTGTTGGCGCTGTTAAGTAGCGAATCTCTGATTGTTGTTGTGCCATTGATTAGTCCTCCTTTTTAGTTTTGTTACCACGACGCTTCTCAGCATATGCAGCAGCGAATTTCTCCTGCTTAATAGTCAAGAAACGAATTACTTTCTCTTCACGGCGGAAGTATAGCTCAAGCTTAGCAACTACGCTAGGATCTGCTTTGAACTCGATCATGTTGTAGAAACCTGTAGATTTCTTTTGGATTGGGTAAGCAAGCTTCTTCAATCCCCAGTTCTCTACATTGACAATCTCAGCACCAGCATCTTTCAAGATGCCTTCAAACTTCTCTACCGTCTCCTTCATCTGTACATCAGACAAAACGGGAGTTAAAATGAAAACGGCCTCGTAATTTTGCATACGGTCAAATGTTTATTTGATTAATAATATAATGCTAAAATAAAAAGAGAGGATATTGGCTGAAACAGAGCTGATATAAACAGTTATAGTAGCGAATACTACGCTCACTTTTCATTATTGCGGTGCAAAGATACAACATAATACGAAATAGGCAAAGGAAATCAGTGGTTTTCTTGCATTTGCATTATCAGTTTACTATCTTTGTAAGCATTAAACGAATAAAAACAGGTGTCAACTAAGTGTGAGACCATAAAACTAGAATAAAATACTATGTCATCAGCCAATTTTAATGTAGATATCAATATGGTATTTGCCATTCTGAACGGTAGAGTGTCATCTAGCATAAACAAAAGTTTAGCCAACGAATTTAAAGCAGCGGGCATAGACCTTACTCCCGAAGGATGGACTGTCATGATATTTCTTTGGGAAAAAGATGGCGTATCTCAACAAGCACTATGTAATGCAACGTACAGAGACAAGCCAGGGATGACTCGATTACTAGACACTCTTGAGAAAAAGCACCTAGTAGTAAGAGTTACCGACAGAAATGACAAGCGCAGCAAGTTAATCTTCTTGACCAATGAAGGACGAGAAATTGAAACACGTGCTAGAGCGGCCACTCAACGTACATTATCGTATGCACTGAAGGGTTTAGACTCTGACGAACTGATTATCAGCCAAGAAGTACTTAAACAAGTTTTTAAGAACTTATCAGAATAAGGCGTGCAAATTAAAACTTATAGAATACCTGCACAATTACTATAAAATGTGAGAAATCATAGCAATATGCACATTTTTTTGGATGAATAATTTCGTCAAATCCAAAATTATCCGTTTATTTGTGGCAAGAAAAATATAACGCTTTAAATATATAGACAATGAATAACTTGAAGTACATTGGACTTGCCCTTGTCCTAATTGGTGCATTGGCACTTATTGGTGCTGCAGCCACAGACTCTGCACAAATCAACAACAATACATTCCTAGGCTTGAGCGTAGGTGCTATGCTAGTAGGTCTTGTGACTTACATCGTGCTTGGAAAACAACGTATTGAAGGATAATTAATTTGCAGACTCGCACACTGGGTGTGTATATCCAAAAATAACGGTCTCTAGCTTCTGCTAGAGACCGTTATTTTTGGATATCTTCCTCATTAATCTTCTGGAAGTGGAGTAATCAACTTATATCCCTTACCATGAATGTTGATAATTTCAACAGTTGGATCAGGACGCAAGTGCTTACGCAACTTAGTGATATACACATCCATACTACGTGCATTGAAGTAGTTATCATCAATCCAGATAGTCTTCAAAGCGAAATCACGTTGAAGGATTTCGTTATTGTGCGCACAAAGAAGGCTCAATAGTTCACTTTCTTTTGTAGTCAACTTAGTTGTGTTCTCGCCGATAGTCAACAATTGCTTTTGAGTATCGAATACAAAACCACCAAGTTTGTACACTGTATTCTCTTTTGTCTTCTTACCTCGAACACGACGCAAAATTGCTTCCATGCGGAAAGTCAACTCTTCCATAGAGAATGGCTTAGTGATATAATCATCAGCACCAATCTTGAAACCTTCAAGAATATCTTCTTTCAAAGTCTTAGCAGTCAAGAAGATAATTGGAATATCTTGGTTTACCGCACGTACTTCAGTAGCCAACGTGAAACCATCTTTCTTAGGCATCATAACGTCGAATACACAAATATCATATTTGTTCTTAAGGAAAGTCTTATAACCTGCCTCACCATCGCTACAAAGGTCTGCTTTATAACCCTTTGCTTGCAAATACTCTCTAAGCAACATGCCTAGGTTCTCATCATCCTCGCATAAAAGGACGTTCATTGTTTTCTTTTCCATAACTTACTCTTTTAGTAGGGGTAATGAAATTATAAATTTTGTTCCAACATTTAATTCGCTCTCCACACGCACTGTACCTTTATGGTCAGTGATAATGCGCTTCACATAGGCCAAACCCAATCCAAAGCCTTTTACATCATGACGGTTACCAGTATGAACTCTGTAAAAACGATCAAAAACTTTCTTTACATTCTCTTTCTTTATACCGATTCCATTGTCAGCAATAGAGATCATCAATCGCTCACCATCATTCCAAGTAGCCACTTCAAGCTTTAGATCAACATCTTCACGACGATACTTCACCGCATTATCTAATAGGTTGAAGACCACATTAGTAATATGCATATCATCAGCAGAGATTATTGGGTCATCTGCGGCCAAATCTGTATTCAATACCCCATTGTAATTTTGAACTTTCAACGAGAATGTATTGACTACATTTTCAATCATAGCGTGTGCATCTATCTCTTTAAACTTCAACACTACACGCGATTTATCAAACATCGACATTTGCAAAACCTTATCGACTTGGAAACGAAGTCGTTTAGTTTCATCAAATATGACATTAGACACTTGTCTGAAGATTTGCGGTGATTTATCTACGTCGGCATCCTTAAGCATTTGTGCCGCCAACGAGATAGTAGAAATAGGCGTCTTAAACTCGTGTGTCATATTGTTGACGAAATCATTTCGCATCTCACTCAACTTCTTTTGCCTGAAAATACTATATACAACAAATATATAAGTAAATACCAGCAAAAGCATAAACACCACCGAAGGCGCAACAAAGCTCACTGAACTCTTTATAAAAGAATCAAGAGCTGGAAAATGCACCTTAATAACACTTTGACGTGTCGGCGGATCATTAAAAAACAAGACTTGTGTAAAAGCTTGCTCTATACCGCGAGCATCAAAGTCAGAACACCTATAAACCTCTTTACCATTTTTGTTATGAACCGAAAAATGATAAACCAAATCGACTCCATTATTGAGCAATTCAGCCCGGAGATAATCATCCAATGTCTTAAAATCAATACGTTCCGCAATTGGCTTCAAACTAGCATGACGTAACATTTTCCACACCACATCATCTAACAGATAACGCTGGTGTAAGTAACGTTTATTAATTTCATCTTGAAGGGATTGCGACGTATTGGGTAAACTATTACGACCATGATGCTCCGATATAGAAACTCTGGGCTTTTGCATAGAGTTTACAGAAACTCTTGATCTAATCGTCATAGTCGAGAAGCTCTGACCATCAGGCGATGCTTGATAATAATGTTGTACACGATTCACGTATCCACCACCTAAGGAATCTTGCAATGCTGAAGCCTGAGCTTGAGCGGCATCACGCTGGCGAGCTTCTTTTATCTCATACTCTAACCAACGGCGGGTCTCATATTGTTCTACATCCGTAGATACTGCATAAAGCGCACGCTGTACAGATTCATTGAATTGTTCACGACGCATGCGTATCATCTCTTGGATATAATTGATTTGAAGAATCAAAATACCACCGAAACTCACGGTCATGATAGCAACAATAATCCAAATCGTTTTCTTATTCATGGTGCAAATTTAAGAAAATCCAGCGAATAAAACGTACAAAAAGAAGGAATTAACGTAATCAAAGAAACAATTTAACCATACTACAATACTTTTTAGTCAACAGTTTACCATTTAAATAGTTAACAATAAAAAAAGCCGCCACGCAACTCACGTTGAATGACGGCCGCACTTCATACCACTTAACGCATATTTTGATTGTCCCGCTATTTTGGGATCAATTTTAAGCAATTAAATTTGTTATAAAGAGAATTACAAAAAGCTTTTCGTCAAGATTTTAAGCATAATTAAACTAGCATTCCGCTTAATCATCTTGCGCTTGCTGCGCTTCAAATTCTTTAATAAGCGTGTCTTGCACATCGCTAGGAACAAGCTCATAGTTGGCAAAGTCCATCGTAAACGATGCACGCCCACCAGTCAATGAGCTCAGGCCAGTAGAATAACTACTCATTTCCTTCAATGGTACTTTCGCCTGAAGTTTTTCGTAGCCTTTCTCACTGTTCATTCCCATAATCAATGCTCGACGGCCTTGTAGATCACTCATTACATCACCCAGCTTATCACTTGGTGTCTGTACTTCAACGTCATATATTGGTTCCAAAATCTTTGGACCTGCATTCTTAAACGCTTCACTAAAGGCATGACGTGCTGCCAACATAAATGAAACTTCATTAGAATCTACTGGGTGCATCTTGCCATCATAAACTACAACACGTACATCACGCGCATAACTTCCTGTCAAAGGACCATGCTCCAAACGCGCCATAATACCTTTCACAATAGCAGGCATAAACCGTGTATCAATAGCACCACCTACAACACTGTTTACAAAGAAGAGCTTACCTCCCCAGTCTAACTTATGTTCTTCAGTACCCTTTACGGTGACCTTGATGTCCTTACCGCCAATCTTGTACGTTTCTGGTACAGGATCACCATCGTGATAAGACTCAACAATCATATGCACTTCTGCAAACTGACCTGCTCCACCAGATTGTTTTTTATGGCGGTAATCAGCAGCAGCAACTTTCGTAATCGTTTCGCGATAAGGAATCTTTGGAGCAACATACTCTACTGGTAGATTTTCATTATTCTCCAAACGCCATTTCAAAGCACGTAGGTGGAACTCACCTTGTCCATGCACCAATGTTTGACGCAATTCCTTACTTTGTTCAACTTTCCAAGTAGGATCTTCCTCATGCATGCGATTTAGCACAGACATTAACTTTTCTACATCAGCTTCGTTCTTAGGAACAATCGCACGAGTATACTTATAACTTGGGTAACCAATAAATTCAAACTTATGGTCACAGTCTTTATCATTCAGTGTATTACCTGTACGTACATCTTTCAGTTTAACTGCAGCGCCGATATCTCCTGCCTGCAATTCTGTTACTTTTTCACGGTGAGGACCAGCGACAACATAAATTTGTGCCATACGCTCCTTGCTACCTCTATCGGCATTGAGCATATCATCACCTTCCCGTACCGTACCACTCATAACCTTGAAGTAAGACACTTCACCAATATGTGGTTCAACACTAGTTTTAAAGAAATACAAACTAGTAGGTCCATCTTTATCAGGTGTAATTTCTTCACCTTGTGTATTAGGTACCTTAGGCATTTCAGAAACAAATGGGACAACATTGCCCAAGAATTCCATCAAACGACGTACACCCATATCTTTCTTTGCACACACACAGAAAACAGGGTATATACCACGTTGAACCAAACCTAGACGGATACCTTCGCGCATTTCGTCTTCACTTAGATGTTCGCTTTCGAAGAATTTCTCCATCAGCGTATCATCATTCTCTGCAGCAGCCTCAACCAAAGCTTTATGCATTTCTTTTGCTTTGTCGAGTTCACTGTCTGGCATATCTTGAATGGTTGGCTCTCCACCGTCTGGTCCCCATACATATTGCTTCATCAACAGTACATCAATAACTGAATTGAAGTTAGGTCCTGTTTCTAATGGATATTGAACAGGTATCACATGGCTACCATAAGCTTCACGGAGCTGTACCAAAATATTGTCGTAATCACATTTTTCGTGGTCTAAATGATTCACCACAAAAATCACTGGTTTTTCAGATTTTTGTGTTAGTCTGAAGTTATTTTGAGTTGTGACCTCTAAACCGTACTGACCATTCAAAAGCATTATCGCCGTATCGGTTACACCCAAAGCAGTTAGTACTGAGCCTACAAAATCATCGGCTCCAGGAGTGTCTATGACATTTAATTTCTTGTTCATCCACTCCATATGCGTTACAGTGGAAAAGATAGAATAACCATATTCATGTTCTACTGGGAAATAATCCCCAACTGTGGTGTGACTAGAGATACTACCTCTTCGTTTTATAACTCCACTCTCGCAAAGCATTGCTTCCACAAGAGTGGTTTTCCCGGAGCCATCACTACCTAGTAAGGCTATGTTTTTTATTTCATCGGTCTTGTATACTTTCATAAGCATAGATTTTAAAGGATTGCGTTCGCAAAATAGACAAATATAAACACCTAAACAAAATTATTAAGATGTTAAATAACATGTCTTCACACTACTGCCTACAATTCGATATTTATGTCTACAAAAGCTTGTAAAGCGTTGAAAAAGATTGGATATACTACAATAAGTTTGTAATTTTGCCAACTATGGCAGGAATCTATATTCACATACCGTTTTGTAAAAAAAGATGTTTTTATTGTGACTTCTACTCAACTACGGGTAAAAGGCACGCTGACTTCTTACGTGCTCTGGATGAGGAAATAAAAGAAAGGAAGCAGGAACTTAAGGAAGAACCTGTATCAACAATCTATTTAGGAGGCGGAACTCCTTCTCAGCTAAAAGTTGAAGAAATTCAACACATATTTGACACACTCAAAAAAGAAGGCCTTTTTCATAAAGAGGCTTTAGAAGAGATTACTTTGGAAGCCAATCCAGATGACTTGACCGAAGAGTATGTAGAAGCACTTATTAAACATACACCGATAAATAGAATAAGCATGGGTGTACAGACTTTCAATAATGAAATTCTTCAGCTGATTAACAGACGGCATACTGCCCAACAAGCCGCAGAAGCCGTTGCTACATGTAGACATTATGGCATCACAAACTATAGTCTTGATTTGATTTATGGCCTACCAAATCAAACGCAAGAGATTTGGGAACAAGATTTAAAACAGGCTTTGGCATTAGCACCTAATCACATATCGGCATACCATCTGACTTACGAAGAAGGAACTGAGCTTGAAAAAATGCGCCAACGTGGAGAGGTGACTATTCCAGAAGAGGAGCTAAGTGTGGCTTATTTCAAAACACTTCGAGATACACTTTTATCAGCTGGATATATTGAATATGAGATATCAAATTTCTGCCTTCCTAATATGCATGCCAGACATAATAGCAATTACTGGCTAGGTATACCTTATTTAGGTCTAGGTCCCTCGGCCCACAGCTACGATGGAAAAAAAAGGCAATGGAATAGCCCTTTATTAAGCATATACTGTGATGCGACACGTCGAAAAGAAGGCATAGAGATAGAGCTACTGGATGAACAAACTAGATACAACGATATGATTGTAACTAGGCTACGCACTATCTGGGGTATCAAAATACCAGAAATACGTGAGACTATGGAGGAAAAGTATGCAGTCTTTGTTTGGCAAGAGGCACAGAAGTATATCCAATCTGAACATATCATATATAATAAGTCAAGTGAGACAATGACTTTGTCACCAGAAGGTCTATTTATCTCAGACCGTATTATGGCCGATTTGTTATGGGTTGACGAGGATTAAGCCTCATTTATTAAAACTAGAATTAAGCAAACATAATATACAGAGATATATAAAGTCAGGGAGCAACATTGGCCATAGCCTAATGTCGCTCCCATCATATAAAAAGTATGGAAATACTAAGGTTTAAATCAAAGACGAGGTATACATTATTATAGAACCGTTATACACCCATCTTTCTAGTGATAAGCTGTTTCCCCATGTTCGTAAACATCCAAACCTTCTTCTTCGATACGAGCAGGAACGCGAAGTCCAGCAACTTTCTTCAATACGAAGAACAATACGAAACCAGCACCAGCAGCCCAAGCACCAATAGACACAGCTCCAAGAGCTTGTACACCTAGAAGGTCAAAACCGCCACCATAGAAAAATCCTCCGTCTGTTGCAAACAAACCTACAAGGAGAGTACCTAGCAAACCACACACACCATGTACTGATGAAGCACCTACTGGATCGTCAATTTTCAAAACTTTATCAATAAATTCTACAGAGAAGACCATTGCGACACCACATACAAGTCCAATAATAGCAGCACCATACAAATCAACAGTGTCACAACCTGCTGTGATACCTACAAGACCTGCAAGAATACCGTTGAGTGTAAAGGACAAAGTAGGTTTACCAAACTGAAGCCATGATACAGCCATTGCAGCAATACCACCAATGGCAGCAGCAACATTTGTTGTAACAAATACGTGTGAAATAGCAGTTGCATTTGCTGAGCCTGCGGCACCGAGCTGTG
The DNA here is from genome assembly GCA_963678855.1 of Bacteroidaceae bacterium. GTDB lineage: Bacteria > Bacteroidota > Bacteroidia > Bacteroidales > Bacteroidaceae > F22. Next base: position 2,085,693 of record OY787448.1, on the reverse strand, counting down.
ATCCTGGGTTAAAACCAAACCATCCCATCCATAAAATAAATACACCTAAGCAAGCCAATGTCAAGTTGTGCCCTGGTAGAGCACGTGCCTTACCATTCTTGTCATATTTACCCATACGTGGACCTAGAAGAGCTGCACCGACCAACGCAATCCAACCACCAACAGAGTGAACAATAGTAGAACCTGCGAAATCATGGAAACCCATTTCACCTAGCCATCCACCACCCCATGTCCAGTGACCTGAGACAGGATAGATAAGACCTGAAATTACTACAGAATACATAAGATATGTAGTAAATTTTGTACGTTCTGCCATTGCACCAGACACAATTGTCGCAGCCGTAGCGCAGAACACTGTTTGAAATATCATGAAGGCTTCTGTAGGGATAGTCGCACCGTCTGTAGAGAAGAACGACATATCGAAGAAGTTAGGCAAACCCATAAAGCTACCTGCACCAAACATAATTCCAAATCCAATAAACCAATATAGGAAAGAACCCGACATGAAGTCTACAAGGTTCTTCATAAGGATATTGGACGCATTTTTTGCACTTGTCAAACCTGCTTCAACCAACGCGAAACCAGGTTGCATCCAAAAGACTAGAATTGCAGCTAGTAATACCCATACGGTATCCAGCCCACTGATTGTATCTACTACCGTAGTAGCATTTGCACTTAATAATGTCATAATCTATATTTTTACCTATTGTGAATACCTGTTTTACTTCTCGCTCTCAGCTAAATAAAGTGAAATGTCTCCTCGCTCTCCATTACGGATTCTAATAGAGTCTTCTACTGGCACAATAAAGATACGGCCATCGCCGACTTCGCCTGTTTGTGCTGCTGACATAATTGCATCAATAGTCTTTTCAACATTCTTATCACGAACGACAATAGACAGATACGTACGTTCAATAGTACTAGTATCATATGCGATACCACGATAGACACGCCCTTCACGCGCACGGCCGATACCGCGCACATCATAGTAAGAGAACCATTCAATATCCGCCGCTATAAGGGCTTCTTTGACGTCATTGAATTTTGATTTGCGGATGATAGCTTCAATCTTTTTCATTTGGTTGGTGGTTTTGATTTTTAAACTAATACGTCCCTTAGGCATACTATACAGCACACCCTATCACTAGGAAAATCGTAAATTTATAGTGTAATAAATGACTAAGCTAATAAGTTAACTTAGATTTTTAAAAGCTCAATCCAAATGTAAGATACGCCTTGTCAGTGTATGGATTGAGTGTTACTTTTGCAAAAGCGGGCAATGTCAACTTATCTGTCACAGAAATAGATTTGCTTGCACCTAGGCCAATATTTGTAATATTAGCACCATCAGAATACATGCCTTCGGCTGGCGTTCCACCAATTTCGAAAGCCATATCTAGTTCACCTAACGTGAAAGGTACCACCGCTTCAACATAAGTTGAATACGAGCGTTCACCATCTTCACTACAATAATCACTACCTGCAAAGTTGGTATTACATGCTAAAGAAAAAATACCAAAATCGTAGCCTAGAGTTGCTTCATACACGTGAGCAGTTTCACCAGAAGCATATTCCATGTAGCTATTCTCTGCACCATCTACTGCAAACCAATAATCAGTTACAGTAATAGAGAAATCGCCGATGCTATAACCTACATATATATCTAGTTCTTTTGTATCTGTGGTTTCTAGTCCTACTGAACCCCAAGCACCAAAAGAGAATCCAGATGCAGTTTCAACAGAAATTCCTGGTTGAATACTCACACCCCCGCAGTCCATACCGCGCCAGATATAACTACTGACCAAGTCAGCTCCAATACTCGCTGTAACCGTCTTATCTTGAGCATAAACCTTACCCATTGGCAATACAGCTGTTAATCCCATGGCTAGTAAAAGCACCATCATTTTCTTTTTCATAATCGTCATATTTAGAAGTTAGAACTAAATTGTGGAAGATTTCGCTCGTCTTATCTTCTGCGGCGTCGAATAAGTTTGCATTCCGTTTTTTAGCGCTTTGTCTAGACTAATCTTTTTTCCTCTATTCTTTTTTATTCTCTCAATACCATTTTTTACAATCCTGCTTTTCAATCTCTACCTGCTAAATTCTCTCTCTATTCTCTCCGTTACTAAACCAGTTTAGGTTTATAAGACACCTATCGAATGATTACTAAAATTATCTAGGAGTACACCCCACTTGATTGCTCTCTTTATTATAATACCTCTCTCTCTAGAATGAAATTAATTCTCATCTCTGTACACTGCAAATATAGGGCTTTTATTTTACCCAGCAAACATTAAGATGATATTTTTATGCTAAAAAGCATATTTTCCTTTCCTTATGCAAACATCTATCTAACTTTTACTTTCGTTTTGACAGACTATATTAAATCATTCTTTCATTTTGATTTATCGCAATCATCTTCAAAACACTTACAATTTATAAGCATAACTAAAAAATAAGCTAAAATTCATAAGGTCCAAGCGAGTCGTTTGGCCATTTTTACAATAAAGAGTACCTTTGTACGTATGAAACAAACAAAAGCTTTTTTACTGACATATTGTGTCGCAGTATTTTGCCTTTCTCTCTGGAACGGCAGCATCGTGTATGCACAAAAGACCCCTGAATTGGAGAACGAAGCTAACATTTTCTCACGAGTAATATCACCAACTCCACCCGAAAGCGTACAATTTTGTGACGAAAATTATGACTTAAGCAGATACGATGCAAGAGAACACATGGAAAGAGAAATGCTATCATTCTGTTATATGCACTCGACAACTCTTCAAATTATCAAAAAAGCCAATAGATACTTTCCTATCATAATACCTATCTTAAAAGAAGAAGGTATACCAGAAGATTTCAAATATTTAATGGTCATAGAGAGCAGCCTAAACACAAAAGCTTACTCACGTGCAGGTGCAGCAGGCCTATGGCAACTAATGCCCACAACGGGGCGAGAACTTGGACTTGAAGTAAATGCTAATATTGACGAACGCTATAACATATATAAATCTACAAAGGCTGCTTGTAAGTACTTAAAGAAAAGATACAGTAAGTTCAACAACTGGGGCTTAGTAGCGCAGAGTTACAATGCGGGTGAAGCTGGTATAGCAAAACAAATCAGTAGACAACATTCAACTGATCCATTAGATTTATATCTAAATAGCGAAACATCAAGATACTTTTTCCGTATTTTAGCGTGCAAGTATCTATTTAAAAAACCATCGGCTATGGGATTTTACCTTAGTTCTTCACAATTATACCCACCTTTAAAATACACAACCAAGACAATCACTTATCCAATAAGTGATTTAGCCAAATGGGCTCAACAGAATGGGACTACGTACAGTCTATTGAAGCAAGCTAACCCATGGCTAAGACAAACGAGTTTACAAAACCGTACTCGCCGTACATATATCTTAAAGATCCCGACTAAATCAAGCATGTATTACACCCCATCGGATACAAGAGCCTATGACACAAATTGGGTAATTGGAAAAAATAAGTAAGAATACACATTATACATATGTAGATTCTGCCAATAATGCAACAAAGTTTGTCGCTGCAAGTGAGTTTTTTATAAATAAAGACTATCTTTGCAGCGGCAAAATTTTTATTCACTAGTATAGAGAGGATTTCGTTCTCCTGACAAGTTAGAATAATAGAAAAAAGATTGTAATAGTATTAATAAAACAGAGTATTAGTTTTTATGGAGTTTATCTCAAGTCTCTTTAGTGGGAAGGCCCCACGCAATGCAAGCACCGAAATATTATCGGGGTTAACTGTAGCGCTTGCTTTGGTTCCTGAAGCCATCGCATTTGCAATGATTGCTGGATTTTCGCCCCTTACAGGTCTATATGCCGCATTTGTTATGGGGTTTGTAACCAGTATCCTTGGTGGTCGTCCAGGTATGATTTCTGGTGCAACTGGAGCCGTAGCCGTAGTATTTGGTGGACTATGTCTTGCTGTACGTAATGAATTGGGCGCAGATATTTCGGACACTGTACTTATGCAGTATGTATTTGCAACTGTCATTCTTGCAGGATGTATTCAAATTTTAGCTGGTGTCTTCAAGCTAGGTAAATTTGTGCGTCTTGTACCTCAACCAGTAATGTATGGCTTTGTAAATGGGTTGGCTATCGTTATTTTCATGGCTCAATTCCCTAGCTTTACAAATATTTTTCACGATGCAAGCCTAAGCGACGGTGTGCGTAACACACAACTATTGGTCATGGGTGCCCTTGTTGCACTTACTATGCTTATCATTTGGCTATTACCTAAATTGACTAAGAAAGTGCCATCATCTTTGGCTGCTATCGTTATCATTTCACTCTTAGTGTATCTATTTGGTATTGATACTACTACCGTATCAGATACTTTAGCAGAAGGGACTCACTTGAAAGGCTCTTTCCCTCCATTATCTATCCCACGTATTCCAATTAACTGGGATACTTTCATGTTGATACTTCCATATTCTGCTATCATTGCTGGCGTAGGCTTAATCGAAAGTCTTCTTACGCTTAACTTGATTGATGAGATCACAGAAACACGTGGTAGCGGTAACCGTGAGTGTGTTGCTCAAGGTCTTGCGAATATCACTTCTGGTTTCCTCTCAGGTATGGGTGGTTGTGCCATGATTGGTCAAAGTTTGATTAATATTACCGCTGGCGCACGTCAACGACTATCTGGTATTGTAGCTTCTGTGATGTTGCTTATGTTTGTTATCTTCGGATCAAGCATCATCGAACAAATGCCTATGGCAGCTCTAGTAGGAGTGATGTTTATGGTAGCAATTGGTACATTTGAGTGGGCTAGTCTACGTGTTTTTAGAAAGATGCCTTGGACAGATGTACTCGTGATGATTATTGTAACATTAATCACAGCTATCACACACAACTTGGCAATTGCTGTACTTGTAGGTATTATACTTTCAGCATTGGCATTCTCATGGGAAAGCGCTCAGCACATCCATACGCACAGTTATACAGACGAAGAAGGCGTGAAGCATTATGAACTATTCGGTCCCCTTTTCTTTGGTTCTATCAAAGATTTCACAGACCAGTTCAACCCAGCTAATGACCCAGAAGTAGTCATTATGGATTTTAAGAACAGTCGGATCTTGGATATGAGTGCTATTAGTGCATTGAACAATGTTACAAACAAGTATCGTGCTTTGAATAAGGAACTACACTTACGCCATCTTAGTGAAGATTCACGTATTTTGCTATGTAACGCACAAGCCATCATTGATGTAAACGTGCTGGAAGATCCACATTACAAAGTGCCTACAAATAAGATCAAAGAACTACAAATTGGTTACGAAAAGGAACAAGAAAGCACAGAAGATTAATTTTACGAACAATATAGAAAGAGGGTGAATCATTAATGATTCACCCTCTTTCTATATTATATAAGGTATCACTTATCAAGTAGTAATACTATTTTTTCTAGCCACTCTTCATCGACCTCATCGTAAGTTCCTATCTCAGTAGAATCGATATCAAGCACACCAATTATCTCTCCCGACACATACACAGGAAGCACAATCTCTGATTGACTCAATGAGCTACAGGCAATATGTCCTGGAAAAGCATTGACATCAGGTACAATCAGTGTTGATTCTGACTTCCAAGCTATGCCACAGACACCTTTTCCCTTACGGATACGAGTACATGCGATTGGTCCTTGAAATGGTCCTAAGATTAACGTCTCCTCGTCTTCCACACGATAAAAGCCAGTCCACAAATGATTAAATGTCATCTGTATAGCGGCACTTATATTAGCCATATTAGCTATCAAGTCATTCTCGCCATCTAACATAGCGACAAGTTGTGAATACAAAGTAGTATATCTTTCAATTTTGTTTGCACCAGAAATTTCTAATGATTCTGCCATATATGATAATCTTATAGTTCTACACTACTTCTTACACGACTTAAAGTCTCAGGGGTCATCATTAGATAACTAGCAATAAAGCTAAGCGGAGCACGGCGTACTACTTGTGGCTGTGTATCAAACAAGTGTTTATATCTAGCTTTTGCAGTGCCATATCTCCACAAGCGAGCTTTCAGTTGAGACTGTAATAGTGAATACTCCAAGACTCTACGATAATACGTTGCTATCTCTTTGGAGTAACCCATCATTTGCTCTAGATCTTTTTTATCTAATATCCAGACTTTAGTATCTTCTAAAGCTTCGGCATACAAATCGGTTGGACTTTCATTGATAAAGCTTTCCAAACACATCAACGTACAATGCTCATAAGAAAAGTGCTCAGTCAAATCCTTCTTGTTATTATAATAGAACTGACGTAGCATCCCCTCTTCAACAGCCACAATCTTGTCTGCCACATCTCCTTCATCGAAAAGACGTTCGCCCTTTTTAAGTTCACGAGATGTCAGCTTATCATTCATCATGATTTTTGCTTCCATACTCATTTCAGGGTATCTTGTTTTAATAAAAAAATCTACTGCTCTGTTCATATGTTTGTTTTGGTTAGTCATAACACAAGTACTTATAGATAAAGCGACTCTCAACGAGCTCAAATTGACATTACAATTTCTTTTTTATCTGCATAAATACTGGATAATGGTCACTAAATATCCATGGCTTCGTTTGATAAGTAACACCTTCAAAAGTGTCACTATATAGAATGTAATCAATTCGGAAAAAGCCACCACCAAATCGATAGCTACTAGCTAAACTATTACCACAATTCACAAAACCATCTTCCAGTTCTTCACTAATAGTCCTATATACATAACTTGAAGGCTGTGAGTTAAAATCACCACACACAATAACTGGATAAGGTGATTCAGAAATCAGTTTTTTCATTTCCTTAGCTTGCGTTACACGCTCATCAAGGTTCTTCAAAAAGACTTCTCTAACAGTTTTCAAAGCTCTAACTCTGAAATCTGAGGCTTTATTTTGTTTCTCATCATGTAGTGGAGAATATTCACCCCAGGTGTTGTCTAGACGATTATCGGGTTCTATATCATCATTAATTGTTCGCCAAGCCTCTTTTACTTTTCGATATTGACGAGACAGCCCTGTTGTCTGCAAATGAGCACTGAACACTCTTGTTTTCCCTGTTGGCAAATCGATATCACAGTAAATAAAACTATTTCTACACCCCTCAAAATGAACATGGTGCCCATTAGAAATGGGGTATTTACTATAGATAGCAAGTGGCAAGAAATCTGGATATTGTTCTGTTCGATAATGATATGGCCACACATTGAAGAGACTATCAGTCAACTCTTTGTTCCACCATCCACCATCATAGAAAAATTCTTGTAGACATGCAATATCAACATCCTGCTGTTTCATTGAGTCAGTTAATTCTCTTACAGTATCGGCCTCTCTTGTTCTAAACAACATAGCCATATTGTATGAAGCTACTGTATATACACTGTTTGCCTTCTTTTCTTCAGACGATTGCCATGAATTAGTATGAAACTCGAAGGTACCAAACAAAAATGGAAGATTAAAAAGGATAGCAAATAATGGAAAAATAAACCATCGTTTGCGTCGTATAATCCCCCAATAAAAAAGTAGTGCTATATTTACAATAAGCAAGACTGGCAACACAAAACCTAAAAGTGCAATATTAGGTACAGATAAAGGGGATACATATCGTGCTATTCCACCAACAACTGCAAGTAACATACATGCTACTGAGCCAGCTATTGTCAGAAAATATCCGAATTTTAATACTGATTTATATCCCATTTTAATTCAAAGCTATTACAAATTAAAAGTCACGCAGAAAATCACACTGCCATGACCCAACGCAAATATACATAATAATTACCAAACAGCAATATATTATGCACGTTTTGATTTCTCCCATGCACCTGTTCCTTGTTTGTTTTTCTTATACAAATACGGAACTGCTCGTATACAGTTCCAGTTCATAAACAAGAAGTAATAAGGAATAAACAATAGTTTATGTTTAATCTTCCTTTTGGCCAAAGCATACCCAGCTAATCCAAGTACATAGAACAACACCTGTCCCAACAATAAAACACTATAAAAAATATTCAATGTAGGTACGAAGGCTAAGAATATATTTATCGGAAGTATCAAAAATAGCATAACTGGCGCTAAAGTCCAACGTAGTACACGATGTGAAATATACTGGAAGGACAACATCCCATATTTCAAAGGGTTAAGCAATGGACGAAGTCTCCATACAGATTGCAATCCACCTGCTGCAATTCGTACTTTTCTTTTCTCCTCTTCAACCATATCTGCACTACCTGCCTCCTCTGCATAAGCATCAGGCGTATAAGCTATTGTATAGCCCTTCATGGCGATAGTCAAAGACATGATAAAGTCGTCCAATAATGTATCTTTGTTCATTTCAAAAAACAAATCACGACGTACTGCAAACAACTCTCCAGCTGCCCCTACGGCACTATACAACCTATCATCGTAAGCTTTTAAAGCAGATTCATATTTCCAGTAGATACCTTCGCCACCTCCGGCAGCCCCGTCTATCTCTTTGTCAGCAATACGCTTTTCGCCAGCAACACACCCCACTTTAGGATCCATAAAACGCTGAACAATTAAACGAATTGCTTCTTTATTCACCATTGTGTTGGCATCAGTAAAAACAATCAAATCTGAATCGACAAAGCGTACACCACGATTCATAGCTGCTGTTTTCCCGTTACGTGCAGGATCATATAACACACGCACCTTTTCGTATTGTGCTAATAAGTCATTAGTGCTATCATTTGAGCCATCCGTGCACCAAACAATCTCAAACTTATCTTCAGGATAATCCAACTTCAGACAATTTGCCATTTTCTCATGAACCACATCTTCTTCATTGAATGCGGTTATAAACAAAGTGACTCTAGGTAAATCTTCATCCTTAGGGAGACTAGGTAAAACTCTTTTTTTGAACAGCTCCTTGATTTTCACAAGAGAAACGAGTACAATTCCATACCCTAGATAAGCATAAAAAAGCACAAATAGGAATACCCAGAAAAGCACAGCAAGTACGATATAAGTTGTATTCATAATGTATAGTTAGTAGTTTGTTATAATTCATCTAAAACGCGTTGCATTTGCACTTCCCAATCTAAATCACGAATAGACTCACGAATAGATTCAGAAGAAGTCTTGCAATTGGCTTTAAAGGCAAGCAATGCTTCTATATCAAGTGGACTTTCATCAGCTGGTGCCTTCATTACATAAGGTTTATTTTCGAAATCCTCATCAATTTCACTATATACAAAAGGCAATCCTCTCACTGCATACTCTCGATTCTTCAGTGTCTTAATTTTGGTGATTCCAGAACGATGCCTTCCTAATGAAGCAATGCAAATATCAGCCTTGTCAAAAAACGCTGTTAACTCCTCTCCATGTTTTGGGCCATGTAGAAACACATGTTTTTCCAAACCAGAGTATTGAGTAATCACATCTTTAATCACATCCGCATCGTGGTTAAAATTAGGCCCTACAATATCGAAAACCACAGGAGCATCAGGGTATTTTGCAAGATACTGTCCCAAGCCATGTACAGCACGGTCAAACCCATGCCAATAATGTATCTCAGCAACGGCTAATAAATGGATAGCCCCATCAGTAGAAGGCTTGTGCTGCGCCAGTGGTGTTTTATCAAAGTCTACCCCATTAGAAATACGAATTGTACGTTGTCCGAAAATCTCTGCCGCATCAGAGAAAGTTACTATCCCGTTGCAATTGGCAGCCAGACGATGTCTGAAGAGACGATCTATATTAAGAAATATATGCCAAGAAAAAGGCATCCCTTTGTATTCTGTATCATAAGGATATGTAGGAATTTCCATAGCGACCTTAACCCCAAGATTACGTAACCCTTTAAACAGTTTAATGACACCTGGATTGGCATTATGAAAAGAACGGATATAAGCCACGTCAAGCTTATGTTCTTCTGCAAATTTTAGAACAGAATTAAAATTGTAACGACTTTTAACAACAGCCCATTTTCCAGTGCCATAATCCTGCAAGAGCTCATCATCTATCATACGACAGCGATGCCCATCTTCCATACATTCATAATGACACAGATAGACTTTGTGATTAGCTTTACGAAGTCCAGCTATTTGCGCCTTAATCTTCTTGCTAATCCCACTAGCCTCATCAAAACCGTGAAAAAGCATGTATAGTATTTTCATCTATCGAAATATCGTGTAAATATTACTCTGTGACAAATGACACGAGTGCCATTTGCTACAAATATACAATGCTTTTTTGTCAACTGAAAGCAAAAGGTCCTTTTTTATTCTTACGAAAACTGTTGTTACAATTTTTCCTTTAGGTAGTGTCCTGTATATGACGATTCAGATGCAGCGACCTCTTCTGGAGTACCTACAGCAACAACTTGTCCACCTCTAGCACCACCATCAGGGCCTATATCTATCACATGGTCGGCACATTTCACAACATCTAAGTTATGCTCAATGATAAGAATAGTATGTCCGCGATCAATCAATTTCTCAAATGCTTGAAGAAGCACATGGATATCATGGAAGTGCAATCCAGTAGTCGGTTCATCAAATATAAACAAGGTATCAGTAGCACGTTCAAGACTCAAATAATAAGCCAACTTCACACGTTGGTTTTCACCTCCAGATAGTGTGGTTGAAGTCTGTCCTAGTTTAATATATCCAAGTCCTACATCCAATAGTGGTTGAAGTGTTTTGACAATCTTCTTTTGGTTATGCTTTGCAAAGAACAAACTTGCTTCTTCGACACTCATCTCAAGAACGTCATATACCGATTTGCCTTGGAAAGTTACTTCCAGTGTATCTTTCTTAAAGCGCTTCCCTTTACAAGATTCACATGTTAAAGTCAAGTCAGCCATAAACTGCATTTCCACATGAGTGACACCTTCTCCTTTACATTCTTCACATCGTCCACCATCGCTGTTGAAGCTAAAGAACTTGGCAGGCATCCCCATCTGCTTTGCAAGAGCTTGGTCAGCATAAAGTTTTCTGACTTCATCCCACACCTTTAAATAAGTAGCTGCGTTGCTTCTAGAAGATTTTCCAATAGGGTTCTGGTCAATATACTCTACTTTGGTCACTGTCTTGATATCGCCAGTCATAGATACATAATGGCCAGGACGCTCACCACCTTCACCCATCTCTCTTCGTAAGCCTAGATAGAAAATATCGTGTACAAGTGTGCTCTTACCAGATCCACTCACACCTGTGACTACGGTCATCGCATGCAGCGGCAACTTCACATCTACTCCTTTTAAATTATTTGCACGGGCTCCTTTCACCTCAATATAGCTATTCCAAGGACGACGCATTGTTGGCAATGGAATAGTATCTTCATGCATCAAATAGCGCACAGTATGGCTTGTTGAGTTTTTAGTTAGTTCAGACATATCACCTTGGTACACAATTTCACCACCATACACACCAGCACCAGGGCCCACATCAATAATATAGTCGGCTGCACGCATGATATCCTCATCGTGCTCTACAACAACCACAGTGTTGCCAAGTGCTTGCAATTTGCGCAACACTTGAATCAACTTATCTGTATCTTTACTATGTAACCCGATACTAGGCTCATCTAGAATATACAAACTACCCACCAAGCTAGAGCTCAAAGATGAAGCAAGATTGATACGTTGGCTCTCCCCGCCAGACAAAGTATTACTTAATCGATTGAGGGTGAGATAAGTCAAACCCACATCCTGCATAAAACCGATACGTTTGGTAATCTCATCCAACAAGCGCTCAGCGACCAAAGCTTCGTGTTCAGGTAACTCTAATCGCTCAAAGAAAGACAAAAGTTCATCCATTGGTAAATCAACCAAATCAGAAATTGATTGCCCTCCTAACTTGACATAGTTTGCTTCTGGACGCAATCTAGCACCACCACATTCAGGACAAGTTGTTTTTCCTCGGTATCGTGCCAACATCACACGATATTGTATTTTATATTGCTGACGTTGTAGGAACTCAAAAAAGGCATCAATTCCTTCTAGATCAGATGCTCCTTTCCAAAGCAGTTCTTTTTGTTCTTTTGTCAATTCATAATATGGTGTAAACACTGGAAAATCATACTTTTCTGCATGCTGCATAAAGTAAGTTTTCCATTCACCCATCTTCTCACCACGCCAAGGAAACACAGCACCATCATAGACAGACAGGCTCGGATCTGGTACGACCAAATCTTCATCTACACCCATCACTTTACCAAAACCCTCACATCGCGGACAAGCGCCGAAAGGATTATTAAAAGAAAAGAGTTGAGGTGACGGTTCCACGAAACGCATGCCATCTGCCTCAAACTTATTACTAAACGTATAAATGTCAGACTCAGTTTTAGAAGTATAGACACGTATAGCACACTCGCCTACTCCTTCATAAAAGGCAGTTTGCACCGAGTCATTGATTCGGGAGCGAGTATCAGCATCATCTTTTACCGTCAAGCGATCAATCATCAAGTACACTTTCGATGGATCTTCAGTGGACACAAAATCTTCAATAAGACTTAGCTCTCCATCAATATCTATACGTGAAAAGCCATTAGACAGGTCCATAATCAACTGGTCCTTCAAAGCACGTTCAGGGATACGATTTGCTTTGGTCAAGACTGTAAATCTAGTTCCTTCAGATTGCTGCATTACAAAGTCTACCACATCCTGTGGAGTATGTTTCTGTACTTCTTGTCCACTAACAGGACTTATCGTATGTCCTATGCGAGCATAAAGCATACGCAGATGTTCATATATTTCAGTTTGCGTACCAACTGTACTTCTAGGATTTCGGCTAATGACTTTCTGTTCAATAGCAATAGCAGGAGGAATCCCCATAATAAAATCGCATTCAGGCTTACTCATACGCCCCAAGAACTGGCGCGCATAGCTCGACAGACTTTCCACATAACGTCTTTGTCCTTCAGCATACAATGTATCAAAGGCTAGCGATGACTTACCAGAACCAGATAGCCCAGTAATCACAACAAGTTTATTGCGAGGAATGGTCACATCAACATGCTTTAAGTTATTGACATGAGCACCTTGTATTTGGATTTCTTTTTTTTGTACCATATATTTTGCTATTGACTGAAGGACAAAGATAGTGCTTTTTTCGTAAGATTTTTCTATCTTTGCGGGAAACAAGTCTTAATTATCCTCATAGATTCGAATTTTGATGAACCTATTCACCTCTACTCAGTCTGTTAAGAAATTCTCTAAGAGTTTCTTTATCATAGCGTCACTATTACTTTGCATACTACACGCATGCAAATCACCTCAAACTCAAATATCGGTAGCATCTTCTACCGACGAAGTTCTTATCCCCAAGAGGGAGTTCCGTGGCGCATGGTTACCAACAGTCACAGGAGATTATTATCAGATGAGTCAAGAGGAAATACAACGCAAGCTTATCAAACAATTAGATGCATTACAAGCAGCAGGAATCAATGCCGTTCTATTCCAAATTAGACCTTCAGCAGATGCCTTATACCATTCCACTTTAGAACCATGGAGTCGCTGGTTGACAGGAGCACAAGGAATCTCTCCAGGCTGGGATCCCACAGAGTGGATGATTAACGAGTGTCACAAGCGCAACATGGAGATGCATGCTTGGCTTAATCCTTATCGAGTTAAACAGCACCTAGCTGAAAGACTAGCACCCAACCATATCTATTTTCAGCACCCAGAATGGTTTGTAAGCTACGGTGACAAGTTATTCTTCAACCCCGCTCTACAACAAAGCCGGGATTTCATCTGTGAAGTAGTCAAAGACATTCTGGCAAAATACGATGTGGACGGCATTCACATGGACGACTACTTCTATCCTTATCCCATCGCAGGAAAAGAGTTTCCAGATGTTCAAGAATACCAGACCATGGGCTTACAATTTCAAAATATAGGAAACTGGCGTCGTCAAAATGTCAATCTCCTTATAAAACAATTGCACACAACCATCAAACAACAAAAACCATGGGTCAAATTTGGGGTATCACCATTTGGAATATACCGCAATCAAAAAAATGATCCAGACGGCAGTGCTACTAATGGTTTGGAAAATTATGGAGATTTATATGCCGACATACTAAAATGGACTCGTTCGGGTTGGTTGGATTATATTATTCCTCAAGTTTATTGGCAAATAGGGCATCCAGTGGCCGACTACAATGTCTTAGTTGACTGGTGGAGTAATCACACAAATAACCGCCATCTATTCATCGGTCAATCAGTACTGCGTACAGTAAAATACCCTGATTTAGAGAATCCAAGCAAGCACCAATTCACTGCAAAGATGATAAAACAACGCAGCTTATCTTCAGTAACTGGTAGCTGCCAATGGCCAGGCCGTTGCATTGTTGACAACCTAGGTACTATAGCAGATAGTCTGCGTCTTAAATATCATTCAGCACCAGCACTGCAGCCGCGATATCCTTGGATAGATGCGCAAGCGCCTGAAGCTGTTCGTCATCTTAAAGCTCAATGGAGAGCTGATGGCTACATCCTGACATGGCAATCTCCTGAAATTAAAGATATTTTTAGCATGCTGAAAGATAGTGAGCAAAACGAACATGGACGAAAAGTAGCATTCGAGCTAGCTCGAACCGACAAATTTGTGATTTATCGATTCGAAAAAGGGCAACCTGTTGATTTGTCCAACCCACATAGAATAATTGCTATCACGAAAGATAATGAATGGAAGCTTCCATACCGCAATGGTCGCAACCGATACACGTATTTAGTAACAGCTCTAGACCGTATGCAAAACGAATCTGAAGGCAAGAAAATTAGTGTACGTCTGTAAGCTAAATGTAGGCAACAAAAAAGCCACCCCTCATTGAGGGCTGGCTTGCATGATTCTACCAATGGTGAATCCTTACTTGTTAATTTTGATACCTTTATTACGTAGAGTTGTCTTAACCAAAAGCTCATACTTAACGTATTGCTTTTTGTCAAGAGTCTTACTCATCAAGAGAAGATTTGTCTTAATCGCCTTCGTAGTAAGGTCTGTACGTGTTGACTCAGCATTGTTGGCAATCTCCATTTCTTCAGACAAGAAATCACTAATTTGCTCAACTTCTTTAGTTTGCTGTTCAGAAAGTTTCAAAAACTTCGCAAGCATCTCAACATTGATGTTTGCAGTCCAATTGTTTACAGCAGGTTGATTACCAGCTGCAAAACTAGTTGTTGCTAGGCAGATTACTGCCACCATTGTCAATACAATTTTCTTCATAATACCTAAATTAAACTGTTATTATCCTATTAATCTTTTTACAAGACCTCACTCGAGGTCATTTAGAAGCCCTCCTCCTGAGGGTAATCATACTCGACTCTTAGTCGTTTCCTCAATACAATCTTATTACCTAAATATAAATTTATCTAGTCACCTAGTTTTTATTTACACTGCAAACATAGCAAGATGTTGTGTATCAAAAAAGCATTTTTTGAAATAAATTCAATTATGAGCTTTTAATATTGATTTTTATCAAGCTACACACAACCATCTCACACACAGAAGATTTATACAAAATTGAGTCACAAACATCGAGTACATAAGGTCTTGAGCCATCAAATATTATTGATATTTTGAAAAGAGTTAAATTAGAAAGAAAAGTTGATTTTGCTATACGGAGTTTGCAGAAAAACATTACATTTGCATTCGTGAAATCTCTATTTATAGTGATTTCCGCTAAATTTGACTTATTCATTTATAAAACAGACTATTATGGCTTACGTAATTACAGACGATTGTATCGCTTGCGGTACTTGTATCGACGAATGTCCAGTAGAGGCTATCTCTGAAGGTGATATCTACACTATCGATGCAGATCTTTGTACTGACTGTGGTGCATGTGCAGATTCTTGCCCATCAGAAGCAATTCACCCAGGTGAATAATTGTCGTCACAACTGACGAAAAAACAAAAAGAGCGTGTCAAAATGACACGCTCTTTTTTTATGTTCTTCTAACTGCTCACCAAATCATTATCGCAGTTTCAATTTATCTCCCACTTTTGGCATATAGTCACTAGGTAGACGGTTACGGTTATACAAGTACTTCATACGCATACCATATCGTTGTGAAATCAAGTACATAGACTCACCTGATTGTACGTAGTGCACATTACAGCCCTTAGCTGCTTTGCTTTTCTTTTTGTGTAAATAGATTACATCGCCCTCATTAAGCACATAATCCTTATCCAATTCATTATATTTAATCAAAGAAGATGCTCTTATACCTGTCTCTTTGGATAGGTTCTGCCAAGTATCTCCATCATGAGCGACTAGATAAGCCAAATCATTAGCCAATGCTATACGGTGAGTATAGTGTGTCTGATCAAGTTCAGACAGTGTTCTGCCATATTTTGAATCATACTTATATAATTTATAATCTTCAATAAGACTAATCAAACTATTGGCATAAGAACGACTGGTGGCATAACCTGCTTTTTTCAACCCTTTTGCCCATCGTTTGTAGTCCGTGATTCTATATTTAAACAAAAAAGCATAACGTTGATGTGTTCTCAAGAATTTGCTGTGATCTTCATAAGATTCTTTAGCATGTCTATAAGCACGAAAACACTCATTGGGACGATCATCATTATGATATACCTTGCGCCCTCTCCATCCATGACACTTGATACCAAAGTGATTGTTACTTTTTCGGGCTAAGGTACTTTTACCAGCTCCACTTTCCAACAAACCTTGTGCAAGTGTAATACTAGCTGGAATACGATACTCTTTCATCTGATCAACAGCAATCTTACTATACTTCTTGATATAAGCACGATAGGCACTATTGGTACGTCCTGCAAACGCAGGCATAAGCCCCATACCAATCACGGCGAAGAGGCATAAGGCTATTTGTCTCCAACGAACAAAAGATAAAACAGTTTTTGGGTACATATTTCTATTTTATTCAACATTTTATAGCAACAAAAATGCCCATAAAAATTGGGAATTCCTATCATATGACTAACTTTGTGGTATAAATTTAGCTTATTAAACAGATGAAACAGCAGAAAATCATTACGACCATAAGTGTTTATACACTCGAAGAGCTTAGTGAACAAGAACAACTTTTAGTACGTCAAGCTCAAAAAGCGACCCAACGCAGCTACTCCCCATACTCACGCTTCCAAGTTGGAGCTGCAGTTCTGCTAGAAAATGATACGATAGTGACAGGTAGCAACCAAGAAAATGCTGCCTATCCTTCTGGTTTATGTGCCGAGCGCACCGCCCTATTTTACGCAGGAGCCCAACATCCAGACCAACCAGTTAAAGCACTGGCTGTAGCTGGATACACAGAAGGCGAGTTTGTTGAAGAACCTCTTGCCCCTTGTGGTGCCTGCCGTCAAGTAATGCTTGAATCAGAATCGCGTTCAGGCATTCCTATGAGAGTCTATCTTGTAGGCCGTAAAGAAATATATGTACTTGAAAGTGCCACATCATTAGTTCCTTTAGCTTTTGGTGCAGATGCACTTCCAGATAAAAACGATTAATTATGATGACTTTAGACGTCAACGAATATTCTGAATTTAAAACGATGCGTGAAGCTGAAAAGAAAATTGAAGCTCGCCGTCCCCAAGATAAAGACATTACTGACCAAGACTATTGGATTGTACTCCATGGCGAACTACTACTACTAAAAGAGGAAAAAACTGGCGAATATACCCACTATTCTCTTCCTAAAGGTAAATGCCCACCTATTGAAGTAACTGATTCTATTGTGCATCCTATTACATTGCCTTTAGAAACCATTCCTATAGCTCATTCTGTAGAAGTCAATGCGGCCCCCAATATGAGAGGATATATCTGGGTAGGCATGCGTGAGGCTTACGATGTATTGGCCGATAAATTATACACAGCTGTGGGTAAAGCCCATCAGATGCATCATTGGGTGTTAACACACAGATATTGCGGTAAATGTGGTACACCAACTGTACAAGCCTTACCCAATATGATGAAATGCCCTTCTTGTCATCAAGAGTTTTTTCCACGCATCTCTCCTGCCATGATTGTGCGTATCACACGTGGAGATGATGAGATATTTCTCGTACAGTCACGCGGTTTTCGCAAATCTTTCAAGGGACTCGTAGCTGGTTTTATGGAGGTTGGTGAATCACTTGAAGAAACTGTACTTCGTGAAATCAAAGAAGAGACTGGCATGGAAGTCAAGAGCCTCCAATATTTTGGGAGTCAGCCATGGCCGTATCCATCAGGCCTAATGCTTGGTTTTACTGCAGAATATGCAGGTGGTGAAGTACGCCTACAAGAAGAAGAATTGATAAGCGGTCAGTTTTACCACCGCGACAACCTACCAGCCATTCCAAAAAAACTGAGCCTTGCACGCCTTTTAATTGATGACTGGTTAGAGAAAACTGAAACAGATAAATAAAGATATAAACAAATTATGATTACCAATACCATAGCTCCAGATAAGATAAAACAAGCCAATGCTTGGCTACATGAAGCAAAAGATGTTGTTATAGTATGCCACGTAGGCCCTGACGGCGATGCCATCGGTTCCTCATTGGCAATGGCACACTTTGTACAGTTGCTACACTGTAACGCACAAGTCATTGTTCCTAATGATTATCCAGACTTTTTAGCCTGGGCACCTGGTGCTAAGGATATTCTAGTATATGCTCACGGCGCTAGCAAATGTCGCAACCTCCTTAGAGATGCTGACATAATTATCTGCCTTGATTTCAACATTCCAGCTCGTACAAGTGACATGGAGAACGACTTAGTCAATTCACCAGCTCGTAAAATCATGATTGATCATCACTTATACCCTAGTGACTTTTGTGACATCGTCATTTCGCACCCACCTATCTCTTCAACGTGCGAATTAGTCTTCAGATTCATCCACCAAATGGGATACTTCCCACAAATCAATCATGATATCGCCTCATGCTTGTATCTTGGTATGATGACCGACACGGGTAGCTTTACTTATAACTCAAATGATTCAGAGATATATTCCATTATCTCAATGTTAATGGAAAAAGGTATTGATAAAGATGATATCTATCGCCGTGTTAACCACACCTACAGTGAAAATAGACTTCGCCTAATGGGTGTGATGTTAAGTGAGATGAATGTGTACCCACAGCATGCTGCACTGATGACTCTTACTCATGCACAACAAGCGACTCACAACTATAAGAAAGGAGATAGTGAAGGTTTTGTCAATCTGCCTTTACAAATTCTAGGTATGAAGATGAGCTGTTTCTTGAGAGAAGACCAAGAGAAGGGAATGATTAAAGTTTCTCTTCGCTCTATTGGCGATTTTGCATGCAACGAGATTGCAACCAAGTACTTCAATGGAGGTGGACACAAAAATGCCTCTGGCGGTGAATTCTTTGGTTCTATGGCCGAGTGCGTAGCTACTTATGAACAAGCCATTTTAGATTATAAAGATACCCTCATGAAATAATATAAAGATACACCTATGATGCACACACTGGCCTTAGTTTTATTCTGGAATCCTGTGTTTCAGATTATCTATATCATGATTCTTGTACCAGTTGTTTTGATGATTCTATTTGACAATCGTCCACCCATTAAAACACTGGCATGGATTCTTGCACTTGTGTTTTTACCCATCATAAGTCTTGTCTTTTATTTCTTCCTTGGACAAAGAAAAAGGCACAATATCAAGCAATTGAACCGCAAGTTCAGTCGCTTGGTAGAAAAGCCGAAAGCTAAGCAGCAGATACCTATACAGCTGCCTTCTAATCAAGCTCATGTATACTCCCCATTGATTAAACTATTTGAGGGGAATAGCAGTGCCATACCTCTAGCAGGAAACGAGGTACGCTTTTTCTACTCTGGCTATGACAAATTACACGCTTTGCTTGAAGCAATCAAAAATGCTCAACACCACATCCATCTTCAGTACTATATCTTTGAAGATGACCCTATCGGTCGACAAGTTCAACAAGCCCTTATCGAACGTGCTAAACATGGTATAGAAATACGTGTATTGTATGATGATGTAGGTAGTTGGAACACTCCCAAAGCCTTCTTTGAAGAAATGCGCGACGTAGGTATTGCCGCCCGTGCTTTTATGCGAGTACGCTTCCCAGGCGTAGCCAGCCGCATCAACCACAGAAACCATAGAAAGCAAGTTGTTATCGATGGAAAGATAGGCTTTATAGGGGGCATGAACTTAGCCTTGCGTTACATGAATGGTGGAGATTATCCACACTGGAGAGACACACATATGGAAATACGTGGTGAGGCAGTTCATGGACTACAAACTAGCTTCTTAATTGACTGGTACAGCGTTGATATGTCGCTTTTAGTACACGATGACTATTTCCCAGATTTGGCCGATGCAACACAATCTCAAACGGTAGAAATGCAATCAAAAGGGATTATGCAAATCGTGACTAGCAATCCTTTTCAAAACATTCAAGAGATCCATCAAGGTATTGTACAAATGATTCATCTGGCCACTAGCCATATCTTGTTACAAACCCCTTACTTCTTGCCAACAGACACATTACTGAATGCTATTGAGACTGCTAGCCTATCTGGAGTTGATGTCCAAATTATGCTTCCTAAAATTGGTGACAGCATGATTACTCAATATGCAACACAAAGTTATATTGACAAGCTACTAGATGCTGGAGTAAAAGTTTGGCTCTACGAAGATGGATTCTTACATAGCAAAGCACTTACATTTGATGACAGCTATGCAACAGTTGGCTCCACCAATCTTGATTATAGAAGCTTCGATCACAACTTTGAAGTCAATGCCATGATTTATGATGCGTCTCTTGCTCGTGAATTAAGGATACAGTTTGAAGAAGACATCAAAAAATGTTCACTACTTGATCCAGACGAATGGCGCACTAGAGGTAAGCGTATACGTATCAAAGAGTCTCTAGCGCGACTGTTTAGTCCACTCCTTTAAAGTCTTATACATAATATAAACAGCACCCCATATGAGGTGCTGTTTTTATTATTCCCATTTATTATGTGAGAAGAAAGTGAAATTGACACTTCCATACTCTCTGTGTTCCACGAAACACGGATGATCAGTAAAAGAGTAATCTTTGCCATGTTCCAACACGAAAAGGCTAACATCTTTCATCAGCCCACCGTTTAAAATCAAGTCGGGCAATTCACCTAGGCGCTCCAAAGCATAAGGTGGATCCGCAAAAATTAAGTCAAACTGTCCTTTACATCGCCCTACATACTTAAAGACATCAGCACATACGGGCATACACTTATCTGTCTTAACCTGCTTCATGACTTGCTGGATAAATCCATAATGCTTACGATCTTGCTCTACACTGATTACTTGACTACAACCACGAGAGACCAACTCAATACTGATACTACCAGTACCAGCAAATAGGTCCAATGCTGTAAAGCCATCTTCAGCAAAATCGCAATATTGCTCTAACACATTAAAAAGATTCTCTTTGGCAAAGTCCGTTGTTGGACGTGCTTTGAAACTCTTAGGCACATCAAAGCGTCGGCGCTTATATATTCCGCTAATTACTCGCATAGCTAGTTTTCTTATTGATTCATTCTTATATATTCGTCCCAATCGGCAACAGGTGCTGGCAACACGCCTACATGCTTGATATACTCACGCAACTTCTCAACCATATCGTGCATAGACACTTGAACATTCATCAACTTAGAGGTCTTATCATGGCTGGATAAATCAACTAGAAATAAAGAATCAGCCAATTGCTCAAATCCCAAAGTCTTCCAGATATATAATGTATAGTAAGTACAATCACTGACTACTGGTGCATACACTCGATTGGTCAACTCAAGATGTCCTTTCTTAAGACCGTAGAACTCCACGTTCTCTCCTTGTAAAACAACAAACAAAGCATGACGGTTGCTATTCTGTGCATGAGCTGCAAAAGAAGATAATAACATTGCAGCAACTGAACGTACTCGCAATGCAGTGCCATAATACTTACGTAACTCTTCCAACATAGTCTTATCTGCAGCAAATACGATTTCTAAATCTAAAGTAGGCACATGGTCATGAAGCACTGTTTCATTATCTCGCACTGGAAGGTTCTGGTAGAAGTATGTATTCTTCTCATGAGGGTTCCACAGCTCAGAGGGAACAGTTGTCCAACGCCCCATCTCCATTAACACTATGACTTCTTCAAAACCGTGACGCAAACAAGCCTCTGCTTGATAAAGCTTTTTCAGGTTCACCGCTACACTAAGCGTCGTATCGACAGCTACATACTGAGTATGCACAGGTTTACTGCCCAATAATGGACAGTATATAGAAAAAGAAAATCCATCCGCAAGCATGCGGATGGATAGACTATATTTTTGATTGGGTTCAAAAGTTACCATATCATATAGGTATTACTCCCAGTTACCCGCATTGTTGTTACCACCATCTTCGATAGAACCTACTTGAAGACCTGGGAAACGACCTAGGTTTTCAGCTTCGTCATCTAGGTTAATGATAGCTTGCTTGTTACCAAGACCAGCTAGATATACCTTGTTTGGTACATTTGCTTGGAACAAGAATACTGGCATACCACTCTTAGTTACAGTAATTACAGTATCCAAGCTAAACTTAGCGTTGTTTGTATTAGGTACGTAACGGATTGAATCTGGATTGAATCCCTTAGAGAAATCAGCAGTATCCAAAACAGCTACCCAAAGTGTATCACGACGGAAGTTTTCTAGCCCCTTCTTCTTAACATCGCGATAGTTACCTGTCTTCTTCGCTTTGTTGATAATTTTCATTGCTTTCTTTTCAGTAAGACCAGCAGCAAGTTGATCATCAGTCAAGACACCTTCTTTCATTACGAAAGGCTTCTTAGCAGTCTTGATAAAATCGATCAGTGTGTCGAAGTTGTTTGTGTAAGCTTGACCATGTTGAGCACGATACTCTAGTTGAGCTACACGGATGTCTTTTAGACGAGTGATAACAGCGTTATCATAAACAGTCTTCTGTTTATCAAATTCAATAGGAGACATGATGCTATCATATGTCACCCAAACTAAAACTAAGGCCACTGCGACCAAAACTACGTTAATTACCGTTTTCATGTTGACTATGTTTCGTTTATTAGTTATATTCGTACCGCAAAGATAAAACTAATAACCAAAAACAGCGAGAAAATCGCATTTTTTTATTCCACAGAGCATGAGAAAAGTCGAATTCCAAGAGGAAATTAAAGATGATTTTGCATTTACCCCTACACATCAACAGGATTTAGCAATTCAGTTACTCTCAGACTTTATGGCTATAGGTGTCAATCAAGGTCTTTTTATCTTAAAAGGATATGCAGGAACAGGTAAAACCTCTCTGATTTCATCCTTTGTACGCATACTCCGTAGACATAACTATCAAGTGATTCTTTTAGCACCAACTGGACGTGCAGCTAGAGTATTATCCAACTACTCAGAAATGCCTGCACTTACCATACACCGAAAGATATATAGACAACATCGTGTAGGTGATATCAACACAAGCTATAGCCTAAATATAAATAAACACGCCCACACATTGTTTATTGTCGACGAGGCCTCCATGATTTCTCACACAAGTTCTATGGGCGATATATTTTCTTCCAATCCTCTGCTAGACGATCTAGTGGAATATGTCTATTCTGGCGATGACTGCCGCCTAATGCTTATTGGAGATACCGCACAGCTACCTCCTATTGGAGAAAATGAGAGTAGAGCATTAAATGCTGAATATCTGCAAGGTTTTGGACTTGATACCTTCGAGATAGAACTTAGCGAAGTAGTACGTCAAAAAGCTGAAAGTGGTATTCTTTATCAAGCGACTCGCATCCGTGAAGAAATCACAGACATACAACAAGCCATGCATGACTACGGTAGAACAGAAGAAGTAACACAACCTCTTTTACCAGCTCAGCGCTTCCCAGATCTGCAATGTGTAGAAGGAGAAGAGCTTCTAGAAGCTTTGGAAGATTCTTATAGTAAAGTAGGTACTGAAGATACAATTGTAATCACCCGTGCCAATTGGCGAGCCAATCAATACAATATGGGAATACGTAACCGCATCCTGTGGCGTGAAGAGCTATTTGAACGTGGAGATTTGTTGATGGTGGCCAAGAATAATTATTTCTGGGCGGAACTAGAAAATCGGGAGGATTTTTTAGCCAATGGTGAAATTATTCAAGTGCGTAAAGTCACCAAGCGTTATGAGCTATATGGTTTTCAGTGGGCGCAGGTAGAGCTAGAACTACCTGATCACGAAGATTGGTACCCCGAAGTACTCCTACTAGTAGATACCTTACTGGCAGAAGCTCCTGCATTGACTAAAGAGCAGCAAGAGAAATTATATTATGCTATCCTAGAAGATTACCAACACCTGACGACACAAAAACAACGCCTCAAAGCACTTAGGGAGGACAAACATTTTAACGCCTTACAAGTCAAATATGCTTACGCTATCACCTGTCATAAATCACAAGGTGGACAATGGCGTCGTGTATTTCTGGACGGAGCTATGCTGCAAGAGGACATGCTAAATCTAGATGGTTTACGCTGGTTATATACTGCATATACTCGTGCCACAGAAACACTGTACCTAATTAATTATCCTGAACGCGGAAAGGAGCCTTCTCTAGAAGAATCAATCGAGGAAGACGTTTAGTAACAACTTGACCCGCAGATTTATGGAGATTCTCCTGACGAACAGGTATATATTGATTCTTAATGAGTCGCTTACCATCTTTACGTGCTTTAAAGACAGCTGTAGCTTGTGACCACTGTCCTTTAAGCAGGAACATGGCAGCCGCTACATAATCTAAAAAACAGCGCATACGCATCACTCCTCCAAGTTCTTCTTGAGGGAGATTCTTATAGAGCATCAATAAGTTATTGCGAAAATTCAAGTAAGTTTTACGTGGAGACTCATAGGGTAGTGAGCCACCACCTAAATGATACACTACACTTTGTGGAATGCAGCGCAACTTATACCCTCGTGCTCGCAAGCGCCAGCACAAGTCGATTTCTTCCATATGGGCAAAGAAGGTACCATCAAGCTGACCTGCTTCTCTGTAGAGTTTGGTACGCACGCACATAGCTGCCCCTGAAGTCCAATCAATATCTATAGGTGCGTCATACTGTCCTTCATCTTTTTCGACTGTACTCAGCACTCGTCCACGACAATAAGGGTAACCATAGTGGTCTATAAAGCCACCACATGCTCCCGCATGCTCAAAAAATGCAGGTTCTCTCAAACTAAGCATTTTTGGCTGACAAGCCGCATACTCAGGATGCGCATCAAGAAAGTCAATCATTGGAGCCAACCAGCCATCGGTCAACTGTATATCACTATTCAGTAAAACGGTGTACTCACTATCAATATCCACTAAACCTTTATTATAACCATCGGCAAAACCATAGTTTTCTGGCAAGATTATAAGACGAATATCTGGATAATGCATCTCCAGCCAACTTACTGAGCAGTCTGTAGACCCATTATCAATAATCACCAATTCTACATCGGGCATCGCACAATGAGTGAGGATGTTGGGAAGATACTCTTCCAACATCTTCTGACCATTCCAATTGAGAATAACGACGCTAACTTTCATGCCTATTTCTTATTATAAGACTTTCTGAATTTCTCCGACCATTGCATGCTTGTCATCACTGATATGAAGCATCTTCACTTCGACCATATGATTGTCCAAAGTGTTGTCTACTGGAATTTCGACACGCACGTAGTTATCTGTAAAGCCATACATCGTATCACCTCCTTGGTTGTGCTCCAACAACACCTTACGAGTTTCGCCTGCGAATGATTCGTAAAATGCTTGACGTTTAGCTTCAGAGATATCCAATAAGCGTTTACTGCGCTTTTGCTTCTCTTGTGGATCGACAGCATACTCAATCTCCAAGGCCTTCGTACCAGCGCGCTCTGAATAACTAAAGACATGCAGTTGGCTTATATCCAACCCTTGGATAAAGCGTACAGCATCTTCAAAGTATTCTGGCTGCTCGCCACGAGTGCCCACAATCACATCAACCCCAATAAAGCAATCTGGAATGTATTGCTTAATATAAGCGATGCGTTGAGCAAACAATGCAGTATCGTAACGACGTTTCATCAATTTCAACACATCATCACTACCTGCTTGCAATGGTATATGGAAGTGTGGCATAAAGCGTTTACTCTGTGCCACGAATGATATCACTTCTTCTGATAGTAAGTTTGGTTCGATACTAGAGATACGGTATCGTTCGATACCTTCAACTTCATCCAATGCCTTACAGAGGTCAAGGAATGTCTCCCCAGTAGTACGACCAAAGTCACCGATATTTACACCAGTCAAAACGATTTCTTTACCTCCTTGTGTCGCAACTTCTTCAGCTTGTTTCACTAGGTCAATTATTGTCCCGTTACGACTAGCTCCACGAGCCATCGGAATAGTACAATATGTACAATAGTAGTTACACCCATCTTGTACCTTCAAAAAGTAGCGGGTACGATCTCCTCTAGAACAACTAGGGATAAACTTATGGATATCTTTCAGTTTTGATGTGAACGCTTGACCATGGTCCCTTTTAGTCAAATCACCCAAATGCTCAAGAATTTCTCCTTTTTGGTCAGCACCAAGCACCACATCTACGCCTTCAAGCTCGGCTACTTGTCCTGGTTTTAGTTGGGCATAACACCCTGTAACTACGACGAAAGCTCCAGGGTTCTGACGACGTAGTTTACTAATAGCTTGTCGACACTTTTTATCAGCAGCTTCTGTCACAGAGCATGTGTTGACAACAATCAAATCGGCACACTCACCTTGGCGTACCGTACGAAATCCTGCTTCGCTCAACGTCTGTGAAATTGTGGACGTTTCAGCGAAGTTCAATTTGCATCCTAATGTGTAATACAGGGCCTTTTTGTCCTGAAATGCATTGACATCTATCATTTTCTCTTTCTAACTTAATTTTTTCGGCTACAAAGGTAGCATATATTATTGAAAAATCCTATTTTTGCACAATAGACGAAATTGCGTGCAATGATTAAAGAGAATTTTATCAAACTGTACGAGAGTAGTTTCCGCCACAACTGGGAACTTCCTTGTTACACAGACTATGGCTACGAACCGACATATACGTATGGTGACGTAGCTGAAGAAATAGCCAAGCTTCACCTTTTATTCCATTCATTGGGTATGAAACGTGGTACCAAAATTGCATTGCTTGGTAAAAACAATGCCCGTTGGTGTATTGCCTACATGGCAACTATCACTTACGGTAGTATCGTAGTACCTATCCTTCAGGATTTCCCTGCAAAAGATGTTCATCATATCATCAATCACTCTGAATCTTTCCTACTATTTGCTACGGAACAATATTGGAATAAACTAGATGCTGCAGAAATGCCTAACCTTCGAGGTGTATTGGCATTTGAGGGCTTCAAGTGTATTCACGAAAAAGGAGATGATCAACTAGCAACATTCCAGGATAATGTAAATCAACATTACCAAGAAGCCTATCCTAATGGATATACAGCTGAAGATGTAGATTACACAACTCTTGGTAATGAAAAAGTGATGCTACTGAATTATACATCTGGTACAACTGGATTTAGTAAAGGAGTAATGCTCACAGGTAATAACCTAGCTGGCAATATTACTTTTGGTATCCGAACAGAGCTACTTAAGAGAGGCGAGCGAGTACTTTCCTTCCTTCCTCTAGCACATGCTTACGGATGTGCATTTGATTTTCTTACAGGTACAGCTGTTGGAGCTCACGTGACTCTATTAGGTAAAGTACCTTCACCAAAGATTCTTTTAAAGGCCTTTAGTGATGTACGTCCTCACTTGATTATCACAGTTCCTCTTGTTATTGAAAAGATCTATAAGAATACAATCCAACCAATGATTAAAAAGCGTGGAATGAGATTGGCTTTAAGTGTGCCTTTGTTGGATGCACAAATCTACGCTCAGATTCGCAAGCGCCTTGTAGATGCATTAGGTGGTAACTTCAAAGAGATTATTATTGGTGGAGCGGCTATGAGTGCTGAAGTAGAACAATTCTTCTATCGCATCAAATTTCCATTCACTATCGGTTATGGTATGACAGAGTGTGGCCCACTTATCAGCTACGCTCCTTGGAACGAATTTCATCCTTCATCGTCTGGTCAAATCATTGATGTGATGAATGTGCGTATCGATAGCGATGACCCATACAATATGCTTGGAGAAATTCAAGTTCGTGGCGAAAACGTGATGGATGGATACTACAAAAACCCAGAGGCAACAGCTGAAGTCTTTACAGAAGACGGTTGGCTAAAAACAGGTGACTTAGGTACATTAGATGTCAAAGGGAATATCTACATCCGTGGTCGAAGCAAAACAATGATTCTCACAACTAGCGGTCAAAACATCTTCCCTGAGGAGATTGAAAGTCGCTGGAACAATATGCCTTACGTACACGAATCACTAGTCGTAGAGCGTGAAGGAAAACTTGTGGCACTGGTACATCCTGATTTTGACTCGCTCAAAAATGCAGGAGATGATGCCCCAGATAGCGTAAAACGCATCATGGATGATAACCTCAAAGAAATCAATAGTCAAGTGGCTGGATACGAGCGTATGGCTCGATACGAAATTATGCCAGATGAGTTTGTCAAAACTCCTAAGAAAAGTATTAAGCGCTTTATGTACGAAGAAGGGTATGTTCCCTCTGAAGAAGAAGTAGCCCAAGCAGTCGTACAAACAAAAGTGTAACCCTCTAGCATTATATGGGATATAGAAGAGACTCCACAAGTTGGAGTCTCTTTTTTTTCGCCTACACATATGCGACTTTATCTACTGTAATCATATCTTGTCAAAGTACAATATCAGTTGACTATAGGACACTCCCAGTCAAAGTACGCGAACTTTGATATCGTTGTTGGCGAACTTCGATGTCGTTGTTCGTGAACTTTGATATCGAAGTTGGTGAACAACGACTGACGGCAAGCTTTAGAAAGATTGTATCCTACTTAGATAAGACATATACAAAGTTAAGGAGGATGACAACTTAATTGGGTAGAATGTAAGATGACAATAAAATGCCGTGAGTCATCGTAGGCACATCATCGTGCCCCTGCG
This sequence comes from Bacteroidaceae bacterium, assembly GCA_963678855.1. GTDB lineage: Bacteria > Bacteroidota > Bacteroidia > Bacteroidales > Bacteroidaceae > F22. The sequence continues at coordinate 2,056,613 of OY787448.1, read as the reverse complement.
TTGATATCAACGTACGCCTACGACGACTGATAATAAGTAGTACAAAGATTATATACTGTTTAATACAGACACGCTGGGACTTAAATACATGATCAATGCCCTGTGCAAAAAGAAAGGGTTATACACTTACCTGTGCATAACCCCTGTGTATTATGTTGACAACTAACATAGTTGATGACAATTGGTATGTGCTTCTATTACACATACCCCTGCATAAATAACAAAAGCCTCCGAGAAATTCATCTCGAAGGCTTTCAAAAAAAAACGGCGACTACCTACTCTCCCACAGTTACGCAGTACCATCGGCGTGATTAGGCTTAACTTCTCTGTTCGGAATGGGAAGAGGTGGAACCCTAATGCTATAGTCACCTAAATAAGGTAGACATATAATACAAACCATTTTCACTGTAAAATGACAAACATACACTAGAAGAAAGTGAACGGGCAATTAGTACTGCTCGGCTTTGATGTTACCACCTTTACACCTGCAGCCTATCAACGTTGTCGTCTACAACAACCCTAAGAAATCTAATCTTGTGGCCGGCTTCGTACTTAGATGCTTTCAGCACTTATCCGATCCAAACGTAGCTACCCAGCAATGCACCTGGCGATACAACTGGTAAACCAGAGGTCTGTCCAACACGGTCCTCTCGTACTAGTGTCAGAGCCACGCAAATTTCATACGCCCACGATAGATAGAGACCGAACTGTCTCACGACGTTCTGAACCCAGCTCGCGTGCCACTTTAATGGGCGAACAGCCCAACCCTTGGGACCTTCTCCAGCCCCAGGATGTGACGAGCCGACATCGAGGTGCCAAACCCCTCCGTCGATATGAGCTCTTGGGAGGGATCAGCCTGTTATCCCCGGAGTACCTTTTATCCTTTGAGCGATGTCCCTTCCATGCGGAAACACCGGATCACTATGCTCTAGTTTCCTACCTGATCGACTTGTAAGTCTCCCAGTCAAGCACCCTTATGCCATTACACTCTACGGACGGTTACCAATCGTCCTGAGGGTACCTTTAGAAGCCTCCGTTACACTTTTGGAGGCGACCACCCCAGTCAAACTACCCACCAAACAATGTCCTCGTATAACGAGTTAGAATTCAAACAAGTAAAGGGTCGTATTTCAACAGCGACTCCATCAACACTAGCGTGCCAACTTCAAAGTCTCCGACCTATCCTACACATCACGTGCCCAAATTCAATGTTAAGCTATAGTAAAGGTTCACGGGGTCTTTTCGTCCCATCGCGGGTAATCGGCATCTTCACCGATACTACAATTTCACTGAGCTCGCGGTTGAGACAGTGTCCAGATCATTACACCATTCGTGCAGGTCGGAACTTACCCGACAAGGAATTTCGCTACCTTAGGACCGTTATAGTTACGGCCGCCGTTTACTGGGGCTTCAATTCAAAGCTTCTCCGAAGATGACTTCTCCTCTTAACCTTCCAGCACCGGGCAGGTGTCAGGCTGTATACATGATCTTTCGATTTAGCACAGCCCTGTGTTTTTGGTAAACAGTTGCCTGGACCTATTCTCTGCGCCCTACCAAAAGGTAGGGACCCTTTCTCCCGAAGTTACAGGGTCAATTTGCCTAGTTCCTTAACCGCGAATCACTCAAGCGCCTTAGAATACTCATCCCGACTACGTGTGTCCGTTTACGGTACGGGTAGTATAACAATTAAAACGTTTAGCGGGTTTTCTTGGGAGCATGGTTACACATACTATCTCATCAGTCCAAAGACCTCTGAGTACTATCAGGTTCGACACAATCAGCGGATTTGCCTACTAATCGTATATCTACACCCTTTAACCGGCTATTCCGTCAGCCGGCGATGCTTTCACTTCTCCGTCACCACATCACTTCATTATACTAGTATGGGAATATTAACCCATTCAGCCATCGACATCGCCATTAGGCTTAGTCTTAGGACCCGACTAACCCTGATCCGATTAGCGTTGATCAGGAAACCTTAGTCTTTCGGCGAGGGGGTTTCTCACCCCCTTTATCGTTACTCATACCTACATTTGCTTTTCTACACGCTCCAGCATACCTCAAGGTACACCTTCAACGCAGAGTAGAATGCTCCCCTACCATCCCATAAGGGATCCATAGCTTCGGTAAACCACTTATGCCCGATTATTATCCATGCAAAACTCCTCGACTAGTGAGCTGTTACGCACTCTTTAAATGAATGGCTGCTTCCAAGCCAACATCCTAGCTGTCTTAGCAATCTTACTTCGTTAGTTCAACTTAGTGGTTATTTAGGGACCTTAGCTGATGGTCTGGATTCTTCTCCTCTCGGACATGGACCTTAGCACCCATGCCCTCACTCCATAGATTAAACTAATGCGCATTCGGAGTTTATCAAGACTTGATAGGCGGCGAAGCCCTCGCATCTTATCAGTCGCTCTACCTCACATTAGTAACTCTATAGGCTGCACCTAAATGCATTTCGGGGAGTACGAGCTATCTCCAAGTTTGATTAGCCTTTCACCCCCACCCTCAGGTCATCCAGAAGCTTTTCAACGCTTATTGGTTCGGTCCTCCAGTTAGTGTTACCTAACCTTCAACCTGCCCAAGGGTAGATCACTTGGTTTCGCGTCTACTCACACTGACTAAAACGCCCTATTAAGACTCGCTTTCGCTTCGGCTACGCACCTCTAGATGCTTAACCTTGCCAGTGAAAGTAACTCGTAGGTTCATTATGCAAAAGGCACGCCGTCACACCAAAGGTGCTCCGACCGCTTGTAAGCGCATGGTTTCAGGAACTATTTCACTCTTCTATTCGAAGTACTTTTCACCTTTCCCTCACGGTACTGTTCGCTATCGGTCTCTCGGGAGTATTTAGCCTTACCAGATGGTCCTGGCAGATTCACACAGAATTTCTCGTGTTCCGCGCTACTCAGGATACCACTAGGGCCGAAGTCGCTTCCTGTACGGGATTATCACCCTCTATGATTACACTTTCCAGTGTATTCCAGTCACTACTTCAGGTCCCACAACGTGGTCCTACAACCCCACCAATGCCGGAACATTGATGGTTTGGGCTAGTCCCCGTTCGCTCGCCACTACTAGGGGAATCACTTTTGTTTTCTTTTCCTACAGGTACTAAGATGTTTCAGTTCCCTGCGTTGGCCTCCTATTAAAGGATAATATGTCTTCAACATATTAGGTTGTCCCATTCGGAAATCCACGGATCAAAGGTTATTTGCACCTACCCGCAGCTTATCGCAGCTTATCACGTCCTTCATCGCCTCCGAGAGCCAAGGCATCCGCCATGCGCCCTTAATTACTTTCTTCTATACTTTCTAGCATTACTGCTAGAACGCTCGTATAAATTTGTTACTTTACGGTTATTAAATCATTACTGATTTTATAACAGAAAATTGGTTTGTACAATATGTCAAAGATCAAATTGAATAACGCCTTTAATCATTGCTGATTAAGATAATTATTCGGTGTGGAGAATATCGGATTCGAACCGATGACCCCCTGCGTGCAAGGCAGGTGCTCTAGCCAGCTGAGCTAATCCCCCAAAGTAGTCCCACGCAGATTTGAACTGCGGACCTCTACATTATCAGTGTAGCGCTCTAACCAACTGAGCTATAGGACTAGTTCAAAATAATCTGCTGTAGTAAGTGGCACTCAGCTTCATACTTTCTCTTATATGTTTAACACAACAACAAGCAAGAGTACAAGTAATCATTAAACCGATTACAAGTATAATCAACTTGACACCTAAAATAGGTCTTAGTCATCTCTCCAGAAAGGAGGTGTTCCAGCCGCACCTTCCGGTACGGCTACCTTGTTACGACTTAGCCCTAGTTACCAGTTTTACCCTAGGCCGCTCCTTGCGGTTACAGACTTCAGGTACCCCCGGCTTCCATGGCTTGACGGGCGGTGTGTACAAGGCCCGGGAACGTATTCACCGCGCCATGGCTGATGCGCGATTACTAGCGAATCCAGCTTCACGAAGTCGAGTTGCAGACTTCGATCCGAACTGAGAGAGGTTTTGGAGATTAGCATCCTGTCACCAGGTAGCAACCTGCTGTACCCCCCATTGTAACACGTGTGTAGCCCCGGACGTAAGGGCCGTGCTGATTTGACGTCATCCCCACCTTCCTCACATCTTACGACGGCAGTCTCACTAGAGTCCTCAGCATAACCTGTTAGTAACTAATGATAAGGGTTGCGCTCGTTATGGCACTTAAGCCGACACCTCACGGCACGAGCTGACGACAACCATGCAGCACCTTCATAGGAGTCCGAAGAAAAGACCATCTCTGATCTATGCACCTATAATTTAAGCCCGGGTAAGGTTCCTCGCGTATCATCGAATTAAACCACATGTTCCTCCGCTTGTGCGGGCCCCCGTCAATTCCTTTGAGTTTCACCGTTGCCGGCGTACTCCCCAGGTGGAATACTTAATGCTTTCGCTAGGCCGCTGACTGTATATCGCCAACAGCGAGTATTCATCGTTTACTGTGTGGACTACCAGGGTATCTAATCCTGTTTGATACCCACACCTTCGTGCATGAGCGTCAGTTGCAGTATAGCAAGCTGCCTTCGCAATCGGAGTTCTTCGTGATATCTAAGCATTTCACCGCTACACCACGAATTCCGCCTACCTCCACTGCACTCAAGAATGACAGTTTCAATTGCAATTTGAACGTTGAGCGTCCAACTTTCACAACTGACTTATCATCCCGCCTGCGCACCCTTTAAACCCAATAAATCCGGATAACGCTCGGACCCTCCGTATTACCGCGGCTGCTGGCACGGAGTTAGCCGGTCCTTATTCGTAGGGTACATACAAAACACCACACGTGGCGAACTTTATTCCCCTATAAAAGAAGTTTACAACCCAGAGGGCAGTCATCCTTCACGCTACTTGGCTGGTTCAGACTTGCGTCCATTGACCAATATTCCTCACTGCTGCCTCCCGTAGGAGTCTGGTCCGTGTCTCAGTACCAGTGTGGGGGACCTTCCTCTCAGAACCCCTATTCATCGAAGTCTAGGTGAGCCGTTACCTCACCTACTAACTAATGAAACGCATCCCCATCTATTACCGAAATTCTTTACTTACATCCCCATGCAGGAACGCAAGACCATTGGGTATTAATCTTCCTTTCGAAAGGCTATCCCCAAGTAATAGGCAGGTTGGATACGTGTTACTCACCCGTGCGCCGGTCGTCATCGGAAGCAAGCTCCCATGTTACCCCTCGACTTGCATGTGTTAAGCCTGTAGCTAGCGTTCATCCTGAGCCAGGATCAAACTCTTCATTGTAAAAATATTATTTAACGACAGACACACTAAAAGCGCGCTGTCAAAGTTGATCTGATTAATCAAGATGACCTGATTACAAGTTATTGGATTACACCTGTTTCAATCTTTAAAATTGACGGTTCAATAATTTTGCTATTATAAAATCATAATAGCCTTGTACTACTTGTTGTTATGTAAATATCTTCAAAGAACACTTTTCTTTTTTTTCGCCTCCTCGTTGGTAGCCGGTTCGCCGTTGCAAACCTTGTTTCTTTCGGAAAGCGGATGCAAAGATACAAGCTTTATTCTTAAGCTCCAAATAATCGAGCAGAAAGTTTTGAAATAAATTTTTGAAGTAAATTTCAAAAAGCTTAATCTAAGCAAGCTATCGCAAAACTAGAGCCATTCTCGAGCGTTTTAACACCACTCTGCAATACCCTCGTTTCTGATTGCGGATGCAAAAGTAGTGCATTTAATCGAGTCCCGCAAGGAAATCAGAAAGAAATATGCAGAAAAAACACACGTTTAACATAAAAAGACGACTGGTGTAGAAAATAGAGGCTGTACACATTATATATATAACAATTATCCGCATAGCCTCAAAATTTAATCAATGACTTTTCATCATGCATTCTTTTGTATTTCACTAATACTCGGTATATTTATAGTATAAAAAATCTAAGCATTGCGATAGCCTGGAACATCACTGCCTTTGAAGTAAGTAATACCCCATAAAAACTTTCTCGACAGATCCGCATCTGTATTCCTAAACAGTAAGAGTGACAAAGCAAAACAACGGAACAACACAAAGTATTAGTAAGTATTTTTCCATTATCATTATTTATTTGCTTGTTATTATAACTCCACCTTCTGGTTCAATAGACAATATTATCTCTCCACTGGTATTTAGTGTGGATTGCTGTATCTGAGGAGAACGATCGCTCTTGTCGGAATAGATGTATACTGGCTTTCCTGACAACATCGGAAGCTTTAATTTCAATTCTTTTACTTGCTTTTCGGCATTTATTCCTACGACAAACCACCTATCGGCATGACGGCGTGCCAACACTACATATTTGCCAGGATAACCGTCTATAAAAACTGTTTCGTCCCATATAGTAGGCACTTTTTTCATAAAGTCGATCACGAAGGTAGGGTAATCAGTCATATTATTAGGCGTTATCCCGAAATTCTGTACTGGACTCTGGAATAGGACAGCCGTAGCCAACTGGAAAATTTCAGTAGTTTTACGAATAGTCCCTCCATTGTTTTCTCTATTATGACGCTTATTTAGCAATACGGGCCCAAAATCCATGGAAGCAACACTATTTCTGATAAAAGGGTGCAGACAAGCATTGTATGCCTCCGTATCATTGGCATGTTGTGTAAATATCAGGTTTTCGGAAGCCAAGACCGCTTCACTAGACACAAAATTAGGATACATACGTTCCCACCCGCGAGGTAATGTACAACCATGAAAAATAACGACTAAACCGAAATCATTGGCATCAGACAGGATACCTTCATAAAGTTTCATCGTTTCTTGCTTATCTCCACCAAAGAAATCGACTTTTATGCCTTTTATCCCAATGCTCTTCATCCATGCCATTTCTTTTTTACGGGCAACAGATGTAGACATACAGTTTTTAGGTCCTTGTGGAGCGTCATTCCAGAAACCATTAGAATTGTACCATAAACAGAGGTTAACATTCTTCGACATGGCGTATTTAGACAGTTCCTCTACTCTATCACGTCCTATACGGGTGTCCCACCAGTTATCAACCAATACAAATTCATAACCTAACTGAGCGGACAAATCGACAAACTTTTTCTGATCGTCATAATTAATGCTTCCGTCCTGCCATTCGAGCCAGCTCCAGGTTGAACGTCCGAATTTATACTCTTGAGAAGGTTTATATAAGGGATCGACTACATCGAAAGAAATAGTAGTTTCTACAATTGGTTGCAAATTGTCAGCAACAGTAATAGTGCGCCATGGTGTTTCTCCTGGCAATGGGATAGCAGGACAAGCATTCCCTATTCCGTTGTTTTCTCCTTCTTCTGGAAAAACAACCGTATAAATACCATTTTTGCTAGCTTCACTTAGTTTACTTCCACAGTATAAGCTACTCACTCCTGTTTCGGAGATTAAAACCCAGCCGTTATCTCCTATATGAAATAATGCTGGAAAAGTATATCCGATACTGTATTTGGATGGAGTACAGATAGGTTCATCGGGAACGTACTCTTCTTCATAACTTGGCTTGGTCTTCATCCACCCGATCATTGGTGTTGCCTGTGGAGTGAGAAAAGTTGTGCTAAAAGAGGGAAATCGAAACCCAGTGAGTTCTTTTTCTACAATGCAACGAGCTGTCTCACCATTCTGAGCCAAGGAATATTTAAAAGCAATATCGTTATTGCTCACAAGAAATATAATACTTATCTTTTCTTTATTGGGAGTTTCATAATCACATATTACCTCGTTAGCCTGATAGTTAACCGTACTTTTTTTAATACGATTTTCCGTATAATATTTATTTATGTAAGATTCTTTTTTATCTACCAATTTCAAGTTTTTGCTGAAATCACTAATATTAGTCACCATTCCCAGAGGAGAATCTTCTATCATTTGTTGGCCTTTATAAGATACATTATAATAAGGCTCTCCCAACACGTTCAAATTAATATTTACTACTAGGTTTTTATCAGGGCTATTTATCTGAATATTGCCCGCATAAGATCCTAGAGAGAAGAAAAAAATACAATTTAAAATAATAAAAAGCTTGTTCATTTTCTGATATTTATAAGATTATAATTCTATTGTTATTTTGAATTGAAAGCGTTCAACGAATGAACAGTCAACATTATACTACCCCCCCATATTTCGAGTCTCTTGCTAAGACATATAAAGACAATGCGGGGACAATTATCGTAAATAATTATCGCTTTAACAGAACACGATCTACTTATCTTCTTGCGTCAATGTCAGCAGCATACCAGTAGGGCATACAAAGCGACAATAAGGCCTAGTAATAATTAAAGATAAAGCAATAAAAGCGACAGCCAACATCAACGCAACAACACTTGATACAGTCATTGTAGTTGGAGAAAACAAGAACGCAGAAAATGCCTCGTAATGCATCCAATCAAAACCAACGCCTACCCACATAGAAGCCAATAAAAATACAGTTATCCCCTTACGTGTTTGCCTAAGTACTTTCATCCAATATGGAGATATTCTGATCTTTTTAGGACCAATTTTTCCGGCTAATTCTTGGGCAGCTCCTAAAGGACAGACATGCGTACAATAGTATGTTTTCTTCCCGAAGAAGGGCATCAAGAGCGCAAATAAAAGGGCGATTATTAACACAAAAACAGTCGCTATATTCCAACCGTTAGACATCCATCCAATCAACAATGATAAAGACAAGAAACTACCTGTCCATAGCCCCAAAACAAAGAAATTCAATGTCAACTGAATAATACGTAAAATTGAACTTTTCTTTTTCCATACCGTCGCACACAACAATCCAAAAAGCATGACTAGCAACGCAGCAATATTTTTCAGACTCCAATCGAAGCGCATATTTGACACAGGTTCTAAGTTTTTAGATGTCATCAAAGGCAATGTTTGCTGCATATTAGCAATAACAGCTGACGAAGAGAAAGTTGCCCCTGAGACCACATCAACCTTTTGTTCTCTAGCCTCATCAGGAGTTAAGCCATTCCAAGAAGAAAGAAGATGACGTCTCTCTACCCTTCTCCAAAAACTAGGTGTTTCATCATTTTCAGCTCCGATAACTTGAGATATCTTACCGTCAATCAAATAAATATATAGGGGAGTTGGTCCAGAATACCCCACTATTTTTCGCCCAGTTATAGACGACGAAAAAATAAATCCACCTGTAGAGAGCTGCCATTGTCCATCACGATTGACCATCTGAAGAGATGCATTTTTAGGCACACCTAAAGCTTTCAATTCTTTTTTTGTCGGTGCTGGTGGGATATTAGTACTCTCCGCTACATCTGCATTTGTTTCACGTGATGCACTGGTTAAATCATGGACTATGTCAGTTGTCTCTTTTCCAAAAATACGCTGATCACGCGATACGGCTGCTGCCATTAATACAACAACAACAACCAATATACTCAAAATATGTTCTACTATCTTCATTAAACTATTCAATTCTTTCTACACCCGAGTCTATCACGCCCCAGTAGTATCTCATTATTAAAACTGATTATAGAATACATTCTCCACCTTATATTTATTCTTAGGCATCTCATGACCACTTGGGTATCCAATAGGAATAGCAGCCATCGGTATAAGATGATCTGGAATATTCAACATATTTTTCACTAATTGCACTCTATCATTCTCTGGATACAAAGCTGTCCATACAGCACCAAGTCCCATAGCTTCTGCTTGTAACAACATATTTTCAGTCGCTGCACTACAATCAAAAGCCCAATAATCTACAGCTCCGTCAGATTTAAATGTTTTATTTAAATCGCCACACACTATGATGCACACAGGAGCTTTAGCTATCATTTTAGCATAAGGCAACTGCTCTGCCAGTGCTTTCAAGATCTCTACTTTATCAATCACAACAAAAGCCCAAGGCTGACGATTAACAGCTGTAGGTGCAGCCATGGCAGCACGAAGTAAAGTATCAACTTGCTCCTTGCTTACAGCTTGATCAGTGTAACGACGCACACTCTTTCTGTTCATTATATTCTTATATACTTGCTCAGAAGCAGACAAAGAAGACACAGTCGTATCAGAAGACACAACTGCTTTTTCTGATGACTGAGTGGCATGCATGACCAACACAGCAACTAAAGCAACAGCTAGAACTAGGCTCAATAGCTTAAAGACATTGAATGGTTTTGGATTAGACATATCAATTATTTTATTTGATTATTTTATTTGACTCCTCTTCATGTGTCTAGTCATACTATACACACCACGAGGCAATAAGAAACCAGGAAGCGTAGACCCTACGGCCAATAAAAACACAACAGATACAGTGACTATACCGTTGGAGAAGAACTCATCCATATAAATATCTCGATGAGCCTTTTCTCCCATATTTTGCAAGAACATCATCATACTAAACAATGTTGTATAAGCAAACTTACCAGGAATCATAGGTAGCAAAGCAGGTATATACAACACCGTGCATGGACAGTGACATATATGAGCAAAAGGCACACTGCTAAAACCTATTAGTAAAGCGGCAAACAAAGAAGACGTTGCAATATCTAAATGCACATAATGCATCAGCACGAAACGTAAAGCATGCCCCATAGCTGCCAATGAAGCAATGAACACAAAAGCACGACGAGGCGGGTTGGAGATGGCTCCAAAACCAATTCCTGCCAAAGCAGCAAAGAAAGCATCCGTCAAAATCTCTGTAGCAATTTGCATAACAGTCATAGGCATCAATTTAGAGTAAACTATTTTTGAAAATCATTAAAGTGCTTCCAAGACCGACTGCAAGAGACAAAATCAAGAGCAATGCTTTGATTAAACGAGCGACACCTGCAAGCGTAAACCCTTCAATAATGTCAATAACGCCATTGACAAGGGGTACGCCTGGAATTAAGAACAAGACGCTAGTCACCATCACAATTTCACTATCTGCAGGAGTGAGTGTAAAACTACTGGCGCATAACATAGATGCAACAAATGCAGATAAAATAAATACAATATAGTGATTGACCTTCCACTTCATCAATAATTGACGACAACGGAACCCAACAGCAGTTGCACCAAACACTATAGCCATAGCTACTGGTCCACCGCCAAAGAGCTTACAAAAAGACATGTTGGCTATTGAAGCTAGTAACAAGACTAACCAAGGATTGAGCAAAGGTAATGCTTTAATCTTGTCGAAGCGCTCACGCAGCACATCCAAAGAAAGCTTCTGGTCAAAAGCATCCCAACTCAAAGCACTCAAGTTTGCATTGTGCGCAAACAAAATAGGTCCATGAGGTACATCAAGGACTATAGTATAGGCTGATTCACATTCACCATGTTCATTGATGACTATATCCTTTGATTTAACAGACACAGTCATTGTGCGCATTAGAGTCGTAATAGTGACATCCATACCAAACGACTCAGCAATACGCGCAGCATTACGCACCACACGACTAGTGTGTACGCCACAACCCAACAAATGGCCAGCATAATCTCCCAAGAAATGGGCTACAGCGGGTATGGAGGGCTGGTCTGAATGTAGTGAAGAATTGGTTTGTTGCATGTTTGTTTGACACATTATAGGTTTGGTTACAAAGATACGTATTTTTCTCAAACACACAGAAAAAAGTCTAGCTGTTTGCTTTAAGTAAACAGCTAGGCTTTAAATTATTTTTATATGAAAGTTTTTTTAAACCGACACACTTATCAATACGTTACACTAAATTGATTATCATATCAAGATGGTAATATAGTATTAAAAAGGTAACCAGACAAAATCATAAACAACGTAATGATCCCAAAGAAGACCCCAATGAGCTTCCAAGTCATCACCTTTTTAAGCAATGTTGCTTCAGGAAGAGACAGGCCTACTACTGCCATCATAAAGGCAATAGCCGTACCTAGCGGCACCCCTTTGGCTACAAAAACTTGAACAACTGGTACAATACCTGCCGCATTGGCATACATAGGGACAGCCAAAATAACAGCGAGTGGTACAGCATACCATTTATCTGCCGACAAATATTGCTCAAAGAAACCTTCAGGCACGTAACCATGCATAGCGGCACCCACAGCAATACCAATTAAGACATATACAATAACCCCACGCACGATATCCCATGCGTCTTGAAGGATATAAGGTAGACGATCTTTGAAAGGCACATGATCTGCTGCAAATTCTTCACTTTCCACTTCTTGTTGCTTTTGTAGGTCTTTCACCCAGTCGCTTAACCAGCCTTCGAGTTTCAACTTACCCATGATATACCCACCAATCATACCTAGCAAGATACCACTGACTACATATATCAGAGTCGCTTTTACGCCAAAAGCGCCCAAGAACATAGCTACAGCCACTTCATTGACCAATGGCGATGTAATCAAAAACGCAAAAGTAACGCCTAGCGGAATACCACCTTTTACAAAACCGATAAACAAAGGTATAGACGAGCAACTACAAAATGGTGTAATCGCACCAAATGCTGAAGCCAACAAGTACTGCAAACCATACAGTTTACGAGTCGTCAAATAATTACGAAGCTTCTCGATTGGAAAATAGGCATTGATAATACCCATAATAGAACTAATCAAGAAAAGCAATACAACGATTTTTGTCGTATCCAACACAAAAAAGTGCAATGCTTGTCCTAGATGTGTTTCTGGCGACAATCCACACACATCGTATATTAGCCAAGTGGCCAACTCGTCAAAAATATTCAACCAAGAACTCATCTTAGTAATAAAGCCTGTTTTTGGTTCAGTTACAGCGGTTAATAGTGGCAACATGATTATCCTTTTGAAAATACTGCCTTGGGGGCAGTCGCCCTTAAGTGAGATGAAGAACGATTACAATCCTTCTTCAACAAGAAATTGAGTGAAGCGAGCTTTGATTTCGTCACGCACACGACGGAACTCACTCTCGATAAACTCAGGAGTACCTGTTGCGTGAGATGGGTCATCAAAACCAATGTGCAAACGCTTGCCTACTTTACCTACGAATGCTGGGCAGTTTTCGTTGGCACCACCACATACAGTGATTACATAGTCCCAAGCTTGACCAATATATTCGTCAACATGTGTAGGAATCTCTTTGCTGATATCAATACCAAGTTCAGCCATATACTTTACAGCACCTGCATTGACAGCTGGAGCTGGAGCAGTGCCTGCTGAGTGCACCTCAACATTGTTAGACAATTCTTTCAAGAATGCAGCAGTCATTTGACTACGGCAACTGTTTCCCGTACATAATACTAATACTCTTTTCATCTTTGTTTCTATTTTAATAGTGAAAAAAATTACTGAATGTAGTAAAGGTAAATATAGTATGCGCCCACTACTAAAAACAAGGCACCTACTAAGAGACGGAAGTACTTTTCAAAGACCTTCATCCCGTTATAAAACTTGCCCAAGTTTTGTACACTAAAGGCTAGTATCCAAGCCACAACAATCACAGGAATTCCTGTCGCTATAGCAAATACGACTGGCAAAAACAATCCACCTGTTGCATCAGCAGACATCGGGATAAGCATCCCAAAGTATAAGAAACCGCTAGTCGGACAAAACGCCAAGGCAAATAGCATCCCAAGCAAGAAAGCACCTAGTCCACCTTTCTTTGCCAATCCTTCTCCACCTGTTTGCACACCCAAGCTAGGGAGATTCAACAGATTGCCGAAGAGCATAAATAGTCCAGCTATAAACAATGCAGGTCCTAGAATCTTGTCTCCATATTCACTAACTGTTTGCTGAATATGAAAGATATTCGATCCTGCTCTCAATAACACAATCAATACAGCGCCTAAAGCCGAGTAAGACACAACACGACCTAGCGTATATAGCAGACCATTAATAAACACACGGCGACCTTGCTCAATATCACTCCCAATAAAACCCACAGCGGTTACATTGGTAGCAAGGAAACAAGGGCTGATAGCAGTCAGCAGTCCTAACAGAAAAGCAGTGACAATTGGTAGTTCACTGCTATTCATCATCTCTTGTAGCCATTGTTCCATACTGATCTTATTTAGCAGATGCAACTAGGCTCAAATCAACTTTTCCAGTTTTCAAAGCACCGTCTAGCACAGCAGCGACGCCAGCTTTAAAGACTTCTGGTTGACGACGAGAAGTGGAGAAAGCAAATCTTGTGGCATTCCCTGCATTCACTTCATCCTCTTGTTTATTCAAGAGAATCAAACTAGAGAAAGAGACTTGAAACTGATTAGCCAAGCTCTTACCTGGTTCTTTTGAGTAATCAATCACATGAACGTACAGCTTCTGGTCTGCTACCTGTTTTGCATATTGAGCTTTGATAAGATCTTGTACATTCTTCTCAATACTCATACACGTAGGACAGCGTTTAGCACCGTGGAAATACAGCACGTGTAGACCGTCTTCAAAAGTCACATCAGCTGTCTGCTCACTTTGGCATGATGACCCAGAGCACGCGCAAGATGTCTTTTCTTCTGCTGCTTGTTTTGCTTTTTCTGCTTGTTTTGCTTTAATACCACAAGATGCCAACATTGCAAAAGCAGCAATCGCAAGAATTCCTTTTCTCATAATTGTGATTCCGTTATTAGATTTTTGTTTGATTTGATTACTTCAACAAACTCTTCATTTCTGACAAAGACAAGACCTTACCTGAAGATACAACCTTTTCATCTACAACTAGAGCTGGTGTACGCATCACGTTATAACTCATGATTTTAATCATGTCTTCCTCTTTAATGATGTTTGCTTCGATACCTAGTTCTTCAACTGCTTTCTTAGCTGTTTCTGTCAATGTTTTGCATTTAGCACAACCTGAACCTAAAATTTTAATTTCCATAATAATCCTATTTTAATCAGTTAAATATTTTTCTAATGTATAGTCTATTAATCTTCGCACCCGCATGTTTGCTTATTGCAATCTACGAAGAATTTATCGAACAATTCACGAGCTTCTTGCCAAGCTTCGCAATTGATACAATACTTTGTATTTTGTCCTTGAATTTCACCTTGAATCAAACCAACCTTCTTCAACTCAGATAAGTGTTGAGATACTGTAGCCTTTTGCAAAGGAAGGACTTCTTCAATATCTCCAAAAAAGCAAGTATCTTGACTTGCTAGAAAAAACATCACAGCTACTCGAGCAGGATGCGATAATGCTTTTGCATAACTAGCAATGCGCTCTGTACGCGCATCGTATTTCTTTGTTACTGCCATAATAAAACGTTTTATTAAATTATTCCCTTGATTAATCGTTTGCAAATATACGAACACTTTGCAAACTACCAAAATTTTTGTTTGCTTTTTTACGAACAGGCTCTATTTATACTCTTATCACAGACAATTTACAGGTCTACCAGAACAAAGAGTTGCACCAAAGACACATAATTAAATGTCAGCCATCTGGCAACCATGGATGCTAGGTACTGACAATCATGTATGCCAGATGCTGACATCCAAGGTTGCCAGATGGTTGACATCTAGTTAAAATCGTGGGCGAACAAAAAGAGGGTCTGCCAAATTACTTTGACACACCCTCTAATTACATCTATAAATACACTACCTAATACTTATACACTAAAGTCTTATCTTTAAGCAATGGTGAAGTAAGTACAACCTCTACCTCTCCAGAATCCTTTGTGAGTTCTACATAAGCTTTCAAAGTACCACGGTGAGCACGTTGATGCTTATTTCTATAATTGAGTCGCACATCATTAGAACCACTTTCTAAACCAACTAAGCGAGCTGCCCCTTTAATTTGGCAAGTGATTTCAGACTGAGCCACTTCTACAAGACGTCCTTCAGCATCCAAAACACAGATAGGGAGCTGCAACATACTACGCTTGCCTATCTTTTCTGGGACAACAATAGATGCCTCAATCTTAGCAGGCACGGTAGTTGTCTCAATGGCATCCTTAGCTACTGGTTGACCATTCTTATAAGCGACTACCTCTAGCTTACCTGGTTGATATGGAAGTTCCCATTTGATAAGCGCTGTACTATCATCATACTTTTTCTTCTGCCCTACTACCTTTCCGTTCAACAAAAGTTCGGCCTCATCGCAGTTTGTATAGGTCACAATAGTCATTTTTTCGCCCTTCTCATAGTTCCAGACATGAGGCATGTGGTATAGTTTACGATCCAACTGATGCGTCTTTGAAGGTAAAGCTCCAACATACGCTGTTGGTGTCTCTAGCCACAATGAACGACGGAAATAACCATTAGCTTTGATATTGTCATCTTGCTCAATCAAACCTGTATTCAGACCACGTGAAGGCCATCTACGAGATTCACCTAAATAATCATATCCAGTCCAGATAAACTGACCAAATATAAACTCCTTATCACGTACAGCTTTCCAAGAATTCAAGCTTCTACCTGTCTCACTACCGTAAAACACACGGTTAGGATATTTCTCGTGGTCCATATCATAGCGACCTTCCGTATAATTATACCCTACGATGTCCAAAGCACCTGGGTAAGCAGTCTCATTAGACATCACTGCACCAGCCAATGCAGCAGTTGCAGGACGAGACGTATCATATTTCTTCACTACAGCTACCAAGGTAGCAGCAATTTCACCTAAGCGATTAGCATGTGGGTGATCTTTTTTATAACCACGTACGTGAATTTGTACCGTACCGCTTTCGTCATCAAGCACTGGGTGACTATATGGGTCATTAGGGTAATCCACTTCATTACCAATACTCCACATGATAATAGAAGGGTGATTTCTATCACGACGAATCATATCTGCCAAGTCGCGCTCACACCACTCACGAAAGAAATGAGAAGAACCTTGAAAGCCTGGCTTACCTTCATTCCAACCTGAAATCCACTTTTTCTTTGGATACTCCCATTCATCAAAAGCCTCATCCATCACGACCAAACCAGTCGCATCACATGCCTCGTAGACAGCAGTTGCTTGTGGATTGTGACTCATACGAATCGCATTAACACCGATAGATTTCAGTTTTTCCATACGGGTAATCCACACTTCAGCAGGAACTGCAGCACCCAATGCACCAGCATCGTGGTGAATACATACACCCTTAAGTTTAGTCCACTTGCCATTCAAAGCAAAACCTTTGTTGCTATCGTAAGTCAGTTCGCGAAGCCCTACCTTTGTCGTATTTTGATCGATTAGTTTACCACCTTGATAAACTTTGGTTTCCATCGTATATAGATAAGGAACTTCTAAGCTCCATCTATGGATATCTTTCAATCGCATTGTTTGAGAAACCTTGTGTGTTGCAGCAGCACCTACTCGTGCATATTTTGTTGTGCCAGCGACTTTTTGATTGTCTTTATCTAGTAAAGTATGCACAACTTTCACGGAAGTGCTTTCTTTTGTCTTATTCGTCACTTCTGTATGCGCATTCAAGACGGCTTTATCACCTGTAAGCTGTGCATCATAAGAAACACCCCATAGATTAATATGTATTGGCTGCGCATACACAAGTTTTACATCACGATAGATACCAGAACCAGTATACCAACGTGAATCAGCATAGTCACTGTGATTTACTTTTACAGCGACCACATTACGTCCACCAAAATTGATATAAGGTGTTAGGTCATACATAAATGAGATATACCCATTAGGACGACGCCCTACCCACTTACCATTGATAAAGACCTCGCTATTGTTATATACTCCACCAAAGTATATATATACGCGTTGTCCCTCTTTTGAGGCAGGTACTTCAAGGTCTTTACGGTACCATCCGATACCTCCAGGAAGGTATCCTGTACAACTAGCCAAAGCTGGACTAGCTGGTTGTTCTACACTCCAATCGTGAGGCACAGTTACTTTTTGCCATTGGCTATGGTCTAAAGTTTCTATACCACCGTATTTTAAATCACCGAGGTGAAATCTCCAGTCTTCACGGAGCAATTGCTGTTCTCCAAAGCCTTGAGCAAAAGCAGAAGAGATGCTAGCTAAAATCAGCAATGACAGCATGCCTACTTTCTTGAGGCAACTTACAAAAGAGTTATGGTAATAAGTCATATTAAAAATATTTTGTTACATCTACAATGCAAATATATGGTGTTTTAGACATGGTTTGGGGGATTATTTAGTCAATAACAAGCATTTATCATGCAAAATATATGTCATCTAACCAAATAATCCCCCAGTAGGTTTTTATGCAAGAAAATTACTTGCTAAACACAAATGTCGTCACCGAACGAACAGGGACTTCCAAAGCTTCCAACGATACCTCACTTCCCTTCAAATCACTGAACTCACTAGTAACATATCTCTTCACGCTTTTAGCTTCAAAGCCGTTAAGTTGAGGAACAAATACTTGCGCTTTATTCTTATAATTTGTCACAACTAGTACCAGTTTTTGATTATCAGGTGAAACAAAAGCAGTTCCAAACATATCATTATCGATACCGTTGCTTATATCAACGCGTTTGTATCCTGGTCGAACAAAAAGACTATAATTACCGAGTACCCAAAGCGTTTTACGAGCAGCATGTGTACCACTTTGCGAGATATCGCCATTCACTCCACCTGCTGGTGTCAAAGAGATTAGCAAAAAGCGGTCTTTATGTCCCCATCGCTCCACATCCATGGCTGTCCAGAACGACCAAGAGCTTACATTTGCATTAGCGATATCATGATACATCACTTGGCTCATATACATTGCTATGTCCATATAAGTAGCCGAGTTATAATCTACAAAATGTTCATCATTATATCCATCGCCCAACATACTCCATTCGGTTTGGTAGGTTCTTAAGTTCTTTGCCTGTGCTGCATTCCAGAAGTTTTTTCTTGTGCTAGTCAAAGAGCTCCAGTTAGAATCTGTCCAATACGCATGTCCACCGATAATGTTAGGTACATGAGATAGGTCGCCTACATAATTTGATGATGATGCATCAAATAAGTCAGCTATTACATTGCTACGATTCGCACCATCTTTAACCTCGTAGAGGTAACTGTAGCTTCCTGCTTCAGATAGCAAAATCTTAGTAGTTAAAGATTCATTGCTTAGCGCTGCATCCAATTCACGAGTCAATGTAGCTACTTGAGTATTTGTCCATCCTGAACCTTCTTGTTTACTATCAGCCCAATTATACTGTGGTTCATTGACTGGGCTAATAAAATCGATTGGAATCCCAGCTTCTTCATAGTGCTTAGCCACGGTAGCCATATAGGCTGCAAAGTCGTCGTATTTATCTGACTTCAAATTGGCATTGGCACCTTGATTTGAATAGCCTTTACCATTTATAGTGTACCATACAGGTGCTGAATTGCTAAACAATACAAACGATTCACAACCTTTAAGCTTAGCCTGTTGCATAAAATAGCGTTGACCAGCTGCCTGACTCCAATCGTACGTCCCATCTTCTAGTAGGAAACATTCTGCACGACGGCTTTTGTCACTGATATCACTGGCTGCACCTTGATTGGCAGTCCCAGCACCTAAGTTACTACGCCACATAGATAAACCAATACCTTTAGGTTGGCCACCTTCTATTTCTTGTGAAAAGAGGAGGTCTGCAATAGATGCACGCTGAGATTCCTCCCAGTCGCGCCCTACATAATTTCCAGCCCAGCAATCTGATGCAGCAAAACCGTCCATAGTTTGATAAATATTGTTGACATCAATAGTCAGTACATTTTCAACTTCTGTATCAATCTCCCCTCCTTTAGGTAGAGGTAGATCCACACCTCGGCTACAAGCGGAGCAAGCCGTTAATAACGCCAGAAAGCTGCATGCGTATATATTATTCTTCATGATATGTTTATTGATAATTTGGATTTTGCTTAATAGAGCCATTGCTCATAGTTACTTCAGTATTTGGAATAGGGAAAACTAGGTCTCGGTCCTCTCTAAACTGACTTCCTTCATCGCTCGCTTCCTTCTGATTAGTC
Source organism: Bacteroidaceae bacterium (assembly GCA_963678855.1). Lineage (GTDB taxonomy): Bacteria > Bacteroidota > Bacteroidia > Bacteroidales > Bacteroidaceae > F22. The sequence goes on along the minus strand of OY787448.1, from coordinate 2,036,765 downwards.
AACTCATATTCATCGGTTGACTCTTCTAAATTATAGCGCACAAAAGTACCATTTTCGCCCATCACATTGGCTATAGCTTTGTGACCATTATCATCTGTCCAACGGCGTAAGTCATATAGTCTGTTGCCTTCCAATGCCAGTTCTAAACGACGTTCTAGTCGGATAGCATCACGCAAAGCATTTCCAGTTAGGTCTAGTGAGTTTAGTTTAGCACGGTTGCGCACTTTGTTTAAAGAGACAATAGCTTCGCCATCTTTATGTAAAGCATTTTTAACTTCGGCGTGCATCAGTAGTACGTCTGCATATCTCAGTAATCTATAGTTCAGAGGATTGTGATTTGAATCATAAGGAGTAGGTCGCTTATCAACTGGTTCATACAACTTACGAGACACTCGAGCACTCTTATGTTTATTAGGAGCAATAATGTAAGGATTTTCTTCATCCCAAGTAGGGTCACCTGCAACCTCCGTTGCATTATGTTTGATAATAGTCCATCTCAAACGCTCAGTATCACCTGCATCTACAAATGCTTTTTCAAGATTACTTGTTGGTAGTCCCCAAGACCACCCTGAATCATCACGCGAGCCACATACAACAGACAGTCTACCACCCACATTGTAATTTGGGTCATCGCTATATTGAACTTCAAATAGAGACTCAATGCTATTATCAAAGTCCATATCCCAAACTTGTCCAAATTCTGGTAGAAGAGAGTAATCGACACCTTCACGTAGTAACATATCATCTAAAACAGCTTCTGCTTTCTCGTATTTCTCCTGATAGAGATACACTTTTGCAAGATAACCTTGAGCAGCCCCCTTTGTAATTCGACCCAGGTCACTAGCTGCCTGCTCACTTCTTTTAGGCAGTACATCTATAGCACTCAGCAAATCATTAGTGATAAACGAGTAGCAAGAATCTACTGTTTGACGGGTAATACCTTCTACTTCATTAGGCATTTTCATCTTATCGACAATTGGCACTCCACCAAAGTTTTTGACTAATTCAAAATAATGGAAAGCACGGATAAACTTGGCTTCACCAATAAAACGTGCCTTAAGATCCTCATCAGACATATTTGTATTGGGAATTCGTTCTATGCAAACATTGCATCTGAGAACTCCTTTGTATCTATACTGCCAGTAGTTGCTAGTACCACCAGTTTGCCCATTACCAGTGTAAAACACTAAGTCGTAGTATCCACTATTATCTTGTGTCGTATTTCCCATCCACATGTCATCAGTACACATATCAACAGTCAACTGAAAATTACCCACTTGCCACCAATCATCCCAAAAGATAGTTTGATAACAACCTGTGATCTGCTTTTCACATTCTTCTGCATTTTGAAAATACGTATCTAGATTCTCTTGACCCTGAACTGGCTTGTCCAAGAAATCACTACAGCTGCTCAAAGACGCCACGACTAAGGCAGGAGCTATAATTGTTCGAAGTATATTTTTCATTTGAATATTCATTTAAAACTTAACATTTACACCAAATAGGAACGTACGAGGGTTAGGGTATCCATAATAGTCTACACCCGATGAAGTAGCTCCTCCAAGTGAGGCTGTCTCAGGATCAGCACCAGAATAATCTGTTATAGTAAACAAGTTCTGAGCAGAAACAGACAAGCGTACTTTTACGTCATCAAAAACAGATTTAGGAATAGTATATCCTACCTGTAACAATTTACATTTCAAAAATGAGCCATCTTCAACAAATAGAGACGATACACGCTTGTAGTTCAAGTTAGCCTCATTTACAGATAGTCGAGGCCACTTATTGCTAGTCCCTTCTCCATGCCAAGTCTTATCCAGTGCTCCAGCATATACATTACGCCCTTCAACACCTGAGTAATATTGTACAGTATTGTAAATATCATTGCCTAATGAACCATAGAAATTAGCTTCAAAATCCCAATTCTTGTAAGAACACTTAGCATTGATTCCTAATGTAAAATCAGGGAATGCTTTACCAATATATGTCTTATCGTTTTCATCCAAAACACCATCGTTATTTAGGTCTTTGAATCTAACATCTCCTGGCTGTGCATTTGGTTGAAGCAAAGTGCCGTGTTCACTAGTGTGTGCATTGACTTCTGTTTGGTTTTGGAATAGTCCATCTGCAATGTAGCCATAAAAACGGCTTAATTCACCACCTTCTTCATTGCGAATAATGTAATCGCCATTATGGTCCATTGTATAGATTGGACTATTACCTAGCAATGTTTCAGCCTTGTTCTTAACAGACGATAAGTTGAAGCCTACATTGTACTTAAAATCATTGACTTGATCATGCCAATAAGCAGATAGCTCCCAACCAGTAGCTCGTAGACTACCGATGTTCTCCCAAATCTTACCATTCCATGATGGGTAGCCAAGAACAGACATGTTTTCTTTTTCAAGCAGCATATCTTTTGATTCTTTACGGAATACCTCAGCAGTAACATCTAGACGGTTGTCTAACAATGTCATATCAATCCCCAAGTTGACATCCTCAACGGTCTCCCATTGCAGATTACTATTTCCTACAGAGCTAATAGATGTACCAACGACTCGTTCTTGGTTTTGTCCTAACACATAGCTACTTGTTCCAATCAACGTCATAAAACTAGAGCTGCTGATATTTTGATTACCAACTCGTCCCCAGCCTGCACGTAACTTCAGATTGTCAAAGATTTCTTGGTTTTCCATCCATTCTTCACTAGTGATTCTCCACGAACCTGACACAGCAGGGAATGTGGCGTACTGGTTGTCTTCGGCAAACTTAGAGCTACCATCTACACGTACAGATGCAGTCAAGTAGTAACGTTGCTTATAGTTGTACATTGTACGGAACAAATAAGACATTAGAGAAGTAGAGCTTTCAGAGCCACTTGCCTTTTCGTTAATTGTCCCTGCACTCACTTGCTGTAATTCATCAATATAGCTAGGCACATCTTGTCTAGAACCGTTCAACCAGTAATTATTGAACTCTTCCATAGTAAAACCAGCCATCACATTGATATTATGGTCTTCAGCCAATGTAGTCATATACGTAGCCGTATTGCTCCAGTTCCAGTCAATCCAGTGACTAGTCTTACGCTCAATATTGCTCAATGCATTTTGTTCAAGATTGTCAATGAAGAACTCAGGTGTAAAACTATCACCCATTTGGAAGCGAGCATTCAGGCCAAACTGGCTACGAATAGACAAACCCTTAATTGGCTGAATGTTGATATATGGATTCATCAACACAGCATATTGCTTTGTATCATTGTTCATCCTAGACATATTAGCCATTGGGTTCCACACTTGATTGTTGTTTGAACGCGCGAAATTACTAAAAGGATTATCCCCCCATTCCGACTCTGGTAAATATACATTTGTAGTCGGATCCATTCGAATGATATCACCAAGCATGTCGGGAGTGTCCTCCCAATGTTCATAACGTGGATTGATGTCGATACCGAACTTAACAACATCATTGAATGTAAATTCTGAATTATAGCGCATAGTCAATTTCTCCCAAGAGCCAATTTTGTATTGAGAGTCTTGACGGAAATAATTGACACTCCCGCTGTATACTTGGTTATCATTACCACCTTGGAAACCAATAGAATAATTTTGCATCAAAGCATAGTCGTTGATGGTTTTATCCCACCAGTCGGTACCATTGGCATTAGACGCAGTTGTACCACCATTCCAAACAGGCTCATTTCCATCATTGATATAACGCTGTTTGAACACTTGCTCATATTCATCTGCGTCAGCTAAGTTTGGTTTTTCCAATGTTTGGAAACCGATTGAAGAAGAGAACGTAAATATTGTCTTACCTTTCTTTCCTTTCTTAGTCGTTACTAGAATAACACCGTTAGAACCACGCGTACCGTAAATGGCAGCTGCTGAGGCATCTTTCAATATCTCAATGTTCTGAATATCGTTTTGACTCAAAAAGTTAATGTTAGTACCTACTGGAACACCATCAACGACATACAAAGGATCAGAACCATTTACCGTCGTTAGTCCACGAATAACCACTCGTGGGGTTGAACCAGGACCACCACTACTAGTCACTTGGACACCATTGGCTTTCCCCTGCAATGCACCCATAGCATTACCTGAGATTGTACTATTTATATCATCGCCTTTAACTGTTGAAATCGAACTAGTCAAGTCGCTTCTCTTTACAACACCATAACCAACAACCACAACCTCTTCAAGAGCAGTTACATCTTCTTTCATAAAGACATTGATACGGCTACGCCCATTCACTTGAATTTCTTGAGTAGCAAAGCCGACCATAGAAAAAACTAGCGTGGCTTTTTTGTCAACCTTCAGTTGGTAATTACCATCAAAGTCTGTAATAGTACCATTTGATGTACCTTTCACTTTCACAGTAGCTCCGATTAGAGGCTCGTTATCTACCTCCAGTTTAACTGTTCCCTGCACATCTATGTTTTGCGCTTGAACAAACATTGGAATTAGGCACATGAGTGCCAAAATATATTTTCTCATTATATTCAATTGTTATAGGTCATTATTCAGTTATAGGATACAATCTAGAACGCAATAAATATGAGTCAAACTCAAATCGATAAGTTCCAGTAGTAGGAATAATCCAATCGCCAGGATTCTCACCACCATTGCTCACATTAGATTCAGGATCGGTTGTAGAATCATTCCAACGCCAATATGGTTCTGGCCACCATCCCCAACTGTGTTTAGCTGAAATAATAAAACGTACTTTGCTTTCAGCTTCCAAATTAAACTCAGCATAGAACAAGAATGGATTATGTTCATCTTGCGTAAGCATTTGAGGGTTAGATGGGCTCCAATTCGCTGCACCAGGAAGTCCTTCGCCAACTAGGCCAATCTCCAACGGGATAGTCCCTTCTGATTGATTTCCACTATCCAGCCACATTGGCTCACCAATAGGCACAGGAGTAGCATCTGGTACAAAGCTTTCAACTGAGTAAGCACCAGTAAGAATATTAAACTCAATGGCATAATATGTATGAGCTTCAGGAAGAATAATCATTTGAGACGCTTCTGGGTTATCACCTAACACGGTTGCATCATCAATACTAGGGCCGAAACAAATAGGGCCGAAATCAGTTTTTTGAGGAATAAAACGAATAGCAGTATTTGCCTTTTGAGTATAGTACTCTGCTCTATATGTATATGCATCGATACGATTAATCAATTGAGGAATACCGAAAATATCGCTATTCAGCAAAGCTGCATCAGAAACATCAGTCAAATACATTTTTTCGAAATCAGGCATCTCAGACACCTTGATAGTGCAAGTTTTCGTCTCTTCTAGCCCTGCTGCATCAATAGCAGTAATAGTCATTGTATAAGTACCTGGAGTAGACGGTAAGACGACATTCTCATCAAAAGAATATTGTGTACCTGTGACATCAAACTCTCGAGTAAACTCTAAATCAGGAATACTTAAAGCTACTTTTGCTAAAGCCTTATCATCTGTGACTTCGAATCTCAAATTTAAAGCTGTCTCAGCTTTAATTAGCACTGTTATCTCAGTACTTGGCACGGTTACAAAACGAGGCGCAACAAAATCACCATCTAAAGTAACCTTCACTTCTGTCTCAGAAACATCTCCTGCTAAATTTGTTGTCTGCACTTGCACAAGAAAAGGCTCTCCTTGAATATCCTTTGGCAGCTTGTAGCTATAAGACAAATCATACTTTCGCAAGATTGTATCGGGGTAAAGTACTTGCAGAGCAATTGTTTTATCCAAGTATAATTCAGGACAGACAAGTTGGACTGATTGTAAACCTAGTTCATCTGAAAGTGTCCCATTAATAGTAAATGTTCTACCTGCTTCAGATTTAATGTGAGTCTCTTCCAACTCTTGAACTGGTTTATTACCTGTACTGGCAATCGATTCATCATCACTGCCACAACTTATCAGCATCGCCAAACCGCACGCTAATAAAAAGATGTGTTTAATTCTATTCATACATAAAAGATTAAAATTTTAATACAAGATTTTCACTGAGAGCAAAAGTAATGCATTCGTAAAGCTATGAGCTTTTATTATTCTGCAATAATACATCATTTTTCATGCACCGCACGATTCTTATTTGATTTTCTCATGCTTATTACTTACTTTTGAGGCATTACTATTAAAAACCAATCATTTACCCAAATAACCTTCATATGAAAAACAGTCACATTATCATTTCCTTGATTTCGTTTTTCCTATATATTGCAGCACCTTGCAGTATACACTCTCAAAACACAATTAGTCTAGGCGTTGCATCTGGACTTTCAAACAGCTATGTACAAGGAGTAACCGAAGACATTGACGGATGTTTCTGGTTTGCGACTCAAGAGGGCGTAGATCGTTTTGATGGTACAAACTATATGTCACCGACGACCAAAGACAATTTACCCTTAGCCAAAGACGATGTAAATTGCATACTTGCTTCAAAAGACAGCACACATATTTATATAGGTACGCGAACTAACGGTCTATATAGATATGATTACACTAGCCATCAACTAATAAAGTACCCTGTCTTAGTAGTTCACAACCAAGAGGAAAAGCACCAATACGGCATTTCATCTGGATCAATAACTACGTTGATTTGGGGAGAGGAAAACCAACTATGGATTGGCCATTACAATTCTGGGATAGACTCGTACAATGTAAAGAGCAATACTTTCACACATTATAAGTCCCAAACAGTCGCAGGGCTAAGATGGGAATCCGTCTGGACACTCGCTCAGATAAAGGATAATCTTTTTATAGGTCACAATAACGAAGGGCTTTCTAAACTAAACCTTACTACAGAAGAGGTCAGTCACTTCGAGGCTGATCCAAACGATGTAGATAAACTTGCTGATAACAATATATATTGTCTCAGCACAGACCAACATGGGCTACTTTGGTGTGGCACGGAGCAAGGACTTAGTCTATTTAACCCTAAAACTAACACCTTCAAATCCTTTAAAGTAAAACACGGGAACTCCAACTTATGCGACGACAAGATTCTGGACCTTCAAATCAACAAAGAGGGAACATTGTATATCGGCATTGAGTTTAAAGGGATACACACAGCAGATTTAAACAAACTTGTTATGCATCCCTCAGCTTTTTTGGAAGCTAAACAACTTAAGAAAGCTAATAGCAGCACTACATTGAGTAATTTCTCTGTTAGAGACATCTTATTAGACAAATACGAGAATGTATGGATAGGCACTTATGGAGGGGGTGTGCTGGTACTTCCCCACCGCACTAGTCCATTAATAAACATCAGCTATCGCCCCAATGACCATAGCGTGTATTCACTATCAAACCCAACTGCTTGGGGAATAACAGTAAACGAAAAAGGAGAAAAGCTAATTGGTACTGACGGTAAAGGAATAGATATAGTATCTGGTAACACGATAAAGAAACGTGTTACCCAAATTGCAAACGCAAAAGATCCAGCAGTACTTTGTATGCATAAAGATTTGAATAATAACATATGGATCGGGTGCTACAAAGACGGCTTATATCTGTATAATTCAAAAGAAAAAAACTATAAAAAAATAGCTCTTAGTAAAAAAGGAAAAGTGGATGTAAGGTGTTTTTTTCAAGACGAAGACACACTTCTAGTCGGTACTGATTCGGGGCTATTTAGTATTGATATTAACACACAGAAAGAAACAAACTATTGGAATAAGAAAAACAGCCAACTAATCTCACGTTTGGTGCGCAGTGTTTATGTAAACGATAAACACGAAATTCTTATTGGGGCTTATGGCGGAGGTTTGTCCGTGTACGACCGCAACATGAAACTTATCAGACATATTGATGTAAAAAATGGGCTTCCCTCTAATCGAGTCAATGCGATACTACAAGACAGTCGTAAGAATTACTGGATAGGTACAATGAAGGGGCTAATAAAAATAGATCGTAAATGGACTATACAAGACACATTGACAATTGAAGATGACTTATCAAATACGAGAATAAAAGCACTTATTGAAAAACCTATTGGTCAACTTTGGATTAGTACCGAATATGGAATAAACAACCTAAATCTCAAGAACAATAAGGTTCACTCTTTTGTGTCAAGTTCGATCCCACTATACGGCTTTAAAGCAGGTTCAGTTGCATCAGACAGTACACACGTTTATTTTGGGTCAATAAGTGGGCTATGGGAATTCAATCCTATCACCTTAATGCATGAGGAAAGAACAACCCACCCTAGAATAACCTCTTTACAGGTGACAAAGATTGGTCATCAAGGCGAGGCTAGCTTTACAAACTATTCGGGTGGATATCCCAACAAACTAGATTATACTCAAAACAACCTAGAGTTTACTTTCAACGAGGCTGATATAGCCCTTTCCAATTTAGTAAAGTATAGCTACAGGCTTGAAGGGTCAGGAGATGAGTGGAGTTTACCATCTACCAAAAACACTGTTAGATACAGAAACCTTCCTCCTGGAAAGTACACTTTTAAACTAAAGTCATGGACCATGTTGTCTAAAAACAATGCTTCTAAAACAACATTTTCATTTGTTATTCTACCCCCATTTTGGAAGACATGGTGGTTTTACTTAGTAAGTATAATTGGACTAATAATCATTATATTAATCATCTTGCATTACTTTAGTCAACAAATTCTTCTTCGACACAATTATGAAATGGAGAAGAAACATAGAGAGTCAGATTTGAAATTAAACGAAGAGAGGATGCAGTTTTATACTACAGTCACTCATGAATTGCGTACTCCATTAACGTTGATTCTTGGACCTATCCACGATTTAAAGAAGAGTCCTAACTTGGATAAAGATGAACAAAAAAGAGTTGATATCATGTCGATAAATGCCAATCGACTACTTTCTCTCACTGATCAAATCCTAGAACTTAGACAATTGGAGCTTAATAAAAGAAAACTTACAGTTGGACTAGCATATATAAACGAACATATACAGCACATATTCAACAGCTTCTTCGAATTAAATCAGAAAAAGGAGATTAAACTAGTTGCAGATATTCAGAAGAATATGCTACCCGTGTTTTTTGACAAAGAAGCAATGACTATCATCTTGTACAATCTATTACACAATGCAATAAAATATACACCAAAGGGAACTGTTAAACTGCTAGTTAAACAGAATTCAATGACAAAGGATGTCACAATCAAAGTCATCGATACTGGCATAGGCATCCCTGAAAGTAAGGTGGATGATATATATAAGCGCTGGTTCAGGGCTCACACTGAAAAGCATATACAAGGTGCTGGAATCGGTCTTAGTATAGTCAAATCGCTCATTGACCTGCACGATGGCAAGATAGAAATTGAAAGTACGCAAAATGAAGGTACAACTTTTACAGTAACCCTTTCTGGAACCAATCAATACACCAATGCTACCCATGTTGCAAAGGCCAGCCCTAGTATAGGGAGTACCCCACTTGAAAACAGTAGTATAGTGCTAGAGGATATAACTCCTAATGATGACAAGATTGAGAGTGATGAGACCAATACTACAGACAAGAAGGTGCTTATAGTTGAAGACGAGCCTAATATCGCTGAATATATTTCAGATTCTCTTGATTCAGATTTTGATACTCATATCGTACACAATGGTCAAGAAGCCATAGAATTTATCGCTGAAAACAATGTAGATTTGATTATAAGTGACTTAATGATGCCTGTCATGGATGGGATGGAACTATGTAAACAAATCAAACAAAATGCAGACACGCGCAATATCCTGTTCATCATGCTGACTGCACAAGAAAAGCTTTCTTTCAAGGAGGAGGCCTACTCTGCTGGTGCCGATTCATATTTGACAAAGCCTTTCAGCAGCACGTTGCTTAAAAGTCGTATACAGAACTTGATAAAAAAGCACGAAGAAGAGCACAACAAAATACTTGAAAATGCCCAAAGCACTTTATTCAAAAACAAACAAAAAGAAGTACAGAAACAACTGAATCGTCAAGATGAAGAGTTCATAGAGAATGTGAGATGTCTAATCTTAGAGAACATAGAATATGGCAATGTAAATGTCAACTTTTTAGCCGATAATTTGAATATGAGTACTTCAACGATTTACCGCAAGTTCAAAAAGATATTAGGAATTTCGACCAAAGAGTTCATTACCCAATTAACGATGGAGAAAGCAGAGATTCTCCTATTATCGATGGACAAGAACATCAATGAAATTAGCGACACATTAGGGTTCAGCAGTACAGATTATTTCCGTTTGTGCTTCAAAGAGCACTTCGGTGTCTCTCCAACAATATACATAAATCAGTTTAAGAAGAACAAGGATATTGAAATAGATTCATAATAAACCAAAAAGAGGTTTGCCAATGACAAACCTCTTTTTTATTTTCAGTACTCGAAGCGGGAATCGAACCCGCACGGCCATTTCTGGCCAAGGGATTTTAAGTCCCTCGTGTCTACCAATTCCACCATTCGAGCAACCTTATTTTTGCTAAAAAAACCTGCATGGTGGAATGATGCAGGCTGCGTGAGCGAAAGACGGGATTCGAACCCGCGACCCTAACCTTGGCAAGGTTATGCTCTACCAACTGAGCTACTTTCGCGATTAACGGGTGCAAATATAGAGACTTTTAGGTGTGTCTCCAAATTTAAAAGGAGTTTTTTTTCATTTCTGTGGATAATTCTAGAGTTATCCACAGAAATGAACAGTTATGCACAGAGTGTAGACTTTACACACAGGCATTTATTCTTGCAATAAGGCTTTCACCGCCTCATCGACTTTGCAGAAGTTGTAGCCTTCAATCATCTTTTGCATCAACAAATCAACTTCGTCATTACATAAGTTACCGATACTACCTTTATGTGTATGGTGCACATTCTTATCTGGCGTAAACTCACCTGCTTCGATAGCCAATCCTACTTGCTTGTATGCATCGCGGAAAGGCACACCTTCTAGTACAAGACGATTGACTTCTTCCACACTAAAGATAGAGTCGTACAACGGTGTATCAAGGATATTCTTATTTACTTCAACCTTATCCATAATATAAGTTGTCATCAAGATACAGTCTTTCAACTCCTCAAAGGCAGGCAAGAACACTTCTTTGATCAATTGAAGGTCACGGAAATATCCAGAAGGTAAGTTATTTGCAATCATCATAATCTGTTGAGGAAGTGCTTGTAGTTTGTTACATTTTGCACGAGTCAACTCAAAGACGTCTGGATTCTTCTTATGCGGCATGATACTAGAACCAGTCGTACAATCATCTGGCAACTTGATAAACGAGAAGTTTTGGCTATTAAACAAACAGGCATCATAAGCCAACTTACTAATAGTACCTGCAATACCAGCCATTGCAAAAGCTACGTTACGCTCTGTTTTACCACGTCCCATTTGTGCATATACTACATTGTAGTTCATGCTATCAAAACCAAGCAGATCAGTGGTATATTGACGATCTAAAGGGAAAGAGTTACCATAACCTGCAGCAGAACCTAGTGGGTTGCGGTTACAGCCTTTATAAGCTGCTTGTAGCATACCTAAATCGTCAACCAAGCTCTCGGCATAGGCACCAAACCACAAGCCGAAACTAGAAGGCATCGCTACTTGAAGATGCGTATATCCTGGCATCAACACATCAGCATACTTCTGACTTTGCGTCTGTAATACTTGGAAAAGGTCATAGACATCTTCAACAATCTCTTGAATCTGGTTACGAATATACAGTTTCAAGTCCACAAGCACTTGGTCGTTACGAGAACGTCCGCTATGAATTTTCTTACCGATATCCCCCAAACGGCGAGTAAGCAGCAATTCAATTTGTGAATGCACATCTTCAATTCCCTCTTCGATCTCAAAGTCGCCACCTTGAGCAGACTTGTAGATATCTCGCAGAGCAGATAGAAGCTGAGTCAATTCATCTTTTGTTAGCAAACCAACACTTTCCAGCATCGTGATATGAGCCATAGAGCCCAGCGCATCAAAAGGAGCTAGAAATACATCAAGTTCACGATCACGTCCTATCGTAAATCGCTCAATCTCTGATGCCATCTGTACATTCTTTTCCCAAAGTTTCATATGTTCTTTGTTTTATGTGGTTATCTTAATGTATGTATTCTGAAATACTATTCAGAGGTATAAGTACAAGTATGGCGCTAGAGACTTCTCTCCAGCGCCATGCCTCTACAAGATCTTAGTTCCCATTAATAAGGGATATTAGCCAATACTTCAGCTAGTTTGTGCACTCCATCAGTCAATGGCTTAGACACCATACCTTTCGTAAAAGGGTTTAGTGTAGCACCAATTGTCAATTTCATGCGCGTTTGACCCTCTTGAGTACCTGGCAACAATTGAATCCATAGATTAAATGGCACAGGTGACTTTTCTGTTTCAAACTTTATTGTTTTCAATTCTTCTCGCTCGATAATACGTAGTTTGATACTACCCACAGGCGATACTGAGAAAGACAAGCTATCTGTATCAAACTCCAAGTCTTTTACCTTATCAGTAGGAATACGTTCTTTAACCGACTCAATATTACTCAAATCTGATAATTTGGCATATACTCGTTCTATTGGAGCAGCTACAAGTTTTATCTCGCTCTCAAATTTAGTTACACTCATATATTATTCTTTTATTATGCTTCGCTATCCCAGTTTGCTGGGTCTTTACGCCAATCTTCTAGGGTGCGCACATCCAACTTATCAATGTAACCCGTTCCTAGTGCTACTTCCAAAACGGCTTCGTAGTTTGTAAGTGTCACAAGATTCACGTCAGCTTCTTTGAAAGCCTCAACAGCAACATCAAATCCATAAGTAAATGCAGCAACCATACCGATTACATCGCAACCATCACGACGGATAGCCTCTACTGCCTTCAAGCTAGAGCCACCAGTAGATACCAAGTCCTCAATCACAACAACTTTCATACCTGGGCGAAGTTCACCTTCAATAAGGTTCTCTAAACCATGGCTCTTAGGAGTAGCACGTACATACACAAAAGGTAGATTCAATGCATCAGCAACCAAAGCCCCTTGTGGGATAGCTCCAGTAGCTACACCCGCAATGGCATCAACCTGTCCAAATTGTTCCAAAATAATACGACTGATCTCAAGCTTTACGAAATTACGTAAACCTGGATAAGAAAGCGTTTTACGGTTGTCACAGTAAAACGGTGATTTCCAGCCTGATGCCCAAGTAAATGGATTTGCTGGTTGCAACTTTATCGCTTTAATCTTTAATAGCTTCTCTGCAAAGATTGTGTCTAATCTGTTCATCTGTCTGAAAATATAGTTTTATTTTTGCGCAAATATAAGAAAAAAAAGGGCTAAAGCATAGCTTCAGTCCTTGTTTTTTTCCAACCATGCTTGCACAACATACGATTCAAATCCACGCCCCATCGCAAAACGAAAGAGCTTAGCTTTTTTTTCGTAGAAATCGTTAGTTTTGATCTGTCTCCATTTTGAAGAGAATGCTTTGTCAGCTACTTCCTCATACACAGATTCATCAAAGTCTTCCAAAGTTGATTTGTAGACACTACCAGGAATTCTTTTTATCCTCAAGCTTTGTGCCACCTTGATGCGTCCCCATCCAGCATATTTGATTTTATTTCGAATATACATTTCCGTAAATCTTTCCTCATCAACAAAACGCTGATCCACAAGCTCTTTTAGCACGTCATCGACATCCTCTTCTTGAGCCCCCCATTGGTATAATTTGGACTGCACTTCACTTAAGCAGTGCTCAGCACGTCCACAGTAGTTCATTGCTTTATCTAACACTTCTTCTTTTGTTATTTTTTTGATCTGTCCTCTTGCCATTATACTCAATCTTGTTCGTTTTTTGTTTTACTATGCAATTAGTTTTTTTGAGCAACCACCATTCTATCGTTATCAAAAATATCTTTAAAACCTTGTACATTATAGAATCCAGCATCTAGAAAGACTTGCTGAGTTTCTTGACTAAGGTATTGGTTAATCTCAACCATCACCCAGCCTTCCGACTTCAAGATTCTTTGTCCTAGATCAGCAAGCGATTTATAGCACCACAGGGCATCATCATCTGGAACAAAAAGAGCTGTATGTGGTTCATGTTCTAGCACTTGAGTAGTCATCGTTTTACTTTCCAACTCTCTAACATAAGGCGGATTGCTCACTAAGACATCAACCTTCCCCTGTAAATCATTAAGTAAGCCCTCATTGGGATTAAGCATATCTTGGTGTGAAAACTGTACGTTAGCGCCTAAACTCTTTGCATTTTCCGTAGCTACAAGCAGTGCATCTTCAGAAATATCCCATGCATACACCTCACTTTGAGGCACCTGTTTTGCCACAGAGATAGCAATACATCCACTACCTGTACCAACATCAAGCACAATGGGATTGGGAGATGAACCATCCCAGAGTGTTTGCACAACTTTTTCAACCAATTCGGCCGTTTCAGGGCGAGGAATAAGCACACTTGGTGTCACCTTAAACTCATACCCACAGAAAGCTGCTGTTCCCAAAACATACTGTAAGGGCTCTTTACGTGCCAGTCTTTCCAGTATTTCCTGCAAAAGAGCCTGCTTTTCTGCCGAAAGTTTAGTATATTTGTCGCAATAATAATCTGCGACAGAGACCTCTAAAGCTTCAGTACAGATAGCACGCTCTATAGCACGCACATCCGAAGCTGAATAATACGGAGATAAAGTTTGCCGAATAAGGGTTTTGATATCTTTCATGCCGCAAAGATACAGTTTTCTAACCATACGAGCAACCAGTGTCGCATCAAGTACAAAATAGTACAATGAATATAAATCATACAGACGATTGGTACATGCATCGAGCCATACAGCTTGCTTACCATGGGCAACTTACCGCAGCTCCCAACCCAATGGTAGGTGCCGTCGTCGTTCACAAAGGAAAAATCATAGGCGAAGGATACCACATACGAGCAGGCGAGCCACATGCAGAAGTGCATGCGATTCGATCCGTCAAAAATAAAAGACTGCTCAAAGAGAGTACGATTTACGTCACTTTGGAACCATGTTCACATTATGGCAAGACCCCACCTTGTGCTCAGTTGATTATCGACATAGGCATACCAAGAATAGTAGTCGGTTGCTTAGACCCATTCGAGCAAGTCAGTGGTCGCGGCATACAAATGCTCCGCGATGCAGGACGAGAAGTTGTTGTAGGAGTGCTTCAGGAAAAATGTCGTCATATCATCCAACGATTTGTGACGTATCATCTGCTCAAACGCCCTTACATCACGCTTAAATGGGCTGTCTCTGCTGATGGTTTTGTAGATCAACTACGTCCTGAAGTAGAATCAGGCAATGCGACACCAGCTGAGGTGCCAGCCGCAAAATTGTCTTCTAGTCGCACCAGTATTTTTACACATAAGCGTCGTACGCAGCACCAAGCGATCTTAGTAGGTAGGCATACCGTCGAAATGGACTACCCTAGTCTCTTATCTCGGTACTGGACCGGACCACAACCTCAGCGCTATGTATTGTCTAAAAGCGACAAATTAGAGTCATTGTCAAAGCTCCCATTATTCCAAGGAGATCATCCAGCTCGTATACTGTGTACACATAGTATTTCGGAAGCAGTGAGTCAAATGCACTCCGATGGTATCCAGTCAGTTTTAGTAGAAGGTGGACCAACTATACACCAAGCATTTATTGACGCCGGCTTATGGGACGAAATCATTATTGAGCAGAGCGACGCTGTACTCGGACAAGGAATTCCTCCTGCTACAATTTCACGTTCTCTGCCCCAATTTGTCACCAAATGGGCACAAAAAACATGGTTTACCCTGCAAAATCCTATAAATTACTATAATAAATAGGGTGAGAGTTTCCGTGCGCTAAAAATCTTTTTATTTTTGCATCTTGAAGTTATAACGAAAAAGACCAATGAATTATAAATCTGTATTTGGGCTAGCAAGTTTATCTCTTGCAGCTATCACACTAGGCAGTTGTTTGAGCGACTCAGACAATAGCACAACGTATGCGGACATCGCAGCGATTACAAGTTTTTCTATCGACACTGTCAAACTAGACGCTGTAGACCAGAAGAAAACTTTTACTATAGATCAAGTCAACAAAAAGATATTCAATATCGACTCTCTTTCTTTCGGGAGTCAAGACTCTATCGATAAAATTTTGATGACTGTCAATGCAACTGGATACCTAGGGCATGGAGATATGACAATCTCACTTGCTGATTCAGTTGACCTTTCACAAACAATGACCACACCTTATACGCTTCAAGTACTATCACCTGCAAGTGGAAATCGCATTGTAGAGTATGATGTAGAGGTTCGTGTTCACCAACAAAAGCCAGACTCACTTCATTGGAATCTTATCACAACCGATTTCAGCAGCGGTACATTGACTGCCCCAGTTCAAGCGACATGGCTGAACGGCACAATGCACGTTTATGATGCTGCAGGTCACTACTTCACAACCACTGATGGAAAATCGTGGGTATCTAGTACAGCGACATGGCCTACTACACCCAAATACACAAGTATACGTACTTTTGGCAACTCTTTGTGGTCAGTTGGGCAAGATGGTATTCTTATGACTTCAACAGATGGTCAAACTTGGACCAAACAAGACGTAGCCATCCCATACGTCATAACAAACTTAATCACTGTTTTGGATAACAAGATGTTGATTCTTGTGGAAGGTCCGTTAGGCACGAAGAATTGGGCAACTCTAACAGATGATTTCTCCATTCACGTTGGAGAAGTTGCTCACGATCAATTCCCAAGAACAAATATCAACGGTTTTGAATATAAAACCACAGACGATGAAAACCGTGCTATCTGCATAGGGGCTCCATCACCAGAAGGTGATAGAACAAACGCATGGTTTACACTTGATGGTCTTCAATGGAGCGAGCTTTACTCTAGTATGACATCTGCTCAACTTCCTGATTTGGGTAGCCGTCCATATGTATTCCAACAAGATGACATGTTCTACACGCTTCCTACGGATCTTAGTACAATTTATGAATCTAAAGAAAGCCTTACTTGGGAAGAATCTAATGATTTGGTCCTTCTACCAAGTGACATGCAACATGCTGATGGTGCAGCTATGGCTATCGATGCTGACCAAAGAATTTGGCTAATAGCACCTGAAAGTGGAAGTGCTCCAGAACAAGTTTGGAACGGTCGCGTAAATAAACTAGGATTTATCAATCAGTAAATACAAGACTTATGAGTCAAGTTACATTCAATCCCAAAATAGACCTTAGTCGCGTGCCTAAGCATGTGGCCATTGTTATGGATGGCAATGGGCGATGGGCTACATCTCGTGGCCAAGAGCGCACAGCTGGTCACCAAGAGGGGATTGTATCTGTTCATGAAATAGCAGAGGTAGCTGCCCATATGGGAGTGAATTACCTCACACTATATACTTTTTCCACAGAAAACTGGAATCGCCCAGCTGAAGAAGTCACAGCTTTGATGAGCTTGTTGATGGAAGAGCTAAATGAGAAGCTGTTCAAGAAAAACGAGCTACGCTTCGATGTTATTGGAGATATCAGTCGTCTACCAGTAGAGATACAAGACCAGATTGCTTACTTACGTAAAGCAACAAGTCATTACAAGAATATGACACTTGTATTGGCGTTAAGCTATTCTTCTCGTTGGGAAATTACCAATGCGATGCAAGAGATTGCTCAGAAAGTAGCTTCTGGTACTATAACTCCTGAGGAAGTCGATGAATCTTGTATCAGTGCACATATGAACACCTCTTTTATGCCTGACCCTGAATTATTGATTCGCACTGGTGGAGACCTCCGCTTAAGCAACTACCTATTGTGGCAATCCGCTTATACGGAGCTCTACTTCTGTGATATCTTTTGGCCAGATTTCCGAAAAAAGCAATTTGAAGACGCCATTTTAGACTACCAAAGTCGAGAAAGGCGTTTCGGAAAAACGTCGGAACAAGTACAAAACGAAAACAGTGCCCTATAGCACTCAACTTAAGCCCCCATATCTAAGATAATACATGATGAGAATGAATAAACATTTCCCTTTATTACTGACGCTAGTCTTGCTGCTTCCTTTTGTAGCACATACGACTAAAGCTCAAGACAAGCCAACAATCCTATATTCAGGAAATCCAAAAACGTACGAAATTGCCGACATTCAAGTTGAAGGTGGTGGCGATTACGACGACTACGTTTTGATTGGTCTTTCTGGTCTTTCTGTAAAAGATAAGATCCGTATTCCTGGAACGGATATTACAACAGCATTGAAGCGCTATTGGCGCCACGGCTTATTTAGTGATGTAAAAATCACAGCCGAAAAGATTGAAGGGGAAAAGGTATGGCTTAAGATTTGGCTAAAACAACGTCCTCGTATCTCTAAGATTTCATACCATGGTGTAAAGAAATCAGAACGCGAAGATTTGCAGATCAAATTAGGACTAGTATCTGGTAACCAGATTACCCCTAATGTTGTAGATAGAGCCGAACTTCTTATCAAACGTTATTTCGACGATAAGGGATATAAAAATGCAGAAGTCAACATTGTCCAACGTGAAGATAAAAAACAAAAAGGACAGGAAACTGTAGACATCTACATTGACAAAAAAGAAAAAGTACGTGTCCATAAAATTTATATTACTGGCAACAAGGCATTGAAAGACAGTAAGATTAAGTGGACAATGAAGAAAACCAATGAGAAAGGTAGACTTATCAACTTATTCCGAACAAAGAAATTTGTGAAGGAAAAATATGAAGAGGATAAGGACCTTGTCATTGCTAAATACAATGAGTTAGGTTATCGTGACGCTATTATTCTAGAAGACAGTATCTCACACTACGATGACAAGACTGTCGATGTTCACCTTAAGGTTGAAGAGGGTAGAAAATACTTTATCCGCGACATCTCATGGGTAGGTAACACAAAATATACTGCCGAGCAACTAGAACGTACATTGAAGATGCACAGCGGCGATGTCTATAATCAAAAGCTAATGGAAGAACGTCTATCTACAGACGATGACGCCATCGGTAACTTATACTACAACAACGGATATCTATTCTACTCGCTAGACCCTGTAGAGGTAAACATTGAAGGAGATAGCATCGATCTTGAAATGCGTATTGCAGAAGGTGAACCAGCTACAATTAATAAGATCATAATTAATGGTAACGATCACGTTTATGAAAATGTAGTGCGTCGTGAGTTGCGTACGAAACCAGGTGAGCTATTTAGTAAGGAAGACTTGATGCGTTCTATGCGTGAACTTCAACAGATGGGACACTTTGACCCTGAGAAGATTAAACCAGACGTACAACCTAAGCCTGAGAGTGGTACAGTAGATATCGCTTATGACTTGGTATCTAAATCAAATGACCAAGTGGAAATGTCATTCGGCTGGGGACAAACGGGTGTGATTGGTAAGTTGAGCCTTCGATTCAACAACTTCTCTATGCAGAACTTGTTGCACCCAGGACGAAACAACCGCTTCTTGCTACCTCGTGGTGATGGTCAATCATTGACATTGAGTGCACAAACCAATGCATCATACTACCAATCATATAGCATTAGCTTTACAGACCCTTGGTTTGGTGGCAAGCGTCCTAACTCACTTTCTGTGTCTGCTTACTACTCTAAGCAAACAGATATTAGTGATAGCTACTATTCTTCAAACTATTACAACAATTACAGCAGTTATGGATATGGCGGCTACGGAGGTTATGGTAGCTATGGATACAACAACTATAATAGTGTAGAAAACTACTACGATCCGAACAAGTCTATGCAAATGGTTGGTTTGTCTATCGGATTGGGTAAGCGTTTGAACTGGCCTGATGACTACTTCTATACAAGAGCTACGTTGTCATTCCAACACTATATTTTGAATAATTGGCGTTACCTTCCAGTAGAAAAAGGAGATTGTAATATCGTCACACTAGAATTGATGCTTGGACGTAACAGTACCGACAACCCAATCTTCCCTCGTAGAGGTTCTGATTTCTCGGCATCTGTTACATTGACACCTCCATATTCTTTATTTGATGGAAAAGACTATGGCAGCCTTGATCCAACAGTACAATCACAAGCTGATGAGCTATACAGATGGATTGAGTACCACAAGTGGGAATTCAAGAGCAACACATACACAGCCCTAACACCAGGTGCGAAGTGTTTGGTACTTCGCACACGTGCTCAGTTTGGTATCCTTGGTAGCTACGACAGCGCAAAGAAATCGCCATTCCAAACATACGAAGTGGGTGGTGATGGTATGAGTGGATACTCAGGCATGGCTACACAAAACGTTGGGCTTCGCGGTTACGAAAACTCTGCTTTAACAATGTATGGCCGCGCTTATGCTTATACTCGATTTGGTGTTGAACTTCGTTATCCTTTGATGCTAGAAACGACAACAACGATCTATGCACTTGGTTTCCTTGAAGGTGGTAACGCTTGGACAAACGTGAAAGACTTCAACCCATTCCAAATGAAGCGTAGTGCTGGTCTTGGTGTTCGTATCATGCTTCCTATGGTAGGTTTGATGGGTATCGACTGGGCATACGGATTTGATAAGATCAACGGCTCAGATCAGTACAGCGGAAGTCAATTCCACTTCGTACTAGGCCAAGAATTCTAGTAAAACCTTAGGAAATTCGGATAATTTGTTTACTTTTGCAATCGTGGTTTCCGATTTCCACATAATTAAATAGAATAAATCATTTACATAATAACAAAAGACTATCAAAATGAAGAAGATTTTATTAGCTGTACTTATGGTTCTTCCATTGACAGTATTTGCACAGACTAAACTTGCGCACGTAAACTCTCAAGAGATTGTAATGGCTATGCCTGAGACTAAGGCTGCACAAAAAACCTTGAAAGAACTCCAAGTCAAGTATACTCAAGAGATCAAGCGCACTCAAGATGAGCTTCAAAAGAAGTTTGCTGAATACCAAAAAGCAATTGGTGAAGATGGCAACCAACTTCCTGCTAACATCCAAGATCGTCGTCGTAAGGAACTAGAAGACATGTCTCAACGTGCTCAACAATTCCAAACTGAGGCTCAACAAAACCTTCAAAAGAAAGAGCAAGAATTGATGCAACCTATCTTCAAGAAGCTTAACGATGCAGTATCTGCAGTAGGTGCTGCAGGTGGTTACACGTACATTATCGACTTGGCTCGTACGCCACTTGCATATGTAAGCACAACTGCTACAGATGTAACACCAAACGTAAAAACTAAGTTGGGTATCAAGTAATCATTGCTTGACTACACACTAAGATAACAATTACAGCCCTGGCGCCTGAGGCGTTAGGGCTTTTTTGATTCCTATAAAATTTTCTCACTATGCCCCTTTCAAAAGCTCTGAACGGCCCAATTGGAATATTTGACTCTGGCTATGGCGGTTTGACTATACTCGACAGTATACGCAAGCAGCTGCCACAGTATGACTATCTGTATCTAGGCGACAACGCACGCAATCCTTACGGTCCTCGATCGTTTGAAGTCGTGTATGAGTTTACACTACAAGCTGTCAAAAAGTTATTTGAGATGGGCTGTCCACTAGTGATCCTAGCTTGTAACACCGCATCGGCCAAAGCATTGAGAAGTATACAGCAAAACGACCTTCCAGGATTGGACGCCACACGCCGTGTGCTTGGTGTTATCCGTCCCACAGTAGAAGCCGTTGGTACGCTTACAGAGAGCCGTCATATAGGCATTATGGGGACACTAGGTACCATTCGCTCTCAGAGTTATGCCATGGAGGTAGAGAAGCTCTATGGAGACATACATGTGGAAGGTGAAGCTTGCCCGATGTGGGTACCGCTTGTGGAAAACAATGAATACAACAGTCTTGGCGCTGATTACTTTATTAAACAACATATTGATAGTCTACTTAATAAAGACAAGGATATAGACACGGTTATCTTAGGATGTACACACTACCCTCTTCTACTTGATAAGATTCGCCAGTTCATGCCGCCGCATGTACAAGTCATTCCACAAGGTGATTATGTGGCTTCATCATTGGCCGACTACTTACAACGCCATCCAGAGATGGAGTCTCGCTGTAGTCAAGGAGGACACACGGAGTTCTACACCACAGAATCTCCTGTGCGCTTTCAGGAGTCTGCTTCTATCTTTTTACAAGAAGACATAGATGTACAACACATCACCCTATAAAAAAAGAGTGTGTCCCGATAATCGGAACACACTCTTTTTTATTATATAGTACAAATCTTAAAACATACCTGCGACGCGTTTCACCGCTGCAACTAGTCTATCGACTTCTTCTTTTGTATTATACAAGGCAAAGCTAGCACGAAGCGTACCTTCTATACCTAGACGTTGCATCAAAGGCTGTGCACAGTGGTGCCCAGTTCTCAATTCAAAACCTAAGCGATCTAGCAACGTTCCCATATCAAATGGATGGATGTCACCTACCAAGAAGCTTACCACACTACAACGATGTTTCGCTGTACCAATAAAGCGGATATCTGGTACCGTGCTTAATTGCTCGATGGCATATTGTGTCAACTCATCTTCGTAGGCTGCAATCTTGTCAAGGCCAATCTCTTGGACATACTTCAAAGCAGTTCCCAAAGCTGAGACACCTACATAGTCGGGCGTACCTGCTTCAAATCGGAAAGGCAATTCGTTGAACGTCGTACCATCAAAAGACACACGGTCTATCATCTCACCACCACCTTGATATGGAGGCAAGGTATCGAGAATCTCTTCGCGACCATACAACACCCCTACTCCGTTTGGACCATAAATTTTATGGGCACTAAACATATAGAAGTCGCAGCCTATGGCTTGTACATCCACCGCGCTATGAGCCACACCTTGTGCTCCATCTATACAGATAGGCACACTGTTCTCATGCGCAATAGCTGTAAGCTCCTTGATAGGATTGATAGTACCAAGTACATTGCTCACATGGGCGATGCTCACGATCTTTGTACGTTCATTAAAGAGCGCACGATAAGCATCTACATCCAGTTCACCGGCATCGGTCACTGGACAAGGACGCACCTTCACCCCTTTACGTTGCTCAAGCAATTGCCAAGGCACGATATTGCTATGGTGCTCCATCTCCGAGATGATAATCTCATCGCCTGCTTGCAAACGCTCACCGAAAGTAGCAGCTAGCAAATTGATGCTCTCCGTCGTACCGCGAGTAAAGATAATCTCCTTGATGCTGCGAGCATTCAGAAAATCCTTAACAACACGTCGTCCTTCTTCATGAGCTTCTGTAGCGAGTTGAGACAGGTGGTGCACTCCACGATGCACATTGCTATTGATGGTACTGTACACATAATTAATCTGGTCCAGCACGCACTGAGGTTTCTGTGTAGTCGCTGCACTATCTAAGTAGACAAGCGGTTTACCATAGACCATTTGTGTTAGAATTGGAAAGTCATTTCTGTATTGTTCCATAACACTTCTCACTAGCATGTTTTACCACCACAAAGAGCACATCCTTTGCACTTGTTGACTTCACCACGTAGGCGTTGTTCAACCAATTTATGTAAACGCTCTTGAAGGACAGGGATACGGATGGTGTTGATGACATCATCCACAAAGGCAAACATAAGAAGCATACGTGCTTCTGCAGCAGGGATACCACGTTGTTGCATATAGAACAACGCTTGCTCATCAAGTTGACCGACCGTCGCACCGTGGCTACACTTCACATCATCAGCATAAATTTCAAGCTGTGGCTGCGTATACATACGTGCCGACTTGGTCAAGCAGATATTTTTATTGCTTTGTTCACTCAAAGTACGTTGAGCATCTTTCTCCACAAGCACACGGCCGCTAAAGGCGCCAATGGCTTGGTCATCCAAAATGTACTTATACAACTCAGTACTTGTACAGTTAGGCACACCATGACGAACAAATGTATGATTGTCGATATGTTGTTTCTTATCTGCAATCACCATCCCGCTAAGCAGCACATCAGCACCTTGACCAATCATATCTACATAGATATCATTACGACTCAATCCGTTGTGTAGGGTTGTGCCATTCATCAAGAAGTGGCTATCCGCCTCTTGTTGTACATATACATTATTAATACGAGATGTCTCGTTGTGCGTTTCCTCCAAATCATAGACTTCGAGGTGCGCACCCTTACCCAAATAAATCTCAATAGTTTGAGTAGACAAATACGTATTGTTGTTCTCCACGTGATCACAAAGCAACATCTTCATCGATGCTTGATCTTCAAGGACAATCAGTAGGCGGCGATTAATCAGCATATCTACTTGACTACGAAACAAGCTAATGAGTTGCAACACCTCATTGTACTCGACACCACGAGGGATATATACCAACAGGCCATCTTGTGCGAAAGCCGTGTTGAAACAAGCCATTGGGTCTTTCTTTTCAGCCACTAGCTTATTATAGTAAGGTGCAAATTTCTCTGGATGTTCCTCTGTAAGCTTACGCAAACTACCGACCAACATGCCTTCTGGCAAGTGGCTATTCAGGCCTGGTCCTTGGTACACCCCGTTGACCAAGAAGTGTAGCGACGATTCGATATCATCGACATCACAACTAAAGTCGCTATATGGGTTGTAATTAGGAAGCAAGGTCTTCAAGTTGACGCCATACTCGACATCAAACACCTGAGACAGGTCTGTATATCGGTAGCGTTCAATGCCTTTGGTAGGAACACCTTGTTGCACAAAACTCTCTATGCCTGACTCACGAGGTGCATTCATCACCGCACTACTATGTGCTGTAATGACACCTTTTTGGTCCTCATAAAGGTCTATATATTGTTGAGCTACATTCATTGTTATTCTCTTTTAGGTAGTGACTATTATTCTTTTGTGATCCAGTCGTATCCCTTTTCTTCTAGTTCAAGGGCCAACTCAGGACCAGCCGTCTTCACGATACGTCCATCGTACAACACGTGGATAATATCTGGCTTGATATAGTCTAGCAAACGTTGGTAGTGAGTAATGACGATAGTACCTGTCTCTTCGGTCTTCAACTTATTGACACCATCAGCCACGATACGTAGGGCATCGATGTCCAAACCAGAGTCAGTCTCATCCAAGATACTCAATGTAGGCTCCAACATAGCCATTTGAAAAATCTCATTACGCTTCTTCTCACCACCAGAGAACCCTTCATTGACGGCACGATTGGCAAGCTTGCTATCTAGTTCTACGAAGGCACGCTTTTCACGCATCAACTTCAAGAACTCACCAGCCTTCAAAGGTTCTAGGCCTTGGTACTTGCGACGCTCGTTCATCGCCGAGCGCATAAAGTTGACCATACTGACACCTGGAATTTCTACTGGATATTGGAAAGAAAGGAACATTCCCTCGTGGCTACGTGTTTCTGGTGCCATTTCTAGAAGATCTTTTCCATTGAAAGTGACACTACCTTTTGTCACTTCATATTTAGGGTGCCCTACTAGGACATTGCTCATTGTACTTTTACCAGCACCGTTAGGGCCCATAATAGCGTGTACTTCACCTGGACGTACATTCAGGTTGATACCTTTGAGGATCTCTTTGCCATTGATTGAGGCATGCAAATCTTTGATCTCTAACATATCTATATTTGTTTCTATTTTTATTCTTTTGGTTGATTATCCCACAGTACCTTCTAGTGATATAGAAAGTAGTTTTTGTGCTTCGACTGCAAACTCCATAGGTAGCTTATTCAAGACTTCCTTGGCATATCCATTGACGATAAGTCCCACAGCATCTTCTGTGTTGATACCACGCTGATTACAGTAGAAGAGTTGGTCTTCAGAAATCTTACTTGTCGTCGCTTCATGCTCGATAACAGCAGAATCGTTCTTAATATCCATGTATGGGAAAGTATGTGCTCCACATTGGTCGCCCAATAGCAAGGAGTCACACTGGCTGTAGTTACGAGCACCATCGGCACCAGCAGCGACTTTCACAAGACCACGGTATGAGTTGACACTCTTACCTGCACTAATTCCTTTACTAATGATTGTAGAACTTGTGTTCTTACCTAAGTGAATCATCTTAGAACCAGTATCTGCTTGTTGGTGGTTGTTTGTTACAGCCACTGAGTAGAACTCACTTACCGAATTGTCACCCTTTAGGATAGTACTTGGGTATTTCCAAGTAATCGCAGAACCAGTCTCTACTTGTGTCCATGAAATCTTAGAGCTTTCACCGGCACATAGTCCACGCTTCGTTACGAAGTTGTAGATACCACCATTACCGTCCTTATCACCAGGATACCAGTTTTGTACCGTACTGTATTTTACTTCGGCACGGTCGTGAGTATATACCTCTACAATAGCCGCATGCAGTTGGTTCTCATCACGTTGAGGAGCTGTACAGCCTTCAAGATAACTTACATAACTATCTTCATCGGCAATGATTAGTGTACGCTCAAATTGACCTGTATGGGCAGCATTGATACGGAAATACGTACTCAACTCCATAGGACAACGCACACCCTTAGGGATGTACACGAAACTACCGTCAGAGAACACAGCTGTATTCAAAGCTGCAAAGTAATTATCACGATAAGGCACCACTTTACCCATGTACTCGCGTACCAGATCTGGGTGTTCCTTCACCGCTTCGCTAAACGAGCAAAAGATGATTCCCTTCTCGATTAGTGTATCTTTAAATGTTGTTTTAACGGATACCGAGTCCATTACTGCGTCAACGGCGACACCACTCAAAGCCATTTGCTCTTCTAGTGGAATACCTAATTTATTGAATGTGTCTAGTAGTTCTGGATCAACTTCATCCAAACTCTTGGGTCCATCTTTTTTCTTCGTTGGATCGGCATAGTACGAAAGCGCTTGATAGTCAATTTCGTCAATCTCTAGATGGGCCCATGTAGGCATCTCCATCGTCAGCCAATGGCGATATGCTTTCAGTCTAAACTCTAGCAACCACTCTGGCTCATCATTCTTACTGGAGATTAGACGAATCACGTCTTCATTAAGGCCTTTTTCAATGACCTCAGTCTCCACATCAGTAGTGAAACCATACTTGTATGATTCCTCAGCTACTTGTTTTACATATTGATTGGGTTCTTCCTGCTTCATATGAATAGGATTCTATAGTTGATTATTATTTTCTTATGTAGTCCAGACTTCTCAGTCTGTTTTTGCTTTTTACCATCAAAAAACACGCCATTATTTCAATGACCATGCTAAGATACGGGTTTTATAGCACATAGTTTGTCACATAGGTGACTTTTTGCCTTTGTGAGTACAAAACTTTGCAACTTTGTTGCTATATTTGCATATTACTTATCACGTCAAAACGAAAAAAAAGTTTATGGAAGTACTAGACATGGTTCTTGCAGGCATTGTAGTCCTAGGTATGGTTTGGGGATATTCTTCGGGAATGTTTCAACAAATATCAAGACTACTAGGTATTGTCTTGGGCTTTTTTGCCGCAAAATTTTTCTTCTTGGCATTGGCCGCACATGGACCTCAATTTGGTATTACCAATGAGGCGCTTGCTCGCGTCTTATCTTTCTTCATCATCTGGGTAGGTGTGGGCATATTACTGCAAGCGTTAGGCAACATCCTCAAAAAGAGCTTTGAGGTGCTCCACTTGGGCATTCTTGATCGAGTCATAGGGGCTATTATCGGTGGCTTGAAGGTGCTCTGCATCTTGACCATTGCATTAAATCTATTTGAGTGGATCGATGACCAAGATGAACTACTACATAAAGACAAGAAGAAAGCCTCTGCTTTGTACTACCCTATTGTATCTATAGTAAGCAAAGCCATTCCTTATACGCAAGATACCCTGCAGCTCTTCAAAACTCCGAAAGAAGAAAAGCAAGAGAAAAGAATAATCCGTCAAGACAAAAAGTCGGAAAATAAACGACAAGGAAAGAAGCTATAGAACCGCTATACAAGAGATACTCACACGGGCCTGCCAAACAACCATTGGCGGGCCCGTATTGTATAAACACCAAATAAGACAGCAGTAAAAAAAAAAGCAGAATTCTTTAGGTGTCGCACAAAGTTTTAATCAAAGGCAAGATTGTGTAAATGTACATGTACACCGGTGCAAACGTATATCTACACGCGTGCAAATGTACATCTAGAGATGTGTACATGTACATATACACATTGCCACACCCCTTACTGGGTTTATGTAAAGTCCAATAAACTCTAGCACAGGCTTTACTGCTTCTTTATTAAAGACAAAAAGAGAGCACCCCAGCAATGGGATGCTCTCTTTCATTATATATAAAGTATCTATTACTTCAATTTCGCTGCTACCTCAACTTCTTCGAAAGTTTCAATAACATCTTCCACCTTGATATCGTGATAGTTTACAAGACTGATACCACACTCATAGTTGGTAGCCACCTCTTTCACATCATCCTTGAAGCGCTTAAGTGCATTGATTTCACCAGTGTGAATCACGACACCCTCACGAATCAAGCGCGCTTTATCGCTACGCTTAACCTTACCTTCACGGACCATCGCACCGGCAACAGTACCAACCTTGGTAATATTATAGACTTCACGAACTTCGATTGTAGCCGTAACTTCTTCCTTAATTTCAGGAGCAAGCATACCTTCCATAGCCGACTTAACCTCTTCGATTGCTGCATAGATGACAGAGTACATACGGATATCTACACCTTCATTTTCAGCATAACGACGAGCCGCAGCAGACGGACGCACTTGGAAACCAATGATAATCGCATCAGAAGCAGCTGCTAGAGTCACATCACTTTCAGAGATTTGACCTACTGCCTTGTGGATCACGTTCACTTGGATTTGCTCAGTAGATTGCTTAATCAACGCATCACTCAATGCCTCGATAGAACCATCCACGTCACCCTTCACGATCAAGTTAAGCTCTTGGAAGTTACCAAGTGCAATACGACGACCGATTTCGTCCAGAGTAAGGTTCTTCTGAGTACGTAGACCTTGTTCACGTTGCAACTGTTCACGTTGGTTGGCTACTTCACGTGCCTCTTGCTCAGTATCCATTACGTGGAAAGTATCACCCGCTGTAGGTGCACCGTCCATACCCAGAATCAATACAGGTTCAGATGGGCCTGCCTTTGTAATGCGTTGGTTACGCTCATTAAACATCGCCTTGATACGTCCGTGGTGTGTACCAGCTAGCACGATATCTGCGTGGTTCAATGTACCGTTTGATACCAACATAGTCGCTACATACCCACGACCTCTATCTAGAGTAGACTCGATGATAGAACCTGTTGCCTTACGGTTAGGGTTTGCCTTCAAGTCAAGCATTTCTGCTTCAAGCAATACCTTTTCAAGCAATTCTTGTACACCATCACCTTGCTTAGCAGAGATGTCTTGGCTTTGGAACTTACCACCCCAGTCTTCTACTAGGTAGTTCATTTCTGCAAGTTCTTGCTTAATCTTATCAGGGTTTGCCGTTGGCTTATCGACCTTATTGATGGCAAATACGATAGGCACACCAGCCGCTTGTGCGTGGTTGATTGCCTCACGTGTTTGTGGCATGACACTGTCATCGGCCGCTACAATAATAATAGCGATATCGGTAACTTGTGTACCACGTGCACGCATCGCAGTAAAGGCCTCGTGACCTGGAGTATCCAAGAAAGTAATACGCTTTCCGTCATCCAATGTTACGTTGTAGGCACCGATGTGCTGTGTGATACCACCAGCCTCACCAGCAATTACATTTGCTCTACGGATATAGTCAAGCAAAGAAGTCTTACCGTGGTCAACGTGACCCATTACGGTAACGATTGGAGCACGTGGTTCCAAATCTTCTTCCTTATCTTCTTCTTCTTCGATAGCGCTTGCTACTTCAGCACTTACGTATTCTGTAGTATATCCAAACTCTTCGGCTACCATGTTGATAGTTTCTGCATCAAGACGCATGTTGATACTTACCATCATACCGATAGTCATACAAGTAGAGATGACATCTGTTACGCTTACATCCATCATGGTTGCAAGCTCACTAACAGTTACAAATTCTGTTAGCTTCAATACCTTGCTTTCTGCAGCTGCTTGATCGGCCATAGCTTGTTGGCGATCTTGCTCATGCTTACGCTTCTCTTTTCTGTATTTAGCCCCTTTGCCACCTTTCGACTTGCTTGTCAAGCGTGCCAAAGTTTCTTTTACTTGCTTTGCTACATCAACTTCAGTAACCTCTTGCTTAGGTTGGTTACGACGGTTATTGTTACGACGGTTGTTTTGGTTACGTCCGCCACCTTGCTGATTGTTGCCATATTGATTGCCACCACGGTTGTGTTGCCCACCACGTTGGTTGTTGTTTTGACCACCACGGTTGTTATTGTTGTTTCCGCCGCGGTTATTGTTGTTTTGACCACCACGTTGGTTTGTACCACGTTCCTTAGTCACATCAACCTTCTCAGTGTTCACACGTTTACGCTTACGAGCTGTGCCACCTGCAGAGTTGTCATCGTCTTTGCGGATATCTTTCATGATAGAATCCTTAATTTGCTTACGATGCTCTTGACGTTGACGCTCTTTTTGCTCGCGCTCTTTCTTACGCTCTTCCTTCGTTTTACGTTTAGGGCGCGTATTTTGATTCAGCGTCGCTAAATCGATGGTACCTAGTACCTTAAGCTTAGGTTTTTCTTCACCTCCATGAAGAGAAAATACTCCCTCCTCATTTACAGAACCTTGCTCTTTCTTTGAATCGTTGTTTGTTTCTTGCACGGTTGGCTTAGCTTCATTAGTGATATTGTCTGCCTTTGGTTCCGCTGCTGGCTTCTCTGCCTTTTCTACAGGTTTCGCAACTGGTTTTTCAGCAGGCTTTGGTTCAGCTTTCTTCGCTGAATCCGTAGTTTTTGTAGAAGCCTTTTTTGCCGCAGGTTTTGGTTCAGGTTTTACTTCCTGAGCTGCTGGCTTTTGCACTGGTTTTGCAGGAGCTTCTTCAGCTTTAGGGGCTTCAGGAGCTGGCTTAGCAACTGGTGCTTCAGGCTCTTTATTTGTAGACTTATCCGCAGTATCAGCTGGCTTCGCCTTAGGCTTCTTGCCATTAACTGCATCGAGGTCAATTTTTCCGATAGGGTTATACTTTTGACGGCTTTCCTCAGTAGGTGTTTGCGCATGCTTTTCTTTCGCATCCGCTTTGGCCGCAGCATTTTCAGCTTTCTTTTGGCTCTTTTGGTTGCGTTTATCTTGCAGCATCTGCTCTGCCTTTTGCTTTACATCCTTGTCTTTGCTGTATTCATTGACAAGCAATGCGTACTCTTCATCAGAGATTTTAGCATTAGGATTGGCATCGACTGTATATCCCTTTTTCTGTAAGAAGTCGGCTATCGTCGTGATTCCTACATTCAGTTCTCTCGTTACTTTATTTAACCTTATCGTCATATGCTATCTTATTCCTCTCCAAATTCTTTTTTCAATATTGTGATTACTTCATCGATAGTCTCTTCTTCCAAATCGGTACGCTTGATAAGCGCATCACGTTCTACACGCAATACGGCACGCGCAGTATCCAATCCAGTGTTCTTGATTTCGTCGATCACCCATTGGTCGATCTCATCGTTGAACTCGTCTAGATAGATATCATCTGTTTGCTGACCTTCCTCTAGTTCACGGAAGACATCGATGGTATACTCAGTCAACATACTTGCAAGCTTAATATTCTGACCACCCTTACCAATAGCAAGAGAAACCTCTTCAGGTTTTAGATACACTTCTGCCTTGCGAGTTTCTTCATTCATACGAATAGAAGAGATTTGCGCTGGGCTCAATGCACGTTGAATAAACAGCTGCATGTTGCTACTATAGTTTACTACGTCAATATTTTCATTGCGTAGTTCATGAACGACACCGTGAATACGGCTACCTTTCACACCCACACAAGCACCGACTGGATCGATACGATCATCGTATGATTCTACAGCCACTTTCGCACGCTCACCAGGGATACGCGCTACCGACTTGATAGTGATTAGGTTGTCTGCGATTTCAGGTACTTCAGCTTCCATCAAACGTTGCAAGAACAATGGCGCTGTACGCGACAAGATAATCTTAGGGTTATTATTACGATTGTCTACTCTATCGACCAAAGCACGTACAGTTTCACCCTTACGGAAATAATCCCCAGGGATTTGCTCTGTCTTTGGAAGAAGTAGCTCATTACCTTCTTCATCTAGAAGAAGCATTTCACGTTTCCAAATCTGATATACTTCAGCCACGATAACTTGGCCTACCATCTCGTTGTACTTAGCGAAGAGTGCATCTTTCTCAAGCTCAAGAATACGAGAAGCCAATGTTTGACGCAAAGTCAGAATGGCACGACGGCCAAATGAAGTGAAGTCAACACTCTCACTCACCTCTTCACCAATCTCGAACTCGTCGATATTGTTTGCTTCAGTAAATGAGATTTCAAGATTGTCGTTATCCAAGTCGTCGTCAGCCACAACAATTCGGTTACGGTAAATCTCACAGTCACCCTTATCTGGATTGACAATCACATCATAGTTTTCGTCAGTTCCAAACATTTTGGCGATTACACTACGGAACGATTCTTCAAGAACGCTCACTAGGGTCATACGATCAATATGCTTCAGTTCTTTAAACTCCGAAAACGTATCGATCAAGTTAATTGTTTCTTCTTGCTTCTTAGCCATATCGAATTTTTTTATTATTTACGGGGATAAATGCCGTAAAAATAGCCTAAGCTATTAAACGGCGGTAGCCACCACTGCTTAGAGGGAGGCTACTTAAAACTAATGACGTACTTAGTGTACTTCAGGTCATCTAGTTGGAAAGTATAAGGAACTTCTACTAGTTTTGCACGCTTTGCGCCTTCTTCTTTGACCTTTTCAGTCACACCAATAGTAATCTTTTCAGCATCTGCTTCACGAAGAACACCTTGCATCTTTTTGCCAGCTTTGGTCAAGACTTCTACATCTTTATCAATGTGGTTAAGATACTGTTGTAGCACCATGAAAGGCTGACCAAGTCCAGCCGAACCTACTTCTAGTTCAAAATCTTGTTCCTCACGATCAAGTTGAGACTCTACAAAGCGGCTTAGGGCAACACAATCTTCGATCCATACACCTTCTGCATGGTCAATTTCCACGACAATACGTGCATCGGGACTCACTGTGACTTGCACCAAGAAATACTCCTTATCTTGGAGCCACTCTTCTACAATTTGGATTACTTTGCTCTTTTCTATCATTCAATTTTTATATAAAAAACCACAGTGCTTATTAGCCTGCATAGGTAGGTACAAAAATGAGGAGGCCTAATTCGCCCCCTCACCTTCTGTCCAATTCCGATGCAAATATAGTTATTATTAACAGCACCACCAAAGATTCTGGACTATAAATTGTCTGACAGTAAGCAGAAATAACACATTTAACATTATTACTTATAGTTTAATACCGCAGCTAATGAAAAAACCACTAAGTTTGCGTCTATAATTAACCAGCAACATATGAATAAGAAGATATTAATCACTGGAGGCAGTGGATTTATAGGTAGTTTTTTAGTAGAAGAAGCTTTGCGCCAGGGGCACGAGGTGTGGGCCATCATACGCAAGACAAGCTCTTTAGCTTACCTACAAGATTCTAGAATACGTCTACTAGAAG
Organism: Bacteroidaceae bacterium; assembly: GCA_963678855.1. Taxonomy (GTDB): domain Bacteria; phylum Bacteroidota; class Bacteroidia; order Bacteroidales; family Bacteroidaceae; genus F22. Next base: position 2,003,241 of record OY787448.1, on the reverse strand, counting down.
CAACTATGGGTGATGCCGATGCTTTGAAACAGCAACTGGGTCAAGCTCTTCAAAAGATGCTGGCTACCAGTTCTTCTAATCGCTGGGATTATGTCGTCCACTGTGCAGGGTTAACTAAGACTATTGATAAATCGCAATTTGATGCCGTAAACTACCAGCACACCGTAAATCTTGTGGAAACACTAGACGCACTAGACGCACGTCCCGAACGATTTGTACTGATGTCTTCACTAAGCATCTTCGGCCCTATACACGAAGAAGACTATGCTCCAATTACTCTTGAAGATACTCCACAGCCGAACACGTCTTATGGGAAAAGCAAGCTTAAAGCAGAGCAATACCTTCAAAACCTAACAGGCTACCCATATATCATCATGCGACCTACAGGCGTCTATGGCCCACGCGATAAAGATTATTTCTTAATGGCGCAGTCTATTGCCCAACATGTAGATACCGCTGTAGGCTACACCAAGCAAGTCATCACTTTTATCTATGTACAGGACTTAGTAGATGCAGTGTATGCTGCTTTAGATAAAGGCATCTATAGAAAGAGTTATTTCTTAAGTGATGGGAGTGAATATAGCAGCACGGAGTACTCAGACTTGTTGCGCAAAGAGCTAGGCAGCCCATGGATGATTCGCTTACGTTTCCCTTTGTGTGTACTTTGGGGAATATCTGGTCTATTAGAAGGCATCTCATCGCTCACCAAGAAACCATCAACTCTAAACTTAGATAAGTACCATATCATGAAGCAGCGCAATTGGCGTTGTGATATTTCTGCGGCACAAGCTGATTTTGGATATATTCCTAAGATATCATTGGCCGAAGGTGCACGTAGATGCATCGCTTGGTACAAAGAAAAAGGCTGGTTATAACCAGCCTAAAATATCTTATCTAGTCTTAATCAGGGCTTCTATTTAAACAAAAAAGTGGTCAACCCAATTGGATTGACCACTTTACGATATAGAGTTGCGGAGACCCGACTCGAACGGATGACCTTTGGGTTATGAGCCCAACGAGCTACCAACTGCTCCACTCCGCGATATTTCTTTGTAATGTATAAAATATACGCTATTTCTAATTTGGTAGGCAATATCTGCTTGTGACAAACAACTCAGGCAAGAGTTGCGGAGACCCGACTCGAACGGATGACCTTTGGGTTATGAGCCCAACGAGCTACCAACTGCTCCACTCCGCGATATTGCGAGTGCAAAGGTACGACTTTTTTCTCACCTTCCAAATCTTTTCTCGTGTTTATCGCTCAAAAAGACATATTTTAGCCTTTCAAGAGGCTGCTTTCACATATCTGTGCAAACATTTTGACACAAGAGGGGCTATAAAATCGCGATTTTATATCTAGACATTATACGATATATGTCCCCTTTTCAGCATCTCCTAAATCATTAGCTTTGGTAATACGCACCTTGTGTACGCCAGCTTCCACGGCCTTAAAAGCATTTTCCAATTTAGGGATCATACCACCGGCTACAATTTCATCAGCGACTAGTTGCTTGAAGCTTGCCGCATTGATTTCAGCAATCACGGTACTATCATCTTCTGGGTCACGCATTACACCTGGCAATTCAAAGCAGTAGACCAATTGTACTTGATAATCTGCTGCTAATGCTTTGGCTATTTCCGAAGCGATAGTATCGGCATTGGTATTGAGCATAGTGCCGTGTCCATCGTGAGTTAATGGCGCAACTACAGGTACAACGTTTTGAGCCAACAATGGTGATAAAACAGAAACATCTACGCCATCGATATCACCTACAAAACCATAGTCTATATCTTTGACAGGACGCTTATGCGCTTGGATAAGATTCATATCTGCCCCAGTAATCCCCATGGCATTCACACCTACAGACTGAAGTTTGCTGACGATACCCTTATTAACTAGACCACCATAGACCATAGTCACGACTTGAAGCATAGCCTCATCGGTGATACGACGACCATCGACCATCTTGGTTTCCACCCCCATCTGTGCGGCAATCTTGGTAGCCGAACGACCACCACCATGCACTAGAACCTTATATCCAGGGACTTTCTTGAATTGATCAAGTAGTTGCATCAAAGCTGTAGGATCTTCTACAATCTTACCACCTACTTTGATGACTTGAACGGTTGCTTTATTTGAGTTACTCATTGTTGTTTTGTCTTTATGATTTGGGTATGTAAGTCTTTTTGACCTACACACCATCATTTTCTAAATACGTATAGCCATACAAGCCACTACGGTAGTTGGCCAGAAACTCCTTACCCTCCGCCAAGGATATACGGCCTTCTTTGACTGATTTAGACACCCATACTTCCAAAGTACGCACTAATTTACGCGCATCAAACTGCACATAGTCCAATACTTCGGCTACGGTCTCACCATCAATCACCTTATCAATTTCATAGCCATTCTCATTGACATCGATATGCACCGCATTGGTATCACCAAATAGATTGTGCAAGTCGCCAAGAATCTCTTGGTAAGCTCCTACCAAGAAGACACCGATATAATATGGTTTGTCTGCTTGCAAGCTATGAGCAGGCAGGTAGTGCGCCACATCACGTACAGAGATAAAGTTGGCAATCTTACCATCCGAATCGCAAGTCATATCTTGAAGGGTCACCATACGGTCTGGCTTCTTGTTCAAGTCTTGGATAGGCACAATTGGGAAGATTTGATCTATAGCCCATGAATCTGGTAAAGACTGGAACAGGCTGAAATTACAGAAGTACTTATCTGCTAGTAGCTTTGTCAAAGAGCGCAGTTCATCGGGCACATGTTTTAGTCCTTGAGAGATGCGGTGTATATCGCGAGTAATGCTCCAGTACAGACGCTCAATCTTGGCCCTAGTACTTAGGTCGACCATACCGTGGCTAAACAAATCGAGTGCTTCTTCACGAATCTGCTGCGCATCATGCCAAGATTCAAGCATGCGGTTTTGGTTTAGTCTATCCCAGATATTATATAATTCATGTGTAAGCTGATGATCATCCGCAGAGATTTCTTCCTCTTCTCCCCACTTAGGTTGAGAGGCAGTCTCTAACACTTCAAAAATAAGCACAGAGTGGTGAGCCGTCAACGAACGACCACTTTCTGTAACGATATTTGGGTGAGGCAGATCATGCTTATCAGCCGCATCAGAGAACGTATAGATTGAGTCATTGACATACTCTTGGACAGTATAGTTGACAGAACTTTCGCTATTCGATGAGCGAGTGCCATCATAGTCGATACCCAATCCGCCACCAATATCAACAAGCGTGATATCAAAACCAGCCTTTTGCAACTGCACATAAAACTGAGCCGCTTCACGCAAAGCTGTTTTGATACGACGAATCTTAGTCACTTGGCTACCGATATGGAAGTGAATCAGCTTCAAGCAGTCTACATGCCCTGTTTCTTCAAGAAGCTCCATGGCCATTAGCAGTTCCGACGAAGTCAAACCAAACTTACTGGCATCACCTCCTGATTCTTCCCACTTACCACTACCCGAAGAAGCTAATTTGATACGGATACCGATATTTGGACGCACTTTCAACTTCTCTGCTAGTTTCAAAATCAAACGCAATTCATTGATTTTCTCTACTACTAAGAAGATACGACGGCCCATCTTTTGAGCAAGCAAAGCCAATTCTATATAGCTCTCATCCTTATAGCCATTACAAATAATCATAGCATCTGAATCAGGATTGACAGCCATCACGGCATGCAATTCTGGTTTGGATCCAGCTTCTAGACCCAAATTATACTTCTGCCCATGCTTGGCCATTTCCATCACCACGGGCTGAATCTGATTCACCTTAATAGGATAGACTATATAGTTGTCTGCTTTGTACTCATATTCTCTTTTTGCTTGCTCAAAACACTTAGAGATGGTTTCGATACGGTTATCGAGAATATCAGGAAAACGAAGAAGCACTGGTGCAGGTACATCGCGCAACTGCAATTCATCAATTACTTCTTTCAAATCTACAGCAGCGGCGCCCTTCCGAGGCGTAACTTGCATATGCCCTTTACTATTGATAGAAAAATAAGAGGCACCCCATCCTGGGATATTATACAACTCTGCTGAATCATCTTTGGTCCACTTACTCATTCGGTAATCTTTATACTTTAGATATTACTTATTTGTTTTCTTAATGCAGCAATCGACTCTTTTATTTGGTGTCTATCTTCGAGCTTATCTGCTCTAAACCGAATCGTTGCCTGACTATAGAACGGCTCGCGCTGTCCAAGCGCTTCCGTGATAAACGACTTCAGTTCTTCATCATCCTTGTCCTTGATTATCGGACGCTGTTGCTTAGCTACACGCAATCGTCTGAATAGGGCTTCCTCCGAAGCATCCAACCAAACCGTCAAACCATGCTCATTCATATAAGACATATTATCAAAATGGCACGGCGTTCCTCCTCCACAAGAGATGATAGTATCTTCATACTCACCCACCTCGTGGAGCATGCGTTGTTCTATTTCGCGAAAACCACTTTCACCTACCTCTGCAAAAATTTGTGGTATGGTTTTATGATATCGCTGTTCGATAGCCCAGTCAAGGTCTACAAAGGCAAGACCAGTAGCTGTAGACAGGGCTCGTCCCAAGGTCGTCTTACCCGACCCCATATAACCAATTAAGAAAAGTCGCTTCATGTCGCAAAGATAACTATTCTTTTCGTGCTTTTCCATATTTCTATGTATCTTTGTACACTGAATACCATTATTTTTTATTACAAACAGCTACTATTTTCATGGCTTCAAACAAGAACAAAGTTAAGTTTTACGTCGTATGGGCAGGCCGTACGCCTGGCATCTACGATACATGGGAGGAATGCAAAGCGCAAGTCCATGGCGTGGCTGCCTCGTATAAGTCCTACTCCACTCTTGAAGAAGCCCAAATGGCCTATAAGCAAGGAGACAAGCAAGTGGTTACGGAAGGCAGTCCTGCACCTAAGAAAAAACAAGCAGGGTCTCGCCCTAAGCCAGATGCCTTATCCAAAGAAGAATTACCCAAGTATCCAGCTGAAGTGATTCCTAACGCGATGGCAGTTGATGCCGCATGCTCAGGCAACCCTGGCGCCATGGAATATAGAGGTGTCTATGTAGGAAACCACCAAGAGATATTCCACTACGGCCCTATACACGGCACCAATAACATCGGTGAGTTTCTAGCTATCGTCCACGCACTGGCCATGATGGACCAACATCCTGAATGGAGAATGCCTATCTATAGCGACAGCAAGATAGCCATGGGCTGGGTAGTCCGCAAGAAGTGCAATACTAAGCTGGAGCACAATGCTAAAACAGCCGAACTATATAAGGTGATAGCCCGCGCTGAAAAATGGCTTCAGACACATAAGGTAGATATCACTATCCTGAAATGGGAAACAAAAAAATGGGGAGAGATCCCTGCAGACTTTGGCCGCAAAGGCTAATCAACACTCAAGAGATATTCCATATGAAATATTATATCCTACAATACCCAGGACACAACCGTGTCTTTTATCAATCAGCAGATACATTGGCTATCGCTGAATTGACGCTTGCTACAGCCAAAATGGAAGCAAGCTGTAATACCCCTGAAGTAGATACTTTGGCAGGTGTACGCTATATTACTTTTACGACATCTACAGGCAGCCCTTTGGGTGAAAAAGATTTGACTATCATGTCTCGTTTATCCTTTGTTTTTGCTGTATTTTTTGGAAAGACTGTAGACGATGCAATCTGTCTTCAACCAGTAGAATTGCCTAAGACGCAGTATCTTGACCCCAAATTAAGTACACTACTGAAGTATAAAGGTAAGACCAACGAGTTGTTTACTAAGATGATGATTCATGTGGCTATGCTCAGCAGCACACGCCCTATCATGCCACAAAGCAAACTGCTAGACCCAACAGCTGGGCGAGGTACCACATTGTATGAAGCAGCTATCTACGGACTACCAGCTTATGGTATCGAGATTGAGCCTGTTTCTGTACATGAGGGGAGTACATTCTTCCGCAAGTATCTAGAGACAGAACATATCATCCACAAACTAGAAAAGCAAAAGCTCGATGCTGGGAAGCATAAACGAGTAACGATGCAACACTTTAGTTTTGCGCATACTCGTGAGGAGATAAAGCAAGCTAACACTACGCATCATCTAGGTATGATAGAAGGTCGTGCACAAGATGCTTCTTTGTATTTCCGCAAGCCGACCTTTCAATATATTGTAGCCGACTTACCTTATGGCGTGCTTCACGGCAATATCAATCAAGGTACAAGCTCTCGCAGCCCAAAAGCTTTCCTGCAAGACTGTCTGCAAGCATGGCATGCATCAACCATTACTGGTGGTTCATTGGTTTTGGCTTGGAATACGTTATTGTTGTCTCGCCATCAACTAACCAAGGTGCTGGAAGAAGCAGGATGGACGGTCCTAAGCGATGCGCCATACACAGATTTCGAACATCGTGTAGACCAATCCATTATGCGAGATATCATCGTGGCAAGAAAAGCTTAATTTTCTGGATATAACAAATAAAGCTCGCGCTCTTTTTTGAAACATTCCACGTCGGTTTGCCAGTGCTTGGCGATATCCTTGGCCGAAGCTCCTTTTTCTATCATGTCACGGACATAGTCTACTCCTATCAGCAGTTCAAAGAAAGAAGTGAAGAACTTTTTGTCTTTGAGCTGCTGATATGCTTCTACTACGTAACTCAAGTCAAGGCCTTTATTCTTAGCTTCTTTTTCAGAAAGTCCAGTAAACAAACGTCCATGACACACTTGGTCTTTAAACTTAGGTTTTCGTGCACCAGGAGCAGACTTAGGCACAAAGCTATAAGGCATGTCTTTCAATCCTGGATGTCCATAACACTCAAAAGGATGATTGGTTCCACGTCCTGCACTGACTGGCGTACCCTCAAAAAGACACAAAGAAGCATACATATAAATAGATCGCATAGTACGCAAGTTGGGAGAAGGTGCAACAGGTAGCTTGTACTCTGTCTCACGAGTATAATGATCACAAGGGACCACCTGCAATCGACATTGCTGCTTCAGCCATTTTTTCGCATTGGCCATGATGGCAATCTCACCCATAGTCATACCATGCAGCACAGGAATAGGCAAATAGCCCACCCCACTCTTATGCTTCATTTGTAAGATTGGGCCATCTACGATATGGATATTCGGATTGGGCCTATCCAGCACAATGACTTGTTTACCATACTCTCCACAAGCTTCCATCATCTTACACATAGTTATATAATAGGTGTAGAAGCGAAGTCCTACATCTTGCATATCTACTAAAAGCACATCAAATTGTCCCATAGATGCCGCGCTAGGCCGTCCACCTTTTCCATTATATAATGACAAGATAGGCACACCTGTCTTGGCATCCTTCCCATTTTTTACGTGAGCCCCAGCATCAGCCTTTCCACGAAAGCCATGTTCTGGAGAGAACACTGCTGCGACTTGCACATCTCGAGCCAAGAGCACATCCAAAAGATGCTCGTTGCCGACCATGCTAGTTTGATTGGCTAGTAAGGCGACACGCTTGCCTGCCACTTCGGGGATATATCTATCGAATCGGGCAGCACCGACGATTACATCTTGCGCATCGACAGCAATAGTACAGATACACAAGAACACCATTAAAGTAAATGTTCTAAACAAAAGGGAAGACATGTATTTCATGATTATTGTTTAAATGTTACAACACAAAGATAGTTGATTTCCAGTAGAATGGCAACTCAAACAAAAAGAGAGTAGCCTCATCACGAAGCTACTCTTCCCTACTTTATCAAAATAGCTCTATATTCTATTATTTATTCGAGATAAACCACTCGATAGATTGTGCACAGATCTTAGATATTTTCTCCCATTGGCCAGCAGCAACTAGTTCTTTAGGGAATAGTTTAGACCCCATGCCTACACAAAGCACACCACTCTTAGCCCATGCTTTCAAGTTGTCTTCTGTAGGAGATACACCACCCGTGACCATCAATGGGCTCCATGGCATTGGTGCCAACAGACCTTGTACAAAACTAGGACCACCTATTGCACCAGCAGGGAATAGTTTACATAAGTCGCAACCTAGCTCTTGAGCGAAACCAACTTCAGAGATACTACCGCATCCAGGAGTATAAGGAATCAAACGACGGTTACACACCTTTGCAATCTCAGGATTGAACAAAGGGCCTACGATAAAATTAGCACCTAGTTGAATATACATCGCAGCTGTTGGAGCATCTACGATAGAACCGATACCGATAATCATCTCTGGACATTTCACAGCAGCCCATTTTACAAGAGGACCAAAGATTTCTTGTGCGAAATCGCCACGGTTTGTAAACTCAAAGACACGGATACCACCATCATAACAGGCTTTCAATACTTGCTTACTCGTTTCTAGGTCTTTATTATAGAATACTGGTACCACACCAGTCTTTTCTAGCGTTGTGAGCAACGCCACTTTATTAAATCTTGCCATTATATTGTTTTGTGTTTATCGTTGTACACGACCAGAAGCAGCACCTCCTGCAAGGGCTTCTACTTCTTCTACCGATACCATATTTGCATCACCAAGGATAGTGTGCTTCAATGCAGAAGCAGCTACTGCAAACTCTAGTGCTTCACTTTGAGTGTCCTTAGTCATCATGCCGTGAATCAAACCACCTGCAAAACTATCACCACCACCTACACGGTCGATAATAGGGTTGATATCATAGCGCTTAGACACATAGAAGTCTTCACCGTTGTAAATCATTGCCTTCCAGCCATTATGAGTCGCTGAGAATGATTCACGAAGTGTAGATACCACGTGAGTAAAATTGAATGTTTTACGCATTTGACGGAAGATCTCTTTGTATCCTTCTGCATCTGTGTGACCACCTTCTACATCAGCATCTGGCTTGAAACCAAGACACAATTCTGCATCTTCTTCATTACCGATACATACATCTACATACTCCATCAAAGGGCGCATCACCGTGATTGCTTCTTCCGAAGTCCATAGCTTTTTACGGAAATTCAAGTCGGCCGATACAGTTACCCCGTGACGCTTCGCAGCTTCACAAGCCAAACGTGTCAATTCAGCAGATTCCTTAGAAATCGCAGGAGTAATACCCGACCAGTGAAACCAATCAGCTCCTTCCATAATCGCATCGAAATCGAAATCTTCCGCTGTAGCTGTAGCCATTGCAGAATCGGCACGGTCATAAATGACTTTACTTGGGCGCATACTCGCTCCAGTTTCAAGGAAATAGATACCTAGACGGTCTCCACCACGAGCCATATACTGAGTATCTACTCCAAACTGACGTAACGCATTGACAGCTGCTTGACCGATTTCATGCTTAGGCACGCGGCTCACAAAACAAGCGTGGTGTCCATAATTGACGCAACTAATAGCCACATTAGCTTCACCACCACCATATACTACTCTTAGGGTACCTGCTTGAACAAAACGAGTTCGTCCTGCAGGAGAAAGACGAAGCAAAATTTCGCCCATTGTCACAACTTTCTTCATTGTACTAGTACTTTATTAATATTTGTTTGATTGTGTGCGCACACAAACATACGGAAACTTTCTGAATTTCCAATGAAAATCACTATATTTGTGCAGTGAATTTAATTAAAAGACAAAATGAAGACATCTCAACCAAAGATTCGCATTAAAGATATCGCCCTTCGTGCAGGGGTTTCAGTAGGAACTGTAGACCGTGTATTGCATGGGCGCCCTAATGTATCCCCTAAAAGCAAAGCGAAAGTAGATAAGGTACTTAAAGAAATTGATTACGAGCCAAACCGCATGGCCAGTGCCTTAGCTCGTACTAAAGCGTTGCGTATCGTCTGCCTACTTCCGCAATATGCACTAGGTGGTTATTGGGAAGATGTCATTCGTGGTATCCGTCAAGGAGAGAAAGCATTTGCTGATTTTCGAGCAAATGTTGAAATCAAGTATTACGACCCATATAATTATTATACGTTCGAACTTGCTGGACAGGAAGTTCTTAAAGATGCGCCCGACGGACTAATCTTTGTACCTTCGGCTGCTGAATATACTAGTCGCCTGATTGACTCTTTGGAGGAAAATGAAATCCCTTTCATTTATCTTGACGGCGAATACAAGGCACATACTCCACTGGCTTTCTTCGGTCAACATCCCCAGAAGAGTGGTTTCTTCGCAGCTAAGATGTTGATGCTAATGAACTCTGGGAGAGCCCCAGTGCTTATCTTCCGTAAAAAGTCAGAAGGTATCGTAGGTTCTTACCAACAAGCTCAACGTGAAGAGGGTTTTAATGAGTATATGAACACGTATCACACAGATTGTCCTATCTATGACTTAGACCTACCTGTGAAACACCCAGAAGAAGATCATAAGCTATTGGACGAGTTCTTTGCGGCCCACCCCGACGCGAAAGTCGGCATACTTTTTAACTCAAACGCATTTATCCTTGCCGATTATCTTAAGAAAAGAAATAAGGATAATTTCCGTTTGATAGGTTACGACTTGCTCAGCCAAAACGTGGAAGCTTTGGAAGATGGTAGCATCGACTTCTTGATAGCTCAAGATCCTGAACGTCAAGGCTATATGAGTGTCCAAACAATGTGTGAGTACATTCTATTCCGCAAAGAGCGTGAACCGATACACTATATGCCTATTCATCTAGTATCCAAAGAAACGCTACCATTCCATATGGCCAACAAGCTAATTAATGAGTAACCTTGTCAAGACTATTCCTACTTACCGATCGTGGTGGAAATATCCTCGCAGAGCAGGAGAACGTCCACCTAAACGACCTGTGACTTTTCTAGAGCTATTTTTTGACCTTGTCTTTGTGGTCCTTATTGCCAAACTGACCAATGGCCTTATGAACTCATTCAGCTGGGCAAACATAGGTGTCATGGCTGGCTTATATTATCTAGTATGGTGGGCTTGGTACAATGGGACCAGTTATTTTGATTTACATGGGAGCAATGATATGCGCACGCATATCATTACCTTTGCGATGATGGGTAGCATCTTAGGGATGTGCACATTTGCTGAGAGTGTCATGACAACTGGAGGTATGGGCTTTGCCTTAAACTATGCAGGATTCCTTATAATTAACGCCATCTCGTGGTGGCGAACTGGCGTGCATGACCCTGATCACCGCACCATGGCCTACCCTTATTCTTTTGCTTTGGTTGTCACAGTAGTTATCTTCCTAGTATCTACTCTACTACCTACTGAGCAAATGTATCGGCTATGGGTTATTGGTGGTATCAACACCTTACTCACTCCTTTTTATACATTTAGACACAGAAATAACGAGGAACATAAAAGACAAGTGAGTTTGGTCAGTAGAGGCACCTACTCTATGTCGGAACGTCTCGGACTATTGACTATTATCATGCTCGGTGAAGTAGTCAACGCTATCGTGTACGGGGCTACCAGAACACATTTCGACCATATGGTACCTATCAATGGGATACTTGCCACATTATTGGTAATGTCTCTTTTCTGGGGATACTTCAACCTAGTCAACTTAAAAATACCGAAACACCGCATCGTGTGTTTTTACCTCTGGACCTTCACCCATCTTATTTTAACGATAAGTTTAGGCATTATGAGTGCAGCTTTACCTCAACTCATTAAAGCCCATTATGAGTACGTGCCCCGCATCGTACAAACAAGCTTTATGCTTGCTAGCTTTGTGGCCATGCTATCGACAACACTTCTAGGGTACAATGTAGAACACAAGGAGGAAGATCAATGCTATGCCTACAAGACTAGAAGAGTTATGCTGTACATGTGTGTAGTTCCCCTTATAGGCGCATGCTTCCCTATGCGCAGTACCTACATTATAGCGACTGTCTTTGTTACAGCTTTGGTACCTATCATTCAAGCCATCATTCTATGGAGTAACAGGCAGATGTGTCCTTGCTCTAAGCTGGACAAGTAAAGACTTGCATCAACTCAATCCGTAAGTATGTACACTAGCTCCCTTTGCAGATAGCAAATAGTTGACACCCAATCAGCATACTTGCAATAGTACAAAAGATATCACTACAGCATCAAAGGCGCTCTATATTGTTTCGGCTCTCGCACAGGCATAACTATACTGATGTCTTTATCAAGCATCAAAGCACAGTGAAGGAACATATAATTGCCACAACTCACCCATCCTTCTTTAGTCACGCCATTTTTATGAGCCTTAACATACACAGCCGATGTGACTCCGTGCGACATAAAGTTGACGTACTTGGTCTATCTTTACCGTGCATGGCAGCCGTCATTGGAAGATAATTGGCGACTTCAATATCCCAATCAAATAGCTGTCCATGCACGATGCTATCCTCAACAACCACAGCTTGTGGGTGACCTTCTGGCTGCATTTCATCTGTTTGATTAGAAATCACAACTAGTTTAGGGAGATACTGGTCAAATAGTCCTGACTATGTATAGTAGATATTCTTTTTTCGTTAAATATATGAGCTTGACTTAGAGGAAAGAGCTAGCTGTGTCAGAGTGTTTTTCCATTTTTGTTCGCATAAAAAGAGTACATCTATAGAAAACAGCCTCTAATCTAGCGAAAAACTCTTAAAACATTTGGTCAGTCCATCAAGTGTTCTTATCTTTGTGCGCTGAAAATGCCCATTACACTATTCTTACCAAATAGTATTAAACAGCAAATCAATAAAAAAAATATAGTAAGATGAAAAAAGGAATCCATCCTGACAATTATCGTCCAGTAGTATTTAAGGACATGTCTAACGGTGACGTATTCTTGTCAAAGAGTACTGTTAACACAAAAGAAACTATTGAGTTCGAAGGCGTAGAGTATCCTCTAGTAAAGCTTGAAATCTCAAACACATCTCACCCATTCTACACAGGTAAGTCTAAGCTTGTCGATACAGCTGGTCGTGTAGATAAGTTCATGAACCGTTACGGTAACCGTAAAAAGAAGTAATTCTTTACTCGGCATGATTTGCCTTAGGGCATGAGAAAAAGAAATTCAAAAGGGTGCAACCATTGCGGTTGCACCCTTTTTTGTGCCCTATGCTGAACTACAATACACTCAGAAGTACAATCCTAGCCTAGCTCACTAGTATGAGCATATAGGTGGATTCAACACTTATAAGGTACTAGATTCATTTACTATCCTTTGCGAGTCTCGATTGGGCATGCTATTCACCTCGATTCGACACGCCCAATCGAGGTGAATAGCATGCCCAATCGACTCGCTCCTAGTAAGAAGAATAGACTTAACACCTTATGTGCAAGATATTGGAAGTATATAAAGAAGCCGCCTCGTTAGTATATGCTAGCGAGGCGGCTCAATCTAAATATGAATATTGTTACCTATTTCTTTAGAAGTCAGTGAAGATCTTGAATCCGTAAGCTGGAACAGCTACATCCATTGTAGCAGCACCTACTGCAACATCATCACCTGAAATATACTCAGTCCAGCTTCCAGTGTGTTGGAAAGTAACAGAGTATGTTTGGGCAGCTCCAGAAAGGTTAGCAATGACAACTAGGTTTTTGCTACCTGCAGTCAGCTTCGTATACGTACCCGAAGTAGACCAAGTAGTACCACTCCAGTTCTTAGAGATTGTACTTGTGATATCAAATAGATCTTCGTTATCATTACGAAGCTTCATAATCTTAGATACCGTATTGTACAAGTCCTTACGTGGACCATCTGTATCATAATAATTCCACTTGATAGGCTTAGCACCTGTACGACCATTCTTCTCAATTGAGTAGTCATAACCAAGCTCATCAAACTGCCAGATCATCTTAGGCCCAGGAGCAGTCAAGAATAAAGCAAAATTGGCAGCGATTTGCTTCATACCGCTATCAAGTTTAGTACCTGAAAGAGCAGCTTGAGTATACTTGAAGTAATCTTGACCGTACTTAAATTGCTTATAAGCAGGACGTTCTTCATCGTGGCTACACATGTATGATACCCAGTTGCCCTTGAGTTCGTACATACCATCTAGGCTAGCATTGCTACTTGGGCATCCCATAGCTGCCTCACAGAATTGATGATTCTTGTTTCTCCAGCAGAAGATACCATCATCAGCATATACATTCTCTTCATCGCTTGCTAAGAAGCCTTCTAGAATCATCATAGCGTCAGGATTGGCTTCCATCATAGCACTGTGATAATCTCTCACGATAGCAACACGAGATGCATCGTACGCACCATTATCATCACTGTCATTACCACCTGCATTTTGTGTCAAACCTTTGACAAGGTCGAAACGGAAACCATCGAACTTATATTCTTCAAGCAAGAACTTCAAGTTGCGCTTCACCATGTCACGAGTCAATTGACTTTCGTGGTTCATATCATGGAACACATTGTAAGGGTGCTTCGCATCTACATTAAAGTATGGATTGTTGCTTGCAGTCTTATTACTGCCACCATCCCAATATAGACGTGCAAAAGGAGATGCACCAGTCATGTGGTTGTACACAACGTCTAGGATAACAGCAATGCCTCTAGAGTGACACTCGTCGATAAATGCTTTATAGTCGTTATCTGTACCATAAGCTTTATCCATAGCAAAGTAGAAACAAGGATTGTATCCCCAGCTGTCATTGCCATCAAACTCTTGTGTAGGCATCAACTCGATAGCATCTACACCTAGAGTTTCGATATAGTCTAGCTTAGCCATTAGGCCATCTAGATCATGTGAATCAGAGAAGTCACGAAGAAGCAACTCGTAAATCACTAGATCTTTCTTATCTGCAATCTTAAAGTTTGGATTTTGCCAAGCATATGCATCTTCTTGGATTTTGAAGCAAGACACAGTACCATATGCACCTTCTGGATATTGTCTTTCAGCAGATGGATATGTAGATTCAGGGATATATTGGTCATTGTTTTGGTCTAAAACCTTTCGGCTATAACCATCGGCCATACGGAATGTATCTGCACCATCACCAATGTAGTATTGGAAACGATATTCCTTAGTAGCATCTAGACCAGAGAAAGTAATCCACCAGCAACCTGCAGCGTCATCACGTTTCATCAAGCTAGTATCGTCATTAGCCAAAGTCCAGTCATTCATATCACCCACGACATAAGCATACTCGTGGTGGCTACCAGCTGTATCTTTGTCATAAAGAACGATAGTCACTTCAGTAGCACTAACCTTGTTGATACCATATTCTAGACCAGTAGGCATAGTTTCTTGCTTAATCTTAGAAGCATCTGCCACGAATCCTTGATATTGGTCATCAGTTACAGTTACGAAATAATCTTCTGCTAGCCCCTTTTTCGTACCGTCGGCGTTACGGATTATCAAACCAAGTTTATTGACTGGAGATTCACCAGAAGCAAACCATTCACGGATGCTTGGTGTCATCTTAAACTCCCAGATATTGTCTGTTAGTTTTGTCCAGTGGTTCTTCTCGATATTTTCACTCCACTCAGTTGGCACATAATTCCATTGACCTTCGATAATCACACCAGCGTGTAGATAACAATCACCAGTAAAGTTATAAAGATCAGAGCTACTGTCTGCCTTGAAACGGATAGTCAATGCTTGATCTGCATTCAATGTTTCTGGGTTGAAACTGAATCCTACTGGTACTTGTGAGTAGTCTTCTGCAGGTACATTTGTATGTTCAGATCCCCAGCCAGTTACAGAACCCATTTCTAGGACTGTTGCTTCATCGTCATCTGTAGGAAGTGTTACCTCATAATTATATTGAGTATTTGCTTCCATCTCGATACCCGTCTCATCTATAAGCCATGTATAATCTTTGCCATCATATGAGAAAGTCACTTTCCTAAGTGTGTTGACAGTCTTAGTACCTGAAGTGGTGCTAGGAAGCAAAATACCATGAGCAACCGTTGCATTGCCTTCAGTTTTCACAGCTAGCTGAGTATCAGCTGTCGTAGCTTGAATCACTGTAAGTTCTTCGTTGACGATAGAATAAGTACCTTTGTTATTTACTTGAGCAGCAACCGCAAGTTTGGATGCATCAACTGCAGCACCCGAAGCATCCTTCACATCAAAGTGAACCTTACTCAGTACGTGTGCAAAAGTAAGTGCTACGGCAGTATTTTCTTTGCTGTAAGAAGCATCTGTCTTTGCCACAATCAAGTCGTGGTCTGTAGTTGTAGAAGATAAATCGATAGAAATGCTACCCGACGAAGCAGAATTATTGAAAGGATAATAAGCTACGAAGCTTACAGCACTTCCATCTGTAGGGTAAGCTTGCTTCATTGATGATGGACTAAGTACGCCATCAGTAGCAGCTGTATATTTGGTATTGGCCATACCAGATACAGTTTGGAAAACAGAAGTACCGCTCTTTACCATAAAGATACCAACTTCTTCACCACCTACCCAAGCGTTGTTTTCTAACTTGGTAGCTGGGGCTTCGATAGTTGATGTAAATGTAGCCTCTGTTGGGTCAACATTTGGATCTGGCAATGGATCATCACCACTACTACATGCCGCTGCCGTAAACAAGACAGCCATCAACAGAAACAATCGAATTGAAAATGTTCTCATAAGTTTCTCGATTTTTATTTAACAGTTTATAGGTTTGAATACAAAGATAAGGAATAACCCCATAATTTGATACAATGTGACAGAAAGGGAACATGTTGAGATATACAAACGTTTGCATATTTTGTAATACGCTACTGATGGGAGCAAAAAAGAGAGGGCCGTCCCCTGCAAGGACGACCCTCAAGCATCTACATTATCTAATCATCACCTCAGTGACGATGCAGGAATTTATGCGATTAATAGATTTACTATGGAAAAAGCCATTGCTTCTCCAAAGTTTATTTTAATAGTACGCTTCAGCATATTATTGTTCAGTACTTGTAGGCGCTGGAAGTTCAGCAGTCTTGTCAAATGTTGCACGAACTGTACCATCAGCATCAAAGAATAGCTTAACAGTATAGACTCCTGCTTCAGAGATAGCAATATTAGCACCACCTACTGACATATTTGTCAAGTCACCACCATAATTGTAATCCCAACTGTCGTTACCACGGAACTTCAATTCACCAACAGGCAATTCAACACCTTCTAGGACAAAACATCCCTCGTCAGTACTCCATGTCATGTTAGTTTGGCTTCCCCATCCATTGAAAGCACCGATAAGTCCCCACTCAAAAGCAGTTGCTTCTAGCGTGTTTGTAGGTAGGTTGTATACCAACTGATAAAAACCAGCAGCAATCGTGAAGTTTTCACCATCACCAGAGATGTTATCACTGACACCTGATACATTACCGAAGTGGTACTGTGTAGCTCCCCAATCTGGTTTTGCTAGCAACTTAAAGCCGCCATCCAAATATAGATAACCAGTATAGATACCATCCATAGCTGGAGTTTTCAACATTGGAGCTGTTGCAGGATTCCATGCTTGGTGGTTACCAGGAACATATACTTCAGGAGTCATATCGTAAGCTTCGATAGTGTATTCCAAAGTTTCCATGTTTACTGTAACCTTATACCACATAGCATCACCCAATGTGATTGCTTGTGCTCCAGTTTCTACGAGAGTACCTTCAGTTGCTGTTTCAGAACCTGATGCAGCACCCAAAGTTTGAGTACCATCTGCAGATATGATCAAGAAGCTTTGTGCATCTTCTAGAGCTTCAAACATCAAAGAGAAGCTTGTATCTTCATAAACACTAGAGCTACTGTGTGTCATAGCTAAGTCTTCGTCGCCCGTTACAGAACCGTTGATTACATAGCTTGCAGCAATTGTGCGCATGTTTGGAGTCAAGGTCAAAGTCTTCACGGCAGAACCTAGAGACAATGTGTTCTCATTAACATCTGTAGCAGCAGCCATTACACGTGCATAAACTGTACGTTCAGTAGGCTCTTTGCCAAACATTTCCTTAACTAGTGCATCAAGATCAGCACTTGGAAGGCTCAAAGATGTACCGTTAGCAGCAAGAGTCAACTCTTTTGCATCGGCTAGGTCATCTGTTTGAGAAAGCAAAGCTCGGTATGTCACGCTTGCACCTTCTGCAGCAGTATATTCAGGAATAGCAGTTACGCTAAACAACGATACATCAGTATCAGCTGTGCGCAAGTCAACAACTCCGCCGTTTGATTCACTTACGGTAAACGTTGTACCGTAAGTGCCATCTTCTGTATAACTCTGTGGCGCAGCCACATCATCATTGTAGTCCTCTTCAAATGTGTCATCACACGCTACAAATCCTGCAGCCAAGAAAAAGGACATCATATAGATTGAAAATTTCTTCATTTTTCTAATGGATTAGTAGTTATGATTATTGTGCAAAGAAGTAATAAGTCAAATCAATATCATTAAAGATAATGATGTATGTACCTGCAGGAACTTTAAGGTTTTCACCACCTGTAAGTCCATAAGGGAAATCTGTTTCATCCTGAGAAGCTGCAGGGTTCTTCGCACCCCAGCTGTAATCCGAAGAGTCATTTGCACGGAACTTCAACTCTGCATCTTCAGCAAAAGTATAAGTAGTTGTCCACACGTGTGTGAAGTTACCTACTTGAGTCATTGGCTCTTGCTCTGCCCAATCATTGAATGTACCAATAAGACCCATAGAATCGTATGCAGCATGAGGCTCAGCATCTAGATGGTCAAATGTCAACTCATTAGTTTCAGTGTTCAAGTTGATCTTGTACCAACCTTCTTCTGCAAAACCGATGTGACCAGAACCACCATCGTTGTACTTCAAATCAGAGTTGCCAGGAGTATCACCATCTTCACCATTACCCCATTGAACATCCCAGCTGATAACATCGTCCACCAGACCTATTAGTTTGAATCCGTTATCTGAAGTAGCTGTAGGGAACTCGCCAGTAAATGTAAATAGACCGTCACCAGTCTTCACATTGTAAGATGCACCATCTACTAGAGCCAAAGGCACTGTAGCTGTACCAATCTTATCCATACCATTATTCCATGAACCATCACCGATCCAGTTACCAATAAGGAACAAGAAGTTAGGCAATGCCGCCTTCAACTCGATATAATAAGGAACCGCTGTTAAAGCGATTACATTAGAATATACAGGAGTTTGTCCTTCAACTGTCGCCTTAAGACGTACATAGAACATTTGTGTTTCTGGAGTTTCCTCCTCGCTTGGATATTTTGCAAGTTCTACCAAAGCACGGCCGATCTCTGAAGAAGGCATATTGTACTTAACAGAAGTAGACTTTGTATCTAGTTCACGCATGGTACCAGGATCTTCCTCAGTCTGTGCTACCCAACTATCTTGCGATAAAGAGATTTGCGCTGCGTATACTACTGGAGCAGTATATCCAAAGTCAGGTTGAGAAGTTGTCACTGTTACAAACTCTGTATCTTCAAGCAAGTAGTTACCGCTAGAAGCTGCTGGTTGATTCAGAGTAAATGTGGTTGGCTGCTTATACGTAGGGTTGCTATCACGGTCACTATCACAAGAAGTGAAAACCGATAGCCCTAGAAGCATAGTAGCCAATATTGTTAGTTTCTTCATTTTTCTATGATTTTTCTGTTTGCTATTAGACTCTAAGGATTAATAACCTGGGTTTTGAGACAACTTATCGTTGTTGTTCAAGTCCTTACCAGGAATTGGGAAAATATTCAAGTGAGAAGAGAATGAAGTACCTGTTTGTACGCCACCTTTCCATTCCCAAGTGTAGTTATTAACACCACCAAACTTACCATGACGAATCAAGTCAATACGACGACGACCTTCAAAGCTGAACTCACGGCTCCACTCATCTAGTATAAAGTCTAGATCATATACTGCTTGAGTAGATGCATTAGCACGAGTACGAAGTGCATCGATAGCTGCTGTACCTTCACCATTAGTAGTTCCACCGTTCATACGAGCGTTTGCTTCAGCAAATGTCAAGTAAGCTTCTGCTGCACGTAGGAAAGGGATATCTGTATCTGCAAAGCCAGAGTCTTTAGACGCTGCGCCGTCAGCACGCAAGTTGTTAAACTTAGTAGAGCTATAACCTGCAACGAATTCTGTTGTCTTGTCTGCGATATAAAGTTCGCGATCAATACCAAAGAATAGTGCACGCTTATCGTTAGCTTCAGCGACCATATCTGCTTCGTCTACATTAGGTGCATCATCATTAGGGAAGAACTTTTGCATCATGTTTGCAGTGGCACGGTTACCTGCCCATGCACCAGTGATACCATAGTTACCCATATCACCCTTATGAGTAGAAGCAATTAGGAAAGTACTACCACCATAAGATTTAGTATCAATACCATCTTGCATGATAGCTAAAAGGACCTCAACTTGAGCACCGTTTTCATTGTTATCTGCAACAAATAGGTTACGATATTCTGGAGCTAGCGAGTAGCTTGAGTCCATAACTTTCTTCGCATAAGTAGCAGCATTTGTCCAGTCTGCAGTACCAGTATATACTTCAGCATTAAGGTACAAGCGAGCAGCAAGCAACCAAGCAGCAGCTTTGTCTGCACGACCATAAGTAGCTGTACCTGGTTCAACCATATCGTTGACACAACCTTCAGTACCTACTAGTTCTTCAATCAACCAGTTGTACAAGTCGGCACGGTTGATAGGATCAGGGTTTGATGCAGATAGTTCCAATGGGAACGCTACACTACCAAACATATCCATTAGATAGTAGTAGTTCAAAGCACGCATGAAACGAGCTTCTGCACGTTGAGCCACAGAAGTAGCATCGTCTTGTCCTTGAATCTTAGACAAGAAGAAGTTACACAAAGTTACATCGAAATACAAACGGTAATACAAACCTTCTACGAAAGAAGTCGTTGCATTCCAAGTATTTGTATTGAACTCTGGGATACCAGGGTCACCCCAGTTACACTTCATCTCATCAGAAGGAAGCTCTTGTGCATTCCAAACTAGACGGTAGAATGCAGACTGACCTTCGTCAATACCATCTACATCACCCATACCTGAAGGTCCTTCAGAACCTGTCAACGCAAGCGTTGAGTAGATCTTTGTAAACACTTCGTTCTGATGGAAATCGGATTGAGTGTTTGGGTCTATTGGAGTTACATCCAAATCATTTGTACATGATGACACGCCAAGTGCTACAAGCATTGCAGCAGCAGGAAGCCATTTTGTAATCTTATTGAATTTCATATGATTTTCTTTTTATGTCGTTCGTTGGTTATTAGAAATTAAGGCTAAGACCAATGATAGACACCAATGGACGTGGGTAGATGTTATTATCAATACCACCATCGATTTCTGGATCTAGACCCTTGTAATCTGAAATAGTCAATACGTTTTGTACTGTACCATATACACGGCCGCTAATACCTGTGTTGAATGCGTCCTTAAATGAGTAACCTACAGTAACGTTATCCAACTTCAAGAATGAAGCGTTTTGTACATAGTAATCAGACATGTAGTAGTTACCTGTACCGCTAAAGTCGTTTGCAAGTACCATTTTTGGACGGTTGCTCAAGAAGTTTTGAGGGCTAAATAGCATATGCGTATTTGCGTTACTAGACTCAATTTCGTTGTATACGTAGTTGTTCAAACTAGCACGTAGAGAGAAACCGAAATCCCATTCTTTCCAAACCACTTTAGAAGTAAAACCAAGAAGCACATCAGCTGCTGGCTTCTTGTAGAAGTAGCGGTCACCATCATTGATCACACCATTACCATCACGGTCTACGAATGTATTTTCAATTGGCTTACCTGCTTCATCATATACTTGTTGGTATACAAAGAACGAAGAAGCTGGATGACCAACTGCATGTGCTTGGATATTTGAACCAGTACCAATACCGATACCACCTGTTGGCACATAGTAGCTATCATCACCACCCGCTGTCAACTCAGTAATTTCGTTGTCGTTGTAAGTAGCGTTGAAACCTACAGACCATACCAAATCATCAGTTACGATTGGCTTAGCATCTATAGAGAACTCGATACCCTTGTTTTCCAATGAACCAACGTTGCTGTTTACTTGGTTACGGAAGTTAGTACCTGCTGAAATATACACAAAGTTCAATAGGTCAGTTGTTTCACGGAAGTATACATCAACTGCTGCGTTGATACGACCATTCATGAAACCAAGATCAAGACCAGCATTGTAAGTCTTTGTCTTTTCCCACTTCAAATTGTCATTGTAAGCATCTGGACGTTGAGTTGTATCACCATAACCGATATCATACTTACCACCGTTGCGGTTTGTTTGATATGTAGCAAAGTATGAGAAGTCATCATTGATATTTTGTTGACCTGTGATACCATATCCAAGACGAAGTTTCATATCTGACAACCAATCTACATCCTTAAGGAATGCTTCTTCCTTCATCTTCCAACCGAAGGCGAATGATGGGAAAGTACCCCAACGATTGTCTTCGCTGAAACGAGAAGAACCATCACGACGTACTGTTGCAGTGAACAAGTAACGATCAAGTAGTGTGTAGTTTGCACGACCGAAGAAAGAAACTAGATAGTTTTCAGTTGCCCAATCTCTATCAGTTGGTTGGTATTTGTCACCAGGAGTTTCAGTATTAGTATCAGGATAGAAACCAAAACCTGTGTTGTTACCCTCACGGTGGAAGTGTTGCCACTCATAACCACCCATCACTTCGAAACGGTGAGCACCAATTTCTTTGTTGTATTGAGCAAATGTATTGAAAGACACATTATACTTATCTGTTTCATCTACACCATAATAACCATAGTAATTATTGCTTGCAGAAAGATTGGAGATAGTATTTGTTTGACGACCTGTAGAGTAGTCCGCACCTGCATTTGCGTGAATATGAATATCCTTAAAGAAAGGAAGTTCGTAGTCAGCCTCGATGTTACCTACAAAAGTCTTAGAGGTAGCGCGATTGTTTTGTTGATTCAAAGTTGCTACAGGGTTAGCAGCAGCAAGATTTTGGTAAGTTAAAGGCCATGTTGGATCATTCAAAGATGCACCATCAGTAGTCCATTGGTAGTAACCACCAAACAACTTTTGCATATTTTCATCGTTACTACGTACTGGTTGAGTTGGATCGAATCCAGCAGCAGCACCTACAGTACCATCATCTGCATAACGGTTCTTTGCCAACATCAGTTTAGTATTGATGTTAAATTTCAAAGCATCATCCAAAAAAGATGGAGAAGCGTTAGCAGAAAGAGTGTAACGCTCAAAGTTTGACGTTTTCAAGATACCGTCTTGGTTTGTATAGCCAAAAGACACACGGTAAGGCATATTCTTCAAACCACCAGCCACTGTAATGTTGTGGTCTGTAGAGAAAGCAAGTTGATAAATTTCATCTTGCCAGTCAGTATTAGCGTTACCCAGTGCACCATAAGCTGCGCTATCTTCACCATAGAAGTTTTTAATGTACTCTCTGTATTGATCAGCACCCATTACATCAAGAGTTTCCTTTACAGAACTTACAGACACGTTACCGTTGTAAGTGACCTTAGGAGCAGAACCTGCTTTACCCTTAGTAGTTGTAATGATGATGACACCATTAGATGCACGAGAACCATAGATAGCTGTCGCTGATGCATCTTTCAATACAGTCATTGTTTCGATATCATTAGGGTTTACCATAGACAATGGGTTAGAAAGACCTTGTACTCCATCATTATCCATAGCAAGTCCATCGATTACGATCAATGGGTCATTACTAGCGTTCAAAGAAGAACCACCACGAATACGAATGGTTGCACCACCACCAGGAGTACCACCAGCATCGATTACGCTTACACCGGCAATCTTACCAGTCATCATATCCTGAGCATTCGTAGTTAAACCACGATTCATTTTGTCAGGTTTGATAGCTGTAACCGAACCAGTCATGTCTTCTTTCTTCACTTTACCGTAGCCAATTACTACAGCACCTTCTAGCAAAATAGCGTCTTCAACAAGAACGATTTTCACTGTAGGAGCTGCTGCTACTTCCTGAGTTTTGTAACCAACATAAGTAACTTGAAGAACAGCACTTTTGTCGGCTTTCAGAACGAAATTACCATCAAAATCTGTGATTGTACCATTTTGTGTACCTTTGATAAGGACATTGGCACCGATGATAGGTAGCCCCGTGTTGTCAGATACATTACCTTGTATAGTAATCTCCTGTGCAAACGCGGCAACAGATAAAAACAATCCTAACATTAGGGTTAGAATCGTGCGGGAAAGGATCCCAGTCTTGACCTGCTTCATGCAATTTGAATTTAAAGTTAACGATTATGATAATATAGTTATATGCAATCTAAAGAAGAATAGTACTGTGTTAAGGTTACTAAGTTAAGTAGGTTATATACTCATAGTAGTCAAATAGTATACAATTCATCCAAGGTTACGGTGCAAATATAGCGAGAAAGCGGATAGAGGGTATATGTGTTAGTGCAAATGTCAATGAAACCTTCCGCAAACGTTTTCTGTAATGCAATGTGATTCGTAGATGTAAAACCACCTTTCAAAGGGTCAAATATAGTTAATTGCAGGAATCTAACAAACAAAACGTATAAAAAACCAACGAATATGTTGGACAACATATATACAAAAAAAGCCCAGCCAAAGCTGAGCCGTACACCTATAGGAAAAATAAAGGCAAAAAAAAAGGCCAGAAAACTCATAAGAGCTCTGTCCTCATCGCCACTAGGGTCAAGGACAAAATTGTCCTTGCCACGCATCTTACGTCATCCAGTCTTACTCGATAACAATGCCTTTGTTGTTTAGAGTTGCATTGACTACTCTAGTATACTTAGCATACTGTTCCTGAGTAAGCGTCTGCTTCATCAATTTCAGGTTGCTGTAAACAGCTTTGCGAGTTAGCTTCTTCTCTGTTGAATCTGCTGTCGCGTTGTTTGCTTCTGCCATATCAGTAGAAAGATTCTTGCTGATGTTTGATACTTCTGCCTTTTGATCTGCAGATAGCGCCAAAAATTGGCTTAGCTTATTGACATTGACGTTTCCTTCCCACTTCGCTGTTGTTGGCTGAATGCCTGCAGCAAAACTCATAGTAGCCAGGGAAAATGCTGCTACAAGTGTTAATCCTAATTTCTTCATTTTCTTTTCCTTTTAAAAAAAACAATCCTGTTTGTTATCCAATTAAATTGTTATCTCTGAAATCTACAATCTTTTTTCAGTCCTTAAATCTAACACCTTACAATCTTCATCCTAAATTCTAATACCTATTCAAATCTAAAACCTATTAATACCTAATCTATAACCTAAAAAACAATCTACTTTATACCTTTTGTTTCCTAATACCTGTCGAACTAGTTACCTTTAAACAATTACCTAATTCTAATACCATGGGTGAATACATCACCTTATTGTGTTTACCTATTGAATACTGAATCTAATCTTCAACCTTAATTTCCTATTGAATGGTTTTGTTTGATCTCCTCTATGAGACCTCTGTTATCTTTTTACACTGCAAATATATGGACTATAGCATAGCTAGGCAAGCATTCCAACTAAAAAACATGTTTTTCAGCATGATGTTTTGACATAAGTCAATCTGATAAGAATTTGAGCATAAAACACCACGGTTTTGTAATATTTCTGTAGCATCTCTGTCATAATAACATAAAACGCAGGGTGAATTTTCACAATTCGTCGTCTTGCACGAATTTTCTTTAAAGAAAAAGACAATAACATGCTTGATTGTCGATTATTATCCGTTTCTTTGCTACCAGAGAATAAGTCAAAAGACTTATCGTTTATTTAATTTCTTACAGTATGAATATTTTTATTGGGAACCTTAACTATAGGGTTCGTGAAGAGCAACTAGGCGATCTACTTTCAGAGTTCGGTGATGTTCGCTCAGTGAAAATCATTATGGATCGTGAAACAGGACGTTCTAAAGGTTTTGGATTTGTCGAAATGGCAAACGACGCAGAAGCTGCTGCAGCAATCAAAGAATTGAACGGCTCAGAGTTTGAAGGTCGCAACATGGTAGTTAATGAAGCTAGACCTCGTAACTAAGCCGCACCGATAATTTTTTTTCGATTCACTACGGTGATTAATGTATTTAGAGAGCAAGTAAAGGATATATCCTGCACTTGCTCTCTTTTACATTTGAGACGATTTGCAAAACAGGAAGAAGGTCGGCTACTTATTACAGCTCTTTTTAATTTGGGCTTAAAAATAGAACAAGTGCGACTATACACATATATATAATATTATGTATAGTCGCACTTGTTTTTTAGAGAGTACTCTCTGCAGCCTTTTTGACAATATCTGAAGAGAAAATAAATTCTTTCAATGGCTCACATTCCGTATGAAGTATTTGATCTCCTGTCCCTTCCCATGCTTTATGGCCTTGGTGAACAAACGAAACTTGTTCGCCAATCCCCACTACTGAGTTCATATCATGTGTATTGATAATAGTCGTCATATTGAACTCTTTAGTAATATCCTGTATCAAGTGATCAATAACGATTGAAGTTTTGGGGTCCAATCCAGAGTTAGGTTCATCACAAAATAGATAAGTTGGATTCAAAGCGATAGCTCTAGCAATAGCTACACGTTTTTGCATCCCCCCACTAATTTCATCAGGCATCTTATCTGCTGCCTCTAGTAGATTTACGCGATCTAGGCAAGCAAAAGCTCTACGTTTAAGCTCACGATGTGTATCATTACTAAAGACCTGCAACGGAAACATAACGTTATCTAGGACACTTTTAGAATCAAAAAGCGCAGCACTTTGGAAAATCATACCAATCTCTTGACGCAATGTCTTTCTCTCCTTCTTTGAAAAATTGGCAAAATTACGACCATCATATAAAATCTCACCAGATGTTGCTTCCAATAATCCAACGATACATTTAATAAGTACCGTCTTCCCCGATCCACTCTGTCCAATAATTAAATTGGTTTGTCCTGGTGGAAATAATATATTGATGTCATGAAGAACTTCCTTCTCTTCGAATGACTTATACAGATGTTTAATTTCAATCATATGTTTGGTGGGAGTATGTCCCTATTAAATTACACTTTATATCTTAGCCCATCAACAACTGTGTGAGTATCAAGTCAGAGAAAAGGATAAGAACAGAACAACGTACTACAGCATTTGTTGATGCCTTACCTACTTCTATAGATCCTCCCTCTACAGTATAGCCAAAATATGCAGAGACGCTGGATATTAGAAAAGCAAAGAAGAAAGATTTAATAATAGCACACCATACATACCATTCGACAAACCAATATTGCATACCAGCTGTCAAAGAACTAGGTGTCATCATATCAGTAAACCAAGCAATACAGTATGCCCCAAAGACTCCTGAGGAGAAACTAAAGATAACCAGCAATGGAATCATTGACATCATAGCTACTATCTTAGGGAGAATCAAATATGCTGCAGAATTTACCCCCATAATTTCTAAAGCATCAATCTGCTGAGTGACTCGCATGGTACCTAATTCACTCGCAATATTCGACCCAACCTTACCAGCAAGAATCAGACACATGATAGAGGAAGAAAACTCCAACAGCATGATTTCGCGAGTTACAAAACCTACTGTCCAAATAGGCATCCAAGGACTTTCGATATTGATTTTGATTTGAATGGCAATAACCGCTCCAATAAACAGAGAAATTAGTAGCACAATACCTACAGAGTCAACACCCAGCTGCATCAGTTCTTTGACATACTGTCGCCAGTACATACGGAATCTTTCAGGGCGGGCAATGACTCTTTGCATAAGTTGGACGTACTGTCCAAATGAATGTAAAGCTTTAATCATATACTTAATATATTTGTCGATGCAAATGTACCTATTTTCCCTAGATTATTAGTACATTTGTTGCAAAATAGTTGAATATGTCAGGAACTGAAGAAAATAAAATGGTGCTACGCACCGAAGGACTGGTAAAGAAGTATGGCAAACGTACGGTAGTACAAGGTGTCAGCATCGATGTAAAGCAAGGAGAAATTGTTGGTTTGCTCGGACCTAATGGTGCGGGTAAGACTACTTCATTCTATATGACTGTAGGGTTGGTTACTCCAAATGAAGGTCGCATCTTCTTAGACGATTTAGAAATCACAAAATATCCAGTATACAAGCGTGCACAAACTGGTATTGGTTACTTAGCTCAGGAAGCTTCAGTCTTCCGTAAAATGTCTGTAGAAGACAATATTGCTTCAGTTCTTGAAATGACTAACAAACCTAAGGAATATCAAAAAGAGAAACTAGAAAGCTTGATTGCAGAGTTTCGTCTTCAGAAGGTACGTAAATCACTAGGCGACCAATTATCTGGTGGTGAGCGTCGTCGTACAGAGATTGCGCGCTGCTTGGCTATCGACCCTAAGTTTATCATGCTTGATGAACCATTTGCTGGTGTCGACCCTATCGCCGTAGAAGATATTCAACAGATTGTGTGGAAGCTAAAAGACAAGAACATCGGCATCTTGATTACTGACCATAATGTACAAGAAACACTTAGCATTACTGATAGAGCATATCTTCTATTTGAAGGACGCATCTTATTCCAAGGTAATCCTGAAGAACTAGCTGCCAACCAAATCGTACGTGAGAAGTACTTGAGTAACAGCTTTGTATTACGTCGTAAAGACTTCATGAAATAATAATCACATTGTTATATATAGTAGAAAAGCATTGGCAATTTTGTCAATGCTTTTTTTATCGCCTATTCTACCATAATCTAGTCATATTGTGATAAAAAGAAAAAGGATGCACTCCATCACGGAGCACATCCTCTTCATCGTATAATAATATTGTAAGATGTGTCGTAAAGACACTAATCTATTTTTATTTACTCAGCAACTGGCGCTGTAGTTTCAGCTACTTCGGAAACAGATTGTCCATCGAAGTCTACAACATTTTGCTTGTTGCGTTGCATCTGCTCATACTCATCACGCGATCCTACAGAGATCTTGTTGAAAGCACGTTGGCCAGTACCCGCTGGGATCAAGTGACCACAGATCACATTCTCCTTCATACCAAGTAGCAAGTCTTCCTTACCATTGATAGCGGCTTCGTTAAGCACCTTAGTCGTTTCCTGGAAGGAAGCAGCAGACATAAAGCTTGATGTCTGAAGGGCTGCACGAGTAATACCTTGAAGGATTTGAGTTGATGTTGCTGGAACAGCATCACGAACAACTACTGGCTTCATATCACGACGTTTCAAGATTGAATTTTCGTCACGAAGCTTACGAGATGTTACTACCATACCTGGCTTCATCAATTCAGAATCACCTGCATCAATCACAACTTTTTTGCCCCAGATTTCATCGTTTTCACGCATAAACTCTTGCTTATCGACAATTTGTTGCTCTAGGAACTTCGTATCACCACCGTCGTTGATAACAACCTTACGCATCATCTGACGTACAATAATTTCAAAGTGCTTATCGTTGATCTTCACTCCCTGTAGGCGATATACATCCTGTACACCATTCACGATATACTCTTGAACAGCAGTAGGACCCATAATCGCTAGGATATCAGCTGGAGTAGTCGCACCATCAGAAAGTGGAGTTCCTGCACGTACCGCATCACCATCTTGAACAAGAATTTGCTTAGAAAGCGATACAAGATACTTGCGCTCTTGACCAGTCTTCGATTCAACAGCGATCTCACGGTTACCACGCTTAATCTTACCCATTTTTACGATACCGTCGATTTCAGACACAACCGCTGGGTTAGATGGGTTACGAGCTTCAAACAACTCGGTGACACGTGGAAGACCACCGGTGATATCACCTGCCTTACTTTGTGCACGCGCTGTCTTCATCAGAATTTGACCAGCTGTAACATCAACACCCTTTTGGATTTCTTTTTCTTTGAAGGTAATTGTTGCACCTACTGGGAAGTTATATATGTGATCTACACCCTTCTTATCTGTAATACGGATAGAAGGTACCAAAGTACGATCACGCGATTCTGTAATCACAACAGTAGAAACACCAGACACAAGGTCAGTTTCTAGATTATATGTTGTATTCAAAATCATGTTTTCGAATTCTGCATGACCCGTAAACTCAGTTACCAAAACTGCGTTAAATGGATCCCACATATTCAACAAGTCACCCTTCTTAACAACTGCATTGTTCTTCACATACAAGTGAGAGCCATAACCGATGTTGATGGAAGAAAGCATGATACCTGTCTTTTCATCAACCAAGCGAATTTCACCAAGACGAGAAATAACGATATCAACTGCACGTCCTTCATCATCCTTACCTGGGACTGTCTTGATCTCTTCAAAGATAATTTTCGCATCATGTGGCGACTTCAATGTATTATCTGTAGAAGCGTTACCTGCAATACCCCCGGCGTGGAACGTACGAAGTGTAAGCTGAGTACCTGGCTCACCAATAGATTGAGCAGCGATAACACCAACAGCTTCACCCTTTTGTACCATGCGGTTAGTAGACAAGTTACGTCCATAACATTTCGCACAGACACCATTACGAGACTCACAAGTCAATACAGAACGGATTTCAACGCTTTCAATTGGTGACTCCTGAATGATACGAGCTGCATCTTCCAAAATTTCTTCACCAGCTGCTACGATAACCTCACCTGTACGTGGGTGAATCACATCATGAACAGATACACGACCTACGATGCGTTCTTCCATAGAAGCAATGATTTCTTCATCGTTCTTGATATCTGCACATACGATACCACGTAGAGTACCACAGTCTTCCTCGTTGATAATCACATCGTGAGATACGTCTACAAGACGACGAGTCAAGTATCCCGCATCGGCTGTCTTCAAGGCTGTATCGGCAAGACCCTTACGCGCACCGTGAGTAGAGATAAAGTACTCAAGCACCGAAAGACCTTCCTTAAAGTTCGAAAGGATAGGGTTTTCAATTACCTGACCACCTTCCGCACCAGCCTTCTGTGGCTTGGCCATCAGACCACGCATACCAGACAGCTGACTAATCTGTGCTTTCGAACCACGGGCTCCAGAATCAAGCATCATATATACTGAGTTGAAACCTTGGTCGTCTTCAGAAATAGTCTTCATCAACACATTCTGAAGATTATTGTTTACATTGGTCCATGCATCGACAACTCCGTTATAACGTTCGTTGTTCGTGATGAATCCCATGTTATAGTTATCAATAATACCTTGTACCTTTTCATAACCCTTTTGTACAAGTTCTACTTTCGCTTCTGGGATAATGATATCACCAAGGTTGAAAGACAGACCACCTTCAAAGGCCATGCGGTAACCAAGATTCTTCAAGCCATCAAGGAAGTCGGCAGTTTCAGGTACACCACATACCTTAATTACCTTGGTAATAATACCACGAAGTGACTTCTTAGACATCAATTCGTTGACATAACCAACTTGTTGAGGTACGATTCCATTGACGATTACACGACCAACAGATGTTTCTACCAAGTGGTTGATAGCTTGACCCTTTTCATCAATGTCATCTACCATGACCTTCACTGGAGAGTGAATATCTACGCGACCTTCATTGTAAGCGATCATTGCTTCCTCAGGACCATAGAATGTCAAGCCTTCACCAAGTGCTCCCTTACGAAGCTTAGTGATATAGTAAAGACCAAGGACCATATCTTGTGATGGGACAGTAATAGGGGCACCGTTGGCAGGGTTCAAGATATTGTGTGAACCAAGCATCAACATTTGTGCTTCCAGTACAGCCTCATTGCTCAATGGCAAATGAACGGCCATTTGGTCACCATCGAAATCGGCATTAAAGGCCGTACATGCAAGTGGGTGCAATTGGATTGCTTTACCCTCAATCATGCGAGGTTGGAATGCCTGAATACCTAGACGGTGAAGCGTTGGGGCACGGTTAAGCAAGACTGGGTGTCCCTTCATTACGTGCTCTAAAATATCCCAGATAACTGGCTCTTTGCGATCTACAATTTTCTTTGCAGACTTCACAGTCTTCACAATACCACGGTCAATCAACTTACGAATGATAAATGGTTTGTACAATTCTGCAGCCATCAATTTAGGGATACCACACTCGTGCATGCGAAGTTCTGGACCTACGACAATTACCGAACGAGCAGAGTAGTCAACACGCTTACCAAGCAAGTTCTGACGGAAACGACCTTGCTTACCTTTCAAACTATCTGAAAGAGATTTCAAAGGACGGTTTGAATCAGACTTGATCGCTGTAGACTTACGAGAGTTATCAAACAATGAGTCAACAGCTTCTTGAAGCATACGTTTCTCATTACGTAGGATAACTTCTGGTGCCTTGATATCCAACAAACGCTTCAAACGGTTGTTACGGATAATCACACGACGATACAAGTCATTCAAGTCAGATGTCGCAAAACGACCACCATCGAGTGGTACCAATGGACGTAGTTCTGGCGGAATCACAGGAACGATACGCACGATCATCCACTCAGGTCTATTGCGATGCTGAGAAGCACGGAAAGATTCTACAACCTGTAGGCGCTTCAAAGCTTCATTTTTACGTTGTTGAGAACCTTCTGTACTTGCTTGGTGACGCAATGCATACGAAAGTTCATCTAGGTTGATGTTTTTCAACAACTCGTAGATACCTTCAGCACCCATCTTAGCAATAAACTTATTTGGATCGCTATCATCAAGATACATGTTCTCTTCAGGAAGTTGGTCTAGAATCTCTAGGTACTCATCTTCAGAAAGCAATTGCTTTTCCTTCAAATCTGGGTTAAATTGCGTAGCAGCACCTGGCTGAATCACAGTATAACGCTCGTAGTAGATAATGCTATCCAATTGCTTAGTAGGGATACCAAGCAAATATCCAATTTTATTTGGCAAAGAACGGAAATACCAGATATGCGCTACAGGGACAACCAATTGGATATGTCCCATGCGCTCACGGCGTACTTTCTTCTCTGTAACCTCTACACCACAACGGTCACAAACGATACCTTTATAACGTATACGCTTGTATTTACCGCAGTGACACTCATAATCCTTAACTGGACCGAATATGCGCTCGCAGAACAAGCCATCACGCTCTGGTTTGTAGGTACGGTAGTTGATAGTTTCTGGCTTCAACACCTCGCCACTCGAGCACTCTAGCAACTCCTCAGGAGAAGCAAGTCCAATCGTGATCTTAGTAAAGTTATTCTTTTTTCTATGATTGTCTTTTCTAAATGCCATAATATATATTGTGAAAGAGGTATTACTATTCTAGGTTTACGCTTAGTCCAAGACCCTTCAACTCATGTAGCAATACATTAAGTGATTCTGGGATACCAGGAGTAGGCATTGCATCGCCCTTGACAATCGCCTCGTATGTCTTGCTACGACCTACTACGTCATCCGACTTAACAGTCAAGATTTCTTGTAGGATGTGCGCTGCACCGAAGGCCTCAAGAGCCCAAACCTCCATCTCTCCGAAACGTTGACCACCAAATTGAGCCTTACCACCCAATGGTTGCTGTGTAATCAAAGAGTATGGACCAATAGAACGGGCGTGCATCTTATCCTCAACCATGTGACCAAGCTTAAGCATATATGTCATACCCACAGTCGCTGGCTGGTCGAAACGCACACCAGTACCACCATCGTGAAGATAAGTCTTACAGTAACGTGGCAAGCCTGCCTTGTCTGTCCATTCGTTAATATCCTCCATGTGTGCACCGTCGAAGATATTTGTAGCAAACTTCACTCCTAGCTTAGCACCTGCACGTCCTAGTACGGCCTCGAAAATCTGACCGATGTTCATACGTGAAGGTACACCAAGTGGGTTCAATACGATATCAACTGGAGTTCCATCATCAAGGAATGGCATATCTTCTTGTCGAACGACACGGGAAACAATACCCTTGTTACCGTGACGACCAGCCATCTTATCACCAACACCAATCTTACGCTTCTTAGCAACATAAACCTTAGCTTGTTGGATTACACCAGCTGGAAGTTCGTGACCTACAGAAAGAGCAAATTTCTTACGCTTCATTTCTGCTTCCATTGACTTAGTCAAACGTAGGTAGTTTACTACAAGTTGGCCAATCATGCCATTTACTCGAGCATCCGAAGTCCAGTTGTCTAGCTGAACAGCGTTGTAGTCAAGTAATTCTAGGTGACCATGCGTAATAGCGCTACCAGCAGGGATAGCTTCTACGTCAAGATAATCAAGTACAGCTACAGCTGGCAGACCATCACAAAGTCTTACAATCTTATCTTCCAATTCATTGCGAAGATTGATAACTTGTTGATCATATTCTTCCTGCATTGGTTGGAATACTTCCTTCTCACGCTTTCTCTTCGCCTTGATACCAGTATTTTGTACACGACTCAAAAGACGCTTGTCAATGACTACACCCTTAAGTGATGGAGAAGCTTTCATAGAAGCATCTTTCACGTCACCTGCCTTGTCACCAAAGATGGCACGAAGCAACTTCTCTTCTGGAGAAGGGTCAGATTCACCCTTAGGTGTAATCTTACCGATGATGATATCACCAGGATTCAATGTAGCACCAATACGAACAATACCGTTTTCGTCCAAGTCTGCAGTCGCTTCCTCACTTACGTTAGGAATATCCGATGTAAACTCTTCCATACCACGCTTCGTCTCACGCAAATCAAGTGAGTATTCTACTACGTGGATAGAAGTAAGCACGTCATCACGTACCATTCGTTCGTTAAGCACGATCGCATCCTCATAGTTATACCCCTTCCAAGGCATATAAGCTACAAGTAAGTTTTTACCAAGAGCCAATTCACCTTGTTCAGTTGAATACCCCTCAGTTAGGACTTGGCCTGGCTCTACACGGTCACCCTTAGCACAGATAGGACGCAAGTCGATTGTCATATTCTGGTTCGTTCTACGGAACTTAGAAATCTTATATTCTTTAGTTGCTGATTCAAAGCTTACATATTCTTCATCTTCAGTACGGTCGTACTTGATGACAATCTTATTAGCATCTACAAATTCAACAACGCCATGACCTTCAGATGTTACTTGAGTACGAGAATCTTTTACAAGTTGCTTCTCGATACCAGTACCAACGATAGGCGCTTCAGCACGCAACAAAGGCACAGCCTGGCGCATCATGTTGGATCCCATCAAAGCACGGTTGGCATCATCATGTTCCAAGAAAGGAATCAAAGAAGCCGCGATAGATGCAATCTGTTGAGGAGATACGTCCATTAGTTCTACCTGATCAGGAGTTACTACTGGATAGTCAGCATCTTGACGAGCCTTGATACGCTCACCCAAAAAGTTACCTTCTGCATCAAGTTCCGCATTACCTTGTGCGATAAACTTCCCTTCTTCTTCTTCAGCAGTCATGTACACAATACCGTCTTCAGTTACCGCAGCCTTAGAGTCTGCAACCTTACGGTATGGAGTTTCGATAAATCCTAGGTCATTCACTTTTGCGTATACACAAAGCGAAGAAATCAAACCAATGTTTGGACCTTCTGGAGTTTCAATAGGACATAGACGACCATAGTGAGTATAGTGTACGTCACGTACCTCGAAACCTGCACGTTCACGAGAAAGACCACCAGGACCTAGGGCAGATAGACGACGCTTGTGCGTGATTTCGGCCAATGGGTTGGTTTGGTCCATGAACTGAGACAAAGCATTCGTACCGAAGAATGAATTGATGACAGATGCTGCTGTCTTAGCATTGATCAAATCGATTGGAGTAAAGACTTCGTTGTCACGAACATTCATACGTTCACGAATAGTACGAGACATACGAGCAAGACCTACAGCGAATTGATTAGAGATTTGCTCACCTACAGTACGTACACGACGGTTACTCAAGTGGTCAATATCATCAACAACTGCATTAGAGTTGATCAGTTCGATAAGGTATTTGATGATTTCAATAATATCATCCTTAGTCAATACACGTGTATCGATAGATTCTGTCAAATTCAACTTCTTGTTCAAACGATAACGACCTACTTCACCTAAGTCGTAACGTTTATCAGAGAAAAACAAGTTGTTGATAACTTCACGAGCTGATGCTTCATCACTCGCTTCAGCACTACGTAAGATAAAGTAAATATGCTTAACCGCCTCAATTTCAGAGTTGGTGCTATCTTTTTGTAGTGTATTATATATAATAGAGTGGTCAGATTTAGCATTCGCCTCTTTGTGAAGCAAAATAGACTCAACACCTGACTCTAGAATAAGTGCTGCATTTTCTTCATCAAGTACCACCTCTCGGTCAAGAATAACCTCGTTACGCTGGATAGATACTACTTCACCAGTATCTTCATCTACGAAGTCTTCATTCCAGCTCTTCAATACACGAGCTGCAAGTTTGCGACCGATTGCTTTCTTAAGGTTGGTCTTGTTTACCTTCATATCTTCTGCTAGTTCGAAGATTTCAAGGATATCTTTATCTGACTCGAATCCGATTGCACGTAGAAGGGTAGTAACAGGAAGTTTTTTCTTACGGTCAATATACGCCCACATGACATTATTAATATCTGTAGCAAATTCGATCCAAGACCCCTTAAATGGAATGATACGTGCTGAATAAAGCTTCGTACGGTTTGAGTGCATGCTCTGACCAAAGAACACACCAGGAGAACGGTGCAATTGAGATACAACTACACGTTCAGCACCATTGATAATGAAACATGCTTGATCAGTCATGTATGGGATTTGACCCAAGAATACATCCTGAACTACAGTAGAGAAATCTAGGTGTTCTTCGTCCGTACATGAAAGCTTCAATTTAGCTTTCAATGGTACACTATACGTCAAACCATTCGCCAAACACTCTTCAATAGTGTATCGCGGATGATCGATGTAGTAATCCAAAAATTCTAGTCTGTAGCTATTGCGAGTGTCCTCGATAGGGAAATTCTCAGCAAAAACTTTATACAGACCATCCTTCTTACGCATCTCAGGCGGCGTGTCTAGTTGGAAGAAGTCACGGAAAGACTTCAGCTGCACCTCAAGGAAGTCCGGAAACTCCATTGGACATTGCGTTGAGGCAAAATTAATTCGGTCGTTTTTGATAGGTGAAGACATCTATAAATGGATTGGTTGAAACTGAAAATGATTTATACACAAAAAGGTAAAGAACCCTTTTTTAGAAGGGTCCTTTACCGATACCTGACTAAGCAGGTTGTTTGTTACTTAAGCTCAACTTCTGCTCCAGCCTCTTCAAGTGCCTTCTTAAGGTTTTCAGCTTCGTCTTTTGCAAGACCTTCTTTAACTGCCTTAGGAGCGTTGTCTACTAGTTCCTTAGCGTCTTTAAGACCAAGACCACATACTTCCTTAACCGCCTTTACAACTTGAAGTTTAGCGCTACCTGCTGACTTCAAAATCACGTCGAAAGAAGACTTTTCTTCAGCTGCGTCACCGCCTGCTGCTGGACCTGCTGCTACTGCTACTGCAGCTGCTGCTGGCTCGATACCATACTCTTCCTTAAGGATTGTAGCTAGTTCGTTAACTTCCTTAACTGTCAAGTTCACTAGTTGTTCTGCAAAATCTTTCAAATCTGCCATTTTCTTAATATTTAATTTGTTATTATACGATATTGATAATTAAGCGTTTTTCTCACCGATAGCTTCAAGCAATCCGTGAAGGGTGCTTCCACCCGAAGTAAGAGAAGACACAACGTTCTTCGCTGGAGATTGTAGCAATGCCACGATTTCTGCGATAACTTCGTCCTTGCTCTTGATAGCCTTAAGAGTTTCCATGTGCTCAGCGCCAACATAGATACCCTCTTCAGCGTAAGCTGCTTTAAGTGCAGGGATACCGTCTACTGCTTTATCCTTGATAACCTTAGCTGGCAAGTTTGCTGTTTCAGTAAACATGATTGCCGAGTTACCTTTAAGCGCAGTATACATCTCTGAAAAATCTACACCTTCAACGTTGTCTAGAGCGATACGGAACATAGTGTTCTTTACCACCATTAGCTTGATGTTTGCTTCGAAACATGCACGACGAAACGCGCTAGTCTTTTCAGCATCCATAGCTGACATATCAACAACATAGAAATGTGGATATTCACTTAGTGTAGCAGCTAGCTGCTCGATATTTGTTACTTTATCT
This sequence comes from Bacteroidaceae bacterium, assembly GCA_963678855.1. GTDB lineage: Bacteria > Bacteroidota > Bacteroidia > Bacteroidales > Bacteroidaceae > F22. The sequence goes on along the minus strand of OY787448.1, from coordinate 1,965,349 downwards.
TCCTTTCTCATTTTTGAACCTCCGTTATTTATACTTCGTCAATTGATTTAGGGTCAAGTTTGATACCCTTACTCATTGTACTTGAAAGGAAAATACTCTTGATATATGTACCCTTAGCAGCAGTAGGACGAAGTTTATTGATTGTCTCAATAAATGTCTTCGCGTTATCAGCAATTTGCTCAGCTGTGAAAGACGTCTTACCGATAGAAGTATGAACGATACCGCTCTTGTCTACCTTGAAGTCAATCTTACCTTGCTTCACTTCTTTTACTGCCTTAGCAACATCCATAGTAACGGTACCACTCTTAGGGTTAGGCATAAGTCCACGAGGACCTAGTACACGACCTAGAGCACCGATCTTACCCATGATAGATGGCATAGTGATGATTACATCAACGTCAGTCCATCCACCCTTGATCTTTTCAATATATTCGTCTAGACCAACATAGTCAGCACCAGCTTCTTTTGCAGCAGCTTCAGCATCAGGAGTACATAGCACTAGAACACGAACTGTCTTACCAGTACCGTGAGGTAGTGAAACAACACCGCGCACCATCTGATTCGCCTTACGTGGGTCTACACCCAAACGTACGTCGATATCAAGAGAAGCGTCAAACTTAGTAAAAGTAATATCTTTTACAAGCTGCGATGCCTCCTTCAGTGAGTATACTTTCCCTGCTTCAATTTTCTCAGCAGCCAACTTTTGATTCTTTGTCAGTTTACTCATTCCAATTGAAACTTATTAATTATTACCTGGGAATTCACCTTTGATTGTGATACCCATACTTCTAGCTGTACCAGCTACCATGCGCATAGCAGACTCAACTGTAAAACAGTTCAAGTCAGGCATTTTAACTTCAGCAATCTCTTTCACCTGATCCCAAGTGATCTCAGCTACCTTTTTACGGTTAGGTTCAGCAGATCCGCTCTTCAACTTAGCAGCTTCTTTAAGCTGTACTGCAACTGGTGGAGTCTTGATAATAAAATCAAAAGACTTGTCAGCATACACAGTAATGATAACCGGAAGTACCTTACCCGCTTTGTCTTGAGTTCTGGCGTTGAATTGCTTACAGAAATCCATGATATTCACACCCTTAGAACCTAGAGCAGGTCCTACTGGAGGTGAAGGATTAGCTGCGCCACCTTTAATCTGTAGTTTGATTAGTCCAGCAACTTCTTTAGCCATTTTCTTTTTTTATTTATATATGTAACACACAAAAGAAACAGTCTAGCGTAACACCTACACTATTCCTTTTCAACTTGCATAAAGTCAAGTTCAAGCGGAGTTTTACGCTCGAAAATCTTAACCATAACCTTGAGTTTTTTCTTCTCAGGGTTGACCTCTTGAACGACGCCACTAAATCCGCTGAATGGTCCATCTGCCACCTTCACAGTTTCACCAACCATATAAGGAATTTCTACAGTATCTTCCATAACAACATCATCGTGAGTTGTTGTCGCACCAAGCATGCGGTCTACTTCGCTTTTACGCAAAGGCACAGGATTCTTGCCACCCAAAAAACCAATCACGTTATTCGTGTTAGTCAATCCGTGAGAGACTTCTCCCACAAGGGCGCACTCTATCAAAACATAACCAGGAAGAGTAGAACGCTCTTTTACGACCTTTTTACCGTTAACAACGCTAACGTATTTTTCAGTTGGTATCAATATTTGCGACACAAAATCTTGATAAACACCATTCTTGATGTCTGCATCAATCAGCTCTTTCGCTTTGTATTCTTTACCACTGACAGCACGCAACACGTACCACTTCATAACTAGCTCTGCCATAAATTAAAATAATTAATGTAGATAAATTAAGTCCTGCATCAAATGCTTAAAGCAAAAGTCCATCGCAAACACAACACCGGCAATTAGTAGGGAAGCATACAGAACTACTACTGCACTGTTAGCCAATTCGGCTACTGTGGGCCAAGTTACTTTATGAACAAGCTCGTCATAAGACGCTTTGCAATAAGATATTAGTTTCTCCATATCGTATACAATAAATGTTTGCACGGGAAGAGAGGCTCGAACTCCCGACACCCGGTTTTGGAGACCGGTGCTCTACCAACTGAGCTATTCCCGTATATAAAGTCAGCCCCCGTTAGAGGACTGACTCTACTTATTTTTGGTTTATTCTTTACAGAATATTAGTCGATAAGCTCTGTTACCTGACCTGCACCTACAGTACGTCCACCTTCACGGATAGCAAAACGAAGACCAACGTTAAGTGCTACTGGGTAGATAAGCTTCACTGAGATAGTGATGTTATCACCAGGCATTACCATGTTTACACCATCTTCAAGAGTGATTTCACCTGTACAGTCCATAGTACGTAGGTAGAATTGAGGACGGTATTTGTTACCGAATGGAGTGTGACGACCACCTTCTTCTTTCTTCAAGATATAAACTGAAGCCTTGAAAGAAGTGTGAGGAGTAATTTGACCTGGGTGACAGATTACCATACCACGCTTGATTTCGTTCTTATCTACACCACGAAGAAGTAGACCTACGTTATCACCAGCTTCACCTTCGTCAAGAATCTTACGGAACATCTCAACACCTGTAATAGTAGAAGATAGTTTTTCAGCACCAAGACCAATGATATCAACTGCTTCACCAGTTTTAACGATACCAGCTTCGATACGACCAGTTGCTACTGTACCACGACCAGTAATAGAGAACACGTCCTCAACTGGCATCAAGAATGGCTTATCAGTATCACGTGGAGGAAGTGGAATCCATGTATCAACAGCGTCCATAAGTTCCATGATCTTATCTTCCCACTCTTGAACACCGTTAAGACCACCTAGGGCAGAACCGCGGATGAAAGGAGTGTTATCGCCATCGAATTCGTAGAAATCAAGAAGCTCACGCATTTCCATTTCTACTAGTTCAAGCATTTCTTCGTCGTCAACCATATCACACTTGTTCAAGAACACAACTAGCTTAGGTACGTTTACCTGACGAGCTAGAAGGATGTGCTCACGTGTTTGAGGCATAGGACCATCAGTTGCAGCACAAACGATGATAGCACCGTCCATTTGAGCAGCACCAGTTACCATGTTCTTTACATAATCGGCGTGACCAGGACAGTCAACGTGCGCGTAGTGACGATTTTCTGTTTCGTACTCTACGTGTGCAGTGTTAATAGTGATACCACGCTCTTTTTCTTCTGGAGCGTTGTCAATCTGATCAAAATCCTTCTTCTCAGATAGACCCTTCTTTGCTAGTACCTCAGTGATAGCAGCAGTCAAAGTTGTTTTACCGTGGTCTACGTGACCAATTGTACCAATGTTTACGTGCGGCTTGGTACGTTCGAAATGTTCTTTAGCCATAGCTTTTGTTATTTATTTGATTAATAATCAGCTTTTCAAATTTTGAGAGCTGTTACTCGGACTTGAACCGAGGACCTCTTCCCTACCAAGGAAGTGCTCTACCACTGAGCTATAACAGCAAAAGAGCGGAAGACGGGGTTCAAACCCGCGACCCTCAGCTTGGAAGGCTGATGCTCTATCAACTGAGCTACTTCCGCAAATATGTATGCTGTCAGAGTTCAACACTCGCAACAGTTTCGTGGGCGAAGAAGGATTCGAACCTCCGAAGTCGAAAGACAGCAGATTTACAGTCTGCCCCATTTGGCCGCTCTGGAATTCGCCCATGTGCTTAAAGCACAACATATACTGTTTACGATAAAGAGATCCGAACAAGTCAGATATCTTTGAGCCTCTTGTCGGATTCGAACCAACGACCCCGAGATTACAAATCACGTGCTCTGGCCAACTGAGCTAAAGAGGCAAAATGCGACATCATCGCTTTGATGCTTATAAGCACCCGCTTACTCTAGACTTGCGGCGTTTTAAAAGCCGTCGGCCTACTGTAAGCGGGCGCAAATATAGCAATATTATATCATCCAGCAAAATTTAGCTGAACTTTTTTACTTATTTCTTATCTTTTCCTTGTGCTTAGCCAATTGCTTACCCAACGCCTCTAGCGAAAGGTCTACCGCCTCCTCAAATGTATCGCAAACTTTTTCAGCAAAAAGATCACCATGAGGAATAGTCACGCGTATTGCAGCATGCTTATTATCGGCAGTTTCTGGCTTAACAACCTTCAATGACACCTCTACTTTCTGTATATCTTCATTAAACTTTTCCAACTTTGCAGCTTTCTTCTCGATAAAAGATTGCAACTGAGCCGTAGCATCAAAGTGGATGGATTGAATTCTAATCATCATAAACGTTCCTCCTTGGATTTAATCGCCCCTCGGATGAGCTTGGTTATACACTTTTTTCAACTCTTCAAAAGTCGTATGCGTATAAATTTGAGTCGTCGCCAAACTTTCATGTCCTAGCAAAGCTTGCACAGACGCCAAATCCGCCCCATTATTAAGCATCGCAGTCGCGAAACTATGTCGTAAGACATGCGGACTTCGCTGTGTAACAGTAGTTACCTGGCTCAACCAGTAGTGCACCACCTTATACACGAAACTTTTATTTACTGGGCGTTTGCGATCTGTCACAAACAAACTCTCAGACGGCACACCATCTAAAAAACGGTCACGCTCGTTCTGATAACGACGAATAGCCGATGCCAATTCTTCAGAAAAAGGAACATCTCGCTGTTTATTTCGCTTACCTAACACCCTCAAGGAGCCTCGTATCAAATCAACATCTTCATCTTTTATTCCAACCAATTCCGACACACGGACACCAGTCATATAAAACATCTGAAGAATCAATTTGTCGCGCACCGCTTGAAAGCCTTCACCAAACGACACAGCATCTAAAAGATGATCCATTTCCGCCTCTTTAACAAACGACGGCAGCCTTAAAGGCTTTTTCGGAGCAACCACACGCTGCATAGGATCGACCTCTACCCGTTGCTTCTTTAATAAATAGCGATAAAAACTCCGCAGGGCGCACAACTTCGCACGAATCGTCGTCGCTGCTAGCCCGGCTTCCATCATTTCCGCTATCCATTCATTTACATCGGCACTTGTTACTTGATTCCAATCAACTTCCTGAGATTCAGAAAATTTACTTAGAAAATTTGAAAAAGCTCGTAGGTCAACCCCGTAATTTCTCACGGTACTTCCCGAGTAGTTCCGTTCAAACTGCAGGTAGTCTATAAATCCGTCTAACATATTCATACGCTACGCAAATTGAATCATGTGACGAATATAAGAAAAGAATTCTAAAATTCCAAAGGAATCGACGAATTTTAGTCTTCGTTTTGCTGAAGCTTCTGAACGTATACAGCGTGCTCCATCTTTAGGCGATTACGACGTGATGGCTTATCAAATTGTTGACGACGACGCAATTCTTTAACTGTGCCAGTCTTTTCAAACTTACGCTTGAATTTTTTCAAAGCTCTTTCAATGTTCTCACCTTCTTTTACAGGTACTACAATCATTATTTCTACTGTTTTTAATGAGTGAATATTATGCTCTATATTAAGCGCGGCAAAATTACGCAATATTCACGAGCCAACCAAACAAATCTATGTTTTTCTCTCACAGTCAATCGATTTTAACGAAAAAACGACCAAAACAGGGAGCGTATCTCATATAAAAACATTACTTTTGACCGAATTAGAACCCCAAACCTTTACAATTATGCAAAGACTCACCATACAAGAACGAATAGAAAGCCTACGCAAAAAAATGCATAGTGCGGGACTTGACGCATACCTCGTACTGCACAGCGACCCACACTTCAACGAATATCTACCAGCACGTTGGGAAAGCATCGCGTGGCTTACTGGCTTTACTGGCAGCGCAGCCAATGTGCTAGTTACTCCAAAAGAAGTCCTTCTATGGACAGACAGTCGTTACTGGCTACAAGCTGAGATACAACTTCAAGACACAGGCGTACAGCTAATGAAAGATGGCACCCCTGATGTCATAGGCTTTCTACCATACATAAAACACCTCAACCAACACCATGCATTACGCATGGGGATAAACCGAGAACAGTTGTCGCTTCAGATGAGCGTTTCTCTACCATTTATAATTCAGACAGACGACCTTATTGACACCATATGGAAAGACCGTCCTGCCGCTCCTATAAGCCCTATCACAATCGTAAGCAACAAAGCAGCCGGCTTATCTCCTAGCGAAAAGATTGCTAGGGTGCAAAGCCTCATCAACGAAGCAGGTTATGATGCCCTATATATTAATAAGTTAGACGAGTTGTGCTGGATGCTCAATCTACGAGCACAAGACATCCCATACAACCCTGTCTTACATGGTCAAGCAATCGTGCATTGCGGTCAGCTATTCCTCATTATCAATCCTGAACGCATCACCGCAGAGATACAAACGCATCTAGATGCACACAATATTGAAATCGTGAACGATTTCTGGGCATGGTTTAGCCGTCTACGTCAACCAGGAGGCACACCATGCAATGCCACCACCGATTCTATTCGCCCTTGTGCAGACCATAGATATATAGCAGACACATGGGGACCAGTAGTTCCAGCCGACTACAACCCTATCGAAAGACTGAAAGCTATCAAAAACGATGCAGAAGTAGATGGATTCCGTGAAGCGATGTTATACGACGGAGTAGCCTTAGTACGTTTTGAACGCTGGCTAGAATCTTGCCTAGCAACAGGTACACCGACCACAGAACTAGACGTCATGGATAAACTTACCGAACTACGCGGTGCACACCCAAGTAATCGCGGCGAAAGCTTCGGCACAATTGCTGGGTATGGATCTAATGGTGCTATTGTACACTATACAGCCACTCCAGAAGCACACAGCACACTTGAGCCACGCAGCTTTTTACTAGTAGATTCTGGAGGTCAATACACAATGGGGACAACAGATATCACACGTACTTTCCCACTCGGAGAACTTACAGACGAGGAACGTCGTGATTATACAGCCGTTCTACGCGGACATATCAACCTTGGCATGGCCCAATTCCCGATGGGGACCCTAGGTCATCAACTAGACCCGTTGGCACGTTTCCCTATTTGGGAGATTGGCGGACAATATGGACACGGTACTGGTCACGGTGTTGGACATTACTTAAATGTACACGAAGCCCCTCCTAGCATTCGTATGAACCCTACCCCAGGCGCCATCGTACCTGGCATGGTTACTAGCAACGAACCAGGACTGTACAGAGCCAACAAGCACGGTATTCGTATAGAAAACCTAGTTCTATGTGTAGAAAAAGAAGAAAGCGACTTTGGTACTTTCTACGGATTTGAAGCTTTGACTTTATATCCTATCTCCACTGCGCCAATCGTACGTAAGATGATGACCGACAAAGAAGCAGCTTACTTAAACGCTTACCATAGCGTGGTATTCGAAAAGCTTAGTCCGCTTCTTGAAGCAGACGAAATAGAGTGGCTTAAAAACAAGACAGCTGCCATTTAAGCTCTTGATACATAGTACAAAGAAGCAAGTATACTTTGCCACCACAAGGAAAAGCACTACTTTTGCAGCAACATATAATATTAAAAGCAACCATATATCATGGCATTAATAAAAACAGTCAGAGATTTTACACCTGAAATCGGCGAGAACTGCTTTCTTGCTGATAACGCAACCCTAGTGGGCGATGTCACACTAGGCGACAACTGCAGCGTTTGGTTTAACGCTGTCATCCGTGGCGACGTCAACACGATTAATATCGGTCGTCAAGTAAACATTCAAGACGGATCTGTACTACATACATTGTACGAAAAGTCAACAATTACTATCGGTGACTATGTATCTATCGGTCACAACGTGACTATCCACGGTGCAGACATCGAGCCATATGCCCTAATCGGCATGGGTGCCACTGTACTAGACCACGCTGTAGTAGGCGAAGGCTCTATCGTAGCAGCGGGTTCTCTAGTCCTAAGTGGTACACAGATTGAGCCTGGCACAATCTGGGGCGGCGTACCAGCTAAGTTTATCAAAAAGGTAGACCCAGCACAAAGCCGAGAAATCAACGAGCGAATCGCCCACAACTATCTAATGTACTCAAGCTGGTTTGATCCTAGCATTGATCCAGACAATAAACTGGAAGGTCAAAAATAAGAGCTTAGAGCTCCACAAATAAGAAAACGCATCACCTAAGACGATTGTCTTGGATGATGCGTTTTTCTTTATAAAACACGTAAAAACAAGGGGCAAAGGAGAAGCCCCGATTTTCCTGCCTTAAATGCCAGAATTCTTGCCTTAAATGTCGAGATTTAAGGCAAGAATCTAAAGATTCAAGGCAGGAAGTTTTTAGTCCTTTTTATCAGGGGTTTCAGAGATATTTTCTGCGTCGGATATTTCTTTGCAGCTAGCTTGTATTTTCTTCAATGGCTTAAACGTCGCCCACCTTGTCATCAAGAGCCCAACAATTAAGCACACCCCTCCAAACAACAGCCCACAGACAGCTTGTGTACTCAATGGTATTTCCTTCGAAAGCCCCTGAGTATTCATATAATAAAAATAAACTGCAACGACTACCAAACAAACAACACGAGCTATGGCATGTAATCTATACGACGAACGCTTAAAGTTTATCACGCGACTGGCTAGTTCCTCAATAGGCAAATTCACCTCACTCAGTCCTTTGATTTTATTCAAAGACCACAAATTGCTAAGCAACGCTAAAGGCAGAATTAGAAACACAACCCACAGAGCAGCCTTAGCCCCGACGCTCATGTCATGAGTTGAAAAAGCCATAGACACACTATAGCCCAAAGCAATCAGTAGAAAAACTGCGGGACCACATATATTCGCAATACTCCAGCGATACATCCAACTTGACTCACTCTTGATTTTTGATTTACACTTCTCGATGATGCTATTCATCAAGCTCTCATTCACCACTTGCTGCTTACTAAGCTCCTCATTAAGCAACTGATAACTCTCTTTTAATTGATCTAGTGATAACATAATATACTCCTTTTTTCTGTGACATCATTCATACTCTTCAACTTCTTCTTGATACGATTGATTTTACTACCTACATTATTACGGTGTACACCCGTAATGTCGGCAATTTCATCGTATGTCTTCTCTTCTAGATACAGCATCACAATAGCTTTATCTAAATCTTCGAGACGTCCTATCAGGCGATACATCTGCTGAATCAACTCCTGCTTGTCGCTCGGGATCTCAGCCAAGCACTGCTCGATATCCGCCGTAATAGGCAAGACTTCTTTCAGTTGCTTGCGTTTTCGACTATAAGAGATACACGTATTGAAAGTGATTCGATAGACCCAAGAGGACACTTTACTGTCGCCTCGAAATTTATCCATTCCTTTCCAGAAGTTTATCAGGGTTTCTTGAAACAACTCATCGACTGTCGCCTTATCTGTGGCAAACATGCTACAGACTTTGTAAATAATCAGCTGGTTGTCTTTGACCAGTTCACGATACCTACTTTCATTTTGATCCATGGGCATTGTTTTTAAATGTTTTACACCTGTAAGACGACAAAAAGGAACGAGAGTTGCAAAAAGGAGCAACTATTTTTGAACTACTTTTTTGAAAAACTACATAGAGACTAAGAACGTGACCACAAAGGGGACACTAAAATCACAGCAGATACCATGAATAATAGACAAGCCGACATAACGTCTGCCCGCATACTGACTCACCACAGGAAGCGTCGTATCCATACTTGTGGCTCCTCCAGCAGACACCAATGCTAGAGGACCTATAAAGCGAACTATCCAAGGAGCAGCGAGTAAAGTAATCAGTTCACGAATAATATTGGCCAGCAGAGCGATAGTCCCTAGCTCAGCACCTTTATACTGCGTCACCAAGATACTCGACAAACTATAATATCCTAGTCCGGCGCCCGTAGCCATGACATCAGGTAACGCATACTTTGTCCAAATCAAACCTAATAAAAAGACACCAGCAAGCGTTCCTAATACCGTCATCAGAGGCAACAAGAGCAATCGCCCATGCATCTGATGAATATATTCTTTAACTGCTGGATCATGCCCTACACTAAAGCCCACAGCAGCAAGTAATAAACAAAGAGCCACAAAGGACACCTCGTCTGGTAGACTATCTATTGGCAAGACATGCCACAAACTTAGAGCCACTCCCAAGAAGAACCAAGCCACAATAATAATGCTCCCCTTTAGCGATGGAGAACTTTCATCTTCGTACATAGCTGGCCCCTGCGATTCGTCATGGTGCACACTTTTACTGACCCACCATTGAACGCCGCGAGCGGCAAGCATGCTACCCACCAGTCCGAACACAGCCACCAAAGCAGCGGCTCCACCTAACTGATAGAACTTACTTACCACTTCTCTATTAGCGCCTACTTCCACGCCAAGTATAAAAAGCAAAGCCCATATCAAACAGGTAAGCAAAGGCTGCACCCATTTGAAAGACCACCGCTTCGTCGCATAACCGAGCACGACCCCCGATGTCATTATTAATATCAGTATCCACATAGAACAGCAAAGATAATCGTTTTCTCAAATAATATCCGTATTTTTGTCACTTTATAATTGGTATAACAAACAAGATGACAGTATAATGATCAAGAAAGAGACAAGTGTTGACACACAAGCTGATAAGCAAGACAAGAAGCCACACCCACCAGTTTGGCTTTCACTTATCCCTATTATCACCTTAGTTGCCCTACTATATATAACTATACATATCTTTGGTAGCGACGCCTTGGGTGGCGGGTCACAAATTAGTTTGATTATCGCGGCAGCCGTAACTAGCATATTGGCTATGAGCTATAGCAAAGTCAGATGGGATACTATCGAGAAGCATATTGCTCAAAACGTGCAAGGCATCGCCTCCGCACTAGTTATTCTGTTGCTTATCGGCGCCCTCTCTGGCAGCTGGATGGTGAGCGGAGTTATCCCCACCCTAATCTATTACGGCATGCAGATTATGAGCCCCGAATTCTTCCTACCTAGCTGCTGTGTGATTTGCGCTATCGTATCCGTTATGACTGGTAGCTCGTGGACGACCATCGCCACAATCGGAGTTGCCCTTATGGGAATTGGGCATGCACAAGGTTTTACCGATGGGTGGATTGCTGGATCGATTATCTCAGGGGCTTATTTTGGTGATAAGATGTCGGCTCTATCAGACACCACTGTGCTTTCAGCTGCAACAACAGACACACCACTCTTCAAACACATTCGTTATATGATGCTGACTACTGTCCCATCAATGATTATCACCTTAACTGTATTCGCCGTTGCTGGTCTTTTCACAGGTTCGGCATCAACCATTGACACAGAAGAATTCACACAGGCATTAGCCAACACATATAATATTAGCCCATGGCTGATGCTCGTACCTCTAGCAGCGGGTATCATGATTGTCAAAAAAGTACCTTCTCTAATCGCACTTTTCAGCGCGACTATCTTGGGAAGTATCGCAGCACTGATAGCCCAATCAGAAATCCTGCTGCAGATAGCCGACAAAGCCAGCGACCTATCAGGAGCAACTTTGGCCTCCGCCCTATTTGAAGGTAGCTACATCACGCTATTTGGAAGCACCAATATCGCAACAGGACTAAGTAGTCTGGATGACTTGGTATCAACTAGCGGCATGGCTGGCATGATGGACACCGTATGGCTTATCGTCTGCGCCATGTGTTTCGGCGCCACACTGACTGCTAGTGGCATGCTAGAGAGTTTGATGCGCAGCTTACGCGCCTTAATGGTCAATCGCTTTGGTTTGGTCACTTCGACCGTAAGTTCAGGAGTCTTTATGAATGTGTGTACTGCCGATCAATACATCTCTATCTTCCTAGTATCTCGCATGTTTGGAGAGGTCTATAAAAAGCAGGGGTATGAATCGCGCTTACTAAGCCGCACCATAGAAGATGGAGTGACGGTGACTTCCCCACTCGTGCCATGGTCTACCTGCGGGATGACGCAAGCTACCATATTGGGTGTTGCAACTATAGTCTATCTTCCTTACTGTATCTTCAATCTTATTTCGCCAATTATGACTATCTTTGTCACAACAATCGGATATAAAGTCTTTAAGACGAAACAAGATTAAACCTAAACAACTATGCAAATCAATATTTCACCACAGTTTAAAGCTAAGTGTCCCAACTTCAAGGGCATCAAAGTATCGGCTACCGTAGTCAACACCACTCACAGTGAAGAGCTCTGGAAAGAAATCGATGCATTTACAGCTCAACTTCGAGCTACAGAAACAACTGCTAGTATCAAAGATCACCCAGTTATCCTTGCTACACGTGAAGGATACAAGGCATGCGGCAAGCAGCCAAGCAGATATCGCCCATCAAGCGAAGCTTTGCGCAGACGACTATTGCGCGATTTAGACCTATACCAGATAGACACTATGGTCGATATCATCAACCTAGTCTCGCTAACTAGCGGACATTCTATAGGTGGCTTCGATGCTGATTACATCCAAGGTGATGCACTGACCTTAGGCATTGGAGAAGAAAACGAGCCATACGAAGGCATTGGGCGTGGCCCACTCAATATTGAGTTTATGCCTGTATATCGAGATAGCAAAGGTGGCATCGGCACACCAACTAGTGATCACGAGCGCACCAAAATGCGCTTAGAGACCACTCAGTTTGTGGGTCTTATCAATGGATATGATGGCGACAAGACACGCCTTGAGGCGGCTGCCAATCAACTAGTAGACCTACTACAAAAATATGCCTCTGCCAATAATATCGAAGTGGCTTTATACGAGTAAAAAAGGCCTTTCAAACTACAAACGATCTGCTCTGAAAACTGTTCGTTATTTTACAAAATGTCAGCTCTGCACAGTACACTGCGGCTCACAAGCATATAAGAGCGCACTTTACAAGTAATAAGAACACTCCTCACAAGGCTTGAGAGCGCGCTCTTACGCCTTGAGAGCCAAATTGCAAGCCTTAAGAGCGGAGCGACAAGGCGCGTGAACCGCCGGAGAGGCCTGAAGACAATCGGCGAAAAATCGACTCACGCGTAGAGGCTCTTTTTAAGCGATTTAAGACACTCTTTTTTTGAGTGAACAACTATCATGACGAGCTCACAACCAAAGCTTGGGGCTCATGTGTCATTCTGTAAACAAAGCAGCCATTTTGACATCTTTCAGTTTGGCACCAACGACTTGTTTCAAGAAACCTAGAGATACCTCAGCAATGACTAGACAGAAAAAAGAAGGGGACAGATGCATACACATCTGTCCCCTTCCTTATCTATTATAGAGTCTATGTCTTACTGACGGCTAGCACGCTTACGCTCATTCTCGTCTAGAATGACTTTACGCATACGCATAGCCTTAGGAGTTACTTCTACATATTCGTCTTCCTTAATATACTCAAGTGCTTCTTCCAAAGAGAATTGTACTGGTGGAATCAACTTCGCTTTATCATCAGTACCAGAAGAACGTACATTGGTCATCTTCTTACTCTTTGTGACGTTTACTACAAGATCTTTGTCGTGCGAGTGCTCACCGACAACTTGCCCTGCGTACACTTCTTCTTGAGGGAAGATGAAGAATTTACCACGGTCTTGTAGTTTATCAATCGCATAAGCAAAAGCAGTACCTGCTTCCATAGCGATAATAGAACCATTTTCGCGACGCTCGATAGCTCCCTTAAATGGTGCGTAGTGCTTGAAGCGGTGTGCCATGATAGCCTCACCAGCCGAAGCAGTCAGTACGTTTGTACGTAGACCAATGATACCACGTGATGGAATCTCGAATTCTAGGTTGACACGTTCGCCATTGTTTTCCATCATCAATAGGTCACCCTTACGACGAGTTACCATATCAATAATCTTACTAGAATATTCTTCCGGCACGTTGACTGTCATTTCTTCGATTGGCTCGTTCTTTTGACCATCAATCTCACGATACAATACTTGAGGCTGACCTACTTGTAGCTCATACCCTTCACGACGCATTGTTTCGATTAGTACAGACAAGTGAAGCACACCACGTCCGTATACCAACCACTTACCATCTTCATGTGCTTTTTCTACACGAAGGGCCAAGTTCTTATCTAGCTCGGCCATCAAACGGTCATGGATATGACGAGAAGTCACCATCTTACCGTCCTTACCAAAGAATGGGCTATCATTGATAGAGAATAGCATACTCATGGTTGGCTCATCGATAGCAATTGTTGGTAGTGGATCTGGATTTTCGAAGTCACAGATGGTGTCACCGATTTCAAAGCCTTCAATACCTACCACAGCACACAAGTCACCAGAGTGAACAGTGTCTGTTTTCACACGGCCAAGTCCTTCAAAGACATGCAGTTCTTTGATTTTTGCTTTTTGGATAGATCCGTCACGCTTAGACAAAGATACGTTCATACCTTCTTTCAATGTACCACGGTGTACACGACCTACAGCGATACGACCTGTATATGAAGAATAGTCTAATGATGTCACCAACATTTGTGGTGTACCTTCTAGACGTTCTGGTTCTGGAATATTTTCTAGGATACAGTCAAGTAATGGAGCGATTGTTTCTGTTGGTTCGTTCCAATCTTCGCTCATCCAGCCCATCTTAGCAGAGCCGTACACACATGGGAAATCTAGTTGGTCTTCTGTTGCGTTCAATGAGAACATCAAATCGAATACCATCTCGTGTACCTCTTCAGGACGACAGTTTGGCTTATCAACTTTATTGACTACGACGATAGGCTTCAAACCAATTTCAAGGGCTTTTTGTAGCACAAAACGAGTTTGTGGCATAGGACCTTCAAAGGCATCTACCAAAAGGATACACCCATCAGCCATATTCAAGACACGCTCTACCTCACCACCGAAATCGGAGTGACCAGGAGTGTCAATAATATTGATCTTTGTATCTTTATATGTAATAGAGACGTTTTTGGAAAGAATAGTGATACCACGCTCACGCTCCAAATCGTTGTTATCAAGAATAAGATGACCTGCATCTTGGTTATCTCTGAAAAGCTCTCCCATAAGGAGCATTTTGTCGACCAAAGTGGTTTTTCCGTGGTCTACGTGCGCGATGATCGCGATGTTTCTAATGTTCTGCATACCTATTTAATAAGAATTCGCCGCAAAGGTACACATTAAACTTGAAATAACGTGATAATGAGCAAGTTTTTTACGCAGGTCTTTGGAGATTAAAGAAATATATGTATCTTTGCACGCTCATTATGGGGAACGAATCTCATGATGAGACTTAATAATTATATATTTAAACCAAACCGTTATGTATTTGGACGCAGCTAAAAAGCAAGAAATCTTTGAGACTTACGGAACGTCTAAGACTGATACTGGCTCTACAGAAGGTCAGATAGCATTGTTTTCATACCGTATCTCACATTTGACTGAACACTTGAAGGTCAATCGTAAAGATTATAGCACAGAGCGCGCTTTGACAATGATGGTAGGTAAGCGCCGTCGTCTTCTTGATTACTTGAAGGCAAAAGATATCGAGCGTTACCGTGCTATCGTTAAGAAGCTAGGTCTTCGTCGTTAATTTTCGACGCCAAGACGCGAAACTTATTTAAAGGGTGTATCCATTACGGATACACCCTTTTTGTTTGTCTATATCTTAAATAAATTGCACACAATATATATAATGTGCAGAAAATGCACTCTTTCTTCATTTTTTCTGTATATCCGCCTATCCAAACGAATAAAATCATTACATTTGCCCTACTATAACAATTATTTATTACTCAAATAGCTAAATTTGTAACAATATGGATAATAGCAGCATCGTAGGAGTGAAAATCAAGAAATTGCGTGAAGAACGCGAACTTAGCGTCGCACAGTTGGCTGAACTTTCAGGACTAGCGGAAGAACAAGTACAAAGAATTGAAGACAATATAGATATCCCATCTCTAGCTCCACTAATTAAAATGGCACGTGTGCTAGGCGTACGCTTGGGCACATTTCTGGACGGAGAAGAGGAGACAGGGCCAACTATTTGCCGACAAAATGAAGAGGCAGATACCATCTCTTTTTCAAACAATGCGCTGCAATCTCGCAAGCATATGAACTACCGCTCACTAGCCAAGTCTAAGTCGGATCGCCATATGGAACCCTTTGTGATTGACGTAGAACCAGTTGAGGGCGTAGACTTTACACTATCTCAACACGAGGGCGAAGAGTTGATTTACGTACTAGAGGGCACTATGGAAATTTGCTATGGCGACGAATGTTATATCTTAAATCAGGGAGATAGCATCTATTACGATTCTATCGTGCCTCATCATGTGCATGCAGCTAAAGGTGGTGCTGCCAAAGTACTAGCCGTAATCTATACACCAATTTAACCCCTCTTCCATGCACCAACTATCAGAACGCACGCTGGGAGAATGGCTCGAATATTGGGCCGAAAAAACTCCTGATAAAGAATATCTTATATATAGCGATCGAGACCTGCGCTTTACTTGGGCGGAGTTCAATAAGCGCGTAGACACGATGGCCAAGGGCCTCATCAACATTGGTGTAGGACGCGGCGACCATGTGGGTATCTGGGCGGCCAATGTACCCGACTGGCTTACTCTACTCTTTGCTTGTGCCAAAATTGGCGCTATCTATGTCACAGTAAACACCAACTACAAGCTGCATGAGCTAGAATATCTGTGTGAAAACTCAGATATGCACACTTTATGTATTGTAAATGGGGAAAAAGATAGTAACTTTGTGGACATGGTGTATTCTATGCTGCCTGAGTTGAAGACCCAATCACGTGGTCATCTAAATAGCAAGCGCTTTCCAAAGATGCACAACGTGGTCTTCCTGGGTCAAGAAAAGCATCGCGGCATGTACAACACATCGGAACTAATGCGCGTAGGCGATGTTTCACACAACGAGGAGCTGGATGCTTTGAAAAAGCAAGTCACTTGTCATGACGTGGTCAATATGCAATACACTAGCGGCACCACAGGTTTTCCTAAAGGTGTTATGTTGACACATTATAATATAGCAAACAATGGCTATCTTACTGGTGAACACATGAACTTCACCGACCAAGATAAGCTATGCTGCTGCGTGCCTTTATTTCACTGCTTTGGCGTGGTACTAGTGACTATGAACGTGCTGACTCACGGCTGTAGCCAAGTGATGGTTGAACACTTTGACCCACTGGTCGTTTTAGCCTCAATCCACAAAGAACGATGCACATCTGTATATGGGGTACCAACGATGTTTATAGCCGAGTTAAATCACCCGATGTTTGACATGTTCGATTTGACTTCGTTGCGCGTCGGAATTATGGCTGGTGCATTATGTCCTATAGAACTGATGCGTCGAGTAGAAAAAGAGATGCATATGAAGGTTACGAGTGTATACGGACTAACAGAAGCTTCTCCAGGCATGACACATACACGTATTGAGCAAAGTTTTGAGGAACGATGCACAACGGTAGGATATGAATATGAGCATACCGAAGTCATCGTGATGAATCCTGAAACAGGTAAAGAATGTCCTGTTGGGGTACAAGGAGAGCTGTGCAACCGTGGATACAACACCATGGAGGGATACTATAAAAACCCTGCAGCAACAGCTGAAACAATTGACAAGAACCAGTGGTTGCACACTGGCGATTTAGGAATCAAGGACGAAAATGGCAACTTCCATATCACGGGACGTATCAAAGATATGATCATCCGTGGCGGTGAGAATATTTACCCTCGAGAGATTGAGGAGTTCTTGTACAAGATGGAAGGTATTAAAGATGTGCAAGTAGCAGGTATCCCATCTAAACGATACGGTGAAGCTGTAGCTGCTTATATCATCCTTAAGGACGGGGCTGACATGGAAGAAAGTGATGTCAGAGACTTCTGCATGGGACAGATTGCACGCTTTAAGATTCCTAAGTACGTCTTCTTTGTGAAAGGCTACCCTTTAACAGGAAGCGGAAAAATACAGAAATTTAAACTTAAAGATATTGGGCTACAAATGGCCGAGGAACAAGGAATAGAAATCATCTAAAAAATCAAGAAGAGAGCGTGTCTGCTGGACACCCTCTCTTCTCTTGTCTCGATACATATTCATATAATCAGTCATAAACCCAAAACCTAAACCAAACAACTAAAGTAAAAACCAAGAGCCATGAACCAACTCTTTAAAAGATGCTTACCCGATGCATTGGCCATTCTTTTCTTTGTCGTGATATCCACGGCTTATTTCTTTCAACCTGCCATGCAGGGAAAGATTCTTTTCCGCCACGACACCTCTGCAGGTGCTGGCGCTGGACAAGAAGCCAAAAGTTACCACGACCAAACAGGTAAAACAACTAGATGGACAGACGCTTTATTTGGAGGTATGCCTACCTACCAAATTGCACCTAGCTATCCTTCAACTAAAGCGATACAAACTATTGGGAACGTGTATCACTTAGGCTTACCTGTCAATATCTGGTATATCTTTATCATGATGCTTGGTTTCTTTATTCTGTTGCGTGCTATGGGCGTCAGCACATGGCTATCCACCCTCGGTGGGCTGATGTGGGGATTCTCTAGTTACTTCTTTATTTTGATTGCAGCGGGACATATCTGGAAGCTGGTTACACTGGCTTATATCCCACCGACTATTGCTGGACTGATATGGACATATAAGGAACGATATATGCTTGGTGGCGCGGTTACAGCTTTATTTGTAGCGCTGCAAATCATGTCGAACCACGTGCAAATGACATACTACTTCTTGTTTGTCATGCTCTTTATCGTGATTGCTCTAGGAGTAAGAGCATATAAAGAGAATAGAATACCTCAATTTGGTCGCGCTACGATTGTGGTAGCCCTAGCTGGTTTCTTAGGTATCGCAATCAATAGCAGTAACCTGTATCACACCTATGCGTATAGCCAACATACAATGCGCGGCAAGCAAGAGCTGGCGGAAGCAATCGCTAGTCGTCAGCCTGCGGCAGCACAGAACAAACAAGCCAAAAGTGGCGGTCTTTCGACAGCTTATATCACACAGTGGAGTTATGGTATAGACGAGACACTAACTCTTCTTATACCAAACTACAAAGGTGGAGCTTCTGAGCCTTTGTCGAAGAACGAAAAAGCCATGGAGCATGCCGATAGTACCATGAAGCAATACGGACTGTACAATTACTTCGTGCAGTACTTCGGCGCTCAACCTATGACTGCTGGACCTGTTTATGTTGGCGCTTTCGTCATGGTGCTTTTCTTGCTTGGATGCTTTATCGTCAAGCGCCCAATTAAGTGGGCACTGGTGGGTGGAACTGTCTTTAGCATCTTACTAGCTTGGGGACACAACATGCTGTGGCTCACTGAGTTCTTTATTCAGTATGTGCCTTTGTATAATAAGTTCCGTGCAGTATCTTCTATTCTAGTTATTGCCGAGTTCTGCATCCCAGTTCTAGCAATTCTAGCTCTAGTTGAGATTACTCGCAATCCAAAAGCACTTCGCGAGAAGCCTTGGCCTCTATATGTATCTATCGGTACATGTGCAGCAATCTGCGCACTGGTCTATGTAAGCAGCAAAAGCGGCGCTGGCATGGGCACGCCTATGGACATGCAATTGTATAGCCAACTAGGACAACAAGGTCTTGATGCCCAAAGCATACAAGGTCTTCGAAACAGCGTGTTGGAAATGCGTGGCAGCATGGTAAGCAGCGATGCTTTCCGTAGTCTAGTGATTATCGTGATTGGTAGCCTTTTACTGCTGACCTACACATGGGGTGTCCTGAAACAAGGTTGGACTTTAGCTTGGGGAATCATCCTATTGTGCCTTGTAGACATGTGGGGCGTCAACAAGCGCTACCTGAGCGATGAGCTATTTGTAAAACCTAGCCAAAAGGTACAGACTTTTAAGTTGACAGAAGCAGACAAGACGATTCTTCAAGACAAAACAATGCACTACCGCGTGCTCAATATGGCAGGTAGCACGTTTAGCGAAAACAACACGTCGTACTGGCACAAAAGTGTGGGTGGATATCACGCTGCTAAGTTGCAACGCTACCAAGACTTGATAGACCATAATATCCAACCTGAGATGCAAGCTTTCTCGGGAGCTTACAATGCAGCGAAAGGACAAATAGATAGCATTCCAGCGACAACGATGCCTGTTATCAACATGCTAAACACTCGTTGGTTGATTCTACCTGCTGCACAAGGCGCTACTTATGCCGTACAAAATCCACAAGCATATGGTACGGCGTGGTATATCGAGAATCTAACTCTTGCCAAAGATGCGCTAGAAGAAATCACACCGTTGAAGCAAATCACTAAGCACACGGCTGTTATGTCTACAGATATGGCCAAAGGACTAGCTGCTAAAGAGTGGATAAACTCTAGCGATGACGACATCCAAATCACTGCCTATGCGCCAAATGAACTACATTACAAGAGCAATAGAGCTCAGGACGGACTAGCTGTATTCAGCGAGATCTATTATCCAGGATGGACTTGCCACATAGATGGTAAAAAAGTGGATATTCGCCGAGCAAACTATATTCTACGTGCTGTAGAAGTACCAGCTGGAGAGCACGAAATCGTGTTTAGCTTCCATCCTAACTCGCTTAAAATTTCTGAAGGCATAGCCTACTGCAGTATAGGGTTCCTGTTCTTACTGCTGTTTGCAGCGGCTTATGTCGAATGGAAATATCCTAAAACAGAGGAGTTGTAATCCCTGTATCTGAGACAACTATAAGGGTGCATCGAAAAATCAATTCGATGCACCCTTATTGCATCTAGTAAAGATGCTACGAATGAAAGTCAAAGGATTAATACGATTCACTTCACATCACTTACGATTTGTTGCTTTAATTGCTCATAGACAGTCAAAAGACTACCTCTTGTCGATGTGCAAAACTTTCTAATTTTTACCTCAAAATCATACCCCTTGTTTCCTGATTATTCTGTATCTTTACAGCGATTATAAACTAAAAAAAGACTATGAGCAAAGAAGATAACGTGTATCACGTCCCAGTATTGTTTGAAGAAAGTATCGATGCACTTGCTATTGATGCAGATGGTACATACGTAGATGTCACCTTTGGAGGCGGTGGCCATAGCCGCGGAATCCTCGCTAAACTTCAAGACGGGAAAGGTATGCTCTATAGTTTTGACCAAGACCCTGACGCAGAAGCCAACTGCCCAGAAGATGATCATTTCACTTTCGTACGTAGCAATTTCCGCTACCTTCGTAATTTCCTGCGTTACCACGATGTAGAGGCTGTAGACGGTGTCTTGGCCGACCTAGGCGTATCTTCTCACCACTTCGATGATGAGGAGCGTGGATTCTCATTCCGCTTTGAAGGTCCGCTGGACATGCGCATGAATAAGCGAGCTGGTATGACTGCGGCAGATATCCTGAACAACTACGACGAAGAGCGTCTAGCTGATATCTTCTACCTGTATGGGGAACTTAAAAACTCGCGTAAGATTGCCAAGGTGGTTGCTAAAGCACGTGCCGAAAAGCCACTGAGCCGCATCGAAGAGTTCTTGAACATTATCAAGCCGCTGTTCGGAAGAGAGCGCGAAAAGAAAGAACTAGCCAAAGTATTTCAAGCATTACGTATAGAAGTCAACCAAGAGATGGAAGCTTTGAAGGAGATGCTAAATGCTGCGACTCGCATGCTTCGTCCTGGAGGACGCCTTGTGGTTATTACGTACCACTCACTGGAGGACCGTTTAGTCAAGAACTTGATGAAGACGGGTAATTTTGAAGGAAAATTGAACCAAGACTTCTTCGGAAATATCACAAGTCCTTACAAGCTTGTCAATCGTAAGGTCATTGTAGCAAGCAATGAGGAAGTAGAACGCAATCCTCGTGCACGAAGTGCGAAATTGCGTATCGCTGAAAAGAAAGAAGAAGCACATGAGTCCTAACCCTCCTAAAAAAAAGAATAAATTAGGCTATATTCTCAAGGGTGGCTTTTTATTTCACCCTTTTGTGCTCAAGCAAGTACCACTATTACTTTTAGTCATGATTTTTTCGTTTATGACTATCTGTGTGCGCTACACGGTCGACTTGCAGATTGTACACATCCAGAATCTCAAACGAGAAGAAGTAGACATGAAGTACAAAGCACTATCCAAACAAGCCGAATTGTTGGAGATGAGCCGGGAGTCGCAAGTCATCGAACGCCTAAAAACTGTCAACAGTAAATTGGAACTCGCCAAAGAGCCTCCATATATCATCAAATAAACTATTGTAAACGAGTATGCATAAGATATCTGAAGATGAAAAGAAGACTTTAGGGTTTCGCGCTAACTTAGTCGCGTACCTGATCCTCCTTATTGGAGGTGGACTTCTTGTATACAAGGTCTCGCAAAAGATGTTTATGCAGCATCATTACTGGTTAGAGGTGCAAGCACGCCTTGTGAAAGACAGTGTTAAAGTGTCTCCTAGACGAGGGAACCTCCTATCAGACGAAGGTGATTTGATGGTAACCACACTCCCTGAGTATAAAGTCTATATGGACTTTGGAGTACCAAAACTAAAAAACAGAGCTAAGGCTAGCCGAGCTGTTTTGAGACGCTACAAGAAAGATTCTTTGGCTAAACGCAATGCGTATAGTGACAGTGCACGACTTGCATTTGCGAAAGAGTTGCACCGTATTTTTCCCAATAAATCGACTCAACAATTTAAAGCTCGCATTAATTCAGGCTACAAAAAAGCGAGTCGTTATTACCAGCTTTACCGACCTTTAATTACGCACTCGGACTATAGAGAAGTGGAAGCTGCCGCCTATCGCATCTTTGGCGCACAACATGGGCTCACACATTCTTCGCAAGAAATCAGAAATCACCCTTTCGGAACTTTAGCGTCCCATACACTAGGTTCATTTCGTACGGTTGAAATGAAAGATAAAAATGGCAAGCTACTTCCAAAAGACAGACCTACGGCTGGATTGGAAATTGCCTTCAACAAGGATTTGAAAGGTGAACCAGGCTTGAAACGTAGACGACGTATCTTCAACCGTTATAGAGATGATGTACTAGTTGCGGCAAAGCAAGGAGCTGACATTGTGACAACAATCAATGTCGACATGCAAGATATTTGCGAGACTCAACTGCGTAGAGAAATAAATATCTTGAAGGAGCGCAACAAGATTGTGCAACAAGGAATGGTCATTTTGATGGAAGTCAAAACTGGACAAATCAAAGCTATTGTCAACCTTAGTCCAAATAGCTATGGACAATATACAGAAAGCAACAACCGTGCTTTGACAGATGCTATGGAACCTGGTTCAACATTCAAAACTGCGTCATTGATGGTGGCACTAGATGATGGTGTGATAACCATGAAGGACAGTGTTGATACTGGCGAGGGAATGAAAGTGATGTATGGTTCTAAAAACAAGGACTGGTATTACAACAGGCATCATTATCAAAACTACCTCAATAAAACACCAGGTAAGCCATACTTTGATCATCCGCTCAACGTGCAAGAGATCTTGGAGCAGTCTTCCAACATTGGGACTGCTGAATTGATTGACAGGCACTACAAAAATTGTCCAGAAAAGTTTATTGATGGACTAAAACGAATCGGTATTTTGGATTCTATCAGCTTACACGGTTTAAGCGTGAATAGACCTAAAGTCACAGAGCCTGATGACCCAAGAGGGATTTGGAGTAAATCCACTCTCCCATGGATGTCTTTTGGTTATAGCTCAGAAATGGCACCTATAAACACTTTATGCTTTTACAATGCGATTGCAAATGGTGGCAAAATGATGGCACCTATGCTTGTCACAGAAATTCGATATGATGATCGAACAGAACGCATTAAAAGTAAAGTACTTAGACAACACATCTGTAAATCATCGACTTTGAAGAATGTACAGCAAATGCTTGAAAGCGTTGTCAAAAATGGCACTGGAAAAACGGCGGGCAATGATGAGTTTGGCGTAGCTGGTAAAACAGGTACTGCGCAAATATACATACACCCACATGGATATAACCATAGCCGAAAACTAGGTAGCTTTGCAGGGTATTTCCCAACGGAATCTCCACGCTATAGCTGTATTGTGGTATTGGAGGGTGCAAGCATGTCTAGTCATGATGCAGCAGATGTCTTTGGTGAAATTTCCAGACATGTCTATGCTCAATGTTTGACCCGTGGTGTAGATATGGCTGTCGATTCTATCATCGAACCATATCCAACTGTAGTACGAGGAGACACTCGCTTAGCAAAGAAGGCTTTACGAGAGCTTGATACTTCAAGCAAAAAAGTAAATATCAAAGCGCCGTTAACGGCTAAAGAATATCAAATGCCTAGTGTATACGGCTTGGGCTTACGTGATGCGATTGCAATTATCGAACGCACTGGAGCCAAGGTAACACAAGTACAAGGGCGCGGAAAAGTCTTCCGTCAATTCCCACGTGCTGGCAGCCGTATCTCTAGTCATACGAGAGCAAGTATAACCCTTAAATAAGAACTTAATAAACCTAAGAACCAAATATGAAACTTACTGAACTTTTCCACCAAACACCCCTAAACGGGACACAAATACCTTCTGTAGAAATCACAGCGATTACAACTGATTCGCGTGAAGTTAAAGAGGGCAGTCTATTTATTGCCGTAGTGGGTACACAAGTGGACGGACACAAATATATTAATCAAGCTGCCGCGCAAGGAGCAGCTGCCATTGTATGTCAAGAGCAACCTGCCGATTATTCAGGAGATTGCCCTTGTATCGTGGTACCTGATAGTCGCGTAGCTGTAGGACGTATTGCCACAGAATTTTATGGCAATCCGACAGACAAATTGGAGCTAGTAGGTGTTACTGGAACAAACGGAAAAACGACTATTGCTACATTGCTATACAAGTTGTTCCGCTACTTCGGATACAAAGTCGGTTTGATTTCTACCGTCTGCAACTATATTGACGACAAAGCCATCCCTACTGAACAAACAACTCCAGATCCAATCACGCTTAATGCCTTACTAGGGCGTATGGCTGATGAAGGATGTAAATATGCCTTTATGGAAGTAAGTTCGCACGCGGTCGACCAAAGCCGTATCGGTGGCCTACGTTTCGCTGGTGGTATCTTTACCAACCTAACTCGAGACCACATGGACTATCACGGTAGTTTCGATAATTACCTAGCTGCCAAAAAGAAATTCTTTGATGAGCTGCCTAAGGAAGCATTTGCTTTGACCAACCTAGACGACCGCAACGGTGAGGTGATGGTTCAAAACACCAAAGCTCGAATCTCTAAATATTCCCTTCGCACACTTTGTGACTTCAAGGGAAAAGTGCTTGAAACACATTTCGAGGGCATGGATTTAGAGATGAATGGCCGCGAAGTCGCGACTCAATTTATTGGTCATTTTAATGCAGCCAACCTACTTGCCGTATATGGTGCAGCATGTTTATTGGGCAAAAAGCCAGAAGATATTCTTGTGGGTATCAGCACACTACACTCTGTAGCAGGTCGCTTTGAGGCATTGCGTTCTCCAGCGGGCTACACAGCAATTGTCGACTATGCACATACACCAGACGCATTGATCAATGTACTAAAAGCAGTACAAGATATCAACGTAGGCCAAGGTCAAGTTATCACAGTTGTGGGTGCTGGTGGTAATCGCGATAAAGGAAAGCGCCCTATCATGGCGCAAGCTGCGGTCAACAACAGCGACCGTGTCATTATCACATCAGATAACCCACGCTTCGAAGAACCACAAGATATTGTCAATGATATGCTTGCAGGATTGAACAGTACTGACATGCAACGTACACTTAGTATTGTAGATCGCCGAGAAGCTATCCGTACAGCCTGTGCCCTTGCTCAACCAAAGGACATCATAATGATTGCTGGTAAAGGACATGAGAACTACCAAGACGTCAAAGGGGTTAAACACCACTTCGATGATAAAGAAATTGTCCAAGAAGTTTTTGCCAGCCAACGCTAACCACTTCAACCATTAATTTGATAAAACTGAACATATGCTCTATTATATTTTCGAATGGCTAAAACAGATTGAGTTCCCTGGGTATAACATGATGATTTCTGTTTCATTTCGCGCCTTGGTCACTCTTATCCTGTCACTACTTATTTCGACCATTGTGGGTCATCGATTTATCGACTTATTGCGTAGTAAGCAGATTACTGAAACGCAACGAGACGTAAAAATTGACCCATTCGGTGTCAACAAAGTAGGTGTACCAAGCATGGGAGGACTGATTATCATTATCTCCATCTTGATTCCTTGTCTTCTGTTTGGTCGATTAGGTAATGTTTATATGATCCTGATGCTAATCACGACTGTATGGTTGGGAGCTATCGGTTTTATTGATGACTATATCAAGATTTTTAAGAAAGACAAAGAAGGATTGCACGGTAAATTTAAGGTGTTTGCACAAGTATCTCTTGGACTTATCGTCGGACTAACTCTATACTTCTCTCCTAATGCAGTGATTCGTCCCAATACGGAGCAAATACACCAAGGAACACTGATTGAGGTAACTCACTCAGAACAAGATATGAAGTCAACACAGACAACGATTCCTTTCTTTAAGAACAATCACTTGAACTACTCGGATATCGCCTTCTGGGCTAACGACGGCCTACAAAAACAGATCTGGGGATGGATATTCTTTGTAATCATTACTATTTTCGTGGTAGTCGCAGTCTCTAACGGGGCCAACCTCAACGACGGGATGGATGGTATGGCTGCTGGAAACTCTGCTATTATAGGAGTCGCTCTAGGGATACTTGCCTATGTATCCAGTCACTTGACTTATGCTAGGTATCTGAATATCATGTTTATTCCTGGCAGCGAGGAACTAGTAATTTTCGCCTGTGCCTTTGTCGGGGCATTGATTGGTTTCTTGTGGTACAATGCCTTTCCTGCACAAATTTTCATGGGAGATACAGGTAGTTTGACGATTGGGGGTATCATCGCAGTATATGCACTAAGCATCCACAAAGAACTATTGATTCCTATCTTATGTGGTATATTCTTGGTTGAAAATCTATCAGTAATTATACAAGTACACTACTATAAATATACCAAAAAGAAAGGACAACCAGTACGCGTGTTTAAACGTACACCTATACATGACCACTTCCGAACAACGACCAACTTACTAGACCCTAATTCAAAGTTTGTCATTACGAAGCCATCAAAGGTGTTCCATGAAGCAAAAATCACCATACGCTTCTGGATTGTCACAATCATTCTTGCAGCGGTTACCATTATCACGCTGAAAATCAGGTAATGGACACATAAAACTACAATAATATGAACAATACCAAAAGAATAGTCATCCTAGGAGCCGGAGAAAGCGGAAGCGGCGCAGCCGTACTCGCAAAGCTCAAGGGATTCGACACCTTCGTATCGGACATGGGGGCTATTAAACCTCATTACAAAGAACTACTCGACGAATATGGTATAGCATGGGAAGAAAAACAACATACTGAAGAATTGATTCTCAATGCCGATGAAGTCATTAAAAGCCCAGGCATTCCTGATGAAGCGCCACTAATCAAGACATTGATTGCACAAGAGACGCCTATTATCAGTGAAATAGAGTTTGCAGGCCGATATACTGACGCCAAAATGATATGTATCACGGGAAGTAACGGCAAGACGACAACGACTTCTTTGATATATCACATCTTCAAACAAGCGGGACTAAATGTAGGTCTTGCTGGTAATATTGGTAAAAGCCTTGCACTACAGGTCGCTACTGAAAACCATGATTATTATATCATTGAGTTAAGCAGCTTCCAATTGGACAACATGTATGACTTCAAAGCGGATATTGCGGTTATGATGAATATCACACCAGACCACCTTGACCGGTACGAAAACAGCATGCAACAGTACGTAGATGCCAAGTTCCGTATCACGCAGAATCAAACAGACAGCGATGCTTTTATCTTCTGGAATGATGACCCTATCATTCAGGAGCAACTTAAGAAGCACGGTATCAAAGCGCAGATGTATCCATTTTCAGCTATTAAGAAAGATGGCGTTATCGCTTACACCTCTGACCAAGAGATTAAGATTGATGGGCCAAACGACTTCAATATGGAACAAGAGAAGTTGGCCCTTACTGGCGAGCACAACTTATACAATTCCTTGGCGGCTGGTATTGCTGGAAATATTGCGGGCATCAGTAAAGACTCCATCCGTAAAGCATTGTCAGATTTTGAAGGGGTCGAACACAGGTTGGAGTTTGTTGCCAAACGTCAAGGTGTAACTTATATCAACGACTCGAAAGCGACCAATGTCAACTCTTGTTTCTACGCATTGAATAGCATGGACAAACCAGTTCATCTTATCCTAGGCGGGAAAGACAAGGGAAACGATTATAGCGAAATCGCTGATGTGGTACGTGAGAAATGCAAAAGCCTCATCTTTATGGGCGCAGACAACAGCAAGTTGATCGAGTTCTTTAAAGATTTTGAACTTCCTTGTCACGACACCCACAGCATAGCAGACGCATTGGCTGCTGCTCAACAAGAAGCAGAACGAGGTGATATCGTGTTATTATCTCCTTGTTGTGCTAGTTTCGATTTATTCAAAAGCTACGAAGATCGTGGCGAGCAATTCAAGCGAGCAGTCATAAATATCCCTGTCGGATAAACTGCACACTATAAAATTTAGTATATGGAGCATTTTACGTCCTTTATCAACCGCATCTTTCGGGGTGACAAGGTCATCTGGGTAGTTATGGCTATTTTGGTGAGCATCTCTATTGTTGAAGTTTTTACTTCAACGAGCAGTTTTGTGTCTCCATCCAGCGGCAACTTCATGGCGCAAGTCAACAAACATATCTTGACTTTGTGTGTAGGATTTGCCATCATACAAATCACCCTGCTGATTCCTTTTAAGCTGTATAGACTACTAGGTATGGGCGGTTTTATAGCCATGCTTGTTATGCTAACTGTGGTACTTGTAGCAGGACACACAGGAAATGGTGCCACACGAGCCATCATGGTTGCTGGATTCTCCATACAACCATCGGAACTTATAAAACCCTTTTTAATAGTCAGTCTAGCTAGTATAGTTGCTATTGGGAAAGAAAAGACACAATGGTGGACACGTATAGCGTGGATTATTTGCATAGGTTGTGGTACTATGATAATCCTGATTGGCAAGGAAAACTCTTCTTCCGCCCTGATGCTGATGGGATACTGTTTGACTTATCTATGGATCATCAACTTTCCAATGAAATATTGGAGACGCATGACATTGACAGTTCTTATTACTGGTCTTTTGGGAGTAGTCGCTCTTTTTACGCTTGGAGAATACACGAATATAGGAAGATTGGGAACATTTAAGGCCCGTGTCACAAGAGCCATGCAACCATTACCAGAGAATCCTAAAGACGTAGATTTATCAGGTGAACACACGCAACGCAACCACTCCAATATCGCTATTGCAACCTCTTCTGTACTTGGAAAGGGAATGGGTAAAAGCGAAATTAGAGACTATATTAGCGAGGGCAGTAATGACTTTATCTATTCTATAATCCTAGAAGAAACAGGATTAGTAGGTGGACTGTTTGTATTTAGCCTCTATATCATCATTATGTTCCGAACCATGAGGTTAGGCTACTTACTATGCAGTCCCTTCCCCTCCTATCTAGCTATAGGGTTAGGACTATTTATCATGGTTCAGGCCCTGACCAATATGTTTGTGGCTGTAGGCTGGATGCCTGTCACGGGACAGAATCTCCCTCTGATTAGTCGAGGTGGTTCGTCTGCTTTAAGTGTCAGCATCATGTTTGGATTGATACAAAAACTCTTCCACGAGTTCAACCACCAACAGAATTGCAAGAAAAAGGGTGAAGAGGATGTGTCACAGTGGACAGGCGTGACAGAACATGAGACATTGTGGACACCTAAGCCACAAATTGATGACTAACCCAAACTTACTATAAAGAAACAAACCTATGGACTCACTTAAAATCATTATAAGCGGTGGCGGTACTGGCGGACATATCTTCCCAGCTGTATCAATAGCTAACGCAATCAAGACACTCGAGCCAGAAACAGATATTCTCTTTGTGGGAGCTGAAGGTCGCATGGAAATGCAGCGCGTCCCTGATGCAGGGTATCCTATTAAAGGCCTACCAGTAGCAGGTTTCGACCGCAAACGATTATGGCGCAACTTCAGTGTACTCTGGAAGCTTTTCAAAAGCCAAAACATGGCTGCTAAAATCATACGTGATTTCCAGCCCGACGCTGCCGTTGGCGTAGGTGGCTATGCTAGTGGGCCGACATTGAAAATGGCTCAGAAAGCAGGAGTGCCAACATTGATTCAAGAACAAAACTCTTACGCAGGTGTAACCAATAAATTATTGGCAAAAGATGCCAACCGCATCTGCGTAGCTTACGATAAGATGGATAGATTCTTTCCAGACGACCGCATTATGCTAACTGGCAACCCTATCCGTCAAGCCCTACTTAATCAGCCTACACAAGCAGAAGCTCGTGAAAGCTTTGGACTAGATGCTAACACTCCTACTCTAGTGATTATTGGAGGTAGCCTTGGTGCTCGTACTTTGAATGAAGCCATGCTTGCTGGTATGACACAACTAGCCGATGCAGGCGTGCAAGTAATCTGGCAAACAGGTAGCTACTATGCAAAAGAGATGGAAGAACGTATCAAAGATTTGGATAAGAAGCCACATATGTATATGGGTCCATTTATCAAAGATATGGCAGCAGCCTACGCAGCAGCCAACTTAGTAGTCTCAAGAGCTGGAGCTAGCTCTATTTCAGAGATCTGTCTATTAGGTGTCCCATCCATCTTGGTACCTTCTCCAAATGTAGCCGAAGATCATCAAACGAAAAATGCGATGGCGCTAGTAGAGAAGAATGCTGCGGCTTATGTTGCAGACGTAGATGCTGTTGACACACTGGCATCGACTGCATTGATTCTTCTAGATGACAAAGCACACCTTGCCGATATGAGTACTAATGTACAGAAGATGGCACATCCTGATGCTGCAGAAGTCATTGCCAGAGAAGTTCTTGCTTTAGCTAGAGCAAAGAAATAACGATTTAGTTCAACTACAATCTTACAGAAAAATGAAGCAACTCAACGATTTTGAGAACGTATATTTTATAGGTGCTGGTGGCATTGGCATGAGTGCCATTGCCCGTTACTTCCTAGCCCTTCACAAGGCCGTTGCTGGATATGACCGCACAGCAACTCCGTTAACAGCTCGTCTAGAAGAAGAGGGAGCAGCACTCCACTTTGAGGATGATATCAATTTGATTCCGAGTGAGATGCAGGATACAAATCGCACCTTAGTAGTCTACACACCTGCTATCCCTAAAGATCATAGCGAGTGGGCCTACTTCCGCAATAAAGGCTTCACGATTATGAAGCGAGCGCAAGTACTTGGTTTAATTACTCGCTCTAGTAAGGGAATTTGCGTCGCTGGTACGCATGGTAAAACTAGTACATCGACGATGGCTGCCCACTTGTTCTACCAATCTGCAGTGGGGTGCACAGCTTTCCTAGGTGGGGTCTCTCAGAACTATCAGAGTAATCTGCTTTTAGATACAAAAAGTCAATACACAGTCATTGAAGCTGATGAATTTGACCGTTCTTTCCATCAACTATCTCCATGGATTTCGGTTATTACCTCAGATGACCCTGACCACCTAGACATCTACGGAGATGAAGCTCACTATAAAGAAGCTTTTACCCAATATACTCACTTGATTCGTCCTGGGGGTGCATTGATTATGCACGTAGGCACTACCATCACCCCAGATGTACAAGAGGGTGTTACAATCTATACATATGGAAGAAATTGTGGAGACTTCCATGCAGCCAATGAACGCATAGGTAACGGAAAGATTATTATCGATTTCGTCGGTCCTGACATTACAATTAAAGATGTAGAACTGGGTGTCCCAGTTGCTATTAATATAGATAATGGTGTAGCAGCTATGGCTCTAGCCCATTTATGTGGCGCAACACCAGAAGAGATACAAACTGGTATGCAAAGCTTCCGAGGTATAGCACGCCGCTTCGACTTCCGTCTGAAGACAGAGGCTATCACAATGTTAAGTGATTACGCTCACCATCCATCGGAAATCAAACACAGCCTTGCTTCGGTACGCGCTCTATATCCTAAGAAAAAGATAACAGTAATTTTTCAGCCTCATCTATATAGCCGTACTCAAGACTTTTACCCTGGTTTTGCAGACAGTCTAAGTGCAGCAGATGAAGTTATCTTAATGCCTATCTACCCTGCACGCGAGGTCCCAATCCCAGGAGTCAGCAGCGAATTAATACTAGAGAAGATGCCTCACTCAACTCCATGTGAGATTGTACCCCGTGAGCTCCTTCTACAAACTTTAGAAGCACGCGACTTGGAAGTTGTCATCACCTTAGGAGCTGGCGATATCGAAGATGAGTGCTCCCCCATACAAAAAATGCTCGAAGAGCGATATTTATAAATCCATGCGCTATGGTTAAGAAAACATTTCAGATACTAGGACTTATTGTCCTCATCGTTATGCTACTCGGAAGCTTTATCTTTCTGAGAGAGCCATCGCGCGCCGTACCTACTTGCAACGACATCCAAGTCATCGTAACCGACACAGTTGAAAGTGCCTTTATATCAATCAAAGATGTCAAGAAAATTTTGAAACGTAAAAGCTTACTACCTCTCGGTTATCCCATGGACGAGATCTCCACGCAAGATATAGAAGAAGCCTTGATGTCGTTGGATGCAGCTCGCACTATACATTGCTACAAAAGCACACAGAACAATATTGTGATTCGCATCCAGCAACGTACTCCATTGCTTCGTGTCTTCACTAATAAGCCAGGAAAATATGGCAGTAATTACTTTGTGGATATAGAAGGCCAACTCATGAAAGCAGACAATTGTTATGCACCGACTCCAGTAGCCACAGGATATATCACTGACAAAATGGCTCAAGGACAACTCTTCCATCTTGCACAAAGCGTAAAAAAAAGTGCTTTCTGGGATGCTCAGGTAACGCAAATTTTCGTAACTTTGAATGCAAAAGTCACGCTATACCCCCGAGTTGGACAAAACTGCATCCATTTAGGAGCGATGACAGACATCGACCGCAAGCTAAATCGTATGGAACGATTTTACCACAAGGTCATCAATAAAGTCGGCTGGCAGAAATACTCTCGTATTGACCTGTCTATTCCGAATCAAATCATTTGTACGAAAAGAGAGAACTAGCTAAGAAACAACTATGCATATGTATACAAACGAACTTGTTGCTGCCATCGCCATTAACTCCACATGCCTGTGGGGAGGTGTAGGTGTACAAAAGAGCAACGGCACCCTCGAGATACTGGCTGTTGCGCACGAAGTCAACATAGACAATGCCATACGCCTAGGACAAATATGGAATCGTAAATCTGCAGGACAGCTTGTTTCTAATATCATCAACAAGCTAGAGAGCCAATTGGATCAAGTTAATATCACCAAAGTATATGTCGGTGTGGGTGGGCAATCCATCAAAGCCAAGCCACACACAGTTAGCCGAGTGCTATCTGAAAAACAAGATATTGGTGAGGAACTAATAGACGAGATTCTTCAAGAAAACATTGATCAGGGTTTTAATAAGTATAGCTTGCTACAGGCTATACCACAACGTTATACGGTAGATAACATCTCACAAGACACTCCGCCAGTAGGTGTAATGGCTAAGCATATTAGCATTGACTACCTAAACTTGCTGTGGGCTGAACGCTTTGAAGAAAACCTTCGTCATGTTTTCCAAGAGTGTGCGGTAGAGATAGCGGGCATTTTGCCTATCCCTGTCACAATGGGGAAACACCTATTAACAGATACAGAACGTAAAGCAGGAAGTATATTGGTAGACATGGGGGCACAAGTCACAAACGTCAACCTATACACAGATAATTTCCTACGCCGTACATTCACGATTCCGTTGGGTGGCGATAATATCTTATTTGATATCGCCAATGTACTTAATGTACAGTCACTACCCGAAGACACTATGGAAGAGTTGATTAACTTGGCAGACACAGGTGAGAATCCACAAGACTCTGAAACACTAGAAATAGATAATAAGCAGATTCGCCGATTGACTATCAATGATATTGCCACTGCTCGTGTCGAAGAAATTATAGAAAACATATGGGCATTGCTTCTACCTTATGAGCATCAACGTGCTAACAATACGGTACTAACGGGTGGTCTAGCTCAGCTGCAAGGACTAAACACTATTTTTGAAAAGCGTACACAAATGCCTAAACGAGATATTCGTATTGAACCGTTTATCCGGATCAACTGTAGTTTACCTGATTATCTAGACTACACCAATACTGGCCACCTCAATGCTTTAATTACCACATTGCAAGAGGGTCAATCTGGATGTTGCGAAGATTCCATCAAGGTACAACGCGATTTGTTTGGTAACAAAACCGAAACAATTCGTCCTTCGGAAGGTCGCAAATTGACTAAGGGAGAATCTAATAAGCCAGGCAATCCAATTCCAACAGGGGTGGAGTATCCAGAAGAGGAGACTGTAGAAGTCTTAGCGCAAGAGAAAAACGAGATCCATATGGAAGCTGCAGTTGAGTATCCTCAAGATACAACAGCTGAAACTCCTGCAGAACCATCAATAGCGAGTGAACCAGAGAATCAACAAACAACTAGTGCCGACGATGGCAGTGCGCCTGTAAAGAAACCGAAGAAAAAAGGCTTTATGCGCAGAATTTCTTCTATTATCGGTGAATCATCTATACTAGACACCCTCCGAAGTGGTGGTGTGGTCAACGATGATGAAACCGTTATTTAATTTGTAAACGATAGGCATTATGGAACAAGAATATTTTGAATTGGTCGATACCCCTAAACAAATCAACGAGAGCATCATCAAAGTGGTGGGCGTTGGTGGTTGCGGTAATCGTGCCGTCTATCATATGTATGAAAAGGGCATCAAAGATGTTACTTTTGCCAATTGCAATACAGACCGTCAAGACTTGGACAAATTTGAGGGACCTGAACGCGTGCAAATCGGTAAAGAAGGACTTGGTGCAGGAGGTGACCCTGTAAAAGCCAAAGAAATTGCCGATAATGACCGCGACCGCATTCGTGAAATGCTAAACGATGGTACTAAAATGATCTTTATCACAGCTGGCATGGGCGGTGGTACAGGTACAGGGGCTGGCCCAATTATCGCACAAGTTGCTCGCGAGATGGGCATCTTGACTGTAGGTATCGTGACTATACCATTTATTCTGGAAGGAATTCCTAAGATTAAGCAAGCCCTAGAAGGATTGCGCATCTTATTCGAAGAAGTCGATTCTTTGATTGTCTTAAGTAACCAAAAGTTGCTAGAGATGAATTACCAAGGAGAAGATATTCCTAAGAGTCAGATGTATGATATCGTCAATGACCAAATTGCAACAGCAGCTAAGAGTATTGCCGAGTTGATTACAGTGACTGGAGAAGAGAATATTGACTTCAACGATGTACAACGCGTTTTTAAAGATGGAGGAATTTCCCTAATCTCTGCAGGTGAAACTAACGAGAAGGAAAACCGTATCAACAAATCTATTGATGCCGCTTTGAACTCGCCTTTACTGAACAACAACGATATGCGTAAGGCGAAAGCTCTTATTTTCCACTGTACCAGTACGAAGGATAATGAAATTACCAGTCGCGATATGCAAGATATCACCAAGTTCACCAACTCGCTGCGCCGCGATATTTTTATCAAACAAGGTAGTACCTATCAAGATGATATGGACAAGACGCTCCGTGTCACTATCTTGGCTAGTGGTTTCGGTATAGACAATCTACCGTTCTTACCCCCTGAATTACAAGAAGAAATTAGTGAAGACGAAAGAAAGAAGCGCAAAGAAGAAGAGGAAAAATGGGAAAAGGATATCCGCACCGTTTATGGTGAAGTATATTTCCGCAACCAAAACCGCAACTTCTATATTATGGAAGAAGATGAGCTAGACGATGATATCGTGATTGCCAATCTGATGGAGACGCCTCCGTATAGCCGCTCAACAGCTAAGCTAAACGAGATGAAAGATGCCCGTGCATCGAAAAAGCAAAGCATAAAAGAAAAGAAGAAAGAGGTCATCAAGAACACTGGTATCTCTTTCTAGACAAACAGAAATAATTATTAATCACTTAATATAATAATATCGTATTATGTCACTATTTGACCAAGTAAACGAAGATATGAAGGCCGCTATGCGTGCCAAAGATAAAGTAGCTCTAGCTGCCATCCGTAATATGAAAAAATTGTTCTTGGAAGCAAAGACTGCTCCAGGTTCAAACGATGAGCTAAGCGATGAAGCTGCACAAAAGATTGTACAAAAACTAGTAAAACAAGGTAAAGATGCCGCTGCTGTATTTATCGAGCAAAATCGTCAAGACTTAGCAGACGACGAATTGGCACAAGTAGAAGTACTTAGCCGCTATATGCCTAAGCAACTAACTGCTGAAGAACTAGATGCAGCTGTTCGCGAAATCATCACATCTGTTGGTGCAGAAGGTCCTAAAGATATGGGTAAAGTTATGGGTGCTGCGTCTAAGCAACTTGCTGGCAAAGCAGAAGGCCGTGCTATCTCTGAAAAAGTTAAGGAAGTACTTGCCTCTTTGTAAGTAGACATCCTTATAATATATGAATTAGGCTGTGACCATTTGGTCACAGCCTTTTTTGAACTACTATATATAATGTGTCCTTAGTCAAACAAGGTCTGCATCATCTCCACCGATTGCAAATCTGGAATATGCGTCAAGTGTAAACGGTAATACTGCAAGATTACATCTAGTAACTCCACACGTTCGCTGCGACTCATCTTATACAGGTGCATCGTTGGATACTGAATACGTAGCATCTGTTTGAGCGCATCTGCACGTTCTGGTTGTAAATAATGTGTATGCATAGGGCGAGTCATAGTAAAACAACTATCTATCATATCAAAATAACCTTGCTGATACCCATCTTCTATATTAGGTTCCAAACCTAAGAAACGTAATAGACGAATCAAAAAGGTGATATGAAAGTTGGCGACAGAATCTTCGGAAGCATCTAACCACTGGAGACTAGCCTGTATATAGACAAATAAAGACTCACTGCCTGACTCATCTTTTAATAGATGAAATAAGAACTCAGATAAAAACATAGCTAGTGATAACTTCACTGGATCAAAAGGGATCGTAACCCAAGGAGAAACACAGCGCGCTTCCTTTATCTTGTACATGCCATTTTTGCCTTTTTGCGATAATTCCAGATCCAACAAAGAAAGCATCTGAAAGACATTGGGATGTACTCCACTACCCTTTCGACTACGCGCAATAGGCAAAAGGCAAGAGATACGGCCCAA
This sequence comes from Bacteroidaceae bacterium, assembly GCA_963678855.1. Classification (GTDB taxonomy): domain Bacteria; phylum Bacteroidota; class Bacteroidia; order Bacteroidales; family Bacteroidaceae; genus F22. Next base: position 1,928,116 of record OY787448.1, on the reverse strand, counting down.
TTCACGGGTATATAATACCACGATATTATGTCTATCGTTGTATTTTATACGTTGCAATACGACGGCTTGAACTTTTTGGTACATAACACAGGGATAAAAAATTACTGTTGACGCAAAACTAGTAAAAAAACTGCCGATACAGGGCGATTTGAGGTTAAAACAACCCTCTGAGAAAAAAAACAGGAGAAAAATCGAAAAAAAACAGGATATCGCTTGCAGGTTCAAAAAAAACGCGTACCTTTGCAACCGCAATGAGAGATAAAGCAACATGCCAAGCATCTCACAGCTAATCCGAAAGGATTATTTAGGCTGGCCCATTCGTCTATCGGTTAGGACGCCAGGTTTTCATCCTGGAAAGAGGAGTTCGACTCTCCTATGGGCTACTACTGTAAGAGAATAAACAAATAAAAGAGATTAGTCAATATGGCAAATCATAAATCATCCCTTAAGAGAATTCGTCAAGAAAAGACAAGAAGACTCTTCAATCGTTATTACGCAAAGACTATGCGTAATGCAGTACGCAAATTGCGTGCAACAACTGACAAGGCTGAAGCAGAAGCACTATTGCCATCTGTACAAAAGACCCTTGACAAGCTAGCTAAGGTGAATATCATTCACAAGAATAAAGCTGCAAATCTGAAGTCTAAATTAGCTCACCACGTAAACCAACTAGGCTAAACAGGCCACCGGTTTATTTCTTAGGTGATTATAATATACGAGTCGGATGCAGCACATTCGACTCGATTTTTTTGACTTTTTGAATATCTCGAAAGAGATTTCATCATAAGGCTGGCCCATTCGTCTATCGGTTAGGACGCCAGGTTTTCATCCTGGAAAGAGGAGTTCGACTCTCCTATGGGCTACTATTTATTGTAAAAGAAATAAACCAACTAAAAAAGGTTAGTCATTATGGCAAATCACAAATCATCCCTTAAGAGAATTCGTCAAGAAAAGACAAGAAGACTCTTCAACCGTTATTACGCAAAAACAATGCGTAATGCAGTTCGTAAACTGCGTGCAACAACAGATAAGGCTGAAGCAGAAACGCTATTGCCATCTGTACAAAAGACACTTGATAAGCTTGCTAAAGTGAATATCATTCACAAAAACAAGGCTGCTAATCTAAAGTCTAAACTAGCTCACCACGTAAACCAACTAGGCTAAAATTGCTCGCGGTTTATTTCTTATGGTGATTACAGCATACGAGTCGAATACGTTCAGTATTCGGCTCGATTTTTTTTTGCCCGTATACGTCCCATTTTTAAGTCGCAATAGTTAGCATATGTGACTAAAAATGAGTATATTTGCCTAGTTAATAATTGACTTAAATGCATATGAGCGAAAATCAAGAAAACCCAAATAGCGGTAATTATTCGGCATCCAACATTACAGTCCTAGAAGGGCTGGAAGCCGTGCGTAAACGTCCCGCTATGTATATCGGTGATATCAGCCTAAAAGGTCTGCATCACCTAGTATACGAGGTCGTAGATAACTCCATTGATGAAGCCTTGGCTGGCTACTGTACTAAGATCGATGTCACAATCAATGAAGACAATTCCATTACTGTACAAGATAACGGTCGTGGTATCCCAGTAGACATGCACGAAAAAGAAGGCAAATCGGCTCTTGAGGTCGTTATGACCGTCCTTCACGCTGGTGGTAAGTTCGATAAAGGTTCTTACAAGGTATCTGGTGGTCTTCACGGTGTGGGTGTATCTTGTGTGAATGCCCTATCTACCAAATTAGTTACACAAGTAGCTCGTGGTGGCAAACTATACCAACAAGAATATGCTTGCGGTGTTCCTCAGTATGACGTGATGGAAATTGACGCAGTAGATTATACTGGTACAAAACAAACTTTCTGGCCTGACTTATCTATTTTCACTGAAAGCGTATATCGCTACGAAATCCTTCAAGGTCGTCTACGTGAATTGGCTTACTTGAATGCAGGTATCCGCATTTCATTGACCGATGCCCGCGAACAAGATGAAGAAGGCAACTTCAAGTACGAAGAGTTCTACTCTGAAGATGGCTTGAAAGAGTTTGTTCAGTTTGTTGATGGTTCTCGTGAACATCTTATCCAAGATGTGATTTACATCAATACAGAAAAGAATGGTACTCCAGTGGAAGTTGCTATCATGTATAACACATCATATAGCGAAAACATCCACTCGTACGTCAACAATATCAACACCATTGAAGGTGGTACTCACCTATCAGGTTTCCGTCGTGCTTTGACACGTACTTTGAAGAAGTATGCTGAAGAGAGCAAGATGCTTGACAAAGTCAAAGTAGACATCTCTGGTGATGACTTTCGTGAAGGTTTGACTGCGATTATCTCTATCAAGGTAGCAGAACCTCAGTTTGAGGGTCAGACAAAGACAAAGCTTGGTAACAAAGAAGTAATTGGTGCAGTAGACCAAGCAGTAGGTGAGGCGCTTTCTTATTACCTAGAAGAGCATCCAAAAGAAGCTAAGATGATCGTTGAGAAGGTGATTCTTGCTGCCAATGCTCGTCACGCTGCCCGCAAGGCACGTGAAATGGTCCAACGCAAGTCACCTATGGGTGGCGGTGGACTACCAGGTAAGCTAGCTGACTGTTCAGATAAAGATCCAGATAAGTGCGAATTGTTCCTTGTCGAGGGTGACTCGGCTGGTGGATCGGCAAAACAAGGCCGTGACCGTATGTTCCAAGCCATTCTTCCACTTCGTGGTAAAATCTTGAACGTAGAGAAGGCACAATACCACAAGGCACTAGAAAGTGACGAAATCCGCAATATTTACACAGCACTAGGTGTGACTATCGGTACAGAAGAAGATTCTAAAGAGGCCAACATAACTAAGCTTCGCTATAAGAAGATTGTCATCATGACCGATGCCGACGTCGATGGTTCTCACATCGACACATTGATTATGACATTCTTCTTCCGTTATATGCCACAATTGATCCAAAACGGATACTTGTATATTGCATCTCCTCCATTATACTTACTACGAAAGGGTAAGCATGAAGAGTACTGCTGGAATGAAGAAGATCGTTTACATTTTATCGACGAATATGGTAAAGGAGATGAAAACGCTGTCCATATCCAACGATACAAAGGTCTTGGTGAGATGAACCCAGAACAGCTTTGGGAAACAACTATGGATCCTAACACGCGTTTATTGAAGCAAGTATCTATCGAGAACGCTGCAGATGCAGATCACATTTTCTCTATGTTGATGGGTGAAGACGTGGCTCCACGTCGTGCATTTATCGAAGAGAATGCGACATACGCAAATATTGATGCGTAAGAACAACAAGGACATATTTTATTATTAAATAAATCCATCCTCACATCTTACAACGAGGAAAGGGGCTGCAACTTGAGTTGCAGCCCCTTTTTTTGTGCATAAGTGTGTTGTACACATGGTTGTGCACAAAGTTATCCATAACTTTATCCTCACTATATGCATAGACAACTACTTATACACATAGTTATAAACAAAGTTGTGGACAACTACCGCGAAGTAATTGTCCACAACTTATATAATATAGAGGATAACTGATAAATTAGATATATCCTTGCTCCTTAAGCTCTCTAGCCACGTCGACTAGTTCTTCATACCAACGCTCACCGAACCGGCGAATAAGCGCATCCTTGCAGCTCTCATAGATAGCTACACCCTTCTCACGCCCTAGCTTACAGGCGCCATCACAAACTGGCCATCGGTGATAGTTCAAAGCTGTGAGTTTATCTTGCCCTACAGTAGACAGACGGATAGGATACAAATGGCAAGAAATAGGCTTCTGCCAATCAATCTTACCTTCGCGGTATGCTTTTTCGATAGCACATAGGCAATTGCCATTATCGTCATAACAAGTAAAGACACAATCTTTACCGTTGACTATAGACGTCACCCAGTCACCATCATCATCAATATAGGCCACACCCTGCTTGTCGATTAAAGCTTGCGCTTCAGACGAAAGGTCCTCCCAGATGACTGGGAGGACTTCCTTTAATTTCTCTATTTCTTCGACATCAAGTGGTGCCCCACTCTCTCCTTCTACACAGCAGATACCCTTACACGCTTGAAAATCACATAAGAACTGTTGCTTGAATATATCTAGAGAGACGATAGTATCGTCAATTTGAATCATATATATCTTTCTATAGATGCGATTAGAACAATTGCTTACCAGTCATTTCTGCTGGTACTTCCATGCCCATAATCTTCAAAAGAGATGGTGCTACATCAGCAAGTACACCATCTTCAATCTTAGCAGCTTTGTTTTCTGTTACGTAAACACATGGTACTGGATTCAACGAGTGTGCAGTATTTACAGAACCATCTTCGTTTACCGCGTTATCTGCATTACCGTGGTCAGCAATAATGATTACTTCATATCCATTATCCTTAGCAGCTTCTACTGTATCTTTTACGCACTCATCAATAGTCTTTACAGCCTTCTCGATAGCACCATAGATACCCGTGTGACCTACCATATCACAGTTTGCGTAGTTCACAACGATAAAGTCAAACTTATCTTCGTTGATAGCACCGACCAATTTATCTTTCACTTCGTAAGCACTCATCTCTGGTTGCAAGTCGTAAGTTGCTACCTTAGGAGAAGCTACTAAGATACGCTCTTCACCATCGTAGGCGCTTTCACGACCACCGTTGAAGAAGAAAGTAACGTGTGCATACTTTTCAGTTTCAGCAATGTGCAATTGAGACTTACCGTTTGCAGCAAGGTACTCACCCAAAGTATTTTGTACATTCTCCTTGTCGAACAAGATGTGTACGTCTTTGTATGATGGATCGTATGGAGTCATGCAATAGAACTGGATGTCCTTGATTGTTTCCATACCATGCTCTGGCATATCTTGTTGAGAAAGAACTACTGTAAGCTCCTTAGCACGGTCGTTACGGTAGTTGAAGAAGATGACTACATCACCTTCCTTGATTGTACCATCTTGCACGCTAGTAATAGGCTTTACAAACTCATCTGTTACATCAGCATCGTAGCTTGCTTGCATAGCTGCAGACATATCAGCTGCTTCTGTACCGATACCCTTCACGATCAAATCGTAAGCTTCTTTGACACGTTCCCAACGCTTATCACGGTCCATTGCATAGTAACGACCTACGATAGATGCGATAGAAGCATTGGTATCAGCTTGCTTGTCGCAGTGAGCAGTCAATTGCTCGATAAAGCCCTTACCGCTACGAGGGTCTGTATCACGACCATCCATAAAGCAGTGTATGAAAGCGTTGTTTACTTTGTACTCGTTTGCGATTTCGATTAGCTTGAATAGGTGATCAAAAGAAGAGTGTACACCACCGTTTGAAGTCAATCCCATGAAGTGAACGTTCTTACCGTTTTCCTTCGCATACGTAAACGCGTTGATTACTTCAGGATTTTCTAGGATGCTACCATCCTTACAAGCGTTGTTGATTTTCACAAGATCTTGATATACGATACGACCTGCACCGATATTCAAGTGACCTACCTCAGAGTTGCCCATTTGACCGTCAGGCAAACCTACGTTTTCACCCGAAGCAGCAAGTTGTGAGTTAGGATACTCAGCAATTAGGCTATCCCAGTAAGGAGTTTCTGTATTGTGAATAACATCTGCCTTACCCTTGTTACCGATTCCCCAACCATCGAGAATCATCAATAATGCTTTTTTGCTCATCTTTCTACTATATTTTAAATGATTATTTCTTGTCCAATACCTAAGTTTTGTACTACATATCCTAGCACTATATATACCTACATAGCAGGACTTAGGTCGAGCAGGAAGTCGTGCTTCCCACAAACAATGCAAAGATACAAAAAAAGCACCGCATAGGGTGCATATTCGTGTAAATTAAAAGCCTATGGTTTCCCTATAGTACCTAAATAAAACAAAGATACCTTGCAAGAGCCTACTACCAAGCTTAACGAACCATATTCTCCAGAAGGATGACGTCGCCCTTATTAAAGGAAGGCCCTCTGGCATCCATGGTTGTCAGCACCTGTCATCCATGGTTGCTAGATGCTGACAACCATGGATGCCAGATAGTTCACCTTTAATAAAATTCCTCTGTTGAACTTAAAAAGGGATCGTTTGTTCTATAGCCTCAGGTGGAAGCAAGCGGAAAGAACGACGATGATGCTTTGTTACCCCATGCGCTTTGATAGCTGCACGGTGCGCTTTAGTCGGATAGCCCGCATTCTGCCCCCAACCGTACTGAGGACATTCCTTATCTATCCCCTTCATATAATCATCCCTATAAGTCTTAGCTAGGATAGATGCTGCTGCAATAGGCAGATATTTCCCATCACCCTTAACAACAGTAGTATGAGGAATATCTGGATAGTCATAAAAGCGGTTGCCATCAATTAACAGATGCTCAGGGCGTGTCTCTAATTGATCCACCGCACGGTGCATAGCTAAGATAGAAGCTCGTAGGATATTGATCTGGTCAATTTCAGCAGCAGAGACCACGCCTACAGCCCAAGCCACCGCTTCTTTTTCAATCACTTCGCGAAGCGCATAGCGATCCTTCTCCTTGATTTGTTTGGAATCATTGAGTAGTTCATTATGGAAATCCTCAGGAAGAATTACTGCGGCTGCATAGACTGGACCAGCTAGACAGCCACGTCCAGCCTCATCACATCCAGCTTCTATCTTATCTTGGTGTAAATGGAGTTCTAACATAAGTTCTCTTTATTGCTTTATCCCGCTCCAATCGTCTAGATCATAGCTAGCTTCAACTACGTCCTCAATATTATCAGGTAGGTTATAAAAGAAGTCTAGGCCTGTCATAGCTTCGATTTCATCGATAGTACGACAATCCGAAGCTTGCACATCTCCATACATAGCTTCGTGTTTAAACCAAAGACCTAGCGCACGATAAGTCACTTTATCAGACAAAGCAGAATTGTGAAAACGCTTTAGGAAGACTTTAAAGAAATAGTTTGGACGAGCGATTTGTCTGCCATCATTTTGGTTATTGACATAATTGATGCTTTCACTACCACCAATCGTTTGCAGAGCAGGACCAGTGACGACATATAGAGTATCTACAGTAGCAGTTTCAATACCCCCACTACGCCAACCACGTTCAAGCATTTCCGCTGCTACCCAGCGCTCAGCGTTCAAACTATTTAGTTGAGGAGACATATTGGTATAATAAAACGTTTGTTCGTTAGCATCTCGGCTACAAGTGCGAGAAGCTGACGAAAGCATATGTCCTCGGTCATGGCCATTATGCATCCCCCAATCTAAATCTGCTTGTTCAGAAGAAGAAAAAGCTGGATCTTTCTGCCATGCATTGGTGCGAGCTTGCGGACCGATATATACATTATGCATAGGATACGCCACATACATTGGCAAGCGATGATCCATATCATAACGAATCGTATAATTACGGATAGCTGTACCTCGTGCCGAAGTCGTATGGTGAGTGACCTCACGAGAATTAGAAGTAAAACCTTCAGAAGTACCACGTGTCATCTCTAGGCAAGTAGTCAATGTGGGCTCATTTACAGTCACTGAGCCTTTGTGGCCACTAGTTGATGGATCATCACTACCCCCACCACAACTGGACAGCAAAGCCAGTGAAGTTAACGCCGTACACAAGATTGTTCTATAAATAGATTTCATCATATTGGTTTATCAATTAATTTATAATGCTAGTGGGCGCAAAAGTACAGAAAACTCCGTGTGCACGCAAATCCCCTCTACTAATATAGCCTAAGGCACTAAAAGAAATCATAGGAACTATTCTGCTCAGCCTGCTCTATAACTGAAGCTGGAAAGTTAGCATAAAGATCAAAACCCGTTTTGGCTTCAATAGCATCAATAGAAGTGACTGCCTGCTGCCACTTGCCATAGTTGTTCATAGAAAAATAAAAAGCACAGCCTTGAACACTACTTGGTTTACCCGAAGACGTAAAGTGAGCTTTGACAATGGTCTTGAAGTAACCTGTAGGTATTGGACATTCTTTACCATCTACATCAGTGGTAATTCTCATTCCAGGTTCAAACACAGGGCCAGTGACCACATAGACAGTATCTTGCGTTGTCATAGCTCGAGTTTTTTTCTGCACAAAAGCCTCCAGTAGACGCCATTGATATCGATTAAAACGACTCACTTGCGGAGTCATATTAGTAAAGTAGAATGTCTGCTTATTAGCTGCCTTGCTATTCTGACGATCACCAGATGCCATCTGATGTCCTCTATCATAAGTAATATCAGTAGGTGTATATGACTTGTACTTGATATTTGGTTGGAATTCTTTGGCGATAGCAGGATCAAAAGCCCATTTATTGGTGCGACCCGCTTTTTTATCTCCCCATTTTTTGCCATGCATAGCATACGCTACCCAAAGCGCCGCTTTTTTACTCTTATCAAACAGCAAGGAATAATTTCGTTGTGGTTTCCCCTGCTCTACAGTGGTGTGCACAACGTACGTGAGCTGATTACTAACAGGCACTTTGTAGTATTTACCCGTACCAAAAGTTTCAGGACCACTCTGGACAGACACGGCGACTACACTAGACAATGCAGGGCAATCATAAGAAGAAGCATAAGGAATGGTCGTAAGAGTTTCTTGTGCATTGACTCCCATTGAGACAACACACCATAATAAAGCGAATAATCTATTCATATATCTGATTTATAAGTTCGTAGCACAAAGATACAGATAATCCATAAAAATGACACGAGCGAGCCAAATTAATTGACCCGCTCGCATACTAGCATATATAGAAACTTTTGTAATCAGAAAATTACTTATCCTGTACTTGCAAGTGGATATATACTGGCAAGTGGTCTGAATATCCATTCAAGAAGTTTGTACCACTCCAAGTACGTAATGGGTACCCCTTATATTGGCCACGTGGAGTCATCATAAAGCGTTTCTTGTAGATGTATCCATAATAACCTTTCTTAGAAGGAACAATCTTCAATTTACCAGCTGCATCATTAACTAGGTTGTTGCTTACGATGATATTGTCAAATAAGTTCCAATTACCACGATAGCACAAAGTACCATAACCATCCTTATGAATCTGATAGAAAGGATTGAAAAGACCTTGAGCAGGAAGATTAGTAGGACTAGCGGCAGCACCAAGTACTTCAGACATAGATGCATCGCGTGGATCATCATTCATATCGCCCATAATCACAACCTTAGTTGCTGGTTCGTTGACTGCAAGTGAGTCAGTAATATGACGTACTACTTGTGCAGCTGCTGCACGAGCAGGAGCAGACTTCTTAGCACCTCCATAACGAGATGGCCAGTGGTTACACATAAAGAAGACCTTTTCACCGTCTACTTTACCCCACATCGCCAGCACGTCACGTGTTAGATAAGGTACCAACTCACCTGTTTCACGATCGCGACGGTCTGATTCTGGCTGTACAGCATATGGACGGCTACCTTCTAGCTCGAACTGATCAGGACGATAGAAGAATGCCACATCAATACCACGTTTATCTGGCGAATCAAAGTGGGCGATTTGGTAATTTGCTTTAGCCATCTTAGGCTCCATCAACAAATCCTCCAAAACACCACGGTTTTCAATCTCAGAAATACCGACTACGATTGGGAAGCTGCGGTTTTGACGAGTTACGCCATAAATTACGCGCTCCAAGTTATGTAGCTTTTTCTTGTACTTCGCAGTATTCCATTTTTTTGAACTAGTTGGAGTAAATTCACTATCACTTACATCTGGTGTATCGATAGTGTCAAACAGGTTCTCAAAATTGTAGAACATCACTGTATGCTTCTTATGCTTGATTTGAGCACTTACAGTAGCTGTAAGACCTAGCATCAAAAGGAAAGCGCCAAAGAATATCTTCTTAGTCATAATCTATAGTATTAATTAGATTTATCATTTAAATGACTAAACTTGCAGTAGTCTGTTTCGTTTGAAATCAGTCTACTGCAAGTAGTCTTATATACTGTTTAAACACTAGCTTTACAAGAAGTAATAGCTATCAGTTTTTTCAGCTGCTTCAATCAACTCATCTGGAAAGTTCGTATAGAAATCAAAACCAGTCTTAGACTCGATATCATCGATAGTAGTCTTAGAAGACTCCCAACTGCTCCAGCCTGAAGTTGGGAAGTAGAATGCGCAACCTTCTACCTTGCTTACTACACCCTTGCTACTGAAGTGAGCCTTCACGATAGTCTTATAGTAACCAGTAGGAAGTGGACAATCATTGCCCGCACCATCTTCTGCTGTACCAATATTTCTTTCGAAAAGAGGTCCTGTTACTACATACACAGTATCATTGCCAGTCATGCTACGAGTATTGTTTTGAACATATTGCTCAAGTTGTACCCATTCGCCTTGGTTCAAGCTAGACACCTGAGGAGTCATGTTTGTGAAATAGAATGTTTGCTTATTCGCATTACGGCTATTTTGACGGTCGCTTGATGCCATTTGGTGTCCACGGTCATAACCAGGATCATATGATCTGTTCAAGTTTGGTTGATATTGCGTATCAATCGCTGGGTCATAGTTCCATGAGTTCGTACGGCCAGAGTTGTTATCACCCCACTTATCACCATGCATAGGATAAGCCAACCAAAGAGCTACTTTCTTTGTTTTATCAAACAAGAACTCGTAGTTACGTTGTACTTGACTACTTTCGATAGTCGTGTGTGCCACGTAAGTTTGGTCATTGTTCACTTTAATCTTGTAGTACTTACTGCTACCGAAAGTTTCGTTACCGCTTTGTACTGTAGCCCCGCTAGCCGCAGAGAATGCTGGACAATCCCAGAAAGATGCATAAGGAATAGCAGTATCATTAGGGTCAGTTGGTGTAGCACCAGAGTCACCACCTGTGTCACCACCAGTATCACCACCAGTATTGCCAGAATCGTTACCAGTAGCTTCGATAGAGGTCATCAAAGTATATACTTTATCATGCCCACTATTTGTACCTACTGTATAACCATATACCTTGACTTCCTTACCAATAAGAGAAGAGTTCACAGCACCATCTAGTGGATAACGTAAACTAGCCTTTATATCTGTACCAGGTATAGTGATATTATAGTAGTCTCCATCCTGAACCAATGTACCAGTATATGTGACAAACTCTGTCACAATATTTTCGACATAACTAGTCATCTGTGGAGCTTCATACTCTACAGCTGCTGGATAAGTTACAGAGTATGTACCTTCAACTGTATAGGCTGGCTTGTAATATTCTACTAGGTCATAATATAGTTTTACTGGACCTCCTACTTCTACGATATCACCTAGTTGTACAGATGGTGTAGTCGAAGCATATACGTAGATCACACCAGAATTATCACGTAGGATATATGATTGAGTACCCAAAGCTACCACAACACCTCTACAAGTAAAATCTTCACCAGCTTGCGTTGCACCAGCTACAGCTGTTGCAATAGGAGTGGTCGTTGAGCTAATATAATCGAATGTATCTGGTTCTGGATCTGTATTACCACCATCCGCAGGAGTAGCTGTACCAGTTCCGTTTTCTACATTCCATCCATCGATAGTAGTCGCCAACTTCACTGTTACAGTACCATCTTGAGCGATAGTTACATTGTATTGAGCATCTTGACCAGCCGCAGTTTCGATTTGGCTTGCATCTACTGCGTAAGTTTTACCAGCGATAGTAATCTTAGCAGCTGAGACAGTCTTACCAGGAAGCACGATAAGCTTACCAGTAGCAAGGCTTGCAGATGCAGTCATAGCCATCTCACGAGTAGCCTCATCGGCCTGTGGAGCAGCTAGTGTACCTGTAGCTAGGTTGAAAGTCGTCTTGCTTTTACTTGTCACAGCAATTGTTGCTCCTTCCAAAGATGCAGGTGCACTTTGAATCTTAAGAGTCAACATAGACAGTTGGTGCTTGAACGTCAAAGCGACTGCCGACTTATTGCTAGCATCAACCGCTTCAGTTGTTTTTGCATATAGTAAGTCTGCATCAACTGAGCTATTACCCAAATTGATTGCATAATTCTCTCCAGTCAAAGAAGCGCTATATGGATAGTAAGCGCAGAATTGTACAGATTTATCACCAGGATAATTCAATACAGAAGATACTGGTGATAGGCTACCATCTGCGGCAGTCTTGTATGCTACATTGCTTGATGTACTAAGCACAGCATCCATACCAGATTTTGATGCGTCAAGCATGAAAACCCCCACTTTCTCACTACCTGACCATGCGTCTAGGCGAGTTTGTGGTTGTTCGATTGTTGCGGTAAGCTGCACAGCGTTTGCAGAATACTCGTCAAAGTCATTTTGTTCTGAACAAGCAGTGAAGCTTAGTGCTGCTGCTAGAGTAAAGAACGATAGTTGTTTGATATTCATCATATTGTTGCTTATCTATAATAAGTTACTACAAGAGACATGTAAGTACACTCTCACTCGAGTACTAAGTTTATAAGGTTAGGTTAAGAGGTAGGCCCCAGAAGAATCAACTCCTTCTGGAGCCTTATGAGTTCTATTTTAGCTTTATGCTTATTTTAGAGAAATCGTAACCGCGCCATCAGCCCAACGGTTAGTACCTGTTTCAACAAAGTTTTCTGTTTTATATGTTGAATCAGCTACACGACCAGCACAAATAGTTCCAGAAACAGCAAAACGGATAATCAAATTACCTGAAGCTAAACCTTCAGCAATAGTAATATCTTCATTGATTTTATGGTAATCTTTAGTACCAGCTAGCTCAATGATTGTAGATGTTGATACAAAGTTTGTACCTCCATCAACACTATACTTGATTTCGTACTTACCTGGAGCAGTGTTTGAGCTCTTCATTGTACCTACGAAATTAACTTTTGCACCTGCTGCAAGGTTTTTAACTGGAAGAGTGAAGTCCCAACCTGAATCTGCTGTAAAGCCTTTAGCTACGATATAACCAGGGAAGGTAGTACCTGGAGTATATGTAAATGCAGCAGCACCATATGTTTTAAGTGTAGCAATGCTGTTAGCACCTGAACCAGGATACACACCTGAACCATTAGATGCATCAGCAGTGAAGTCAAATGTAACAGGGAAAGTTACGACATCTGAAGTACTACCTGTGTCACCGCCAGTATTACCAGTATCACCACCAGTATTACCAGTGTCACCACCCGTGTTACCTGTATCGCCACCAGTATTGCCTGTATCACCACCAGTACCATTCATACCAGCGAAGTCAGCCTCAGAACGGAACGCTAGTTGAGCAGCATCTTTATAATAACCTACAATTGCAGTTACTGTACCAGTACCTGTAGGAAGTGCATTCTTATAGAAAGGAGCATTGTAATTGTGCTTAGCAAGTACCTCTTGGTTACCAACCATCAAGTGAACCTTTCCATTAGGATATTGCTTACCTTCTTCTGTGATACCTTCCCAAGTTGTAGCTGTTTCATCAGACTTAACAGACACATTATCAAGAGTTACCAACATACTGATGTAGTTAGCAAGATCAGCCACGTTTGTTACCTTGATTGGAGCGATTTCTCTTGTACCAACTTTTGTGAAGACAAATTGGAATGGGCCATCTTTCTTAGACTTGAACTCAAGAAGACCATTGTAGTTTTGAGCAAATGAGCCCTTCAAAGGAACAGTTACTTCATCACCTACAGTTAGACCAGCACCATCAGTACCATACAATAGGATACCTGCTTTACCATCAGAAATAACAACTGCTGGGTTAGCTACAGCTTTAGATTTGCTGATTACAGAACCACGAAGCGTGAAATCTGCTGTTACTTCAACCTCATCTGTACTAGTAACCAATGCACGAGCTTCAGTCACATTACCTAGGTTTTCGTCACCTGTATTGCCAGTATCACCACCAGTACCATTCATACCAGCAAAGTCAGCTTCAGAACGGAATGCAAGTTGTGCTGCATCTTTGTAATAACCAACGATAGCAGTCACTGTACCAGTACCTGTAGGAAGGGCATTCTTATAGAAAGGAGCATTGTAGTTGTGCTTAGCAAGTACTTCTTGACTACCAACCATCAAGTGAACCTTACCATTAGGGTATTGCTTACCTTCTTCTGTGATACCTTCCCAAGTAGTAGCTGTTTCATCAGACTTAACAGATACATTATCAAGAGTTACCAACATACTGATGTAGTTAGCAAGATCAGCCACGTTTGTTACCTTGATTGGAGCGATTTCTCTTGTACCAACCTTAGTAAAGACAAATTGGAAAGCACCTTCTTGCTTAGACTTGAATTCAAGTAGACCGTTGTAGTTTTGAGCAAATGAACCCTTCAAAGGTACAGTTACTTCATCACCTACAGATAGACCAGCACCATCAGTACCATACAATAGGATACCTGCTTTACCATCAGAAATAACAACTGCTGGGTTAGCAACTGCTTTAGACTTACTGATTACAGAACCGCGAAGTACGAAATCTTCAGTTACTTCAACTTCATCTGTACTTGTAATCAAAGCACGAGCTTCAGTGACGTTACCTAGGTTTTCACCTTGATTACCACCTTGATTACCAGAATCATCACCATCTGTTGGAGTAGCTATCAAAGAACCCTTATCAACGACAGCCCAAGCTTGGATAGTAGATGTCAAAGAAACGATAGCTTTAGCATCTTCTGAAAGCACTACATCGTAGTTGTATTGGTTGTTTGACATAAGGTTTTCAAGCATTGTCGCATCATCACAGATATACTCTTTGCCATCTACATCGAAGATAAGCTTAGATACACTGTTCAAAGTAGTTGTGCTTGTACCATTAGATGCTTGTACAGTAGGGAATACGATTACAGAACCAACTGCCTTACCACTTACAGCAACAACTGGCACAGCCACTTCCTTAACGGCTTCACCAATAGTTAGCTCACCCGCTTGAGTTTTCAAAGAGAATGTACCAGCAGTACGCATCTCAGCACGCATTGTTACTTTAGACGCATCAATTGGTTCACCAGTGATGTCAGTAGCAAGTGTCAACTGCATCTTAGACAACTTGTGAGCGAATGCAAGACTTACTTTACCTTCAGAAACCGCGTTGTAAGCAGTTGGTGCTGAAGCAAAAAGTAGATCGTTATCACCTTCCTTAGACAGGTCAATAGTATATGTACCAGCATCTGCTGATTTTTGGTATGGGTAGTAAGCCACAAAACGTACTTCTGAATTATCAGAAGGGAATGTAAGCGCACTGCCCTTAGGAGTTAGGCCACCATTTTCTTGACCAACATACTCCTTGTTTGCTCCATTATCAGAAATAGTGAATGCAGATGTAGAAGCATCTAACATAAAGACACCTACTGCTTCACCACCCGCCCATGACGTACCGTCTAAGCGAGTCTCTGCATCACCACCTGCGATAGATGATGTAAACTCAATTGCGTTTGATGGCTCCACATGGCCATCAAACTCATTGTCTTTTCCACATGAAGACAATGCTAGCACTGCCAATGCAGAAGCTAAAATTGTGTTTTGTAATTTCATTCGACTTGAATAATTTATTATTAGATTGGGATAATTGATTCAGTATTTGATTACTTGAATTGGATACCGAACATGACAAAACGAGCATCTGCTTTTGGAGTCGCTTCTGTCACTGAGATATGTATTGTTTCACCACCAGTAACATCACACGTCAACATTGTTTCACCTTCAACCGCAGCAAAAGAGTCCATATTTACTGCTGCACTACCTGCACCACACGCATTGCTTGTATCATCACCTGTGTACAACTGAACAGTGCCTTTATCACCTACAACAACGCCAGGAGCTTCTCCATCCCAAGGAATAAATAGAATACGCATACGAGTCTTTCCAGCAGGAACCACCAAATCAGCGTACCCCTTTTCTTTGCTAGATGACACTTTGACATACTCACCAGGCATATCATTGACATATTGATTAAAGTAGAACTTGTAGCTGGCTGTAAACAATGTTTCATCAATTGTCACATTGCTAGTTAAATCTGAATTGTCAAAATCACCAGTAGTGCTACCATCAGATTTAGCAGTTTGATTGATAGTAATTACCTGATCAACAGCATCAGTAGCAGAGATCGTTACTTTAACAGCTTTAGCAGTTGTTTCTGTATTCTCTGGAAGAGTTACTTTAATAGTACCGTTACCTGTACCAGAGTTAACATCCAAAGTTGCATTAGCAGTGTTATCAGACAATGCAGCAGTCCATGCAGCTTCAGTAGTGATTGTGATAGTAGACACGCCACCTTCTGCAGCGATAGACTTAGAATCCGCAGACGCTACAAGCTCAACACCAGCGATGTTAGCGATATCTTCCTTACCTGTTAGGTATAATTGAGCGTTATTATTATAAAAACCAACAATACCATTGATATCACCAGTCTTATCTGTTACAGGAAGTGTTGATACATTCTTTGCATAAATAGTAAAGTCACCAGTTGGAGAAGTCAACTTCACAGTCTTATTGAAATATATTGCTGTATTGTCATCAGCAGCAGTTGCACTCTTGATAGTAACATACATAGAACCATAATTTGCAATATCAGCTGCACTAACTTCAACTGGAGCAATTACATTTGTGTCACCAGTTTTAGCTACAGCAGTACCTAGATCATAGGCGTCCTTTGACTTCAATTGCACAAGACCATTGTAGTTATTCAACAACGCACCATTAGCATTGAAAGTAACAACATCACCAATTTGCAAATTCAATGCTTGCAAATCAGAGTCGTATAA
Source organism: Bacteroidaceae bacterium (assembly GCA_963678855.1). Taxonomy (GTDB): domain Bacteria; phylum Bacteroidota; class Bacteroidia; order Bacteroidales; family Bacteroidaceae; genus F22. The sequence continues at coordinate 1,911,454 of OY787448.1, read as the reverse complement.
AGTAATTGCTTTTACACCATCTGAAACATATACATTGCTTCTATCAACATATACCACAGAAGCTGTCACAATCATGTCCTCAGAGATAATCACATCTTGATCTACATACATATCACGAATCTTACCGATTACGCTTTCTTCTGGTTGAGGGTTAGAGCCATCATCTTGAGTCCAGTCTTCGATGCTAGCGATAAGCTGAGCAGACACCGTACCATCAGTTTCGATAGTCAAAGCATACTTCGTTTGCATACCCTTCGTGAAAGTCACGTTAGATGCATCCCAAGTATAGTTCTTACCACCAGCAGTAATCTTTACAGCTGTTACAGACTTACCAGGAAGTACGATAACATCACCGTTTGAGTTTGGAGTCATATCAGCAGTAGCCGTACCGTTAGTTACAGCACCTGTAGCGACATCGAAAGATGCAGAAGACAAACCATTTACTTTGAAAGTAGCCGCATCACCGTTCGCCATTTTCAAGCTAAGCTTAGCTAGTTGGTGACGGAATGTCAATTGTACTTTATCTGTAGTCGCTGCATTATAGTCAGCTGTAGTTTCAGCAAAAATAAGATCATGGTCAGCTGTGTTACCATCTGTCAAATCGATAGCAACAGTTGCGCCATTAGAAGAAGCGTAAGGATAGTATGCCTTAAATGCCACGTTACCAGTAGCAGGATAAGAGATACCTGATACTGACGCAGTCAAATCACCTGAAGCAGCTACATCGTAAGCTACGTTGCTTGCAGCAAAGTTGCTACCAGACACCATGTACACACCTACTTGTTCGCTACCTGACCATGCATCGATACGCGTTTGTACAGGACGAATACTTGTTGAGAATGTAGCCTCGTTTGATAGCGTAGACTCGATTGCTTCATCTTGAGAACAAGATGTCACGGCCATCATAGCTACTGCTAGTGAGCCGAAGAAAAGACCTTTTTTTAATTCCATTGTCTTCGATATTTTTAGTTATAAGTTTTTAATACGGATATAATTACCAAGCGACTACATCTTCGCTATTGTTCAAAATAAGTTGGAATGTAGGATCATACGTTCCTTTTTGATAGACTGTATATAGGCAAGTAATATTACACTTAGCATCTACAGCAACACGATCAGTCACCTTTTCAGCTGAGAATCTAGCGTAACCACTAGTACGTACTACAAAATCTGTAGATCCCATGCGGAAGATATGTTGACCAGTACCAGCATTTAGATCTGGATCGTCTGAGACATTAGGAATACCCCATGTATCTAGTTCATCTAGGACGATACTTTCACCAGCTGCATTGTAATAGTTGCTATAGTCAATCTCACCAGTATAAGTGATACCGTGCATATCGACTAACATGCCATAATAGTCTGCAGACAATTGGTTTGTTGCTGTGATTTGGATTGGTTGCAGTGGGATATCACTGTTTAAGCTACCACGGAAGATATGGCTATCAATCACATTTTGAAGGTCAATCCATGTATTTGGATATTTGCTACCTTCTTCTGTAGCAAGACCGATAGATACACCACCATTATAACGTGCTACGCAAAGGCCATCAAGACGAACAAAAATCGTTTGACCAAAGTGGTAGATATTATATAGTTGACCCTTACCGATCTTTACTTCGATACCACCTGTTGCATCTTGGCAGTAGAAAGAGCGGTAGAAGTTACCATAGCGGTCAGTTGTATTGACACGTGCTTGGATATATAGTTTCTCATCGATAGTCAAAGCGACATTATCATTGCCAGCAGACAAACGAGCCTTCAGGTCTTTGATTGTAATCTCTGTATATCCATTTAGTGCTGCAACTTCAGTTGCAGATGTAGGAAGCACTTCAGCTTTTGGATCGTCTACATCGTCACAGCTTGTCAGTAGTCCAGCTGTAAGGACTGCGACTACCAACAACATTTTAGTATATAATTTATTCATATCAATAGATGATTTGCTTAGTTCAAATTAGAATCGGAAATATAGGTTGAAGTAATATGTTGTACCATACATATAGTAGTACTTCGAATCGAACGGTGCGTAGTGCATGAAGTTGCCATCAGCATCATCCACGTCACGAAGACGCATTTGTTCGTAACCACCTGTCTTGATACTTTGACGGTTCAACAAGTTCTTCACTTGTAGGCTGAAACCAAGACTATACTTACGGTTGATATACCAGCTCTTACCGATATCTGCATTAACAAGGAAAGCAGAACCTAGTTTCTCTTGTTCACGCATTTCTACCGCTTGTTCGTCTGTCATCCCTGCGATAGCAAAGTCAGTACGAAGCAATGGGTTCATGCTTAGATAAGAATTTCCGTAGTAACCACAATCGATTCCCATAAACCAGTAGCTATCTGTACGATAGTTCAAGCCGAAGCTAGTAGCTAGTTGAGGTGAATTTTCTACCTTATATCCTTTCCAGTATACCTTCTCGTCTTGAAGGATAACAGATGCACTGTTGTCACGAGTTTGAGTAAATGAAGGGGTAGATGTATACACATACTCACCATAACTTAACGCGCCAGATGCAGTCAAGCCGTTGATACCTGGCACTGGCACTTCAAGACCAAGTTCTACACCCATGTGTTGTTGGTCGATACCACTCATAGCGAAGTTAGTAAATGAGTTTTGTAGGTCATCATAGAAAGAGATCAAACGACTCTTATCCTTGATCATCATATAGTAAGCCGATACGCGTAGATCCAACCAAGGATATTTCGCTGTATAAGTAAGGTCGGCACTAAATGTCTTTTCTGTTGTCAAATGAGGAACATACTCGTTACGTGTACGTGGAGAGATCATCGCATTCTTAAACAATGGCGCATCGTTCAAGTATGCAACTGTAGCCTCAAGACTTTGGTTCAAGCCCATATTGTACTTCGCACCTGCTTTCAAACGGTATGTATAGAAACGTTGCTTAGTAGAATTACCTGTAGAGTTGTTTGGGAACAATCCTTTACGATATTGACCATCACGCCAGATTGAACTATAACCACCTTCAGCTGCTACAAATGTATTCCAGCTACCAGTATTGTATTTAAGATCCACCCATAGCTTAGAGCTTAGGTCGTTACCATAGTAATCATAACCATACTTGTCACCTTCACCAACTACAAGGTTATTCAGGTTACCTGCATCGTTCATCAATGTTTCGAAATCTGCATTTGAGAAGTCACGTTCTGCAAAGTTATCCGTATTTACCCAGTACTTACCACCAAGAAGATCTTTCACTTCGTTATAGTATTCAGTACGGTTATAACGTGTAGACAAACCTGCATTGATTTCAAAGTTATCATCAATGACGTGAGCAAGAGCTAGATTTAAGTTGAAATCACGTTGGTCTGTATGACGGTCTGAAACGATATACTTAGAACGACCAGGACCCATATCTACACCTTTGTAGTTACCCCAATCTTGAGTATTTTCACGGTTCACTTGATACATACGATCCCAGTTCAAATGACGGATACCAGAAGAATTATTTCTCCAAGCTGCTGCCAAATCGTTAGCCTTTGTTGTTTCACCACGGCGAGCCATGTAAGAAGGAAGGTTCTTGTAGTAGTCAGGACGTGGGTCTGGTGCATCATACCAGTCCAATGCAGAATAAGCAGACCAACCGAAGCGGTAGCTCATTGATGCAGTGAAGTTTGTATTCTCATCTGGAGTGTAGAAATAATTCAATGTAGCGATAGGTTGGTGACTACGTTTTACACGTGCATTGCGTTTGTCGCCATCTTGATAACCCCAGTTACTATTGTAGTAGTTATCACCTACTAGGTCATATACTTCTTGAGTAGATGCCATCTGTGCACCACGTTCGTATGGAGCAGCCCAGAAAGAGAGAGCAAGTGCATGCTTATCATTCAATTGCTTTTCTACAGACGCAAAATAAGAGTAAGCGTTGTAGTCAGTTTCTTCTACATAGCCATTACCACCTTGTCGAGTCGACACACTGAATGCATAGCTCCAACCATTATCTAGGTTACCAGAAGCGTAAGTAGCCATCAAACGTGCTGCATAAGACAAGTTGCTATTTACAGCAGAAAAACGCCATCCCTTACGGATCATAGAGGCACGCATGTTGATATTTGTGGCACCATTTACACCAGACACACCATAATCAGATGTGTGTAGACGGCTAATACCTTCCTTATTACGAGCAGCTTCGTTCAAACCACCATACAAGCTCCAAGGGCCATATCCAGTCATGGCATCGTTCATACGTACACCATTCACATAGACATCTTGTGTACCACCATCCAAACCACGGCTACGGAAACGCATTGCGCTGAAGTCGTAGCTAGCGATATTATCATACACATCCTGAGTCGCTGTCATGGCGATTGATCCTGTTGAGCCTTCACCTTCGTCAATACCTGCATTAGCTGCAAAGTTTAGTTCATCAACATCACGAGTTGCCACATTCTTACCGACAAGAGACAGTTTATGCATATCGTGCATAGGCTCTTGTACCTTTACACCCATCATAGATGTTTGGTAATCGTTGTGAGTAAGACGTAGTTGATAGAATCCGTAAGGTACAGATTCAAAAACGAAACGTCCTTCTTCATCGGTTGTAGCTTGTTGCTGTGGAGTAGACAACAATGTGATTTGTACACCTGCAATAGGTTCTTGGCTTAAACGCTCTACAACCACCCCTGTGATACCACCTATTTGGGCAGCCATCATCATAACAGGCAGGCAGATTAGCGTCAACAATGCTATAATCTTTTTCATCTATATATTAGTTTTAGATAATTCGTATGAGTTATTAGAATCTGTCTTGATTCATTCCTGCCAAATCAGCCTCTGTCTGAGGGGCAATTTGCATGGTTGTATTGAATTGAGTAGCAATACCCTTAATGCTACCACTCTTTTGTGGCACTTGATTCGTGGCAAATGGTGCATCCCACTTCAATAGGCGTGCTGCAAATGTCTTACCATCTGAAGACACCATATCGATAGTAGATTGGCTCAATTGGTTACTTGAATTTGTATAAGTCCAGTTTTCAGACAAATCGCCATCAGCTACTTGTACGCCGTCGAGCTGTACATATTGAGATTGGTAGTTGCCAGTCAAGAACTCATCTACAGTAATCACCTTAGGAGTCACCGCTTTTGTACCCATTTTGTGTAGTGCTTCAGGAGCGACCTTCAATTCTAGCATGCCCTTGTAGTCTTCAAGTGTAGCACCCTTAAGTGAAACCACTAGGTCATCACCAACTGCGTAATCCGCATAATCAGAAAGATATACTTGGATACCAGCTGTACCATCAGTCACATAGAAAGACTTGCTAGTTGTGTACTTCGTACCCTTGATATCGTTCAAGACAACTGCTTGGATACCCTTATCATCATACGATGCATCTAGCGTGATTGTTGTACCTGTGTGTACAGCACGAAGATCTGCAAGAGATATATAAGATGTAGGCATTTCGTTACCAGCAGCCACAAAGCGTTCACCTGTAAGTCCAGCAAGGTCACTGGTTTGTTGTGGGAATAGTTGGATATCTGTATCGTACACACCAGCGATACCTTTGATCACACCGCTACCTTCTGGGAAAGTCTCTCCTTGACCAAAAGCAGTATAACGATTGAAGCGAGCGATAAATTTATCACCTTCTGGTGTTTCCATATTAATATTGTAGCTGTTTGAGCCGTCAGCATATGTATTGCCCTTAGAAGATTCAGTAGCTTGTACACCAGATACAGCCACATACATCGATTGGTAATCACCTGTCAAGAATTGTTCAGGAGTGATTTCAGTAGCTGGCATTTCTTGATTAGCGATTACTTCGATAGCATCTGAAGTCACCTCACCAAGTTGAAGCATACCGCGATAGCTTGTCAAAGTATACCCTTTGGCATGCACGCGTACTTTATCGCCCTTCTTGAATTCAGGATTATATGCCAGACGAAGCATCACACCTGCTTCTTCATCTGAAATATAAACGTTCTTCAAAGAACTGTTGTTACCACCATTAAAATCATTGATAATTGTACCAGTAATATACGTATCGTCTGTAATCGTTACGTCAGAACCGGTATAAAGACTTTTGAGTGATTGAATGCCATTACCATAGTCGTACAAACGACCAGCTGCATCTTTTTGTGTCAAAGCGATAGTTCCATTACGCTCGTTAAGGTTATCAAGGAACACGGTAATTATCGCTTGGCGAGGTTCACCAGTATTAGCAACAATTGAATAGGTAATTGTTTTATCACCTTCACCTTCCATGTCTGAAATGACAACCCAGTCTGTAGCATCAGCTGGACTTAGCTGTACAGTCCATGCACGATTCGATGTCACATGGATAGATTGTTTTACTGACATTTCACTCTCAAACACAATAGATGTCCCGTCTTCCTCTACTTTCAATTGTGGGAGACCATCGCGGTTCTCATCATCAACGCAGGACATAAGGCTCAACACGAATAGTGGAGCCATCAACCACCCCCAAAGGGTGTGATTAGTCAATCTTCTCATTCAGTTATTATTTTTGATTATTCTTCGCTCAACACAATAGTTATGTCTGCAACGGACTGGACCCTCTCTCTCTCTCTTGAATAGTTTCAGTATAAGTATAATCCAATTGACCGGTGCGGGCTATGAAGTCAAAGTATACAAAGAAACAAAAGAATGAGTAGACAAAAAAACTTTTGGGGATGTTATTTTGCATGAAATATGAATGCCACATGAGCAGAATTATCAACTTCGTGCTAAATTATCAATAATTCTTGCATTTGGTTTACATATGATAGATGAGATAGCATCATATGAGTACATTGTAAGCGAAACTCCCGCATTTAACTTCTGTAAGTATTTAAGCTAAATAATCCGAATGTTACAAATTTATTACACAACTAGCGTATAGACATATTAGTTCGATTTGAGACTGTCAAGATATTTTCCTTAAAGAGACAAGAGGCAGGCCGAAATGGCCTGCCTCATACTATATATCTACGATTAAGTGAGTTTTACAGTAACTCATTGTTGCATCCACAAAATTTTCTACTCAGAAAAGCTCACAATAACCTTATTTTTCTTTGACACATAAACACCACTACCAGATTTAAGTCCTTTGAAAAAATAGACTTTAACTCTTACAGTTGTGTTTGACACTTCAGAGTCAGTTGTCATAGTAAAATTATGTGGTCTATCATCTCCTTGATGACCATCACCTCTACCGACATAGTAATATTTATTAGTCACATCATAAATATACGTATCATCTTCTTCAGGCATTGCAACATAAGAAACCCCATCATCAAAACTACACTCAGCATACATGTACATAGGGCCTCCTCCTGTGTCAGCATCTGTATGCATAAATACATTAACTTTTGTCTCTGACGAAATGCTTTTCACAGGAACTTCAATCTCAAAATAATTATTACTCTGAGGTGTATCTTTAGGAGTTACACCATATATTTTAAAGCCACTGTTATGGGTCTTGTAAGTAGCGCCATCAAAAGCAAATGATAATTTAGCAATCCAATCATCTATGCTAACTTCACGCACCAAATCTGTACCAGCTGCCTTTGTCATACTCCACTCAACAACACTACCATTAATTGCACCAGGACTAGCTACAATTACAGCACCAGCACCAAGCTGCACCAAATCAATCGTTTTCACAATAGTGCCATCAGTTGAAGTTACAGTTACTGTGTAAGTCACTTCTTGATCAGTAGTATTCTCAGGAAGATCTACAATGATCGAAGTAGCATCATAATCAAAAATGGTAGCCCCACCACTAACTTCTGGTGTCCAAGAAACATTTGCGTCTACTGTAACAACAGGGTCTTCGGAACCATCAGCAAGCAAGTTGTTTGATTTGTCTGCTGCCAAATCACTGATATACGGACCACTTTGAACCAATTCAATTGTCTTAACTAGACTTGCATCTTCAGTTGAAGTGACTGTTACAGTATATATTTTGTCAACACCAGTAGTATTAGCTGGAAGATCAACCAAAATAGTTGAAGCATCAGTGAGAAGACTTGCACCTTCACCACTAACCTGAGCAGTCCAAGTGACATTAGATTCCACAGTAATTGTAGGATCTACTGATCCATCAATAGCAATAGCAGAAGAGATATCCGCTGACAGATTAATATAACCAGGCTCTTTGATATTCTCCACAGACATCACCATCAAGCGATATCCATCATAGTAATCTACTACACACAATGCGTCAAGTGTACACTCTACAGTATTAAGAGCAGCTAAAGAAGCATTATTATACGTACTTATTGAAACTCCATTTTTAGAAAGAGTTGTTTTATTTGCCCAGTTCGTTGCACTTGGCGACACACCAGAAAGACGTACATACATTCCTTGATAATGAGTATCAGCAGCATTCTTGATTTCATCAATTGTAACATCAACCAATACAGATGTTTCATCTTGAGTCTCATCAACAACCTTTTCAAAAGCACCTTTAGTTGCTTCGACAAGACCGTGATATTCCTTCAGCTCTGATGGAGTAACCACACAAACATCACCAACAACGAAGTTGGTAAATTCTCTATATTTATAACAACAGAAACCTGCTGTCTTATCACTCAAATAAATTTTATCTGCCTCTTGGTATACAACAACACCACGAATGGCTACATCTGTAATATCATATTTTGGCAGACTCCATCCTGAAACAGTTGTGTGGAAATCAAACAGACTCACTTCAGTAGAAGCTGGTTCTTCACCAGCTTTTAATTGCGTCAAGGCAACAGGATCAGCTGTAAGCGTAGTTTCAGCATCAAGACAAATCAATTCAACGGTATACGATGCAGATTCAGTTATTGATGCATTAGCAGGAATAGCCACAGTTACATCTTGTGAATTTGAACCTTCTTGTGAAGAGATCTCAGTTTCACCGTGCTTCAAAACAACCTTCCATGAAACATTTGATTTGACCGCAACAGTAACATTTTGACCTTCAGACAAGATATTATCAACAGGATCAACTGTAAAAGACATAGATGGCACCACTTCTCCAGCTACTATATTAGTAACAATAAATTCTTGATTAGAGCCATTGCTATAGTTAACACCGTACACATCACAAGCGCCGACTGGGATATCACCCGAATAACTAGAACCATAAATCTTAATTTCATCACCACCTTGAGAGATCAAGCTTCCTTTGTCAAGTGATGTCAACGAAGCACCACGAATAACCGAATATATAGGTACATTAGGTTCACTATTAGAAGAAGAAGAAGCTTTGATTTCTGCAATGGTTCTTTCTACTAGAACATCGTCAAGTGTAAGTGTACCAGTTTCGTATTTCGAATAAGAGTCTGCATATGCTTCCAAGCGACCGCCAGAGGCATCAAGACCAGTCAACGCAACAACCACGTTGTCACCTTGAGCGATACCAGAAGTCAAATTTCTTTCAACATACAAGCCAGAAACTCCATCATGAATAAACGTTTTCCCACCAATACTAGCCGTCACTACACCAACGACATTTTTCGTGTAAGCTACTTGGGATGTTGTATTTTGATCAGCATAATATTGACGCAATTCTGATATGGTCCCTAGGTTCTCGATAAATAGCTCTACACTAAACAATCCAGGAACAACCTTACCACCTTCAAAATTATACGAAAAACCAGTAAGCTCTCTTACATATTTCCCTCCAAGTCCATCAGTAACAGTCAGAGTAAACGTATCGTTAGCAACGTTAATCGGCGAGATAGCCATATACACTACCAAATTTTCATCAACACTTAAGCTTACTCCGTCTAGCAGGACTGACTGAGTAGAAGATGTTTCATCAAGGTCTTGCCAGCTAGCATTTTTATAATGTTTAGACTTCATAGGAGTTGAACCAAACTGAACATCCACTTGTTCTACAGAACCAGCAAAGTCAGTTGGCATCTGAATAGTCAACTTCAAAATTGCTGGATGTAGTACAAAGTTGTTAACGGTGTTATCTTCAGATACAGTACCAGTCATATATAGATAGCTAGACAGCTCATCCACATTATCATTCCCTATTTGGATTTGGCCTCTATAATCAAAAGAAGCAAACTCATAACCGTTACCATCTGCATTGTTGGTTTTAGCTGCAGGATAGAATGCATGCTTAGTACCAGCGAAAGAAGGTCTATTTCCATTAAAGGCACCGCGACCGCTACTTACAGAAGCACAAGTAAATTTCTCACCAGCAACAGCATCACCATAAACCTGAAATGCATCACCAACTTTCCAAGATAGAGAAAAGTTGTCTTTGTCAAAAGCTACACGAGTATCTTCACCCTCAGATGGAGCAGAAGCGGTAATCGTGATAATCTCAGATGACTTTTTTTCTGCTTCTTGAAAGTCATCATTGCTACAACCAGTAGCCAACACTGCAAGAGCAAAAACTCCTAGCAAAGAGAATAATTTGAATAGTTTCATCTTGTTCTTTGATAAATAAGTTACACTTTTTGATTACTGAAACAATTCATCATAAATTTCATTGCTTTCAGTCTCTCCACCTCTCGATACAGGTTCTCGCAATGAGAAAGTACTCGCAGCTGAACTTGAACCAGTTCCCAAATTACCCGTGTTTACATCAGTAGAAGCTCCAAAAGTGTTTAAGGACCCTGCAAACACTTCACCTTCTACCGCAACCTCAAGACATGCCATCTGAGGTAGTACATAATTCTTCTTCATAATAATTTTCCTATTTTATTAAAACTCGTTTTTGTAAGCACATATTAATCAGCTAGACAAAATTTAGCTCTACAACAGCATTTACTGCATATTTAGAGACACGTCATGTATAAACTTCGCATTTAAGTCACAAATTTACAATAAACGAGTGGAATTTACAACATAAGCAATTTTAAATTGATGTGAAGAAAATGTTACAATATTGTTTCACTTTAACAAATCCATGATAGATATATTGGTACAAAATAGGCAAAGAACAATTGCTACAAACTAGAATAAATATAGACAAATCAAGAAAAAACACCAAAACACAATTAATAAACATTCGGCTAAAACTTTAACACGTCAACTACAAAAAGGGAACTCACACACAAGAATAAACAAGACAACAAAGCAAACCTACTCAAAGCGCTCGTCACAAAAAACACGTAAACATAAGCACAAAAAAAGTGAGACAGATCAAAAGACCGCCCCACAAATATAATACTATAAAGACAGAAATAACGCTAGGTTATAACATCGGAAATTAATAAAATATTGATGCACTAACAAAAAGAGAGCAGACTTAAGTCCACGCTCTATATATCATCAATATAAATAAACAAAGGATTAACGCCAATATACCGTTAAGGTTTTCTCTACGTCACTTTTAACATCATGCCAATACATGACAATCTCAAAATCAGGAGTGAAATCATTCAAAAAATCAGACATCGGAATAGACATATACACACGCTCAGTATAAGTCCTACGATAATTTTCTGTATCATAGTACAGATGCAGGTGCAATGTAGATTGCGCAGGCGGACGTGCTTCATAAAACACAGGATGTACGCGGAATTGCTTTTCCTCATCAGTATGCTGGACACCTAACACTAGATTTAGATGATACAAACCTTGCGAAGCACTCATAAGCTCCACAGGAACGTTTAAAGAAGTATCTGTAATAGACGCTGGAATCACCGTCTCAGCAAGTCGCATAGAACGTACTTCAACTTGGTTTTGATCATTAACTTGATAATAAGACACGACACGCACAGTATCGCCCTCAGCCAAATCTGAGGTTGGCACATGTTTACTTAATGGCAATAGTCGGCCATCATCCAATCGTACTTCATCAACCTCACCAAGTTCATCGATAAAAGCCGTAGCAAACTCAAACTTCACAGGTGGAAATTCGCTACTAGAAGAATCACCACAAGCCACTAACACACCACTTAGTAATAGTCCCGTAAAAACAATAGAGCAGTGCCCAAAGGTTCTCAAACCTTTGGCACTGCTCCATATCATTGATATAATATCTTGCTTACGCATCTGCTGTAGCTTTTAGATAGTTTCTAACTGGATTAGCATACATAATCAACAGTTTCTCACGTAGGAAATCTTCATCCTTATTAGGGATTTCGATTTTAGCTAGACGCGATTCAAGGTACTCGACAAAAACAGCTTTCTCTTCTGCTGTATACTTATCGGCCATTTCTTCACCACCTTCTAACATATCATAGGCCACATAGTTGCCTGCATACAAACGGTAATTAGCATGAATACCTTTGTCAATCATCTGAGCAACTGCAGAGAACAAATCCGCCTTAGCCATATCTGTAGGCAAAGCACGCAATTGATCATCTATACATGCAGCAAATTGATAGTGCACATGACCTTTCTTGCCCAACATACCTGTTTGCATAGCAATCAAATCATCTTCTGGCGTCTTCTTGTATTCAGGATTATCTCTTTTCAACTGAAACTCAGCTGCCTTAAGGTAATCACAAGGGTCATATTCAAAAGAAATAGCCAACGGCACGATATGCATATCAACTAGTCTTTCTACAATTGTACCCTCACCGCCCATCACAAGCATCTTAATAATGCTATCTGCGGTATTATCACTAGAATCTTTGCTACGCCCTTCACGTTGTGCCATCCAAATAGATTGCTTCTTCTCATTGATAGCATAGTGCATATAGCGGCTCATACGCATAGACGACTGTAAAATTTGACGCATAGTAAGGCCACGCTCTACAGCGAACGATTTATTAATACGAACGACTTGTCTAATCCAAGGATAGATAAGCAAATTGTCACCAATAGCGATCTCTACAGTATCTCCACCTGCTTCCACCAACAAGGCAGACAGAAAAGCAGAATCAAGGACAATATCGCGGTGATTAGACAAATAGGTATATTGACGCTCACCATCTTCTTTCAAAGCGCCTCGCTCCATGGTCAAGCCACTACCTGTTTCCTTGATCACTTTATGAAGGATAGGCAGGCAAAATGTTTTCTGAAAGTCCACCTTTGTTTTACAAGCACGCATGGCGCCTTCTACTTGCTCATCACTTAGGTGCGGCAAGATATAACGCAATACCATACGAAATTGATCATTGGCTAACAGTTCTTCGAAGACTGCAGGCAATTCCTCGTCATGATAAGGACGAATAGGGTCAAACTCTTCAACATTGTACTCCATATTACTTAAGGTTTAATCGGGGTTATTTCTGAATGTAATTACAAAAGACTAACTAAAGCTGTCCTCAATAATTTCACTTAGTACCTCAGATATGGCCAAGCCAGCGGCTTCCACTTGCTGAGGAATAAAACTGGTAGGTGTCATACCTGGCGTCGTATTGACCTCAAGAAGGCTTATCTTGTCACCTTTCTCTATAATATAATCAACACGTATGATGCCTTTTGCACCTACAATATCATATATAACGCTAGTTAGATTTTGAATACGTTTCGTCAATTCATCCGAAATACGAGCAGGTGTAATCTCATCCACTTGTCCATTATATTTCGCATCATAGTCGAAAAACTCATTCTCCGTCACAACTTCTGTTACTGGAAACACGTTCGCATTGGCTTTAGTCTTGTAACAGCCACAAGTCACTTCTGTACCTTCCATCAATGCCTCAATTAAAACTTCTTCTCCCTCGGAAAAAGCAGCTTCAATAGCTGGTTGCACATCATCAAAGGTCTTCACTTTTGTGACACCAAAACTACTACCTCCTACGCTAGGCTTGATAAAACAAGGCAGCCCTATTTTCTCGGCCACTTCTTCAGCAGCTATCGCTTGCCCCGCACGTAGATTGATTGATTCTGCTACACGCATGCCTAAACCACGTAGATACTGATTGCACGCAAACTTATGGAAAGTGAGCGCAGCAGCCAATACTCCACAACAACTGTAGGGAATACCTATCATTTCAAAGTATCCCTGCAATAGTCCATTTTCCCCTGGGGTACCATGGATGGTGATATAAGCATAATCAAATTGGATACGTCCCTCAGGTAGCAATACTGAGAAGTCGTTTTTATCGATATCATAGCGGGTACCATCGGCAGACACCAATTGCCAGATACGTCCACGCATCTCTACAATATAGGTATCATAGCGGTCAGCATCCAAAAAACTTTGAATACCAGCAGCACTTCGTAGCGACACTTCACATTCAGAAGAATCGCCACCCGAGATAATCGCTATTTTTCTCTTTTTCATGATCATGATTAAAGGTCTTTATTCAAGCTCTCTATTACTTATATAAGTATGCCACTTTTCTATCAATTGAGTCATATCCTCAGGAAGTGGCGCAGTGAAATACAGCTCTTCTCCTGTCTTCGGATGCACAAACCCAAGTGTCATAGCATGCAATGCCTGACGAGGACAGATCGTAAAACAATTTTGAACAAACTGCTTGTACTTGGCAAAACGTGTCCCTTTCAAAATCTCTTGTCCGCCATAACGTGCATCATTAAACAAGACATGCCCGATGTGCTTCATATGTACACGAATCTGGTGCGTACGCCCAGTTTCTAAACGACATTCTACTAGAGACACATACCCGATACGATCGAGCACGGTATAATGTGTCACAGCATGCTTGCCTTGGTCTTCATCCAACACGGCCATCTGCATGCGGTCACGTGGGTTGCGCCCTATATTGCCCTCTATACGTCCAGCATCGTCTTTCACAGTCCCCCATACTAGCGCTTGATAGCGACGTTTGGTCGTTTTATTGAAAAACTGCAAGCCCAAATGGGTCTTGGCATCTGCTGTCTTGGCAATAAGCAACAAACCAGATGTATCTTTATCAATACGATGAACTAGACCTACATTGGGATCATTTGCATCGTAGTTTGGATCGTCTTTAAGATGCCATGCTATGGCATTGACTAGCGTACCAGTATAGTTCCCATGTCCTGGGTGAACGACCATACCTGCAGGCTTGTTGACCACAATCAGTTGGTCATCTTCATACACAATATCCAATGGAATATCCTCAGGAATAATCTCATTGTCATAGCGAGGACGGTCCATCATCAGCGTAATCACATCAAACGGCTTGACCTTATAATTGCTCTTTACAGACTTACCATTAGCCATCACCATCCCTGCATCGGCCGCTTTTTGTATGCGGTTACGAGAAGAATTGACGATTCGATCGGCTAGATACTTATCTACACGAGTCAGTTCTTGGCCTTTATCGACCTCGACACGAAAATGTTCGTGCAGTTGTCCATCGCTTTCAGTCGTCGATTCTGGCTCCAATTCATCCAACGTCTCTAACTCATCTAGTTCGTCAAATGCTTCTTCAGAATCCACATTATATATTGCAGCCTCTACCAAGGCTTCATTTTGGTTTTCTTTCTCCATACACTTATCCTTAGAACCAGCTATTATCGGCTTCCTCAGCATCAACATTGACTTTCTTGGCAATAGAGTCAGACTCCACTGTAATCTTGTCCTCTCCATTACCTATCACTAGGGTTAGAGTAGCTCCTTCAGGAACGCGAGCACCGTGTTCTAGTTCTTTTTTTCCCATCTTTACAGCAAACACCCAGTCACGCTGTCCAGCGATACTATCATGTTCGGTCAAATCAAATCCACTAGCACGCAGCATAGCCACAGCTTGGCGCACCGAACTATTATTTGCCACATCAGGCACAGACACATCAGGCACACTCATATTATTGATAGTGATATACACTGTACGCCCTTCCTTTACTTGATGACCAGCGACAGGACTATAATCCATCACAACACCTGGCGTATGTTCTGGCGCATAGACAGAATCAATCACAGCAGCCTTAAGCTTACTATCATGTAGTGTACGTTGTGCATCGAGTATTGGCATCTGACTAATATCTGGTACTGGTATATACTCTCCATGACGAGTATATCTGTCCAAGAAGCTGAAAGTCAGATACAATGCTAATGCAAGCACCACACATGCGGCACCTATATTGATGCCCCACACCAACAGTGCGTGACGCCAACCTTTAGAGGCTGATTGCTTATCGGATGTTTTTTTATCAGACATCATAATTTATTTGTAAATTCGCTTCAAAGATAGTCATAAAAAAGAAAAGAAGCAGTAGTTTCCGAAGAAACTCTACTTCTTTTCTTTATCTTGCGCTAAAAAGGCTAGTGCAAGGGGTGCTGATTACATCGAAATAATCAGAATTACTTGCGGCCATTGTATTCGTCAGAAACTGATAGTTTCTTACGACCCTTAGCACGACGAGCAGCTAGTACTCGACGACCATTTGCAGTAGCCATTCTTTCACGGAAACCGTGCTTGTTCTTTCTCTTTCTGTTAGAAGGTTGGTAAGTTCTCTTCATTGTTATATTATTTTATTGTTACTATTCTACACAATCGGTGTGCAAAAGTAGGGCTTTCTTTCTAATTAACCAACTGTTAGGCCTTTTTTTCGTCTTTTCCTTTGCGTTTTTTATTGATTTGAGCTATTTTTGTGCTCGCATTGGAGTCCTTTTAGCCCAAACAGTGCTATTTCCTAGAAATATCAAATTCAAAATAACAATTAAAATAGAAGAGTTATGATCAAAGCAGAAGACATCAAGAACGGCACGTGCGTGAAGCTAGATGGTCGTCTTTACTTCGTAGTAGAATTTCTACATGTAAAACCTGGTAAAGGGAACACATTTGTACGTTCAAAACTAAAGGACGTTGTTGATGGTCGTGTACTAGAGCGTACTTTCCAAATTGGTTTCAAACTAGAAGATGTACGTGTAGAGCGTCGTCCTTACCAATTCTTGTACGTTGATGGTGAAGACTATATCTTCATGAACCAAGAAGACTACGAGCAAGCTCCTATTCCAAAGGATCAAGTGAAGGGTGTAGAGTTCTTGAAAGAAGGTGGTATCATCGACGTAGTACGTGATGCAAACGAAGATGTTGTTCTTTATGGTGAACTTCCTACAAAGGTACAACTAGAAGTAACTTATACTGAGCCAGGTTTGAAGGGTGATACTGCTACAAACACATTGAAGCCAGCAACAGTAGAAACTGGTGCTGAAGTACGTGTGCCTTTGTTTATCACTGAAGGTGAGATTATCGAAATCGATACTCGCGATGGTTCTTACCAAGGTCGTGTTAAGAAGTAAGCAAATCAACTAGATATGCCTAACCTCTCTCTGATCGTCCCAGTCTACAATCGTCCCGACGAGGTAGATGAACTACTCCAAAGCATACTGGAGCAGGAGGTGATGCCATATGAAATCATCATCATAGAAGACGGCTCAGAGATAGACTGTGAGCAAGTGGTGAAGCGCCATGCTTCCCGCTTGCCCATAGCCTACTATACCAAATCCAATGGTGGACCTGGAGCAACGCGCAATTTCGGCGCGACACGTGCCACTGGTGACTATCTAATCATTCTCGATTCGGATGTCTTGCTCCCTCCTCATTATGTCCAAACTCTTATTCAAAGCCTAGAGACCGACAGCATAGATGCTTTCGGCGGACCCGATGCGGCTCATCCTGAATTTACCCCTACTCAAAAGGCCATAAGTTATGCGATGACTTCATTTTTCACCACTGGGGGTATCCGTGGAGGTAAAGCTGATGCGATGGACAAGTTCCATCCTCGCAGCTTCAATATGGGCATCCGTCGTAGTGTGTATGAAGCATTAGGTGGATTTAGAGAGATGCGATTTGGGGAAGATATCGATTTCAGCTACCGCATCTTAGAAGCGGGCTATAGCACGAAATTGATTCCTGATGCGTGGGTATATCACAAAAGACGATCTACCTTTACGCAATTCTTTAAACAAGTGCACAATTCGGGCATTGCGCGTATCAACTTAGAGATATTGCACCCTGGCACACTGAAACTGGTACATATGCTGCCTGCTTTGTTTACTGCGGGACTAGTATTCTGTTTTTCACTACGAGCAGAATCATCTATAGCAATGCTCCCAGTACACTTATTTACATTACTCATCTTGATAGATGCTACGAACAAAACCAAGAGTTTACAGGTGGGCGTGTTAGCAATAGTCGCTGCATATGTCCAATTAATAGGCTACGGTACTGGCTTCTTGCGTGCTTGCTGGAAACGCTACGTACTCGGACAAGATAGCTTCGAAGCGTTTACAAAGAACTTTTACAAATAACACGCTGAAACACTATGAAAAAAACAACACAAGAACACACAGACTTACGCAACTCACTTCATTTAGAGAACTCTATCTCTGAACAAACTGTCCCCACAGTTGACAATCCCTCCCCTTCATCACGCCCCATACATTCATGGTCGGAAGAAGAACGTCCTCGCGAAAAATTAATGGCAAAAGGTGTGCGCGCATTAAGCGACGCCGAACTATTGGCTATTCTTGTAGGTAGCGGCACGGCCAAGGAGAGTGCTGTAGATATGATGCGCCGTGTACTAGAAAGGTACGAGAATAATCTGTTTCTATTAGGAAGAGCATCTATTTCTGAACTCACTCGAATCAAAGGGATTGGTCCTGCAAAAGCGACGACGCTGCTTGCAGCCATGGAGCTAAGCAACCGACAACGGGTACAAAGCAGCAACCTCACCCACATCACGTGTAGCGAAGATGCTGCCAAAATCATGGGGCCTTTACTTATAGACAGCAGCTACGAGGAATTCTGGGTGCTCCTACTTAATCGCGGGAACCGTATATTACACAAATACCTTGTGGGTAAAGGCGGCGTAGCTGGTGTAGCAGTAGATACACATGCGGTCATGCGTGAAGCCATCATACGCAATGCTACGGCTATTATCATCTGCCACAACCACCCTTCTGGTCAAGCCAGACCAAGTCGTGAAGACAAACGTGTAACAGAAACTATTGCCCGCGCATGTCAAGCATTAAAGATAAGTTTGTTAGACCATGTCATTGTGGCCAACGACAAACATTATAGCTTTACTGATCACGACGAGGAGTCTCTAAAAGTAAAATAGAGGCTATTTCTTCGTTTTACTATAGCCTACAACCAGTTCATTATTTTGAGTACGGCCTATCAGCTTACACACGAAGTTGTCTTTGGTTATACCGTTTCCATGCCAGCAAAAGTCACGATTTCTTTTATCAGTCTACGTCAATAACACCAATGGGTTATCGGATACCACATGCGCAACAGTAGAATACGGCCAAGCCCAGCGCCCTTTGATATCATCTTCTGGGCAACGTGCGATATGCATATGATGCTGAAGTGCGAACCATAGAGAACTCACCATCTAGCATAGGGCTGTTAGGTGCATTATCCCCAACAAGCACAATTTGAGCTTGCGTATAGCAACTTAATAGTAGAAAGACAAATAATGCATGTTTTCTGTACATATGATTTCTTTGAGTATGTGTAATTAAGATTTGATATACTACAAAGAATGGAGGGCCATACAAGTAAGGGAAATAAAGTAGATAGAGCGTGAGTTATACGCATCCGTGGAATTCTAGTATTATATATTGTATCCTACTAGTAAAAGAAGGCATATCTATGCCTCAAATCGCAAGCGCTTGCAACTCAAATTGGAAGCGCTTGCGGTTTGAGGTGGAAGCGCTTGCGATTTGAGCTACATAGGGATCGATAATATCAGTGGCTTTTACTGTGATTATATCTTATTACGGTAGCATATAAGATGACTATAGGATACACTCAGTCAAAGTTCGCCAACTTCGATATCGTTGTTGGTGAACTTTGATATCGTTGTTCATGAACTTCGATATCGAAGTTGGCGAACAACGACTGACACTAAGCCTTAGAAAAATTGTATTCTACTTAGATAAGACATACATAAGGTATAAGAAAATAACAGCTTAATTGAATAAAAGGTAAGATAACAGTAGAATGCCGTGAGTCGTCGTAGGCGTACGTCGACATCGTCGTACGCCTAGGTTGATATCAACGCACGTCGAACGACGACTGATGATATACTTATCAAGAACTACCAAGAGTTAAGTACAGACGTGCTATGTGTCTTATTCTGAAATAGTTTACATCATAAGAAGAGGGATACTGAATAGGTTTACATGGCCAGTGTAGTTGTCCTGATTTAGTGTACAGTTCAGTAAAAAGGACAATGCTTTTAAGTAGATAGCAGTGTCCTGTGCAAAAAGAAAGGGTTATACACATACCTGTGCATAACCCCTGTGTATTATGTTGACAACTAACATAGTTGATGACAATTGGTATGTGCTTCTATTACACATACCCCTGCATAAATAACAAAAGCCTCCGAGAAATTCATCTCGAAGGCTTTCAAAAAAAACGGCGACTACCTACTCTCCCACAGTTACGCAGTACCATCGGCGTGATTAGGCTTAACTTCTCTGTTCGGAATGGGAAGAGGTGGAACCCTAATGCTATAGTCACCTAAATAAGGTAGACATATAATACAAACCATTTTCACTGTAAAATGACAAACATACACTAGAAGAAAGTGAACGGGCAATTAGTACTGCTCGGCTTTGATGTTACCACCTTTACACCTGCAGCCTATCAACGTTGTCGTCTACAACAACCCTAAGAAATCTAATCTTGTGGCCGGCTTCGTACTTAGATGCTTTCAGCACTTATCCGATCCAAACGTAGCTACCCAGCAATGCACCTGGCGATACAACTGGTAAACCAGAGGTCTGTCCAACACGGTCCTCTCGTACTAGTGTCAGAGCCACGCAAATTTCATACGCCCACGATAGATAGAGACCGAACTGTCTCACGACGTTCTGAACCCAGCTCGCGTGCCACTTTAATGGGCGAACAGCCCAACCCTTGGGACCTTCTCCAGCCCCAGGATGTGACGAGCCGACATCGAGGTGCCAAACCCCTCCGTCGATATGAGCTCTTGGGAGGGATCAGCCTGTTATCCCCGGAGTACCTTTTATCCTTTGAGCGATGTCCCTTCCATGCGGAAACACCGGATCACTATGCTCTAGTTTCCTACCTGATCGACTTGTAAGTCTCCCAGTCAAGCACCCTTATGCCATTACACTCTACGGACGGTTACCAATCGTCCTGAGGGTACCTTTAGAAGCCTCCGTTACACTTTTGGAGGCGACCACCCCAGTCAAACTACCCACCAAACAATGTCCTCGTATAACGAGTTAGAATTCAAACAAGTAAAGGGTCGTATTTCAACAGCGACTCCATCAACACTAGCGTGCCAACTTCAAAGTCTCCGACCTATCCTACACATCACGTGCCCAAATTCAATGTTAAGCTATAGTAAAGGTTCACGGGGTCTTTTCGTCCCATCGCGGGTAATCGGCATCTTCACCGATACTACAATTTCACTGAGCTCGCGGTTGAGACAGTGTCCAGATCATTACACCATTCGTGCAGGTCGGAACTTACCCGACAAGGAATTTCGCTACCTTAGGACCGTTATAGTTACGGCCGCCGTTTACTGGGGCTTCAATTCAAAGCTTCTCCGAAGATGACTTCTCCTCTTAACCTTCCAGCACCGGGCAGGTGTCAGGCTGTATACATGATCTTTCGATTTAGCACAGCCCTGTGTTTTTGGTAAACAGTTGCCTGGACCTATTCTCTGCGCCCTACCAAAAGGTAGGGACCCTTTCTCCCGAAGTTACAGGGTCAATTTGCCTAGTTCCTTAACCGCGAATCACTCAAGCGCCTTAGAATACTCATCCCGACTACGTGTGTCCGTTTACGGTACGGGTAGTATAACAATTAAAACGTTTAGCGGGTTTTCTTGGGAGCATGGTTACACATACTATCTCATCAGTCCAAAGACCTCGGAGTACTATCAGGTTCGACACAATCAGCGGATTTGCCTACTAATCGTATATCTACACCCTTTAACCGGCTATTCCGTCAGCCGGCGATGCTTTCACTTCTCCGTCACCACATCACTTCATTATACTAGTATGGGAATATTAACCCATTCAGCCATCGACATCGCCATTAGGCTTAGTCTTAGGACCCGACTAACCCTGATCCGATTAGCGTTGATCAGGAAACCTTAGTCTTTCGGCGAGGGGGTTTCTCACCCCCTTTATCGTTACTCATACCTACATTTGCTTTTCTACACGCTCCAGCATACCTCAAGGTACACCTTCAACGCAGAGTAGAATGCTCCCCTACCATCCCATAAGGGATCCATAGCTTCGGTAAACCACTTATGCCCGATTATTATCCATGCAAAACTCCTCGACTAGTGAGCTGTTACGCACTCTTTAAATGAATGGCTGCTTCCAAGCCAACATCCTAGCTGTCTTAGCAATCTTACTTCGTTAGTTCAACTTAGTGGTTATTTAGGGACCTTAGCTGATGGTCTGGATTCTTCTCCTCTCGGACATGGACCTTAGCACCCATGCCCTCACTCCATAGATTAAACTAATGCGCATTCGGAGTTTATCAAGACTTGATAGGCGGCGAAGCCCTCGCATCTTATCAGTCGCTCTACCTCACATTAGTAACTCTATAGGCTGCACCTAAATGCATTTCGGGGAGTACGAGCTATCTCCAAGTTTGATTAGCCTTTCACCCCCACCCTCAGGTCATCCAGAAGCTTTTCAACGCTTATTGGTTCGGTCCTCCAGTTAGTGTTACCTAACCTTCAACCTGCCCAAGGGTAGATCACTTGGTTTCGCGTCTACTCACACTGACTAAAACGCCCTATTAAGACTCGCTTTCGCTTCGGCTACATGACTCAAATCATTTAACCTTGCCAGTGAAAGTAACTCGTAGGTTCATTATGCAAAAGGCACGCCGTCACACCATATAGGTGCTCCGACCGCTTGTAAGCGCATGGTTTCAGGAACTATTTCACTCTTCTATTCGAAGTACTTTTCACCTTTCCCTCACGGTACTGTTCACTATCGGTCTCTCGGGAGTATTTAGCCTTACCAGATGGTCCTGGCAGATTCACACAGAATTTCTCGTGTTCCGCGCTACTCAGGATACCACTAGGGCCGAAGTCGCTTCCTGTACGGGATTATCACCCTCTATGATCAAACTTTCCAGTTTGTTCCAGTCACTACTTCTGGTCCCACATCGTGGTCCTACAACCCCACCAATGCCGGAACATTGATGGTTTGGGCTAGTCCCCGTTCGCTCGCCACTACTAGGGGAATCACTTTTGTTTTCTTTTCCTACAGGTACTAAGATGTTTCAGTTCCCTGCGTTGGCCTCCTATAAAAGGATAATATGTCTTCAACATACTAGGTTGTCCCATTCGGAAATCCACGGATCAAAGGTTATTTGCACCTACCCGCAGCTTATCGCAGCTTATCACGTCCTTCATCGCCTCCGAGAGCCAAGGCATCCGCCATGCGCCCTTAATTACTTTCTTCTATACTTTCTAGTGTTGCCACTAGAACGCTCGTATAAATTTGTTACTTTACGGTTATAAATAAATCATTGCTGATTTACTATAACAGAAAATTGGTTTGTACAATATGTCAAAGATCAAAGTGAATAATGCCCCCAATCATTGCTGATTAAGATAGTTATTCGGTGTGGAGAATATCGGATTCGAACCGATGACCCCCTGCGTGCAAGGCAGGTGCTCTAGCCAGCTGAGCTAATCCCCCAAAGTAGTCCCACGCAGATTTGAACTGCGGACCTCTACATTATCAGTGTAGCGCTCTAACCAACTGAGCTATAGGACTAGTTCAAAATAATCTGCTGTAGTAAGTGGCACTCAGCTTCATACTTTCTCTTATATGTTTAACACAACAACAAGCAAGTGTACAAGTAATCATTAAACCGATTACAAGTATAATCAACTTGACACCTAAAATAGGTCATAAGTCATCTCTCCAGAAAGGAGGTGTTCCAGCCGCACCTTCCGGTACGGCTACCTTGTTACGACTTAGCCCTAGTTACCAGTTTTACCCTAGGCCGCTCCTTGCGGTTACAGACTTCAGGTACCCCCGGCTTCCATGGCTTGACGGGCGGTGTGTACAAGGCCCGGGAACGTATTCACCGCGCCATGGCTGATGCGCGATTACTAGCGAATCCAGCTTCACGAAGTCGAGTTGCAGACTTCGATCCGAACTGAGAGAGGTTTTGGAGATTAGCATCCTGTCACCAGGTAGCAACCTGCTGTACCCCCCATTGTAACACGTGTGTAGCCCCGGACGTAAGGGCCGTGCTGATTTGACGTCATCCCCACCTTCCTCACATCTTACGACGGCAGTCTCACTAGAGTCCTCAGCATAACCTGTTAGTAACTAATGATAAGGGTTGCGCTCGTTATGGCACTTAAGCCGACACCTCACGGCACGAGCTGACGACAACCATGCAGCACCTTCATAGGAGTCCGAAGAAAAGACCATCTCTGATCTATGCACCTATAATTTAAGCCCGGGTAAGGTTCCTCGCGTATCATCGAATTAAACCACATGTTCCTCCGCTTGTGCGGGCCCCCGTCAATTCCTTTGAGTTTCACCGTTGCCGGCGTACTCCCCAGGTGGAATACTTAATGCTTTCGCTAGGCCGCTGACTGTATATCGCCAACAGCGAGTATTCATCGTTTACTGTGTGGACTACCAGGGTATCTAATCCTGTTTGATACCCACACCTTCGTGCATGAGCGTCAGTTGCAGTATAGCAAGCTGCCTTCGCAATCGGAGTTCTTCGTGATATCTAAGCATTTCACCGCTACACCACGAATTCCGCCTACCTCCACTGCACTCAAGAATGACAGTTTCAATTGCAATTTGAACGTTGAGCGTCCAACTTTCACAACTGACTTATCATCCCGCCTGCGCACCCTTTAAACCCAATAAATCCGGATAACGCTCGGACCCTCCGTATTACCGCGGCTGCTGGCACGGAGTTAGCCGGTCCTTATTCGTAGGGTACATACAAAACACCACACGTGGCGAACTTTATTCCCCTATAAAAGAAGTTTACAACCCAGAGGGCAGTCATCCTTCACGCTACTTGGCTGGTTCAGACTTGCGTCCATTGACCAATATTCCTCACTGCTGCCTCCCGTAGGAGTCTGGTCCGTGTCTCAGTACCAGTGTGGGGGACCTTCCTCTCAGAACCCCTATTCATCGAAGTCTAGGTGAGCCGTTACCTCACCTACTAACTAATGAAACGCATCCCCATCTATTACCGAAATTCTTTACTTACATCCCCATGCAGGAACGCAAGACCATTGGGTATTAATCTTCCTTTCGAAAGGCTATCCCCAAGTAATAGGCAGGTTGGATACGTGTTACTCACCCGTGCGCCGGTCGTCATCGGAAGCAAGCTCCCATGTTACCCCTCGACTTGCATGTGTTAAGCCTGTAGCTAGCGTTCATCCTGAGCCAGGATCAAACTCTTCATTGTAAAAATATTATTTAACGACAGACACACTAAAAGCGCGCTGTCAAAGTTGATCTGATTAATCAAGATGACCTGATTACAAGTTATTGGATTACACCTGTTTCAATATTTAAATTGACGGTTCAATAATTTTGCTATTATAAAAATCATAATAGCCTTGTACTACTTGTTGTTATGTAAATATCTTCAAAGAACACTTTTCTTTTTTTCGCCTCCTCGTTGGTAGCCGGTTCGCCGTTGCAAACCTTGTTTCTTTCGGAAAGCGGATGCAAAGATACAAGCTTTATTCTTACGCTCCAAATAATCGAGCAGAAAGTTTTGAAATAAATTTTTGAAGTAAATTTCAAAAAGCTTAATCTAAGCAAGCTATCGCAAAACTAGAGCCTTTCTCGAGCGTTTTAACACCACTCTGCAATACCCTCGTTTCTGATTGCGGATGCAAAAGTAGTGCATTTAAACGGAACAAGCAAGAGAATCACCAAGAAATATGAAGAAAAAACGCACGTTTAACATAAAAAGACGACTAGTGTAGAAAATAGAGGCTGTACACATTATATATATATAGGCTATACACATTATATATAGCCTGTCCACCCAAGCACACTCTCATTTAACGACAAGATTACTCATCAATTTAACACAAAAGAAACGGTGAACGTGTAATAAGTTACTTACTACAACGTCCACCGAAACATACAAACCGATAAAGACAAGCCTCATCTATCACCCACAATCGATTATATTACGGGCTTACACCCAAACATCTATAAAAATTTAGTCTACATGACTAATTACAAAGTCTTTTGATTAATTGCTCCACTATTGGCTTTCATTGTCGCTTCAAGATCAAGTGCTTCAGCCAAGATACTAATAGGATGTTTCACCTTGACACTTGTAGACATCTCTATCTGCCATTTACAAGTTTCACAGTCTGTAGCAACAAAATCTAAATCTGAGGCTTCAATTTGATCAAACAATGATTTTCCTATCTCTTGAGATGTCTCATAGTTTTCTTTCTTAAAGCCATATGTACCAGCAATACCACAACATTGCGATTCCAATGGCACAAAATCAACACCTGGTATCATACGTAATAAAGAAGTTGAGTAGATTCCCCACCCTAATTTCTCCATATGACAAGGTGTATGATAAGCAATGCGTGACGCATATTCTGGGTTGAACACCAACTTAACACGCTCATCCTCACACAAACGATAAATAAATCTCGTAGCTAACTCTGTAGCATCTCTAATAGTATCATTCTTTACTCCCAACAAGTGCGGGTACTCATCACGTATAGTGAAGGTACAAGTAGATGACGTAGATATAACAGGCATCCCTTTACCCACAATCGATTTCTCGAATGACTTAACATTGTGTTTTGCTTGCTTAGTAGCTTGTTTAATCAAACCATTGGAGATAAGAGCAACACCACAGCATTTTTCTTTTTCCAACAAGTGCACGCCATAGCCCAAGGCATTCATTACCTTCACCAAATCTTGACCTAGTTGAGGATAGTTATAATTGACATAGCAGCCATGAAAATAACTCACGTGATTAGGGAACGCATCTTGCGTACGTGCTGCATTCTTCTTGAACCAAGTCTCAAACTTCTCTCCTGCATATTCAGGAAACATGCGACGATGGTCAATTTTTAAGACACCATCCATTATAGAGCGAACGGCCTTAAGAGACACCGCTGTATTAACAACAGGTGCAAAGGTAGTGGCCATAGTACCCACCACATCTGTATTGGCCAAAATAATATCACGCAACAAAGGCCTCTTCTTGCTATGTTTTATACGAGCCGACTGGATAATATCTCCAATCTTCACACCAGAAGGACAAGCCACCTCACAGCGTTTACAGTTCAGACATAACTTCAAAGCCTCATCGTAGTAGCCTGGATCCGTGAGACGAAGACGCTCGCCGTCTGGTCCTGATTGTTTTGGCCCAGGAAACTTAGGATCAACAGCTACGACTGGACAATATACAGTACATACCGTGCACTTGACACACTGCTCAAAGTTGTTGTCACTGACATTATATGGAGTAAATGATTTCTTCTTTTTCATAACTAGCTATTCATTAGAGTTAGCTTGTAAGATGCTATCGGCCACATGCAAAGCACTCAAAATAGAGATACCTGCTCCACTTCCTTCCTTCAATGCGTTTGCCCCACTAAGTCCGCCACCAGCAACATATAAGTTTTGGACAGCTTCTCCGTCTGACAAAGCACGGAATGCACGGTCGGTAGACACACCATAATACATAAATGGCTGACTTTTAAAAAAATTCTTATCGACCCACTTTGTTCTATCTGTATCACCATCGATATCTAATCCGAACACTGGGTCATATATTTTATCAGGAGTTGCAACTAGCCCTTTGCTATAAAAACTACCAGTTGCCAAAACAAAGGAATCGGCCTTAAGAAGCATGTCTCCATGATTGGCAGTCTGAACAGCTTTTAAAACACCGTTTTCAAAATCGCCATCAACAACTGAATCTCCCAAAAAGTACGTACCTCCTAATTGCTGAAAATACTTACGCAAAGCAATTTGCGCTCGTATCCCAGGTACTGAAGGCGGAATAGCTGGCACCAAACATAGCGGTTTATTCACCCCTTGCTTGATTTTACCGACTACAGATGAATTGAAAAGTCCAAATACAGCAGGAAGCAACACGCATTCCGAACCTTCACTTAAAAGGTTCACACGGTCTATAAACTCATCCAACACTTCTTCTTTATCAAACACCTTAGCAATGTTTGTTGATCGCATTTCACTTGGATTGCGACGTATATCTTCAAAACATTTCATTGAGAAGTGTTTTACTTGTGCTTCTATGTCATAATTAGACAACCCAGCCGCCACGAAACGAGTGTGAAAGTCAAGAAAACCACTTAGGTTTAATATAGTCACCTTTTTCCAAGGCAAACCTATCTGCGGGTCAAATACAGAGAAATCATCCATGGTCAACCATGTTGGTTTAATCACCCCCATAGGAGTAATGACATAATGATTTAGATTGTTCTCCCCGTGAAAAGTAAGGCCAGCTCGTTCTAGCATGGGACGAACTGTAGACAGCATACGCTTAATATTCTGCACACCAATACGCTTGTAGGGGTGACGATCAGACAAGTCACTCATTCTATCAAGTGGATAAGCAACTTCTGCCCCTTTATGGTAGCTCAACAAATCAAATGATCCTGAAAAGAAGTGCATGGCGCTTTGTCCAGAAGAAACGATAGCACACTTTTTGCCCGCTTCTGCCAACTTTATTCCACAGATCAACCCTGTCAACCCTCCACCAATAATTATCGTATCAAATTTCATCTTTCCAAAATTAATTGTTGTCTTCTTGTAGTCCGTATATCCCTTCATAAATCCAAGAAGTGAACTGAATTTCATTGATTGTCTCTCCCCAGCCTACTGGGAACATGCCTTTCCATCGTTCTTGCAAGAAATTGGCAAGGTCATCTTTCACAGCATTGGGATTGTCGCTCTTGGCACATAGCAGACCAGCAGCTCGACAAGCACAAAGCTCTCCTTGACAGGTCCCCATTCCGACACGAGTACGTCTACGAAGGTCAACTAGGTTATTAACATGTAGCTCATCAATAGCATAATTGACCTCTCCTACAGACACGCCTTCACATTCACAGATCATAGAATCATCGTATTCACCTTGTGCAATCTTTGACGATAAGCTACCATGACGATGATGAGCAGCTTTCTGCACAAGAGTACTTTCACCAAACAATTCTTGCGTAGCACCATTGATTGTAAACTCATCTTTTTTCTTGGAACCTGGGAGTGGAGTTGTCGCGGTTTTACACACTTGATCTACGGCCAACTTCTTACACAGCAAATCCGTCGTCCACTCGGCCATCAATCGATAAGTCATCAGCTTACCACCAGTAATCGTTACAAAACCATCTAGACCATCTCGTTCTTTATGGTCCAAAAGGACGATACCACGACTAATACTACGACCAGTTGGATCATTATCTGCCGCTACCAAAGGACGCACACCTGCGTATGCTCTTAAGATACGAGTTGTCGCCAAGCAAGGAGCCAATTTTTCTCCCTCACGTATAAGTATATCTACCTCCTCTTGGGTTACTCGCATATTATCTATTTGATCATATGGAATACGATCTGATGTTGTGCCTATAACACTAATGGTATCTCCAGGCACAAGAATATCAGCATTGGATGGCTTGCGACAACGATTAATCACCATTTGGTTGACACGATGACCAAATATAAGCAAAGAACCTTTAGCTGGAAACATGTTAACTTCTACACCTGCCATCTTTGCAAGTCCATGCCCCCAAATACCACCTGCATTTACGGTGATTCTACCATAATACACAACCTCTTGTTTATTATGATGATTAAGGAGTTTAACTCCCACAATCCTATCTTGTTCTCGTATTAATTCAACTACTTCATGCTGTGTCAATAAATCCGCACCATGTATCTTTGCATCAAGTGCATTGGCAAGTGTCAAGCGGAATGGGTCGACCGATCCATCTGGAACTCTAACCGCCCCTACTAAACTGGGATTGGCCGTCGGCTCCATACGAAGTGCCTGCTTTGGATCAATTATTTCTGCATCAATTCCAGCATCATGACAAGAGCTTACAAACTGAGTTTGGAAATCCAAATCATCTTCTGGCAGTGATATAAACAAGCCATCAGTTTCTTCTACACAATGACTTGCTATCTGACGCAAAATCATATTCTCTTTGATACATTCTGCAGCCGATTCATGATCGGTCACCGCATAGCGCGCTCCACTATGTAACAAACCATGATTTCGCCCAGTGGCGCCAGTGGCTAAATCGAAGCGCTCAACCATCAACACACTCAATCCACGCATAGCGCAATCACGAGCTGTTCCAGCACCTGTAGCTCCACCGCCGATGATAATTACATCATACTCTTTGTTATTACTCTGATTCATGATCATTTTTGTTTTTAGCAGCTCTTACAGAAAGGCATACATGCAGCAGTATACACTTCCTGTAAGTAGCTTATATTTATTCGTTAGAATATGGTCACAGCAAGCTGTACTCTTGCAATTTTAGTTGATGGATTCCACAACGTCGTTGCAGACACTGGTAGATTCCAGTCTCCAATCTTAAGATTCTTAGATAGAGTAAGCCCCATATTGACTACATCAAAATCGTGCTTACCATTACCATACAAAGATGTATCACCATCCAAAGCAAAGGCAGAACCTAAAAAACCACGTACATTAATTATCTCACTTCTATACAAAGGGTAAGACAACTCCACATAAGTTGAATAACGTTGTTGTTGCTTACCTTCATCATCCAACTGTGTATCAGCAGAACCAAATAGAAGCACATCGGCTTCAACACGTAGAGGAAAGCTTTCAGGGAACACATACGATGTGCGCAAATCCAAGATATGACCTGAAGTGTGCTTATCGTAATCCCATATATCTGGGTCTTCTACACCTCTCGTATTGAACAAGTCCCAAAGACCGATACTGAATCCATTATTGGCGTATTGTACGAAATAATTGATTTCTTTGTAATGTGTGTCATCAGAATCATTTGAGAATGCACTTGCTCCCCAAAAACCTGTTGTCCAATGAGCATCTTTGTCTAACTTCAAAGACGTAAATACAGTAGCCACAGGCTTATCTGTAATCACCAAACCTCTCCACAAGTGGTTGTTTTGAAGGTTCGCAGTAAATGATATCGGACTCTCTTTCTTATCTTGCGCTTGCATCATAATACAAGCTGTTAGCAAAGCGACAATTGTAAGTATATATTTTTTCATAAGGCATTGATTAAATTGCTGGAGTACTCAATACAAATTTCAACAAAGCTGCTAGTACAGCACCTGCGATAGGACCTACAATAGGAATCCATGAATATCCCCAATCGCTACTGCCTTTCAATGGCAACAATTGATGCACGATACGTGGTCCAAGGTCACGAGCAGGATTGATAGCATATCCTGTAGTACCACCCAAAGAAAGACCAATGGCCCATACGATAATAGATACTGGAAGCGCACCTATAGAACCAAGGCCCATTTTAGCTGTAGCTCCACCTGAAAGACAAATATCAGGAGAAGTGATATACAGCACAGCAAACATCAACACAAATGTACCAACGACTTCTGACAGGAAGTTAGACGCGTTTTTTTTAATCGCAGGACCAGTACTAAAGCATGCTAGACGACCACTAGCATCTTCGTGTCTGTCAAAGTGGTCTTTATACATTGCCCAAACAAGGAATGCACCAATCATTGCACCAGTAAGTTCCCCTGCAATATACTCAGGTACTAATGCCCAATCAGTTAAACCAGCTACAGCTAGTCCAATAGTAACTGCAGGATTCAAATGCGCACCACTATAAGGTCCAGCGACAAGTACACCAGTAAATACGGCGAACGCCCAACCTGTGGTAATCACAATCCAACCACTGCCATTACCTTTAGTACCTTTCAAGACCACATTTGCTACTACACCATTACCTAATAGGATAAGCAACGCAGTTGCAATCATCTCGGCTATAAATATAGAACTCATAGTATTTCGTTTTTAAGATTCAACATATTATTCTTCAATCCAACCTTGGGCACACTTCACGGCTTTCTTCCAGTAGTGAAGTTTTTCATCTACCTTCTCTTGTTCCATTTGAGGCGTGAACGTACGGTCGATTTGCCATTGCTCTTTCACCTCATCAAGGTCTTTCCAGTAACCAACTGCTAGTCCTGCAAGATAAGCAGCACCAAGTGCGGTTGTTTCCAAAGTTTTAGGACGATTAATATTAAATCCAAATAGATCAGATTGTGTTTGCATTAACAAGTTACTAGCACTTGCTCCACCATCTACACGAAGTTCGACACATTTCTTGCCCGCATCACCTTCCATTGCTTTTGCAATATCATACACTTGCAATGCAATACCTTCTAAAGTAGCACGAGCGATGTGACCATCAGTTGTACCACGTGTGATACCCATAATAGTACCGCGTGCATACTGATCCCAATAAGGGGCACCCATACCAGTAAGTGATGGTACGAAGTAAACGCCACCGTTATCTTCTACTGTTGCCGCCAAAGTGTTGATATCTGGAGCAGTACGAATAGTACGAAGGCCATCTCTTAGCCACTGAACTGCTGCTCCACCAACAAATACACTACCTTCAAGAGCATAAGTCGTCTCGCCATTGATTTTCCAAGCAACTGTTGTCAGCAAGTTGTTCTTTGATTCTACCGGTGTATTTCCAGTATTCATCAAAAGGAAACATCCAGTTCCATATGTATTCTTCAACATACCTGGATCGGTACACATTTGCCCAAATAATGCTGCTTGTTGGTCACCAGCTATACCAGCGATAGGAATTTTAGTTGAGAAAAGGGTTGTTGCAGTCTCGCCATACACTTCACTAGATTGCTTCACTTCAGGCAACATGGCCTTTGGTATGCCAAACAACTCCAACAACTCCTCATCCCACTTCATATCATGGATATTGAATAGTAGGGTACGGCTGGCATTTGTTACATCTGTCACGAACATTTTACCTCGAGTAAGCTTCCACACAAGCCATGTATCTACTGTACCGAAACACAGTTTACCCGCTTCTGCCTTCTCACGTGCACCTTCTACATTATCAAGAATCCATTTTACTTTGGTACCAGAGAAGTAAGCATCAAGTACAAGTCCCGTCTTTTTACGAATCATGTCTACATGTCCTTCTCCTTTTAGTTGGTCACAATACTTAGCTGTACGGCGATCCTGCCATACAATAGCGTTATAGATTGGCTCACTAGTCTCTCTATCCCACACGATAGTCGTTTCACGTTGATTGGTGATTCCGATTGCTGCGATTTCACGTCCAGACACACCTGTCTTTGCTACAACTTCTGCCGCCACTGAAATTTGAGAAGACCAAATTTCGTTTGGACAGTGCTCAACCCAACCAGCCTTAGGGAAATATTGTGTAAAGTCTCTTTGAGACATGTCAACGATCTCACCTTTGTGGTTAAAAACAATAGCTCTTGATGAAGTTGTACCCTGGTCAAGGGCTAGAATCAATTTCTGTTGCATAATTAATTGGTTTTACTGTATTAAAATATAAGGATTATAGTCTTTGTCTTCATGTAGGGTTACAAAACCAAAAAACGAAAGCATCACGGAAGAAAAAACTTTTCTTTCGAAAGCATTCCACTTTCGTTTCGCAAGCAAATGTATATAATTTACTCAATACTCACCAAAAAGGAAAGAGATATTTTTCAAAAATCTGCTATAAAGCAGTATTTTATCCGTATGAGTTGCGAATACTGCAACTTTCATCTCAAAACTAAAACGAAACATTCGAAAGCTAATTTATTTTCATTATCTTTGGGCCGTAAATAATAAATAGATACTGATATGGACTTAAGCACAAGACATCAATTAATTCTAGAAGAGCTTAACAGATTCGGCTCCGTTACTGTCAATGAGCTTTCGGAAAAGCTTGACGTATCTGCTGTAACAATACGAAAAGACCTATCAACTCTTGAAAATCAAGAAAAATTATACAGGACTCATGGGAAAGCTATTCTCATAAATCCATACACGGGCAACAAACATATCGATGACAAAGCACTGCTAGCTTCAGAAGAGAAAACAAACATTGGTAAAGTTGCCGCTAATCTGATTGAAGCCGAAGATTCTATATTGCTTGCTTCTGGAACAACAGTACACGCTTTAGCAAATGAAATTAAATCAGATGATCACATTACTGTTATCACCTCTTCCTTGAAAGTTAGCTGCATCTTAGCCAACCTAGCTAATTGTGACATTATCCAACTAGGTGGAAGCGTAAGAAGTTCTTCACTTTCAGTCGTTGGGAACGACGCATTAAATACATTGGATAATTTTTCATGTACAAAATTGTTTCTAGGAGTAGATGGTGTAGATTTGAGTTATGGCTTAACGACAACAAATGCCATGGAGGCTGTACTAAACAGGAAGATGATAGAGGTGGCTCAAAAGGTAATTGTGCTGTGCGACTCAACAAAGTTTGGCCGACGTGGATTTAGCAAAATATGTAACATAGAGGAAGTGGATCAAATTATCACAGACAACAATCTACCACCTTTAATAGAAGCTGAACTTCAAGATCTTGGGATAGAAGTAACCAAAGTATAATTTGCATATATAATTATACAGGAAACAGGCTCGATTTTACCACTTAGTAAAATCGAGCCTGTTTCCTGCATATTATAATTTAGTACATTAGTCTTGAATATGAGACAACACATCCAACAAAATCTTCTGCGCCTTGGCGGCACTTTCTTTTTCGTTATATTTTTCCAGCTGGTTATCATCATTCACAATATCCGAAATACTACGAATAACTAAGAATGGAATACCAAAGCGGTGAGCTACATGTGCCAACGCCGCCGATTCCATATCAGCTACAGAAATATCTGGATTGACCATCAAGATGTCTTTCAACAAGTCGACTGAAGTCACAAACTTATCTCCACTACACACATGAGCAACCCTACAATCAATTGGAGATTCATGCACGAATTGCTTTAAGACAAGAGACGATTGATAATATTGTGGTTCGCCAGCCACTTGACCATATTGATAACCAAAAAACTGAATATCCACATCGTAATAGTAAATACGGTCAGACACAATAACATCATTAATCTGAAGTGGTTTTAAACCACCAGCAATACCAGTGTTGATAATGTAGTGAATATCAAAATGTGAAAGCATCAAAGTCAAATTGATAGAAGCATTGACTTTACCAATTCCCAATTGAGTAATCACGACCTGATGGTCGCAAAGCACAGCTTTGTAAAACACATGTCCTTGTATAGTGACATTTTCAACTTCTTTCGCTTGAGATAACAGGTTCTGCACCTCTACCTCCATAGCGCCAATAATTGCAATCATAGTCGTAAATATAATTAGGTATATAAAAAAAGGATATACCTTTTCAAGTATATCCTTTTCACTATTTTGGAGTGTGGTGCCACCAGGAATCGAACCGGGGACACAAGGATTTTCAGTCCTTTGCTCTACCAACTGAGCTATGGCACCTCCAAGGTAACAAGCGTGGTGCCACCAGGAATCGAACCGGGGACACAAGGATTTTCAGTCCTTTGCTCTACCAACTGAGCTATGGCACCTTGCTTATTGCGGATGCAAAGGTACGAATAATTTCCTAGAGTACAAATTTTATAGCGTCTTTTTTGCCAAATGGCGCAATTTTATCCCTCTTCTTGCTCTTCTGGAGAATTCTGATTCTCTTTTTCCTCTTTCATAGGTCCTCCTTGAAGTGGATTCCAGCCTTGAGCATTTAGCTCAAATTCTTGTCCATCACGAGTCACCATGAATGAGCCTAGCTTATCTTCTGTAATATATCCAATGACTTTGACTTCTTCCATTTCTTCCATTGTAGGATGAGCAGAAAGAGGTACAGTGAAAAGCAATTCATAGTCTTCACCACCATTCAGAGCAAAGGTAGATAAGTTCATATTGAACTCTTCCGCTTGAACTGCTGTTAAGTAGTCAATAGGAATTTTCTCTTCGTATAGACGACAACCGACTTTGCTATCACTACAAATATGTAAGATCTCACTTGATAAACCATCACTGATATCTATCATAGATGTTGGAGTGACTCCTACTTGACGCAGTCTATCAATCACATCTCTACGAGCCTCTGGTTTTAATTGTCTCTCAAGCAAGTATTCTTTACCTGACCAATCTGGTTGCATATCTTCGGAGCCTTCTTGACCTTGGAATACCATCTTTTCTCGTTCCAAAAGTTGAAGACCAGCATAGGCAGCTCCTAAATCGCCGCTTACACAAAGCAAATCGGTTGGCTTAGCACCATGACGATATACCACTTCGTTGACAGCAGCTTCACCTATACAAGTGATACTAATAGCCAATCCTGTAAGAGACGATGTGGTATCCCCACCTATGATGTCCACTTTGTGCTGTGCGCAGGCTAGACGGATACCAGAATACAAGACTTCGATGTCTTCCACACTGAAACGCTTACTAATAGCAAGAGATACAGTAATTTGTTTGGGGTATCCGTTCATCGCATAAATATCACTTAAGTTAACCATAGCGGCTTTATACCCCAAATGCTTAAGTGGCACATAAGTCAAATCGAAATGCACTCCCTCCATCAACAAGTCAGTTGTGACTAAAGTTTGCATCCCTTCTGTTGGGTTAAGAACAGCAGCATCATCACCTACCCCTTTGTGGGTAGATGACTGCTGGATGTCCATATCTTTAGTGAGGTGGTTAATTAGACCAAACTCACCGAGTGTAGCAATTTCTGTTCGCATACAATTCTTTAAATATTAGATACGCTGAATCAATTCGCGCATGATAGCCGACATCTTTGGTTGTGCAGCTTCAGCAGCAACTTGCACTTCTTCGTGAGATACTTCAACGATTTTACCATCAACACCTAAATCAGTAATTACTGATACACCAAAGACACGCATCTTAGCATGCTTAGCGATAATCACTTCAGGCACTGTAGACATACCTACCGCGTCAGCTCCCCAACGACCAAACATACGGTATTCAGCAGGAGTTTCAAAAGTAGGACCTTGTGTACCAAGATACACACCTTCTTGCACTGGGATATTCAATTCAGCTGCAATTTCTTTAGCTAGCTTCAAATATTCTTTATCATATGGTTCGCTCATATCTGGAAAACGGTCACCATATAGATTCTTACCACGCAATGGGTGTTCTGGGAAGAAGTTTATATGATCGTTGATAAGCATCAAATCACCGATTTCAAAATCTGCATTGGTACCACCAGCTGCATTGGATACAAATAGGTTTTTTATACCTAGTTCTTTCATTACACGGATAGGGAAAGTCACATCGCACATGTCATATCCTTCATAATAGTGAAAGCGTCCTTGCATGGCCATAATCTCTTTACCACCCAAAGTACCGAAGATGAGCTTACCACTGTGACCTTCAA
Organism: Bacteroidaceae bacterium; assembly: GCA_963678855.1. GTDB lineage: Bacteria > Bacteroidota > Bacteroidia > Bacteroidales > Bacteroidaceae > F22. The sequence goes on along the minus strand of OY787448.1, from coordinate 1,874,201 downwards.
CAGTAGATACTGGAAAGCTAGGAATCTCCTCATAAGATATTTCTGAAGAAATTTTGATTTCATCAACAAGCTTACCTAGACCAGATCCTAAGATAATAGCTGTCTCAGGTGCTGTATTCATCTTACCTTGAAGATAAGATGCCGTCTCTTTTATTCGTTGTAACATAGTTAATTATATATTGGTTAAATGATTCTTGTTCGTTATTCATTATCTTCACCTCAATAGGAAGCATATACATATGCATCAACATATCTTCTGGCAAAGTCATACTCAATAATCGTGCTGCGTCTTTCTCTGTAGTAACAACCCACACACGAGCACCTTCTTCACCTTTTTCAATCATTTTCTTGAAGTTCAGATACACTTTTTGAATATCTGTCTTAGAATAATGATGATGGTCACCAAATGCCATTATCTCAACATTAGATGTATATGATTTTATCTCTTCAGTGATTGTCTTAGGATCCGCAATACCTGTCAACAACAACACTTGATCGTTTGTTTTAATCTCAGCTCTCGGATACGTCTGTTGACTATCTCCCATAGACACCAATTGACCGTAATCAAAAGTTGAAAAATATAGTTTTTGAAAGGGTTTAAGCTGAAGTTTAGTACTAATCACACGCAAATCCATCGGCTTGATGTTTTGAGGTGTCTTAGTCACAATGACAACATCTGCCCTATCCTTTCGGCCTGCAGGCTCACGAAGTCTACCAGCAGGTAGCATATAGTCGTCAGAAAAAAGATTATTGTAATCAGTCAATAAAATATTGACCCCTGGTTCAACCTTTCTGTGTTGATAAGCATCATCTAGAAGAATCACTTCAATTTTTGGATCATCCAGTGCACATAAGCGGTCTATCCCCTCACATCGGTTTGCATCTACCGCCACCTGAACCATTGGAAACTTCTTTTTCATTTGACATGGTTCATCACCAATCTGGTTTGCAGTACTATCAGGAGTGGACAAAATATAGCCACTCGTTTTGCGTTTGTAGCCACGGGACAAAAGCGCTACTTCAAACTTATCTTTAAGCAAACGTATTAGATATTCGGCATGAGGCGTCTTACCAGTACCACCTGCTGTCAAATTTCCGAGACTTATAATAGGGATATCAAAGCTTCTACTCTTTAGTATTCCAAAATCATACAGCCAGTTGCGGATTGCTACCCCTATCTGATATAGTACAGCTAGAGGCAACAATGAAAGGTTGATATGTTTTTTCTTATTACTCATTTTACTCGATGATCATATTCATTGGTAGTCTTGCCTGGATAGGTTCGATTTCACCAACATGCTTCATTTGGGCGTATACTGGGTACAAGCTACCTAGTTGTAGCTTTGCCATATATGTTTCAACCATGGCAGATGGGCCGTCATCCAAAAGACTTTCTAACACAGTCTTCTTTGCAGGGTGTGCAACAACAGCGTATTTTTCGATTTCTGCTTTTTTAGCAGCAATTTCGATAGCTGCTTGCAGCCCACCTAACTCGTCAACCAGACCAATATCTTTAGCTTTAGCACCAGTCCAAACACGTCCACTTGCAACAGCCTTTAAGGAATCAATAGTCATACCTCGACCATCTGCACATCTTGTGGTGAACAATTCATAGCCACGCTCAATAGCTTTTTGTATCAACACCTTTTCTTGGCTATTCATCCCTTGCGCTACTGTAGCCATACTACCAAAGTTGGCATATTCATTTGTTTCTACACCATCAAAATGTAGGCCAACTTTACCTGCAAGCTCCTCAGCAGATGGAACTATGCCAAAAATACCAATAGAACCTGTCAATGTAGTTGGCTGAGCTACGATACAGTCAGCATTACAAGACATATAGTATCCACCAGATGCAGCATAGTTACCCATTGAAACGATAACAGGCTTTTCTGCTTTTAGTTTACTAATAGCTCTCCACATTTGCTCTGACCCATAAGCACTACCACCAGGAGAATTAACACGAAGTACTACGGCCTTCACATCCTCATCCTTTTCTAGTTTTCGCAAATCACGCACCACTTTCTCAGAATTGATGCCTTCTTCACCCATAGTCATACCTGAATCATCAATTGCACCAACTGCATAGTAAACAGCTATAACTTGACCACTCATATCAAGCTCTTCGACCTTTTGATGTGCCACATCATATGGTGAAGCCATTGGTACTTTCTTTTCTTCATCTTCAACACCCATCTTGGAACGGATATATTCTTTTAGGTCACCACGGTAAATCAAGGTGTCTACAAGATTACATGCTACAAGTTCTTTGGCGTCCTTCATAAAGATGGCTGAGTTAGCAAGACTATCCAAAGTTGTATCAGACAAATTTCGCTGAGAAGAAACACCTGCTTTAAACCGAGACCAAATTTCAGACAGAAAAACGGAAGTCTGCAATCTATTTGGTTGGCTCATATCTGTACGTGTGAATGGTTCAACAGCAGATTTAAAGTCACCAACCTTGAAGACATTCATTTTAACACCAATCTTAGCATACACATCTTTCAGATACATTGTAGTAGCTGCAAGACCTTTCCATTCAACACCACCTTGTGGATTGACACTCAATTCATCGGCTACAGAAGCAAGATAATATGCACCTTGACTATAGCTATCAGCGTAACAGTAAATTGGCTTTGCTGATTCTTTGAAATCAACTAAAGCTGCACGTAGTTCTTCTAGTGAAGCAATACCTGAACTTAGCGACTTGATATCCATAAAGATGGCATCTATATTGTCGTTTGTTTTAGCTAATCGAATAGCTTTCGTCAGTTCTACAAGAGACGTTTTCTTGATATCGCGCGCTGATGGGTTAGCTAACTTTTGAAGCAATTCTTCAGTAGGATCACTCGTGGTACGTTCCACCAATGGGCCGTTAAACTTAATCTTCATCACAGAATGCTCAGCGATATCAGCAGCTTTATCCGCACTGCCCATTGCCGCTACCATACCAGCAACAGATACAAAAAACAAAAAAACACACAGGATGCCAGTCACAAAGAAGCCGACAACCACCGCTAAAAGCATTTTAAAAAAATCTTTCATAAAGGGAATAGTTAGAACTGAGTTAATAATAAAAATTTCTATGAAATAGCTGAAAGCACACAGATTTGAAGCTATTTCACCCAGAACAAAGATAGGGATAAATCAGCAATTGTCCTAGACACAATTTAAAAAAAACAGTTTTTATACAAAAAAGGAGGACACCTAATGGTATCCTCCTTTCATATTGTGTTACAGTAGAGTATGTATTACTCTGCTGCAGCTTCTTCTGTTGCAGGAGCTTGAGCCTCTGGAGCTTCAACAGCTGCTTCTTCAGACTTTCTACGACGGCTACGACGAGTTTTCTTAGCTTCTACAGCCTTCGCCATGTTTTCGTTGTAGTCTACCAACTCGATGAAACACATTTCTGCGTTGTCACCTAGACGGTTACCAGTCTTAATGATACGAGTGTATCCACCTGGACGATTTGCGATCTTAACTGCTACTTCACGGAAAAGTTCAGTAACAACTTCCTTATCTTGAAGGTAGCGAAAAACTACACGACGGTTGGCAGTAGTATCCTGCTTAGTTTTTGTAAGGAGTGGCTCTACATACATCTTAAGAGCCTTAGCCTTAGCTACAGTCGTGTTGATACGCTTGTGCTTGATAAGAGAGCATGCCATGTTTGAAAGCATAGCTGCACGGTGCGACGCAGTACGACCTAGATGGTTGAATTTTTTATTATGTCTCATCTTTTACTCTTTTTCTAATTTATATTTTGAAATATCAGTACCGAAAGAAAGTCCCAGATTGTCTAGCAACTCATCAAGCTCAGTAAGAGACTTCTTACCAAAGTTACGAAACTTAAGTAAGTCGTTCTTGTTGAATTGAACTAGGTCACCAAGAGTTTCTACTTCAGCAGCCTTCAAACAGTTAAGCGCACGAACAGACAAATCTAGGTCTGTAAGTTTTTGCTGTAACTTTTGACGCATACGAAGTACTTCTTCGTCAAACTCTTCATTAGCATCCATGCTAGTTGTCTCAAGAGAAATCTTCTCATCAGAGAACAACATGAAGTGATGAATCAAAATCTTAGCTGCTTCTTTCAAAGCGTCTTTCGGATTGATTGAACCGTCCGTACTGATTTCGAGCACAAGCTTTTCATAGTCAGTCTTTTGCTCTACACGGAAGTTCTCAACCTGATACTTCACATTTCGAATTGGGGTATAAATAGAATCGATAGGTAGTACATTGACATCTGTGCAATACTCACGATTCTCTTCCGCAGGCACGTAACCACGGCCTTTGTTGATCGTAATATCAATCTGCAATTGAGCAGAGTTATCTAAATGACAGATTACCAGGTCAGGATTTAACACTTCGAAGCCAGTCAAGTACTTGCTGATATCACCAGCCGTAAACTTAGTAGCCTTATCGACGGTAATGCTGACTTTCTCCTCAGAGATTTCATCGACTATTTGTTTGAAGCGTACTTGCTTCAAATTTAGGATAATGTTTGTCACATCTTCACGCACACCTTGAACAGTTGCGAATTCGTGCTCAACACCATCAATCTTGATGGTGTTGATAGCGAACCCCTCTAGAGAGGAAAGAAGTATGCGACGCAAAGCATTACCTACTGTGATACCGAAGCCAGGTTCCAATGGACGGAACTCAAACTTACCGAAGTTTGGTTCAGACTCCAGCATCAATACCTTTTCGGGTTGTTGAAATGCTAATATCGCCATGTAATTACTTATTATTTAGAGTACAACTCTACGATTAATTGTTCTTTGATATTCTCAGGGATGTCTGCACGCTCTGGCACGTGTAGCATCTTACCGCTTTTAGAATTCTGATCCCACTCGATCCAAGGATACTTAGAGTGGTTAAAACCTGCAAGGGCTGCATCGATCACTTCAAGAGACTTTGATTTCTCACGAACTGCGATGATCATACCTGGTTTAACAGCAAAAGAAGGAATATTAACCACCTTACCATCTACAGTGATGTGACGGTGACCTACTAGCTGACGTGCTGCTGCACGTGTAGGAGCAAGACCTAGACGGAATACTACGTTGTCTAGACGACCTTCTAGAAGTTGAAGAAGTACCTCACCAGTAATACCGTGAGAAGTAGCTGCTTTCTTGAAGAGGTTGCGGAATTGCTTTTCTAGTACACCGTAAGTATACTTAGCTTTTTGCTTCTCTTTCAATTGTACACCATACTCCGAAGTCTTGCGACGACGTGAGTTTCCGTGCTGACCAGGAGGGTAATTTTTCTTAGAAAGCACTTTATCAGGCCCGAAGATTCCCTCACCGAATTTACGAGCGATTCTTGTTTTTGGTCCAGTATATCTAGCCATTTGTTTTGATTTAGTTTATAATCCGTGCTATATTTGGTGCAGCCGCAATTGCAGAGAAGGAAGATGCAATTCAAGTACTAAATAATGCACAGTCTTTTGATTAAGAAAACAATATTAAACGCGACGACGTTTTGGAGGACGACATCCGTTATGTGGAAGTGGAGTTACATCAACGATTTCTGTAACTTCGATACCAGCACCGTGTATAGTACGGATTGCTGATTCACGACCGTTACCAGGTCCCTTTACATAAGCCTTAACTTTGCGAAGACCTAGATCGTAAGCTACCTTAGCACAATCTTGTGCAGCCATTTGAGCTGCATAAGGAGTATTCTTCTTAGAACCTCTAAAACCCATCTTACCTGCAGATGACCAAGAGATTACTTGTCCTTCACTGTTCGCTAGAGAGACAATGATATTGTTGAATGATGAGTGTACATGAAGTTGTCCAACTGCATCTACTTTTACATTTCTCTTCTTAGCTGCTGCTTGTTTTTTTGCCATAACTAGTTATTATTTAGTAGCTTTCTTCTTGTTTGCAACTGTTTTCTTACGTCCCTTACGTGTACGAGCATTGTTCTTAGTGCTTTGACCACGTAGCGGAAGACCGATACGGTGACGAACACCTCTATAACAACCGATATCCATCAATCGCTTGATGTTTAGCTGTACTTCTGAGCGAAGGTCACCCTCCACTTTAAACTCTGCACCGATTACCTCACGGATCTTAGCCGCTTGATCATCTGTCCAGTCCTTAACTTTAATGTCTTTATCAATGCCTGCCTTGTCAAGGATGCTAGCGGCACTGCTGCGTCCGATACCAAAAATATAGGTCAACGCTATCTCACCTCTCTTGTTTTGAGGCAAATCTACACCAACTATTCTTATAGCCATATGTCAATTTATTTTAATTCGGTTGATAACAATTATCCCTGACGTTGTTTAAACTTAGGGTTCTTCTTGTTGATAACGTACAAGCGACCTTTACGGCGAACGATTTTACATTCTGCTGTGCGCTTCTTCAATGATGCTCTTACTTTCATATCTGTTTTTATTTATATCTAAATACAATTCTTCCTTTGGATAAATCATAAGGTGACATCTCTACACGAACACGGTCACCAGGTAGGATTTTAATGTAATGCATACGCATCTTACCTGAAATGTGTGCCGTTATTTGATGTCCATTTTCTAGTTCTACGCGAAACATTGCGTTTGACAATGATTCAACGATAGTACCATCTTGTTCAATAGCTGCTTGCTTTGCCATATCAATATTCTTTTTCTTTTAATAGAGTTTCAATTACTTCAAAAGACGATAAAATCTGAGGACCAGTTTTTGTAATAGCTATAGAGTGTTCATAATGAACACCTGATCGACCATCTTTCGTCCTCACACTCCAAGAGTCTCGATCAATATAAATAGTTCTATTCCCATGAACAACCATGGGCTCAATAGCTATACATAGACCATGCTTAAGAGGCTGACCACTTCTCGATTCTCCATAATTGGGAACGAATGGTTTTTCGTGCATCTTACGACCTATTCCGTGACCAACAAATTCTCGAACGATATTATACCCAGCATCTTCACAATGCTTTTGAATAACATGTCCAATGTCACCTGTTCTTCTTGCAATCGTTGCTACCTCGATAGCTTTATATAAGGATTCCTTAGTGACTTCCATCAGGCGTCTATCCGTTTCTGATATTTCACCTACCGCAAAAGTGTAAGCCGAGTCGCCACAAAATCCATCTAACTTAACGCCACAATCGATTGAAAGTATATCTCCATCTTGTAATGGCTTATCATTTGGCACTCCATGAATCACACAATCGTTGACTGAAGTGCAAATGCTTGCTGGAAAAGGCGGGCCTTTTTGGCTCGGAAATCCTTTAAAAGTAGGGAGGGCTCCGTGATCCCTTATAAAGGTCTCAGCAATCTGATCTAGTTGTTGGGTCGTAACCCCTGGCTGAATATATTTCGCTAATTCAGCCAGAGTATTACTGACCAACATATTACTTGCTCGGAGAAGAGCTATCTCATCGTCTGTTTTGAGATAAATCATTTACTAACATTAGTACGCTGACATACCAGAACGGCCTTTCAAACGACCGTTGGCCATCAAGCCATCATAATGTCTCATTAGCAAATGGCTCTCCACTTGTTGTAGTGTATCAAGAACAACACCTACAAGAATTAGTAGAGAAGTACCTCCGAAGAATTGTGCAAAACCTTGTGTAATGCCAAAGAATTGAGCAAAGGCTGGTAGAATCGCTACAAGTGCAAGGAAGATAGATCCTGGCAATGTAATGCGAGACATAATCTCATCAAGGTAATCAGCTGTTGGCTTACCTGGCTTAACACCTGGAATGAAACCGTTATTACGTTTCATATCCTCAGCCATCTGATTAGAGTTGATTGTGATTGCAGTATAGAAATACGTAAACACGATAATCATCAATGCGAAGATTGTGTTGTACACCCATCCTGTATTTTGAGTTAAAGAACTTAGGAATGCATTGTTCTGCAAGTCTTTATTACTCATAATGATAGTCAATGGGATAAACATAATCGCTTGAGCAAAGATGATTGGCATCACGTTAGCAGCATTCACCTTTAGAGGGATATACTGACGTGCGCCACCATACTGCTTATTACCAACCATTTTCTTAGCATACTGAACAGGCACCTTACGCGTACCTTGTACTAACATAATAGCTGCTGCAATCACTAGAAGCAAGAAGACAATTTCGAAAAGGAACATTACCAGTCCCCCAGCATTATCTGTTACACGGTGTGTAAACTCCTGAATGATTGACGATGGAAAACGTGCAATGATACCTACCAAGATAATGAATGAGATACCATTACCAATACCTTTATCGGTTATGCGTTCACCTAGCCATAGTACAAACATACTACCAGCGGCAAGTACAATAGTTGAAGTGACCATAAACATGATGTTTACGCCACCAATAACTGCTGCACCACCAGTTTGAGCGTTCAGATTTATCAAATAGGAAGGAGCCTGAAACAATAGAATTGCAATAGTCAAAAGACGTGTATACTGATTGATCTTCGTACGTCCACTCTCTCCTTCGCGTTGCAACTTTTGGAAGTAAGGCACTGCGATACCCAAGAGTTGGATAACGATAGACGCTGAAATGTAAGGCATGATTCCCAAAGCGAAAATAGACGCTTGCGAGAATGCACCACCTGAGAACATGTTCAACAGACTCAGTAGACCTTCTTTGGTCTGGTTTTGTAGACCTGTCAACGCTTGTGTATCAACACCTGGTAGCGCAACATACGAACCAAAACGGTAAATCGCAACAAACAGTATGGTAATTAGAATGCGATTACGCAAATCTTCGATATTCCATATGTTTTTAATTGTTTCAATAGCTTTTTTCATTGGTATATTAGAGTTTTACAATAGTACCACCTAAAGATTCGATAGCACTTGCTGCAGACTTAGAGAAAGCATTTGCTTCAACATCTAGCTTGCGAGTAAGCGCACCATTTCCTAACACTTTCACCAACTGACCTGTAGAGATAACGCCAGCGTTGACGAAATCCTGTAGAGACACCTTTTCTAGGTTGCCCTTGTCAGCAATCGCTTGAACTGCGTCAAGGTTGATTGCTTTATGTTCTACACGGTTGATGTTTTTAAATCCAAACTTTGGAAGACGGCGCTGAAGCGGCATCTGACCACCTTCGAAACCTAACTTCTTAGAGTAACCAGAGCGAGACTTGGCACCCTTATGACCACGCGTAGAAGTACCACCATAACCAGAACCAGTACCACGACCGATTCGCTTACGAGTTTTAGTAGAACCTGCAGCGGGTTTCAAATTACTTAAGTCCATATCTTAATGATTTTACTTAGTTCAATTATTAATTAGTCGATAATGGTCACCAAATGCTTCACCTTGTGCACCATACCCATGATTGCTGGTGAATCCTCATGCTCAACTACCTTGTTAAGCTTACGAAGGCCAAGAGCATCAAGTGTACGCTTCTGATCCTTAGGAGCGCGAATACGGCTCTTTGTTTGTTTGATCTTTATCTTTGCCATTTGAATTCTCTTTTATCCGTTAAATACTTTATCAAGATTTACACCGCGGTTTTGAGCAACAGTGCGTGCATCACGCAACTCAGCAAGTGCTTTGATAGTTGCCTTTACAAGGTTGTGTGGGTTAGACGAGCCCTTAGACTTAGCTAGTACGTCTGTTACACCTACACTTTCAAGTACGGCACGCATTGCACCACCTGCTACAACTCCAGTACCGTGAGATGCTGGCTTGATGAATACAGAAGCACCACCAAACTTAGCATACTGTTCGTGAGGGATAGTACCCTTAAGAACTGGCACGCGAACTAGATTTTTCTTAGCAGCTTCAACACCCTTAGCGATAGCAGCAGTTACTTCACCTGCTTTACCAAGACCCCATCCGATAAGGCCTTTTTCGTCTCCAACAACTACAATTGCCGAAAATGTGAAGGTACGACCACCCTTTGTTACCTTTGTAACACGATTGATAGCCACCAATCTGTCCTTCAATTCTACATCGTTAGTATTTGTAACTCTATTGTTCATTTTCAGCTATAGTTTAAAAGTTAAGACCAGCTTTACGAGCCGCATCAGCTACTTCTTGTATACGACCGTGGTACAAGTAACCGTTACGATCGAAAACTACAGTAGTAATACCTGCTTCTTGAGCATTCTTTGCAATCATCTCACCAACCTTAGCAGCTTGATCTTTCTTAGGCATGCTTTCCATACCTAGAGAAGATGCAGAAGCTAAAGTCTTACCAGATAGGTCATCAATAACCTGTACGTAGATCTGCTTGTTGCTACGGAACACAGTCATACGAGGACGTGCAGCAGTACCAGAGATCTTATTACGTACTCTGAATTTTATCTTTGTTCTTCTTTCTGATTTCGTAATCATAATAATCCTGTTTTACGTTGTTTACTTAGCAGCTGCCGACTTACCAGACTTTCTTCTAATCTCCTCACCGACGAACTTAACACCCTTACCCTTGTAAGGTTCTGGCTTACGGAAAGAACGAATCTTTGCACAAACCTGACCAAGCAATTGCTTATCGCAAGATTCCAACATAATCAGTGGATTCTTATTTCTCTCAGACTTTGTTTCAACCTTAATCTCAACAGGAAGTTGAATAAAGATTGGGTGAGTATAACCTAGAGCCAATTCAATGATATTGCCTTGGTTAGACGCACGGTAACCGACACCGACAAGCTCAAGTTCTTTTTTATAACCTTCAGTTACACCAACAACCATGTTGTTGATCAAAGAACGGTACAAGCCGTGGAATGCACGAACTTGCTTCTCATCATTATCACGAGTAAGCGTTACTTTACCTTCTTCGATCTCTACAGAGATAGAAGGATCGACAAATTGAGTAAGCTCACCTTTAGGACCTTTTACAGTCACAACATCATCCTTGTGTGTTACTGTAACACCAGCAGGGATTGTAATGGGTAATTTTCCTATTCTTGACATTGCTTTTCCTCCTTTTTTAATATACGTAACACAACACTTCACCACCAATCTTAAGTTTGGCAGCTTCCTTATTTGTCATCACGCCCTGAGAGGTAGAGATAATCGCAATACCTAGCCCATTGATTACACGTGGCATCTCTTTGTAACCAGTATACTTACGCATACCTGGTGTAGAGATTCTCTCTAGTTTCTTGATCGCGTTCACCTTGTTTACAGGATCGTACTTCAAAGCGACTTTGATAGTACCTTGAGGTCCATCTTCAACGAACTTGTAGTTCATGATATACCCCTTGTCAAACAAGATTTTAGTGATCTCTTTCTTCAAGTTTGAGGCTGGAACCTCAACTACTCTGTGCTTAGCACGAATAGCATTTCTCAATCGCGTGAGATAATCTGCTATTGGATCTGTCATATTATAAAGAATTAATTAATCCGGACTTCCCGGACAATATTAATAAATAAAAGAATTTACCAGCTTGCTTTCTTAACCCCTGGGATAAGACCGTTTGAAGCCATCTCACGGAATTGAATACGAGAGATTCCAAACTGACGCATATAACCGCGTGGACGACCTGTCATAGAACAACGGTTGTGTAGGCGGATAGGGTTAGAGTTTTTAGGTAGCTTCTGAAGAGCTTGTGCAGCTTCGTATGCATCTGCTGGATCTTCAGCAGTGTTTACGATATTTTTCAACTCTGCACGCTTTGCTGCATAACGAGCAGCTAGCTTTGCACGCTTTACTTCACGTGCCTTCATTGATTCTTTAGCCATTGTATATTAGTCTTTTTTTGCGTTTTTAAAAGGAAGACCGAACTCCTTAAGTAGTGCATAACCTTCTTCATCTGTTTGAGCAGAAGTTACGAAAGTGATGTTCATACCTAGGATCTTGGTAATGCTATCAATGTTGATCTCAGGGAAGATAATTTGCTCTTGGATACCAAGAGTGTAGTTACCCATACCATCGAACTTAGACTCGATACCCTTGAAGTCACGGATACGTGGAAGAGCTACACGAACTAGACGTTCTAGGAACTCATACATGCGCTCACGACGCAATGTTACCATAACACCGATAGGCATCTTCTTACGCAACTTAAAGTTAGCGATATCCTTCTTAGACACAGTTGCAACGGCCTTTTGACCAGTAATCTGAGTCATTTCATTCATCGCAATCTCGATGATCTTCTTATCAGCTACTGCCTCACCTAGACCTTGGCTAACCACGATCTTCTTAAGTACAGGAACTTGCATAGAAGAAGAGTATTGAAATTGTTCTTTCAATGCAGGAGCAATACGCTCTGCATATTCTTTCTTAAGACTTGCTGTATTACTCATTATTAAATCTCCTCCTGTGATTTTTTAGCGAAGCGTACTTTTACACCTGCCTCGTTAATTTTACGGCCGATACGAGTTGCCTTACCTGTCTTAGGATCTACTGGATTCAGGTTGGAAATGTGAATAGGAGCTTCCTGCTTCACGATACCACCCTGAGGGTTCTCTGCGCTAGGCTTTTGCGACTTTGATACCATATTGATACCCTCTACAATAGCGCGGTTCTTCTTTACCAGCACTTCCAAAACGCGACCTGTCTTGCCTTTGTCTTCTCCGGCATTTACAATGACATTGTCACCTTTTTTGATATGTAATTTAGTCATTACTTGTTCTGTTTAAAGATTAAAGTACCTCAGGTGCTAGTGATACCACCTTCATATTCTTTGCACGTAGCTCACGAGCCACAGGGCCGAAGATACGGCTACCGCGGATCTCACCTGCTGTATTAAGCAGTACACAAGCGTTGTCATCGAAACGAATGTAAGAGCCATCTGGACGACGGATCTCTTTCTTTGTGCGTACGATAAGAGCCTTAGATACTGTACCCTTCTTGATATCTGATGAAGGGATTACGCTCTTTACTGATACTACGATAGTATCACCAACTGACGCATAACGACGACCTGTACCACCAAGGACACGGATACAAAGTGCTTCCTTTGCACCTGAATTGTCACAAACGTTTAGTCTTGATTCTGTCTGTATCATAATTACTTAGCTCTTTCTACGATTTCTACTAGTCTCCATCTCTTGCTCTTACTCAAAGGGCGAGTTTCCATGATACGTACTGTATCACCGATACCGCATTCATTCTTCTCGTCATGAGCGTGGTACTTCTTTGTCTTGTTGACAAACTTACCATATATTGGGTGCTTCTCTTTGAACTTTGTAGCAACTGTGATAGTCTTATCCATCTTGTTACTAACAACGACACCCGTTCTTTCTTTTCTTAGGTTTCTTGCTTCCATGAAGGTAGTCTTTATTTGTTAAGTTCACGGCTGCGCACTTCTGTCTTCATGCGCGCAATTGTCCTGCGCAAGCGCTTAATCTCAGCAGGATTCTCTAGAGGAGTCACCGCGTGGTTAAGTACCATTTGGCTGTAGTTTGCTTCCTCTGCTGCTACACGCTCCTTTAGGTCAGCTGTAGCCATCTCTTTAATTTCTGCAATCTTCATAGTCCTACTTACGCATTTTGAGTTACATCATAGTCACGTCTTACCACAAACTTGGTAGTTACAGGAAGCTTTTGAGCTGCAAGGCGAAGAGCCTCTTTAGCAATCTCGAAAGATACACCTTCTACCTCAATAATAATACGACCTGGAGTTACTGGCGCTACAAATCCTTCTGGAGCACCCTTACCCTTACCCATACGTACCTCAGCTGGCTTCTTCGTAATAGGTTTGTCAGGGAAAATACGAATCCAAATCTGTCCTTGACGTTGCATATATCTAGTTACAGCAATACGTGCTGCCTCAATTTGGCGTCCGGTAATCCACTTGTATTGAAGTGACTTAATACCGAAAGAACCGAAGGCTAGCTGGTTACCGCGTTGAGCATTACCTTTCATGCGGCCCTTTTGCATTCTTCTGAACTTAGTCTTCTTTGGTTGTAACATTGTTCTTACTTTTTATCGGTTATTTCTTCTTCTCTTCACGTTGCGACCGTGGTTGTTACGACCACCTTGTTGCTTTTCTTGTGTGAAGTTTGGTGAAAGGTCACGCTTTCCATAAACTTCTCCCTTGCAGATCCAAACCTTGATACCAAGAAGACCTACCTTAGTAAGAGCTTCAGTAGCACAGTAGTCGATATCAGCACGAAAAGTGTGAAGTGGAGTACGACCTTCTTTGTACATCTCAGAGCGAGCCATTTCAGCACCATTAAGACGACCTGAAATCAGGATCTTAATACCTTCTGCGTTCATACGCATAGTGTTTTGAATAGCCATCTTGATTGCGCGACGGTAAGCTACCTTACCTTCTACCTTGCGTGCGATATCGTTTGCTACGATAGTTGCATCAAGCTCTGGACGCTTCACCTCGAAGATGTTGATTTGAATATCCTTATCAGTAACCTTCTTCAACTCTTCCTTAAGTTTGTCAACTTCTTGACCACCCTTACCGATGATCAAACCTGGACGAGCTGTGCAAATAGTAATGGTCACTAACTTAAGAGTACGCTCGATGATGATTCGAGATACACTAGCCTTAGCTAGACGAGCGTTAAGATACTTACGAATCTTGCTATCTTCTAGAAGAGATTCGCCAAAGTTCTTACCACCGTACCAGTTAGAATCCCAACCTCTAACGATTCCTAGACGATTGGCAATTGGATTAACTTTCTGTCCCATGTACTAATTACTTTTCTTCGTTATTACTGTAAGAATCAACAAATAGCGTTACGTGATTTGAACGCTTACGGATTCTATAACCTCTACCTTGTGGTGCAGTACGCATACGCTTAAGCATCATTGCGCTGTCCACAAAAATCTTAGAAATATACAACTCTCCTTCTTCTGCTTTACGCTCATTCTTAGTTTCCCAGTTTGCGATTGCAGAACGAAGCAACTTCTCTACACGAGCAGATGCTTCTTTCGAAGAGTACTTAAGCACAGCAAGTGCCTTGTTCACCTCCATACCGCGAACCATGTCAGCGACTAGGCGCATCTTACGTGGAGATGTAGGAACATTCTGCAACTTTGCAAAATATTGAGTTTTTAGGGCCTCTTTTCTTTTATCGGCCGCAATTTTCTTTCTTGCTCCCATTATTTATTCTTCGTTTTATCAGATAAATATGTGCCCCTGATTACTTTTTCTTGTTACCACCGTGACCACGGAATGTACGAGTAGGTGCAAATTCACCTAGCTTGTGACCTACCATGTTCTCTGTAACGTAAACAGGGATAAATTTGTTTCCATTATGCACTGCAATTGTATGTCCTACAAAATCAGGACTAATCATTGAAGCACGTGCCCATGTCTTAACAACATTCTTCTTGCCACTTTCATTCATCGCAAGAACTTTGTTCTCAAGATTGACATTAATATATGGACCTTTTTTTAGTGAACGACTCATAGTTACTTCTAGTTAATCAGTTTACTTCTTTCTTCTCTCAATGATATACTTACTAGATTGCTTCTTAGGATGTCTTGTCTTAAGACCCTTAGCATACAAACCAGTACGAGATCTTGGGTGTCCTCCTGACTGACGTCCTTCACCACCACCCATTGGGTGATCAACCGGGTTCATTACAACACCACGGTTACGTGGACGACGACCTTGCCAACGAGAACGTCCTGCTTTACCTGATACCTCTAGACCGTGATCAGAGTTACCTACAGAACCGATAGTCGCTTTACAAGTGCTTAGTACTTGACGTACTTCACCTGAAGGAAGCTTAATTACACAGTAACGACCCTCACGAGAAGTCAACTGTGCGAAGTTACCAGCTGAACGCACCATCGCTGCACCCTGACCAGGGCGAAGCTCGATATTGTGAATCACAGTACCGACTGGGATATTCGCTAGTGGCAATGCATTACCAATTTCTGGAGCTGCATCTGCACCTGACATAACTGTAGCACCTACTTGAAGTCCATTAGGAGCAATAATATATCGTTTTTCACCATCAGCATAGAATAGAAGAGCGATACGAGCTGAACGGTTAGGATCATACTCAATCGTCTTTACTGTTGCTGGTACACCATCTTTATTTCTCTTGAAGTCAATGATACGGATCACTTTACGGTGACCACCACCAATGTATCGCATTGTCATCTTACCGACGTTGTTACGACCACCAGATGATTTCTTACCATACACAAGAGACTTTTCTGGTACTTGTGCAGTAACTTCCTCGAAAGTACCAATAATTTTGTGTCTCTGCCCAGGTGTAGTGGGCTTAAATTTACGTACTGCCATTTTCTACTTAAATATTGCTATAAAAATCAATAAAGTCACCCTCTTTAAGAGTTACAATAGCTTTCTTGAAAGCTGCTGTGCGACCTTTAACAAGCCCTTGACGTGTATAACGTGACTTTGACTTACCCGCATACTTCATTGTGTTAATATCCACAACGGTAACGTCGTAAAGTGCTTCAATCTCTCTTTTAATCTCGATCTTGTTAGCCTCAGGACGTACCACAAAACCATAACGGTTAAGTTCATCCGTAAGTGCGGTCATCTTCTCAGTGACCAATGGTTTAATAATAATTGCCATCTTAATCTGCCTCCTCTAAATTAAAAGTTATTGATTGCTTCAATTGCACTCTCCGTTACAACAAGACAATTCGTGTTGAGCACTCGGTAAGTGTTCAACCCGCTAACTGTCTGCACCTGTGCTTTTTGCACATTGCGAGCCGACAAATATACGTTTTTATTCGTCTCTGTGAAAACAACGAGCAACTTTTTATTTACAACGTTAAGATCTTTTACCATTGTCACAAATTCCTTAGTTTTAGGAGTGTCAAAAGTAAAGTCTTCTACAACGATGATCTCGTTATTCTTCAACTTGTAAGCAAGAGCTGAACGGCGAGCAAGTTGCTTCACCTTCTTGTTTAGTTTAAAGTGATAATCACGTGGTCTTGGGCCGAATGCTCGAGCACCTCCAACCAATAGTGGAGATTTGATATCACCACGACGTGCACCACCACCGCCTTTTTGACGGCCTAGCTTCTTAGTAGAACCTGACAGTTCGCTACGCTCTTTTGATTTGTGCGTACCTTGACGACGGTTAGCTAAGTGCTGTTTTACATCTAGATAGATCGCGTGGTCGTTTGGTTCAATTCCAAAGACAGACTCGTTCAACGTAATCTTACGACCAGTGTCTTCACCTTTTCTGTTAAATACGCTAAGTTCCATTACTTCTCAATTGTTACGATTGAACCTTTGCAACCTGGCACACTACCCTTGATAAGCAATAGGTTGTGTTCCGCGATTACCTTTAATACTTGTAGATTTTGTACAGTCACACGCTCGCCACCCATTTGGCCGCCCATGCGCATACCTTTCAATACCTTCGCTGGGTAAGAACAAGCACCAATCGCACCTGGCTTACGCTGACGGTTGTGCTGTCCGTGTGTTGCTTGACCTACACCACCAAAACCGTGACGCTTAACAACACCTTGGAAACCTTTACCCTTTGAAGTACCAACAACACTTACAAATGCTGTGTCATTGAACAACTCGACAGAAATCTCGTCTCCTAGATTATACTCTGTCTCAAAATTTTTGAACTCGGCCAAGTGTCTCTTTGGTGCAACTCCAGCTTTCTTAAAGTGACCTTGAAGAGGCTTAGTAGTGTGCTTTTCCTTTTTGTCTTGGAAACCTAATTGCACAGCTTCGTAACCGTCTACTTCAGTAGTCTTAACTTGAGTTACAACACAAGGACCTACTTCGATAACAGTGCATGGTACATTCTTACCCTCGGCACTGAACACGGATGTCATTCCGATCTTTCTTCCAATTAATCCTGGCATTTCTCTAATTTTTTAAATGGTTATCAAACCTTGATTTCTACTTCTACACCACTTGGCAACTCTAGCTTCATCAACGCATCAACAGTAGCAGCAGTTGAGCTGTAAATGTCGATTAGACGCTTGAATGAAGAAAGTTGGAACTGCTCACGACTTTTCTTGTTAACGAAAGTAGAACGGTTAACAGTGAAAATACGCTTGTGCGTTGGCAATGGAATAGGACCACTAACGATAGCACCTGTCGCTTTTACAGTCTTCACAATTTTCTCAGCTGACTTGTCAACCAAGTTGTGATCGTAGCTCTTAAGCTTGATTCTAATTTTTTGACTCATGTCTTTTAATTAAATAGTTATTGAATATATAATTGACAGCGGGTTAAGAGTCATTCGCTAACCCGCCGTCATATTATTTGGGGTTGATTACAGTAGATCTACGCGTCCATCAACTTCCTCTAGAACCTCCTTAGCGATACTTGCAGATACCGCAGCGTGGTGAGAGTAAGTCATAGAAGATGTCGCACGACCTGAAGTAATTGTACGTAGAGTTGTTACATAACCGAACATCTCAGCCAATGGCACAACAGCCTTCACGATACGAGCACCTGAACGGCTATTTTCCATACCTTCTACTTGGCCACGACGCTTGTTCAAGTCACCGATTACATCACCCATGTTTTCTTCTGGAGTAACAACCTCTAGCTTCATCATAGGTTCCATAAGTACAGGACCTGCTTGCGCACACGCAGACTTATAAGCTTGAATACCACAGATTTCAAATGACAATTGGTCTGAATCGACTGGGTGGAAAGAACCATCCAACAATGTCACCTTCAATGAATCAAGTGGGTAACCAGCAAGGACACCGTTCTGCATTGCAGTTTCGAAACCTTTTTGTACTGAAGGAATGAATTCCTTAGGTACGTTACCACCCTTAACTTGTTCTTCAAATTGCAATCCACCTTCTGTAAAGTCCTCATCAACTGGACCTACATTAACGATGATATCGGCAAACTTACCGCGACCACCAGATTGCTTCTTATATGTCTCACGCAAGTTAACTGTCTTAGTAATTGCTTCCTTATAGTTAACTTGTGGCTTACCTTGGTTACACTCAACCTTGAACTCACGTTTCAAACGGTCGATAATGATATCCAAGTGAAGCTCACCCATACCAGAGATAACTGTTTGACCTGATTGCTCATCAGTCTTCACAGTAAACGTTGGATCCTCTTCAGCAAGCTTAGCAAGACCAGTACCTAGTTTATCAAGGTCCTTTTGAGTCTTAGGCTCAACTGCAATACCAATTACTGGATCTGGGAAGTCCATAGATTCCAATACAATTGGGTTCTTCTCTTCAGAAAGAGTATCACCTGTACGGATATCTTTGAAACCTACAGCAGCACCGATATCACCAGCACCAATTACTTCAACTGGATTTTGGTGGTTAGAGTGCATTTGGAACAAACGAGATACACGCTCTTTCTTACCACTACGAGTATTGTAAGTATAAGAACCTGCTTCAATCTTACCTGAGTACACACGAATAAATGTCAAACGACCTACGTAAGGGTCAGTTGCAATCTTAAACGCTAGTGCAGAAGTTGGAGCTTCTTCAGAAGCTTCACGTTCTTCTTCTTCACCTGTCTCTGGATTGGTACCTGTTGTTGTAATTGTATCAAGTGGAGAAGGCAAGAACTCACACACGTAGTCAAGAAGAGTTTGTACACCCTTATTCTTGAAAGAAGAGCCACATAGCATTGGAACTACATCCATTGCAATTGTAGCCTTACGAAGTGCTGTTAGGATTTCTGCTTCAGTCAACGAATCTGGATCTTCGAAGTATTTTTCCATCAAAACATCATCACATTCTGCTACAGACTCTAGCATCTTACCGCGCCATTCTTCTGCCTCAGCCTGAAGCTCTGCTGGAATTTCCTCTACGTCATACTCGGCACCCATTGTTTCATCATGCCAAAGGATAGCCTTCATCTTGATCAAGTCAACGACTCCCTTGAAATCTTCTTCAGCACCGATAGGAATAACGATAGATACAGGATTAGCATTAAGAACATCCTTCATTTGACGAAGTACTTCATAATAATCCGCACCCGAACGGTCCATCTTGTTTACGTAACCCATGCGAGGTACGCTATATTTATCTGCTTGACGCCATACTGTTTCAGATTGCGGCTCTACACCACCTACCGCACAGTAAGTTGCAACCGCACCATCAAGCACACGTAGTGAACGCTCTACCTCAGCAGTAAAGTCAACGTGCCCAGGAGTATCAATCAAGTTGATCTTATACTCTTCGTTGTTAAGAATCCAACGAGTAGTCGTTGCAGCTGATGTAATTGTAATACCACGCTCTTGCTCTTGGGCCATCCAGTCCATAGTAGCACCACCGTCGTGTACTTCGCCGATCTTGTGAGTAAGACCAGTATAGAAAAGAATACGCTCTGAAGTCGTTGTCTTTCCTGCATCGATATGCGCCATGATACCGATGTTACGCGTCATTTTTAAATCCTGCTTTGCCATAATTTTATATCAGTTTTAGAATCTAAAGTGAGCAAATGCACGGTTAGCTTCAGCCATACGGTGCATATCTTCTTTACGCTTGAAAGCACCACCTTGTTCGTTGTAAGCATCCATGATTTCAGCAGACAATTTATCAGCCATTGTCTTACCACCACGTTTACGAGCGAAAAGGATAAGGTTCTTCATTGACACAGACTCCTTACGTTCTGCACGAATTTCAGTTGGAACCTGAAATGTAGCACCACCGATACGACGAGACTTAACCTCGACTTGTGGAGTTACGTTTTCTAGCGCTTGCTTCCAGATTTCTAGTGCTGATTTCTCTTCGTTAGGAAGTTTTTCAGTTACGATTTCTAGTGCAGCATAGAAGATCTCGTACGAAGTGTTCTTTTTACCATCATACATTAGGTGATTCACAAACTTCGATACCTTTTGATCATTAAACACGGGATCCGGAAGGATCACTCGCTTTTTTGGTTTTGCTTTTCTCATTGTTTTGTTTGATTGTGTTTTCGTATCAGGCTGCTAATTATTGACTTCAGCTCCTCCACTGGGGAATTTACTCAACCAACTAGGCACCCATCAAACTAAAAACAAGTTGTTAATTAATTATTTCTTAGGGCGCTTAGCACCATACTTAGAACGACGTTGAGTACGATTAGCTACACCCGCAGTATCCAATGTACCACGAACGATGTGATAACGCACACCTGGAAGGTCTTTAATACGACCACCACGTACAAGCACGATAGAGTGCTCCTGAAGGTTGTGTCCTTCTCCTGGGATGTATGAGTTCACCTCCTTAGAGTTAGAAAGACGAACACGAGCCACCTTACGCATTGCCGAGTTTGGCTTCTTAGGAGTTGTTGTATACACACGTACACACACGCCACGACGTTGTGGACAAGAGTCTAGTGCAGGAGACTTTGATTTCTCAATCATCACCTTGCGACCTTTTCTTACAAGTTGTTGAATTGTTGGCATTGTAATTCTGTTTTTATATTATTATTATATTACTTGTCGTAGTTATTGGGACGCATTTGACATCAAGACATAGCATCCTCATTATTATATATACTACAGCCATGAGCTTTTCCTGCTGCAGATATAGACATTTCACCTATATACACACTTTAAGTATATACATTCGGCGTGCAAAGATAGCAATAAGTATTTATATATCCATACATGAACTCCACAAAGAGCAAGCGATTAACCTGTTTTATAATTATTTATGATTACCACCTCGCAAAAACCACTTCAGCCACCACCCCAAAGAAAGAATTAGGCATGTTTACATTCACGTAAACACGCCTAAAACCTTCAAATTAAAACCACAACTGGCAAAAGATCTCCAATTATATTCCCAGAATAATCTTATATGCTGCAATCGTATCGGGATCACCTGTAGCCTTTCCTATATCAGAAGAAAGCTTGATACAATGCAACTGCTCATGTCGCGGAGTCAACTTAATACCAGTCAGCTTAACCACAATATTAGCAGGCTTCACATTCTCTATATTACATGTAAGAGCTGTACCGATACCAAAAGAGTCCTTCATTCGCCCAGCCACCATTTGATGAATAGAAATAGCCTGTTCAGGCTTCAACCCATTGGAAAAAATCACACTCTTTTGAGAAGGCTCTAGTCCAAAGCTACATATCTTCTCATATATTTTGTAAAACTCTTGCATATCATCACCAGAATCAATACGATACCCATCCAACAACTTAGCATGTTGCTTAGAGAAGTTACGCAAAAAAGCATCCGAACCTAGACAGTCAAACAAAAACACTCCCATATGACCTCGGTAAAGATTATTCCATCGCTCAATCGCCTCATAATTGGCCTCTCTTGGACCATAAATCGCTGCTATTGCAGATATCATTTGATGAGACATAGTACCTATACACTTCAGCCAAGGGTAATGTTCAGCAAGCTTCATACAATAATAGACATTAGAGGTACCAATCAATCCTTGATTACCACAAATCTTACCAGAATCTACTTGCGCTTGCACTAAAGACTTAAGCACATTATAGTGGTGTTCTTTAGAAAAACGACGACGTGTACCCATATCAGAAAAATCAACACCAGCCTCAATCATCTTTAAGCCTCGTTCATAACTGCGTTGATACTCTTTATCTTTATCAATAGCATCATCTTCATGAGACAACTCCGAAATAATAGCCAATAAAGGCTGCTCCCAATAAATTGTTCTCCACAATGGGCCATTGACACGTCCGTGCAAGTACCCATCTTCATCTTGCCAAAACTTCACATCTTTAGCACGAAAGCATACTCCGCGCAAAAAAGTAAAAAACCAAGAATGCATATAGCTACCACATCTTGCCTTTAAAAAGGAAATTTCTTCCTCTGTAGGAGACAGTCCCTCCATCATGCGCACCTGATCCATAACTTCTTCTGCAAAACCAGGGCGATACACAGTATCATTTCTATCGACAAAACTATATTCGCCAATAGATTCACTAAAATTGATTAGATAAAAAAGACCTACTGTAAAAGAGTACAGATCTTGATCAGTAAAATGAGTAATTATCTGAGGTCTAGAGCTTGTTTTCATATCCTATTCTTTATTTTCCAATACAAAGGAAAGGCAAATTATCGACACAGGCAAGAAAATACCAATTTTATGCTCCAAAAATTTGGAGAATGCCTATAAAGACTATATCTTTGCATCACTTTTGAAAGAATCAGGAGGGTTGGGTGAGTGGCTGAAACCACCAGTTTGCTAAACTGACGTACTCTTTTCGGGGTACCGCGAGTTCGAATCTCGCACCCTCCGCTTCAAATTAAGAATAGGCATATTGAGAGGCAAATCTTCAATATGCCTTTTTCGTATAAAATAAATATTACACACTATGGAAATCAAGCATCAAAAGGATCGCAACAGATTCGAAACAACAATCGATGGGCACACAGCCCACACTCAGTACAATGTAGAAGATGGATATATTGACATCCGCCACACAATTGTCCCAAAAGAAATTGGTGGACGAGGTATCGCCAGCAAACTAGTCAAAGAGACATACGATTGGGGCGAAAATCAAGGCCTCAAACTAAAAGCCACATGTAGCTACGCACTAACTTGGTGCAAACGCCACGGCAAGAAAGTCTCGATTTCAGAAGATTATGTCAGAGAAGGTTGCGCCATATAAACGAAGCACAAAACGCAAACGCCCGCCTTGAAAAAAATCAAGGCGGGCGTTTCTATATACACCAACTGCAAAAGCAGTATTATTTCTTTTTGGGTTTACGTCTTGCAAAACCCTCTTCAACATCAATTGAATTTGGATCAAACCCTGGTTCAAAAAACTGCTTCCAGTCCTCACGCTTACCACGTTTCTCTGAATAACCACGTTCTTCACGAGATGGCTTATCCTTACGTGGAGCATCATTGCGTTTCCCTCCACGGTTATCACCTCCTCGATTATCACCGCCACGCATAGGACGTCCCTTGCCAGCGAATTTTCCGCTACCAAACTTACGACCACCCTTACGTCTATCTCCTCGAGAATCGCCATTATCCTCTTGTGCTACTTGAACAGTCACACGACGACCATTATAGCGTGCACGCTGCATAACTTCTAGCACATGTTCTACCATCTGCTCTTCAACTTCAAAGAAAGAAAAGCTCTTCATAATGGCAATATCCCCCAATTCAATACGTTTTTTTGTATTGTTGTTGATTAAACTCATCAATTCACGTGGGAAGAATCTATCCAACTTACCTAGATTGATAAACAAACGAGTAAAGCCTTCAGTCTTCTTACCATCACGAGTACGACGCCCACGCACATCTTGCGGAGCCTCAAGCTCATCTTGACCTCTATAATAATCCAAGAAGCGGTTAAACTCAAGAGATACCATACGCTTAATAATATCCTCTCGGCTCAGCCACTCTAGCTTACGATATACATCTGGCATGAACTTTTCGATTTCTTCGTCGTTCACTTCAACCTTTTCTACATCATCAATAAGCTTCACAAGTTGTTGCTCACAAATCTGTTGACCTGTAGGCAAAGCTCCCATGATAAATTGCTTCTTGATAATACGTTCGATAGCTTTCAGCTTACCCTTCTCACGCATATTGATGATACAAATACTAGTACCCTTACGACCAGCACGGCCTGTTCGACCACTACGGTGTGTGTAACTTTCGATATCATCTGGCAAACCATAGTTAATAACGTGAGTCAAGTTATTCACATCAATACCACGACCTGCGATATCAGTCGCTACAAGCATCTGCAAGTGCTTAGAGCGAAACTTTTGCATCACCGCATCGCGTTGCGCTTGAGACAAGTCGCCATGCAATGAATCAGCATTATAGCCATCTTGTATCAATTTGTCGGCAATATCCTGCGTCTCTTGACGAGTACGACAGAACACAATACCATAAATTGATGGATTCAAATCAGCAACACGCTTCAATGCAGCGTATTTATCTTTAGCATGTACAGTATAAGCGATGTGCTCTACTGTATTTGTACTCTCATTTTTACTACCGATAGTAATTTCGTGAGGATCGCTTAGATATTGCTTAGCAATACGAGCAATATCAGGACTCATAGTAGCCGAAAACAACAATGTATTACGCTCTTTTGGCACATCTGCCAAGATAGCATTGATACTATCTGTAAATCCCATGTTAAGCATCTCATCAGCTTCATCCATAATTACATTTTGGATGGTTTGTAGAGACACAACACCACGCTCCATCAAGTCAATAAGACGACCTGGTGTAGCAACGATAACATGAACGCCTTTCTTCAACGCCTTAATTTGGCTACCAATAGAAGACCCACCATATACTGGAAGGACTTTCAAATGAGAAAGGTATTTAGAATAATCTGATAAATCAGCGGAAATTTGCAAGCAAAGCTCGCGAGTAGGACAAAGCACCAAAGACTGTGGTACTTGTCTTTTCACATCAATCATTTGGATGATAGGCAGACCAAACGCGGCAGTTTTACCGGTTCCTGTCTGTGCAAGTGCAACAACGTCATCATATCCCTCCCCAAGTAAATATGGGATCACTTTCTCCTGAACTGGTGTAGGGGATACATATCCTAGCTCTTCAATGGCTTTTAATATCGACGTGGATACACCCAACTCCTCAAAATTCTTCATCTAACACTATTTTATATAACGATACTTCAATACGAAATATCGCGGCAAAGGTAGCTATAATAATCTGATTAACAGCACAAACTGCATAAAGATTAACGTATATGCTGGAATTACAACACCTTGTAAGTCAATAAGACATAGACTATTTAGTGATAAAGAGGCATAGTAAGACATTTTGCCATCTCAGCTCTATCTTTTAATGTCAAGCCCAACCCTTGAGAGAAATAATTATCAAGAGAACCGTATTCATCGGTTATCGTTTGAAAGACCGTATTCACATACTTTTCTCTAGCTGTATAGAGATGTGTGATAGCCACCTAGACATTGACAGGCAGATTATACCCCGCCTTGATTTCATTCGGGATGTCCAAATAATCATTAGACAGTTGATAATCCTTAACAATTTCTTCATATCGCACATACACAGCAGCCATCAACAAAGCCACAACACCCACTCGCCCTTTGCCAGCAGCTCCTTGGATAAGCACTTGATAATTTTTTTTTTTTTTTTGGGGGGGGGGGGGGCAACTTTAACACCGAAAATATGTGGCGAAAATCATCAGTATGATTATCAATAACATCACTGATCATGTCGAATATAAATAGCTCTGGGTTTTCAGAGTTAGCATGTTCACCAGAAATCAATTGACGAAGCAACCTTTCTTTATTACCTGTTGGTATAGGCACATACCTAACAAGGCAATTACTGGGCATTGAGTTCCAACATTTGTTCAATATGCTGGCGAGTATTACTCAAACGAGGCACCTTATGTTGCCCCCCGAGTTTACCTTTGCTAGCCATCCAGTCATGAAACAATCCCTGGCGAGCAGCAATGACTTCGAGCGGTTGCAAAGCAATATCTTTATGACGCTTTGCCTCATAATCTGAATTAACTTCTTTCAAAGTTTCATCAAGTACACTAGCGAATTTAGCTAGCGAATCAGGTTCTTTCTTAAATTCAATAAGCCATTGGTGACGACATTTAGCATCAGCATCCATAAACACTGGCGCTGCACTGTATTCTGTAACCTGCCCTCCAGTAGCATCACAAGCAGCTGCGAGAGCTTTTTCGGCATTATCGACGATAAGCTCTTCACCAAAAGCATTGATAAAGTGCTTAGTGCGACCAGTAATCTGAATCTTATATGGTGCTTTACTCGTAAATTTCACGGTATCACCAATTATATACCTCCAAAGACCTGACGATGTAGATATAACCAAAGCATAGTTTTTATCTAGCTCCACTTCTGCAATAGAGACAGCTTGTGGGTTGTCACTTTCTATCTCTTCAAGAGGTACAAATTCATAAAAGATACCATAATCCAGCATCAACAACATAGAAAAGTCATCAAAAGTAGACTGTGTAGCGAAGTATCCTTCACTCGCATTATATGTTTCCACGTAATGCATTTTGTCACTCTTAATGATCTCCTTATACTGTTCGCGATATGGTGTAAACGCAACCCCTCCATGAAAGAAGACTTCTAAATTTGGCCATACATCTGCCAAGTTTTCAACCCCTTTGCGACGCATGACATCTTTGATTAAAACAAGCATCCACGAAGGTACGCCAGACAGATTGGTGACATTGACATCCATCGTACCCGTAGCAATAGCTTCAATCTTAGCCTCCCATTCATCCATCAAAGCAACTTCTTTGCTTGGACAACGTAGAATATTGATAAGTGGGCTCATGTTTTCTAGAAGAATAGCCGACAAATCACCCACAAGCGCATGTTCGTTACTCAAGTGTGGTGCATGACTTCCCCCTAGAACGACCCCTTTACCAGAAAGGAACTCGCTATTTGAGTTATTTCTTAAATACAAGGCAACAGCATCTTTACCTCCACGATAATGTGTATCTTCCAACGCTTCTTTACTAACAGGTATAAATTTACTTTTATCACTAGTAGTACCAGAAGACTTGGCAAAGCTAGTCACTTCACTTCCCCAAAGCACGTTTTGTTCTCCCTCCATCATGCGCTCGATGAAAGGTTTCAAATCGTCATATGTAGAAATAGGAACTTGCTTCTTGAAGGTATCGTAGTCTTTGATATCTTTATATCCATGAAGACACCCCCACTCTGTATTTTCAGCAAAGCGGACCAATCGGTTAAGCACTTTATTCTGAATAACTTCTGCATCTTGTGCAAAAGCATCCATTTCTTTTAAGCGGCTCGAAAAAATAAATTGTAAGACTTTTGTTCTGTTGAATTTGCTATCAAACATAGTAACCTTGATTTTACAGCAAATGTAAGAGAAAAAATGCTATTTGCCTAGGAATAATTGGAAAAACTAGCCTACTCGGAATCATTTGCCAAGCGGGCATCTCGTTTTGTTATAAATTCCTGCAATAATGACGCATCTCCTTTGATACGTTCAAGAGCTGTCTTTGCAGCACGCTGCTGAGAAACCTTCTTTGAGTTCCCCTGACCAGCCCCCACAGGAATCTCTTCAATTTGCACTTCAGTATAGAAAACTGGCACTCCCTTAGCATCCTTTGATTCACGAATCAACTCATACGACAGGGCCATACGACGCTTTTGAGACCACTCAATCAACAAGCTCTTAAAGTTGACTACCTTCTTGCTCATCTCATCAAGGTCTATATGTGGTTTAATCATACGCTCAGCGATAAAACGTTTGCAGTGCGCATATCCTCTATCCAGATAAATAGCACCGACAAAAGCCTCAAGCGCATTGCCGTTTATATGATTATTTTGAGTCATACGATTGACCCCAGTAAAGCTCACTAGCTTATCTAGTCCTAAATCAACGGCCAATTTATCTAAAGAGGCACGTTGTACTATTTTAGAACGTGTGCTCGTTAAAAAACCTTCGCGTTCGTCTTTGAAATACTCATAACAGATATCGGCCACTACCGCATCAATAATTGCATCTCCCAAAAACTCCAAACGCTCATTATGAGGCTTTCCTCTGAGTTCTTTTATCATAGATTTATGTCGCAACGCCTGCTTATACAGCTCGATATCACGAGGCATAAATCCCAAAATATCATAATAACAAAGATAAGACTCCCTGTTTGGTGAAAACAGGAGCCTTATCTTATGCCATATTCTCATGATTACTTCCTTACGCATTAATCCTCATACTTCTTGAAGATAGCGCAAGCATTGTGACCACCAAAACCAAAGGTATTTGATAGTGCAACATTTACCTCACGCTTTTGAGCCTTATTAAAGGTAAAGTTCAGATTGTAATCGATGTTCTCATCGTTATCTCCATCTTCATGGTTGATTGTTGGAGGCACAACGCCATCCTTAATAGCCATGATACTAGCGATTGCTTCAATTGCTCCAGCAGCGCCAAGCAGGTGACCTGTCATTGACTTTGTACTACTGATATTCAACTTATAAGCATGTTCACCAAATAGGTCTTTGATAGCCTTTGCTTCTGAGATATCACCAACAGGAGTTGATGTACCGTGCACATTGATGTAATCTACATCTTCTGGTTGAAGCTCAGCATCTTCCAATGCGTTTTTCATCACCAAGATAGCACCCAATCCTTCTGGATGAGTTGCCGTCAAGTGATAAGCATCAGCAGACATACCTGTTCCTACCAACTCAGCATAAATCTTAGCACCGCGTGCCTTTGCATGCTCAAGTTCTTCTAGGATCAAGGCACCACCACCTTCACCCATCACAAACCCGTCACGAGACGCGCTAAATGGACGAGATGCTACTTCTGGTGCATCATTACGTGTTGAAATCGCCTTCATTGAGCTAAATCCTCCTAGACCACCAGGTGTGATAGCAGCTTCAGCTCCACCAGAGACGACTACATTTACCTTGCCTAGACGAATCAAGTTATATGCGTCAGCGATTGCATTTGTTGATGTTGCACATGCAGAAACAGTTGCATAGTTTGGTCCGTGGAAACCATATTTGATAGAGATTAGTCCAGCTGCGATATCCGAAATCATCTTAGGGATAAAGAATGGACCAAATTTAGGTCCAGTCTCTTTAAATCTGCTGTAATAATCACCAATTTCTTGCTCAAAAGTTTGAATACCGCCAATACCTGCACCAAAGATAACACCTACGCGAGTCTTATCAACCTCTTCAAGGTTAATCGCTGAATCCGCGATAGCTTCATTGGCTACAGCCATTGCATATTGCGCATAAAGGTCCATCTTACGAGCCTCTTTGCGATCCATATGATCTGCTGCATTGAAACCTTTCACCTCACAAGCAAAACGTGTCTTGAAGAGGGAAGCGTCAAAATGAGTAATGGGTCCCGCTCCACTCTTACCTGCCTGTAACGCCTCCCAGTATTCTTGAAGGTTGTTACCGATTGGCGTAAGTGCACCAAGACCCGTTACTACTACTCTTTTTAATTCCATATAATTATATGAGCGGAATTATTTTGTAGCGTTCTCGATATAAGAAACAGCGTCACCTACAGTTTGGATCTTCTCTGCATCTTCATCTGGAATAGTTACGTCGAATTGCTTTTCGAATTCCATGATAAGCTCTACAGTATCTAGAGAGTCAGCACCTAGGTCGTTTGTGAAGTTTGCTTCGTTAGTAACTTCAGACTCAGCTACAGATAGCTTCTCTACGATAATCTCTTTTACTTTTGCTGCATTTTCAGACATAATGTTCGAATTTATTAAATGAATAATTAGTAATTTCTTCGTTCAAAATTAGCGCTGCAAAGTAAGAAAGATTTCTTTGAGCGACCAAAAAAAACACGTTTTTTTTACGAAAAACTGCACTCACCCCACCATAATGTGCAATAATCCGGCTTTTTTTTTACATTTCTGTATATAAAACTGAACATTTTGCCACACTAAGTTATCACTCAATCTCAATAGAGAAATTAATTTCTTCTAATCTCACAGGGTAATTTGCACGCAATTCCTCAAACTGACTAACATTCTTTTTCAGCAAATGGCTATCTCGTAAAGGGTTATATATTTGCAATGTTGCATCCATTCCTTGGATAGCATGAATAACAGATGACTTTGGAGATGGCGCGTGAATATTCCATTCCACATCTTTTTGCAAATAACGAGTCAAAGCCTCAAGGGACATACGCGTAGCATTAGACTTACCATCTGCTGAATATCCAGCAATATGCGGTGTACCTATAAATGTATGCCTCAATAAAGCTTCATCAATATGTGGCTCAGACTCCCACACATCTAGAATAGGATATCTGACTTTATTTTCCTCAACTGCTTTCTTCAGAGCAGCGGTATGTACCACCTCTCCACGCGAGGTATTAATTAATATGGGTACACGTTCCAACATACCAACCGCTACTTCATCAAACATATGATATGTTGGATATTTTCCACCACGTATCAAAGGCGTATGAAAAGTAATGACATCACTTTTCTGAAGAATCTCTTCATAAGACACAAAAGCAGTTGGGTCTTCGACTTCGGCACGTAGTGGATCACACAATAATAATTGCATACCATATTCACGGCTCGCCATTTGCGCCACTGCACTCCCTACATGCCCTACACCTACTATGCCCAAGGTCATACCTTGTAAATTTACACCTTCCAATAATTGCAACAAAGCCATAGAGGCTTGTATATATTGTACTACACCGCCCGCATTGCATCCTGGACAATTAGTCCATTTAATACCTTTCCGCTGGCAATAGTCAGCATCGATATGATCCACACCAATAGTTGCTGTGGCAATAAACTTAACACGACTACCTTCAAGCAGGTTTGCATCACAACGGGTACGGGTTCGTACAATTAAAACGTCAGCATCGTGTACGACATCAGCATGTATATCTTTGCCACGAAGATACACCACATTAGATGCAATCTTCTCAATCTCACCCTTTATATAAGGTATGGCTTCATCAACCACGACTTTTAATGTATCCATAGGTCATATTATTCTATTAGAGTTACAAAGGTAACAAAAAGCGATTACATCCACATAGAAAGCCTAATTTATGTGTAAATAACGAGCAATATAGTTGTTTCATTCAAAGATATTCTTTAGATTTGCTGCACTTATTCATTTACAAAACCTAGAAACCGATATGACTTTTAGTACAAAAAGCAATGAAATTTTCAACAAGGCAACTGCCGACTATCACATCACTGATAGTGTTGATGCAGAGATGAAAAACCCATACGACAATGGAACAATCGAATACGATTTGTATCGTAAGAACTGGATTGATGCTGTACAATGGCACTTTGAGGATATTATCCGCGATCCAAACATTGATCCAGCAGATGCATTAGTGCTTAAGCGTCGCATTGACAAGTCTAATCAAGACAGAACTGATTTAGTAGAACGTATCGACAGTTATTTTTTGACTGTATATAATGAAGTTAAGCCACTAGAAGACGCAATGATCAATACAGAAAGTCCAGCTTGGGCAGTTGACCGTCTGTCTATTCTTGCGCTTAAGATTTATCACATGCAACAAGAAGTAGACCGTACGGATGTATCTCCTGAGCACCATGAACAATGCGCGAACAAGCTTGCTATTTTGCTTGAGCAACGTGTGGACCTTAGCTCTGCTATCGACCAGCTTTTGGAAGATATCGAATCGGGACGTAAATACATGAAGGTATACAAGCAAATGAAGATGTATAACGACCCATCACTTAACCCAGTACTTTACGGAAAAAAATAATTCATGGCAAAAATTCTTGTCCTCCGATTCACAGCAATTGGTGACGTAGCAATGACAGTCCCTGTCGTGCATGCTTTGGCTACCCAATATCCAAACGATGAAGTCGTTATGGTCAGCCGCAAACAGATGCAACCTCTATTCGAGCATCTGCCAGGTAATGTAACTTTTGTGGGCGCTGACCTTAAAGGTGAACACAAAGGAGCAATGGGTATGATGAAGCTTTATCGTCAGCTTAAGCAAATCGGTATTGACTATGTAGCAGACTTACACTTTGTCTTACGCTCTCGACTCATCACTTCGCGTTTTCGCATGACTGGCATCCCTTGTGCTATTATAGACAAAGGTCGCTTGGGAAAACATAAGTTGACACGCCGCACCAACAAGGTGATGGAGCGCCAACGCAGTTCGTTCATGCGTTATGCAGACGTTTTTGAAGAACTCGGCTTTCCCGTAACCCCTAACTTCACTTCTATCTATGGTGAAGAAGATGGACCAGTGGACGTTATTGAGAAGGAAGTGGGCACCAAGGGAGATTCAAAGTGGGTCGGTATAGCACCTTTTGCTAAACACGACGGCAAGATTTACCCATTAGATAAGATGGAGCAAGTTATCGCTGCTTTGTCTAAGAATGAGGACACACGCTTGTTCTTATTTGGTGGTGGCCCTAAAGAAGAGGCCATCTTTAATGACTGGGTAAGCAAATATCCAAATATGGACTCAATGGCTGGCCGCTTGGCCATGAAAGACGAGCTGGCACTGATGAGTCATCTTGATGTAATGCTTTCTATGGATAGTGCCAATATGCACTTGGCGTCCTTGGTCAACACAGAAGTAATATCTATTTGGGGACAAACGCACCCTTATGCTGGTTTTCTTGGATGGAAACAGCTTCCCGTCAACACTATTCAGTGCGACTTAGACTGTCGTCCTTGTTCAGTGTATGGCAATAAAGCATGTTACCGCAATGATTTTGCTTGCATGAATCAAATAGAACCTGAAACAGTCATCGCAAAGATGTTGAACTGTATCAAGTAACTTGACTATATACAAAAAAGGCTGTATCTACACATCATTAGATACAGCCTTTTTTGTATCTCATCCACACTGAGAGCCATACCCTAGCCTGATAAACTGGAATTCAAGTCTGATAATTCATGCAACAGCTTTGATCATTTTGCGATAAGGCTTGCTAGCCTCGATGCGAACGTTTCCATCAATCGATGTAAACGCTTGCATCAATTGATGGAAACGTTCGCATCGACGTGTTACATGGACACAAACAAAAGCTAGAACCTTAACACCACAATCTCGGAGTGCAATAACAAAGATATTGGCACTGGTTTTCTTGTCACAAAGTGCTTTATTCTATCATTTAAGTATTTGAGCTTCTTTGAGTGCGATTTGTTTTTCTACTATTTGTTCGTATCTTTGTCCAATAATGGTTGACAACTAGTCTACCACTTTATTCCTAAACCCAGCTCCCATGACAAAAGAAGTCAAACGTACCTATTTACAAAGTATCAAAGAAGGGCAGTACAAGCACAACAAGTTCTTGTATTTTATCGAAAATTTTTCTTTTATTTTGGTGCTAAGTTTCTCCCTACACGTTCACCATTAAAAAGATGGGACAAACTATCCAACGAGGAGAAAAAACATATTCTCGAGCGTGTCAAATACTATATAAAACTGGATGATACAGTAACTATTCCACACGAGGAACGTACTGTGCTCAAAGACTTCAGGCGCCCAAGAAAGAAAATAAAGAAAAAAGGTCAGAAACGCCGAGGTGGGTCTGTGACAACCTATTTCTTTGATGCATTCCGAGTTGCTCGATTTTTCAAAAAACACTTGTATATCGCCTCTAGATTTGGCGATGTTACTGATGTGCCTCCTATACCTGCCCTCGTAAAGAGCAGACCTATCCATGGAGACAATCGCAACTCAGTGGTATTAAAACTTAACCATATTCGCCATTTTTTGTTCATTGACGACCCCGTGCCATTTGAAGAGAAAGAAGATATGCTAGTAGGACGCGCTGTAGTACATACTGAAAAACGTCGTAAGTTCTTCGAGATGTACTTTGGGCATCCTCTATGTAATATAGGAAATACAGGTGTGGGTAAGAAAGTGCCGACAGAATGGAATATTGGCAGACTGACCATCCCAGAGCATCTGAAATACAAATTTGTATTGTGTATTGAAGGAGTTGATGTAGCGACCAACTTAAAATGGGTCATGTCATCAAACTCTATAGCCGTCATGCCAGAGCCTGAATTTGAGACATGGTTTATGGAAGGCAAGCTAATACCAAACTACCATTATATCAAAATAGCCAAAGACTACTCTGATTTGGAAGAGAGGTTACAATATTATACAGAGCATCCAGATGAAGCACAAGCCATCATCGAGCATGCGCATGAATATATCGAACAATTTAAGAACAGTAAGCACGAAGAGTTAATCGGGGCGATGGTTCTTGAACAATATTTCGAAAAGACAGGGCAACTGGACTATACTATTAAATACGAGTAGTCTTAATTCTCTTGTTGACGTGCTTCCTCCTCTTGCTTCTTTCGAGCTTGAGCAGGAATACGTTTCCATCTACGGTGAGACCATAGCCACAAAGCAGGATCTTTGCGGATTGAACCTTCTAGCATCGATGCGTAGATATTAGTCAGTTCATCTTTAGCATATTCCTTTGGAGAAGTAGTCACCATAGAAAAATGCACATGATAATGACCTCGCTTAGCACGGCTTAGTTCAGCATAAGCAACGGGAGCATTCAGTTTGGTTGCAATCTTTTCTACACCAGAAGCAAAGTATGTTTCGTGATTTAGGAACATGGTACCGCCATGCACATTATCATTTCTTGGCACTTGGTCGGCTATAAATCCAATAACAACTTTGCGATTCTCACGCTTATACTCCAATATTCTACGAAGTGTGTCTTTCATTAAGATGCATTCACCACCGTATTGCTCACGCATTTCTTTCATAAGTCGGTCGAAATGGGGGTTGTGAAGCTTATGGTATAATTGTGCTGCATGCACATCTTCTGAAAGCCAATACTTCAGCGAAGCCACATATTCCCAATTGCCCATATGAGATAAATAGACCAGTACAATTGGTTGTTCCTTCATAACTTCTTCCATCTCTTGAATTCCCGAAAAAGTCATACGCTTCATCATCGTTTTCTTAGAGATGCGTACCAGTTTGATATTTTCTAGGATATAATCGGCCATCAGACGAAAGTATTCTCGTTCGATCTTTCTTCGCTTTTCTACAGTGTAATCAGGGAAGCAATCATCTAGATGCTTACGTACAATTTTCTTTCTATATCCAACCACACGGTAAATTAAAAAACACAGCACATCAGCCATTAGGTAAATAAACCAAAATGGGAGTAATGAGACCACATAGAAAATGGAACGCATGATATAATAAGGAATATTCTTCATATAGCTATCATTTTATTGGAAAAGAGACAGGCCTACAATCGGCGCTATCTGATACGCAAAGATACTGTATTCAGTGGATATAGAGGAAAGAAAATTACAAGAAGTTTGGTCAAAGTAGGTATTAAGCGTATCTTTGTGACTTAAATAAATTATAAATTCGCTTGACAATGAGCATAAAAATAGTCATCTCACCTCAATATCAGAAATACGAATCTTTTATTCAAAGCATCCCTTCTCTATTTAATCAGAAAGATGCTGGTGAAATGGTACATAATGGGCGCAATCAAATTAAGTTTTTCACCATGGAAGACGGTACTGTTTTTGCCATTAAACACTTTCGCAAGCCTAATATTGTGCAACGCATCGCCTATGGATACTTCACTCCTAGCAAGGCGCAAAAGGCTTATGAATATGCTCATCGTTTTCGAAGCGTAGAAGTCGACACTCCTGAAGAAGTAGCCTATATTGAAATTAGCAATACAGGACTTGTAGACAGCTACTTCATCTCATTGAAAGACGCACGTCCATCTATCTGGGACACCCTGTATCCTAAAGGCGCTACACCCAATACTATTGTTCAGAATGGTATCGATGTAGAAAACTATAACTATGCACTGATTGATGCA
Organism: Bacteroidaceae bacterium; assembly: GCA_963678855.1. Classification (GTDB taxonomy): domain Bacteria; phylum Bacteroidota; class Bacteroidia; order Bacteroidales; family Bacteroidaceae; genus F22. The sequence continues at coordinate 1,838,095 of OY787448.1, read as the reverse complement.
TTTGCTGACTTCCTTGCCGACCTTCATAAAAAAGGCATTCTTCATGGCGATCTCAACTTAGGCAACATACTATACGACAAAGACAGTGATGGTAAATACCGTTTTGCCTGTATAGACATCAACCGTACAAAGTTTCAAGACAACATCTCTATGGATACATGTCTGAAAAACATGGTTCGTATCACAAAGCCACGTATCGTCTATAAGCATCTGTTACATCGCTATGCACAGATTCGCGAATGGGATGAGGAAGCGACTATCAAAAGAGGTCTAGGGTATCTCGACGGGTTCTTAAAAAGCCGAGCACGTACTCGGGAACTCAAGTACATGCTCGGCTTCAAGAAAAGACCTAAGAACTAACTTAGGCTAATTTGATACCATTCGGTTCAATTATAATCTTACGACGCTTGTATAATTCACTAAGCGCACGCTTAAATTGTTTCTTACTTACTTGAAACTCCTCGTAGATTTCTTCTGCATCACTCTTATCGTGGTACGGGAGGAAACCTCCTGCATCTTTTAATGCTTGCATAACCACATCGGTTAGCTCTCTTCTTTGAGCCTTGCCGTGACGTTGAAGCATCAAGTCAATCTTGCCGTCCTCACGCACTTGACGGATATATGCTTTCATTCTGTCGCCCATCTTAATAGGACGGAACACTTCATTTTTATAGACTAAGCCTGAGAAGCGATTATCAATAATTGCTTTATAGCCAAGTTCAGTGGCATGTACAATAAGAATATCCACTTCATCGCCCGAGCTATATGAAGGTTCTACCACATTCAGATAGCGGTCAATCTTAGCGCTACCCATAATGCGGAAACTATCCTCATCCACATGGCAATGTACGATGTAGTATCTATCAACTTCCATGCGTTGCTTTTGTTCTCTAAAAGGAACAAATAAGTCTTTCATCAAGCCCCAATCAAGAAAAGCCCCATGCTCATTGACCCAATTCACTTTCAAACAAGCAAACTCGCCCACTTGGACTTTTGGTGTCAAGGTGGTAGCAATCAAACGCTCCTCATTGTCTAGATATAAAAAAACATCAAGCAACTGCCCAATTTCATACTCGGCAGGTTGGTATCGTTTAGGCAAAAGTATTTCACCCATTTCGCCACCATCTAGGTATAAACCGAACTCAACTTCTTTGACTATTTCCAAAGCATTGAATCGTCCAAGAGATAACTTCATAGTTGTCTTGTTTTAAATTAAAATTACAGTGTTTCGAACGTTTGCCAGAGATTCTCCTTAGGAACTGGAGCAACCACATGGATGCGTTCTTTAGACACTGGATGAATGAAGTCTATGCTACGAGCATGCAAGCAGATGCTCCCATCTTTATTGCTACGAGAAGCACCATACTTCAAATCGCCTTTGATAACACTTCCTATCTTGGCCAATTGGCAACGTATCTGATGATGACGTCCTGTCATCAGTTCCACTTCTAAAAGATGATAACGCTGAGAAGAGTTGATAAGCTCATAGCGAAGTTTAGCTTTCTTGCTACGTGGCTTTTCTTTCGGGTAAGCATAGCTCTTATTCTGCTTCTCGTTGCGCACCAAATAATGCACTAGTTCACCAGTTTCCATCTCTGGACGCTTTTCTACAATGGCCCAATAGCGCTTGTGTACTTCTCCCGATTGAAACATTTTATTTAAACGAGGTAAAGCCTTGCTAGTCTTAGCAAAAACAACTATACCACTAGTTGGTCTATCCAATCGGTGAGTGACGCCAATAAAGACATTCCCTGGCTTATTGTACTTATCTTTAAGATATTTCTGTACAGTAGCAGAGAGGGGAGTGTCGCCTGTCTTATCTCCTTGGACGATCTCCCCACTCTCTTTATTGACTATAATAATATGATTATCTTCGTATAATACGGTCATATATAGTATTGGTCAGTAAATAAATTACATGTTCATACCACCGCAGCAGTGAAGCACTTGACCGCTTACATAGCTACTTAGGTCAGAACCTAGGAATACGCAAACATTTGCTACATCCTCTGGAGTACCACCACGACGTAGTGGAATGTTCTTAGCCCACTCCTTCTTCACTTCTTCTGTCAATTGGTCAGTCATTTCAGTGATGATGAAACCAGGAGCTATAGCATTAGCACGGATACCGCGAGAACCAAGTTCCTTAGCAACAGACTTAGCCAAACCAATCATACCTGCCTTAGATGCAGAGTAGTTTGTTTGACCTGCATTACCAGACACACCCACAACACTACTCATGTTGATAATGCTACCAGCTTTTTGACGCATCATGATAGGTGTACAAGCGTGGATGAAGTTAAATGCAGACTTCAAGTTTACATTGATTACCATATCCCATTGTTGCTCAGACATACGCATCATCAAACCATCACGAGTGATACCAGCATTGTTGATTAGGATGTCGATACGACCAAACTCTTCGTGAATCTCTTTCACTACGCGAGCAGTATCTTCAAAATCAGCAGCATTTGAAGCATAACCCTTAGCTTTTACACCAAATGCTTCTAGTTCTTTCTCTGTAGCCAAAGCATTGTCATCAATCTGAAGATCAGTAAATGCAACGTTAGCACCTTGTGCAGCAAACTTCAATGCTACAGCTTTTCCAATACCGCGAGCGGCACCTGTAATAATGGCAGTCTTGCCTTCTAGTAGTTTCATAATTCTCGTATATAATTAATTCATTAAAATCTTCACTAGGTATACAGTTATAACAAGCCGCCAACATGTTTACGTTGTTTATGCTCATTATGCACATCACCTTTCATATCATAATCTGTTTGTTGAAGTGCCCCCAACACCATGTCAGCAACAATACGTTTACGTTGTTCTGTATCGACATTTGGAGCAATTTGACCACGGATATGAGGTACTTCAATACCCTTTACACAATAATGCATCACAGTAGCAGTCATACGCACATTGTTGATATTGAACACACCCATGTCAACCCCCTCCTGAAGCACACGTTCAAAAAGGTCTATCTCACGTAAATCAAATTTCTTACGCACTTTTTCTACTCCCCAAATATCACGGAAAAAGTTAGCACGTAGTGTACCATTACGAAGTACCACTTCTTTAACAGCATCTAGTCGTGTATAAATCATTTCCATAATCTTTTGATCTGGACGTATGTTTTTAAGCGATACACGACGCATCATTTCAGAAAGAATCTCAAGTTCACTCTCGACTACTGCCCAATATAACTCCTCTTTACTTTTAAAGTAAGTATATACAGTACGCCTCCCTTTACCCGACGCTTTAGCAATGTCATTCATGGTAGTATTTTCCACACCGACACGTGCGAATAGCTTGCGGGCTACATCAACAAGTTTAGCTCTGGTTTTAGGGATTGGCATAAGTCTGATTACATTTTGAAATTCAAACAAAAGTAAGGGTTTTGGACGAAAGGAACAAATGAAACTATAGTAAAATGCACAAAAAACGGCAAAAGTGCAATATAACAGAAAGCCTCCAAATGATCTTTTGACCATCTGGAGGCTTAATATATTCTGTAAAGACTAGATATTAGTCCTTAAGCTTAGCTACAATGAAGTCGCGGTTCAAACGAGCGATATTGCTGATTGAAATGTTCTTTGGACATTCAGCTTCACAAGCACGAGTGTTTGTACAGTTACCAAAACCTAGTTCATCCATCTTAGCAACCATAGCCTTAGCACGACGGCTAGCTTCTGTCTTACCTTGAGGAAGCAGGTTCAATTGGCTTACCTTAGCTGACACGAACAACATAGCAGAACCATTCTTACATGCTGCAACACAAGCACCACAACCGATACAAGATGCGCTATCCATAGCTTCATCAGCTACATCCTTAGAGATAGGAAGTGCATTTGCTTCTTGATTAATACCAGTATTAACACTGATATAACCGCCCGATTGCATAATCTTATCGAATGCAGTACGATCTACCATCAAGTCACGGATAACTGGGAAACCAGCAGAACGCCATGGTTCAACAGTGATAGTATCACCATCCTTGAACTTACGCATAAATAGCTGACATGTAGTTACACCGCCTTCAGGTCCGTGTGGGTGACCATTGATGTACATAGAACACATACCGCAAATACCTTCGCGACAATCGTGATCAAATACTACTGGCTCCTTGCCTTCATTGACAAGTTGCTCATTAAGGATATCAAGCATCTCTAGGAAAGATGTATCGCCTGGGATATCCTTCATTGGGTAGCTTTCAAATGCTCCCTTGGCCTTAGGGCCTCTCTGACGCCAAACTTTCAGCGTGAATGATATATTCTTATCCATCGTTGTTCTTAAACTTTGTAGTTACGAGTTTTCACCTCTGTTTCTTCATATACTAGTTCTTCCTTCAAAAGCTCTGGCTTAACACCTTCACCTTTGTAGTTCCAGCAAGATACGTACATGTAGTCTTTATCGTTACGCATAGCTTCACCCTCTGGAGTTTGGTATTCTTCACGGAAGTGACCACCACAAGACTCCTCACGATTAAGTGCATCGTAAGCCATCAATTGACCCATTTCGATGAAGTCACCAAGACGAAGTGCTTTTTCAAGCTCTACATTCAAGTCATCAAGTTCACCTGGAATGAATACGTTACTCCAGAATTCCTTACGGATTGCGTCCATCTTAGTGATTGCACTTTCAAGACCTTCTTTCGTACGAGCCATACCTACGAAGTCCCACATTACAAGACCGAATTCTTTGTGGATAGAATCAACAGAACGCTTACCCTTGATATCCATCAATTGCTTCATCTTGTCATGTACAGCCTTTTCAGCTTCCATAAATTCTGGAAGATCAGCGCTGAAACGAGGGATAGAAATTTGGTCAGCTAGATAGTTTTGAATTGTATAAGGAAGTACGAAGTAACCATCAGCAAGACCTTGCATCAATGCAGATGCACCAAGACGGTTAGCACCGTGGTCAGAGAAGTTAGCTTCACCAATAGCGAATAGACCAGGAATAGAAGTCATCAATTCGTAGTCAACCCAGATACCACCCATTGTGTAGTGGATAGCAGGGAAAATCATCATTGGGTTCTTATATGGATCAACGTCAGTGATCTCTTCATACATTTGGAAAAGGTTACCGTAACGTGCCTTAACGACATCAGCACCTAGGCGATCAATTGCATATTTAAAGTCAAGGAATACGGCAAGACCTGTATTGTTTACACCGAAACCAGCATCACAACGTTCCTTAGCAGCACGAGATGCAACATCACGAGGTACCAAGTTACCGAATGCAGGATAACGACGCTCTAGGTAGAAGTCACGATCTTCGTCTGGAATATCGTTGGCTGTTTTCTTACCAGCTTGGATAGCTTGCGCATCCTCTAGCTTAGCAGGAACCCAGATACGACCATCATTACGAAGAGACTCAGACATCAACGTAAGCTTAGACTGCTTGTCACCGTGTACTGGAATACAAGTTGGGTGAATTTGTACATAAGCAGGGTTAGCAAAGTAAGCACCCTTTTTATAACATTGGATAGCAGCAGATACGTTACATGACATTGCGTTTGTAGAAAGGAAGTATGAGTTACCATAACCACCAGTACCGATAACAACAGCGTGTGCAGCGAAACGCTCCAACTTACCAGTTACCAAGTTGCGAGCGATGATACCGCGAGCGCGACCATCGATCATTACTAGGTCCATCATTTCGTAACGAGTGTACAAATCAACTGTACCCTTGTTTACTTGACGGCTAAGTGCAGAGTAAGCACCTAGAAGCAATTGTTGACCCGTTTGACCCTTTGCGTAGAAAGTACGAGATACTTGAGCACCACCGAAAGAACGGTTGTCCAAAGTACCACCGTAATCGCGAGCGAAAGGTACACCTTGAGCGACACATTGGTCGATAATAGAGTTAGATACCTCAGCTAGACGATATACATTCGCCTCACGTGCACGGTAGTCACCACCCTTAATTGTATCATAGAATAGACGATATACAGAGTCACCGTCATTTGGATAATTCTTTGCAGCATTGATACCACCTTGTGCAGCAATAGAGTGCGCACGACGAGGTGAATCTTGGATGCAGAAGTTAAGCACCTTGAAGCCCATCTCACCTAGAGATGCAGCAGCTGATGCACCAGCAAGACCTGTACCTACTACGATTACATCAAGGCGACGCTTGTTAGCAGGGTTGACCAGCTTCTGGTGATTCTTATAATTGGTCCATTTCTCGGCTAGTTTGCCCGATGGAATTTTTGAATCTATCTTAGTCATAATTGATTTCTTCAATCTGGTTATTAATTATACTAGCAACGAGAATTACTTGTGAGAATCACAACATTCTGTTTTCTTCTCTCCGCATGCATCTTTACATGCTTTGTCATCACCACAAGCATCTTTACATGCCTTATCTTCTTTGCAAGAAGACTCACCGCAACATGCTTTTTCCGCGTGACCACATTCGTGGTGGCTTTCAGCACCATGAGCAGCAACAACAACTGTTGCAGCTTTTTGTGCAGCTGGTAAGCAGTTACCTGCGTAACCTACTAGTACAGCAGCGAAACCAAGACAAATGATAGTTGTGTAAACAGTAGAAACTGTCTTCCAACGCTTAAACCAAACCTTGCTATTCCAACCGATAGTTTGAAGAGCAGACCAGAAACCATGATTTAGGTGGAACCAAAGAGCTGCCAACCATACAATATACAATACTACATTGTACCATTGTGAGAATGTGTACTGGATAATGTAAGCACCATTTGCAGGAGATACTGTACGAGCACCTACTTCTACAGTGTGTTGACCCATCAACTCAACAAGCATCATCTTAGACCAGAAGTGCACGAAGTGAAGACAAAGACCAAGAACAACAACTACACCCAAAACAAGCATGTTTTGAGAGGACCATTCTACGCCCTTAGGAGTACTAGATACTGCATAACGGTCGTTGCCACGAGCCTTGTAATTTTGCAGTGTTAGCCAGAACGCATAGATAATGTGAATCACAAATAGCGCTGCAAGACCTAGAGTTGCTGCTACTGCATACCAGTTAGCACCTAGAAGTCCGCAAACCATGTTGTAAGCTTCTGCAGAGAACAGAGCAACAACGTTCATCGCCATGTGAAATGTCAGAAATAGGATTAAGGCGAGTCCAGTAACACTCATGACCACCTTACGTCCTATGGATGAATTGGTTAACCACATAAATGATTGAATTTAAATTATTGATAATTGAATTTGAGTTCAAAATAGTTGTTATACTTGGGACATAAAAAGTCAAAAAGACCCACTCCGCAGTATTCAGCGCAAAAGTAGGTCTTTTTGATGGGTTGTACAAGATATTAGGGAAATATTTCCATAATAGAAGAAAGATTAATGGCGAAAAACCATTAGTCCTCATCTCGGTCTTCTTTAGAGTTCGTTTTTTTGACTTTTACAGTCTGTAAAAGCAATGTTAAATCTTCACCTGCTTGTCCTCGTTTACGAAGATTTCTAGGTGTATCTCCGAAAGAAGATTTACAGAAGTGAGCAAAGTGTGACAGAGAATCAAAATTGTACGTTTTACAAATCAGACTAATTTTCTCTGTAGTATATTGCAAATCATGAATGATCCCCTCTCGTTTCTTATCAAGGATCCACTCATACACAGCTTGCCCAAATACATTCTTGAAGATACGACGGAATGTACTTAATGTGTAACCACCTAATCGTGCAAACTCTTCCACATTTTTCACTTTGGCATAGTTCTGCATCACAAAGTGCTGGAAATTCTCTGTATAGCTTTGAATTGGGAAAAAGAACTTACGCAATTGTGGCTCATCGTTATAGCGTAATAACAAATAAGTCAACTCACGGGCTTTCATTTCCAAGAAAGGATATATGTGCTCGTGGGCATCATCTAACAAGGCTACTAAGTTATGCATATAATCGGTCACCTGCTGATGCATTTCAAGTGGAGTATATGTAAGAGGAGCGTCAACTTCTTCCATCAATTTGTTATACATCTCTTCATCTATAAGTGGAATATCATTGAACTCACAACGCACTAATAGCACCTCTGTCAGAGCTAAATATTCAATTTTAGACCCCATAGGTTGCAAGACCACCTCCCCTTTTCTCAATGTAGCCCCAGGATATTGATAACTGTTGAACAGCAACTCACCTTCGAGCACAAAAAGCAACATGTTTTTTTCACACTTACACGTGGGTAAATGTTCTCCTTGTAAGTATCTCTTATTCAGAAAACTCACATTACATGTTTTATGGTCTTTCAATCGTTTCTCTATATTTACCCCCATAATAGTGTAGCTAATAGTCCAACCCATTAGTTAGACTTAAGAATATTTGAATAGTGATCACCTTGAATAAGTTTCAAAGCTTCATTATATACAGAGTTCTCTTCGTTCATAATGACATAATAGGCGTTCATATCCCACAAGTCACGTGCTACAAGTGCACGCAGTTGAACTAATATAAAAGGAGATACTTCTTCTAATGCTGGGGCAACAATCCCAGCTTTAGTTGCATTTTTTTGCAAAAGAGGAAGTAGATCTTTTTGCACATCAAAATGTGCTATAAAGCTCTCCAAGTCTGGATAGTCTTTTACTAGTTTCTCACGTTGAGCATCGACAAACCGTCCAGTAGTTTCTAAGATAAGACCTTGGGCTGCCAACTGTCGGAAATAAGTCGTCGTTGTATCTGCTGGCACAAACACATCAGGCATAATACCTCCTCCACCATAAACAACGCGCCCATTTTTAGTCTGATAACGTAAACTATCTACAAAGTGCACACTATCTGCATGCTGCAATTCTCCGGATTCCATACGTTGACGCCAATCATCTGCGTATTTCTTATGTGAACTATAAGGACGTTGTATACATCTTCCCGACGGTGTATAATAACGAGCTACTGTAAGACGAATCATACTATGATCAGGCATATTCACAGGACGTTGAACAAGTCCTTTACCAAAACTTCTTCGTCCCACTAACACACCGCGATCCCAATCTTGAATAGCACCAGCAGTAATCTCACTAGCACTAGCAGAGAAAGAGTCAATCAGTACGACAACACGACCTTTTTCGAAACGCCCAGAACCTCGAGTAATAAATTCTTGGTAAGGTTGTTTACGACCTTTTGTGTATACAATCATCTTGTTTGATGGAAGGATTTCATCTATAATTTTCGTTGCAATTTGTAGATATCCACCACCATTACCACGCAAATCAAGGATCAAGGACTCCATGCCTTTTTTATCTAGTTTTCTCAAAGCACCAAGAAATTCATCGTACGACTTTGCTCCAAATTGTTCCAACTTGATGTAGCCCACTTTAGGTGCTGCCATATACACACTATTAATAGAATACATCGGAATCTTATCTCTTGTTACAGTAAAAGACATAATCTCTGGCATCATTTTACGCACCACACCAAGTCGCACTTTGGTTCCTTTCGGTCCCTTTAAAAGCTTCGTAATTTTACTGATAGGCATATTGACACCTGCAATAACAGTGTTTTCAACCGATACAATACGGTCACCTGCACGTATACCAATCTTCTCACTAGGTCCGTTGGCTATGGGTTGTACCACGAAGAGTGTATCGTCAAGCATGTTAAACTGCACTCCGATTCCTTCAAAACCACCACGCATTGATTCATTAAATGACTTCACTTCCTCAGGCGAGCTGTACGTTGAATGAGGATCTAGTTCTTTCAACATACCACGAATCGCCTGTTCAGCAAGGTGTGTAATATCAACAGAATCCACATAATATCGGTCTACCATAAATGTGGCCAACTGCATCTTTTGAATGGCAAGTTTGCGTTTATTTGCAAGCTCCATTTTAAGCTCCTTTTCTGATTTATTCGCTCGACTAGCCATATCTTGCGCCATCACAGGACACATAAAAGTCATCCACAGTGCCAACGCACAGCAGCATCCTAATCTAGAAAAGAAGGTCAACAATCTCTTTTTCATTTTCATACGAGATTTTGCTGAGGTTTCCCCAACTTAATTATCATCTGTTTCTTCCAACTCAAAACCCGCTGGAAGCAAAGCATCGATACTCTTCCCAAATCGAAGCAACTCTCTACAAATACTACTACTTACACTAGTCAGTTCTGGCAGTGTAAAAAGAAGTAAGGTATCGATACCGCTCAACTTGAGATTAATATCAGCAATCGTGCGTTCATACTCCATATCAGCCACCGTACGTATACCACGCACAATATGACCAGCTGTTTGCTCTTTTGCAAAATCCACCGTTAGGTTCTCATAAGACGCTACGCGCACAGCAGGATCATCTTTATAAAAGCGTTCAATCATGCGGATTCGCTGGTCAACGGTGAAGTAAGTTCTTTTACTAGTATTTACACCAATAGCTATGACCACTTCGTCAAATGCTGTAAGAGCTCGCTCTACTATGTTAGCATGTCCCAAAGTAAAGGGGTCAAAAGTTCCAGGGAATATCGCGATTCTCTTTTTACGTATTTTGGTCATACAATATCTTCTATTACAAGATTGTTAATAATAAACTCCTGTCTATCTGGAGTATTCTTGCCCATGTAAAAGGCCAGCATTTCTTTTACCACATCCTCTTTACGCAAAGTCACTTGATCTAAGCGCATGTTTGGACCGATAAACTCTTTAAACTCATCAGCAGAAATTTCACCTAATCCTTTAAATCGAGTAATCTCAGGATTCTTAATTTCCCTAAGTGCTCGAACACGCTCCTCTTCTGTATAGCAGTAACGAGTTTCTTTATTCTTATTGCGCACTCGGAACAAAGGTGTTTGCAATATATATACGTGCCCTTTCTTGATAAGATCAGGAAAGAACTGCAAGAAGAAAGTAATGATAAGCAGACGTATGTGCATACCATCAACATCGGCATCGGTAGCCACAATCACCTTGTTATATCTCAGCCCTTCCATGCCTTCCTCAATATTTAGAGCAGCTTGTAATAGGTTGAATTCTTCGTTTTCATACACCACCTTCTTAGTAGAACCATAGCTATTCAAAGGCTTTCCACGAAGCGAGAATACAGCTTGTGTATTCACATTTCTACTCTTGGTAATGGAACCAGAAGCTGAGTTACCCTCGGTAATAAAAATAGCACTTTCTTCTTGTCTATCCCCCTTCGTATCATTGAAGTGTATGCGACAATCACGAAGTTTTTTGTTATGTAAATTAGCTTTTTTAGCTCTTTCACGAGCCAACTTAGTCACTCCGGCAATCGCCTTACGCTCCTTTTCACTTTCCTGAATTTTACCTAGCATCACTTCAGCTGTCTCAGCATGTTTGTGCAGGTAGTTATCCACCTCACGTTTCACAAACTCACCGACATACCGGTTGACCGTACTGCCATCTGGTTCCATGTGCGTACTTCCTAGCTTCACTTTGGTTTGCGATTCAAAGATAGGCTCTTCTACATTGACTGCGATAGCAGCCACCAAACCATTTCGAATATCTTGGAAGTCTTGATTCTTGTTATAAAACTCTTTGATAGTACGTGCAAGATGCTCTTTCATAGCACTTTGATGGGTACCACCCTGAGTCGTGTGCTGACCATTCACAAAGCTATAGTACTCTTCACCGTACTGCGCAGTGTGAGTAAAAGCGATTTCTATATCCTCACCTTTTAGGTGTATGATAGGGTACAAGCCTTCAGAAGTCATATTATCATTAAGCAAATCGCTCAAGCCATTACGACTCACAATGCGAGTGCCATTGTACATAATAGTCAAACCCGTATTGAGATAAGTATAGTTCTTCAGCAAGTTCTCGATATATTCGCCACGGAAAGAGTAGTTAGCAAACAGATTATTTTTTTCTGTGGTTTTCTTTCCACTATCTGGTTCAAAGAAAATATATGTTCCATTTTCTTCATCGGTTGGTGCAGTGATATCGCTAACCAAATCACCACGTTCGAAGCGCACGATACGCACTTGACCATCTCGGTAACTACGTGCTTCAAAGTGACGACTCAAAGCATTGACAGCTTTTACACCGACTCCATTCAGCCCGACACTTTTCTTAAAGGCCTTGCTATCATACTTACCACCAGTATTCAGCTTGCTGACAGCGTCTACAAGTTTACCTTGAGGAATGCCTCGACCATAATCGCGTACAGATACACGAAGATTGTCCTCAAGCACGACTTCAATTTTCTTGCCTGCATTCATCTTGAACTCATCGATACTATTGTCCATGACCTCTTTCAGTAGCACATAGATACCATCTTCTGCATGAGCACCATCGCCCAGGCGTCCGATATACATACCTGGTCGCTGACGAACATGATCCATATCACTCAGCGATCGAATATGTTCGTCATCATATGCCACAGTAGGCTTTGCCTCATTCAAAGGCAACTCTTGTTCCTTATTGTCAGCCATTTTTATGTTTTCCTTATGTATGGTTATTTCAGTTCCATTTTAAAAGCACGGCGACGCTTGTGCTGCTCGGTCTTAAAGTACTCCCATTGTGCTTGTACCTTGCCATTATCCTCCAGCTCAGGGTTGCTTTCGGCATAACTAAATCCCATTTCTTTATATACAGGAATTAAGTCAGAAAACAGCAACGCATTAACCCCCTTATTTTGATATTCTGGATGTATACCAACCATCAACAAGTCTAACACCCCACCTTGATGATTTCCTTTCAATGCCTTAAGCAAGTGATACCATCCAAATGGGAATAATTTGCCTTTAGCTTTCTGTAAAGCTTTACTCATGGACGGCATAGAAAGCCCAACACCGACCAATCTTCCAGATTCTTCAACGATAAGCGTTATCATACGCAAATCAACCACTGGTAAATAAGCTTTGATATATTGTTCAATTTGTTTTTCAGAGAGCGGGCTAAATCCATACAGCTCTGAAAAACTCTCATTCAACAACTCAAAAATAGGCCAGCCATACTCTTTAGCAAGCTTTCGAGAGCTCGTAAATTTCAGCACTTTCAAGCCATATTTTTTCTTTACAATATCAGCAATACGTTGATGCTTTGCTGGCACCCCATCCTCAGGAATATATATCTTATATTCGATCCAATCAGCATCTTTGTTCATGCCATAGGCCTCAAAATGCTTAGCATAATAAGGGTAATTATACAATGACCCCATCGTACCCAATTGGTCAAACCCTTCAATCAGACATCCTTCAGGATCGAAATCAGTAAACCCAAGTGGTCCTTGGATTTCTTTCATTCCTTTCTCCTTTCCCCATGCAGAGACGGTATCTAACAATTGCTGGCTAACTGGCAATTCATCCACAAAATCAATCCATCCAAAACGCACAGCTTGTACGCTCCACTTTTCATTTGCACGGTGATTGATGATTGCTGCAGCACGTCCAACAACTTGACCTACTTCATCGTAAGTTAAAAAGAAAGCTGCATCGCTAAATTCAAAAGCAGCATTTTTCTTGGGATTGAAAGTATTCTCTAAATCAGTAATCAAATCGGGCACACTGTATTCACTACCTCGATAAAGTGTATAATTGAACTGTATAAAGGCGCTCATTTCAGCGGCCGTTTTGACTTCTTTTGTTGTATAGTGCATAATTAAATAATCGCGCTTATATTATATCCTACAAATATACAGGAAAAACTTAACATATGGAGTACGTAGAAAGAGGTAATGCACAAAAAAAACAAGCAAAACCGTCAAAAATTAGTTAAATCACAGCGATTCTATAGACAATATAGCCAATATACAACAACACCAGCACCAGTCCTTCGCCACGTAATATACGACGACGACCCATCGCCAAGCTCACAAAAAACAGAATTACACTAACAAAAACGACATACCACAAATCAAAGCTACCAATCTCTCCTAAAGACAAGGGAGCAGCCGTAGCCGATGCACCTAAGACCAAAAAGATATTCATCAAGTTTGACCCTATTGCATTACCTATAGCCAACTCTGGATTCTTCTTCAAGGCAGCCACGACACTTGTCGCTAATTCTGGTAAAGAAGTTCCCATTGCCACCAAAGTAAGTCCAATTATCGCATCAGAGACTCCCCAAGAACGTGCAATAGCGCTGGCGTTATTAACAAAAAGGTCACCGCCAAAAATCAACAAAGCAAAACCAAGAAGCAAGAGCAAAAGCTCCTTCCAAATTGCTCGTGGTTTCTGTGTCAAACCGACAGATGGCTCTTCTTTACTTTGTCGTGCAATAGAAAACGTATAGCCCATAAATATAGCCAAAAATGCCAACAAGACTAAACCATCTGTACGCGACAACATATTAGGCACTTCTACTGGCAACAAGCCCCAAATATCCATGCTCAGAAAAAGGAGTACGAGAGAAGCCAAGATGCATAGCGGAATCTCGGCACGTAAGGTATTCTTCTGTACCGCTATAGGTGCTACCATGGCCGTTATACCCACAATCATCGTTGTATTGAAGAGATTGGAACCTACAACATTACCAATAGACATATCTGAGATGCCTTTCATAGCACTGGTAACACTCACCACAAGTTCTGGAGCAGATGTGCCAAACGCCACTATCGTCAGACCTATCACCATCTGAGAGATGCGAAATCGTGCTGCTACGGCCGCTGCTGCATCAGTCAAGAAGTTAGCTCCAAACAGAATCATTGCTAAACCCAGCAGCAAAAGAATATATATCATAGTTATAAGTATTGGTATTGGGACACTACACTTTCGTGCATCGTAAAAGTCGTTTTTCGTTTCCTATAGTCGTTGCAAATAAATAGACGTCACCTCCCTCTTTGAGCTTCAATTTCTTACGTAAGTTGGCAACAGAATCAGGAAAATCTCGCACTGTCAGATGACATTTTGATGTACCAGCCATCATCATTTGTACTTCTTTCTTCTGCACCTTGCACACTTTTTCTATACGAAAATGTCGTCCAGGAAAATCGACACCTTTTTCATCAGTTACAAATAGATGTGCAGAGGGGCTCAACTGACGTACAGGATAATTGGTCGTTAAAGAAGCAAATGCCCCAACCTTCATAACAGAAGTGTTAGGTTCAAATAAACAACTTCCTTCAAGTGATTCAGGCTCTAAACCATATGTCAGTAAAGGACAGTTACTCTCATTTTCATAAGTTGTATTATACTTACTAACCGTTCCTTTATTAGTAATATTTACCGCGGACAGTGCAACTTGGTTAAGCTCATGCTCTGTCGAATCACTAGATTGCTGATAAACTTGACTATCAATCAAGACTAACACCTCCTTGCACTCATTATGTAAAGACACAACAGCTACATGGCTGACTCCCTTTAATGCTCGCAACACAGCTTTTACATCGAGCATTGGCGACAACTTCAGAAGTACAAAGTCCGACTTTAGAGTCATGATTGGCAATAAAGTCAGTACATCAGGCGTACAATCCTCTAAGGCTGCTACTTTTTGTCCCGACACACTTCTACGAGCAGGATCGATAAAACAAAGTGTCACAGCAGGCATAATATCCAGATAGTCTTCACAAGCCATCCTATGAAGTGACAAGTTATCTCTTTTCATCACCTGAGCGTTATGCGCTACCAGAGAAAACAACTCCTCATTCTGCTCCACATAGTGTCCCTTGTGAAAAGCTGTAGACAATGTAAAGGTATCCACGCCAAAACCACCAGTTAAATCTACAAATGACTTCAAATCAATATCATTTGACAACACCTCGCGAAGCCAAGAGACTTTATACTGCGCAGTAGATTCACTGCTACATTGTTCTAAATTTATTTGAGGAGGAAAAACAGTTTGCAAACACGCACACCATGAGGGTAATTTGTCCTTGACCCTTTGTCGTCCAGCAATTTGCTGAAGAGCAAAAGACATATCCAGATTAGGATACTTGTTGGACTGCAATGCCAACTGACGGACATCGTCAGTCAGGTGGTCTTGAATGAACTCCTGCATCTCAGAGTTAGCTATAGTCATTTGCTGATGCATAGATTAGGTTTTAAATATTAGCCTATCATATAAAAAACAAAGGAGGCATCTATAAACTCCTATGAGTTATAAACGCCTCCTTTGGTGGGCCATGTAGGGCTTGAACCTACGACCTCCAGATTATGAGTCTGTTGCTCTAACCAACTGAGCTAAAAGCCCGATAAATCCCATTATTTTTTGGAATCGGATGCAAATGTAAACAATTCTGTTTCTATCTGCAAATATTATGCGTTAAAAAAGCGAGTTCTACTAGACTCTATCTTCTTTGCGCTTGGGATTCTTAGGAAACCAGCCCTTTTTCACACGTTCACGTTGTTCAAACACTTCCATAATGGACCAAAACGATGAAAAAGCCAATACACCTAGACAAACAGCCAAGATTGTATCGTGCACAAATAGCGACGCTACTGTGGCAATGACACCCAGTAGACAAAATAGCCACCAGCTCTTCACTCCCCAGTAATACTCTGCTTTGACAACCAAAGGATGAAAGACACCGATTATAATGAAGGTCAGCAAGCCAATGGCCAGCCCTTCAAAATTGAGTCCCCACCAAATAAAGAAATCATCCATAACTTCAATTATACAGTTAAGTTGACATCATCTCCTGTTCTTTGAATCGGTATTTCACGCTTGATACTTTGCTCAAGTGAAATCAATGTCTCTGTAGAAATCACACCAGGAATCTCCTGCAAGCGATGATTCAAAAGCTCCATAAGGTGTTCATTATCACTAGCGTACAATTTAGTCAACATAGTGTAAGCACCAGTAGTAAAGTGGCATTCGATGATTTCAGGAATCTTTTCCAACTCTTCCACAACACGCGTGTACATTGAGCCTTTCTCAAGGCTAATTCCAACATATGTACATGTTCTATATCCTAACAACTTAGGATTTACTTGATAACCAGATCCAGTAATCACACCAAGATCAATCAGACGTTGTACACGTTGATGGATAGCCGCACGAGATACGCCACACTGCGCTGCAACCTCTTTAAAAGGGATACGTGCATTCTGAGTGATAATGTCTAGAATCTGTCGGTCAAGTTTATCTATCTTATTCATCATAAATCAGGTATTTAATTGGTTTATCGACATAAAGTAAGCAAATATACTTATTTCCATCCAATAAACGAACATTTGGGTACAAAAAAAGCAGCATAGCTAGAATAATGCTATGCTGCTCCTGTATTTTTAGTGTTTTTTAGACTTTGCCCAATAAAATCTAGCGGAATCGCCCAAAAGTCACTTCAGAAATCAATTACTTAAGGATTTCCTTCAATTCTACCTTAAAGATAAGAGTAGAGTAAGGCTTAATATCACGACCAGCTTGACGTGCACCATATGCCTTATCTTGAGGGATATACACCATATAAGTAGAACCTACAGGCATCAACTGAAGGATCTCAGTCCAACCTGGGATTACTTGACCTACACCAAACTCAGCATCCTTATTTCGCTTGTAAGAGCTATCAAATACAGTACCGTCAATTAGAGTACCTTCGTAAGCTACCTTCACTTTATCTGTAGCTTTAGGCATTTTACCCTTACCCTTCTTAACAACCTTGTATTGTACACCACTAGGAAGTACTACAATACCTTCTTTCTTAGCATTTTCTTCAAGGAACTTCTCACCTGCTTCGCGATTAGAACCGTATTGCTTTTCCATTGCAGCATCACGGAACTTAGCTTGAAGACGAGTTTGTACATCATGACGTAGCGAGTCAGAAAGAGCACCTTCCTTACCTAGTGCAGCGTCTACATAACCAGCGATATAGTTATCCTTGCTTACTTCCATAGTTGTATCGCCAGCAAAGATTTGAGCATTCATGCGTGGGAAAGTTTGAGCAGTTTGTTCACCCATAGCTTCACCCAACATAGCTGCTTTCTTCGCATCTGTAAGACCACTCTTGAAAGTACTCTTGAAAGTAGAAACGAATACAGATAGATTTGCAGTATCAGCTTTTTGACGAGCTAGTTCACCAACCACACCAGTACCTTGTTGCACACCCAACATATAAGATAGTGAGTCGATGTTTACATTTGCAGCTGTATCAGAAAGTTGTTGGAAAGCTTTTTGAAGCTCAGTACGTAGTGTAACTGGAGCCTTCTTGCCACCTTCAGTGACTGCCAACACACCATCTACAAACATATCAACATTCAACAATTGAGTTGAATCTGTACGACTTAGTTGACGCATTTTATCATCTTGGCTTACTTGGTGCATTTGATCACCGAAGAAGCTAGCGATTTGTTCTTGAGTTTGAGCTGGAGTTTTCTTTGCTTCTGGGTCCATGTTGGCACCCTTTACAAATCCTGCTACAAAGTCAGCCATCTTAGCTGTGTCAATTTTTTGACGAGTCAATTGTGTTTTCACACCAGCACCTGGAGCATAACCTAAAGTGTATGATAGTGAATCAATCTCAGTTGTTAGGTTTGCTTGTGGGGCTTTAGGTCCACATGCAGTCAGTGCCAAAGCTACGACTGCTGAAGCGAAAAATAAATTCTTTTTCATTGTCATGGATTTATGGATTTTTGATTTAAATCGTAAATAAGAACACCCGCTAGTGAGCACTTGCTACTAGCGGGAGTATATTTTAAAGTACTTCGATAAGCTCAACTTCGAATACCAATGCACTGTGTGGAGGAATCATTTCACCAGCACCTTGTGCACCATATCCTAGGTCAGATGGGATATAGAATTTGTACTTAGCACCTTCAGACATCAACTGAAGACCTTCTACCCATCCTGGGATTACTTGAGTTACACCAAATGTAACAGGCTCACCGCGCTTGATAGAGCTATCAAACAAAGTACCGTCTACAAGTGTTCCTTCGTAGTGTACTTTTACTTGATTATCAGCAGCTGGTTTCTTACCAGTACCTTCTTCGATGATTTCATATTGAAGACCAGACTCAGTAGTCTTGATGCCTTCTTTCTTAGCGTTCTCAGTAAGGAATGCTTCACTTGCTTCTTTAGCTTGAGCAGTTTTCTTTTCAGCGACTTCTTGGAAGTAAGCATTTACAAGCGCTTGACCTTCTTCATGAGAGAAAGCGATTTGCTTGTCTTCTAGAATATCTGTTACAGCTTGAGCAAAGTCTTCAACCTTAAGAGTTCCTGCAAGGTCCATACTCTTCAATTGTTGGCCAAGTCCTAGGCCCAAAGCATAACTTAATTTGTCCATTTTCTTTGATTATTGAATTAATACATGTATTGTTTGAGCACAAAAATAGGATTTTCCTTTTAATAACGTGTCTGTTGGCCTTCTTTTTTTCTGAAATTGCGTTAAGTTTCTCCCTTTTCCTATACCTTTGTGACAAAGTCGTTATTAAAACAGCCTGATTATGAAACATATTGTCGTATTGACAGGAGCCGGCATGAGTGCCGAAAGTGGAGTAAGCACCTTTAGAGATGCAGGTGGATTGTGGGAAAAATATCCTGTAAATCAAGTAGCTACTCCTGAGGCATGGCAAGCCGACCCTGCCTTAGTTACAGAATTCTATAACGCCCGCCGTGCACAACTCAAAGATGTCTCACCCAATCAGGGGCATCAACTACTAGCGTCTTTAGAAGACAACTTCAAAGTATCTGTTGTGACTCAGAATGTGGATAATCTTCACGAACGTGCAGGCAGTTCTCACGTCTTGCACCTACATGGAGAGCTCACTAAAGTATGCAGTAGTTATAATCCAAACGACCCACGGTATATCCAAGAACTCTCCCCAAAAGACTACGAAGTGAAGATTGGTGATACAGCAGAAGATGGTAGCCAGATTCGTCCCTTTATCGTATGGTTTGGAGAGTCTGTACCTAAACTAGATGATGCCATTGCATTGGCCCAGCAAGCAGATATTTTTTTAATAATCGGCACCTCATTAAACGTCTACCCGGCAGCAAGTCTCATCCACTTTGTCCCTAAAAACACTCCTATCTACTTGATAGACCCTAAGGACGTACATACACCAGCAGAGTACAAAGTAAATCAACTACAAATGGGTGCTTCTGAGGGTATGGAGACCTTGATACGTGATTTTTTAGGCCCTAAAGAATGAAACTAAGTTAAAAAAACAGCTATTCCTTAAGTAATCTTCTGAGAAACAGCTATATTTGCAGGCTCGATTATTTTATCGATGAACCCCGTGTGCTTGAACACCACGGCAAAAAAACAAGAAACAATGAATAAAGAAACAGCAGTTGTCCTTTTTAGCGGGGGACAAGATTCAACAACGTGTCTGTTCTGGGCACTGAAAGAATTTAAGAAAGTGTATGCCCTAGGTTTCTCATATGGGCAGAAGCATTCTTTAGAAATTGAATTGGCAGAAAAAATCGCCAAAAATGCAGGTGTTGAGTTCCAAGTGATGGACGGACACTTCATTAGCAAAGTAGGTAGCAGTTCATTGACTGATACATCTATTACAATGGACCAAGAAAAACCTCAAGATTCGTATCCAAACACATTCGTGCCAGGACGTAACCTATTCTTCCTAAGCATTGCCGCAGTCTTCGCTCGTGAACACGATGCGATGCACCTTGTGACGGGCGTCTCTCAAACCGACTTTAGTGGATATCCTGATTGTCGTGATGGCTTTATCAAAAGCTTGAATGTGACTATCAATCTAGCCATGGATGAGCAATTTGTCATCCACACACCATTGATGTGGAAAGACAAGGTAGAGACATGGGCTATGGCCGATGAACTAGGCGTTTTGGACATCGTCAAGAACGACACTTTGACTTGCTATAATGGAGTCCCAGCAGCAGGTTGCGGCGAATGCCCATCATGCCGCCTACGTAACGATTCTTTGGCGAAATACGAAGCGCAAAAAGCAGCCAATCAACACTAAACTTAAACCAACAATTTGTATGTCAGATCAAGAACTAAAGAAAGAATTGTCTCACCTAGGTGGTGCGACAGTCTATAAAGATGATTATGCTCCAGAAGTATTGGAAGCATTTAGCAACAAACACCCAGAGAACGACTATTGGGTACGTTTCAACTGTCCTGAATTTACGAGTCTTTGCCCTATCACTGGGCAACCAGATTTCGCTGAAATTCGCATCAGCTATATCCCTGATGACAAGATGGTAGAAAGCAAGGCTTTAAAATTGTATCTATTCTCTTTCCGCAACCACGGAGCTTTCCATGAAGACTGTGTCAACATCATCATGAAAGATTTGATTAAATTGATGGATCCTCGCTATATCGAGGTGACTGGTATCTTCACCCCACGAGGTGGCATCTCTATCTATCCTTACTGTAACTACGGACGCCCAGGCACTAGCTTCGAGCAAATGGCCATGGATAGACTATCTCGTCACGATTAATCGCGACTACACAGATTTACTATATCCCTTAAAGAGACATAGTTATGTATTATATATCAAAGCGTATGGAGATTGCCGCTTGTCACCAACTAGATCTCCCTTATGATAGCAAATGCACAAGCATGCATGGGCACAACTGGATGATCACTGTACACTGCAAAAACGACACATTGAATGAGTCGGGCATGCTTGTAGACTTCAAGCATATCAAAAATGCGGTACACGGTAAACTAGACCATAAGAACTTGAATGAAGTATTGCCATTCAACCCTACTGCCGAAAATATCGCCAAGTGGGTATGCGAGCAAGTACCTTATTGCTTCAAAGTGGAAGTACAAGAAAGCGAAGGCAATACAGCTATCTACGTGAAAGACTAAAGATGAAAAAAGTCAACGAAATCTTCTACTCTCTCCAAGGTGAGGGAGCATGGACAGGTACCCCTATCGTGTTTGTACGTTTCTCGGGATGTAATCTCAAATGCAGCTTCTGCGATACAGCTCATGAAGCAGGTGAAGAGATGACTGATGCTGAAATTATCGAGGCAGTTAGTCAATATCCCTGTAAACGTATCTGCTTTACTGGCGGGGAACCTTCTTTACAGCTCGACCAAGCATTGGTCGATGCTTTAAAAGCAAAAGACTTTATCCTGCATATTGAGACCAACGGGACACGATTGCTTCCTGAAGGATTGGATTGGATTACTGTGAGTCCGAAGTACAAAGAAGTAGTCCTACCACGTGCCGACGAGCTTAAGCTTGTCTATGAAGGCCAAGACCCATCGCCATGGCTGGAGTATCCTGCAACCACCTTCTTCTTGCAACCTTGCTCTATGCAAAACACAGAAGAAGTGATTGAATATATCAAACAAAACCCACAATGGCGCCTGTCTCTACAGACGCACAAATTATTAGATATCAGATGATTAAGAATCAAGAAGAAGCAGAAGCGTGCGTACGCGACCTACTCGAATATATTGGTGAAGATCCAAATCGTGCAGGTCTTGTAGATACTCCTCACCGCATCGTAAAGATGTGGAAAGAGATTTACCGCGGATACAACGAAGATAAGAAGCCAGTATTGACTACTTTTGATAATGGTCAAGATGGCATCACTTACGATACAATGGTCTTAGACAGTGGTTCATTCTATTCGATGTGTGAACACCACAACATGCCTTTCTTCGGCGAGTATTGGTTTGCCTATACTCCTCACCCTAAAGGTAAAATATTGGGCCTTTCTAAGATTGCTCGTATGGTGGACTATTGTGCTGCACGTATGCAGATTCAAGAACGCTTAGGCCACGATATCATCAAAGAGATCGAGGCAGCACTAGGCACAGAGTATCCACCTTATGGTATGGCTATCTGCCTAAAAGCGGAACATCTATGTAAAGAGATGCGCGGGGTGAAAAAACAAGGCAAGATGACTACAACTCACCTACGTGGGGTCTTTGGTACAGATAAGAGTGTGCGCGACGAATTCTACGATATGATTGACCGTAGTAATAAGTAGCAGGTATAGATATTCTTCCTGAAGATATAGCAAGAGGCTGTGTCAAAAGTCATTTGGCACAGCCTCTTCCTCTTTCATCTTGTCCCGTCCTAACATAGCGTTACACAATATGTTTCAATTATGTTAGATTCAAGCTCAAAAAAGTACGTACGCCGTACAACGAAAGACTATCCAATGTCTTTAAAATTAGCCGTAGTAGGTGAAATAGAACGTGGTGAAATTGGTTTTTGTGCTGCATGTCGTAAATATGACATACAATCTGAAACAACTTTGCGTCGTTGGTTGTCAAAATTTAGTACCTTTGACCATTATAACAAAACTGGTATCGGTATGAGAAAAACACCTACTCAACGCTATCTAAAAGCATAGTGTAGAGTTTGTTGATTAAATGGATTTCCTATATCTTGCGATGAAATAGAGATTGTACTAATAATAAAATCAGGTCATAAGACTTGATAATCCTATGACCTGATAAAATGTCTGGTTAAAGTACAGACCAGTGTGAAGATGTACTAAGTAAATAACTGTAACGCATATTCAAGACTAGTCATCTTGTTTCTAAACAAAATTACTTAAATGGGACATACCCTGGATTTTGTACATACTTACCCTTTGAAAATCCATACTGATTGTTCGGAACAGGATAATATTCATCTTTCCCACCTGTGAAATGTGCATTAGCATAGTAAATGCGGTTATCCATTTCATCCGTAATATACTTATTCATTGTTGTTTGCGCTATTCCCCAACGCACCAAATCAAAGAAACGTTCCCCTTCTAATGCTGTTTCAAGACGAGTTTCCTTTCTAAGAGCCTGACGAGCATAATCTTGAGTCCACCCATCAGTAGGATAAAGGTTGATGAGATAATTAGCTGCATTATGAGAATTATCATTGAAGTCTCTAACATAAGTACTTTTTCTAGCTCGATCACGGATTTGATTAATTAATTCACGAGCAGTTTCAAGACCATTACCCTCATTGAGTTCTATAAGAGCTTCAGCCTTCCAAAGAAGAATATCTGCATAGCGTATAACTTGCCAATTCAGTTGTGATGCCCCCCAAGGCCAACCATTAAACATGTCACTACTTTCTGGAGATACCCAAAATCGTTTCACACAATTATAACCATAGGTTTCTTTATCACGTACCCATCCTCCACACGGTTTATCAGGATAAGTTTTCCATGTAATATTAGGACGTCCAACAACAAAATCAAGACGAGGATCAACGTTTGGAGTCGTATTTTCCAAAGTATAAATACCATTGTTCAACACAACCGAACTATAATCTGATTTTGATTGATAGTTAAAATCAGGTAACCCATTAGCATCTGTTTGATAAGCATTGATCAAATCTTGACTAGGTAAAAAGAAACCATCACCACCATAAGGGCTCCCCCCACCTGGAGAATTCAACAAATTACTCCAATTGATACGACCAGCATTTGCAGTTCCATCATTCATAGAATACTGGATAGCAAAAATTGATTCTTCCCCATTTTCATTTGCAACGAGATCTAGACCCTGAAAATCTTTAAGCAATCCATAGCGATGGGTAGCAATAACCTGATCACAAAGAGCAACAACTTCCCTCAACAAATCTTTATTAATAGAGATTACAGCATGAGTCGTTTCATCTTGCTCATAAGCTTGATATAATTTTATCTTAGCTGCGTATGCCAAAGCAATATACTTATGAATACGACCTACTTCTGGTTGTGAAACAGGAAGTTGCTCAGCAGCATCAAGCATTTCTTTAGCTAACTTACCCAAAATTTCATCGCGAGTAAATTCATTGTTAGAAATTTCTGGATATTGAGCAATATCTACATTCTCATCAAAATAAGGTACTTTATTGAAAAGGCGGCTAAGTTCAAAATAATAATGAGCACGAAGCACCTTCATCTCAGCAATACGGGACACGCGATTGTTTACTTGATCATCTGTGGCACTGTTCAGTACACGTAGAGCAGAATTACAACGTTGCACACTACAATATAAATGATACCATTTAGTATCCAAAAAGCCGTTTGTAGCATCCACATCAAATGTTTCCATACGATGTACTTCATTTAGGTCACCAACACCACCTCCGCCTTTATAGGCGTTATCCGAACGTACCGCACCATAAGTCCAATTAGAAGTAGGATGGCACCATACACTCCAACTTTGTCCTTCGGGGCCACCCAAAGCGGCATATGCAGCATTCACAAGCAAGTCAACACCTTTTGTTGAATTCATGATATCGTCATTCAAACTGCCTTGGGGTTTCAATTCCAAAAAACTGTCTTCACTACAGCCTACATTCATCAATGCTATAGCACCAAGTATATATAAATATTTCAATTTCATAATAGTATTGTTTTAAAGTTTAGAAACCAAAAGATAATCCCACAGAAAACGTACGAGGTAGAGGATAAGTATATCCTAATCCTTCTGGATCAGCACCCGTATAATCTGTGAGTGTAAGTAAATTCTGAGCCTGCAAATAAACGCGTGCATGACGCAACTTCATTTTATTAAGAAGCGTTGTAGGCAAGGTGTAACCTAACGTGAGACTCTTCAATTTAATATATGAACCATCTTCAATATAAAACTCAGAGACTTCGTGTTCATTGTTGCTGTTGAGGGTAGTAAGAGCAGGTACATTACTATTGTAAACGCCTGTTTTTTCAAAATTCTCATAAGCATGCATTGCACCAAGTAGACGAGTAGAATGATTTCCCGACCAACACTGAAACAGATCCGTATAGTATTTAGAATTATTATAAGCATCACGAATCATTCCGTTGAAAAACAGACTGAAATCAAAGTTTTTCCAAGATCCACCAATATTCAAGCCTGCAATCACTTTAGGATTGTCAGATCCTAACCATACACGGTCGTTCGTATCAATTTTACCATCCTTATTTGCATCGACATACTTAATACGTCCCACAGCAGGAGCACCAAACTGCACATCATATTTAGATTTATAATCATCCACCTCCTGCTGAGTATGGAATACGCCATTTGTCTTAAAGCCCATCCATGAACCAAAAGGCTGACCAACTAACGTTTTATCAACACCATTACCTCCACCATAAGTATAGTAAATTTCTTCTGTCAGATCCGTAACTTCATTCTTATAATATGAAAGATTAAATCCAACGTTATACTTAAAGTCCTGAATTATATCATTCCAGTTCACAGCCATTTCAAAACCCTTATTGCTCATCGTACCACCGTTATACCAACAGTTTCCTCCTTCACCGATAATAGCAATATAAGGTTTCTCAACCAACATGTCACTTGTTCTCTTGTCAAAATAATCAAGAGAAGTACTTAGACGACCATCTAAGAAAGCGGCATCAACACCAATGTTGAACTGTCTTGTACGCTCCCACTTCAAATCTGGATTTGTAGAGCGCACCTTATATCCACCTGGGGCAAGAGTCGTTCCGTCTCCATTCATATTGTAACTTGCATCTTTCAAACTAATCAAATACTTTGTATAAGGAGCTTCATCATCAATAATATCATTACCATTAATCCCCCAAGAAGCACGTAATTTCAAGTCTGTCAACCAGTTTCTTGTCGATTCCATAAATTTTTCACTCGATATACGCCAACCCATTGAAACAGATGGAAAATAATCAACATTATTCCCCTTTGCCAAACGCGAAGAGGCATCGCGACGTAGCGTAACAGAAGCGAGATAGCGTCCTTCATAGTCGTAGTTTACCTTACCGAAATAAGAGATCATACCATAATTAGAAGCACCAGCACCTACATTTTTACCAGCAGTCACAGCATCAAGGTAGATATAATCATCATCTTCAACAGCCAATCCCGTACCATAACCAAACATGGATTCTCTATGATTTTTTTTAGCTTCAGTTCCTAAAAGAGCAGTAAGGTTATTCTTTCCAAGTGTCTTACTATAAGTAATAGTATTCGTCCATACCCAATCAAATTTTTTATTGGATGATTGAGTCAATTTATTTACTTGATCGCGTGCCCAAGCTGGTTCAAAGACCTTATTGGTTTCATCATAATAATTCACACCGAGATTCGTACGCAATACAAGTGACTTAATTGGTTCAAATTCAAGATACATATTACCAAAAACACGCCAATAGTCATGTTTGTTCTTTTTTTCGTTTTCAAGAAGACGAGCCATATTGGGAGCATCACCTAAAACATCATTGATAGCATCATTATAACCACCATCTTCATCATAAACTGTTTTGGCAGGATGCTGCTTAATAGCATTTTCATCTACACCATCAGGACTAAGAGTTTGTTTCCATCGATTGATAGCTACGTTTTCACCAATACGTAAACGATTATCAAGATAATGATAATTTGAGCTTATGCGGGTATTGACACGTTGAAAATTTGTATTCTTTACCAAACCATCATGGTCTAGGTAGTTCAAAGCCAACGAAAATGCACCATTATCAGAACCATGTGAAAGAGTGGCACTGTAGTTCTGCATCAAAGCTGTATGATAGATAACATCACGCCAATTTGTATCAACTGCATTCACTTTAGCCCCATTCAACCCAATGTAATCTTGGAGTTTCGGGGTGGCACCATTACCATAGATTTCACTACTTGGTGTGGCACCATTATTGGCATACTTATAAGCTGCCCAATAAACTTGTCCCCACTCATCGGCATTCAGCATATTGAACCCACACTGATAGTTTTGCAAAGTCAACGACATATCAAAGTCCACACGTGTTTCACCTTTTTTTGCGCGTTTAGTAGTAATAATGACGACACCATTGGCTGCCTGTGCACCATAAATAGAAGCAGAAGCTGCGTCTTTCAGTACCTGAATAGATTCTACATCATTAGAAGAGAGTATGGATGAAATATTATCACGAGTCATCACACCATCAATCACATACAATGGAGAATTGGCATTATCACGAAAAGAAGACTTTCCACGAACCAACGTAGAAGTATTACCTCCTCCTGGAGTACCATCTGTTGTAATATTCATACCTGCTACGCGCCCTTGCAGACTTGATAATACATTTCCAGTAGGAGTATCTGTTACCTCCTTCATTTTCACAACAGCAACAGACCCAGTCAAACTAGCTTTCTTCTCAGACATATAACCAGTTACAACTACTTCTTCAATCATTTTGGAATCCTGTACTAATTTTACATGTAATGTAGATTGAGCCTTTACAGTAACAGTCTTATACCCTATATAAGATATCCTTAACACAGCTCCAGAAGTTACAGACAAAGTAAAATTACCGTCAATATCAGTAATTGTTCCATTACTCTTTGAGCCTTCTTCTAGGATAGAAGCACCGATAATAGGCTCACCACTTGATTTTTCAACAACAAGACCGTTGATTTTAATTTGCTGAGCAAATGAAGGAATTCCCACAAAGAGGAACATAATCAATGTGCAAAGCCTAAAACTAATGTTTTTCACCATACTTTTTTATTTTAAAGTTAATATAAAGTTAACAAATAAATTTCTATTAGAATTGATTGCTATTCCTTTATGCAAGATATTTTACAGAGGAATAGATAAAAAGCAGTAACAACTACTCTAATTAACAAGATACACTTCTCAATCAAATATAACATTTCATAGTGCAGCAAATGTACTGATGAGAAAGGATAGTGACTATAACAAATCTCGTAAATGCTATAACAAATCTCACACAGGTAGAAGAATGAGACATATGTCTGTATAAAAAACAGGATATCCCCAATACTGCACCACATTTACACTTTTTCTGCTATTCAAACAACAAGATATTAAGCTCGCTTTCAACGAAATATAATGTCCACCTTTTGGCTTGCTTCTATCTATTTGTTTTATCAACAGATTATATGTATATTTGTCCATTAAAAAAGCCTTTGTCACCTATGAGCACACCTCTTAAATCGGCCTTTTCAAAAGCCATGCGTCTGTTTGTGCAACTAGCAGCAATAACCTTAATATGCTGCCTAGCTGGATGTACCTCTGCACCCCGCAAAAAAATATATACAGTAGGACTATCCCAATGTTCACTGGATGATGCTTGGCGTCAAACAATGCTTATAGAACTTCAGGTAGAGTTCACACCACACGATAGCATACAACTTATAGTTAAAGCCGCTGAAAATAACGCAGCACTACAAAACAAACAAATTCAAGAGTTGATAGATGCTGATGTCGATGTGCTTATCATTTCCCCTTTGGAAGCTGAGCCATTAACAGCCATCGCTGAAAAAGCTTATCAACAGGGCATTCCAACCATTATCACTGACCGTAAAATTAACTCAGACCAATACACCACTTTTATTGGTGCAGACAACTATGCCATTGGACAAGAAGCTGGGAAATATATTGTAGATATAGCTCCAGAAAATGCCAACATTCTAGAAGTATGGGGATTGCGCAGTTCTTCTCCCGCTCAAGAACGTCACAAAGGATTTATAGAGGCTATTGACGCACGCAAAGACATCCACTACCGCCAAATGGATGGTGACTGGATATACGAAGTGGCCCAAAAGAATATTGAAAAGTTGGCACGTTTAGAAGATGTCGATGTGGTCTATAGCCAAAACGACATGATGGCTATTGCTGTACGCGAAAAGCTAGATAAAATCCATGACGCTGATGCAAAACGGCCAACTATAGTCGGGGTAGATGCTACTCCTGGTGCAGGTCTTGATGCTGTGGCTATGGGAGCTATTGATATCTCTTTCCAGTATCCAACGGGAGCCAATGAGATAGCCCAAGCGACATTGGCTATTCTTCGGGGAGAGGGAGTTGATAAGAAAATTGAATTGCCATCGAGTGTAGTAGACGCCCGTATGGCAACCGGGTTGCTGTCGCAGGCACAACAAATGACACGTTATCAACATAGAATACACAATCAACTCGTAAAAAGTCAAGCTCTGAAAGAAGATTTTACCTTCCTTCAGAATGCAGCGTGGACAATTGCTATTCTCTTCATTGTTATAGCCTCATTGTTTGTCTATGTGTTTATTATCAACCGCAAGATAAATAAGTACAACACGGCCCTAAAACAACAAAATAAACGGGAAGAGCAACAAAATAAGAAGCTAATCGCCCTCAATGCAGAGATTGAACAAGTGACTGCACAGAAGCTGCAGTTCTTTACGAATGTCTCACACGAAGTACGTACTCCTTTAAGTCTTATCATAGGTCCACTAGACCGTCTTATCAAAGATGAAAAACGTCCAAGCGCACTAGAAGATTTAAAAATGATGCACAAGAACGCAGGTCGTTTGATGAAAGTTATCAACCAGCTGCTTGACTTCCGTCGTATAGAAAACAACAAGCAAGAAATCAATATAGAAGAGACAAATATCATAGAGTTTATAAGTGAAGTCAGAAGCTATTTTGTACGCATGGCTCAGCTGCGCCATATAGAACTAGACATTCACCACGACGTAAGCGCTGCCACTGTGTGGATAGACCGCGATATGATAGAAAAAGTATTGGTCAATCTGCTGTCCAACGCCATGAAGTTTACAGATGAAGGCGGGCAGGTATCTATACATATAGCACAAGACAAACAGTATGTAACCATACGTGTAGCCGACACTGGTTGTGGCATCTCAGAGGATGATCAAGCCAATCTATTTGATCGCTTCTATAGTAAAGCTGCATCTAGCTCAAATAGTACTGGAATTGGCCTGCATCTAGCCAAAGAATATATGGAGATGCACAATGGGGAAATCAGTGTAGACAGTAGACTCCATGAAGGCACAACAATGACCTTACGTTTCCACAGAGATAAAGCACAGATACAAGGAGAGCATGTTCATGAGATCGACTTGTCCACTCGCAGCTATGTAGAAACTGTACTCAATGACGACATGGAACAGAGGCTGCTTTCTAAAGAATACCAGCACTCCCTACTTATCGTGGATGATGACGAAGATATGCTTCAATATCTAGATAGTGAACTATCAGCAAATTTCCGTACCATCACGGCATCGGACGGACTAGAGGCTTTAAATATCATCCAGAATAGCAATAACATCTCCCTAGTACTTAGTGATGTGATGATGCCTAGGCTCAACGGATATGAGTTATGCCAACAGATTAAGGAAGATATCAACACGAGTGATATCCCTGTGATTTTGCTTACAGCCCTATCCGATGTACGCCAACAAATTTATGGTGTTGCGGGTGGTGCCGAAGGTTTTGTACGCAAACCATTTCACATCAACTATCTCAAGGTAAAAATTATCCGTCTGCTAGAAGAGCGCACCCGTTTCCGTCAGAAAATAGAAGCCAAGATACAAGCTGGAGATATGCATGCCTTAACTGATGCGCAATCAGAGGAAGCACAAAATCCATTCTTGACTGAATTCTTAGCACGGCTAGAAACAGTCTATAAAGATGCCGAATATAATATTGAGAGATTGAGTTCGGATATGAGACTTAGTCGTGGTCATCTTCACCGCAAAATTAGGGAGATTACGGGACATACTCCAGTAGAGTTACTCCGTAATTATCGCTTAAACAAAGCTTGTGAATTGCTACTTACGGGAAAATATAATATCAACGAAACAGCCTACGAATGTGGATTCTCTTCTCCTGCCTATTTTTCCAAGTGCTTCAAGGCATACTATAACATGAAGCCTACAGAGTATGTAGAACAAAGACAATCGTAAATAAGTGACTACCATATACAAAAAGCTGCGCTAGACTCTCGTCCAGCGCAGCTTACTCATTGAGTATAACAAATTACCTATCGTTACTTCAACTGATTCGTATATTGTTCTGGTAGCACAGGCATAGCTCCCTTTTGGGTACAGACATAAGCCGAGACTTCGACTGCGAGTTTATGTGCATCAGCTACAGATTTTCCTGCAAGGATAGCCGCACAAAATGTAGCTGAAAAGCTATCTCCAGCTCCCACAGTATCAGCAATGTCTACTTTTGGGGTTTCTTGGAAAGAGATCACACCTGGAGTGAACACATAGCTGCCATTAGTACCACAAGTAAGGACAAGCATTTTCAGATTAAATTGCTCCATCAAAGCCAAGCACTTGTCTTCTTGGTCAATATCTGGATAGTCAAACATTTTACTGATAACAACAAGTTCCTCATCATTAATCTTCAATACATTACACTTAGTCAAACTCTCTTGAATAATATCGCGAGTATAAAAATGCTGACGTAGATTGATATCAAAAATCTTTAGTACATCATCTCCTGTAGGCATGGCATCCAAGAATTTATTGATGGCCGAGTGGCTCACCCAATTACGCTGTGCCAAAGATCCATAACTCACAGCTCTGCAGTTTTGAGCTAGTGCTTTCAGTTCTGGAGTAAAAGGGATATTATCCCAAGCGACATCTTCTTTAATTTCATAGCAAGGCACACCCTTATCGTCAAGATCTACCTGCACGGTACCTGTAGGATAGTCTACACGGGCAATCTTGCACGTGATCCCTTTTTTATCTAATAGGTCTAAAGCCTCATCACCTAGTTCGTCTTCTCCTACCGCACTCACGGTACATGTATTATGCCCAAACTGATGCACATGGTAGGCAAAGTTTGCTGGTGCACCACCTAATTGCTTTCCTTCTGGCAGGCAATCCCATAGGGCCTCACCCAAGCCAACGATCACATCTTTCATATCTTGATTTCTTTAAATGTTTAGTTATTGTTTTACTCGAGGAATAAAGCTCAATAGATAGACTGCTCCTACGAGCATCACTAGAATGGCACCCATTTGGCCCATAGCATCCGAGGCGTATCCCATAAAGAGTGGAAAGATGGTTCCACCAAAGATACCCATAATCATCAGACCTGAGATATCGTTTTTATTTGTAGGTAGGTGTAAAAGTGCTCTAGAGAATACCATAGAGAAGATATTAGAGTTGCCATACCCTATTAAACCGACACACGCATAAATCACATACTTATCTGCGGCAAAAAGCAAACCCACTAAGCCTGCAGCAAGCATCAAGCTGCTGATAACAAAGAAGACTTTATGACTCCACTTGGCCAGAATCACACTACCTGTTAAACAGCCTACAGTACGGAACAAGAAATACACAGAAGTGGCATACCCAGCATCGGCAAGCGTCATGCCTACTCGCTCCATCAATATTTTTGGTGCAGTCACATTGGTACCCACGTCGATACCTACGTGGCACATAATACCTATGAAGCATAATAGTACGAGTTTATCGCCTAGCAAAGAAAAACATTCTCCAAATGTGGATGGCTTGTCTGGAAGCTCCTCTTCTTTGATAGGGGTAAAGTGCAACCACAAAGTAGCGACTACAGAGATGCCCATAAAGAGTGGATAGAGCAATTTCCAATCGCCAAAGCTAGCAGCGGCAAAGGCTGCGATAATTGGCGCCGAGAAACTGGCGATTGCCTTGACAAACTGGCCAAAAGTCATGGTACTGGCCAATCGGTCTCCACTAATCAAATTGGAAATTAGAGGATTAATAGATGTTTGCATCAATGCATTACCGATTCCCAAGAGCGAGAAAGACACCATCATCATGGTATAGGTATAGGAAATGCTTGGCAAGATCAAAGACACAGCTGTTACTGCAAGAGAGATTACTACTGTCTTGCGCTGCCCTATTCTACTCATTAACATACCCGTAGGTACAGAGAAGATGAGGAACCAGAAGAAGACCATAGAAGGTAGCAAGTTGGCTACACTATCAGAGAGTCCAAAGTCGGCTTTTACGTAGTTGGTAGCGATGCCGACTAGGTCGACAAAGCCCATAGCGAAGAAGGCTAGCATCACGGGAACTAGCTTCATATAATTCATTTTGTTCGTCATCGATTATTTGTTTGAGGATATAAACTGATTGATTATTGTACAGCGCTGACTTCTATAGAGCCCACACTATAGCTTCCTTGTGGAGCTGTAAATTCTATCTTATCATAAGGAGAAGAAGGGAAAACTAGATTGGTCATACACCAAGAGCCATCACCACTAAAGGCTTCTATACTGCACTTATCCACATACAATGTAAGCTTCTGTGTATTTGTAGGCAGAACAGGTGCATAAGTATCGGCAGCAAAGCAATGGTGGAAGCTGATATCCCCACTTTGTCTTCTGTCCATATGGAATTGGCGTTTCACCATATCGTAGTACATATTCACACGTTCTCCTTCTTTGTTGACCAAAGCAAAAGGCACGATGCGGGCACTACCTGTACGAAGTTTTAGCTGCAAGGCATAGACACCCTCGTGATTATCAAACTCCTTAGTGATTGTCTTACCTTGTCTAACTGTAAAGCCTGACTGACGTGCTGCTTTACCTAGTGCAGCTTGCATCTCTTTAACAGGCTGGCTAGTCATATACACTGAACCATTCTGGCTATATAAAGACAACTCACGAGCGATAGACATACCACTTCTATACTGCGTAGTTGGTACTTTACCAGCATACTGCCAGTTGCTCATCCAAGCAATAGCAATAGTTCTATTGTCTGGTGCATTGTGCCAAGTCACAGCTGCATAGTGGTCTTTACCCCAATCCATCCATTTCGTTTCACCAGGAGTTGCATTAGTAAAGCGTTCACCATCAAAATCTCCCACGAAGTATTGAGTCGCTGAGCCACCAAATGGTCCACCAGGATTGATATTCAAAATCAATACCCACTTCTTATCTTGGGTACCTTTGACAGGTAGCTGTATCAGGTCAGGACATTCCCATACACCACCGTGTTCGCCATGACCATGACCAAACTCGCTGACCTTCTTCCAGTCAAGTAAGTTCTTCGAATTCCAAAACTCGACATGTTGGCCTACGGCAAGCACCATCACCCAAGTACGACTTGCCTCATGATAGATGACTTTAGGATCGCGGAAGTCTATCACATTGCTTACTGCCACTGGGTTCTTCACATATTTCGTAAAACTCTGTCCATTATCTGTACTGTAAGCGATGCATTGCTTTTGGCGTTCACCAGCAGAGCTGTAGAAGGCAATGACTGCACCTTGACCAAAACCAGCTACATTGTCCTTATCAACCACGGCACTACCTGAGAAGATAGCTCCTTGTGCATCTGGTGCCAATACAGCAGGCTGATGTGTCCAGTGCACAAGGTCGGTCGTTGTCGCATGTCCCCAGTGCATATTGCCCCAGATACTAGCATACGGATTGTATTGATAATATAGGTGATATACTCCATCTTTGTAGAACATCCCGTTCGGGTCGTTCATCCAACCAGTTGCAGGAGTAAAGTGATACGATGGGCGTAGAGCTTCTGTGTTTTGATTATCAAAAGTATCGGATAGTTTCATCTTTGACCAAGCTAACTCAGTGCGTGGTGCATTGGCCCACTTAATCACTAGATAATCATCTGCATACGGAGTCAAATCAAAAGGCAACACATAATCTACTTTATCCACAGCAAGGCGGATATTCAGTGCAGCGGCCTCTTGATTGTCTACAAGCATACGCATGCGACTCTCGGGCGCCGATTCTTGAATAGGTAGAAGTAGATAACGCTTAGTAGCCTTATCGACAATGGTCATATGATGGCCATTGCCTAAATCTTGGATGGTCATCTCCGACTGGGCAAAGAGAGTCGTTGTAAAGCCTAGTACAAGAGATAAAACAACTAGGCGGAGTCTAAACGGTAAAGATGTGTGACTCATAGTTTATACATTTAAGTTTAACATTAGCGGTTGGTGCATTCATCACTGAACACATCACAAATATAGCAAGACTAATGCAGACACCTTATAACAAAGCGAATAAGGTATAGGATAAATGTATCTAATATGACATATGTGATAGCTTAATGACATATGTACGAGGCTGAAACTCTACTTAGAAAGCTGTTTCAGCACGAAACCAATGTGCTTGACTATAGTTGTGCACAAGCCATAGTGCTTCTTCATGATGGCGAAACGTTCTTTGAGAGAGGCTTTGTGATTCTGAGTGGTCATGCCTTCGTGTAGGTAATCAATCAGTACACCAGGAACAAGCACCATCTGTCCTCCACGAGCTTCAACGATGTGCATCATGCGGATGCACCAATCAAAGTCACTGGATAGACGATACGACAAATCATAGGGCACTGTCAACAATCGCTTCACGACAAAAGCTTGGTGACAGACGACCATACCATCTTTAAAGCTACCCGAGTGCAAGCTTGCAGGTGGACGTTTCTCACGAAGGTGCAAGAAGGCTCCTTCATTATCTACGATAGCTGTATCACTATACAAAATATCAGGGGTGTGGCTATCTAGTGCCACGGCTGCCAATCGGCTCAACGCATGTGTATCATGAAGCTTATCTCCCGCATTCAAGAACAGCAAATATTCGCCACGAGCAGCTGCGATACCTTTATT
The DNA here is from genome assembly GCA_963678855.1 of Bacteroidaceae bacterium. Lineage (GTDB taxonomy): Bacteria > Bacteroidota > Bacteroidia > Bacteroidales > Bacteroidaceae > F22. The sequence goes on along the minus strand of OY787448.1, from coordinate 1,802,033 downwards.
CATAGCATCATATATCCCCTTATCTTTCTCAGAGATAGTGGTGGTAATCACATCTTGATAATCGTCTGCGATGCGAAGTGTACCATCAGTGGATGCTCCATCTACCACCACTACTTCTATATGAGGGTAAGACTGCATGCGCACACTCTCTAAAGTGCGCGTCAAAGTAGACTCGGCATTGTATGTAACCGTGATGATACTGATTGTTGGTGAATCGTTCATGTATTGGGATAGATTAGATTATCTTTTCTGGATAGCTAATTGATAGACCTTCTCATATCGATGGGCTACCACCGACTCGCTGTAGTGCCTACGCACAAAGGAGCGGGCTGCTTTAGACAGCACTTGATAACGAGCCTCATCTTCTAGTAGGTATTGAATACCTTCGGCTAAATCTGACGCATCTTTATAATTAGCTAGATAGCCAGTTTCTTGATGACGTATCATTTCAGGAATACCACCTACTTTAAAGCCTGCACATGGTAGGCCGCAAGCCATACTTTCCATAATCATATTAGGTAGATTCTCTTGCAAAGATGGTGTTACAAAGATATCAGCTGCTTGGTAGTACTGCACAATGGTATCTTGATCTGTAGTAAACGGCAAGTTGTATGAGTCCAAAGGAATAGCCTGTTTGAGTTCTTCGCTATCACGTCCCATTATCAAGACAGCCCATTGGTCTTTTTCTGCTTGTGGCAACTGATGCAATGCACGACAGGCCTCGACAAAATAGGCTCCACCTTTCTTCTCGTCACTGGTTTTGACAGAGCCAAAAAGGATGTATTTCTTATTTGTTGGTAGCCCCAAATCTTCACGTACTTGCGTTTTATCTCCAGGACGGAAAATATCTAAAGAGATAGGATTGGGAATGACATGCACATGGTGTTTAGGGATTAGCCCACTTTGTTTGGCATGATTGCCTAACCATTCGCTGCAAGCTACAAACTCTATCTGGCCTTGTTTATAACACAGCTTTTTCAAGCGATATATTTGCGCAGACAAGTCGTACCTTCCGCTAGCTTTGCCTAGATATGGGCAATCATGACAACCAGTATGGAAGGCCGTGCAGTCGACTGCATGGTGGCATATAGCCGTACAAGGCCACATATCGTGCATGGTCCACACTACTGGTTTACCGCTACGTAGTATCTTCTTGATTTGTCCTAAAGAAAGCATGCCTTGATTAATCCAATGGAGATGAATAGCATCTGCTTGTTTAAATTCAGGCAATTCGGTGATATCCATGCCCGCACTAGCAATATCTACTTGAAAGACATCGTGACGGTTCAAACCATTAAATAAAAAGATAGCTAGACGTTCCGAAAGGAATGCCCAGCGAGCACGCATACGGTTTACCAAAGACTCAGGAAAAGTGGTCACTGTCAAAGCATCGCTTTGCTTATCACGTACCAAAAGAGAAGCTTTGATTCCTTGAGTGGATAAAGCCTCACGTAAGCGACCAGCAGCAACAGCAGCTCCGCCTATCTTTTCTGAAGTATTGACTAATAGTATGCGCATAACACAAAAGTACATGGATTATTTGAGACCACAAAGCACCTAGCTTTGTTTTAGCATCTCATATTGTCTTGGTTCTAGGTAGCGAAATGTGCCTTTCAAGAGCACCTTGTAGAGAACTGGGGCATAGCGATGCAGCATCAGCATAATTTTTCTCTTACCATTGCAATGATTGTACACAGGTTGATGCAGTACATCACGTAGGAATTCTCGCACGTCGGATATCAATGGTGCTAGTTCCTTATCGGATTGGACGCTGTAGACATGCCATATATTTAAGGCTAGGCGTACAAGCTTCTCTTGAACATTGATGATATAATCAGTGTCGTGCGTTTCAACAAATGCAAGTCGTTCGCGAATGATTTGATATTGAAACTTCAGGTGATAAGATAAAGTAAAGTTCCCACGACTACGACGGAGCTCATAATGGTATAGCGGTTCAGCTAAACACCCTATACGGTGGGCATTGTAAAAATACTGATGCTGAATCACGAAATCTTGTCCACGCAGCCACTGTACATCAAAGCGAAGGTTTTCCCACACACGACGGTGATAGAACTTATCCCAAATTGGAGTGGAAAGTTCGCCTTTATACATCTGACGTTTTACTTCAGCCTCATCAAGCACTTGGGTAGTAGGGTAAGGAAGTCGCACTTCATCTGTCCCATCATGATGATAGTAGTGCGCCCCAAACAAAACCATATCTAGTTGGTTACTTTCAGCAAATGTGACAAGATGGCTAATAGCTTGTATATCTAGATAGTCGTCAGAATCCATAAAGACTAGGTAATCGCCTTGCATCTTGTCCAAACCTATATTGCGCGCCACACTCACACCTTGATTAGGGATGTGGATGGCTTCAACACGTTTGTCTTTTGCTGCATACTCATCAATGATAGTAGCTGTATCATCTGAAGAGCCATCATCAATAACAAGGACTTGTAGATGGGCATAAGTCTGGTTGAGCACACTATCTAGACACGCACCGATATAGTCCTGGTCATTATATACAGGAATAATAACCGTGACTAAGGGAGTAGCTGGATAGATTCGAGTTTCAGACATAGGCATTATAATATAGCATCCAATACACGCTGCATGCAAGCTTCAAAAGTGACAGGCATCAACGAAGGACGAACAGTCAATGGACTGCTTATAGTTTCTTGTGTATACAGATATTGTTTGATTAGTTCGGCTAGACGATTGGTATCCATATAAGGGAAAGCAGCTCCTTGAGTAGGACCTAGCAAGGATGCTGCACCGGCCACTTCTGTGCATAACACAGGCATGCCAGCAAGCAAGGCTTCATTGACCACGGCACCGAAAGCTTCGGAGTCGCTGCACAAAGCAAGTGTTTGCCCAATAAGATACCAAGCTAATAGATTCAAATCTTCATATCTGCCTACAAATAGTATCTGGCTAGCATAAGGACTTGCTGCTGCTTGTGCTTTCAAAGTTTCAGCTGATTCTCCTTCTCCTACGATAATGAGTCGGTCTTTAGGAGTTGGTTCACTAGCGCAAAAGGCGGTGATGAGTCTATCAACCCCTTTCAGTGGGACTAAGCGCCCGACAAAAAGCAAGCATCTTGTATCTGCTAAATCGTAATCTTGAATATACTGCGCAGCTATAGGAAGTGCACTTTCTAGTTTCACACGGAAGTGTGTATCTTCTTGGATGATGGGCATCACCACTGGCTTGCGCTTCAAGGCATAAGTCGACTCATAATAATCGGCCACTTCTGGATTGACGGTTATCATACCATCTAGTAGAGGCAATAGCAGTTTTCTTTGCCAGCGTGCCCCACCCATCCAGCGACATGCCATATCTAGGCTATCGTCTACGATGGACCATACTTTGGGTACCGGTTTGCCTGTCAACCAAGCGGTAGCAAGGCGCCAGTATTTATGTATCAAAGGGCGCCAAGTCGTCATGGACAACTCTGAACCAAGCAATACATCAGGTTGGCTCTCACGTATAGCACGACTGTATCCACGAGCATATTCTTTATTTCCTCGTCGGTATACTTGATCAAAGAAATGACTCGTAAACGTCGTTTGGTCCCGCAAAGCATCGTCATCAAAACGTTGCTCTATCATCTGCTGACGTGTAAAGTAAAAAGTCGCATCACTGGCCGCATCGAGTCTATTAAAGAAATCGATACGGTAAGGGGCTAAGGCTGGATGGAAAACTAAAAGTCGCTTCATAAGTCCTTCGATTTTGGTTTCATTCCTGGCAGATGGGTCAAGGATTCTATCAAGATGCGTACTTTTAGAAGATACAGCACACCTATATATAATGTGGCAGCCACTAGCACTTTCACTCCAAGGCTCATGATTAGTGACACAGAACCAAGATATGCCGCTAGCCAATTACTGACAAGTACACCAGCTGCTACACTGACTACAGCCAAGCCACCGAATGGGGCTATATCTTTAATCATCATCCAGAAGGACAAGCCTATCTGTCTCTGTACAAAATAATGCCATACCAGCAACCACAAGATATGGATACTGCAATAGACTGTCACCATCATGGTGATGCCATAAGGATACACCAATAACATAGCAATAACTTGGGCTACACCCAATGCTATCGTACTGCCCATATAGATTCCTGAGCGGCCGCGACTAATCAACAAATACGTATAGAGGTTGATAATAGGCATAAAGGCTCCCATTATCGCTAGGCGATTCAGTAACAAAGCACTTGGTGCCCACTTATCGGTCAACAACAGAACAATGACTTCATTGGCAGTAGCTGACAAACCGAAAAGCAATGGAAAGGCTACAAAAGAGACAAATCGTAGCATCTTACGAAAGACACGTAGCTGTCGCTCTAGGTCATTATCCACTTCTTTCAAGACGGGCTGAGCCACACCTTGTACCATGGCCGCAATCATATTGACACCCATGGTATTCCACTTAGTAGCTTGGCTATAGACACCGACATCTTTGGCGGTAAAGAAGCGTCCAAGTAGGACTTGTAGGATGTTGTTATTGAACTGAAGAAATAGATTGGTCACTAGCAGTTTGCTGCTGAAGCCTATCATTTCTTTTAATGGCTGGAAGTCCCACGAGAAAGTAGGACGCCATTTGGAGGTAATCCAAAATCCTGCTGTTGAAGCAAAGATATATGTGAGACTTTGTGCGACAAGCCCCCAGTATCCACCACCAGATAAAGCTACGGTTATCCCCACGACTCCGGAGAGGAGTAAGGCTATAAGTTGGCATAAGCTACGCTGTTTAACTAGTAGTTTCTTATTCAGCATAGCACTATGGGCAATACCAGTACTCGATATCACAAAGCCCAAGAACACAACGCGGGCTAATGGTACCAGTTCAGGAGTACGATAAAACGCTGCAATCAATGGGGCACAGAAAAATAGAATGGCATATAACCCTAAGCCCATCAGTGTAGAGAACCAAAAGACGGCATTGTAATCTTTATGGGAGATGCGCTGTCTATTAATCAAAGCCATACCAAAGCCACTATCCTGTAAAGCCCCTGCAAGAAGCGTAAAGATAGTCAGCATTCCGACCATACCATAGTCGCTCTTATCTAGGATACGAGCTAAAAAAATGCCAAAGGCTAGATTGAGGAGCAGTTGAATTCCGTTATTCAATCCTCCCCAAAACAAGCCTTTGGCAGTCTTTTGTTTCAGTGTCTCTTCCGCCATAGAATAGCCTCTAAGATCATATTAATGTGCACCCGACATCTGCTGGTGCTCTTCAGTCAATTCTTTATGCAATGCCATGGGCGTCCAGGCCACATTGTATTGCGTCAACCCTGCTTTTAGATTTACTTTAGGGATACCTGCTCCGTTGTATTGTCCCAAGAAGCTGCGCAGCGCTTGGTCATCGAAGTTCACGAAGAAGAGCATAGGATCTGCAAAAGGTACAATTGGTACAGTCGGTGGCGGAAGCATCATATCCTCTATACCACATAGACGCCCCATCGGCGTACCGAAATCTTGCAGGCCGACTTCTTTGGTAAGTATTCCTAAAGTCGCACAAAGCTGCTCGATGGCGGCTTTGTGCTGACTAGGTATATTAAAAAGTAAGAGTTGTTTTTTCATGCTTCGTTTATTTTACTTCGCTACCAGGTTTTACCTCGCGGTTTGGCGCGATGACAGATAGGCTTCCGTCTACGTTTTCAGCAGATAGAATCATACCCTCGCTGACCACACCTTTCAGTTTACGAGGAGCTAGGTTGGCTACAAAACACACTTGCTTGCCCACTAGATCTTCTGGCTTGTAGTGTTGAGCGATACCCGATACGATCGTACGCTTGTCTAAACCATCATCAATCAAGAATTGAAGCAACTTGTTGGCCTTAGGTACTTTCTTGCATTCTAGTACAGTACCTACACGGACATCTAGCTTCAAGAAATCATCAAACTCGATGTTCTCACGGATTTCTTTTGCACGGTAGTTGGCTTCTTCATTCGCCTTCTTCGTATCCAATAGCTTTTGTACTTGTGCTTCGATAGTCTCATCTTCAATCTTTTCGAATAGAAGAGATGCTTTGTTGATCTTATGACCTTCGACAACTAGATCTGTACGACCTAGATCTGCCCAGTTAAAGGCTTCCATATTGATCATCTCACGAAGCTTTTGGCTGCTGAATGGCAAAAATGGTTCGAAAGCTATCGCTAGGTTGGCTACCAACTGCATGCTGATATGCATGATAGTCTCTACACGAGCCATATCTGTCTTAGCAAGCTTCCAAGGTTCTGTATCTGCTAGGTACTTGTTACCGATACGTGCAAGGTTCATGGCCTCTTTCTGAGCATCGCGGAACTTATAGATATCCAACAAACGTTCTACTTCTTGCTTCACGTCTGAAAACTCTTTCATGGTTTCCTTGTCGTAGTCTGTCAACTCACCCATTGCTGGAACAACGCCATCAAAGTATTTGTTGGTCAAGACTAGGGCACGGTTTACGAAGTTACCATATACGGCTACAAGTTCGTTGTTATTGCGTGCTTGGAAATCTTTCCATGTAAAGTCATTATCTTTTGTCTCAGGCGCATTGGCTGTCAAAACATAACGTAGGACATCTTGCTTACCTGGGAAATCTTCTAGGTATTCGTGCAACCATACGGCCCAGTTTCTAGACGTAGAAATCTTATCTCCTTCTAGATTCAAGAACTCGTTACTTGGCACGTTGTCAGGAAGGATATAGCTACCTTCTGCCTTCAACATGGCTGGGAATACGATACAGTGGAATACGATATTATCTTTACCGATAAAGTGTACTAGACGAGTATCTTCATCCTTCCACCACTTCTCCCATGTATCTGGAAGTAGTTCTTTGGTGTTGCTGATATAACCGATAGGTGCATCGAACCATACGTATAGTACTTTACCTTCAGCACCTTCTACTGGCACAGGCACACCCCAGTTCAAGTCACGGCTCACGGCACGTGGATGCAAGCCCATATCCAACCAGCTCTTACACTGACCGTATACGTTTGGACGCCATTCTTTGTGATCTTCAAGGATCCACTCACGCAACCAAGATTCGTGTTGATCTAGTGGAAGATACCAGTGCTTCGTTTCTTTCATCACTGGCTTGCTACCGCTGATAGCACTCTTAGGGTTGATCAGGTCTGTTGCACTTAATGAAGTCCCACAGTTTTCGCATTGGTCGCCATAAGCACCTTCATTATGACAGTGAGGACACTCACCTGTGATATAACGGTCGGCCAAGAATTGCTTGGCTTCTTCGTCATAGTATTGTTCAGATGTTTGTTCTACAAACTCGCCCTTCTCATACAAAGTCTTGAAAAACTCAGATGCCAATTCCTTGTGTGTATCCGAAGTGGTACGGCTATAGATATCGAAGCTGATACCGAAATCTGAAAAAGCTTTCTTAATGATACCATGATAACGGTCTACCACATCTTGCGGTGTAATGCCTTCTTTCTTTGCACGGATAGTAATCGGTACACCATGTTCATCAGATCCACCAATAAATAGTACTTCTTCCCCTTTCAGGCGAAGGTAGCGTACATAAATATCCGAAGGAACATATACACCAGCTAGGTGACCAATATGTACTGGACCATTGGCATAAGGCAAGGCCGAAGTCACGGTGGTGCGCTTAAATTGCTTTTCCATATAGCTATCTTTATATTTTATATTCTTAATTTCCTGCAAAGATACAGTTTTTCTGCTAGTACATAGCGACTATGACTTATAAATAATAAGAAACAGGGACAAAATAATGAAGCAGATAAATAAAAAAAAGAGTATTAATCCTTTATAAGCGTGCTCTGACTCGTCTTTTTGTTTGATTATTCATTTAAAATGTGTACTTTTGTAGAATCATTAGGTGATTAGAAAACAAAAAGATAGTAATAACAAAACAACCACTTACAAAATGAGTACAACAAAAAGCCACCCTAAGGGGCTCTATTTGCTGTTTGCCACAGAGATGTGGGAACGATTCAGCTATTATGGGATGCGTAGTATCTTCACGCTATACCTTATTCAAGCACTTTTTCTAGACAAAGCCTATGCTGCACAGATTTATGGTAGCTATCAAGGACTTGTATATCTAACTCCACTTTTGGGTGGATATATTGCCGACCGTTATTGGGGTAATCGCCGAAGTATCATCGCTGGTGGTATATTGATGGCATTGGGACAATTTATGATGTTCTTCAGTGCTTCCTATTCACAGGCAGACAACAAAGGCTTCTCGATGATGATGATGATGATTGGTCTGGGCTTCTTGATTCTAGGTAATGGGTTCTTTAAACCAAATATTTCATCTATGGTAGGAGATTTGTACTCACCTACAGACTCTCGCAAAGATTCAGCCTTCACTATTTTCTATATGGGTATCAACCTAGGTGCCTTTATCGCTCCACTTTGGTGTGGTTTTGTAGGCGACACTGGTAATCCTGGAGACTTTAAATGGGGATTCTTGTCTGCTGGTATAGGTATGATATTCAGTGTACTTATCTTCTTGGCATTCAAGAATAAATTCCTGAAACGTCCTAATGGTACGCCTATCGGACTTAGACCAACTCCAGCTGAACTATCGACCCCAACCGCAGAAGCTGCTCCAGAAGTACAACATGGCACGCCATGGGGACGAATCGGTATGGCTATCGGTCTATTCTTGGCCGTACTACTGCTGTTTAGTGTCAACTTTGGTGCATTCATAGGTAATGGTGCTTTGTTTGCTGATGCCGACTGGATTGGTGCTGTTATTTTTGCAGGTACTGTAGCCGTTCCTGTATTCGTGGTTACAGACCCCTCTTTGAGCAAGATCGAGAGAACACGTATTATCGTCATCTTTATCATTGCCTTCTTCGTGATTTTCTTCTGGGCAGCCTTCGAACAAGCAGGTGCCTCGTTGACATACTTTGCTTCTGAGCAAACAAACAGAATGATTGGTGGTTGGGAAATGCCAACGTCTTACTTCCAATCTTTCAATGCCATCTTTGTAGTAACACTTGCTCCAATCTTTGCACTAATTTGGTCTATGCTAGGTAAGAAAAATGTTGAACCATCAAGTCCAGTAAAACAAGCTCTTGGTCTTTTCTTATTGGCCATGGGGTATTTGGTGATTGCTTTTGGTGTAAAAGACATCGCTCCAGGCGAGAAAAGCAGCATCTTTTGGATTACTGCTTTGTATCTACTACACACGATGGGTGAACTGTGCTTGTCACCAATCGGTCTATCTATGGTAAGTAAACTTTCTCCAGTACGATTCAGTAGCTTATTGATGGGCGTATGGTTCCTATCTACAGCCGCAGCCAATAAGTTTGCTGGTATCTTGAGTAGTTATTACCCAGAAGGTGGTGCAGTCAAGTCATTTATGGGCTACCAAGTAGCTACTTTATACGATTTCTTTATGCTATTCGTCTTTATGTCGGGTACTGCTGCCCTTATCCTGTTCTTGCTTTCTAAGAAGCTTCAGAATATGATGGGTGGCATTGAATAATCAATACATATAAAAGAAGCAAGTCCCTGCTGTGATATATCATGGTAGGGACTTTTTTTGTTTTAATGGGCTTGAGCAAATTCTTTTTTTTTACCTTTGGACTATTAATCATAATAACAACAATATGAAAAAACAAAATCTCTTACTTACATGTCTTTGGAGTGTACTTATGCTTTTATCTACTGCCACGTCTTATGGTCAACTAATGCTCGGCAATCAAGAAGACCCTATTGTCAAGGCACAAATGGTATGGCAACAGCTACAAGACCAACAGGGGCAAGCTGTCTACAACCAGTGCACTGCTGAAGTCAAACAACATCTATCGGTGCAGCAACTCAACGAGTTAGTGCAAATGCTTGAAATGCAAATGGGAATCTATCAATCCGATGAAGACTGGAAGAGCACACTAAAGAATGACTTTCACTTAGTCACTGCCAGAATGCACTTCAAGCATGCTGATATTCAATTTTCCATCAGCTACAATACAGAAAATAAAATTGGCGGGATGTTCTTTTCCCCTATAGCTAAGAAAGTTGAAGCTTCAAAAACTGCAACAAGTAGTGCTTTTATAGAAAAAGAGATCTCAGTAGGGGCGCATCCTTACAAGCTCTCTGGTCTGCTTACAGTCCCAACGACAAAACAAACCTCTTATCCTTGTGTAGTACTTGTTCATGGCTCGGGACAACAAGATATGAACGAGAGTATAGGACCTAATAAGCCCTTTCAAGACATTGCCCACGGACTAGCCCAACAAGGCATTGCTTCTATACGCTACAACAAACGTACTTACCAATACGCACAACAACTAGCTGGCATTGCCCAACAATTAAGTCTTCTAGAAGTCACTATCGATGACGCTGTGGCAGCTGTGCAATTAGCACAGAAAAACCCGAGCATTAACTCTGCACAAGTTTATATATTAGGTCATAGTTTGGGCGGTATGTGTTTGCCCCGCATTCTTCAAGAGGTTGATAAAGCATCAGCATTCCACGCAGCGGGTGGCATCCTAATGGCAGCAAATGCAAGTCCACTTGAAGATATCATTCTATGGCAGATGACTAGCAACAAGCTACCCGCTCAGCAATTAAGTGAGATGAAGAAAAGTGTAGCAAACGTCAAAAAGATACATACAAAAGAATTCGACAACACGATTCCTTTACCATTGAAGTTGTCTCCAACTTTCTGGAAGTCTATAATCGGACATAACCAAGTGCAAGAAGCTGCTGCTTGCTCACACCCATTATTATTCTTATTTGGAGAACGAGATATCCAAGTACCTATATCTGAAATGCTGCTGTGGAAAAAGGGAGTTCAGAACAAGATTGTTAAGAAGCAAGCAAGCTTTATCAGCTACCCTAAACTAAACCATTTAATGATGCCAGTAGACGAAATTTCTAGCCTCAAAGACTACCAAAAACCTAGTCATGTAAAGCAAAAGGTGATTAATGATATAGCGAAATGGATAAAAAAGCAATAACTGACCTCGTGCGAACTTCAATTACAAAAGACAATCAAAAGGCCTATAAACAGGGCATTTTTATCTCAAATGCGAATTTTTTGCGAAGTTATTTTCGCAATAATTTCTCATTTTGCAAATGCGTACTATTTGCGAATTACAATATAGAGTAGAAATAAGACAAAGTCATACCTTTGCACTGTAACCCAAAGTAAGAATTTAAAATTCAACAGTTATGACTAGATCAATGCACTGCACTTTTAGTGGTCTCTCTATATTGGCAACCATCCTTCCGATAGTTTGCGTATCACCTGTATACTTTATCGAACTAGGTGACCCAACGTATACAACAGTTGCACGTTTGACTGCCACGATATTGCTTATCGTATTGAACGTTGGCTTCTTTTTCCACCCATGGAAAATCGTTTACAAAGATCAGATGCTATTTGTAAAAACGATCGCAAAAACATTTAAGATTAAGCTACGCTGGTGTCGTTACGATGATTACGAACCAGGTCGACTACAAGACTGCAAACGCATTGCTGGTATCCATGGTAGCTGGGGATATTATGGAATATACGATGACTTCTTGTTAGGTAAGATTCGTGTCTGTGCTACAAATACTGACAACTTAGTTATCATCCAAAGAGAAGGCGAACTTCCATTGGTTATCAACGATTTCAGCCCACTCTTCAATTATTAAATTTTTCAGACCCACAATAACATACTTAGTATTGCATTTTTCACTGCTTTAAGTCACACCTCGGTGTACTTAAAGCAGTTTCTTTTTGTAGTATATCACAGAGAATGAATCAGAGCATCGAAGTCGGCAGTCTTTCCATTCTTATTCATCAACTTGGAATAAGTACGAACTTTGATCTTAGAAACTGCTGAAGGAGTCTTGAAAATCAAACGACTTATCTCCGTTGGCCCCACACCCAGCTTAGTCAAATAGCAGATCTTCAATTCATCCGCACTCATACTGAAACTGAACTCGCTTACCGCAGCAAACAAGTTTGGATAGGCTTTCTGACAACCAGACTGAAAAGCTTTCCAGTCCTCAAGTTCAAGCTCAGCATATTCTTGATTATTGATTGCATCCACAATCTTTCTATAAGCAGAAGATTCTCTAAAGGACTTATCCTCCATCTCAGAGCTAGTCTTTTCTATAGACTTCAATCGCACCGTTAGCTCTGCCAGCTGCTTACGCACCTTGGTTAATTCAAGATCTGTTGACGACTCTTTATTCATCATATCCTCCAACTGATGCTTTAGGCTCTCCACTTCTTGTTTTCTATCCTCAAGAGATTCCGCACTCTTCTCATACCTCAACTGACGCAACTTAAGACGTGCCTTCATAATCTCAATACGCTTAAGATTATGAAGTTTTTGTCGTTGAATAAAAGAATATAGTATGACAACTATCAATAATGCAACTAAAACAATACTACAAACTAAAAAGACAAAGTGCTTTTCTTCAGCTACTTTCTGTTTCTTTGCCAAAAGATAATCGTACTTGTTACGAATTTTGCGTATTTCTTTTACTTTCTGGACGTCAAAAATTGAGTCATTAAGATTTGTGTAATGTTCAAGAGATTCTAATGCCCTTTTATCATTATTGATGTCCTTATAGCATTCATAAAGTTGACCATAAGCTGTAAGGCGGCCAAGGGGACTGGAATCTGTCGTAAGAAGTCTACAGTGATGAATACACGAGTCATAGTCTTGAACTCGGTAATAATAACGGGCTCTGTTTGCATGATATGACATAAAGACGGCTGATTCTGGTGCTGGTTGCAAGTCCATAATTTTCTTAGCTTTAAACAAAGAATCCTTTCTCAACAAAAACCGAACATAATCATGGTTACAATAATCTATGGCACGTTCAGCCCCACTCAATTTCCCATAGTATATGGCCTTCTGAAAGAACAGTGACGCAGAATCGTTATTTCCTTGAAATTCATACGTGTCAGCAATATCTCTGTAAGAATGTGACAAATAAGCAGTATCATTAGCCTGCTTCATGTATTTCAAAGCTTCAAATTTCAAATCGAGTGCAAGACTATATAGCCCCTTATTCGAATAGAGAGTAGACATTGAAACACAAATTCTAACATACTGAATGGGATGCTTCTCAATATTTGTAATACTCTTAGCTTTGCAGAATTCTCTAAGTGCTGCTTCAGTAGCACCTACTTCCATTAGCGCTCTACCATTGACGAAATGAGCAACTGATTGATGATATGAATCAGATGTAGCAAACTCTTTGGCCAATATCCTAGTTAACGAGTCATTTAAACCAGACTCGTCATTTCTAACTTTGGCTAATATCAGAAACAGCTGCAACTCCCTAGAGTGCCTATCTGAAGCAGATCCAATAACAGTCATCATACTGTCATAAAATGCTGTTACCTGACTAGGATTGGAAGCCAACTCGTTCTTAATTGAATCTATTGGCCAATCATACACTGCTACACTTCTTTTATGCATGCAAGAGGACATACACAAGACGATGCACACTACAAAAAGTAGCGCTCTGTTACTAAATCTTTTAAAGCCTGTATTCATGAGATGTAGTATACAATATTAATATGGGAATATCTGCAATTCTGAGTATGCATGACATTTAGATATTTTACTTCCGACAATGCAATAAGAACACAATTTTAAACTACATAGAGTCGATTAATTCATCGAAATCAGATGCCTTTCCTTTCTTCTTCATAAGTTTCGCATATATACGAGCCTTATTTGTGGATATGGTTGAAGGAGCTTTAAAAAGCAAACGACTAATATCCTTAGATGACACATTAATCTTGGTCAAGTAACAGACCTTGATTTCATTATCATTCAACTCCAAACTAAATTCTCTTAGTGTCTCAAAGAAACTCTTAAATGACTTTTCACAGGCTTCCTGTAAATCATCCCAATCAGATGGTCGAAAGTCAGCATATGCTTCTTGATTAATAATACTGAGTAATCGCATAAAGATGGCCGACTGCCTAAAAGATTGTTCTTCCAGTTTATGACTGGCCAACTGAACAGTCTTATAATCTATAGCAACTTCGGCTAGTTGTTTACGTAAAGTAGCAAGTTCGACTTGGAAAGAAGACTCCTTGGTAGTACTTTTTTCTAACTGATTACGCAACGATTCCACTTCATGCTGCTTATCCTTAAGCGACTCCTCACCTTTTTCATATTGCAATTGACGCAGTTTAGCACTTGCTTGCAACTCATCAATACGCTGCTTATTCTTCAGTTTCTGACGCTGTATAAAGATATAGAAACCTAGAATGACTAATATGGCAACAGAGGTGATACTCACGGACATAAAACGTGCCCTCTTACTCATTGCTTCCTTTTCTTTTTGAGCTAACAAGTAATCATATTTACTTTTTACTTTGCGTATCTCTTCTACTTTACTAACGTTAAAAATAGAATCATTTAAGTTGGTATACGATTCCAAAGAAGATAAAGCTGTTGCTTCATCACCAAGATTTAAGGCACAATTATACTGATAACCTAATGCAGTTAATCGTCCATATGGCTCACCCAGTTCCTCAACTAGGCTAGCATAGTGAAAACAAGAATCAAACTTATTGGTTAAGTAGTAATAGCGAACTTTATTTGCATAATAGGCTCCTAATTCATCCGATTTAAAAGGTCTTGTTGTTATTGAAATTAAATCATTAGCTTTTTTCAACGAGTCATGCAAAAGCAAAAAGCGTGTATAATCAATACGACAAGAATTCAGTCTATAAATATCATTGTAAGTAGAAGCACTTTTAATCGCCTTCAGAAAATAGAGTGAAGCAGAATCAGATATACCGACTAACCCATAGCTATTTGCAACATTCTCATAGACAATAGGTAAGTTAACATTGTTACCAGATTTCATCAAATGCTTCAAGGCCTCCTTACTTAAATTTAATGCCAATCCATAAGCTCCTTTCTTAACATAAAAGGAAGATAGACCACTACATACTCTTGATGCGTGTTCTGGGTAGTTGTCTAGTCCTGGAACATCCTTTGCAATATATAACTCTTTAAGTGCAGTTTCTGTAGCACCAATCTCCTCATGAATTTGAGCACTAACATAGTACGCGATTGATTTCAGCTCAGGGTTCTTAGAGTTAGAAAAATAATGCAACACTATTTGAGACAAAGAATCATTTGCCGGATAATTCACTAATTTAACTCTTGCTAAAAGATTGTATAGTTGCACATGTCGAAGTTCTTCCTCAGAAAACTCTGAAAGAAGACTAACGGAATCTTCTACCATTTTCAAAGCTCGTGATGCATTAACACTGACCTGGTGCTTTAAAGAATCCATAAATGGAATATAACTGTGATGACGATTATTATTACTGCATGCAGAATAAATCATCACAAGTAAAAAAAGCACTAGAAAAGCTAGACAATTATATAGAGGGGAGCGTTTATTCATGCAGCAAATGTATAACTTTCAGAGGGAATAGACAAAAAAAAAGACTATTTTTACATCTCTAAACGCCTTAAAATAAGGCATTTTGAAAATGCGAATTATTTGCGAACTCATTTTTGATGTCAAAACTTTTGGATTCTGTATATTTGTATTGTTGAAAAACGAAAATGGAATTGTATAACAAAAAAATATTGAAACAATGAAAGTAGTAAACAATATCATTTCTAAGCTTTGCATTGGCTTATTTACAGTTGCTTTAGGTTGTACTTGTATTTCTTCAGCACACGCTGAAAGAGTAAAAGTCAAAGATGTAAAATTTATGCCTCGTTCTACTCCACAAGTAGATGTTGCAGATGACGAATGTATACTATATGTTAATCTACACCTTTGGGGATCTGCAGATTACACTGTAACATGTATAGACAAAGAGACAGGCGAAGAGTCTTTGACTATGGAAGTACCAATGATTGATGGTAAGCTTGAAGTACCATTAGCGAACCTTCCAATTGGCACATATGATGTAGTACTTAAGAACGGTGACTATCAACTTAACATCACAATTGAGAAAGTAGATGAGATCACTGATATCTTCTACGATCCATTTGACGGTGATTTGGATCAAGTAAAAAGATAAGAAAATATTTATTAGTTTGACAGCTAATGGCAGAAACCAATTGCCTTATTATGTATAAACTCGTATGGCTTATATATGCTCTAATGCTCTCCTCTATTGCTGCGACGGCAGCAATAAGAGGATTGCTATTCACACATCAAGAAAAGTAGAGAACTAATCTCGAATTTAAAATCATGTACGTAAAATGGCCGCACAACGTGAGTTGCGCGGCCATTGCTTTTATCTAGTAATATATTACTGTAGTTTTGCTAATGCGTTAGAGATACGAGACATTGCTTCTACAATATTCTCATCGCTGGTAGCATAACTCATACGGATACACTCAGGAGATCCAAAGGCATCACCTGTAACACAAGCTACGTGAGCTTCTTCAAGTAGGTAGATAGCCAAATCAGATGCATTCTCGATCTTACGATCACCTACAGCCTTACCGAAGTATGCACTACACTTAGGGAATAGGTAGAAAGCACCGTTTGGTACGCTTACCTCAAATCCTGGAATCTCTTTTGCAAGCTTCACAATTAGTTTACGACGACGGGCAAATGCCTCAAGCATATCTTGTACTGGCTGTTGAGTACCAGTATATGCAGCTTCTGCCGCTTTTTGAGACACTGAACATGGTCCAGATGTATATTGACCTTGAAGTTTGTTACAAGCTTTTGTAATCCATTCTGGAGCAGCAATAAATCCAATACGCCATCCAGTCATTGCATAAGCCTTAGAGACACCATTGACAATCACTGTACGCTCTTTCATACAATGGAATTGAGCGATACTCTCATGCTTACCTACATAGGTGATATGCTCATAAATTTCATCAGCAATTACAATCACTCGTGGATACTTCTCAAGAACCTCAACTAGTGCTGCCAACTCTTCTTTTGTGTACACCGCACCCGTTGGATTAGATGGAGAGCACAAGATCAAAGCACGTGTCTTCTCAGTAATCGCTTCTTCCAATTGAGCTGGAGTAATCTTAAAGTCTTGCTCAATACCAGCAGGAACGATTACTGGTGTACCTTCTGCTAGTTTCACCATCTCTGGGTAGCTCACCCAATAGGGTGCAGGAATAATCACCTCGTCACCAAGGTTGATCAAAGCCAACAATGCATTACAAACACACTGCTTAGCCCCATTAGACACAGATATTTGGCTTGCTGCAAACGTCAAGTCGTTTTCTTTCTTAAGTTTAGCCACAATAGCTTCACGAAGTGCAGGATATCCCATTACTGGAGAGTAACGAGAGAAATTCTCATCTATCGCTTTCTTTGCCGCTTCTTTAATGTGATCTGGTGTGTTGAAATCTGGCTCCCCCACACTCAAATTGATAACATCTACTCCTTGTGCGCGGAGCTCAGCACTCTTCTGCGCCATAGCCAAAGTAGCTGATGGCGACAGGCTGTTCAATCTGTCTGAAAGTTGCATCATCTCGATTTAGTTTGTTTGTTTCGAATAATTGTTTTTTTTTTTAGCCTAGAACACACATACAAAAGATACTTATATGTCTGCTCTAGGCCTGTGGTATATAGATGCCAAAACGGCTTACTCTCTGAGAATTAGAAGTGGAGGTTATGCCCCATTCTTTCCTTCTTCGTTTTCATATAACGCTCGTTAAACTCGTTGATTGGCACTTCAATAGAAACATTTTCTACGACTTCCAAGCCATAAGCTTCCAAGCCAATACGCTTGATAGGATTGTTACTCATCAAACGCATTTTTTGCACACCAATCTCGCGAAGAATTTGCGCACCAACACCGTAGTCGCGTTCATCAGGATCAAACCCTAGATGCACATTTGCATCTACTGTGTCCATACCTTCTTCTTGTAGTTTGTATGCCGCAATCTTAGCCATCAAGCCGATACCGCGTCCTTCTTGGTTCATATATACGATAGCACCCTTACCTTCTTTATCCACCATTTCCATAGCTTTATGAAGTTGGTCACCACAATCGCAACGTGAAGAGCCGAAGATATCACCTGTTGCACAAGACGAGTGTACACGTACTAACACTGCTTCATCAGGCTCCCAAGTGCCTTTAACCAAAGCGATATGCTCAAGGCCATTAGATTTTTGCTTGAAAGGGATCAAACGGAAATGTCCGTGCTCAGTAGGCATATCTACCTCTACACCCTTTTCTACGATAGATTCTGTTTGAAGACGATGTGCAATCAAATCTTTGATAGACACAATCTTCATGCCCCATTTCTTTGCCACCTTCACAAGGTCTGGCATACGCGCCATCGTACCATCCTCATTGATAATCTCAATAAGAGCACCTGCAGGTTGTAGTCCAGCTAGTTTTGCCAAGTCTACCGCCGCTTCCGTATGTCCTGCTCTGCGCAACACACCGCGACTTCTAGCACGAAGTGGGTTAATATGTCCTGGGCGACCGAAATCGCTTGGTTTTGAGTCTGGGTTGGCCAATGCATTGATAGTCGCTGCACGGTCATGCATAGATACTCCCGTAGTACACCCTTCCAGTAGATCCACTGTGATGGTAAACGGAGTCTCATAAATAGATGTATTGGCTTGAGCCTGCATAGGCAATTCCAAGCGCTCGCATATTTCTTCTGATATCGGGGTACAAAGCACTCCGCGACCATAGGTCATCATAAAGTTCACATCGGCTTCAGTGACCTTTTCTGCGGCCATAATAAAGTCACCTTCATTCTCTCTATCCTCGTCATCAACGACGATAACCATTTTACCAACCTTGAAGTCTTCAATAGCTTCAGGAATGGTATTGAGTTGAAAATTTTCCATATCTTTTTACTTATTTGATCTGTGAAGATCATGATCTACAATAATCTGTTCTAATTGCTCGTGTACTTTAGTAATTAGCACCACATCTTTACACAGACGTAGTCTAAACAGCCAGACACGTATATAAAAGAAGAGACCAAGTGGAACAAAAATACCCAATATAGTATTCAGCCACTGACGTCCAAATGGACGAGTATGTGCATGAATAGGTATCATAGGATACGCATTAAGTTGTTTCACCACTAGTGAGTGGCGGCTATTACTCAAATGCACAATCATATCCTCAAGTTCAGTTAGTATCTCTTCCATTTTACTATCCTGCCCTGGCGAGAACCATAGACGGAAGTAGTTAGGTAATTTCAAATTATGTGGAGCCTCACGGTACTCCTCAATCTTTCTTGTGTGTTCATGCAGATGGTCAAGAGTCTCTTGATAGTCGATATCCACAATCACCACCTCCTTCATCGCTAGATGTCGCTTAGAGCGGATACCTATCAATAGTTTCAGCCACTCTAGGTAAGTATCAATATTGAACATCACCGAATCATTATTGGCCTTATAGCTCAAGAAGATCCCAATAGGTGCAAGAATCGCACTACTCATCCAGATACCTGACCACACGATCCAGTAGCCATCACGAGCCATCTTATAGCCAGACGTATCAATAATGTAGTAGACGATAAAGAACAACACAGAAATCACCACTGGCAGTCCTAGTCCACCCTTACGGATAATAGCTCCTAGAGGTGCACCTATAAAGAAAAAGAACAAGCATGACAAAGCCAAAGTAAACTTCTTATGCCAAGCCGATGCAAATCGACGCACCTTCTTCTCGCTATCGCCCATGCTGCTGCGCTTAAACACCAAGTCACTATTCTGCTTGGCAATACTAGCCTCAGCACTTTTCATCACTTTTTGTCTTTCTATCAGCGACATGGCACGATACACACTGTCCACATTATATCTAGCTAATGGCTCATTGGCCATCATCATAGAATCAGTCTTAGACAACTTCAAGGCCGACTTCTTATACACGCCTTTCATGGCCTGTTGATAGAAAGCATGCCCTACACTATCTTGCAAAACGCGCATGCTATCGATATCATTTTGAAGCTGAATCACGTTTTTAGAACGTTCATTCTTCTCCATAAATCCACCATCGACCATCTCTAGATCACTATTGAAGGCGATAATAGAGTGTTTTTCTTTAAAGCTCTCACGGCGATACGGCACACTCTTATCTCCTCTACTCTGCTGCTTCAAGTTCTCAAAGAGCTCTCCACTATAGAGATGCAATAACAAGTGGCTTTTATCTGCCGTCACCTCCATACGTCCACTATCAGCAAGGATAATATGCGCATTCTCAAAGCCATCGCTAAAATTATAGATCATCATGTCACGCATCAATCCCGTGTCACGGTCTTTACTTTTGACATAGATATTATAATCAGCAATTTCTGTATAGAACACCCCTTCAGGGATATCCAACTCTGGTGATTTTTGTTTTAGGGAGATAATCAGCGTCCACAGCTTGACTTCAGCTGCTGGACCAGCCACATTCTGGAAATAAAAAGAGATGCCGCAAATAAATGCGACAAAAATCCAAAGTGGTCTCATGATGCGTATCAGAGGGACACCTGCTGCCTTCATAGCCAACAACTCAAACTGTTCTCCTAAGTTACCAAAAGAGATCAGCGAAGCAAGCAAAACGGCCAGCGGCAAAGACGCAGGAATCAGTGTCATAGCAGAATAGAAAAAGAACTGTGCCATCACATCAACAGAAAGTCCTTTACCCACAAGTTCATCTACATAACGCCATAAAAACTGCATCATGAATATAAACAAACAGATAAAAAACGTGCCCATAAAAAGGGTCAGGAAATTCCTGAGTATAAAGAGGTCTAACTTTCTTATACGTATCATATTACAAAGATAGCTGAAATCCGCAAACTCTCTGCATCGTTTGAGATATTTTAGCCTTTTACATACCAGTATTGCGCATCAAATCCTCAATCTGAGCATTCCACAGCTCAATTTGAGACTCCACTTCATCGGCTTCTGCAAAATCAGTCACTTCAAGCATACATGTGCCTGTCATATCATTGATAGTCATTTTCAACTCGAAATAACTGCGCTGCCACTCCTCATCCGTCCAATGAAAACGGATGAAATGCAAAGGTCTCATCGCAATGATATCGGCTTCACGCATCTCTTCATCGCCCCACTGAAAGCGGGCATGGCGATTGGTAAAGCTTACTTCATCGGCAAACCACTGAGCAAGCCCCGAGGGAGTACTGATAGTTTCCCATATCACATGTTGACTATGCGAGTGCAATGGGTATTCTAAAGTAAACTTCTCTTTATCCATAGTGAATCTTATTTATTCAATAATTAACATGTGGGCAAGATACAATCTTTTTCCTAATTAACTACGCCTAAGTCGGCAAAAAGCGATGACAAAAAACTTTTTTCAAAAAAAATCTCGAATACATTTGGAGATTGAGAAAAAAGCCCTACCTTTGCACCGCAATTAAAAATTAATGGCGGGATAGCTCAGTCGGTTAGAGCGCATGATTCATAATCATGAGGTCCCCAGTTCAATCCTGGGTCCCGCTACTTAAAAGATTTAGCGTTCGGGAGGCTTCCACTCTTGGGCGCTTTTTTTGTGCCCTTTTTTAAGAACAACACAAGTTCTAATAAAGGTATAAAAAAAGAGATAGATTCCAAAGACAGCCTATTAGCTACTTTTGGAATCTATCTCTTTATATAAGGTGTACTACTATATTAGTCTACTTTTTCATCGTCTTTGATTGGATAGAATATCTTATTTTGTCCAGACGTGACGCGGAAGTCCTCCAAATCATTGTCGATAAACGACTGAATGTGGCGCACACGCTTCGTCTCTAGAATCTCATTGACATCAATCAAGATACCTGTTTCTTCTACGTCGCCAAAGCCATAGTTGATAGCTGTACCAAACATACGCATCGTTGGACTAAGCCCCATATAAGCATTGACCAATGGAGGGATATTAAACCCTTCCTTACGCACCTCAGCATTTAGAATCTTGTAGTTTTCTTTAAAGGTATCGTAAGGGAATAGATTCTCCAAGTCTGCTTCGTCCATTTCCAAAGTCAACGGATGAGTCGGCAAAACCAAATTATCTTTATCTGGGAAATGCTTGCGCAAGAAATACAATATTTTATCGCGTGCTTCACGGTGGAAACTAGGATACATAGTCACCTTACCAAAAAGGTATTTCATATTAGGCATCACAACAGTTAGTGCACCTAGACCATCCCATAGATTATCCAAAGCGAAAAGCCCTTTACTTCCCATACGAGTAGACTGATACTCTAGAGTCACAAAAGAACGTCCCAATTCGATAGTTTGTGGCATGTACTCTTTGATAAATTGCTCCGAGAATTTAAACATATGTGAAGTTGCCAAAATAGGTTGACCAGCCTCATCATACTTCACCTCAGTACCCAATAAATAACGGTAGCCGCCTAGAATCTTCTCCAATTCAGGATCCCAAACAATCAGTTGCTTGTAGCCTCCTTCCATGGTATCAAACTCATCTATATCCATCGATTTACCTGTACCACCTCCAGCAGAGCGGAATGCCCATTCACGCAAACGACCGATTTCGCGCATGGTATTTGGAGCATCTTGATGCGTAACGATATAAATCTCGTTGCTGTTTTTGTTCGTAACACGCAATCTTTTTTCCTCAGTCAATTCAGCTTTGATTAGCTCTTTATCCACTGGTGCGATGATCGCTTCCATTTGTTGTTTCATAATCTTATATAAGCTTATTTCTTCTGATTATCTGGAGCCATATTGTAGACAACGTCTCTGACCCACTGTGCCCATTCAGTAGCATTCTTCGAATCATCGAAAGTTTGCCAAGGAATAGGTTTTCCAAAGGTTATTGTAAATGTATTATGTTTGTTCTTATACATCTCATCCACGAGAAAAAGCATAGCAATATTGACTTTCAAACCAATCGCCTTGCAGAAGTTGGCCAAGTTGTAGAAGAAGTTCGAGTTACGTCCTTCAAAATACACTGGCACCACATCACGCTTCGCTTCTACGCTCTTCGTGATAAAGGTCTTTTTCCAATCAAGGTCTTGAATCTTGCCATTAATCTTACGAGAGCACAAGCCCGCAGGAAACATGATAAGATGATCGTCGCTTTTAAAGCCTGCTTCCACCATACGTGGAAAATCTCGACTTTGCTTTCCTGTCTTATTGATAGGAATACACAAAGGTGCCAGACCCGCTAAGTTCATCAATATATCATTGACCAAATACTTAACACGTCCGTCATAGTGCTTGCCTAGGACATATCCTAGCGTCACACCATCCGCTCCACCCAATGGATGATTGCTTACAAAGGTACAAAGACCATCTTCTGGAAGATTCTCTCTGCCCTGTACGTTTACCTCCCAATCTAGTTCGGCTAGTGTAGCTTCCAAGAAGTCTACTCCGTATTTGCCTTTCGCTCCATTTGTCAGGAATCGGTTCAAATCGTCCTGATGGGCTATCCTTTTCAGGTAATTGACCAAAAATCGAGGCACACGGTGATGCTTTTTAGGCATCTTATCGCGTAGCACTTTATCGATATCAATCAAAAAAATCTTGTCTTCACTCATACGTTAATACATAGTTTTCGGTACGATTGCACAAATGTACATCATCTTTTCAAACTGAGCGAATATTATGTCATAAAATACGTGTGGAATATGGTAATATTGACGTATTTATGACTAATGTGTTACATTTTAGCAGATTATACCCCCGCCTATCACTCGATTATCATAATAAAACGCAACAGCCTGCCCCGCTGCAACGGCTGTCAACGGCTGATCCAACTTCACCAACAAGCGCTTTTTGCCTGCTGCATCTTCCGAAGAAACCAGCTGTACTTGCCCCGTGTTATATTGCTTGCGATAACGGATGCGTACTTCCACATGAGGGATGCTCAGTAACTCATCCAAAGACTGCGCACACCAGTCACGCACTTCAAAGCTCATACGTTCCAAATCTTTCAGCGGTGCTAGTGTAACTCGGTTGGTTTGCACATCCAGATTTTGCACATACAGTGCTCGGTTAAAATGTACCCCCAGTCCACGACGCTGCCCCACAGTAAAAAACGGAAACCCTGAATGCTTGCCCAGTACCTGTCCATCCAGATCCACAAAGTGACCAGGTTGAAACTGATCCTCTGCTATGCGTTCGCGTAAAAAAGAGCGGTAATCACCTGGACAAAAACACACACCGATGCTTTCTTTCTTATCGGCTTGAGCTGCGTACCCTCTCTCACGAGCATAGGCACGCACCTCTTCTTTGGTCATTTCTCCCAAAGGCAAAATCATGCGCTCCATCAGCTCTTGAGTAAGTCCCCACATAAAGAAAGACTGGTCCTTATCTGGGTCTACACCAGGACGGATATAATATCGACCATCGTGCTCTACACGCTGAATATAGTGCCCTGTAGAGATATAATCAATTCCCTGTTCATCAGCCACCTTTGCCATCAATGGCCATTTAAAAAAGTTATTGCACAGCGTACAAGGCACAGGAGTCTCTCCCTGCATATAGCTATCGATAAAATAGCGAATAATGCGGGTTTCAAAATCCTCACGCACGTCGTAAGTGATATGGGCGATACCAAGCTTATCTGCCAAAGCACGGGCTGCTTCGAGATAATCTGTCTGACCATCCTTTTCGTAAAATCGGAAAGTGATGCCTAGCACCTCGTAGCCCTGCTCCTGCAACATGATGGCCGCGATAGAACTATCTGTCCCGCCGCTCATGCCCAAGAGGACCTTCTGCTTGCTCTGTCTTTTTTCTGCATTCATGGGCACAAAAGTACTAATATTCTTGGTTTATTGAGCTCATTCGGAGAATATTTGCTACCTTTGCCCCACTAAGTAAAAAAGTAACAAAGATGACACAGAAACTGACCATTTACAATAGTTTGAGTCGCAAGAAAGAGGTCTTCGAGCCTGTTCATGCACCTCACGTGGGATTGTACGTATGCGGTCCTACAGTTTACGGCGATGCCCACTTGGGTCACGCACGCCCTGCAATCACCTTCGACGTGTTGTTTCGCACCCTATCTCACCTAGAGTATAAGGTACGTTACGTGCGCAATATCACCGATGTGGGTCACTTGGAGCACGATGCAGACGAAGGCGAAGATAAGGTAGCAAAGCGCGCACGCCTTGAGCAACTAGAACCAATGGAAGTGGTACAACGTAATGTGAATAACTACCACCGCGAAATGGAATCACTCAATGTGCTTCCTCCTAGCATCGAGCCTCACGCTTCTGGCCATATCATCGAACAAATCGAACTGGTTAAAGAGATTCTAGATAATGGCTTCGCTTACGAAAGTGAAGGTTCTGTATATTTTGACGTCGCTAAGTACAACGAGAAGCACAACTACGGAAAACTATCTGGTCGCAATATCGAAGATATGCTATCGACAACTCGTGAGCTAGACGGTCAACAAGAAAAGCGCAATTCTGCGGATTTCGCGTTGTGGAAAAATGCACAACCAGAACATATCATGCGTTGGCCTTCTCCATGGGGAGACGGGTTCCCAGGATGGCACTGTGAGTGTACGGCAATGGGCCGTAAGTACTTAGGCAACGAATTTGATATCCATGGGGGCGGTATGGACTTGCTTTTCCCACACCACGAGTGTGAGATTGCACAAGCAGTCGCTTCGCAAGGACACGATATGGTGCGTTACTGGATGCACAACAATATGATTACGATCAATGGCACGAAGATGGGTAAGTCGCTAGGCAACTTTATCCTATTGAAGGAATTCTTTGATGGGGATCATAAACTACTAGATAAAGCGTATAGCCCGATGACGATTCGTTTCTTTATCTTGCAAGCACACTACCGCAGCACGGTAGACTTCTCTAACGAAGCGCTACAAGCCAGCGAAAAGGGATTGCAACGTCTGCTTGAGGCGTATGAAAATCTAGATCGCATTGCAGCAGTAGCCGCATCGGATAAAACCAAAGAGACCGATGCACAAGCAGTAGTACTTAAAGACAAGTGTTACGAAGCCTTGATGGACGACTTGAATACGCCTATCGTAATCGCTCACTTATTTGATGGCTGTAAACTCATCAATACGGTAGCTGCAGGCAAAGCAAGCATCTCGGAAGCAGCACTTGCCGAACTAAAAGCGACCTTCGATCTATTTGTCTTTGACTTGCTCGGTCTACGCATCGAAAAAGGCAGCGGCAGCAACGATGGCAACAGCGCCCGTGAAGATGCCTTTGGTCAAGTAGTCGATATGCTTCTAGAACAACGCATGCAAGCCAAAGCCAATAAGGACTGGGCGACCTCCGATAAGATTCGTGATGAGTTGCAAGCGCTAGGCTTTGAAATTAAAGATAGCAAAGAAGGTAGTACTTGGAGATTGAACAAGTAACCTATAGATATAGAGAACCTCTCGTTAGCTCAGGCTAACGGGAGGTTTTTGCTTATAAACATAATTGAAACAGGAGGAAAGCTACCGCACACCCATGGGTGGTCGGTCCGCTCCTCCATGGAAGTTCGATCCGCTCACCCATGGGTAATCGAGTCGAACACCCGTGGGTGGTCGAGTCCTCTTCTTTAAATACAATTCTTATGGCTATAAAGTACGTTCTCGTAAAAAAGACAAATCCACAACATGACAACAAGAAAGAGTATTTCTACGCCAAGGCAGTACCACAAGGGCATGTCACAGACGAAAGACTCGCTAAAGACGTTCAATCCCGAAGCTCGCTTACAGCAGGTGACTGTAAGAATGCTTGGGCCAATACATTCGATGTGTCCATTGAATATCTCAAAGATGGTATCAGTGTAGACATTCCGCACTTCGGCACCTTACACGTCGAAGTCAAATCAGAACCTATCGCTAGTCATGACGAGAATGCAACGCATAAGATACGACAAGTGATTCCACGCTTTCGTCCCAGTAAAAAACTAATTGATCAGTTATTTACATCGGCTCTTCGCCTAGAAGGCGATAAAAAAAGAGTTATTAAAGACAATATAGAGAAAGAGACTAGGATCAATCAATTGATGGCTTATCTAGAAAAGCACAAGACAATCAGAAGACTTCAGTATCAAAGCATGGTGCATATTGGCAAGACCACTGCGATTAAAGATTTAAACGAGCTAGTCAAAGCTAATAAGATACAGCGTATTGGTCGTAACAACTTTGCACATTATATACTAAAAGAACAATCCTCTACAGATTAATCTTATAGTCCAACGGTGTCCTCCCCGTCATCTCCTTAAACGTACGGTAAAAACACAATGTACTATTAAGCGACAACTCGGCAGAGATTTCTTTGACCGAGATGGTCGGTATGCCTAGAAGATTAACTAAATGTGTCGACAAATGTATTGTACAACAACAGACTTATAGAACAATAAGCGTGTGAGATACATAACTCAAAAAGGGGTTGTGCCACAAAGCACCCCCCCTTTTTCTCACCATAATTGTATGTTAACTATCTACTATTGATATACGCGAACGTAATCAATCAACATCTCAGATTGAGTAAAGCTACCAGAAATATTTCCACCCCAAGTACCGCCCATAGCGATATTGAACAGTAGGAATTGTGGCTTATTAAATGGCCAGTGTGTATTGGTCATTGTAGATGGAGTATATGTGTATTTGTGCACATCATCTACGTAGAATGAAATATCACTTGGCGTCCATACACAAGTGTACACATGGAAAGTAGTCGATACATTTTCAATCATAGAATGTGCTGTATTGACAGTAGCACCGTGACTACCTGTTGTATGCATCGAGTGATGAATCGAATTTTGATTCTTACCTACATGCTCCATGATATCAATCTCACCACATGCTGGCCAACCTACACTACTGATGTTGGCACCCAACATCCAGATAGCAGGCCAAGTACCTACACCTGTAGGCAATTGAGCTTTAATCTCGAAACGACCATACTGGAACTCATGTAGACCTTGAGTTGTCAGACGAGCTGACGTATAGTTCATGCCTTCATAGTTCTCTTTCTTGGCTACGATATGAAGCATACCGTCTTTAATGAAAGAGTTGCTAGTACGATTCGTATAGTATTGCGACTCGTTGTTCCCCCAACCGTGTCCACCAATTTCTTGGTTGTAATCGGCATTTGGTACATTACCTGCAACTTCAAATTCATCAGCATAGACCAATGTAGAGTAATCATCGTCTGTAGCGATGCTTAGTCTTTGATCTTTGAAGCTTTGACCTGTTGTCGCACCTGCACCATTACTTACATACACTGAGACAGTCACATCTTTACTTACAGACTCGTTGTCTGCATTGTAAGCCTGTACCGTAACAGTATAATCGTTTGTACCAGGAGTGGTGAAAGTATAGGTTTTACGACCATCTTGTGCAGCTTCTGTAGCTCCGTCGTAAGTAAAGGTATAGGTTGTCGCATCTGTAGCTGAAGCAGTAAACTTCACCACACCAGAGCCACCGCCTGCACGGTTACCTGTTGTCGCACCTTCGATAATGTAAGATACTTCAAGGTTTGTCGGGACAGCAGCAACTACTTCGTCACTGTCTCCTCCACAACTTGTAAAAGGAAAAACTAATAGTGACACAAATAGCCACGAGATCATCTTATTCAATTTCATCATTCTTCTGTTTAATAATAGGTTAAGGGGATGCTAGGTATTAGTTTACAGTGAAAGACACTGGAGTACCTGCATCAGAGTTAGGAGCAATCCAAGCGCGGAATTCACCCGCTTCTACTTCGTGCTTCATGTCACGAGTCCAGAATGCTAGATCGCTGATAGGCAATTCAAATTCTACTGTTTTTACTTCGCCTGGAGCAATGTCCACACGTGCAAAACGTCTCATTTCCTTCACTGGACGAGTCACGCTTGCATAGCGGTCTTGGATATACAACTGTACGATTTCTGTAGCAGCTACCTTACCTGTGTTCTTCACGGTAGCAGTTAGCTTCAAGACGTCGTCTTTGCCTAACTCAGTAGCAGATAGTTGTACAGCACCGTATTCGAATGTCGTATAGGATAGACCATAACCGAATGGGAACAACGGTGTTTCACCTGCATCTAGGAAGAAGCTACGACAACCAGTAGATGTTTGACCTGGCTTGACAGGGATATCATACAATAGTTGCTCGTGACCATTGGATGGACGACCAGTATTGTGGTGGTTGTAGTAGATAGGCGATTGTCCGACCATCTTAGGGAAGGTCATAGGAGTCTTACCAGAAGGCACTGCATCACCCATCAATAGTTCTGCTAGTGCAGGACCACCCATAGTACCAGGATGGAAGCTATATAGCATGGCGTCTGATTCGTTCAATTGCTTTTGAATAGTCAGTGGACGACCAGCAATCACAATAGATACAAGTGGAGTCTTCACCTTGCTCAATGCTTCAATCATGGCTGCTTGTGCACCAACTAGATTGATATCTGCTAGACTGTGTGCTTCACCAGACAGAATAGACTCTTCACCGATAAAGGCAAGGACAACATCAGCGCGACGTGCTGCGGCTACTGCTGCAGGAATGCGGCGTGTGCTGCGGTCACGAGAGTAGTCAAGGACTGGCATAAAGTCAATCTTCACCTTGTCGCCATATTGTTTACGTAGGGCATCTAGTGGAGTCACAGTGTGCTCTTCTTCACCATCGAATACCCATGTACCCATTTGCTCGTATGGAGCATCGGCCATAGGACCGACTACAAGGATGCGCTTCACAGACTTCTTCACTGGAAGGGTGTTGCCTTCGTTCTTCAACAAGATAGCACCTTGAATAGCTGCTTCTTTAGCTGCTTCTAAGCTAGCTTCTGCATACATAGCAGATGCTTTGTTTTCATCAACATATGGGTTTTCGAAAAGACCTAGCTTAAACTTCACGCGCAATACGTTGCGTACAGCACGATCTACTTCTGCTTCTTTAAGACCTGCTTCTACTAGCTTATCGGCTGGGTTAGAAACAAGGACCCAACTAGCCATTTCCATATCCACACCTGAGTTGATGGCTACACCAGCTGCTGAAATAGTATCTTTCACAAAACCGTGTGTGTTCATTTCTGGGATTGTTCCCCAGTCTGTCACGACGAAGCCATTAAAGCCCCACTCATCACGTAGGATTTGCTTCAAGATAAATGGGTTGCCTGAAGCAGGGATACCATCGTTGTCATTGAAAGAAGTCATCAAAGTAGCAGATCCAGCTTCTACTGCTGCCTTAAATGGTGGCAAGTAGACATTGCGCAATACGCGCTCTGGAATAAATGTAGAGTTATAGTCTTTACCAGCTTCTGCTGCACCATACCCTACGAAGTGCTTCACACAGGCTGCCATGCTTGTAGGGTCGGCCAAGTCATCGCCTTGGTAACCGCGTACAGTGGCTGCACCCATCACACTTGTCAAGTATACGTCTTCACCGTATCCTTCGGCTAGACGTCCCCAACGGGCATCGCGAGCGATATCGACCATTGGAGAGAATGTCCAACGAACACCAACAGATGTAGCCTCAATAGCAGCTACACGAGCACCCATTCTTGCCACTTCAGGGTTGAAAGTAGCTGCCTGACCAATCGGAATTGGGAAGATAGTCTTAAAACCGTGGATGACATCACGTGCCATCAAAATTGGAATATGGTGCTCGCTTTGCTCTACAGCTAGGCGCTGCAAGGCGTTGATACGAACAGGGTCTACTTCATTTAGGATAGATCCAATTCTACCATCTTTGACCAATTGAGTGATGTCCTCAATGTTGGCCACGGCAGAGATCTGGTTCATCTGGCCTAACTTCTCTTCAAATGAAAGAAGAGAGATTAAGGAATCCACACGAGCCTCAATGCGGGCATCTTCTTCACTTAGTGCTACTTGGCTTGAGCCACTAGGTGCACAAGAGGCGAGCAATAAGCCGACAGCAAATGCTGATAGAGTCTTTTTGATATTCATCTGTTTAGTATTTAATATATATAGTTCAATCTGATAGTAAAAAAATGTGGGGCATACATGTATCGTATACCCCACATTATATTATATAGGGCTATTCAAATGAGAAATCATCGAAGAAGAACAGACCTGGCATGTTATGACCTTCGTTACCAAACTGAATCACGATTTGGTCGAAGTCTTCACGATCAGCAAATGCGCTGAAGTCGAATGTTACTTCTGTCCACTCATCAGTTGGTAGGTCTTCGATAAGCACTTGTGCTTGAGTAGACCAAGCGTTGTCACCAAGTGTGCTGTCTTGAAGCTTCACTGCAACAGCTCGTTGAAGATTAGACTTCGCAATCCAAGAACCTGCTACTTCACCTTCAGTCTCGTAGTCGTTGAAGCTTGGCAAGTACACCTTCATAGTGATGGTGTTTTGTTCTGTCAAGTCGAACTTGTAACCTTGGTTAGGGATCATCAAGTTGCTATAGAACTCAGTAGTCTTTTCATACATGTACACCTTGTTTGATGTGTTGATACCAAATGGAAGTGGGTTGTCATAACCGCGCTTCGTCTTAGGATCATCACCCATATCCTTAGCTGTATAAGCGTATGGAGCTTCTTCCTCTTCCATATCATCCATCAAAGGTACTGCTTTAACTTCTACAGTAACCACTGGTTCGATGTTCAATTCTTCTGGAATCAGGCGATACCACCAACCGTTGTTGTCTGTACCACTTTGGCAATATAGATACAACTCAGTTTCTGTCAAAGAAACGATAGTATATGTAGATGTACCTTGGTAGTTACCGAAGAATGCACCACCAGAAAGTTTCAAGGTCATATCTGTTTCGTTCAACGAGAATGTCAAGTCATCAGCTGGGACGTATGGTACATCAAAGTCACCATCAGGAGTTTCTTCATCTACTGAAGCACTCAGTGCATCTACACCTAGCTGATTAGTATAGATATAGCCATTGTTTTCCCACTTGAACTGTACATCGCGTTGGATGAATGTAAACTTCTGAGTATATAGAGAAGTTTCATCCTTCGCCATAGCAGGAGCTGCCCACCATGCTGGTCCAGCAGTTGGATCGCCAGCAGGACCTACACCGAAGTGACCTTCGTGGTATTGGTCGAATACCCAAGTCTTACCATCTAGATCATCAGGACCACCTGTCAGGTTACGATAGTTTGGCGTATCTAGCAAAGCGAAGTCGTCGTTTGCAATTGTAATCATTTGAGTAGTCGACACAGAACCGCCTTCTGTGTACAGAGTCATTGTAATAGTATAGTTTCCTGCAAATGGATAATCTGTTGTAGCAGTATTTCCTTTAGCAGTAGAACCATTACCGAAGTCCCAAAGAGCTACACCGCTTACAGCTGATGTGTTGGTAAAGTCGATACGGTTAGGGCTTACAGCTGTCTGTGGACTTTGAGTGAAAGTAATACTTGTCACCGATGGAGCCTTAGCCAAGCCATGATCATCATCTGTATTTGCTGAACACCCAGCAAATGTCAAACCAGCAAAAAGTGCGATTGCTGCAAATAAGCTATATTTTTTCATTGTATTCTGGTATTAAGCAATTAAGGGTTTTGTGTCAATGGGAACTCTGTACCTTGAGTCTTTTCAATCTCAGATTGTGGGATTGGTAGGTACTTTTGGTTAGCAGACCACGTACGGTTACTCAAAGCACTGTTGTCGTTCAATAGAGCTGTATCACCCCAACGTACCACATCCCAGAAGCGCATACCTTCACCGAAGAATTCACGACGACGTTCTGCCTTGATGCTTTCGTCACTTGGAGTAATATCGTTAGTTGCACCAAATGCACGAGCACGTACTTGGTTCAAACATTGTGCTCCTGTTACACCACCTACGGCAGTTTGACCGTTCATAATCACCATCTCAGCATAGTTCAAAAGAGCTTCTGCATAACGGAAGATACGTACATTGTTTGAGTAGTTCAAGTCCACATCACCTGGAGGAGGGTTGTAACCTACACGAGCACAATACTTAGCAAGGAACAAACCTGTATCTTGGAAACGGGCTGTGTAATCTGCTTCTTCAAATTGGTTGATTGAAGCGTCTTTACGCAAGTCACCATCTTCGTAGATAGCCAAGGCTTCTGTACGTACAGGACCGAATCCCCAACCACCCTTAGGTGTACCGTTGTCTGGATCTTCACCAGTCGCTAGGTTATTAGGTGAGATAAATGCTGGTAGGTTAGTACCGTAACCACCCCAACCTGAACCCCAAGTCTTACCTTCTGGAATTTGGTTTGTTTCAAAAATAGAACCAGGACCGAACTCACCTTCATCTAGGAAGATTTCACCAGGAGCTGCATCTAGAGAGAATTTACCACTGTTGATAATCTCAGCCATATCTTCTGTAACTTGTCCGTATTTGCTTGTATCTTTTTGATACATCACAACACGAGCACGAAGCATCAACGCTGCAGCGCGGCCTACACGACCTAGATCAGCACCTTCTGGGCGCATGGCCAAAGCACCTTCTGCACAAGCTACATCTAGGTCTTCCATGATTTCAGCGTAGATTTCATCTGCTGAAAATTGTGGAGCAAGATATGGTGCTGCAAGTGGTTCTTCGAAATAAGGGACGTTACCCCAGAATTTCCACAACCAGTGCATGTAATATGCACGTAGGAAATGTGCTTCTGCTTTGTATTGTGTCAACTTTGTTTCGTCTACATTCACTGCGTTATCACAAGCGATAATCACATTATTTGCACGAGCAAGACCATTGTACAATACTGACCAGATACCATCAATATTTTCTGTTGGCGTCAATGTAAATTGTGACAATAGATATAGTTGACGTTGGTCACCTGCATCACCACCACCTTTATAGATATCATCTGAACGAAGGTCGCTCAACAAGACTAGCGAGTTGTAGTTTTGGTTGGCATAGCTATCCAACAACAATGGTTGGTATGTTGCGCCAAGGTTTGAAAGGATAGCTCCTTCCGTTGCTGGGCCTCCTGCTTCTTGGCTAGAAGTAGGTTCGTTGGTCAAGAAGTCGTCGCCACAAGAAGTCATTCCTGCTAGAAAGGCGAAGACCAAACCGAATAGCATATATTTTTTCATCTTCATTTTCTTTTTTGTGAGGTTCATGGATTAGAATACGATATTAGCACCAATAGAAATCGTACGAGCTTGTGGATAACCACCACGGTCGATACCGATTGTTGTGTAACTACCAGATGCGATTTCAGGATCGTAACCTGTGTAGTCAGTAAATGTCAACAAGTTTTCACCACTTACGAATACACGTACTTTTTGTAGTGTCGCTTTGCTTACAAGTGACTTAGGTAATGTATACCCTAGACTAGCTGTCTTTAGGCGTAGGTAGCTACCATCTTTTACATATAGGTCAGATGATGCCCAGTTACCGTTAGGGTTACTGTTTGTCATACGTGGAATACTGTTGCTAGTACCTTCACCAATCCAACGATTTAGGATCCATGCTGGACGGTTCATTGCTGGAATATCACCACGCATAGAGAAGTCATAGATATCGTTACCATAAGATCCTTGGAAGAATAGGTTCAAGTCGAACCCTTTATAGTCTGCACCGATTGTTACACCGTAAGTCCATTCTGGCATACCTTTACCAATCTTCACTTTATCATCGTCTGTGATTTCACCGTCACCGTTTGTATCCACGAAACGTACATCACCTGGTTCTGCCTTAGGTTGCATCAATTCACCAGATTCATTTACGTAAGCAGCAACTTCTGCATCATTTTGAAATAGACCATTTGTCTTATATCCGTAGAAATAAGGAAATACTTCTCCGTTCTTACCCTTCACGTAACTACCAAGACCAGACGCAGCAGCTGTTTCGTAGATTTGTTGGCCACTTTCATTACCCATGTTGATCAACTTATTTTGTAGGTAAGACGCGTTTGCAGAAACGAAGTAGTTCAAGTTGCCAATATTGTCTTTCCAACCAAGTTCGAACTCAAGACCCCAGTTTTCCATATCACCAGCATTGGCGATTGGAGCACCTTGACCTACGTAAGAAGGGATTGGTTGTAGCATCAACATACCTTCAGTATCTTTCTTAAAGTAGTCGAAGCCAAATGTCAAGGCTGAGTTGAAGAAGCGTGCTTCAAAACCAAGGTCGATTTGCTCACTTTCCTCCCATTTTACATCTGGATTTGCAAGGCTTGCAGGAGAGCTACCATATTGCATTGTACCAGAATTTGACTCTTCTTCTACGTTGTAACCACCACCGAAGTAATAGTTTTGACCACCACCCATTAGGGCTGTATATTGGAAGGCACCGATACGTTCGTTACCATTCTTACCCCAACTTGCACGAAGCTTCAAAGCGTTAAACCATTCCGGACGGTTTTCCATAAAGGCTTCGTTTGTGACGTTCCAACCCAAAGAGAAGGCAGGGAATGTAGCCCACTTGTTGTCAGGGCCGAAGTTTGAAGACCCATCACGACGTACTGTCGCTTGGAAGATATAGCGTTCGTCGTAGTTGTAATCGATACGGCCGAAGTAAGATGCTAGAGAAGAGAAGTTTTGACCTCCTGTTCCACCCCAAAGGACAGAATCGTCTTCATCAGCGATAGCGTAGTCAATATTTGCTTTACCTACAACGTTTTCTAGTAGGTCATAATCAGAACCACCTAGGTTGCGAGATGTGTACTTTTGAGATGATTGACCAAGAACAACAGTGAAGTTGTGCTTATCAATTGTCTTATTATAAGTCAAGACGTTTTCAACTTGCCATCTGAAACCGCGGTTCATTTCGCTTGTTACAGAACTTTGTGATAGGTCTTTACCTTGTGTCGCTAAGAAATAAGGGAATGTATAACCATCGTTGCCCCAGAATGCTAAGTCAACACCATAGCTAGATTTGAACTTCAAACCTTCCATAAGATCAAGTTCAGCCCAGAAGCTACCGACAAATTTATCATCTGTATTTTGAGTGCTGCTTGGTTGGTTCAACATGGCAACAGGGTTGGCGATCTCTTGGAAACCACTAGGAGGGGTGCTAAATACACGACCCTTAGAATCAGTCACTGCATGTGGATGAGCAGCTAGAATAGCAGCTGCATCTGCTTCATTAGCATATACAGGAATAAGTGGACTAAATGCTAGTGCAGAACCAAGTACAGAACCGTACTCAGAGTTTGTTTCAATACCGTGTGACTTAGAACGAGAGTAACCGACATTGACACCCACACGCACTTTGTTCAACCACTTACGTGATTTCTCATCAAGAATGGTGTATGTAGAGTTGGTACGTAGAGACCAACGGTTGTAGTCAGACTTACCGTAGTCGCCACCAACAATACCTTCTTGATCGAAGTAACCTAGAGATAGATAATAGTTCATTTTTTCGGTAGCACCACTGATGCTCATTTGATGACTGACAACTGGCGCATCCTCGTTGAAAGTTTTCTTTTGCCAGTTCGTACCTTTACCTACATAGTTATTGATTTCGTCTTGAGTATAACGAGGAGCATTGCCATCATTTATCAATGCTTCGTTCATGATAGTCATATACTCTTGTGCATTCAATACTTCTTTATGTCTTGCTGCGTTTTGGATACCATATGTAAAGTCATAAGTGATGGTTGCTTTCTTAGTACGACCTTTACCGCCGTCACCACTCTTAGTTGTTACAAGGACAACACCATTGGCTGCACGCGCACCATAAATTGCAGCAGAAGCCGCATCTTTAAGAATTTCTACGCTCGCAATGTCGACAGGGTTAAGATAATTGATACCTCCATCTACAGCCATACCATCTACGATATATAGAGGGTCTGAATTGTTAATGGTACCGATACCACGGATACGTACCTTAGAGTCGGCACCAGGTTGACCAGAAGACTGTGTAATTTGTACACCAGACACCTTACCCTTCAAAGCATCTTCAACACGTGAAGGCTTCGATGCATTTAGGTCTTCTGCGGTAACGCGGCTAATTGCTGCGGTAACGACACTCTTCTTTTGGACACCATAACCCACAACAACTACTTCATCGAGGACTTCTGTGTCTTCTTGCATCACAATATTAAAGTGACGCTTGGTTCCAATAACGACTTCTTGAGCTTTGTACCCGATGTACTTGATCACCACTGTAGATCCAGTTGGTACTGTTAATTCGAATTGACCATCAAAGTCGGTGATGGTTCCGTTTTTTGTGCTTTTCTCAAGCACGTTCACGCCAATAAGTGGCAAATCATCTGCTGCTGATACGACTGTACCTGTTACCTTCACATCCTGTGCAAAAGCGGTCATCGTACAAAACAGCACAAGCAAGAACGACAAAATCTTTCTCATACTCGTGTGTATTAAATTAGGTAGTTAACATTATGGATGGTGGTTCACGTCCATCCGATTGCAAACATACTAGTTCGCATGACAATCATCAAAAAAAATCATACGCCACGAATACTTCAAGGGGTGTTTTTATTTACGTCATACACACTTCAACAACACAAAACAACCTGATATTCAACAACATACATATTATGCAGCAACACTTGATAAACATCAAGACAAAACACAATTTTTATCCGTTTTTCTCGAGTTCTTTCAAATAATCGGCCAGACTTTCATCGCGACTTAAATCAAATTTCTTACGTAATCGGTAGCGAAGCGTCTCAACACCACGTACAGAAAGGTTCAAAAGGGGTGCAATTTCCTTGGTCAAAAGATGCATACGGATATAGATACACATCATACGCTCATTCTGACTCAAGTCGGGATAGTTCGCTTTTAGCTTAGTCATCATAGAGTTGTGAAGCATATTAAACTCTTTTTCCACACGTTCTAAAACCTCTTGGTTTTGCATGTTGATATCAATACGTCTAGCAAGCTTTTCTAGTCGATCGCGCAGCTCACGAATATTACCAGGGCGTACAGCAGTCTGTACACGTGTCAAGTCATGCTTGATTTCTTCGAGCAGCTCATTCTGTTTGGCAGAGCTTAACAACAAATTGGTTACTTCTTGTTGCTTATGTGAAAGTTCGTACTTCAGATTCTCTTTCTCCAGTTCAGCAATTTGTTGTTGTTGCTTTTCCTGCTCTTTTTTGTGTACTTCTTCCTGTTCTTGAATTTGCAGCTGGGCTTCTTCTTCTGCACGCTTAAATTGCTTTTTGACACGTTGCTGATCAAAATAAATGATCACAAACAATATAACTAAACTAAGTATTGTATAGACGGCATAAGCTATGCTTGTACGCCACCATGGTGGCAAGACTTTAAAATAGAAGCGAGTCTCTGCTATTTCTCCACTTATAGTTCTAGCTTGCAAGTGCAGTGTGTAGTCATCTTCGTACAAACCAGCAAATTCCTTAGTTGGACGCTCCGTCCATTGTGTCCATTCTTCTTTACTGCTAAATCGATAACGATATTTAATCTCACCCTTGTTGGCTACAAGATTCACTCCAAAGACAAAACGTAAGACATTATTATTCCATGATATCACAGGCTTTTCGACATGCTTCCCAATATGATGTTTGTATATTACAGAATCGTTATTGGCGGATATAGCAAGTTCCTCTACATGCACGCTTAATGGCAACTTTTGCTGTTGTTTAGCCTGCTCTACATTAAGCATAGCAAAACCTTTGTCATAAGGCATAATAACATGCCTCTCATTTGTCCATACCATCTTCTCATGCCCACTGACAAAATCCACAAGAACATCAAAGGAATAATTATTGGAAAAAGATTGCACAGGGGCCATCATGTCATTATGATGGTGACTGAGCATTTGATCGGACAATGCCCAGACATCGCCATTCTTTTCACTCAATAAGCGGTAAGGCACATCACCTGCAAGTTGGTTTTCAAGATGCGTATCTTTACAGAAAGTATCAGTTTGATCATTATAATAATAGATCCCTGTACGTGTAGCAAGACGCAACGTATCATGAACCATAGCTAGCGTAGAAGAACCAGTAATCTTTGCTATTGAGTCGATACTATACTCTTTGCTGTGGGTTATTTGTTGCCAGTCTTTAGAAAAGCGGATATGCATAAAAGTATGGTCATTGATTCCCCATACCGTAGAATCCTTATAAAACAAGAGTTTCATAAATGATCCTTGTATGGATTCAAAATATTTTTTCAAAGACCACTTCCCTTGATCGTCTTTAGTAATTAAAGAAATACCACTATAGTGTCCTACAAACATTTCCTTTTGCCCTTTCATCGGTATAGCACAGAATGAACCTACAGGCACATCTATCTGCTCAACACCAAGCTTGTTGACTTTCAACAACCCCTTGTCATGCATACAAAAGACATCTCCATCAACTTCTGAAATCCCCCATACTTGACCTTCTGTCCCCGGGACTTCATAGATTTCAGCATTGGTATCTGTTGCACTCTCTTGATAAGAGGTATAATACAAGCCACGATTGGTACCCAAATACAAATCATCGCCCGATTGATATGCAGCGTATCCAGTACCATAACTACGAGGGAAAGTATATAGATTAGTCAAAGGACTAGACAGCATAATATAATCAATTCCTCTATCCATACCTGCCCAAAGGAAACCTCGTTCATCAAAACTCACGGAAAGTACGGTATTATTCCGCAGGCCATTGGCCTCAGAAACATTTGTAATCTTGCGTGACAACATATCGTAGCAATACACACCATTCTTGACTGTACCAATGGCTAATAGTCCTCTATACAACGCTGCACAAAAGGGGCCTTTATCACTAATCAATTTATGAAGCTTAGGGATAAAGGTACTGATACTCTGGTTAGCATAAAGGTATAAGCCATCTGATGTCACAAGGATTACCTTGTCATCATAAGGTATAATAGATCGAAAAGTATGACCTACAAATGATTCGGTACCATGAACTGGAAAGAAATTTTTACCAATCAAAACATAAAGTCCAGATTGACAACCTATATACAAGGATCCACTGACAATAGCAGATGCTGTAATCTTATCAGGAGCCTCGATATAGTCTGGTTTATCAAGCAAATGGCTTATTCGAGCAATTCCATAATCACCTTGAAGATATACCATATCTCCAACATGAAGAATATTCCAGACATTTGCTAGACGAATAGTAATCTCACTTTTGGGAGGAAAAAAATTAGTAAAAGCCATAGTACCCGAAGGTTGTGGGGCAAAATAGCCCGACATGTTCAATCCTCCAACATATACTCTTCTAGACTCCAAGTCGGGCAAAACGGCTCGTACTGGAGAGCCCTTAGGCATATTATAGTGTTGCCATACAGAGCCATCAAATTGTAGAAACCCACCTTGACCAGCTACCATTAACCAACCAGGTATCTTTGTTGACATCTGCCATACCTGTGTATTCTCTCCATAGTGCAACTTATCAAAGTGTACAATAAATGGATTCCAGTTGGCTGAAACTGGAAGTATACAGGTTAATAATAGGATGCATAAAGGGAGTATTCTGTTTTTCATAGCGTATATAGTATAAAGGCCCAAGGTATCGATTATTTATCTAGGTACAACAATCCTTCAGGTCCCAAATTAAAGAGCAAATCAACAATGCTTAAGTTACCTAAGAAACCGTATTTCTGTTCAAACACTTGATAATATGGCTCGTTGACATAATATGGGCATTGCATCTCAGGAGAAGCTTTAGGGTGGATGCTAGCACGAAAATCGTGTACTTTCCAAGCCTCATCGACATCTTTTAGAATTGGGACAAACTCCTCAGTGGCATGCAATTCGGCGGGGATATCTAATAAATTACAGATCAATTGACACAACTCCATATTATAATCATACAGCCAAGTATGGGGCTTCTCATAAAAAGGAGCAAAATCATCTTGGTAATACATGAAGAAGGGGCTGTTGTTGTAGGCCGAAACTAGAGCATTCCAATGCAAATGACGCCATTTGCCATGTTCACTTATCTGTATATCCTTCATCAAGTTTTTCCCATTCGTAGGCTTTACAATAGGAATGGTTAAAGTCAATGGTCCTTGTGGAGATGCAATCACGCATCTATTTCGGTAACTCTGCTTGATGTAACTATCACAAGCCTCAATTTGAGCCGTGTCACAGCGAGAGAGTAACCTATATGTATTGATAGGTGCCAAATAGGCACTACCTAAAAGAATCTTGTCTAAATGTGTTGGTATCATTGAAGTGATTTAAAACAACGAGGAGATTGAAATGTATGCTGTGCATCAACTGAGTATAATACAGTAGACGCTTGACCTATCAAATAGCTGGCTGGTACTAGGCCAAAGAATCTTGAGTCATTTAAGTTGATACTATTATCGGTAGAAAACCAGTAGTAGTCCTGGCTAAAGCTAGCCTTATTAACGTATTTCTGATCAATAAAGAGAGAATCTTGACGAATTGCCACTTGTCTCTTCTCGTGACGTAATAAAGTATTGTATAGCAAGATTATGTTTTGAGGAGTTATTTGTATCGCTTTTCCTGCAGTAGGTATGATTAAGGGGAATACCGCTTTATTACGTACTCGTTTGTTGAGAGCCATCAGCCAAGAAAGGTCTTCGACAGATTGATTCAACAAATAATACTCATAGCGACTGAAAGCTCTAAAATGATACAAACTATCTTGTCGGCGCAAGCCACTATCCAATATACCTTGATCGGCCATTAGACTATCCAAAAGAGCTTCATAGCGATGTGGATACTGATACAAGTATTTCTTATCTGGGTTGTATCGAGTGTAGAAACTACGATATAAACTATCTAAAAACAAGGTATCACCAGGAGCACCTACACAGCGTCCTATAAAAGTTTGCTTGCCAATAATCTCTCGCGGATTATCAAAGACTGCAATATCTCCTTTCTCTACAGGAGTATAAGACCATCTATGATAGCCTAGTAGATTTTCAAAAGGCACACGATAACCATATGCCCATTTATTAATAAGCAAACGATCCCCTTGATGACAGGTTGGAGACATGCCAGCATCGGGTATACGTACAATAGAAAAGGCACATTGACGCAATAGCAACACCACGAGGGCGGCTACAACCAAAGTCTTTAGCCATTGTAGTACACTTCTCATAAGCTATTAACTGTTACTAACCCATTTAAATAGACGATCCCAACGTACTTTACCTGTGTCTTTATCAATAGACAACCAGACAAGGATAGGCTTACCCACTACGTGATCTTCTGGAACAAACCCCCAATAACGCGAATCAGCAGAATTATCGCGGTTATCACCCATCATCCAATAGTAGTTCATATCAAATGTATAAGATGTAGCTAACACACCATCAACGTAGAACTGACCTTCTTTTTCCGCTAGCACATGTCCTTCATAAGCTTCAATACAACGGCCATATATAGCAGCATTCTTATAATTCAGTTCAATAGTACTACCTGCCTTAGGAATATAGATAGGGCCATAATTGTCGCGAGTCCACTTAGTATGGTAGTTTAGTGGATACACTTCACCACCATACACATCTGGTTCTTGTACAACGCGGTACGTCAAACGATGATTTTGCTCGAGTTTGTTCTTTATCTCCATCGTTAATGGGAAATGATACACTGGAGCTAATTGACCACCATCCAGTTGTTTATTCAATCCCATCTGCATAGCAAATTGGCGCATATTTCCTTGATTGATATCAATGCGTACATTATCCTCTTGGCTAATACCCAAATCGGTAATCATAGCATCAGGAATAGCCATACCTTGCGTTTGAATAAAGTAATTATGCTGTACTTTAGGTGCATCAGGAGAGACCTTGCCATCGATATACATCACACCATTCTTGATAGACAAAGTATCACCAGGAATGGCTACACAACGCTTGACATAGTTCTCACGACGATCTACAGGGTGTGTCACCAACTCTCCATAAGCAGCTGGAGATTTTCGAACGACATCCATACCGTGTGCATAGGCTTTCTTATAGATGGCAGCTTGTTGAGCTTCCGTAAGGCTATCCATAACTACACCACTTGCCACACGTTCTAATCCTGCATAGTAAGCGATGCTATAGATATCTGAAGCTGGATAGTTGCTAGCCACAGTATCTCCAGCTGGGAAATTAAAGACAACAATATCACCTCGCTCTACGTCTCCAAGACCTGGGGCGCGTTCAAAGTCCCACTTAGGCCAAGAGAAATACGACTTACCTCCCCAAGGCATAGTGTTTTGCACAAATGGAAGATGCAAAGGCGTCATTGGCTTACGTGGACCATAGCTCACCTTGCTTACATATAAATAATCACCTACAAGCAATGTCTTTTCTAATGAAGAAGACGGAATCTGATAGTTCTGGAACACATAGGTATTGACAAAATAGAGTGCAACCATGGCAAATAACAAGGCATCTACCCACCCCAAGACACCTCGCAGCAGAGGATTCTTTATTTGCTTCCAATATCCCCAATTAATCTTTCGAGTAATATACAAATCGAAAATTAATGGTAGTAAAAACAAACCACGCCAGCTACCTACCCAAAGCAAAAATAGTAAGTACAAAGCAGTGACTATGCCGAAACGTACCCAAGACGGTTTTCTTGAAGCTTGTTCCTCTCTATCTTTATTCATCATAATTCTATGTTTATTGACTATTCTGTATTAAGGAAATGCGAACTAATCCTGCAAGAATGGAAAAAGGTTCTCCATACCTAGGAAACCGACATTCTTATGTGTATATTCAGCTGCTAACACAGCACCTAAAGCAAAACCACCACGGTTTTGTGCATCGTGAGTGATACGAATAACATCTGATGGAGAAGTGTACTCAAGAGTGTGAATACCAAAGACTTCCCCTTCACGGATAGCTTCGATACCCAATTTGTCAGCTGGTACTTCTTTTTCACCCTCAGGATGACTTTCAGTCGCTTCTAGACACCAATCGTCTTTACGATCTAGCTTAGCTACAGCTTCTTGAGCCAAAGTGATAGCTGTACCACTTGGTGCATCAAGTTTGTGCACATGGTGTGTCTCTTCCATCTTAACCTCATAATCAGAAAACTGGTTCATAATACCAGCCAAATATTTATTGACAGCACGGAAGATAGTCACCCCTAGACTAAAGTTAGAAGCCCAAAAAAGTGTCTTCTTATGCTCGTTACACAACATGGCAACTTCCTCGCGGTGTTGGTCAATCCATCCTGTACTACCAGACACAACTTTCACACAAGCATCCATACAGTGCTTGACATTCTCAAATGCAGCACTAGGGTTTGTAAACTCAATGGCTACATCTGCTTGACGAA
Organism: Bacteroidaceae bacterium; assembly: GCA_963678855.1. Taxonomy (GTDB): domain Bacteria; phylum Bacteroidota; class Bacteroidia; order Bacteroidales; family Bacteroidaceae; genus F22. Next base: position 1,758,064 of record OY787448.1, on the reverse strand, counting down.
ATTTCGGTGAGTTGAAATCTCCTAGATTATCTTGATCAATGATTGCCACAATTTGGTGACCACGGCTAAGAGCGATTTTTTCGATCTCTTTGCCCATCTTTCCATATCCAACTAATGCTATCTTCATATTTCTGTGATTTATTTTTTTACAGTTTATTACCTGCAAATATAGTAAAAACGAAGCAAACTTTGTATTTTTGTCATGCGAATCTCACATAAATACGCGAAAGAACATGGAAAAATTATTGCAATATCTGTGGCTACATCGTATCCTACCCCTCGGTGCTCTCTATAGTACTGATGGTGAGGAGATAGAAATTATCGATCCAGGGGAGCTTAACCGCAATGCTGGACCCGACTTTCTTAACGCCAAAATCAAAATCAACGGCGTACTTTGGGCGGGACAAGTGGAGGTGCACACCCACTCTTCTTTATGGGCTGTACATGGACATGACAAAGACCCAAACTACGACTCAGTAATTCTGCATGTAGCCAATAAAATCGACTGCAACTTAGTAAGAACCAATGGCAACAAAATTCCCCAATTAGAGTTGCCTTGTACAGAGCAAATGGTTAAACAGTATCGCTCTTTATGTAAAGGGCTTCATTCTCCAAGATGCTCCAATATCTTACCCACGCTCAATAAAATAGAGAAGACAAGCTGGCTAAATCGGTTACAGATAGAACGCCTACAGATGAGAACAGATCAAATACAAGAACGATTAAAGCATTTCATGGGTGACTGGGAGGCTTGCGCCTTCATTACAATTGCCCGTTCATTTGGGTTTGGGCTCAATGGAGATGCCTTTGAACAATGGGCCCGTTTGCTAAATCTCAGAGCGGTGGATAAACATCGAAGTAATGCTATGCAAGTAGAATGTATCTTCTTAGGACAAGCAGGATTACTACAAGAAGATATACATGACGAATACTACAAGAAACTGCAGCAAGAGTACACTTATCTTGCACACAAATTTAAGTTGAAAAGTCTAGATCCAATTCGCTGGAAACTCATGCGGACTCGCCCCTACAACTTTCCCCCACTACGTATCGCACAACTAGCCCATCTCTATTGCAACCGCCAAGGGCTTTTCGCACAAATTATCGAAGCGCCAAATATCGCATCTATCGAAGAACTTTTGCAAGCTGGCTGTTCTACTTACTGGGAGTCTCATTTCACCTTCGGGAATAAAGGACAGCAATCTCTACCCAACAAAAGACGGCTGACTGCCAGAACAGTACAGTTAATCTGCATCAATGCCATAGCTCCCCTACTCTTTGCTTACGGTCAACAAGTAGGAGACGAGCTCTTATGTGAAAAAGCAAATGACTTACTCGAATCACTCCCAGCTGAAAACAATTACATTATCCGCGACTGGAGTAAAATCAATATGGAAGCACAAAATGCTGGTGATACACAAGCTCTTATCCACCTACACAAAGAATATTGCTTGAAAAAAAGATGTCTTTACTGTCGTTTTGGCTATTTCTACCTGAAAGGGCGCACGGAAATTTGCTAAAACATGCGGCTGTATTCATGGAAAAATGTATTTTTGTAGCATGAATAAATTCCGTTATACGCATATACTTGCGACCATTTTTGCAGCATGCCTTTTGTATGCTTGTGCCAATGTAGGTCGACCTGATGGAGGTCCAATTGATGAAGCCCCTCCACGTTTCTTATCAAGTACACCAGCCTATGGTGCTATCAATACAGATAAGGATAGAATCGTGCTACACTTTGACGAAAATGTAAAAGTGGAAGATGTAGCGCAAAACGTAGTGATTTCTCCTGCACAAATCAAAGCACCAGAGATCAAAGCATCAGGTAAAAAAGTACGTGTTAATTTACGCGACACATTGATGCCAAATACGACATATACGGTAGATTTTACAGACGCAATTGTCGATAACAATGAAGGTAACCCTCTAGGCAATTTCACTTATACATTCTCTACTGGTGATAAAATTGACACAATGGAAGTCGCTGGTTATGTGCTTGAAGCAGAAAACTTGGAACCAATAAAAGGAATGCTTGTAGGTTTGCACAGCAATTTGAATGATACAGCGTTTACTAAAGTAACTTTCTTACGTATCGGACGTACAGATAGCCGTGGTCACTTCAATATTCGTGGCATCGCTCCTGGTAAGTACCGCATCTTTGGACTTCAAGACGGTGATCAAAACTATGCTTTTTCACAGAAGTCGGAAAAAATTGCTTTTGAAGATTCTTTGATTATCCCTAGTAGTAAACCTGATACTTTCCAAGATACTATTTGGAGAGATACAATTACTGTTGATACAGTGATTACTAGAGCATATACACACTATTATCCAGATGATATCGTGTTGCGTGCATTTAAAGAAGTAGATCCTTATCAATACTTGAAAAAGTACAGCCGTGAAGTGCCTAATAAGTTATCTATGGTCTTCTCTGCACCAAACGATAGCTTACCTTATCTTAAAGGATTGAACTTCGATGCTACTAATGCCTTTACTATCGAAAAGACAGCCGAACTGGATTCCCTTATTTACTGGGTAAACGATACTGTATTGGCTAAGAAAGACACCCTGCTAGTAGAAGCTCATTATATGGCAACTGATACTTTGCAAAAACTGGTTCCTACTGTAGATACGTTAGCGTTTGCTATCAAGAGTAGCTACAAGCGTAAGATGGAAAAGCAACGCAAAGAAGAAGAAAAAGCACGCAAGAAGCGTGAAAAAGAAGGTACAGATACAATCCCTCCAACCATTCCTACTTTAAAAATCAAGATGGAAGGCGCTTCTTCTATGGATGTCTATGGTGTGTTGAAGATTAAGTTTGAAGAACCAGTAGCTTCATTTGACAGCACTAAGATTAAGTTGATGCAACAGGTTGATAGCCTATGGAAGGAAGTACCACACACGGTTAAGACTGACGAGTACCACCCTATGGAATACAGTTTATTTACTCAGTGGGCACCTGCTGGAAGCTACAAACTAATGGTAGATAGTTTAGCATTCAAGGGCATCTACGGTTTGGGGAATAAGACAGATAGTGCAACTATTAATGTCAAGAATCTGGATGAGTATGGTGAGATTTACTTCAATGTGACTGGAGCAAAAGCATCAGCCTTTGTACAACTATTGAACAATCAAGACAAAGTGGTTCGTCAACGTCAGGTACGAGATGGGAAGGCCGATTTTTACTACTTGAAGCCAGGTAAATACTCGGCACGTCTTATTGAGGACACGAATAAGAATAACAAGTGGGATACAGGTGATTATAAAACAAAAACTCAACCTGAAAAAGTATATTACTACCCTCAAATTGTAGAGATTAAAGCACTTTGGGAGTTGGAACAAGATTGGAATATTCATACACGTCCATTGTTTAAGCAGAAACATGATGAGATGAAGAAACAAAAGCCTGAAGACAAAAAGAAGAAAAACCAAAACAAACGTAGAAGAAGGTAGACCAAACCGTCTGCTACACACAAAAACAAACGATATGAACAGAAAACCACTATTATTACTAATCATTCTATTAGTATTGGGTGGTGCCTCAACGGCACGCGCTCAATGCACTATGGAGAATACAGCATTTAAGAGTGGCGAACATTTGTCGTACGATTTGTACTTCAACTGGCGTTTTATTTGGACAAAGGCTGGTACTGCTAGTTTATGGACAGATTCTATAGACTATGAAGGACAATCTGCCTACAAAGTCCAAATGATTTCCAAAAGTGGTAGCAAAGCAGATGTGTTTTTTAAGATGCGAGATACACTAACCAGTGTTATCAGCAAGGATATGTTGCCTCTATATTTCCGCAAAGGCGCAGAAGAGGGCAAACGATATTCTATTGATAAAGCGACCTATTTCTATGATCCAGATAGTGTACGTATCAAGCTAGAGCGTACCTACCCTAGAAAAAATAGATATCACTGCGACACAGTAGCCGTTAGTGGTTGTGTTCAAGATATGTTGAGTATCCTGATGCGTTACCGCTCATATACCCCTGATAAGTTTAAAATGGGAGAACCTTACAACTTTGATATGGCAGATGGACGTCGTGTTAAACAAGAAACACTAATCTTCCGTGGTTATCGACTTTTTGAAGATAAAAACGAAGTGACGTATCGATGTTTGGTTTTCTCTTTTGTAGAATATAAGAAAGGCAAAGAAAAAGAAGTCATTACTTTCTATGTAACAGACGATGATAACCACTTGCCTGTCCGTTTGGATATGTTCCTGAACTTCGGTTCGGCCAAAGCTTTCTTAAAGATGTATAATGGCAATCGTCATCCTATGACTTCTATCGTGAAAGACAAGAAAGCAGAAAAGAAGCGATTGAAGCTACTTAACCGCAAGCTAAAAGATGAAGCCAAGGCGCTAGCAGCTGAAAAGAAAAGAATTGAGGCAGCCTTGCAAGATTCAATCGCTAAACTTGACTCTTTAAGTAACTAGGACATGAAATACGACAACTCAAATGTACGTAGACAGCAAAGATTACTGCCAGAAAACGAAGCTTATGAACTGCTTCAAAATGGCGAGTATGGTGTGCTGGCTATGGAAGCTGAAACAGGCGGAGGCTACGGTATACCATTAAGTTATGTGGTTGATGAGGATAAGCTATATTTCCACTGTGCTAAAGAAGGCGAAAAACTTCGATGCATACAAAAAGAGCCTCATGTTTCATTTGTTGTAGTAGGGAAAACACAGGTGGTTTCTGAAAAGTTCACCACATTATATAATAGTATTGTGATAAAAGGGAAAGCATCTATTGGCCTTCCAGCTGAAGAACGTCGACATGCCTTAGAACTTATCTTAGACAAGTACTCCCCTGCCGATAAAGAAATTGGTATGAAATACCTAGAGAAATCTTTCGATCGCACAGAGATTGTCCGTATCGATATCGAGAATATGACTGGAAAAGGAAAACAATAAATAAGATGGGCTGTATCAAAAATATTTGGTACAGCCCATCTTATTTATTGCTTCCAGTTGGCGAATACTAAGTAAACTGAATCTCTTAGGCTGCGCTGTAAATTTTGTAAGGCTTCCGTCTAAGTATAGATGTACACTTATACATGTATAGATGTACACTTATACGTGTATAGATGCACATGTATACCTGCATAGATGTACATCTATACACGCTTTCATAGGAGAGAAAACGTCTTTGAAAGCTTATGGTAACTGGGATACAGTATATTTTGCCTGCTCTTGGCTCTTATTATTTAGTGTACATCAACATGGTCAAATGATCTGGTGAGAAGACCTCTTGGGCAATCTCTTGCAATTCGGCAGCAGTAAGAGCTTGTATACGCTCAAACAAAGCAGCATGTGGCTCAATATTTCCGTGATGTAGATAGCGCTTAGCTAGTCCTAGAATAATACTCTCATGATTATCCGAGGCAACACCAATCTGTCCAATCAATTGCTTCTTAGCTGCTTGAAGTTGTTTTGCTGTCATAGAAGTATCACATAAACTAAGCAATTCACGTTGCGTATAACGCATGCACTTATCGACATCACTATGGTCGGTTCCAAAGTAAATGGTAAACAAACCCGTATCTGTATACCCAGTTATATTAGATTCTACTTGATACACCAAGCCTTTGCGTTCTCGCAAACTAACATTTAGGCGACTATTCATACCAGGTCCTCCGAGAATATTATTCAGAAGATACAAGCCAGTACGCTTGCTGTTATGTGCATTGTAGGCAGGTGCCCCAAGCATTACATGCGATTGATTAGTTCCTTTAGATGCGATGATTTTTTTAGGCTCATACACTGGAAGTGATCCCATCACTCGTGTCACTGGTACATTCTGGATATCGCTAGTTAAGCGCTCCATCTTCTTTACTAACTTATCAAAATCGAGCTTTCCTGATGCAAAAAAGACCATATTACTGGGTTGGTAATAACGCTTCACAAACGCAAGCGCATCTTCTGTCTTGAAATTGCGTAACTTATCAGGCACACCAAGAATATTATGACCTAGTGGATGACCTTTGAACAACAATTCTTCAAAGTCATCATAAATCTGTTCTGTAGGAGTATCTAGATAAGAATCGATCTCATCAATAATGACCTCTACTTCTTTATCGATCTCTTTTTGAGGAAAAGTAGAATGAAAACATATGTCTACAAGGAGTTCTAGCGCTCGATCTATATCTTGAGCAAGTTGTGCGCTGTAAATAACAGTCTCTTCCTTATTAGTAAAGGCATTGAGTTCACCACCCACTGCTTCCATTCTATTCAGGATATGCCATGCTTTACGCTTCTTAGTCCCTTTGAAAACCATATGTTCTACAAAGTGAGCCATCCCCATTTCGTCAGGACGTTCGTCGCGTGTCCCTACTGCCACAGAAAAGCCACAATAAGTTACAGGAGATTGGGTGGGCACATGGAGTATGCGCAAACCATTTGCTAATGTATGGTGATTATAATGCATATATTTATAGTCAAATCGAATAATCAGGACCTTTAAAAAGTCCTTGTATGATAAGTAGGGAACAAAAATACAACAAAACAGCTTGTTATATGTAGGATTTTTGAGATATTTGTGGTCTGAAAGGTTATTTCTTGACCAAATGGCCTTGAACGAATCAAATTAAACATAATTGTATGATAGAGAGAATCAAAGAATTGCTTGAAAAAGAAGCAGCAGCTGTAGCCAATATTCCCGTAACTGATGAATTTGAAAAAGCAGTAGAAGCGATTGTTGAGCACGTACGCATACGTGGTGGTAAACTAGTTACTTCTGGCATGGGAAAAGCGGGTCAAATCGCGATGAATATTGCAACCACTTTCTGCTCTACGGGCATACCTGCGGTATTCTTGCACCCAAGTGAGGCGCAACATGGTGATCTAGGTGTATTCCAAAAAAATGACATCTTACTGCTTATCTCCAACTCGGGCAAAACGCGCGAAATTGTTGAGTTGACTATTCTCGCAAGACGTCTTGACGCAGAGATTCCATTTATTGTCATTACTGGAAATCCAGAAAGTCCGTTGGCTAAAGAGGCAGACATCTGCTTATCTACTGGGGGCCCAGATGAAGTGTGCTTGTTGGGTATGACTCCGACAACTTCAACAACAGCTATGACTGTAATCGGTGATATTCTGGTAGTAGAGACTATGACTAAAACGAAGTTTACACCTGCAGAATACTCACAAAGACATCATGGTGGTTATCTAGGCGAAAAGTCACGCTTGCTATCAGGTCAATAAACAAATACTGCACCTTGAGAAGCACTTTGCTTTTCAAGGTGTCTTTTTACATACCCCTTAAGTAGATATGAAGAAAAGAAGAATCATTGGTATAGGAGAAACTATCCTAGATATTATATTCTGCGGAGAACAGCCTACGGCAGCCGTACCTGGCGGATCTGTTTTCAATGGCTTGATTTCCTTGGCTCGTTTAGGTGTCAAAACAGTTATGGTTACCGAAGTGGGTGCTGATCGTGTAGGCAAAAGCATCTTATCATTTATGGAAGAGAATAATGTCAATACAGACTATGTAGTTTGCTTTGAAGATGGTAAATCGCCACTTTCTCTAGCATTTCTAAATGAGGAAAGCGATGCGGAGTATGAGTTTTATAAAGACTATCCTAACCAACGCCTAACGGGTGATTTCCCAGAAATCACAAAGCATGACATCGTTATCTTCGGTTCATATTATGCACTCAACCCTGTACTACGTGAAGGCATGATGGCTTTCTTAGAAAAAGCACAAGAAGCAGAGGCAATCATTTATTATGATCCTAACTTCCGCAGTAGTCATATTGGCGAAGCCATGAGACTTGCTCCTACGATTATTGAGAACCTTGAGTTTGCTGATATAGTACGTGGTAGTGATGAAGATTTCCGCAATATGTGGAACATGAATGATAGAGCGAAAATTTATACAGATAAAGTCCAATTTTACTGCCCTAATTTTATTTATACACAAGGTGGTGAAGGACCTGTCCTACAAACCAATCACTTTACTCAACATTATCCAGTAGATAAAATAAATGTAGTGAGTTCTATAGGTGCTGGAGATAACTTCAATGCAGGCATCTTGTACGGACTATTACAAGAAAGAATCTATAAAGAAGACCTACAAGATTTGGACAAAGAGACTTGGAACAATATCATTACACACGGACTGGCCTTCAGTAAAACAGTGTGTGAACAATACGAAAATTCAATCTCTGAAGAATGGGCTAAAGCTTATAAATAAGTATAGCTCTACACCATATAATAGCAGGTAATCATTATCTTAATTGATAACGGTTGCCTGCTAAATTCATAATAAGACCTTTCAACTCTAGATTCATCAATACGCCAAACAATATATTGGCTGGAATATGAAGCGATAAGGCAATCTCATCTAAAGATAATCCGTCTTTTTGTTTAAGCAGTGTACAGACAGCTTCTTCATCTGCACTCAGCTCAGGAAACAACTGTGGAGCTATTACTGAAGACACTTGATAATCCCAATTCAAATGCTCAATAATGCACTGTATAGTCGTAGTGCAATAAGCTCTGTTATCTCTGATAAGCTCGTTACATCCCTGAGAGTAGTCATCAAATATTTTACCAGGCACAGCAAAGACAGGACGATTATAACTCTCCGCTAAATCAGCCGTGATCAACGATCCACCTTTAGTAGCCGATTCGATGACCAGCGTTGCATCAGCCATACCTGCTACAATGCGATTGCGAGCTATAAAATGATGCTTATCAGGAGTCGTATGTATAGGATAATCAGTGAGTAGTGCCCCACCCTTATTGACCATCTCACCAGCTGTTTTTCTATGAACAGAAGGATAGATACGGTCCAAGCCATGAGCCAATACTGCCACAGTGCTTAAATTATACTCCACACACGCTCTGTGTGCGTGGATATCGACCCCATAGGCCAAGCCACTCACCACGAGCACGTCTGGACAAAGCTGTGCCAACTCTTTAATAAAGTTGTTGACCACTTGCTTACCATAAGGCGTGATATGACGGGTGCCAACTACAGCCAAGACTTTGGCACAATTAAAATCGACATCTCCATGGCTATACAACACAGCAGGTGCATCGATACATTCGCGCAGTCGTATAGGATATCTGGCATCACAATAACAAATGCATTGCAATCCTTTATCCTGAATATAAGCCCATTCAGCTAGTGCTCTTTGGTAAGCCTCTTTCGTATCCATCAGGAGAGCTAAGTGTTTCTGGGAAACCTCTGGAATGCGTTCTTCAAGCATCTTAGGATTGGCCAGCAAAGCACGTGCACTACCACAAGCTTCTATATACTGTTTAATTGCCATATAACGCACTTTCATCACAAAAGTAAGAGCAATACTGGCAATACACTCTTCTTGTATCTCTTGAGGAGTTTTAGGCTGATTCAATGGCACACAGTCTATCGCTTCTGCATGAAGCTTTAGTTCGGTATCTATTGTCTTTTTCATAATGTGCAATTCTAGTGTTTCTATGTTCGTTTTATTTCTTCGAGGCAGCTTCTTGTAGAATATCATCTAGCTCTTTATGTACAGATAGCTTACCATCTACTACTGTTACGGAAGTGACCTCTCCCTTACAAGCTAGTTTCTCATCAGAAGCACGGTAGATATCGTGATTAAAGATCCATTTGATGCCTTCTTTATGGATGTTGACGCAGGATAAGAAATGGTCACCACTCTTTAGAGGTGTCTTGAAGTTGATTGTTATACGAGCTACTACAGCATCGACACCACGATCGTGCAATTCAGCAAAGGATACACCTAGAGATTCTAAGAACTCGTGGCGTGTATGTTCCATATAGTGTTGATAATTGGAATTGTTGACAATCCCTTGCAAATCACATTCGTAATCACGTACTTTCATCGGAAGTACAAAGTTGTAGTCTTTCTTCATTTTGTCTATATTTTAAGGGTCAAAATCGGAAGCGCTTGCGATTTTGGTTACATTAGCTCTCCTTTTTTGTTATATAAGAGAGGGCATGTCACATGGACACGCCCTCGCTTTATTCTTTATTTTTTAGCATCAATATCAGCTAGCAATGCTTTTACTGCAGCTTCTAGTTGCTGATCTTGTCCATTTACCACAACATTTGGAGAATTGGCCACCTTGATGTCTGGCTCTAGTTGGTCATTCTCTAGATAAGTACCATCTGCCTTGCGATATCCAATCACTGGAATACCGAAGTACATCGTTTTATCCTGTAGTGTTTCCCAGTTCACACTAGTCATAGTTCCTGGCACAGGCATACCAACTACCTTACCAATGCCCATGTGCTTATACACCCATGGTGTACCGTGTGCATTACTGTAGTTCGCTTCACATACCAACATGATAGAAGGCTTATTCCAACGACGGCTAGGCATTGCGCAAGCTTCTTGACCACGAATCACTTGAGTCAAGTATTTCTTACCTGTGAAAAATACTTCTACATCTTCGTGGAGACGACCACCACCATTAAAGCGTGTGTCGATCACGATACCTTCACACTTGTTGAATTTACCCAAGATATCTGCGTAGATACGACGGAAGCTTTCATCATCCATACTTTGGATATGGACATATCCTAGACGACCATTTGAGAGCTTATCAACCATGGCTGCTTCACGCTTCACCCAGCGCTTATACTCAAGGCTGGCGACATCATTTTTACCCAAAGGACGAATTACTTCTTCCCATCGTGCTTTCTGTCCTTTGCCTACTTGAGGATTGTAAAAACCTACAAGCACACGCTTACCAGTCTTATGGTTCAACAATGTGTAGAAGTCTTGTCCTTCCTTCAATTGCACACCATCAATCGATTCAACAACAACACCTGGCTTAACCAAAGACGTTGCACGGTCAAAAGGGCCACCTGCTAGTACTTCTGCAATACGAAGCCCCTTGCCACTGTACTCCCAATCATATAGCAAACCTAAATCGGCTGTAGAATCACCTCTTTTAGGAGCAAAATAACCACTACCTGTATGAGATACATTCAATTCACCTAGCAACTCACTCAGCATATCAGCAAAGTCATAGTTGTTATTGATATGTGGTAAGAACTTACGGTAATCGGCAACCATCTTATCCCAGTTAACACCGTGCATGTTAGTATTGTAGAAACGTTTCTTCTCTTGAAGATACACGTGTTCGAATTCGTATGCACGCTCAGCTGCTAAGTCTAATTCCATAGTACCTGCATAGCTGATTGGTTTGATAGTCTTAGATGAAACAGACATCTTTGAGAATCGAGTACCGAAGATAAATAGGTTCTTACCCGACTTGTCCCAATCCAAGCTAGCCCAGCTTGCACTAAGTTTCTTCAAAAGCGACGTGTTCTTTTCACGAAGGTCTGTCTTCCACAGGTCGTACTTGTTTTGGAAACGAGAAACAAAATACAAGTTTTCACCCTTCTTATCGATAGTCATAGAGATCAAGTCTGAAGAGTGTGGAGTCAAACGTACTAGACGGTTGTCCATATTGTCCCAATCAATCTTGATGGTCTTTTTCTCTTCCTTCTTCTTGTCTTTCTTATCGTCTTTTTTCTTGTCCTTTTTCTTATCTTTCTTTTCAGCCTTCTCTTTGTCTTTCTTTTGCTGTTCTTTCAGCTGCTTCAACAATTCGAAGTCTTCCTTACTTAGACGGTATTCGTCATAAGCATCTTGGTTTAAGAATTGCAACATAGCATCTTCTTGTGATCCCCAAGAAGCGTGGTTACGCATACCGTAACGGTTACTTGAGAACAAGATTGCTTTGCCATCCATAACCCAGCGTGGACTGCCATCGAAGTATGCACAGTTTGTCAAGTTATGAATATCTTCTCCCCCTTTGGTGCTGACCAAACCAATATCACTATATGGATCGTGTTGGTTGCCTACATAAGTAATAGCAAACCATTGTCCATCTGGTGACCAACTATATTCTACACGACCACTAGTGTCTGCACGGTAACTACCATCTGTGATTTGGCGTACTTTCTTTGTCTTCAGGTTGTACACCATCAACTGCTTGCGGTTTTGAATGAAAGCTAGCTCTTTTCCATCTGGAGAGAACTGAGGCAATGTGCGCTCTACCGTCTTAGAAGGGAGAATGATTTCTTCCTTAATCGTTGTTGCATAAGGGAAGTTTGGATCTTCTTTACGTGGCATAGTCGCTAAAACCAACTGCCAAGTACCTGTACGCTCAGTAGCATAAGCCAAAGTACGGCCATCAGGAGAGAAGCTCAAACCTGCTTCTGCTTGAGGCGTACGGCTAATTTGCTTAGTAGTACGATAATCCACAGAAGTCACAAATACTTCACCACGCTTAATCAACGCAATCATCTTACCATCTTGAGATACTTCTGCATTTTGTGCACCATGTGTGATAGCCAAACGCTCAATTTGAGGTTCTTCATCACGCAATACTCGTAGAGCAAGCTTCTTTGGAGAGGCTTTTGGGGACTGTTGTGTATAGATTGCACCATCATAAGTATAACACATCAAACCAGTAGACGCTACAGACAAGAAACGTACAGGGTGTTTCTTAAAGCGTGTGATTTGCTTCACTTGCTTAGGGTTATCCAATGGGAAAGACGCCACATTGAACGTACCAAACTCTTCTGTCAAGTAGTATACAGTCTTATTGTCTGCACTGAATCGTGGATCACGGTCTTCACCCTTCCAACCACGTAACATACGACTTTCTTTACTTGCAATATCATAAATCCACACATCACGAGTCACTGAAGATGTATGATGTTTACGCCAGTAGTTTTCTGTTCCCTTGTTGTCCATATACAAGAAGCTCTTACCATTCTTGGCCATAGATAGGCGCTCTGCAGGAGTAGCTAGCACTTGTTTTGGAGCACCACCTTTTACAGAAATCATATACAACTCATTCAATCCACGAGATGGGAATTGAATACTAGCTGCAGGATCTTGTAGATGTGCAGAGAAATATATCGATTTGTTATCCAGTGAAAAAGCCTCTGGAATTTCCTTAGCTGAATTCTGTGTTACACGTGTTGCCGAACCACCATCAGCCGACATCGTAAAAATGTCGAAGCTACCATTACGGTCACTGATAAAAGCAAGCGTTTTACTATCATGCGACCAGATAGGGCGTGCTTCATAACTTGGTTGTGTAGTCAATTGCGTGGCATCTCCACCTGTTGTAGACACTTTATAGATATCACCTTTATATTCGAAGACGATGTGTTGTCCATCAGGAGACACTGCTACATCTCGCATAAAAAGCGGTGTAACGCTAGCCGACACACTGGCTACGCTCACAAATGTAGCTAAGCTTAAAAGCCATTTTTTCATACTTTCTTTGGTTTAAAGTTACACTTATTTTAGTTCTCGTTTCTTCTTTACTTGAACAAGCTTGTACAGCTTGTCACTAGGACGAATCTTCTCTAGTTTTATAGAGAAACGTTCCCCTTTCTGTACTTTCTCGACAGGCTTTAGATCCACACGGGCTTCATCTACTGTAGAGAAGACTGCACCAGTTGTAGGCCCAGTGACAAGAATCTTATCTCCCACTTCTAGTTCACCTGCTTCCACCAGAAACTCGGCTACACCTAGTTTTGAGAAATACTTCACGCCCTTACCCACGTAGACTTTCTTCTCAGTAGCTTCAGAACCGTAGTTGTGACTCCACTCGCCTAGACGTTGTCCTAAGTAGTATCCATCCCAAAAACCACGATTAAATACTGATTTCAGAGACTCATTCCACTTGTCAATATGTGCTTGTGTAAAATCACCTTTTAGTTTGGCTTCGATAGCCTCGCGATAAGCAGTGACTACCTTGCTTACATATTCTGGTCCGCGAGCACGTCCTTCAATCTTGAACACACGCACACCCGCATCCATCATCTTATTCAAAAAATGGATAGTTTTCAAATCCTTAGGAGACATGATATACTTGTTCTCGACTTCTAGTTGCACACCAGAATCGGCATCCTCTACGTTGTATGCACGACGACAAATTTGCATGCATGCACCACGATTGGCACTGGCATTCATCTCGTGAAGTGATAAGTAACACTTACCAGAAACAGCCATGCACAATGCTCCATGACAAAACATCTCAATGCGAATCTTTTCGCCTGCAGGGCCACAAATATTTTCTTCTTGAATAGCCTTATAGATAGTGTACACCTGCTCTAAGTTTAGTTCGCGAGCAAGCACCACAACATCGGCAAATTGAGCATAAAAGCGTAAAGCTTCTACGTTAGTAATATTCAGTTGCGTAGATAGATGTATCTCCTGACCTATGCTTCTCGCATACATCATGACAGACACATCGGAAGCAATCACGGCAGAAATTCCTGCCTCATGAGCTGCATCCACAATCTCACGCATCAAAGCTAAGTCTTCGTCGTATATAATGGTGTTGACGGTTAGGTAGGTCTTTACACCTGCTTCATCGCAAGTCGCTGCGATCTGACGAAGGTCATCTACTGTGAAAGTGTTAGCAGAACGAGCACGCATATTTAGGCTACTGATACCAAAATAGACAGAGTTTGCTCCCGCCTTGATAGCGGCTGCCAATGACTCATATGACCCCACTGGAGCCATAATCTCATACTGTTGGATTTCTTCATTCATATTCATCTGTGCAAAAGTACAGAATTTTTCCGTATCTTTGTCCCCAAAAGTAATTTAAAAATATGAAGATAGCCCACATTGACTTGGGCGAGCAACCGCTTTTGCTTGCCCCGATGGAAGATGTAACTGATCCTGCATTTCGATTAATGTGCAAACAATTCGGCGCCGATATGGTGTACACCGAATTTGTATCAAGTGAAGCATTGGTGCGCAACATCAATCGTACCCTACAAAAACTAACCATCAGTGAAGCTGAACGCCCTGTAGCGATACAGATTTATGGCCGTGAACCTGAGCCTATGGTTGAAGCTGCTAAGATGGTGGCAGAAGCAAAACCAGACGTCATTGACCTGAATTTCGGTTGCCCAGTTAAAAAGGTAGCTGGCAAAGGTGCAGGTGCTGGGATGCTGCAAAACCCAGAGAAACTGCTGGATATTACTCGTCAAGTAGTCGATGCAGTAGATATCCCTGTAACAGTAAAAACGCGTTTGGGGTGGAATGAAGAAACTAAGATTATCACCACTTTGGCAGAGCAAATCCAAGATTGTGGTGCGGCTGCACTAGCTATCCATGGACGTACTCGTAGTCAAATGTATACTGGTAAATCGGACTGGACGTTGATTGGTGAAGTGAAAAACAATCCACGCATACATATACCTATCATTGGTAATGGTGATATTTGCAGCGCCATGCAAGCCAAAGAAGCATTTGACAAGTATGGAGTAGATGGTATTATGGTGGGGCGTGGTACTTTTGGTCGTCCTTGGATATTTGAAGAAATCAAACAATATCTGAGAACTGGCACTTTACCCGAAGTTCGCCCTTTCCGTTTTTATCTAGATGTATTGCGTCAACAAGTTATCAATGCAATAGCTTTGCTGGAAGACGAACGCCGCGGCATCGTACATACGAGACGTCATTTAGCTGCGACACCTTTGTTTAAAGGTATCAATAACTTCCGTCAAACAAGAATTGCGATGTTACGTGCCGATACTAAAGAAGAATTATTTGAGATTCTTGACTCTATCGGCGCACAATATGGTGAGATCATGATGGATCGTATAGCCATTCCCTTTGGAGAAGAATAAACCAAATTGATATATCATGTCACATACAAAACACCTGAATACGAATAAGCAGTTTATGAAAGGTAACTTCCTGTTGGCCTTCCTTGTCATTGCTACAGTAGTCATATTCGTTTATATGAGTATGAAATTAAAGATGGAACAAGAAATTGATCGCAAGTATATAGCTCAGTATAGCATTGTGTTGGATAAAACCTTGCAAGGAGATAGCTTGCAGATACTGGTTTCCAATTCTAAAGCGATGCAAGATAGTGTGTTATTTGCACGTGGGACTGTACAACTTGGAGATACTGTACGTTTTCAAAAATTTGAGAAAGAACCATCCCTTCAGGTCATTGAGTATCCTTCGGAAAACTTCACGCCATTCTCACTAGGAGATATGGGTGGAACATTCCGTTTGATGCGTACAGAAGCAGGCTTAGAACTAGAAGCCGAATAAAAAAGACATCATATTGATCCTATAAAGGCACTGTATACTACACCATGGTATATAGTGCCTTTTTTCCCATAATGGTTTGAGATAGGCTACGTCCTGCCATATAAGCGACCATACTAAACCATAGAGCATGATTACCCCAATAGGGTTCTAAGCAGTAGTACGGGAGAAAAAAGCATAGTGCTGCTGCAAAAAGCATGGTGTTGCGCATCAATTTAGAAGCAGTGGCTCCAATATAGATGCCATCCCAGATATAACTAGCAAAACTTACAACAGGAAAAGCCATCGCCCAAGGCAAGAATGTCTTTGCAGTCTCAATAACATCCTTCTGATCAGTGAATACAAGCAGTACATAATCTCCACCGAGTCCATATCCTAGCGTAAAAAATAGGGCACATACTCCACCCCAGAAGAATAACTTGCGTGTAGCTTCTACCAATTTCACTTTGCTTCGCTCACCCGAATATCGTCCAATAAGTGCTTCGGCTGCAAAAGCAAAACCATCTAAAAAGTAAGAAATTACCATCAAGTACTGCAATAAAGCAGTGTTTGCAGCCAATGTTAAGTCGCCAAAGGATGCACTAGCAGAAGTAAAGAAGGTAAATACGGCTATCAAACAAAGGGTACGTACAAAAATATCACCACTAACCGCACCAAAACGTGTAAGTGCCAAGCGATCTTTCAGCTTACTAATATCAAACAAACGGATATGGGCTTTATACTTCCAAGCAAATAGGCATAAAGCGATAAGTAGACCTGAATATTGTGCAATCACAGATCCTAGTGCTACTCCTCGCTCTTGAAGATGCAAGACGCGAACAAAGAAAACACTACATAGAATATTTACCACGTTAATCAGTATGGATACTGTCATCGGGAATCGGGCATTCTGCATGCCTAGAAACCACCCATTAATTACCATTAGCATAATGGCAGCTGGTGCTGCCCATATACGTACATGGAAATAGCTTTGGGCTAATATTTTGACCTCCTCGGAACCAGACAACAACCAAAATCCTAGTTTAGCAATTGGCACTTGCAAAATGACCAGTAAGGTACCAGCTACAATGGCGAGTAAAATTCCTCGTAAAAACACCATGGCACTCCCTTTATCATCTTTTTCCCCAAAATGTTGGGCAGCCAAGCCAGTAACACTCATACGTAGAAAACTAAATCCCCAATACACAAGATTAAAAATGACGCCACCTAGAGCCACTGCCCCCATAAACTGAGCTTTATTAAGGTAGCCCATAAGATGCAGGTCAACAACTGTCAACAAAGGGACAGTCAAATTGGAGATAATGTTTGGAATCGCTAAACGAAGTATTTTCTTATGCATAATTGTTTTGTTATCAGAGTGCAAACTTACGTTTTTTTTGCCAATGCCTCTGTATTTTCTGAAGACAAAAAGAGTGCAAATTGTTGGTAGCTAGATAAAAAGCACTATCTTTGTATCAGTTTGGTGTTGAAGTCTTCTTTTTCGGAAGTTTCAATGAAAAGGGAATCAGGTGCAAATCCTGAACAGACCAGCTGCTGTGTGCTCCCATCTATGCCTGAACAATTCTTGGTCCACTGCTATTGCGGGAAGGACGTTCAGAGCGGAGTAAGTCAGAAGACCTGCCAAGCATTTAGTTGTATTTTTATCTCTGGGATATGATAATCATACACCATTTTTATCCAAAGTTACTGTATAATTGACGTATTAGATGCTGTGAAGTATCGTTTTAGGAGAACGTGTATCCTACAGCCAATGGATAACGTCTCCACACTGTTCCTATTTTTAGTTCGTGTAGCGTACACCTGGGAAATGTATGCTACAATAAAAAAAAAGTGGCCACCTTCAGGTATAGAGAAGTGTGTGCCACTTTTTTTGTATTCTTTTGGGTCATGTCCTGAAAAGCATGTACATTTGTAATACTTCAAACTATTTTTTCATTGAAAACGCCAGTATCATGACATATAAACCCACTTTTTCAGCTCAATTTTTGATCGACAATGTGCCTCATCCAGATAACACGAAGTTACATTCAGAGCATGGATTGAGTATGCTCTTTAAATGGCATCATGACCGCATCCTTTTTGATGTGGGTTTAACACCTCATTTTGCTCAAAATGCCGAAGCGCTAAATATTGACATTACAGATATCTCGCACTTAGTGTTATCTCATGGGCACAAAGACCATACTGGTGGACTTGGTCGATTCTTTGAACAGAATGTCTCTGCAGATGTATGGGCTGCTGAAAACATCACGAAATACAAGTACTTTTCTATGCGCCATGAGAAGCCTAGAGATATAAGCTTTAAGGTAAATCTTCTATTATCCTATAAGCAATATCACCCTGTGCGTAAAAGCATGTGGCTCACTGAAGATATGGCTTTCATTACAAACATCCCACGTCATTACCGCACTCCACAAGCCAATAACAAACTAGAAGTAAGTAACATAGATGGTAGCAACCAGCACGTAGATGCATTTGACCATGAAATTGTCATTGCACTAAAGGACGAAGATGGTTTGATTATCCTCTCTCCTTGCTCTCATAATGGTTTGTTGAATATTCTAGAAGCCTGTACTGCTTTCACAGGAGAAACTCGTGTAAAGGCATTTATAGGTGGTTTGCACTTATTGGACGATTTCGTGAGTACAGATGAACTAGACGAGATTGTAGAGGTTTGTCAAGCGCAATACCCTGGCATGCAAATATACACAGGGCATTGTACTGGCGATGAAGCCAAAGCACATCTAGAGCAAGCCATGCCTAACCAAGTGCACTTTTTCTTTACTGGGATGTACTTGGAGCTTTAATCAGCATCTCATCAATTAGATGTGTTCCCCCAGATAGTTTTTCAATAAGGTATAAGACGTAGCGTATATCTACATTGACACATCTTTGATAGGCTGGTTCATATTGAATATCTGAATTCATGGCTTCCCAGTTGCCATCAAATGCAAGACCAATAATTTCGCCATGTCCATTGAAAAGCGCACTTCCTGAATTCCCACCAGTAATATCATTATTGGTGATAAAACAAGTGTGCATCGTACTATCTTCTGCCGCGTACACTCCCCACTCTTTCTTGTTTAAGAGTTCTTGAATATGGGGCTGTACATGGAAGTCGGGATCGTCACGATACTTTCGGATTTTTTCAAAGATTCCTTCGGTTGTCGTGTAGTAATTATAATCGACCCCATCTCTAGGACTATAGGGCGCTACATGGCCATAACTCAAACGCATAGTTCCATTAGCATCAGGATACAATTGACGGTCATTATACAATCTGCGGAGCGCCGCATTTAAGACGCGTTCATCTCTTTGCACTTGCTGATCACTAACTGACAGGGCATTGTTCAGCCCGATAAAAGCCACAATCATATCGATAGATAGGTCTGTAGCTGGATCATCTACTAGATTGTACGTACTGTCATTACTGAACACAGCCATCATGCCTTTTGGTGTAGACAACCATGTACGAGCATATACATCATCGACATATTTATCGATACTGCCTCCATACACCGTATCAATACGGGCATACGTCTCAGGCCAGTAACGTCTATCCACACGCTTTCTAAAGGCTTTGAACATAGCTTTACATACCTTTTTATCGACTTGTGCATCCATATCAGAATATTTCTGAGCCAACCTATTGATATTGGCCATCACTTGATTCATCGGCGCTTTCATATCAAAGTTTAAGATACTTATAGCCAAGTCTATCAGTTCGGGTCCATTAGCAAAAGCCTCAGAAAAATAAGTCAGTGCTTTTTTGATTTCTCGCCGTTGCTCGTATACTCGTGTAAGACGAGGAAGTACCCTAAGCAAAGTATCGGGTTCGTTAGGATTGCGTTTAATCCAATCTTGTAGAACTTTTTCTTGTGCTTGGCGCTTACGTAGGACACCACGTTTACGCACAGATTGGTTCATACCAATAGCATTCTTGAAGTAATTACTACTCGCATCGTACTTACTAGCATACTTGATACGGATAGAATCAGTGTTACGCATAGCTTGTTTCCATATCTTCTGTTTGATACGGCGAATATCAATAGTAGGTTTATTGACAGCTTCCATACGCTCCTTGATGGATGCAGCAGACACATAGCGTCCAGTCGCGCCAGGGTAACCTATTGTCATGGTGAAATCCCCTTTTTTATAACCTTCTAGAGAGATTGGGGCGACAGAATTGGGACGAAAAGGTACATTCTTTTCATGATAAACGGCAGGATTATTTTTAGCATCGGCATATACACGGAAGACACTAAAATCACCTGTATGGCGAGGCCACATCCAGTTGTCTTTATCCCACCCAAATTTACCTATAGATGAAGGCGGAGTAAAAACTAGTCGTACGTCTGGATAGTCTCTATATACAGATAGAAAATATTCATTACCAGCATAGTAGCCATCTACAACCGCTACAAGGGTGCTGTCGAAAAGCGCCACTTCATTCTCAATAGCTAACTTGGTAGAATCCAACAAAGCGACACGACGCTCTTCAAACATCGTAGGCGTCACACTAGACAACATGCGCTTGGTCACATCTTGTTGAAGCAGCATAAAACGGGCAAAAAGTCCGGGACATGCAATTTCGTCTGCTTTAGTCTTAGCCACATACCCATCTTTAAGATAATCATGTTCGACTGTACTTTGTTGTTGTATAGCACCAAACCCACAGTGATGATTGGTCAAAAGCAACCCCTCAGGGGAAATAATGACTCCACTACAAAAGCCACCAAAACTAACCACGGCATTGCTGAGTGCAGGGCGTTGTACATTATAGACTTGATCAAAAGGCATGCGCAAACCTAGCTTGTGCAATAATTGCGCATCTTTTGGGTTCATGGTACTTAACATCCACATGCCTTCATCGGCACGTACATCTACCGTCAGAAAAAGCACACTGAGGATACAGGCGTATATGCTTAAAGATTTTAAGCGATTATATATGTTCATGGTAGATTACTTTTTTAGTATAAAACGATTGATTAGTGGTCTCAATGGGAAATCATGTCTATCCATATACAAGATGTACCCTCCCAATAAAACCATACGTACTGGGTATTTTACCCATATACTCCATTCGTCCATAGGAATAAGCTGATATAGCGCTAGGATTACAGCTGCCACAAGAAGATATCCCCCTAATCGTTTGATCTGATAGTCTACGGGATAATAGTGCTGTCCTATAAAGTAGCTCAGTAAAGTAATTAGTAGATAACCTGCTACGCTAGCCCATGCAGAAGCCATATAACTAAAGTAGGGAACGAATAGAAAATTTCCTAGCAGAATAACACCAAAACCAGCAAGAGCAAAATAGGCTCCCCACTTGGTTTGTTCCTTAAGCTTATACCAGAAAGACAAATTGAAGTACACACCAACCAGTAGTTCGGCTGTCATTACAACAGGCACAACATTCAATCCTTCCCAATAACTAGGTGCAATAAAATACTTCAAGATATCGATAAAGCACATAACCATCAAGAAAGTCAATAGTGCAAAAATAAAGAAATACTTCATGGCATCGCTATAAGACTTCTTAGCAGCTTCTCCTTTGGTGTTCTTCTGACTGAACACAAAGGGTTCGTAAGCATAACGAAACGACTGCAACAACATAGACATAATCATAGCTACCTTTACAGAGGCACCATATATACCAAGCTGT
Source organism: Bacteroidaceae bacterium (assembly GCA_963678855.1). Lineage (GTDB taxonomy): Bacteria > Bacteroidota > Bacteroidia > Bacteroidales > Bacteroidaceae > F22. Next base: position 1,736,313 of record OY787448.1, on the reverse strand, counting down.
GCCAAAGCTTCTTTTTGGTCTCCAGCATATAAATATGGAAATATTATTTTATCTAAAGAGCGATTCAAAATAGAAACGACTCCAAGTATCAAGATTGGTCCTGCATAACGCAGCATGCGACGAAGAAGTTCCTTATCAAAGTGCCACTTTAACTTGACTAGCCCTGGAATGAAGCACAACAACTGGATAACAGTACCGATAAAGTTGGAGATAAAAATATAGCCCACTAAGTAGTCTGGATCAAAGAACCAATCAACAGTCTGTGGGGCATGCTCCATCAACCACGGACAAGCAATCAAGAAAAACAGATTGAGTCCTATACTGCAAAAGATAAAGAGCATCTTTAAAGCAGCAAACATAATTGGACGCTTGGTATATCTTAGATGAGCAAAAGGGATAGACAAAAAGGCATCTATACTGACCACAATGGCCATGATTCCTAAAAACTCAGGGTGTTGTTCATACCCTAAGAACGTCGAAACAGGCTGTACAAAAAGCAGCACGCCTAGTAAAAACAATCCACAAGTAAACAACAAAGAACTTAAAGTAGTGGTATAGACCTTCTCACTATTATCTTTATGCACACTGGAGAAATAGAAAAAGCCAGACTCCATGCCATAGGTCAATATCACTAACAACAAAGCCACATAAGAATACACATTGGTCACGATACCATAGCCCCCACCTTCAGCTGGAAGTTGCATGGTATAAAGCGGCACAAGTAAGTAGTTAAGAAATCGTCCCACAATACTACTCACACCATAAATAGCTGTATCCTTGAAGAGTGATGTCAGTTTGGCCACGTTCGTTTATCTTTTATACTACGCTAGTAGTTGTTTAATTTTGATTAAAATAGGGTTGGTCCATCGTTCAATAACAAGCCATTACGATTTAGATGTTCATAAGCTAAATCAGTGACCTGACGTCCACGAGGGGTACGTTTCATAAATCCTTCTTTGATTAGGAAAGGCTCGTACACTTCTTCAATAGTTCCCGTATCTTCTCCAAGCGCCGTAGCGATTGTAGACAGCCCTACAGGCCCTCCACGGAATTTGTCTATAATAGTCGATAAAATCTTATTGTCGATTTCATCCAAACCGTGTTTGTCAATATTCAAGGCTTCAAGAGCGAAGCATGCGATTTCTGCATCGATGTTACCATTTCCTTTGACTTGAGCAAAATCACGGACACGGCGCAAAAGTGCATTGGCAATACGAGGAGTTCCTCGACTGCGAGATGCTATTTCGCAAGCAGCCTCGTGATCACAAGGCACCTGTAAGATAGAAGCTGAACGTTCTACAATCTTAGCCAAGATACGTTCATCATAATACTCTAAGTGTAGATTGATTCCGAAGCGAGCACGGAGTGGAGCTGTTAGGAGTCCGCTACGAGTTGTAGCACCAACTAAAGTAAAAGGACTTAGATCAATTTGAATGCTTCGTGCTGATGGACCTTTATCAATCATAATATCGATACGGTAATCCTCCATAGCAGAATACAAGTATTCCTCAACAACGGGGGATAAACGATGAATTTCATCGATAAACAACACGTCATTGGGTTCCAAGCTAGTAAGCACACCAGCTAAGTCTCCAGGCTTATCAAGAACAGGTCCTGAGGTCAACTTAAACCCAACACCTAGCTCATTGGCAATAATATTGGACAAAGTGGTTTTACCGAGCCCAGGAGGGCCGTGCAACAAAGTATGGTCTAGTGCTTCTCCACGTAAACGAGCTGCCTGAACAAAGATGCTCAGGTTCTCCACCACGTGGTCTTGACCACTAAAGTCACTAAATGTAAGGGGACGCAGGGCATTCTCAAAGTCGCGCTCACGACCAGTTTGTTGCTCCTCGCGAATATCAAAATCTTCTACCATAGCTGGAACGTCTTATCAGTACACTTCACCTCCAGTGTAAGTATACCATGAGGGAAAGCTAGCCACATACAAAGCATGCGGTCCACAAAGATAAGTAATCTCATCGAGAAAAAAAGTAAAATAACCAGCTATCCCAAAACAATTTACTATTTTTGCGATACAAATCTACGCTTATGGTCTTAAATTACATTTGGGTTGCTCTTTTTCTCATCGCCTTTGCAGTTGCCTGTATTCGAGTGGTTTTCTGGGGAGACACGGGTGCCTTTCAAGAAATCATCGATGCTACTTTTAGTTCTAGTACTACCGCCTTTGAAATATCAATTGGCCTAACAGGTGTACTCGCTTTGTGGCTGGGTATTTTACGCATAGGTGAAAAGAGCGGTTTAATTCAACGCATGGCCAAAGCATTATCGCCTCTTCTATCCAAACTATTTCCAGATATTCCCAAAGGTCATCCCGTAATGGGATCTATCTTTATGAATATAGCAGCCAATATGTTGGGACTAGACAACGCAGCCACCCCCATGGGCCTAAAAGCAATGGAAGAGCTTCAAGAATTGAATCCACATAAGGAGCGTGCCAGTAATCCCATGATTATGTTTCTGGTGATGAATACATCTGGCTTGGTCATTATCCCTGTAAGTATTATGGTGATGCGTGCGCAGTGTGCAGCACAGAATCCTTCGGATATCTTTATCCCAATCTTACTCAGCACGCTAATTGCGACCATAGCTGGGATTACTGCCGTCAGCATACGACAACGTATATCCATGTGGAATCGTACCATGTTCTTGTTTATATTAGGCATGTCTATTTTCTTCTCGGCTATAGGATATGCTTTTGTGCACTTTACTAAAGAACAAATCAATTCATCTTCTCAGTTGATTGCCAATGTGATACTCTTTGGTGCTATCATCACTTTTATCCTTTCAGGGGTAAGACGCAAGATTAATGTTTTTGAAGCATTTGTTGAAGGCGCCAAAGATGGGTTTAAGACAGCTGTGCGCATCATCCCTTATCTTGTGGGCTTCTTAGTGGCCATTGGAGTATTCCGCGCTTCAGGAGCGATGGACATGGTGGTGGCTTCTATTGGGGCAAGCTTGGATCTAGTGGGAATAGACAATCGTTTCGTGCCTGCTTTGCCAACTGGACTTATGCGTCCTCTTAGCGGCAGTGGCGCATCGGGCTTGATGGTTGATGCCATGAAGACTTATGGTGCAGATAGTTTTGTCGGGCGCACCAGCTGTATCTTACGTGGAGCAGCCGATACCACTTTCTATATCTTAGCAGTGTATTTTGGTAGCGTAAATATCAAAGATACACGTTATGCTGTGACCTGCGGACTGATAGCTGACGCCGCTGGGATTGTAGCAGCCATTGTAATTAGCTACTTATTTTTTGGATAACATCCCTACTATTAAAGATTTTACATTATGATTCAATATCACGCAGATAGCATTGATATGCCTGCTATCGACCAAAACAAGATGACTCAATGGATTCACGCAGTTGCTCAAACATTCGACTTGCGCGCTGGAGACATCAACTATATCTTCTGTGATGATGAAAAGATTTTGGAAGTCAACAAGCAGTACTTGCAACATGACTACTACACCGACATTATCACTTTTGATTACTGTAGAGGTGACATTATCTCAGGTGATCTTTTTATCTCATTAGACACCGTGCGCACCAATGCAGAACAGTTTGCACCGAGCTACGAGCAAGAGCTTCACCGCACGATTATTCATGGCATTCTTCACCTGTGCGGAATTGACGACAAGGGTCCTGGAGAGCGTGAAATCATGGAAGCTGAAGAAGACAAAGCTTTGACACTGCTCAAAACGCTGTAGAAAACACAGTAGTATCCAAATAGTCAGGAAGTTTTGTTTATTTTCTTTTAAGACCAAACGTTTGACTATGTCCCATTTTCCCCGTAATTTTGTAGTAAAGAAATAAGACAAATGAATTTTACTTACGATGTCATTGTGATCGGAGCTGGCCATGCAGGATGCGAGGCGGCTTCCGCAGCAGCACGCCTTGGCTCCAAGACGTGCTTAATTACTATGGATATGAACAAGATAGCTCAGATGAGTTGTAACCCTGCTATCGGTGGAATCGCCAAAGGACAGATTGTCCGCGAGATTGACGCACTAGGAGGATACATGGGCTATGTAACAGATGCTACTTCTATCCAATTCCGCATGTTGAACCGCTCAAAAGGACCTGCCATGTGGAGTCCAAGAGCTCAATGCGACAGAAACAAATATAGCTGGATGTGGCGCGAGATTCTCGAGAACACACCCAACCTACATATCTGGCAAGATACTGTAACGGAACTCTTGACCAAAGATGGTGCTGTCACAGGTGTACGCACTTTGTTAGAGCAAGTGATTCGTGCCAAGACTGTCATCCTTACAGCTGGTACATTCTTGAATGGGTTGATGCATGTGGGCAAGGTACAAATCCCTGGTGGACGTACAGCAGAGCCTGCAAGTTATGAACTAACAGAATCTATCACTAAGCTAGGTATTGAGATGGGTCGCATGAAAACGGGTACCCCTGTTCGTATTGACGCTCGCAGTGTACACTTCGAAGACATGGAAGTGCAAGATGGCGAAAGCGACTTCCACAAATTTAGTTTTATGGATCCCGACCAACGCCAACTCAAACAGTTGAGCTGCTGGACTTGCTTCACCAACGAGAAGGTACACAAAATCCTAAACGGGGGCTTGGACGACTCCCCACTCTACAACGGACAGATTCAAAGTATAGGTCCTCGTTATTGCCCTAGTATTGAAACGAAGATTGTAACTTTCCCAGACAAGGTACAGCACCAGTTGTTCTTGGAGCCAGAGGGAGAGACTACACAAGAACTATACTTAAATGGTTTCTCATCATCCCTTCCTATGGATGTGCAACTAGAAGCCTTAAGACAAATTCCTGCTTTTAGAGATGTGGTTGTTTACCGACCAGGTTATGCTATCGAATACGATTTCTTCGACCCGACACAATTGACCCACACACTAGAAACCAAGAAAGTCAAAGGTTTGTTCTTTGCTGGTCAAGTAAACGGAACGACAGGCTATGAAGAAGCAGCAGGTCAAGGTTTGATTGCAGGTATCAATGCGCACCAACAATGTATTGGTGGTGATGCATTTGTATTGAAAAGAGACGAAGCTTATATTGGTGTCCTGATTGACGACTTGGTTACCAAGGGAGTCGATGAACCCTACCGCATGTTTACCTCTCGTGCCGAATACCGCATCTTGCTTCGACAAGATGATGCCGATGTCCGTTTGACACCAAAGGGTCACAAGCTAGGATTGGTTTCTGAAGAGCGTATCACTCGTCTTCAAGAAAAGACAAAATGGATAGCACATCTTCAAGATTTCGTACAAGGATATTCTATCAAGCCACAAAAGATAAACGACTCTTTGGAGAAGGCAGGCACTGCCCCACTAGCACACGGTTGCAAATTGAATGCTTTGATTGCTCGTCCTCAATTGACTATCATGCAGTTGGCTGAGTTTGTCCCTGCCCTTAAGAAGGAAATCAAAAAGGTCAAAGAAGAAGCAGAAGCTATTCAGTTAGACATCGAAGAGGTTATCGAAGCGCTTGAGATCAGAATCAAGTACGATGGATACATCAACCGCGAGCGTGCTATCGCCGACAAGTTACAACGCCTTGAGGCAATCAACATCAAGGGCAAATTTGACTACAGCGAGATTCAAGCTTTGTCCACAGAAGCTCGTCAGAAGTTGACTCAAATTGATCCTGAAACCATTGCGCAAGCGAGTCGTATTCCTGGAGTTTCTCCTAACGACATCAATGTGCTACTGGTGCTAAGCGGCAGATAAGAAGCTGTCATTCAACAAAGAAATATATAAAACTAGGGCAGTGTTCCACGTGGAACCATTACTCTACAAAACTTATAAAAACGACTGAGTATGAAGGAAGAAATCCTCCTAAAGAACTTGAGAAACGTCCCAGACTTTCCAATCCCAGGAATTCAATTCAAGGACGTAACGACTCTATTTAAGAGCCCTGAGTGCATGCAAATCCTATCGGACACCTTGTATGATATGTATAAAGACAAAGGTATCACCAAGGTTGTCGGTATTGAAAGCCGAGGCTTTATCATGGGGCCTATCCTTGCGACTCGATTGGGAGTCGGTTTTGTGCCAATCAGAAAGCCTGGCAAGTTGCCAGCTGAAGTCCTAGAAGAATCATACAACAAAGAATACGGCACAGACTCTATTCAGATTCACAAGGACGCTGTAGAAGAAGGAGACGTCGTGCTTCTACACGATGACCTACTTGCAACAGGTGGCACTATGGTAGCTGCTTGCAACCTTGTTCACAAGATGAGCCCAGCAAAAATGTACGCCAATTTCATCATCGAATTGGATGATCTAAACGGACGAGGTGCTTTCACTAGAGAAGTAGAAATACAATCGGTTCTTCACGTAGAAGGAGAGTAAAAGCACAAGATACTAGAGCTAGATAAACTATCATACGATGGACTATCTAGCTCTAATTCCCTCTACACACATCGCAGTACCCACGTCACCTCAACAGATTATTAAGGAAAGAATATATGACTAAACAAGATTCCCTACCCGAAGAAGTTAAACTCAAAGCTTTAGAAAAAGAAGGAAATAAGGCGCGCTTAGCACGCCTTAAACTTGTTGTGTCTACTCTTCCAGATAGTCCGGGCGTATATCAATATAGAGATTACAATAGCAAAATCATCTATGTTGGGAAAGCAAAGAACCTAAAGAAACGAGTCCTCTCTTACTTCAGTAAACAGCACGAACCTGGGAAGACTAGGGTGCTTGTCAGTAAGATTGCAGACATAAGATACATTGTTGTGCGCAGCGAAGCAGATGCCCTTCTTTTGGAAAATAATCTGATCAAAGAACACAAGCCAAGGTACAACGTCTTACTAAAAGACGACAAAACCTACCCGAGCATTGTGATTGAAAACGAGTACTTCCCAAGAGTAAGAAAGACTCGTCAAATAAAAAAGAATGGAAGTAATTACTTTGGTCCTTATAGTCATATGGGCACTTGTTTTACCCTACTCGAATTGATCCGAAGTCAATACAAGCTGCGCAGTTGTAATCTCAATTTATCTCCAGAAAAGATAGCAGAGGGAAAATACAAAGTTTGTTTGGATTATCATATCCATAAATGTCAGGGGCCCTGTGTTGGTAAAATCAGTTTAGAAGACTACAATAAACAGATTGTTGAGATTAAAGAAATCTTACAAGGGAATGTCAAAGAGCTGAGCGAGAACCTACATACTAAGATGATGGCTCATGCAGAGAAACTCGAGTTTGAAGAAGCCGAAGCGGTCAAACGGAGATACCAGGCATTAGAGAACTACCGAAGCAAATCGGAGATTGTTCCGAACACCTATAAGAATATCGATGTCTTTTCTATTGCAATTGAAGAAGGCCAAGCAGCTTATATTAATTACCTACATATTAAGAATGGGGCAATTAATATGGCCTATACCTTCGAATATCAGATTCGCATGAACGAGACCAAAGAAGATATTCTGGCGCTAGGTATTACAGAAATGCGTCAACGATTTGGAAGTACAGCCAAAGAAATTGTGATCCCTTTTCCAGTTCAACTGGGCATGGATGAAATCACATTGACTATCCCACAACGAGGAGATAAGCGTAAACTATTAGACCTATCCGACTTAAATGTCAAACAGTACAAGGTAGATAGGATGAATCAAAGAGATAAGTTAGATCCATCGCAAAGGAGTGCGCGCATCCTGAAGACATTACAAGATGCGCTGCAACTTGAAAAAATGCCCGTTTGGATAGAAAGCTTTGACAATTCCAACATATCAGGAGATAGTGCAGTTGCGGCGTGTGTAGTCTTTAAGATGGGTAAACCTGCGAAAAAAGAATACAGAAAATACAATATCAAAACGGTAGAAGGACCTGACGACTACGCATCCATGCGTGAGATCGTTAGAAGGCGATACAGCCGCTTAAAAGAAGAAGGCGATACATTGCCCAACCTGATTATTGCTGATGGCGGTAAGGGGCAAATGGAGGCCATTAGACAAGTTGTTGTAGACGAGCTACACTTAGATATACCAATAGCAGGTCTAGCAAAAGACAGACGCCATAGAACAAGCGAGCTCCTATTTGGTAGCCCTGCACTACATATAGGTATCCATCCACAAACTCCCCTATTTCACTTACTGGAACAGATACAGGACGAAGTGCACCGGTTTGCGATTACATTTCACAGGGATAAACGCAGTAAGAAACAAGTACAATCGGAGCTGGATTCCATTCCAGGAATTGGACCAAAGACAAAGGATATACTTCTGAAAACTTTCAAAAGTGTGAAGCGTATTAAAGAAAGTAGCGAGCAAGATATTGCCAACGTGGTTGGTTCAAGCAAAGGGAAAATAATCTACGATTTCTTTCACCAAACGAAAGAATAAGCTAACTTTGTCCCGTTAACCCATAAAGAAAAAAAGATGCGATTAGTCATTCAACGCGTGCAAGAAGCTCATGTAAATGTGGAAGGTAAAACAGTAGGTCAAATCCAACATGGTTACATGATTTTGTTTGGAGTAAGTACTGAAGATGAAGCCCACGCAAAAGAGTATCTAACTCTACATAAGAAAGAAGCTACAGCGAAACATCTACAGCATATGCCCAGCGTACAATGGCTAGTTAAAAAGGTGATAGGCCTTCGTGTATTTAATGACGAGGAGGGCGTGATGAATCGTTCTATTGTAGACGTGGAAGGCAATATACTAGTCGTTAGCCAATTCACACTACACGCATTAGTCAAGAAAGGCAACCGACCTTCCTATATACGCGCAGCTGGTCACGATTATGCAGTACCTATATATGAAGGGTTTTGCAAAGCCTTGAGTCATGCACTTGGTCGCCCTGTAGAAACGGGAGAGTTTGGTGCCATGATGGAAGTAGGCTTAGTCAACGACGGTCCCGTTACGATATTAATCGACAGCAATAATAAAGAATAATATGGAAGACATTAGCTTGAAAGAGGCCCAAGAGCTAGTCGACAAATGGATTAAAACCCATGGGGTGCGCTACTTTAGCGAACTGACCAACATGGCCATTTTAACCGAAGAAGTTGGCGAATTGGCTCGCATTATGTCCCGCACATATGGCGACCAGAGCTTTAAGCCAGGTGAAGAAAAAGAGATAGGAGACGAACTCACCGATGTACTTTGGGTCCTACTCTGCATAGCCAACCAAACTGGTGTAGACCTCACCGAAAGCCTACAAAAGAACATCGAAAAAAAGACTCAAAGAGATAAAGAAAGACATATCAATAATCCTAAACTGAAATAGTATGACTAATCAAAGCAGTAGAATTGAAGAAGCATTAGCCAAGTACAACCTAGAGTTGTCTGATGCTGATGTAGCAAATGCAGTTGCAGAATTGAAAGCAGAAAAGCTAAGTGAGAACATGACAGACGATGTCAAGAAGTTCTTGTTTAACTGCATCGACCTTACAACACTTGCTACAGAAGATCACGACCGTAAAGTCATCGAATTCACACGCAAAGTGAACGAATTCCAACATGCTTATGGTGATCTTAAGAACGTAGCTGCCATCTGTGTATACCCTAATTTCGCAGATACAGTACGCACTACCCTAGACGTAGATTCAGTAAATATCGCATGTGTTGCTGGTGGATTCCCATCGTCTCAAACATTCATCGAAGTGAAAGTTGCCGAGGTAGGTCTTGCTGTGGCTAATGGTGCAGATGAAATCGACATCGTGATTTCTGTAGGTAAATTCCTTGACGGAAATTACGAAGATATGTGTGAAGAAATCCAAGAGCAAAAAGCGGCTTGTGGTGAAGCACACTTGAAAGTAATCCTAGAATCAGGTGCATTAAAGACAGCTAAGAATATCATGACTGCCTCTATCCTATCTATGTACTCAGGTGCTGACTTTATCAAAACATCAACTGGTAAGCAACAACCTGCCGCTACATTTGAAGCAGCTTACGTAATGTGTCAAGCTATCAAAGCATATTACAAAGAAACTGGCAACAAGATTGGATTCAAGCCAGCGGGTGGTATCAACACTCCAGAAGATGCAGCGATGTACTACACAATTGTAAAAGAAGTACTTGGCGAAGAATGGCTAGACAACAAATTGTTCCGTCTAGGTACAAGCCGACTAGCTAACCTACTTCTTAGCGACATCGTTGGTAAGGAAACTAAATTCTTCTAATCGACGATTTTTGTCAAAAGAATATGCTAGGAGCGAAAATATAGCAAACAACCAACAAAAGAAGAGTTCCTAGACGTAAATTGGGCTGCAAATCAAATTTGCAGCCCAATTTCATATTTTAGGAGTCAAAACTCAAACAGAAAGAAATGAGTTAAAAACCTATCACTTTGTAAAACCCTTGAAGTTTCCAAGAACAAAAACCTATCACTTTGATACATTTAATCAGCTCATTCTAACAATTAGTCAAAATCACATCGCCTAAACTTGTCTAATTTAAGCGACATTTTGCGCTAAACGTGTAATTGTACAGGAAAATTTAATTCTAGAGGACTTATTTTCTCAGAAAAAAAGCCTAGTTGTGTCTTCTGACTACAAGTTGTGCATACCCAATCAAAGAATCAGCAAGAGCACTATCTTGACAATGTGCAGTCAATTCTTTCACACCCGATTCGATGTCAGTCATATATTGCTCCATTTTTTTGTAAGCATACTCTACCCCACCATTGTCAAGACACCAATATGTGAAACGCGCAATGTCTTCATCCGTTGCTTCGAAGCTTTTAATCTTATGTGCAATCTCGTGCATCTCATGATCATCGATTGTGTTTAAGACATGAAGTGCTGGTAACGTCAATTTACCTTCAAGCATATCATTGCCTGTAGGTTTGCCTAAATTTGTCGTGTCAGGAAGATAATCGAAAATATCATCACGAATTTGAAAACACAAACCTATCTTCTCCACAAGTTGAAGAGCGAACTCAATATCAGCTGCAGGAGCATCGACACTAAGTAGAGCCATCTCCGCACATGATTTAAACAGCACAGCCGTTTTCATACGAATAACATCCAAGTAAGCATCTTCCGAAAAATCTTGAGAAGAGATTGTGTTTAGCTGAAGAATCTCTCCCGCTGCAAGATGTTTTCCAAGTGCAGACATAATACGGAAGATATCAATAGAGTTTGTCTGGCTCGTATATTCCAGTGCAGTCGATAATATATAATCACCTACGAGCACAGCTGCTTGACTACCAATCTTGGCACACAACGACTTCACCCCACGACGCATCTCACTTTCGTCTACGATATCATCGTGAACAAGAGAAGCTGTATGTAGAAGCTCAGCAGCCACAGCGCTATAAATAGTCGATTGTTGGATAGGTCCATACATCTTGGCCAATAGAAACATCAAAATAGGCCTCATTTGCTTACCCCTCTGTTCTGAGACATATTTCAAAGATACGTCCAACAAAGGCACATCAGCATGTAAGGCTTTGTCCATGGTCTCATTAAAAAGAGCCATGTCTTCGAGTATGGGTTGTTTGATATTATCTAAAGTCGACATAGGAGATAATTTTGACACAAAAGTAGTAAAAACTTGGAGATAACACCGAGGTTTTTAGTACTTTTACCCCTAAAAGAACTCAAATTATTATGGAACAAAAGAAAAAGCTCTACTTACTTGATGCTTATGCACTGATATTCCGTGCTTATTATGCCATGATTCGGGCTCCACGAATCAACTCCAAAGGTTTAAATACTTCTGCAATTTTAGGTTTTGCTAATACCTTGGAAGAAGTCTTGAACAAATCCAATCCAGACTATATAGCTGTAGCCTTTGACCCTGCTGGACCTACTTTCCGTCACGAGGCTTATCCAGAATACAAAGCGCATAGAGATGCTACCCCAGAAGATATCAAGAAGGCTGTTCCATACATCAAGGAATTGCTAGCTGCTTACAATATTCCCGTATATGAAATCCCAGGGTATGAAGCCGATGATGTAATTGGCACATTGGCCAAACAAGCAGAAAAAGCTGGTTTGACAACCTATATGATGACTCCCGACAAAGACTATGCTCAGTTGGTGAGTGACAATATATATATGTACAAGCCAAGTAACGGAGGAAAACCAGCAGAAATCATGGGTATCCCTGAAGTGCTGGAAAAGTTTGGCGTGGAACGTACAGAACAAGTCATTGATATCCTTGGCCTTCAAGGCGATGCCGCCGATAATATCCCTGGATGTCCAGGTATTGGACCAAAGACTGCAACCAAACTGATTGCCCAATTCGGTAGCATCGAAACACTACTCGAACAAACAGAGCAACTGAAAGGTGCTCAGAAGAAAAAAGTAGAGGAAAACAAAGCCCAAATTGAGGAAAGTAAATGGCTGGTTACTATCAAAACAGATGTGCCTGTTGCTTTAGATCTAGAAGAAATCGCTCGTCAAACACCTGATGAAAGCAAACTAGACCCTTTGTTCAAGGAGCTAGAATTTGTTACGATGATGCGTCGTCGTCAAATGAAACAAGCAGAAGCACAACAGCCTGCTGCACCAGCACAACTGGATTTATTTGGCAACCCTATACCTCAAAGCAAATCGACTCCTGCAGCTGCGAAAAGTACCCCATTATTCACAGAAGAGGAGGCTCCAGAAAGCAAAGGTCCATTGACTACTATGGAAAGCCGTAAGCCTAATTACAAAATGCTTACAACAGACAAGGAGATCAAAGATTATGTAGCGACAATCAAGAAGCAGAAAGTATTCTGCATCGACACGGAAACGACCCATATAGAGCCTATGCGTGCCGAACTAGTCGGTATCAGCTTGAGTTATCAAGAAAAAGAAGCTGTCTATATAGCTATTTCAGAAAACAAAGAAGAGGCCACCAAGCAAGTTGGTCTCCTAGCCCCTATATTAAACAATAAGAAGATCTGCAAGGTGGGACAAAACATCAAGTATGATATGATTGTTTTAAGCCATTATGGAGCTCAATTTGAAGGACCGTTGTGGGATACCATGATTGCTCACTACCTACTACAGCCAGATGCGAGACACAATATGGACTTCTTGGCTGAAAGCTTACTGCGCTATCAACCTATTCCTATTGAAAAACTAATCGGTCCAAAGGGTAAAAAGCAGAAAAGCATGCGCGATATTCCTCAAGAGAGTATTGTGGACTATGCGTGTGAAGATGCTGATATCACCCTAGCACTATATAATCACCTGCTTCCACTGATAGAAGAGGATAAAAATATCAAAAAGATATTCGACGAGATCGAGATGCCTTTACTACGTGTCCTTGCTGACATGGAACAAACTGGTATATATATAGATACAGATATACTTGCTGAAACTGCGATAGAGCTAAAAGGACGCCTTGCAGAGATTGAAAAGACTATCTGTAGTCATGTCAATACGCCATTCAATATCAGCAGTCCAAAGCAAGTAGGGGAAGTCTTGTTTGAAACACTTAAACTAAGTGATAAGCCTAAGAAGACGAAGACTGGACAGTATGTAACTAGTGAAGAAACACTAGAAAAGCTACGGGATAAGCACGAAATTGTCGGTCAAATCCTAGACTACCGTGGCCTTAAGAAACTGCTAAGCACATATGTAGAAGCTCTACCCGACTTGATAAACCCTGAAACAGGACGCATCCATACATCCTTTAATCAAGCTGTAGCAGCTACAGGACGCTTGAGCTCAAGCAATCCTAACCTACAAAACATTCCTATTAGAGATGCAGATGGCAAAAAGCTGCGTAAAGCATTTGTCCCTCACCCAGGACATCTCTTCTTCTCGGCCGATTATAGCCAAGTGGAGCTGCGTCTTATGGCTCACCTAAGTGAAGATAAGAATTTGATTAATGCCTTTAAAGCGGGAGTCGACGTGCACAGCGATACAGCTAGCAAGCTATATAATGTAATGCCTATGTTTGTAGATGCAGATATGCGCCGTAAAGCGAAAACAGCCAATTTTGGTATTATCTATGGCATCTCTGCATTCGGGCTCTCAGAACGAATGCAAGTGAGCCGTAAAGAGGCTAAGGCATTGATTGATGCATACTTTAAGACCTATCCTAAGGTAGCCGAATATATGGAAGATATGAAAGCCAAAGCACGTGAGGAAGAATGCGTCTATACTTTATTAGGTAGAAAACGCACATTGGCGGATATCAACAGCCGCAATGCAGTGGTTCGTGGTTATGCGGAACGTAATGCTATCAATGCACCTATACAAGGGACTGCAGCAGATATCATTAAACTGGCTATGATAGAGATTGACAAACAATTCAAAGCTAAAAAGCTAGAAAGCAAAATGATTCTACAGGTACACGATGAATTGAATTTCAGCGTGGCACCAAAAGAGAAAGAGACAGTAGAAAAAATCGTCATCAAATGTATGGAACATGCACTTGACTTAAAAGTTCCTTTAATTGCAGAAAGCGGTTGGGGCGAGAACTGGTTAGAAGCACATTAGTACGAAACTGTAACCGTTTGAAATATATTAGATAATAGGGTTGAATACACGATGTATTCAACCCTAATTATTTGAGCAAAGAAACCGTTAATAAGGGAATTGTAGGGCTAAATCATAGACTACTTACAATTTATCATATAGCACCCTAAAAACAAAAGAGAATTTTGAGGAAAAAAGTGTCTTTTGAATAAAAAGAAAGATTATTATGCAGGAATGTAACACGGTTAAAAACAATATGTAAGCAAAGCGATTAACAACCATCTTAAAGAATGTTATCCAACTACCTTTTTGCTACTTTTTCTTGTGTTTACTATTGCAGATAAAGAAAAAGCCCATATATTTGCCTCCGAATCAAGGTAACACTTGACAAATTGATATATTATTTGAATAACCATTTAAAACCAAAAGGTATGAAAGTAGCACAATTCCTAAGCGCAATGATTGTATGTATGGTACTAAACATTGCATTTGTACAAACAAACGCTCGCAACAATGACAATCTTATCTACAACAGTACAGAAGAGAACGGTCAAGTAGTTGAAGAGACAGTGTACAAGAACAATGAAGGTCAGTTAGTGAACTTCATGAAGTATGCATACACTCGTGATGCAGAGGGTCGCGTCCTAACACAAGAGAATCTTAAATGGATCAATGGTGCATGGACTAAAACAGTTGCCCTACATTACTCTTACGCTGGTAAGCAAATGACAACTACTTACCACAAGTGGAACAACAAAACTGAAGCATACGTGCTTGTACCAGAGATGACAATGACTGTGGATCAGTAATTGACCTCTTTAGTACACACTAAAGAAAAGAAGAAGTATTGAATAAATAGTTGATTTTATCATTTACATGGGTCTGAACTCTCTCTCTCAAATCCCTTCATACCCACTCTCTCTCATCAAGTCGTTCTGAGGAACGCACATCGTAAATGATAAGCAACCCCTAGGTCTAGGGAAAAAGACAAAAAAGCCCCTCTAAGGGACTTGTGTTGACTAAATGTATATCATACTAAAAAAGCCGGAGCACCCAAAATGCTTCGGCTTTTTGTATTCATTCCCAGTAGAATTCCCTATATTTGCATCCAGAAGAAAAATAATCAATTAAAAGAAAGATAAATGGCATTACAATGTGGTATTGTCGGACTACCAAACGTAGGTAAATCGACTCTATTTAACTGCCTAAGCAACGCTAGGGCACAATCTGCAAACTTCCCGTTTTGTACTATCGAACCAAATGTCGGCGTAATCACTGTGCCAGATGAGCGCATCAATGCTTTGGCCGAAAAAGTCAATCCACAGCGCGTTGTTCCTACAACAGTAGAAATCGTAGATATCGCTGGTCTTGTAAAAGGTGCCAGCAAAGGTGAAGGTCTAGGGAATAAATTCTTGGCCAATATCCGTGAAACAGACGCTATCCTTCACGTACTTCGTTGTTTTGATGACGATAATGTGGTTCACGTAGACGGTAGTGTAGACCCTATCCGTGACAAAGAAATCATCGATTATGAGCTACAATTGAAAGACCTTGAGACTGTAGATAACCGTATCAAGCGTGTAGAAAAGCAAGCTCAAACTGGTGGTGACCAAAATGCAAAAGTACAATATAAGGTATTGAAAGCCTATAAAGAAGTGCTTGAAGAAGGTAAATCAGCTCGTTCTGTACAATTTGAGAGCAAAGAAGAAATCGATGCTGCAAAAGAACTATACCTACTGACTAGCAAGCCAGTGATGTACGTATGTAACGTAGATGAAGGTAGTGCAGTAAGCGGTAATGCTTATGTAGATCGAGTACGTGCCGTAGCTGAAGAAGAAGGAGCAGAAATCCTTATCGTAGCTGCTCAAACAGAAAGTGAAATCGCTGAATTTGAATCGTACGATGAACGCCAAATGTTCTTGGAAGAAATTGGTCTAGAAGAATCGGGTGTAGCTCGTTTGATTAAGGCCGCTTATCACCTATTGAACCTAAAGACTTACTTCACTTGCGGGGTCCAAGAAGTACGCGCTTGGACGTATGAAGAAGGATGGAAAGCACCACAATGTGCAGCTGTAATTCACACAGACTTCGAAAAAGGCTTTATCCGTGCAGAAGTTATCAAATACAACGACTTTATCGAACTAGGTAGTGAAGCAGCCGTTAAAGAAGCTGGTAAGCTCAGTGTAGAAGGTAAAGATTACGTGGTAGAAGACGGTGACATCATGCACTTCCGCTTCAACGTATAATGTTTAGGGCAAGTGCCCTACCCTATAAATCAATTAAATCGACACCATATGGAAACGCTATTTGTGCACTGGGATCCCAATCCCATCCTTTTTCATCTAGGTCCCATTATCATACGCTGGTATGGCTTGTTATGGGTTATCGGACTGGCTCTAAGTTACTGGGTCATGCAGAAACAATACAAGATGCGTGGCATCTCGGATGAAAAGTTTGAACCATTATTCCTTTATGCCATGATTGGTATTATTGGAGGAGCTCGTTTAGGTCACTGTATCTTTTACGAACCAGGCTATTACTTAACAGATTTACAACATTTCATAGAGATGTTCTTGCCGATTAAGTATGTTGCTCCCGGTTTTGGATGGGACTCATGGAAGATGATTGGCTACGCAGGACTAGCTAGTCACGGTGGTACATTGGGATTGATTATCTCATTAGCGTTATATTGCAGAAAGACCAAACTTCATTATATGGACGTGGTCGATATGATTGCTGTAGCCACACCAGTGACAGCAGGATTTATCCGCACAGCCAATCTGATGAACTCTGAAATTGTCGGTAACGTAACGAATGTGCCATGGGCCTTTGAGTTTGTACGCAGCTATCCAGGCGAATACCGCCATCCAGCGCAGTTGTATGAAGCTGTAGCCTACTTCCTACTCTTCGGTATCCAATGGTGGATTTTGAAAAAATACGGAGATAAGTTGCACCGAGGCTTTATGTTCGGTTTCTGCTTGACCTATATCTTTACATTCCGATTCTTTATCGAGTTCATCAAGAAGAATCAAGAAGGTCTAGACCAAAACCTAGATATCTTGAATATGGGTCAACTATTGAGTATTCCTTTCGTACTGATCGGACTATACTGTATCTTCCGACTAGGCAAGAAAAAACAAGCAGCCTAATCCCTGCATCAGTTATATGTAAAAGGTGTGTACATGCTATTTGTACACACCTTTTATTGTATCTATACTCATACCTTGCTGATCGACTTTAAAAGGCAGAAAGATTAGCAATAAGACGCTATAATGTACGTATTGGCTTCGATAAACTTGCTGTAAGGCTTGTCGTCCTCGATGCGAACGTTTCCATCAATGGCTGTAAACGTTCGCATCCATTGATGGAAACGTTCGCATCGACGCGCGCAAAGGAAAGAAACAAAAGATTGAGCCTGTCTTTTACTGAAATAGGTTTACATTATAGGAAGAAGTATACTGAATAAGTTTACACTTCAGTAAAAGACAAGCCTTATGGCCATATAATGGCAGTACAAGAAAAATAATACTAGCTTGAAAAGAAAAGTAAGCTAGTTTGATTAAACCATTGAATAAGAAAATAGTCTAAAGTATTGTGGGTGGCTGATTACCTCCCATGCGACGATTTTGTCGTGATCAAAAGAATAGTATAATAACGTATACCGTAATTTTGATGATTTTGTTAGAAAAAGGGGAGTTATCTGCATAGATAGCTCCCCTTTTAAAGATGAATTAAGCAGCCGGGAACTTAAAAATCGCATATGCAGGTGATTGTACGTTGGAGTAATCACCTGCGCAAATCCAGAGAAAATGGCTATTGTGGATGAACGAATCGTATATTATCTTTCCTATTATGGACAATAAATATGTTGTTAAGCATATTTGCGCAATCTGACGATGCTTATACGCATTATACGGCCTCTTGGTGAAATAAGAGCATTATATTTGCGATGTATTGATATGAAATAGAGAGCATTATTTCATTTCTGATAACCCTTAAATTAAAGATAGCATGAAAGCAATTAGACTTGTTATATTAGTTATAGCAATTTGGACATCCAGTCTGACGAACTATGCACAGCAGCCTATTCTAATTCATTCTCACAATGATTACCTGCAAGAAGTGCCATTCTACGAAGCTTATTCAAGCCATATATATTCTATAGAAGCTGATATTTTTTTAGGAAAAGACAACCAATTATTAGTTGCTCACACTCCTAATAGCATCAACGCCAATTTTACATTTGAAGAGCTTTATTTGCGTCCTATCCTCAAAGCATTCCAACTAAACAAAAACCATCCTTGGAGAAACCAAAAGGACAAGATGCAGTTGCTAGTTGATATCAAAACTAGCTGTGCTCCAACGCTAAACAGTTTAGTCAAGGTGCTTAAAGAGCACACTGATGTATTCGATTGTAATGTAAATCCTTTTGCGGTAAAAGTAGTCATCTCAGGAAACACACCATCTCCTGACACGTTCTCGAAGTATCCTGATTTCATCTCTTTTGATGGAAATCTAGAAGTCAAATACACACAACCAGAGCTAAAAAGAATTGCTTTCTTTAGCGATGACTTAGCAAAATACACCTCTTGGAATGGAAAGGGAGGTATCAAGGAACCTGAGCTGAAAAAGATCGTAGAAAAGATCAATGCAGCACATAAACTAAATAAGCCCATTCGATTTTGGAGTACACCTGATGGGGTGACCGCTTGGAATACTTTACACAATATTGGAGTTGATATCATTGGTACTGATGAGCCAACAAAATGCGCTGCGTTTTTTGAGCATAGAGAGCGTAAAATATACTCATTAGCCCTCAAAAATAATTCTACTGACTCAATAGCTAGAGCTACTAGGTTGGACAAGCAAACAGCTGACTTCAAAGGATTCAATCAAAACAAACAATTCCTATCAAAAGGAATAGAGGTATACCATCCAACTTATAAATCAGACGGTGTAACAAAAAAAGCAAAGAATGTGATTGTATTGATTGGTGACGGTATGGGGCTAGCTCAGTCATGTGCTGCATATACAGTCAATGGAGACTTGAATGTTTTTCAAATGAAGAACATTGGGTTTATAAAAACATTTGCAAAAGACTATTATACTACAGATTCGGCTGCAGGTGGAAGCGCACTAGCTACTGGAGTCAAAACAAACAATCGATATATTAGTACAAATCCTAATGGAACAGTCAATCGAACAATCT
The DNA here is from genome assembly GCA_963678855.1 of Bacteroidaceae bacterium. Taxonomy (GTDB): domain Bacteria; phylum Bacteroidota; class Bacteroidia; order Bacteroidales; family Bacteroidaceae; genus F22. The sequence continues at coordinate 1,716,724 of OY787448.1, read as the reverse complement.
GTGAAGTATTGCATCAGAGTGGTATTAAATGCGGTGTTGTGACAACTAGTGATATTGCCGACGCTACACCAGCTGCCTTTTATGGACACAGTACAGAGCGAGACAACGCAGATGAAATCACTAGTTGGTTGACTCATGGTGCACTTGATTTACTTTGTGGCACGGGGATGAAAGCCTTGACGAAACGCAATGATGGACTTAATCTTATGTCTAGATTGAAAGAACAATATCTCATCACAACAGATATTGGTGCTATCGATAAAACACCAAAGAAAACAATTTGCATCACACAAGAGTTTGAAGAAGGAACTACTGCCAAAACAATCGACTTATTAAAAGAAGTCACAATAAAATCAATCAATAAGCTAAACAGCGAAAACCAATCGGGTTTCTTTTTAATGATTGAAGGTGGTAAAATAGACTGGGCTGGCCACGCTAATTCACTGCCAGCTTCCATCTTGGAAAACCTTAATTTCGACGCTGCAGTAGCTGCTGCTATGAAATTTGCAGATGAAGATGGCGAGACACTGATTATTGTCACAGCAGATCATGAAACTGGCGGACTTAACATAGTGGATGGCAATACTGAAAAACACGAGGTAGTGGGGTCATACATGACTCATGATCACACGCCTATAATGGTGCCTATCTATGCATATGGCCCAGGCTCACAGAAATTCACTGGCGTGTACCAAAACACAGAAGTATATGATAAAATTTTAAAATGTATGGGCCAATTGAGAAAATAATGCCCTATCATTTTCCTATGTAGAGAGACTAACCAAAGCAATTTATTATTAACCAGATTTTTAATACTATTAAACTATGAGTACCAAACTAAAACTACTCAGTGTAACTGCTATGGCATTAGGATATTCTTTGATATCCCCTCAATTCGCCATGGCTAAAGCAGAAAATCCTCCAGCAAAGACAACCGTCAATGCTATACAACAAGACAAACACACCATATCGGGTGTTGTTGTTGATGAAAGTGGTCTGCCAATCATTGGTGCAACAATTCAAATTGTAGGCAAAAGTGAATCAGGTACAATCACAAATTTAGATGGGAAATTTGTATTAGCTGTACCTACTAATGCAGAAATTGAAATCTCATACATGGGGTATAAACCTAAGAAAATAACAGTAGGAAATAAGACTTCATTCAATGTAGTTTTAGAGGAAGACAACCATGTGCTCAACGAAGTAGTTGTTGTAGGATATGGACAGATGAAAAAAGGTGATTTGTCTGCTGCCGTTGCCACTGTAGGCGACATGGACAAATTGCAGAAAAGACCTGTATCTAATGTAGGTCAAATGCTACAAGGACAGGTGCCTGGTGTAACAGTTGTCTCAAATGGTGGACACCCTGGATCAGAACCTACAATTACAATCCGTGGTATGGGCTCTCCAAACGGTGAGGCACCATTGTACGTAGTAGATGGCGTACCAGGTGCATCATTCAATGTTAGTGATGTAGAATCAATCACGGTGCTTAAAGATGCGGCATCGGCGGCCATATATGGTGCCTATGCAGGATCTGCAGGGGTTATCTTGGTAACGACTAAGCAAGCAGAAAGTGGTAAAACTAGAATCGAATACAATGGTGTTGTGGGTATTTCAAAAGCGACAAACCTTCCTCAATCGCTTACTTGGGATGAACAACGTCGAGTTCGTGAAGCTGCTTATGCAGATGCTGGACAAGACCTACCTATTGGTTGGAATCGCATCAGTGAAGACCCTGTATACGGAAAAACAAACACCAACTGGATGGATGCGATCTTCAGAACAGCTGTCATGCATCGTCATAATATTGCCATTTCAGGTGGAAATGAAGAAATCTCAAACCGACTATCTTTGGAATACAATGATCAACAAGGTACTTTGGTGAATACATACAACCGAAAGATTATTGCTCGATTGAATTCTAAGTGGAATATATCTAAACATGTTCGTATCCGTGAAGATTTGAGTTGGAGAGATCAAAAGGTAAGAGACGCCAACACAACTAGTGCGGAGTCTGGAGCTATCTTATCGGCACTAATGATGCCTCGCAACGTCTTCCCATACGAAAAAGATGGGTCATATAGTGGAACAGTTCCATCAAATGCTGCTTATATTGACCAGTATGGTGAGAATTATGCCAACATCCATGGAGATGCTATCAATCCAATGAGAACTTTGAAAGATGAATATAACAATAATCACTTGTCAACATTCACTTCATCGACGTTCTTGGATATCATTGAACCATTCAAAGGCTTTAACTTCACATCGCGCTTTACATACAAGCAAAATAATTATAATGAGCGTAGCTTCTATACACGCCGTCTCGAAGCGGGTAAACCATCAGATAGAAATAGATTGTATTATGAAAGCTATCGTGAACCAGAATGGAGTTGGGAAAACACTGCGACTTATAAACGTCGTTTTGGAAATCATGACTTCAATTTGATGGCATCTACAACTTCAAATGAATATCAGTACAGACAATTCAATGCAAGTGCACAGGACTTCTCTAGTGAAGAGGCATCACGTATGTACTTCAGTCAAGCTGGTCAAGTAATCACTCCAGAAGATGCTTACTACAAAGACAGAAACTTCTCGATGGTAGGACGTCTATCATACAGCTATGCAAACCGCTATTTCTTCACAGCATCTATGCGTCGAGATTATGCAGGTAGACTTCCAAAAGATAAGAACTATGGTGATTTCCCATCAGTAACAGGTGCTTGGAAAATCACTTCTGAACCATGGATGCCTAAATCTGATAAAATCAACCTAATCAAGCTACGTGCTAGTTGGGGTAAGATTGGTAACTTGGGGTCTATCAACTACGGATATGGATTGCCTACATTGTCTAGCCGTATGATTAGTTCAGATGTTGGTGGACAAGTCGGTGCAACAACTCCAATTGCTTTTGGTACCTACTTGGCAACTGCTTACAACCCTCGTTTGACTTGGGAAACATCAGAACAATTCGACTTAGGTCTTGACCTATTGCTTCTTAACGAACGTTTGAACTTATCGTTTGATTACTTCAATAAGGATACAAAAGGACTTATCAAAAGTCAAGATACAAACTGGCCATCTACTATTGGTATCGAACCGATGCTTGTCAATGATGGTGTGATTAACAACCGAGGTATTGAAGTATCGGCCAACTGGCAAGATAGAGTAAATAAGAACTTCTCTTATTATGTGGGTGGTAACTTCTCTACTCTTCGTAATAGAGTCACAGATATAGGTCGCGCAGATGCCAATGGCAATAAACCCGTATGGACATCTGGTGACACATACAAAAACCTAGAACCATATCGTACGAAAGAAGGTTCACCTCTTTATTCTTTCTATTTGATTGAAACTGATGGCGTATTCCAAACAGATGCAGAAGCTCAATCATATGTAAATAGCAATGGTCAAATGATTCAGCCTAATGCTAAAGCTGGTGACTTGAAGTTTGTCGATAAAGATGGAAATGGTTCTATCGGTAGTGGTGATAAGGTATATATGGGCAACTCGATGCCAGAACTTACTTACACTTTAAATGCAGGATTCACATGGAAGAAACTTTCATTCTCAATGATGCTTCAAGGTGTGAGTGGCGTAGAAATATTCAACGCATATAAATACTCTACACTCAACGAATCACTTAGTAGTTTCAACCGATCAAGAGATATCCTAAAAGCCTTGAACGGACCTAATTCAGAGGTACCACGTATCACGCTGTCAGATCCAAACAACAACTTTGAAACAGAGTCTGACTACTACCTTGAAAGTGGTGATTTCCTACGAATTAAAAACATTTCTTTGACATACGACGTTACTGATTACTTGAGAAAAATGTCATATTTCAAGGACAGAAATAGCTCTTGCGATATCACACTTAGCTGTGACAACGTAGCTACATTTACTGATTATTCTGGTATAGATCCTGAAGTTGGTGGAGTTGGTTTGGATGCTGGTCAATATCCAGTTTCAAGAACATACTCAGTAGCAGTCAAATTAAATTTCTAAAATACTGAACGTCATGAAGATTAACAATAAAATATGCCTTGTAGCCATTGCTAGCTTACTCTTTTCATCCTGTACAGGAAGCTGGCTAGATACTGTCAATGAAGGGACAGCTACAGAAGAAAATTTCTGGAAAACAGATCAAGATTATGAAGATGCGGCCGCTGGCTTGTACGTAAGTCTTGGACTTGAAGAAACTTGGGGACGAAACCTGTTCTGGGAACAAGGTGCGAGTGATGATATATTTTTCTCTCGCACAAGAGGATCATCTCAAATGAACCTTGCAAACTTGAACATGGATGGATCTACCGAGGGAAGCATCAAGAGAATTTATAATGAGATGTACACTACAATGGCTGTTGCCAACAATATCATCTACCATGCTCTGCAAATTGATGAAAATAACCGCACAGATATCGTGAAAAGAACTCTTGGAGAAGCCTATTTCATGCGGGCATTCTCTCACTTCATGGTTGCATACAGGTATGGTCGTGCAGACAATGGTGTACCATTTGCACGATACGAAGATTATACTGATCTTAATAGCCAACTTTCGCAAATTCCTGCTCAAAAAGCGACTGTGATGGAAAACTACCAAGCTATCGTTGAAGATTTAGAATTGGCAGCTGCCAATTTACCTTGGTTCGCAGAATACAGTGGTGAAAACTATGGTAGACCTTCCAAGGATGCAGCCTACGGTTATATGGTCAAAGCCTACGCTTATTGGGCACAACATGACACAAGCAAATGGAGTGAAATCCCAAGTATTGTAGACAAGGTTGAAACTGAAGGTGGTCGTGATTTGTTGAATAACTTTGCAGATGTGTTCACTATCGAAAATAACTGGAGTAAAGAATACATATGGTCTGTCAACTCTTCGGGTCACAATTATGCTGGGAGCATATTCCCAGGAATAGTACTAGACAACAAAGGCTGGGGTGCCTTTAACGGTTGGGGTAACTTCAAACCAACTCTAGAATTGTGGGCAGAATACGATGATAATGATGCTAGACGCAGTGCTACGATTATGGCATATGGAGATGAATTCACCTACTTTGGTACAAACAAAAAATTCTATTCTACAGCCGACAACGAATGCGGATTCCATTTCAAAAAATACATGGAGCCGTTCGCATATGGTACACTAGACAGTAATGGTGTGGGAATTAACAACCCTCACATTTCAAGTAATGGAGACAGACCATCAACTGATCTTAACTTACCTCTTATGCGATTTGCAGAGCTATTGCTTTTCAAAGCAGAAGCATTTATCATGCAAAGCCAACCTGCACGAGCAGCGGCGCCTTTGAATCGCATCGCTACACGTGCTGGAGAAACACGTCAATATACAGCACCAACCATGATGGATTTGATGCATGAAAGAAGATGTGAATTGGCATGTGAGTTTACTGACCGTTTGATGGACTTGAAACGTTGGGCAGCTGCTGGTAACGAAGCATGGAATCTGGACGCTCTTGCTAAAATTAAAACAGCTAAACATGGTATCAAATACATAGATCGTTCAAATCCAGAATCTGCAATTGATACAGCTAATGGAGCAAATATGGTCATCAATGGCAAAGCATATACTGGGGTCATTGAGTTGACAAATATGGGTGCAAAAGAGTACACACCAGGTGGAACTTACAGCGTACTACCATACGAAATCAATCAAGTGATTAAATCTAACGGTGCACTAAAGCAAAATCCTGGATACGCTTCTAAATAAAGTGTAAGCAAGCAGGAAATTGCTCTATAAACAACTTCAGGAAAGATACCCAGAATAGTATCTTTCCTGAAATGTTGTTTTCTTCCTTTAGCCTATCTATACATTCTCAACCCTCTTTATCATGGTAACAATCAAAAATTATTTTACTCTCATCTGTTTATTCGCTGGAACGCTTGTCGCACATGGACAAAATACGGTTTCAGCTGGATCGTCGAAATATCGACTACCATACAAAAACACCTACGTGATGCAAGCACTGGTTGCAGAAAATTCATTTCGGACAGCCCAAGTGGAACGAACCGAACCAGGTTCTTTCGACCATGCGAAAAAAGTGCTACCGCAACCCTATTGGGATGGTCATGACAAGCAGATAGAAATGTACTGGAAAGCTTGGCAAATAGGTATTTCAAATATTAAACACCCTGAAGAGGGATCAGGCTTTGTAAAAAGCTATATCACTCCTGCATACAATGGACATATTTTTATGTGGGACAATGCATTTATCTCTATGTTCTGTAGATATGGAAAACGCTACTTTCCATTCCAAAACACACTAGATAATTTCTATGCAAAACAACATCCAGATGGATTCATCTGTAGAGAAATCAAAGCTGATGGAGCAGATTGTTTCGAACGATACGACCCAACCAGTACTGGTCCTAACATTTTACCCTGGGCAGAGTGGCTTTATTACGAACAATACGGTGATGGCGAACGACTAAATAAGGTCTTTCCCGTATTGAGCGCATACTACAACTGGCTCAAACTCAATCGTACATGGCGAAACGGTACCTACTGGAGTAGTGGTTGGGGAACTGGTATGGACAACATGCCTCGCGTTCCATCATCATACAATACTATCTACAGTCATGGACACATGGCTTGGCTAGATGCTTGTCTTCAACAAATCTTTATGGCTCGTATACTTTTGAAGATGGGATTCTATCTAGAAAGATGGCAAGAGATTGAAACTTTTGAAGATGAAATAGAACAACTGACTGCCTATATCAGAGAAAACATGTGGAACGAGCAGGATGGATTCTTATATGACCAATATGCTGACAACTCTTTGAGCACAACAAAAGGTATCTATGCCTATTGGGCACTACATACCGATGTACTGAAGTCTGACAGATTAGATCGCATGGTTGAAGAACTGAACAATCCAGAAACTTTCAACCGCCCACATAGAGCGGCATCACTTGCAGCAAACCATCCAAAATATAAAGCCAACGGACGCTATTGGCTAGGCGGAGTATGGGCTCCAACAAACTATATGGTGATTTCTGGGTTGATCAAAAAAGGATACCGAAAACTAGCATACGAAATCGCTCAAAACCACTATGATCAAGTATTTCAAGTATTTGAAGAAACAGGTACATTTTGGGAGTACTATTCTCCTGAGGAGACTAAACCTGGCTTTATGGCACGAAAAGATTTTGTTGGGTGGACAGGGTTGGTTCCTATCTCAGAATTGATTGAAAATATTTTTGGCATTCGCTCTATAGCTATAGAAAAACAAATAGAACTTGATGTCAATCTAACTGATGGTTATGGTATCAGCCAATATCCATTTGGCGAAGATGGTATGATTACTATTAAGGTACAAAAACGTAAGAAACTAGAAGAACGACCTCAAGTATTTATTGAGACCAATGTGCCATTTGTTTTGAATCTGAAATGGGGCAAAGCACATAGTGAAACGATACAAATAAAAGAAGGGAAACAAAATGTATAATTGTAGAAGAAACGGATGAAAAAGTTACTTTATACCATACTAGGAACCGCTTGTTTGAGTAGTTGTGCTCACATAAATTCTACAGCAAATAGAGATGTTTCTGTTGTCGTTACAGCTGATACTCACTTTGATATGCCACCCGAAACAGATCAATACTACCATGTTGTGGCCATCAACAATTTAGTTGACCACTTCCAGTTCAATAAACAGGAGACACCAAATCGTTCTGGCTCTATTTTGCGCAAGATTGATGGTGTGATAATAGCAGGAGATCTTTTTGATAAAGCCGATCCAAAAATCATCGACTTATATAAGAAACGATGGGAAAAAGGCACAAATCCAAAACAGATTCATTATCTTGTTTATCCAGGATTGGGCAACCACGATTTGGACCCCTACTCTGATGATTCTATCAAGAATGCTCAAGGAAGAGCTCTCAACTTGCAGTATATGGATTCTCTATTGAGTGCAAAACTAGCACAGAAAGAGATTGTAAATCTGGATCCTTCAAGTAGAGCTTATTCATGGAACATACAGGATGTTCACTTCATTCAAGCACAATGCTGCGTTGGTATAACAAGCTATTGCGAAGATAATTTTGAATGGCTAGAAGCAGACTTAAAAACATATGCTTCCGATGGGGAACCAGTTGTGTATATTCAACACTATGGTTTTGACCAATGGGCACTGAAATGGTGGCCTGAAACAAGCCGCAAGCACTTATTTGATATACTAGAGCAGTATAATCTAATTGCTTTCTTCGTTGGTCATACTCACGTAACATCTGTACAACACTATAGAGGTCATAAAATATATCAAGTAAACAATGCTTGGAAGGACGGTGATGGCTATAGCTCTTTTGCTGTCATGCATATTTCAAATGACTCCCTAGAAATTGAGACATGCAAATGCTTAGATGGTGAAGGTCACTTCGAAGTGGCAGACCTACGTGTTGTTGAGAAAATTCAGAATGATAAATAAAAAAAAGATAAAATGAAATTGGGAATTGATTTAGGAGGAACAAATATTAGAATAGCTGCGGTAGACAATGGTGATATCACCAAAATGAAAGCTGTCGCATGCCCGGCAAATGGGTCAGAACAAGACGTCCTCAATACGATATATGATTTGATAGACGAATTCAAAACAGATGATGTGACAGGGCTAGGTATAGGAGTACCCTCTGTAGTCAATTCATCGGAAGGAATCGTATACAATGTAGCAAATATACCCTCATGGAAAGAAGTACACCTTAAAGAAATATTAGAATCTAGATATGATTTTCCAGTTGCAGTAAATAATGATGCTAACTGTTTCGCTCTTGGAGAAAGTATTTATGGTCAAGGGGGGGCTTTTGAGAATATGGTAGGAATCACTTTAGGTACTGGTCTTGGCGCTGGTGTTATCGTGAATCACCAACTGTATAATGGTTACAATACTGGTGCTGGTGAAATTGGTTCTATATCATTTAAACAGGGCGATTTTGAACAATACTGCAGTGGCGCATATTTCCCTCCAAACTTTCACATGTCGGCCAAACAAGCACATGAAAAAGCTTTGCAAGGAGATAGCAAGGCACTAGAGGCATGGGAGGCATTTGGTCATAATCTCGGTGAACTAGTAAAAATGACTATGTTTAGCTATGATCCACAAGCCATCATCTTTGGGGGAAGTCTCGCTCAAGCCTTTGACTTTTATATCGATGCTTTGCACAAATCCTTAAGCTCATTTCCATATAAAGAGTCTATAGAAAACATACATATCCTGCAGTCTAAGCGAGAAAATGTAAGCTTGCTGGGTGCTGCTGCTCTACTTTAAATTTGACAACTATGATCCGTTTGATATTACTTACCGATTTTACTGAAGCTTTTGCTAGGTACTTACTACGTGGTGTTCTGGACTATTCTAAAGAAACAGAACAGTGGGTCGTGTGCCGTATGCCACCGTCATACAAAGAACAGTATGGAATAAAAGGAGTTATCAAATGGGCCAAATCATGGAAAACAGATGCCATCATTGGGCAGTTTGATGATGACGATGAGATCAGCCTGTTCAAAGAGCATGGGATCATCGCAGTGGCGCAAGACTTTAAGTCTCGGTTCTCTTCTATTCCCAATATCACTAGTAGATATAGAGAAGGAGGTCGGATGGCTGCGCAGTTTTTTAAAGAAAAAGGTTTCCGTCACTTTGCTTTTGTGGGATATAAGGACACTATCTGGTCAACAGAAAGAAAGGAAGGTTTTTTTGAATACATTCGAGAGCATGGCATGGGAGAACATTTTTCGGCATACGAAAAAGAATCACTCGACAATACGTGGTCTTTCAACTCCGAACAGCTAGGTGAATGGTTAAAGACATTGCCCAAACACACAGCATTATTTGCATGTGATGACAATCAAGCGATTCAAGTAGCAGAGGCATGTAAAACAGTACAGATAGTCGTCCCAGAAGATGTGGCTATACTCGGTGTGGATAATGATACGGTGATCTGTGATTTGTCCGACCCTCCTTTATCGAGTATCATGACTGATGTACAACGTGGTGGATACGAAGCGGCTGCATTGATTGAGCGCATGCTCAAAGAAAAAGATGCTATCCCATATGATATTTTTATCAATCATCTTCACATCGTTGACAGGGCTTCCACAGACCTTTTTTATACCACCGATAAAGAAGTGCTGGTAGCGATTAAATATATTCATCAACATATTTATTCCAAGATAAATGTTGAAGATGTCGTTGAGCAAGTATCTATCTCTAGAAGACTTTTAGAGAACCGCTTTATGAAAGAAGTTGGAGATACCATATACCACTATATCAGTAGACGAAAGATTGAACGATTTACTCAATTGCTAGTCGAAACAGACACTCCTATTTCTGATATAGCGATGCAGTTAGGGTTTTCAGATTGCAAAAATGTAGCCCGCCAATTTAAAACGATGATGGGATGTACACCATCAGTCTATCGCAATAAAAAAAAAGCAAAGATAAATAAGATATCATTATGAAAAGATTACTATTAAAAGCAGTATGCTTGGGATTTATAGGGGTCATGTCAAATGCTGATATGGCATCTGCTGCGTCTGTACGTCCAGTAGCTAGTATGAAAGCTACAAGTGAATCATCTGTTGAAAAACAATACGTTTCGGGTAGACCAAAGAAGGCAGACCGATGTTTTGTTAGTCCAGCCGTAGAAGAAATCATCAAAGAGGTCACAGCAAGCATCAACAACCCGAAACTAGCTTGGATGTTTCAAAACTGTTTCCCTAATACACTAGATACAACAGTAGATTATTCAGAAATAGACGGTAAGCCCGACACGTATGTCATCACTGGTGATATCGATGCGATGTGGCTACGTGACTCTTCGGCACAAATATGGCCTTATCTATCATTAGTCGATAAAGATGAAAAATTAAAGAAACTATTCCAAGGGTTGATTGCTCGTCAAGTCAAGTGTATTTTACTCGATCCTTATGCCAATGCATTTTTCAAAGATGAGACCAAGCAAACCTACTGGAAAGACGATAAACCAACTCCAAAACCAGGTGTACACGAACGCAAATGGGAGATTGATTCTCCATGTTATGTTATCCGATTGGCCTATGGTTATTGGAAAAAAACAGGCGACGCCTCTATATTCGATGATAATTGGGACAAAGCAGCACGTACAATTGTCAAAACATTTCGTACGGAACAACGCAAAGATGGGACTAGTCCATACTATTTTGTAAGACTAGATGAGAACAATACGGTCACAGCTGTTTTCAATGGTAAAGGACGTCCAGCCAAACCTACAGGGTTGATTTGTTCAGCCTTCCGCCCATCAGACGACGGTTGTATGTATCCTTACTTGATACCATCCAATCTATTTGCTGTACAGTCTTTGGATCAACTGGCGCAGATTTATCGCGAAGTTAAACATGACAACGAATTTGCAAATGAATGTGGCAAGTTTTCTCATGAATTGCAGCAAGCTATCCACAAATATGCAATAGCAAACCATTTATCTTACGGTCGTCTCTTTGCATACGAAGTAGATGGATACGGAAACAAAGTGTTTATTGATGACCCTAATATTCCATCGCTAATTGCTATCAAGTATCTTATTGACAAGAAGTATTATCCATTAGATGTGTATAACAATACTAGAAAATATTTACTTAGTCATGATAATCCATACTACTTCTACGGTGCAGCTGGAGAAGGACAAGGAGGGCCTCATGCAGGACTCAACACGATTTGGCCTATGAGCATTATCTTACGAGCAATGACAAGTACCAACGACAATGAGATAGCATTCTGCATCAACCAACTAATCAAAACAGACAACGACATGGGATTTATGCATGAAACCTTCAACAAAGATGATGCTGCAGTATTCTCACGTTCTTGGTTTGCTTGGGCAAATACATTGTTTGGTGAAATGATCATCAACCTATATCACAACAATCCAGAGTTACTCAAGAGCTTATAGGCTTTGTTCACTAGCTGCTTAGCCTTATCCTCCTAGTTTTTAAATTATCATCAAGTTACAATATGACTCTAAAGCAATTTACACATATCAAACGAGCTGCTAGCCTTGCATTTATCCTTGCTTCACTATGTGCATGCACTCCTACTACTGATCAGGGTGCAGACATTCAGAAGGGAGATTTGACCACCTTTGTAGACCTACGTATAGGTACAGGTGGCCATGGTCACACTTTCATGGGGGCCAACGTGCCATTCGGTTTTGTTCAACTAGGCCCAACCAGTATCCTAGAGGATTGGGACTGGTGCTCTGGATACAACGTAGCTGACTCCACAGTTATTGGGTTCAGTCACACCCACCTCAGTGGTACAGGAGTTGGCGAGTTGGCTGATGTCACACTCATGCCTGTTGTGGGGGCAGTTACACCTGGGCGAGGCGCAGTTGACAACATCACTGCTGGACAAGCGTCTATATACGCACATGCCTCTGAAGAATATGCACCTGGCTACTATGCAGTACACCTAGATCGTTACGATGTAGATGTAGCCATGTCGGCAACTACTCGTGGGGGATTTCATCAGTATACATACCCTCAAAACACAACGAAAAAGGGAGTCATCATAGACTTAGAAAATGGGACATGTGAAGACGAAGCTACCGAAACTAACATCTACCCGATAGATAAGCAGACGCTACTCGGTATACGCAACTCTAAAGGATGGGCCGACGATCAAAGACTCTCATTTGCTATCCAGTTTGACCACCCCATCGAAAAGATGACCTTCTACGATAAAGATAGCCATGTGATTGGCCATAAGCTTGCTGATATCAAAAAGCAAAAGAAACAAGTACGCTATATGCGTGTAGATTTCAATCTGAACGAGCAACAAACACTCAAAGTCAAGGTTGGACTTTCGCCAGTAGACAAAACACATGCACTAAACAATATCGCTCAAGAGATGCCAACCTGGGATATAGAGGCTATCAAGAAAGCAGCGCATGATGCTTGGGATAAGCAACTACACAAAATAGAAATTACCTCCAAAGACACTACGGTGCTGCGCAATTTCTACACTGCTATGTACCACACGATGATTGCTCCCTCTGTATTTATGGAAATTGATGGCAGTTACCGAGGTGCAGATAAAGAAGTGTATCAAGACACTACATTTGTCAACTACACAACTTTCTCTTTGTGGGATACCTATAGAGCACAACATCCACTGATGACTATTATCCACCCAGATAAAGTATCAGATATAGTCAACACCATGCTACGAATCTATGATCAACAAGGAAAACTACCCGTGTGGCATTTTATGGGTTGCGAAACAAACTGTATGGTTGGTAACCCTGCTATCATTGTAGTGGCAGATGCCATCCTTAAAGGATTCGATGGTTTCGACAAGAAGCATGCATTGGAAGCAATGAAGATAACAGCTATGCTCGACGAGCGTGGACAAACATTCCGTAAACAATATGGCTTCATCCCTAGCGACCTGTACAACGAAAGTATTGCCAACGATATGGAGTATGCTATAGCAGATGCCTCACTTGCCAAAGTAGCTGAGAAGTTAGGCGATACCAAAGCTGCAACATACTTCGAAAAAAGAAGCCATAGTTGGATGCGCTATTTTGATGACTCAACCAACCTAGCACGTGGACGTTTTAAAGACGGCTCTTTCCGAACACCATTCGATCCATTCTACGCAGAATATGAAGTCAGCGACTACAAGGAAGGAAATGCATTCCAATATACTTGGCTGGTGCCACATGATTTGGACAGCCTTACTCATCTGATGGGTGGCAAGCAAGCAACAGTAGAGAATTTGAACCTACTATTCGAGACTAATTCAAAAATTACTGGCGATGCACTTCCCGATGACATCACAGGTCTGATTGGTCAGTATGTACATGGCAATGAGCCTAGCCATCATATCCTATACTTCTACTCTATGCTAGGGCATCCAGAACATGCAGCACTCAAAATGCGTGAGGTATTTGATACATTATATCACGACAAAGCTGATGGATTATCTGGTAATGAAGACGTCGGTCAGATGTCGGCATGGTATGTTCTATCTAGTATCGGTTTATATCAAGTAGACCCATCAGGAGGTGAATTTGTACTTGGTTTCCCACGAGTAGATGGCGCCGTTATCAATTTTGAAAATGGCAAAACTTTCGAAGTTGAAGTGCACAAGCACCTAGCAAACCCAGAAAATAAAGCTTGCTACGTCTCGGCTGTCTCACTCAATGGCCAAGCTATTCACGGACCAAGCATCGGCTATCAAGACATCATGCAGGGAGGAAAACTCGTATTTGAGATGACAGACCAACCAGCTTCTTGGATGAATGTAGACAACTAGAAACAACATATACCATGAACTATACAAAAAAACTATTTGGAGCATTCTGCTTGGCAACTACCGCATTGGTTAGTTGCCAAACAGATGCGAACTCGGAGTCAGCACCACAGTATGCAGCCGACCCTGTACAATATGTAGAGACACTTGTAGGAAGTCTTTCTGACAGGGCACTGTCATCGGGTAATACCTACCCTGCCATCGCACTGCCGTGGGGAATGAACTTCTGGACTCCACAAACTGGTGAAAACGGCAACGGTTGGGCGTATCAATACACCGCCAAAACAATACGTGGATTCAAACAAACCCACCAACCTAGTCCATGGATTAACGATTATGGTGTGTTCTCTTTGATGCCTGTTCGAGATTTTCAGACAGTAGACGAAGAGAAGCGAGCTAGTCACTTCTCCCATCAAGCAGAAACGGCTAAACCATACTACTATAGTGTGTATCTAGCCGATCACGATGTACTCACAGAGATTACGCCATCAGACAGAGCTGCAATCATGCGCTTCACATTCCCAGAAAGCGATAATGCAGCCATCATTGTAGATGCCTATGACAATGGGTCTTCTATACAGGTTATGCCTGATAAGAAAACGCTTATTGGCTATACGACCAAAAATGATGATGGCGTACCCGATAACTTCAAAAACTATTTCGTAATGGTGTTTGACCACCCTATCAAGTCGTGGCATCTATTCGATGGGCTGAAAGCGTGCAAAGGCAATAATCTGACAGCTGAGCATGCGCAAGCGGCTATCTGCTTCGATACGCAAAGAGGTGAAAAAATCACAGTACGTGTAGCCTCATCGTTCATATCGTCTGAACAAGCGTACATCAATCTACGCGAAGTAGCTGAGCAAGATTTTGAAAGCCAAAGACAATTGGCCAAGAAACGTTGGAATGACGTGCTTAGCCGTATCGAAATTGGCGGAGGTACTCTAGACCAATACCGCACATTCTACTCTTGTCTATACAGAAGTACACTATTCCCACGCAAGTTCTGGGAGGTGGATGCTGATGGTAAAGTGATGCACTACAGTCCTTACAATGGCCAAGTCCTTCCTGGATATATGTACACCGACACAGGTTTCTGGGATACTTTCCGTGCTTTATTCCCTTTGTTGAATCTAGTATATCCTGATATCAACGAAAAAATCCAAGCTGGACTAGCCAATGCGGGCAAAGAAAGTGGATTCTTCCCAGAGTGGGCAAGCCCTGGACATAGAAATTGCATGGTGGGTAACAACTCTGCTTCTGTTGTGGCTGATGCCATCCTTAAAGGTATCAACACAACTGACCTAGATCAGATGTACCGAGTGCTTTTACACGGTACAGACCATGTTATGGAGACTGTGCATTCTACTGGCCGACTTGGTCATGAGTACTACAACAAACTAGGATATGTCCCTTACAATGTAGGCATTAACGAAAACGTAGCACGTACCCTAGAGTATGCCTACGATGATTGGTGTATCCTACAAGTGGCTAAAAAGTTGAATAGACCTCAATCTGAAATAGATGAACTAACTAAGCGTGCACAAAACTACAAAAATGTGTTTGACCCAACTGTTGGTTTGATGCGTGGACGCAACGAAGACGGTTCTTTCCAAAAACCGTTCAGTCCTGTAAAATGGGGAGATGCTTTCACCGAAGGCAATAGTCTACATTACACTTGGAGTGTCTTCCATGACGTACAAGGTTTAATCGATCTGATGGGGGGAAAAAAGGCCTTTGTACAGACCTTAGACTCAGTCTTTATCGTACCTCCTATCTATGACGATAGTTACTATGGTGGACGCATCCACGAGATACTAGAAATGCAAGTTGCCAATATGGGCAATTATGCACACGGCAATCAACCTGCACAACATATGCTCTATCTATATGACTATGCTGGCCAACCATGGAAAACGCAGTATTGGGTGCGCAAAACGATGAACCAACTTTATCAAGCAACACCAAACGGCTATTGTGGCGATGAGGATAATGGACAAACATCTGCATGGTATGTATTCTCGTCTCTTGGCTTCTATTCTGTATGCCCTGGCAGTGGACAATATGCATTGGGAGCACCGCTCTTCAAATATGCACGTATCCATCTGCCAAATGGAAATACTGTAGTCATAGATGCACCAGCAAATAGTCCTGAGAACTGCTATATACATCAACTGAATGTAGATGGTCAGCTCCATACGCAGAACTATATAACATACAAAACGCTTCTAAATGGTTCCAACTTGTCGTTCGACATGACAAACGAACCCAATACGAGCAGAGGTACAAGCGCAGACGATGCACCATACTCAATGTCTACCGCAGTATCAAACGAACTTTAAAGTATATATCAAATGAAGTATAAACTCTCTCACATAATTCTAACTGGAATCCTATGAACTGGTAGCCTATATGCTTCGATTCAGTCCATCTTCTGGGATCAGAATAAGGTGTCAAAAGCGTATATCCCTAACAACTTGAAAAGGGAATCATACGCTAACTATTACGCCTGCAAAACAAGAGTAAAAAGTTGGTACTAATGAAAACTACAGACCAATCAAAAAGTATTACAATATTCAATATCAGAAAAATGAAAAAGATAATTCTTATTATGTTTTCAGCGTTATGCATTATGAATATAGAGGCTCAAGCACTGCGTGTCGGTTCATACAATGTCCGTTATATGAATGATGAAGATGCAGCTTCTGGAAATGGTTGGAAAACCAGAGGACCATTGGTTTGCAACTTAATCAATGTCATGGATTTAGATGTATTTGGCTCCCAAGAAGTGTTAGATGCCCAGCTACACGATATGCTTAATAGCCTAGAAGACTATAAGTATATTGGTGTTGGAAGAGATGATGGTAAAAAGGAAGGCGAATACGCACCTATCTTTTATAAACCAAGTAAAGTAGAACTGTTGAAGTCTGGTGTTTTTTGGCTTTCTCAAACGCCCGATGTGATAGGCTCCGTAGGATGGGATGCAGCTTTACCGCGCATTTGTACGTATGGCTATTTCAAGCTACGCGAATCTGGAAAAAAAATGTGGTTCTTCAATCTACACATGGACCATATTGGCATAAAGGCAAGAGAAAATGCTTCTAAGCTAGTCCTTCAAAAAATCAAGGAGTTTTGTAAAGGCGAAGCAGCAATTCTTACAGGCGACTTCAATGTTGACCAACACAACGAGATTTATTCAATACTGAACAACTCACCATTGCTCAAAGACTGCTTCCATGTAGCAAAACATAAAGTAGCTCCCAATGGTACATGGAACGATTTCAAGCCAAACAAAAAAACAGATAAACGTATTGATCATATTTTTGTGTCGCCATCATGTACAGTTAGTGATTACGCTATTCTCACAAACATGTATTGGACACCTAGCGTAACCGAACTAGGGAAATACGATATGCGTATACCGTCTGATCACTATCCTGTCATCGCACAAATACAATTTTAGACTTCAGAAATAAAATGAGACTGATTATCGAACCAGCATATGAGCAGCTGTCGCAATGGACTGCCAACTATGTAGCAACAAAGATTAATGCTAGCCAAGCTAGTGCCGACAAGCCATTCGTTTTGGGACTACCTACAGGCTCTTCGCCTTTTGGCATGTATCAAGCACTTATCAAGCTATATCAAGATGGCATCGTGTCTTTCAAACACGTCATCACGTTCAATATGGATGAGTATGTAGGCATTCCTCAAAGTCATCCACAGAGTTATCATACCTTTATGTGGGACAATTTCTTCTCGCATATAGATATTCCTGCCGAGCAAGTACATATTCTTAATGGCGAAGCAGCAGACCTCACACAAGAGTGTCAAGACTACGAAGCAGCTATAGTAGCTGTAGGTGGTATCGATTTGTTCTTAGGAGGGATAGGACCAGATGGACATATCGCTTTCAATGAGCCTTGCTCTTCTCTAAAAAGTCGCACCCGCATCAAAACGCTCACCAAAGATACGATTCTAGCCAATGCACGTTTCTTTGATGGCGATGTGAACCAAGTGCCTACTACTGCACTGACTGTAGGCGTGGGCACAGTACTCGATGCCAAAGAAGTGCTTATCTTGGTCAATGGACATCACAAAGCCCAAGCATTATATCAAGCGATAGAAGGGTCTGTCACACATATGTGGACCATCTCTGCCTTGCAGATGCATCGTCATGCTATTATTGTGTGCGATGAGGCTGCTTGCGACCAACTCAAAGTGGGTACCTATCGCTACTTCAAAGATATTGAAGGCGAACAACTAGACCCAGCTAACTTACTCAACAAAAATAATTAGTGTACGTGCATATACGGTAATTTTATAGTAAGTAAAAGAGGACTTATCGTTGATGATAAGTCCTCTTTTCATATGATAAGCTACGAAAGTCACTTGGCTATAATTTTGGAAGTAAAGGAAATCCCTCTGGCAACCATGGTTGCTAGCACCTGGCATCCACGATTGTCAGTATCTGGCATCCATGGTTGCCAGAAGGTATTCACCTAATATGAAAGCTGTTCAGATTAAAGAAACTTAGTTTTCTGTCCCTCCTATCAATATCTTCTTAATCTGAGCTAGTTTATTCAAAGCGTCTATAGGCGTCAGGTTATCTATCTGTGTACTCAAGATTTCATCGCGTATCTGCGTCAAGACAGGATCTCCAAGTTGGAACAGGCTCAATTGTACAGGCTTATCATCGCCTACAGTGATCTGTTTGACCGTTTCCTTGGTGTTATCCCCTCCATGCTCTCTATCGGCTTCTAATTGCTTTAAAATCTCATTAGAGCGGTCGATAATACTGCTCGGCATCCCAGCAATCTTGGCCACATGTATACCGAATGAGTGTTCGCTCCCTCCTGCTTGGAGTTTACGCAAGAAAATCACCTTATTGTCCACTTCACGCACCGACACGTTATAGTTGCGAATACGGTCAAATCGATCTTCCATTTCGTTGAGCTCATGGTAGTGTGTCGCAAATAAAGTACGTGCCTTACCACGGGTGTTTTCATGAATATACTCCACAATGGCCCAAGCGATAGAAATCCCATCGTAAGTAGACGTACCACGCCCTAGCTCATCAAACAGAATCAGAGAGCGCGGAGATAGGTTGTTTAGGATATTGGATGCCTCGTTCATCTCCACCATAAAGGTCGATTCCCCCATGGAGATATTATCGCTGGCCCCTACTCTCGTAAAGACTTTATCCACTAGTCCGATATGGGCCGATTCGGCTGGGACAAAACTACCCATCTGCGCCATCAACGTAATCAAAGCTGTTTGACGAAGCAAGGCTGATTTACCAGCCATATTCGGTCCGGTAATGATAATAATCTGTTGCTTTTCATTATCCAGATACGTATCGTTCGGGATATAGCTTTCACCTAGCGGCAACTGCTGTTCAATCACAGGGTGACGGCCTTGGCGGATGTCCAAAGTATAATCGTCAGAGATTACAGGACGGATATAGCGGTTATGCTGAGCCACCTGTGCAAAAGAGAGCAGACAGTCTAGGGTAGCCACCTGCAAGGCATTTTGTTGAATCTCCCCCATATATGGATGGATGGCCAGAATCAACTCGTTGTATAGTTTGGTTTCTAGTTGCTGAATCTTATCTTCGGCTCCTAGAATCTTATCTTCATATTCTTTGAGTTCTTGCGTAATATAACGCTCCGCATTGACAAGCGTTTGCTTTCTGATCCAGTCGCTAGGCACCTTATCTTTGTGGCTATTACGGACTTCTAGATAATAGCCAAAGACGTTGTTATACGCGATTTTCAAGCTCGGAATACCTGTCGCTTCGCTTTCTCGTTGTTGCAATTGAAGCAAGTAATCTTTGCCTGAATAAGCAATACGGCGCAGTTCATCCAATTCTTCATTGACCCCCATAGCGATGACATTCCCTTTGTTGACCAAGATAGGTGGTTCGGGTTGTAGGCCATAAGCGAGTCTATCTCTAAGTTCCTCACATAGAGAGAGTTTGTCCCCTATCGCCTTCAAACTAGGATTGTCGCTTTGCACGCATCTATTCTTGATAGGTACCAAGGCATGCAGGGCTTGATAAAGCAACACCATTTCCCGTGGGTTGATGCGGTTGCTCGCTGCACGCGATACGATACGTTCCAAATCGGCGATATCGGGCAATTTATCCATCAACAAATCGCGCAAATCAGGATGTTTAAACAAATACTCCACGACAGCCAATCGGGCATTGATTTCATCCTCTTCTTTCAACGGTAGATTAATCCAACGACGCAGCAAACGACCACCCATACTGGTAAACGTACGGTCCAAGACTTTCAATAAGCTGACTCCTTCGGGGACCATAGGACTTAGTAGCTCCAAAGAGCGTACCGTAAAGCGATCTAGGCGTACATAACGCTCTTCTTCGATACGGCTCAAACCGCGAATATGGCCTGTTTGCGTATGGTGTGTCATCAGCAGATACTGCAAGATTGCTCCTGCAGCCACCACGCCTTCAAGCACATTTTCTACTCCAAATCCTTTCAAATTGGCTGTGCCAAATTGGTGGTTCAGACGTTCTTGTGCATGCTGCATGGTGTACACCCAATCGTCCAATTGATAGGTGCAATAGCTATCTCCGAAAGCTTGGCAAAATTCCGTCTTTTGATTGCGCTCATGAAGCACCTCTTTTGGTGCAAAACTCATTAATAATTTCTCCACATATACGGCATCTCCTTGGGCTACCAAAAACTCCCCCGTACTGATATCTAAGAAAGACACTCCACAGGTCTTTTTATTGAAATACACCGACGCTAGAAAATTGTTTTCTTTCTGCTGCAAGACATTTTCATTGACAGATACCCCTGGCGTAACCAGCTCTGTAATACCACGTTTCACCAATTTCTTGGTCGCTTTCGGATCTTCTAGTTGATCGCAGATAGCCACACGGCGACCGGCACGGATCAACTTAGGTAGATACGTGTCGAGTGCATGGAAAGGGAAACCAGCCATTTCTAGTTTCTTGTCTTTCCCATTGGAACGTTTGGTGAGGGTGATTCCTAGGATTTCGGAGGCGTCGATGGCATCGGTACTATAAGTCTCGTAGAAGTCCCCACAACGGAACAACAAGATAGCATCTGGGTGCTTATCTTTGAACTCATAAAACTGCTGCATCATAGGGGTTAAAACGACCCCATCTCTCGTGGTACTAGGTTTCTTTGTCTTTTTAGCCATATATATTCTTTTTCTGACGTACAAAGATAGAACAAAATATCGTAGCTCGGTGAAAAATAACTATCTTTGTGGCAATTAAGAAAAATCATAATCAATAAAAAAAGGTATCGATGGAATACAACTTCAAAGACATTGAACAGAAGTGGCAGCAAAGCTGGCGCGACAACAAAGTATACCAAGTCACAGAGGATGACTCTAAAGAGAAATTTTATGTGCTCAACATGTTCCCTTATCCATCAGGTGCGGGTCTACACGTGGGGCACCCACTAGGATATATCGCTAGCGACATTTATGCACGTTATAAGCGTCTTCAAGGATTCAATGTGTTGAACCCTATGGGATATGATGCCTATGGTTTGCCTGCTGAGCAATACGCTATCCAAACAGGACAACACCCTGCGATTACTACAGAACAAAATATCGCTCGTTACCGCGATCAACTAGATAAAATCGGTTTCTGCTTCGACTGGAGCCGTGAAGTGCGTACCTGCGACCCTGAATATTACAAGTGGACGCAGTGGGCTTTCGTACAAATGTTTGAAAGCTACTACGACAATGCATCGGCTAAAGCGGAACCTATCGCTAAGTTGGTGGCTCACCTTGAAGCACAAGGAACAGCAGGTTTGACAGCTGCTGCATCTAAAACATTGAACGTGACTGCAGCAGAGTGGGCGGCTATGGACGAGAAAGCACAAAGTGCGGTCTTGATGAACTACCGTATCGCTTATCTTGCAGATACGATGGTGAACTGGTGTCCTGCACTAGGTACAGTACTTGCCAACGACGAAGTAGTCGACGGCGTGTCTGAACGTGGTGGTCACCCAGTAGAGCAAAAGGTGATGAAACAATGGTGTCTACGTGTATCGGCGTATAGCCAACGTTTGCTAGATGGTCTAGAGAAAGTAGACTGGACAGATTCCCTAAAAGAGACTCAACGCAACTGGATTGGTCGTTCGGAAGGTGCTGAATTGACTTTCCAAGTTAAAGATAGCGATGTGGAGATGGAAATCTTTACAACTCGTGCCGATACGGTATTTGGTGTGACGTTTATGGTACTCGCTCCTGAAAGCAAGCTAGTAGCGCAACTGACAACTGCCGCACAACAAGCGGATGTCGATGCGTATCTGGAAGCGACGAAGAAGCGTACGGAAAGAGAACGCCAAATGGACAAGAAAGTCACTGGTGTATTCTCTGGTAGCTATGCTATCAATCCATTTACTGGCGAAGAAATTCCTGTATGGATTAGTGACTACGTACTAGCGGGTTATGGTACAGGTGCCATTATGGCAGTACCAGCTCACGATAGCCGTGACTACGCTTTTGCGAAGAAATTCGACCTAGGCATTCCTCCATTGGTAGAGGGTTGTGATGTAAGCGAAGAAAGTTTCGACGCCAAAGAAGGTATCGTAATGAACTCTCCAAAAGAGGGCGTAGATTCTAAGTTGAACTTGAACGGTTTGACGATCAAAGAAGCTATCGCAAAAACAAAAACATATATCCGTGAAAGCGGGCTAGGGGACGTGAAGGTCAACTACCGCCTTCGTGACGCGATCTTTAGCCGTCAACGTTACTGGGGGGAACCATTCCCAATCTATTACAAGGATGGAGTACCTCACGCAATGGATCTAAATAAATTGCCTTTGGAACTTCCAGAAGTAGACAAGTTCTTGCCTACAGAAACAGGGGAACCTCCATTGGGCCGCGCAGAAAACTGGAGTACAGAAGATGGGTATCCACTAGAACTAAACACCATGCCTGGTTTTGCTGGTTCATCGGCGTACTACCTACGCTATATGGATCCTCGCAACAACGAGGCACTAGTGGGTAAAGAGGCCAATGCATACTGGAAGAATGTCGACCTATATGTGGGTGGTACAGAGCATGCTACTGGCCACTTGATTTACTCTCGTTTCTGGAATAAGTTCTTGTTTGACATCAACGAAACAGTGATGGATGAGCCATTCCAAAAGTTGGTCAACCAAGGGATGATTCAAGGTCGTAGTAACTTCGTGTACCGTATCAAGGATACCAACACATTCGTATCTCTTGGTTTGAAAGGCGAGCACGATGTCACACCTATCCACGTAGACGTAAACATCGTCAAGAACGACCACTTAGATATCGAAGCCTTCAAGGCATGGCGTCCTGAATTTGCGGATGCAGAGTTTATTTTGGAAGATGGCAACTATATCTGCGGATGGGCTATTGAGAAGATGAGTAAGTCGATGTACAACGTGGTCAACCCTGATTTGATTGTCGAAAACTACGGTGCGGACACCTTGCGTATGTACGAAATGTTCCTAGGTCCTGTAGAACAATCGAAGCCATGGGATACGAACGGTATCGACGGGGTACACCGCTTCTTGCGTAAGTTCTGGGGCTTGTTCTTCGACCGCAATGGCAACAACTTGCTTCAAGATGCAGAGCCAACGAAAGACGAGTTGAAGGTATTGCATACGTTGTTGAAGAAAGTCAGCAAGGATATCGAAGTATTCTCGTACAACACATCTATCTCAGCATTTATGATTTGTGTCAATGAGCTAGGTAAGTTGAAGTGTTCGAAAAAAGCGATTCTTTCGGAACTAGTGGTCGCGGTTGCGCCATTTGCTCCACACATGGCCGAAGAATTATGGCACGTGCTAGGCAACGAAGCAACAGTATGTGATGCGACATGGCCAGCAGTAAATGAAGAATACCTGAAGGAAGATAACGTTACTTTAGCGATTAGTTTCAACGGTAAAGCTCGCTTTACTTTGGATTTCCCTGTGGATATGAGCAAGGAAGACATTGAAAAGACAGCTTTGGCCCACGAACAAGCACAAAAGTGGTTGGAAGGTAAGACAGTACGCAAAGTAATTGTCGTACCAGGTAAGATTGTCAACATCGTAGTAGGCTAGGGGAGCTCCCTATATTAGTCTAGTATCTACGATTGATGATAAGCATATACCTACAGCCTGCCCTAGTCTAGTGAGTCTAGAGTAGGCTGTAGTCTCTTTAAGTGAATCGTAATAGCCTCACGAGGCCCTTTATTTATGCTTTAGTTAGTATAACAATGGTAAAACAAAAGATTGAAGCAATTGCACAAACGCCTACTTGGCTGGAAGTGCGTGATTATATCATGATTACAGTAGGTATCATGGTGTATTCAATGGGGTGGGCAGCCTTTTTGCTGCCATATGAAATCGCAACCGGTGGTGTAGCTGGTATTGCTGCGATTATTTTTTATGCTACAGAATTTCCTGTACAGTACAGTTATCTGATTATCAACGTGGCGATGCTGTTGCCCGTATTCCGATTATTGGGAACTAAATTTGTGGTTAAAACGACTTATGCCATTGGGGCTATGACCCTGATTCTTGCAGGTTGTCAACAGGTTGTCAAACTGTGGATAGTCCCTACATTAACTCCTGAAAAAATGGGACTTATCTTAGGTCCTAATGGCCAAGATATGGCCTGTGTGATTGGAGCCTTGATGTGTGGTTTCGGCCTAGGTATCGTATTTATCAATAACGGTAGTACAGGAGGGACGGATATCATTGCAGCAGTCGTCAATAAGTACAAAGACATCGGTATTGGCCGCATGCTTGTATACAGTGATATATTTATCATCTCCAGCTGTTTCTTTATTTTCCACGATATGACACGCGTGGTCTATGGTTTTGTAACTCTGGGCATTATTGGATATGTGGTGGATATGATTGTCAATGGGGCACGTTCGTCGGTGCAGTTCTTGATAATCAGTAAGAAATATGAAGAGATTGCCGAAGCTATCAACCAAAGTCCACGCCGTGGAGTAACACTCTTAGATGGCCAAGGACACTATACTAAAGAACAAACAAAAGTAGTTCTTGTTCTTGCTCGTAAACGCCAAAGCATTCAGATATTCCGTCTAGTAAAAGCCATCGATCCAAACGCCTTTATCTCTCAGAGTCAGGTAATCGGTGTATATGGAGAAGGGTTCGATGCGATTAAACACTAAAGAAAAAAATATGAAGACACTAGTTTTTGCAACAAACAATGCGCATAAGCTTGATGAGATAAAAGCCATGATTGGCGACATTTTTGATATCAAGAGTATGAAAGACATCGGTTGTGATGTCGATATTCCAGAAGATGGAGATACTTTGGAAGCCAATGCTATCATCAAAGCACGCTTTATTCACAAAGAATATGGTACGAATTGCTTTGCCGATGATACAGGTCTAGAGATAGACGCTCTAGGAGGTGCTCCAGGCATCTATACAGCACGTTATGGTGCGATGGACCCAGAGGCACCAGAAGGTACTCAATCACACGATCCTGACGCTAATATGACGCGTGCATTGAAAGAACTAAATGGCGTACCTGCAGAAAAGCGTACAGCTCGTTTCCGTACAGTAATCTGTTTGATTCTAGATGACAAAGAATATTTGTTTGAAGGTATCGTAGAAGGGCATATCCTTGAAGAAAAACAAGGTGCTCATGGTTTCGGTTACGATCCTATTTTTGCCCCTGAAGGACGTGGTGAAAGCTTCGCGAGCCTAGGAGAAGATATTAAGAATACGATCAGCCATAGAGCACGTGCAGTAGCTAAGTTGACGGAATTCTTAAAGAAATAAGATTACTTATCTATATAAATAATGCGGCCTCCCTCGTAATGAAGGTGGCCGCACTTCTGTTAAGTAGCAAAAGCTTAGGTTATATATCTTATTAAGCTAGTCCAAATGCTGTCTTCACAGTATCTACGTAGTCTAGCTTTTCCCATGTAAACAATTCTACTTCCATCACCTTATCTTCTGCATAACGAGAAGAGAAAGTTTTAGTCACTGTACGTGGCGTACGACCCATATGTCCGTAAGCAGCAGTTTCTGAATAGATTGGGTTACGCAATTTCAAGCGATCTTCGATAGCTTTAGGACGCATATCAAATATTTCAGCTACTTTCTCTGCGATTTGACCATCTGTAAGGGCTACTTTGCTCTTACCGTATGTATCTACGAAGATACTTACAGGCTCTGCCACACCAATCGCATAGGATACTTGTACCAAAATTTCATCTGCTACTCCAGCAGCTACAAGGTTCTTAGCGATGTGACGAGATGCATAAGCCGCACTACGGTCTACCTTACTAGGGTCTTTACCAGAGAAAGCACCACCACCGTGACCACCTTTACCACCATAAGTATCAACGATAATCTTACGACCAGTCAAACCAGTATCGCCGTGAGGACCACCGATTACGAACTTACCTGTTGGGTTTACATGGTAAATAATGTCATCATTGAAAAGTTCTAAAACTTCTGGCTTATGAATACCTTCAATAACACGAGGAATCAAAATGTTTTGTACATCTTCACGGATGTGGTTCAACATTTCATCATCACAAGCAGCTTGTGCTTCTGGACTGTCATCTTTTGGAGTAAAGAATTCATCGTGAGATGTTGATACAACAATCGTATCAATACGACGTGGTTGGCCATTGTCATCATACTCAATAGTTACTTGGCTCTTAGAGTCAGGACGTAGATATGTCATCAACTTTCCTTCATGACGAATCTCAGCAAGTACTTCTAGAATACGGTGAGATAAGTCCAAAGAAAGAGGCATATAGTTTTCTGTCTCAGTAGTGGCATAACCAAACATCATACCTTGGTCACCTGCGCCCTGATTTTCTGGATCTTCACGCTCCACACCGCGGTTGATATCTGCACTTTGTTCGTGAATAGCAGACAACACACCACATGAGTTGGCTTCAAACATATACGCACCTTGTGTATAACCAATCTTATTGATTACACCACGTGCTGTTTCTTGAAGATCGACATATGTTTTTGATTTAACTTCTCCTGCTAGAACTACTTGACCTGTAGTCACTAGAGTTTCACAAGCAACTTTTGAGTCTGGGTCATACGCCAAGAACTCGTCGAGTAGAGCATCAGAAATCTGATCCGCAATTTTATCTGGATGTCCTTCAGACACAGATTCGGATGTAAATAGATATCCCATTTTCCTATTGTTTTAATTGGGACGGATTCGTAAGATGCTTGCAAGAGAATACAAGGGCGCTAGAACAGCACACTTGTCTATGGGGAGTTTTAGCATTTTTTTACTGTGGTTGCAAGCATCGACAAATCTATCCACATGAATATTTAAATTTTACGCTGCAAATATACGACGAAAAATTGAAATCATCTCAAGTTTTTCAGAATTTGGTATATTTTAACTCCTGTAAAAGGATAACTGATATCAGCTGCAATCTCTCCTAATGGGACTAAAACAAAGTCTCTTTCACACATATGAGGGTGGGGGATTTGTAGAAATGTGCTGCGATATACTAAGTCGTCAATCATTAAAATATCTATATCAATGACACGATCTCTATAGGCTTCGCCAAAGCTTCTTTTGTAGTTTCTCCCCATATCTCGCTCAACTTTCTGGGTGATTTCAAGCACTTTTTCTGGAGATAAATCAGTTGGAATAGCCACTGCTGCATTAAGAAAAGGATGTGGAGAATCAAATCCCCAAGGTGCCGTTTCTATAAAAGAAGAAACCGCAGAAACAGGAGCGATCGCCTGTGATAAACGGGCGATCGCTTCTTGTAAAAAGTTATGTCTGTCGCCTAGGTTAGACCCTAAACTTAGATATAATGTCTTTGTCATTGATAAAATGATTAGTCGATAATCAACATAGCATCACCGTAAGTACCAAATCGGTAGTCTTCCTTAAGCGCTACTTCGTATGCATCCATAACATGTTGATATCCACCGAATGCAGCAGTCAACATCAACATAGTTGAATAAGGCATATGGAAGTTGGTTACGAAGCTCGTGGCTACATTAAAGTTGTACTCTGGGAAGATAAACTTATTGGTCCAACCATCGTAGGCCTTCAAGTGACCATCTGTACTGTATGTACTTTCCAAAGCGCGCATAGTACAAGCACCTACGGCACATACATTTTTCTTCTCATCCTTCTTTCTGTTGACAACATCTACAGTGTCTTGAAGCACTTGAATTTGCTCACTTTCCATCTTGTGCTTTGTCAAATCTTCTACATCGATTTCACGGAAATTACCAAGACCTGAGTGTGCAGTAATGAAAGTTTGTTCGACACCTTTGATTTCAAAACGCTTCAATAGCTCACGGCTAAAGTGCAAACTAGCTGCAGGAGCAGTTACGGCACCTTCGTTCTTCGCAAAGATAGACTGGAAACGCTCTGCGTCAGACTCTTCAGCAGCACGGTTGATAATATGTTCTGGCAATGGAGTCACACCAAGTGCATACAAGTCACGCTTAAAGTCTTCGTGTGTTCCTTCATACAAGAAGCGTAGCGTACGACCACGTGAAGTCGTATTGTCAATAACTTCAGCAACCATACTATCGTTTTCACCGAAATATAGCTTGTTACCAATACGGATTTTACGCGCAGGATCTACTAAAACATCCCATAAACGTTGCTCTTCATTAAGCTCACGCAGCAAGAACACCTCGATACGTGCATTTGTTTTCTCCTTATTACCATACAAACGAGCTGGGAATACTTTGGTATCGTTGAAGATAAACAAATCCTCCTCGTCAAAATACTCTATAATTTCTTTGAACATGCGATGTTCAATCTCTCCAGTACTGCGGTGTAATACCATCAAACGTGACTCATCACGGAATTTGGATGGGTACATAGCAATTTTCTCGTCTGGCAAATCGTAATAAAATTCAGATAACTTCATTTCTTTGGGTTTTATCTAGTAATTATTTTGTTTCTTCCATCACAATATCTTGTTGCTTGATCCACTCCGGGAAGTCTAGAGGGTCCATCAAGTCTTCTTCTCGTATCTCACCCACGCGAGTACGACGTAGTCCAATTAGGTGTGCGCCACTGTCTAAAGACTCACCAATATCACGTGCCAACGCACGAATATAAGTTCCTTTGCTACACACCACGCGAATCTCAATTTCTTGTTTATCTAGTTGGCAACGTGTCAGTTCAATTTCGTCAATCACCAAGACTTTGGCTTTCAACTTCACTTCTTCACCTTTTCGAGCAAGGTGATACGCGCGCTTACCATCTACCATCACAGCACTAAATGCTGGGGGTACTTGTTCGATGCGTCCTAAAAACTTTTTCAATGTTTCTTGTACCAACTCTTCGGTAATATGCTCCGTAGGGTAGGTCGCATCAATAGGTTTTTCTAAATCAAAAGAAGCGGTGGTAGCTCCTAATTTAAGAGTTGCTACATATTCTTTAGTCTGGTATTGAAACTCTTCAATACGTTTGGTAGCCTTACCTGTGCACAGAATCATAACACCCGTAGCTAGGGGATCCAATGTGCCTGCATGGCCTACTTTCAGCTTCTTTATGCCCATCGTACGGCAAATAGCGTGCCTTACTTTTGCAACTAGTTGGAACGAAGTCCACTCTAAAGGCTTATCAAAATACAGGATCTCTCCCGCTTTAAAATCTTTCAACGTGTATCTATCCTTTTATTTATAGTATATAATGTGCATCACACACATCTATTTTTTTCTAAGTAATGTACTTAAACAGTCAAATTAGCTCCGAAAAGTAACATAATCAAAATAGCAGTTCCAGCAATAATACGGTAATAACCAAAAGCTTTAAAACCATGCTTATTCAAGAAAGCAATAAAGAACTTTATGGCCAACAAAGCCACAATAAATGCCACCACATTACCAATCAATAAAGTCATCAAATGGTCCTGAAGCATTTCTGCACCAGCATCGCTGGTAAATACTTTCAATAGCTTATAGCAAGATGCAGCAGCCATTGTAGGTACAGCCAAGAAGAACGAAAATTCCGCTGCTTCTTTTCTTGTCAGTTTTTGTCCCATACCCCCTACAATAGTGGCCATAGAACGTGAAACTCCAGGTATCATAGCAATACATTGGCAAAAACCAATCATCAAAGCACTGCGGTTTGTTATTGGCTTCTTATCTTCTTCGGCAACAGCAAATAGCTTGTCGACAAATAGCATAAAGACTCCACCAATTATAAGCATAACAGCCACAACATATACATTTTCAAGGAGGCTATCGATAAAGTCGCTCAACAAAAAACCAATTACTGCAGCAGGCAAAAAGGCAACAAACAACTTCACATAGAAGTCATATCGGTGCAAGAACTTATGAAGAGCAGTTGGGTTACCTTCCAATGGGTCATGATTCACACGAAAAAAACGTTTCCAGTATAAAACAACTACAGATAAAATAGCTCCGAACTGAATAATCACATCAAAAGCCTTAATAAATTCATCTGAGCCATCCACTCCCAATAAATACTGAGCAATAATCATATGGCCAGTAGATGATACAGGTAAATACTCAGTCAACCCCTCTACTATAGCTACAATAATAGTTTGCAATAAGTCCATGAAACAATCGATTTAATATTGTGAATAACTTCTTATCTAATACCTTTTATTCTTTTTCTTCAGCTGGCTTTTTAAGTATCGCATAGATACAGAAAATGAAACCAGAGAAACATACTACTGGAGCCAACTTAATGCGACGGAAACTAAAAATATCCTCATTAAAGTGAGTCAAAGTAGTGCTCGATCCAGACATCAAAAGAAAGCCTAGAATGATAATGCCTATCCCTACAGCTAGTAGGATATAATTGATTTTAGCAAATGCAAAACGTTGTTTTTCCATTATTCTATTCTTATTATTTTCTATATTTCGTACAAAGAATGACTGCTCATGCGCAAATATCTGTTGATAGAGAAGTAAGCGCAAACAAAAGTAATCAACAGTCCACTAACTAATACCACACCAGATACGATTAATAACATCTCCAAGCTAATTAAATCTAAAAGCTCTGGCTGATATTGAATAACCCATCGTCCTGCAAAAAACAGAAAAGCATCCGTTATGATAGCAGCAATAAAGCCACTCAGTAGATGGTGTTGGATAAATGGTCGCTGAATAAATCCCCAGCTGGCTCCTACCAACTTCATTGTATGTATACTGAATCGTTTAGCGTACATAGATAAACGAATCATGTTGTTGATTAGTGCAAACGAAATCAAAGTAAACAACAAAGCCAATCCAGCTAACCAATAAGTGATAATACGTATATGGTGGTTGACTTGATTTATCAATTCTTTTTGATACAACAGTTCATCTATATCATGCTTATAACGCTTGTTCAATTGACTTTCAATCACAGCAAGACTATCCGCATTGGCATAATCTGCATGAAGCTTGATTTCTAGTGAGGCTTTAAAAGGATTGTATCCCAAAAACTCAGCAGGATCCGTTCCCATCGCCTTAATTTGATCATCTAAAGCTTGCTTTTTGGATATATAAGTCAGTTCCTTCACAAAGTCTTTATGAGACAAGTCGGACTTGATTTGATTGACTCGTTTATCACTCATAGAATCATCCAAGACAATTGAAAATGTAATATTTTCTCTCACGTAAGTGGATAATCGATCTGCGCTTAACCAAAAGAAAGTAACCAAACCAATAACAACCAACACCATAGAGATACTGATTGTATTCGTGATATCTTGCCAACGAAATCGGCGACTTTTATGTTGTTTCTTTGCCATACTTATTGATTTATTTGGTTTGAGAGGCGCTTGGCGCCTTCTTCAATACGTATATCAATGAACTACTCGCTGTTGTTTTTCCAAATAGCAAACTCAACGTAGCTACAGTTCCTATAAACAATCCACGAATGGCTGACAGCGTATTTCCTTTATGTTGCTCAGTGAGCATAGACACATAAAAAGCATCCAAAGGCATAGGATGTATACTCTCCACAACAAATCCATGCTTGTTAGCCAGTTTATCCATCGTCTGCACATCGAAATGCCATAAATGTCTTGGTGTATCATAAGCAGCCCAATCTGCTCCATAATGTTGAGCATCAAAAGATGCATGATTGGGAACTGCAATAACTAATCGACCTGCAGGTTGAAGCCATTCTTGAAACTGCTCCATGCGCTCGTTCAAATTAGGTATATGCTCCAAAACGTGCCACAAAGCTATGGCATCAAAAGATTGAGCTTTTGGATATTCAGTTGAGCTACGATTATCCAATATTTCTGTAGGTCGTAAATCAAGCTGAAATAAATCTTTCGCTTGTTGTCTGCCTGCATCACTTGGTTCTACACCAGTCACTTGCCACCCTCTACTGTACATAGTCTGTGCAAAATAACCAGTACCCGATCCAACTTCCAATAATCGTTTGGCACTATATGATTTTTGTGTACGCTCTACCAATTGTGCTTTTCGTGTCAACATAAACTGACGAGCATAATGATACAAGCTGTTCATAACTCCTCTTTTGGTATCGCTATGAGAGATGTATTCATCGGATTGATAATAGCTTCCTATATGCTCGGCATCAGGCACATTTTGAGTACACAAAAAACCGCAAATAGGACATTTTACTACCTTATACGTTTCTTGGGACACAAAGTTATCTACACAAGAAAAAGCCTCTTCAAATGAAGAAGCTCCACATATAGGACATTGTTCCAGATGGACTCTATGCATCATGTTCATAAAAATGCTAATTGCAGTTTATCTCAAGTTGATACAAATATAGCCAATTCCCTTGTATTAGCCTAGGGATCTACCCCTTTTTTAGCAGATACAGAGCGACTTTCAATAAATCGCCCTGTATCTTTCTATGTAATTGTTATTTGATGATCAATTCACCTTGCAATGTAGCCGATGATGCATCGTTAATTTTCACCATCACATAGTCACCAATTTTGACATCATGACGATCGAATACAACCACTTTATTTTGTTGAGTACGACCAAACAATTGTTCTCTACTACGCTTAGAAACACCTTCAACAAGGACTTCATACTCTTTACCAATACACTTTTGGTTAGAGTCAGCAGACAATTTATTTTGCAATGCAATAATTTCATTCAAACGACGAATCTTGACATCTTCTGGAATATCATCTTCCAAATGACGAGAAGCGTATGTCCCCTCGCGTTCACTATACTTGAACATAAAGGCCGAATCGTATCCAACCTCTTCCATAATGCTTAAAGATTCTTGATGATCTTCTTCTGTCTCTGAGTGGAACCCAGAAAATATATCAGTAGACAAGCCACAATCTGGAATAATACGCTTAATAGTTGCAATACGGTTCAAATACCATTCACGAGTATAACGACGATTCATCAATTTCAAGATGCGGCTACTTCCACTCTGCACAGGCAAATGCACATGATTACAGATATTAGGTTCGTCTGCAATCGCTTGGATTGTCTCATCTGACATATCTTTAGGGTGAGATGTTGAGAAACGAATACGCATTTCTGGTACAGCTTGAGCTACCAAACGAAGCAATCTATCGAAACCTATAGTTTCACCCTTTTCTGACTTCACAGAATATGAATTGACATTTTGGCCCAAAAGAGTTACTTCCTTATAACCACGCGCATATAAATCCTTAACTTCATTCAAGATACTTTGTATGTCACGACTACGTTCACGACCACGTGTATAAGGTACGATACAGTATGTGCAAAAGTTATTACACCCTCGCATAATTGACACAAAACCAGTGATTTTGTTGTGTTGAATACGTGTTGGTAGCACATCGCGATAAGTTTCTGTCTTAGACAATTCAACATTCATGGCTGGTTTGCCAACTTCAGCAGAAGCAACAAGGTCAGGCAAAGTTAAATAAGCATCTGGTCCAGTCACGAGATCGACTTGATACTCTTTAATTAACTTCTCTTGCACACGCTCAGCCATACACCCCAATACACCGATAATAAACGTACGTCCTTTTTTACGCAGTTGATTCAGGTGAGTTAATCGGTGAAGAATTTTTTGTTCTGCATTATCACGTATAGAACAGGTGTTGATAAAGATAGCATCTGCTTGATCTATATCTTCAGTGAGTTCATATCCTGCCATTTGCATGACGCTAGCCACTACTTCACTATCGGCCACGTTCATCTGACAGCCATGAGTTTCAATAAACAATTGCTTTATGCAATCGTTGTTTGGAGTAGATTTTGAGTCTAATCCATCATTTGAAAGATTCATCATGTCTCTAGTTATATATTAAAAAAATTGAGTTTGCAAAGATACATATTATCCAGATAACAGTCAAAACTAGAGTATTATATTCTGTAAATGCCTAAAAATA
This sequence comes from Bacteroidaceae bacterium, assembly GCA_963678855.1. GTDB lineage: Bacteria > Bacteroidota > Bacteroidia > Bacteroidales > Bacteroidaceae > F22. The sequence goes on along the minus strand of OY787448.1, from coordinate 1,682,083 downwards.
GTACGAATCATGCACTCTTGATATGACAAAACTATTAAATTGTAGATTTTACAGCAAAAAAACTTGCATTGTGAAAGAATTGTTTCTATATTTGTAGCGTGAAAGAAACATTAGATTTTTTCATAGTTAAGGTTTAGGTTAAAAAGACGAGGGGAACTGTGAAGCTCCCCTTTTCTTATGCTCTTTTATAAGATTTTGCGTTTATCCACATTCTATCTTATTTAATTTGCGTATCTTTGAAGCGAGAAAGTTTGTCAACTTAAAAACTTTTAGTTATGGAGATTATGCAAATTATACAAACAGCAGGATGGGAAGATTTTTCTATCTGGGTTATTCCTCTAGTAATTGCTGCCAATTTGATCTATAAAACGGTTTCGAATTATAAAAAACAAGAGACCGCTGATGCTAATCGTAAATTTGATAATATCCCTTCATCTGAACAACCTCCAACATTCTTTGAAAGACTAGAACAAACTATTGATCAAAAGTTGGAAGAAGCTCAACAAACATTCTCAGAAACCTTCGAAGAAAAAGAATCTACTCTCGATAACCGAGAACAAGAACTATACACTCCTCGTCCAGAAAAAGAACGTCCTTTTATGTTCAAGGGTGAAAATGCATACCCTATTAAAGAAGGGTATACTCCAGTAGAGCTTGCTAAACCGCAACCTCTAACACAAACAACAAAAACAACAAGAAAAATAAACGATAGATATAGACTAAATTCCACTTCTCGCTTGAAAAAAGCTGTTATATGGAGTGAAATTTTGAGTCCAAAATATCAATAAATTCGCTGACAATAAACTTTCAATAGAATTTTAGAATACAAAAAAATGGCATTTAAAAAAATGACAGCAGCAGAAGCTGCTACGTTTGTACAAAATGGCGCAAATGTAGGTTTGAGTGGTTTTACACCTGCAGGTAGCCCTAAGGTAGTTATCCCAGAAGTCGCAAAACTAGCTCGTGAAGCTCACGATCGTGGCGAAGAGTTCAAAATCAATCTTTTCACTGGTGCATCAACAGGTGACTCTGTAGATGGTGAATTAGTACGTGCAGAGGCACTAAACTATCGTGCTCCTTACACTACAAGTGGTGACTTCCGTAAGGCTGTAAACTCTGGTACAGTAGCTTACAATGATATCCACTTATCACAAATGGCTCAAGAACTACGTTATGGATTCTTCGGCAAATTGGACATCGCAATTGTTGAAGCACTAGACGTGACTGAAGATGGTGAAATCTACATCACAACAGGTGGTGGTATTTCTCCTACTGTATGTAGTATGTCAGATAAAATCATTATTGAGTTGAATTCTGCACACAGTCCTAAAATGAAGGGTCTTCACGATATGTACGAACCAGCAGATCCTCCATTGCGTCGTGAAATTCCTATTTATAAGCCAAATGATCGTATCGGTACTCCATATATTAAAGTTGATCCAGCTAAGATTATTGGTATTGTAGAAACACACTTGCCTGATGAAGCTCGTCCATTTACTGATCCAGATGAAGTAACTACTAAAATCGGTCAAAACGTAGCAGCTTTCTTGTCTAACGAAGTGAAGCGTGGTGTTATTCCTGCAGAATTCGTACCTATCCAATCAGGTGTGGGTAATGTAGCAAATGCAGTATTAGCTGCACTTGGTCAAGACGAAAATATTCCTCCATTCGAAATGTACACTGAGGTTATCCAAGATTCAGTAATCAAGTTGATGAAAGAAGGTCACTGTAAATTCGGTTCTACAAGTTCACTTTCTGTATCAAACGAATGCTTGGATGATATCTACGCTAACATCGATTTCTTCAAAGACCGTCTAGTGATTCGTCCTACTGAAATCTCTAACAGCCCTGAAGTTGCTCGTCGTCTAGGTTTGATTTCTATCAACACAGCTCTTGAAGCAGATATCTACGGTAACGTAAACTCAACTCAAGTATGTGGTAGCAAAATGATGAACGGTATCGGTGGTTCTGGTGACTTTACTCGTAATTCATTTATCAGTATCTTCACTTGTCCTTCAATTGCTAAGGGTGGTGCTATTAGCTCTATCGTACCAATGGTTTCTCACATTGACCACAACGAACACTCAGTAAATATCATCATCACAGAACAAGGTATTGCTGACCTTCGTGGTAAGAGCCCAGCTCAACGCGCTGAAGAAATTATCAACAACTGTGTACACCCTGATTACAAGCCAGTACTTCGTGCATATCTTGACTCTTGTGGTCTTGGTCACACTCCACACAATCTACGCGCTGCTTTCGGAATGCACATAGCATTGATGGAAAAGAAAGATATGAAGCTTGTAGACTGGAACGAATTTAAGTAATCTGCGTTATACACAAGGATGTAAATAACCTCGAATATACTGAGGATTGACTATAAACAAAAAAACGAGTAACAAACTGATTAGTAGTTTGTTACTCGTTTTCTTTTGTTTATACACAACTTTGTTGATATCTTAATCTTCAAGTGGTAATTGGGTAAAACACTGCCAAATGACCATACCAGCCGACACAGATACATTGAGTGAATGTTTCGTACCATATTGAGGAATTTCAATACATCCATCACAAGCATCAATGACTTGCTGTTGCACCCCTTTCACCTCATTGCCCATAACTATTGCATAACTTTTACTTGGATCAAGCTGCATCGTGTCCAACATCATGCTATCTTTGGCTTGCTCTACAGCAAGAATAGTATAACCAGCTGCCTTTAGAACGGCTACAGAATCTATTGTATCTTCAAAATACGTCCAATCAACACTATACTCAGCCCCCAATGCAGTTTTATGTATCTCTGCATGAGGCGGTTTTGCAGTCAACCCGCATAAATGAATCTCTTGGATACGAAACGCATCACAAGTACGAAAGACAGACCCTATATTGTGTAAGCTACGAATATTATCAAGTACAACCACAAGAGGAATCTTCTTGACTTCTTTAAACTCCTCTGTGCTGATACGTTGCATTTCTCGTATAGATAGTTTTTGATGACTCATATAATAGATTCTATTTATTGAACAATATACATATATATAATGTGTGGTGCAAAGATACAAACATATGTAGATAACTCGTGCAAAACATGCGCATATCTCAAGTAAAGCTTTTGAAAAAATAAATTTGGATATGTGCATTCTACTTCTCTATAGACAAAACATCGAAGTACACAAATTTCTGAAGTGTTGAGTTTTACATAGACTTTCTACAGAAAAAAACAGCTTTATCAACAACGTATGCCAAAATAGTTTTATACCTTTGTCAGTAATAAACAGGATGTGTATAGCCTATATGATAAGTATACAAAACGACTAGATACAAGGATATTTCCTATGTGTGTATTTTTGTGCATAAACTAAGTATCTAAAAAGGATAACTTCAAAAGCAAGAAAATATCAACTGGGCTTTCAACAAATCCACAACACTATATTATTCTTATAGAGTTTTTTTAATTAGAGAAAAATCAATATCATAATAATATAGGAAGTGGTGTATTGGTGCATAACGCAAAACTAAGGGTATTCATGCAGTTGCATTGACACAAGATGTAGCATCCTATAAATGTAGTCATTAAATAAAAAAAGCTATGGCAACAATATTATTTGAATCACCAGTGTTTGGTCCTGTTAAGTCACGTCGTTTTGGTGTGTCTTTAGGAATCAACTTACTACCAGCTGATGGAAAGGTCTGTTCTTTTGATTGTATCTATTGTGAGTGTGGATTAAATAAAGAAACACGTACAAAAAGTAAACTTCCTAATAAAGAGGAAGTCAGAGATGTATTAGAAGCTAAACTGTTTGCTATGCGCGAAGAGGGTGTATTACCTGATGTAATTACCTTCGCAGGAAATGGAGAACCTACTTTACATCCAGATTTTCTATGGATAATTGAAGAAACAGTACGTTTGCGTAACACTTATGCTCCCAAATGCGAAATATCTGTCTTAACCAACGGATCTCGTATAACAAAAGAGAGTGTGTTTAAAGCACTATTACTTGTGGATAACAATTGCATTAAGTTGGATACAGTCGATAAAGAATATATAAATCGTCTAGATGCCCCTAAAGGTCATTATGATATAGAGGAAGTCATTGCTAAAATGAAAGAGTTTGGTAAAGACTGCATTGTTCAAACCATGTTTGTTAGTGGTGAAGCTGATGGACAAAGTGTTGATAACACAAGTGATATGTATATAACTCCTTGGATAAGTGCAATTAAAGAGATTAATCCAGAAAAGGTAATGATCTACACCATAGATAGAGAAACGCCTTTAAAAGGGCTAAAGAAGGTCTCTAAAGAAGTGTTGGATGCTATAGCATTAAGAGTTGAAAAGGAAACTGGTTTACCAGTAGATATTTCTTATTAAATAGAATGATTCCCTGTGTTTGTTTTGACTAGTACAAATACAGGGAATTAATATTTCATATGGCCTGTTTTAATTTAAATACTATATTCTTTAGCTTGTACGCGTCTATAGATCAGTTTATAATATTGGAGTGTGAAATTTTAGCTGTTTTCTAGTTAAAATAGGGTTGTATTGTTAAATCATGCTATATAACATTCTTTTCTTCTTGAATAGTTTGCAAGTGTGTCAGAAAGCTGTATCTTTGTAATGTGTTTTTCATAGTATTAGATTTAAGGTTAACAAGGTTGGAGTCAGGTGTGACTCCTTTTTTTTGCTCTAGACTGAGCTAATCCTTTTATTTAAGGGCATTTGCAAGTCCTTTGCAACAATCTTCTAGCAGGTCTAAGACCAATTCAAATCCTTGAGAGCCCCCATAATATGGGTCTGGTACATAATCCATAGTCGTTTCTATAGCAAAGTCGGTCATACGCTTGATTTTCTTTTCATCTTCTATAGTAGGAGCTAGCTCCATCAAATCAGAGATATTACGATCATCCATACCAAGGATTAAATCAAAGTCATCAAAATCTTCCACACATACAGGACGACTTAAATGCGTCAGGTTGTAGCCACGTTTAGAAGCATGCTGTCTCATACGTTCATCAGGTAGTTCCCCTTGGTGTACACTAAGAATACCTGCAGAATCAATTTTTATATGCTTCAACTCTGGACGCTCAGCCAGTATAGCTTTCATCACACAGTGAGCTGTAGGGCTACGACAGATATTTCCAAGACATACAAATAAGATACGAGTAGGGGATACAGAATTGTTCATAACTAAAATATTAATATGGATAAAGTAGAAACGGCCTCCAAAACTTAGCAAAGTAGTAAGTTGTTGGAGGCCGTTAGTAAGGTTATGCTAAAAAGCGGGGGTTGTTTTCTTATGCTTAGGAATCAGCTTACGCTTCTTTTATTTCCCAGGCAAGTGCACTAGCACCAAGAACAGCAGCATCGCTATCTTTCAATTCTGAAGCAATCAACTTAGCTTTACCCTTGAAGATAGTCAACATGTTCTCATCCATTGTCTTTTGGATAGGATCCATGATGTATTTACCTGCTTTTGCTAGACCACCGAAAAGTACAATAGCTTCAGGGCTAGAGAATGCGATAAAGTCACATAGTGCTTCACCAAGAATCTTACCTGTAAAGTCAAAGATTTCTTGAGCTACTTTATCACCTTGCACCGCTGCATCATATACATCCTTAGATGTGATTTCATCTACAGGAATCTTGCTTAGTACAGTTTCTTGTTCAGCATTTGTAACGATTTCTTTAGCAGAACGAGCTACACCTGTTGCTGAGCAATAAGCTTCTAAACAACCTGTGCGACCACAACCACAAAGACGACCATTGTCACGACGAATAATAGTGTGACCAAGCTCACCTGCGAAACCATCATGTCCATAAAGTACTTGACCATTGATAACGATACCAGACCCTACACCAGTACCTAGTGTGATCATGATAAAGTTTTTCATACCACGAGCAGCACCATAAGTCATTTCACCTTGTGCAGCTGCGTTAGCATCGTTTGTCAATACGCAAGGTACACCTACACGTTCTTCAAACATTTGAGCCAATGGAATTACACCTTTCCAAGGAAGGTTTGGTGCATATTCAATAGTACCGTTGTAGAAGTTTCCGTTAGGAGCACCTACACCCATACCTTTGATTTTATCGATACCACAAGTTTTTTCGATCAATGGCACCAATACATTGCATACAGCACTTACGTACTCTTCTGCAGTTGCATAACTACCAGTTTTGATTTTATCACTTGCTAGGATTTCACCACGAGCATCAACAATACCGAATACGGTATTAGTACCGCCTATGTCCATTCCTACTACATAGGGCTTTTGTAAACTACTTGCATTCATTTTAGAACTGGGTATTATATAGATTGTAATAATTAGGTCGAATTCAGGGATTCTGCACGAAATTAGTGGAATTGTGTCAATTATACAAATCAAAGATAAGATAAAAGACAGCTTATATTAAGAATTTGATTTTTTTAGTTAGTTCCACGACTAATATATCTCATCCAAGTCCGATATTACCTAATGCACACCAAGTTAGCAGTGTACATAACTCCAATATTAGAAATGTTGCGCCACAGCAATCTCCTGTATAGCCACCTATATTTTTCTTGTACAGATGTTTTAGTATAAACAGTATACAAAAAGGTATACACAGAGGGGGTGCATAACTCATGAGCAACTGCGAGATTTCTATGCCATGTCGGATATTCCAAGTGATCCATAATGCTAAAGGAAGAATACCTATTATCAACTCACGTAAAGAAGCCCCGAAAGATATGCGCTGATAGACAGCTTTTATTTTACTGTCTTCTACAGGACGTACATAAGGAAGTAAATTGACTATTTGAGCAGATATGGCTTTACACCATGGATCAAAGATTAGAAAGATACTCCAATGTATATATTCCTGTACACTCAGTAATGTGATATAGAGTAGTGCATAATATAAAATCAATCCAACTACACCATAAGTACCTATATGGCTATCTTTCATGATTTCTAGTCGACGTTTAGGTGTTGTTCCACCGCCTAATCCGTCGAATACATCTGCCAAACCATCCTCGTGCAAAGCACCAGTAACGAGTACTCGAGAAATTATTGCTAGTAAAAGTGCAATCTGAAAAGACCATAATTGGGAAGCTAGCACAAAAGTGATAGACATCGTCCCACCAGTAATCCAACCTGCTAGAGGCCACCATTCGATAGCTCGCTTAAAGGCATCTCCAGGAATTTCTTTTATTTTCCAAAAAGGGAAACGAGTAAAAAGAGTCAATCCAGCTAATAAATTGTCTGTAGCAGATGATTGATTAGATTTTGTTTCCATATTATCCTTCTATTTGATTATCATGGATATAATCCAACACTTCTCCATCGTCAAAGCTATCCATATCATCGAGCATTTTTACAGCAGACTGAAGTATAGGATAGGCACATAACGCACCAGTACCTTCCCCTAAACGCATACCAAGATGAAGAATAGCTGGTTTATTCAGAGCTCTTAATAGTCGCTTATGTCCTTTTTCGTCGCCTTCATGACCACAGATAGCATACTCCATAACTTCAGGATATAATTTACCAGCCATAAGTAAACAACTACTCATGATAAATCCATCCACCATGATAATTAGACCATGCTCGGCCGCACGAAGCATTCCACCTACAGCGGCAACCATTTCAAATCCACCAAAGTACTGCATGACTTTCCATGCATCTTTTGACTTATGTCCTAGTTTTTTATAGTTATCCACAGCTTGTAAAAGCACTTGTAGCTTATGAGTTATTCCTGCATCACATAAGCCAGAACCAGCACCTACACATTCTCTCATGTCAATATCTGCCAATAAAGACATCCATACAGCCGAAGGCGAGGTGTTGGCAATACCCATTTCTCCGAAACAAACGATAGTACTTCCTTCTTCTTTGATTATATCCACCATATCTACTCCAGCCCAGAGTGCTTGATACATTTCTGTTTCGCTCATAGCTGCTTCACGGAGGAAATTCTTTGTACCGTATCCTACCTTTTTGTTGATAATAGGAAAATTAGGATGGAAATCATAATCAACACCTACATCCACAATCTTAAGATCAAAATTGTGTTGGTCACAGAAAATATTGACCCCACCACCACCTTTGGTAAAGTGAATCATTTGTTGCCAAGTGACTTCACGTGGTGTAAAACTCACTCTTTCTTGTTCTATACCATGGTCGGCACCAAAAATAATATGTGTCGGTTTATTTAATATTGGTTTCAAGCTTTGCTGAATATAGCCTATTTCCAAAGCCAAATCTTCCAACCTACCGAGTGATCCTTTGGGTTTAGATAAATGGTCTATTTTATATTGAAGAGTTTCACGAATAGCTACACAAGGAGTTTTTATTTCAAAACTTGGCGGAGCTGTGTATTTCTTTTGTGGATTCATATTTCTTTGTGTATATGGTTATTTTATTTTCATTGGAATGCCGCTTACCATAAAGGTTACTTCATCTGCTTGAGAAGCAATATATTGGTTGACCCAACCAAGTAAGTCAGTAAAACGACGTTGAACTTTATCTATAGAGGTACCACCTAACCCTATCTCGTTGGTAACGAAAATATAATGGTTGTCACCTTGTGTAAACTGCTCAAATTCCTTCTTAATATCTGCTAGTATCTTATCCAAAGAAGCATCTTCACCAGCATCAAAAAAGAAATTAGTACTCCATAAAGTGACGCAGTCTATAAGAATAGTGTGTTGAGAAAATGAGTGTTTGCTTAAGATCTTTTCCTCTTCGATATTAGTCCAGCTTGGGCCACGTCTTTCTTGGTGACGACGTATACGGTCAGCAAATTCTTTATCCCATATACGAGCAGTAGCCATATATACTGGACATTCGGCCTGAAGGGCTAGTTTTTCAGCATAAGTACTTTTGCCACTACGTGCACCTCCTGTGATTAATGTTATTTTTCTCATGGTTACAAAAGTACAAAAAAAACGAGGGATAGACATTTAAAAGAGACGCTTTTTGTACCTTTGTCGACTGTAATACAACTAGGAAGTAATTAAATTATGAAAGAAGTATATCCTTTTATGCTCGCTGGAACAGGTAGTGATGTCGGCAAAAGTGTCGTAGCAGCTGCTTTTTGTCGTATCTTAAAGCAAGATGGCTATTCACCAGCACCATTTAAAGCACAAAATATGGCCCTCAATTCTTACGCGACACCAGAGGGCTTTGAAATAGGTCGTGCACAAGCTGTTCAGGCAGAAGCAGCTCAAGTGCCTTGTCATACAGATATGAACCCTTTGTTGTTGAAACCAACTGGAGATATGAAATCCCAGGTTGTGCTACACGGAAAGCCTATAGGGAATCGTTCTGCACGAGAATATTACCGTACGGAAGGGCATGATTATCTACGTCAAGAAGTGTATGCCGCATTTGATCGCTTAGCTACCCGATTTAATCCTATTGTGATGGAAGGCGCTGGATCTATCAGTGAGATTAACCTCCGTCATCGTGATCTTGTGAACATGCCTATGGCTATTCATGCTGGTGCTCATGTCTTTTTGGTAGCTGATATCGACAGAGGTGGTGTTTTTGCAAGTTTGTATGGTTCTGTGATGTTGTTGACTCCAGAAGAAAGAAAACATCTAAGTGGTATACTAATCAACAAATTCCGTGGAGACATCTCTTTGTTTTCCACAGGTGTAGAAAAGATAGAAGTACTATGTGGTGTACCTGTATTAGGAGTTATACCATATTACCAAGGGATAGATATTGAAGCAGAAGATTCTGTCATTTTAGATCAGAAAACCAAACAAGCATCAGCAGATACAAAAGTCAATGTAGCAGTTGTTTTGCTTCGTCATATGGCCAATTTTACAGATTTTTCTGCATTGGCCAACGATGCCCGTGTGCATTTGTATTACACTGATAAACCAGAAGAATTGGCAAAAGCCGATTTATTGATTATTCCTGGTAGTAAGAATACAATTCATGATATGCAATTACTTCGTGAGAAAGGTCTCGCATCGGAGTTAGTCAAACAATATAAAAAAGGAAAACAAGTAGTTGGTATTTGTGGTGGGTATCAAATGATGGGACATACCATTGCCGATCCAACACAGCAAGAGGGAGATATTCCCTTGATTGATGGTTTGGGTATTTTGCCTACAGATACTGTGCTTCAAGGTGAAAAAGTCACACGTCAAGTACAATTCGACTTCGAACTAGGAGAATCCACAGATGCCCCATGTCAAGGGTATGAAATTCATCAAGGAGAAACAACACGTCGTGAATCTTTAGATGGTACCGACACCTTTGATTGGATTAATACGTTGTCTGATGGTAGCAAAGAAGGTTTGGGTATTCCACATAAGTGTATGGGGAGTTATATTCATGGTATTTTAGATAATGCCTCTGTGATAGACTATTTGCTTAGCCCTTACAAAGATAAAACAGCCGACAGTGATGTCAAATCTGAAGATTACGAAGCCTATAAATCCAGACAGTATGATGCTTTGGCTGAGCATGTACGTAATCATGTAGATATGGATAAACTATATAAAATCATTTCCAAGCCAATAGAATAATAAATTATGATTCAAGGACACGGCGATGACGCCCATAGATATACAGTGCCTATTGTTAGCAACTTTAGCAGCAATGTGCTTCAAACATTAAACTGTGATGGTTTAAGAAATCACCTTATAGAGCATATTTCTGCTATCCATCATTACCCAGAGCCAGGTGCAGGAACACTTACTCGTGCTTTGGCTGTACACCATCATGTGAAAGAAGAACATGTGTTGGTTACCAATGGAGCCACACAAGCTATATATATGATTGCACAGGCTTTCGCTTATAGACAGTCGGCTATTTTGGCTCCTACATTTAGTGAATACCAAGATAGCTGTCAAGTCCATAAGCATAAAATTAAAACCTTCTATAATTTAGATAATATCCCTACTGAAAGTGAAGTGGTGTGGATATGCAATCCCAATAATCCAACAGGACAAGTATTTAATAAGGATGTTTTACTAGATTTGATTCGAAAGCATTCGGATAGGATATTTGTTATCGATCAGTCTTACCTAGATTTTACTCAGAAAGAGGTGATTTCTGATATAGAAGCTACAGCATTGCCCAATGTCATTCTTTTGCATTCTATGACCAAGCGTAGTTTGATTGCTGGTTTACGTTTGGGATATATGATTTGCAATGAAAAGTTGATGAATATGGTATTGCCATATCAACAACCTTGGAGTGTCAATGCAATGGCATTGGCAGCTGGCTTATATTTGCTAGAACATCCAATTACACTCGATTTATCTGCTTATTTAGAAGAAACTGCTCGATTAAGACAAGCTTTAATAGATACCAAATGTATAGAGGTGTGGCCAACAGATACTCACTACATGTTGTGTCAATTGCGCTTTGGCCAAGCGGCTAGTTTGAAGGAGTTTTTGGCAGAAAATTATGGAATTCTTATTCGCGATGCAAGTAATTTTAATGGGCTAGACACGGCGTATTTTAGAGTGTGTACACAGACAAAAGAGGAAAATAACCGCTTATTGGAAGCAATTATGCACTATTTGAGCGAATAAACTGTTTATTATTATGGGAATTTCATTTAGTATACTAGCTATTTTTGTATTGCTACTAGCATGGATTTTAGATATGTGCTTGGGTGATCCACCACGAATGCCACATCCTATAGTTGCGTTCGGAAAAATGATTAGTTTTTGCGAAAAAAGAATGAACAAAGGACATAGTCGCGTGACTAAAGGAACAGTAATGACTGTTTTACTAGTTGGGAGCGTCTTTATTTTGACTAGCCTATTAGTCTATGCTTTGCCAGCTTACATGATACATCTGGCAGATGTGCCTACAAGCTATAAATATGCAGCCATCGTATTTCATATATTGATAGCCATATATTTTGTATTCAGTTGTTTGGCTGGAAAGACCCTACGACAAGAAGTCCGTATGGTTTTTGATGCTTTAGAGGAGTCTTTAGCCAAAGGACGAAAGCAAGTTGCCCGAATAGTTGGTCGAGATACTGCCGAGCTTTCAAGCAATGAAGTAGCAGCCGCAGCTTTAGAAACCCTAGCAGAAAACCTTAGCGATGGAGTGATTGCTCCATTATTTTGGTGGCTTCTATTGGGTGTACCTGGAATGATGGCCTATAAAATGATCAACACATTAGATTCTATGATAGGATACCGTACTCCACGTTATACACAGTTTGGTCGATTTGCTGCCCAGCTAGATGACGTAGCTAACTATATACCAGCACGTATCACAGCATATCTTATTTTGCTTATAGGATGGGCTAGAGATAGACAGTTTTGCTTAAAGAAAGGACATCGTATCGTATCTACTTATGGAAAAGCCCACTTGAGCCCCAATTCTGGTTATCCTGAATCTGCACTAGCAGCTGTTCTAGACTGTCAGTTTGGAGGACCACACCCATATTTTGGGCAAGTCGTTGTCAAACCCTATATAGGTGAGACTAAGCGTTCATTTACATATGAAGATATGGAGAAAGCAGTAAGTATCAATTTCTGGACAGAAGTTCTAAGTGTTAGTATTTTATTGATTATCCATAGTTTAATCGCATTTGGCTTAATCTCACTGCTATAAGTGCTAGAAAATTAGTATATTTGTGAGGTTAACTAAGAAGTGATTATTACCTATACAAATACAATATCATGGAAATACTCCCTATGTTTATAAGCTTACCAAGAGGTTCTGAGCTAATTATTATTCTTATACTTGTCGTGATTCTATTTGGCGGCAAGAAAATTCCTGAATTGATGCGTGGACTAGGCAAAGGCGCCAAAAGTTTTAAAGACGGAGTCAATGAAGCCAAGTCTGAATTTAATAAAGCAAAAGATTCTATAGACGAAGAGGACGAGAAGCCTTCTAAGGAAGAAAAGGAAGATCAATCTTCGAATTAATCTTGTAAACCCTTATTATGAATGCCCCTCATCAACCAACTAAGTATGCTACTTTTTGGGACCATGTCGATGAATTGCGCACAGTGATTATCCGCTTATTATTAGTTTGGATACTATTTGCTGTGGGGTATTTTGTGTGCATGGACTGGATGTTTGATGTGGTGATTATGGGGCCATGTCATGCTGATTTTTTGTTTTATCAGTGGATACGATTTATCAGTGAATCTATAGGAGTTGCAGAAAATGCTTTGATGTATCCTCCCGAAATAGATTTGATTAATTATAACCTTACTTCTCCTTTTCTCATCCATATTAGTACGGCATTTGGACTGGCTGTATTGACTACGGTGCCATACATTTTTTTTGAAATATGGCAATTTATACGTCCAGCACTATATTCTAAAGAAAAGCGCGGTGTGATGCGTGCCTTTTGGATGGGTGGAGGCATGTTCTACGTAGGTGCCTTAGTGGGTTATTTCTTAGTTTTTCCTTTGACTTTACGTTTTCTGATTGGCTATCAATTGAGTGACAGTATTACCAATCAACTGTCATTGACTTCCTATATGGATAACTTCACTGGATTGATTGCTGCTTTAGGCATCACCTTTGAGATTCCTTTATTATTATGGTTTTTGGGTGTTTTTGGACTTATACACAGACAGATGCTCAAAACATATCGCCGCCATGCCTTCTTGGCAGTTGTTATACTTGCAGCAGTCATCACCCCTACAGGCGATCCTTTTACACTGACAATTGTAGCTCTTCCATTATGGTTACTTTATGAGTTGAGCATCTGCATGGTGCCTCTTCAAACTGTCCAAGAATAAAAATATTTGAAAAAGACAAATACAGAAATATTTGTGTACATAAAATAATAATCATAACTTTGCATCGCATTTTGGTGATGGTTTCACATACTCTGAAACTATTTAAGGGAATTGGGTGAGAATCCCAGACTGTACCTGCAGCTGTAATCCCCCGCTATAATGAGACTGATATTCTTATTGCCACTGTCTACTGAAGACGACTAGTCATCAGCATACTAGATGGGAAGGCATCAGTACTCGGGGAAAAGTCAGAAGACCTGCCAAGCAAATGCGTGAGATGATTATATACTCAGGACTTAGTATATACGTCGATACTATTTATTTTACTTTTTATTTTTGATGAAAGCAATCAAATGGACGCTTTCTATCCTTGTATTATTTGCTGGGATAGGAGAAATTGGTGCACAGAAACAAATCAATCTCGATGAGATTGTTGTGACAGGTACGGGTACAGCACATAATTATAAAACTGCCCCAGTACAAACACAAGTGCTTCGTAGAGATGTATTGAAGGATTTTGGTGGTAAAGGTTTGACAGAGATATTAGGAAGTTTGATTCCTAGTTTCGATTTCAATGAAGGCGATATGGGCTCAGGCATTCAGCTTGATGGCCTAGGTAATAGCTACATCCTTATATTGGTGGATGGCAAGCGTATGCATGGAGATTTGGGAGGCGAGAACGACCTGTCTTCTATTTCGGTGGATGATATAGCACGTATCGAAGTCGTAAAAGGAGCCTCTTCTTCTTTATATGGTTCCGATGCCATAGCTGGTGTGGTCAATATCATCACAAAAAAATCGTTGTATGATATCAGTGTCAGTAATAACACTCGTGTAGGTTCGTATGGAGATGTGAAACAGCTAAACGTGCTGCATGTAGGCCGCAATCAATGGGAATCGACCACTAAATTCCAGTTTGGTCACTCAGACGGTTGGCAAAACTCTTCAAAACACTTAAAGAAAACCACTATCCATGAGAATAGTGTGACAAAGACAGCCAATAGATACTCTAATCTAAAGGTAGAACAAGCTATTGCCTATCGACCTATTCAAGATTTGAAAATCGAAGGCTCTGGTTCATACTACCAAAAAGAAATGTTTCGCCCTTGTGGAAAACCAAACTACACCACGTATGATCTACAATATAAATCGTATGCTGCGGCCTTGGATGCGGAATATAAACTAGCTGGTGCAGATAAAATCACCGCCTCTTTCCAGTTCAACCAACGAGATTACTACCACAATTATACAGGCCATACAATCGAAGAATATTGGTATGCAGACGATGCAGGTGATTTGCATGTGGTACATCCAGAATATGTAGATGGGGATCAAATCTTGCAGAATACTCAGAAACGATTTCTAGCTGAGACTAAAGCTATTTTGCACCTTTCTGATCAACACACACTTAATGCTGGATTAGAATATCGCCTAGACTATCTGAAAGCACCTTATAACGTACAAGGCAATCATGCCACAGCCTATATGCTTTCGGGTTATGCACAAGACGAATGGAATATCACTAAAGGCTTGAATGTCACACTAGGTTTGCGTGCCAACACTCATAAAGAGTTTGGTTTCAATATCAATCCTAAAGCCAGCATGCGTTACCACTTAGGTGCATGGAATCTGCGTGCGACCTATGCAGAAGGATTCAAAACACCTACCTTGAAGCAAATGTACTACCAGTATGAGCGTGATATGATGGGTAAATTGACTAGATATATGGGTAGTTCAGATCTAGATCCTCAAACATCACGCTATATGAGTGCAGGCATTGAATATCAACCAGGCAACTACAGTTTTAGCCTGACTGGTTATATCAACAAAGTCGATGATATGATTGCTTTAGTCGAAACCCCCGTTTCTGTACGAGATGCTGCTCACGGTATAGAACGTACTATGACGTATCAAAATATCGAAGATGCCGAAAGCAAAGGATTCGATGCCCTAGCCAGTGCGAAATGGAAGCATGGTTGGAGTGCAGGAATTGGTTATAGCTTTGTCTATGCCGATGGAGATCAACTCAATGATGATGGAGAAGTAGAGCATATCATGCTGGATGGTACATCTAAGCATCATGCCAATGCTCATGTGCGCTGGCGACATACTTGGAATAACTATACTTTAGGTATGGGACTCTTTGCCAAGAGTCAAAGTAAGCGTTATTATCGATATTATGGAGATACGCATGGATATTCTCTTTTGCGCTTCTCTACGAGCCATAAACTAGCCAAACGTCGGGGGATGACCTATGAAGCGCAAGCAGGTATCGACAACTTGCTCGACTATAAAGTAACGACTCCTTATGGCACCAACTATGGCACCAAAACTCCTGGACGTACATTTTATATCTCTTTAATTATAAAGTTCTCAGGAGATAATAACTAAACAGAAACTCAACTCAATTATTTAAATTATAAATTTAAAAACATGAAAAAGATTTCATTTATTTTGTGTGCTGTACTATTCACAGCTTTTTCTTTAGTAGGTTTTAGTGCTTGTTCAAGTGATGACGATTCAAAAAATACTGAGGAGTACAACGGTGTAATAGTAAACAAGTCTAAGGACACAGCTATGCTATTGGTTACATTTGGTAGTACATTTGAAGCTCCACATGAGACCTATAAAAACATGAGAAGCCAATTTGCTACGGCTTTCCCTAATGCAGATCAGTATTTCTCATTCACATCGACAACTTGTATCACTCGTTGGGCTCAACAAACAGGTGAGTGGTATGCGACTCCAGACAAATGGTTGGAAAAACTAGGTGAAGCTGGCTACAAGACTATCCAAATCCAATCTCTACACGTCATTCCAGGTGAAGAGTATGCTTTGCTTCGCGACTACTATGTCAAAAACTTCAAGAAAGAATATCCTGATGTAGATGTTGTACTAGGTGAACCTCTATTGAGCGACATCGGTGAAGGAAAAAACTTCGGTGCTGACGTAAAAGCTGTAGGTGATGTCCTATTGGCCGATTACGCTACTCAACTAGCTAACGGTGAATCCCTAGTCTTGATGGGTCATGGTAACCCAGAAGATAGCTACAGCTATGCAAACCGCAGCTACCACATGATTGAAGATTACTTGCGTTCTATAAACTCTAACGTATTCGTTGGTACTGTAGACTGTATGAACATGTTGTACCCATACGTCAAGGCTGAACTAGATGCTCAATACCTGGAAAGCCGTGCAGCTGCTACTAAGGTCGTAAACCTTGCTCCACTAATGTCTATTGCAGGTGACCACGCAAATAATGACATGGCTGGTGAAGAAGATCCAAACGAAGGTGCTGAAGACCAAAGCTGGAAAGTGATGTTGAATGCTTCAGGTACTTATAAAGTAGAAGCAAGCAACTGTCACCTTAAGGGGCTAGGTGACTACCCAGCAGTGGTTAATGTATGGATCAACCATATGAAGGCCGCTATTGCAGCAGGTTCTGGAGAATAAATACTCTCTAAATAGATTTTTACTGTAAGTGCATCTGCGAGTTGTCGTGGATGCACTTTTTGGTATTTCAAAGCCTGTTTTTTAAAATAGGCAAATAAAAAATACTTTAATTCATGTCTATAGAGTTGTTTAATATACCCCGATAAACAGTACCTATAGACTTGTCGTCATCTTAATTGTATCTAAAATACTTTGATACATAGTTTCTTATAGCTAGATTTACAGCTTTGTAAATCTAAAAGAAAAAATATGAATAAATTTTTTTTCAGTGCAAGTCTATTCACTACAATCTTGCTCTTAATCTTTTCGGGTTGTGCACATAGTGACGAGGACACTCCCGCAGAGGACACCCATAGTGCAACCAGTATACATACTAGTAAAGCACCATTATACTGGAGTGTATACGAGTATTGTTGGGAGCAAAATAAACAAGGAGTATCCAATGGAGACATGGACATTAGTGAAGCTGAATGGGATAAGATTATCGACTGGATTGCTCGTGACTTGAAACCCTATGGCTATGACATGGTGTGTACTGATGGGTTTATTCCGATGTTGGCCCGTGACCAATCAGGGTATATGACTCATTATGGGAGCATGTCTTTGAAAAGGTTGGTGGCCAAATGTCAAGCCAAAGGATTGAAAGTGGGAGTCTACGATAATCCCCTATGGATTCATGGAGCAGACACAACCTTGGTGGCAGGAACTAATGTTACTTTTGGTGATTTGAAATATAAGCATGGAGACACTGTGATTCATCCAGACAAAAATGACACATGGTTTAGTTGGGTCGTAGCCTCCCATGAAGGAGCACAAGCCTATATTGATGGCTTTTTCAAGCACTTCTCAGATATGGGAATACACTATATCCGCATGGATTTTCTGAGTTGGTATGAAAATGGTCAGGATAGAGGTATGGGTGTTGTCGGACGTGGTTATGGACGTGGTGTGTATGAATTGGCCTTGAAATATATTTGTGAATCAGCTCAAAAGTATGGTGTGTTTACCTCCTTGGTCATGCCTCACCTCTTTGATAAGGCTTCTATAGAAAAGCAATATGGAAATATGGTCCGCATTGTCGCCGATACAGGAGATGGTGGCTGGCGACACTTTTCTGACCATGAAAGAGGAAAGCTGTATGGGACTTGGCCCAATAGCATGAATATGTTTGATGGTTTTATCCACTGGTCGCCAGTGACTGGACGAAAATGTGTTATCCCTGATGGCGATTTTATTCGTTTGAACACCTTCTCTACGGATCAAGAAAAAGAATCAGTGATTTCCCTACAACTCCTTGCAGGAGGGCCGATAGCTGTGGCCGATCAGTACAATACTGTTGGCCAAAATATTAGATTTTACCAAAATGAAGAGCTCTTGGCCTTAAACAAAGATAAGTTTGTCGGTAAGCCTCGTTCGACTAGTGTTTCGGATGATAACAATCAGATATGGTATGGTCAAATGTCCAATGGTGATTGGATTGTTGGCTTGTTTAACCGAGAAAATACAACTCAGATTCGCACCATTACCTTTGCTGATTTAGGGATTACAGGCAACAGGAAAGTGCGTGACTTATGGAAACATACTGACGAAGGAGTGAGTAATCAAATAGAAGTGCAATTACCAGCTCATGCCTGTAAAATAGTCAGATTAACTCAATAATCTTTTTTTCTGGCTGTTTTATTTCTGCAAATTTTGATACCTTTGGCTAATCAAATCAACCGTATACCATGGAAGAAATAGAAATCCTCCGTCAAGAGGTCTTAAACTGCCAGAAATGCCCATTAGCGGCTACTAGAAATAATGCTGTCTTTGGTGATGGCAACCCAAATGCTGATATCATGATTATTGCCGAAGGACCTGGCTATCATGAAGACATGCAAGGACATACCTTTGTCGGTCCATCAGGTCAGATGCTTGACAAGATACTCGATGCCTGTGGATTTCAGAGAGATGACCATATCTTTATATCCAATATCGTACGTTGTCGCCCACCTCAAAATAGAGCACCCAAACCAGAAGAGCGTGAAGCCTGTTTACCGTATTTGATGAAGCAAATCGAACTCATCAATCCTAAAATCATTATTCTACTCGGTGCGACTGCATTGAAAGGACTGATAGACCCGACTGCACGTATCACCCAAGTACGCGGTAAATGGATACAGTGGAATGGCCGTCTAGTCATGCCTACCTACCATCCATCGGCTCTCTTACGCAACCCCAATATGAAACGCCCTGTATGGGAAGATATGAAGTGTGTAGTGGCTAAATATAGAGAGCTGGTTGATGCTGACCATTATTCTGCTCACTGTTAAAAAATACCTTATAAATTGTAATGAATAGGTCAGTACGGAAAAAGTAAATTTGACATTTTGTCACTTCTCATACAGGCTATAGGTAAAATAGCTTACTTGGAACCTATTAAGAACCAGAACGGAAGCGCTTGCGAGTGCGCTTTCATTATAATAAGAGCGCGCTCGCAAGCCTTAAGAGCCGACTCTTAAGTACTAAGAGTGAGAAATAGCTCTAGAAAGTTCATTTTTTAGGGCTATTTCTCGTTTAAGTAATTAACTTAAAATTCGACACGCCCGCTAAGGCTGTTTTTAGCTGTTTTTAGGCACTTTTTTTTCGGGTGGACTCTAGCTATTCTGAGAAAAAGATAGGCCATGGTCTACAACTATCATAATGTAAGTAAAATGCCCTTTCTTGTGATGTTCCAATTTTTTTGTATATTTGTCCTAAACAATAATCTAATGGATTTAGCGATGATTAAGAAACACCTTCTAGCCTGTGCAGCGCTTCTATTGCCTGCACTCGCTATCGCACAAGATGCGTGGCGCATCGAAGCTCCTATCGAAGCAGGTGCTCCCTATTACGGAGTGTCTGTGGGTAATGGGCAACTGGGTATCACCTCCTCTGCACGTCCTATGGAAGTCAAAGATGTGGTTTTAGCTGGAGTCTACGACATGTACGGCCGTGGTCGTGTGGGCAATTTTTTACCTGTCTTCAATTTTCTGAATACGGAACTGAAGATAGACGGACAGTCTATCCATGCTGGAGAGATCCAAGACTACAAACAAACCTTGGATATGCGTCATGGACGTTTTCATGGGGCCTTCCGCATGCCAGGCAAAGCGAAGGTCGATTATAGCTATCAGACGCTGTATCAATTGCCGTGCAATGCTTTATTGGAGATTACTGTCACACCAGAAAAAGATGTCTTGCTCGACTGTGCCAATAAATTGACCACACCTGCGTCGCTAGATGATGGGCAGTTGATGTGGAATCAGATTCCTTCACCTCACGGCACGATTTCTTTGTTGACCTCTCAAGCCAAAAGTCCTAGTGGCAATGTGACGATTGCATCGTCGACTTCTTTCTTATTTCCACATGACAAGGAAGCACCTCAGCTTTTACATGAGGTCAGAGATACCGACATGCACCAAGCGCGTTTCTCGAAGCACTTGAAAGCTGGTCAGCCTTATACTTTCTACTTGGTGGGTAGTGTGATTTCCTCGGTACAATATGCCGATCCATTGAATCATGCCGAGCGCTTGACGATTTATGCGCGTCTGCAAGGTGTGGATAAGTTGCTCGCAGGTCATGATAAAGCCTGGGACAAACTATGGCAATCGGATATCGTGATTGAAGGCAATAAGCAAGACCAACAAGATATCCACAATATGATGTATCACTTGTATGCTTTCTGTCGTGCGGGTATGGACACCTCTCCATCTCCTATGGGATTGAGTGGACTTGGGTATAATGGCCACGTGTTCTGGGATACCGAACTATGGATGTACCCAGCTATGCTTATTCTTCATCCTGAGATGGCGGAAAGCATGATACGTTATCGCTACAACCGTCTAGAAGCTGCCAAGCAAAATGCTTTCACTTATGGTTATCAAGGAGCGATGTTTCCTTGGGAAAGTGCAGCAACAGGTGTGGAAGAGACGCCAGTATGGGCATTGACCGGTCCTTTTGAGCATCATATCACAGCCGATGTGGCTATTGCTGCTTGGCAATACTACTTGATGACGCAAGACAAAGAGTGGCTAGAAGATATCGCTTGGCCTATCTTGAAAGAGACCGCTGCTTTCTGGGTATCTCGTGTAGAAAAGAACAAAGCAGGGCAGTACACTATTAATAATGTAGTGGCGGCCGACGAGTGGGCTGAGAATATCGACAACGATGCCTTTACCAATGGCGCGGCGATTATGAACCTACGCTATGCGGCTAAGGCAGCTAAGGTATTGGGCGAGAAAGCACCAGCTATCTGGACAACTATCGCAGACAATATATACATAGGGACTATGCCAAATGGTGTCACTCGTGAGCACGATACGTACGATGGTCAAATGATTAAACAAGCAGATGTGAATCTATTGTCGTATCCTCTAGGTATTATCACGGACAAGGAGCAGCAAAAGAAAAACCTAGATTATTATAAAAAGAAAATTCCTTTGCGAGATACGCCAGCCATGACACAAGCTATCTACTCCTTATTATATGCACGACTAGGAGATAGCGATGAGGCCTACCATTGGTTTAAAGATGCCTATGTGCCTAACCTACAGCCTCCTTTCCGAGTGATTGCTGAATGTAAGGGTGGAGACAATCCATACTTTATCACAGGAGCAGGCGGTGTGTTGCAAACCGTACTTAATGGTTTCGGTGGATTGCAGATTTCTGATAACGGTGGTTTGAAGACGGTCACTTCTACAAAACCAGCATCGTGGACTAAACTGCAAATAGTTCTAAATGGGGAGGCTGTAGTCTCTAAATAAAGAATAAACATACAGAATGGCGGACAGAAATACCTAGAAGTAGGTATTTTGTTCGCTGTTTTTGTTTCTATAACATCTTCGGTTTGTCTGAATGATAGAAAAAGCCTATTATTGCTTACAATAAACCTATACCGTGGCCTTTTTTATGAACTAATGTGTTATTTTATGCGTCGAATTAGCTACTATATTCTAGCAATTATCGGTGTGTTATGTGTAGCTATGCATAGCTATGCACAGCAACTATCAATCAAGAAGCAAGGGGCAAAATGTGTCTTGCAACTTTCAGACTCTTTATTAGATCGTGATTTGCTGTACGCAGGTCGCGTAGTGGATCTTAGCCGCCAGTACAACACGTCGGCTGGACTTACTCTGCACAACCCTATCGTGGTGCGTTTCTCTAAAAGCCCCAATAAAGGCTACTTGGAGATGCAGCAAATTGTGAGTAATGCTATCTATCCTGAAAATGAACCTGCTAAGCACATTATTAATCGTAATAATGTAATTCCTGTGTTGCGTGGTTTTAAATATAAGGTAGGAGAAGATAAGAAACTGAATATCGATGTGACCGCTTACTTCTCAGGCGAAATCGCAGAAGTCGATCCACTACCACGTGGTATCAAACAAGGACGTTTAGACAAAACCCTTTCGGGTATCCAAAAAGTACAAACATTGGACAACCGTATCAATGTGGTGACTCGTTATGTCTATACAGGTGCACGTAAACCATTTGTCGGTACGCTATGTTATACGTTGATGGTGCTTCCAGAAAAGCCAATGCGTCCACGTATCGCCGATGAGCGCGTGAACTACTTCGATACAGCCAAGAAATTATTTGATACATCTAAGGCAGTAAAAAGTATAGATTATGCTCACCGCTGGCGCTTAGAACCTAAACCAGAGGATAGAGCAAGCTGGAAATCTGGTCAACTAGTGGAGCCAGCCAAACCTATCGTCTTCTATTTTGACCCGTCAACTCCTCCATTGATTAAGAAATATGCCAAAGAAGGTATTCTTGCTTGGAATGCCGCCTTTGAACGTATCGGTTTCAAAAATGTGATGCGAGTTAAGGATTTTCCTAAAGGTACTTTCTTGAGCGAGGATATGGGAGTGAATGTGTTCCGTTATGTGCCAACTGACCGTGCCAATGCTAGTGGTCCTTGCTGGGTAGACCCACGAAGCGGAGAGATTATTCAAGCTGATATTATCTGGTGGCACAATGTGATGCAGCTTTTGCAAACATGGCGTTTTGTGCAAACAGCCGCTGTAGACCCTGCTGCTCGTCCTGCTGAACTATCAGAAAAGGTATGGGGAGATATGATTCGTTATGCGGTAGCCCATGAAACAGGTCATACGCTTGGCTTGAAGCACAATTTCCGTGGTTCTTATAGTTATTCAGCAGATTCATTGCGTTCACCTAAGTTTACGAAAGAGTTTGGTACATCAGCTACCATTATGGATTATGCTCGTTTTAATTTTGTAGCACAACCTGGTGATTTGGAGCGAGGTGTTCAATTGACTCCTCCATTGCTAGGGGTGCAAGATAAGTTCGCTATTGAGTGGGGATATATGGATACGAGTGATATGTCTCAAGACGAAGAGAAAAAGACATTGAACCAATTGTTCTTGGCTCATGGCAACGATCCTATGTACTTACATGCACCTTCTGAATCAACAGTTATCACACGTGACCCAAGTGCACAAAGTGAACAGTTAGGTAATGATTTGCTAGTCAGCACAGACTACGGTATTCGTAATATGAAAGTCATAATGGCTCATTTGCCAGAGTGGACTATTGATAAGAATAAGTCGTATGACCGCTTGAAGCGCATGTATGAAGGTGTGGTGAAGCAATTCTATAGTTTCTTACGTGCCGATGCTGCCTATATGGGCGGTGTCTATACATATAATGGTGTAGCAGGAGAGTTTGATGCTAACTATGTACCAGTATCATTAAAAGAACAAAAGCAAGCGATGCAATTTCTAGTACGTCAATTGCGTCTTGCTCCAGTTTGGTTGGGCAACGAAACAGTTAGCCCATATATTGGCAACAATAAGAGTATGCTAGAGCGTCAACAATCATTGGTCAAAGCACTATTTGACAGTAATTTTTTAAGCCGTATGGCTGCGAGCACCTATACTGTAGATGTGTATCTGAGCGATATGGTTGATGCTTTGACAGAAAAAACACCATATAATAAAAATACAAAAGAAGGTCGTGCAATATTCGAAAATGACCGACGACTTCAGTATATGATGTTGCAAACTATTACTGCGACAGCCTCTAAAATAGAGGATGGTAATAGTAAAGATGTCTATTCTGCTGATATTTTAGAAGCAGTCAAAAGCGCAAAGCACAGATTGCAAAAATATTCAAAACACGAAGTGATTCGTGCTAGTAGCAAATAAAAATACAATTTGCTTATACAAATGTCACCAATGTGACATGCGAAACAGAAATGTTTTTACATATTTGTCCCAGAGAGAGAAGATTGTTAAAATCAAGTGAATCATAACTTATGAATACGATGAAGTGGAGAGGGGCGTTGTCCCTATTAATAATGATGTGTGTAATGGCACCTAAAGCAATCGCCGATGAAGGTATGTGGCTGCCATATTTGTTAGGAAATGACCAATATAAAGAAATGCGCCGTGCTGGTATGAAAATGAGCAATGACGATATTTCTTCGGTTAATGAAGCATGCATAAGTCGTGCAGTTATCGGACTGGTTACAGCAGGTCCTGATCCTACACATAGTTATGCAACAGGTAGCATAATCAGCGAAGATGGTCTTGTGTTGACCAACTTCCACTGTGTGATGCGCTATCTAGGTATGTTTAGTCTACAAGCAAACCATGATTTCTTGAAACATGGTTACTGGTCTAAGAATCAAAAAGAAGAAAGTCTCTGTCGTGACTTATCTGTTAAACAATTACTACGTATTGAAGATGTCACAGATGTCCTTCTTGAAGGCAGTGAGGGCCTAAAAGGTCGTGCGTTTACTACTAAGCTAAACCACAACGGTCATGATCTTGTTGAGAAGGTAACTAAAGAGCTTAAAGAAAAAGGTGAGCGTGGCATCAAAGTCAAAATTCATAGCTTGTATGCCAACAACCAATACATCATGTCTGTATATCGCATGTATGGCGATGTGCGTATGGTAGCAGCGGCTCCACAAATGATTGGTATGTATGGTGGTACACAAGACAACTGGATGTGGCCTCGTTACACAGGCGACTTCGCTTTGTTGCGTATCTATGTCAATAAAGACAACCAACCAGCGCGTTATAGCAAAAAGAACGTGCCATTGAAGACACAAGATTACTTGAAGATCGCTAAGAAAGGCGTGAAAGAAGGTGATTTCGTGATGGTGATGGGTTATCCTGGGAAGACACAGCAATATACACCATCTTTCGGTATCGAAGGTCTAATCAAGACAACTGAAGCGTCTGTCAAGATTCGTGGTGAACGTGTACGTATCATGGAAGAAGCTATGGCAGCAGATGAAGAATTGCACGCACGTTACCTACCTACATTATCTTCTGTCTCTAACAAGTATATCAAGTGGAAAGGGATCCTTCGTGGTTTCCGCCAAACAGATCTTGTTGCTGAAAAAGAGCGTGAAGAAAAAGCATTCCTAGAATGGTGTGCACAAGATGCATCTCGTAAGGTCTATGCTGCTGCATACAACGAAATGAAAGAACAATATCCACCAATTGCAGAGTATAGACTTGCAAAAACATACTTCAACGAGTGTGTGCTAGGTGGCTCTGAAATTATCCCATATATCGGTAAGTTTGAGAAATTGGTAGCTATGCACACGAGCAAGCGTGCATTGAAGCCAAGAAAGGAGAAAATGGAAGCAGATCGTCTAATCGGTTTGACTAAGCAGTTCTTCCAAAAATGGAGCTACGATATTGATATGAAAACTGTACGTGCTTCCGTAGCTACTTACTACAGCGATATGCCTAGCAAGTTCTGGGATGCACAAACTGTTGGTTATATCAAAGAATACAATGGTGATGTAGATGCTTTGATTCAGGATGCATTTAAAAATTCTATGTTTGCACACCCTGATAGTATCGATGCTTACTTGAAGCTTCCTACTGCAGAGCGTGATATCAAGAAGATTACTGAAGATAAGCTATATAATATCGCAATCAGCTTCTACAAATTGTATATCAGAAAGATTAACCGTCAACTGCAAACGCTACAAGCGAAACAAACAGACCCATATCGTACGTACATGAAGGGGTATTTGGAAATGCATAAAGACGACCATACTCGTTGGGCAGATGCTAACGGTTCACAACGTATCAGCTACGGTAAGGTGAGCAACGCCTATCCAGAAGAAGCAGTAACATATCGTTACTATACAGATATGAAGGGACTTCTACAACGTGCAGCTATCAATGCTGGCGACCAAGATTATTTCTTGTCTAAGCGCTTGACTGGTCTTATCGAAGAAGGCATGAACAACCCTAAAGACAATTGGGCTGGTTATGGCTATCCTGATGGTAGCATGCGTCTATGCTTTATGACAAATGCACATACAACTTCTGGTAGTAGTGGTTCTCCAGTACTTAATGCCAAAGGTGAGCTTGTCGGCTTGAACTTCGATAGCATGTGGCAAGGTACTGTATCTGATTATTACTATACAGGTACAAACCGTTCTATTACTACTGATATCCGCTACATCAAGTGGGTGGTATCTCAATACGCAAAACGTGATTACTTCGAATAATTCATTAACACTATAGAATATGCAAAAACAAATCACATGGTGGATGACTCTATGCTTATTGTTTGTAGCTATGGCTATGCCAGCACAAGCACAAAAGAAAGAGTTTTCTGTGACGATTACAGTTCTTGATGCAGCCAATGGTGAACCTATGCCAGGTGCCATCTGTACGATCGATGAGATTGGTATCTTCGGTATGACCAATGTGCACGGTGTTGCTGTGCTTCCTAAGATTCCTGAAGGGAAATGGAAGATTAAAACGACTTTGCTTGGTTTTAAAACGGATATTAAGACTGTCAGAGCCAATAAGAACCTGAAGATGGTGATTCGTCTGAAAGAACAGTCGTTGAGTCTTGATGAAGTTGTGGTCACAGCGAAACGTAAGACAGCTGGTGGTACAACAGAAACGATTGGTCGTCAAGCGATGGATCATATCCAAGCAACTACGCTTGGTGACGTGATGCAGCTACTTCCTGGTGGACTATTGCCACAAAACAAGGATTTGACAAGTGCCGAGAGTATTAATATCCGTTCGGCGGCTAGTTCTGATGTCAACAACGCATACGGAGTCTCTGTCATTATGGATGGTATGCCTATCAATGATGATGCAGCGATCTCTAGTTTGAAAGGTGTATCTGCTGGTGTTGTCGATATGCGTCAGATTGCCACTGATAATGTAGAAAGTGTAGAAGTGGTAACGGGTGTACCTTCTGCTGAGTATGGTGAAATGACTTCTGGTGCCGTAATTGTACATACGAAAGCAGGTACAACGCCACTACGTGCACGTGTGAAAGTGACACCAAGTGCATTGCAATCTTCCATCAGTAAAGGGTTTGCTTTACCTAAGAATATGGGTATTTTGAATGCGAGTTTCGATTATACCAATTCATCAGGAGATCCTCGTAAACGAACAGAAGCTTTTGACCGTATTGCTGGTAACCTTGGTTGGAGCAAGAAAATTGGCAATTGGAGTCCAAACGTGCGCTTTGCTTATTCTGGTATTGTGGATCAGTCTAAAATCGACCCAGATGAAGCAGAAAGAGGCACAAAGACAAAAACAGGTAACTATAATTTCCGTTTTAGCCATGATGGACGTTTTGCTATCAATAAGTGGTATTCAAGAACGTTGAAATACACCTTGGGTGTCAACTATAGCAAGCGAGATTATTACAATAAAGCTATTATATCGACAGGTGGTACTGGTCGCGCATTGTTCAATTCGCGTGAAGATGGTGTCCATTTAGCAGATATTCTTCCATCTTCTTATTGGGCCGAAGGTGGCTCGAAAGGAAAGAGTTTGAATGCATATGCTAAGTTGAGCAATGATATTTTTGTTAAATCTGGCATCTTGAGCCAACGTTTTAAGATGGGGGTTGAATACCGCTATAGCAAGAACTATGGTGAAGGTAAGTACAATGAAAATGATGCACTTCCTATCACGACTTCAGATGCACGTCCTCGTCGCTATATAGATATTCCTGGCTTGACCACTATGTCGGCATATTTCGAAGATAACATGAAATTAGATTGGAAGCCTATGCCAATCAATTTGAGTGCTGGTGTGCGTGCGCAAGTAGCTCAACCAGGAAAGGATGAGTCCGTGTCTTCTATATCACCACGTTTGAACTTGTCGATGAAGCCAATGAAAAGATTGAATCTACGATTGGCTTATGGTATGAATGCGCGTACTCCTGGTTTGACTTATCTATATCCAGATTATAAGTATGAAGATAGAATTGTGGCCACTTATAATGATGGCACTCAACAGTATTCATATTACCAAACGTACAAACTGAAACCAGATAATACCAAGCTAAAAAATAGCATCACGCATCGTTATGAAGCTGGTTTTGACCTTAAGCTATGGAAGGGTGCTGATATGTACGTAACAGGTTACATTGATAGAAACAAAAATGGTTTCAGCACAACTACTGTATATCAAAACTATGTATATAATTATTATAGTGTAGATAATGGTAGCATTCAACCACAACCAAACGGAGCACCAGTGATTGACTGGAACAATCCTTCAGAAGTAAAAACGGCTAAACTATCTGCTGGACGAGCAGGGAATGATGCGGCTACTGAAAACAAAGGTGTTGAATTTAACTTCAACCTTGGTAAAGTAGAGGCTATTAGCACAAGTTTCCATGTGCTCGGTGCATGGCAACGAAGCGAAAGCTGGACAGAAGGACTTTCTCAATCGACACCTAATGGGTATAGCGGTGAGTCGGTGTACAGCCCTATTAAGTTTATCTATGATCGATCAGATAGCAAATCTATCAACGAGCGATTCAGTAATCAGGTACAAGCTGTGTGTCACATTCCAAAGTTGCAAATGGTTGCTTCATTGTCTGGACAGATGATATGGTATACACATACTAAATCAGATAGAAGTGAATCTCGACCAATCGGTTATTTGGATAATGACCTGCAATTTCATGAGATTACCCCAAATATGTTTGAAGATCCAGATTATGAGATTGAAGGGTATAATTTGCAACGTCAAATCAATACTCCATCAGACAAACGTGGTACATGGAACAAACCAGTATGGGTGATGAATGCAAGATTGACAAAGAACATCTCTCAATTCCTAAAATGTTCATTCTATGCGAACAATGTGAATTATTACCAACCTTGGGCTAGTAATAATATCACCAGTACCGAATCAGAGAAAAATAGAAACAACTTTTCTTTCGGTGTTGAGGTATCATTACGTCTGTAATGCATAACAATATCGATAAATAATAAAGATGATATATATGGAAAAGATATATACAAAACCAACATGGTTGCTTATGCTTATGACCATGGTATCTTTGGTGCTCAGTTCATGTTCGCGTGAAGATGAGATCAAGCCACTGGAAGATGTATCCGTAACGGTTGCATATGATGCCTCTCAGTTTAATGAGACGGTATATGCCCGTGAAAACGTTACACTTGTAAATGCCTCCAATTCACTGGAATATACAGCTGAAACTGATGTCAACGGGAACGCACAGTTTACATCTGTAGTACCAGGTGTGTACTCTATGACTGTATCTCACGTAGCTACAGCAGCAGAAAGAGCGAACTTGAAAGTCAACCCTGCAGGTAATGACGTGATGATTAATGGTAATCTCACTAATTTGCGTGTATATGAAGGAGGAGCTATTCAAGATACAGTTAAATTGAAATCAGGTATGATTTCAAGTCTTGTGATTGCCAAATTTTACACAAACGGAGTGAAAGATGACAATAATAAATCATATAGATATGACTATTATTACACGATTTACAACAATGGTGCTGAAGCCGTTGATGTATCTAATAAATATGTAGGCTTTGGTGATTATGACAGTAAAAATCCATTTGGACCAGACCTAGAGAATAATGTCTATCTGGAAACTGTGATTGGTCTAGGCGATGCCCCTTTCCAACCAGGTGAAACACGTGTGTTCTGTGTACAAGCGGTTGATCACACTGCTAGTGCAAGTAAGTCGGTCGACCTTAGTGGTGCAGATTACGAGGTAAGAACAGTGCCAAGTAGAATTGTTGATAGAAATGCTCCAGAAAATAATGCTGTTGAAAATATGGCAGTTTCGTTTACTACAATGTCAACGTTAGATTATTTGAATATGTCGCGTTATTCTAAAGGTAAGATGAATCTTGTCATTTTTGAAACAGATGATCTTGATGCTTTGGAACTGGTAGCAAGAAACCCTACACAGTCACGAAAATTTTACTATAAACAAGTACCTACATCGGGAGTTTTGGATGGAGTTACCTTCCTTGACTATAAACTTGCCGATGATGGAAACTTGGATGTAGAAGAAATGGGTAAATTCAAACGTCTACCAGACTTTATCGATACCTATACGTACTTTGAACAAGATGCTGCTTACTTAGGTATTGCCTTTGTGCGTAAGGTCAAAGAAACTGTAGATGGGCGTGCAGTATTGGTTGACACGAATCAGTCTTATGAAGACTTTGCTACAACGTCTGTATTGGACCCTCGAGATTTCACTGTTGTAACTCCTGTAGTACAGTAAGTATTGCAGCTCAAAACTAATGATATGATTAAAAGAAATTTAATATATACGCTAGCTAGTTTGACTGCAATGTTTGGCACTCAAACTTTGCTACATGCTCAAGAAGAGTATAGCCTACAAACTCTTGAGCAAATACAAGTAGAATCTGTTGAAAATCCTTGGAATACCC
The DNA here is from genome assembly GCA_963678855.1 of Bacteroidaceae bacterium. Taxonomy (GTDB): domain Bacteria; phylum Bacteroidota; class Bacteroidia; order Bacteroidales; family Bacteroidaceae; genus F22. The sequence goes on along the minus strand of OY787448.1, from coordinate 1,651,184 downwards.
TGCCTAACGCAGCTGCCCTTGGATTTACAACTCACTCTGAAGGAAGCCATGTCTCTATGGGATATATTCATGAAGGTGGTGATTACCACCTGGCGGGTGAGGCAGGTCGAAAAAATAACCTCGTATTTGATGCCTCTATGTATCAATCAGTTGGAGATTTGTTCCGTTTTTCTGGACACTTCGGATTGAATTATAGTCACCAGAACGACCGTGCATATAATGATTTGTTGTATCCTACTGAAAATGCTTATCTATTTGGAGCAAAGAGAAAAGGGACCTACAATATTTACGTATATGACCTTAATTTTCAAGTGGCAACTGTCGAATTGAATGGTTGGAACTTTGGATTAGGTGTTGATTACAAGGCCGGTGACTTATCACGTATTTTGGACCCTCGTCCACGTGTGTTGGGGGCTGAATATCAGCTGACTCCTTCGGCAACATATAAATTGAACGATAAACATCGTTTTGGTGTTTCTGCTTATTATCGTTTTGAAAAGCAACGTTTGGATGGTATTATTCAAGTCAATGATGATGTAGATTATGAGTATTTCTTTACCACTGGTTTGGACAATGCTTATTCAACCGTGAGTTATGGTGGTTTTTTCAGAAGATATGAAGACAATATTTGGGGCATTGACCTTCAATATGGGTTGAATTCAGATGATTGGACTTGGGTGTCTTCTGTTGGCGCTGCTTATCATGACCTTGAGATGCTCGGAGCCGAAAAGCGTAAACCAGGTACATACGATTGTACTGATATTCATGCACAAACAATGGTGACTTTGAAGCGCGATAATCAGATGCATACTGTGGGGCTGCAAGCTACTTATCTAGATGGTGCCAATACTACTTATATACAAGATTACGAACAGGATTTTGATGAATTTGGAAACGATTCTGAGAGATGGGTTACCAAGTACAAATTTGTGACGTACAAGCATAAGAACCTTGACCTTTCTGCAAGTTATGATTTGTTCCTAGGTGATATTGACGAGAAAGATTACTCAATGAAGATGGGACTTTCTGGTGCGTACAAGAAGTTTGAACGCGAATACTTATTGCCATATTCTGATCACGAAATGAGTACAGCCAATCTGGATGCGTATTTCGGTATGCGTCTATACAACAAAGACAACAGAAAGCTATGGTTGACTGTTGGTGGTGGTATGGTAGTGCCTATGGACCAAACGATGCTTCTTGTGAATAACAATGAGTATGCTGGCCTTGTACTACGTGCCGATGAAGCGTATTATAACCGCTCTGCTTACAATTACAATGCAGAGTTGACATATAGCTTCCCAATCGTAGTTGGTAAGACTGCTGTCAATGCGTACGTTAAAGCAGAATACAAGCAAACAGAAAGTGAAGATGATGGCTTTGATTATATGAAAGCTGCTTTGACTTTCGGTATCTTGACATTCTAGAATAAAATACTATACAATATAAAAACGGGGCTTATCATAATCGATGAGCCCTGTTTTTATGTGCGTTTTGCGAGGTGTGTGTAGTGATGAAGTTACTTTTACTCACCCAAGAACGCCCTGCAATTGAATGAAAGGTCTCTGGCAACCATGGATGCCAGATTCTGACAATCGTGGTTGCTAGCACCTGACAACCATGGTTGCCAGATGGTTCTCCTTGGGCTGCATTCTTTTAGTGAACGAATATCAGTCGTAAAATGACTACTTATGCACCTCTTTTGTTATAGTTCGAGTGCAAATCCCCCACCTGGTGCCATGCGGATTGTCAAGCTCTGGTCTTGTTGAAAAGCTACGGTCTTCTTGGTGTAGTCTACACCATTTTTGTCGGCATTTGGACCATCTTGGAAGATGACAGCTTGTCCAGTTTTACCTGTGATTTCTGCTAGGTCAAGAGTGATCTCACGGGCATCCCAGTTGTTCAAACCACCGATATACCACTTGTCTCCGTGACGGCGTGCAGTCACGATATATTTACCCATTTCTCCTTGGATAGTGCGGCTTTCGTCCCATGTGGTTGGGATGCTGGCGATAAATTCCGTACAAATTGGATTCTTTTCGTAGTTTGTTGGAGTATCACATAACATATTCAGTGGAGATAAGTAGATGACATACATCCCTAGTTGATGACAGCGTGTCCCTTGACTCATCGGCTTAGTCCAAGATGGATAAAATTGGATTTCTACTTCTTTTGTATTTGGATCAATTGGTCGTACGGCGTTTCTCATCGCTCCCTGTGTATAATCCATTGGGCCAGAGATCATGCGGATAAATGGGATAGTCACTTCATAGGTTACTTGATCACAAGTTGGGGATTCCCATTTCATTTGCTCCAATCCGTAAACGCCTTCAAAATTCAGGATGTTTGGATAGGTTCGTTGCAAGCCTGCTGGTTTGTAGGTACCGTGAAAATCTAATACGAGTTTGTATTTAGCTGCCATCTGCGCAGCACGTTCATGGAAATGCACAACCTCTTGGTCATCGCCGTTCATAAAGTCGACTTTGAATCCTTTGATTCCCATTTCGCTATAGTGTTTGCATACTTTCTCCATATCTCTATCGAAAGCATAATACCCAGCCCAAAGAATAAGATCTACGTTGCGCGCTTTTCCATAGTCAACTAGTTCCTTGAGGTTAATCTCAGGAACAACCTGCATGAGGTCGTATATTTTATTTACGGCCCATCCTTCATCTAGGATGACATATTCTATTCCTTGTTTAGAAGCAAAGTCGATATAGTATTTATAGGTTTGGTTGTTTATACCTGGTTTAAAACCAACACCCTCTAGGTTCCAATCATTCCACCAATCCCAAGCGACTTTCCCTGGTTTGATCCACGAAGTGTTTTCGATAGCATTTGGCGCTGCTAGTTTATAGCTCATAGTGGTGTTGGCTAGGTCCACATCATTGTCTGTTACAATAAAAGCACGCCATGGGAAGCTACGTGGACCGTTTACTTGCGCAATATAGTTGTGCCGACTTTCGACGAGAACTTGCAGGTTGTTGTGCCCTGCATGTGCTTTTACTTTGTCTCGTAATGGGGCAAAGAAACCATTTAATGTATGCTGACCGATATTGGTTGTCAGATACATTCCTGGGTATTGACGTAGATCACTCTCTGTGATTGTTATTCGTTTTCCTTCAGAGGCATCAATAGTTAAAGGTAGAATCATCAAACGGTTTTTGTCCAAATCGGTTAGTTTTTTAGTCGTATATTGGTTCTCAAAACTATTGAAGAGCTGTGCCTCTACTGTACCTGAGTCGCATACATAAGGCACGGTGACTAGTGGGTTGTGTGCAAATTGGTAGTTAGCTTGTTCGTCTTCAATTTCATATTTTCCTTTACGTCTGGATACAAAACGATAAGCAACACCGTCATTGTAGGCACGTACCTCAAGATTCCATTTGCGTGCAAACTGAAGAACCAAGTCGTTGTACTGATCTTGTACTTTGTCTTGCTTGTAGAAAAGAGCATCGATAACCTTATTAACTGTATGGCGTTTGCTGCCGATGACTTTAGGTGCTATTCCCCAGATTGTTCCGTCTGTAAGGGTCATGGATATAGGAGATGCATCCATCACGTCCACATCGTCTTGGGTAATCTGACAGGTGAGTTGTTGTCCTGCTGTGATGTAGATAGCTGTACGGCCATCCGGAGAACTTACTTTGTACTTTTTGTTGGTAGCATGAGCAATGTTGATGTTCAAAATGATGGCTATCAGAACTAGCCATAGCGAAGGTCTTTTTTTCATTGTATAAGATGTTTATGTAAGATGCTTGGTTAGGTTATCTCATTGATATCTACAAAGATAACACTTTATTTACCATAGGGTGTATGAATGTACATTAAACTCGACAAATTAGAACCAGAAAGTGTGCCTTATATGTCTATTCAAGGTTAAATAGTTCTTAAAAGTTGCTTGATTTATCATCATGTTGTATGTTTGTAGTAGAAACTTGATGCTATTACAGACTCCAAATAGTTGGATCTGTACTGTGGATTATAATAGTAATTAGCTATAGTGAAGCTATAAAACATTGGATAACTTTAAAAGGAAAAATTATGGACGGTACACTTAAGTATGAACTAATAGATAGTCAAGCTGATGCTGTCTATACGGGGCAACTAGTAGAAAATGCTAGAAAAAAAGCTCGTCTTACTCAAGCTGAATTGGGTAGACGCATTGGGTCGGACAAATCCTATATTTCTAGGATTGAAAGTGGCAAGACGGAACCAAAAGTATCAACTTTTTTCCGCATTATGAATGCCATTGGTTGTAATATCGAAATTTCTATGGAACTGTGAAATAGATACTATAGATGTGTTTGCCCATCTATATCAAGAAAAAATGCTTGGTGTAGATGGGCATTTATTTGTACTGAAATGCCCAAGAGTAGGGCATAAATGAAAATGCGAATAAAATGCGAACTCAATTTTGCTTATAGATTGACGTATTCTACTTATGTTTGCAGTATATATATAAAATGATATGTACGAAATGAACAAATACGTCGTTTACACAGTGATTATGATTGCAGCAATTTGCATCTGTGTAGTATGGGACAATGTAGCAATGGAGTGTTGGACTACTGCTGCTTTTGCTATAGGTATGGCTGCATTTTTAGTCTATGATTTGTATCAAGCTGAATTCCTTAAAAAAGAAATGGTGAATCATTTCACAATGGGATGTGTCAGTTTGGCAATTGTTACTATAGGGGCATTGACTGGCTCTAATATGGTTTTTATTCCTTGCTTGTTTATAGGAGCAGGGTTGGGACTGTATACAATTTCTAAACTACTAAAAACTGTTAATCAATTTTAGGCTAGTAAGATAAGGTACGCAGGCTACCATATGCTGGTATATTGGATAGTGCTTCTTGGAAACTATACAGCTGAGCGTACACACTGGCACAACCTATAACTCCTCCATGAGTGAAAACAAGTAGATGGGCATCTTTAGGGTGCTCATTTTTCATGATATCTATCCACTGACATACTCTTCTGTACACTTCTATCCAAGATTCTCCTTGGGGAGGGGCTACATGGATGTAATCGTTGTAATACTTCTCGATTGATGGGCCAGATAATTCACTGAATGATTGCATCTCCCAATCACCAAAAGACATCTCTTTTAATGCATCTGAAAGTACAGGTGTCTCATAGCCACATGCTTTGGCTAGACGACTAGCACGACTTAATGGACTGCTATAGATAGCGGTAGGAATTGTCGCCTGGTTGCTCAGTAAGTGTTCTAATGCCATTTTGGTTTCTGCTGCTTCCTCTACAAAACTACTTTTTACAGGCACATCTGTTTGACCATAGCAAGTACCAGAGGGTACATCTACGCTGGTGTGTCGGATAAATGTTATTCGCATAGGGCATCAAATAATGTCAATAGATTCTTTTCGCCCCAATATAAGTGGGTGTAGCTCGCTAATACTTGCTTATACCTGAATATAGGTGCTTGTACCTTACGTCCTGTGGCACTTTGCTGAAAACTCAAATAGGTATACGAGCTCATCGAGTCTGCCTCTAACAGATGAGAATAGTGAAATTCATGTCCACGCCAATTGGTGTCACCCAATGTAAACTGACGATACCCTAATCGAAGTTTCATGTCTTGCATAGTAGCAGACTGGGGGAAAATATTGACCATTGGAAAAGACGAACCAGTTGCATCAGTAATGCTTTCGCATAAATACATCATACCGCCACACTCAGCCCAAATCTTACGTCCAGCTTCAGCATGAGCTTTTATCGAGCGTAACATGGTGGTGTTAGCACTCAATTCTTTTAAATAAAACTCTGGATAGCCTCCTGGTAGATAAAGTAAATCACATGCAGGAACTTCCTTGTCCGCTATAGGACTGAAAAAGATGACTTCACCAAGTTGTTCTAGTTGCTGGATATTGATAGGGTAGATAAAGTTGAATGCTTTGTCTTTAGCTACGGCTATGCGTAGTGGTGACTCAGTATGCGTAGTCGTTTTTTTAGTTTGACCTAGAGTAGCAGTTTTCTTAGAACAAGCGGTTACAGCTAGTAGTTTCTCTAGATCTATATTTTCCATAACCAAATCTGCCGCTGCGTTGGCATAGCTGTCTAGCATATATTCATCATCTAAGGTAAGACCTAGGTGACGAGAGGGCATTTCTATGGATTGACTACGCTTGATATACCCTAGACAAGGCACTTGGGCATCTGTTGCTGCATCTTTTAGATAAGCATAGTGACTAGCGCTGGCTACTTTGTTGAAAATTACACCTGCTATGCGGACCTTCGGGTTGAACTGGGCATATCCGTAAAGCAATGGAGCTACGCTGTATGCTACAGATTGGGCATTGACGATAAGGACTACAGGCAGGTTGAGTGTGATGGCAGTATCTGCTGCACTACCTTCCCAACGATTGTACCCATCGAATAGTCCCATGGCACCTTCTACAATTTGTACGGTATGGTTGTTTCCTTGATGTTCATCATGATAGTTATAACAGTCCATCAGATGCCCAGGTGAACTAAAAAAACGATCTAAATTGATACTAGGACGTCCTGCTGCAATGGCATGATGCTGGGTGTCTATATAGTCTGGACCACATTTATAAGGTTGTACGGTGTAGCCTCTTTGACTAAGTCCTCGTAGCAACCCGATAGTACATGTGGTCTTGCCACAACCTGAGGAAGTAGCGGCTATGACAAAGGCAGATTTGGATGATTTATTCTGTAACATAGGAACAAAAGTAGAACTTTTTTTGTAACTTTGCCGCCGATTTGGTGATACTTTTCTTTCCTAGAGAAGTATAAAAGGGAATTTTGGTGCAATTCCAAAGCAGTACCCGCTACTGTAATTCGACTATTGAACGAGCTTGATGATAAGTATGTGTTCTGTAAATGAAAAATATTCTTGATGACCACTGTCTGTGTATCGTTGCCTTAGCAATTTGGCAAATGGATAGGATGGGAAGGTTTTTTTTCATAAGTTGATAAGTCAGGAAACCTGCCAAATTGTGATAGTTAGGTGCTTTCGGGTGAAGAGCATAAATCAAAAATCAAAGTTTTATCAACAAACATGAACAAAGGATTGTTGGCTGCTATGCTCCTAATTGGGCTAGTAGGCCGTGTGTCTGCACAAAAAGTAGACAAAGAGATTAATTTGAATCAAGTGGTTATTACAGGTAGTGGGATGCATCAGCGTCTAAAAGATTCGACTTCGCCTGTTGAGGTAATCAATGCCAAGGATTTGAAACAAGCTAATGTGACTAATTTCCAAGAAGCGATGACTCGCTTCGTTCCATCTCTTACTTTTTCGAATACGTCAATGGGAGCTTACTTAACCATGAATGGTTTGGGCAACCGATATGTATTGGTGATGGTCAACGGAAAACGATTAAATGGGGATATCTCAGGTAATGTCGATTTGAATCGTATCGATATGAGTAATATTAAGCGTATCGAGGTGGTACAAGGGGCATCGTCTTCATTGTATGGTTCGGATGCCATTGCTGGGGTTGTCAACATCATTACAAATAAGCCTATGGATGGTGTTCAAGTCACCTCAAACACGACGGTAGAGACGTACGGACAAATTACTGAGAACTTCAATATCCGTGCTAATGATGGCAAGCTAGAAACACAAACTAGCTACAATTATGTACATAGCGATGGCTGGCAACAAAGCAATCGCGAGATTTACAAAGGGAAAGAGTACGGTACCAACCGTCATATGCAAAACCCTTATCACATGAATCAGTTCAACCAACATTTTGGGTATACATTTGATAAGCATCTTTCTGTATGGGCAGATGGTAGCTACTTTAAGCGTAGCACAGCGCGTCCAGGTAAACAAGGACTAGATGAAATCGCAGGTTTACCTGCTCGTGAAGTGTATTCTTATGATTTGAATTATACTGGACTTAGTACCGATTTTGGTGCACGCTATAAAGTGAATGCGTACACTTATTTCACAGCAACGGCAGGTGTAGACCAGTTTGAATCTAAGTATGACTATATTAGCCCTTCAGGTGATTATGAGGTAGGTGATATCCGCCTTTCTAAGTTACAAACTCGTTATTATGGTAAACTGAAAGGATACTACCGAGTCAATGATACGAACCGTCTTATTGGGGGTGTGGATTACCAACTAGATCAAATGGAGTCGCCTACTTCTCATGTCGATGAACAAGCTTATCAAGTAGGGGTGTATGCACAAGATGAATTGACTATAAGTGAAGATCTTACAGCTACTATTGGTGCACGCTATACTTCGCATAAAGAAGCTGGTAACAACTTCTCTCCAAAGGTAGCGGTGAAATATCAATTAGGTGACTTGAACTTCCGTGTAAACTACTCGCAAGGCTTCCGTGCACCAGACTTGATGCAATTATACTATGTACGCCCATCACGTGGTACGGTGACTTTGGGGAATACAAATATGGATCCTGAAAAGAGTCAATATGCATCGTTCAACGTAGAGTATACCAACCATTATATCAATGCTTCTGCATCTGCTTATATTAATGCTGTGGATGATATGATCTCATACACGACACTGAAGCTGGATGATTACTCAACAGACGAACAAGCAGCAATCCTTGAGAAGGTGACAGATGCAGCTGGCCCTGATGAAGCAGCGACGATTACAAAGGTACGTCAGTACTTGAACCTTGATAGAGCTTTGGTCAAAGGTTTTGAGTTAAACTTGGATACATATATTACTAATGATCTTTCTCTTGGTGCACACTACTCTTATGCTTACGGTCGACAAAAGATTGATGGTAAATGGGGTACTTTGGTGCGTGCTGTACGTCATAGTGGTACTTGGTATGCAAATTACGGACACACATGGGGACACTACCGCATGAATATCAACTTGACTGGTTCTGCACAAAGCAAGCGCTACCACGAAACATCGGGTAAAGATGTATCGGCTCCAGGTTTCGCTTTATGGAACTTATCTACTAAGCACCGTTTCAACTTGAAAAACTTTGCGGTAACTCCTAGCATTGGTGTCAATAATATCTTTGATTATAAAGATGATCGTGCATACGAATCGAGTGTAGTCAACTATTCTACTTTGAATCCTGGTCGTACACTATTTGTCCGTTTGGCACTTGAGTTTACCAAATAATCGCTATTTTTATAGGCATTAAATTTTAGATTATGAAGCAACCCACTATTATAGTTGTCGGTTTAGGACCAGGCAACGAATCGGATATGACACTGGCTGTACGTGAAGTGCTACAGCAAGCAGATGTTGTGATTGGTTATAAATACTATTTCCAGTTTGTGCATCCTTACTTAAGGGAAGGGGCACAATGTATCGATACTGGAATGAAGAAAGAGAGGGACCGCGCTGAGCAGGCCTTTGAAGCCATTCATAACGGTGCACAATGTGTGGTCGTGATTAGTAGTGGGGATGCTGGTATATATGGCATGACTCCCCTATTGTGGGAGATGAAAAAAGACCGAGGTGAGGACATCGAATTGATGTCCTTGCCTGGGGTCAGTGCTTTTCAAAAGGCAGCTTCTTTATTGGGAGCGCCAGTAGGGCATGATTTCTGTGTGATATCTATGTCCGATTTGATGACGCCTTGGCAGAAAATTGAGGCGCGCATCGTGGCAGCGGCTACGGCCGATTTTGTCACAGCGGTGTACAACCCTAAGAGTAAAGGTCGTTACTGGCAGTTATATAGATTGAAAGAGTTGTTCTTGAAACATGGCCGTGACCCACAAACACCAGTGGGTTATGTGCGTCAAGCAGGACGTGAAGACCAACAAGTTTTTACAACTACGCTAGAAGCTTTCGATCCAGAAGATATCGATATGTTTACTGTGGTGATTATCGGTAATTCACAGTCGTATCTATGGGAACAACAAATGATAACGCCTCGTGGCTATTATCGCGAATCGTATGACGATGACGCGAAAAACAAAGGACAAGGCATTATGATTGAGAGTTTCCGCACTATAGACAGTGAATTGAAGAACAGAGATATTCCTTTGGATCATAAATGGGCTTTATTACATGCTATTCATACAACTGCCGACTTTGACATGGAGGATGTGTTGTATACTGATAATGGTGCAGTAGAACGTCTGCATGAAGCTCTAGTCACTAGTGGACGAGTTAAGCATATCGTAACAGATGTGACGATGGCTGCTTCGGGCATCCGCAAAGGAGCTCTTAGTCGTCTTGGCATAGAGGTACACTGTTATTTGAGTGACCCACGTGTTGAAGAGATGGCTACCGAAAAAGGAATCACTAGAACACAAGCGGGCATCCGTCTAGCTACTGAAGAACATCCTGATGCGTTGTATGTCTTTGGCAATGCACCAACTGCTTTGATGGAACTATGTGATATTATCCGCAAAAAAGATATTACACCTGCTGGTATCGTAGGTGCTCCTGTAGGTTTTGTGAATGTGCAAGAGTCAAAGCATATGATTAAGCCATTCACGCATCTACCTAAGATTATTGTAGAAGGACGTAAGGGAGGAAGTAACCTTGCGGCTACATTAGTAAATGCTGTGTTGAGTTTGGAAGATGCAGCTCAATTGCGTCCTGGACGTGATTTATAAGTCCTAAGCTTATGACAACACCACGATTTATTGTATTGGGCATGCCCGACAGGGTTGACACCACTTGGCCAGCAGAAGCTATGCAGTCTATTGCTAGCGGTCGCTGTTTTAGTGGGGGGATTCGCCATTATGAATTGGTGAAGCACTTGCTGCCTGAAGATGCATTATGGATTCCGATTACTATACCAGTTTCTGACGTGATGGCTCAGTATGCATCGCATGAAGAAGTGATTGTATTTGCATCGGGCGATCCTATCTTTTACGGCATAGCCAATACTATTCAGAGATATTATCCTGATGCGGATATGACATTATATCCAAGTCACAATGCTTTGCAAATACTAGCGCATCGCTTGCTGATGAACTATGCGGATATGCGTATTGTGACTTTGACTGGACGTCCTTGGCATGAACTAGACCGTGCTTTGATCGAGCGTGTGCCTAAGATGGGGGTGCTTACCGATAAGGTACATACTCCACAGACCATCGCTCAGCGTTTGCTTGATTATGGTTACTCTGCGGGGGTGATGCATATAGGAGAACGTCTAGGCAATCCTGATTTGGAAAAAGTACAGACGCTATCTATTCAAGAAGCAGCTAGTCAGACTTATGATATCCCTAACTGTATCATGGTGGAGCTTGATTATTCAAATATAGCTCGTCCTTTTGGCATTCCAGAATCGGACTTTCATTTATTGGATGGTCGTGTGAATATGATTACCAAAGCTCCGATACGTCTGTTGACCTTGAGCTTATTGGATTTGCATGAGAAACGACAGTTTTGGGATGTGGGATTTTGCACAGGATCTATCTCAATAGAAGCGAAGAAGCAGTTTCCGCATCTACATATCACTTCGTTTGAGGTAAGAGAAGCGGGGACGGAGCTGATGAGCCAGAATATGCGACGTCATCATGTGCCAGGCATTCGTCCTATCGTAGAAGACTTTATGACAGCTAATCTTGAGTCTTTACTTGATGGTGATGGCTATGCAGCACCCGATGCCATCTTTATAGGTGGGCACGGTGGTCATCTTGTTGAGATGGTGGATAAGCTGATGTCAGTGATGGTTGATGGGGCAGTACTTGTCTTTAATGCTGTTTCGGAAAAGTCTCAAAACTTATTCCGTGAAGCTGTGGCTGCACAGGCAGACTTGACTATCGTGCAAGAGATGCGAATTGCTATAGATGAGCATAACCCAATCTTGGTGATGAAAGCCATCAAAACGTCTGTAGGCAAATACAACTGAAATAAAAAACAACATAAACTAGATATTCCATTATGGCAAAGAAAGTCATTGAATCACCTCTAGAAGAAGGAAAAGGTATTATCGTAGTGGCGATTGCTGCTGCAGGTGATACTGTAGTGGAGAAATTACAACACGCCTATCCAGGCATGGAGGTCGTGAGCACACGCCCTGAAGCTGCTGGAGAGACGATTGATGCATACAACGACTATGTCGCTAATCATTTCAACGAGTATGCTACTTGGGTCTTTATCGGCGCAGCAGGTATAGCTACTCGATTGATAGCTGCATCGATATCTGATAAGAAAACAGACCCAGCAGTATTGGTGATTGATTCTATGGGACAGTTTGTTATTCCTATCCTTTCTGGACATGTAGGAGGTGCCAATAAGCAAGCACAAGCTATTTCTGGTGTACTGGGTGCCACACCTATTATAACTACACAAAGTGATTTGGCCGATTTGTGGGCTTTGGATACTTTACCACAGAAATATAACTGGGAAGTGGAGACAGTAGGCGCTACCCTGAATGATTGCATCACTCGATTTGTCCAAAAACAGCAAGTAGCTCTTTGGGTGGATGTGCGTGATAAAGGTACGATGTATATGGAGCAATCATGCCCTGAACATGTGACCGTGTATACTGCATCTGAAGACATACCAGCAGATACAGATTTGATTATTGCGGTATCTGCACGATATATCTCCCAAATAGATGTACCAGTGCTGTATTACCGCCCTAAAGTCTTGCTTTTAGGTGTAGGTTGCACGCGTGACAGCTTAGCCGAAGGTGTCGATGCACATATCCTTGCTGGTATCAAAGAGTCTGGCTGGAGCCCACTGTCTGTTGCTAATGTAAGTACGATTGACTTGAAAAAAGAGGAGGCTTTGGTGCACACAGTACAAGAGTCTTTGCAAGCATCTTTGACTATTTATGAAGCGAAAGACCTACAAGGTATAGAAGTACCTAACCCATCTGATCATGTACGCAAGGTGACAGGTGTAGCTGGTGTGGCAGAAGCTTGTGTGCTGAAGGCGAGCAATCACGGAGCCCTTTGTGTAGAAAAACAAAAAGGCAGCATCCATGAAGGGCATCACTTTACGTGGGCTTTGGCTATGGATAGATTATATATTCGTGCAGGCCACATCGAGTTTGTGGGGGCAGGTCCTGGAGATCCAGACTTAGTATCTGTACGTGGACGTCAGTTTCTAGAAACAGCCGATTTGATTCTCTATGCAGGTAGTTTGGTCCCTCGTGCTTTGACGCAATGTCATAAATCGGGTGCGGTGGTTAAGAGTTCGGCTGGATTGAATCTAGAGGAGCAGTTTGCACTCATGCAGGATTTTTACAATCGTGGATTGTTAGTGGTCCGTTTGCATACGGGTGACCCATGTATCTACGGAGCTATTCAAGAACAGATGGCTTTGATGGATGAGGCTAAGATGCGCTACCATATCACACCAGGTATCTCGTCTTTCCAAGCAGCGGCTGCTGAATTGCAATCACAATTTACTATTCCAGAGAAAGTTCAAACGATTATCTTGACGCGTGGTGAAGGACGTACGGCAATGCCAGAGGATGAGAAGTTGCACTTGTTGGCTCGCAGCCAAAGTACGATGTGTATCTTCTTAAGTGCAGGTATTGTGGATGATGTACAAAGCCAATTGCTACAACACTATCCACCGACTACACCTGTAGCAGCATGTTATAAACTGACATGGCCAGACCAACGTATCTATAGAGGTGAGCTGCAAAACTTAGCTCAAATGGTTAAAGAGAACAACTTGACCTTGACTACTATGATTGTAGTGGGTGAAGCTATTGATAACCGCAAAGGCTTATCTCGCCTCTATGCGGATGAATTCAAACATCTATTTAGAACATGATTCTAATTCTGGGAGGAACTACAGAAGGTCGCATGGCTGTTGAGGTGCTAGAAGATGGGGATTATCCTTTCTTTTATAGTACGCGGGGGAAGTTGCAAGAAGTGCAGCTTCGCCACGGGCAGCATGTGACTGGAGGAATGGATATCTCCCAGATGACGGCGTTTTGTCGGGAGCATGAGATACGTCTTTTAGTGGATGCTGCTCACCCTTTTGCGGAGCAGTTGCATGACACCGTGTATCAAGTGTCTCAAACATTGCAATTGCCTGTAGTGCGTGTAGAACGTATGATGCCCGATTATAGCCTTTATGCAGAGTATATTCGTTGGTGCACGGACTATGACGATGTGGTCAAGCAGTTGTGTGCAAATAAACGTAAGCGTGTGTTGGGACTTACTGGTGTACAGACGATTCAGAAACTAAAAGCCTATTGGCAAAATCATCCAGATACTTGGTTTAGAATATTGGATAGAGAGGTGTCTCGAGAACTTGTCGATGAGGTTGGTTTTCCTATGTCGCATATCTGTTACTATAAAGATAGCACAGTCGCTTCTGAGCAAGCTATAATAGATGAATTGCAGCCTGATGCTATTATTACTAAAGAAAGCGGTGAGTCGGGTGGTCTAGATAGTAAACTGCTTGCAGCCAAAGAGAATCAACTTCCTATATATATCGTACAGCGACCTACGGTACCTAGTTCCTTCTTCTGTGTAGATGGTCCTCACGGTTTACGTCGCGAGATAGAAAAGCATGTCCCTGAATTTTATAAACTTCATACTGGTGTGACTACAGGTACTTGTGTGACAACAGGTGCCATTTGTGCTATGCAAGCAATCTTGGGTACAGAAACTCTGGATAATAAGCAGAAACTTATTGATGTTGTACTGCCCAATAAAGAAACCATTCATGTAGAAGCACGTTTGCTGTCTATCAACGAACTAGAAGCACAAGCAGAAGTTATCAAAAAATCGGGAGATGATCCAGATGCGACTCAAGGTATTGCTATCCTCACAACTGTCAGGTTGCAAGAGAAATCTGATAGTGGTTGTGCAGATGATGAGGCTATACTTATTGATGGAGGAGTAGGGGTAGGCCGAGTGACTCTTTCTGGACTAGATATTCCTATTGGAGAAGCTGCTATCAACGCAGTCCCTAAGCAGATGATACGTAGCAACTTAAAGCGTCTAGCTGTTGATTGGGAGCGTTATCAAGTAATTGTTGAAGTTACAATCCCTAGTGGTGAAGAAGTCGCAGCGCGTACCTTCAATCCACGTCTTGGTATCGTTGGGGGAATTTCTATTGTAGGTACTAGTGGCATTATTCGTCCTTTTTCAAGCGAAGCCTATGTGGCGTCTATAGCCCGCTATGTCGAAGTAGGAGTAGCTAATGAACCTAACCATCTAGTGCTCAATTCGGGTGCGAAAAGCGAAAAGAAGCTTCAAGCATTGTATCCTCATATACATCCTACAGCTTTTATTCAATATGGTAATTATATTGGGGAAACTTTAGGTTTTTGCGCAGACCACAAAGTGGCCACGGTCACCTTAGGATTGATGATAGGTAAGGCCGTTAAGCTAGCCGAAGGACACTTGGATACACATAGCCATAAAGTGACCAAGAATCATGCTTTCCTTCAAGAAATGGCTAGAGAAGCTGCTTGTAGTGATGACCATATAGCAGCTATTGGTGCTTTAAATATGGCCCGTGAACTTTGGAGCATCTTAGATACAGAAGAAATGGAGCGTTATCAAGAAGTACTTATCCAACGCTGTCATACCCACTGCGACCAGTTGCTACCTCAAGGAAAGATAGAGATTCTGATTATCCCTCCTGCGGTAGTTAAACCGTCAAAATAATCTATTGTAGGCTCGATTCAATCGCTAGCAAAGCATGTTCTACACTAGCTACAATCTGCTTATTATTATCTTTGTGGCTAATTTCGTATTGTATCGTATCTCCTTCACGACAAATGATTGAGATATCAGTAGCCTGTGTATCTTCTATCTTTTGAGTGGCAATACCATGTCTATGTAAGCCCTTACACAACATCTGATAAGAAACGCCTTCTCCTATAACCTCTACATGGCTATGGAAACGATAGACCACGCGGAATAAACCACTATCAGCATCAAAGCTGATACCTTCATGAGTAACAAAACGATGCAGTACATTATGGATGGCCAAGTCTTCTGGGGTACCTATCTGCACAGCTTTTTCCTTATCCAATAACCATAGCTTATCGGCAATTTGTAAAGCCAATTCCAAATCGTGAGTGGACATAAAGATGGTCTTTTGTTCATCGCGGCTTAGGCGATGCAGCAATTGCATCATCTCTACTTTACTTGGAAAATCAAGAAAAGCAGTCGGCTCATCCAATAGTATAATAGGTGTTTCTTGTGCCAATGCTTTGGCAATCAATGCCTTCTGACGTTCACCATCACTTAATGTATGCAACATACGTCCTGCAAGATGAGGAATACCTACTTGTTTCAATGAGCGATGTACAATCTCCCTGTCTTTGTCAGAAATAACTCCCCAAAAACCAGTATATGGGCTACGACCTAGCGCCACTAGTTCATCGACACGCATATTGCGAATCATCAACTTATCGGTTAGAACTACACTGATGACTTTAGCCAAAGAAGCATCTGTATAATCTTCTAAAGGCTTGCCCATGATAGCTATATCTCCTCCTAGTCTAGGAAGAAAGTGACAAAGTGTTTTCATTAGGGTACTTTTACCCACCCCGTTTGTCCCAAGTAGACATGTCAATTCACCGCACGATATTTGTGCGCTGATATCTTTAGCGACTACTTTTGTACGCTTTTTTGATTGGTATCCGGTACTAAGATTGGATATTTCTATAGTTGGTTTCATTGTAGGGTTCATTAGATAGCTTTACGTTTGTGGAAAAGAACGGATGCCACAACTGGTGCGCCAATAAGTGCTGTTACAGAATTGACGGGTAGGGCACCTTCTAGCCCAGGCATACGCGCTAGCAAATTACATAACAGCGCTAGTGTTGCGCCCATAAGCATAACACCTGGCATCAACAGACGGTGGTCACTTGTGCGGAATAGCGTGCGACAAAGGTGAGGCACTGCTAAACCGAGGAAGATAATTGGTCCACAGTAAGCCGTTACAATGGCGACCAATACACCAGAACAGGCAATGACAAAAAGGCGTGCACGGCGCACATTGAGTCCCAGGTTCTTGGCATATCCTTCACCAAGCAACATCAAGTTTAACGTCTTGGTGAGTAGCATAGATAGTGGGATTAAGATAAGCATCAGTGTGATAAAGACCTGTACTTGATCACCCGATACGCGAGCAAAGCTCCCCAACCCCCAAATCACGTAAGCACGGATATCTTCTTCCACACTGAAGAATTTCAGGACTCCGATAATCGCATTGGCCACATAGCCAATCATCACTCCAATAATCAACAAAGTCACATTGCCTCTCACAGCTTGTGATACAAATAATATAAGCGCCATAATACTCAAAGCACCAATAACAGCAGAGATAGATAAAGCGACTTCTCCCATAAGTCCCATGGCACTCAAGGCACTACCACCTAAACTACCAGAAAGCAGCACTACAAAGGCTACCCCTAGACTGGCACCAGAACTGATACCCAATACCGAAGGGCCTGCAAGTGGGTTGTGAAAGACTGTCTGCATCATCAAGCCGCTAATCGCTAGTCCCGAACCAGCGACCAAAGCTGTGATGGCTTGTGGCAAGCGACTTTTCATGATGATATTAAACGCAATTTCTTGCGTGTTATCACCATGTACTAGGATGTCCCATACCTGTTGGGGAGAGATATATACCGATCCCAGTAAGATATTCAATAACATCAGCAGAATTATGCTCAGCGTAATGAAAGTAAATATCCACAGCGGGCGTGCATAACTTTTTTTTGTAGGGGAGGGAGACTGCATAAGTCAATTAATTTAGTAGAGTGTAGTACACTGGTTCATAATCAGGGAGCAACTCTGGATGGAACACTTTAATCATATCTTTTAGAAGGATACAGGGCTCCATAGGCATGCGTTCGTAATATGGTTTTTTGTTCATATTGCAGTAGATAACTCCGTGATTTTTGTAGGCATCAAAATCTGCGTATTTACTATTGCTAGCCAGAAGAGCATCATAATCGTAGTCACCTTTGTAGCTGTTGACTATACGCCAATAAGGTACATGAGCTGCATGACTATATATGGTTTCAAAATCAAGCAGCACACCACCAGACTCTGGATTGTCATGCATAAAATACTGCGCACCTGCATCTTCAAAAAGTTGAGCTAGGAAGCTTTTGCCTCCTACCGCATACCAGTGCCCTCCACGCATCTCGCCAGAGAATACTTGTGGGCGTTCTTGTACACTTTTTGTTAGCTTTAGGAGAGATTGATATTCCTTCTCCATACCGTCAAAAATTTCTTGCGCCTTCTGCTCCTCGCCAATCAATAGACCTATAAAAGTAAGCCATTCAGCTTGAGCCAAAGGACTCATTTCCTTGTAGCCTAGGTAAGGTACCAATGGAGTTCCTAGTTCTTTCATGCTATCATATCCACCACGTTTAAACGGAGAAATTAGGATAATATCTGGTTGCATGGCCATGATACGTTCGTTGTCAAACTGACCTTCGATACCTATACGCTGGGTATGCCCAGTTTCTAGCTGTTTTTTTATTTCTTGATTGAACAAGTGACGTGTGGACGTGATGCCTACTACCTTATCTGTAGCTTCTAGCTTGATAAAGGTTGACAGCTGTAATGAAGTCATGGTGATAAGTCGGCGCACGGGAGTGTGTATAACTGTGTATCCTTTGGGTACTAGTTTTTCTGCCGACTCATTATTACGAGGGACAATCGCCAGTTGAAAATGTACGCTCGATTTTCCTTGGGGGTCTTGAATATCAACTAGATAAGCTCCCTGATACTTGCGTAAAGTATACCCTTGAGCATAGCGTAAAGGAAGCTCAGTAAAGAGGCTATCAGCTTGTTCTACTGATAGCGTAAGTGTTTGTTTGGCTGATGATTCATTATCTTGTTTTGAACATGATTGACAAGAGTAAAATAGCCAACTACTTGCAATAAGCAATAAGGCAAGTTTCAATGATTGTATCATGGATAGCTTGATTTATATTTTCTTCTATATTTAGCTACAAATATACGCATTTTCTCTTGGGTAACTGCTGTTGTTTTCCCACTTTTGCAGAATGAAAGATATAAAAAACAACCCTTCAAATACCTCAGTCGCTTTTGTGTCTTTAGGACCTGGCGATTCTGAGCTAATCACTCTCAAAGCTCTTCGACTTTTTCAAGAAGCTGATTATATTTTCTATCCTTCAACTATGATAAAAGGACGTGTTTCTTCACGTGCTGAAACTTTATTGCGTTGTTGGGATTTGGACGAAAAGACTTTTAGTCCATTCATGTTACCAATGAGTAAAGATCGTACAAAAGCATTGGCAGCTTATGATGGCGTTTTTGATCAGATTAGTGCATTGTATCGTGCTGGACAACCACCACGCATCGTTATTGCGGTAGAGGGTGATTGCAGCATATTTGCATCTATACATTATATCTTAGACAGATGTCAAGAAGCTGGTATCCCAACTATTTCTGTGCCTGGTATTACCTCTTTTCTTGCCGCTAGTAGTCTAGCACAATTACATTTGGTTAAGCTAGAAGAGCGTTTGTTGATACACCCAGGCTTAGTGGATAAAGAAATGATTCTTGATGCACATAATAATAAGACCAATCAAGTGATTATGAAGATGTCTCAATCTGCTGATGCCATTAAAGAATGTCTGCGAGAGCATCCTGATTTACTAGTGCATTATTTTGAACACGTAGGGACAGATCAAGCTTATCACACGACCGATAAAGAGGTCATAATGCAAAGGGAATTTCCTTATTTTGCCCTACTGATTGTCTTATGTGAGGAGTCAGTCATTACTCACCCATAACAGTAGCTACCAACCTACGATGACTGGCATGGTTACGAAACTCACATAAGTAGATACCTTGCCAAATGCCTAAGTTGAGTTGACCATTAGTGATTGGAATAGTAAGACTGCTTCCTATAAGTGAAGCTTTGGCATGAGCAGGCATATCGTCATCGCCTTCGTAAATGTGGCGATAATAACTTTCACGCTCTTTTACTAGCCTATCCATAATAGCTGCCAAATCGATTTGTACGTCTGGATCTGCATTCTCGTTGATGCTCAGTGCAGCACTTGTATGTTGGATAAAAAGATGCAGCATCCCTGTTTCTGGCAGACTCGGAAGCTCTGCAAGAACATGGTTAGTAATCAGGTGACACCCTCTACTATAAGCAGGTAATGTGAACGTACTCTGAGTATACATGGCTCACTTCTTATTTTGTTTAACCATACGTTTTACTGGCCACCAAACGGCTAGCCAGCTCACCACGATGACCGTGCATAAAATTACTATAATATCCTGCCAATGAATGCTTACAGGGTAACTTTGCGTAATGAAATGTGGGTTGTTGCCTAGAGAAATCAAGCCATAGTGTTGTTGTGCAAGACATAGTCCAAGACCTACTAGAAGACCAATCGTCGCTCCAATGGTACATATCAGTCGCCCCACATTGAGGAAGATATGTCCTATTGTCTCTTCGTTGCAACCTAGGAAACGTAAAGTTTGTGTATCCTCTTGCTTGTCTATAATGAGCATAGACAAGGAACCAATAATATTAAAGCTCGCAATCAATAGGATAAAGCTTAAGAATATAAAGGAGATAAGTTTCTCTATTTCCATCACTTTAAATAGATCAGCTTGCTGCTCATAGCGATTTTCTACTCGGTAATCAGTGCCAAGCATCTTTTCGATTTTATCCTCTATGTCCGAAATATCTGTATTTGGTCTAAGTTTAATTTCTAGCGCCGATGCTTCATCGGTATAGTTCAGCATTTTGCGCATTCTTGCGATAGGTACCAAGACATAATGCGCATCATATTTCTGCTGATTTACAAGGAATACTACTCCAGGTGAATACAACTTAGTCGTGCGGAATGAACGCTTAGGATTAGCTAAATTGACTCGTCCTGTGCGCTTAGGTAGATACATCGTAAGAGGATCGATATATTGTATCCCACAACCAAGAGTAGTCGTCAACTCTGCCCCAATGATGGCGTAGTCTACAATCTCATCTTGGAGTTTAAAGAAAGGTTCATTACTTGTCGACGTTTGGTTACGCCCGATTAGAATCTTATCAATAGATGTGAGTTGTCTGAACTCGTCTTGTTCTACCCCTTTAAAAGTCACCATGGCTTGACGCGTACTATATTGTACCATGCCTTGCTCTTCTAGGGTAGGAGTACAGATAGCCACTTCTGGCATCTCTTTGATGCGCACCAAGAGGCTATCTTCTGTATGTAAAACTTTATCCGTGACTTTTGTAATCTTAATCTCTGGATCGAAGTTGGTAAACAATCCCGCCACCATGTCTTGAAAGCCATTAAACACTGATAAGGTACAAATCAAGGCCATGGTTGTAAAGGCTACACCTATTACAGCAATACCCGATATCAAGTTGATAGCATGGTGTCGCTTTTTTGAAAACAAGTAGCGTAGCGCAATAAATAGAGGTAGATTTTTCACGGTATCTTCTTTGGTTTATTTCTTCAATAATTCATCGATATGGTCGATGTAATCAAGAGAGTCGTCCACAAAGAATTTCAATTCTGGGATAATACGCAATTGATGACGTACACGCTTACCTAGTTCGTAACGGATAGTCTTGGCATTGCCATTGATATTCTTCAGCAATTCCTCTGCCTTAGCAGATGGGAAAATACTCAAATAAGCCTTTGCTACACCCATATCTGGGCTGATGCGTACTGCACTTACAGATACTAAAGTACCAGGCATCGCTTTTGTTTGGTGCATAAACATATCACCAAGCTCCTTTTGCAAAAGGCGAGCAATCTTTTGTTGTCTAGTAGATTCCATATATATTGTTTTATCTTTTTTCTAGTTTAGGATTAGTCCTTAATTTTACGGATAATGGTCAGTCCGTCTCTTAAAGGAATAATGACTTTTTCGACACGTGGATCCTGTGCCACATAGTCGTTAAACGCAATGATACCTTGCGTTTGCTTGTCAGTAGGATGTGGCTCTTCCAGCACATGGCCATCCCAAAGAGTATTGTCGGCAATAATATAGCCGCCCACATTCAAGTGCTTCATGACCAAGTGGTAATAATCTAGATAGATACGTTTGTCTCCATCTACAAAAACCAGGTCAAAAGTTTCTCCCAGTGTAGGAATAATATCCATAGCATTTCCAATATGCATTTGGATTTGGTGTCTCCACGGAGAATTTTCTAGCCAAGGACGAGTGAAGTCTTCTTGCTCGTCATTGATTTCAATAGTGTGCAGCATGCCATCTTCTGGAAGCCCCTCTGCCAAGCAAAGAGCAGAATAGCCGCTGTAAGTACCAATTTCGAGGATACGCTTGGGGCGAATCATCTCGACAAATAAATGAAGCATACGCCCCTGCAAATGGCCGGAAGCCATGCGGGGGCGTAGCAGTTTTACATGCGTATCGCGGTAGAGAGCTTTTAAATAATCACTCTCCCCGTCGATATGCGATAGTATATACTCCTCTAAAGAGGGGTTGTCATTTTGCATAGACTATTATTTAGCCTTCGATAGTACGACCTTTGTTTGGCAATACGAAGTTGTCAGCGTGATCAAGTACTTCACCTACTTGGTTGATTTCCAAGAATGATGGCTTGTTACCAGCTACACCACTAGAGATGTAAGTTACTGTATCTTCCTTAGTCAATTCTTCGTTAGCAACTAGACGACGAAGACCTTCGAAGTAGTACTCTTGGCCATCAGCTAGTTCTGGCATGTACATAGCTTGTACACCATAAGAAAGAGCTAGGTGACGCATAGTCTTTTCTTTGTAACAGATTGCAAGAACTGGAGCGTTACCACGGAACGCAGCAACATTACGAGCTGTACGACCAGAGAAACTATCAGTTACGATTGCACGGTTACCTAGTTTGTAAGTAGACTTCACCGCTTGCTTAGCCAAGAATTCAGTTACGTCAGCGTTTGCAGTCAATGGGATACGGATATCGTTATCTGGTACCTTGTCGATTTCTGCTTGACGAGCCACTTCAGCCATAGTCTTAACAGCTTCTACTGGGTAGTCACCGTAAGCAGTCTCACCTGAAAGCATAACAGCATCAGTACGAGAATAGATAGCATTTGCAATATCAGCAACTTCAGCACGTGTTGGACGTGGGTTCTTGATCATAGTGTGAAGCATTTGAGTAGCCACGATGATAGGCTTCTTTGCTTGTACACACTTACGGATCATCATACGTTGCATACCTGGAATCTTGTTGTAAGGAACTTCGATAGCGAGGTCACCACGAGCAACCATGATACCATCAGCAGCTTCGATAATTTCGTCGATGTTATCGATACCTTCTTGGTTTTCGATCTTAGCGATGATGTTGATTTCAGAGTCACCTAGTAGATCACGTACAGCCTTCACGTCGTCAGCGTTACGAACGAAAGAGTGTGCTACGAAGTCGATATCTTGCTCAACTGCGAATTCGATATTCTTTATATCCTTTTCAGTCAATGCAGGAAGGTTGATACGTACACCAGGAACGTTGATAGACTTGCGAGAACCGATCTCACCGTTGTTCAACACCTTACATACAAGTTCGTCACCTTCTTTAGCAACAACTTCTAGTGCAGTTTCACCATCATCGATAAGTACTTCCTTACCTACAGGTACATCGTTTACGAATTCTGGGTAGCTTACTGCGATGCACTCTCTAGTAGTCATCAATTCAGGCTTACCAGTGATACGGATAGTATCGCCAGTAGATACTTCGAACTTACCTTCTTCGATCTTAGTAGTACGTACTTCAGGACCCTTGGTATCGATAAGCAATGCGATACCCTTAGATACTGTACGAACATTTTTGATTAGTTCAGTTAGTCCTTCGCGATCAGCGTGTGCAGTGTTCATACGAACAACGTTCATACCAGCTTCGTGAAGTTCTGTTAGGAACTCAACGCCACAGTTTCTATCCGAAATGGATGCAACGATTTTGGTCTTTTTTCTCATCATAACCTTTTTTCTTTTGTTATTGTACCTATTTATAATATTGGTATTTGTTATTTTAGATGTTTTTGTCTCTGCACAAAAGCCTGCACAGCCAGTCTATAAGAATCGAGGCCGAACCCGCAGATAACGCCCATACAGGCTGCTGATATACAAGAGTGATGTCTGAATGATTCACGTTCATGCACATTTGAGATATGCACCTCAATGGCAGGAGTCGTTACTGCACGTAGGGCATCGTGCAAAGCGATAGATGTGTGCGTATAGGCACCAGCATTGAAAACAATGCCATCATAATCAAAACCAATTTCGTGAATTTTATCGATAAGAGCACCTTCGTGATTGGATTGGAAGGTTGCAAAAGATACTTCGGGAAAAGCTGACTGCAATTCCTCGAAAAAGCCATCAAAGGATTTATCTCCATATATTGATGGTTCCCGACGTCCCAACAGGTTGATATTGGGTCCGTTTAATATCAGTATCTTCATATTTTATTTTTAGCCCAATTTTATCTATCTTTGCTAAGCAATTGAGGTAGAAAAATGTCTGTTAGTCAACCACATGTTAGACTCTTAGATAGTGGTTATAGCAAATTTCGATGCAAATCTAATAAAAATAATTGATTTAACCTTGCGCAAAGTGGTTAATGAACAAAAAAACAATCCTTTTTTATATTATGACTGATTCTCGTATACTAAATCAAAAGACTTGTGTGTCAGAGGAAATGTTGGCTAGATGGCAAAAACCATATAAGCGATACCTGATGCTTGTCAAGGGACTGTCAAAGAATACACAAGAAGCCTATTTGACAGACTTAGAAAAGCTATGCCACTTCTTGGAGAGCATCCATCGCCCTATACTGGAAACAACTCTTGATGATCTTGAGCAATTTTCTGCAAGTCTACACGATTTAGGCATACGTGCACGTTCACATGCACGCATCATTTCAGGTATAAAATCCTTTTTTCATTTCTTATTAATGGAGAACATATTGGAGAGCAATCCAGCTCAACTTTTGGAAGGTCCCAAAGTTGGTGTGAAGCTTCCCGATGTTTTAGCTGTTGAAGAAATTGACGCCATGATATCAACCGTAGATACAGGTAAGGAGGGAGGTATACGCAATGTTGCTATGCTGGAGACTTTGTATAGTTGTGGATTGCGTGTCTCTGAATTAATTTCCATAAAAATCTCTGATTTATATTTGGATGAAGGCTTTATACGAGTGCTTGGAAAAGGCGACAAACAACGCCTTGTCCCAATTTCGCCACGTGCCATTCGCGAAATAAACACATATATGGAGTACCGGTCTGAGATGAAAATAGCTTCGGGGCATGAAGATACTCTCTTCTTAAATCGTCGTGGAAAAGGCCTATCTCGTGTGATGGTCTTTTATGTGATTAAAGAGCAAGCATTACGTGCCAATATAAAGAAAAATATTAGTCCTCATACTTTCAGACATAGCTTTGCTACCCACTTGCTAGAGGGGGGGGCAAATTTACGCGCCATTCAAGCTATGTTAGGTCATGAATCTATCGCAACAACCGAAATTTATATGCACCTTGACAAGGTTTTTCTTCGTGAGGAAATCATTTCTCACCACCCTCGTAATATCAAATATTATGGAAAGAAAAGTTGGAAAAGCAGTGATAAAAATGAAGAAAATTAAGTGGAAAAATGTCAGTATGGATACAAAAAGTTGACTTAAACGAATAATTTTCTTCTCATATTGTCCTATAGCCAACAAGCTAGGTCTGTTTTGTTTTTTGAATATATTTTGTGTCATTGTAGGCAAAATACCTCGAATTTGTAAAGTTTGATTGGCCTTTTACTTTTTTTTGATTATAAAAATCTCGCTTTTCTCCCCTTTTTAAGTAATATCTATTATCTTTGCGACAAACATTATTCCAATAACCATTAACTAAACGGATTATCCAAATGAGCAAAAAACTTTATTTGCCACTGCTCGTGGCTTTAGTTGCTGTACTATCTTCATGTAACAGCAAGATGGGTGAATTGTCTGCAGACTATTTCACAGTGACACCTCAAGTACTTGAGGCTGTTGGTGGCCAAGTTCCTGTAACGATCAACGGTCAATTCCCTACTGAGTATTTTAACAAGCGTTCAGTTGTAACTGTAACTCCAGTACTTCGTTATGCTGCTGGTGAAACAGCAGGTCAACCTTATGTGTACCAAGGTGAGAAAGTAGAAGGTAACGACCAAGTTATCTCTTACAAGATGGGTGGTAACTACACTATGCGTACTGTATTCCAGTATGTACCAGAAATGGCTAAGTCTGAACTATTCCTTACATTCAAGGTGGTTCGTGGTGACAAAACATACGTACTTCCTGATGTAAAGGTTGCTGACGGTGTTATCGCTACTTCTGAATTGATCAACCAAACAGTTGGTTCTGCAAATCTAACAACTGGCGAAGATGCTTTCCAACGCATCATCCGCGAAACTGAAAAGCGCGACATCATGTTTATGATCCAACAAGCTTACATCCGCAGCAGCGAACGTAAGGTTGCAGGTGAGTTCAACACTACAGTTGCTGATGTAGACGCTACAGAAAACAAGAAGATTAGTAACATCGAAATTTCTGCTTACGCTTCTCCTGATGGGTCTACAGACTTGAACACTCGTCTAGCACAAAGCCGTGAGAAGAACACAGAAAAGCTAGTTAGTCGCAACTTGAAGAAATCTAAGGTTGAAGCAGTAGTTGATACTAAGTACACTGCTGAAGACTGGGAAGGTTTCAAAGAACTAGTTGAAGCTTCTAACATTCAGGATAAGCAACTTATCCTTCGCGTCCTTTCTATGTACAGCGATCCTGATAAGCGTGACGAAGAAATCAAGAACATTTCAGCTGTATACGAAGTGTTGGCTAAGGAAATCCTTCCTCAACTACGTCGTTCTCGTTTGACTTTGAACTACGATGTAATTGGTAAGTCTGATTCTGAAATCGCTGAACTAGCTGCTTCAAATGCTAAGGCTCTTAACCTAGAAGAACTTCTTTATGCTGCAACTCTTGCAAACGATGCTGCAACTAAAGAATCTATCTACACTAAAGCAACTCAATTGTTCTCTGAAGATTTTCGTGCTTATAACAACCTAGGTAAACTTGCTTATGAGGCAGGTAAACTAGATAAGGCTGCTTCTTACTTCGCTCAAGCTAAGGCTAAGAACGCTGGCTCTGCAGAAGTTGCAAACAACATGGGTCTTCTTGCACTTGCGAAGGGTGACAAGACTGCTGCTCAAACTCTACTAGGCCAAGCTGCTGGTGCTCCTGAGTTGAAAGAATCTCTAGGTAACCTAGCTATCGCCACAGGTGAGTACGACAAGGCTGTTGCTTCTTTCGGTTCAGCTAAGACTAACTCTGCTGCACTTGCTCAAATCCTATCTAAGGACTACAGCGCTGCTAAGAGCACATTGAACGCTATTGCTTCTCCTGATGCAACTACTAGCTATTTGAAGGCAGTTCTTGGTGCACGCACTAACAACTCAGCTATGGTAGTTGACGGTCTTAAGAAGGCTATCAGCCTAGATTCTTCTATGCTTGATAAGGCTAAGAACGATATCGAATTCGTAAAGTACGCTGCAGCACTTGCAGGTGTATTGAAGTAATTCAACCGTAAAACATGCGTGAGTATACTCTTTGAGTACGCGAAACGTATACATATATATAATGTGTGGTACCTTCTGGTATCACACATTATTTGTTTATATGGAGTTCTGGCTCGTCTCCACCAAAAAAAATAGAGTCCGTCCTACTATATAATTAAAAAACTGTATCTTTGTAGCAAAGGAAAACTATATGATTAAAAACAAATCCCTTCAATTGATGTGTACATGGTGCTTGGGCATCGTGGCTTTGTTGTGTGCCTGTCACTCTGGTCCTAGTCGAGTAGGGCTTCGTGGACATATCCGTGGCTTAGAGCAAGATACTTTACTACTTTTTCGTCATCGTCTAGATACCGTTAAAGTCGATAGTTTCTTCTGTCATAATGGACACTTTGAAGGCAATGTGCAAGTCGATAGTTTTGAATTGGGGCATTTGTTAGTGCGTGATGCTGCTTATTTACCTTTATACATCCATAGCAATGGTGAGTTAGAAGTAGATGGTTCTTTGGATTCTGTATCGTATATTCGTGTTACAGGGTCAGAAGAGAATGATCGTTTGATGGCCTTCCATGATTCAGTGCGTGGTTTCAACGAGAAACAAGTGCAAAAAGCTGTAGCCGATTATATCAAAATTAACCCTAAGGATATTGTAGGCATTGAACTCCTACGTCATTATATGACATCTCAAGAAAGACCTGAATATAAAGAGATTTCTGATATGATAGGTAATATGGGGGGTAACCTTCGAGATGATTTGTATATCACAGCACTTAGTGATTATGTAAAAGATGCTACAAGACTAAAAGTAGGTAGCTACGCACAAACTTTTTCGGCTAAAGATACAACCAATACGGTTTATAATAGATATAAGTTTAATCATAAGATTATATTGCTGCATTTTTGGGCTTCATGGGCTAATCAGTCCAAAGATGTAGAAGCACTTCGTCGCATAGCAAAGAAGTATGAGAAGAATAAGAATATTCAACTTATCAATATCTCATTGGATGTCGATACATTGCAATGGAAGAATGCCTTGCTACGTGATTCTTTGCCTGGTTTAGCGCTTTGTGACTACAAAGGCTGGGATGGTGGCGCAGCGCGAAACTATCGTTTGACTGAGGTGCCTTTTACTGTCATGATTAGTGAGCGTGCACGCATAGAATTGATTCAACCAGACACTGTACTTTTAAGAGAAAAAGTAGATGCTGGTGTGAAGCGTACAGAAAAGAAGTACGGAAAAGAAAACCGCAAGAAAAAATAAGTAGTATGTATCTTTTCCTATCTCAACGATTAGTCCATAACAAACACATTTGTATATGTT
Organism: Bacteroidaceae bacterium; assembly: GCA_963678855.1. Taxonomy (GTDB): domain Bacteria; phylum Bacteroidota; class Bacteroidia; order Bacteroidales; family Bacteroidaceae; genus F22. Next base: position 1,622,431 of record OY787448.1, on the reverse strand, counting down.
AGCAAAAGCTTATGGAGCAGCAGTCGAAGGGATAGATGCCCAGTTGGTCACTATAGAAACAAGTGTTACTCGTGGAGTGGGGATTCAATTAGTAGGCATGGCCGATGCCGCTGTAAAAGAAAGTCGCATGCGCGTTTATACCGCTTTGGAAGAAGTCGGCTACAAGCTGCCCGTTAGAAGTGTCCTTATTAACTTGTCACCTGCCGATTTGCGAAAAGAAGGTGCCGGATTTGACTTACCTTTAGCCATGTCTTTAATGGCTGCCGAAGGTACCATAGATGGAGTCAAACTCCAACAATACCTTTTAGTTGGCGAGTTGAGCCTAGATGGGCAACTATTACCTGTAAAAGGTGCCTTACCTATAGCTATAAAGGCCCGTGAACTTGGTTTTACGGGTATTATTGTGCCTAAACACAACGCGCTTGAAGCTGCCGTGGTTGACAAGCTAGATGTTCATGGTGCGGTCAATTTACTCGATGTGATTCTATTCTTTTCAGAAAACAAACCCTTAGAAAAGACACACCACGATACCCGTAAAGCATTTTATGACTCACAAGCCCTTTCTTCATTAGACTTTATCGACGTTAAAGGACAAGAGTCTGTCAAGCGTGCCCTAGAAGTTGCAGCTAGTGGTGGACACAATGTGATTATGGTAGGCCCTCCAGGGTCAGGAAAATCTATGATGGCCAAGCGATTACCTACGATATTACCCCCTTTGTCTTTAGCAGAAAGCCTAGAAACCACTAAGATACACTCTGTAGCAGGTAAACTCAAAGAAGGAAGTGCCCTTATTAGTCAGCGGCCATTTCGAGCGCCCCACCATACGATCTCACAAACAGCTTTGGCAGGCGGAGGCACCGTGCCTTGCCCAGGTGAACTGACATTGGCTACCAATGGTGTTTTATTTCTTGATGAACTTCCAGAGTTCTCAAGACACGCCCTTGAAGTCCTGCGTCAGCCACTCGAAGACCGGGTTATTTCTATCTCCCGTGCTAGATGGGCACAAACCTATCCCGCAAACTTTACCTTAGTCGCTGCGATGAATCCCTGTCCCTGTGGTTATTACAACCATCCCTCTCGCGAGTGTACCTGCAATCCCAGTCAGGTACAGAAGTATCTCAATAAAATATCTGGACCTTTGCTTGACCGTGTGGATATTCAGGTTGAAATCACACCTGTTCCTTTTGAAAAGCTTTCTCAGTATGGTCAAGGCGAATCTAGTCAATCTATACGTAAGCGTGTGATGAATGCCCGAACCCTTCAAGAAGAAAGGTATAAAAACTATCCTGGCATCTATTGCAATGCACAAATATCGACGAAACTGCTCGACGAGTTTGCAGCCCTAGATCCATCATGTTTAGAGATGCTCAGACAGGCTATGGAGCGTCTTAACTTGTCTGCAAGAGCGTATGATCGTATACGCCGAGTAGCCCGTACCATAGCCGATTTAGATAATTCCGAGATGATAACACCCATACATATGGCTGAAGCTATAGGCTATCGTAATCTTGATAGAGATAGTTGGGGTCAATAGATAAATTTATTGTATCTTTGTGGAAATGATAAATTAAACTATGCTCCTGGATACTCAACTTATTCCCTATACCCTTTTAAACGACTCATGGATGGTGTTGCTCCTTGTGTTTTGCTTCATAGCGACAGCATGGGCGTGGCATACAACACATGGAGAATTTGTTCAACGTTTTGCTACTTTTGCAGCTGTGAAAGAGCGCGGGAGCTTCTTTGACAAAACTGTTAATAATCGTTTTCGTGTAGAGGCCTGGTTTTACATCCAATCTATGTTGATGTTGGCTTTAGCAGGTTACACACTACTGTACCGTCAAGAAGAATATCCTTCAGATTTTATTCCACCTATTGCTTGTGTTGTCATAGGTGCGTTCATTATAGGATTAGGCACAGCCTTTAAATATACTGCTTACAAGGTACTAGGTTGGCTATTTTTAAGCCCTCCCGAAACTTCAGCTTGGGTCAATGCATATCATAGCCTGTTGTCAGCACTTGGACTAGTTCTACTGATCTTTAATATTCTAGCAGTCACACTTAATATACACGGTGAAACTAGTTTCTATGTGTTAGCAATTCTCTTTATAATCTGTAAATTAGTTATGCTTTTTGGATGGTTTAGACTTTTTTCAATTCATTCATATGGCTATGTGCTGATTATTGTGTATTTTTGTGCGCTTGAAATACTGCCGTACTACATGTTTTATGTGTCGAGCAGTGCAATATTGGACGTTTTACTTTTAAAATCATAAGAAATTGGAACCGAAAAAGATACTTGTATCACAGCCAAAGCCGGCTTCTGATAAGTCGCCATATTACGATATTATGCGTAAGTATGACGTAGATATTACTTTTCGCCCTTTGATTAAGGTGGTAAGTGTATCTCCAAAGGAATTTCGTCAACAGAAGATTTCTATCTTGGACCACACAGCTATCATCTTTACTTCACGACATGCGATTGACCACTTCTTCACATTGTGTCAAGAAATGCGTTTGACTATTCCAGAAGACATGAAGTACTTCTGTATTACTGAGTCAGTAGCACTATACATTCAGAAGTATACGCAATATCGCAAACGTAAAGTCTTCTTTGGACAGACAGGTAAGATAGATGGTTTAATCCCAGCTATCACTAAGCATAACAAAGAAAGTTATTTCGTCCCAATGTCGGATGTGCATAATGATCAAATGAAAGATATGCTTGATTCTCTTAAAGTAACTCACACAGAAGGCGTGATGTATCGCACTGTGAGTGATGACTTTAGAGAAGATGAAAAATTTGATTACGACTTGGTGATTTTCTTCAGTCCTTCTGGAGTACATTCCATCTTGAAGAACTTCCCTAATTTTGCCGAAATGGGTATGGAAGTAGCGACATTTGGAAAAGCTACTGCGCAGACGGTGAAAGATGCAAAATTGAATTTAACTCTTGAAGCACCAACCCCTAAAGCTCCTTCTATGACTGCCGCACTAGAGCAGTATATTAAGGAAAATATGAAGTAAAAAATAGCAATTATACATGAGTGACCACGAGTCTCATACACTTCCTAAGGAAGAGCGTATCTACAGCCAGCGCGTGCTGGATACGCTCTTTACTAGGAAAAATAAGAGTTTCTTAGTTTATCCTATTCGGGTCGTGTACACTCCTATTGATGAGTTACTCAATACACGAGTAGCGATACTGACAAGTGTTTCTAAGAAGCACTTCAAACGTGCAGTAAAGCGCAACAAAATTAAACGGCAGATAAGAGAAGCATATAGAACGCAGAAACACATAGTCATGGACAGTTTATCATCAACCAATCAAAACTATGCTGTAGCTTTTCTTTATCAATCTAACAAAGAGATATCATCAGAGAAGATGCATCAGGTAATACAAGCTTGTCTGGAACGCCTAAATAAAGAGTGGCAATGAATTATGTCTCCCGACTAATCACTAAGCTTTTAGTTGGTTTGGTGTGGCTGTATAAGCGAGTAATCTCACCTTGGACCCCCGCTAGCTGCCGCTTTACACCGACATGTTCGACCTATGCAATAGAAGCACTTCAGAAACATGGTCCTCTAAAAGGGAGCTATTTGGCTCTTCGTCGCATCTTGCGATGTCACCCTTGGGGTGGGTCAGGATATGACCCAGTACCCTAGCAAACTTAAAATTTATACTACTATACTTACAATAGCAATAACAATTAAGAAAGAATTATGACTCATATGGAAACATTGAATTCCTCGGATATGCAGTTGGCAACCGAACCTGTGAAGATTATCGATTGTCATAAGCACTGGACTCCTGAGATGGCTCAGTCAGAAGAAATTACTGATAAGACCATCTTTAGCGTACGACCATCTGAGTTTAACCCTGTCCCAGGTGTTAAATACAGCATCGGTATTCATCCATGGTATCTGGATAATGTGGAAGAAGAGCTTGAACTTCTTAAGCGATACATCTCGCATCCTCAAGTGGTAGCTGTTGGAGAGATTGGCCTTGATAAATTGAAGAAAGAGGTTCCATTCAGCCTACAGCGTGAAGTTCTAGAAACTCAACTCGAACTAGCGAATGAGTACAGAAAGCCTGTCGTGCTACACGTAGTACGTGCCATCCCTTATGTAGTCAATATTCATGAAGAATACCCTGCCATTCCATCAGTTGTGTTTCACGCCTACCAAGGGCGTATCAAGCAAGCAGCTGAACTTACGGAACTAGGCTTTTTCTTATCATTTGGTGAAAAGTACTCTCGCAGTGCTTTGCAACTAATCCCAGTTGAAAAGATTCTAGTGGAAAGCGATGCTACTACTATCAACTTCGATGAACATATCGAAACAGTTGCTTCAGTGCGTGGTATGAAACCATACGAAATGAAAGAACAGCTGAAACAAAATGTACACAATGCCTTTTTTGGGCCTAAACTTGTGAACCCAAACTATTAATCCTGTTTTGTCAGGAAACTAAAATTAAGAAAAATGAATTTTGTAGAAGAACTAAGATGGCGTGGCATGCTCCACGATATGATGCCAGGAACGGAAGAATTACTTGAGAAAGAACAAGTAACTGCTTACGTGGGTATCGATCCTACTGCAGATTCTCTTCATATCGGTCACCTTTGCGGAGTAATGATGCTTCGTCACTTACAACGCTGCGGACATAAACCACTAGCTTTGATTGGTGGAGCCACTGGTATGATTGGTGACCCTTCAGGTAAGTCAGCAGAGCGTAATCTATTGGATGAAGCTGCGTTGTTGCACAATCAAGCGTGTATCAAGGCTCAACTTGGTAAGTTCCTTGATTTCGAAAGCGAAGTATCAAACCGTGCTGAGCTAGTGAACAACTACGACTGGATGAAGGAATTTAGTTTCCTTGATTTCGCTCGCGAAGTTGGTAAGCACATTACTGTCAACTATATGATGGCCAAAGACAGTGTGAAGAAGCGTTTGAACGGTGAATCACGTGACGGCCTATCATTTACAGAATTTACATACCAATTGCTTCAAGGTTATGACTTCTTGCACCTAAATTCAGAAAAGAACTGTAAGCTTCAAATGGGTGGTTCAGATCAGTGGGGTAATATCACTACTGGTACAGAGCTTATCCGTCGTAAGACAGGTGGTGAAGCATACGCTTTGACGACACCATTGATTACTAAAGCAGATGGTCGTAAGTTTGGTAAGACAGAAGAAGGTAATATCTGGCTAGATCCTAAGCGTACTTCTCCTTATAAGTTCTACCAATTCTGGTTGAACGTAAGCGACGAAGAGGCAGCTAAGTACATCAAGATCTTTACTTCTTTGGATAAAGAAACGATCGATGCATTGGTAGCTGTACACACCGAAGCACCACACTTGCGTCAACTTCAAAAGCGTTTAGCCGAAGAAGTAACTGTCATGGTACATAGCCGTGAAGATTACGATATGGCTGTTGCTGCATCAAACATCTTGTTTGGTAAAGCATCTACAGATGAATTGCGTAAGCTAGACGAAGAGACATTCTTGCAAGTATTTGAAGGTGTACCAACTTTCGAAGCAGCGAAGTCTTTGTTTGATGCAGGTGTCAAAGCAGTTGATTTGCTAGCAGAACACACACAAGTATTCAAGTCTAAGGGCGAGATGCGTAAGCTTGTACAAGGTGGTGGTGTGTCAGTAAACCAATCGAAATTGACTGAATTTGATCAAGAAATTACAGCAGCCGATTTGTTGAATGATAAATACCTACTGGTAAAACGTGGTAAGAAAAATTACTTTGTTGTTGTAGCAAAGTAATCAAGATATAGCTAGTCTACACAGACTACAAAGAATAAGGGATATACCGCAATAGTATATCCCTTATTTCTTTTTTATAGATCACTGTATTGCTCTAATATCTCTAGATCGACCCATTCACAACGAATACCCATTCCCTCTACACGAAAAAGCGCATTGAAGTGCATCTTATTAGAAGGAAACTGCTCATAGCACTCTTTTAAGAACTTTGGGTCTGTAAAGCAAGATACCGTAGACATCGGCCCTATATTCAGAAATAGGCTGTTTGCGCACATCAGTCAATTAACTTTAAGGGGAAGCACTGATGGCTTTTCCTTTTTAAATAATATAGTCATTTCGGTTGTTATTTCGGCTAACTTTGCTATCTTTGCAAGTAATGTATAAGATATTTTGACACTATTATAACATGACCAAGACCGACCGATTTTATAAAATAATTGCTCGCCTAGTATGTCTCTTGGCGTGTGTAGGCTTTTTGTCTACAAGCCTGAGTGCGCACGAGGCTACTCCTGTATCAGCGAGCACTGTGTCTGCTCCTCCACAATTAGATTACTTACCTATTGATTCTCTATATTACTCCAACGATTTTACAACATCCATTCCTCCAGCTCAGATTGTGCGTGATTTGGAATCATCGGCACAAAAAATAATGGAGGATATAAGTGGTATGACTTGGGATCAATACAAACTATTGTCTATCTATCTTCGTGCCCTCTTTGCAGATGGCCAAATAGGAGCTGCCAACAGATTATTTGATGAGTTCTATTCAGCTGGTATTGATCAAGAAGAAAAGATTATCTTGGTTTACTCTACAAAGCTTCTAGCGGACATATGCTTTATGCAAGCCATGCTCCCAGAAGCCACGTCTTTATATAACCGAGCACTTCGTCAGCTAGATAGAGTCCCTGATAAGGAAAGTAATCATATTGAGCTTTTTGCCGATATCCATTACGCCTTGCTCGACATTCGCCTAGAGAAGTATACTTGGGCAGATATGCAGCAAGTCTATATGCACCTTAATGCCTTGGATTATTCTCTGAATAGATTGCCAGTTGACTATAGAAAGTCATTCCATTTGGTTAAAACACATTTGGCTTTAGAACAGATAGACCGGAAACAAGCTAAAAAACAGCTTACTTACTTAGAAGAAGACTTTAAAAAAGATAGTCAGCACCCGTTGATCTCATACTATTTCCCATTCTTAAAGGCAAGATACTATAGCTTAGTCAACGATTCTACACAAGCGATGGAAAATCTTCGCAAGTCGGTAGATGCCTTTAGCGGGTTATCTTTGAGTGTTATGCAGCAAAAACTGTTTAACAGAAAGTATCTGGAGATTATCCATAGAGCCCATGCCGATTCAATGGCACAAGCTGAAGTGGACTATACACAACTGCGTATTGACGAAGTCGAACACACATCAGCTGTAGATGCCCTTCAGGGGATGATCGTTTTGTATGAGGGCGATTTAAGCTACTTTGAGTCTCAACAGTTTAAGCAATACTATATGCAACGATTTATGGTTGCTACAAGTATTGTATTACTCCTTGTCGTGTGTATACTATTTTTGTACCATCAACAGAAAGTGCAATATGCACAAGTACAGCGCATCTTGGCTGTTGAAGAAAAAGCTGCCGAAGAAGCTCAGGTAAATAAAAGTCGTTTTATCTCCAATATGAGTCATGAGATACGCACACCGCTCAATGCCATTGTGGGCTTCTCCGACTTGATTACTCACGATGATATCTCTACGGATGAATTGCAAGAGAATGCAGCCCTTATATTGTCCAATGCAGAGCGATTGCTACACCGTATTGATGAGATGATTGATTTAGCCGTATTGGAATCACCAGACAGCTCCTTTAACCTGAAAAGTACCTTTGCGATGACGGTATGTGGCAATGTCGTGAACTGTTTTAATTTTGACGATGATATGCCTGTTAAAATTAAGTTAGAGTCTTCGGTACAGCAAGTCCGTATCATGACCGACCAGAAGCGACTGCAACAAGCCATCAGCTATATTCTAGACAATGCTATTGAATATACAACAATCGGTACCATCCTGTTTACTGTCGATTTGAAAGACGAATCGACTTTGCAGTTTACCATCACCGATATGGGTATTAAGGTACCTGCTGGAAAAGAAGAAGATCTTTTCACGCATGGCGAACATATTGATGAGCAGCGTCAAAGTGCAGGTTTAGGTTTGCTGATAGCTCGTAAGATTATCGAGAAGTTGGGCGGTCACCTTGCGTTAGATCCTACTTACGACGAAGGTGCACGATTTATATTTACTCACCCTGTACAAACTAGCTAAGACACATCATGAATATACAAGAACATTATATGTATAGTTTAGCCTTTGTGCTATTTCTATTTTTGTCGGCCGCTGTTATTGTTTGGCTGATAGTACTTTGTGTGCGCATGCGTAAGCGTATTCGTGTCGGTCGTGCTGCTATCCAACTGGCTACACAGAAAGTTGATAAAGCCAATCAAGTTAAGAATGTGTTTATTCGTGCATTCGACAATACGATACGTACTCCATTGAATGCCGTGTTTGGCTTCTCTAGTATTTTGTCTCGTGAAGAGATGTCTAGCGAAGAGAAAAAGAGTTATGCCACTATTCTCAACGATAGTGCCATTAGTGTGCTTTGCTCTATTACAGATATTCTAGATATGAGTCGTTTGGAATCAGGCTTATTACCTATGGTGGGAGATACCCAAGAGCTTCCTGTTATCTTGACCAGATGGCTTAGAGACATTGAGCGTAATCATCAAGACAATTGTAAGATACAATATCCAAAACATTTACCTGATGTGCGCTTTGCGACCGATTTAGATCGATTTAAGGAGCTATTCTATAGCATCTATACCTATACAGGAGCAAATGTCAAGCAATTGCTTCCTGAAGACCAAAATGGACGTCCATATATTTCATTGACGACCACCTATCTTGAGAGTAGAGGAGTAGTGGTACTTCGTTTTATCGGTTCTCCCCTAGCTTATGACGATACGGAGCAGGTCTATCACGATATGATGATTCGTAACCATATCAATGAGTTGATATTGAAATATTTCAAAGGTCAATATCTTGTTTATCCGTCTTCAGATATCACTCAGGGTACTATTGAGATCCATTATCCAGTAGAAATGCCGAAAAATTCAGAAAACGATTAAGGCAAGAAAATTGAGAGTTAGCTGCTTAAAACTGAATCATTTTGTTAAAACGGTGTCTTTTTGAGATTAAATACTTAAGTAGTGTAAAATAACACCCTAAAGTTTTGGAGGTTAAGAATAAATCCCTACCTTTGCATCGCTTTCCAAAAGAAAGTACTAAGGTTTAGTCCCATGGTGTAATGGTAGCACTACAGTTTTTGGTACTGTCTGTCTAGGTTCGAATCCTGGTGGGACTACTAAATCGCAAAATGCGGAAGTTCAATATTTTGAACTTCCGCATTTTTTTTGCGCCCTTTTAAATCGAAAGTAAAATCAAAAAGGTATAGGAGGCATTTTGACAAAATGTCAATTCTAAAAAGCTCCTTTTCCGTCACAACCTATTCCAAACGCACTTACTACCCACTGACAGCACGCTGGCATAGTACTGAGAGCGCACTGTCGTAGTAATAAGAGCGCGCTCTTATTACTACGACAGCCGTGCGGGAAGCCTTTAGACCTATTTTTATCTCTCCTAAACCCCTTTTTAAAAGAAGGTATGCGGTACAGAAAAATTGACACCCGCGTAGACCTTGTTTTCTTTCGATTTAAGCGACTCTTTTTCTGGATGGACCTTAGATACTCTGAGTGAAAAATACGAGCTGTATGTCTAACTGACAATCTGTAAGCTTATTGTCGTTTATCATGAACTTACAAATTGGAGGCGAATAGCTCTGGAAATAAAAAAAGCGTGCGCAAACCATCTGTTTGCACACGCTTTTTTATTATGTAGAGTAGCAATGCTACTTCTTTATTTATACTCTGGGTTTTGATCTTCGTCAGTCAAACCATCGTTAGCATCGATTTCGTCTTGAGGAATTGGAAGCTCCATCTTGTCAGAGTTTGCAGGTAGGTCTAGTACTGGATTACCCCAGTGACCTTCGATACCTGTACGCTTTAACGCTTGACCACGACGTTTGATATCGAAGAAACGGTGACCTTCACACACTAGCTCACGACGGCGTTCGTTTTGAATCTCATTAATAAGGTCACTACCAGTGTACTTGTCTAGTCCACGAGCTTGACGTACGATATCAAGCGCATCCTTAGCATCACCAGTTTCACCAGCATCAGCAAGCAATTCTGCTTTGATTAGATACATCTCAGAGGCACGTAAGTAGTTGTGTTCACCAAGTGAGAAGTCTGTTGTACTATGTACTTTACGTACCATATACGTGTTCTTATCACCCTTGTAGTGAGCCAACCAGTCGTTAGTGTCAGAATTCCAAGCAAAATTAGCACGCTTACGGATATCCGCATCATCGTATAGGTCAATCAAATTGCGAGTTACTGAAAGACAGCTGTAACCAGATTGCTTATCTGTGTATGCACCGTCTGCAAACCCATCTGCATAGTACCAGAAAGATGCTTGAGACAAGTAGTATGCTTTATCATCTGATGTACTTGGGTAATACCAAATTGTTTCAGAGTTGTTTGTTACATATACATCTTCGTAACCAGCTTCAGTACTTACAAGAGTTGCACCTTTGACAGCTGCATCAGCGTGTGCTACACCTTCTTTCTTCATTCCTAGGTCTAGGTAAATACGAGCTGCAATAGCGTGTGCGCCCTGAGCAGTAATATATGCCTTTTCAGTACGACCAGATGCGTCTAGTTTGGTACAAGCATCTTCGATATCAGCTACCATTTGGTCATATACTTCTTGTACTGTAGCACGACCCATAGGCTCTTTATCTTGATGGATACGTAGTACCACACCTGGAGAGTCAGGAGCTACAGATACAGGCTTACCATACATGCGAATCAAAAAGTGGAAAGCATAGGCTCGTAGTGCTTTTGCTTCACCTTCGATTTGATCACGCTCAGCACCTTCTGGAAGACGGTCGATAAAGTCTGTAATCACGTTACAGTTGTGTATTAAACTGTATGAACTTTGCCATGGGTCATCTGTGTAGCCACTGTCTTTTGTAAAGTTATATTGATAAGGTTCGTTCCAACGGTTGTAGTTACCTGTAGAAGTTGTAACCGCATCGTCACCCATTACATCTGGCATAAAGAACATATATGTATCAAGGTACATAGATACCCAGCCATTGTGCATCCATTCATAACATCCACGAAGCACGTTTTGAGCTGACTTTAAATCTTTAAAAGCTGAAGCATCGCTAATTTTATCTTGAGGTGCGACTTCAAGATAGTCGCTGCTACAAGCTGATAGCGCCGCTACGGAGGCTACAGCTAGCATGATATTTTTAATTCTTCTCATTATATTTTGCTATTTAAGAAGTGATTGTTTAGAAGTTGACATTTACACCGCATAGTACTGTACGAGTAAGTGGCACGGTACCAGCTCTTACAATTCCATTTGCACCACCAAGTTCTACGTCGTAGCCTTCAAAATCTTTATCAAGATTCCAAGTGTAAATATTCTCCATTGATGCGAATACACGTACACCACCAAGTTGTAGTTTTTCGACAAGTGGCTTCGGTAGGTTGTAACTTACATTGATATTTTTCAATTTGATATTGTCTGCATCGTGCAAGAAACGAGTGCTCATGCTATTCGAGTTGTTTTGGTTGTTTGGCATGAAGATTGGATTGCTTGCAGTTGGGTTCTCTGGAGTCCAAGAATCAAATTGGTTAGTGATTGCTTGATGCGGAGAATCATTACCGTCATTCATCAATGATGACTCTGCAGAATCATATACTTTACCACCAAAACTATAGCTCAACATAAACGAGAAATCAAAGTTTTTATATGAGAAGCTGTTTGTTAATGCACCGTATACTACTGGTAAGGCATCGCCTACACGGTATCTGTCTGCTTTAGAATATTCATTTGTAGTCTTACGCACTGTTTTGCCATCAGCATCAGTTTCGTCGTAGTACCAAAGTGGATCACCATTGTTCGGATCAACACCAGCCCATTCTTGCATATAGAATTCGTATATGCTGTAACCTTCTTGACGTATCTTAGAACCATCGATTTCCATCTCTTGTGGATACTTGGTGATTTCGTTTTGGTTGTACGATGCATTGAAGTTGGTAGACCATGAGAAGTTCGCTGTTTCCAAGTTTGTGCTAGTCAAAGACAATTCCACACCTTGGTTGCGCATTTCACCAACGTTTCTTAGAACTTCGTCTAGACCAGTACTGCCAGCCATAGGGCGTTGAAGAAGCAAGTCATCAGATAGCTTGTGGTAGTATTCTACGCTACCAGATAGACGGTTGTTGAACAAGCTAAAGTCTACACCGATATTCAAGTTCTTAGCCTTCTCCCAAGTCAATTCATCGTTAGAGAATTGTGAGTGGTAAGTAGCCAAACTACCATTGTATGCTTTGATTGTATATAGTCCATAGTAACCGTAGTAACCACTACCAGATTTGTTACCAGAAGTACCGTAACTAGCGCGTACCTTCATATCGTTAATCCAAGTGATATCTTTCATGAACGCTTCTTCGCTCAAACGCCAGTTCAAACCAAGACTCCAGAAGTTACCCCATTTGTTACCAGGGGCAAAACGTGAAGAACCATCTGTACGCATGCTGAATGATGCGAAATAGCGGTTCATATAGTCGTAGTTGATACGACCAAGATAAGAGATCATACGTTCTCTATCTTTAGTACCTTTCACTTGGTCAGGAGTTGCTGCAGCAGTTAGTGACTGCATGCCACCTGGAAATTTGATACCTTGTGATTCGATGTATTCTTGAACAGTCTTGTTGACTTCGTAACCAGCCAATAGGTTGAAGTGGTGGTCTTCTTGCACAGAGAACAAGTAGTTCAATGTAGATGTCAAACCAAAGTTCTTGTTCCAAGTAGAGTAACGCTTCAAACGACCATCAGCAGATGCGCCATTACCGTGCTCTGTGTTGTACCATTGAGTTTCGTTTAGGTTCAAGTAGTCATATGACATGCTTGTATGCCATTTTACACCGTAGATATTGAAGTCAATATATGGGTTTACAATAGCACGAGTAGTCTCAGTGAAGTACTTGTCTTGCTCAGCAAAGGCAATACCGTTCATGTCATTAAAGATAGGGTTTTCGTAGTTGTAAACCTTTTGTCCTTTAGCGTCACGAGCGATTTTGCCATCTGCGTCGTATACATAGATAGGTACAGTGTTTGGTACATTCAACGCTTGGTATAGACCTGAAGCACCACCTGTACCACCAAGTGCAGAGTTTTGCTTTGACAACGAGTAGGTAGAGTTGATACCCATACTCATCCACTCGTTTACTTTACCAGAGATGTTGGCACGACCAGAGTAACGCTCGTAATCAGAACCTTTGGCGATACCATCTTGGTCAAGGTAACCCATAGACATAAAGTACTTGATGTCTTTGTTACCACCACTTACGCTTAGGTCATACTGTTGAGACATGGCTGTGCTGTAAAAACTATCTAACCAGTCTGAGTCATAGCGAAGGGCTGCACCTTCTGCAACGTTGCCATTAGCACCTGTTAGTGGGTTAGCCATGTTGTATGGGTTAGAACCATAGATACCTTGAGTTTTTCCATTAGCATAAGTAGAAGGGTCTACATGTTTTGTAGGATCAGTTTCTGCTTGATTCTTAGCAAGACCTTCATTGTAGAAACCTTGGTAATACAACTTGTAGTGTTCAGAAGCGTTCATCAAGTCATAACCTTGGCTAGGTAGAGTAGACCATGACCATTGAGACTTGAAGTTTACTTTTGCTTTACCTTCAGAACCCTTTTTTGTTGTAATCAAGATAACACCATTGGCAGCACGAGAACCGTACAAAGAAGCTGCAGATGCATCTTTCAAGATAGATACAGACTCGATATCCGCTGGGTTCAAGCTTGAAAGAGGGTTTGTTGAATTGTCTGTCAATCTAGATAAATCACTAGCAGCAACAGCTACACCATCAATCACATACAGTGGGGTAGAAGATGCTGAGATCGAGCCAATACCACGGATACGTACAGTTGTAGCCGCACCTGGTTGACCAGAAGTCGATTGGATTTGCACACCAGCTGCTTGACCTTGAAGGGCCTTTTCGAATGAAGTGGCTGGAGTTTCTGCGATTTTGTCACCCTTAACTGCACTGTATGCACCAGTCAATGAGTTTTTCTTTGCAGTACCATATGCCACAACGGTTACTTCGTCAAGTTGCTGTGTGTTGGCCTTAAGCACTACGTTTACGTTTTCTGCGATGGCTACTTCTTGTGGAATCATACCAACGTATGATACACGAAGGGTTGTGGCATCTGCAGGAATGTTGTTGATTGCGAAATGTCCATCGATGTCTGTGATACTTCCTTGACTTGTACCAACAACTAGGACTGTGGCTCCGATAATAGGCATATCGTCTTCAGCAGACAATACTGTACCTTGAATAGAGCGCACTTGTGCCATGGCTGCTCCGATTCCAACGAACAGGAGTGCCACGAGAAACAATAATTTTCTCATAATTCTCTCTTTAACAATTTAAGCTAAATACTAATTCTCTCTGGTAGCCCGAATATACAATGTAAAGGTATCAAAGTGTAAGTATAAGGGGCTACTTCTCTCAATAACGGACAAATATAGAAGATAATTATTAAAAATCAAAACTTGAAGCTTTCTTTATGATACGTAATGTGTTGATATGCATGACGTATACATTTGAAAAATGTGTTGTTTTGCTCTTTTATGCAATGTTTTTGTGTCAATAATTTAGTTTTCTGTATATGTCTTGTATCAAAGTGCTTGATTTTTAGCGTTTTGTTGCCTGAAAAACTATTTCTGTGGAAAAAGTGCTACTTCTTGATATAGGTCAATTCGTGTGTGGGTGTAATCTCATTTAATTGCTTACAAAATGTAAGTTGTAGGAGTATGTGCATATAAACAACTCCCATTCTTGGCAAAAGCAAGAATGGGAGTTATAACGTGTACTATAGTTGTATAAAATAAGCGTGAAGGTTACTAATTCGTACGGACAAATCCTCTACTTATAGAAGCTTGTGCAACTGTTGAGTTCTTTCCAAATTTAAACACAATGTCGGTAACTTTTCCTGTATCTAAACTAACAAAAACGGCAAAATAAACATAACCTTCTCCTTGTATGCCTTTACGCAAGGGAAAACATGATAAGAGGGCGTGTCTCAACGACACGCCCTCTTTTAAATAGTGTATTAACTTGGTGCCTAAAGCACCTATTATATAGACTTAGTGCT
This sequence comes from Bacteroidaceae bacterium, assembly GCA_963678855.1. Lineage (GTDB taxonomy): Bacteria > Bacteroidota > Bacteroidia > Bacteroidales > Bacteroidaceae > F22. Next base: position 1,607,301 of record OY787448.1, on the reverse strand, counting down.
GGAAAGCACCTAGTAATACTTATACAGAGAGAGAATTATTCTAATAATGGTCTTCGTCAAAACCTGTGTAACGGTGACCGCTCAAAATATATTCAGCGTCTGTTGATGCATCGTGATCAACTACCGTATCAAAAATGTACTTATACTCAGGAACACCTGGCTTAGCCCATTCTGATTCAGGTTTTTCTACGCTGACAAATCGTACATTGCCACCATAAGTTTTAAGTCTGATGTACAAGCTGTCGCATACATTACCACCTTTTGAAGTGGCAGCATCTTTAAGAATTTTACCTTCTTCGATAGAAATGCGTACGCTTTCACGAGGTTCAACTACTGTAAGACCTGCAGCATCTGGTTCACCATCTGGCATCTGTTTAATAACAACTTCATTGTCATTCAAATCTGCAAATACAGAAGAAACACTTGCGAAGTCTACTGGAGAACCTGTTAGGTTTTGCTTAACTTTGAATTCAACACGCTTTTCGTGATCGTAGAACCATAATACATTGCGCTCATCGCTGGCAGTATTATAAATCTCTAGTGCTGCACTACTACTCATGCCTGCTATTTCTGAATTGTCGCTTGCGTCAAGCAACGCATATAGGTATGTGCCTGAGTAGTCAATATTTTGGCTCTTCCACACATCTGCATCATCGCTGTCTGGAAGGCATGATGTCAAGCCTAAAGCAACAACTGCTAATGCTGTATATAATAACTTCTTCATTGTTTAGTCGTTTTTAGTTAGAGTAATATATATTGATCTAAGCGAACTTGCACTCCTTGGTACAGCGGTTTCAAGATAAATCTCATTATTCTCAGGATTAAAATTTCCTTCAATAATCTCAGTTGAAACACCGTAGCCATCATCCCAGTATGCTTGAGTCATAGCTACTAGCTTAATTTCATTTTCTGTTGTCAACTGAATGTTTGCATTGTATGCTAGGAAAGCATAGTTGTTTCCATACCAGAATTCCAAATCGAAACCACCTAGAAGTTTATCGATAGCGAAGAAGCCTGGAGCAATCTTAGAAATGGTCACTTTGTAGCCAGAAATTTCATAATCATTGCCATCTCTTGCTATTCCATGAGAACCTTCTGCGACTGTATATTTACCAGAGATGTCAGTAGTTACCGTAGGGTCACATACATACACTGTACGATCTCTTTCAATATTGATGCCATCAATTGCCAATGTGTAGTGTACATTATAAACACCAATTGTGTGTCCGTCAACTTCACCTGATATTGTTACTTCAGAGCTAATGTTTTCACCTTTGTATGTTACATAGACACCTGGCTCAACATAATCGTTTCCGATTGCTGAAATATATTCCTCGCCGTCTACGATTTCGAAATGTAACGTGTTAGAAACGTTGTGATCGCCTTCTTCACACGAAACAAACCCAAATCCCATTAGAACTGAAAGGAATGATAGGAGTAATATATTTTTTTTCATTGTTCTTTCTGTTTGATATTAAACAATTTGATTACAATCCACCCTTTTGGTTCCACCAAGCTTTTCCTTCACTTAGAGTTGAACGGTTGTCAGGAGCATTTGAATTACGTTGTGTAATGCTTGTAGGATAGATAAGAAGAGTAGGAAGTTTGCCACTAAGTGTACCACGTCCAACTACTGAAATCGTTAGATAGCCTTGGAAGCCTGCAGTGTTTACACTTCCAATATAAGCAGTGTATGCACCACTACGGTCTACCTTGATATCTCTATCCCAAATTTCAGGGAATTTCGTACGATTACGTTCCAACCAAGACTCAATGTGTTGGTAGTTGCAGTTTGCAACCCACTTTTGCATCATGATTTGCTTCACTTCTTCATCAACAGTACCGTCTGTCCATTCTGCATATCCATCAAGAATAGAGAAGTCAGTGATACCATTTTGTTCCAAAGAAGCTTTCACACCTGCTTCGTAGTATGCTTTAGCTTGATCGCTATTGCCATTACGAGCATAAGCTTCCGCGATAAAGAAGTTTACTTCCCATGCAGACATAAACATCAAGTCTTGTGTACTGCTGAAATCAGGTTGACTATAATCTTCGTCAGTATCGTCTGTACCGTCACCATCAGTATCTTCTTTAGATTCGAAATCACCGAAGAATGCACCTTCGTGATGGCCATCAGAAGCTGTAGCATTAAAGTATACATCCAAACGTGGGTCACTACCAACAGTTAGATAATTGATAAAGCTTTGGCAACCGATTACATTTTGATCTAGGTAACCTGCACCACCTTTTTCAAATTCCATCATAGGGTGGCGCTTTCCTTCTTGATCGTTACTCCAAGTCGCAGCAGGAATCATAGCACTTTTAGCAGTCAAGAATTCATTCGCTTCTATAAAGGCAACTGTTGAAGATGCACTGTATCCTGATGTTTCAGCTTGGCGCATAATCAGCTTCAATTTTACAGAAGCTGCAAATTGTTGCCATTTTGCTAGGTCACCTCCAAAAATGACATCGTATGTACCGTCTACAGAGGCACTAGACAAGTCCATTGCCAATAGAGCATCAATACGAGTCATTAGGTCACTGTAAATTTCTTCATCATCATCAAATACTGGGCTAAGGATACTTTCTCCACCTTTTAAGGCTTCTGTGTAAGGAATATCCCCCCACATATCTACTATCATTTGCCATGTATAGATAGATAGTGCTTCGGAAATATAGTACAAGCCTTTATTGTTTTCTGCAGTCATTTCTTTGATGGTCTTCAAATCCATCAATACACCAGCAGTCAAGTTGTTGTATGCCGTAGCAGCAGATTGAGACTCATATTGACATAGAGTCTTAAATTGAGACGCATCGTATGTTTGTGTCCAATATTCAGACCAGAAACCGCCTTCAAAACCAAATTCCCAACCCATCAATGTGTTGGCTAGATTCAATTCGGCTGCAGGAAGAACAACAGATGCATCAGGTAGCTCACCCAATACGTTAGGGTCATGGTTTACATCCAAGTGGTCGTCACACGCTGTACCGAATACGGCTAACAAAGCGAATGCGCCAATTAATATTTTTTTGTTCATAACTATATTCTTCTATGTTTAAAATCCGAAACTCAAACCGAAAGTGTAAGACTCATTAGTTGGTCCAGCACCAAATTCACCAAACTTCGCATCGATATCATTACCAAAGGTAGTTGTTTCAGGGTCGATATACAAGTTGTCTTCTGGAGTCCACAACAAGATGTTGTTTGCAGATGCAGAAAGACGGATATTGTTTACTTTTAGTTTCTTACACCACAGTGATGGTACATCCCAAGATAGGGAAATCTGACGTAGCTTCAGATAAGAACGGTCAATTAGGGCTGCTTCAGCACCTGCCATACCGTTTGTGCCATAATAAGTGTGGTAGGCTGTAGGGTCTACAGGAGTAGTATTTTCTACGAATACACCTGGCTCAACTTCATATACAGAACCTGGTACCAAGAATGTTAGACGGTTATTGTCCATTGTTTCAGGACCACCACCTGTCCAAGACAAGTAATCCATTGTGTAGCTATACATATAACCGCCATAACGGTAGTCGAAGCTAGCAGCAAGACTAAAGTCTTTATAACGAAGAGTTGTGTTCAGTCCCATACGGTACTTCTCGTTTACGTCTTTACCTACGAATTCGTCGTTACCTGCTTCAAGTGGCATACCGTCACCGTTTACTACGATGTGGTCTACACCTTGGCTGTCTGTCCAAGTCTTAATAGGCGTTGTCTTAAACTGACCCATAGCTTTGCCTTCAACGGCATAGATACCCATACCACCAAAACCTGCTAGAGATACTTCGTCTACGTCAAGACTTTCCACCTCATTCCAGTTCTTAGAGAAGTTCCAAGAGATATCCCATTGGAAATCCTTAGTCTTAATAGGAGTAGCATCGATTACAAGCTCAATACCCTTATTGCGTACATCACCAAGGTTGGCCATCTTATACGTATAACCTGTAGATGGGTCCATAGGAAGAGTACTCAAAAGACCTTCTGTCAAACGGTTGTAGTAAGATACGTCAAAACCTAATCGGTGGTTGAAGAACTTAGCCTCAAGACCAAATTCGAACTCTTTTGTCAACTCAGCTTCTAGGTCTTTACTACCAAATTGGTTAGATACAGAGTATGCATTAACACCACCCAATGGGAATGTCAAGTCATCGACATCTGGGTAGCCAGGGTTGTTAGATGAACCACTTACGAAACGGTCATATACGTAGTACATGGCAGCATCATTACCTGTCATACCATAAGCAGCACGTACCTTTGCATAGCTAAGGATACCTGTGTCGATATCACGTTGACTTAAGAAATCTGTAATCAAGAACGAACCAGTTACACCTGGATAGAAGAATGAATTGTCCGATACTGGAAGTGTAGAAGACCAGTCGTTACGAGCTGTTACTGTCAAGTAAGCATAGTTCTTGTAGCTAAAGTCAATGTTACCATACAAACCTACAAGACGGCGAATGCTCTTATAGTGACTAGATGTAGAAGGAGACAAACTGTTACTCAAGTTGTAGAAACCAGGTACGTCAATAGAAGAGATACTACCAGACAATGTGCTGTAAGTACGTTGGTTCATATTCAAACCTACTACTGCATTCATTGTGATATCTTCTGTAAGATTGTCATTGTAGAATGCCATGAAATCGTGGTTCACTTGAGTACGCTCGATACGTGATTCAGAGAATGAACCTTCTGTCATACCAGAAGTACCGTAGTTATAAGAATCTTGAGCAGCTTTTTTCTTAGCAGTCCATGATTCAACTGTAGATGACTCGTAGTCACCACCAAATTTATATTGTACCTTCAAGTTGTCTAGGATGTCGTAAGATGCATTGAAGCTACCAAAGATCTTATTCTTGTTTTGCTTTGCACCATCCATGTCCAATACATAATATGGGTTTAGACCATATAGTGTAAAGTAGTTTTCTAGACTGTTGAACTTGTTGTTATAATCTTTCAATTCTGTGATTGAAATATCATTGGCAATTTCCAATAGTGAACGGAATGTAGAAGAACCTTGTCCAGTTGGTACTGTCTTTGTGTCTTCAATACTGAAGTTTGCGCTTGCGCCAATCTTCCATTTTTCACCTTTAGTCTCACCCTTTGCAGATACAGTGTAACGTTCGTAAGTGTCCACGTCATCAGGGTAAACACCGTCAGTCGTGTTGTGAGATAGAGACAAGTAGAAGTTACTCTTATCTGTACCGCCACTCAAGTTAACAGCGTTCTTATAAGATTTACCCACATCGTAGAAGCCACGTACGTTGTCGTCGATAAATGAGTAAGGCTTCACTTGTTGGTCGCTACCTACAATATTACCCCATACACGTTCTTTACCGTCGAAAGCAGGACCCCAGTTACCATTTTCAGGTAGTGCGTGATCACCACTCCAACCTTGACCGTACATCTCTTGCATTTCTGGAAGACGCCCTACATTAGACAGTGTCATAGATCCAGTATAGTTTACTTTCACCTTTCCCTTTGAGTCTTCACCAGACTTCGTTGTAATCATGATTACACCATTGGCAGCACGAGAACCATACAAAGCAGTCGCAGCGGCACCCTTTAGGACAGTCATATCCTTGATGTCATCTGGGTTAAGGGCATTGATACCAGAACCAAAGTCAGAACCAGAGTTCAAGTTGTCACCTGTACGAGTTTGTGCATTGGTAATTGGCACTCCGTCCACAATATATAGTGGTTGGTTACTACCAAATGAAGATACACCACGAATCAATACATTCTGAGTACCACCAGGAGATGGAGCAGCAGAAATATCAACACCAGCAACTTTACCCTTAAGGGCATCCATTGGGTTGATAACTTGTGATTTTGCAATTTCTTCACCGCCTACAGAAGTGGCAGCATAACCTAGGGCTTTCTTTGAGCGTGATTGACCCATAGCAGTTACCACAACTTCGTCAAGAAGCTCAGCATCTGAATCTAAGTAAATCTCTAAGTTTGGTTGAATTTTTACGTCTTTTTGCTTCATTCCGACGTAAGATACTCGAAGTGTTGTAGCCGATGCTGGGACATTACCCAATATGAAATCACCGTCAAGACCAGTGATTGTACCTTGTGTGGTACCTACAACCAAGATTGTTGCTCCGACGATAGGCTCTTTATCCTCTGCGGAATAAACGTGCCCTGTCACTTTACGAGCTTGTGCGTTGACTACACTAATTCCAACGAATAGTAGAGTCAACAAGAACATGATTTTTCTTTTCATAAACACTCTCTCTTAGTTTAACATTTCAAATCGATATATTTTCTCTCTCTCAACACAAAGATAGTAAATGGAGGTGATATTTCCAAATGAATTTATAATCAAATGATATACGAAACTTCCAAATTGTGATATATACGCCTGTTTATGGTGTTAAATCGATTGTGAATATAGACTTTTGGGCGTTTTGATGGGGTTTGTCTTTACAAAATGATAGAATTTTATTTCATAATGCAGTCATTTTTTTTTATAAGCTTCGTTTTACAAGTCACTAAGTTAGTGCGATTCTTTGATTATGCCCTGCAATTTTGTGTGTTGCTTATGCAATTATTATTTCAGTAATACTTTTGTCTATAACAGGTTTTCACGCTAAATATATTAGCAAAAAAATGTTCTGTCTGTTAATTTGGAAGCGTTTGTGTAAACAAGATGTCTGTGTTTTTGTTTAAAAACTCACCTTTCAGTTTTGTCGTCCAGAGGTGTGAAAGAATGATAGAGATAAAAACGCATATCTATGACTTTAATCTACATATATGCATGCGGTTTTTCAATTTAAAATTGAATGTCTGTTTTTAGAATGAATATTCTGTGTTAACTGTTCTGCTTCTTTTTAACACAGAGGTAATTTTGACAAGTTGCATGTACAGGACTCTGTCCAGAAATGAACAAATTAAAGACTAATACTATGCTTTCATGATGTGGATAAGGTTGGGGCAGTTGAAAAATACACAGAGGCTTTTTATACGATGTGTTTTCCTGTGATTTTTACCCAAAACGTTAAAGTTTGTAAGTTTAATGAGGGTGGAGCATCATTTGAGTGTTTTATCCATGTAGCACCGTAAAAGATGGTCGCTATAGAATGATAACCTTTTATATTATGACAAACCTAATAAAGTCCTTGTTACCAAGTGCCTCTTTGTTATGCGCTCTATCTTTTTGCGTAGCATGCCAAAATGAGACAACTCAAGAGAATTATGCACAATATGTGGATCAGTCTATCGGAACTGGTGCTCATGGTCATGTGTTTATGGGAGCCAATGTGCCTTTTGGAATGGTACAAGCTGGACCGACTAGTATTCCTGAGACATGGGATTGGTGTAGTGGATATCATGTATCTGATTCAACTGTGATTGGTTTTGCGCAAACGCACTTGAGTGGTACTGGTATTGGTGATTTGTCTGATGTGACGCTGATGCCAGTAGCTGGTAAAGTAACTCCTGGACGTGGCACAAGCGAAACTCCTCTAAGTGGACAGGCTTCTTTCTTTAGTCGTAAAAATGAAGACTACGCTCCTGGTTACTATAAAACTTTCCTTGATAGATATCATGTACAAGTAGAATTGACAGCAACACCTAGAGTCGCGGTGCACCGTTATGTGTATGACCACGAGAAAGGGATGCAAGGTGTCGTGCTGGATCTAGAAAATGGATCGTGCTGGGATGAACCAACTGAGGTGTCTGTAAGACGAGTCGGTCCTCGCACTGTTGTTGGGGTACGCCATTCAAAAGGTTGGGCAAAGAAGCAGTACCTTGCTTATGCCATTACTTTCTCTAAACCTATTGTGGGTATCCATTATTGGGACAAGCAGTCTCAAAAGATGAGTATTGACTCTGTTAATGAAAATATGCGCTTTGCGCGTTTTGATTTCCATATTCAAGCGGGTGATACTTTGGAAGCGCGTGTCGCTCTTTCTCCTACAGATACAAAGCATGCTTTGATGAATATGGAAGCTGAAGTAGGTGAGCGTACCTTTGAAGATGTACGTGCTTCGGCTGCACAAGCTTGGGAACAAGCTTTGGGTAAGATTTCTGTGAAGAGCAGCAATCCTAGCGTGATGACCAATTTCTACACAGCTATGTATCACGCTGATGTAGCGCCTGTAGTCTTTAACGATGTAGATGGAAATTATCGTGGAGCTAATGGCCAAGTGTATCAAGATAAGACTTTCCAAAACTATACAATTTTCTCACTGTGGGATACCTACCGTGCCGCACATCCGCTATATACGTTGATGCAACCAGAACGTGTGCCTGATATGGTCAACTCTATGTTGCATATCTACGAACACCAAGGACGTTTGCCTGTATGGCATCTTTGGGGATCGGAAACAGACTGTATGAAAGGTACGCCTAGTTGTATCGTCATTGCAGATGCTATCTTGAAAGGTCTTCCTAATATCGATAGAGAAAAGGCTTTGACAGCTATGGTCAACACTCAAATGGGTGATAACGATGGGTTAGACTTATTGAAAAAATATGGCTTTATCCCTAGTGATCTATACAACCAAAGCATTGCGGAAAATATGGAATATGCCATTGCAGATGGCGCTGTTGCCAAAATTGCTGCATTGCTTGGAGATAAAGAACAAACGGACTATTTTGCAAAGCGTAGTCGTAGCTATGAGCACTACTATGATCCAACGACTCAGTTTATGCGCGGTCGTATGGCAGATGGCTCTTGGCGTACTCCTTTTGATCCTTTGTATGCCAATCACTTTAAAAATGATTATACAGAAGGTAATGCGTATCAATATGCTTGGCTAGTGCCTCATGATTTCGATCACCTAGTAAAACTATTGGGCGGCAAAGAGCAGACTTTGAAGAATCTAGACCACCTATTTACTGTGGAACAAGATTTGGCTGAAGGATCTTCTCCTGATATGACAGGGCTTATCGGACAGTATGTTCATGGTAATGAGCCAAGTCACCATATCATATACTTCTATACGATGCTAGGTCATCCTGAAAAGGCTGCGCCGCTATTGCGTCAAGTGATGGAGACTTTGTATCTCAATACTCCAGAAGGGCTGGCGGGTAATGAAGATGTAGGTCAAATGTCTTCTTGGTATGTACTGTCATCTCTGGGCTTTTATCAAGTAGACCCTGCGGGTGGCGACTTTATCTTCGGTACCCCGATGGTAGACGAAGCGACTATCCAGCTTCCTGAAAACAAACAATTCCATATTGTAGCTGAAAACAATAGCCAGAAAAATATGTATATCTCTGAGATTTACTTGAATGGCAAGCCATTTAACAAGATGGGTATCAGCTATCGAGAAATCATGCAAGGTGGTGAGTTGAGATATGTGATGAGTGATACTCCTTGCAGTTGGATGAAAAACTAAGAATACCTATGTTTTATATGATGTTTAAACGAACGATGCAGGCCTGTGCCGTCTTGTGCACAGGGCTCATCGCGCTAACAGCGTGTCAATCTGTCAATCAAGTGGACAATGAACCGGAAGTACGTCTTTCGGAGTATGTAAACCCAATGGTGGGTACCTTATCAACTCATGGCCTTTCAGCAGGAAATACATATCCAGCGATTGCCTTGCCTTGGGGGATGAATTTTTGGACACCTCAAACGGGTGTCAATGGGAATGGTTGGACCTATACGTATGCATCGAGCACCATCCGTGGTATCAAGCAGACGCACCAACCAAGTCCTTGGATTAATGACTATGGTCAATTCTCATTGATGCCAGTATCGCACTTTACTGGTGTGGAAGAAGAAAAGCGTTTGAGTCACTTCTCGCATCTAGCGGAAGAAAGTCACCCATATTATTATAAGGTGTATTTTGCTGACCATGATGTGCGTGCTGAGGTTACTCCTACAGAGCGTGCGGCGATGATGCGTTTTACGTATCCTGAAAGTACAGAAAGTGCTGTGGTGATTGATGCTTTCGATCGTGGGTCATATATCCGCGTACTTCCAGAAAAGCAAATGGTTGTGGGTTACACGACACGCAATGTGGGTGGTGTAACGGAGAACTTTAAGAACTGGTTTGTGATTCGTTTTGATGCGCCTATAACTGGGGCATCTCTATATAACCAAGCAGATAAAAAGAAAGATGGCACCATGCCTGCTGCAGTAGAGAAAACAGGGGTGTTGGAATTGGCTGACTTCCACGTGATGGCAGCTGTACGATTCCACACAAAAGAAAATCAACAAGTACATGCACGTGTAGCTAGTTCGTTTATTTCACTAGAGCAAGCGGAGCGCAACTTGTTGGAGCTGGGCGAAGACGACTTTATGGCTGTGCGTGAAAAAGCGCAAAAGCGTTGGGATGATGTCCTAGGTCGTATCGAAGTGTCTGGCGGAAACTTAGATCAGTATCGTACATTCTATTCGTGTTTGTATCGTGCTACTTTGTTCCCGCGCAAGCTATATGAAATAGATGCTGATGGTCAACCAGTACACTATAGCCCACATACGGGTGAGGTGCTTCCTGGTTATCTATATGGAGATACAGGTTTTTGGGATACTTTCCGTGCATTGTTCCCATTGCTTAATCTAGTTTATCCAGATGTCAATGCTGAAATCCAGCAAGGTTTGGCACATGCAGGTATGGAAAGCGGTTTTATTCCTGAGTGGAGTAGTCCTGGGCACCGCGGATGTATGGTGGGTAACAACTCGGCATCTGTAGTAGCTGACGCTATCTTAAGCGGAGTAAATGACCAGTATATCGATACATTATATAATGTGTTGCAACATGCCACTCGTCATCAACACCCTACAGTGTCTTCTTCTGGTCGAAAAGGACATGAGTATTACAACAAGTTGGGATATGTGCCTTACAATGTAGGTATCAACGAAAATGTGGCTCGTACGCTAGAGTATGCATATGACGACTGGTGTATCTTGCAGTTGGCTAAAAAGTTGAATAGACCAGCTGAAGAAATTGCTGAGCTAGAAAAGCGTAGTCAAAACTACCGCAATGTGTTTGATAAGCGAGTAGGCTTGATGCGTGGACGAAACGAGGATGGTGAATTCCAAACTCCATTTAGTCCATATAAATGGGGAGATGCCTTTACAGAAGGAAATAGTTGGCACTACACATGGAGTGTATTCCATGATGTACAAGGATTGGTCAACTTGATGGGTGGTAAAGAAGCCTTTATTAATAAGTTGGATTCCGTGTTTATTGTCCCTCCAGTATATGATGCAAGCTATTATGGCAATCGTATCCACGAGATTCTTGAAATGCAAGTGGCAGATATGGGTAACTATGCTCATGGCAACCAACCCGCACAACATATTGCTTACCTGTATGATTACGTGGGTGAGCCATGGAAAACTCAGTACTGGGTGAGAGAAGTGATGAATCGATTGTATACTGCTCAAGCTAACGGATATTGTGGTGATGAGGACAACGGTCAAACTTCTGCTTGGTATATCTTCTCTGCTTTGGGATGGTATCCTGTATGTCCAGGTAGTGGACAATATGCACTTGGGGCGCCACTATTCAAACAGGCGACAATCCACTTGCCTAATGGAAAGAAAATCAAAGTCAATGCGTCAAATAACAACGCCGACAGACGATATGTGGATAAGATGATGATTAACGGTCAAGCACATAGCAAGAATTGTCTTGAATATGAGCAATTACTTAAAGGCCCAAACATCGATTTTGTGATGTCTGATCAGCCTAATATGGAGCGAGGAGTTGCAGATGAAGATGTACCGTATTCTTATTCCAAGTAAAATAAACCATAAGTGTAACACATAGATTTTCATGATCAATGTAAAACACAAGATTGTTTGTAGTATAATTTATATAAACCTCATTGGAGCGACTGTCGTGAGACAACTCCCTTCATGTTCCTAAATTTAATTTTAGGTATATACAGATAGTGTTATGGAAGAGGGCAAGTCTGCGTGGTGCATGGCTTGTCCTCACATAACAAGTCTAAAGACTCTTTTACAGTGTTGTGAAACACAGGAGATAGCACAGACTCTTTTCTTGTTTTTCTACCTGATTATGACTATCTTTGTACGACGCTGTTATAACACTTGCCTAACTTGCAGAATACTACTCTGCACATGATCTATATATACCTCTTACAACAAATCTGATACCGAGTGATAGACAAAAATCCATTAACACTAGACCAGTACACGGCACTCTTCGAGCAGTATCGTGTACGTTTTATTCGTTTTGCAACATCCTATATTGGAGATGCTGCAATAGCGGAAGATATCGTTATGGATGCATTTATGGCGCTTTGGCAAAAACGAGATCAGCTTCAAGAAGATGAAGCGGCTGCTTATACTTTGACCGCAGTCAAGAATCGTTGCCTTAATTATTTGCGCAACCAACGTACGCATCACGATGTCGAAGATAGATTAGCCGTGCATGCTCAACGCATGCAAGAGCTCCGCGCTTCTTCTCTGGAAGCATGCGACCCTCATGAACTCTTAGGAAGAGAGATGCAAGATATTATTCAAAAGGCTGTCAATCAGCTTCCACCCAAAACCCGAGAAATATTTATACGAAGCCGCTATAAAGAAGAAAGCTATAGAGAAATATCTATGGCTATGGACTGTTCTGTCAAAAGTGTAGAATACGAACTCAGTAAATCATTAAAGCATATGCGCAAAGCTTTAGCAGAATATATGCCTATGATTTTGCCTTTTATCTGATTTTATTTAAAAAAATATGAGGGGAGGGCCCTCTTGATGTGTTCTATTAGTACAGGATAAATAAGTAGTGCGCATTGTATCTGCTCAATGTGTGCATGTTTTTAATATAGAAACCCCGATGAATAAAGAATTATTCAATAGATATTTTCGCCATGAGGCTACTCTACACGAGGAAGAGCAGCTGTTGAAATGGTTAGATGACGATCCAGCTCATTACGATGTATTGAACCAGGAACGTCGCATTTTTGATGCGCTTTTATTTAGCGAAGAGCCTCAGGTGCAAAAATATGCCTTGTGGACGACGCGTCATTTTTGGACTCAAGTGGCGAGCATAGCAGCTGCGGTAGTCGTCGCTTTTGGTATAGGCATGGTGGCTACTCCTTATTTTGCATCCCAACCTGAAATGCAATATACACAAATCAATGTCCCAGCAGGCCAGCGAGTAGATGTGACTTTAGCAGATGGTACTGAAGTGTGTTTGAATGCTTTGTCTTCATTGAGATTTCCACAAAACTTCCAAGGTGATACCCGTGAGGTAACCTTAGACGGTGAAGGCTATTTTGATGTGGCTCATGATAAGGAACATCCATTTATTGTGAAGACTAAACGTGCTGATATTCGCGTGTTGGGTACTGAGTTTGACGTGAACGCTTTTGCAAAGGAAGCGTGTGAACACTTTGAGGTCTCGCTAGTTGAAGGTGCTGTCTTGTTGCACGATAATATGAATCAACAAGAGGATATACGTATGGTGCCCGATCAAACTGTTGCTTTGAGAGAAGGACAGCTTGTGGCGGCAGAAACACCCGTCTATAAGGACTTTGCTTGGCGAGATGGGATACTATCCTTCCACGACGAAGATTTCGTCAGCTTGCTATTGCGCTTCGAATCTACATTTGGGGTTCGCATCGTGAATCTGATGCAAGATATTCCAGAAGCTAGTTTTACGGGTAAGATACGTATTGACGAAGGAGTAGATCATGCATTATGGGTGCTGCTTAGAAATTGTGATTTCAATTATTTTCGCGATTCTATAGAGCACAGTACCATCTATATCCAAGACAAAAAATAGATTTAAGTAGGTACACATAGTAAACGAAATGAGGCATGCTGTTTTACGGCATAGCCTCATTTTTTTATGTATCATGTCTAGGTAAAAATACGAACTAAAAGACTATATTTGTTCACGAATTTGTGGAGAAATATTTTTTTTTGTGTTTTTATTTAGGGGAGAGCCTAGTTGTTGTGTTATCATAGTGAAGCCTCTAAAAAACGAGACTTCAAAACCGGTTAACCAAGTGACTTATTAACAACAATCTAATAACTATCTTATTCTATTTATTGCCAATGAAGTAATAGATAAAAGACCTTTACACTTTCTCCGAGATAAGGCGTGTTTACGCACTTATTTCAATTTCAACGATTTATTAAACATGCTGAACAGACCTGAACCAAATCTGTCGGCTAGTATGAAAAACAAAACTTATTATTCAAATGAACTTATTGAAGATGTCGCAAACTAGGCGTTTGCTGCTTGTCTTTTGTGCTCTTTTGACTTTAGGAGTATCCCCTTCATGGGCTCAAAGTAAGAAGGTGACAATCGATGCAACAAACACTAAACTACTGAAGATTCTCCACAAGATCGAGAGACAGACAAAGTATTTATTTGTTTATGGAGACGAAGTTGATGTCAATCAGCAAATGACAGTACATGCGAAAAATCAACCTCTCTCAACTGTATTGGCTGATTTATTCGACGGTACTCGCATCACGTATGCCGTAGACCGTAGTAATATTGTACTTTCTATGCGCCCAGTTGTTGAAAAACACAGTGCGCTAGTAAAAGGACTTGTGGTAGACGTACAAGGTGAAGCACTTATCGGTGCTACAGTTGTAGTCAAAGGAACTTCTATGGGAACACTGACTGATATGGACGGTCGTTTCCAATTGAACATTCCAGAAATTACAAACCAAACAGCACTTGTGGTAAAATACGTAGGATATGAGCCACAAACCGTGACAGTAGGCAACAAGACGACATTTAAAATCGTCATGCAAGAAGAAGCCAATGCACTTTCTGAAGTAGTCGTAACAGCACTTGGTATCAAACGTGAAGAAAAAGCCTTGAGTTACAATGTACAACAAGTGAAGAGCGACGAACTCTTGACAAACAAAGATGCCAACTTTGTAAACTCTTTGAACGGTAAAGTAGCTGGTGTAAATATCAACAGTAGTTCATCGGGTGTCGGTGGTGCGTCTAAGGTGGTGATGCGTGGTACAAAGTCTATCGCACAATCAAGTAATGCCTTATATGTGATCGATGGTGTACCTATGTTTAACCTAAACGACGGTGCAGGTGGCACTGAGTTTGATAGCCAAGGTTCTTCTGAGCCTATCGCTGACATCAACCCCGAAGATATCGAAAGCATATCGGTACTAACAGGTGCGGCAGCCGCAGCCCTTTATGGTAGCCACGCAGCCAATGGTGCAATCGTAATCACAACAAAAAGTGGTAAGGCTGGTAAGACAAGCGTGACTGTGTCAAGTAACACAGAGTTTATGAACGTATTGGTGACTCCTGACTTCCAAAACGAATATGGTACAGGCGATTTGAGCAGTTCTGCTCCTGTAGCCGATAAAAGTTGGGGTCGTAAGCTTACAGCTGATAATAACTACAACTACAAGCCAGCTGATGATTATTTCAAGACAGGTGTTGTCAATACACAAACCGTGTCTTTGTCTACTGGTTCTGAACGCAATCAAACGTATTTGTCTGCTGCTTCTGTACAATCTGCAGGTGTAGTTCCAAATAATAAATATACTCGTTACAACTTTACTTTCCGTAACACGACTTCATTTTTGGACGACAAGATGAAGCTTGACTTGGGCGGTAGCTATATCCGTCAAAAAGACCAAAATATGGTCAACCAAGGTACGTATTCAAATCCTCTAGTATCGGCTTACCTTTTCCCACGTGGTGATGACTGGGCAGATATCAAAATGTTTGAACGCTTCGATACCGCAAGCGGCTATTCTAAGCAATACTGGCCACAAGGTACTGACCAATTCCAAAACCCATACTGGATCAACTACAGAAACTTGAGCAATAACAACAAAGACCGTTATATGTTCAATGCAAGCCTATCGTATGATGTATATGACTGGTTGAATCTAGCAGGTCGTGTTCGTATCGATAATTCTGTAAACGACTTTACTAAGCGCCTGTATGCATCGACTAACAAGACGATTACTAACGGTTCAGATAAAGGTTTCTATGGTATCACTACATCAAAAGAAAAGCAAACATATGCTGACTTCTTGGTAAATATCGATAAGCGATTTATGGAAGACTTTACTTTCAATGCCAATATCGGTGCATCTTACTCAGATATGCGTTATGACATGCTTCAAGTAGAGGGTGGTATCAACAATAAGAATGGTTTGGCCAATGTATTTACTGTGTCTCACCTAGACGCTTTGACGCTACGTCGTAAAGAAATGGGTTGGAGAGAGCAAACACAAAGTGTATTTGCAAGTGCAGAACTTGGCTATAAGAGTGCATACTACTTGACTTTGACTGCTCGTAACGACTGGCCTTCTCAATTGGCAGGTCCTAAGTCTAACAAGAAGTCTTTCTTCTACCCATCGGTAGGTACATCATTCGTGTTGTCTGAAATCTTTGAATTGCCTAAGCAAATCGAATATGCAAAGGTACGTGCTTCTTACGCTTCTGTAGGTACACCTTTCCCACGTAACTTGGCCAACCCGATGTATGCTTGGGATGATTCAAACAAAGTATGGCGTTTGGATACAAACTATCCTATGTATGATTTGAAGCCAGAGCGTACAGATTCATATGAGTTGGGTCTATCTACTCGTTTCTTGAAAGGATTCAACATGGATCTTTCTTGGTATTGTACGTATACAAAGAACCAAACATTTGACCCTAAGATCTCAGCATCTTCAGCGTATAGTACTTTAATTGTTCAAACAGGTAAGGTACGTAATATGGGTTGGGAGCTTGCACTAGGTTACAAACACAAGTGGGGCGACTTCGGCTGGCAATCTAACTACACATTGAGTTCTAACCGTAATAAGATTATGGAACTTGTAGAAGATTACCGTCATCCAGAAACTGGTGTCTTGATCACAAAAGACAATATCAATATGGGTGGTTTGGCTCAAGCACGCTTTATGTTGAAGAAGGGTGGCTCGCTAGGTGACTTGTACTCTTTGACAGAGTTGAAGAAAGATAGCGAAGGCAATATTTATGTCAACGAAGAAGGCAATGTGATGCGCCAAAAGAATGAAGAAGGTATCAAGCTAGGTAGTGTATTCCCTAAAGCCAATATGGCTTGGAGAAACAGCTTCTCTTATAAAAACTTCGAAGCAGGCTTTATGGTTTCTGCTCGTATCGGTGGTATCGTGTATTCAGCTACTCAAGCAGCGATGGACTTCTATGGTGTATCTCAAGCTACAGCTGATGCTCGTAACGCTGGTGGTGTGCTTATCAATGGCAACAACATGGTTGATGCACATGGATGGTACAACGTGATTTCTGCAGAATCAGGAATGCCTCAATACTATACATATAGCGCTACAAACGTGCGTTTGCAAGAAGCTAGCTTCGGCTATACTTTCCCAAAAGATATGTTGTGGGGTGTGGGCGAAATGAAAGTAAGTCTTGTAGGTCGTAACCTATGGATGATTTACAATAAGGCACCATACGATCCAGAAAGCGTAGCGACTACAGGGAATTATTACCAAGGTATTGACAACTATATGATGCCAAGCACGCGTAATATCGGTTTCAATATCCGTTTGAAATTCTAATCCAAAGACTCAATGACAATGAAAAATAGTATAAAGACAGCCGTTCTCGCTGCTATGGTATTGGGTGCTACTGCTTGTACAGATAAGTACGAGGAGTACAACAAAAACCCATACGATGCCAATCATGAACAAATCACCTATGATGGTAATAATATTGGTGCATCTATCAAAGCGATGCAAGGCTATGTGGTTCCAGTCGATGTGAACTTGAACCAATTTACTGAGTGTCTACTAGGTGGTTCTTTCGGTGGATATCTTGCTGATTCCAACAAAGGCTTTATTGGGAAGAACTTTGCTACATACAATCCACAAGAACACTGGATACAAGTAGCTTTCAATGATATCATTCCAAATACATACGGTAGTTATATCCAACTGAAGCAAGTGACTGACGATCCTGTGATTATTGCTGTTGCTGATATCGTACGTATAGCAGCTATGCACCGTGTATCGGATATCTATGGCCCAATCCCTTATACTCAGATTGGTAAGGATGGTAAATTGACTGCTCCTTACGATGATGTAAAAACGGTATATCATACTATGATTGATGAGTTGACAGCAGCTGTTGCAGCGCTTACCGAAAGACGCACAGCCAACTTTACTCCTGAGACAGATAATGTATTTGCGGGTAATGTAGAGCAATGGATCAAGTACGGTAACTCATTGAAACTTCGTCTAGCGATGCGCTTGTCTTACTGTGAAGCAGATTATGCTAAGACAAAAGCGGAAGAAGTGATGGCTCACGAAATTGGTCCTATGAGCAGCAATGCTGATAACGCATTCAATACAGTGACAAAGTCTCCTTTCCGTGTTGTGATGTATGATTACAATGGTGGTGACTCTCGTGTATCGGCCGATATAACATCGTATATGCAAGGATTCAACGACCCTCGTAGCGAAAAGTATTTTACGAAGAGTACTTTTGAACTTGACGGTGTTGAAGAAGGCTACTACGGTCTTCGTACTGGTGCTAACTTCTCATCTTCTGCCAATGCGCACAAGTATACCAATATGAATATCGATGCATCATACGATAAGGTCTTGTTGATGAACGCTGCCGAAACAGCATTCCTACGTGCCGAAGGTGCGCTACGTGGTTGGAATATGGGCGGTACTGCACAAGCTTTGTATGAAGAAGGTGTACGTCTGTCTTTCGGACAATGGGGTGCTACAGGTGTAGATGCTTATCTAGCAGATAACACATCAAAAGCTGAAAAGTATGTCGATCCTCTAGGAGAAAATACTTATAATGGCGATATGTCTCAAATCACAATTATGTGGGACGATGCAGCAGATATGGAAACGAAACTAGAACGCATCATTACACAAAAGTGGATTGCTAACTTCCCACTTGGTCAAGAAGGTTGGGCTGATTTCCGTCGTACAGGTTATCCTAAGTTGATGCCAGTACCACATAATTTGAGTGGTGGTGTAATTGCAGAAGATGGCTTTGCTCGTCGCCTATCTTATCCACAACGTGAGTATCTAGAAAATAACGAAAACCTACAAGGAGCTCTTCAGATGCTTGGTGGTGCCGACAACATGGCGACACGTATCTGGTGGGATTGTAAATAATAGAGGAGATTTCAAATGAAGAATTTACGTAAATATATGCTGGCAGTCCCTATGATGGGACTAGCCATGCTGGGAATGATGACATCTTGCGAAAGTGAGAATGAAGATACAGAACCAGTAGATATTACTCAGTCACAGATCGACAAGCAAAATCCTCAGGTGTATGCAGCGTATCTAGAAAACCTTCGCGCATACAAAAAGGGAGCACACAAGTTGACGTATGTGACTTTCGACAACTCGGCAAGAGTAGCCACAGGTCGTGTAGATAACATCACAGCTATTCCTGATAGTGTAGATGTAGTGGCTATGCTTTCTCCAGATGAATTGCCTCAATGGCAAATGGATGAAATCGCTGAAGTACGCGCTGAAAAAGGCACTAAGTTTGTGGTAACTTTCGATTTCGATGCAGTGAAGTTCCAGTTTGACTTATGGAAAGCAGATGCAGTAGCAGAAAATGCTAAGCGCCAACAAGCGGCTCAAGATGCAGCAGATGCACTAGCAGCTGAAACTGGTGAAGCAGTAGAGCCAGAGGCAGTGGAGCTTATCGACATCCCTACTTTTGAGCAACACTTAGTAGACAAGTTGAGTGCAAGCGTAGCATTAGTTGACAAGTACAACTACGATGGTTTTGTGTTTGCATACAAAGGGAAACTAGTGAATCATATGACCGAAAGCGAAAAAGCGGAATATATGAACTATCACAACTTGTTTACTGGTCTAATGGGCGACTGGGCTACACGTAATACAGATAAGTTATTTGTATTCCAAGGGCACCCAGAAAATTTGATGGATAAGACAATCTTGGACAATGCAGGTTTTATCGTGCTTGATGTAACGGCAATCAAAGCTGCATTGGGTATGACATTCAACTTGGGTATGATTGCTCAAGAGGGCGTTCCTGCCGATAAGTTTGTCGTATTGACAGAAACAAAATCTTTGGATACTGCAGATATCAAGACTGGTTTTTGGGCAGATGGCTCTAGCGCTTTGTTAGGTACGGCTACTTGGGCTGCAGCTAGTCATGACGGAATTAGTATCTATGGTCTTGGTATCAAGAATGTGAGCAATAATTATTATGGCGATGTACGCACGTACAATGATGTTCGTACTGCCATTGGTGTTATCAACCCATCTCTAAAATAAGAATACTATGAGAAGTAAATTAGTATATGCCTTTCTACTTGCTTCAGTCATGTTGACTGGTTGTAGAAATGATGAGCCAGACTTTGACAACAAAGTGTTTATCAATGGTAATGATAAGACAGCAGAAATGCTTGTTAAAGCGTCTACCACAGGCTACACGCAAACGCTACAAGCTGCTCTTGCACAACCACATACGATGCAAGTGGATGTCACATTTGCTGCTGCTGCAAATAAAGTAGCTACCTACAACAAGAACTATGGTGCAGAGACTGAGCTTTTGCCAGCCGAAAACTACAGCTTTACAAGCAACAAGGCGACTATCAATGCGGGTAGTATCGTGTCGAACACAATCGAGTTGAATTTTGTAGATCTAGATAAACTGAATCGTGATATCGTATACTGCTTGCCAGTAACTATCTCAAAATCCAGCTTCATGCTCCTAGATAGTGATGTGACAAAATATTATATCATTAAAGGCGCTGCTCTTATCAACGTGGTTGGTGATATTGAAGAAAACTATTTGACTATCGATTGGCAAAATCCAGATGTTGTAAGTAGTTTGAATACATTGACATTAGAAGCCCTTATTCGAGCGCGTAATTTTGATCGTTTGATCTCTACGGTAATGGGTATTGAAGGTTCTTTCTTGATTCGTATTGGTGATGCAGGTTATCCTAGCAGTCAAGTACAAGTGGCGACATCAAGTGGTAACTTCCCTTCTGCAGATAGCAACAAAAAGTTACCTACAAACGAGTGGGTACATATTGCGGTGACTTACGACTCAAATGATGGGCACACGGTGTTATATATCAATGGAAAAGTACAAGGCGAACGCAACCGTAGCCTAGGTGCTGTCAATCTTGGTCAAAGTGGAACTGGTGGCTTTTGTATCGGTCGTTCATATGCAAATGAACGCTATTTAGCAGGCGAAATTTCTGAAGTACGTATCTGGAATATCGTACGTACGCAAGAAGAAATCACAAACAACCCTTACTATGTATCGCCAGATTCAGAAGGTTTGGTATCTTACTGGAAGTTTGATGATAATAGCGACCGTCGCGTGAAAGACCATTCTGGTAATGGTAATGATGCTTTGGCAAACAATCCCTTGAAATGGACAAGTGTAACACTTCCAGCACCAGGAAACTAGTCTGTAACCTAAAAATAGTAATGCTAAATGAAAACAATGAATATATCTACTTGGGCACTGGCCCTTGGATTGGCCACATGTAGCTTCGGTTTGACCAGCTGTGGTGGTGACGATGATATTGCTCTTGAGCCAGTCAATGAGAACCCATATACACTTAGTGAAAGCCCTGTGGCTTACCTAGTGGATGGAGCGGGTAAGCGCAGCTATAGTGTCGTTGAGTTTAGAACAGAAGAGACAAAAGAAATGTTTATCAGCACCACTGCTCCTGTGAGCAGTGCGGCTACCCTTCAGTTGAGCTACAATGCAGATGCATTGACTGCTTTTAATAAAGAACATGGCACTGAGTATGCATTGTTCCCACAAGGCTCAGTGACTATTCCTGAAACAGCTCAAGTAGCTCAAGGAGCAAGCAAATCAGAAGCTGTAGCAATAACATTGCGTACCGATGCAGCACTAGAATCAAACAAAACGTATGCATTACCAGTGCATGTGACCGCTAAATCTGCTGGTGTCAAAGCTACAGAAGAAAGTGATTTTGTGATGCTTGTGCGCGACATGACCACTCTTCCTAATGCAGAAAAGCCAAATGGTATCCAAATCATTAGCTGTATGGAGGTGAATGACGCCAATCCGCTAACCAACATGTCATTTACTTTGAAAAACAGTGGTAAGCAAGTGATTGACCAAGTCATCATGTTCTCGTCAAATATCAACTACAGTGAGGAAACTGGCCGTGTGTATATTTTCCACAACGAGAATGTACAACACATTCTGGATAACAGTGAGAAATATATTAAGCCATTGCGCGACCGCGGTATCAAAGTCTTGATGAGTGTGCTAGGTAACCACGACCGATCTGGTGTGGCCAACTTAAGTGAGGAGACAGCTAAATATGTAGCTCAAGAAGTGAAGGCTACTTGCGATGCGTACGGCTTGGATGGTATCTTCTTTGATGATGAGTACTCAGCTTATCAGAATCCAGTTCCTCCAGGTTTCGTCAGTCCTGGAGCAGCAGGTGCAGCACGCTTTGTGTATGAGTGTAAGAAGGCCATGCCAGACCGCCTAATTGAGACCTATGTATATGGTGCAACACGTTCACTTCCAAGCGTAGATGGTGAAGAGTCAGGACAATGGATCGACTATGCCATTCAAGATTATGGTGGTTATGGTGATTTGGATGGTAACTATCCAGGTTTGCCTAAGACAGGTATGATACAAGGCTCTAGTGAATATGCTCAAGGTCGATTTGCAAGTGAATCTACTTTACAAAGGATTATCGATGATGGCTATGGTGGTCATATGATTTTTGCTTTGGACCCAGCACGTAGTAATTTTTCAAGGCAATGTGATCACCTAGGAAAGATTGCTAGGACAATGTTTGATGATGAACTAGTGATTGGTGAGACATATCTTAAAGACTGGTAAACTATAATCTTTAAAAAGTGAAGAACATGAAAAGAATATATACACTGATGTGCCTGTGTGCACTCGCTCTTCCTCTACTATTTACTGCTTGTAGTGACAGTGATGATGATCCTGCACCAGTAGATACAGTTGTGAAAAAGGAGCTTAAATTGGATGCAGAAAAAGCAGATATCGTGGTAAGTCAAGCCACTGCGGTAACGATTACTGACGGTGCTGGTGAATACAAAGCATTTAGTACGAATACTGAGATTGCAACAGTTGAAATGGACGGCAAAGTCTTGAATATCACTGGTGTAGCTCTTGGTAATGCCAATGTAGTAATCACTGATGCACAAGATAACTACTTGTTGTTGCCAGTTGTATCTCATTATGAGACATTGGCTGTTGATCGTGAGACAGTAGAAATCGCAATGCCACTTGGCTGGGATAAGACAGTAAAAGTTCAAATTACTGAAGGTAACTTAGGCTATGAAGCGACTACTGACAGTGAAGATATCGAAGTGTCTATCGAAACTCCATCTACACTTGTGATTAAGGGTATCAAAGAATGTACTACTACTGTACATTTAACAGACTCGTATGGTTTGGCTGTGGATATCCCTGTTGTAGTAACTACTTCTACAGTGCCGTTTACTGATCAAGACAAGCTTGACTTGCAGAATGAAACTGAACCAACGGTTGTATACAATCAGCAATCATATGATTCAAGTTGGTACACTAAGGGAGTGTCTAAAGATGGCGAAATCAATAAACTAGGTTTTACTTACTATACATATTACTTTGGTCAAGTATGTTTCCCTGGTGATTTGACAGTAGGTGTGAAAACAGATGCCACATTCCGATTTAAAGGTGGTTGGCAAGATGATCCAATCGAAGACCAACCTGTGACTTGCGAAGTACTTAAGAATGATGGCGAAAAGATTTGGCTAATCTACCACTACACAAAAGACGAAAAGCTAAACTTTGGTCATATGATTTTGGATCTATAGTTGAAAGTGTAAAGTCAACAATCTAGGTCGTTAACTTTACAAATATATTAGATGCTGGCCCCTTATTGCTGTAACAAGCATAAGGGGCCAGCTTGTTTTTATGCTTTTTGCGCGCTTTTATCTCCAGAGCGTAATAAAAAGCATACAAGTCAGTTTTTTTGACATTTGTCAATCGTATGTGCTTCCAGACAAAATCTTTCCCAAATCCAGCTGTAGCGGCTTAATTGGCCGATTTTCGTTTTCATCATACCTCCACTGTCTTCTGCTAGCTTTTCTAGCAGACTGTTTAGAGGCGCCAGGCCGTCCACGTGGAGCACGCGAGCTGCCAGTAGCATCAGCAGATAGGCCTATCGAAGCTTTTACCTTGCTTGTCCAAGCAGCCACCTGCTTCACACACTGCACACGGGCTTCGACAGAGGCCTTATCTTCGACACCATCCCATAGCACTGTACAAAATTGGCTCCTTGGGTCACCGCCTTGCGCAGCGCATTAGCACCGTATGTCAACCCAACTGTTTTACTGGTGTGTAAGTGATGTTTTGCGAATTATTTGCGAACTAAATGTATTGGTCAATTTCCGTATAATGTATACTTTTGCATCGTACTTATTACATAATACAATTCTAAATTTTAAACGAAATTAAATTGCAATGAAGACTATATTTAGATTAGTTTTATCCACAGCATTATATATGCTTGCAGTTGTAGCTTGTACACATAAAGACGATATGGATCATATTAATTTATCCGTGAATGAAATCCATGCGCCAAAAATGGGGTTAACTGAAACTGTGACTGGCAACAATTCATTTGGTTTTTACCTTATAAAAGAGCAGGGAGACACGATATATTGGGTAAATGACGCCAGCTATCAAGAGCAAAGTGAACAAAATGGATATGAGTTTGATGAGACATCTGATTACATAGTAATCTCTGGGAATAATATGATAATAAAAAAAATGAAAGCCTTAGATTTTACAGTTAAACTAGGCCCTAATCCCTATGAAAAACAAAGGATTATAACCTTTGTAGTTATGCCTGGATTCGGTGACTTGGGGCGCATGGACTCCCTAAAAATCACTCAAGACTACTAACATAACAAATCCATATTTACCTGATGAGGACATGGCAAAAGTAACTTTTTGGCATGTCCTCATCGTTATTTTATTTATTTTGCGCAAGTAAATCAGATTGGTGTTGCCGCTCCGAAACTTTCGCACCAATGAGCTCTTACTAGCTGTGTTACGAACCGCATTTTTTAGACTTTTACCGTCTCGGGGTATTTTATTCCGCTTATCCGATGTATCCCACCATGCACCATCCCCTATCTCCCTGAAAATCACTATCTTTATGCCTTAGTTAACTATATATATACCTTATGAACCAATTATTCAAACTTTTGACAGGTCTGACACTAGTCCTAAGTGTTATCGCTTGTACACCCAAAAACACCTCTTCCGTCTCGTCGCCAGATGGAAATATTACCTACACACTTAAAGTAGATAAAGATGGAGGTATGAGTTATACCGTAGCTCACCACAAGAAAGCGCTTGTGCGCACGTCTAAACTTGGCTTTGCAGCCCAAAATAATATCAACCTGTTGGATGGATACCAAATCACTGAAGTTGAGAAAACGGCTGTCGATTCAGTATGGACTCAACCGTGGGGAGAAAATAAAGAGGTGCGCGAGCACTATAATGGCGCAGCCATTCATCTAGAAAATGCGGTCAGCAAGCTTACTGTCTATGTCAAAGTCTTTAATGATGGACTAGGCTTCCGTTATGCTTATGATGTAGCAGGACAAGATAGCCTATTCTTGACAGATGAACAGACTGAATTTGATCTAGTAGACTGTCCTAAAACTTGGTCGACACCTGCTCACTTCGATACTTACGAACAAAAATACCGTACGCTTCCGCTAGACAGTGTGCAGAGTGCCAATACGCCGATTACGATGTGTACGACGGCAGGGTCATGGGTCTCTATTCATGAAGCAGCTTTGACGGACTTCCCTGGTATGACACTAAAGCGTAAGGAGGCTAAGCTTCCACTAGAAGCAGATCTAGTGCCTTGGCCAGATGGAATCAAAGCCAAAGTGCCTGCGCAGTTTAAGACTCCATGGCGTAGCATCCAGATTGCGGATGAAGCACCAGGATTGATTAACTCGTCGCTTATCATCAACCTAAATGATCCATGCAAGATAGAAGATACTGCTTGGGTAAAACCAATCAAATACGTCGGTGTATGGTGGGGCATGCACGTGGGCGTGGAAACTTGGACGAAAGGTCCACGTCACGGTGCCACGACGGAGAATGCGAAGAAATATATTGATTTTGCTGTCGACCATGATATCGAAGGTGTCTTGTTTGAAGGCTGGAATGACGGCTGGGAAAACTGGGGGACTAACCAAGTCTTCGATTATATGAAGCCTTACGATGATTTCGATGTCTACGAAGTGCAACGCTATGCACAAGAAAAAGGCATCTACTTAATCACTCACCATGAAACGGGTGGGAATATCGCGAATTACGAATCGCAACTAGAGCGCACATTGGCTTGGAACGATTCTCTAGGGGTACGTTATCTAAAAACAGGCTATGCAGGCGGTATGCCTAATGGCGTGAAGCACCATAGCCAACCTGCGGTGATGCACTACCGCAAAGTCGTAGAACTAGCGGCCAAGTATCGTATCAATATCAATGCGCACGAACCAATTAAGCCTACTGGTATTCGTCGTACGTATCCAAATATGATGACGCGCGAGGGTGCTCGTGGTATGGAATGGAATGCGTGGAGTGAAGGGAATGGCCCTGAATATTTTGAGGTGCTTCCATTTACTCGTCTGTTGGCTGGTCCTATGGATTATACACCAGGTATCTTTGATGTGCTTCTAGAAAGCAGTAAGAATGACCCACGTCGTAAGAAATGGAACTCGCTAGATAAGGGAACGAACCGTGTCCACACGACTGTGGCGAAGCAAATGGCTGCTTGGGTGGTGCTATATTCTCCTATGCAGATGGCGTCTGATATGATTGATAATTATAAAGGCAAGCCTGCATTCCAGTTCTTCGAGGATTTCGATGCCGATAGCGACTGGTCGAAATGCTTGGTGGGTGAACCAGAAAAGACGGTTGTGGTTGTGCGTCGTGCTGGCAACCGCTTCTTCTTAGGAGCAGTAGCCAATGACTTTGAGGCAAAAAAGGCAGTAAGATCTGTCAAGCTTGATTTCTTGGAAGAGGGTATGACATATGAAATGACTGTCTACGAGGATGCACCTAACACAAGCTACTTGAAGAATCCTACTGGGGTACGTATCATCAAGAAAGCCGTGCAGTATGGAGATTCTATCTTCTTGAATATGGGCAAAGGTGGCGGTGCCGCGGTTAGCTTTATTCCTACAGTACGTGTGATGAGCTTAAATATCCGTATGGACAATCCTGATGACGGAATCAATGCATGGCCAAAACGTGTGGCCAGTATGAAAAAGATGCTCGCTGCGCAACAACCTGATATTATCGGGACACAAGAGGTGCTTCACCATCAATTGGTGACCATGAAGGAAGAGATGCTTCCTGATTACTACCAGCTAGGTGTAGGCCGTGAAGATGGTGCTGAGAAAGGCGAATACTCGGCATTGTTTATCAAGAAAGCCCGCTTTGATGTGTTGCAAAGTGCGACTTATTCGTTGAGTCATACTCCTGACCAATTTGGAAAACGTGGCTGGGATGCGGCTTGTTGTCGTGTGGCTACTTGGGCTTTGCTTCGTGATACTCATTCACAAGATAGCATGCTAGTGGTCAATACTCATTTGGATCACGTGGGCAAAGAGGCGCGTGTCAAAGGGGTACAGTTGATTCACAATCAGCTGGCTACCCTGTTGAAGACGTGGTATCCGAATAAGGATGTCATGAATACTTTGCCGATTTTTATCACTGGTGATTTCAATGCAGAACCAAACAGTAAGGCAGTGCAATACCTTGTCGAGAAAGCAGGATATAAAGATAGTCGTGTAGAGAGTGATATCGTAACTGGTCCTACATGGACTTATCATGGATTTGGACATCGTGCGGTAGCAGAACGTGCACGTATAGATTATATTCTATACTCTCCTAATTGTCGTCCTTTATCATATGCTGCGATTGCTGACCAGCCAAATGAGAAAGGGATATATGTAACTGACCATCTACCTGTTACGGCTGATTTCGTTATGTGAAATTTATGCACCTATCCTAAACGGTGCTCATGATCCATGTAGGAGATGTACACTTGAGTGCTATAGTGAAGATCCTTTCTTGGTGACTCAACTAGGAGGGGCTATAGTGGGAGGTCTCCAAGCCGAAGGTGCCATGGATATGGCGGTGCTTGTTAAGAATGTATCGGATGTGCTTCTTTAGAAGATTTCCGCTTGAAAGAAGTCTATTTGGTTGAGATAAAAGAAGTCATTTTCGTGACTAAAATGACCCCAAAAACACCTAAGTAGATGCAACTCAAATCGCAAGCGCTTGCGATTTGAGTTGCATCTACTTCCGATTTGAGTTGGAAGCGCTTGCGATTTTTAAGGTGTTTTGGACACAAATAGAGGCCATGTCAAAATCAGCTTTTGACATGGCCTCTCCTTTATGAGTTCAGTGAAACTAGCCACTAGTCTTCCTCTCTATTGCTATGTATCTTCTTAAATAGCGTATTGACCTTAACCAGCTGTTGGCGATTGACCATATAGTGACGAGGGTCACTAAATGTTGTTTCTTCCTCTGGCGTACCGTATTGGTCTGGATAGATAATCAGTAGATTATTGTCTTTGAAATACGTATCTACTTGATTAGGTATCTGAGTGAAACTCTTGTCGTAAGAAATAGCCGATTCACGAGCAGTTACAAGGACCAGTAGATCGTCTTCACGAAGCACTTTGTCCAATTGATACAGGTCATCCCAATGTGTTAGATCACGAGTTTTGAACGTGATGTTAGAATGGGTCTTTTCCATATGACGCACCAATACTGAGTTGGTGTCTGGATGACAATAGTATAGAATAGAGCAGCTCAGCTGATCGGCTACATTACATAATCTATCTATCCATTTAAAGAAACCTGATTCATACTCCGCTTTTTGAGGAACAGCTACTATAATGCGGTGTAGGGTATTGGCAGGAGCTACCAAACGTACGACAACAAGTTGACGGTGCATAGCATGTAGCAGGTTGTCTGTAAGATTACCCCAGAACTTCTCGCTTAGACTGGTCTTATGATGCAATCCAAGTACGAGGTCAGTAGCTTCACGCTCCGTCATGGTGTGTACAATACCTGTCACAACATTTGTACTGACACGGTTAACAGTCACCATAGGTACATCTACCGAAGCGGCAATTTCTGTGGCTTTTTCTAGGTTCTTACGAGCTTGTACACGACGTTGAGGGTCGCTATCATCGAAAGTAACGTGTAGACCAATCAGTTGTCGACCACTATTAGGTTGATGCATCAGCAAGGCCATATTGGTTAGATGCTCTACGGTATGTGGATTGGCATATGTGACTAGGATATTCTCTTCTTGCAAGCGCTTAGGGCTTGCTTTGTCACTAAGAGCCAAAGAGCGTGCTGCCTTTTCTGTGTACACCGAACTGATGATACTAGATACTAGAATCAGGATAATCATAGCATTGAGTACATTGTCGCCGATTAGAGGCTGTACGCCTTCTGTAACCAAGTCGATATCAATATGTGTACCAGCCATCAACATCGCCAAAGCACAAGCAGCGTGGGCATTGGTCATACCAAACATCATCTGACGACCAGCCTTGGTCATAGCAAATGATTTCTGCATAACAAATGCTGCCAGCCATTTTGTGATGGTGGCAATAACGATAAAGACAACGATAATCCATAGTATCTCTGGCTTTTGATACAACAGACGCAGGTTGATAAGCATCCCTGTACCAATCAAGAAATAAGGGATAAAGATGGCATTTCCTACAAACTCGATGCGATTCATCAGTGGAGATAGAGTTGGTACAAGTCGGTTGATAAGCAAACCAGCCATAAATGCCCCGAAGATATCTTCTAGACCAGCAAGCTCTGCTAGTGCGCTGCTCAAGAAAATCAGAGCCAACACAAAGATATACTGTAGGATGTTGTCGTCATAGTTGGAGAAGAACCACTTTGTGATTCTAGGGTAGACATACATGACGAAAGCCATATACCCTACAAATTTTAGGGCAAATAGTCCCCAAAAAGAGAAGCCACCGTGAGGGGAGAAGTTTCCAGCTATACCTGCTAGAAAGAGTAGAGACAGGGTCAAGGAGACGATGGTACCACCGATACTGATGACCACACTAGGGTGACGGGTCTGTCCGTATCTACCCACAATAGTGTAGGTCAATAGTGTATGTGCACCAAAGATACTGGAGATAAGCATGGATTTCCACATGTCGAAATCCAGAAGTTCCATACAACTCCATTGGGTGATAAAGAAGGGGACAAAGAAGGTGAGTAGACCAAAGATTATCCCTTTCGTCCTATTTTTTATTAGTCCATCCATATCTAGCTCTAATCCAGCCAAAAACATGATGTACAGAAGTCCTACTTTTCCGAATAATTCGAAGCTGCTATCGCGCTCCAAAATGTTTAATCCATGCTCACCAATCAAGATACCCGCCAAGATCAAACCGATAATATGGGGTATACGAAGTTTGTTCAACAACATAGGTGCGAACAGTATAATACTCAGTACGAGAAAGAATATCCAGGTATGGTGAGTAATGGGAAGTGTAAAATCTAATAGATGTCCGTGCATAAAAGGTGGTTTTAGGTTTCTTGTGCTACAAATTTACTCAAAATTGTGGGATTATCTAGCAATTTGTTGTATTTTTGTCCCCTAATTAGTAGAACTTATATTTGCATTCTACTTAAAAGAACCTAATAATACAATACATAAAAAAGTATCACAAGCACTTCGACGAAATCAATTGTGTTCAACGAAGATGATCACTTTGATTTCGATAACGAAGAGAATAATGTTGTCGCAGCGACTGCAGCGCATGCTTCTTGGGGATTCTTCGATTGTTGCATGAAGGACGTAAATTTTGAGGAAGGATATCGATGTATTCCAGTCGACTGGGGTATGAACAGTTCTCGAAAGAAAGGCTTTTTTAAGACATTGAAAGAATGGACTAAGTAGTACACAATAAATAACCAGAGACATTATATTTGTACATGGTGTCTCATACCAAACTTAATATTAGAATAGGTAATTATGAATGTAGCAATTGTTGGCGCCAGCGGCGCCGTAGGCCAGGAGTTTCTCCGTGTTTTGGAGGAGAGAAACTTTCCTATCGACGAGCTAGTCTTGTTCGGTTCTCCACGTAGTGCAGGTAAGCAATACACCTTCCGTGGTAAACAGTTGACGGTGAAATTGCTTCAGCACGATGATTCGTTTAAAGGTATTGATATCGCGTTTACTTCTGCTGGAGCTGGAACTAGTCGTGAATACGAAAAAACGATTACAAAGCATGGTGCAATCATGATTGACAATTCTAGTGCATTCCGTATGGACGAAGATGTGCCATTGGTAGTACCTGAAGTGAATGGTGATGATGCATTTGAAGCACCTCGTAAGGTGATCGCTAACCCAAATTGTACAACTATTCAGATGGTTGTGGCATTGAAGGCTATCGAAGATGTATCTCATATCAAACGAGTACATGTATCTACATACCAAGCTGCTAGTGGTGCGGGTGCAGTAGCGATGGAAGAACTGTATACTCAGACGAAAGAGTATCTTGCAGACGAGCCTGTTACGGTGGATAAGTTTGCCCATCAGTTGGCTTTCAATTTGATCCCACAAGTAGATGTCTTTACAGACAATGGCTACACGAAAGAGGAGATGAAGATGTACAACGAGACACGCAAGATTATGCATAGCGATATTGAAGTGAGTGCTATGTGTGTACGTGTACCTGCGCTTCGTGCTCATAGTGAAAGTATCTGGTTGGAGACAGAAGAACCTGTATCTGTATCTGATGCACGTAAGGCGTTTGAGGAAGCTCAAGGTGTCGTGATTATGGACAACCCAAGTACGTTGGAGTACCCAATGCCATTGTTTTTGGCTGGTGAAGATCCAGTATATGTGGGCCGTATCCGTCAAGATTTATCTAATCCTAATGGATTGACTTTCTGGACTGTGAGTGACCAAATCAAGAAGGGTGCGGCGCTGAATGCTGTACAAATTGCGGAACATATGATGGCAAAGGGAGTGTTCTCTAAGTAAGAACTGATTCTTTAAAATAGACTAGTCAGGTGTATGTTGAGATGAGTAATCTCGACATACGCCTGACTTCGTTTGGTAAAATCCTCATTTGTGAGGATTGTGCATCTAATAGCTTCCTTGTATCTTTGCAGCGTAAATGATTAATATATGAAGAAGATTGAATTTGAACCTACAAGGAAAGGACGCCTTTTTAAGGTGGTCCTTTCTTGTGTAAGTATTATTGCTCTTTGTGCAGAGGTATCTGCCGAAAATTATCCTGAACTTCCAACGGACTCGTCGACTATCAACCTGAGTGAAGTGGTGGTGACTAGTTTCAAGAACCAAAAAAAGCTAGAAGAACAGCCTGTGGCTGCGTCGGTTTTAAATACCGCCACGCTTCAAGTGCAGCAAATACAAGGGATGACAGACTTGGGGCATCTTGTTCCCAATTTCTATATGCCGCAATACGGTAGTAAATTAACGACGCCTATCTATGTGCGTGGTATCGGTAATAAAATCGGTGATCCAGCAGTAGGTCTCTATGTCGATGGGGTACCTTATTTTGATAAGTCCTTATACGATTTCGAGTTTGCCAATATAGAAAAGATTGAAGTGCTACGCGGACCTCAAGGGACGCTATATGGTCGTAATACTATGGGAGGTGTGATTAATATCACCACTCATTCTCCACTCCGATACGATGCGGTGAAAGCCACGATAACAGGAGGTAAGTATGGTCGTTTAGAAAGCAGCCTATTGGTGTCTAAACCATTAGCCGAAAATGTAGGTCTGTCTGTATCAGGACGTGTATCACATATTGATGGCTTTATCACGAATCATTATCAAGCAGATGCATCTGGCAATGCCACAATGGATGGCTCATCTCACGCAGATAAAAGAGATGAGGCTTCGGCTACTCTTGCATTAGATTGGCAACTGAATGATCAATGGCTAGTGAAATATACACAGCTCTTTAATTATGCGGACGAGAATGGGTACCCATATGCTCAGTATGACTTGGAAACTAAAGAGATTGCTGATGTCGCTTATGATGCCAACAGCATGTATCGTCGTGTGATGACTAACTCTGGTTTAGCTTTGAACTTTGCTAATGATGCGATTGCTTTCAATAGTCAGACGTCTTTCCAATATACAGAAGATAAGCAGGTGATTGACCAAGATTTCTCTGTTGTTTCTTTGTATGCCGTTCAGCAAATGACTCATCGTCGCATGTGGTCACAGGAGTTTAATGTGAAGAGTAATCACTCTAATAATTATCAGTGGTTGTTTGGTGCATTTGGTTTCCACCAGGGTTTGGATAGAAAGGCACCAGCTGAGTATTATAAGTATGGCTTTACTAGTTTGAAGGATTACGATATGCTTACTCGTGGCTATGCGGTGTACCATCAATCTACATTGAATCATTTCTTGATTGAGCCACTGAGTATCACGGCTGGTATCCGTTATGATTTTGAGCGTGCCGATTTGGATTATGATTATCGTCGTAGAAAAGGGGATGTGATTACACCTATGGATGCCTTTAAAAATCACGCATCTCATGAAGAGTGGAGTCCTAAATTGTCTATTCAATATGCGCTGCCTCATAACCAATCATTGTATGCATCGATTACTCGAGGATACAAAGCTGGTGGTTTCAATACTATTTTTGAAACACACGATGAGATAGAGTACAAGCCAGAATATAGCTGGAACTATGAGATTGGTGCCAAAATACACACAGCAGACCGTCGTTATACAGCAGCATTGTCACTTTTCTATATCACTTGGGAAGATCAACAAATCTATGAACTATTGGCTAATGGTCAAGGAGCGAAGCTAACCAATGCTGGAGAGTCGTATAGCCGTGGTGTGGAAGCATCTCTGCATGCTCGTCCTATGAGTGGCTTACACTTAGGATTAGAATATGGATTTACAGATGCTAAGTTTGAGACGTATCATAAAAGTGAAGAGGTGAAGTACGATGATAACTATATCCCTATGGTACCTCGTCAGACATTGGCTTTGATGGGAGATTATTCATGGGCTCCTGTATGCTCTTTGCTTGATCGTGTCACAGTAAGTGCCAATTACCATGCAACAGGGACCACATACTGGAAAGAAGACAATGCAGTGTCGCGTGGCTTTTATGGCTTGCTAGACGCCAAAGTCAAATTGATGAGGAACTGTCTAGGGCTAGAACTTTGGGGACGAAATCTACTAGATCGTAACTATGCGGCTTATGCCTTTAGTGCATTCAATAATTATTATGCCCAAGCAGGTCGTCCATTAGAATATGGAGCGACTCTTTCGGTAACCTTTTAAGGAGACTATCAATGGCCAAAGACACCATGTCATCTGCTGGTAAAAGACAGCATCTGCTGACTTTTTTTACCTTATATATCGCACAGAGCATCCCTATGAGCTTCTTTGCGACAGTTATCCCTGTGATGATGCGGCAAGAAGAGTTTGCGCTGTCGACTATTGGCTATTTACAACTGATTAAATTGCCTTGGATTATAAAGTTCCTTTGGGCACCTATAGTGGATCGGCATAGCAAGACTGTCCGTGACTACAAGCGTTGGATTATCTCTTCTGAGTTTGTTTATGCTGCTTTTATTATCTTGATTGCTTGTTTGAATTTGCACACCAATTTTCAGTTGGTCGTGGTCTTGATTATCTTGTCTTTAGTGACTTCTGCGACTCAAGATATAGCAACGGATGCTTTGGCTATACGCACTACGCCGCATAAAGGAAAAGCTTTGCTCAATAGTATGCAGTCTATGGGGTCATTTGCGGGAACTTTGGTGGGTAGTGGTGTGCTCCTAGTGATTTACAAACAATTCGGTTGGGATATCTTATTGCTATGTCTTGCCCTATTTGTGATGATTGCCGTGGTGCCTCTGTGGAGAAATAAAAAGATACAGTTGCTCGATGAAGATCAACCATCACCTCGTGCTCGCTTTCATGACTTTGTACTCTTCTTTGGGCAGAAAGGGATTTGGAGACAGATTATCTTCTTAATCTTATACTATTCGGGTCTTATAGGTTTACTGGCCATGTTACGTCCATACCTTGTCGACTTGGGTTATTCTATGCAGGATATCGGTGTGATGAGTGGTATTGTAGGGACTGGTTTTGCGTTTCTGTCTTCTTTCTTGGCAGGTAGATTTCTGCGCAAGATAGGGCGGAGTATTGCACGCATCTTATTTGCTTGTTTTATTTTGTTGAGTACGCTGTACTTCTTGACATTTATCGGCAAAGTGCCTAGCACCACAGATATTTACATAGGGATATTCTTGTTATGGGGTGGTTATGGATTTGGTACCATAGAGGTGTACACCACAGCTATGGACTTGGTCCGTCCAGGACGAGAAGGAACTGATTTTACGATACAAATTGTATTGACACATCTGAGTGGGATAGTTGTCGCGATTTTGAGTGGGCATGTTGCTCAAAGGTGGGGGTATGATGCCTTGTTTGTGATGGCTTCTGGCCTTGCTGCTCTGTCGTTATGTTATGTGTTGTTTTTCTTTCCTTTACGTCTTGAAACGGTAGCAGAAGAGTTAGAAAAGACATAGACAAAAATTCTTGCCTTAAATGCTGAGATTTAAAGCAAGAATCTTGAGATTCAAGGCTAGAATATGTACATTTAAGGCAAGAATTTTTGACCATCTATATAGCTTTTAATGATAGATTAGTTTAAAAGAAAAATGAATACTACAGAACTTATTTCTAAATATAATATTCCTGTACCAAGATACACGAGTTACCCCCCAGCCAACTTGTTTCATGATGGGTTTGCTGGAGATGATTATCTTTGGTCTGTAACCGCATCGAATGCAGCTACACAGCAATTGGTCTCTTTCTATATACATATCCCTTTTTGTCGCCATTTGTGCCACTACTGTGGTTGCAATTCACAAGGCATGAAGTCTGAAGATACAATCGCTAGATATGTGGCGTGCTTGCATCAAGAGATTACTCGTGTGAAAAGCCAGTTGTCATCTAGTAGAAAGTTGGCGCAGATTCACTATGGTGGAGGCAGTCCTACTGCTATCCCTTTGCATTATCTGAAAGAACTTAACGAGCATCTGTTAGAAGGTATAGATACAATAGATCAACCTGAGATTGCCATTGAGTGCCATCCAGGCTATTTGCAAGTAGAAGATTGGGATAGCTTAATTGATGCGGGTTTCAATCGCTTTAGTTTAGGGGTGCAAGACTTTGATGAGGATGTCTTGAAGACGGCCAATCGACGCCCATCTCTACTACCTGTTGAAGAAATAGTAGAAAAACTACATGTCGCTGGGGCGCGTGTCAATCTTGATTTCATCTATGGATTGCCTAAACAGACAGCTGTTAGTTTTGCAGCAACGATTCGTCGTGCTATTGCTGCACGACCAGATCGTCTTGTGACTTTCTCTTATGCTCATGTGCCTTGGGTGAATAAGGCGATGCGTGTATTGGAAAAGGTTGGCTTGCCAAGCAGTGAAGAAAAGCAAGCGATGTTTGACGAAGCAACGCGTATTTTGCACGAAGCTGGTTATTCAAGCATAGGTATGGATCACTTTGTGCGCCCTGACGATGAACTGAATATTGCTTTGCAGGAAGGCAAGTTGCACCGTAATTTTCAGGGGTACTGTACTCGTCGTACAACTGGTCAGGTGTATGCTTTTGGGGTGAGTGCTATCTCTCAATTGGAGAGTGTTTATGCACAAAATACAAAAGTGTTGGAGGAATATATGTCTGCGGTCGAATCAGCTCAATCTCCAGTGGTGCGTGGATATCAGTTGACTCCACGTCTACAAATCGTGCGTGAAGTCATCGAGATGTTGATGTGTAATAACCGCATTACTTGGTCAGAGCTAGGGGAGCATCTGCATATGCCTAAAGAAGAGATTTTGAAGCAGACGGCATACAATCCAGAAATATTTCATACTTTTGTTGAAGATGGTTTGCTCGTTCGTGAGGATGAGGCGTGGGTGATGACCATTCAAGGGTTGCCTTTTGTGCGCAATGTAGCAGCAGCATTCGACCCGCTGTTGGTCCGGGGAAAACAAACTTTTTCAAAGCCTTTATAATGAAAATTCAAAACACATACGACGTCTTGATTGTTGGTGCTGGGATTACGGGGCTGACGACAGCACTGTACTTGCAGCGTGCTGGGCTGCGTGTGGCTATAATAGAGAAAACGGCTCGAGTAGGTGGACAGATTCAGACCAAGCATACCGATGGTTTTGTTTGTGAGTGTGGCCCGAATACGGGTGTGCTCTCATATCCAGAAATACAAGAGTTGATTCAGGATGTTAATCTGGAGGCACAGATTGCGAGTGAAGCCAATAAAGTACGTCAAGTATGGAAAAAGGATCGTTTTTATCCTTTACCTTCTTCTTTGTACCAAGCGGTGACAACTCCTTTGTTTACTTGGGGGGATAAGTTTCGCATCTTGGGAGAACCATGGCGTAAGCGAGGGAGTAACCCTGATGAGAGTGTAGCTGATTTGGTATGCCGTCGTATGGGACGTAGCTTCTTGGACTATGCTGTAGATCCTTTTATCTCTGGTATTTATGCTGGAGATGTACACAAGCTTATGACACGTTATGCCCTGCCTAAACTATATGCGTTGGAAGCCAATTCTGGTAGCTTTGTGCGTGGTGCAATTGCAAAGAAAAAGGAGCCCAAGTCTGAAAGAGATAAACTGGCTACCAAAGAGGTCTTTTCTGTACATGGAGGGTTACAGTCTTTGACAGATAGACTTGGTGTGCGTATAGGACAGGAGAATATCTATTTAGGTGTGGATAATGTTGTCGTTAAACCTATCGCAGAAGAAAAAGGTGGTGCAGATTGGGAGATTGCAGGTATTCAAGATGGAGAACAGAAAGTATGGCAAGCTAAAGAGGTGGTGTCTACTGTTGGTGCTTATGCTTTGCCAGCACTTATGCCTTTTGTGTCACAAGAAAAGATGAACCTTATCAATAATGTGCGTTATGCACCTGTTACCTTAGTCAGTGTAGCCTTATCTGAGCTTGATACAACCAAGCATCATACCTTTATGAAAGCACTGAAAGCATTCGGTAGTTTGGTACCATCTCATGCGCAACGACCTATATTGGGGATATTATACCCCAGCAGCTGTTTCGATGATCGTTGTCCTAGTCCAGAAGATGACACTGCTTTATTGAGCTTCTTTATTGGTGGAATCCGTTATCCCAATGTTGCCGATTGGTCTGAAGATAAGCTCGAGGAAGTGATACGTGAAGGTTTATATGATATGCTGCATATGCCTAAAGAGGTACAGTACTGCATTAAAAATATAGCCCCGCATAAGCATGCCATCCCTCAATATGAAATCACATCTGGAGAACGATTCCAAGCGATTCAAGAGGTAGAGCAAGCGTATGCAGGACTAACTATTGCAGGTAATCTGCGTAATGGGATAGGACTAGGCGATCGCATTCGTCAAGGACGACAAATAGCTGAGGCCATTAAATCCAATTTTTCTTCTTAAAGTAGACCCAGAAGGTCACGGTGATGCCCACACTTAATAGGAGGGTGGCTGGCATGCCCCATGTCCATTGTTCCATGCCGTTGATTAAGTTCATTCCATAGATACTGGCTATCAGGGTAGGGAACATCATGATGATGGAGAAAGATGTCAGCATCTTCATCACACTATTCATATTGTTGGAGATGATAGATGCATAGATATCTAGGGTCGTTTCTAAGATGTTACTATAGATATCTGCAGAGATGCGAGCCTGATTCAACTCAATAGTTACATCTTCAATTAGTTCGGCATCTAGGGCATCAATAGGGAGCTTAAATTTCAGTTTAGTCAGCAAGCTTTCATTACCTTGTAGGGATGTGGCAAAGAAAATCAGACTGTCTTGTAGTCTTGAAAGGGCCACAAGGTCTTTATTATCTATGTCTTTACCTTCAAATTCACGTTTTGCTTTATCTATACGTAGCTTGATAACCTTTAGTTTCTTTAGGTACCATACACAAGAAGATAAGAACAAGTGGAACACAAGATCGACTGCATCGATAAATCGGTGGCTCTTGCGTTTATGATGATGTGTAAAGTCGCTCATCATATGGGTGTCGTGGTAGCAAATAGTGACAAAGGTGTCTTTGCGGAAAGCCACGCCCAATGGGACTGTTATAAATGGAGAACGAGATGTTGCCGACTTCATATAAGGAATACGTAGGATAATAAGCGTCCAGCCGTCTTCGTGTTCGATACGGGCACGCTCATCGATATCTTGGATATCTTGCACAAAATACTCGGGAACTTCCATCTCCTCGACCAAGTACTTGGTCTCTTCCTCTGTCGGGCACGTGACTTCCAACCAGCACTTAGAGTCGTAATTGTCTTGTTGTTGTAATTCTCCTTGTATATTCCAATATGTCTGCATACCGATTCTATTTAAAAGATTCGTACTACATTAACTTCTCTCTTAGCAGAAAAGCATGCAGACTGCATGTCTTTCGCTATCTAGCGGCAAAGATAAGGAAAAGTCACCAATAGCTCGCAAACTTTATCCTGCCATTTTCGAGCATCGCGTGCTTTCAGCATATTTTCATTCATGATAACAAATGCTAGCGTTTTGCCCTTCTCTGTAGTTAAGTAACCAGCTAAGCAGCTGGAACCAGTTACAGTGCCTGTTTTGGCTACGACATGCTTGAATGCAGCTGAGCGTTTGTTGGCCATGCGGTATTTGAGTGTACCATCTATTCCTGATATCGGTAGTGATTTATATAGGGGGTGAAATATCTTGCTGTCTTCGTAGGCATATTCTAATAACTTACATATAGCTGAAGGGGTGATGCGGTTATAGATTGATAAACCGCTACCATCATACAG
Organism: Bacteroidaceae bacterium; assembly: GCA_963678855.1. GTDB lineage: Bacteria > Bacteroidota > Bacteroidia > Bacteroidales > Bacteroidaceae > F22. Next base: position 1,567,435 of record OY787448.1, on the reverse strand, counting down.
CTCATATTGTTCTTTTGCTATATTCAACGAATGCATAAGGCCTGCAATGCCTAATATACCATCTATAGCGCGTACAGATTGTAGATGACTTATGATACTATCATTGGCAACTTTTTCTGCATGTCGTTTATCTCTTACAGCTCGACCAATTTGGGTGAGAACAGCTTCAGCATAAAGATTATCACTTTCTTTAAGCATTTCCTTCAATACTGTAATCAAAGGAGTGCTTACCGAAGCTAATTTTTGTGTAGGTACCGTGTTTGGTAGGGCTTTATAGGTGACTTCTGGAAGCTGTGACAATAAATAATATGGTGTGTCACGTGGTGTCCCATTTTTAAGAATCCGTATTCCCTTGTTATACAGTCTTTCTTTAAAGCTCCACATGGCATAATCTTGCGAGTTGTACAGATTAACGCTGCGTTCTCTAGCAAAGGATACATCTCCTCGAGCTATTAACAAGTTACTGTTGCGCAGCCAATGTCTTGTGAGTCGAAAAGGTTGTTGGTCCTTCTGTCGTCGAGCGACCGTTTGAGTTTGATTGAGTAAATGGATAGGTAAGAGGCTATCTCCTACAATATGTATCTGTGCAGGCTGCCCTAATACAGTATCGGGCTGTGCTACAATCGTAACTTGGTCTCGTTGGTATACTAGCGGGGATAAGTATGGTTGATAGGTACCAGGATTGTCATCCCATACCCAGCCACTGCGCCAATGAAGGGAATCAGTCAGTGAAATGTCTCCATATAGACGTCCTGTAACCACATGGAAACAACTGTCTAAGTGATTGACAAGCGAATCTAAATAGCTGGCTTGAAGTAAAGGATCCATGCCACCTTTTAAGTACAAGTCACCGTGTAAAGTATCATTGCGTATTTCACCATCTGTCCAAACGCTTGTTTCAAATTGTATCTGACCTGGGTTTTCTGCCTCATAAGTGAGCGCTGTAATAGCCGTAGCTAATTTTTGGATGGAGGCGGGGCGTGCTCTTTTAATGGCACGGTGTTCATAGAGTGCACGATGCTTAGATAAGTCATAAATGGCGATATTAACATCGCTAAAGGCTGGGAGTTCTTTGACCAAGTCATTTAGCTGACTCCCTATATTGATACTGTCTTGTGCAAATACGTCCTTGTCTGTCTCGGCATGTACCAAGGTGGTACATCCGAAACAGATCATAGAGTATAATAGTAAATAGCGTAAAGTTGACATGATGTGGTGACTTAATGTGTCTTATTGATTTTCTGTGACAGCGTCTGTGAGTTCTTATGAATCCTTATGGTCTAAAGGTTCTCCAAATCCCAGACATTCTTTAAAGATTTCTCCTGCTGTAGGATGTGGGAAGACAAAACGTTGCCAATCACGGGCTTTGATGCGCATTTGCATGGCCATCGTAGCTTGGACGATAAGTTCTGAGGCGGGATTACCGTACAGGTGTACGCCTAAAAGAGCATTTGTTTTAGGGCAGATATAGAGTCGACATAAGCCTGTTTCTCCTTCATTTTCTGCTACGAAGCGTCCACTATAGGTCATAGGGAGCTCTTTGACTGTATAGTCTGTTTGTTCAGCGACCAATTCTTGTTCTGTCTTTCCTACACTAGCACATTCGGGGTTAGTGTAGATGATTTGAGGAATCAACTCGTAGCTGATATAATCGGAATGCTTCAGGATACGATTCACGGCAATCTCTGCTTCACGTACTGCTGTATGAGCCAGCATCATCTTGCTATTGGCATCTCCGCAGAGGTAGATGTGGTTACAAGAAGTACGCATGCGGTGATCCACGATGATACGTCCTCTGTCGTCTCTATCCAAATCGATATTTTCTAAACCGACTCCTTCTGTATTAGGACGACGTCCTACGCAGACAAGTAGTTTTTCTTTGCGTATAGTTTCTACCGTACCATCTGGCGCTTCTACATGAATGACGAAAGTGTCATTTTCCATAGTCACTTCTACGACTTTATGAGCCAGTTTGAAATCAACGCCTTTCTTGGTGTATGTTTCTCGCAGTCTCGCAGAGATAGCACGGTCCATATTAGGCACGATTTCGTCCATCATCTCCACAACTGTGACTTCACTGCCCACACTATTGAAGAATGAGGCAAATTCCATCCCAATGACTCCACCACCGATGATGGCAATAGATTCTGGAATCTCTTTTGTGTCCAGTGCTTCACGATGTGTCCAATAAGGGGCATCTGATAAACCTGGGATAGGAGGGACAACGGAAGAAGAGCCAGTACATACTATCATTTTGTCGCAACGGTAGATCTCATCATTGCAATCAATCTTATGCTTGCTGATAACGGTTGCTTCACCAGGAATAATCGTTACACCTTCTTCTTCCAGTCTTTTCTTAATACCTAAAACAAGCTTACGCACCACGCGTTTTTTGCGTTGGGCTATCTTAGGCATTTCGGGACTAGCTTCTCCAGAATTGGAGATGCCGTACTTAGCCGATACTTTGGTCTGATCCAATAGTTTGGCACTATATAAGAACGTTTTGGTTGGGATACAGCCTTCATTTAAGCATACACCACCTAGTTGATCTTTCTCAAAGAGGATGACCGTTAGGCCAGATTTTGCAGCGACTTCCGCTGCAGTATAGCCTGCTGGTCCACCACCAATAATTGCTACATCGTAACGCATAGGGCAAAATAGTTATTAATGTTTTTCTTAAGGTTATAGCTAAAAAGCGAGTTCAAGCTGCAAGATAACGAATTATTTTCAATTATACTAGGTTTGTATGGATGTTACATGGCTAAGCTTGACTCTTATTCTATCTTTTGGAAGATAAATACAGAACTTTTACTTGACATAGGACAAGAAAAGATGTGATTATCTGACTTCTGACCAAATGTGCAAAAATTTATATGCTGTAAAACAGCTGTGTTCTGAAATTTTAGTACTTTTGTATTCAGTTTTACAGGTTTATAGAAGATTCAAAAGATAATGAATAATCTAATTTTTCGTCCTAAGTTTTTGGGCGACTTGAATACTTATTCGCGTGATAAGTTTATTGCAGACCTTTTAGCAGGTCTGATTGTAGGTATTGTAGCCCTACCTTTAGCCATCGCTTTTGGTATCGCTAGTGGTGTAAGTCCTGAAAAGGGAATTATTACAGCTGTTGTTGCTGGTTTCCTAGTTTCTTTCTTAGGCGGTAGTAAGGTACAAATTGGTGGGCCGACAGGTGCCTTTATTGTAATTGTGTATGGCATCGTTCAGCAGTACGGTTTAGATGGACTGCTTATTGCGACGATGATGGCAGGTGTTCTGCTGATTCTTTTGGGGCTCTTTCAATTGGGGACCATCATTAAATTTATTCCTTATCCTATTATAGTAGGGTTTACCAGCGGGATTGCTGTGTGTATATTTAGCACGCAGATAGGTGATATATTCGGATTAGACTTTGGTGGAGATAAATTGCCTGGTGATTTCTTAGGAAAATGGTCTGTTTATTTTGCGCATTTCCAATCTATAGATGTGTGGAGTACTTTGATGGCACTGTTATCTATTGCAATTATTGCTTTGACGCCTAAGGTGCTTAAATCTATACCAGGATCTTTGGTTGCAATTGTTGTGGTGACTGTTATCGTGGCCTTGCTTAAAAATTATGCAGGAATAGATACGATAGAGACCATTGGTGATCGTTTCCAAATCAATGCAAGCTTGCCAGATTTGAGTATGCCTAGTTTTTCTTTGGATAAAATCAGAAATCTTATTTCGCCAGCGATTACCATTGCTATACTAGGTGCTATTGAGTCTTTATTGTCTGCTACAGTTGCTGATGGGGTAATCGGAGATAAGCACGACAGCAATACGGAGTTGATAGGTCAAGGAATAGCCAATATCTGCTCCCCTTTATTTGGTGGTATTCCTGCTACAGGTGCGATTGCACGTACTATGACCAATATCAATAATGGAGGTAAATCTCCTGTTGCTGGTATGATTCATGCGGTCGTTTTACTGCTTATCTTACTTTTCTTGATGCCTTTAGCGAGTTATATTCCTATGGCTTGTTTGGCGGGAGTCTTGGTGATTGTATCCTATAATATGAGTGAGTGGCGTACGTTTAAAGTCTTGTTGAAAGGTTCCAAATCAGACGTGTCTGTTTTGTTGATTACTTTCTTCTTGACGGTTATCTTCGACTTGACTATTGCTATTGAGGTGGGGCTGGTTATTGCTGCATTATTATTTATGCGTCGTGTATCAGGTACAACTAAGATATCTGTGGCAACTGATAAGCTCAATCCTATGGATGAGACGGATATGCAGCTGACCAAGGAGGAACACCTAGTGATTCCTAAAGATGTAGAGGTGTATGAAATCGATGGTCCTTATTTCTTTGGTATTGCTAATAAGTTTGAGGAACAAATGATACAGCGAGAGCAACACCCTAAAGTGCGCGTTATTCGTATGCGTAAGGTGCCGTTTATAGACAGTACAGGCCAGCATAACTTGACGAATTTTGTCAAAAATTGTAGGCGTGAGCATATTATTGTCGTCTTCTCTGGTGTGAATGACCAGGTGCATGAGACACTTCATAAGACAGGTTTCTACGAGCTAGTAGATGAACACAATGTCTGTCCAAATATCAATGAAGCGCTGCGTAGAGCAGCATTATATATAGAGCCTGTTGAGGCCGAAAAGTAGCTCCAGTCCTTTGAACTTTTCCATATGGAGCGCAAAAAAAGAGGTTGCCGAGTGCGGTAACCTCTTTTTTGTATGTACTTATTTTTTTCTCTTGTTATCTGAGATGTGTTGGATGTTTCGAGTCAGCCCTGAAAACTTTGCTCGTTTGACTGCACTCCCTTTGAAAAGACGTTGATAAGCTGTGACATCTAGAGTTTCCCAGTCAGATTTGTGCATCTTGAGTAGTTCTGGGTGCGGACTAAAGGCTGGCTCTTGTGTACTAGTAGCTTGTTTATTAAATGGGCATACTATAGCACAGGTGTCACATCCATATATTCTGTTACTTTGCGCTTTACGAAGTTTTTCTGGAAGATGCTCACCTCTATACTCTATGGTAAGATATGAAAAGCACTTCCGGCTATCCATGGTGCTATCTCCTAGTAAAGCACCAGTGGGACAATGCTTGATACATAATTGACAGTCACCACATTGGCACGTCATAGGTGCGTTGTATTCAAGTTCTTGGTTGATGATAATCTCCGCTAGGAAAAAATAACTGCCAGCTTCTGGGATAATCAACTGCCCATTTTTACCTATAAATCCTATACCAGCTTGTTGAGCCCAATAACGTTCTAAGATAGGCACAGTATCTACGCAGATCTTGGCTTCTACGGGTGAGCTACAATCAGGTGTGATGCGTTCCACAAGAGTGCGTAACTTCTTCTTAACAACCTCGTGGTAATCTTGTCCATAGGCATAATAAGAAAGATGATATTCTTCGTCCTGAATACGCTCTTCTGGATAGTAATTGATAGCTAAGCAGATGATACTTTGAGCTTCAGGCATCAGCAGGCGTGGGTTAAGACGCTTTTCTAGGTTGTTTGCTAAGTATTGCATTTCTCCATGAAGACCATTGGCTATCCAGCCTCGAAAACTTTGGGCATACTCTTCTTGTACAGCCTCTGCTGGAGCTATACCGACATATTGAAACCCAAGTGTATGGGCTTCTTGATGAATAAGTTGGGTGAGATGTTTCTTATTGGTCGTTGTCATTAGACATGTCTGAAACTGGCGGTAAATCAAGTGTCTTAAACTCGTAGCCCTCTTCTAGCAAAAATTCAATTGCTTTTGGCAATACAGGTTCTAGGTTGGCCCATGATTTTACAGAGTCATGGAAAGTGATGATGCTTCCATTACGGGTGTACTTCATGACGTATGCCAAGACTTGTGGCCAACGGAGTTGCTTGGTGTTGTAGTCGCGTGTGACTACGTCCCACATGATAATATGATACTTCTTCTTGAGTTGTCTGTATTGACGCATAGTCATATGCCCATGCGGTGGACGAAAGATGGTAGAATGAAGATACTCATTACAAAGCTCCGTATTGTCCATATAACTCTTAGTAGAGTGCCCAAAACCTTTGATATGGTTGAAGGTATGATTGCCTACATAGTGCCCTGCATCAATCACTTGCTTGTAGATGCTATGGTGCTTGCGTACGTTATCGCCGACCATAAAGAAAGTGGCTTTGACGTTGTAGCGTGCCAAGACGTCCAACACCCAAGGAGTAATCTCTGGGTCTGGTCCATCATCAAAAGTAAGATATATTGCCTTCTCCTCTGGATCCATGCGGAAAATCGCATCGTTATAGATTTTACGGAAGAACTTCGGCGGTTGTTCTATTATCATAATTGTCGTTGAAAGATACTAGTGAGCCAGCATCGCTGCTGGCTCAACTGTATTTATAATGTCTTTTCAGTGTTATAGTTTGCTCTTAGAGCTTAGTTCTGTTCGGCTGGCATGACAGGTGCATTTGGTGTGTTTTCTGGTACACGTGGACCTCCGCCTAGGCGAATGCGATATGCATTGTACAATTGGTCGAATAGTTGTGTATAATGCGCAGCCATATCTGATTTATATGTGGTCATTTGACGTACATATTCATCTAATAGGTAATAGTTACGCATGATGTTTTGTTGTGACACTGCCAATTGCATGTCATTCATGCTTAAATACCAAGCAATATATTCGCTGGCATCGTCAGCTAGTACTTTCATAATAGCATCACCTTCTTCTTTCATATCTAACTTATATGAATTGATCGCTAGATTTAGAGAACCACCTACGTAATCGTGTGGTACGGTACTATTAGGGATCTCTTTTGCTGCCTTAGCCAATGCTTCTTTCGCTTTACCCATTTTTTTCTCAGCTATAAGGCTATCTGTCAACGTAGCAAATAGTCGACGGTGCGTATAACACATACGCAATGTATTCTCATCAAGATAGACACCTGGAGTACTGATACCACCGTATTTGTAACGAGTCATCAGGTTGTTGTACATACTCTCAGTATCAACAGTTGTACCTTCTTTTTTCGTGTCAAATGGTGTAAATCGGTACGCAAGACCTTCTTGTGTGAAGTGCCCTTCCATACCTAGCATATTACCAGATCCTACCGAGATAGCGATGTAGATAGGGCGTTCCCAGTTAGAATTTGCCAGCATTTCTAGCATCATCAATTCGCTCTTATATAATGAACGCTTGCCCTTCAAACTGATATGCATGTATTCAGGAATGCTATCATTTTCTGGAAGCAACATGCCAGAGCGCTTAATAGCTTCTTTATCTACTTTCAAGACGATACTATCAGTAGGAATCACGTGCAGGTCACTCTTGCTGTCCTTAGCCCAGTAGTTAAGAATATTACGCAATTCATAAGGATTGTCCCCAAATGCTTTTTGAACCTTTTTCAACGCTGTTTGTTTGCCATCACCACGTGCCTCGTCCTTAGCTTTTGCATCATTGTAAAGCTTCACTACATCGTTCATCAAGTTTGGCTCTACAGCGATATAATCATTTGCTCCTTCTACATACTCTGTACGGTCCCAAGTGATTGGTAGGCTAGGAGATTTGTATTGGGGACGCTTCATTTGGTCGATATACCAATCTGTTTGTAGGTAACTCAAGTTACATACACGGACATCTGTACGGAAACCTTCGACTTCCTGATTGTACCACAATGGGAAAGTGTCGTTATCACCGTTTGTATAGATTATAGGATTGGCTTCGTCTTGTGTAGTCATCAAGTAGTTTTGACCAAAGTCGCGAGTGACATAGCGTACTGAGCGGTCGTGGTCGTCCCAAGTTTGGCTAACCATTTGGATAGGTACCAACACACCTAGTGCGCAAGCGATACCTGCCGCTAGAGCTGGCTTGTTTTTCAAGGCATCACGTAGTGCTTCTGCTAGGGCAGCTACACCCATACCAATCCAGATAGCAAATGCATAGAAAGAACCAGCATACGCATAGTCACGTTCACGTGGTTGCATTGGATATTGGTTTAGGTAGATAACAATCGCTATACCTGTCATAAAGAAGAGCATAAAGACTACCCAGAACTGTTGTTGACCACGTTTCTTTTGTGACAGTTGCCAGAATAGCCCTAAAAGACCTAGTAGTAGTGGCAAGCAGAAGAAGACGTTGTGTCCTTTATTGTTTAGTAGGCTTTTGGGCGCTAAGCTTTGGTCACCTACTAATACATTGTCGATAAATGAGATACCAGTAATCCAGTTACCATGTTCAATCTCGCCATGACCTTGGATATCGTTTTGACGACCAGCAAAGTTCCACATGAAGTATCTCCAGTACATGAAGTTCAACTGGTATGAGAAGAAGAAACTTAGGTTCTCCCATTGCGTAGGGACTTTGACTTGAACGGTTTGTCCGCAGTCATCGTAAGTGACCATGTTCCCCTTGATATCCATCCAGTTCTCGTAGTGCTGAGCATGTGCTGAGCTGTACATACGAGGGAAGAATACGTTTTGGGCGTACTTGTAATCCATACGTCCTGGCATTTCTTTGTAGCTATCTTTTTCGTCTGCAGAATCTTTTTCTTTGCGGATATGACGTGCATGACCTTGTACGGCTACTGGTTTACAATAGTTGCCTTCCACCTTCAATTGTACACGGCTAGAGTATTGAGGGCCGTAAAATAGTGGACGTGTTCCGTATTGCTCACGACCTAGATATTCACCTAGGGTAAAGACATCCTCAGGTGAATTTTGGTCCATAGGTGGGTTGGCTGATGAGCGAATCACAATTACTGCATAGCTAGAATATCCCACTAGAATCATGAAGATTGATAGTGCAGTTGTATTGATTGTACGCTGGCTAATCTTTAATTTACCAAATAGATCTGTCAGTAGATATACACCTAATGCTGCTAGGATAAGGAAGCCAAAGAGATAGCTTTTAAATCCATAGCCAATAAAAGGAATACCAGTGAAAGCAATAGTTAGTAGGAAGCTGATATGCATTTGCTTTTCAGCTGCTTTTGCTTGCTTCTCAGACATCTTAGTTAAGTCACGACTGCTGGCAAACATCGCCCATACAGTGATGCCAATAAGCAATAACATGTATATGATAAGTCCCGTGTTGAACGGCATGCTTAAATCATTTACAAAGAAAAGTTCAAACCATCCACCAACTTTTACAACACCTGGTACCATACCATATAGTACTGCGGCAATAAGCAATACAGAAGCTGCAAGGGCTAGTAAAGTGCCTACTATATTAGCATTTGGCTTCTTTTTGAAGTAGTACACCAAGACGATAGCTGGGATACAAAGCAAGTTCAGTAGATGGACACCGATACTCAAACCTGTTAGATAAGCAATTAGAATCAACCAACGGTCGCTATGGATATCATCCGCGCTGTCTTCCCACTTAAGGATTAGCCAGAAAACGACTGCTGTAAACAGTGAACTACTACCATATACTTCGGCCTCTACAGCACTAAACCAGAAGGTATCACTCCAAGTATAGGCCAATGCACCTACGACACCACTACCTAAGATTGTCAGTAATTGAGCTGTTGTTGGAGTCGCTATAGCTTGATTGACATCTGACTGTAAGACCATTTTGCGCACTAAGTGTGTAATCGTCCAGAACAGGAACAAGATACATAAGGCACTCATCAGCGCACTCATGATATTAATAGCATAAGCTACATGAGCTGTACTGGGAGCAAAAAGGCTAAAGAAATTACCCATAAGCATAAAGAAAGGGGCACCTGGTGGGTGACCTACTTCAAGCTTATAAGCTGTTGTGATAAATTCAGGGCAGTCCCAAAAACTGGCTGTTGGTTCTGCGGTCATGCAGTACGTGATAGCTGCAATGGCAAAGACAATCCAGCCCGTTACATTGTTGAGTTGTTGATACTTCTTCATGGGGTATTTTGAGTTCTATTTTTTGTACCTATATTTTATACGATAATTTTGTCACTGCCGACAAAGATAGCATTTTTTCTTATATTATCTTTGTTATTTTTCTTAAGCTTTCTTGTCATGAGAATGTGCACCCAAGATGCGGTGAGGTAAATCTCCGTGCCCTACAATCTCTATTGGGCATGAGACACTCTTGTTTACTAATTCTTCATTTATTTCTTCACTTGAGTGATAATGAAGAGTATGTTCTACACAGGCGATCTGTTTGACTTGCTGCAATATGGTGCCGATATCGTGGCTGACCAAAATGATGGCACAGTCTTTATTAATCTCTTCAAGTATCTCGTATAGTTTTGTTTCGTGAGCTTTGTCTAAATATGTATTTGGTTCGTCCAGCATCAAAAGATCAGGACTAGCTACGATTGCACGCCCTAGGAGTACACGTTGCAACTGACCACCGCTTAGTTCACCAATCGGCTGTTTGCCCAATTCCGATACACCTACTTTGCGCATAGTATCTTCGACAAGATGTTGTTCTTGCTTTTTCTTACGCCAGTGTAACGGGCGACATGGGATGCCAGCTTGTATCACTTCTTCTACGGTGATTGGGAAGGCATTATCAATCTTTGTGTATTGAGGGAGATAACCTATTTGGGGTTTTCTGGTCTCTTTGCCATTTTTGTCAAAGAAGCGAATAGTACCTGAATACTCTTTTACGCCAAGTATGCACTTCAATAAAGTGCTTTTACCGCCACCATTAGGCCCAATAATTCCTAGATAATCGTGGGCATAGACGCTTAAGTTTACATCTTCAAGTACATTTTTTTTATCGTATGCACTTGAGAGCCCACTAACTTCCATAATCTTAGGGTATTGACTCATTATGATTGTTTTTTATTGTTCTCTTTTGATTTTGCTGCTTGATGTAACATCTTGCTAATATGTAGCATAGATTTACGCCAATTGTCCGATAACGGGTATATGGTATTCACCGATGCTTGAAGCATCTGTGCGATGCTTGCAGCTTGGCGCTGGTCAAATTCTTCTTGGATAAGAATTAAGCGAATATCATGCTCTTTTCCTTCATCAACAATCTCTTGTAGTTGTGATGGTGTAGGGGTCTTGCTTAAGTGAGCAATTTCAATCTGGTGCAAGCCATACTCTTTTGCATAATAAGATAGGGCAGGGTGATAGATTAAAAACTGTTTGTGTGCTGTCGGTAGTTCAGCAATCTGTGCACGGATAGTACTGTCAGTTTGCTGAATGACTTTTGTAAGTGAATCGTAGCGCTGTAGATAAATTTCTTTGTGAGCAGGATTGATTTGGCATAAAGCATCCATTGTATTTTGGGTGATTTTTTGTGCATTGTCACAAGATAACCAAATATGTGGATCTACGCTATGATGACTATGGTTATCATGGTCATGATGCTCATTTTCTAATGCGATTACATTATTGGCCATGTTGTATACACTTAGTAAAGGTGCATTTTGTTTAATGCGACTCATCCAAGTAGTTTCAAATGGAATATATCCTATGCGGAAATAAGCTTTAGCTTCAGCAAGCTGAAGTATTTGTGCAGGACTTGGGTCATAAGTTTCTGGGTTTTCTCCTGGACCGACCATGGTCAGAATCTTGAATTCATCCTGTGCTAATGCTTTTAAAAAATAACGTTGAGGAGCTATAGAGACAACTATAGTGTCTTTATGGGGTGTAGTTTTACTCTTGCAACTAGCTAGAGTTAGTACGCAAGAAATTATTAGTAAGTATGTGTGTAGTGTGTATTTTCTTTTCATATAGTCTGTTTACGTCATTATTACATCGTGAGATAATGTAGAGCACCTATGGCAATCAGTGCTAGTGTGATGATAAAGAAAAGGACTGTGTGCAGCCACGTATTTCCCCTTCGTAAGAAGCGTGTAGCTCCCCATGTAAGTCCCCATATAGCTAATGGCAAGAATAGATGCCAGTGCCTAGGGCTTGAACAAGCCAGCAGTAAACCTAATGCTCCTGCTTCAGTTACAGAAAATAAGTAGTAGACCGTTTGTCTGCGAACTCCTTGTGTACTTAAGAATAGGGAAGCTAGTCCCATTAATAGCATTATGACTAAAAGACCTGTGATAGCAAGTTGAGCAATAGGATGGGCAACAGTAGGCCATGACCAAGAAACCAATTGGCTATAATGGGTACTAATAATAGCACTTTCTTTTGTTGTTGATAACCAAGCCCACCAGAAGAGAGTCGGTACTGTGGAACCGATGATTGAAGACACCCAGCTTTTCCCCGATAATATCCTACAGTGCTTAGCATTCAGCCAAATCAGAGGAAGAAGATACAGTACCACCGGATTCCAAATAGCTAGTCCACCTATAAATAAACCGCAAACATGCAGTGTCTGTACTTGGTCAGGATGTTCATATCCAAAGAAAAGTATAGTCTGACATACCATCCAGGCTAGCAGTATATAGAGACCTTCTGGATTTTGATGTAATAACGGAGTGGAAGCAATGCCTAAAGCAAAGATTCCAAGGAAAGAAGTGATTTTACCCTGTAAGATAACAAAGCGTTGGTTCATAAACCACATCAATAAAAGCGCCAAAGGGTAGCCTATGGCACAATAGAGGTGATGAGGAAATAACCACCACAAAGCTAGACTAAACACTAGGGCCACTGGGAAGGTGGCCTTACTAGTGAGTAGTTTTTTTACAAAGGGAATCTTTCTCATATTTCTCCTTATTCTTTCAAATCAAATCCGATATCCTTACGGAAATACTTGTCTTTAAATTGGATGGTGTTGGCAGCGTTGTAGCAAGACTTCAATGCTTCATGACGGTCAGCACCAAGGGCGCATACGGCTAGTACGCGCCCACCGTTAGTAACAACATCGTCACCTTCTTGCTTCGTTCCTGCGTGGAAAACAGTCACGCCCTGTGCGGCTGCTTCCTCAAGTCCTGTAATGGCATATCCTTTTTCATAAGCTTCTGGATAACCACCACTCATCATGATTACGCAAGTAGCTGCACGCTCATCCATTTCTAGTGTACGTGTATCTAAATCACCTTTGGCTACACCGTCTAGTAGGTCAACCAAGTCGCTCTTGACACGCAACATCACACTCTCTGTTTCAGGATCGCCCATACGTACATTGTACTCAATGACCATAGGTTCGCCTTTCACTTCGATAAGGCCTAGGAAAATAAAGCCTTTATATTCAATGTTTTCAGTTTTCAAGCCTTCGATTGTAGGACGCACGATACGCTCTTCAATCTTGTTGTAGAAAGCCTCATTTACGAAAGGAACTGGCGTGATACTACCTGTACCACCTGTGTTAAGGCCAGTGTCACCTTCACCGATACGCTTGTAGTCTTTGGCTATAGGAAGTACTTTGTAGTGCTCGCCATCGCTCAATACGAATACTGAACATTCGATACCGCTTAGGAATTCTTCAATCACAACAGTTGCTGATGCATCGCCAAACATACCGCCTAGCATCTCTTTCAACTCGTGCTTGGCTTCTTCCAGTGTAGGAAGAATCAAGACGCCTTTACCAGCACAAAGACCATCTGCCTTCAATACATATGGTGCTTCTAGTGTTTCCAAGAAGGCAAGGCCTTCTTCCAAGTTGCTTTGTTGCACAGATAGATATCCAGCAGTAGGAATATTGTGGCGTTTCATAAACTCCTTGGCAAATTCTTTACTGCCTTCTAGTTGTGCACCTTCTTTCGAAGGACCTACAACAGCGATATGTTGAATCTCTCCATCGTTTTTAAAGAAATCGTAGACTCCTTGTACCAATGGGTCTTCTGGACCTACAACAACCATATCGATTGCTTCTTGAAGACAGAAATCTTTCAAAGCTGGGAAATCAGTTGCTGATATAGCTACATTTTCACCAACTTGACCAGTGCCAGCATTACCTGGTGCGATAAATAGTTTTTCGATACGCTCACTTTGCGCAATCTTCCATGCTAAGGCGTGCTCGCGACCGCCTGAACCTAGTAGAATAACTTTCATTGTTTTTGTTTTGTTTCTGGGTTATTTTATTGTCTATTGTTTGTTTTGGCTTACTTCAAGTGATCTTCAAAATATTGAACAATCTTATAAGTAAGGTGTACTCTGTCCTTGCCACGTACATTGTGCGGATGGTTAGGATAGATGAGTAAATCTGGGTATGTACGTGCCTCTACACAAGCCTTCATAAAGCTTAGGGTGTGTTGAGGAACTACTGTTACGTCGTGGTCGTCGTGAATCATCAGTAGGCGACCTTTCAGTTGTCCAGCCATTTTTGTCAAATCAGTTGCTGCATAGCCTTCTGGGTTGCTTTCTGGAGTGTCCATATAGCGTTCGCCATACATCACTTCATATTTGCTCCAGTCGATTACGGCACCACCTGCTACACCAACTTTGAAAATCTCAGGGTAGCGAAGCATCAATGCTGTAGTCATATGACCACCAAAGCTCCAGCCGTGTACACCGATACGATCACCATCTACGTAAGGAAGAGATTTCAAAAATTCCACACCTTTGACTTGGTCTTTACATTCTTCGATACCTAGTTGACGGAAAGTCGCATTTTCAAACTCTAAACCACGGTTGTTACTACCACGGCTATCTAGTGTGAAACATACATAACCTTTCTCAGCCATATAGATATCGCGACCATCTGCATCCCATTGATATACATCGCGCACTAGTTGTGCATGAGGACCTCCGTACACATACACTACAGTAGGGAACTTTTTGTTTGGGTCGAAGTCTACTGGCTTAGTTAAGCGATAGTATAGGTCAGTCACACCATCAGCTGCTTTGATTCTGCCTACAGTGATTTCTGGTTGTACACAGTCTGCTTGAGGATCTGGTGCATCTTGAATCACTTCTTGTTGCTTTGGGTGATATAAGTCAATAACTGTAACTTTGCGAGGCGTGTCGTGTGCTGTAAACACATCGATAAGGTAACGCTTAGAGTCAGATAATAGTCCGTAGTGTACACCCTTACCTTCACCAATCAAAGTGCGTTTTCCGTTGCGTACAGAGACACTGTAGATATTCGATTGTAGCGGAGAAATCTCTGTACTCTTGATAAGCACAGTCTTCTTCTTTGCATCGATAGCCATCACGTCTTGTACTAACCATTCCCCTTTGGTCAATTGCTTTACAAGTTGACCGTCTGTATTGTAGATATACAGGTGGTTGTATCCATCTGCACGTGTTTGGTAGATAAATTTGTTGTCATCCCAAGGGAGGAATTGGATAGGATGTTGTGGCTCTACGTACTTATCGCTTGTTTCTTCAATCAATACTTGTTGCATGCTTCCATCTGCTACTGCATAGCGGCAAAGCTTGCTGTGATTTTGATCGCGGTTTAGTTCGATAAGGTATAGGTTCTCTTCTTTTGGCCCCCAAGCGATATTTGTATAGTATTTATCTGTAGGGTCGCCAGTTTGAAGATGGATTGTCTTTTTACTTTCTGTGTCGTAGATAGCAACTTGAATCTTCTCGCTGGTCATACCAGCCATCGGGTATCTGAAGTTCTCTAGTTCAGCTACACGCTTTGTGATATCCACGATCGGGTATTGGCTAACACCGCTCTCGTCTTTGATATAGTAAGCTAGATAGCGTCCTGAAGGGCTCCAGAAAGTACCTTTTCCGATACCAAATTCGTTGCGCGATACAGTTTGACCACACACGATGCCTTCAGCTTCATCAGTAAGTTGCAAGTCATCAATGTACAAATTGTTCTTTTGGGTATGAGCGACCATACCTAGAGCACTTTTATCGGCATTGATACGTAAAGGTTTCACTTTGTCTTTACTTACTTTGCTGCGAAGTTTACTTGTTTCAGTAACAGGTTCTGAACTAAGTTTCATATGACGAGCATCTAGCGCATAGCTGTATCCATCTTTTGTCCATACGGCTGTATCGCCCTTCCATCTCAAGCCACTAAGGCGAGCTGGGTGATACTTAGAATAGGTTTTTCCACCGTATACTAGATCTTCTAGCGTTAGTTCTTTCTTCGTTTGTGCCATAACAGAAAGGCTGGCTAGGCAAAATGTTGCCATAGCCATAAGTTTATAAGTCCATTTCATAGTTTAAGGGGTGTTTAATCGTTGTTTTCGCCTTCTTCAAGTGCGCGACGTTTTTCTTCCATTTGACGGTAGAATTCCGTACGCTCTTGCTTTTTCTTGCTTCGCTCACGAGTCTTTCTATCACGGGCTTCTAGCTCTTTACGTGCATCTTTACCATGCGATTCGATTTGCTCAACTTTGTGCGCCTTAAACTTACCCTTGAACATTTCGTACTTACGGAATTCACATTCTAGTGGACCGTTGAATAAGTTGACTTTAAGACCTGGCTTCAAACCAATCTTTTCGAAACAGTCCTCGCGGTATGCAAGAATCCAAGCTACGTTGCCAGAGAACTTATGTTTCAGCTTTTCACCTAGAGTCGAGTATAGACCTAAGATGTCATCTGTAGAGATACGTTCACCGTAAGGAGGGTTGGTTACCATGATTGCCTTTTCTGGGTGTTGCTCAAACTTCTGGATAGCACGGTGCGTGATAGTCACTTGCTTGCTTACACCAGCTGCTTTGGTATTGTGTGTAGCAATTTCGATAGCACGTGGGTTGTTGTCGTATCCATAGATATGGTGTGTAAACTCACGTTCTTGGCTGTCGTCATTGTAAATCTCGTCAAACAAGTCAGCGTCAAAATCTGGCCATGTTTCGAAGGCGAATGATTTGCGGAAAACGCCAGGAGCGATGTTACGAGCAATTAAAGCAGCCTCGATTGGAATAGTACCCGAACCACACATTGGATCGATAAAGTCACAATCCCCTTTCCAGCCTGTCATCAAGACCATACCCGCTGCAAGCACTTCGTTCAATGGAGCTTCTACTTGCTCTTGACGATAACCGCGACGGTGTAGTGACTCACCAGATGAATCTAGTGAAAGAGTACATGACTTTTCTGCAATGTGGATGTTTAATAGGACATCTGGACGTGTGATACGTACAGAAGGACGAGTGCCATCTTGCTCACGGAAGTGGTCTACGATAGCATCTTTTACTTTGTAAGATACAAACTTAGAGTGGCGGAATTCGCTACTAAATACAACGGCATCTACAGCGAAAGACTTTTTTGAGTCTAGGTAAGTCTCCCATTGGAACTCTTTTACTTTTTCATAAACTTCGTCGGCGTTTTTTGCTTCGAAACGAAGGATAGGTTTAAGGATACGGATAGCAGTACGTAGGTTGAAGTTAGCGCGATACATCATTTCTTTATCGCCTTCAAAGGCTACCATACGGCGACCGATTTCAGTTACATTAGCTCCTAGATCTACAAGTTCCTTAGCTAGAATCTCTTCTAATCCTTGGAAAGTCTTAGCTATCATTTCATAAGTTTGGCTCATCTCTTCTTTATTTAATTATTTCTGTTATTTCTGATTGATTGGATTGGGTGATATTCCTAAAAATTAGAGGAGTCATCACTGAGTACAATGTTATGTTTGGGTTTGGGTTGAACGATTTTAGTCCCTGGAGCTACGTTCTCGGTGACCCACACGTTACCACCAATCACACTGTCTTTGCCAATCGTGATTCGGCCCAGAATAGTGGAGTTGGAATAACAGCATACATGGTCTTCAAGAATTGGGTGACGTGGCACACCTTTAATAGGTTTGCCTTCGTCGTCAAGAGGGAAGTTTTTAGCCCCAAGGGTTACTCCTTGATACAATTGAACATGATTGCCAATAATGGATGTGGCTCCAATGACAACACCAGTGCCGTGATCAATGCTAAAGTGAGTGCCAATCTGCGCTCTAGGATGAATATCGATACCTGTCTCGTCATGAGCAAGTTCGGTAATCATTCTTGGAATAAGAGGTACATTTAATTGCAACAATTTGTGTGCAATGCGGTAATTGGTTATGGCTTTGATGCCAGGATAGCACGCAATGATTTCTCCAAAACTAGTTGCAGCAGGGTCACCTTCATAGGCGGCACATACATCTGTAGCTAGCATGGCTCTCATGTCAGGGAGACTTTCAATAAATAGTGTGGCTATCTTATGGGCACGTTTTTGTTCTTCTTTACTGCAGGTAGCACACGCTTCTTCACCAACATCTTGTTGGTTGTTAAAGCAGATGCCCGCTAAGATTTGTTTACTTAGTAATTCATATACGCGCTCGATATGTACACCTATATGATATTTGATAGATGTACTGCAAATGGAAGATTTTCCATAATATCCAGGAAATAGGATGGCACGGAGTAGCCCAACAATCTCCTTCAATGTTTTAGATGAAGGGATGGGTTCACCTTCGCTATGCTGGTGAAAAAGTCCTTTATAAGAGTCTTTGGAAGATAACGCTTCAGTTACCGTATCGAGTACGGAAGTAAATTTTGATAGTCTATTTTCCATCCTATTATTAGTTCAATGTAAATATGTGCGGCAAAGATAGCTATTTTTTTCGAAATAGCCTATTCCACAAGGGTAAAGTCGAGTTGTTTTCGTTCTAAGTTAGTACGAGCCACTTGAATAGTTACTGGGTCCCCCAAGCTATAGGTCTTATGATTCCGGCGACCGCGTAAGCAATAGTTCTTGTCATCGAAGTCGTAGAAGTCATCATCTAGGTCGCGACAAGGAATCATACCCTCGCATTTATTTTCGTTCAATTCTACGTACAGTCCCCATTCTGTAACACCAGAAATAACGCCATCAAAGTATTGACCAAGCTTGTCTTCCATAAACTCTACTTGCTTGTACTTGATGCTTGAGCGCTCTGCCTGACTAGCGAGTACTTCCATAGCACTGCTGTGGCGACATAGGTCTTCGTATTTCTTTTCTGTCACGGTACGGCCACCTTCATCCAGATATCTGGTAAGAAGACGGTGGACCATCAAGTCGGGATAACGGCGGATAGGGGAAGTAAAGTGAGTGTAATATTTGAATCCTAGCCCATAGTGTCCGATGTTGTGAGTGGTATAGGTCGCTTTGGCCATAGCTCGGATAGAAACGGTTTCTACTAAATTTTCTTCTTTTTTACCTTGTACATTGTCAAGAAGCATATTGATTGACTTTGATAGGTCTGTCTGGCTACCACCTGTATGTAATTTATAGCCAAATCGAGCGATAAACTGTTGTAAGTTGTCGATCTTATCTGGGTCTGGTGTGTCATGAATACGGTAAGGAAGGACTTTGGCTTTCTTGTCTTTAGGTACATCACCAATCTTTTGGGCAACTGTACGGTTGGCCAAAAGCATGAATTCTTCGACTAGTTTGTTGGCTTCTTTGGCTATCTTAAAGAATACGCTCAGTGGTTTACCATCTTCGTCAATTTCAAATTTCACTTCGTGACGTTCAAAGTTGATAGCACCTGCTGAATATCTCTCTTTGCGAAGAGTTTGTGCTAGTTTGTTCAATGTCAGCACTTCTTCTTTGTAATCTCCTTCGCCAGTTTCTATGATTTCTTGTGCCTCTTCATAGGTGAATCGGCGGTCTGAATAAATGACTGTATGTTTTACGCGTGAATTCAACACCTCAGCCTTTTCGCTCATTTCAAAAATGACTGAGTATGCACATTTTTCTTCGTGTGGACGAAGAGAACAAATGAAGTTACATAGTCTTTCTGGAAGCATAGGGATAGTGCGGTCTACTAGGTAGACAGATGTTGCACGTTTGGCTGCTTCTTTGTCAATGATGCTACCTTCTGGTACATAATGAGACACGTCGGCGATATGTACACCGATTTCATAATTTCCATTGTCTAAAGTGCGCACAGATAGTGCGTCGTCAAAGTCTTTTGCGTCTTTAGGGTCAATTGTGAAAGTGACTACATCGCGGAAGTCTTCTCGCTTCTTGCGCTCTTCATCGCTGATAATTTCAGAGATGTCATCAGCTGCTTTTTCTACGCGTTCAGGGTAGGTGTATGGTAGGCCATATTCTGCAAGGATAGCGTGCATTTCTGCAGTATTATCTCCAGACTTACCTAGGATGTCTATCACTTCTCCAGTTGGATTCTTGGCGCGTTTAGGCCACTCGGTTACTTTGACGATGGCTTTGTCTCCAGTTTGACCCTTTTTGAGCTTGTTTCTAGGGATAAATATATCGTTGGCAAGCGTGCGGTCTTCAGTAACCAAAAATGCGAAATTTTTAGTCACTTCCAATGTGCCAATATACTGATTATCGGCTCTTTCTATGATTTCTGCGACTTCGCCTTCTGTTTCTTTGTAATTGCGTTTTGCAAATAAGGAAACACGTACTCTGTCGCCGTTCATGGCACGAGCTGCATTTCGTTCGGCGATAAATATTTGTTCGCCTTCAGCGTCTTCATCTTCTTCTACGTGAAGGATGTTGTGTTGAAGTGCTTCTTCTTCTGTAAGTGCTTCTGGGATGACAAAGTTCTTACCATTGCGTTTGCGATGGAAGATTCCAATAACCTCACGCTCTTGCATGTGGCGTTTGAATGTGTTTGCTGCAACTTCCTTTAGGTAGTCATCTAAAACGAATTCCTGTAAAACGGTACGGCATAGCATCTTCATAGGATGCGTTGTCATGCTAGTCGATCTGAATACTTCCTTTAATGTGTATGTTTCTGATGGGTGTTCGTCGAAAAGTGCTTGTACGCGTTTGACGATATCTGTCTTTTTTAGGCGTTTCCCTGCTTTTTTAGCAGATCCTTTTTTCTTTGCATAAGGCTTGTCTTTGGGAGTTGCCTTGCTTTTTTTCTTTGCCATATATGAATGAGTTTATTATTTCTCTGAATTTCAGGTCTTTTGTTTGGCAAAAGACTTATACAAAGTAAGTGATTTTTTTTGCAGATGGGAAACTTTGTGCCTTGTTTTTTTGTTTTAAGATGCGCTTTCTTTCAAATGGTGATGAAAGTTTGGAAGAGTGTTTTGGTTGTTTCTTTGCATATTATATAATGTGTAATTCTGTCTTGTTGTGATAGGGTTGTCTTTTTATGTTAAAAGCGTGTGTTTTGTAAATCTTTTCTTGCAAATCGCTTGCGTGTTTCGTTTGAATGCGCTACTTTTGCATCCGCTTTCCGAAAGAAACAAGGTTTGCAACGGCGAACCAGCTACCAACGAGGAGGCGAAAAAAAGAAAAGTGTTCTTTGAAGATATTTACATAACAACAAGTAGTACAAGGCTATTATGATTTTATAATAGCAAAATTATTGAACCGTCAATTTAAATATTGAAACAGGTGTAATCCAATAACTTGTAATCAGGTCATCTTGATTAATCAGATCAACTTTGACAGCGCGCTTTTAGTGTGTCTGTCGTTAAATAATATTTTTACAATGAAGAGTTTGATCCTGGCTCAGGATGAACGCTAGCTACAGGCTTAACACATGCAAGTCGAGGGGTAACATGGGAGCTTGCTTCCGATGACGACCGGCGCACGGGTGAGTAACACGTATCCAACCTGCCTATTACTTGGGGATAGCCTTTCGAAAGGAAGATTAATACCCAATGGTCTTGCGTTCCTGCATGGGGATGTAAGTAAAGAATTTCGGTAATAGATGGGGATGCGTTTCATTAGTTAGTAGGTGAGGTAACGGCTCACCTAGACTTCGATGAATAGGGGTTCTGAGAGGAAGGTCCCCCACACTGGTACTGAGACACGGACCAGACTCCTACGGGAGGCAGCAGTGAGGAATATTGGTCAATGGACGCAAGTCTGAACCAGCCAAGTAGCGTGAAGGATGACTGCCCTCTGGGTTGTAAACTTCTTTTATAGGGGAATAAAGTTCGCCACGTGTGGTGTTTTGTATGTACCCTACGAATAAGGACCGGCTAACTCCGTGCCAGCAGCCGCGGTAATACGGAGGGTCCGAGCGTTATCCGGATTTATTGGGTTTAAAGGGTGCGCAGGCGGGATGATAAGTCAGTTGTGAAAGTTGGACGCTCAACGTTCAAATTGCAATTGAAACTGTCATTCTTGAGTGCAGTGGAGGTAGGCGGAATTCGTGGTGTAGCGGTGAAATGCTTAGATATCACGAAGAACTCCGATTGCGAAGGCAGCTTGCTATACTGCAACTGACGCTCATGCACGAAGGTGTGGGTATCAAACAGGATTAGATACCCTGGTAGTCCACACAGTAAACGATGAATACTCGCTGTTGGCGATATACAGTCAGCGGCCTAGCGAAAGCATTAAGTATTCCACCTGGGGAGTACGCCGGCAACGGTGAAACTCAAAGGAATTGACGGGGGCCCGCACAAGCGGAGGAACATGTGGTTTAATTCGATGATACGCGAGGAACCTTACCCGGGCTTAAATTATAGGTGCATAGATCAGAGATGGTCTTTTCTTCGGACTCCTATGAAGGTGCTGCATGGTTGTCGTCAGCTCGTGCCGTGAGGTGTCGGCTTAAGTGCCATAACGAGCGCAACCCTTATCATTAGTTACTAACAGGTTATGCTGAGGACTCTAGTGAGACTGCCGTCGTAAGATGTGAGGAAGGTGGGGATGACGTCAAATCAGCACGGCCCTTACGTCCGGGGCTACACACGTGTTACAATGGGGGGTACAGCAGGTTGCTACCTGGTGACAGGATGCTAATCTCCAAAACCTCTCTCAGTTCGGATCGAAGTCTGCAACTCGACTTCGTGAAGCTGGATTCGCTAGTAATCGCGCATCAGCCATGGCGCGGTGAATACGTTCCCGGGCCTTGTACACACCGCCCGTCAAGCCATGGAAGCCGGGGGTACCTGAAGTCTGTAACCGCAAGGAGCGGCCTAGGGTAAAACTGGTAACTAGGGCTAAGTCGTAACAAGGTAGCCGTACCGGAAGGTGCGGCTGGAACACCTCCTTTCTGGAGAGATGACTTATGACCTATTTTAGGTGTCAAGTTGATTATACTTGTAATCGGTTTAATGATTACTTGTACACTTGCTTGTTGTTGTGTTAAACATATAAGAGAAAGTATGAAGCTGAGTGCCACTTACTACAGCAGATTATTTTGAACTAGTCCTATAGCTCAGTTGGTTAGAGCGCTACACTGATAATGTAGAGGTCCGCAGTTCAAATCTGCGTGGGACTACTTTGGGGGATTAGCTCAGCTGGCTAGAGCACCTGCCTTGCACGCAGGGGGTCATCGGTTCGAATCCGATATTCTCCACACCGAATAACTATCTTAATCAGCAATGATTAAAGGCATTATTCACTTTGATCTTTGACATATTGTACAAACCAATTTTCTGTTATTGTAAATCAGCAATGATTTATTGATAACCGTAAAGTAACAAATTTATACGAGCGTTCTAGTGGCAACACTAGAAAGTATAGAAGAAAGTAATTAAGGGCGCATGGCGGATGCCTTGGCTCTCGGAGGCGATGAAGGACGTGATAAGCTGCGATAAGCTACGGGTAGGTGCAAATAACCTTTGATCCGTGGATTTCCGAATGGGACAACCTAATATGTTGAAGACATATTATCCTTTAATAGGAGGCCAACGCAGGGAACTGAAACATCTTAGTACCTGTAGGAAAAGAAAACAAAAGTGATTCCCCTAGTAGTGGCGAGCGAACGGGGACTAGCCCAAACCATCAATGTTCCGGCATTGGTGGGGTTGTAGGACCACGATGTGGGACCTGAAGTAGTGACTGGAATACACTGGAAAGTGTAATCATAGAGGGTGATAATCCCGTACAGGAAGCGACTTCGGCCCTAGTGGTATCCTGAGTAGCGCGGAACACGAGAAATTCTGTGTGAATCTGCCAGGACCATCTGGTAAGGCTAAATACTCCCGAGAGACCGATAGCGAACAGTACCGTGAGGGAAAGGTGAAAAGTACTTCGAATAGAAGAGTGAAATAGTTCCTGAAACCATGCGCTTACAAGCGGTCGGAGCATCTTTATGGTGTGACGGCGTGCCTTTTGCATAATGAACCTACGAGTTACTTTCACTGGCAAGGTTAAATGATTTGAGTCATGTAGCCGAAGCGAAAGCGAGTCTTAATAGGGCGTTTTAGTCAGTGTGAGTAGACGCGAAACCAAGTGATCTACCCTTGGGCAGGTTGAAGGTTAGGTAACACTAACTGGAGGACCGAACCAATAAGCGTTGAAAAGCTTCTGGATGACCTGAGGGTGGGGGTGAAAGGCTAATCAAACTTGGAGATAGCTCGTACTCCCCGAAATGCATTTAGGTGCAGCCTATAGAGTTACTAATGTGAGGTAGAGCGACTGATAAGATGCGAGGGCTTCGCCGCCTATCAAGTCTTGATAAACTCCGAATGCGCATTAGTTTAATCTATGGAGTGAGGGCATGGGTGCTAAGGTCCATGTCCGAGAGGAGAAGAATCCAGACCATCAGCTAAGGTCCCTAAATAACCACTAAGTTGAACTAACGAAGTAAGATTGCTAAGACAGCTAGGATGTTGGCTTGGAAGCAGCCATTCATTTAAAGAGTGCGTAACAGCTCACTAGTCGAGGAGTTTTGCATGGATAATAATCGGGCATAAGTGGTTTACCGAAGCTATGGATCCCTTTATAGGGATGGTAGGGGAGCATTCTACTCTGCGTTGAAGGTGTACCTTGAGGTATGCTGGAGCGTGTAGAAAAGCAAATGTAGGTATGAGTAACGATAAAGGGGGTGAGAAACCCCCTCGCCGAAAGACTAAGGTTTCCTGATCAACGCTAATCGGATCAGGGTTAGTCGGGTCCTAAGACTAAGCCTAATGGCGATGTCGATGGCTGAATGGGTTAATATTCCCATACTAGTATAATGAAGTGATGTGGTGACGGAGAAGTGAAAGCATCGCCGGCTGACGGAATAGCCGGTTAAAGGGTGTAGATATACGATTAGTAGGCAAATCCGCTGATTGTGTCGAACCTGATAGTACTCAGAGGTCTTTGGACTGATGAGATAGTATGTGTAACCATGCTCCCAAGAAAACCCGCTAAACGTTTTAATTGTTATACTACCCGTACCGTAAACGGACACACGTAGTCGGGATGAGTATTCTAAGGCGCTTGAGTGATTCGCGGTTAAGGAACTAGGCAAATTGACCCTGTAACTTCGGGAGAAAGGGTCCCTACCTTTTGGTAGGGCGCAGAGAATAGGTCCAGGCAACTGTTTACCAAAAACACAGGGCTGTGCTAAATCGAAAGATCATGTATACAGCCTGACACCTGCCCGGTGCTGGAAGGTTAAGAGGAGAAGTCATCTTCGGAGAAGCTTTGAATTGAAGCCCCAGTAAACGGCGGCCGTAACTATAACGGTCCTAAGGTAGCGAAATTCCTTGTCGGGTAAGTTCCGACCTGCACGAATGGTGTAATGATCTGGACACTGTCTCAACCGCGAGCTCAGTGAAATTGTAGTATCGGTGAAGATGCCGATTACCCGCGATGGGACGAAAAGACCCCGTGAACCTTTACTATAGCTTAACATTGAATTTGGGCACGTGATGTGTAGGATAGGTCGGAGACTTTGAAGTTGGCACGCTAGTGTTGATGGAGTCGCTGTTGAAATACGACCCTTTACTTGTTTGAATTCTAACTCGTTATACGAGGACATTGTTTGGTGGGTAGTTTGACTGGGGTGGTCGCCTCCAAAAGTGTAACGGAGGCTTCTAAAGGTACCCTCAGGACGATTGGTAACCGTCCGTAGAGTGTAATGGCATAAGGGTGCTTGACTGGGAGACTTACAAGTCGATCAGGTAGGAAACTAGAGCATAGTGATCCGGTGTTTCCGCATGGAAGGGACATCGCTCAAAGGATAAAAGGTACTCCGGGGATAACAGGCTGATCCCTCCCAAGAGCTCATATCGACGGAGGGGTTTGGCACCTCGATGTCGGCTCGTCACATCCTGGGGCTGGAGAAGGTCCCAAGGGTTGGGCTGTTCGCCCATTAAAGTGGCACGCGAGCTGGGTTCAGAACGTCGTGAGACAGTTCGGTCTCTATCTATCGTGGGCGTATGAAATTTGCGTGGCTCTGACACTAGTACGAGAGGACCGTGTTGGACAGACCTCTGGTTTACCAGTTGTATCGCCAGGTGCATTGCTGGGTAGCTACGTTTGGATCGGATAAGTGCTGAAAGCATCTAAGTACGAAGCCGGCCACAAGATTAGATTTCTTAGGGTTGTTGTAGACGACAACGTTGATAGGCTGCAGGTGTAAAGGTGGTAACATCAAAGCCGAGCAGTACTAATTGCCCGTTCACTTTCTTCTAGTGTATGTTTGTCATTTTACAGTGAAAATGGTTTGTATTATATGTCTACCTTATTTAGGTGACTATAGCATTAGGGTTCCACCTCTTCCCATTCCGAACAGAGAAGTTAAGCCTAATCACGCCGATGGTACTGCGTAACTGTGGGAGAGTAGGTAGTCGCCGTTTTTTTTTGAAAGCCTTCGAGATGAATTTCTCGGAGGCTTTTGTTATTTATGCAGGGGTATGTGTAATAGAAGCACATACCAATTGTCATCAACTATGTTTGTTATCAACATAATACACAGGGGTTATGCACAGGACATTGATCATGTATATTAAGTTCCAGCATGTCTGTATTACACAGTATATAATCTCTTCAAGGCTTGTAGTTAGTTAAAGTACGCCAACTTAGACATCTAGTTCGCGAACAATGACTGAGAGTATCATAACCTACGTGCAGCTTATTTGGAGTCAAGTCCATCACTTTGGTCTTCGCCTGATCTATGCGTTACAGTTATTTACTTAGTACATCTTCACACTGGTCTGTACTTTAACCAGACATTTTATCAGGTCATAGGATTATCAAGTCTTATGACCTGATTTTATTATTAGTACAATCTCTATTTCATCGCAAGATATAGGAAATTCATTTAATCAACAAACTCTACACTATGCTTTTAGACAGCGTTGAGTAAGTCCTAATAGGAATCTTTCTTTGTTGATGCATCTCTTGTGGGGTGAGCATATGAGAAGATAAATGCGGTCTAACATTATTATATATGTCGATACTTTGGGCTACTAGTCTTTGCATGTCTTTAAATTCTAGACAAGAACTATCTCTTAAAAACTCCTGTTTTAAGACTCCGTTTATGCGTTCTGCAACGGCATTTGCATAAGGGTGATAGGATTCTGTCATGGAGCAAGTTATATGATGCTTCTCAAGTTCACGTTGATAAGCAGGGCAACAATATTGTATTCCTCTATCTGAGTGATGGATAAGTTGTTCCTGTTTATACTCTCTATGCCTCACAGCCATTCTTAAAGCTTTAATTGGCCCTTGTGCTGTTAGGTCTTTAGAAAGATGATATCCTAATATCTTTTTAGAATAGGTATCGGTGACTAATGATAGATACAGAGCTTTGCCCTGAGTTTGGATATAAGTAATATCAGAAGCACAAATCTGCTCTGGCCTATTGGGTACAATTCCTACTATAAGGTTACTATGCTTATGAAACATATGCTTAGAATTAGTCGTCTTGTGATATTGTCGCTTGCGTGGAATCAATAAATGATTAGCGCGCAATATCGCAAATAGTTTATCACGACCTACATGGAGCATGGAAAGATCATCTTGTGCAAGTAGTACAGTTTACGCCCACCAACACGAGGCATGCGATGACGGACACCGAGAACCATGTCAATGACTTGGCTCGCTATTTCTTGATGAGTGCGGACCAGCCAAAAAGAGCGATGATACGTTTGACGGCAGACACCGAACAACCGACAAAGAAAACTTATTGGTTTGCCTTTTTCTTTGCTGTACTCTTGGATTGCTCGGGGAATTGTTTATTTTCGCAAATCTAGGTCATGTTCGCGATCAATTATAGTTATCAACTTGTCAAGAATACCAGCTTTATCCTCAGCTTTCTCTAGTTCGAATTCCAAGAAGTCATTTTGACGCTTAAGAATACGGACTTTCTCCTCTAATTCTTTTATTCGTTGAGTAGGTGTTTTTCTCATACCGATACCAGTTTTGTTATAATGGTCAAAGGTACTAAATTTTGACAACCAACGACGCAAAGTTGTTTCAGATTGTATGTCATATTTACGACATGCAGCACAAAAACCAATTTCACCACGTTCTATTTCACCTACTACGGCTTATTTTAAAGACATTGGATAGTCTTTCGTTGTACGGCGTACGTACTTTTTTGAGCTTGAATCTAACATAATTGAAACATATTGTGTAACGCTATGTTAGGACGGGACAATTTTCACCCAAACAAGGCTGTGCCAAGTTGCCTTTGACACAGCCTTGTTTTTATTTTTTGAAAATCTATATGTTTTTTAATCTAAAATGACTATGTCAAGGTCTTTGACAGCAGTTTGAGCTTTTCCTTCATAACTTTTCTTGATAGTATACCCCTTTTTGTTTGTTTCTTTGGTTACAATAAATGTCGTACGACAATAGTCGCCATTTTTGTATCCATATCCATCACCGTCATCTTCATACAAAGTACCAATAGCTTGTCCATTCTTGTCAAAATTTACGTACAACGTAATCTTTTCTAAAGTTTTCTCATCAGTATATTGCATAACTGGACCTACGATAAGTGCTGCACCTGGACGTAGAAAGGTAGTAGGATGAACCTTAGCCGTGTCTCCTTTCACTAAAGAAAATGGCTTCCAAGATTCTAATTGCTTATAATGTTTATCTGTCCAATTAGGTTTCACTAAAATATCACCTCCCAACATGAAATAATCATGTTCACTTCTGAAGTCAGCATCCTTTGGATAAATCATAAAAAGGGGACGCATCACAGGCAGTCCAGTACGACTAGCCATTTCAAACGCTGTATATATATATGGCAATAATCTATAGCGGCGTTCAAAAGCAATACGTAAACTGTTTTCTATCTTACGTCCAAAAGACCAAGGCTCTTTACGATTATGCCCCTTGCCAGTGTGTGCTCTCATAAATGGATAAAAAGGAGATATAGCCATCCATTCTTCAAACAATTCAGGAGTTGTATCACCTGCATATCCACCTGAATCTGGACCAATAAACGGCTGACCTGATAGTCCAATATTAATACACATCGGTGTTGTCATCTTCATATGTGCTTCTGATGCAGCAATATCACCTGTCCATGTTGCTGCAAAACGATGTCCGCCTAAGTAGTTTGCACGACTAAGCACGAATGGACGTTTATCTGGACTTGCTTCTTGAATACCATTACGAGATGCTTCAACCATCATCATACCATATACATTATGATATTGGCTATGTGGCCCCGCTGGCAATAGCCCATTAGCTGTTTGATACCCAGCAGGATGCCATGCTCTATCAAGTAAAGTAAACAATGCACCACCACCAAATACAGCAGGTTCATTCATATCATTCCACATTCCATCAATTTCATTTGTTGACATAAAGTCTTTACAAAGACCAGCCCACCATTCTTGTGTTGCTGGTTGAGTAAAGTCTGGGAAGGCGCACATACCTGGCCACACACGACCTCCAGCCATATCATCTGGCATATCTGGATTGTCATAATTGACAGGATCTCCATTAAGCATTATTTCGTGAATACCAATTTGCTCCTTGGCTAATTTGCTAGAAGATATACGAACATAACGTGCCTGAGTTTGCTCTTTATAAGGTACTTCAAAAAAACCTCCGGTTTTCTGATTCTTAATGCTGTTAAAGAGTTTCCAGCTTGTTTTATCATTAGATGTCTCAATAATATAGTCGACTGGAAAATGTATACTATGCCATTCAATACCAATATTTAAGATTTCACTATTAGCTCCTAAATCCACGATTACAGCTGGATGCTTATCAGAAATATTACTCAACCAATAAGTTGCATGATCGTTATCTATCATAGCTAATGGTTGATTCACCTCACTTTGTGAACTTGTTGCAGAGACTTGCACTGCTAAAGATGTGCTTGCGTCTTGGTCTTTCTCTCCTACAACTGGTTTCTTATTAAGAACATATCCTTTATTTGCAACTAGTTGATCATATACTGAGTACCCCTTATCTACCTTCACACCAGGGTCAATCATATAAACCGTCTTAAAGTGAATATTATGTGCGAAATCATTTAGACGTTTAGGATTTGGGAATGTTCTATTGTTAAAAGTAAAGATTCTAAAACCATCCATATAGTCAATATCGAACCATATTACATCACATGGTATCTTCTTTTTGCGGAAAGTTCTCATGATGTCTTTACCCTCTTTTTCACTCATATATGAATAGCGACTTTGCTGATATCCTAAAGCCCATTTTGGTGGCAATTGCATATGACCAACTAATTCAGCTAAATGACTAACAACATCAGCAGGATTATCTTCTTCAAAGATATAAACCTTAAATGGATGATTTTCAAAATCCATGGTAATTGCTCCGTCTTTCAATGAAATTTCACCACGAGATGTTGCATCTGCAATCACACCAAATGCTGTTCCATCTGGACGTATACCCATCACAAAAGGCATAGATTGATACATGCGACCCTTAGACCACATATAATTATCATTATTATATAAAGGTACAATAGTACCATTTCTTTTTAAATCACCAGTTTGTTCACCAGTACCATAGAAGTCAACATCCTCTAATCCCGAAATTTTTGCTCTATAACGCATAGGGACACTCCCATCATTATTTAAACGAGGCATGGTCTCATATGGCGTATTTACTGTTGAAAATACAGGTCGTAGAGTCCAATTTTCTGGAATTTTACTAGCCTTATCTAATGTTTTCACTAGAGCAACAGAAGGGACAAAGTCTAAGGAATCAAATCCAGCAGGTATAAATACCGCCGTTTTTTCAGCTGTTAAATAACTAGTTTCTTTTGTTTGTTTCTTGTTACACGACACAAACAGAAAACTAAGCACAGCAATTAAAGCGATACTAATAAAGTTCGCTGGAATAAGTAAATGCTTCATAATTATAGGTCAATTAATTGATACGTGACGAAGATAAAGAGTTATCTACGTATTGTCAAAAAGTTGATATAAATTCAGCCTAAAAATTTATGCACATGTTTGCAAAGTAAGTATCTTATGTATAACACTCTTCTCAAAAGAAGTAATTTATTAACATACAACTATCACAAATCTCATTCACAACTAAGTGTCAAATAAGATGACACCTATCCATACCTATAAAAAAGTAGCAGTGAAATAAGCTAGAAATACACAAAATATTTCCATCAAATTCCACTGCTTAAAACAATCTAATTACTATTAAACTACTACTTACTGATCAATGTTTCACTGTCTATGGTTAACGACTCTACAAGTAAATCTTTATCTTGACTTGAGCTACCTACCATTATCTGGAATTCACCAGGCTCGACAACATACTCCATCTTCTTATTGTAAAAAGCTAAATCTTTCGGTTCTACATTAAATTGCACCGTCTTAGTTTCACCAGGATTAAGTGCAACTCGATAAAATCCTTTAAGTTCTTTTACAGGACGTGATACAGAGCTATACATATCTCGTATGTATAATTGAACAATTTCAACTCCAGATCGTTTTCCCGTATTTGTTACGTCTACACTCACATGAACTGGCTCTACTGTTTGCAATTCTTTTTTATCCATTCTAAAGTTTTTATACGCATAAGTGGTATAAGACAAACCAAAGCCAAAAGGATACAATGGAGTGGATGGATGCAAAGTATATGGATGAAAATACATAGATGGCTTATGATTATAAACCATTAGTTGTTGCCCAACACTACGAGGAATTGTTACTGCCAATTTTGCAGATGGATTAACATCCCCATATAGAATCTCAGCAATAGCAGTTCCACCTCTCATCCCTGGTTCCCACGCCTCAATTAATGCATCTACGTGAGAAGCAATCCATTCTGTCCCCAATGGACGACCATTGATAAGGATTACTACAGTTGGTTTACCAGTAGCAACTAAGCGTTCAATTAATTGATTTTGTAAACCAACTAGCTGAATATCACTTCTGTCTGTATCTTCTCCACACGTACGATCTTTCCATCGAAAACGCATCATATACTCTCCAGCAACAACTATATTCAAATCACATTTCTTCGCAACTTGTACAGCTTTATCAACCTGTTTCTGATCCATATTACGTGGATCCCATCCTTGATCAACAAACTGATAATTTACATTAGGACATTGACTGCGCAATCCCTCAAGGACTGTAGTTACATTCTCAGGATTTTGAGGAGCACTCCAATCACCTAAAATATTCTGATCATCGGCATTGATCCCTGTTACCAAAACATGTTTGTAAGCCTCCTTAGACAGAGGTAATAATCCATTATTTTTTAGTAACACAATACTCTGTCTTGAAGCCTCCAAAGCAGTCTCACGGTGTTCATTACAAAGACGAATTTCCATACTTTTTGAAGCGTCAGCATAAGGATGCTCAAACAGACCTAATTGAAATTTAATTTTTAAGATACGGCGTACTGATTCATCTATTCTTTTTTCGCTAATTTTCCCTTCACGAACTAATTGAGTGACCAATTCAAGCCATTTTACTCCATGCATATGCATATCCATACCAGCCTGTATAGTCTGATAAAAAGCATCTTTTATACTGGAAGCTGTATGATGTAAATCGTAAAGATGTTCTATGTCCATCCAATCGCTTACCACAAATCCTTGAAAGTCCCACTCATTTCGAAGCACATCTTCCATGAGCCATTCATTGCTATGACAAGGTATTCCATTAAGCTCATTATGTGCAGTCATAAAGCTACCAACGCCAGCATCTACACAAGCCTTAAAAGGAGGCATGAACAACTCTCGTAAAGTGCGCTCTGAAATATCAGCAGGTGCGCCATTAGTACCATTAACAGATTCACTACCAGCTATAAGATGTTTTGCACAGGCTAAAACATCTTCACCAGTAGACAATGACCCTTGATAGCCTTTGACTGCGGCTACACCCATTTGAGAAACAAGAAAAGGGTCTTCTCCAAATGTCTCACCTAAACGTCCCCAACGAGGATCACGAGCAACTTCGACATTAGGATTAAAAGTCCAATGCATATTCATCGCACGCATTTCTTTTGCCGTTTCACGTGCAATATGGTAACACATCAACGTATCAAAAGAACAAGCCAATCCAATATTAGTTGGATAAACTGTGTTATCAGGGGCATTAGCATTTCCATGAATAGCATCTATCCCGAAGATTACAGGAATTTTCAAACGACTATCCATAGCATAATGTTGAATTCTATTGGCTTCTTCCAAAGTAAGCACATGCAGGAACGAACCTATATATCCTTGCTTTATCCACTCAATAACATCTTTTTCTTCTACGCCAGGATAGAATGCATTAGCCGTATTATTCGACAATTCTTCTGCATTCATTGTTTGACTGTTAGCCTTCATGTGTTCCAGACCTACAAACTGATTCATCTGCCCTACTTTTTCCTCCAAAGTCATACGTGGAAGTAAATCCTCTACACGTTCTTCAGCAGGACGATTAGCATCGAGATAAATAACTTGATCAGAATCTGATTGTTTACTACATGAGCAAAGAGATACCATAAAAACAATACTTAAAAAAAAACTACTTTTCATCATTAATTAATAATTGGTTCAACACGAATATTTGCGAAACTATGGTCTACATTCCAGTCGCCATTCGGTTGAAGAATAATAAACAAGCTTGTCCACCCAGTAGTGTACGAGCTAGATAATGTCGATAACGGAATAGATACTGTTTTCCATTCCCCATAAGTATTAAAACTTACTTGTGCTGACGGGTTCCAAGCATAGCTACCTCCACTCACCTGAAAAATATATCCAGCAGAACCTGAATCATAAAAAGGAGTAGCTGATTTAGAAGAGACTTCAAAACTTAATTGATAATTGTTGAAGTTATCCGCAGCATCTTCCGTAAGATTGAATCCACCACAAGGTAGATTATTCCATGACCAAGCCGAGAAACTACCTTGTACACGAATAAAGTCTTTATATAACAATTGAGGATCCGCCGCATTACTACCATCAGTTATAAAGTCAGTACCAGCCCATAATCCACAAGCACTTGGATCACTTAAATCCCAAACAATATCCTTTATGTTGCGATATGGCATTGAAAAAGTACCCTGACCATCTACATTTGGATAAGAAACAGTTATTGTTGCATTGTCTGGTGCATCTTTTGGAAGAATTACAGCCATATACTCACTATTTAGATTAAGAGTGTCAAGTGGAAGTACTGTTCCATCCAACGAGAAAGTGGCAGTTTCATTTGTTCCAAATCCATAAAGATCAAAGAACGATCCCATAACTTGAACAGTATCACCAGGCAGTGCAAAGGCATTATACAACCCTTTAACTTTCAATGAAGGGATCTGTACCTTAAAATCATGAGTTGTTGTTCCCAGCTCCGTAGCATACGTCAATGTATTTGTAACTTCTGTGGGAAGTGTTCTTGGCACTGGTAGATAAGTCGTATCTGCAGTTGCATAGACTTCACTTAAGTCTACCATAACATCGTTAAAGTAAATAGACTCAACATGGCTTAAGTTTTCTCCAGAAATCTTAAGCATCTGCTCAAGTGCCCCTTCAGACAAAGACACTGTATTATCAGAGATATCATATATTCCAGAAATAACAGGTGCCCCCTTGGAGGTCATACCATTATCATAATTATCGTTATAAGTGACAACGTCATTGCATGCAGTCAATACTACAGTCGCTAAAACGACTGTAGATAATTTGTATAATGTTTTAATTGATTTCATCATGTGCTATATATAAATGATTAATTCCATCCTGGATTATTCTCAGAGATTGCATCGTTCGTTTGTACTTCTGAATTAGGGAGTGGATACAACAAATTACGTGCAGTACGAGATTTATTAACACCACATTCATCATACCCCCCTGTAATACTATTCATTACCTGAAGATAGATTCCCCAACGAATTAAATCCCAACGACGATTACCTTCAAAGGCCAACTCTTTAGCTCTTTCCTCTAGAATTGTAGAACGCAAAGCCAACTTTGTAGTAATAGCATTGTCTCCACTAGTTACAGCCAATACACTATTATTACGTTCACGCAATGTGTTTAATGCTTTAATGGCTTCAGAACTTACTCCACTTGAAATTTCAGCCATGGCTTCAGCATAAATAAGCACAATATCAGAATAACGAAGCATTGGATAATAAGCATCAGTACGATCAAGAGTTGGATCTGTTACATCAGCAAATTTTGTTGTAAAAGCCAAACCAGTTGCATCCACATTATATATATAAACACGACCATCATCATAAGGAGCTTCTGGATCTTGTACGTATTGACCATTCGTATCATACCCTGTAGCCTTCAAAGTGTACTCTGGAGTT
The DNA here is from genome assembly GCA_963678855.1 of Bacteroidaceae bacterium. GTDB lineage: Bacteria > Bacteroidota > Bacteroidia > Bacteroidales > Bacteroidaceae > F22. The sequence continues at coordinate 1,532,323 of OY787448.1, read as the reverse complement.
TTAGGGTAATAACATGCATTATTTCCTTCTTCTTGATAATAATATTGATACTTATGAATAATTCCTTGATTAATACGATAATCATCATGATCAAAAAGGAAATACCAATGTTGACGCTGACCTATCCAAAGTCCTGTTTGAATAACTCCAGCAGCATTCGGCGTCCCACAAAACCATCTATGAATACGGTTACCTAACTTTTCATCACCAGACTTGGCATTAATCATAAACATATGTTCGCCTGTATTGTAATTGTTTCGATTCCATAGAGCATCAAAATCCATCAATTCATAGTGTCCATAATCACCACCCATAACAGCTTTAGCGTAAGCTGCTGCTTTGGTGTAACAGTCAATAGCATTAAAATTTTCATACCCTGCAACAACATCTTTTGTAAAAGTCTTAGACGACGGGTAAGTTAATACTTTGTTCCCTTCATTGTCTAAAGTATAAGCTGCACCTGTTTTTACTACGATTTCTGTTCCAGATTCAAGAGCTCCAGATCCCATAGTGGCATATACTTTAGCTAAAAGTCCAGCGGCAGCTCCAGCTGAAACATGCCCAAGTTCAAAACGACTTTCATCTTTAGTATACATCAAATCTTTTGCGTCTTCCAATAGACGAATTATTTCAGTATAAACGTCTGGAACTGATTGACGAGGTTGATTATATGTAGCTCCATCATTGACTGTTTTGTCAAATAAAGGAATTTCCCCATAAGCTCTTGTCAACATGAAATACACGAACGCTTTTTGAAAGTAAACTTCACCTAAAGCATTGTTTTGAAAATCTTCAGTACATTTTGACATCGCATTAATCTGTTTAATAGCCAAATTACAACGATTAATAATACTATATCCACCTGTCCACATGGTATTAGTTTGATCATCACCTTGAAAGTTACCTGCTCCAAGATTACTAAATGCCCAATCTGGCCCTGACACATAATCGTTGTCTAACTCAAGAACACGTGGAAAGTTATCCCAACGAAACATGTCATCACACCATTTATTGTATACACCTGATACCCATAGGCTAATAGCCTCGTCTGAATCACCTAGCTGATCAGGTCCTATGGCACTTTTAGGCTTTTCTTCTAATACATCACTACATGAGGTATTTACTACTGCTAGGGGACTCAAAAATACAAGCCCTAGTAAGAATATTATATTATGTTTTTTCATTATGGTCTATTTAAGTTGTTAAAATCCTAATTTCACTCCTAGTGAGAACGTGCGTGCAGCTGGATAGGAATAAATATCAACCCCGCGTCTTGACGAATCAGTACCAAAAGCATTGACATCTGGATCGAACCAACTATAGTCTGTAATGGTAAATAAATTCGTTGCACTTGCATAAAGCACCAAATTACTTATATACTCATTGTTGAAATCAAAACGATAAGACACATTAATATTCTTCAATTTAATGTATGATCCATCTTCCACATAACGATCTGAAATCAACATTGTACGATTATAACCTGAAATCGCTTTAGGCCATTTTGCTTTGTCTGTAGTTGCTGGTGTCCAACGTGAATTGTATGCAAATTCTGGGATATTACCAATATTACCCATTTTCACATCCAATAAATTACCATTAAAGACATCATTACCATGTGAACCTTGAAGGAAGAACGAGCAAGTCAAATTTTTCCAACGAATAGTATTTGTAATACCATACGTATAGTCAGGATTAGTATCACCAATGATTGTTTTATCAGACTCAGTAAGTTTTGGATCATCATCCAAGTTTCTATATTTTATTTCACCAATAAGTCCTTTGACAGTTGCATCTGAAGCATTTGTATATAATGGATTAGCGCGTACTTCTGCTTCATTATCGTAAAAACCATCTTCTACATATCCATAAATAGCACCGATTGGGCAACCATTACGTTGAATAAATACATCATCAGCACCATACCAAAGTGTATTTGCAAATTGATCAGCTTCTAGACCACCAATTTTATTCTTATTAAATGACAAGTTACCATCTACGCTCCATTTTACAGGAGTGTCACGAAAGACATCAACATGAGCGGTTAACTCTAATCCTTCATTAGTCACGTGGCCACTATTAACCATCATATTAGAAAAACCAGTACTACTAGGGATCTTCACTTCTTGAAGCAGATCTTTCGTTTTCTTATAATAATAATCGGCTGTTAAGGTATATCGATTACTATCAAAGCCCAGATCTATACCGACGTTGTACTGATCAGTTGTTTCCCACTTCAAATCAGCTGATACTGGTCCTCTCCAACTAACTTCTGAGAAGCCACTACTTGATGATCCACCAAATGGATAATTAGAAACGGATAACAATGGTATAGTACGATAGTCGCTAATAGCTTGGTTACCTGTCTGACCGTAACTTACGCGCCATTTTAAATTACTAAAGAGACCTAAATCCTTGATAAATTTTTCTTCACTCAAACGCCAAGCAAAAGCGCCAGATAAAAAGTTTGCCCATTTGTTGTTTTCACTAAACTTACTGGAACCATCACGACGATAAGATGTTGTAAATATGTACTTATCTTTTAATGTATAATTAACACGTCCTAAGAAAGACAGCAATGCCTGATCAGAAGCCCCACTTTGAAGTTCACCTGGGTCAAGACCTAAACTCATATCATATGCTTCAGTCAAATCGTTCGGAAAATTTGCTGCTGTCATTGACTTATAACCACTCTTAGCTTTTTCGATAGTAAAACCAGCAACAGCATTGATATGATGTATCTTATCAAAAGTTTTATCAAAAGTAACCAATGATTCTGCTGTCATACTTTGCCACCAACTATCACTTTGTCCAGCCTTACCATTTACAGGTGACTTACCTTCTTGTGTATGTCGATTATAATAAGTTTGGCGACGTTGAGAAGTATAACTAACTCCCACATTCTGACGAAATTTCAAATAAGGTAAGAATTGAATTTGTGCGTAAGAAGAACTAAAGAAGTTAATTGACTTCAAATTATCTTTTGCTGACTTTACGTACTCAGCAGGGTTTGCAGCCAACCAATTCAATTCATCCGAAGAAGTGGTATCCATATCGGGTGTAAAAGTTGTAGGGAATATAAGTGAACTACGAATCACACCATAATCATAAGCACTTGTTTTTGCAAAGTCTGTATCGCTATTTGTATAGCTCATGTTACTTCCTAACTCCAAAAACTTATTAATCTTACGTCCCAAATTACTACGCAAAGAATAACGTTTCATTCCAGAATTTTTAATAGTACCTGATTGGTCAAGATAATTTCCAGAGAAGGCATACCAACCCTTATCAGATCCACCAGAAACACTTAAATTGTATTCTTGAGAAAAGCCAACTTGATAAATCTCATCTTGCCAATTACTTCCTCCAACAACTTCTTTATTACCATATTCGTCAGTATAAATTCCTGGTTTATCGAAATCACTTGGAGATGGATTATACGTACCATTATTGTAATTGTAGGTTTGATCTGCATTCAAAGAGTAACTCCAAGTGCCTGAGTAAGGTAGTTTTCCATAAGGCGTTCCATAGTAATACGCACTATTCAAAGTTTCTTCATTAATATATGACGCATATGTACTTGGCTTAAGAACATGTACACGATTAGCTACTTTAGAGATTGTGAAATTTGATGAGAATTCCACTTTGTCATGACCGTGTTCTCCACGTTTTGTCGTAATAAGTACAACACCATTAGCCCCACGTGAACCATAGATAGCTGTAGCTGATGCATCTTTTAAAACCTCAATTGATTCAATATCATGAGGGTTGATAAAATTCAAAGCATTGAACGATTGATTATTCCCACTGTTAGCATCACTTGATGGAGTTGACCCAGCGTCAAATGGCACACCATCAACAATAAATAATGGTTGAGTATTGGTTGAGAAAGAGTTCGCACCACGAATTTGGATACTTACTCCAGCCCCAGGCGCACCATCGTTTTGATTGATCTGAACACCCGCAATCTTACCACTAAGACCTTGACTCAAATCAGAAGGATTACCAGTCATCAGATCCTTACTCTTAATGGAAGCTACAGCACCAGACATGTCGCTTTTTTTCATGCTACCGTATCCAACAACTACAACTTCATCTAGTAACTCAGAATCTTCTGATAAACGAATAGTAAATTCCTTTCCAGACTTCATAACATATTCTTGTGATTTGTACCCAATATATTTTACTATAATAGTAGTCGGGTATTTTTCCACTTTTAAAACAAACCGTCCATCGAAGTCTGTAATGGTACCTGATTGTTTATTTTTTATTAAAACACTAGCACCAATAATTGGATCACCTGTTTTGGAGTCAATCACAATACCATTGATGGGTAGATTTTGCGCATAAGTCAGCATGGCCAACAAACACACAAAGGAGGTTAATAGTAATTTTTTCATGTATTAGTATTATTAATTAAGAGAACAATTATTTTTTAGGAGTATATTTTTCAAAGAAAGCGTCACGCTTGGGCCACCACTCCTTTGGGACATCATGTTTGCAAACTGGATAAATAGAATAACTTTTAGGGGCACGAATCAAATTATAACTACTAAAGTTTGTGTGAGGAGGACATACAGGGTCTTGAAGTCCCACCGACATCATAACTGGGCAATGAATCATATGCGCAAAATTTTTGACATCAAAATAAGACAACACCTTAAACAGATCCTCATTTGACATCCACATCTCTGATTGTTTAGCTCGAATAGGAGTAGCCGGCCAGTTTACAATATTGAAGTAATCTTTAAAGTCACTCAAAAATGGGATACAAGGTGCTATTGCTACAATGCGTTTATCTAATGCAGCAGCAACCAATGTAAAAGCTCCTCCTTGGCTTGCACCTTCTGCAAAAATTGCATCTTTGCGCACTTCAGGACGTGAGGAAACAAAATCAACAGCTCGTATTAAATCCATAAAAGCACCTCGATAATAATAGGTATCTCTATTATTTAAATTGTATGTAACCCAGTCTCCATAAGGATTAGTACTTTCACACAATCCTTGTCCTCGTGTACTTAAAACGAACAGTACACGATGAGGGTTATCATTAGGGCCAGGTGCCCATGGTTTACTTCCATATCCCATGTAACTTACGACACAAGGATACTTACCTTTTTTGACTGGAACTGAATAAAAGCCTTGTATCTCAACTCCTCCAAAACTTTTCATACGTACACGATATAATTTGCATACATTATTACTACTATCTGGAATTAACGTGAGTGAATACTCTGGCTTTACCTGAGCTAATTCTTTTTTAGTTTGCGACCAAAATTGATGGAAATCGGCTTTATAATCCGCAGGACTATAAATATTTTCAGGATCAAATCCAAAATTGAAACTTCTGATTGTATCTTGCTCCGACTTAACTAGACAATGATAAAAACCTGGTTTGATTGATTGGAGAGAGATCGCATTTGTTAAACTATCTTTAGGGGGGACTGTGATGTTCTGATCTAACCTATATACTAGCTTATGTGTATCTGTTTCTACAAATATGGATAAAGGTTTAGTTTGAACTTGATCTGATTCATTGATACCTCGTATCAACAGGCTCGGCTTTTGTGGTGATGTAAAAACCCACCCCTCATTAATTGGTACAGTCAACTTCAGACCTTGTGCAACGACCAATGCTGGAATTACAATAGCTAACAATGCTGAAATAAATTTATTTTCCATTCTATACTAGATTATTAGTAGTTATATCAAAATATAACGAACTCGTTTAACAAGACGCAAAGATATGTACTGTAACTTATCTTTTCAACATTTTTTGATACCTGAAATGGTACGATTGTAACATGGTAACGCACAAGCAAATCTATGTAACATAAGAACAAAAAAGGAAGAATATTCATTTGGAAATGAGAAACTAAGCACGTATCTTTGGAGTTCCTTAGATAACCACATAATACATGAAAAAAAATATATTACTTTTAATGCGTTTTAGCGCCTTGGTAGTTGTATTAATGTTACTAACTTACCCATTATCAGCGCAAGTACGTCAATTTGATACAAATAATGGCTTCACCAATAGCCTAACAAAAGACATTGTTCAAGATTCTATCGGGAATATATGGGTTGCGACTCAAAACGGACTTAATAAATTTGATGGAATCAGAATTACTAATTATTATCATAATGTAGAAGACTCGCTTTCAATCAGCAATGACAACTTGCGTAGTCTATATGTTACAAAAGATGGAAGACTTTGGATTGGATCTTCACAAGGGATACAATATTACGATGCACATGCCAATAACTTTCATACGGTAGTTGTATCTCGTAATGGAAAACGAATCTATCCCCATATTACTTGTTTTTTGCAAACAAGTTCTGGCGACTTACTATGTGGTACCTCCTGCGAAGGAATTTTGACAATTTCTCAAGCAAAACCTTGCGTAAAAATTCACGCAGACAACTCTTCCAAAGATCAAACAAGCGCTGCATTGATCACCAGTATATTAGAAGATAATAATCATGAATTATGGGTGGCGACTGACGATCGTGGATTATTTAGAACCATACAACAATGCAAAGAGATACACCACCTTGATGTATATGGCCTACCAAAAGATGCTATGATAACATCAATGATAAAGGGACAGAATAATCAAATTGTTGTCAGCACCTTACATAATGGACTATTTATTTTTGGATTGAATAATCAATCTAAAGAACCCAACGTCTTATCTCATCATGCGTTAGGTAAAATTGGAATTAAAACATTATGCCTAGAAAGCACAAACAACTTGTTAATTGGTACAGAAGGAGAAGGTATTCTTTTGTATGATATAAAAGCACACAAGTACAAACCATATAATATCCCTCATAATAGCTTCGCTCTACAACATGACAAAGTACATCATATTCTTATAGATAATGAACACAACTATTGGATTGGAACATACGGGGCTGGTGTTTTGTTCATTCCACAAATTGATTCCGCATTTGGTTATATCAGCCCGATGCAAATTAGGGGTCATATAAATGCCAAAGCTCCCATATTATCAATTACAGGAGATAATAAGAATAGATTATGGTTGGGAACTGATAGTTACGGATTGTTCATTTATGACAAACAGAAAGGTACCAGTCAATATGTCCTATTTGATTCTAAAATGACTGCCCCTAACACTATAACAGCTCTATTATTTCAAGAAAATATTGGGATGTGGGTCGGCACATATGCACACGGATTGTACCATGTTACTCCCAATTCCCTTAAAGCTCAAGCTGTAAATTTAAAAGACTACAATGTAAAACAAATCACTTGCTTTTTACCTGAGAATAAGACACAAACATGGGTTGCAACTTTCGGAGCTGGGCTATTACTACTAACCACGGATCCAGTTACCAGAGAAATAACAATAGAAAAAATGACCACTCCAAGCGAATGGGTGTATGCATTGTTTAAAGATCGTACAGGTAGATTATGGATGAGTACGGGAGAAGGGATTTACTGGCTATCACCTAAAACAAAAAAGGTACGCCCTATCATATCAGATATACCTGCACTTCATAATATAGCTGTTACATGCATTACTCAAGATTGTAGAGGCTACCTTTGGATAGGTTCTCACTATGGTTTGTATTGCATTGATCCTGATGGTAATGATGCAATACAATATACAACAAAAGATGGATTATGTAGTAATGGTATTTCTGGATTATGTGTAGATGCAGATAATAACTTATGGATAAGCACTTTTCATGGTGTCTCAAAGTTTGATATTCAATCCAGAACATTTACAAATTACTATGCAGAAGACGGCCTTCAAGGCAACGAATTTTATCAACAAGCGATCTATAGGTCTTATGAAGGAATAATTCATATAGGTGGACTTACAGGTGTGTCCTATTTTAAACCTCTTGCCGTAAAACGTCACGTTGAAAATTATACATTAAATCTGATTTCTTATGAAGTTGAATCAGTAAAGCATTATTGTTTACCCGAAGACGATATCACTATACAAATTCCACATGGGAGCAGTCAAATCAATTTAGCTTTCTCGACATTCAACATGAGAAATAGCAAAAATGAAAAAATACAATATAGAATCCCCAAACTAAATAAGACTTGGACTAGTTTACCAAATGGACAACATGATATTATTGTAAACCATTTACCTCCTGGAGAGTACCAACTGGAAGCACGAGCTTTATTACGCAATCACTACACACGTGTCCAAAAATATAGTATTTATGTTTTGCCACCTTGGTATGCTACGATCATAGCTAACATACTATGGACTATTATCGCCTTATTGTTTCTATTTTTCATCTATCGCTTTATACATATTCTGTATCTGAACAAAACGCAGCGTATGAAATATGAACACGCTGTGGCGATCAACCAGGTTAAATTTGAAACATTTACGAATATATCACATGATATTCGTACTCCGATCACTATGATTTTATCTCCGTTAGAAAAGATTATTTCAGAAAAAAACAAACAGATTTCTCCTGAAATTATTTTGACCATGTACCGCAACGCAAAACATATTCTCGATTTAGTGAATCAACTGCTAGATGTGCGTAAAATTGAGACGGGTCATTTTCCATTGCATAAAGACGAAATTAATGTATGTGCGACATTACATTCATTAGCTCTAGATTATTCGTTTTACCAACAAAAAAAGAAAATTTCATTAGATATGCAATTCCCTGATAAAGAGATTATTCTCATTAGTGACAAAGATTCATTTTTAAAAATTGTTCATAATATCTTGTCTAATGCTTTTAAATACACCCCTAGTGGAGGTCAAATAAACGTATATGTAGAACCATACACAGATGAAAAGATGACCACCTCTTCATCTAGTGGTATTTGTCTTCGCATTCAGGATACAGGTCGAGGTATTGAAGATAAAGACTTGGCACATATTTTTGAGCGTTTTTACCAGCCCAAAGAACAAACAAAAAATAGCGAGTCGGGTATTGGTATTGGATTGCATCTGACAAAATCACTCATTGATCTATTACAGGGAACCATCAAGGTAGAAAGCTCTACAGATGGAAGTGGCACATGTTTTACAGTTACTATACCATCAAGTAGTTCCATCAAAACAAGATCATATGCCGAAGAAACAATAGATGCGATTCAATTAAATGAATATATTCAAGAAGATGTGACATCACTACCAGAAGTTGAAAAGACCGATAAGAAACAAAAGAAAACGATCCTTGTCGTGGATGACGATATAGAAATGATTAGTTATATCTCAGATATATTGAAAGACTTATTTTACGTAGTGGAAAAGATTGAAGCAACAGAGGCATTAGATTATCTTTTATCCCACGATGTCGATTGTATTGTAAGCGATTTGCGCATGCCACACATGGATGGCCTCACATTTTGCAAAGAGATACGTAAAAGAGTTCGTATGCAAAACACACCATTTATTTTACTGTCTTCACAACATGAAATTGCTGATCAAGTTAAAGGGTTTGATTCTGGAGTAGATGCTTATATAGGAAAACCGTTCAACGAACATTTACTAATAAGCACTATTAATCGAATGATCCAAAAACAACAAACTACTTATATTAGTGAAGAACGTAAACGTATTAAGAATGAGTATGTGGAGGCATTAGTTATTGAATCTCCAGATGAAATATTTTTACGCCAAATGACGAAAGCAGTTAATCAGCATTTGAGTGATGCAAATTATAACGTTCAACAACTCGCAGATGAAGTTGGAGTCAGTCGTGTACACTTGCACCGTAAACTCAAAAAATTAACGGGTCAAAGTGCTTCAGACTATATTAGAACAATACGTTTAGACATAGCTAAAGATCTACTAACAAAAAAAGCAATGAATATTTCAGATGTGGCTTATGCTGTTGGATTCAAGAGCCTATCACATTTTTCACATGCCTTCAAAAACACTTTTGGAATTGCTCCTGGAGAATTTGCTAAATTAGATCATCCTAAAGATGTTTAAGACATGCTATAAATATTGATTTAGTTTATAAGTGTAATGTGCGCTTTATCGGATGGGTACTTTTAGTTGATTTGTATTTAATAATTCCTCAGCATTTTCAAGTGCAGCTTGTGTGATACTAGCACCACTTAGCATATGCGCAATCTCTTGAATACGTCCTTCATTGTCAAGTTCACTCATATGACTATTGGTACCTGTATCCGTATCTTTCTTGTACACTCGATAATGTGTAGAGCCCATAGCTGCAATTTGTGGCAAATGTGTGATACTCAATACCTGACGCTTGTGTGCACCCATGTCTTGCATGATATGGGCCATCTTTGTAGCTATTTCACCAGAAACACCTGTGTCGATTTCGTCAAAGATAATAGTAGGCATCTTCACCACATCGGCGATAAGTGCTTTTAGGCAAAGCATCACACGCGCAATTTCACCACCAGATGCTACTTGGTCTATGCGCTCAAGGGCACCGTTCTTATTGGCACTAAACAGATACTGGATGGTATCCGCTCCTTTAGGACCAAGTTCCTTGCGTGGAGTGATAGACGCTTCAAAGCGTACATGCGGCATGCCTAGAGGCTGCAAACTCCGAATCATCTTCTTGGCTACATCTTCTCCTGCCTTTTGACGAAGCCTGGTGAGCTTTACGGATAATGTTAGTGCCTCTTGATAATGCTTCTCTACAGCTGCTTCTAAAGCGGCTATTTCATCGTCGTAAGCGCTGATGGTGGATAACTCATCGCTAATATCTTCCCACACTTGTAGCAACTCGTCCATCGTTTGTACTCTATGTTTCTGTTGCAAAGTGTTGATAAGATCTAGACGCTGCTCCATCTCTTGCAGAAGTACTGGATTATGCTCTACACCTTCAGCGATGCTTTCTGCTTCGGCTGCAATGTCTTTTAGTTCGATGCGGCACGACTCGACACGCTCTTGAAGTGCTTTGGCCTCAGGCATAAAGCCTTCCAGCTGTCCGAGTTCATTGCGTATCTCACGTAGCCCTTCCAAAACACCACCCTCTTCTGCTTCTAGACGACCATGAGCCGTTTGCATAGCTTGCAGAATATCTTGGGCATGCGAAGCACGTTCTATATCGACTTCTAGTTGCTCTTGCTCTCCTGGCTTCAGTTGAGCCTCTTCAAATTCTTGCAACAAGAAGTTTTTGTAATCTTGATCTTTTTGGGCCTCGAAAGCTTTGTCGCGTAGTGCTTTCAGATCAGCCACGCTCTTCTTCCAAGCTGTATAACTCAGACCGTATTGTTGTTGTACCGTTTGAGTATTGCCAATCAAGTCTAGGACATATAGTTGGAAATCTTCTTTCCCCAATAACAGATTCTGATGTTGCGAGTGGACATCGATAAGCTGTTCCCCAAGTTCTCGCATAAGCGTAAGCTGAGCAGGCGTGTCATTGATAAATGCACGACTCTTACCTGTAGCCATGACTTCCCTGCGGATGATGCAGTGTCCCTTATCATATGGGAAATCATTGTCCTCAAACCACGACTCCATGGCGTAGCCTTCAAGTGCAAATTCAGCTTCAATCGTACAACGCTTAGCACCTTTCTTGATCGCTTTGGTATCTGCTCGATGCCCCAGTAGTAAGTGGATGGCACCTAGTATAATAGATTTACCAGCACCAGTTTCACCTGTTATCACGGCGAAGCCTGGATGCCATTCCATCTGTAAGTTCTCTATAAGGGCATAATTTTGAATCTGTAGGGATGTCAGCATAGTTCTATATTATTTTAGTCCTAGTTGTCTCGTGCAAATGTACTATATTTTTGGCAATCGTTCAACTTGATGCATGCAAATGTCTAGTTAAACCTATCCGTTTGTTTTACCACAAATAGCAGCATAGTCGCAATATTTACATACATCGTCGCTGCCAGTGTCGGCTTGGATAAAGGGTACTTCAGGGTTGAACAACTCCAACAAAACATCTTGTAGAGCCTCTTCAAATTCTGTCTCTAGTTGTTCTGAGTAATCGTCAACCAATATTTTACCACCAGTAGCTTTTCCGCCATAAGTGATTCCTGCCGAATAATCTTCAGCTCCTGCCATCTTTAAATATAGCAGTTCTGGAGCAATCTTAAGTGATGAAGCAAACTGAGGATTGCCGGCTAAATAGCTATATCCTGCTTCTTCCGACTGGGTACCTTTGGCATAGTGTGACATCGCCCCAGCATACACAAAGGTTTGGAAGATATGATATGCACGATTGTTCTGTTGCTGCGTGATTTGCCCCATAGAGGTTGGCTTCTTCGCCTGACCACCACTTTTGTAGTCAATCATATGGAGGGTATCTCCACCCGCTTTGTTTTCCGTTTGATCCATACGGTCAATATATCCACCTGTCATGACCACTAAATCTTTATTTAGTCGTACGGTGCGGGCAATATAACGCTCGCTCGCTACATACTTAAACGGCGCGCGACGCTTGTCGTAGTTCAGTAGCTTCCTTAAGTACTTATAGATGGCATTTTCCGTAATCAACTGGATACCATTATACTCAGGCTTTTTATCGCCACTCTTGAAATAAAGTTCTCTAAAGGCTTCCGACACAAAGCTACGCAGCTTGGGTGCCTGTTTCATCAGCTGCTCTATTTCTTCGACAGTCACCAAGTTGCTTTGTGCCGTCAGGTAATCGTATGCCAGCTCTGCACTGCGGTGTACAATGCTTCCGAAGAGCGCATTGTCAATTTCTTCTGTTGTATCATCTTGCTCCTTGATATTGGCAATATACCGCATATAGAATTTGAGCGAGCAGTCGATATAGACATTAAGAGCCGATGGAGATAAGATGGCAGGAAGGCTGCGATCTCTATCTGCATACTCCATTTCCATTTGCTGCACCGTTTGCACAAAGCGTTCTTGTAGAGATGCATATTGATCTGCTCGTTGCAAATTATAACGCTTGAATAGCCTGTCCATAATGAGCGGCGTTTTCTCCACCATTATCTTACGGGCATTCACCATATTTTGTGGTGGAGCCAATACGCTACGCTTTACTGGATGGTTCCAGTCTGTCAGCAATTGTTGGATATATCTTGAGGCTTCCCCACGGTTTAGCCCATCGCTACTCGTGTTGTAGACCATTGTAATCTTTTCAGCACGTTGAATCAGACGATAGAAGTAGTAGGCAAAGACTGCGTTTTTGTGTTCCATCGTGGTCATCCCGAAAGCTTTACGCAAATTGTACGGGATAAACGAAGAAGACACATCACTTTTGGGCAACTTACCTTCATTCAAAGAAAGAATCAGCAAGTTGCGGAAGTCTAGATTACGTGTCTCCAGTACGCCAAGCATCTGTAGGCCGATAGCTGGTTCGCCGTGAAAAGGTATCTGCGTACCTGATAAGATGCGACCTATCAGTACGCTTAATGTAGAGACTTTAATCTCCAATGACTGCTCCAACAACAAGTCTTTCAGACGGTTGATACGAGTATAACACTGGAAGATAGACTCTCTATATAATTCGTCGAAGAGTTTCTTACGAGGGGACTCGTGCGACTCTTCTGTCTTAGTTTCTGCTGATTCTCTTGCTTCAAACTCTTCAGCAAACAGCTCGCCCATTGGAGGATAAGATGTACTATTGCTGCTTGTCGTGAGTAATTCCTCTTCCTCTTCCGACTTTTGATACAGCACCGTTAACGCCTGCATGATTTGACACAGACGGGTACACAACTCAATGGCCGAACCAATCGGTTCAAAAAGTAGTTTGAGCAGATGATTTTCTTTACTCCCTTGAAGCATCAGTGGAGTAGGATAGAAGATGTGTTCGTCGTTGATACGTTTGATCAATCTACCCGCTTCTTCACTCAGCATCTGGACATATGGGTGGCGTAATAAAGGCAGTACATGCGCAAAACGGTAACTACCCGCTTTACGACGATAACCTTTCAATTGTACGTCGATAAAACCTTGAATCAAGCTATATATAGGCGTTTGTTGTAAAGGGTACCCCATCGTGATATTGACATGTTCAATGCCATCAGGTAGGGCATGCATGGCAGGTTGTAAGATGGCTTCGTTGCAAAGCACGACCGCATTTTCTCTTTCTTCACCCATTAGCCCTTCTTTGCTCCACTCTTGTATATAGCGCGCTTGCGCATTCTCTGTAGTCGTACTGATAATCTCTACCTGCTTGTTGTTTTTGAGCACATCCAATTGACGGGCATCTATAGCATTAGGGAATAGACGCAAGTTTTGGCGGATAAACTCACCCGCCTCATGCTTGGTGTTATCCACATAAAAACGGTCATAGTCCCAGTAGAAGATCGCTTTTCCTGCTTGCTCTAGCTTCTTGAAGAGTTGACGTTCTACTTCATTCAGTACGTTGAAGCCCACAAAACAGTATTGCTTGTACGGTAAAGTAGATGGATCTAAGTTTTCCACCACCTCACGGTACAACATACCTGAATAGGACAAGCCCATCTGTGCTAATTCCTCTTTAAAGGCATGATAGATGCTGCCCAACTTTTGCCAAAGTTGAGTAAATCGTCGCTGTATTTCACTTTCGTCTTCTAGGGATATATGTTGGAAGAACTGCGCCAAAGCTTCTCGTTGCTGAGGTTCCAGCCAACTCGTATCGGCAGTCAGTTCTTGAAGGTCTTCTAAGTTTTGAAACAGTTTGTCGGCATCAGCCATCTGCTTGTCCACATCGTCGAAGTCAGCAATTAGAATCTCTCCCCAGAAGTAAAAATCATCCAGACTTTCTTTACTTCCAGTGATCTGAGTGAAAATCTTATGCAGGGTACATATCAATAAGATAGGATCGGCGATTTGCCATTCCCCGTCCTTTTCAAGCAGTTCGCTGATATTGACAAAGGCAGGTGACCAGATAGGTGCATCCTGCTGACGCGATAAGTACTCGTTGAAGAAAAGACGTGCACGTTTATTGGGAAATACAACTGCCACATCGTTGAGGTTGTTCCCAAACTTTTGGTACAAGTCTTCAGCCACCAATTCTAGGAACGGTGGATATAGTGGGTTATTTGTATCTATTCTTTTTTCCATGTTGTTCTACGCATTAATGTGTACAAGATTAGCGGCAAGCCTCTATCTTATGGTGATCTACATACCACAGATAACCAGTCACTTTAGGATAGCCCATCTTTTTAAGCAAGCCGATATATTCAGCCACTTGTTTTTTGTGGCTTTTGCGTGGGATACCAAATTTAAAGTCGACCACGATACACTCTTCGTCATTGAGCATCACACGGTCAGGACGACGCATCACTAGGCGACCTTGTTCACGACGCAGTATTTCGCACTCGTTGAACAGACGCCAAGAGCCGTCGTACCATCTTTGTACATCTTGAAGCTTGAATGCCTCCTGAATATGTTGGGCGATTTCTTCTGCTTCATCAGCATCTCCGATAATCCCGTCTAAACGCATGCGCTCAATAGCTTTGGGTACATCGTCAATTTGTTCAATTAAACTAAATATCTCGTGGAGGATACGTCCTCTATCAATCAAAGACAAACTGCTGTCGACTTGTCCCTCTTCAGCAATAAATTCAGCCGAGCGATTACTCTGCTGAAACTCAATATTCGGTGCAGAGGTATGCATCAAGATAGGTTTATTGACAGGCACCTGTAAAAACTTATTGATAACCTCCACCTCTTGTAGCTCCTCTTCTGCAGGTGCGTTCTGTTTAGAAGGCAAGATGGTGCCATGTTCAAAGATAGTATGTATCAAGCCACTTTCTTCTTCCTCACCTTCTTCAAGAGCTAGTTTTTGTACCGACATGTCTAGGTCGTCTTTGATCTCTCCAAGGGCCGTGTCGAGTAAGAAAGCAATGCTTCCTTCGTGATTCCTATTTTTATCTGGCACTTTGGTCCATATAATTAAATTGGCTTTGGCACGGGTGCAAGCTACATACAACTTATTGACAGCATCGACCCACAATTGAAGTTGTTCCTTCAAATAGTCATTTCTGTAGATAGACTCTGTAAGCATATCGCCCTTTTGGTAATTGATAGGCACCAGCGGTAGCTTGCTCCAATCTTCTAAGTGCGGACTGTCGCCAGTAATCACCTTTGGGTCTATCCATAAGATATGTTCGTGGTTTCGTCCAAGTGTCAAGGTCCAGTCAACATATGGAAGGAGGACCGTATGGAAGGCCAAACCTTTGGATTTATGAATCGACATGATACGTATCCCCTCTAGTTCTCCACTAGGGATACTTGCTTTGTGTAGTTTTTCGTCCCAGTACTGTAAGAACAAATGGATATCTGCGGTATGGCGACTCAAGTAGTTTGTAACTTGATCAAAGAAACTGAATAGATAAGCATCTTGTCCTTTGATACCCTCTAGTTTTAGTAAGTCATACAGTTCCTCTAGTAAGTTGTATAGTGGCAACTGCTTCAAGCTCTCTGCTTGGTCTTGCAAAACAGCAGGCAATAGCTTGTCCGCCTTGTCCATCATCCATCCCGCATCTTCTGCTTTTTGGTCGTCACCCGTTTCTATTTGATGTAGACCGTGAGCCAAGCGAGTGATAGCAATGGAATCATCCCCGTTGACTAAGTAGCGCAAAGTATCAATCAGAATATTGATAGCTAAAGAAGAATCTAAGCGGAAAGCTTCGTCCGAAATTACAGGGATGCCCAAATGCTGGTCAAAAGCATCGGCAATAGGTCCCATTTGATAGTTGGCATTCACCAAGATACCGATATCGCGAAGCTGTACGCCTTCGGCTTGCAAGTCGACGACTCTATCTATCATGCGCTGGATTGTCGCATCGACATAAGGCATATATTGGTTATCGAAGTCAATATACTCAACAGCCACATAGCCTCGGCCTATTTTCTTAGGCGACTCTTGTACCACATCTTCATAGGCACGCACCAATTCGTCACAAGGCACGCCATAGAGTTCCTTGTGCTTATTGCTTAAAGCCTGTACCCCAGCCGTAAATAGTTTATTGTTGAAATCAATAACGTGAGATTCACTTCGTCGGTTGATGGCTAGTCCTTTGATATCAATACCTAGATGAGCCGTATCGTCATCTAGACCTAATCGGTTCAAGATATCCCAATCACCACCACGCCATCTATAGATGGATTGCTTCACATCACCCACAATCAGGCTATCGCCCCCTCGAGACAGCCCTTCGACTAGGAGCATCTCAAAGTTCTTCCATTGCATGCGGCTGGTATCTTGGAACTCATCAATCATGATATGGTCAATCTGTACGCCTTGTTTTTCGAAGACAAAAGACCCATATTGATGGTCGCCAATCATGCGGTGAAGCAGTTCGTTGGTATCGGCTAGTAAGAAGCGGTTTTGCTCGTGATTATTATTAAGCATCTTCTCTCGTAACGCATTCAGTAATTGGAGTTGGTTGAGCTTTTCTACACTGACGATGGCACTGTTATATAATGTAGCCAACTGAGTACGAGCTGATTCTGCACGGTTGAGTAGTTCAGTCAATGACTCGCCGGCCATTAGTAGGCCTGGATTGTCTTTCAATGCTTTCTTACCAAACCATGCGGCGGCATCTTCCATGGCAGCGACTACTCGGGTGCCTAGGAGTTTATCTGTTTTTTGCCATTCCCCACGCTCTATCTTGATATAATAAGACGCAGGGCCTGTTTTTTTGTAGCTTAAGTCATCAATTGTAAGGCCAGCATTGTCCAGTGTGTCGCGGAAGTCATGCGCCAATTGCAACGCATTGTTTTCTGCTTCTTGAGCAGTCAAATACATCGCACGTTTGTATTCTTGAATCACCTCTGGTTGGGCCTGAAGCGTATCTCGTAGCGACTGTCCTAGCAATACATATTGTTCATTGAATAGATTGCGCCCGAAATCGTTAAGAGCCCGGCGGATGTCCCAGTTCTCATCATTATCGATATTTTCATCAACAGCACTTTGGACCCATACCAGTTCTTTTGATTTAGGGTCCAAGTCTTCCAATAGCAAGTCGGTTGTCTCGGCAATAACTTGCTCCGTGTCTAGTTCGATATTTAAGTTGGGACTCAGATTGAGCTCTCTAGCAAGAGAACGCATCACAGACTGGAAGAAGCTATCAATTGTTTCGATACGGAAACGTGAATAGTCATGGAGCATATACTCCAAAGCCTCTTTTGCACGAGCTCGAATGACTTCTTCTGGTAAGTTGCTACGTGACTTCAATACCTCTAGATACGCCTCACTTTCAGGGTCTTGGCAGCTGATGCCAAAGAGTTGCCCTAGAATACGTTCTTTCATCTCACCTGTCGCCTTGTTGGTAAAGGTCACAGCTAAGATGCGTTTGTAGGCCATAGGGTCGCGAAGCAAATGGAGCATGTATTCGATAGCTAGGGTAAAGGTCTTACCCGAACCAGCCGAAGCTTTGTATACGATTAGAGAAGAGCTTTCAGAATCTGTATGCATGTGATGACTTGTTTATAAGTTTGGCATATTGTGGATAACTCAGCTAAACTGTGTATAACTTCATAGATGTGTGTATAAGTATAAGCCTGTGCAAAAGGCCAAAAGCATGTGTATAACCTACTTTACTTGTGCATAATCCTGTTGTTATGCACAGAGGATTACAGCATCTTTTGTCTAAGTACGGAATTGTAGTATTGAGGATCACCCGTCACTTCTTCACCTAAGAACGGTGCTCTAGGGTAGGCTTGGTCCTCATGTGTAAGCTCCAATTCGGCCAACACAAAACCTTCCAATTTTCCGTGAAATGCATCGACTTCATAGGTTACCCCTTCGTAAGGAACTAGGTAACGTGTTTTGTCGATGATACCTCCAGTGGCTAGCGTCAAGAGTTCTTCTGCCTCACTGACAGGAATCTCTTTTTCCCATTCGTAGCGCGACAAACCACCTTGGTTGGATTGTCCTTTGATGGTCAAATACCCTTTGTCATCTCGGATGCGTACACGAAGTGTTAAGCTCGGTTGAGTAGGGAGGTATCCTTGTATAATATGTGTAGAAGAAGTGGCTAGCTCTTTAAAAGAGCCAACCACTAAAAACTTTCTTTCTATTTCTAAAGCCATTGTAGATGGATTACATATTCATAGAAGTAACAACGAGCATGATAAGTGCCAACACGATAAGCGCTACGAAGATGATGCGTACAAGCCCTACACCCTTTTTCTCTTCGCGTACTGAGTGGTGTACTTCTGCATTGCCGTTGTTTTGTTTGCTGTCTACTGGCTTGATTTTTTTTCTATTACTCATGGTCTTATAGTATTATACGTTATTAAAAGAGTTCTTATGTCGTAAAGATAATTTATTTCTGCTTAAAACAGGATGGTATAAGGGAGTTTTTTATCCCTCACCACCAAATTCCATTAGATAAGCCTTAATAAAACCATCAATCTTTCCATCCATTACACCACCTACATCAGATGTTTGGTGATTGGTACGGTGGTCTTTTACACGACGATCATCAAAAACGTAGCTACGGATTTGAGAACCCCATTCGATTTTCATCTTGCTATCTTCTAGAGCTTGTTGCTTAGCCATACGCTTTTTCATTTCCTTTTCGTATAGCATAGAACGAAGCAAACGCATCGCGTTTTCACGGTTCCCTAGCTGAGAACGAGATTCGGTATTTTCGATAAGTAACTCTTCTTGTTCACCAGTTTCTGGGTCTTCATATTGGTAACGAAGACGTACCCCTGTTTCTACCTTGTTGACATTCTGTCCACCAGCACCGCCTGAGCGGAAAGTATCCCAAGATATGCGGGCTTGTTCGACCACTACTTCGATTTGGTCATCCACAAGTGGACTCACAAATACAGATGAGAAAGAGGTCATACGTTTTCCTTGCGCGTTGTAAGGAGATACACGTACTAGACGGTGTACACCATTCTCACCCTTAAGGAATCCATAAGCCATATCACCTTCAATTTGAATCGTACAAGTTTTGATACCCGCATCATCTCCTTCTTGAAGGTTGGTGATTGTTGCTTTCATATTGTTGGCAGATGCCCATTGAAGATACATACGCATCAACATCTGGCTCCAGTCTTGACTCTCGGTACCACCAGCGCCAGCATTGATTTTTAAGACACAATCCATATTGTCAGCTTCTCCACGAAGCATGTTGCGCATCTCTAAGTCTTCTACTTTACCCAACGCTTTGGCATAAGTAGCGTCAACTTCTTCTTCAGTCATCATTTCTTCACCGTAGAATTCAACGGCTAGTTTGGTCTCTTCAACAAGTGTCTCTACTTCTTCGTAGTCAGAAATCCAGCGCTTCAATGCTTTGATTTTACGCATCTGTACTTCAGCAGCTTTGTTGTCATCCCAGAAACCAGGAGCCTGTGTGCGAAGTTCTTCTTCTTCAACTTCTATTTTCTTCGCAGGGATGTCAAAGGTACCTCCTCAACGCATCCTTGCGCTTTATAATCTCTTTTAATTGATCTGGTGTAATCATTTTCTTATTTGTTATAATTAAATTGTTTAATCTTCTTGCTCATCTTGAGTAGATGTGAGTTTACGCAATACATACTCTGCCAAGTAACAACCGAAAACGGCTGGCATATAAGAGATAGTGCCACAAGTAGATTTTTTGTTTTGTTCGTTATCCACCATCAAAATAGCCTTTGGATCTGCTGGCTCACTCGAAAAGACAACTGGCATCTTATGATGTTTGATACCAATAGCACGTAGTCGTTTTCTGACCTGACGGCTCAAGCCACAATGATATGTGTCTTTCAGTTTGGCAAATTGTACCTTGGTGATATCCCGTTTAGCCCCTGCACCCATACTCGAGACGATTTTGATTTTCTTCTTAACTGCTTCGGCAATCAAGTATACTTTAGGCGCAATGGTGTCGATAGCATCCACTATGAAATCAAAGTCGGCACTCTGGAGAAGTTCAGGTGTCTTCTCATCACGGATGTATAACTGATGTTTGGTTAATTGTAGCTGAGGATTGATATCCACCAGTCTGTCTCCTAAAGCATCTACCTTAGGACTGTCTATACTGCTATGAAGGGCAGGTAACTGTCTGTTGATATTGCTCAAGTTCACCGTATCGGCATCGACAATTGTGATTTGTCCGACACCGGCACGAACTAGCATCTCTGCTGCATAAGCTCCTACACCGCCTACACCTACAACCAAGACATGGCTGTTTGTCAATCGTTGCATTTGATCTTCTCCCAATAGGAGAGTGGTACGCTCATTCCACATAATGAAGTTTTCTTTCTTTTCTATGTTTAGTGGTTGTCCTACTATGGACTCACTTGTTGATTATCACTATTCTATTTCTAAGCCATCTAGTATTTTACAGTACATAGGAATCGCTTCTTCTATTTCTTGTATGCAGATATATTCGTCGGCAGTATGTGAACGAGCTGAATCACCAGGCCCCATCTTTAGGGAAGGACACTGTATTAGTGCTTGATCGCTCAATGTTGGGCTTCCGAAAGGAACTCTTCCTATAGCAAGGCATTTTTGTACGAATGGGTGTTCAGGTGCCATGCGAGAGGAATTTAGTCGGAAGCTTCGGGCTTCTATATCGCTATGTAATTTTTCTTTGAGGATATCAAAGATTTCTTGATTGCTGTAAAATTCGTTGCTTCGTACATCGATGACATACTTGCAGGAATCAGGTACGACATTATGCTGTGTCCCAGCTTCAATCTGTGTGACAGACATCTTTACAGGACCTATCATGTCAGATTGTTTATCTAAAGTATGGTTTTGTATCCAAGTAATGTCTTCCATCGCTTTATAGATGGCGTTAACACCTTCATTTCGTGCGGCATGGCCAGAGATACCTTTTGCTTGAGCATCAATAACCATCAAGCCCTTTTCTGCGATTGCTGGATGCATCTGAGTGGGTTCTCCAACTAAAGCGAATGAAATAGCTGGAAGTTTAGGTAGTACTGACTCTATACCATCACGTCCTGAAACCTCTTCTTCACAAGATGCCAAGAAGATAAGGTTGTAAGATTGTGGTTTGCGCGTGAGGTATAAAAATGTGGCTAACAAACAAACTAAGCTAGCCCCTGCATCATTACTCCCTAGGCCATAGATACGTCCATCTTGCACATGAGCTGTAAAAGGTTGCTTGTTCCACCCAGAAGCTGGCTTTACGGTATCCATATGAGAATTGAGTAGAACTGTGGGCTTGTTTTCGTCAAAGTCTGATGAGATAGTCCACAAGTTGTTACCAAGTCTATAAGTGGTGAGCTCATAGGACTCCATCGTGCGCTGAATAAGGTCAGCCACTTGCTGCTCCTCTCTACTAATAGAAGGGATAGATATCATAGTCTTTAGCAAAGCTATGGCATCTGCTGTGTAGTACGTATTATCCATGCCAATAATGATTATTTTGATGCAAAGATACAATAATAAAAAAGAAAAGCCTACCTTTGCCCCCATAATATAAATGATTTGCAGTATGCATTATGATCAATTATCCACCATGATTGCTCGTCAAGCTGAGCGTTATGGGGAACGTACTTGTTTGAAGTACAAAGACTATGATACGAATACATGGGAACCTGTTTCTTGGAATCAGGTGAGCGAAAATGTACGTATAGAAGCTCAAGCATTGGCCGCTCTAGGCGTGGTTGAGCATGAAAAGGTAGGTGTTTTCTCACAAAATATGCCTGAGTGTGTGTACACTGAATTTGCGTCGTTTGTAAACCGCGCAGTGAATGTACCAATTTATGCCACAAGTTCTACTTCACAACTTAAATTCATTGTTGAAGATGCTGAGATCCGCGTCTTGTTTGTTGGTGAACAGGCTCAATATGAGATAGCATTGGATGTGATTTCTCACTGTGATTGCTTGAAACATATCATCTGTTTTGATCCAAAGATTAAGAAATCGCCTAAAGATCAGGGGGTATCTATGGATTATAAAGAGTTCTTGAAGATGGCTGATAAAGAGGGAATGGAAGAATTGGTGGAGCAACGTACCACCGCTTTTGAAGTTGAAGATCTTGCCTGTCTTTTATACACATCAGGAACAACGGGTACTCCAAAGGGAGTGCGATTGACTCACCTTTGTTTTGAGCAGGCCTTTCGTGATCACGATGATCGCTTAGATGTCACTGATCACGATGTGTCGGTAGGTTTCTTGCCAATGACCCATATCTTTGAGAAAGCGTGGGTGTATTATTGTTTGCATTGTGGAGTCACGACTTATATCAATCTACGTCCTCAAGAAATCTTGCAAACACTTAAGGAAGTGCGTCCGACAATGATGTGCAGTGTCCCTAGATTCTGGGAGAAAGTTTATTCCGGT
Source organism: Bacteroidaceae bacterium (assembly GCA_963678855.1). Lineage (GTDB taxonomy): Bacteria > Bacteroidota > Bacteroidia > Bacteroidales > Bacteroidaceae > F22. The sequence continues at coordinate 1,509,159 of OY787448.1, read as the reverse complement.
GTTGAGGAGAAGATACGAGACACAACTGGTTTACAAAAGACTTTGATGACAGATGCCATTAAAGTTGGTATGAAGCATAACTGTTCATATGTGCGTGAGGGCAAGCGTCCACCTATGTGGCTACGTGCTAAGTATGCACTTTACGAGAAGACAGTCTACAAGATGTTGAAGAAAGCTCTAGGATTAGAGAATGGACGTCTTTTCCCTGTGGCAGGTGCTAAATTTGCTGAATCTGTTCATGATTTTACTACAGCGGTAGGCATGCCTATATATTTGGGCTACGGTTTGACAGAAACTACAGCTACTGTATCCGTAAATGATCCATGGGTTTACAAACGAGGTTCAGTGGGTAAACCATTTGCTAGCTTGCAGGTAAAGATTGGAGAAAACAACGAGATATTGTTAAAGGGCAATTCCGTTACTCCTGGTTATTATAATTGCACAGATGCAAATGAGCAGGCCATTGATAAGGATGGTTGGTTCCATACAGGTGATGCTGGATATATGGACGAAGAGGGTAACTTATACTTGACTGAACGTATTAAGGAGTTGTTTAAGACTTCTAATGGTAAGTATATTGCTCCTCAGAACATTGAAACTAGTCTTGTGGTAGATCGTTACATTGACCAAATCGTTATTGTTGCTGATCAAAGAAAATTTGTTTCGGCACTGATTGTTCCAGATTTTACACAGTTGGAACTTTGGGCACAAACGCAAAACCCTTTAGCGAATGTCTCACGGGAAGAGTTGGTAAAGCGTGAAGATGTTATCGCTTTGTTTGCTGAACGTATAGAGACGTTGCAACAACATTTCGCAAACTTTGAAAAGGTGAAAAAGTTTACTTTACTTACCAAAGGATTTAGTTTGGAGCTTGGTGAAGTTACTAATACATTGAAGGTGAAACGCAATGTTGTGTACAAGCACTATAGCGAAATGATTGAAGCAATGTACAAGGGATAGTCCCTTATAATATGATATTGACTGAGCAATCAGTTGCTACTCACCCGTCTTGATTATGATATCAAGATGGGTGAGTCTTTTTTTATGTCTCATGTTTTTGTTTTAACTCAAAAAATGCAGCGTTTTGCTGTTGTTCTATACATTAGATGTACTAATTAGTCGGATAAATGATTATTTTTGAAACTAATTGTACTGAAAATATAAAGAAAAATTCTACCTTTACGGTGGACTCTAAATGAATAGCAATATGCAATATGACCAATTATCCACCATGATTTCTCGCCAAGCGGCACATTATGGTGATCGTACATGTCTGAAGTATAAGAATTATGACACAGGAACTTGGGTGCCTGTATCGTGGAATCGGGTAGCCGAAATAGTCAAGCTAGAAGCACATGCTATGGCGGCTTTAGGTATCAAGGAACATGAGAATGTTGGTGTCTTTTCTCAAAACATGCCTGAGTATGTTTATACTGATTTCGCTGCTTACGCTAATCGTGCTGTTAATGTACCGTTGTACGCTACAAGTTCTCCTTCTCAAGTAAAATATATTGTTGAAGATGCGGGTATCCGTGTCTTGTTTGTAGGTGAGCAATATCAATACGATACAGCTTTCGATATTTTACCTCATTGTGAAACTTTGGAGCATCTTGTTGTCTTTGATTCCAAAGTCAAGCTTTCTCCTAATGATCAAGGTGTATCCATGACCTTTGAAGAGTTTTTGATGCTAGGTGCTAAAGATGGCATGGATAAACTTGTAGAGGAACGTAGTGCAGCATCAAGTCTGAATGATTTGGCATGTTTGATGTATACTTCCGGAACGACAGGTGCCCCTAAGGGTGTTGAGCTGACGCATTTATGTTTTGATCAAGCTTTTAGAAACCACGACGAGATACTTGATTTGCGAGAGTCGGATGTATCTTTAAATTTCTTGCCATTTACTCATATATTTGAAAAAGCATGGGTGTATTTGTGCCTTCATAAAGGTGTGACAACCTGTATTAATCTTCGGCCCCAAGAAGTGCAAGAGGCTATGAAAGAAGTACGCCCTACGATGATGTGTAGCGTGCCTCGTTTCTGGGAGAAAATCTATGCAGGAGTACAAGAAAAAATTCGTACCACTACAGGTGTTCAGAAATCATTGATGGAAGATGCCATTCGTGTAGGTATGAAATATAATGAAGCCACACGTCAAGGGAAATTACCTAGTTTGTTGGTGCGCAGCAAATATGCTTTTTACAAAAAGACTATTTATCAATTGTTGAAGAAAACGATTGGACTAGAGAATGGACGTCTTTTCCCTATCGGGGGTGCAAAAATTCCTGACGTGGTACATATGTTTGCAGTAGCAGTAGACATGCCAGTGATCGTGGGATATGGTCTGACAGAATCTACAGCGAGTGTTACTGTTACCGATCCAAAAATATATAAGGTAGGTTCTATTGGTAAAGTGATGCCAAATATAGAGCTCAAATTTGGGGAGAATAATGAGATCTTCCTTCGTGGGAATACCCTGACCTCAGGGTACTATAAGAATCCTGAGGCCAGCTCTAAGTCCATTGACAAGGATGGTTGGTTTCATACAGGAGATGCAGGGTATATGGATGAAGATGGCAATTTGTTCTTAACAGAGCGTTTGAAAGAATTGTTCAAGACGTCTAATGGTAAGTACATTGCTCCGCAGAGTCTTGAATCCAACCTTGTAGTTGATCGATTTATTGATCAAGTTGTAATTATTGCTGACCAGCGAAAATATGTATCTGCTTTAATAGTACCAGATTATCCTCAGCTTGAAAAGTGGGCTGAAGAGAACGCTGCTTTATCTACTTTGTCTAGAGAAGCCTTAGTAAAACATTCTGAAGTTATACAGTTGTTTAATGAACGTATAGCGACTCTTCAACAACATTTTGCACACTATGAAATGGTGAAAAGGTTTACTCTGCTAGCTGAACCATTTAGTATGGAGAAAGGAGAGTTGACAAATACGTTAAAGACTAAGCGAAGTGTTGTCTATAAGCACTATAGTGATGTGATTGAATCTATGTACGAAGAGTAGTGATTAATGATAAACTAGATAAATAATAAGCGCCTAAATCGGTTCAGATTTGGGCGCTTATTGTTTGTTTTAAGTTTTAAACTGGTGTGCATAAAATGGTAAAGTTTGATATTTTTTTCTATCTTTGTCATACATGAATCTTCTCCTGAATTAATAAAAAACACGAAGATTTCGAAAGATATTTGATATGAGACCTACTTTCAATACTATTCTGTTTTATACACTACTAATATTTCTTGTGCCTTATTCTTTGGATGCACAAGAACTCCCACCTATGCAAAATTATCGTCCTAGTGATTATCATGGAGAAACTCAAAATTGGGGTATCTCACAGGATAGAGATGGAGTTGTCTATATAGCAAATAATAGAAGCTTATTGACTTATGATGGTGCTACTTGGAAGAAATACTCTTCTCCTAATAGAACTATAATTCGTACTGTCCAGGTTAACAATGATACAATCTACACAGGTTGCCATAGAGAGTTTGGGTATTGGACACGTGATGATTACGGTACACTCCAGTATACTTCAATGAGTGAAGAAGTCCGAGAATATATGATAGAAGACGAAGAGTTTTGGGACATCGCATTTTATCAAAAATGGATTCTGTTTGTTTCTTTGGAGCGTATCTATATGGTAAACCGTATGACTGGGGAGGTACATATCATCGAAACACCGTATAGTTCGGGGCATGTTTATGTTGTTGGCAAGCGTATCTTCTTTCAAAAGAACCGAGAAGGACTATTTGAGTTTGTAGAAGGGGAAGCTAGGCTTGTTTCTAATCACCCAGTTTTTGCCCAAGGTCGTGTTGTAAATATGCATGCATTTACAGATGGTCAAATTTTGGTAGTGACTCAAAATCGAGGATTGTATACCTTCAAAAATAATCATTTGACTGCTTGGGCTAGTTCTGCACAGAAAGGCATTCTTAGAAATAGTATTTATAGTAGTACATGTTTACAAGATGGTACTATTATATTGGGTACCATTTCTGATGGGGTCTATCATATTGATGCAGAAGGCAAAGTATTAATGCACTTGAGCAAAGAGCGAGGGTTGCAAAACAATACTGTGCTAACAGTTATAGAGGATTTGGATAATAACCTATGGCTGGGCCTAGATAATGGACTTACAGTTATAAACCGTTTTTCTCCTATCAGATTTTATACTGACATTACTGGTCAATTAGGCACTGTCTATGCTATAGTGAATTACAAGGAGGATTTATATTTAGGTACCAATCAAGGGCTGTTTTATAGACCTTTAGATCAACCAAGTGCTACTTTTAAACTATTGGAAGGAACTCAGGGGCAAGTATGGACATTGAATGTGATTGATGATACATTATATTGCGGACACGATATGGGAACATTTGTGGTTGAAAATCATCGTGTCAAAAAAGTATGTCCACGTAGGGGGACTTGGACTATACAGCCTGTTGAAGGACACCCTGATTGGATGTTACAAGGCAATTATAGAGGACTCTTTATACTTGAAAAGAAGGAGCAACAGTGGGCGTGTCGACAAATTGTAGGTTTTGATATGTCTAGTCGGAGTGTTGTGCAAATGCCTGATAGAACTCTTTTTGTAAACCATGAATATAAAGGGGTGTTTCGTTTACAGTTGAACGGAGAATATACACGAGTAGATAGTATTTATCGTCTAGATTCCCTCCCTCTTTCTGCAAACTCAAGTATCACTAAGTGCTATGATAAACTATATTACTGTTGTCAAAAAGGCGTCTATCAATATGATCAAGAAACTGGTAAGATGCTGCATGATGAGATTATGACTGAGAAACTGTTTGCAAATGATGTCTTTTTGTCTGGCAAGTTGATTCCGCTTCCACAAGAGTCGATGTGGGGATTTACTAGTAATAATGTACTTTGGGTATCTTTAGGTACGTTAATGAATGAGTATGATTTTCATCGCATCCCTATACCATTATTTCGTCGTGAAAATGTTGCTGGATATGAATGTATGCAGTGGCTTAAGAAAGATGTCTTTATACTTGGAACTACAAATGGCTATATTTTGATAAATGTAGCTATGCTCGATGACATGCAGCGTCCAGTAAACTTCTCTTCTATTGAGGTGAATAAGCCAAATCTACCTAAAAAACTACTTCCACTTAAATCAGTTCGCAAGCCTCTAGACTATCAATTAAACTCAATTACTTTCAACTATTTTGTTCCTGAGTTTGCTTTCTACGCACAAACAGAGTTTCAGGTGCAAATGGAAGGGTATGATGAGGATTGGAGTGCTTGGACTAACTTATCGTCTGCAACATATCAAAATTTACCAGCAGGCAAGTATCTATTTAAGGTACGTGCTAAGCATGGAGACAATTTTGTGGGGCAGCCAATTGTCTATGCTTTCTCTATTGCAGCAGCTTGGTATGCAAGCTGGTGGATGATTCTAATTTATATATTATGTTTATCAGGACTAGTTTATGCCATTAGAACTATTTACCACCGCAGATACTTGGCACAGAAAGAAAAGTTAGAAAGACGTCAGAAATTAGAGTTGCAATTGCTTCATGCTGAGAATGAAAAAGCATTGATGCAATTGAAGAATGATCAACTTCGAGGCGAAGTAAAATCTACAAATCGAGAACTCGTCAATTCGACTATGGCAATTGTTAAGAAGAATGAATTGCTTAATCAATTGAAGCAAACATTAAAAAAAGGAGGAGATATGGCAGGGGTTCAGTCTGCGATGGAAATTATTGAATATTCACTTGAAGACAACTCTGACTGGATTGCCTTTCAAGAAGCATTCAATAATGCAGATAGTGATTTCTTGAAGAAATTAAAGCAAAAGCACCCCAACTTGACACCGCAAGATTTAAAGCTTTGTGTGTATCTCCGTTTGAATTTGTCATCAAAGGAAATAGCCCCTCTGTTAAATATATCTCCTAGAAGTGTTGAGATGAAACGATACCGCTTGCGCAGTAAGCTACAATTGGAACACAATTCAAGCTTAACGGACTACATTTTGAATATGTAGAGGTGAAAGTATTGTGTATTGTCCACTAGTGTACCTCTACATGACCTCTACAAGAGTACAATTTTGTCATTCAGGACATATCGTTTTACATTCTGTTATATAACATGTTACTGTCTGATATTCTTTGTAAAAGTCGCTTTTTAAAGGCATTCTTCAAATTCGATTTAAGTCGTTTTCAATTTTTACAAACCTGTATATTTTTCATATAGGCTGGTTTTTCGCCGTTCCTTTGTATATACTCTATATTTGCATTCGTCAATCAAGTTAATTTATGTCTATTCCTTGTTTTGAATTTTGTCTAATGCAATAATGATAAAGAGTATGAAACAGCACGCCAATATTTTTGTCGGTCAAACCATTACATCTCAGTCAGAGAAAGCTGTGAGCGGTGAGATGGTTGACATCCGTGGAGAGCATTTTTATAAAATCGCACATGTTGATGCGATGCCTCCTTTTTTTATGAGCATCCTTAGCCAGTCTAACCACTGGATGTTTATCTCTAGTACAGGTGGTGTTACAGCTGGTCGTCAAAATAGTGATAGCTCACTCTTTCCATACTACACAGATGATAAAGTGTCAGAGAGTGGTGAGACCACTGGGAATAAAACATTATTCCGCATAATCGGAACTACAGGTGTCTATCTTTGGGAACCTTTTTCTGAAAGATATGAAGGGGCTTATAAGATAGAACGCAACCTATATAAAAATGTATATGGAAATAAAGTTTGCTTCGAAGAGAAGAATATCGACTTAGGCTTGACATTTACATATCAGTGGACTTCTAGCGAACAATTCGGTTTTGTAAAACAATCTACACTTACTAACGATGCACTAGATGTTGCTGTGGTAGAAATTCTTGATGGTATTCAAAATATTATTCCTTATGGTGTAGGAGAAGATATGCAAAAAGGATTTAGTAATCTAGTGGACGCATATAAGAAGGCGGAACTAGAATCAGGTCTTGGTATTTTTGCGCTTAGTGCTATCATCGTTGATAAAGCTGAGCCTAGTGAGGCATTGAAAGCTACAACGACATGGTCTGCTGGCCTTGATAATCCAACATATCTTATTTCATCTCGTCAACTTCAGGCTTTCCGTCAAGGAGCAAGTCTTGAAGAAGAAGTTGATGTGCGTGCTGCACGAGGTGCTTACTTTGTGAATAGTACAGTGACACTTGCTTCAGGAGAGTCTAAGAATTGGATGATTACTGCCGAAGTGAATCAGTCTGTTTCAGATGTACAACAACTATTGTCTCAGCTTAAAGACGAAACAGCACTTATGGCTGCTGTTGAAGCTGATATCGAAGCTGGTACAAATGGTCTTATTGAATTGACTGCCAATGCCGATGGTCTGCAACTCACTGCTGATAAACTAGGTAATATGCGTCACTTCTCAAACACCATGTTTAATATTATGCGTGGTGGTATATTTGATAATAACTATGAAATCGAAAAAAACGATTTTATTCCATATCTAGAACAAGCAAATACTGAGGTTGTTGCCACAAATCAAACACTGCTCGACAAACTGGGTGATGTCTTTACTCTTCCTGAACTTAAAGAACTTGCAGAAGCTGGTGAAGATAAGGACTTCCAACGTCTCTGTCTAGAGTATCTTCCATTGAAGTTTAGCCGCCGTCACGGTGATCCTAGTCGCCCATGGAATAAGTTCTCTATCAATACGAAGACAGATGATGGCAAGAAGATTCTTGACTACCAAGGAAACTGGCGTGATATCTTCCAAAACTGGGAAGCGCTAGCTTATGCATATCCAGAGTTTATCGAAACGATGATTCATAAGTTTCTTAACGCATCAACTTTCGATGGCTATAACCCTTACCGTGTCACTAAGGGCGGTATCGACTGGGAAACAATCGAGCTAGACGATCCATGGTCTTATATCGGTTACTGGGGTGACCACCAAATCATTTACTTGCTTAAGTTCTTCGAATTTATTGAAGAATTTATGCCAGGTCAATTGGTAGACAGCTTCCATAAGGATATGTTTGTGTATACCAACGTACCATATAAGATTAAGCCGTATGCTGATATCTTGAAGAATCCAAAAGATACGATTGATTTCGACCATGCTTCTAATCAAGCTATTCAAGCTCGTCGTGAAGAGATGGGTGCAGATGGTGCTTTGTTGCAAGACCAAACAGGTAAGGTATACAAAGTCAATATGCTAGAGAAAATCTTGGCCACAGTATTGGCTAAGCTATCTAATTTCATTGCTGAGGGTGGTATCTGGATGAATACACAACGTCCTGAATGGAATGATGCCAACAATGCTCTAGTGGGCAACGGTATCTCTATGGTGACGCTATACTACATCCGCCGTTTCTTTGGATTTATGGAAGGTGTATTGGCAGATGCAGACAATCAAGAAGTTGCTATCTCAAGTGAGCTATTGGAATTCTTCGAGCGCATCATGACCACGTTCGAATCTCATAAAGAATGGTTGGCAGGGAGCCTACACGATGCACAACGTAAAGAACTACTTGATGGCGTAGCACAAGCAGGTAGCGATTATCGCACGCAAATATATAAGGATAACTTCTCAGGTGATAAGAAGACATTATCACTACTGGCTCTAAAGCAATTTGTTGAAACAACAATTCAATATTTAGATCACTCAATCAAAGCCAATAAGCGTGCTGATAACTTGTACCATGCATATAACCTAGTAGATATTCAAGAGGATGGTATCGGTGTCTCTAAGCTAAGTGAGATGCTAGAAGGTCAAGTAGCTGTACTGAGTGCAGGTAGTTTGTCGCCAGCAGAATCACTTGAAGTGCTTGACGCATTGAAGACAAGTGCATTGTATCGTCCAGATCAAAACAGCTATATTCTATATCCTAACAAGCAACTAGCTCGCTTTGTAGACAAGAATAGTGTGCCAGCAGATGCAGTCGCCAAGTCGGCATTGCTTCAAAAGATGCTTGCTAACGGATGCACAGCCGTTGTAGAAAAAGACCTAAATGGTGATGTACACTTTAACGGTCGCTTCAAGAATGCCAACGATATGGTGGAAGCTCTAGACCAACTAGCAGGTAGCGAGTACGATGCTTTGATTGCACAAGATAAAGCATTGCTTCTTGAAACTTTCGAAGGTGTCTTCAACCACAAAGAGTTTACTGGTCGTTCTGGTACATTCTTCGGATACGAAGGACTAGGCTCTATCTACTGGCATATGGTATCTAAGTTGTCTCTTGCGGCACAGGAATCAGCACTTGCTGCTATTAGTCAAGGGGCAGACCAAGAAACTTGCGATAGATTGACTCAGCACTTCTACGATATTAAAGAAGGTATCGGAGTACATAAGTCGCCAGCTGTATATGGTGCATTCCCTACAGATGCTTATTCTCATACACCAGCTCATAGAGGAGCACAACAACCAGGTATGACTGGTCAAGTGAAAGAGGATATTTTAACACGAATTGCAGAACTAGGTGCTATGATTAGACAAGGTCAATTGACTTTCCAACCTAGTCTATTGCAACGAGAGGAGTTCTTGACTGCACCAGCTACATTCTATTATAAGGATGTACACGGTGAGTTGAAAGATGTAGCTCTAGCAGCTGGAAGCTTGGCTTATACTTTCTGTCAAGTACCTGTTGTTTATGTATTAGGAGATAAAGCAAGCATCACCGTACATGCAGCAGATGGAAAAGAAATCGTTATTGCAGGCAATTGCCTAGATACAGCAACTAGCCAACAAATATTTACTCGTACAGCTGCTGTGAAGCAACTAACAGTAACGATAATCCGATAATTATAGTTCATGATGATGGTCAGATGGTGGAGGCCTAGTGCCTCTGCCTCGACTGTTTAAACGAACAAAATTATAATCTAACAACCAGTTATCTTAAAATCCTAATGTATGAAGATTCACGAAACGAGACCCGAGGATAGAGTACCATTCGTACAAAAAATCGCCTTTGGATCAGGTCACTTAGCAAATCAGCTCTTCCCAGCAGCTTTGGGAGTATTTATGGTCATCCTAGTTTTGGCCTTGAAAATGGACCCATTTATGGCTGGCTTACTGGCTGCCATTCCTCGTGTTCTAGATGCAATTACTGACCCTATCATGGGGTATATCTCTGACAATACTCAATCAAAATGGGGGCGTCGCAAACCGTATATTTTTTTTGGAGCCGTTATCACAGGTGTATGCTTTATGGTGATGTGGCAGCTGTACCCAGAAAATGGACAACTTTACAATTTCATTTTCTTCCTATCTATGTCGATTGTCTTCTATATCGGCTATACTATTTTTGCTACACCTCTTATTGGTTTGGGATATGAAATGACTCCCGACTATAATGAGCGTACACGTCTTATGGCATCTTCTCAATTTATGGGACAGGTAGCTTGGATGATTGCCCCATGGTTCTGGTGGCTTATTTATAACAAAGATCTTTTCCCTAATCCTCCACAAGGAGCAAGAGAACTGTCTATATGGGTAGGTGGACTTTGTCTAGTTCTTGGATTAATGCCAGCTCTTTTCTGTAAAGAAATTGATCAAAAGAACTTGACTGGTCGTACAAACCTTTCTTTCAAAGAGATGGCCAATAATATGAAGGAGCTTTTCAAAGGTATCAAAGAGACCATGAGCAACGGCCCTTTCCTTCGTTTATGTGGAGCTACATTCCTTGTCTTTAATGGTTTCCAAACTATTGCACAGTTTGCCTTCTTTATCGTGATCTTCTATATGTTCAATGGAGATAGTGAGGCAGCAGGGCAATGGCCAGCGTGGTATGGTACAGTTAGCGCGATGGCAACAGCTTTCCTAGTGATTCCTATTATTACTTTTATTTCTACACACCTAGGTAAGCGTAAAGCTTTTGTTATCTCTACACTGATATCTGTAGTAGGGTATGTCTTAAAATGGTGGGGATTCAATCCTGCAAATCCATGGATGATGTTTATCCCTGTGCCACTTATCTCTTTCGGTATCGGTGGATTGTTTACATTGATGATGAGTATGACAGCCGATGTGTGTGACTTGGATGAGTTGCGCAATGGTATGCCACGTAAAGAAGGTACTTTCGGTGCTGTGTACTGGTGGATGGTGAAGCTAGGTACAGCGGTTGCGTTGTTGACTAGTGGTGCTGTGTTGAGTGTTGTCGGTTTCGATGAAAATGCAGCAGCTCAAACAGTCGAGACAATGACTCATTTGCGTATCGCAGATATTGTCATTCCATCTGTTGCTGCTCTGCTAGCCATTGTCGTGATGTGGAAGTATGATATCACAGAAGAGAAAGCAAATGAGATTCGTAAGACACTTGTTGAGCGCCGAGGAGAACTTTAATGCAACTGAAAATTAAGTGCGATAATGTAAAAAAACGTTCTTAATTTCAGGTTGTTCTAGAATATAACCCCTATATTTAGAGAAAATTATGTCATTTAGAGCACCTAAAGAACTGTCTTTAGCGGGATATACCCCTAAAGATGGTATTACAAAAGATAAAGACACACTATTTGCAGAGGCCCTAGCAGAAGATATGCATGGCATCCGCTTTAGCTTATACGAAGAAGGTCAAAAACCAAGCGATGTGGTAACAGTCTATAGATGAACCCCTTGAATAGACAAAGGAAAACTACAGACAAGTAAAATCACTCTATCCAGATAAACAAGTGATCATCACTGAGGAAGGATGGACTACTAATTCAAACGGTCGTGGTTTCGATCCATGGAACGCCAGCAAAGTGCTCCAAAGAGAGTATATCAAGCAATTGCTGGCTTGGCTCAATGAAGAGCAAATCGTTTGTGTTGTCTTCGAAGCTTTCGATGAAATATGGAAAGGTTCAGACGATTCAATGGAATCAGAAAAGCACTGGGGTCTGTATAATATAGATAGAACTCCTAAGCTTGTAAAGCAGAAATAATGACTATAAACAATCCTTTTTAATTTACAATTGTACTATGAAACAAAAGCTCTTAACACTCGTGTTGTTGCTATGCTCAGTACCTGTTTTTGCTCAGGCAGATAAGGTAGCTGTAGTATCGAACGACCAAGGAACGAAGCTTGTCGTGAATGGACAAGACTTCATGATTAATGGTATGAACTGGGACTATTATCCTATCGGTACCAATTATTCTTATAGTTTGTGGAAGCAACCTGAATCAGTGATTAAAACAGCTCTAGATGATGAGATGGGTTTGCTTAAGAATATGGGGGTTAACGCCATCCGTGTATACACAGGTATCCCTGCTAAATGGATAGAGTATATTTACGACAACTATGGTATATACACGATGTTAAACCACACGTTTGGTCGTTATGGTTTGGATATTGATGGTGCGTATATTGTCAATACGAACTATGCAGATCCACGTGTTCGTAAGATACTTATCCAGCAAACGACTAAAATGGCTGCCAAGTATAAAAATACTCGCGGTCTATTGTTGTTCCTACTAGGTAATGAGAATAACTATGGTCTATTCTGGGAAGGTGCTGAAACAGAAGACATCCCAATGGAAGATCGTAAGTCGACGAAAAAAGCTTATCCTATGTATAAGCTGTTCAATGATGCTGCAGTGTCTATGAAAAAGCTAGGTCTTAACCACCCAGTAGCTTTGTGTAATGGTGATGCACTATTCATTGATATTATAGCTAAGGAATGTAGCGATATCGATATCTTTGGTGTCAACAGTTACCGTGGTACGACGTTTACTGACATCTTTAAGGTGACAAAAGCTAAGCTTAAGCAACCTATTATGTTTACTGAGTTTGGTGCAGATGCGTTCAACGTAAAGCAACGTGCAGAAGACCAACAATCACAAGCTTATTACCTGCTACACAACTGGCATGACATTTACGAAAATGCAGCTGGTCAAAATGGTGCAGATAACTGTATCGGTGGTTTCACGTTCCAATTTAGTGATGGATGGTGGAAGTACGGTCAAACAGAACGTTTGAGCAAGCATGATGACAACGCATCTTGGAGCAATGGTGGATATTTCCGTGACTATACTCCAGGTAAGAACAATATGAATGAAGAGTGGTTTGGTATCTGCGCTAAGGGTTCTACTAACGCAGCAGGTAATTATCCATTATATCCACGTGCTGCTTACTTCACATTGAAGCAAGTACACCAAATCAATCCTTACCAACAAGGTATTACTCCGAAGGTGTTAGATAGTCACTTTGCAAGTATCCAAATCATGGATGGTGTGATGGCTGGTCGTGCTCAAAAAGCGGCGATGGAAACTAGCATCATGAAGAAAGTGCGCCTTGCGGGTGTACGTGCTGAGTTTGAGACATACTACACAGGTGGACACAATACCACAACACCTGAAAATGTTACTGATAAATATGCTGGTGCTTATCCTAAAGAACAAGGTTTCGACCATACTGAATCGTATTATTTCGATGTGGAAGCCAATCCTACTTCTAGTGTAAGTGCAAAGGTATCTGTTAATGTGTTAGGTCACGTGGCAGAAAACCCAATCGATGAAATCTTCTACGAAAATCGTGGACGTACTCAGTTTGTTAGAAGTGCGAGTACTAACGAAGATAGTGATGGCGTATATGCTATTGAAGACGCTAAGCGTGTACAAGTGTATAGTGCTGAGTTTAACTGGAATGAAGATTGGTTTGATTTGACTGGTTTTTATCGTACTGGTCATTACCATTGGGGATATGAAGGTGATTTCTTTGGATTGTATCCAGAAGCCAACTACGGTAAAAATATGGATATTTATAATGGCGCTGCACCTTTTGGGGTTGAAGTAGATGGTAAAAAAGCCTTGAAAGGTTTGACAATAGCCTTCGGTCCAGAACTATGGTGGGGGGCTAACCCAGCTATTCTTTTGAAGTATAGTCGCGACTTTGGTAAGTACAATGTCTCAGGTATCTTTCACGAAGATTTGGACGATCCAGGTGAAGCAGTCAGCTCTATCGCTATCCCAACTCAAAGGAACCGCCGTGCGTCTCTTGCTGTATCACGCAAGTTCGGTAAGTTTGGGATACAGCTTGGCGCTTTGTGGTCAGGCCAACCTCGTATAGGTGATACGTTCCAACAAACATCTGGTGGCAATGTCTATATCGATGAGGTTGAAGACAAAGATACTTGGGGTGGTAAAGCCAAGATTACATACACAGGTGGTAAGCTTAACTGGTATGCTCAAGGTGCTTTGAACGGACTAGTTGCTAGTGGTGGTGCAGACTATACACAAACATATACTGGTTGGAAGTTGAAAGATAGTGGCAGCGGTAATCAGATGAGTTTCTTGACTGGGTTCGCATATCGTATTAATGAAATATTTGAGATCGCTCCAAATATGCTATGGCAAATGCCACTTGTGGGCGCAGTCGACAATGATATTTACGGTGCTAAATCCCGCAATGTACTAGACGACCCGTTTGCTGTACGCGACAATCGTAAGCAACTTGCTGGGGAGCTTCTTTTGACATATGATCCCACACCAGGTACATGGATGTATGCTTGGGATAGCGATGAAAAGGAAGATGCGAAATTTGCAGCTAATATCGGTTTTGTATACCGTCATATATCATCAAGAATGGATGCAGGTATTGGTATCTCGGCTGATGGTCGTACATCTTTTGCTTTTGATGGTGCTCCAGATCCACACGATTTGTGGGAAGCCAATGCACGCATCGTGTCTAAGGTGACTCCAAACTTTGGTGTCATCGCAAATGTATTTGCAGGTGATGCCCAGTCTAAGGGTAGTGACAATCGTATGATTCATCGCTATGGTGGTGATATCCGTGTGCTATACAACCGCATCAAATTGACTGGTTCTGTAAAAATCAACGATTGGGGGCCTTATGACTACCACCGTGATTATAATTTGACGTATCCTGTACAAACGATGCTTGATCTATCGACAACGTTGAGCAAGCCAAAGTGGTGGGTATTGCCTCAAACTCGTATGGGTATCCGTGGTACTTGGAGATCTTTAAATAAGTACTCTCCGCGTTACTCCCCAGCGGAAGCTCCTGATGGTCTTGGTAACTGGGAAGCTTATCCAGATATGCCTGGTGCAGACTACGGTAACGAGTGGGAAATCAGAACGTATATTCACTTTAACATCGGAAACTAATCATGAAAAATAAGTTTTTAAAATATTCTCTATATTCACTTGCGGCAGCTGGTACACTTGCTGGTCTTGCTGCCTGTGACCGCGATGATGTAGATGGGCTACAACCAGCTACTCTACCTACGACTTCGGCAGTCTATATCGATGGATTCTCTGCTGGTATGGGGTATGCTGCTTATGGTGGCTCTAAAGTCACTGCTTTTGAAACAGACAACGAGGTGAAGTATGAAGGTACATCATCTATGCGCTTTGATATTCCTAATGCAGGAGATCCTGAAAGTGCGTGGGCTGGTGGTTTCTTCTACTCAGACCCAGGTCGTGATTTCTCAGGTTACAACTGTGTGACATTCTATGTCAAAGCTTCTGCAGGTGCTTCTGTAGATCAACTCGGTTACGGTGTAGGTCCTGATGGTACAACATATCAAGCTTATGCAGCCGACGTGAATGTGGGTACTGCATGGCAAAAGTATATCATTCCTATTGCAGATGCCTCTAAGTTGACAGATGCAAAGGGCCTTTTTTACTTTATCGATACACCAGATGATGGCAATGGCTATTCATTTTGGTTGGATAACGTACAATATGAAGACCTAGCTACAATCGGTCATAAAGAAGCAAAAATATTTGGTGGTAAAGATAGTATCCCTTCTTCTAGTTTGACAGGGACAACATATCAAGTAAGTGGTCTAGGTGCTACATTCAATACAGGTGCTGTAAAGCAAAACCTTATATTAACTAGCAGCTACTTTACTTTCGCATCTAGTGATGAGGCTGTTGCTACAGTGTCTGAAACAGGTCTTGTGACACTAGTTGGTGAAGGTACTGCAAAGATTACAGCCAAGCTAGGTGAAGACGATGCGACTGGTTCACTAACAGTGAAATCTAGTGGTGGTATCGAGCCTGCTCCAGTACCGACTCAAGAAGCAGACAAGGTTGTGTCTATGTTCTCTGATGCATATACCAATGTAGAAGGTATCAACTGGTTTACTTACTGGCAATACACGACAGGTGATGCAAACCTATTGACACTTGGCGATGCAAACTATATGCAGTTTGACAATGTAAACTTCTGGGGTGTTGAATCAACAACGAATCTGATTGATGCCACAGATATGACTCACTTCCACATTGATGTATTGTTCCCTGATGGAAGCAATGACAAGGGCTTGGTCGTTAATATTATTGACTTCGGTACGGATGGTGCATATGGTGGCGCTACTGATTACTCAGGAAGTACTACTTTCCCTGCTAGCACATTTACAGCAGGTGAGTGGGCAAGTCTTGATATTGACTTGACGACACTAACGGGTCTTAGTGGACACCGTAGCAATATCGCACAACTAGTATTTGTATGTGACCCTGACGGTCAAGCATTGCCTACATTCTTGATGGACAACGCCTACTTCTACCAAGGTGAAGGTGGTGGCAATACTGGCGAACCAGGTGCTGACCCAACTGCGGCTGCAACGGCTCCAACAAAGGATGCAGCAAGCGTAAAGTCTATCTTTAGTGATGCGTATACACCAGCTGCTGGTATGACATTCCAACAATGGGGATCGACTACAGAATTCTCTGATGTAACTGTAGGGGGGGACACATTCAAGAAGATGGCTACCATGACATACTTCGGTATGGAACTAGATGCAATCACAGACTTCTCAGGTATGACTCATCTTCACGTTGATGTCTATACTACTGACGATGTGACTCCTAATATTGCGCTTGTGAACTCGGCTGCAGCTACTGGTGGTGATCCAGCAGAAGCATCTAAGTCACTAGGTACTCTAGCTAAAGGTCAATGGGTATCATTCGATATTCCACTATCAGACTTCTCTGGTGTAGATATAAGTAAGATTGATCAAATGAAGATGGATAATGGCAACAGTGCTACTATCTATATGGATAACCTATACTTCCACTCAGATGGTGGCAATACAGGTGGTAACACTGGTGGTGGCGATCCTACAGCTGCTGCAACAGCTCCCACTCAAGATGCAGGTAGCGTACAATCTATCTTTAGTGATGCATATACGGCTGTAGTAGGTGTGACATTCCAACAATGGGGTGCTCCTAGTACGTTCTCAGATATCACAGTTGGTGGTGATACATTCAAGAAGGTTGCCGATATGACATACTTCGGTATAGAGTTGGCTAGTATCACTGACTTCTCATCAGCAACATATGTGCACCTTGATGTATATACGAATGATGATGTTACTCCTAACTTCTTCCTTGTAAACTCTGCTGCTGCTACAGGTGGCGATGCGGTGGAAGGGTCTAAGGCTTTGGCTTTAACAGCAGGGCAATGGACGTCTTTCGATATCCCTGTCTCTGAGTTTGGTGCTGTTGATTTCAGCAAGATTGACCAAATGAAGATGGATGGAGGTAATAACAAAACGATTTATATCGATAACTTGTACTTCTATGGTGATGGCGGCAATACTGGTGGCAACACAGGTGATGCGCCAACCGCAGCTGCTGCAGCTCCCATACATGAGGCAGCAAAAGTGAAGTCGTTATTTAGTGATGCTTATACTGCTTTTGTTGATGTTGACTTCGATTTTGAAGGTGCACAAGACCAGAATGATGCCACATTGATGACTATCTCTGGTAATGAAGTTTGGAAGTATGAAAACCTTGTGTTCTTTATGCCTTCATGGCAAAATCAAGGGGCTAAGGATTTCTCTGATATGGAGAAACTTCACCTTGACGTCTGGACGCCAGATGCCAATGCTATCCGTGTGATGCTGCAAAGTAATTCGACTGGTGCAAAAGACGTGACATTTAGCGACTTGACTCCGAATACTTGGAATAGCTTAGAGATCACTCTATCAGATCTTGCAGGTCTTGATTTGAGCGACTTGATCTTCATGCAGATTTTTGACCAATCAACAACAGGTACTGGTCATACAATCTATATGGACAATATCTATTTCTATCGTACTACTGCTCAACAAACGTATAGTGCACCTACTACAGCAGCACCAGTTCCTACAAAAGCAGCCGCCGATGTAATCTCTATCTTTAGTGATAGCTACACAACAGTAGCGGGTATCAACTACAACCCTAACTGGGGACAAAGCACACAAGTTGATGCGACTACAAATGTAGGTGGCAATGCATATTTGAGTTATACAAACTTGAACTATCAAGGTACTGAGTTTAGCGTAATTGATGTGTCTGGCATGACTTTCCTTCACGTAGATGTATGGACTACAAATGACAATGCTATCGTCAAGATTACTCCTATTGCTCAAGATAGTGCAGTCGGTGAGCATCTAGTAGAATTGACAGGGGCAACACCAGGTAAGTGGACTAGCATTGATATCCCATTGAGTACGTATACAAATGCGAATATGACTTTGAACAAGGTGTTCCAAATGAAGGTGGATGCAGCTAGTGGTACAAACCCTACAGACGTGTACTTCGACAACATCTACTTCCATAAGTAAAAATATCTAATACCAATTAAACATATATCGAAACGATGAAACAGTTTAAGAATATATATAGTGTAGCAGTACTAGCTTTGTTGATGCCCTTTGCGGCATCAACGCTAGTGAGCTGTGAAGATTCACACGATATCAAAACCAAGACATGGACTTTGATTTGGGAAGATAACTTTGAAGGTCAAGCAGGTGATATGCCTGATGCTACAAAGTGGACTTACGATATCGGTAACAGTGGCTGGGGCAATAACGAGTTGCAGTATTACACAAATCGTCCAGAGAATGTAAGCTTGGATGGTGAGGGCAACTTGGCTATCGTAGCAAAGAAAGAAAGCTTTGAAGGAAGTTATTATACATCAGCGCGTATCAAAACTCAAGGTCTGTTCTCACAACAATATGGCCGTTTTGAAGCACGTATCAAGCTCCCTTACGGGCAAGGTATTTGGCCAGCTTTCTGGATGCTAGGCGATGATGTCGCAACAAATCCTTGGCCTGCTTGTGGTGAGATTGATATCATGGAGTACAAAGGACAACAACCAAGCTTGATTCATGGTTCTGTACATGGACCTGGTTACTCAGGTGGTAACTCAGTAACTCAAACATGGGGATTGCGTAACAATCGTTTTGACGATGCATTCCACATCTTTGCTATGGAGTGGGGGCCAGAGTATATTTACTTCTTCGTAGATGATGTCTGCTACCAAGAGATCAATCCTGCTGATTGTGATGGTGAGTGGGTGTATAATGATGAGTTCTTCATGATTCTGAATGTAGCTGTAGGTGGTGACTATGTAGGATGGCCATCAGACACAAATACTGATTTCCCACAAACAATGCTTATCGACTATGTACGAGTATACCAGTAAAAACTTTTGGTACAATAGGTAATTATATTAGTAAGAGGGCATGTAGGCTGTATAGTTGGCATGTCCTCGCTTTGTCTATAGCAATAGGGCTCTTATTAAGAGAAGATACTCCCACACTCGTGAGTGTGAGGATCCCACACACATGTAAACGGAGACCCCACACACAGGTGTGTGAGAGTCTCGTACACAGGGGTGTGGGGTTGCTTACAATATATCAAAACGCTGGTTACAGCCTATATTGCAGGGATATTGTTGCCTTTAATCTTTTGGTACAAGTCTAAAGCGTACACATCAGTCATTCCAGAGATATAATCGACGACGGCCTGTACTCGCCCAAACAACGTTTTGTGGTGAATCTCGTATTGGTCACTCACACGATTGATAAGGAGTTTAGAGTATTGCTTCTCAGGAGACATGACAGCTTCGATAAATAACTTCATCAAGGTGTTGATAACTTGGTAACCAGCAAGCTCGATTTCCAATACATCCTTGGCACAGTAAATCTTTTTGAAGGCCACTTCAGTACAAGCTTTGTATGCTTTGTGAGGACGTGCGCTGATGCAGTCCATCAGAGGCTTAGAGAATGTGCCTTGCATGATTTCCTCTTCGTGCTTCATATACGCTTCTACACATTCATTGATAAGTAGTCCGATAACGCTAGAACGAAGGTAAGCTAGTCGTTCGTTGGCATCTTCTACTAGTTTGAAAGTCTCTAGAATATGGGCTTGACGCTTATCATTAAAGTAGCCAAGAAGTAAACTGATAGCTTCTTCTGTACTTAGGATCTTTAGCTTGTGGGCATCTTCTAGGTCCATCACTTGATAACAGATGTCATCGGCTGCTTCTACTAGAAAGACTAGTGGGTGACGGCAATAACGCATATGCTCATCAGGCATACGTAGTAGGCCCACTTCTTCTGCTATTTGTTCAAATACACCTTCCTCAGAAGTGAAAAAACCAAACTTGGATTTCTTTTGCGCTCGTTCAGATGAAGATGAGTAGGGATACTTAACGATAGAAGCAAGGGTCGTATACGACATCACAAAACCACCAGGGCGACGGCCCTCAAATTGGTGAGTAAGTAAGCGCAAAGCATTGGCATTCCCTTCAAAACGAATCAAGTCTTGCCATTCTTTTTCACTGACATGCTTTTGTAGCACTTGACCTTCTTGTTCACTGAAGAAAGTAGCCATGGCTTTTTCACCTGAATGTCCAAAAGGAGGATTCCCCATATCATGAGCAAGGCAAGCAGCCGAGACAATGGTTGGGATTTCAGTGATTAGCGAATTTTGTAAATCTGGATATTTTTCGATTAGTCTTTCGGCCACATCGACACCTAAAGAACGGCCTACGCAAGAGACCTCCATGCTGTGTGTGAGTCGGTTGTGTACAAAGACGCTACCTGGAAGTGGGAATACTTGCGTCTTGTTTTGCATGCGGCGGAAAGGAGCCGAAAAGACCAAACGGTCATAGTCTCTTTGAAAGGTACTACGCTTTTCTTCATTGTGGTTGTGATAGGCTTCTAGGCCAAAACGTTTTGTTGTCACCAAGCGGTGCCAATCCATTCGAGGACTGTCTGCTGTAGGGGGCTGATTTCCTGTTTTCATTGTCTTTTCTTGCTTCATAAAGCACAAATATAACTAATTTGGCAGGTTTCACCTATTAATAGTTCGCTTATTTGCTCGTTTATGAGTATATTCGCAGGGAAGTTTTTAATCAAATAAGCAAACAATATTCATTATGATTCAAGTTGAAATCATCAACCGTTCTCACCACGAACTCCCTAAGTACGCCACTAGCCAATCGGCAGGCATGGACCTCCGTGCCAATCTTGATATGCCCATTACTTTAGAACCAATGGATCGTTGTATCGTGCCTACTGGACTGTATATCGCATTGCCTGAAGGATATGAAGCACAGATTCGTCCTCGCAGTGGTCTCGCTATTAAAAAGGGAATTACGTGTTTGAATACACCAGGTACAATTGATGCCGATTATCGCGGAGAAGTTGGTGTGATTTTAATCAACTTGTCTAAAGAAGCTTTTGTCATCAATGACGGTGAGCGTATCGCTCAAATGGTTGTGGCTCAACATGCACAAGTCGACTGGGAAGCTGTGGAAACACTTGACGATACAGTACGCGGTGCAGGTGGCTTCGGACATACTGGTAAAGCTTAAATACCACCTGAATGAAAATTAAAAAACAGACATCTATCTACAAACAGATACAAAAGGCTATCCCCATCCTCATAGCGAGTGTGGGGCTATCCGCTTTCATAGCAAGCTGCGTAACACCAAGAATGGTGACTCAGACAGCGCTCCCTACAAAATATATAGCGGTCGACCCGATGCGAGAGTCGGCATACGATTATATCTTTCAAGAGGCTGTGGGGCTCGATAAGGCTGATGCACGATATGATTTATTGAATCAATGTGTACGCATCAATCCTACACGTCCAGAAGCGCACTACGAGATGGCACAGTTGCAGCTTAATATGGGGATGCGTAAAAAGGGACTTCAGTCTCTAGAAATCGCTCATAGACTACAGCCTGATAACTATTGGTATGCTTCTGCTTTGGGGCAAGTGTATCAGCAGCTTGACTCGATCGATTTGGCCATCCAAGTGTATGAGGATATGGCCAAGCATCATCGTTTTAAAGCGGAACCTCGTTTTGCTTTGCTTGGATTCTACCAGCAAAAGCAAGATTATGATGGCATGATTCAAGTGCTCGATACTTTGGAGAAATTGCAAGGTAAGAGTGAGGAATTGAGTATGCAGAAATACAGAATCTATCTACAACAGAACGATTCTACAAAGGCTTTTTCTGAGATTGATGATTTGATTGAAGAATATCCATACGATACGCGTTTCCGCAACCTGAAAGCAGGTTTGCTGCTGGAGCATAATCGTAAGGAGGAGGCTTTGCGCACTTTTCATGATATTTTAAAGCAAGAACCTAGTAATGGAGCTGCAAGATATGGAATCGCTAGCTACTATTATCAAGAAAAAGATACGACGCAGTATGAATTGCAGTTAGACACTTTGTTGAAGGACCCTTTAGTGGCTCCTTCTGTGAAAGTGACGGTGCTCCGTAATTATGTCGCTCAAATGACTCGTGCAGGCAAAGATAGCTTGATTATCGCACGTTTGGATATGGCCATGCAGGCAGATTCTACGGATAGTGAAGTCCCTATGTTTTATACTTCTTATCTTGTAAGCAATAAGATGAAGGAGCAGGCTATCCCAGTGTTGAATCATTTGCTTAAGATCAATCCTGAGAATGGAGCAGCACGTCTTCAATTGTTGCAATATATGCTGCAGAATGAAGATAAAGAACGTGTGCGTGCATTATGTGAGGATGGTATTCAGTATCACCCAGAAGAGATCTTGTACCACTTCTATTTAGCTATCACGTATACGCAAGATAAGAAGCCTAAAGATGTGATTCGTATCTGCCAAGAAGGACAGAAATATATCACGTCAGAGACACGCAAGGAAGTAGCTTCGGATATGTTTACACTGCAAGGTGATGCTTATCATGAATTAGGCGAGATGGAGAAGTGTTATGAAGCCTATGAAAGTGCATTGAAGATACATCCTGACAACGTAGGTGTGCTTAATAACTATGCTTACTTCTTAGCTCTTGATAATAAGAACTTAGAGCGTGCAGAAATCATGAGTCAAAAGACTGTGATGGCTGAGCCTGATAATAAGACTTACTTAGATACTTATGCTTGGGTGCTCTTTATGGCGGGGAAATATAAGGATGCCAAGATTTATATCGATCGTGTTATTCCTCAAGAAAAGAAAGAGGTGGAGGGCGATGCTAAGTCTACTGAACCAAAAGAAGGTGAGGTAAAGGAAGAAGCAAAAGGAGAAAAGAAGGCTGAGACTACAGCTGTCGAAGATATCAGCCCAGATGTGTGGGAGCATGCTGGGGATATCTACTACATGTGCGGTGAAAAAAAGCAAGCGCTTAAGTACTGGAAGAAAGCACTTGAACTTGGTAGCGAAAGCAAAGAGTTGAAGCTGAAGATAAAGATGAAACGTTATATCCGATAAATCATGAAGAAGCAACGAGGTACTTACACGATATGGTCGAGAGTGAAGGCAATACTATGGATTAGTATTGTTTTGGCTAGCTTGTCTAGCTGCGCTACTTTGCGCCCAGTAAAGGTGCTGAGTGACAATCAATTGTCGGCGCGATTTAAGGCTACTTTACCACAAGAATCTGGTCAAGTAAGCGGCCAGCTGCGATTGTGGAAAAATCAAGGTCTGCGCATTTCTTTTACAGCGCCTCTTGTTGGTTCTGAGGTGGTCCGTCTTTGGCTGACGACAGACAGCTTGTTGGTGATAGATCGTCGACATAAAACCTATACTCGTCAAACTCCAGTTGCTTTTGCCAAAGCATTTGGTGTAGCCAATCCTGAACAATATAGACTCGAGGTCGTGCAAGAGTATATCTTGCAGAATAGGACAAAACGTAAAGCCAAAATGACTGCAGCTCAATTAGGCTGTCCTATTGTGGAAGATGCTCGTGTGAAGCTTAAGAATATCACGACCAAACCTTATTCTTATGCAGCGACTAAAGTCAGTAAAAAATATAAACCCTTATCTCTTCGAGCCTTTCTAGACCAGCTCGATGACTAATAAAAGAGTTTACTATGTATCATACCTTCCGTCACTATATTGGGGGCATTTGTATGTCTTTGTTTATTCTGCTTCTTGGGCAGGGTATAACTGTTCATGCACAAAGCAATGCCACTATTCGCCGTTTGAAAGGTGAGCACACTTCATTGAGAGAGCAGATCAATAAAAGTCAAGAACTGCTTACTGAAACTCAGAAATCAGTTGGGCATGAGTTGGCTGACCTTCAAGCTCTGGAAGCGCAGCTATTAGAGCGCAAGCGGTATGTAGAACGTATCGAGGCTGATATGCGTGCAGTGGCAAAGGAAGTATCTGTAGTGACCAAGAAGATCGCTGAGCTTGAAAAGCAGCTCGAAGCACGTAAGGATGAATATGCTTACTCGGTGCGCTATCTTCGCAAGCAGAGTACTGTGCAGCAACGTCTTATCTTTATATTCTCTGCGGATAACTTCAATCAGATGATTCGTCGTATGCGCTATATCATGGAGTATGCCGATTATCAAAAACAACAAGTAGCGGCTATTCTAGAGAAGAAAGAGGAAATTGAACAAAAAAAAGCTGAACTTCAAGAGGTAAAAGCTGCCAAGGTGACACTGAAAAAGAAGGTCGAAGAAGAAAAGGATAAGTTGCAAGAAGCGCAGAAGAAGCAAAAGGCTATGGTGGCTAAACTTAAGCGTAAGAAAAGCAGTTTACAGAAGCAACTGAAGGCTCAGCAGAAGCGTGAAAAAGAACTGAACAAGCGTATTGAGGATGAGATCGATAGAGAAGTCAGACGTCTTGCTAAGCTTGAAGAGATGCGTAAAGCACGTGAAAGAGAGCGTGCCAAGAAAGCAGGCAAGGGTAAATCTAGTAAGCCTGAAGCTACGCCACGACGTAGTGAGTCAGTGGTGTTTAATAAGATGAAAACTTATTCGACCGTTCGCGAGATAGGTACTGCATTTGTACAGCATAAGCGTCAACTGCCTTATCCGATTACAGGTACGTATGCTTACCTAAGTCACTTTAATAAGGCCAAAATGGAACGTGGTATTAAGATTTATGGCAAGGTGCCTTGTCATGCTCGTGCCGTATTTCAAGGAGTTGTTACTGCTGTCTTTGATGTGCCTAGTGGTGCGCGTGGTGTTATCTTACGCCATGGAGACTATATGACAGTCTATGCAAATCTGAAAACTCCAAAGGTGCGTGCAGGTCAGAAGATTAAACAAGGGCAGGATTTGGGAGAAATCTACGCCGATCCTTTATATAATAATAGACCAGTGCTACTTTTTGAAGTCCGTAAAGGTCGTGAAGCGCTCAACCCAGATTCGTGGTTGAAACGATAAATCTATAGAAATAATATATTCATATGATACACCTTACATCCATCAAGAAAAGCTATGATGAATTGCAAGTGCTGAAAGGCATCGATTTAGATATCTCTCCACGAGAAGTGGTCAGTGTCGTGGGACCTAGTGGTGCTGGAAAGACAACTTTGCTGCAAATCATGGGTACTTTGGATCGTCCAGATTCAGGGCAAGTGATTATTAGTGGCATAGATGTCAGTAGCATGAAGGAGAAGCAATTAGCGGCTTTCCGCAATAAGCATCTGGGCTTTGTATTTCAGTTTCACCAGCTATTGCCTGAATTTACCGCGTTAGAGAATATCATGATTCCAGGTATGATTCAAGGGACAGATCAGAAAGCATTGCAGCATAGAGCACAGGAGTTGCTTGAGTTTATGGGTATTGCCGACCGCGGTACGCACAAGCCTAATGAATTGTCTGGTGGTGAGAAGCAACGTGTGGCTGTAGCTCGTGCTTTGGTGAATAGACCAAGTGTTATCTTGGCTGATGAACCGTCTGGTTCTCTGGATAGTAAAAACAAAAGTGAGTTGCATCAGCTTTTCTTTGATCTACGTGACCAATTTGGACAGACTT
The DNA here is from genome assembly GCA_963678855.1 of Bacteroidaceae bacterium. Lineage (GTDB taxonomy): Bacteria > Bacteroidota > Bacteroidia > Bacteroidales > Bacteroidaceae > F22. The sequence goes on along the minus strand of OY787448.1, from coordinate 1,483,184 downwards.
TTGTCATCGTTACACACGATGAGGAACTAGCGAAGGTTACCGATCGATCTATACATCTTGTAGATGGTGAGGTTGTAAATGTGTAAGTGATATTACAGAGACAACATAAATGAATGAGGGCCGTGTCAATCGACACGGCCCTCATTATATATAGGTCAAATAAATGACTAGTAATCTGTGACTTCAACCAATTCTACATCGAAAATCAAAGTTGAATAACCTGGAATACTAGTTGTTGCACTTGTACCATATCCCAATGTATAAGGGATGTACAATGTCCAGCGGTCACCAGGAACCATCAATTGAAGTGCTTCTGTCCAACCATTGATGACACCATTAACAGCAAATTCTGTTGGTGATTCAAAGTTCGGGTCAGGAGAGGCACCATCGAAGTTTCCATCAAACTCTTCTTCGTTAATCAGGTAACCACGGTAGTAGCATGATACTTTAGAAGTATAATACGGCGATTGTACAGCTATTCCGTCTGCTGTTTTTGCACCGCTTTTCTGCACTTTGTAGTAGAGTGGATAACTAATGTTACTGGTTTGAGGAGTTATCACTTTCAAAGCAGGATCACTGTTTGAAGCAACTACTTGTGCAAGTGAGTCTGTGTAAGCTTCGTTGCGTTTTTGCCAGTTTGCATACTCGTTTGGCTCTGACTCTTCGCTACAACTACCTAGTAGTACGGTGCCTAGTAACATCAGGCAGGCAGCAGCGGTATGTAGAATTGATTTATTCATATGTCAACTTTTTATAGCAAGTTCTTAAGTAGGGTTGTGATGCTTACGCGATCTTCGATGATACTACGAAGGTCTGTGATAGCTACACGTTCCTGTTCCATAGTATCACGGTTACGTAGAGTGACGCAACCATCTTCTAGGGTATCATGGTCAATAGTGATACAATATGGAGTACCAATGGCATCTTGACGACGGTAACGCTTACCTACAGAATCTTTCTCATCGTATTGACAGTTGAAGTGGAATTTCAAGCTGTCGATAATTTCACGTGCCTTTTCTGGAAGACCGTCTTTCTTAACTAATGGAAGTACAGCAAGTTTCACTGGAGCAAGGGCTGCAGGAAGCTTCAATACTACACGGCTCTTGCCATCACCAAGATCTTCTTCTTGATAAGCAGCCGACATGATAGAAAGGAACATACGGTCTACACCGATAGATGTTTCGATAACGTATGGTACGTAAGACTCGTTCAATTCAGGATCGAAGTACTTGATGTTCTTACCTGAGTATTGCTCGTGTTGAGACAAGTCAAAGTCTGTACGTGAGTGGATACCTTCAACTTCTTTGAAACCGAAAGGCATTCTAAATTCGATATCTGTTGCAGCGTTAGCGTAGTGAGCCAACTTGTCGTGATCGTGGAAACGGTAAGATGCGTCGCCAAAACCAAGACCCTTGTGCCACTTCAAACGCTGAGCTTTCCATTTCTCGAACCAATCTAGTTCAGTGCCAGGGCGTACGAAGAATTGCATCTCCATTTGTTCAAACTCACGCATACGGAAGATAAACTGACGTGCTACGATCTCGTTACGGAATGCCTTACCAATTTGAGCGATACCGAAAGGAAGGCGCATGCGCCCAGTCTTTTGTACGTTCAAGTAGTTTACAAATATACCTTGAGCTGTTTCAGGGCGAAGATAAATCTTGTTTGCACCTTCAGCTGTAGAACCCATTTCTGTAGAGAACATCAAGTTGAACTGACGAACGTCTGTCCAATTCTTTGTGCCAGAAAGAGGACAAGCAATCTCTTCGTCAATAATGATTTGACGTACTTCCTCTAGGTCGTTATCGTTAAGGGCTTTTGCAAAGCGAGCTTGCAAAGCGTCATATTTTTCTTGATTTGCTAGTACGCGAGGGTTTGTTGCACGGAATTGTGCTTCGTCAAAGCTATCACCAAACTTCTTCTTAGCTTTAGTGATTTCTTTTTCCATCTTCTCTTCGTACTTAGCCATCTTGTCTTCAATAAGTACATCGGCGCGATAACGCTTCTTAGAATCCTTATTGTCGATCAATGGGTCATTGAACGCATCTACGTGACCTGATGCTTTCCAGATAGTAGGGTGCATGAAAATTGCAGAGTCAATACCTACAATATTTTCGTTTAGAAGCACCATGCTATCCCACCAATATTTTTTGATGTTGTTTTTGAGTTCTACACCCATTTGACCGTAGTCGTATACGGCGCCTAGGCCGTCATAGATATCACTTGATGGGAATACATAACCGTATTCTTTGCAATGAGATATCAATTTCTTAAAAACGTCGTCTTGTTTTGCCATCTGATTATTTTCTTCAATAATTTATGCGCAAAGGTAATCGATTTTTTCCACTTTATTGCCTATATTTGTGCAAAAAGACAATAAACGGCAATTATGAGTGACGAAAACAATGAAAAAGAAGGTGGTTACCACCTTACGGGGATGTATCGCAGCTGGTTTTTGGAATATGCCAGTTATGTAATCTTAGAGCGAGCAGTCCCACACATCAACGATGGCCTTAAACCTGTACAAAGACGCATTTTGCACTCAATGCGCAGACTAGATGACGGCCGATACAATAAAGTAGCCAACGTGGTAGGTCATACCATGCAGTTTCACCCCCATGGAGATGCATCCATAGGAGATGCTCTTGTGCAGCTTGGTCAGAAGGAAATGTTGATCGATTGTCAAGGTAATTGGGGGAATATTCTGACGGGTGACAGCGCGGCGGCACCTCGTTATATCGAGGCCAGATTGAGTAAGTTTGCACTTGATGTTGTCTTTAATCCAAAAACTACGACATGGCAGCCGTCTTACGATGGGCGTAATCAAGAACCGATTACTTTGCCAGTGAAGTATCCTTTGCTTCTTGCGCAAGGGGTAGAAGGTATTGCCGTTGGTTTGTCTTCAAAGATTCTTCCTCATAATTTTTGTGAATTGCTTCAAGCGTGTATCGACTACTTGCAAGGTCGTGAGTTTCAGTTATATCCAGACTTTCTTACTGGGGGGAGCATTGATGTGGCTCGTTACAACGACGGGATGCGTGGTGGTGCTGTAAAGGTGCGTGCTAAAATCAGTAAGTTGGATAGACGTACTTTGGTGATTACTGAAATTCCTTACGGACGTACGACAAGTAGCGTGATTGACTCTATCTTGAAGGCTGCAGATAAAGGGAAAATCAAAATTAAACGTGTGGAAGACAATACGGCGGAGCATGTAGAGATTCTAGTGCATCTGCCTGCCGCTGTATCTAGTGATAAAACGATTGATGCACTTTTTGCCTTCACGGATTGTGAGGTGAGCATCTCTCCAAATAGTTGTGTGATTCAAGATGAAAAGCCGCGTTTCTTGAACGTGAGTCAAATTTTGAAACACAGTGCTGACCGCACAAAAGAATTGCTGCGTCAAGAATTGGAAATCGAAAAGGGAGAACTGCTAGATAGTCTTCACTATGCATCGCTTGAGAAGCTGTTTATTGAGGAGCGTATGTATAAGGACAAGCAGTTTGAGAATGCCAAGGATGATGCGGCTACAGTCAAGCATCTTCGTGCACGCATCGAACCTTTCCATGATGTTTTGATTCGTGAAGTGTCTGAGGAGGATATCTTACGTCTTATGGATATCAAGATCGGACGTATTCGTAAGTTTAATGTCGATAAAGCGAATGAACGTATTGCGCGTATGCAAAAGCGTGTCAAAGAGATTGATAAGCATTTGAAATCTCTGGTCAAATATACTTGTGCATGGTATCAACATTTGCTGGATACTTATGGCAAGGATTATCCGCGTCGTACGGAGTTGCGTAGCTTTGAGACTATTGATGCGACTAAAGTAGCTGAGGCTAATGAAAAGTTGTATTTTAATAAGGCAGAAGGTTTTATTGGCACGGCTTTGAAAAGAGCGGATTTTCTATGCAATTGTTCTAGTTTAGATGATGTCATTGTGTTCTATCGCAATGGATTGTATAAAGTGACTAGTGTGGCTGATAAGAAGTTTGTTGGTAAGAATGTCATTTATGTAGGCATCTTCAAGAAGAACGATAAGCGTACGATATACAACGTGTGTTACTTAGATGGTGAAACAAAAGTAACTCGTTACAAACGTTTCAATGTAACGTCTATTACTCGTGATAGAGAATATGATGTGACGCGTGGTACTAAAGGGTCGCGTATCTCTTACTTTTCTGCCAACCCAAATGGGGAGGCTGAGATTATCAAAGTGCAGCTGAAACCTGTGCCACACTTGCGTCGTCAAACTTTTGATGCCGATTTTTCGGAGATTAAAATTAAAGGTCGAGCTACTGCTGGCAACTTATTGACCAAGGTGCCTGTACAGCGTATCACATTGAAAGCTCAGGGTGAGTCGACATTGGGTGGACGTAAAATCTGGTTTGATAAGGATGTGCGTCGCTTGAATGTGGATGGACGCGGAGATTTCTTGGGTGAATTTATGGGGCATGACCAAATTTTGGTGATTACCAAGACGGGCAAGTTCTATACAACTAGCTTTGATCTGAATAACCACTACGAGGGGGATATTGACCGCATTGAGAAGTTTGATGCTGATAAGGAATGGATGGCTGTACTATATGATGTAGAGCGAGACAACCAATTGTATATGAAGCGTTTTCAGCTGGAGACGGTGCATATACGTCAAAGTTTCTTGGGTGAGACAGAAGGTAGTCGATTGATGTTGCTTACCGATACGCGCCACCCTCGAGTGTTGATTGAATTTGGTGGTCGTGATGCGCATCGCGAGGGCTTGACTATTGATGCAGACGACTTTACTGTGTTGCGGAGCTTTAGAGCACATGGTAAACGTGTTACGACTTTTGAAGTATCTGAGATTAAAGAACTGGAGCCACTTATTATAGACCCAGAGCCTGAGGCGCAAGAGGATGCAAAATTAGAGTGGCCAGGAGAAATCCCATTTGAAGATTAAAAAAATAACATATGAAGCGCATAATCTCAACGATAGGATTATTCGTGGGGCTTAGCTTGTCGCCTGCAGTAGTCACTGCACAACAGACTTTGCCAGCAGGGACATCTGCTGAGGTGTCCAACTACGATGAGATCAATCCATATAAAGTACGTCATATAGCCACAACACTGGGTGTGGGGTATCTTAATGAGTACGATTCTTACCTTTCTCCTTGGGAGTATGAAGGCGTAGAATTGCGTCTTCATCAAGAATTATACCGTGACCTGCCTTGGCAAGGAGGGCAAAAATGGGTGTTTCAACGTATCTTGCAAGCAAGACTGGGATATACGACTAGTCCATCAGGTGATAATGTTACAGTGTCTATGCTGTTGTCTGGACAGTGGGGGGGACTGCGTAAGTGGCGCTTGACACCTCAATGGCAGGTGATGGGTGGCGCTACTGGTGAATTTCAGGTCGGTGGTCTATATAATATGCGTAATGGCAATAATCCTGGGTCTTTGCGTTTAGGTGTACACTTAAATGCGTCTGGTATGACTAGTTATGATTTTCGTTTGTGGAACTATCCATTGCGTGCTAGCTATGCTGTGCAGGCGCCTATTATAGGCTGTATGTTTGCACCTCATTATGGAGAGTCTTACTATGAAATCTTTGCTGTCGATGATCACGATTTTCCTACAAGTACTACGTGGATGAGGAATCATCCCTCTCTTACTCAACGTTTTTCTATTGATGTACCTTTCTTAAATGCGACATGGAGATTGAGTTATTTGATGGATGTGCAGCAATCACGAATAAACGATTTGGAGTCTCATAGTTACTCACATCTGTTTATGGTAGGGTGCGTGGTCGACTTGTTTTCGTTGATTAAACGTTAGGGTATTATTTGTCAATAACATTTCAGAAGAATGAAAAGAATCAATAACTATATACAGCTTCTTATTGTAAATCTACTCCTATTGGTTGGAGTATGTGTGGCTTGTATTCGCCCAGATGATGCGGTCGATACTCCTAAGGGTAACTTTGATGCATTGTGGACAATCTTGGATAAAGGATACTGCTTTTTTGAAGATAAGAATATAGATTGGGATGCGGTTTATGACAAGTATAAATCTCGTATCTCACCTGATATGCCAGATGAAGGACTGTTTGAGGTCTTTAGTGAGATGCTTGCTGAGCTGAAAGATGGGCACGTGAATCTGACAAGTAGTGCAGACATGGGGAGATATTGGGCGTGGTATGAAGATTATCCAGTATCGTTCTATCCTAGTATTCAAGATTTATACCTCGGGACAGACTATCGCATTGCTGGAGGACTTAAATATAGGATATTGCCTGAGAATATTGGGTATATCTCATATAGTAGTTTTACGGATGCTGTTGGCGAGAGTGGTTTGAATAAGGCATTGTCGCATTTAGCTATCTGTGATGGACTTATTTTTGATATTCGTAATAATGGTGGTGGGTCGTTGACCTATTCAGAGCGTATTGCTGGTCGATTTACAGAGGAAAAACAGTTGGTTGGTTATATTATGCATAAGATTGGGACGGCTCATGATGCTTTTTCTAGTCCAGAAGCCATTTATGTAGATCCGTCTACATCTGATTTTCGCTGGTTGAAGCCATGTGTTTTGCTGACTGATCGAAAAGTGTACAGTGCAGCCAATGATTTTACAAATAGCATGAAGGGCATGCCTAATGTGACTGTGATGGGGACAAAAACAGGTGGAGGAGCTGGGCTTCCGTTTTCTTCTGAGCTTCCTAATGGATGGATGGTACGATACAGTGCTGTGCCTACATATGATAAAGATATGAATCTTATTGAGTTTGGTATTGAGCCAGATGTGGAACTTGTATTCTCAGACGAGGATCGTGTCAACCAAAAAGATACATTCATAGAGGAAGCTATTGATTTCTTGCTTAGAGCGAAGCAAAATCAACTTGATTAGTTCTGATTAAAGTTGAGGCTTATTCTGGTTTGATGAGGCTGAAAATGATACAGAAGTGTAGAAAATAGAGGCCAAAACTCTCCAAAATAGGGGAAAGTAGAAAAAAACGAGAAAAAAAGTGCTGAAATATTTGTATGGTTTATCAAGATGCACTATATTTGCACTCGCATTAGAAAATAAGATGTTTGACAATGTAAATTTTACCATGCGGCTGTGGCGTAATTGGTAGCCGCGCTAGACTTAGGATCTAGTGTCGAGAGACGTGGGGGTTCGAGTCCCTTCAGCCGCACAAATGGTAAGAGGAAGTTCAGAAATGAGCTTCCTCTTTTTTTTGTGTGCAGTGTCTTGACTGTTCAAGAAGAGGATAAATAATCGCACTTTTTTCTTGAAATATTTGCATGGTTCAAATTAATGCTCTATATTTGCACTCGCATTAGAAAAACAGCATGTTTGACTAAGGCAATTCTACCATGCGGCTGTGGCGTAATTGGTAGCCGCGCTAGACTTAGGATCTAGTGTCGAGAGACGTGGGGGTTCGAGTCCCTTCAGCCGCACAAGTGGTAAGAGGAAGTTCAGAAATGAACTTCCTCTTTTTTTTATGCCTTATGGAGATTGTTAAGAAACTGCTCCTGTTGATGTTTTTTTTGTTTGAGCATCCAGCGAGGACGTTCAAGTGTCATTTCCCACGTGAATAGTTTCTTGTATAGTGACTTGGTGCTTTCTGGCCGTTTGTTGGCTAGGTTGTTGCTTTCTCTGTATCATATAGTTTGGCAGGTCGGCAAAACGTTAGAATTTCCAGTATAGTGTATCGTGAGACTCGCCTGCTTTTTTGACCTGTAAGGTAAAGCATGATGTTTAGACTGTTTATATTTTGGGGTAGTTGACTTTCGACGCAGCCTGATAAGGCAAGGTTTGTTGGAAGAAGGTCGATCATGCATGCTGGTGTATGGGGTCTTGTATTTTTTTTAATTTGACTAGGAAATGATGCTTAGTACGCGTATCCCGACTTCTAGTTGGGCGGCTTTTTTACTCCTACTGGGGGCTTTGCTTCTTTGAAATCCCCAGTCGCCGTGGCTACCAACGTCGCAAAGTAGTAAGATGATGTTGGAGCGATCCTTGTTGGTGTCTGATTGGGTGTTGTTGGCTGCGGTTTGTATGGGAAATATTAAAAGAACAAGCTGTTGTGCAAGTCGTGTTGATTTGACTTCCTAATTTTTTTAGTGCTTTGACGTGAGTGTGTGTCATAAGTTCTGTATTAATTTAGAGTTGGTTTGTTTGATAAGTCAAACTTAGTGATTTTATTTACGAGGAAATAGGGAGTATGATTATTAAAAAGTCATTTTTTGAAAACTTGAGGTTTGGGGGTTCCGTTTTTTTTATGGATTTGTTTCGCAGGTGTATATTCTTTTCTTGTGTGAATTTGGTGTTTTTTTACTGTCAAGTAGATTGGTGATGGTTCTATATATATAATGTGTATGCATATGTATTGGATGCTTAGTCGTCTTTTTATGTTAAACGTGCGTTTTTTTCTTCATATTTCTTGGTGATTCTCTTGCTTGTTCCGTTTAAATGCACTACTTTTGCATCCGCAATCAGAAACGAGGGTATTGCAGAGTGGTGTTAAAACGCTCGAGAATGGCTCTAGTTTTGCGATGGCTTGCTTGGATTAAGCTTTTTTGAAATTTACTTCAAAAATTTATTTCAAAACTTTCTGCTCGATTATTTGGAGCTTAAGAATAAAGCTTGTATCTTTGCATCCGCTTTCCGAAAGAAACAAGGTTTGCAACGGCGAACCGGCTACCAACGAGGAGGCGAAAAAAAGAAAAGTGTTCTTTGAAGATATTTACATAACAACAAGTAGTACAAGGCTATTATGATTTTATAATAGCAAAATTATTGAACCGTCAATTTAAATATTGAAACAGGTGTAATCCAATAACTTGTAATCAGGTCATCTTGATTAATCAGATCAACTTTGACAGCGCGCTTTTAGTGTGTCTGTCGTTAAATAATATTTTTACAATGAAGAGTTTGATCCTGGCTCAGGATGAACGCTAGCTACAGGCTTAACACATGCAAGTCGAGGGGTAACATGGGAGCTTGCTTCCGATGACGACCGGCGCACGGGTGAGTAACACGTATCCAACCTGCCTATTACTTGGGGATAGCCTTTCGAAAGGAAGATTAATACCCAATGGTCTTGCGTTCCTGCATGGGAATGTAAGTAAAGAATTTCGGTAATAGATGGGGATGCGTTTCATTAGTTAGTAGGTGAGGTAACGGCTCACCTAGACTTCGATGAATAGGGGTTCTGAGAGGAAGGTCCCCCACACTGGTACTGAGACACGGACCAGACTCCTACGGGAGGCAGCAGTGAGGAATATTGGTCAATGGACGCAAGTCTGAACCAGCCAAGTAGCGTGAAGGATGACTGCCCTCTGGGTTGTAAACTTCTTTTATAGGGGAATAAAGTTCGCCACGTGTGGTGTTTTGTATGTACCCTACGAATAAGGACCGGCTAACTCCGTGCCAGCAGCCGCGGTAATACGGAGGGTCCGAGCGTTATCCGGATTTATTGGGTTTAAAGGGTGCGCAGGCGGGATGATAAGTCAGTTGTGAAAGTTGGACGCTCAACGTTCAAATTGCAATTGAAACTGTCATTCTTGAGTGCAGTGGAGGTAGGCGGAATTCGTGGTGTAGCGGTGAAATGCTTAGATATCACGAAGAACTCCGATTGCGAAGGCAGCTTGCTATACTGCAACTGACGCTCATGCACGAAGGTGTGGGTATCAAACAGGATTAGATACCCTGGTAGTCCACACAGTAAACGATGAATACTCGCTGTTGGCGATATACAGTCAGCGGCCTAGCGAAAGCATTAAGTATTCCACCTGGGGAGTACGCCGGCAACGGTGAAACTCAAAGGAATTGACGGGGGCCCGCACAAGCGGAGGAACATGTGGTTTAATTCGATGATACGCGAGGAACCTTACCCGGGCTTAAATTATAGGTGCATAGATCAGAGATGGTCTTTTCTTCGGACTCCTATGAAGGTGCTGCATGGTTGTCGTCAGCTCGTGCCGTGAGGTGTCGGCTTAAGTGCCATAACGAGCGCAACCCTTATCATTAGTTACTAACAGGTTATGCTGAGGACTCTAGTGAGACTGCCGTCGTAAGATGTGAGGAAGGTGGGGATGACGTCAAATCAGCACGGCCCTTACGTCCGGGGCTACACACGTGTTACAATGGGGGGTACAGCAGGTTGCTACCTGGTGACAGGATGCTAATCTCCAAAACCTCTCTCAGTTCGGATCGAAGTCTGCAACTCGACTTCGTGAAGCTGGATTCGCTAGTAATCGCGCATCAGCCATGGCGCGGTGAATACGTTCCCGGGCCTTGTACACACCGCCCGTCAAGCCATGGAAGCCGGGGGTACCTGAAGTCTGTAACCGCAAGGAGCGGCCTAGGGTAAAACTGGTAACTAGGGCTAAGTCGTAACAAGGTAGCCGTACCGGAAGGTGCGGCTGGAACACCTCCTTTCTGGAGAGATGACTTACTGACCTATTTTAGGTGTCAAGTTGATTATACTTGTAATCGGTTTAATGATTACTTGTACACTTGCTTGTTGTTGTGTTGATTATATATTGAGAAAGTATGAAGCTGAGTGCCACTTACTACAGCAGATTATTTTGAACTAGTCCTATAGCTCAGTTGGTTAGAGCGCTACACTGATAATGTAGAGGTCCGCAGTTCAAATCTGCGTGGGACTACTTTGGGGGATTAGCTCAGCTGGCTAGAGCACCTGCCTTGCACGCAGGGGGTCATCGGTTCGAATCCGATATTCTCCACACCGAATAACTATCTTAATCAGCAATGATTAAAGGCATTATTCACTTTGATCTTTGACATATTGTACAAACCAATTTTCTGTTATTGTAAATCAGCAATGATTTATTGATAACCGTAAAGTAACAAATTTATACGAGCGTTCTAGTGGCAACACTAGAAAGTATAGAAGAAAGTAATTAAGGGCGCATGGCGGATGCCTTGGCTCTCGGAGGCGATGAAGGACGTGATAAGCTGCGATAAGCTACGGGTAGGTGCAAATAACCTTTGATCCGTGGATTTCCGAATGGGACAACCTAATATGTTGAAGACATATTATCCTTTAATAGGAGGCCAACGCAGGGAACTGAAACATCTTAGTACCTGTAGGAAAAGAAAACAAAAGTGATTCCCCTAGTAGTGGCGAGCGAACGGGGACTAGCCCAAACCATCAATGTTCCGGCATTGGTGGGGTTGTAGGACCACGATGTGGGACCTGAAGTAGTGACTGGAATACACTGGAAAGTGTAATCATAGAGGGTGATAATCCCGTACAGGAAGCGACTTCGGCCCTAGTGGTATCCTGAGTAGCGCGGAACACGAGAAATTCTGTGTGAATCTGCCAGGACCATCTGGTAAGGCTAAATACTCCCGAGAGACCGATAGCGAACAGTACCGTGAGGGAAAGGTGAAAAGTACTTCGAATAGAAGAGTGAAATAGTTCCTGAAACCATGCGCTTACAAGCGGTCGGAGCATCTTTATGGTGTGACGGCGTGCCTTTTGCATAATGAACCTACGAGTTACTTTCACTGGCAAGGTTAAATGATTTGAGTCATGTAGCCGAAGCGAAAGCGAGTCTTAATAGGGCGTTTTAGTCAGTGTGAGTAGACGCGAAACCAAGTGATCTACCCTTGGGCAGGTTGAAGGTTAGGTAACACTAACTGGAGGACCGAACCAATAAGCGTTGAAAAGCTTCTGGATGACCTGAGGGTGGGGGTGAAAGGCTAATCAAACTTGGAGATAGCTCGTACTCCCCGAAATGCATTTAGGTGCAGCCTATAGAGTTACTAATGTGAGGTAGAGCGACTGATAAGATGCGAGGGCTTCGCCGCCTATCAAGTCTTGATAAACTCCGAATGCGCATTAGTTTAATCTATGGAGTGAGGGCATGGGTGCTAAGGTCCATGTCCGAGAGGAGAAGAATCCAGACCATCAGCTAAGGTCCCTAAATAACCACTAAGTTGAACTAACGAAGTAAGATTGCTAAGACAGCTAGGATGTTGGCTTGGAAGCAGCCATTCATTTAAAGAGTGCGTAACAGCTCACTAGTCGAGGAGTTTTGCATGGATAATAATCGGGCATAAGTGGTTTACCGAAGCTATGGATCCCTTTATAGGGATGGTAGGGGAGCATTCTACTCTGCGTTGAAGGTGTACCTTGAGGTATGCTGGAGCGTGTAGAAAAGCAAATGTAGGTATGAGTAACGATAAAGGGGGTGAGAAACCCCCTCGCCGAAAGACTAAGGTTTCCTGATCAACGCTAATCGGATCAGGGTTAGTCGGGTCCTAAGACTAAGCCTAATGGCGATGTCGATGGCTGAATGGGTTAATATTCCCATACTAGTATAATGAAGTGATGTGGTGACGGAGAAGTGAAAGCATCGCCGGCTGACGGAATAGCCGGTTAAAGGGTGTAGATATACGATTAGTAGGCAAATCCGCTGATTGTGTCGAACCTGATAGTACTCAGAGGTCTTTGGACTGATGAGATAGTATGTGTAACCATGCTCCCAAGAAAACCCGCTAAACGTTTTAATTGTTATACTACCCGTACCGTAAACGGACACACGTAGTCGGGATGAGTATTCTAAGGCGCTTGAGTGATTCGCGGTTAAGGAACTAGGCAAATTGACCCTGTAACTTCGGGAGAAAGGGTCCCTACCTTTTGGTAGGGCGCAGAGAATAGGTCCAGGCAACTGTTTACCAAAAACACAGGGCTGTGCTAAATCGAAAGATCATGTATACAGCCTGACACCTGCCCGGTGCTGGAAGGTTAAGAGGAGAAGTCATCTTCGGAGAAGCTTTGAATTGAAGCCCCAGTAAACGGCGGCCGTAACTATAACGGTCCTAAGGTAGCGAAATTCCTTGTCGGGTAAGTTCCGACCTGCACGAATGGTGTAATGATCTGGACACTGTCTCAACCGCGAGCTCAGTGAAATTGTAGTATCGGTGAAGATGCCGATTACCCGCGATGGGACGAAAAGACCCCGTGAACCTTTACTATAGCTTAACATTGAATTTGGGCACGTGATGTGTAGGATAGGTCGGAGACTTTGAAGTTGGCACGCTAGTGTTGATGGAGTCGCTGTTGAAATACGACCCTTTACTTGTTTGAATTCTAACTCGTTATACGAGGACATTGTTTGGTGGGTAGTTTGACTGGGGTGGTCGCCTCCAAAAGTGTAACGGAGGCTTCTAAAGGTACCCTCAGGACGATTGGTAACCGTCCGTAGAGTGTAATGGCATAAGGGTGCTTGACTGGGAGACTTACAAGTCGATCAGGTAGGAAACTAGAGCATAGTGATCCGGTGTTTCCGCATGGAAGGGACATCGCTCAAAGGATAAAAGGTACTCCGGGGATAACAGGCTGATCCCTCCCAAGAGCTCATATCGACGGAGGGGTTTGGCACCTCGATGTCGGCTCGTCACATCCTGGGGCTGGAGAAGGTCCCAAGGGTTGGGCTGTTCGCCCATTAAAGTGGCACGCGAGCTGGGTTCAGAACGTCGTGAGACAGTTCGGTCTCTATCTATCGTGGGCGTATGAAATTTGCGTGGCTCTGACACTAGTACGAGAGGACCGTGTTGGACAGACCTCTGGTTTACCAGTTGTATCGCCAGGTGCATTGCTGGGTAGCTACGTTTGGATCGGATAAGTGCTGAAAGCATCTAAGTACGAAGCCGGCCACAAGATTAGATTTCTTAGGGTTGTTGTAGACGACAACGTTGATAGGCTGCAGGTGTAAAGGTGGTAACATCAAAGCCGAGCAGTACTAATTGCCCGTTCACTTTCTTCTAGTGTATGTTTGTCATTTTACAGTGAAAATGGTTTGTATTATATGTCTACCTTATTTAGGTGACTATAGCATTAGGGTTCCACCTCTTCCCATTCCGAACAGAGAAGTTAAGCCTAATCACGCCGATGGTACTGCGTAACTGTGGGAGAGTAGGTAGTCGCCGTTTTTTTTTGAAAGCCTTCGAGATGAATTTCTCGGAGGCTTTTGTTATTTATGCAGGGGTATGTGTAATAGAAGCACATACCAATTGTCATCAACTATGTTTGTTATCAACATAATACACAGGGGTTATGCACAGGTAAGTGTATAACCCTTTCTTTTTGCACAGGGCATTGATAATCTATCCAAATGTAGATTTAGGCTTATCTAGTGACATGTAATGCTTTTATTATATTTCGTCAGTCATTGTACGCCTACGTTGATATCAACGCACGCGTACAATAATATCAACGCACGCCTACGATGATGTCATCGTACGCCTAGAACGACTGACGGCATTTTATTGAAAACTTAAAGTAAACTGTGCACTTATATACTTACAGTTGATATAGACTTCATCATAAGGTTTAGGTATACAAAAAGCGGGATGTTTACTATTTCATTCTTTTATTTCTGTTTTAAGTATCTATCTTTCCACATTTGAGAACTCACTATAAGTCCAGTATATATATCCTGGAGTTTTCATGTCGTTACTCATATGTGGTCTCACATTATGTCCCGTCCTAACATAGCGTTACACAATATGTTTCAATTATGTTAGATTCAAGCTCGAAAAAGTGTGTACGCCGTACAATGAAAGACTATCCAATGTCTTTAAAATTATCCGTAGTAGGTGAAGTAGAACGTGGTGAGATCGTTTTTTGTCCTGTATGTCCTAAATATGACATACAATCTGAAACAACTTTGCGTCGTTGGTTGTCAAAATTTAGTATTTATGAGCAGAATAACAAAACTGGTATCTGTATGAGAAAAACACCTACTCAACGAATAAAAGAATTAGAGGAGAAAGTCCATATTCTTAAGAGTCAAAATGACTTCTTAAAATTCGAACTAGAGAATGCCGAGGAGAAAGTTGTGTTCTCGACAAGTTGACAACTATAATTGATCGCGAACATGACTTAGATTTGCGAAAATAAACAATTCCCCGAGCAATCCAAGAGTACAACAAAGAAAAAGGCAAACCAATAAATTTTCTTTGTCGGTTGTTCGGTGTCTGCCCTCAGACGTATTATCGCTCTTTTTGGCTGGTTCGCACTCATCAAGAAATAGCGAGCCAAGTCATTGACATGGTTCTCGGTGTCCGTCATCGCATGCCTCGTGTTGCTAGGCGTAAACTATACTACTTGCTACAAGTTGATCTTTCCAAGCTCCATGTAGGTCGTGACAAACTATTTGCGATATTGCGCGCTAATCATTTATTGATTCAATATCACAAGACGACTAATTCCAAGCATATGTTTCATAAGTATAGTACCTTATAGTAGGAATTGTACCCAATAGGCCAGAGCAGATTTGTGCTTCTGATATTACTTATATCCAAACTCAGGGCAAAGCTTTGTATCAATCATTAGTCATCGATACCTATTCTAGAAAGGTATTAGGATATCATCTTTCTAAAGACCTAACAGCACAAAGGCCAATTAAAGCTTTAAGAATGGCTGTGAGGCAAAGAGAGTATAAACAGGAACCATATATTCTATGCGCATCTTAATCAGATGATCGAATACAGCTTTTGTAGTCTTTCAAACCTCTCGACTTCCTCTTATCTGGTATACTGATGGAATAATCGTGTTATCGGATAAAGCATTCGATTTGATCCCTTGATGTCCTAGGTCGATAAGATGTTTGATGTGTCTATTTTGTTTCATTCTCTACCTTTTTTGATAGAGTCGCTTTATATTCAGCTGGATTTTTAAGTATTTCTTCTGCACGCATTAAGATGCTATCGTTTTTCAAGGTCTCAATAATGCCACCTTTTTGATAGTGGTATCTCTTGATAATTTCAATAGCTAACATCTTCTTGATAGGTGTAGCAAAGATGTCTAGATCTTTCTTAAGATCGTGTTTAAGTTTCGCTTCAAGTGCTTTTAGTTCTGGAGCCGCATCTTTCGCATATCCTTCAAACTCAGCTGCTTCTTTTAACTGTTTAAGTATCTTCTTTGATTGTGCGTCATATGTAAAGTCGGCACTAATCACTGAGTCTTTAAATGTTTTGTAAGTGTCATCGTCAATCACGAAGTCTTTTGCATCAGCTATCGTTCTATGTGCTTGACAATAGGCAGTGGCGAAGTTAAAGAAGATTTGGTCACGCACCATATAATATAATATGTTAGGCATGCGTGGAGCTTCTTTTTTGATGTCAGGTGTGATACCACCACCATCTCTTACTTTACGTCCGTTTCGTGTATGGAATACATGTGTAAGACTGTCTGGGATACGCCCCACGCTACCGTCTTCATTGCGGTGTGAGTAGTCAATAGCTTGTACACAACGACCACTAGGGGTGTAATACTTAGCTGTGGTTACTTTAAGAGTACCACCATAAGGCAGTCGACGAGTGGATTGAACTAGACCTTTACCAAATGTACGCGTGCCAATGACTACACCACGGTCTAAGTCTTGGAAAGCACCAGATAGAATCTCAGAAGCCGATGCTGAAGCACTATTAACCAATACTGCTACTGGAAGTTCTGGTACAAGAGGACGCTTAGTTGTCTTGTAGCTATTATTCATGCGCTTGTCACGGCCTTTAGTACTTGCAATGACCTCGTCTGCAGGAACAAAGTAGTTAGCAATTTCAACAGCTTGATCTACTAGGCCTCCGCCATTATTACGTAGGTCAATTACCAAGCCTTTCATGCCTTCATCTTTTAAAGACATCAATGCCTTGCGGAATGCCTTTGCAGGCTCTCCGGTGAAAGTAGATAGTTGAATATACCCAATACTATCTGCTCGCATGCCATAGTAAGGTACAGTAGGTAGGGCGATATTACGACGAACAATAGGAATAGCTATTGTATCAGTTTTGCCAGGACGTTGAACATGTAGCGTAAAGCCAGTACCACTAGGACCACGAAGCAATTTGCTGACATCACTACTTGTTTTACCTTGCAACCAGATACTGTCTATTTTGATTAATATATCTCCAGCCTTGAGCCCAGCTTCCTGAGCAGGCATGCCCTCATAAGGCTCAGCAATCATCGTTTGCTTTGTCTTAGAGCTATATGTGATAATAGAGCCAATTCCTCCATAAGCATTCTTAAGCAACTGTTGAAGTTGACCATCATCTTCTGCTGGGAAGTAAGTCGTGTAAGGATCTAGTGAGTTTAGCATGGCGTTTATACCTGTACCCACAGTCTTGTCTACATCAATGGTATCTACATAGAACAAATCTACGTTTTTCAATACGCTATTGAATATGCTAATATTCTGTGCCACTTTAAAGTTGTGGTCACTAGCTGCTGTAAAGATAACCAATAAGGCTGCAATTACAGTAGATGGTAGGAGGACACGCAGTCCCAAATGCTTTCTTTTCATTGTCTCTGTGTCTTAGGTGCTTAGTAGGCACTGCATATAGCAGTCCTATGCAGCACAATGAATGATTGAATTAATTCCAGGTAGCGATGTGTGCTTTGACTTGCTCAATATGAGCTGTCGATAGCGATGCCCCCATGTCTTGAATAACGAGACTGGCCATCAAAGCACCTAGTTCGCCACAACGGGCAAGGTCGTATTCATGAGCAAGGCCATACATAAAGCCAGCAGCAAAGCTGTCACCTGCACCAGTCGTATCTAATACATCTTGTACATGGAATGCTTGTACGCGTACTAGTTCTTCGCCACGAGCAATCAAGGCACCATCTTTACCAACTTTCACAATGGCGATGTTGCATTTCTTGGCAATTTCTTGCACAGCCTCTTCTGGTTGTAGGCCAGTCAGCGCGATAGATTCTTCTTCATTAGCGAAAATAATGTCCAAATCATGCTCCAATATCTCCATAAAAAACTCTTTGTCTTCTTCAACGATATTGTAGCTAGCTAAGTCAAGACAGATTTGTAAACCTGCTTGCTTCGCCAACGACAAGGCCTGGCGCATCATGTCGTGATTTTGTACCATATATCCTTCGATATATAGATAATCTTGGTGAGCAAACATCTCAGGAGTTAGATCCTCAGCAGATAATGTACTAGATGCTCCCAAGAAAGTCGCCATTGTACGTTCACCATCTGGTGAGATAAATGCTGAGCATACACCTGAAGGTAGTTGCTTATGAATAGTTAAGAATGGTTTAACTTGACATTCTTTCAATGCGTTCTGATAAAAAACACCATCAGCGTCTTCTCCAATTTTACCAATAAGAGCGCTTTGTACACCAAGTAGTCCTAGTGTACGAATTGTATTTGCAGACGATCCTCCTGCATCTTTTTCTTCTTTTAGTTGGGCTCTTTGCGTACTGATTGTTTTGTATAACTCGCTGTCTATCAGCTGCATACTTCCTTTTGGTAGTTGCAGCGTTTTAAGAGTTGAGTCATTTTCTAGACGGACCAATACATCCGTCAGCGCATTGCCTAGTCCAATAATTTTTTTCATGCACAAAAATTTTTCTGCAAATATACTTGGATATTTCAAATAAACCTAGTACTTTTGCATCGCATTTAGAAAAAACATTCTTCCTTAGCTCAGTTGGTTAGAGCATCTGACTGTTAATCAGAGGGTCCTTGGTTCAAGTCCAAGAGGGAGAGCTTTTCGCTAGTAAAGACTAGCTCTTTTTTTTCTAATATTCTTCCTTAGCTCAGTTGGTTAGAGCATCTGACTGTTAATCAGAGGGTCCTTGGTTCAAGTCCAAGAGGGAGAGCAACGCTAGCAAGTCTAGCTCTTATTTTATTTTTATTCTTCCTTAGCTCAGTTGGTTAGAGCATCTGACTGTTAATCAGAGGGTCCTTGGTTCAAGTCCAAGAGGGAGAGCAATAGAGGTTGTCTTTTTAAGGCAACCTTTTTTTTGTGCTCTTTTTTGCTGAAATATTACAGTATTATTTCTTCAGTTCGTAACGAACAATAATTTTTTCTCTCTCTTCTTCAGAAAGATCTTTCATATAGGCTTTCCATCCAGGACAGAATTTTATATGCCATCTCCAAAAGCGTCCGAGTAGTGATTGTGGATTTTGATTATACTTAGCCCGCATAGAGCAGGTGTTACATTGATGTTTTGCCATATTAGTAGTTCTATCGTTGAAAATATAAAGAGGCATGTTGACCAAATATAGTATATGGCCTTCATGCCTCTTTATTATTAGTTTAGCGTAGTGCTTCTACTTCTTCTGGAGTTAAAGGAATCTTCTTACCAAGCATTTGGTAACCATCTTCAGTGACAAGGTAATCTTCTTCGTTGCGGATGCCGCCAAAATCTCTATACTTTTCTACCTCATCGTAATTGATAAAGTCGGCATTGATCTTTTCAGCTTTCCATTTATCAATTAAGTCTGGGATGAAATAGATACCTGGTTCGATAGTGTGTACATTGCCTACTTCTAGTGGAGTCGCTAGGCGCAAAGATTTAAGACCAAACTGCGTGCTCTTTTCTTCACCAGCGTAACCAACCCATTTTTCACCGAAGTTCTCCATATCGTGCACATCTAGCCCCATCATATGGCCAAGCCCGTGAGGAAAGAACAGTGCATGTGCACCAGCTTGTACTGCTGCTTCTACATCACCTTTCATCAAACCTAGCTCTTTCATGCCTTCTGTAAGGGCACGAGCAGCTTCAAAATGTAGTTCCTTGAAAGCTACACCTGGCTTAATGCCTGCTACTGCACGGTGGTGCATGCGGTTTTGAATCTCGTAAACGGCACGTTGACGTTGCGTGAATGTCTTGCTTACAGGTACGGTAGACGACATATCGCCTGCATATCCTGATTCCACCTCGGCACCTGCGTCAATAAGGAATAAACGTCCTTCTTCACAGCGATTGCCATGGTAGTGGTTATGCAAGGTTTGTCCGTTGATAGTCGCAATTGTAGGGAAAGACAAAGAGGCACCTTGACTTTGGGCGATATACTCCATCAATGAAGATATCTCATATTCAAATTTACCTGCAGCGATGGCTTTGGTCGCTTCAATATGCATATCGGCAGTAATTTCACAAGCACGTTGAAGTTCTACAATTTCTTCATCGCTCTTTATGTTACGTTGCTTAACAATAGCTTGAATCATAGGGATAGATGCTGGTTGTTGACCAAGAGGTTCTCCCAATAAGTAATTAAACTTTATTGCATGCTCAGGACGATAAACTGGCAAATGATGAATAGGTTGGCTTTTCTTTTGTGCATCTGCAAGATAGGTTGCTAATTCACTACTTGGACGTACATCAAGCACACCAGCAGATGCTGCTTTAGATGCAAGAGTAGGCTGTACACCCATCCATACGATATGATCCATAGTCAACTCATCACCAAATAAGATGGTGCGGTCATTGTCTACGTCGATTACCGCAGCAAGGCCAGCAGCACTGATGCCGAAGTAATAAAGGAAAGTAGAATCTTGGCGATAACGGAAACAGTTATCTTCGTAATGTAGACCTTGGTCATCATTGCCTAGAAATAGCAATATGCCCTGTTTTATAGCGTTTTGAAGCGTCGCTCTACGCTGTATATACGTGTTGGCTGCAAACATAGCTTTTAATTTTAGGTTTGTATATTATTCCCACAAAGGTAGTAAAAGTTTCAGGGATTTCTTTATCTTTGCCGTAAATAATCACTTTAAATTGTATTCAGTTATGAAGATGAATCGAATCTTATCTGTGGCGCTAATTGTGGTAGTAGCCATGGTTTCACTTCCCGCTTCAGCGCAGCTCATCAAGTTTGGTGTACGTGGTGGTCTTGATTTTAACAAGGCAGACTATAAAGAAGTGAACAACAAAAGCTACACAGGGTTCTTTATTGGTCCTATGGCCGAAGTCACTATCCCTATGCTGGGCTTTTCATTTGATGGAGCTCTTCTTTTTTCGCAAACTGGTAGTGAAGTAAATACTGATGTAGAGAGTGCTACAATAAAGCGCCGTTCATTAGAAATTCCAATCAATGCTCGTTATGGTTTTGGGCTAGGTAGCACGGCGAGTGCATTTGTTTTCGCTGGACCACAATTTGGTTTTGGTTTGAATGACGATGATGCTACAGTAGATGGTACTGTTGGTGAACGTCTCTATAAATTCAAAAATAATACACTTTCAGCTAATATAGGTGTTGGTGTAAAGCTATTAAGACACTTGCAGTTTACCCTAAATTATCACGTGCCTTTGGACGATACAGAGGAAACAACGGTGTTGAGTGGTGCAGCCCAAACAGTTGGCCGAGTCATTAGTTCAAAATCTGAGAACCACTGGCAATTTGCTGTAGCATATACATTCTAATATTATATGACTCCGACATATATAGACGTTATTTTACCACTCCCCCTATCGCAGCGCTTTACTTATGAGTGGCCTGCTGATGGGGGGAGTGCTCCCATCATAGGTGGCCGCGTTGTTGTGCCATTTGGTACCCGTAAATACTACACGGGTATAGTGCTTCATGTCCATCATGAAGCACCACAAGACTATGAAGTCAAAGAGGTGTTGTCTGTTTTAGATGAGGCACCTATTGTTACAGCTAATCAGTTGAAGTTGTGGCAATGGATTAGTGAATACTATATGTGTGCACTTGGTGATGTCTATAAAGCCGCTTTGCCAGCTGGACTAAAATTGGAGAACGAGTCTATGGTTTGCATTAATGAGAACATGGAGTCGGGAGTCAAACTTAATGAAAGAGAACAGCGTGTTGTCGATTATGTTGCAGACATGGTCGACTGCAAGCTGTCACGTCTTTCTAAAGTTTTGGGTAAGAAAAATCCTTTGCCTCTGGTGAAGCGCCTGATAGATAAAGGCGTGTTGGTGATGCAAGAGAATATCCAGCGCGGTTATCGCCCTAAGCAAGAAGTATGGTTACGTTTAGCTCCACAGTTTCGAGATGAGCAAACTTTAAATATTATCTTATCATCAATGACTCGTGCTACTAAGCAAGTCAAATTGATGATGAAATTCTTGGAAAATGTAGAAGACTTTAAGCAGCATACTGTGCAAAAGGCTGAGTTGTTGAAGCGTGCAGATGTATCTTCAACTATTCTAAAAGCTGTTATTGACAGAGGGATACTGGAACAATACGAAGTCGAAGTACAGCCAATGATGCATGAGGTCGAGTCAACTCCTTTAAAGCCTCTGTCTGAGCCTCAACGCGATGCGTATGAATCTATCCAACATCAGTGGGAAGACAAAAAAGTAGTTCTACTCCATGGGGTAACATCCAGTGGTAAGACCGAAATCTTTATCCACTTGATTCAAGAAGCTCTTGATAGAGGTCAGCAAGTCCTATATCTTCTCCCAGAAATTGCTTTGACTACTCAAATAACCCAACGTCTGCAAAGTGTCTTTGGAGAGCACTTGGGGGTGTATCACTCTAAGTTTACCGACCAGATGCGTGCCGCTTTTTGGCAGCGTCAGATGAGTGACAACCCTTATCCTGTAGTCTTGGGTGTGCGTTCTGCTGTACTTCTTCCTTTTCAAGAGCTAGGACTGATCATCATAGATGAAGAGCATGAGAGCAGCTATAAGCAGGTAGACCCTGCGCCACGTTATCATGCCCGCAATGTTGCGATTATGATGGCCTACCATATGCAAGCCAAAGTGCTTTTGGGTACAGCTACGCCAGCTATAGAAAGTTATTACAATGCACAACGAGGGAAGTATGGTTTAGTCTCTTTGACCACCCGCTTTCAAGATGTACAAATGCCAGAAGTTCAGCTGGTTGACACGAAAGAGTTGCGTCGCAAGAAGATTATGACAGGCTTTTTTGCACCTGATTTATTGGAAGAAATGCAAGCGGCAATCAGCAATAACAAACAGGCTATTCTCTTTAAGAACCGAAGAGGGTTTTCTCCGCAAGTAGAATGTAGAGCCTGTAGCTGGGTACCTCGTTGCGTTAACTGTGATGTGACCATGACCTATCATAAGTTTTCCGATAGGTTGACGTGTCATTACTGTGGATATAGCATGCCGCGTCCTAAGGTGTGCCCTCAGTGCGAGAATCCTGAAATTATGCCCCAAGGACATGGTACTGAACGTGTAGAAGAAATATTGAAGGAGGCTTTACCGGCTGTTCGTACGGCTCGTATGGACCTAGATACCACACGCAATAGACATTCTTACGAAAAAATCATATCTGAGTTTGATGAGGGTAAAGTAGATGTGCTTATTGGCACGCAGATGTTATCCAAAGGACTACACTTTGACCATGTGCATGTTGTCGGTATTGTTCAAGCAGATACTATGCTTGGCTATCCTGATTTTCGTGCTTCTGAACGCGCCTTTCAATTGATGGCACAAGTGTCGGGTAGAGCTGGCCGCAAGGGAGAACAAGGGGTAGTGCTGATACAAACCAATACGCCAGAAGAACCAATTTACCAGCATGTACAGGCTCATGATTATGTAGGTATGTATAACGATGAAATTGAAGACCGTCGTTTGTTTAGATATCCACCATTCTCTAGATTGATTCATGTGATCATGAAACATAGAGATGCTCGTCAGCTCGATATCTTGGCTCGTAGCATGGGGCAATATTGTAGACATATTTTTGACCACCGTGTCTTGGGGCCACAAGCACCTCCAGTGGGTCGTGTGCAGAATATGTATATACAGCGTATTATGCTTAAGTGTTCTTTAGATGATAATCTGCAGTGGATACATCAGAACTTGGAGAATATCAAGATTCATGCAGCTCAACAGGAGTTTGGCAAGGGAGCACGCATCTATTTCGATGTAGACCCTTACTAACTATAAGTTTTGTATCGTCTCTGTTAGGTTTTTAATTGTTACCTCGTCAGAATCGATTTTACCTACTAGTCGTCGTTTAAGTTGAGAGACACCTGATTCTGACATAGGTATCAGTTGTGCGATTTCATTTTGTTTAAAACCTAGTTTGGTTAAGTAGCAGTATTTTTGCTGGCTAGGAGAGCGTTTTAGAGCCAACAAGTCTAGATGTTTTCTGAACTTAGGCAGAGTGTTGTCTACAGCTTGAACAATATTTCTCCACTCTGAATCTTTGATTGTTCTATCTTCTACTTCAAGCATTTCTTGAAGTAGCTTGTAACTCTGGGTTAGTTCGCTGTTGTTGTAGATAAAATCACTGAGCCCTTCTTCTTGAAGTGTTCTTGTTCTATCTGAATTGTTACGCTCCAGTAATTTAAAGTTCTTACGTACTCCCTCTAGTAGATTTCCTAATGCAAAATCTTTATATGTCTTGGTTTCTGTGCGTTGTTGTCTCCACTTTATAGCAAGAAATGTACTGGCCAGTAATGCTATAACAAGTAAGACTGTAAAAACCAAATAATTTCTATATGCGAGTGCTTTTGCTTCGGCTTGCTCTTTTGCTTTTTGAGCAAGCTTGTAATTATAAGTTGCTTTTATTTTATGAGCTGCTTCAAAAACTTTTTTATTGTGTAGCGAATCGTTGTGTGCTACGCGTTTTCTCATTAGTTCAAATGCAGTTTTATAGTCCCCATTCATTTCATTTAGTATACTCAAATAGTATGCTGCACGAGATCTAGTGTCTAGGTTTTTGCAGTGAAGTATTTTAGAGAAGTAATAACGTGCAGAATCTAGTTCAGTAGTCGCCTCAGGGCTGCTGTGTAAGGCTGTATAGAAATACTCCCCTTTGTGTAAATAATGTGCATCTATTAAGGAACGTCTGAGATTTGTTGTGTCAACTTTGTTGAGATAATAAAGTGCACTATCTCTTTGATATTTTGCAATAAAGCTGGTCGCAATTCCCGACAAGTTTGCATTAATCGCATTTTTTGCATTCATTGCTTTAGCTAAGGAATAACCCTTTTTATACCAGAACGTCATGCTGTCTTTGTTTTGAACACTGTATGACGATCCTATTAACTTACACAAGTTTTCCATTCTGCTAGAGTCTGCTAGCTGACTGAAAAGGTCAAACCCTTTGAAATAGTGATTACGAGCTTGCTCAAGCATACTTAGTTTAAAAAATTCGTATCCAAGACGATTGTTTATTAGGGCTGAGTACACTAAAGGCGATTGGCCTTTTAGGCTAGTAAGAGCTTTTAGATAGGTTTGAATGGCTTCTGGAACATCTCCTAAGTCGGCATATGTAGCGGCCAACATGTAATATGACAAGCCTACCATCTTTTTGTTGCTTTGTTTTTTATAGTAGTCAACAAGAGCGCTTGGTAAGCTATCGCTCTTGTGTTTTACGTACAGCTTGTCTTTTGCAAGAAGACTATATAGGGCATAACGATTTGCCTCCTCTTTTGAATGAGTAAAATCTCTTTGTTGTTTTAAAATGAAGTATACTTTTTTAGGATTAACATTAACAAGAGAGTCTAAATATTTGGCAGAATATTTAGTATCATGGCTGGTTGAACATCCTTGAAGGAAGAACCCTATGAAAAGAATAATCAATATTAGAATATTGGGTAAGTGAGATTTGCGCATATGTAGAATTTTAGATGTTCAAAAATACGGAATAGTTTTTTATTTCTAAGAAATTAAAGGGCTTTTTTTGCATATGTGTTCCCTTTTGTGTTTGTTTTAATTCCTGTAGAGTGAGATTGGTTGAAAGATTAAGATTATATTACTGAAAAAGGGGCTGTTGAAATGTGCTGATTGTCAGTTGGTTGTTTTTGTCAATTAAAAGTGTCAAGTTTTTGTCAAGTCCTTTTTTAGGTGTGTATAGGTGATTTTTCTACTTTTGTCATTGCGTATTGATTTACTAACAACTTATTTATTTATTATGATGAACAGAATACTTTTGATTACGATGCTGTTGTTATGTTCGCTTGGTGTTTATGCAGATAATGATGGCGACTTCCTTGATGAATTAACTCTAGTAGAGCAACCTTCACGAAGTCCAGTTGTTTATCCTGATGCATACATAACATTGGGTGACCTGTATGTGGAAGCAGCTCAAAGCACAGTTGATGTGAGAATATACACTGAGAGTGGTATCACTCCAGTATTATCATCAAGCAACTACGGTCAAGTCGTAGTTGATTTGGATGATTTACAACCAGGTACATACATCTTAGTTATTGACGCAAACGGTCGTCAATTTGAAGCAACGTTTGCGGTATTTACTATTGAATAGTTAATCTCTATAAGAACGTAATATAATCCACAGATCATCTATTTTTAGTTGATTGATAAGGACAGCCCAAGTGATTAGGCTGTCCTTTATTTTTTTGCTATACCAAGAGAAGTTATTTTTGAGTAGATGCATCCGTTGATGGGCTAGAATCCTCTTTGTTGAGTGTAGGATAACTTACGCGAGTATGATGCATGATCTTAAGTTTCTCTTTAAAGACATCTCGAATAATCGTGATTTCATGCAGAGTCAGTGGGCATTCATCCATAAACCCTTCTTTGATTTGGGTGTCGATTATTCTATCCACCACTTCAGAGATGTTTTCTTCTGTATACTCAGGTAAACTGCGTGAGGCTGCTTCTATAGAATCGGCCATCATTAGGATACCTTGCTCTTTAGTTTGTGGGTTAGGACCAGGGTAGGTAAAGATGCTTTCATCTACTGGTTCGTCTGGGTGTTCGTTTTTCCAAGAAATATAAAAGTATTTGGCTTTACCTGCTCCGTGATGAGTGGTGATAAATTGTTTCACCGCATCAGGTAGATTGTACTTATCGGCCATCTTCATTCCTTCAGTGATATGACGAATCACAGTTTGTGCACTTTGCTTGTAATCCAATAACGTGTGCGGGTTAAAGCCTGATTGGTTTTCCGTAAAGTAAGTCGGATCTAGCATCTTACCAATATCATGATACATGGCGCCTGTACGAATCAACTGACTATCTGCACCAATTTGAAGAGCTGCTTCTGAAGCTAGATTAGACACTTGTATACTGTGCTGAAAAGTGCCAGGTGCTTCTTGCGATAGTCTCTTAAGTAACGGTAGGTTGTTGTTGGATAGTTCTACAAGTGTTACGCTGGAGATAAATCCGAAAAAACGCTCAATTAGAATCATAACAGGATAGGTGAATAGTAGGAGAATACCATTAATCACGTACAACATGAGTCTAGAATAAGTGATGTCATCTAGTGGGGTACCTGCTACAAGTTCCAAACATAGATACACCACAATATAAGTCAGCACGACAAATAGTGTTGTTCTGAGTAGATGGGTGCGGTTGCTAAATTCTTTCAAACTATAGATGGCGACCAGTCCAGCTATAAACTGCTGCACGATAAACTCGTATGGAAACTTAAGTGGAATCGCACATAGTAGAATAATCACCATATGTGTCATAAATGCTGTGCGGGCATCTACAAAAATCCGAATCACCACGGGGGCGATACAGAAAGGAATGATATATATGCTAAAGATAGGGTGACGCACCAATAATGATGTCCCAACTGTGTATATTAGAATCAGGGCAAACAGCATGGATAGGTTCTTCTTTTTCTCATAAAATGTACCTCTAAAGAGTTCGAGGTACCACATGAAAATCAAGAGCAACAAGCACACATATAAGATTTGCCCAATTAGAATCAGGTTTTCTTCTCGGCGCGATCCCATGCGTTGCAGCGATTCTTGTTTGAATGAGTTGAGAACGTGATATAGATGCGCAGTGATTAGTTCCCCGCGGTCAATAATTCTTTCACCTTGCTGAATTGTACCTTGTATAGTCTCTATTCGACTAATGGCATCAGACAATGCGGTCTCATTTCTGATAAACTCATATCCAAGGTTGGGAACTAGATAACGCGAAAGATCTGCTTTAACAAGCAATGGCAACTTGAATTTAGTGGTGTCGGCCGACATCAGATATTTGTATGCTGTTTTTCGGGTGTATAGTTTGTTGATATCCGTGACTACCGCTACACGTTTATTGACCAAGCGGATATGGCTCTTCTTAGATTGAGATAGGCTGTCTCTTGCTGTGTTACTGATAAGTCCTGTCTCGTAGATGTGTTTTAGTTGGTCTTCTACATATTTAAGATATTTCTTTGGCAATTTAGTTGGCGTGCCATTTAAGTTGTTGTTACGAAGGTCGGCTAACTGTTTTCCCAGTATCCCTCTGTTTTGAGAATAATAGGGTAGGTATTGCTGAAGGACACTATCTTTGTCTTGTTCAATGTCCAGTGTGTCTCTATATACAGGAAAGTCAAAAGGTGCTGTTAATAGTTCGTATCTCCAAGGCTTATTTTGTGCAAATTGGAAAACAAACTGGTCCTCTCTAGGTAGCGAGTAGATAATAGCAACAGCTAGAATCACAAAGTACACGACTTTAAAAAGGTGGTCTCTTGTGAATTTTGAGCTTTTCTTAGGGGTATTTTGTAACATATCATTCATTTTAGTGTCGAAAAGTACGAAAAACTTTGTACTTTTGCACACAAAAGAAGATAATAATTTTTCGATAATAGTAAGATTATGACAGAACAGCAAGTTCGTGTGCGCTTTGCACCTAGCCCAACGGGGCCATTACATATCGGCGGTGTTCGTACTGCCTTGTACAATTACCTATTTGCTCGTAAGCATGGGGGTAAGATGATTCTTCGTATTGAAGATACAGATAGTAACCGATTTGTGCCTGGTGCAGAGGACTATATCGTTGAGGCTTTTCAATGGTTGGGCGTAGAATTCGATGAAGGTGTACACATGGGTGGTGAATACGGCCCATACCGTCAATCGGAGCGTCGCGAAATCTATAAGAAATATGTAGACCAACTGTTAGAAGCTGGAAAGGCATATATTGCGTTTGATACACCTGAAGAACTCGCTGCTAAGCGTGAGGAAATCAAAAACTTCCAATACGATGCTCAAACGCGTGGCATGATGCGCAATTCTTTGACTTTGTCTAAGGAAGAGGTGGACCAACTTATCGCTGATGGCAACAAGTATGTTGTGCGTTTCCTAATCGAGCCAGGTCGTGACGTGAAGGTCAACGACTTGATTCGTGGTGAAGTGGTGATTAACTCATCTATTCTAGACGATAAAGTACTATATAAGTCGGCAGACCAACTACCTACATATCACTTGGCTAATATTGTAGATGATCACTTGATGAAGATTAGCCACGTGATTCGTGGTGAAGAGTGGTTGCCATCTGCTCCGCTACACGTGCTGTTGTATGAAGCATTTGGTTGGGCAGATATTGCTCCAGCATTTGCACACCTACCACTATTGTTGAAGCCAGAAGGTAATGGTAAATTGAGTAAGCGTGATGGTGATCGTCTAGGTTTCCCAGTATTCCCATTGCAATGGACAGACCCTAAGACTGGTGATATCTCTTCGGGATACCGTGAATCAGGTTACCTTCCAGAGGCTGTGGTCAACTTCCTAGCTCTACTAGGTTGGAACCCAGGTACAGACGAAGAGTTGATGTCTATGGCTCGCCTTATCGAATTGTTCGACCTAGACAGATGCAATAAGTCGGGTGCTAAGTTTGACTACGAAAAGGGGCGTTGGTTCAACCACGAATATATTCTGCATATGGATGATGCGCTGATTGCGCCTACATTTATCGAACTAATGGCAGAAGAAGGAGTTGAGGTAACTACTGAACAAGCGCTTACTGTGATTGGCTTGATGAAATCTCGTGCCAACTTTATTAAGGAATTAGTTCCAGCATGTCGTTTTTTCTTTGTAGCTCCTACAGAGTACGATAAGAAGACTGCTAAGAAGCGTTGGAAAGCAGACTCTCCAGCTCTTATGGCAGAACTTGCTGAATTGCTAGAAAATATGGCTGACTTTTCACCAGAGAATCAAGAGACAGAAGTAAAAGCATGGATTGAAGCCAAGGAATATCACCTAGGTAATATTATGAATGCTTGGCGTTTGTCACTTGTTGGTGAAGGTAAAGGACCACATATGTTTGATATCTCAGCTTTCCTAGGAAAAGAGGAGACTCTTCGTCGTATGCGTCAAGCTATCGACGTGCTTCCACGCAAGGAGGCCTAACTACACCAAGTTTTATTCCGCAAGGATATAATCATTGTCCCCTATGATATATAACTTTTTTATTACCCTATATACCTCCGTCTTACAGCTGCTTTTTCCGTTTAGTAGAAAGCCGCGTAAGATGTCGAAGGGGCATTTTGTGGTGTTTGAAAAACTGAAACAACAGATAGACCCTAAAGCCCGATACTTGTGGTTTCATGCTGCTTCGTTGGGAGAGTTTGAGCAAGGGCGTCCGCTTATAGAGAAGATACGTGCACAATATCCTGGTTATAAGATACTGCTTACTTTCTTCTCGCCCTCGGGGTATGAAGTCAGAAAGCAATATAAAGGAGCCGATGTTGTGACCTATTTACCTATGGATAAACCTCGTAATGTGCGTCGATTCCTTGACCTGACCAACCCTAAGATGGCCTTCTTTATCAAATATGAGTTTTGGAAGAATTATCTAGATGAGTTGAAAAAGCGGCATATACCTGTTTACAGTATCTCCTCCATTTTTCGAAGGGATCAGATATTCTTCAAGTGGTATGGAGGCACTTACCGCAATGTCCTCCAAGACTTTGATTACCTCTTTGTACAAAACGAAGCCTCCAAACGATTCTTAAGTACGCTTAATATAAAGAATGTCAGCGTAGTAGGAGATACACGATTTGACCGGGTGCTGGAGATTAAAGAACAAACCGAACCACTACCGATTGTCGAGAAGTTTAAAGGCAATAGTTTTACGATGTGTGCCGGTAGTTCATGGGCACCAGATGAAGATATCTTTATAGATTACTTCAATCGCCATCTGGAGATGAAACTGATTATCGCCCCTCACGTGATAGACGATGCTCATATCGTGGAGATAGTCAACAAGCTGAAGCGTCCTTATGTTTTGCACTCTAAGGCAACTATGGAGAACATAGAGCAAGCCGACTGTCTAATAATCGATTGTTTTGGATTGTTGTCTACCATTTATAGATATTGCGATGTAGCATACATCGGTGGAGCATTTGGAGCAGGACTGCACAACACTTTGGAAGCAGCCGTGTATGGTGTGCCTGTTATCTTTGGACCAAAGCATAGCAAGTTTATCGAGGCGGGAGCGTTGATTGATGCCAAAGCAGGCTTTTCAATTTCTTCAGCCGAAGAATTTGATACATTGATGGATCGCTTTATTAACGAACCAGAATATTTAAAGCTCACTGGCGAATGTTCAGACAAGTATGTCAAAGGCCAAGCGGGAGCAACAGATAGAATTTTATCGAAAATTAATTTATAGTCTAAAGCAGTTCTACGAGGGTGTTCCTGTAGGACTGCTTTGTCTTTTTTTTACTACAGATATGAAGTACAGATTATTTACAATCGTTTTGTGTTTGGCAGCTATTCCATTATGGGGACAAAAATCGCTTTCAACTACTATGCAAAGACAGCTGGAAATTATGGATTCTATATATGCAGATTCTGTACGTTTAGATGAGGTCGTAATTACCAGTCGGCGAAATGGTGGACTAAAAACAACGAAAATGGGGGTGGCTAGTTTGCGTGTGAAAGAGTTAGAACGGCTTCCGACTTTACTTGGTGAACGCGATTTGGTTAAGTCTTTCCAGTTGATGCCTGGTGTAAAAGCAGAAAGTGATGGTACTAGTGGGTACAATGTGCGAGGAGGAAGTACCACGCAGAACTTGATTCTACTAGATGGTGCACCCGTAATGCAACCTGGTCATATCTTAGGCTTCTTTTCTGTCTTTAACTCCTCCGCTTTGCTTGATGCTCAGATGTACAAAGGTATAATGCCAGCTCAGTATGGTGATCGATTGTCGTCATTACTGGATATCCAACAACGTGATGGGCAAGGTGGCAAACTCGTCGGTGATATTAATGTAGGTTTACTTTCTGCTGGTGGGCATATACGAGGTACGACAGCAGGTGGTAAGTTTAGTTATGCCTTGTCGGCGCGTCGCACTTATTTTGACCTATTTCTTAAGACAACAGAAGATTACAAAGATGCTAAACTCTATTTCTATGATTTGAATGGCCGTTTGTCCTATTCTTTTAGTGATGATGATAAATTGTTTTTATCTGCTTACTATGGTAATGATAATATTGGAGTAGATGATCTTGCTGATATGGATTGGCAGAACCAATGTACGTCTTTGCGTTGGTTTCATCGTGTCAATAACATCTGGACATCCAATACTAGCCTTGTCTTTGGTCGTTATGCGTCTAGTACTGAATTAAGTATCCTCAATACTGATGCTGCTATTCATGGGAGTGTGCAACAAACTGGTATAAAACAAGATTTTCGCTACCACCCGAATGAATCACATAGCATGTACATTGGGGCACACCTTATGGCAGATAAAGCAATCACTGGTGAGTGGAGTTTTAATAATTTGCAAGAAAGGGAAGAACGTTATGGCACCGAATTGACTGCATGGTGGCAGTACGATTGGGCTATAAACCCTAAGCATTTGCTTAGTGTGGGATTGCGTCTTAATGGATTTGCAGCTATGGGAGGCGCACCATATTATACACTAGATGATGAGTCTAATATTGTGTCTAGCTGGGAAGACGACCGCTGTCATATTGAGAAAATGTTTTGGAATCTAGACCCTCGTCTGGCTTATACGTATAGAGTTAATCCTAAACATAGCTTGAAGTTAGGTTATAGTAGGTTGACGCAAAACGTCCATGCTATTCAAAATGCAGTGACTAATTTCCCTTATTCGCGCTACATCTTTAGTAGTAACCTGATTGATCCTGAAACGGCAGATCAAATAAGCCTTGGCTGGGTCTCGGAATGGATGGATGGCATGTATTCGACAAATATAGAGACCTACTACAAGTGGTTGCACAACTCTATCGACTATAGAGAAGGTGTGAGTTTTGATGCCGAGATTGAAATGGAGCGCCTCTTAGCTACTGGACGTGGTCGTGCTTATGGTGTCGAGCTCAATATCTCTAAAGATAAAGGCCCGCTGACTGGGTGGTTGAGTTATACTTGGTCACGCAGTGAGCTGAAATTAGATGAAGTCAATCACGGTCGCTGGTACAAAGCTAGTAACGATCGCACGCATGATATCTCTCTGGTAGCTATGTATCGATTGAATAAGCGTTGGGACTTTTCGGCCAACTGGATGTACACAACAGGTCAGGCGTATTCTGCGCCAAGTGGTAAGTATCAGATGGATGGTGAGACCGTCTTTTATTATGCGGAGAGAAATGGCTATCGCGCACCTGATTATCATCGTTTGGATTTGAGTGCATCTTACCATATGCCCCCTAAACACAGGAATCGTCGTGTAGTGTGGCACTTTGGGGTATATAATGCATACAACCATTACAACCCTTATGTCATTAATTTCGAAGAAGACAAGCAGAAAGCTTCAGGCATGAAAGCGACGATGACGTCTCTGTATGGAGCAATCCCTTTTGTCTCATATCAACTAACTTTCTAATAACAGCATGATGAAAAGAAATATTATTTGGCTATTTGCATTGTCTGCGCTGACAATTATGTGCTTCAGTACTAGCTGTGAAGAAGAAATCAATGTGGATTATAATCATGTAGCCCCAAAGCTTGTGATGAATGGTATCATTACTCCGGATTCTATAATCTTTACTTTGCAGAATACGGTAGATGTGACTACGCCGCTTGATGCTACAGTTACAGAAATAGCCGCCAAACTTGAAATCACTGGTAATGATGGGTCTCAGTATCTGTTGGCAAGACAACCTGCTGGTAGTAATCGCTTTGTGGCATTAGATGACTTTGGGCAAATGCAAGGTGGCATAGAAGGGGTGACCTATACGGCCGTAGCGCATGTCGGAAATGATGTGATTCGAGCTACTAGTACATTGACAGCGCCTAAAGACGTCGAAAATTTAGAGTTTGAATGGGTAGACTTTACAGGGGGTAGTCAATATCTGTTTTTAACTTTTGATTGGCAGGATGAGGCAGGCGAAGAAAATTACTATCATTATCTCATCAAGCGTGAGAATGGTGAAGCCTATTCTTGGAGTATACGGTCAGATGAAGGTGAGGACGGCAACCGTATCAATGCGTTGAATCGCTGTATGTCTTCTGAGGATACTATCGAAGATGAGCCAGAAGACTACCTTAAAGATGGAGAAAGGTTGACTGTAGAGATGCGACAAATCAATAGAAATACCTATTATTACTTACTCTCTGTAATAGTGGGTGATAATTCAACATCTAATCCAATTCCATTTTACACGGGAGAGGACTATCTAGGCTATTTTGAAGCGTGTTCTCCACGACGATTCTCAATTGCTTATCATGAAGAAAGTGACTAGTTGAGTATAATTTAAAAGGGCTGATATAGAGGAACTTGTGTGAAGCTGTCGCTTGTTAAAAAAGTGTATTTCAAGCAAAAACTAGCTATTTTCTACTGGAATGCTATGTTGCAAGCAATATTATTTGTATCTTTGTGCCCCGAAATCTGTATTTACGCATATAGGTCGTGATGGCCTAAATTGTGTTCAGATTTGTAAACCGGAAACTATGGTAGCAGATAAAGTAAACGATTTTATTATCGACCTTCGCCGTATGACTGTCGATAAGGTGTCACGTCACTATACATTAGATGACGCTTTTTGGGCTGCATCCGAATATGAAGATATTACGGGTGGTGAAGTCACTGCAGATGTCGAAATTACGACAGTTGGAGATGATTTTCGCGTACGTTTCCAAATGGAAGGGACAGTGAATGTACCTTGCGACCGTTGCCTAGACGACATGCCTCAACCTGTTGTTGTAGAGGAATCATTGATGGTTCGTCTTGCTAAACAAGATGAAGAAGTTGATGAAAACCTGATCACAATCAATGAGATGCGAGGCACATTGGATGTCTCTTGGATCATGAGTGAGATGGTAGCAGTAACTATCCCCGTACAGCACATGCACGAAGAAGGTGCATGCAACCCTGAAATGATGGAACGTCTTGCAGCTATGCAAGTGGGCACTTTTCAGAGTGATGAAGAGAATACTGGCGATACTTCTGAGGATAATAACCAAGCGGTGGATCCTCGATGGAATGAATTAAAGAAAATAATAGATAACAATTAAATCATTTAAAAAAAATGGCACATCCTAAGAGAAGACAATCAAAGCAAAGACAAGCGAAGCGTAGAACGCATTATAAGGCAGTAGCCCCAACGCTTGCAAAGTGTGCAAACTGTGGTGAATGGCACAAGTTCCACACTGTATGTGACAGCTGTGGTTACTATCGTGGCAAAGTAGCTATCGAAGTAGAGCAGTAAAAAAATAGCAGACCAGGTGTGCTCGCGCCCTGGTCTTGCTTTTATGTACAAACGCGCGAGTTTTTAGTCAACATGGAAAAACTTAATGCAGTAATCACTGGTATTGGTGGTTATCTTCCAGAATATACCCTCACAAACGAGGAGCTATCTACTATGGTAGATACTAATGACGAGTGGATTATGACACGTATCGGAATCAAGACTCGTCAGATTCTTAATGAAGAAGGACTTGGTGCATCGTATATGGCGCGTAAAGCATGCCGTGAGTTGATGCGTAAGACAGGTGCTAATCCTGATGATATTGATTTCGTGATTTGTGCTACAACTACTGGTGACTATGTGTTTCCATCTGTAGCATCTATTATGTGCGATAAACTTGGACTTAAAAATGCATTTGCATATGATATGTCTGCAGCTTGTAGCGGATTCTTGTTCGCGATGATGACAGCTAAAGCATATATTACATCGGGCATGTGTAAGAAGGGTATTGTGGTTGCTGCAGAAAAGATGTCTAGTATTACAAACTATACTGACCGTGCAACTTGTCCTATCTTTGGTGATGGTGCTGCTGCTGTAATGGTAGAAGCAACAACTGAAGAGCTAGGTCTAATGGACGGTAAGATTCGTACAGATGGTAAAGGTCTTCCTTTCCTACACCAAAAAGCTGGTGGTTCTGTATGTCCTGCATCTCACTTTACTGTTGACAATCACATGCACACTATCTACCAAGAAGGTCGTACAGTATTTAAGTATGCTGTATCTAATATGGCTGGATTTAGTGCAGAGATTGCTGAGCGCAACAACCTAGATAAAGATTCTATCGACTGGGTAGTGCCTCACCAAGCAAACTTGCGTATAATCGATGCAGTTCAAAAGCGTCTAGAAGTAGACAAAGAGAAGGTCTTGATTAATATCGAACATGTAGGTAACACTAGTGCTGCTTCAATTCCAATTTGTCTTTGGGAAAATGAGCACAAGTTCAAGAAGGGTGACAACTTTATCCTTACTGCTTTTGGAGCAGGTTTTACTTTTGGATCTCTATACCTAAAATGGGGATACGATCCTGAGAAGAAGTAATACTTTATAGTTTACACCATACAACGAAAAGCGCATCGGATTAGAGGGACACTCCAGTCGATGCGCTTTTTTGCCCATAAAATAATTATTATGCATAAAGCCGGATTTGTAAATATTGTAGGTAACCCGAATGTGGGTAAATCTACTTTGATGAATGCCTTTGTAGGGGAGCGTATTTCTATCGCCACTTTCAAAGCGCAAACAACTCGACACCGTATCATGGGAATCTGCAACACACCAGAGATGCAGATTGTATTCTCAGATACCCCTGGGGTGGTAAAACCTAGCTATAAGCTTCAGGAAAACATGCTGCAATTCTCTACTTCAGCCCTTGCGGACGCTGATGTGTTGATTTACGTGACAGACGTTATCGAAAAACCAGAGAAGAATGCCGACTTTATCGAAAAAGTCCGTAAGCAATCGGCACCAGTTTTGCTGTTGATTAATAAGATTGACCAAAGTGACCAAGAAACGCTAGGAGATTTGGTGACTACTTGGCATGACTTATTGCCTGATGCAGAGATTATCCCTGTGTCGGCAACCAATAAATTCAATGTGCAGCATGTATTGAAGCGAGTACAAGAGTTGTTGCCTCCATCACCGCCTTATTTCGATAAGGAGCAATGGACCGACAAGCCAGCTCGTTTCTTCGTATCAGAAATTCTTCGCGAGAAGATCTTGTTGTACTATGACAAAGAAATCCCTTACTCTGTAGAAGTAGTTGTCGAGCAGTTTAAGGAAGATGAAAAGAAAATTGCTATTAACGCAGTCATCAATGTAGAGCGTGAATCGCAAAAGGGTATTATCATTGGGAAACAAGGACGTGCACTCAAAAAGGTGGCTACCGAGGCGCGTCATGCATTGGAAAAATTCTTTGGTAAGAAGATTTTCCTAGAGACATATGTAAAGGTGGACAAAGACTGGAGAAGTTCGAGTCGCGAACTGAAGAACTTTGGTTACGATCTCACCTAAGTAGTAAGTAAAAGAAAAGAATAAAAGATATGGGAAATTTAGTAGCCATTGTAGGCCGCCCAAATGTGGGTAAGTCTACGCTTTTCAATCGTTTGACTCAAACACGTCAGGCCATCGTAAGTGATGAAGCAGGTACGACTCGTGACCGACAATATGGTAAGACAGAGTGGGGTGGACGTGAGTTCTCTATCGTAGATACAGGTGGTTGGGTAGTCAACTCAGATGATATCTTCGAGGAAGAAATCCGCAAGCAAGTAACCATCGCTGTTGATGAAGCTGATGTTATCCTTTTTGTGGTAGATGTACAATCAGGTATTACCAACTTGGATATGGCTGTGGCACAAATTCTACGTCGCACAAAGTTGCCTATTATCCTTGTATCCAATAAAACAGATACCAACGACCTACGTTATGACTCAGCCGAGTTCTATAAGTTAGGTTTGGAAGATCCTTTCTGTGTTTCGGCTGTATCAGGTAGTGGTACAGGTGATTTGTTGGATAAGATTGTAGAAAGCTTCAGCAAAGAATCTGATGAAATCATCGACGAAGAAGTGCCTCGTTTTGCTGTGGTAGGTCGTCCTAATGCAGGTAAATCGTCTATCGTGAACGCCTTTATCGGCGAGGACCGCAATATCGTAACAGAGATTGCAGGTACGACACGTGACTCTATCTATACACGTTTCAATAAGTTTAATTACGACTTCTACCTTGTCGACACGGCAGGTATTCGTAAGAAAAATAAGGTCAACGAAGATTTGGAATACTATTCAGTAATCCGTTCTATCCGCGCTATTGAAAACGCCGATGTGTGTATCATGATGATTGATGCAACTCGTGGTATCGAAAGCCAAGACTTGAATATCCTTTCTTTGATTCAACGTAACAACAAGGGACTTGTTGTAGTTGTTAACAAGTGGGATTTGATTCAAGATAAGACAGCTAAGTTGATGAATCAGTACAAAGATATGGTACGTGAGCGTTTTGCACCATTTACTGACTTCCCAATTGTCTTTACATCAGCATTGACTAAGCAACGTATCTTGAAGGTACTAGAGGAAGCTACTCAGGTATTTAAAAACCGCAGTACGCGCATCCCTACAGCTCGTTTGAACGAGGAAATGCTATCGCTTATCGAGGCATACCCTCCACCATCAAACAAGGGTAAGTATATCAAGATTAAGTATATCACGCAATTGCCAAACACGCAGATTCCTAGCTTCGTGTTCTTTGCGAATCTACCTCAGTATATTCGTGATCCATATAAGCGTTTCTTGGAGAACAAGATGCGTGAGAAGTGGGAGCTGTGTGGTACGCCAATCAAGCTATATATCCGTCAGAAATAATACGTATCTAAGTTATACGTAGACTTTATAGAGAAGGCCTGTCAAAACGTTTTGTTTTGACAGGCCTTTGTACTTGAATAGTCTGTGCTTAGGGTGTGCAGTTGATGCGCTATAGGAATCGACTTGGGGAAGCCTTAGCAATTTATTACGAAGCCTTGTACTCCGATTTACAAAGTAAGCAGCGCATCTTAATACTTTTAAGACGCGCCGCTTGTGTATTGCATAATGGAGATGGTTACTTGTAGCGACCGATCCTCGCTATCTTCTTAGGGATGTCAACATTGTCTTGAATTCCCGTGAATTCTTTTGCGCCAGCACCAATGGCAAACACTGGTACCATACCACCTGAGTGACCACCACTTGCCCAAGATACTCTTGCATAATCATTTAGTACCCTGATAGCCATTGCAGCTACTGGATCATCTTTTGCATATAGACTAGTTACCGCTTTGGCTTTGCCTTGTACAAAAGACTTGTAATAGGTATCTCTGATGCGTTTTTCTAGAGGCCAAGCGAGTTTAGTGACCCCAAATAGGCCTGTCTCCTTAGCTAGTAGAGCTTTTACTTGTTTCCAGCTTGCAGTGCCGTTGTTTGCTTTACGTAGAGCAATCAGCTTTTTAGATAGCTCGTCCTTAGTACACTTTTGGTGTGCTAGTGCCCCCAGCTTTACAGAATATGGACCAGTTCCTAGCGCGATACCACCTGTTTCGTGATCAGCAGTCACGACAATAAGAGTTTCACGTGGATGCTTCTTGTAGAACTCATAAGCAATACGTATGGCATTATCAAAGTCTTTTGTTTCTTCAAATACAGTGGCTGCATCATTACCATGACATGCCCAGTCTATTTTACCACCTTCAATCATTACGAAGAAGCCTTTTTTGTTTTGGCTCAGTTTGGTGATAGCTGCTTTGGTGATTTGTGTCAATGTCAAGTCATCTGCTTGGCTATCTAGTGCATATGGGACAGAGTTCTTGTCCTTTTTTTCTTCAGGCTGGAATAGTACAATCTTATCCGCAGAAGCATCAAAGTTCTCATATCCACGTTGGATGCTATAGCCTGCTTCTTTAGTCAAGTCATAAACACTTGGCTTACCTTCTGGTGCTGGATTTACAAAATCACTACCTGCGAAGAAATCAAAGTTAGACTGGGGTAGTTCACATGCAATTTCGTACGCCATGTGTCGTTCAGGTTGGTGTGCGTAGAATGCCGCTGGTGTAGCGTGGTCTATACTGACTGTTGTACAGATCCCCACAGCTTTACCGCTGCGCTTAGCTTTGAAAGCTACCGACTCTAGCGTATGCTGTTCTGTATCTACACCAATCGCATGGTTGTAGGTCTTGTGCCCTGTAGCTAGTGCAGTTCCTGCGGCCGCAGAGTCTGTTACGCGGTTGGTTGCAGAATGTGTGGTCGATAATGAAGATACGGGGAAGGTAGTCATCAGCAGCTCAGGCAGATAGACAGAGTCTTTATATTGTGCATTTGACTGGCCAATATACATGCGTGTACCATTTACTTGGTTCACCCCCATACCGTCTCCAATAAAGTAGAATACATACTTGGCGCATTGCGCTTGCGCCATGCTAATCACCACAAAAAACAATAGGAGAGACATAATGCCTCTCCTATTGATATCGATAATCTTTTTCATCTTTAATCAATTAGGTTATAATGTCTTGCCACAAAAGTAACAAATCATTTTGACCTAATATTGATTACTTCAAAATATCTACTGTATCTTGAGCAATCATTAACTCTTCATCGGTTGGAATAACAGCAACTTTAACACGACTGTCATCTGAAGAGATTACAGCTTCCTCACCGTGAGTCTTGTTGTTCATTCCTGAGTCTAGTTTAATGCCCATAAATTCAAGACCTTCACAAGCAATACGACGTACATCTTGTTGGTTTTCACCTACACCACCAGTGAATAGGATAATATCTACACCACCCATTGCGGCTGCGTAAGAGCCGATATATTTACGGATGCGGTAAGCATACATTTCAAAGGCTAGTTGTGCACGTTCATTACCATCGTTGGCAGCGTTGACAACTTCACGCATATCGCTTGATATACCAGATACGCCTTGAAGACCAGATTTTTTATTTAGCAAGTTTGAAATACCTACTGGGTTCAAACCTTCTTTTTCCATAAGGAATGATACAGCACCTCCATCGATATCACCACTACGTGTACCCATCATAAGGCCTTCTAGTGGAGTGAGTCCCATGCTTGTATCTACACTCTTACTATCTTGTACTGCAGTGATTGAACCACCATTACCGATGTGGCAAGTGATAATGCGTTTACCAGCTGGATTTACACCCAAGAATTCGCATACACGTTGTGATACAAAACGGTGAGATGTGCCATGGAATCCATAACGACGTACACCGTACTTTTCGTACATTTCGTAAGGGATAGCATATTGATATGCTTTTGCAGGCATTGTTTGGTGGAATGCTGTGTCGAATACACCCACTTGTGGAAGTTCAGGAAGCAAATCTGTAACTGCTTGCACACCCTTTAGATTGGCAGGGTTGTGAAGAGGAGCCAAATCATTACATGCCACAAAAGCATCAAGTACTTCTTTGGTCAAACGTACAGAGCTTGCAAAGCGTTCTCCACCGTGTACCATGCGATGTCCCACTGCGTCAAGTTCTTCAAGGCTTTTCAATGCGCCATATTCACTGTTTGTAAGGACTTCAAAAATAAATTGAACACCTACAGTGTGCTCTGGAATATCTTTCTCAAGAACTTTCTTCTCTCCATTAGGAAGAGTCAGTTTAAGGAAAGAACCAAGAAGGCCAATTCTCTCGATTCCACCAGAAGCCAATACTTCCTTAGAATCCATATTGAAAAGCTGGTATTTAATTGATGAACTACCACAGTTCAAAACTAGTACTTTCATTGTTTATGGTTTTTATTGGGTGGGTATGTAAGGATTATTTACTTGCTTTTGCAGCAATTGCTTGAGTCGCAGTAATCGCAATCATGTTGTATACATCATCAGTGCTACAACCGCGAGAAAGGTCGTTGACTGGGGCAGCGATACCTTGAAGAACAGGTCCGATAGCTTCAGCACCACCTAGACGTTGTACCAACTTATAACCGATGTTACCCACTTCAAGATTCGGGAAGATAAGCACATCTGCCTCACCTGCTACCATGCTACCTGGAGCTTTTTGAGCAGCAACACGTGGTACCAATGCAGCATCTGCTTGCAATTCACCGTCGATATCGATTTTAGGAGCAATATTGCGAGCGATTTCTACCGCTTCTTTTACCTTATCTACTACCTCATGTTTAGCAGAACCTTTTGTAGAGAAGCTTAGTAATGCCACCTTAGGATCGTCAAAACCTACTACAGCCATTGCTGTTTGAGCTGTGGCTACAGCGATTTCACCAAGTTGTTGAGCATTTGGAATAGGAGTTACCGCTACGTCACCAACAACTAGGACACCGTTTCGGCCATACTCTTGAGCCTTAGAAAGTAGA
Organism: Bacteroidaceae bacterium; assembly: GCA_963678855.1. Classification (GTDB taxonomy): domain Bacteria; phylum Bacteroidota; class Bacteroidia; order Bacteroidales; family Bacteroidaceae; genus F22. Next base: position 1,441,220 of record OY787448.1, on the reverse strand, counting down.
ATCATACCACCAGATACGCAACTAATACCAGGGGCAGTTTTAATAATTTGTAGTGCTGGACGAAGTACATCACCAGTTGTGTTTTGTGCACCAGCTAGTTGACCATCTGCATCGCCACTCTTAATCATCAAACAACCAAGATATAGAGGATTAAGCACAAGTTTATCTGCTTCTTCCATAGTCATACCCTTCTTTTTACGTAGCTCACAAAGAAGTTCTGCATATTGCTTGCGCTTCATATGATTTTCTGGGTCGATAATCGTTGCCTTGTGGATATGCTTAAGGGCAAGACGACTAGCTTCTGCATGAATGGCCGTAGGGTCACCCAAAAGGATAATCTCTGCTACATCCTCAGCAAGGATGCGATCAGCTGCTGTAAGGGTACGTTCTTCGGTTGCTTCAGGAAGCACAATGCGCTGGCGGTTGGCCTTGGCGCGCTCAACAATCTGCTTGAGTAGGGTCATGATTCTGTTCTATATTTGAAAATTCGCTATTTACATGTTGCAAGAAATTAGTTCGTAATGCTACTTTTGTCACTGTGAATTCTAATTTCGCTGCAAAATTAGCAATAATTGCAATACGTACATAGCAAAAACTGCTGTTTTTTTTCTTCAAATGCCCCTGTTACACACCTTTTAACATGGAAAGAAATATATTCGCTCTTCCCTCTTCCTAAAAAAGCCGTATCTTTGCGGCATATCGCTAAAATCCCCCTTATTATGAATGTTCTGTCGAATCATAGGTAGAGCATATATCTTACTAAGGCTCAGACAATAAATAATCAAGAATATGATAAAACAGTGCGCCATTCTCTTCGGATGTTTAGCTCTTGGAGAGGCTATCGTTTTTTTTACTGGTGTGAAAATGCCAAGTAGTATTATCGGAATGCTTATTTTAACGACATGTTTGCATTTCAAAATCATTAAGTTGGAGTGGGTGAAACCCATGGCCGATTTCCTAATAGCTAATATGGCTTTCTTCTTTGTTCCTCCTGGTGTTGCGCTTATGTGTTATTTTGATATTATTGCAGCACAGTTTTGGCCTATTGCCATAGCGACATTGTTAAGTACTGTGCTTGTCTTTGCTGCAACAGGGTGGACGCATCGTTTGACTGCTCGCCTTATGGGAGACAAGAACTTGGAGAATGAGACATCTGAAAACAACTAATTGATAGAATGCTAATTGTATGGAATTTCTAAATAACCCCATTGTATTATTAACCCTCACACTGCTATTTTACTTTTGTGCGCAGATACTTCAGAAACGCACTAAGATTATGCTGCTTAATCCAATTTTGATTACCGTAGCACTTCTTATTATCTTGATGCGTTTGTGCAATATAGAGTATTCTAGTTATAAAGTGGGAGGAGATTTTATTGCTTTTTGGTTGAAACCAGCTGTAGTCGCACTAGGTGTGCCTTTGTATTTGCAATTGGAATCCATCAAAAAACAGCTTGTTCCTATATTAGTTTCTCAGTTGATCGGATGTGTTGTAGGGGTAGTCTCTGTAGTGCTTATTGCCAAGTGGATGGGAGCTACTCCAGAGGTGATTTTGTCACTGGCGCCTAAATCAGTAACGACACCTATCGCAATGGAAGTGTCTTCTACAATTGGGGGGATAGAATCTCTCACGGCAGCAGTTGTTGTCGTTGTAGGGCTTTTTGGAGGTGTGTTTGGATTTACGTTGATGCGCTTGTTGCGTATTGATGGGCATGATTCCCAAGGATTATCCATTGGTACCGCATCACATGCCGTGGGCACAAGTGCGGCGATGGATATTAGTGATAGGCACGGTGCTTATGCCAGTCTAGGATTGACACTCAATGGTATCTTAACTGCGCTTTTGACACCGCTATTAATTCAGCTTTTGGGCATTCAACTATAGACTAGTATAGGTCATCTCTACCAAAGTCAACCCCATTTCTGGTACTTCTTTGATAGATTGTCTTTCCCAGCCCATCTTTTCGTAGCAACCAATAGCAGGAATATTGTTGGCAAATGTTTCGATGCGTAGGGTCGTGTACTCTTTCAACATCTTGTCCATAACATGTTGAAGTAGATAGCTACCTATACCTTGGTGTTGGTAACCCACTCGCACCATCAACAGATGGATAAGATCTTCTTTCTGAATGGTATAAGCTAGAATATCATCGCCTTGGTCTTCTACCTCAGAAGCTGTCAACACTGAAATGGTGTCGATATTATCCTCAATTTCTTTGTCAGCAGATCCGCTGGAGATATAGTCTTCCACTGTGCTTTCTCCTAGGAAGGCACTGTAGTTATTGCGCATCACATCTTGAGAGAGTATGCTTAAGGCCTCGATATCTTCTTCTGTCGCTTTGCGGATGTGATATTCTGGTTTAACCACTTCATAACCCATTTCTTCAAGACGTGCTATAAGCTGTGGATATGTGACTTCCTCAGTATGCTCAATAAGTACTGTGCTATTAATCATATCACTATGGAGACCATATACTCCTTTGATATCAGCAAAGTCCTGTTGAATCATATGACGACAACGGCAACCATTGTCTGCTAGTTGTTTAAATTGTATGGTTGTTTTCATAAACTTTAAAATAAGCGTGTTACAATACTTTGGGTAGCTGGTATAATTGGATGCCATTTGACCCCTTGATTAGTATTGTCTTATCTCGCAATGGGTGTGCCAATAAATACTCTTCAAATTTTGCGCGGCTGGCAAATGTTGCAAAGTCGGTGTTCGTTTTTTTGAACTCGCTACCGATAAGGAAGACTTGTTCAAAATCAAGGCTCTCTAGTAGATCAACTACTCGCTGATGTTCTTCCAAAGAATCTTCTCCCAGCTCTCGCATATCTCCTAATATAACCACCTTATTAGTCAATGTGATAGCAGCAAAGTTATCCAATGCAGCCTGCATGCTCGTAGGGTTGGCATTGTAAGCATCCACAATCAAGCGATTGTGTGCTGTCTCTTCATATTGAGAACGATTGTTGGTCGGTGTATAATGACTTAAAGCATCATTAATATCTTGAGCTGACACATTAAAGTATTGTCCAATGGTGACTGCTGCCAGCATGTTTTTTAAATTGTATGTACCAACTAGTTTGGTTTGAATGCACTGTCCTTCTTTCCATAATATTTTTAAGGCAGGATCGGCTTTAAGGATCTGCCCAGTTACATATGGTTTGAGGTATTGTGAATCTATTTCTGGTAGATACGGTTTTAAAAACTCATTCTCTTCATCATAGAATATAGCTCCTAATGGTTTATGAGCAACAGATTGTGCTGACGCTTGTACGCTTTCAGCCAAAAAACGATACAGCTCTGTTTTTGTTTGTATTACTCCCTCGAAATTTCCAAATCCTTCAAGATGAGCCTTCCCAACATTTGTGATTAATCCATGAGTTGGAACCGCAATTCGACTTAATGTATCAATTTCCAATGGATGATTGGCTCCCATTTCAATGACAGCAATATGATGCTTTTTTGTGATCTGTAATAGGGTGAGTGGTACACCAATATGATTGTTGAGATTCCCCTGGGTATACAGCACATTGTATTTCTTTTTAAGTACGGCAGCAATCAATTCTTTTGTTGTCGTTTTTCCATTAGTACCAGTGATACCAATAACTGGAATATCCAAGGTCATCCGGTGGTAATGAGCTAATTCTTGCAAGGTTGTCAAGGTGCTCTTACATAGGAGTATGCGCTTGTCTTGCAACTGTGCAGCTATTGTCTCATCGTCTATAATAGCTGCTATAGCTCCATCTTTGAGCGCTTGTTCTACAAACGTGTTGCCGTCAAAACGATCTCCTTTGAGAGCAAGATATACCATACCAGGACGTACTTGACGACTATCCGTTGTGAGTCCATCAGATTGGGTAAAAATAGAATGTATAGTCTTTATATCTGTCATTTCTGATTCTTTTAAATAAAGACAAAGGTAGTATTTTTTACTAGATATTTTGTCTTGATTTTATACAATATATAATTCCAAGAATTGAATAATGCGTGCCCCATTTATTTTTGTTTCTTTTTCATGCTTTTCCAGCGATCATGCATTATGTCATCCATATTTTCACTTGCCCATTCTATTAAGTTATTAATATGAGGAATTAACGTGTAAGCACGTTCGGTAAGTGCATATTCAACGCGTGGTGGCACAACAGGAAAAGCTTTACGCGTTACTAAGCCATCTTCTTCAAGTGTTCTTAAAGTAACTGTCAGCATTTTTTGTGAAATATCTGGTATTGAGCGTTGTAGCTCTTTAAAACGTAATGGCTCATCGTTCTTATCAAGCACCATAATAGTTAGTATAGTCCATTTATCACTTAGACGTGAAAGGATATTGCGTATTGGACAATTCCTATTGTAAGAATCTGTTATAGATATTTTCGTCATAACTCTCTTTTAGTTTGTATGTGTCAAATATAAGAATTTGATTTTGATTATATGATGAAAAATAAAAATATTCACCATGTAATATTTTTTTTGTTGCTGATAATCAGTAAAACTAACCAATAGGTAATTAACTCTCTTTTTTATACTTATTGTTTCTGATAGTATTTTGCCATATCTTTGCAGTGTAAAAGTAAGCGATATTATAATGGTGATTTACCATGTTTTATTCTTATCAAGGAGTATATTACATCTGTAATTTTCAAGTATCTGATTTTTCGATTAAGTTGACAAGTCTTAGTTGTATGATGAGTTTTTTTCTGCTTATAACCTTTCAAGTTAGTGTGAGCAGTAATATATGTTTAATATTTAAATTGGCAAAAATGAAAGAAATTAAAAAACAATTTGAGGGAGTGAATTATTCATCTATTGAAGTTGGTGCAATGAACGAATTAAACGAACATGTTTTGACTCTTGCACCTGGAGTCGAAATCCTAGGTAAAGTATTTGTTGGAGAAGCTTTGCACACAACAGGTGCTGAAATGTCTTTTCAAATATATGCGCCTGGACAAGAAGCAGGCTTTTTGCATACACATAAAACACACGAAGAATTATATTTATTCGTCAGGGGATGTGGACAATTTCAAGTGGATGGAGAGGTGTTTCCTATCAAAGAAGGTAGTGTTGTGCGTGTAGCTCCTAACGGCAAGCGTGCTTTGCGAAACAATGGTTCAGAGCCACTTGTGATGGTTTGTGTACAGTATAAGAGCAATAGTTTTAGTGCTGATGATGCCAAAGACGGTGAAATCCTTGAAGAAAAAGTACAGTGGTAAAAACAAAGTTGTGATTTTGGTCGTACGATATAAATATCCCGATTACTATAACTATTTAAAAGTAATCGGGATATTTTGTATACGAATGTAGTAAGCATGAAAGCATATTTGATATTATGTTCCAGATATAGATCAAAAAACAGCTTTATTGAGTGTTTATAATGCTCTATTAAAGAAGAATATTTATATTTGTATCCATTCAAGATGAGTAGTGTAAATATTTATTTGAGGTTAATTTACTAGATAAGTCATTTGTAATATCGTGTATGATAAGTCTTCTTAAGAAACAAAATCTCAATAAAAGTAGTGCGCTTACTTGTATATTAGACTTGAAACAGTAGAATTTACATTAATAATTCTCCCCCTTGATACATGTCATTAAAAATATAAATCATATGCTAGCAGATAAACCCCTTCTTTTGAATCTACAGGGAGATCTTATAGACTTAAAGATTCCTCGGGTGATGGGAATCCTGAATATTACTCCTGATTCGTTTTACGAACAGTCCAGAATGCAAGCCGATAAAGACATCTTGGCGCGCTGTCAAGAAATTTTAGACCAAGGAGGTGATATTATTGATATTGGTGCTTATTCATCAAGACCTGGTGCACAGCATATCACTCCAGAAGAAGAGATGAGGCGTTTACGCCATGCTTTGGAACTTATCAACAAGGAGTTCCCTCAAGCACATCTTTCTGTAGATACTTTCCGTGCCGATGTGGCTCGCATGTGTGTCGAAGAGTATGGAGTCGCTATTATTAATGATATAGCAGCAGGGAGTATGGACGACCGCATGTTTGAGACAATAGCAGAGCTGAAAGTTCCTTATATCATGATGCATATGCAAGGCACTCCTCAAGATATGCAGCAGAAGCCCCACTACGATCATATGGAGCAAGAGGTGATGAAGTACTTTTCTGAGAAAGTCAATCAGCTGTATGCTTTGGGTGTCAATGACATTATCTTGGATCCTGGATTTGGCTTTGGAAAAACAGTAGAACATAACTACGAGATGCTTAGCTGGATGGAAGATTTCCAGACTTTCGGTTTGCCTTTATTGGTTGGCGTGTCTCGTAAATCGATGATATATAAACTATTCGATACTACTCCACAAGAAGCCTTGAATGGCACAACTGTACTGCATACTATAGCTCTACAAAAGGGAGCTAATATTCTACGAGTACATGACGTCAAAGAAGCTGTAGAGACAATACAGATTTTGGAGAAGATGCAGGCTTGTCAACCTCAAAACTAAAACATATGGATATTATCTCAATTGGATTTAAAGACATCATGGACATCCTGCTAGTTGGTGGGTTGCTTTATTACATATTTAAATTGATGAGGAAGTCGGGATCCCTTCCTGCCTTTGTCGGTATCATGGTGTTTATTGTTGTCTGGCTTCTTGTGAGTCAGGTTTTCGAGATGCGCCTATTGGGTAGTATTTTTGATAAGCTGGTCAGTGTAGGTGTGTTGGCGCTGATTATTCTCTTTCAAGATGAGATACGTCGTTTCTTATTTACTATTGGTGCTCAGCGTAGTAGTAGTCTTTTTAATATGTTCTTCAAGAAAGAACAAACGGGGCATAAGACGAATCAGTCTATTCTAGCTATAGTCATGTCTGCCATGAATATGGGGAAACAGCGTATTGGTGCTTTGATTGTTATTGAACGTAATAGTCCACTGGATGATATCGTACAAACAGGTGAAGAACTAGATGCTATTCTTAGTCAGCGTCTTATAGAAAATATCTTTTTCAAAAATTCCCCTTTGCATGATGGTGCCATGATTATTGCTAAGGACCGTATCAAAGCAGCGGGGTGTATCTTGCCTATTGCCCACCAAGGGGCACAAATATCTAAGCGTTTTGGGCTACGTCACCGTGCTGCTGTGGGAATCTCACAGGAATGTGATGCGTTGGCCATCACAGTGTCTGAGGAAACAGGACGTATTGCTGTGGCTGTTCACGGACAGCTGTTTACCAATTTATCTGCCCAACAATTGGAAGATAAGCTTACAGAAGAGCTAATTAAAGATGAGTTTGACTTCAAGATGGAAGCTCATAAGGCAGAATAATCAAAAAACATTATTTGTCAAGTAGGGTATGTCTTCCATAATGCGGTATACACTATGAAAACCCCTTACACATGTTGAATCACACACTGTATAAACACTTATTTGACGAGCATTTTGATGCTTTGCGTAGCTATATTTATTATCGCATAAGCGATGAGGATATAGCCACAGATTATGCACAAGATGTGTTTATGACACTGTGGGAGAAACGTGATAAATGGGATGATACTAATCACTTGAAAAGCTTGCTGTATAAGATGGCGAGTGATTTAATAGTGACTCACTATCGAAAAGGAAATACAAGGGCTCGGTTTGAACAATATCTTAAGGTGCACATTGACGAACAACGAGAGACCCCTGAGAGTGTATTGGAATATGCTGAATTGAGCAAACGAATAGCTGATGCTCTAGCTACCATGAATGAAGGACAACGAGTAGCGTTTCTGATGAATCGTGAAGAAGGCTTGACTTATCGAGAAATAGCTGAGCGTTTAGAAATCTCAGAGAAAGCAGTTGAAAAGCGTGTGTCTAATGCCTTGAAGTGGCTACGACAACATGTAATGCTTTTGGCACTTGTGTGTATAGAAGGAGTTATTGCTGCGATTAATAATTGGTTTTAATTATGGAAGTCAATCGAATAAAAGTACAGGTTACGCCCAAATGGAAGCGTAGTAAAGAGGAAATCTGGAATACAGATTTTGTGCCGCTATTGGCTGCTGATAAGCAAAGCCACTCTAAGCATCGCGTGCGTATGGCTGTGTATAGTCTCGTGGCTTCCGCTGCTGCTTGTCTTCTTGTAGCTTTCTTGTATCAAAAAGAAATCACTGTTGCTCGAGGAGAACAACAAGTTGTGATGTTACCAGATAAAAGTTCTGTTCATGTAAATTCTGCTAGTCGTTTGACTTATCGTCCGCTTTTATGGTTTGCAAATCGTACAGTGCATCTACAAGGAGAAGCATATTTTGAAGTGAGTAAAGGGAAGCGATTTACTGTGGCGAGTTCGCGTGGCGAAGTAGAAGTGTTAGGGACTAAATTTAATGTATATACGCGTAAAGATGGTTATTTAGTGTCTTGCTTGGCTGGAAAAGTGGGTGTTACGACTATGAATCAAGAAACCATACTAACTCCTTCCATGGAAGCGCGTCTAACTCAGAATGGGCTGATTACCACAAAAGCAGCTGACATTGCTTCATCTATCGTCTGGACACATCAGGCTTTTTCGTTTAGACATGTTCCTTTGCCGCAAGTTCTTAATGAACTGTCTAGACGGTATAATGTACAATTAGAGGTCGATGGAAATATCCATCATTTCTATACGGGGAAATTCCCTGCCGAAACCCCTATTTCTGAAATCTTATATGCGATAGAAACTACTTTTGATATTTCTTTAAAAGTGACTAAATGATAAAACGTTTAGGTATAATAAGTATACTCTTTGTGTTCTTGAGCTTGAAGTGTCTTGTGACAGTTCAGGCTCAAGAACTTAGTGTATATGCTACACAAGAGAGTCTTGAATCGGTGCTCATTCGTATTGCGCCATCCATCTCTTTTGATAGTCATTTGGTTAGACCCTATCGTGTGACTCTAAGAAAAGATTTTAAGGATGTGGAAGAAGCACTTGATTACTTGTTGCGAGATACGCCCTTAAAGTACAAAAAGGCTGGGGGTATTTATGTTATTTATAAACCTAAAGGCAAACAATTGACTAAGCCTAAACCTATTGTTTATAAGCCTAAGCGATATGTCTTTCAGGGCTATGTCCGAGATGTCGATGAAAAGACGCCAATGCATTATGCCAGTGTACTAGGTAAACAAATTTATGCTAGTTGTGATGAGAATGGCTTTTTCTCATTCACTTCATCAAACCCTCAGGTGAAAGTCGCTATTCAATTTGTTGGATACCAAGCTATGGATACTATCTTGAATCATGGGCAGCATGAACTAAGCTTGCAGCTTGCAGAGCATGCGTTGGATGAAGTTGTTGTTAAACCAAGTGCTTCATCATTAGTGTTACAGTACAGTGACAATCAGGACCATACCTTGATACATCGAAATATGATGCTTGATTTGCCTGGCACAGTCGACAATAGTAGTTGGCAGACATTGCGATTGATGCCTGGTGTGCGTGCTTCTGGTGAACCATTGAATGACCCGATTATCTGGGGGAGTACAGGGGATGAATCTGCCATTTACTTAGATGGGATGCGCTTATTTGTATCTAATAGCATGAGTAAACAAATTGGTGTAGTAAGCCCGATGGTGATAGATCATATAAATGTGCAGAAAGTAAATCATAATAGTCGATTAGGAAATCATACAGGTGGAATCGTTGCAGTCTCTAGTCGTACACCCAGTAAGCGATTACGTGTAGAGGGGCAAGTCAGTCAAAATATGGCTTCTGCCTATTTGTCTGTACCACTTGGTGATAAGTTCTCTTTTTCTGTTGCCAGCCGCCATAGTTTTAGAGATATGTTCTCCAATGTGCATCTAAAGGAAAGTAAAAACTTTGGAGTTGCTCAAAGAAATAAAGCCAAAAAGGATGAGAATAGTGGCGGAAATAACGGCAAAAAAGACAATGCGGGATCTAATGGTCAATCAGGAAAAAATGGTAACTCTGATACTAATCAATCTGCAATAAATCCAGTTAGTGATCAAACTAAACCAGATCATGTCACAAGGGATACTATCTTGTATACCGTCCGTCCGGATTACCAGTATTTTGATATTCATGCGGGGTTAACTGGGCAATGGGGTGAACGTGACCAAAATAGGCTAAAACTCTATTTTTATAGTAATGATGAAGATTTAGATTACTCAATTCAACGGGTCAGCAAAGACGATGAATTAAATGGTCAAGGCCATAGATCTATGCGCCAGTATAGTGGCGCGCTTGATTACGATTATCAGTGGTCTTCAAATCAGGTAACGTCGTTTATGCTATCCTATTCAGAGGCGGATAACACATTTGGGATAGATGGGATTACTCCTCAAGAAGTCTTTGTCAGTGAAGCAAAGGCTGTTTTGCAGCATGATGTACATTTGGGAAATCATCACTTCCTGGTTGATTTGGGGGTAACTCAATATACAGCTAAGTATCTTGAAAATCAAGAGAAAGAAGACCTGCTGACTACTGGAATGCGTTATAGATGGCAAAAAGGATTATGGAGTTTACAGGTTGATGGACAAGTACAGTATATAAACTCTCGTATATATTTTACCCCGCAAGTATATGTAAATTATAGACCTCATAGGAAATGGAAATTGCAAGTAACTGCAGCTAAATTTCACCAGTTTTTGTATGGTGTAGATGAAGACCGAAAAGAGAATAATGAGTGGATTAGAGTGTGGCATTTGGATCAGTCCATATCATCCACACAGGTTACCGCTCATGCTTTGTATGCAGATGATATGTTCTTGTTGGGGCAGCGTTTGATCTATCTAAACCGTGAGAATACGCGTTTTTTTAATTCTGTGGAAAGCATCGATGCCAGTGGTGATACATGGGGTAGTGAAACATATGGTAAGATACAATTTCCTAAAGGGTATATAACTAGTAATTACTCTGTCTTTGATTTACCAACCAGTACTCAATTATGGCATGAGTGGAAGTCAGCTGCTACTTGGTATATCGGATATTTTACATTATCGAGTCAATATATATATGGTCATGGTTTTGAATTGACTGGTAATTACCATCGTCTGGATAGTGGCGTTAATTATATATTACCTATTGGGCCTCTGACTTGTACTGTAGGGGCATCTGTTATGAATATCTTTGATTCAGAGAATATTCAGTCGCAAGCGTATGTGCTACAAACTGCTGGACAAACTCCATCTGTAATGCTTACAGAGGCGACAAATCGAACATGGATGTTGTCAGCAAAGATTATTTTTTGATTTTGTCGTTTTTTGGGTAGGGTGGTGAGCTGTTACTGCGGTATAGACAATGTAATATGATTATTAACTCTTTAAATAAGATTCAGATGAAAAAAATCACTTTTGCTATTTTAGCCTGCACAGCAATGATTGGCTTGTCATTTAGTTCATGTTCTAGTGACGATGCGATTGATGTGCCACAAACAGAAGTTGAATCTTCTAGTAATGAAGTAACTGTTCTTCAAGTTGATGGCTTTAGTGCTACTAGAGCAGCTGCTATGGGAACTGGTGTAAGTAGTATAGATTGCGACAGCTTAAATGCTGCTATGCAAGCTACTGATACCTTGACAGTTGACGAAATTGTTTATCTACTAGATTTGCGTGATACAAAAAAGTTGGGAATTGATTTGCTAGCTGTTGCTTTTGATACTAATTTAAGTAGTCAAAAACTGCCACGTATCCGTGAAGCGCACAATACTCATAAGAGTGCTATTGAAAGAATGTTGGAATTTTATGGTATTGAAGTGCCTGCATTGACTGAAGCAGGTGTTTTTGAAGATACTGATCTTCAAGCTCGTTACGATGCTGCCATTGCAGCAATGACTAGTGAACAGGAAACCATTCAGACACTGATGCAAGTAAAAGAAGAACTTATTGTTGCCCTGAAAGCTGATTTGACTACAGTGACGAATGACAATATTAAACTACTTCTTGAGAATATGTTGCGTGCAGCACAAAATCACTTGTGTGTGTTTAACAACCGCTTACTTGAGTACGATGTCACTTATGTACCTACTGCTTTGACTCAAGAAGAGTTTGATGCAATTATTGAAACAGGTGTTCAAAAAGGTCGTGCTTATTCTGCTCGTGCTAGAGTTGGTATCAGTAACGCAGATAAAGGTGGTAAGATGAATAAAATGAACGCTAAACAAGTAAAAGAAAAGCGTCAAGAGAATCGAGAGGAACGTCAAGGAAATCGTCAAGGCAATGGTCAAGGAAAAGCTAATGACGATGGTGAGTCATCAGATGACTCAACTGATGGCGGAACAGAAGAATAGTAATGGCTGTAAAGCGAGTTAAATAGAGATGGTAAGGCGGGCATATCGATTCAATCGATATGCCCGCTTTTGTATCATGTTGCTGATTACTTTTTCCAATATCTGTCTTGAACAGGCATTAAAAATTGTCTTACTAGGCCATGTGCTACAAGAGCAGCTAGCAATACACCAAGTGTGTTGGCTATAAAATCAAACCAATCACCACTTCGATGGCTTGTCATCATTGCTTGCCCAATCTCGGTTATTCCACCTATAGTAATAGGGATAATAGTACATATCCACCATCCCTTACGCATAGATGTTCCGCTGATATGAGCTAAGAAATACTCCAACCAAAGCATGCCTGAAAAGGTAGCATACATACCAAGATGGATTAATTTATCAATCCCAATTAGCTTCTCTATTTCGGGTGGACTAGGGGGATGAAAAAACGACAAGTAGGCTATGAGTAGTAGCAAAGCTATCGAACAGGGGTATTTACGTAACATAGCTGTCATAATTCTATACTTTTTATGGGTTTTCTACTGCAAAAATACGCATAAATCTTTATATTTGCATCGAATCGATTGGTTTTTGGTCGATGTAATGACAATTTAAGGTTTGAAGACATGACAAAGAGAGCTAACTTTGGGAGTAAACTAGGAGTTATTTTAGCCTCGGCTGGTAGTGCAGTCGGCTTAGGTAATATCTGGAGGTTCCCTTTTGAAGCAGGTAACAATGGTGGCGCTGCTTTTATCATCCTATACCTAGTCTGTGTGGCTGTGCTGGGTCTGCCAGTGATGGTAGCTGAATTTATGATTGGTCGCCGATCACGTGCAAATACAGCCGAGGCTTATAAGCTACTTGCACCACGCACCCAATGGAAATGGGTAGGTCGGCTAGGTGTACTCACTGGCTTTCTTATTCTTTGTTATTATGGTGTAGTAGCAGGCTGGACATTAGAATATGTCATGCAAGCCGTTACTAATAGCTTTGCAGGGCAGTCGAAAGATTATTTCACCCATCACTTTGTAGAGTTTTCTAGCGGGTATCGTCCATTAATATGGTTGGTGCTTTTTTCTTTGTTTACCCACTTTGTGATAGTACGAGGTGTTGAAAAAGGTATTGAGCAATCATCTAAAATTATGATGCCTATCTTATTCATCCTTATTCTTGTCTTAGTTGTCTTTTCTGTGATGCTGCCTGGTGCCCAAAAAGGTATCGACTTTTTGATTCAGCCTGATTGGAGTAAAGTGACCCCTAAGGTTGTGTTGAGTGCTATGGGGCAAGCTTTCTTCTCGATGAGTCTTGGCATGGGCTGTCTTTGTACCTATGCATCTTATTTTAGTGAAGAAACCAATTTAGCTCGTACAGCAGGTAGTGTGAGTCTGATTGACACGTTCGTAGCTTTATTATCTGGTTTTATCATTTTTCCAGCAGCTTTTGCTGTAGGTATCGAACCAAATGCTGGACCGAGTCTCGTCTTCATCACTTTACCTAATGTTTTCCAGCAAGCATTTGGCGATGTGCCTATCTTGGCTTATACGTTCTCTTTGCTATTCTATGTCCTATTGGCCATGGCAGCTTTGACCTCCACTATTTCGATACACGAGGTGGTAACAGCTTATGTGCATGAAACATGGTCATTCACCAGAAAGAAAGCTGCAAGAATCGTCACTAGTGTCTGTATTGCTATTGGCGTCTTCTGTGCATTATCCTTTGGACCTATGAAACATGTGCAGTTGTTCGGAATGACGATATTCGACTTCTTCGATTACATGACTGCTAAGATTATGCTTCCAGCTGGAGGGATGTTTATCTCTATTTTCGCTGGGTGGTACTTAGATAAACGAGGAGTCTTTCATGAGGAAATCTCTAGTGACGGTAAGATGCATAATGGGCTGTATCGCTTGATGGTAATCATCTTAAAGTTTGTAGCTCCAGTGGCTATATTCTTTATTCTACTCAATGAACTAGGTTTCTTCATGTAATTCCTATTAAGATGTATAAGTATCTCAAACGATTCGTGTTAGCATGCAGGTTACGCCTGTTAGATGAGTGGGAAAGGAGATACTCTACATGGCGAAGACGTTGGTTTGTCGTCAGCTTTCAGTGGAATAAGATGTATCCTGCTGATCGTAGGCAGATGCGCGCTATTTTGTTTTTGCTTGTTCTGGTGGTCGGTTTATTATTAGTAGTATCAGAAAAACATGACACAATATATCATAGTCATGAGAAAGAACTAGCTATTCTAGCTTGGGATAATCAACAGCGGCAAGACAGTATTGAGTATAGCAATAAGTTGCAACACCGCTTTGAAGTGGTACGGACTCAATATAAGAAGCAAGATAGTTTGCGTAGAAAAAGATGGAAAAGCAAATCGAAACGCTTAGCTAAAAAAGCGCTACAGCTTGAACCATTTGATCCAAACAAAGTTGATTCGGCATCTTTGGTACATATGGGGGTTGCTGAATGGATGGCTAGTAATTTGGTTAAATACCGAGAAGCAGGTAAAGTGTTCCTGAAACCAAAAGATATCCGTGCTTTGTATGGAATGACTGCTACACTATACGATTCTGTAATAAAGTATGTGTTTATCGATACGGTAGCCGTGCATCAGAAAATAAAAGCACGTAAAGATAGCAGTCGACTGTTGATAGCTCGTATAAAAAATAATCGTCATATAAAAAAGCTACAAGAAGGTGAGTATGTTGATTTGAATCGTGCCGATACCACTCTACTAAAAAGGATTCCAGGTGTTGGTAGTAAGATAGCCCAAATGCTTGTACGGTATAGGCAGCAGTTGGGTGGTTATGTCTCTGTACATCAAGTCCGTGATATCTATTTAAACGATACACTTTTGAGCAAATGGATCACGGTAGACCAAAGTTGTGTGCATAAACTTAATATCAATCATGCTAGTTTGATGGAATTGAAGAAACACCCATATTGTAGCTATATACAGGCAAGAGCGATAGTTGATTATAGGAGACGCTTTAAGGGGATTCACAATAGAGAAGAGCTGAGTTATGTGGAAGGAATCTCTGCAAGTACCGTAGACCGATGGGTAGCTTATTTAGATTTTACACCTTGATAATATATATAATAAAGGCTACTTAGCACTAAAACAGTTGCTAAGTAGCCTTTACTATATAATGTGTGTAATTTACGGTTGAGTCTCTCCTTCCAAATATTGGTCTAGAATCATTTGCTCTCCATCCCACATCGCATAAGAATAATGAGTGAACCAATCTCCTAAAACGAGGACGCGTGAACTACGCGCTAGCATCAAATCGAGCATAAAGTGATAGTGACCAAACATGAAGAAGTTGATCGATTGATGTGATTGCAAGTACTCTTTCGCAAAAATGACTAGAGGTTCATTGGCTTCTCCTCTATAGTTGTCACCAGATAATGACCCATGTGCATCTTGATGAGCTAAACGACTCTGCTTGGCCCAATTCAGTCCAAAATCTAAAGCCCAGCGAGGGTGTAAGCAGTTAAAGCATCTGCGAAGGAATTTGCTATGGAACATCTTGCGTAGGAACAAAAACTTTTTGTCCTTCTCGCCTAGACCATCTCCATGGGCTAAATAGAACTCTTGGCCCAAAATTTCTAGGACTTGTGGTCCGTAGTGTACAGTCATGCCACATTCCTTTTCGAAATAGTCGCCACACCACCAGTCATGATTACCTGGGAAGAAATGTACTTCAATACCCATATCGGTCATTTCTGAGATCTTTCCTAGAAAGCGTGTATAGCCTTTAGGTACCACCATCTTGTATTCGTACCAGAAATCAAAAATGTCTCCCAGTAGATAGACAGCACGCGCTTTGTGTTTGATACTATCTAAGAAATGTACCAAACGGCGTTCATGGGTGCGACGATGCTCGATGGCTAAGCAGCCAAGGTGTACATCTGATAGGAAGTAAACATGTTTTCTAGGTTCCGTCATAAGCTGGCTAATAAAGTGTAAGTGGGTAATCAGTACTTGGATGTTGGTTTACAAAAAGCCAAGATCTAGCTTAGCTTCTTCGGTCATCATATCTTGATTCCATTCTGGCTCGAAAACTAGGTTAACGTGACATTCTTTAATCTCTTTGATGCCTTCTACGCGCATCTTCACATCTTCGATGATGAAATCGGCAGCTGGACAGTTTGGAGCTGTCAAGGTCATTTCGATTTCTGCATTTAGGTCATCATTTACAACAATACTATATACCAATCCCAAATCGTATATGTTGACAGGAATTTCAGGGTCAAAAACAGTTTTAAGGGCCTCGACTATTTTAAGTTGAAGTTCTTCTTGCATATATTCTATGTTTATTATTTTATTGTATTATCACAAACGTACTGTAAAAACTTGAAATTACCAAATGGGTATAGGAAAAAGTATGCCTGACCGATGGTGTACCATTCAATTTAAAATTTCTTATAGAAAATCATTCAGTTTCCTGTGTGAATAAACTTTCTTTTTAGATGTCCCCCTTTCTCTGTGTCAGGAATTATCACTATCTTTGCGCTTTCCAAAAAACCATATTCATTCAAACTTCAAATAGACAAAACAAAATGGAAATTTTGCAACGTGTTTTCGGGTTTAACCCCAAGACAATGACTCTACGTACAGAGTTTATCGCAGGTTTAACGACCTTCTTAACGATGTCTTATATTTTGGCTGTCAATCCAGGACTAATGGAAACAGCTGGTATGGACAAGGCAGCTGCCTTTACAGCAACAGCAATTGCTTCTGCATTTGCAACAATCTTGATGGCCGTATTGGCTAAAGCTCCGTTCGCGTTGGCACCAGGTATGGGTATCAATGCGTTTTTTGCTTACTCACTAGTCCTAGGTATGGGCTATACATGGGAACAAGCCTTGACAGCTGTATTGGTAGAAGGTCTTGTTTTCGTAGCTCTTACTGTATTTAATATACGTGAGGCTATTGTCAATAGTATCCCAGAAACCATTAGACACGCGATTACAGCAGGTATCGGTCTTTTCATCGCCTTTATTGGTCTGAAGGGTGCTGGTATGGTGGTATCTCATCCAGCCACATTTGTAACCCTAGGTGAGTGGAACGCTGCTTCTATCCTTGCCTTTGTAGGTATTATCCTAGGAGCTGTGTTGATGAAGCTTCATATTAAGGGCGCTATCTTCTACACGATTATCGCAGTCACAATTATCGGTATTCCTCTAGGTGTAACTCATATGCCAGAAGGTTTCAACTTGGTATCTATGCCTCACTCAATTGAACCAACTTTCATGAAGTTCGATTTCAGCAAGTTGTTCACTTTTGACTTTGCAGTGGTTGTATTCTCATTGATCTTTATGGATCTTTTCGATACACTAGGTACACTTGTTGGTGCATCGACTCGTGCCGGTATGGTAGAGAAAGATGGTCGTATGCCTCACTTGCGTCCAGCATTGATGACCGACTCTATCGGTACTATCTTCGGTGCGATGTTAGGTACATCTACAGTAACTACTTATGTGGAAAGTTCTACAGGTATCGCTGCTGGTGGACGTTCAGGTATGACAGCATTGTGGACAGGCGTCTTGTTTATCTTGGCCTTGTTCTTCTCGCCGCTATTCTTGATGATTCCAAGTGCTGCAACAACAAGTGCATTGGTTATCGTTGGGGTATTGATGCTTGAGTCTGGTCGTAAGATCAACTACAATGATATCACAGAATCATTGCCTGCATTTATGACTATCATCATGATGCCACTTTCTTACAGTATCGCAGAAGGTATCGTACTAGGTATGTTGACTTATGTATCTGTTAAGATGTTGACTGGTCGTTTCCGCGAATTGTCAATGACGATGTATATTATTGCCTTCTTCTTCTTGCTACGTTATGTAGTCAATCAAGTAGGTGCTGATAATATCCTACAATGGTTCCAAAGCTTCTAATGTTGAAGTAAGAATCATTTCCTTATAAAATATAGAAGGACGTGTCAACGGTGTTGTTGGCGCGTCCTTTTTTCTTGTACTTCAATTTTGTGGCAATAGGGCTCAATAAGTTTTCTCTACCTATTGCGCGTCTCGATGCGAACGTTTCCATCAATTGATGCAAACGTTCACATCAATTGATGGAAACGTTCGCATCGAGGCTAGCAAGCCTTGCCGAATGAATATTCAAGCCTATGGCCACATTATCGGCCCTTATACCGATTTTATCGGGCTTCTATAGTCAGTGCGTAAGGCGTAGATACAAAATCAGGGCGTCACCCACACTGTGGATACGCCCTGATTATTTATTGTTGAGTGCTGCTTACTGGCAGCTAGACTACTGATGCTTAGTACGCACGTGCAAAAATCACACGTTGTGCAGATGGTTTACCAGTCACCATACAAGTACCTGGAGTCTTGTCGCCATCCATAGGAATACAACGAATCGTTGCTTTTGTTTCTTCCTTGATGCGTTCTTCTGTTTCAGGAGTACCATCCCAGTGACACAAGAAGAAACCACCGTTTTCAATCTTCTCTTTGAACTCGTCGTAGCTATCGATTACGTATGTGTTTTCCTCACGGTGATTCAATGCCTTTTGGTAGACATTATCTTGAATCTCCTTAAGTAGTTCAGCTACGTACTCTTCGATACCATCTACGCTGCGTGTTTCTTTTTCAAGAGTGTCACGACGCGTTACTTCGATTGTACCGTTCTCAAGGTCGCGGTTACCCATAACAAGACGTACTGGCACACCCTTCAATTCGTATTCTGCAAACTTAAATCCTGCACGCTTATTGTCAGCATTGTCATATTTTACAGATACACCTAGAGCTTTAAGCTTAGATACGATACCTTCAACCTTCTCGTTGATCGCATTTAGTTGGTCATCACCCTTGTAGATAGGTACGATGACCACTTGGATAGGAGCCAAGTTTGGAGGAAGTACCAAACCATTGTCATCTGAGTGCGTCATAATTAAAGCACCTATAAGACGTGTTGATACACCCCATGAGCTAGCCCATACATATTCCATCTTGTTCTCTTTGTTTGAGAACTGAACATCAAATGCCTTAGCGAAGTTTTGACCCAAGAAGTGAGAAGTACCACTTTGAAGTGCTTTACCATCTTGCATCATAGCTTCGATAGTGTATGTGTCTAGTGCACCAGCGAAACGCTCGTTTGCGCTCTTCACACCCTTGATAACAGGTACACCCATATATTGTTCAGCAAAGTCGCCATATACATTGATCATCTTTACTGTCTCTTCTTCAGCCTCTTCGCGAGTAGCGTGAGCCGTGTGACCTTCTTGCCACAAGAACTCAGCAGTACGCAAGAACATACGAGTACGCATTTCCCAACGCATCACGTTAGCCCATTGGTTGCAAAGAATAGGAAGATCGCGGTAAGACTTAATCCAGTTGCGGTATGTATTCCAGATGACTGTTTCACTTGTAGGACGAATAATCAACTCTTCTTCAAGACGAGCTGCTGGGTCTACTACCACACCATTACCTTCAGGATCGTTCATCAGGCGGTGGTGAGTAACAACTGCACACTCTTTAGCAAATCCTTCTACGTGCTCTGCCTCTTTACTAAGGAAAGACTTAGGGATAAGCAAAGGGAAATATGCGTTGACGTGACCAGTTTCTTTAAACATGTCATCAAGTTGGCGTTGCATCTTTTCCCAGATAGCATACCCATATGGCTTGATGACCATACATCCACGAACTGCTGATTGCTCAGCTAGGTCG
Organism: Bacteroidaceae bacterium; assembly: GCA_963678855.1. Taxonomy (GTDB): domain Bacteria; phylum Bacteroidota; class Bacteroidia; order Bacteroidales; family Bacteroidaceae; genus F22. The sequence goes on along the minus strand of OY787448.1, from coordinate 1,421,315 downwards.
GCCTTGACTACCAAATCGTTGTACCACTGCGAATAGCTTTCGCTGCGTTTCGTCAAGTTCTTTAGTTCTTTTGCCATTCTAAATTATATGAATTATTTATTGATATCTTTTTTGTCTGGACTATATCAGCCCGCAAGTCGGCATAATCTGACTTTAGGGTACAAAAATACGACTTTTCTTCTGAATACATTGTCAGTATACCACAAAAAGAGTACTTTTGTCATAAACTAGTGATAATCAACAGGAAAACAGCCCATGGAAGCACCCGAAAGTCCACTACATCCCTTAGAGCAGTTTCGTTTCTGCCCTAAATGCGGTTCGCCACGATTTGAGGTACAAAATGCGAAAGCCAAGTCTTGTCCCGATTGTGGCTTTGTCTATTACTTCAACCCATGTTCGGCAACCGTAGCCATCATTATCAATTCTGCTAATGAACTATTGGTTACACGTCGTGCAAAAGAACCTGCTAAAGGAACTTTGGATTTGCCTGGAGGTTTTGTGGATCCGTATGAAACTGCTGAATTTGCTACAACTCGCGAAGTCTTAGAAGAAACGGGTTTAGAAGTAACTAATACTGAGTTCTTGTTTTCCATTCCAAATATCTACCCTTATTGTGGCTTTGATGTGCATACCACCGACTTGTTTATGCGTTGTCATGTTAAGCAGGACAAAGAGTTTCATGCAGCCGATGATATAGCAGACAGTTTCTTTGTGCCCTTTGACCAATTATGTGTAGAAGATTTCGGACTGGCTTCCATTAAGAAAGGAGTCGTCAAATTGAAAGAAATGTTTGGATAAGTATAATCGTAGAAAACTGGATAATATGAAACAATATAATCGATTTTTTCAAGTGCTGTGTTTCGTTTTGTGTGCAGCAGCTACATCAGTTCCCGCATCTGCCCAATTAGGGTGGAGACGACAAACACCTCAAAAGAGTTATAAAGAAGCCGTACAAGCATATAACCTCCATGAAGATGAGGCTCTCGATATGCTTGAGGAACATATGACTCGATATCCAGATTCACCATACCGCAATACAGTAGAGGCTTTGAAAGGGTCTTGCTATTTTGAACGTGGAGAGTATCAGAACGCTATCAAGTGTTTTGATAAGTCTCGTATGGACAAGTTGCCTAGAGAGATGCGTCAGACATTGATGTTGCAACAGGGAATCTCTTACCTACAGTTGGGGCAATTGGATAGGGCACAAAGCACGTTAGATATTATGCGTGATGCGGGCAAGCGCTATCAAGGTGAATATACATATTATTCTGCTTACATCGCTTATGTAGACGGCCGATTGAACGATGCCATCCAAGGCTTTAAGGCTGTACGCAATATGAACGCATTCAAAGATCTAGCTCCTTATTATTTAGGTGAAATAGCTTTGACTCAAAAGCGTTATCAAGATGCTTATAATACGGGTGTTCAATACCTGCAAAGCAATCCATCAGGACAAGTTGCCGAGATGCGACGTATTCAAGGGGTAGCTGCTTACCAATTGAACAAAAATAAAGAAGCTATTTTATTGTTGACAGATTATGTGTCGACTACTAGTCAGCCTCGTACGGATGCACTCTATATCTTGGGCTTGTCACGTTATAAAGTAGGTGAATATGCGCAAGCTGCATCTGCGTTTAGACCAGTTACTAAAGCGCAAGACGATGCCGAACTAAAAGCTCATGCGTGGTTGCAATTGGGGCTTTGTCGTTTGAAGCTAGGAGAAGTAGAAGCTGCTCAATCTGCTTTTAAAGAAGCCGAGAAATACGGCGATATCAAGATTCGTGAGCAAGCTTCATACAACTATGCTGTAGGGTTGCGAGCATCCAATAAAGGTGAGGTCGCTAGCTGGTTGCCTACAATGGAGCAGTTTACTCAGACTTATCCTGCTTCTAAATATAAAGACGAGGTGCTGGGATATCTTGTTGATGGCTATTTGAAACAGCAAAACTATGCAGCTTCATTGAAAGCAATTAATAGAATTAATAAACCAGGGAGTCGAGTGCTTAAAGCCAAAGCACAGGTCTTGGTGAAGCTCTCTGAGGGACTAATTGCTAAGAGTCTGTTTGCACAGGCTCGAAAGTATTTGCTGTCTGCTCAAAAACTAAAACAGTATGATGCACAAACGGCTATTCGTGCCGATTATTGGTTGGGTGATATCTGTCAAAAACAAAAAGAATATCCACAAGCTACCAAGCACTATAACCGCTTTATGCAGCAGTATGCTGATAAGCAAAGTGAATTGTACGCTATGGGCAAGTACAATCTAGGGTATTGTGCCTTTAATCAAAAACGATATACACAAGCAATTCGTCTATTCCAGAGCTTTATGGGATTGCCTGGAGCAAAGAAAGTAGAGGCACGTGGTGATGCTTTGAATCGTTTAGGTGATGCGTTTTACTACAAGCGAGATTTGCATAAGGCGACTAGCTATTATGAACAAGCTTTGAAAGTATATCCTGCTGGAGGAGACTATGCTTTGTATCAAATGGCCATGATTGCTGGTGTCGAAGAACAATATGAGAAGAAAGAACAGCTTTCGACTCGACTTCAACAAACTTATCCACAATCATCTTATATCTTGAAGGCTCAGTATGAGCAAGGAAGAGCACTTGTACAGCAACATAAGGAAGCAGCGGCCATCGCTTGTTTTAATAAATTGATCAACGCGCACCCTAAGCATGTGTTGTCACGAAAGGCATCTTTGGAAATAGGTGTGTTGCATTATCAGGCTAAAAAGTATGATAAAGCGATTGCGGCATATAAGAAGACTATCTTAGATTATCCAAGCACTGAAGAGGCACAAGTGGCTTTTGAAGATTTGCAGTCTATACATATTCAGCGTAATCAAGTAGAGGCTTTTGCTAAACTAGCGAAGACTTTACCTGGGGTGACACCATTGAAGGTCGCTGCTCAAGATTCACTGATGTTTATGGCGGCAGAACGTCGTTACTTGGAAAAAGACTATGCTTCGGCAAAAAACAGTTTAGAGCGTTATGTAGCTAAGGGTAATGTCGCTAAGCGAAAAGCTCAGTCACTTTACTATCTAAGTAAGATTGCGGTATCACAGAAGAGTGGACGTGATATGTTGCGTTACACATCTCAACTAGTTAAGATGCCAGAAAATGCTTATACTTTATCTGCTTGGACTATGCGTGCCGATGAATTTGACAAACATCAACAATGGGATGAGGCTAGCAACGCATGGTCAAAAGTCGCTCATTTTGCTGGAGATGATTTGGAAGTCCAGTTGGATGCTTACTGTAAGGTGACACATAGTGGTTATTTAGCTAAGCAATACCGCCGTGTGCTTAATGCAGCGCCTATAGCTATTAAGTCACCGAAAATAGGTCAAGCTGAAATACGTAAGATACGTCTAGAATGGGGTAAGTCGGCACTGGCATTGAAAAAGTTGGATGTAGCAAGTAAAGTCTTGCGTCCTTTAAGTGATTTGAAGTACAAAGAAGGTGCAGAAGCCAGCTATTTAGTGGCACAGCTAGCCTATGATCAAAAGCGATATGCAGAGACAGAGAAACAAGCCCAAGCATATATTCAAAAGGGAACACCTCATGCTTATTGGTTGGCGAGAACTTTTATCTTGCTTGCTGATGTGTATATCCACCAAGAAAAGTGGGAGGAAGCTAAGCAATATCTTGAAGGCTTGGCACAAAACTATCAAGCTCATGATGATATCTCGGGCATGATTGATAGACGCTTGCATATTATCGAAGAAAATACAAAAGTAAATACGCCAACTAATACTGCACAGCCAGATGCTGCAACAGGGACAGGTAAGTCTACAGTGAAAGCAAGAACTGTCAGCGTAAAGAAAGCATAATATTCAATTCAAAATAGATTTTAGAAATGAAGAAAGTGATTTATCTAGCGACCACTCTAGCCTTTACAGGTGCTATGAGTATGTCCGCTCAGACCGTGAAAAAAGATACGGTAAAAGCCCGTACAGTTGTAGTTGAACAAGAGTATACTCCTAATAAGCGCAAAGCAAAGCGTCTATTATTGACACCAGAGTCAAACAGACCAGGAGCAACAAACAAAGCAAGCAAGTTTGATACGTCTATTCAGGACAAGGATCAAGTAGTGAGTGGCGTGATGTCTGCTACACCTGCGTCTACGGGCTTGTTTGAAGCGCCTTTGAACAGCTTGCATATGGGGTATGGTGCGAATAATTACACAGTCTTTGATGCCAATTTCTTGACTCAATTGTCTGAACAAGATAAGCTACAAGGATATATTGGTCTACACGGTTTCGATGATGATGATATCAGTCGTCGTACGTATACTACGACAGCTCGTGTGAACTACCAACATAAGATGAGTGACCGTATTCTTGAAGCGTCAGGTGAAGTGGACAATCATGTGTTTAATTATAGACCTGGGGGGAATCAGCGCCATACATCTACTGACTGGTCGCTACGATATGATTCTCGTGGTAAAGACTGGGTGGTGCCTTTCCACAATAAGATTCGCCTTACTACTTTTAATGAAGCACATCCAGTGCTTGATGATGATAATACCGAAACTCGCCTACAGATTATCTCTGGCGCACAGGTAAAACCAAATGAGCACTTTAGCATCGGTGGAGATGTAGAAATCAATTCATTTTGGTATTCACTAGATGGTAAAGAGATGTCCAGAATCAATGGAGGTAATGAATTTGAAATCGAGAATGAATTAAAGAATTACTCAACTGCGAGTCTACGTCCATATTTTATGTTTGCTCCAAACAATTGGAGTATTAAGATGGGGGCAAGTGTTGATTTGAGTTTTGATAATGGCGACGATATACGAGTGGCGCCAGATGTACAAGCTGAGTACGATCTAGGTCATGGCTCTGTATTCTATGCCAATGCAACAGGTGGTAAGATTATCAATGACTATCGCAACATGGCTTCGGTATCTCCGTATAGTCTATTGTTGCTTCGAAATGTAGATGCTTACGAACAACTTAATGCTAATTTAGGTTTGCGTATGAGTCCAGTAATGGGTTTATGGATGAATCTATGTGCAGGATATCAAAACTTAGATGACTATCTTGTACAAGCGCCAATTTTTGTTCAGATTCCAGCGAACCAAGGACCTGCGTATGACCTTGTCGGTGCTGCTGATTTGGATCGCTTTTACTTGACTTTTGATGGTCAATACACAGATAATGACTGGGGACTGATTGACTGGAAATTTGCTCTATATAATAATGATATTGATGAAGCAGAAGAACTTCAATGCATGTTGCCAGTATTTAGTTTAAAGCTTGGTGTAGAATATAATATTCTGGATACAGTAAGAATGCGCTTAGGTTATCACTATGAAGCACGTGATGCGGATGCTGCTGAAGAGACTTTTGGTGGTGAAGTAGATGATATCTCAAATTTATCTTTGAGTGTGACTCTACCTATTCACGATAATATCGAAATTTGGGGTAGTGTTGTAAACTTACTAGACGAAGAATACTATGATTACACTACTGCTCAAACACTTGGCTTGACTACCTTTGGTGGTGTCACAGTTAAATTCTAAACTGACATAAGTTTTAATAAACAAATGAATAGAAACTCGGGGGATGTGATGCATGCTCCGAGTTTTTGTTTCCCATCCTATCATTTCTATATAATAGAAGGATGTTTTGTCATCAAAATGTAATCTAAGTAGGTAAATACTGGCCTTTTCTTTCAAAATTGGCCTTTTACTGTTAAGAAAGACAAATAACCTATATATATAATGTGTAGGGCACACTTTTTTTTCTACTTTTGTACTTGGAATCGCAGTCGAGCGGTCGACTGCGATAAATCTCATAATCCAAATAAGCATGCAAAAGAACCTCGTTATAGTCGAGTCACCTGCCAAAGCAAAGACCATTCAAAAGTTCTTGGGAGACGATTTCCAAGTGTTGTCTAGCTACGGACATATTCGTGATTTGAACAAAAAGAATGCAGGTATTGATATAGAAAAAGGTTTTGTCCCTAACTATGAAGTGCCAGCAGATAAAAAAACTATCGTAAAAGAACTCAAAGCAGCTGCAAAGAAATCAGAAATCGTATGGCTCGCATCCGATGAGGACCGCGAGGGAGAAGCTATCTCTTGGCACTTGTCGGAGGTGTTGCAATTGGAGCCAGAAAAGACTCGACGTATTGTTTTTCACGAGATTACAAAAAACGCCATCCTTGATGCTGTTGCCAATCCTCGTGATATTGACCACCACCTTGTCAATGCACAACAAGCTCGTCGCTTGCTAGACCGTCTAGTCGGTTTCGAATTGTCTCCTGTACTTTGGAAAAAGGTAAAGCCACAATTGTCGGCTGGACGTGTGCAGTCTGTTGCAGTACGACTTATCGTAGAGCGTGAACGTGAAATACGTGCTTTCAATGCAGATGCTAGCTTCCGTGTGGTTGCTATATTCCTTGTACCTGATGGACAAGGTCGTCTTGTAGAGATGAAGGCAGAATTGTCACAACGTTTTTCGACAGCAACAGAAGCAGAGCAGTTTTTACAACATTGTAAGCAGTCAACTTTCCGTATAGACGAAATCAAGAAAACACCTGCAAAAAAGAATCCAGCTGCACCATTTACAACTTCTACTTTGCAACAAGAAGCGTCACGTAAGCTTGGTTTACCTGTAGCTCGTACAATGTCTCTTGCTCAGAAACTGTACGAATCTGGTAAGATCACTTATATGCGTACCGACTCGGTGAATTTATCTAAGTTGGCTATTGCTACAAGTAAGTCGGTTATTGCCGAGAAGATGGGTGATGAATACGTCAATACTCGTCAATTTACAACGAAGGCTAAGGGTGCACAAGAAGCTCACGAGGCTATTCGTCCTACAGATATGTCTGTCCCTGTTTTGAAGACAGGTACTGCGCAAGAAAAACGCTTGTATGAGCTTATTTGGAAGCGCACTTTGGCTTCTCAAATGGCACCAGCTCAATTGGAGAAGACAACAGCTTCCATTGCTATCAGTGGACAACCATTTACTTTTGTAGCAGTAGGTGAGGTGATTACCTTCGATGGTTTCTTGAAAGTGTACCGTGAATCGTTTGACGATGAAAACGAAGATAGCTCTTCTAGTGAAGGGGGCAACTTGCTGCCTGCTATGGAAGAAGGTCAGTTCTTGGAATTCAAGAAAATGACAGCTACAGAACGTTTTTCTCAGCAACCAGCACGTTATTCTGAAGCTAGCCTAGTACGTAAGTTGGAAGAACTAGGTATCGGGCGTCCATCTACTTATGCACCAACTATTTCTACTATTCAGAATCGTGCTTATGTAGAGCGCGGTGAAGATGAAGGTAAAGAACGTGAGTATCAAGTGATGAATCTTGTTGGAGAAAGCTTGACTAAAGATACAGAAACAGAAAGGTATGGTAGTAACAAGAACCGTCTTGTGCCAACAGATATAGGTGTGGTCGTGAACGACTTCTTAATGGAGCATTTCCCTAATATTATGGATTTCAACTTTACAGCAAGTATCGAGCAAGAGTTTGATGAGATTGCTGAAGGGGATAAGGTTTGGAAAGAGGTACTTAAAGAATTCTACGACCGTTTCCATCCTAATGTTGATAAAACTTTAGCTCTTAAAAGCGAGCAACGTGTTGGTGAGCGTGTACTTGGTAACGATCCAAAGACTGGACGTAACGTGTCGGTTAAGATTGGACGTTATGGGCCAGTAGCTCAACTTGGTTTGCCAGATGAAGATGATAAGCCAGTGTTTGCACAACTTCGTAAAGGACAGTCTATCCAGACAATTACTCTTGAAGAAGCACTTGAACTATTCAAGCTCCCTCGTGAAGTAGGTGAGTATGAAGGATACAATGTGAAGATTGGTATCGGACGCTTTGGGCCATATATTTATCACCACTCTAAGTATGTATCTATCCCTAAGGATATGGACCCACTGGAAGTGACACTGGATGAATGTATCGATTTGATTGAAAAGAAAAAGCAGGCAGATGCTGAAAAGCATATTAAGAGCTTTGATGAAGAGCCAGATTTGCAGATCCTTAATGGACGTTGGGGACCATATATTGCTTACCATAAGGTAAACTATAAGATTCCTAAGGCTATCGAATCGCCAGCTGAGCTGACTCTTGAGCAATGTTTAGAGCTTATCAAGAAGGAAGAAGAAAGTCCTTCTGGAAAGCGTAAGGCTACTGCTCGTGCCGCTGCTGTCAAAAAGAAGAAAGCGACAACAAAGAAGACAACTGCTAAGAAGAGTACTAAAAAAACTACGACTAAAAAGTCTGCTGCTAAAGACGAAAAGTAATTGTCGGAATAATATAATAAGGGCATGCCAATAACCACTTGAAGTATTCCCCCCCCCCAAAAAAAAAAGTTTTGTGTTTAACTTTTGGGCTACACTTCAAATCACTATTGGCATGCCCTATTTTTTCTATTTTGAATAGCATAAAAAAAGAATGTACCAAAATGACTTTTGATACATTCTCTTTTTATATGTAGTGTTCTTAAACGATTACATGCGGTTTGGTACTTCGATACCCAATAAGCCAAGACCAGTCTTAATCACCTTAGCAACGTTCAAAGAAAGTGCTAGACGCAATGTCTTCAAGCCCATATCCTCTTCTTTCAAAATGCTATAATCGTGGTAGAATTGGTTGTATTCTTTGACTAGTTCATATACATAGTTTGCAATCCCTGATGGGTTGTAGTCCTTACCAGCTTCTTTCACAACAGGTGCAAATTTAGCTATACTTTGAATCAGTTGTTGCGCTTTTTCGCTGATTTCTACAGCTGTGTCCAATTCAGTAGGGATCTCTAGTCCTTGTTCTGCTGCCTTACGCAATACAGATTGGATACGTGCATATGTATATTGAATAAATGGACCAGTGTTACCGTTGAAGTCGATAGACTCTTTAGGGTTGAAAGTCATATTCTTACGAGCATCTACCTTTAAAATGAAGTACTTCAATGCTCCCATACCTACGATACGAGCGATTTCGTTGACCTCTTCAGGAGTACATTCATCAAGACGACCTACTTCGGTACACACCTCTTTGGCAATCTTGACAACATCTTCCATCAAGTCGTCAGCATCAACCACTGTACCTTCACGGCTCTTCATCTTACCCTCTGGTAGCTCTACCATACCATAAGAGAAGTGTACTAAGTCTTTACCCCAGCTAAAGCCTAGCTTGTCAAGTAGGATAGATAGTACTTGGAAATGGTAGTTTTGTTCGTTACCAACGACATAAATCATATTGTCGATTGGGTAGTCTGCAAAACGAAGCTTAGCAGTACCAATATCTTGTGTCATATAGACAGAAGTGCCATCAGCACGCAACAATAGTTTTTGATCTAGTCCTTCGCCTGCGAGGTCAGCCCATACAGAACCATCTTCTTTTTTGAAGAAGAAGCCCTTATCAAGACCTTCCATCACTTTGTCTTTTCCTTCAAGGTACGTATCTGATTCGTAATAGATCTTGTCAAAGCCTACGCCCATTTTCTTGTAGGTCTTATCAAAACCAGTGTATACCCATTCGTTCATTTGTTTCCAAAGAGCACGTACTTCTGGATCGTTTTGTTCCCATTTGATAAGCATCTCACGAGCTTCTTGCATCAATGGTGAAGCAGCTGCTGCCTCTTCTTCACTCATGCCTCGCTCCATAAGCTCTTTAAGTTCAGCTTTATAGTGCTTGTCGAAAGACACGTAGTAATCACCTACTAGGTGGTCACCCTTCTTGCCTGCACTTTCTGGAGTTTCACCGTTGCCAAACTTTTGCCATGCAAGCATAGACTTACAGATATGGATGCCACGGTCGTTGACAATATTTGTTTTGACCACTTTGTTACCGTTTGCAGCCATTACCTCTGCTAGTGCATGACCTAGTAGGTTGTTACGCACGTGACCAAGGTGAAGTGGCTTGTTGGTATTTGGTGAAGAATACTCAATCATGACAAGCGGTGAATTGTCATCAGCTTCTACGCAACCGTAGCGTGGCGCTGAATGAACTGCTTGAAGTACACCAATCCATGCTGCTGAACTAATAGTCAGGTTCAAGAAACCTTTGATAACGTTGAAGTCCTCAACAATGCTTGTGTTCTTTACAAGGTATTCACCGATTTCTATAGCTGTATCTTCTGGCTTTTTACGAGAGAGCTTTAAGAAAGGAAAGACAACAAGAGTCAGATGTCCTTCAAATTCACGCTTTGTTTGCCCAAGCTGTACTTGCTTCTCATTTACTTGCTGGCCATAAAGCACTTCAATTGCTTTTTGAACAGCTTCATTAAGAGTTTGTTCGATATTCATATGTTGTATATTTATTATTCTTTCTTGCATTTCCTCGCTTTGTTATGAGCAAGAGTATATCCGGGCACAAAGATAATGCTTTTTCCTCATATTCAGGCTTTCTTATTTTATAATGTGTGTATAAAAACAAGAAAGGGCATGTCCTTCATACGAAAGACATGCCCTTAGGGTCTGTATAATGTTTCAAGATTGAATCTTAAATGTCTTGAAGTTCAGAACCTGGCTTGAATTTAACCACCTTCTTAGCAGGAATTTGAATCTTTTCCTTAGTCGCAGGGTTGATACCTGTACGAGCTGCGCGCTCAGATACAGCGAATGTGCCGAAACCTACTAGAGAAATCTTTTCATTCTCTTTAAGTGCATCAGTGATAGAATCAAGTACAGCTTCTAGAGCTACTTTAGCGTCTTCTTTTTTAAGACCAGCCTTGTCAGCAACTGCTGAAATCAATTGAGATTTGTTCATGACAGATAATAATTTAAAGGGTTAATATTTTAATTGTGATTTGAACAGAATTTATCTGGAACAATGGTTAAATCCTACCATGTCACGTACAAATATACCTCTTCTTTATTACAATCCAAACGAAAAGGTGAAAAAATGATTTCTTTCATTCAAAAAAGTGCATTATAAGGCCTAAATCGCCATAAAAACAGAGAATTTCACTACATTTGTGGTGATAAATGAGTGTATCAGTGATAAATCTTGATATTCTCAGAGTTTGATTAACTGAAAAGTATAGAAAATAAAAATGATGAATAATACCCCTCCAACTACGCGTACTTTGATACTTATATGTGTGTTGCTGTACATGTTGTCACTCGTTTCTACAACTGTTTTTGGTGAAGACTTGATCACTCGATTTGGTGGACTTTCGCCTGTGTTGGTCCCTACAAATCAAGAAGGTGTGTTAATGATTTCGCCATATTTTAAGTTGTGGCAACCTATCACGTACATGTTTTTACATGGTGGCTTATGGCATGTTTTCTTTAACATGTATGCCTTATGGATGTTTGGTCGCCAAATTGAAATGGTGTGGGGACCAAAACGCTTCCTTACCTTTTTCTTGGTCTGTGGTATTGGTGCTGCATTGACTCAAGAGGTCGTACAGTTTGTTCAATTGTATTATTGGAATGTATTCCCAGCATATACGGTCGGGGCTTCAGGTGCTGTGTATGGTATCCTTTTGGCTTATGCGATGATGTGGCCAAATCAGCAGTTGTTTATTTTCCCATTACCTGTACCGATTCGTGTTAAATATGCCGTTTTTGGTTTTGTTGCCATAGAAATGTATTTAGCTATAGCGCAACGTCAAGGAGATATGGTTGCTCACTTTGCTCACCTAGGTGGCATGTTTTTTGGATTTTTGCTGATCCGTTACTGGCATTGGGCGTATACCCATCGCCAAAAGATGAACCGTGATCGTTTCGGTCGCTAATCTATGAATGATAAAAACACAAGTATGCAAAGTAATAGTTTACTCTCTCAGCTTTTGGCACGTTACCGAAACGGTAATATGACGATAAAACTTATTTATGTCAATGTAGCCATCTTCTGCATCACTGGTCTTTTACAAGTGATTTATACCTTGTTTTTCCGTGGTACGGATTTGCAGGTATTAGTTGGACCAGGTTTATTTGATTTTCTTACGCTACCTTCTTCTCCTAGTTTGCTTGTGATTCGCCCTTGGACCCTAATCACGTATATGTTTATGCATGACCTTGGGAGCATCACTCATATATTGTTTAATATGTTGACTTTGTACTGGTTTGGGGATATTTTCTTGCGTCGCTACACAGTACGCCATATGTTGGGGTTGTATGTGTTGGGTGGACTTGGTGGAGCTGCTTTATTTCTTCTAGCTACCAACTTACTACCCTTTTACACTACTGTGCCTAGTGTGCAGTTTTTGGTTGGCGCGTCCGCTTCGATTCTGGCACTCTTAATAGCGGCTGCTATTGGTATGCCCAACTTTGAAATTAATTTGCTCTTTATTGGTCCGATCAAGATGAAGTACTTAGCTATAGGTTTGGTCGTAATCGATTTGTTATTTCTAAGTGGTAGTAATGGAGGTGGACATATCGCTCACTTGGGAGGAGCTTTAGTAGGATATTTATTTGCAACGAGTATGGTTAAAGGACGTGATATAACTGCTCCTATAAATAGGGCAATAGACTGGCTTGTGTCTTTTGTACGTAACCTTTCGTCTGGTCGTCGACCAAAGATGAAGGCGACACGTGGAGCGAGCCCTCGTTATCAATCAAATCGAAATAGTGCATCTAGTGGTAAACGCCAACAAGATGTGGATTATAATGCGCAATCGAAAGAACAGGAGGCTGAAATTGATGCGATTTTAGATAAGCTACGCAAAAATGGATATGAAAGCCTTAGTAAGAAAGAAAAACAACAGCTCTTTGATGTGAGCAAACGCCACGGAAAACAATAAAAAACACTAGATATGATTAGAAATTTCCTTATTGGATTTGTCCAAACAGTTGTGCTTATTTTTGCTCTAATCTGTGCTATCGGATTACTTTTGACTGCTTATTCTTCGTTTATCTCCCCTGAATCAGTATCCTTTGTGGGAGCTTTTGGTATATTGTTTCCTGTTTTTGTTTTACTAAATCTCATTGTGCTTATAGGAGGGATAGTGACCTGGCATAGAGTTACATGGGTAGCTATACTTGCATTTGCCTTAGCTTTTCCAGCTCTAAGCATGTATTGCCCTGTTCATTTTGGTAAAGAAAGTTCACGGTTTATCAATCTAGAGCAAGGTCGTCAGTTTAGTCTGCTGACCTACAATGTGATGGGCTTTAATACCAATCACAAAAAGAATGGACGTAATGTGATCGGTGACTATTTGGGACAATGTGGAGAGGATTTAATTTGTCTCCAAGAGGTGGGGTACACGAAGAATATCCGCTATTTTACATCGAAAGATTTACGTAAAGTTTTGTCAGATTATCCCTATTATGATAATACGGCTAAAAAGAATCGTCTAGCCTTCTTCTCTAGATATCCTATTATCAAGAAGTGGAGCTTCCCTGAGAAAGATATATTACCCGAAGTGCGCTGCTACGTTGTGACAATGGGTAAAAATAATCGCGATACTTTGCTTGTCGTTAACACTCATTTGTGCTCAAATAAGTTAACAAAAGAGAATCGTGTGGTGTTTGATTCCATTTCACGCTTGTACACTGATGAGCAAGTGATGACTAAGCTACATGAGATTCCCAAAAGACTAACCGAAGCAAGTGTGACACGAGCAAAACAAGTCGATTTACTGAAGCATAAAATTGATAGTCTAAAGCAAAATTATCAACATGTTCTAGTGGCTGGTGATATGAATGATACGCCATTGTCTTACACCAATAGAGAGCTGCGAAAGTCTTTGACAAACGTCTTTGAAGAGGTGGGCAGTGGAGTGGGGACGACATACAACAAACATCACTTTTATGTACGTATTGATCATGTGTATACGAGCGAAAATATTGAGCCCTTTTCTGCACACGTAGATCGCAAAATTTCGGCTTCAGACCACTATCCTATGAGATGTAAGTTTCAATTCAGTGAGTAAATGAAGATAATAGCCATGAAAAGGCCTCTAAATCCCTATATACAAGTAATTATTCGCCTTCTTCTTATGGTAAAGCCGAAAAAAAGGCTATATTTGCACCTCAGCGAAGTAAAGTAACAAAATGATTATATAAAAATTAGTAACATGCAAAACAAAGGATTCGTAAAAGTCTTTGCAATGGCATTGACTCTCGTATGCTTGTTCTACTTGTCATTCTCTGTAGTTACCTACCGTATCGGTAAAAAAGCCGACAAATATGCAATGGTAGATGGCTCAGTTGATCAGACTAAGAGAGAACATTTTATTGATTCTATCTCAAAAGGCACGGTGTGGTTGTGGTACGACTACAAGTCTTGTCAAAAGCAAGAAATCAACTTAGGTCTTGACCTTAAGGGTGGTATGAATGCCATTCTTCAAGTGGAAGTAGCTGATGTGTTGAAGCAACTTTCTGAAGATAATCAAGATGCTGGTTTCAAGACAGCAATTGCTGAGGCAAGCAAAGAACAAAATCACTCGCAAGAGGATTATGTATCGCTTTTCATGAAGCACTATAACAAGCAAGCCGATAAAAAACCACTTGCAGCAATCTTCGCTACAGCTAAGCTACGTGGTGTTGTCACTGCAAAGTCTACTGATGCTGAAGTAGAAAAAGTACTTCGTGACCGTGTAGAAGATGCAGTAAATAACTCATTCAATGTCCTGCGTACTCGTATTGACCGTTTCGGTGTAACTCAGCCTCGTATCCAAAAGCTTGAGAACAAGATGGGGCGTATCATGGTAGAACTTCCAGGCGTGAAAGACCCAGAGCGTGTACGTAAACTACTTCAAGGTAGTGCGAATCTTCAGTTTTGGACAACGTATACTCAAGATCTTCAAGCTATTGCTCCTTTCGTAAATGCTGCTGCTCAAGTAGCTGCTGAAAAGGCAAATCAATCAGCTGCTGCTGATACAGCTAAGGTTGAAGCAGATGCCCCAGCAACAGATGACTTGAAGTCTAAGCTTGCTGCTGAAACTACAGAAGAAAGTGTAGCTAGCCAAGTGGCTTCTCAAGATATGCGTGTAGCACAAATGATGGCTATGTTTGCTCGTCAAGCAAATAGCGGTCGTGGTCCTATCCTAGGTTATGTAGCTAAGCAAGATACTGCGCTAGTTATGGATTGTTTTCGTAAGTCTACAGTTGATGCGCCTAAGGCACTTGCTCTTCACTGGGGTGTGAAAGCTGAGAAAGATCGCAACGGCGATCCAATGGGCTTTGCTTTGTATGCTATCAAGTCTAGTAAGTCAAACCGCATGCTTCCTGCTTTGGAAGGTGATGTGGTAACTGACGCTCGCGACGAATTCGACCAACGTACTTCTGAGCCAGTAGTTAGTATGACTATGAACACTCAAGGTGCTAAGAAATGGGCGAAGGTAACAAAAGATAATATCAACAAGTGTGTAGCTATCGTACTAGATGGTACTGTATATTCTGCACCTAACGTAAATACTGAGATTACAGGTGGTAGCTCACAAATATCTGGTAGCTTTACTCCAGAAGAGGCGAAGGACTTGGCAAACGTATTGAAGTCTGGTCGTATGCCAGCTCCAGCTAAGATCGTATCGGATGATATCGTAGGTCCATCCCTTGGTGCGGCTTCTATCCGTGCAGGTTTCATTTCATTCGTTGTAGCCCTTGTACTTCTTATGATTTACATGTGCATGATGTATGGTTTGGTTCCAGGTATGATTGCTAACGCAGCCTTAATCTTGAACTTCTTCTTTACACTAGGTATCCTAGCTTCATTCCAAGCAGCCTTGACAATGTCGGGTATTGCCGGTATGGTCTTGACACTGGGTATGGCCGTGGATGCGAACGTATTGATTTACGAACGTACGAAGGAAGAGTTGCGCGGTGGAAAGGGTGTGAAACTTGCTCTTACTGATGGTTACAAAAACGCCCTTTCTGCGATTTTTGACTCCAACTTGACTTCTATCATCACAGGTATCATCCTGTTCAACTTCGGTACTGGTCCTATCCGTGGTTTTGCCACTACATTGATCATCGGTATCATCTGTTCGTTCTTTACAGCAGTATTTATGACTCGCTTGGTATACGAACACTTCATGGCTAAGGATAAGATGTTGAACTTGACGTTCACGTCTGCATTCAGCAAGAACATGATGGTTGATTCTAAGTTCAACTTTATGGGCAACGCTAAGAAGTCATTCGCTGTATTCGGCGTACTAATCGTTGTTGCTCTAGGTTTCTTGTTTACTCGTGGTATGAGTCAAAGTATTGACTTTACTGGTGGTCGTAACTACAAGGTCGTATTTGACCAGAAGGTAGTTCCAGAGAACATCGAGAAGCTTGTTAAGGCTGAAATCAAAACTGTAGCTGCTGCTGATGAAACAAAGAGCGCAGATGCGACAGTAAGTGTAATCGCTCTAGGTGGTGACGGTCAAACAGTTCGTGTATCTACTAACTTCGATATCGAAAACAACTCTACTGAGGCAGATAACCAAATGGAAGCTATCATCTTCAAGGCATTGAAGTCTAAGCTAGCTCCTTCTACTACCCTAGAAGATTTCCAAAACCGTGATACTGCTGTCGGTGGTAGCATCGTAAGTTCTCAAAAGGTAGGTCCTACTATTGCAGAGGATATTAAGGTATCAGCTGTATGGTCTGTAGTGCTTTCACTATTGGCTATTGCATTGTATATCTTGTTCCGTTTCCGTAACATCTCTTACTCTGTAGGTTCTGTACTTGCATTGACAAGTGATACATTGCTTATCATGGGTATCTACGCTATCGGTTGGGGATGGTTGCCATTCTCACTTGAGGTTGACCAAACATTTATTGGTGCGATTTTGACAGCGATTGGTTACTCTATCAATGATAAGGTGGTTATCTTTGACCGTATCCGTGAGTTCTTCGGCTTGTATCCTAAGCACGATAAGATCCAAGTGTTTAACGATTCATTGAATACTACTTTGGCTCGTACAATCAGTACTTCTGTTTCTACATTGATCGTACTTGTTTGTATCTTCATTCTAGGTGGTGATTCAATCCGTAGTTTCTCGTTTGCGATGATTCTTGGTGTAGTAATCGGTACACTATCTTCTTTATTCCTAGCTGCTCCAATTGCATACACTATGCAAAAGGGCATGGAAAAGAAGGCTTAATAAGCTATATATCCTATAAGATATAATATATCGAGAGGGTGTCAAAACTTGGTTTTGGCACCCTCTTTTTTCGGTTATACGACAAGTCTTCTTGCCTTCTAGTAGAAGCTAAGAGGAGTTGTACTAAGCCAGTTGTGTATAAGGTCGCTAACAAGTGTGCTATGCTTGCTAACTGTTGCAGCTCTTGAAGAAATCTATCGACCAATGGCGATTGGTCGATAGATTCCATTTAAGGTTAGGACTAATGCAAAGGAAAGCGGGCCTGTCGAAAATATAGTTTCGACAGGCCCGCTACATATTTCGGAGCAAATAAGTGTATCTAAAGCTCTATTTCATGATTTGGTATCCAGCTTTGATGCTAGGGAAAGCATGCATGACAGGAGACAATTTAAAGCGGAAACGGTGAGTGTCATCGCCTTGTACCTGCGTGTACTCTTGAGGAAGACGTCCCCAGCTATTCACACAACCTAGTCCCGTTTGTACAGCATCAATACATAGTGTTGTATAGTTTGCTTTTTCTACAAGAGTACCGTGTCGTTGGTCTTTCTTAGGGCCATCATCAAGCATATCTACAGTATAGTGTAAGGCTGATGCTGTAAAGGTCTTGTCGCTCACTACACGTAGGCCTTGACCAGCAAGATTCGTTTGGTTCCACCAACGTAGATTGGTATGGCTACCTGTTTCTTGAGGACGGATGTATGGGTAATACATCTCATCAGCTTTTTGTGAGTAGATTCCTACGAATGCAGAAGTTTTACGGTCGGCATAGCTTTCTACAGGACCACGGCCGTAGTATGTACTCCAGTCCATCGTATATGGCATTTGCATTTTCATGCCGAAGCGGTACATATCTGCTTTGCCTTTAGACTGTGCTGACATTTCTTGTGTCACTTCAATTTCTCCTACATTATTAATAATATAGTGTAGAGTTAGGGTACCCTTTACAGCAGGAAGTTTATAAGATGCTTTGACTTCTACAAGTCCATCTTTAGTTGTTGCATTCAGCTTTTGCAGTTTCAATGTAATATTTTTCCATACAGCGTATTTGTTTTGTAGACGAGCACCATAATCGTTGTCTGTACCAGCACGCCAGAAGTTAGGAGTCAATGCAGCACCACATGCCATCATGGAGATGTCATTTACGACGTATTTACTTAGATAGCCCGATTGCTTGTCCCAATCCATTTGGAAATTATCACCTACAATGCGTAGACGATTGGCGTTGCTGTCGTCAATAGTAGGAGCACTAGGAGCGCTGTGTGCCAAACTATAATTGCTTGTGTCGATAGCAGGCAGTTCGTACGTATTGAGTGGCAGTTGCGCTTTAGCTACTTCATAACCAGCAGGTAGGATGCCATCGGCTAGCTTGTTGCAGAAGCTGATATTAATAAGGTATTCAGCATCTTTGTTTTGTGCAGGACGTGCACGCATCACATCAGGGATGTTTAGTTGCACGGCATTGGTCGCTTGTGGTGCGATATTCAAAGTTGTGACATCTTCAGTAGCAATCTCGTGACCATTTTCTAGAATCGTCCAGCGTAGCAGTTGTGTCGCAGGGACAAAGAAGTGCTCATTGTAAATTTGAGCTAGTCCTTTGTTTAGGTCTACTTCTTTCACCCAGATAGATTGGTATTGGTATTTTACTTCATCTGCATGTGGGTTAAACAAACGGTCTGGAGAGATGATACCATTATCTAGGAAGTTATTGTCACTAGCATCATATGGGTTGTAGTCCCCACCATAGCTATAGTACATGCGGCCATCTTTGGTGTATTCACGTAGGCTTTGATCCACGAAGTCCCAGATATATCCACCTTGGTAATTAGGATATTTGCGGATTAGTTCCCAGTAGTAGTCTAGGCCACCCATAGAGTTTCCCATAGCGTGGGCATACTCACATTGAATCAATGGACGGTCATTGTGGTTTTCGCAATATTTGATAGCCCCTTCGTAATCTAGGTACATAGGACATACCACATCCGTAAATTCATTTTCCATCCCGCCACGTTCGTATTGACATGGACGCGTTGTATCATCTGCTTTAACCGCTTTATACGAAGCGATAAAGTTCTCACCCATACCTGCCTCATTACCTAGTGACCATGCAATCACAGAGGGGTGATTGTAGTTTCTCGCAACGTTTCTAAGGTTGCGCTCAAGGTGTGCTTTCTTAAAGGCGAGATTCTTCGCTAATGTTTTAGAATCATAACCCATGCCGTGACTTTCTACATTGGCTTCTGCTGTAACATAGATACCATATTGGTCACATAGTTCATACCATCTGTTGTCGTCTGGATAGTGGCATGTACGTACTGCATTGATATTAAGTTCCTTCATGCGAAGAATGTCTTGTATCATGCGAGCCTCAGAGACTACGTATCCTCCATCAGGGTCTAGTTCGTGGCGGTTAGCTCCCTTGATAAGCACCGGCTGGCCGTTGATTAACATCTGGCCATTCTTGATTTCTGTGCTGCGGAAACCGACCTTCACAGGAATTACCTCAGTGACTTTTTGGCTTTGGGTATGGCTTACATATAATGTGTATAGAGTAGGTGATTCAGCACTCCATTTTGCAGGACTCATTACTGGCATGCTTAATTTGAGTTCTCCATTGCTCGCTTGTACTTCTTGCTCGCTTACTAGTTCTCCATTAGCATCTTCAAGGCGAAGAGCTACTGTGCCACTGCCTTTCATTTGGATGCTTGTTTCAAGAGTAGCATCTTGGTAATCATCATCTAAGGTCGTTTGTACACGTATATCGGCAATATGCTTTTTAGGAGTAGAGTATAGGTAGCAATCACGACCTACTCCAGAATAACGCCAGAAGTCTTGATCTTCTAGGTATGAACCATCGCACCAACGGAAACTTTGGAAAGCGATTAAGTTATCTTGTCCTGGCTTTAGGTAGCGTGTCAAATCAAACTCAGCCTCTAGCTTAGAATCTTCGCTATAGCCCACGTATTTGCCGTTGACCCATAGGTAGATATTACTAGTGACTGAACCGAAGTGGGCCACGATGCGTCTACCTTTCCACGATGCAGGAACCGTCATGGTGCGTCGGTACGAACCGACGTGGTTGTTGCTGTTAGGTACTTCAGGTGGGTTGTTTGTAAAGTCGTTGGCCCACGCAAATCCTGAATTCTTATATAAAGGATCGCCATAGCCATGAAGTTCCCAGATGCCTGGTACAGGCATGCTGTCCCATCCTTTGTCATTGTAACCTACAGTGTAGAAATCGGTAGGGCGTTGGTCAGCATTTTTGACCCAGTTAAAAGCCCATTGGCCATTCAGTGAAAGTAGGTTTTGGGATTGGTTCATTTGACCATTTTGTGCCATATCCATGCTCTCATAAGCAAAGTATGCCGCATGCATAGGCAAGCGGTTGACTTCATTAATTGTAGAGTTGTGCCACTCATTTTCTGGACCAGCCGCCCATACGGTTGTTGTGGGTAAGCTTGTTGCAGTAGCCATCATTGCAGCTGCGAGGAGTAATTTTTTCATTAATCGTATGATTTTAGGATACATGTTGTATTGATATGGACAAATGTACTAATAACTTGGTGATGAATAGGGGGCAAATCAATCTAAAACAATAGAATATCATGTAATATTATAATTAACCGCGTAAAAAAGAGCTGGTATATCACCTTTTTGATATACCAGCTCATATTGTTGTTGTAATAGATGTCTACAATTTAGGTCCAGCAGCAACTAGTGCCTTACCTGCATCATTACCAGTAAACTTATCAAAGTTCTTAATAAACATAGCTGCAAGATTCTCCGCCTTTTCATTCCATTCTTCTGGGGTAGCATATGTGTCACGTGGGTCAAGTATGCTAGGGTCTACACCGTGAAGTGCAGTAGGAACTACAAAGTTGAAATAAGGGATAGTTTTAGTTTCAGCCTTGTCGATAGAGCCATCAAGGATAGCATCAATAATACCACGAGTATCTTTGATAGAAATACGCTTCCCACTACCATTCCAGCCAGTGTTTACAAGATATGCAGTCGCACCACAAGCTTCCATTTTCTTTACTAGTTCTTCACCATATTTTGTAGGGTGAAGAGAAAGGAAAGCTGCGCCGAAACAAGCTGAGAAAGTAGGCTGAGGTGAAGTGATACCACGTTCAGTACCAGCCAGTTTAGCCGTAAATCCAGATAAGAAGTAGTACTGAGCTTGTTCAGGAGTCAAGATGGATACTGGAGGTAACACACCAAAGGCATCCGCAGACAAGAAAATAACCTGTTTTGCACCAGGCCCCTTAGATGGTAACTTGATGTTGTTGATATGATGAATCGGATAAGAAACACGAGTGTTCTCAGTTACCGAATTGTCATCAAAGTCAATCTTTCCATTTTCGTCAACTGTGACATTTTCAAGAAGAGCGTCACGCTTAATAGCGTTATAGATGTCTGGCTCACTTTCTTTGTCAAGATTGATTACCTTAGCGTAGCAACCTCCCTCAAAGTTGAAGACACCATCATCATCCCAACCATGTTCATCGTCACCGATAAGTAGACGCTTAGGGTCGGTCGAAAGAGTTGTTTTACCTGTGCCAGATAAACCAAAGAAGATAGCTGTTTCGCCATCATGGCTCATATTTGCAGAACAGTGCATCGTAGCAATGCCTTGAAGTGGAAGATAGAAGTGCATCATAGCAAAGATACCTTTCTTCATTTCACCACCATACCAAGTGTTCAAAATCACTTGTTCTTTACATGCTAGGTTAAACACAGAAGCAGTTTCTGAGTTGATACCTAGTTCTTTATAATTATCTACCTTTGCTTTAGAAGCGTTGAAGCTTACGAAATCAGGTTCGTATGTTTCTAATTCTTCGGCGGTAGGACGGATAAACATGTTTGTTACAAAATGTGCTTGCCAAGCAACTTCCATAATGAAGCGTACCTTTAGTCGAGAGTTTTCGTTTGCACCACTATATGTGTCTACAACGAAAAGCTTCTTAGGTCCACTAAGTTGTTTGATTGCTTTTTTACGCATGTCCTCCCAAGCCTCCTCAGTACAAGGCTTGTTGTCGTTAGGAAATTCATCAGAAGTCCACCATACATCCTTAGAAGCTTCGTTCTTCACTAAGAACTTATCTTTAGGTGAGCGTCCAGTGTAGACTCCCGTCATTACGTTTAGTGCGCCAAGTTCAGTTAGTTGTGCTTTTTCAAAACCTTGAAGAGATGGTTTAGTCTCTTCAGCATAGAGTACATCAAAAGATGGATTACGAACGATCTCTGTAGTGCCAGTGATCCCATACTTAGTTAAATCTAGATTTGCCATATTCCTTATGTTTTAAATAAATTGGTATTGAATAAAATCTTCTTAAAAGCGAATAAGGCGTAAAAAGGTGTTTTTCGACTTCCCTTTTTCCGTCACTTACAAATATACATTATTATATTGAAGAAAAGAAGCAATTGAAGAAATATTTCTCTAATAGGATTCATTTTATAATATCGTCATAAAAAGTGAAAATCGAATATTGCTAATCCAATTATTTTGTGTTACTTTGTACCCAATTTGAAACCCCCTAAAAAACCTATTCAGGATGAAAATTATCAACTTAAGCGAAACTAATTCGGTGTTGAATAAATATTTAGCTGAGATTAGAGACGTCAACGTACAAAGCGACAGACTTCGTTTTCGTCGTAACATTGAAAGAATTGGCGAGATTATGGCCTATGAAATCAGTAAGACGTTTGATTACTCGGACAAAGAGGTACAAACACCTCTAGATAAGGCACCTGTGTCGACTCATGATAATCAATTGGTTATCAACACGATTCTTCGAGCAGGTCTACCTTTCCACCAAGGTTTCCTTAGTTATTTTGATGATGCTGAGAATGCTTTTGTGTCGGCATATCGTAAGTATAAAGATAAGTTGAAGTTTGATGTGCATGTGGAGTACTTAGCTTCACCTCGCATTGATGGCAAGACTTTGATTATGACTGACCCTATGCTTGCTACAGGTAGTTCTATGGAACTTGGTTACAAAGCGATGTTGAATCGTGGTTTGCCTAAAGATGTGCACGTGGCATGTATTATTGCTAGCCAACAAGCTGTCGATTATATTGCCAAGGTATTCCCAGAAGCAAATACGACTATCTGGTGTGCAGCTATTGATCCAATTATCAATGACCACTCATATATTGTTCCAGGTTTGGGTGATGTTGGTGATTTGGCTTACGGCGATAAGATTTAATTCATACACCAAGATTAGATGAAACTCTCCATACGTACATCAATCTGGCAGGCTTGCCTTGAACGTATAGAGGATATTGTACACTTTGTTTTCCCTAAGTATTGTATCGTCTGTGGCGGTAGGATGCATAGGGGAGGCAAAGTTTTTTGTTTACATTGCGCTGCTAAGTTTCCATATACGCATATGAAGGCCAAGCCAAGCAATGATGTTGAGCAATTGTTTTGGGGACTGATACCTATAGAAAGAGCTCACTGTTTTATGCACCATTATAGTCACAGCCTTTTTGCTGAGATTGTATACAGCCTGAAGTACAGAAATCTACCTTGGGTCGGCGTAGAAATGGGGAAAATGATGGCGCGAGAACTCATGGTTGAAACTGACTTCTTTAATGATATTGATGTTATTGTTCCTGTTCCTCTCCATCCTAAGCGACTTAAAAGTAGGGGATATAATCAGTGTGATTGTTTATGTGAAGGTGTTGAAAAAGTTACAGGTATCCCAATGCGTACAGATATACTGAGTAGACAAAGACACAACCCTACTCAAACTAAACTATCACGTGGAGCACGTATCAGCAATAGTGAGCATTTGTTTTATTGTGATGAAGCAGATAACTTAAGCGGGAAGCATATACTCTTGGTAGATGATGTGTTGACAACAGGTTCTACATTAATTGCTTGTGGAGAAGCATTGCGTAAAATTCCTGACTTAAAAATAAGCATTCTAGTAATGGCAAGAGCGGTCGATTAGATTCATCTCTAATCGACCGCTCTTTGTATATGTTAGTCTTCTGGGTTACTTAATCTCCCAAACATCACCTTTAAGAAGCTTTTCACGTAGGCAGCCACCTTGTTTTGTTGACTTGCACTTTTCAACTTGCTCGTAAACGCTATCATCATAAGTTGGTTTGTCCACATCACGAATGACACCTAGAGCCACTGGGAAGTCAGGACCTTCCATCAATGCTAGTTTTGTGTGAACTGTCTTGTCTACACACTTAGCATCGTGTACTAGCAAATCAGCTTCCGTCACGCCATTTTCTCCAATCTTTACGACTTTTAGTCCGAAGCCTTCTTGCATCAAACCAAGTTCATTGCTTTCACCGAAGATCATTGGCTTGCCGTGTTCAAGATAAATGGCATTTTTAGCACGGGCTGATTTAGTCGCTACCATGCTTTGTGAGCCATCGTTGTAGATTACACAGTTTTGTAGCACTTCTATAACCGATGCACCTTTGTGCTTAGCAGATGCTTCAAGACATTCTGTAGCATGCTTAGCGTCTACATCGACACAACGAGCAAAGAATTGACCGCGTGCACCGAAGATAAGCTCTGCTGGACGGAATGGATCTTCTACTGTGCCAAATGGAGATGACTTAGAGACAAAACCACGAGGTGAAGTAGGAGAGTACTGTCCTTTAGTTAGACCGTAGATACGGTTGTTTAAAAGGACGATATTGATATCTACGTTACGACGAAGCGCATGGATAAAGTGGTTACCACCAATAGCCATCGCATCACCATCACCTGAAATTTGCCATACAGATAGTTCAGGGTTGGCAACTTTGACACCAGTAGCAATAGCTGCTGCACGGCCATGAATCGTATGAAAACCGTATGTCGCCATGTAGTAAGGCAAACGAGAAGAACAGCCGATACCTGAAATTACTGCTGTTTCATGAGGTTTGATACCTAGATTAGACATCGCTTTTTGAAGTGAATTAAGTAGTGCGTGGTCACCACATCCAGGGCACCAACGTACGTACTGATCACTTTTAAAATCTTTAGCTGTAAATTGGCACATATCTTATTCCTCCATTGTTTTAGTGAAAGCTTCAACCAACTCTTCTACCTTGAATGGTTGACCCTCTACACGGTTAAACTGCTTGATAGTAACACATGGTACTCGGTTACGAAGTACCATCGCAAACTGACCTAGGTTTTGCTCCGCAACGATTACGTGCTTATACTGCTTAAGTAGATCTTCTGTGTTGCTTGGCAATGGATTGATATATTTGAAGTGTGCATGAGCTACTTTCTTGCCAGACGCTCTCATTTCTGAGACTGCCGCATGAAGGTGACCATATGTACTACCCCAACCAACAACTAGGATGTCAGCATCGTCGTCTCCCTCTACGGTCTGTTTAGGGATACTGTATGTGATATGTTCTAGTTTTTCTTGACGGATACTTGTCATCAACTCGTGATTAGCAGCATCTGTAGAAATAGCAGATGTTTCGTTGTCTTTTTCAAGACCACCTAGGCGGTGTGCGAAACCTTCTTGTCCAGGGATGGCCCATTGACGTACCTTAGAAATAGCATTGCGCTTGTAAGGTTTCCAGTCGACTGCATCTTCAGCGTCCACATACGGAGGGTTGATTGTAGGATATGTGTCTAGTTCAGGGATACGCCATGCACTTGCACCGTTTGCTACATAACCATCGGTTAGCAACATTACTGGTGTCATATGCTCAAGCGCTAGCTTAGCTGCATAGTAGGCTGCATCAAAACAGTCATCTGGAGTTTGTGCAGCTAGCACAACCATAGGGCTTTCCCCGTTACGACCATACAAAGCTTGAAGCAAGTCGGTTTGCTCACTCTTAGTAGGAAGCCCAGTAGAAGGGCCACCGCGTTGTACGTTGACAACAACCAATGGTAGCTCAGCCATAATAGCCAAGTTGATTGCCTCGCTCTTCAAGCAGACGCCAGGGCCAGATGTTGTTGTTACCGCTAAATTACCAGCGAATGAAGCACCAATTGCTGCACAACATCCAGCAATTTCATCCTCACACTGTACAGTCACTACGCCCAAATCTTTCATTTTAGCTAGATGGTGTAGAATATCTGTAGCTGGAGTAATAGGATAAGAGCCTAGGAATAACTGCAAGTTAGCTTTTTCAGCTGCGGCTACAAGCCCGTAAGCAGTAGCAAGATTACCATTTACGTCGGTGTAGAAGCCTTTTTCTTTAGGCTCACCTGTCTCAATGCGATATGTCGTAGCCGAAGCATGTGTGTTATAACCGTAGTTGTACCCATCGGTCATCACTTTGATGTTTGCCTCAGCAATAGTAGGCTTTTTGGAGAATTTGTTCTTGAGCATTTCCATGGCATGCTCAAGAGGACTATTAAATAGCCAGCATACAAGCCCAAGGGCAAACATGTTTTTGCATCGAACAATAGCTTTGTTGTCAAGGCCACTATCTTTAAGTGACTCTTTGCAAAGAGTTGTGATTGGCACAGCAATCACTTCATTTTTAATACCTAATTCTTCAAATGGATCGTTAGTAGTGTACAACGCTTTTTCTAAATCTCTTTTACCGAAAGAGTCAGTGTCTGTAATGATGATAGACTGACTGTTCAAAAACTTCGCATTTGTTTTCAGAGCAGCTGGATTCATCGCTACAAGTACATCACACGTATCTCCACATGTGTACACTTTGTCGGCGCCAATACGAACTTGGAAGCCAGAAACACCACTAATTGTCCCTTGTGGGGCGCGAATTTCCGCAGGAAAGTCAGGGAAGGTACTGATTTCGTTGCCTAGAGATGCCGCAAGATTAGAAAAGATGGTTCCAGCAAGCTGCATCCCATCTCCTGAATCTCCCGAAAATCTTACAACAACATCTTTTACTTCCTTAGCAAGCAAATTGTTTGTCATAAAGCGGTAATATTAATAATTAGAATTTACATTCGAGCTTCTGCTTACACATTACTCTAAATGATCATGGTTTAGGTTATAGTTTGATTTTTCTTAAGTCTGTCACAAAGGTCGCAAAGATATTTGAAAAAACCAAGTGATTATTCGATTATTCTTATTATAATCGTATATTTGCACTTCAATAATTGAGATATGCACCAAACCTGCATATTTTTCCAACATTTGGCTTATCTTTTATCTCGTTTGCCCAAATCTCATTTCTTGTCCTGGTAGTTCAATGGATAGAACAACCGCCTCCTAAGCGGTCGATGGGAGTTCGATTCTCCTCCGGGATACTTTTAGCCTCTCAAATTGTCTCTTTTTTCTTCTTTTTAATAGCAATGTGACGTAAAAATGGTATATTTGCGTTTAAATCATAAGTGATATGAACAAAAAATTAAAACGAATAGCTGTCAAAGTCGGGAGCAATGTTTTAACTCGGACTGACGGCACACTTGATGTAACGCGTATTTCTGCATTGACTGATCAGTTAGTGCATCTTTATAGAGAAGGAATTGAAGTGGTCTTGATTTCTTCTGGAGCTGTTGCGGCTGGTCGCAGTGAACTACAACATATGAAAGCGTCATTGGACGAGGTTGAGCAACGTCAATTATATTCGGCCGTAGGGCAGGCTAAATTAATCAATAGATATTACGAGCTATTTCGTGAACACGGTATTGCTGTGGCTCAGGTGTTGACGACAAAAGAGAATTTCTCAACTCGTCAGCATTATCTGACACAACGAAACTGTATCCACACTATCTTGCAACAAGGAGTAGTTCCTATTATAAATGAAAATGATACGATTTCTGTCACAGAATTGATGTTTACAGATAATGATGAGTTGTCAGGGCTAGTAGCAACAATGCTTAACTGCCAGCAACTAGTTATACTTAGTAATGTAGATGGTATATTTACTGCAAACCCATCAGACCCAAACGCAGAGTTGCTTCGTGAGATAACCCCTGATACTGAATTGGAAAAATATATTCAGACTACTAAATCTAGATTTGGGCGTGGTGGTATGCTTACCAAATGTAATATTGCTCAGAAACTTGCAGATGAAGGTGTGGAAGTCATTATTGCAAACGGTAAGAAAAGAAATATACTTTTGGATTTGTTACAATCGCCAGAAACGCCTTGCACAAGATTCAAACCTTCAACTCGCAAGTCTTCCAGCGTTAAGAAATGGATTGCGCATAGTAGGGACTTTGCAAAAGGAGCTATACAGATTAATGACTCGGCAGTCGAAAAGTTGTTGAGTGACCAAGCTGTCAGTCTTCTACCAGTAGGGGCAACGAGTATTGTTGGGGAGTTTGAAAAGAATGATATCGTTCAGATTCTGAATCCAGAAGATAAAGTGATAGGTCTAGGCAAGGTCAAAATGAGTAGTGTGAAAGCCAAAGCCATCCTTGGAGAAAAAGGGCATAAGCCATTAGTGCATTATGACTATCTATATTTATATTAATCCAGTTGATCCCATAATAACTATCTAAAGACTCATAGTATGATTCAAGAATTGTTGGATAAAGCACAAGCGGCAACTGTTGATTTGCAGCTTATATCAGAAGAAAAAATCAATGAGATTTTACTTGCAGTAGCCGATGCTGCTGAGTCAGAAATATCTGTTTTGCTCGAAGCAAATGCTAAAGACTTAGCGTTGATGGATTCAGAGGATCCCAAATATGACCGTCTGAAGCTAACTGAAGAACGTATTGCAGGTATAGCAGCAGATATGCGACATGTTGCAGAGTTGACTTCACCAGTAGGTGAGGTTATTGATAAGACTAAGTCGGCAGCTGGATTTAAATTACAACGCAGACGTGTGCCTTTCGGAGTGATAGGCATCATCTATGAAGCTCGACCAAATGTGGGCTTTGATGTCTTTTCCTTGTGTCTGAAAACACAGAATGTTTGTGTATTAAAAGGCGGTAGTTTTGCAAAAGAATCAAACAAAGCTATTGTTGCTCTTATCCGTAAGGTGCTGGGCTATCATCAGGTTAATCCCGATGTGGTTAACTTGCTGCCATCAGATAGACAAGCAACTCAAGACTTGATAGGAGCTGTAGGATATGTAGACTTGATTATCCCTAGAGGTAGTAGCGGCTTGATACAGTATGTGCGAGATAATGCCAAAGTACCAGTGATTGAGACGGGTGCAGGTATTTGCCATACTTATGTAGATGCAGCAGCTGATGTTGATATGGCAAAAAACATCGTGACGAATGCAAAAACTAGACGTGTGAGTGTGTGTAACGCTTTAGATTGCATGGTACTTCACGAAGAAAAACTTGCAGATCTTCCACTAATATGTAAAGAACTTGGTGAGAAGAAGGTGATGATTTATGCCGACTCTAAAAGTTATCAGAAACTGAAAGGGAATTATCCTGATGAGTATCTTGCAGAGGCTACTGAAGCACATTTTGGAACTGAGTTTTTATCCATGCGTATGTCTATTCGTACAGTAGAATCTCTTGAAGAGGCTATCCGATACGTGAGAATACATAGCAGTAAACATAGTGAGTGTATCGTAACAGCCGACAAGATGGCTGCCGAAGATTTTTTGAAGCAGGTGGATGCTGCATGTGTATACCACAATGTATCGACTGCATTTACCGATGGTGCTCAGTTTGGACTGGGGGCTGAGATAGGAATTAGTACACAGAAATTACATGCTCGTGGGCCAATGGCTTTGCAAGAGTTATGTTCTTATAAGTGGATTATAAAAGGTGATGGACAAACAAGACCAGTGTAACGTTTAAAGAAAAGAATTATGAAGCAATTTACTTGTGTGGGCGATATAGGCCCTTTGAAAGAGGCAGTACAAGAGGCACTGACTATTAAAGAAGATAGATTCCAGTTTCAAGAACTGGGTAAAAATAAAACATTGTTGATGCTTTTCTTCAATTCTAGTCTACGTACTAGATTGAGTACACAAAAAGCAGCGACCAATCTAGGTATGAACGTAATCGTCCTAGATGTCAATAATGGTGCTTGGAAACTAGAAACAGAGCGTGGGGTGATTATGGATGGCGATAAGCCAGAACATCTATTGGAAGCGATTCCTGTAATGGCTAGCTATTGCGACATTATCGGTGTGCGTAGCTTTGCTCGTTTTGAAGACCGTGATTATGATTATCAAGAAGTTATCTTGAATCAGTTTATCAAGTATGCTGGTGTACCTGTTTTTTCTATGGAGGCATCTACTCGTCATCCATTGCAAAGCTTTGCCGATTTGATAACAATCGAAGAGCATAAGAAGGTGGAGCGTCCTAAGGTTGTCTTGACGTGGGCACCACACCCTAGAGCATTGCCTCAAGCTGTACCAAATTCATTTGCAGAATGGATGATTGCTGCTGATTACGACTTTGTGATTACACATCCAGAGGGGTATGAGCTAGATCCTAGCTTCACTGAAGGAGCACGAATAGAGTATGACCAAATGAAGGCATTTGAAGATGCTGATTTTATATATGCGAAAAACTGGGCTGTCGCTTCACCTGAGCATTATGGTGAAATTTTGAGTACAGACAGAAATTGGACAGTTGGCGAGCGACAAATGGCGGTAACAAATAACGCGCATTTTATGCACTGTTTGCCTGTGCGCCGTAATATGATTGTGACAGATGATGTGATTGAAAGCCCACAATCGCTTGTTATTCCACAGGCAGCGAATCGCGAAATATCTGCTACAGTCGTTTTAAAACGTCTACTAGAAGATTTGTAAGCATTAGACTACCGTTCTAATTATTTTGTGTATGAAGCGTATCTTGAAGAAATTTGCTATTGTGTCTTATTTGAAGAGAAGGCGAGTTCGAGCTGGATTTGGAGTGCACTCTCCAAATAGGTATTACTATATTCGTCAAGTACTTTTTCAAAAAAGCATGTATTATGCATATAAGACCTTACCTGAATCAGGAATGATGGAAATCGGGCTTTTACGCCTGTTGTTCCGTCTTGCCAATGACTGTCAAGCGACTCGTGCTTTGATTGTTACTTCATCTGAAAAGAAAGGGCAGTTAGTAGCACAGTACCTAGATGCTGGTAAAAGGGGGATACAATGTCAGATTGTCACTTCGGTCGGACAAATTAAAGAGGCATATTGGACTAGTGGAGAAAAAACTCTAGTCTTTGTTGATAAGTCGCTAGTTGTGGAATCGTCATTAATACATCAGCTGAGTGATTGGCTTTTGGTGGCTCCAGATGATAGTACGTGTTTATGTGAGGGGATCCATTCGTCAAACACACACGAACTAGCATGGCAGTCGCTTTGGAGGCGACTTTCTGGAGGTATTGGTATATATGATATGGCAGCACAAGGTGTGATAAAGAAAGAATCGAGGTTGCCGTTGAGATTCCTTGAAATATAATCTATAAATATGACGCTTATGATGGAGAAAAAGAAAAGCATGGTTTATACTCGCGGAGGAGATAAAGGAATGACTTCACTTGTAGGAGGACAGCGGGTGTCTAAGCAAAGTGTAAGATTGGAAGCTTATGGCACAGTCGATGAACTAAATTCTGTCTTAGGAGTAGTTATTAGCTATCTGGAAGACAAGGATGATATTGATTTCCTTCTTCAAGTTCAGCATCAACTGTTTAGCATTGGTGGGTACCTAGCAACTGATACTACAAGTACGCAACTGACTAAAGCTACCACCGTAGAGCAAGTGCGTGTTGATGAGATAGAAGCCAGAATAGATGCCATAGACGGACAGCTGCCTAAGTTGAGCGGTTTTATATTACCTAGTGGCAGTCGAGGAGCTGCATTTTGTCACCAAGCACGTACCGTATGTCGTCGTGCAGAACGTCGCATTTTGGCATTGACTGATGAGGCTGAAATAGACTCTGTCGTAATAGCTTTTATCAATAGGTTGTCTGACTATCTATTTGTACAAGCTAGAAAGATGAATCAAATAGCTGGTGCGACTGAAGTTTTCTGGAATAATATTTGAAAATGACGTAAAAAGTACTATTTTTGTGCTCGAAAGGATATGTTAATAAATAATTACTCTTTAAAAATAATTGTATGTATTGGACACTTGAACTTGCATCTAAGCTAGAAGATGCACCTTGGCCAGCAACCAAGGATGAGTTGATTGATTACGCTATTCGTTCTGGAGCTCCGTTGGAGGTAATTGAGAACCTTCAAGAGATTGAGGACGAAGGTGAAATGTATGAGACGATTGAAGATTTATGGCCTGACTACCCAAGTAAGGATGATTTCTTCTTTAATGAGGAAGAGTACTAATTGTTTCTGAATGTCAATCAACGAAGATTCAGTACAAGTACTTCGTCATAAAAATATCAGACACTGTGCAGCTTTGCTGTATGGTGTCTGTTTGTATATAACGATTTTAACGCTGCCTATTTGTTCCTTTGCTGTATTCTACCTATTTTTGTAGCATAACTCAATAACCAAACAAAAACAAGAAAATTATGAAGCCAATTGTAAGTATTATTATGGGTAGTACATCGGATCTGCCAGTAATGGAAAAGGCAGCTATCTTTCTAGATGACATGCAAATTCCTTTTGAAATTCATGCACTTTCGGCGCATCGTACTCCTACAGAAGTAGAGAAGTTTGCTAAAGAAGCACCTGGACGTGGTATTAAAGTGATTATTGCTGCTGCAGGTATGGCGGCACACCTTCCTGGTGTTATTGCTGCTTCTACTTCACTTCCTGTTATTGGTGTGCCTATCGCGGCCTCTCTTCAAGGTATGGATGCCTTGCTAGCTATCGTACAAATGCCTCCTGGCATCCCAGTAGCAACAGTCGGTATCAATGGTGCACAAAATGCAGCTATCCTAGCTACTCAAATGCTTAGCCTAAGTGATGAAGTAGTGAGTGAAAGATTTGAGCTATTTAAGTCAAAGTTGAGCGAGAAAATTGTAAAAGCCAATGCAGAGCTTGCTCACGTGGAATTTAAATACAAAACTAACTAGTAGATATGATGAGAATGTATCAATGGATATCCTTGATTCATTCTCTTCTTTTGTGTTCGGCACGCTAAGCTTGGCGCGTTCGTAGTACTACGAGAGTGAATTTTCGCTAGGTCGCGAGTGTGTATAGATGGGCATCCATACATGTATAGATCTAGGACTATACGCGTATAGATGCCCATCTATGCATGTATACACCTAGGACTATACATGATTGCATTATAGTTTGTATCACTTGTCATATAAAGATAATCATAGTAGTACTGTATTTGCAGATATCTTGTAATAGTAAGGTAAGATGGCTTCATAATGAGTAAGAGATTTGGTATCAACAATGGTAAAAGAGTCACAAAGTGAATGGTTTGTGATTTAAACTATACAATATTCAAGAATAATATAATGGATTTTCTTTTTAATTATACAAGACGTGTAAGTTCGCCAGTCCAAGTGGGGGCGGTGGCTTTAGGGGGTGACAACCCTATTCGTTTGCAGTCTATGACCAATACTGATACTATGGATACACAAGCGTGTATAGATCAGTCTAAGCGTATTGTAGCTGCTGGTGGTGAAATAGTGCGTCTGACTACACAAGGTGTAAGAGAGGCAGAAAACCTCAAAGAGATCAATATAGGCCTACGCCGTGAAGGTATTAATGCGCCACTAGTCGCTGATGTGCATTTCAATGCCAATGTAGCTGATGTAGCAGCTTTGTATGCAGAGAAAGTGCGTATCAATCCTGGTAACTATGTAGATCCTGCTCGCAAGTTTAAGCAAATTGAGTATACTGAAGAGGAATATACAGAAGAGTTGACTCGAATAGAAGCGCGCTTAGGTTTATTTTTGGATATTTGTAAAGAGAATCGCACAGCCATCCGTATTGGAGTCAACCATGGTTCGCTTTCGGATCGTATCATGTCTCACTATGGCAATACTCCTGCTGGTATCGTAGAAAGCTGTATGGAGTTCTTGCGCGTATGTGTTAAACATGAGTTTTATCAAGTGGTGATTTCTATCAAGTCGTCCAATACGGTTGTGATGGTACAAAGTGTGCGCCAGTTGGTCGCAGCCATGGAGAAAGAAAATATGACTTTCCCTTTACACTTAGGTGTTACCGAAGCAGGTGAAGGTGAAGATGGACGTATCAAGAGTGCTGTAGGTATAGGTGCTTTACTGTCTGATGGTATTGGCGATACTATTCGTGTGTCTTTATCAGAGGCACCTGAAGCGGAGATTCCTGTAGCCCGTGCTTTGGTCGATTATATTACAGGGAGAAAAGGACATCCATATATTCCTGCTGCAGTAGCAGAAAGGTTTAATTATTTCTCTCCTGCACGTCGCAAAACGCATACTGTACACAATATAGGTGGTGAGAATCAGCCTGTAGTTTTCTCCGTGCGAGTAGATGGTGAACTGAGCGTTTCTGAACAATTTAATCCTGACTATTTATATGTCGGTAAAAAACTTCCAGAGACTTTGGTGTCAGGGCAGCAATACGTTGTAGATGCTGATGTGTGGACTGACCAGGAAAATGTATGGCCAGCCTTTAATCATGAACAATTAAATCTTATAGATACTTCGTCTGCGACGCTGAAGTTCTTGTTTATGCCTTATATGGCTTGTACGGACGAGGTGATGGCAGTTCTAAAACATCACCCAGAAGTTGTCATTGTATCTCAAAGTAACAATCCAAATCGAGTAGGTGAGCATAGAGCACTGGTACACCAACTGATGCGTGCTGAGTTGACACATCCAGTTGTGTTCTTCCAATACTACAATGAAAATGATAAGGGTGACCTTATGATTAAGGCAGCTGCCGATACTGGCGCTCTGATGATGGATGGACTTTTGGATGGTCTATGTGTCTTTAATCAAGGAGGTGTGGTTTACGAAGAAGTGGATGCTATTAGTTTTGGAATTTTGCAAGCAGGTCGCTTACGCACTAGTAAAGTAGAGTATATATCATGTCCAGGTTGTGGTCGTACGCTTTACAACCTAGAAGAGACTATCGCGAAGGTCAAAGCCGCTACTAGCCACCTGACTGGTTTGAAGATTGGTATTATGGGATGTATCGTCAATGGTCCTGGTGAGATGGCTGATGCAGATTATGGCTATGTTGGTGCAGGGCGCGGTAAGATTAGTCTGTATAAAGGGCATCACTGCATTAAGAAGAATATCCCAGAAGATCAAGCTGTGGATGAGTTGTTGGCCTTTATAGCTGAGGATATGAAGAAGTAATTGAGCTGTTAGCTTACTCTATACAATAAAGGGCTACGTCATAAAGTGTTTGGCGCAGCCCTTTATTTTTTGCTTCTGGTTGGTGGATACTAAGTAAAATGAATTTCTTAGGCTACGCTGTGAATATCGTAAGGCTTCTTTCTAAGTATAAATGTACACTTATGCACGATTGTAAGGGGTGAGAAAACTATTTGGAAGCTTATAAACGCTGGTAAACAGTCTGTTGGGATTCCAGTTGGCTTTAAAAAAATGATGAGGCTGCGTCAAGTACTTTTGACACAGCCTCTTACTATTGTGATAATAAGCTCAATAACTTAGTCTTCATTGATCAATGCTTTGTATGCTGTTGCGTCAAGGAGACCGTCAAGCTCGCTTGCATCTGAAGGTTGTACTTTAATCAACCAACCATCCCCGTATGGACTATCGTTGACTGTTTCTGGTTCGTCTTCAATCTTCTCGTTGACTTCTAGTATTTCACCAGAGATAGGCATAAATAAATCAGACACTGTTTTCACGACTTCTATTGTACCGAATACTTCTTCAGCATCTAGCGTTTCGCCTTCTGTTGTGATATCTACGAATACAATATCACCAAGTTGGCTTTGTGCGTAGTCTGTGATGCCTATGTAGGCAGTTCCGTCTGCATCAATGCGTACCCACTCGTGATCTTTTGTGTACTTTAGTTCTTCTGGAAAATTCATGGTTCTTTCAGTTTAAGGTAAATAATTATTTAGGTTTATTCTCGGCAGATTTATTTTTCTTTTCTAAGTCGTGCAACTGGTATCTCCAGTTGGTCACGGTATTTGGCAATAGTACGACGAGCAATAGGAAATCCTTGGTCTTTCATTAGCTTCGCTAGTCGTTCGTCGGCTAATGGTTTAGTTTTGTCTTCGTTATCAATCAAGTCTTGTAGGGCTTGCTTGATACGACGTACTGACAACTCTTCACCATCTTCTAATTGATATCCATTGTTGAAGAAAAATTTCAGTGGAAATATCCCAAAGTTAGTCTGTACATATTTGCTGTTGCTTACTCGTGAGATGGTTGATATATCCAGCCCTGTGATGTTAGCAACATCTTCTAATTTCATGGGTTGCAGTAGGCCCTCATCTCCATCAATAAAAAAAGGACGTTGAAGGTCGATGATGGCTTGCATCGTGCCAGTCAAGGTCTGATGACGTTGTTTGACAGCGTCAATAAAGCCTTGAGCGGCTTGAAGCTTCTGCTTTACAAAGATAATAGCTTCTTGCGACTTTTTGCTCTGATTGGCTTTGTTTTTTGTATGTTCTTCAATTATTGTTCGGAATTCCTGACTTATTCTCAATGGCGGGATGCCACGCCCATTGAGAGACATAATTATTTGACCATTTTCGTCGGTTTCAACCGTGAAGTCAGGAACAATAGTTTGCATCGTTTTTCCTAAGACTTCTCCTAATGAAGCACCAGGTTTGGGCGTCAGCGATGTGATTTCGTGAAGTACTTCTTCCATATCTTCATCGTCTATCCCCAATTTAGTCTGTATCTGTCTCCATTTCTTCAAAGTAAACAATTTGAAGTGGTGACTAATGACGGCGGTTGCACGGTCTACTTTGTCGCATGGGGTAAGTCGCTGCAACTGTAGCAGTAGACATTCCTGCAAATCACGTGCTGCGATTCCAGGAGGATCCATAGACTGCACGCAGCTTAACACGTGTTCCATTGTATCCATGCTGTGTTCGATTCCTATATAAATCGCCAGCTCGTCTTGGATAGCGACAAGAGGCTTGCGCAGCAAACCGTCATTGTCTAATGATCCTATGATATATTCAGCAAGTTGGGCTTCTTCTTCAGTGAAGTCTTGTTCTTGAATCTGTTCGTTGAGATACTCAAGAAAAGATGTCCCTTCTGAGTAAGGGATGTCTTCACGTTCGTCATCTCTTTGTCTACCAGGTTCGCTGAGTCTGTAGTCTGGGATGTCATCTTCGGTTAGATAATCTGCTAAAACATCGTCTGATCCTAATAAGTCATCAGCTGATAGTTCAGGTTCATCGGTTAATTCTGACGGTTCGTCACTATCAGAGCTATCAAGTTCCTCTTCTTGAGTATTGTTTTCAGACACTTCTTCCTCATCCTTGTCATGCCCTTCAACAAGTGCGGGATTATCCAAAAGCTCATCACGCACTCGTTGCTCCATTTCTACAATGGGCAATTCTATCAGCTTGACCGTCAGTATTTGTTGAGGGGCCAAGGTCTGAGTCTGAGCTGTAGTTTGAGTCTGAGTCTGTCTGTTCATATCGCAAAATTAATAATTCGTCTTAAGCTTACAAATAATTTGCCAGAATTAATAATGCAACTTTTTTTAGATTCTATAATGACTACCAATATGGTTGGGAATTATGCAAAACCGGTGCATTTCTCTTATGAAATACACCGGTTTAATATTTATTTCTTTAGTTCAAGTTGATATAGTTGATGAATAACACCGTCACTAAGACCTACTTTGGGAACGATCACTTGACCAATATCGCATTGCATAGCCACGGTGATGAAAATTTTAAGAGCAGGGACAATAACGTCGGCACGATAAGTGTTCAAACCATACTCTTTCATTCGTTCTTCGAAAGAAAGTGGTTTAAGTGAGGCATATAGGCGCTTTAGCTCAAAAAAGGAAAGAGGTTCATTACGTTTTTTGTTATGCAATTTGTGAACTTTATTGATGTTACCACCAGAGCCAATAATAGTATCGGGGTGATGCTTGTCTACAATATCTTGTAGCCATTCTTTCATGTGCTCAAATTCTTTTGTGCACTTGTCATTGAGCAAGCGTACTGTACCTACTCTAAATGAGTAACTGTTTAGTTTCTTCCCATTAGAATAGACAATAATCTCTGTGCTACCACCACCTACATCGACAGATAAATAAGTTTTAGTAGGATCAAGTAGTTCTGTGTAATCTCCTGCTTTATATACTAAGTCAGCTTCTTCTTTTCCTGAAATGATTTCTATATGGATGCCACTAGTGTCAAAGATTTTATCTGCTACTTCTTGTCCATTCTTGGCTTCGCGCATGGCACTTGTAGCACAACATCTAAAGCTTTGAACACGATAGGCACGCATTAAGTGAGAGAAGGCTTGAAAGGCTTCTCTCATACGATAGATCTTTTCTTCAGAAATATGTCCATTAGAAAACACATCTTCACCAAGACGAATAGGCATACGGACGTAACACGTCTTTTTGTACTCATCTTCTCCATTGCTGTTTTTACTTATAGTATTAATTAGCAAGCGGATGGCGTTTGAGCCTATATCAATTGCAGCAAGTATGGTGTCCATAGGCGTTTATTTTAATTATTTCTTTTTGTGCTTCTCGTCAAGTTCGTCGTAGAAACTATGTAATTTTAGCTGAGCGCGTACTTGTTGGCTGTCTTTTTTGGGTTCAACGTAGTTGTTTGATTCAAAATCATACATTGTACGGCTTTTTACATTATCACTCCATTGAATATCGAAAAACTTGTGTAATGTTTTTTTAATTCGTTTGTCTGTGATTGGTACAGCCACTTCGACACGTCGGTTAAGGTTACGTGTCATCCAGTCAGCACTGCTGATAATTGTCTCGTCTTCTCCTCCGTTATAGAAAATAAATAAGCGTGCATGCTCTAAATATTTGTCTACAATGCTGTGAACTTTTATGTTGTCACTTAATCCTTTTGTCTCGGGTTGCAAGCAGCATGCACCGCGGATTTGAAGGCGAACTTTGACTCCAGCCTCGCTCGCTTTATACAATTTGTTGACGATATCTTCGTCTGTTAAACTGTTGCACTTGGCGTAAATATAAGCTTTTTTTCCTTTTTGTGCAAATTCAATTTCTCTATCAATGCGCATGTTGAATTCGTCACGCATAAAATATGGAGATACGATTAGCCTTTCGCAGTTGAAGTGGTAGTGTGGGTGTTGAAGAAACTCAAAAACTTTGCCAGCGTCTTCAGCGATGGTTTGGTCAAAGGTAAGCAGACCAAGGTCACCATAAATTCGAGCTGTGTCTTCATTGAAGTTGCCAGTCCCGATGTAGGTGTATCCTTTCAAAAAACCAGCTTCATATCTTTGTACAAGGCAAATTTTGCTGTGTACTTTGAGGCCATCTACACCATGGATAACCTTAACTCCAGCTTCTTGAAGGATGTCTATGTTTTCTACATTTTGTTCTTCGTCAAACCGAGCAAGGAGTTCTACTAGAGCTACTACGTGTTTCCCGTTGCGAGCTGCATTGATTAGGGCGTTGATTACTTTAGAACGCTCTGCAACGCGGTATAGTGTGATGTAGATGTTTTGTACATTCGGGTCGACTGCGGCTTCTCGCAAGAAATCAATAAAGTGATTAAAGCTTTGATACGGATAATTAAGCATGATGTCGTGTTGCTTAATTACTTTCATAATGCTTTGATTGGGCTTAACGTAAGGGTGCCCACTAGCGTTTTGAGGTTTGTTTTCCAGTTCTGGTACCAGAGCTGGAAACTTCATTAAATCCTTCATCAAGTGGTAGCGTGTACCGTGTTGGATAAAGTCAGAGTTCTCTTTTAAGCCTAGTTTGTTTGCTATTGTACGTGCTACATCAGTTGGCATCTTCTTATCGATAATCATTCTGATGACCTCGCCGTGTTGACGAGCCTCAATGCCGCGTTCCATTTTCTCTACCATACTTAAACTGACATCTTCGTCTAGAGGCATTACTGCATCTCGAAGAATTTTAAAGGTGTGAGCCGTGATTTTGTCGTAGCGGAACATAAAGAATATCTCATCCAGACATAGTCGAATGATATCATCTAAGAAAATGACTTCATGACGTTTTTTCTTGCTAGAGGGAAGGACAACAAATCTAGGGCTTTTTTTGGATATCGGTAGCTGTATAATTGAAAATCTGGAGATACGACCGATCCACATTTTAACCGCCATGTATACGTGCCCATCTTTAAGGAAGGGAAGTGGAGCTGTTTTACGCACCATTAATGGTACGATGCGAGGGGATATGACATTTAGATAGTAGTTACGACAGAAATCCTTTTGTTCTTGATTGAGCTCTGTTTCATTAAGTACATGTATATTGTTTTCTTCCATTTCCAAAAGAATCTCATCATATGTCTTTTGAAATAGTTGGAAGTCATCAGTAATCCTCTGATTTATAATAGGGAGTAAATCAGCTGGGTGATAATTGTTTGTCATTATAGGCGCGTTTTTACCCATGCGGCTAAAACGCACTAAATTTCCAACACGTACTTTTATAAATTCATCTTGATTATTGGAAAATATACCTAGAAAGCGCAATCGCTGTAAAAGAGGTACAGTTTGATCTTGTGCCTCTTGCATAACTCGTTTGTTAAAACATAGCCAGCTAAGTTCTCTGTTGTTTATCATTTTTGTCTGTTTTTTATTCCTTTCTTTGGCCATTATTGAGCTCTTATGAGACAAAAATACAAATAAATGCTGAGGAAGTCGTTTCAATTATATTAAAAAAAAAGGGGGGGCTCACCAAGAGTGCCCCCTGTTTCAATCTTTTCCATGTTCCCACATAGTTCAAGACTTGCGTTTTGTGTACTTATAAATCAAATCGAAAGTTTCTTTTATAACTTATTATCTCTATACGTTCCGCTGAACTTCCTTAGTTTTTTTTATGCATCTAAGGTTGCAGAGATTATTCATATGTTTTGTTAAGTTATTATACTAGTTTTATTTGTAAGATAAAATAGACATCTTGACTAAGTAATTCCTTTTCTTGGGTTAGTTTAGTCAGTGTACTTATTTTATCTTTAAAATATAAAGTTGTTGTTGAAACAATATCTACATGATACTCTTACTTTATATTTAGCTTAATCAGTACATAGAGTAGTGGTTGATCTACTGTATGTTTTGAATTATGGTTCAAAGATAAGCATCAATATTTTATTATCAAAGGAAATCGCTAATTATTTTTTATTTTGCAGCTTTTGCTTGGTGTAGTTCGTAAATTGCTGAAAAAAAGTATTTGTTGTTTATCTTGGTGAGTTGCTGTATTGTGCTATAGATTGATAGTTTCTTTTGAAACTTAATAACTTTAGTCTATTTCTATACTTTCCTAGCCTTTATTTCTGTTTTTCTTGCTAGCTACAGGGATTTTGTTAATAATGGTCTATGTGGCAGGGCGCAAATGTTTAGCTTATTGTGTTTCTATAGGACTTTGGAACTAAACCTGACGCTATTGATTATGCAACAAAAGTTATGATAAATAAACGACAAACTTGTCAATTCTGTTCTTGTGTGTTTCGCTTGTGCTTTCATGTATTATGTATCTATTTCCTGTTTATTTTTGACATAAAGAAAGCTGGCTATAAGAACTAAATCTTATAGCCAGCTTTGTATTATAGACTAAAATCTAATCTGTATAGATTATAGCTTGTCGTTTGAACCAAGTACTGCGTTGATCTTGTGCATGTACATTTTCTTCATGCTTTCACGAGCAGGACCTAGGTACTTACGTGGATCGAATTCAGCTGGAGATTCAGCGAATACCTTACGTACAGCAGCTGTCATAGCTAGACGGCTATCTGAGTCGATGTTGATCTTACATACTGCAGATGTAGCAGCTTCACGCAACCAAGCTTCTGGAATACCGATAGCAGCTTTCAATGCACCACCATACTTGTTGATGATTTCAACTTCTTCTTGTGGAACTGAAGAAGAACCGTGAAGTACGATTGGGAAACCAGGAATCATCTTTTGGCAACCTTCCAATACGTCCATAGCCAATGGAGGAGGAACAAGAACACCGTTCTCATCCTTAGTACATTGTTCTGGAGTAAATTTGTAAGCACCGTGAGAAGTACCGATAGAGATAGCCAAGCTATCGCAACCAGTCTTAGTTACGAAGTCTTCTACTTCTTCTGGCTTAGTATATGTGTGGTGTTCTGCAACAACGTCGTCTTCAACACCAGCAAGTACACCTAGCTCACCTTCTACAGTTACACCAAATTGGTGTGCGTAGTCTACAACCTTCTTAGTCAATGCTACATTCTCGTCATATGGGTGGTGTGAACCATCGATCATTACAGAAGAGAAACCAGCATCGATACAGCTCTTACAAGTTTCGAAAGTATCACCGTGGTCTAAGTGAAGAACGATTTGTGGTTTCTCACAACCTAGTTCTTTCGCGTACTCAACAGCACCTTGTGCCATATAACGAAGAAGAGTACCGTTTGCGTAGTTACGAGCACCCTTAGAAACTTGAAGGATTACTGGAGAGTTTGTTTCAACTGCAGCTTGAATGATAGCTTGCATTTGCTCCATGTTGTTGAAGTTAAATGCTGGGATAGCATAACCGCCTTCAACTGCCTTTGCAAACATCTCTTTTGTGTTTACAAGACCCAAATCTTTGTAATTAATCATCTTGATAAAGTTTATGTTTAATTGAAATCAAATACCTATTACTACCCTATAAACCTAAATCTTGCAATTAGCAATTTGTATAGGGATGACGGGATTGCTGCAAAAATAGATAAAATCCCTCAAAGCAAGAAATCTTTTGCTTTAAAAAAGGCCAAATCGATATCACTGTATCCATTATGTATATAAAGAAACTCTGCTGGGATACAACTATTTTGTTCCTATAGTTGAATAATTGTCGAACTGTTTCGACAAGAGGCCAAAAACCTTCTCGCCTTAAATCAATTGTTAAAGGCAAGGGGCTACAAAGTATAGACAAGAAAATTAGATTCTTGTCTTATAAAGTCAAATCTACCGTGTGTATTCGCTCGTAGAGTAGTGGAACTGATCTTAAAACAAAAAGGAGCACTAGTTGTCTAGTACTCCTCGATGCTATAATAAGTGTCAATAAATTCTTCCACATTGGCGCGCAAGTTTTCCTCGGCTTCTTCGTAAGAGTCACCGTAAGCGCTGCATTGCAAGTTCGATGATAGGTAAGCGAAAAAACCGCCATCAGCAGTCGATTCAATCACAAAATCATTTTCGTTGAAATTCATAATAATAATTTTTATTGTGAGAATATTCTTTCTTACGGGCGCAAAGTTAGTGATTATTTATGATTTAACCAATCGTTTTGATGTTTTTTTTATCGTATAATGCAAAAAACCGCGGGTCGTTTAACACGCCCGCGGTCACTAGCATTATATGGCCTATGGCCTTTAGTCTAATCCTCTGTGAGGCTTAGAAAATTCCTGTCCAAGCAAATGCTGCAGTATCAGCACCTGTGTTTGCAGTAACATTTGTTGTGATTGTATAGTCAGCGGGATCTGCAGAGATTGCTTCACCAGCAGAATTCTTGCTATCATACTCAATCAAGTCATAAGCTTCAGTTGTTGTCAGTTGATTAAGAATAGAGATTACTGTGCCTGCAGCAGCAAAACCTTTCTTATCTGCTACGTCAACTAGATCCTTAACTGTTGCAGACCCCTTAACTACTACATTAGTGATGTTTGCTTTAGACCCACGACGAATCTTAATACAATCTTCAACGTCTGGACCATCAACACGAGAGTCAGTAGAGTTGAATTCAAGAGTCATACCATTGATTGTCATATCAGTTTGGTAGAAGTCCATTGGAGTTACACCGTCGAAGTTTCCGTCACACTCGATACCACGTGGATCGCCTTCTGTAGATTGGAAATCTGGGTTGTCCAAACCATAGCAGTTTGTGATAGTACCGTGGTAACCTTGAGTGAAGTCAAACATGTCATCATCACAGTCAACTGCGATAAAGTTTGTTACGTTTACTGAACCACCGAAGAATTCGATTGCATCATCAGCCGATTCTAGTACGTATACGTTTTCGATTGTAGTACCTGAACCAACAGCGTTGAGTGTCAAACCGTTATGTTCAACACTTGCAGAGCTCTTTGCACCTGTATAGAATAGCTTTAGGTAAGTAATAGAACCTGAGTTATCATCATCAACATCACCACCATAAGCTACAGCATTGTCAATTTCAGTCTTACCTGTATTAGCAGAGTGAGTTTCGCTAGCACCAGAGATGTGAGCTTTACCGTTGATGATAAGCCCCCCCCAGTAACCTGAACCAGCGTTTGCAACGTCTGCAGTGATAGTAACAGGTGCAGCTT
Source organism: Bacteroidaceae bacterium (assembly GCA_963678855.1). GTDB lineage: Bacteria > Bacteroidota > Bacteroidia > Bacteroidales > Bacteroidaceae > F22. The sequence continues at coordinate 1,377,145 of OY787448.1, read as the reverse complement.
CTGTTCCGTTTGCGTGGATTTGACCACCCATTTCTACAAGGATGTAGTTACCGAAACCTTCACGAGCAAGGATAGTTGTTCCAGCAGGGATAATCAAGTCACCACCTTCTTTTACTACAAGTGCACCTTCTAGGTAGTAAGTAGTGCTTGCACTCAAAGTTTTTGTAGAAGTGATATCGCCAGAAAGGCTTTCAGTAGCATTGCTAGAACCAGAGTAGCTAGTCCACGCAAAGTTAGAGAAGTCACAACCATCGTTACCAGGAACGATTTCAACATTAGGATAGCTTGTGCCTTCGTCAGTGTTGATTGCTTTACCAGACATAGCACCTGTCAAAGAAGTAGTCAATTCGATTACAGAAGCTTCTGTACCAGCGCCTTTCTTGTCGTGCATATCGATGATGTCTTTGTGAGATGCAGCACCGATTGCCAAAGCGTTAGTGATGTTGGCTGTAGCACCACGACGAATCTTAATAATATCTTCAACATCACCTGACTCGTCTGGACGAGAGGCAGTAGAGTTGATTTGAATTGTTAGGTTATGGATAGTCAAATCTGTTTGGCCATGAGCTTGTGGATTAAGACCATCGAAGTTACCATCACACTCGATACCACGTGGGTCACCTTCTGTAGATTGGAAATCTTCTTCGTTAATACCATAAGCATTTGTGATAGTACCGTGGTAACCTTGAGTAAAGTCGAACATGTCATCATCACAGTCGACTGCAAGGATGTTTCTTACATTTACTGAACCACCAAAGAACTCGATTGCATCATCAGCTGATTCTAGAATGTAGATGTTTTCGATTGTAGTACCCGAACCAACTGCGTTAAGAGTCAACCCGTTGTGCTCAACACTTGCAGAGCTCTTTGCACCTGTATAAAGAAGTTCTAGGTATGTGATAGAACCAGAGTTGTCGTTGTCTAAGTCACCACCATAAGAAAGTGCGTTGTCAATCTCTGTTTTACCAGTATTTTGAGAAAAATCAGAAGAATCACCTGAAATACGCGCTTTACCATTGATGATAAGACCACCCCAGTAACCTGAGCCAGCGTTAGCTTTGTCAGCAGTCATGACAACTGGTTGGCTAGATGTACCATTCACGAAGATTTGGCCACCTTGTTCAACTACGATGTAGTTACCAAAACCTTCCTTGGCTTCGATGCGAGTACCAGCAGGGATTGTCAACTTAACACCATCCTTTACTGCAAGAGCACCTTCTAGAGTATAAGTTTTAGTTGCATCAAGAGTCATATTAACGCTAAGTGCACCTGAAAGCACTGTTGATACTGGTTCTGGATTTGGATCCGGGTTTGGCGTGTCAAGACCGTCTCTAGAACATGATGCAAATGTTGTTGTAGCAAGTGCACATGCACCGTACATCGCGAATTTAAAGTAATTCTTCATTTTCTTGTTTTTTAGAAGAAGTTAATAATTGTGGTTTACCTATTTAAAACTTGTATGTAATACCCAGGCTCAAATCGATGCCCTTCTGATATTGAGAAAGGACCACATCGCCTGTTTTACCAGTGTTAAGGTCAGTCACTTCGCGTTCAAGTTTGAATTTAGGATCTAGCAAGTTCTTTGCTTTGAAAGATACTCCCCAGTGCTTGTTGAATTCATATTGAGTGACGAAGTCCATTGTTGTTACGTTCTTCTGCATGACGTCATTGTATCCTTTTGTACCAATCATATACACTAGGTCGCTCACGTAGTTTACTACAAGAGTAGACGTCCAGTTTGTTTCCTTGTTGCGGAAGTTGTATGAAATATCAAGGTTGCCAATGAAAGGCGCAGCGCCTTCAAGTTGATCACCAGCTGATTCAGTCGAAATCTCGTTGCCAAGATCTGCTTCACAGTGTGTGTAGATATAAGAACCGTTCAAACCTGTAGAAAGTTTTTGCATACCTTCATTACCAACAGGTTGAGAGAACCAAGTCTTGCGGAATTCCATCTCAATACCAGCTGCAGTAGCTTTGTCTGATACGTTACGGTAAGAAAGCACACCAGCAGCACTACCTACGTCGATGCGTGCAATAGGATCTTCAATCATTTTGTAGAAACCTGTTACAGAGAATAGTTCACCGCGACCTAAGTAATAATCCCATTTCAAGTCAAAGTTGTAGTTTGTTGATGGTTGCAAGTCTGCATAACCTTCAGAAGAGAAACCTACATCTCTATAACGGAATGGAGAAATCTCCTTAGATTGTGGTAGTGTATATGTGATGCTACTTGCAAAACGTAGAGAATTCTTTTCGTTTACGTTGTACTTCATGTTCAAATTTGGCAAAAAGAATTGCTTGTCAAAGCTTGTGTTAGAAGGAGTAGCAGCTTTGTTGACCATGTAGTCAATATCAAAGTTGACTTGATCGTATTTCAAGCCAGCAAACATTATCAAGTTCTCATTGACTTGGTATGTACCCTCAGCATAAACAGAGTGAACTGTCTTTTCGACATTGTATATTTCATCAAATACGTCCATTGCAAATTTACCCGCCTCTAGATTGGCCTGAGTGTAATAGCTATCCAAATCTAAGTCGTAGCTATCTTCTGGGTTAGGAGCGTCAGACAATCTTACTTTCGAATAAATGAAGTTGCGAGCGCCAAATTCGTCTGTTGTGAAACGACCACTATAACCAAGCTTTACGTTTGTAGTACCCTCGTCGTTTAGGTCATATTGAACGTTTGCTCTTGCATTTACGTCATCTTCTATTAGAGATGAGTAGTTGCGTTGACTCACATCAGAGCCAGTGAAGATATATTTCGTTGGTTGCTTAGACAGGTAGTTGCTACGTCTGTCTGGCTCTTTACTGTCAATCATGTTGTAAGCAACACCAGCTTCTACGTGTACACGCTTTGTTGGATTATACTTACCAATCAATTGGTTCACAATCAATGTATTGTCATTGTCTTGTTGACGACGAGTGAAACCAACGTAACCTGTTTCATCTGCACCAGCAAATGTCTCAGAGTGACTTCCTGTGAAATCCTTAACAGATTGCATGTTGTTATGGATATACATGAAGTTATATGCTAGGTTGAATGTTTGACCTAGTGCATAGTCAAGATTCAACATACCGATGTGGTTTGTGTTGATTCTGTAGTCTTTTACGTTTTGATCTTGGAATGGTGTCAACGAGCCATTTGTAGTCTTTCTTACCACACCGTCTGTATAGCTTGCCTTTTGGCTCGCTGCTGCTACAGCAAATAGAGACAAAGTAGAGTTGTCAGTCAAGTCAAACTTGCGACCACCTGCGATATTCAAACCGAAGTTCATAGGCGCAGTCTTTTTCTCTGGGTCAAGACTGTTTTCGAAGTTCAAGACCTCTTCACTGTATGCAGGAATACTTTCAGTTGAGTAACCGAAAGGGTTAACACCGTCAAGTACTAGGAAATCTTCTCCAAAGCTAGATGAGTTTGCACCGCCAGAGATACCGATTTGCAGCTTAGATTCACCTACAAGTTCTTTAGAAAGGATGTTGATATTTGCACCAGCCACATCACTAGGACCTCCAGCTGTAAACGCTTTGTTTACGCCAACTGCCTTGATAACATCAGAAGAAAAGAAATCTAGTGAGATGTTTTTATATTCTGGATCTTCAGAAGGGATGGCAAAACCATTCAATGTAGTTGAGTTATAGCGATCGCCAAGACCACGTACCACTACGTTTTTAACACCTTCTTGTTTAGAGATACCAGATACTTTAGATACTGCACCTTCTGCATCGCTAATACCTTTACGTGAAAGCTCTTTAGCACCTACAGATTGTACCGCTAGAACAGCTTTCTGTTGTTCCATAAGTAGCATATTCTCGCTCTCAAGATTCTTTTTTGCAACAACCATGACATTGTCAAGGGTTACTTCCGCGGCTACCATCTTCACATCAAGGATTTGTTCAGCATCACTGCTTACCTTGATTTCTTGCATAAGCGTTGGTTGGTAGCCAATATAGCTTACTTGGATGTTGTATGTTCCAGCTTGCAAGCCTGTGATTTCGTAAAATCCATCGAAATTTGTAATAGCTCCGATGCTTGTGTTCGCAATAATTACAGAGGCACCGATAAGTGGCTCTTTTGTTTTCTTGTCGAGGATCCGACCTTTAAGCGTGATGGCCATTACACTAACTTGTAGTGCGACGATTGCCAACATGAATGTGAAAAATCTTTTCATTGCTTTCTCTTTACTGTTTTTATAATGCTAGTTTTATTTACGACGCAAATATCCTCTTTTGTTGTTACAGGTTTAGGACAAACAGGATACAATGCTGTGACATATTTATTACAATAATGTTACGTGAGTCTTTGGTTTTCCTTGTGAGCTGCGATTGGAATACTAGCCTGTAGTCATTTATGCTATTTACTTAGTACTTAGAGTTTGCTTTTGCTTTATTTTATTCAAACTTTACTTACAAAAAGCTACTTCTAGCCTTGTTTCTCGTGTTTATTTATTACTTTTGTGTTGTGTACTTCAGTGCGTTCTAGCTTTATGCACTGTAAGAAATATTAATCTATTAGCCACCAAACCCATGAAAACGATTAAATGGTCTTTATTATTTGTCTTGTTGTTTTATTGTGTTTTAGCCCAAGCTGATAAATACGATAAACTCTGGAAATCTATAGAGCAAGCTCAGAAGGATGATCGTCCTAAATTGACACTCGAGTTGTCTAGTCAGATGTATCACCTAGCCGATAAAGAAAATAATGTACCTCAACAGGGGCGGGCTCTTGCTGTTCAACTTGATACATATCGTAAGTTGCCTGAAGATGCTCGTAGCAAGATTGCATCTCAATTAGAAGAATGGCAACAATCAGCTGTGGATTATAAAGAAAAGGCCATTGTGCACACTTTGCAGTGTGCGTTGTTGTCAAATGATGAGGTGGATGAAATAGTCAATCATGCACATTATATATATAATTATGGGGAGCAGTTATCTAAAGTTTCTGCCAAGTCATACGTGCCTTTTGTTAAGATAGGAAAAGGTGGTAAGGTGTTTAGGCATCGCCTATATCCGTTGCTGTCAAATTTAGTATTACATCGTATGAGGCTTTCTGCTAGTTATTATGGACGTACTAAAGAAGAGACAGAGAAACTGACTAATATGCAGAGCGCATTATACGAACAATGGTTATCTATAGAACAAGAAGATAATCAATTGGACGCAGCTTTGCTTGTGGCTATTGGCCAGGTGCAACACCTTTCTGAACCTGATGAGCGTCTCAAGCGATTTGATACGTTAATACCAACTTATACTCAATGTAGCACTTTTCTTGAGTTGTACATTGCTCGTGCTGCTGAAGCACAACGTATTGGGAATGTGAATTTAGCATTGCGTATTGCCAAAGAAGGAATATCGCGTTATCCAAATGCTCGTCGTGTTAGAGAGCTACAGAGTATGTATTATCAGATTATTAGACCATCTATATATGCTTCTATTCAGCGTCAATACTTCTCAACTGATAGTATTAGGATTCGAATAAATGCTACAAATGTACCTCGAGTGTCTATTAAGATCGGTAATAAGACACATGTTGTACCATTACTTACTGATACGACATATAGTAACAAGAGAACAATTGTCAATCTGCCTCCTATGCCTTATGGGAAGTATGCTGTATCAATTAAACCGATTGTCGACTATCCTGACAGTCTTGCTGTACCCATTAAAACTGATAACAATACTATTGCAGTTTCTGATTTGACAGCATTGACAACTAAAGTCAATTCAAAAACTTATTATGTACTTGCACTCAATAAATTGACCGGTGAGGCTGTGCCAGGAGCTATAGTATATATAAAAGGAAGGAAGTTTTCTCGCACCATGAAAGCTGATAGTAATGGTGTAGCTCTTTTTTCTAATTGTCCTGTTAGTAGACCCGAAGTTTCAGTCCGTCTTCCAGAGGGAAAAGCAGATCAGTTTATGCCTTTGCTTACCGCAGGCTATTCTTCTGTTTCTTACCCCGAAAGTTTGAGCCGTTCCAGAATGCATATTGCAACAGATCGCCCTATTTATCACCCTGGAGACAGTGTACATGCTCGTGTTTGTGCCTATGAAAAAAGTGACGTTAGTGGTCACGTGCTTAGACATAAAAAAATAATTTTAACCCTGAAAAATCCTAGCGGCAAGAAAGTGAGAGCTTTTGCTGTTGAGACTGATGACCATGGGGTTGCTACGGTACATATTGCACTGCCTAAACAAGGGCTTAATGGTAGCTATCACTTATCTTCGAAAGATTTAGCAGGGCGTGCATTTATAGAAGTGGCTGACTACCAGTTGCCTAGTTTTAAAGTGAATGCACTTCCTCTACAAAAAGATAGTTTAAAAGTTGGACAGCCATTTATATGTTCTCTTGAAGCAGTTCAAATGACAGGGTTGCCTCTACAAAATGCTCGTGTGACTTATTCACTAGAACGCAGAGACTTCTGGCGATTTGATTGGTCAGGAAGATTCAATTCTCGACCAGAAACTGTTGTGCTGCGAGGTGAAGGTGTCACGGATGCTAAAGGTCGCCTTTCAGTTAGTGTGACCTTAGATTCTCTTCAAGTGTTATGGAGAAAAGAATACTTTGAGATGTCTTATCACGTCGTGGCACAGTCAGGTGAGAGTCACGATGCTAAGCAGGACTTTGTTGTATATGGTGGCAAAGAAGTGAATAAACCACAACTTCCAGATAGTTTAAAGAATACATTATGGCTAGCCAAACATAACTATACATTTAGCCCTAAGTCACCAGCATACATCACTTGCCGTGTGAATAGACCGAATCGCCACGTGTATATGATGTATGCAACTAAAGAGAAGGTGTATACGAAAAAGTTGCAGCAAACAGGTGCACAACAATTAGATTCTATTTACTCTGCTACGCTGCAATATACACCAGAAATGCACCACGGAATCAAGGTGAAGTTTTACGTCATTGGTGATGGACATGTGGATTATGATCGAGCCGATGTAGAATTAGAACAACCAGATAAGACGCTTCATATTCAAACTGTTTCATTTAGAGATCACTTGGTCCCTAAGACCCCAGAGACATGGAAGTTACGTGTGCTTGATGCAGAAAATAAACCAGTTCAGGCAACGGTTGGATTGTGGATGTACGATTCAGCTCTTGATGCTTTGGCTTATTCAAGTAACAATTGGATATTGCATTGGAACCCAAGTTTGATTCGAAGTAATGTTTCAGAGCCTTGGTTACGTCGTGCTACCCCTGATTATTATAGATATGAATTGCCTGACTTCTCTATCTCTACATGGAAAAGAGACACCTTTATGGGAAGCTGGGATTATAATTCTTTACGTATTCGAGGAATGGTGAGTGCCCGTTATCGTGCAAAGAGCCAGCGCAGAACAAAATCAGCTTTAAACGAAGTGCAGCCTGCTTTCGTACTCCCTGAGGAAGAACATGATGAAGGTGGAAACGTTTCTGATGGAAAATCTATCTCTTCAGATTTTCTTCGAGAGGCCTCTACTCCAACTGCTTTCTTTTATCCTAATTTGCAGACTGATAAGAAGGGGTATGTAAAAGCTTCTTTTAAAACGCCAGCCGATCTAACAACATGGAAGGTGCGTGCTTTAGCTCATACCGACTCTTTGTGGCAAGGAGAAATGGATACTCTGGTTATAACCAATAAGCCTTTGATGGTACATCCTACCTTGCCTCGTTTCTGTAGAGTGGGTGATGAATTGACATTGGCGACACATGTCAGTAATAGACAGGATGCTTCAAGTACTGTGACGCTTGACTGGCAGTTGTTCGACTTAGAAACAAAGAAAACTCTGCAAGAACATACACAAAAGTTTGTGTTAAAAGCTAAGGGACAACGCACTTTACGATGGATACCAAAAGTCTTTGTACAAGCAGGTGCAGTCGGTTATCGTGTTATTGCACGAAGCAAACAAGCACAAGATGGAGAACAACATGTATTGCAAGTGCTAGATAATCAAATACAAGTAAAAGCTTCGTTGCCATTTACATTGTCACCACTTGGGATGCAAGGTGATACTTGGAACAGCAATATGAAACCTTTTGAACAAGCTGATAAAATCCACGTGGAGTTGACACATGGCTTGTACAGTGTCGCCTTACAACAATTGCCTAGTATGTATGCCGATGGCAACCCATATTGTGTCTATGGTAGCATGCATCGTTATTATGCGACCTTGCTAGGGCAAATGATTTTGGACAAGCAGCCAGCTTTGAAAACATGGCTCAACGATGAAATAAAAAGTAAGAAATTAATGACCCATAAAGAGAACGCATTAGTTTCTACGCCATGGGAAGTGCAACAGGAAGCTCGTCGCGCACTATGGTTGGATCTTGCTGCGGGAGATACCACTTTGGCGATGAAGAAGAAAGCTTATGTCAAAGGACTGAAAGCATTACAAGCTCCAGACGGTAGATTCTCTTGGTTTGCTGGTATGGATGCATCAGATTATCTGACAATGTATGTGCTAGAGCTACATGCACATATGGCTATGCTACTCCCAGAAGGTAGCATAGATGCAGAGGTCTATGCAGCAATCGATAAAGCAAAAGCTTGGGCACAACGTAGAGCTCACGACTGCATGCTAGTATTAAAGCGCAAAGAAAAAAGTGATAAGTATTTCGATCCTTATACCTATTTATATGTGTGGGCATTATACAATGATGGGCACATTGTGCCTGAAGAAGTTCGCTACTTCTATAATCGTATACCAAAAGAGAGCCGTGATATACCAGTGTACCACAAGTTGCAAGTGGCTTTAACTGCATTGCGACTAGGTGAACCACAGCGTGCTCAAACATTGATGCATTCACTTCGTGAGTATGCCTTGTATTCAGGCAATACTCGCTCATTGTCTTCTGCTGTTTATCTGACCAATTTGTTGGGAGATAAGAGTGAAAAAGATGAAGTTATTATGCATGCTCTGCAAGAAGCGCGTACTAAAGTTTGGTCAGGTATAGGCGATCAAACTCGTATTGTTTATAGTTTGTTAGCCATAGATTCTCATGTGCCTAGTACATTCTCTGCTGAGTTGACTTTACAGGTCTCTTCTGATGAGACTTCTAGTATCTTGCGTAGAGGGTGGAGAGCTGTTGATACAGGGTTGGTTCTTGATGATATTGCAGCCCCAGAGGGTGGCTTCAAAAAAGCAACTGTTAAGAATGAATCTTCAGTGCCACTTTGGGGAGTCGTATCTGGTACGTACAAACAGAAGAATACACTATTGGGGGCTGTCTCAACATCTGGATTGTCTATAAAGCGTGTGCTTCTGAAGGAGGTTCGCGATAACCATAAAAAGCTTTGGCGTCCATGCACAACTTTCGATAAAGGAGATGTGGTGCGTGTTCAATTGACTATTGATGCTCCACAAAGTATGTCGTTGATTCAAATTATTGATCGTTATGCAGGAGCTCTTGTGCCTCGTAGACAAGTAGCCGATTTTTACTGGGGATATCCTAGTTATTATTTAGATCCGAAAACCACAGAGATGCATTGTTTTATCCACCGTATCCCAAAAGGTGAAACTGTCGTGACATACGAGATGCTTGCCCAACAATCAGGAGCCTACCGAGACAATGGTGTAGAAATTAAATCTTGTTATGCTCCTGAATACACAGCGAGCTCAGATTCTAAAGCAATAACCATCGAATAATCAGATAGAATGATTATCTTTGCATGACTGTTTTTCTCCGTCGTGAGCTCAGAGTCAAATAACTTTGAAGTAAGAATGGCGGAGATAGGATTATATATACAATCAAGATGAAGAAATTTCTATTCATATTGGGTCTTCTAGTGACGACCCTATCCGTTTGGGCACAGCCTAAAATGTCATTGACAGCAGTTCACAAAGAAGTTGGTCAGGTTCAATGGAAACATCCTGAGACGATTGAATTTGTGGTGCACAATACTGGCGATAGCCCTATGATGATCAATCAAGTGTATGCTTCTTGTGGGTGTACTGAAGTCGATTGGCCACATGATGCCATTATGGCTGGTGACAGCGCAGTTGTAAAAGCAATCTTTGATGCCGAATTGTTAGGGCATTTTGATAAAGAAATTGCTATTTATTCAAATGCCACACCTAATCGCCTATATGCCCATTTTTCTGGTATTGTTGTAGAGCAGATTACCGACTATAGTATCATGTTGCCTGTTCAAATGGGGAATGTGCGCATTGGTGTGACTTCGCTAGACTTTGGTGAGGTGCAGAAGACAAATGTGCCTAGTCAAATGATGCGTATCGCTAACCAAGGGCAAGAGCCTTACCGTGTACAATTGATGCATCTACCTCCTTATGTAGAAGCTAAGTATGAGCCTGAAGTCCTTGAGCCAAATCAACAAGGTACAATTAGTCTTCGTTTGCGTTCAGGCGAAATCAATAGATTCGGTGAGTATAATGCAGACTTGTATTTGTCACGTTTTGAAGGTGACTTAGTGAGTGGAGAGAATCAATTGCCTCTGACATTTACTTTGCTCCCTGTTTACGCAGAAAACACAAAAAATAGTCCTGCGGTAACTCTTGATAGTATGAAGCTGAATATCTCAGAAGATATTGCTCGTAAGAGTCGTGTTACTCGTCGAGTGGTACTTCACAATAAAGGCAATCAAGTACTTAAAATACATCGTGTGCAAGTCTTTAACCCTGCTGTGGAAGTACGTCTTAAGCATAGTACACTAGCACCAGGTGCTAATGAAAAGATGAGTGTTACTGTTCGAAAGAAATATATCGAGGCTGGTGAAGAATCACTACGCCTATTATTGATAACAAACGATCCTCTGCAACCTAAACTAGAGATGACTATTCAGTTGTAGCCCATGTACTTTAGGAAGTAGTTGACCATAAATACGTTTAAGTTATGAATCATCCAGAAAACGATCCAGAATATAAAGGGCTGGTAGTCAACAAAGGTGTTGCCCAACCCTCATCCGTAAGTCCGTATCGCAAGAAACGTCGTCGTCCGCAACTGTCAGTCAATGAGTACGTGGAAGGCATCTTGAAAGGACATATCCCAACATTAGCACAAGCTGTAACATTGGTTGAAAGCCTACGTCCGGATCATCATGCTATGGGACAAGAGGTTATTGAGAAATGTATTCCTCATAGTGGCAATGCCATTCGTGTGGGAATAAGCGGGGTGCCGGGTGCTGGTAAGAGTACTAGTATCGATGAATTTGGTATCCACTTGTTAGAGAAGCATGGTGGTAAACTAGCTGTACTCGCTATTGACCCTTCTAGTGAACGTAGTAAAGGTTCTATCCTAGGAGATAAAACGCGCATGGAAAAACTAACAGTACACCCTGATAGTTTTGTACGTCCTAGTCCTTCTGCTGGTAGTCTTGGTGGTGTAGCTCGCAAAACTCGTGAGACTATTATCTTATGTGAGGCAGCAGGCTTTGATAAAATATTCGTTGAAACAGTTGGTGTAGGGCAAAGTGAAACAGCTGTACATAGTATGGTTGACTTTTTCCTTTTGATTCAGTTGGCTAACACTGGTGATGAACTTCAAGGGATCAAGAGAGGGATTATGGAGATGGCTGATGGTATCATCATTAATAAAGCTGATGGTGATAATGTTGAGCCAGCAGAATTGGCTGCTAGTCAGTTTCGCAATGCATTGCATTTGTTTCCAGCACCAGATAGTGGCTGGTCACCAAAAGTACTTACGTATAGTGGGTTTTATGGTCTCAAGATAGCTGAAGTATGGGATATGGTCTATGATTATATTGACTTTGTGAAGAAGAATGGTTACTTCGATTATCGCCGTCAAGAGCAAGCTAAGTATTGGATGTATGAGAGCATTAATGAGCAGTTAAAAGATAGTTTCTATCATAATGAAGTGATTGAAGCAATGCTAACTGCCAAAGAGCGCGAAGTGCTTAATAATCAGAGTAGTAGTTTTACAGCTGCTAAAGAGTTATTGGAAACATACTTCAAACAACTAAAGTAGAAATATTCCTTCGAGTGGCTATTTAATCTAAAGGTTATAAATGCCTAGGTATTTTTAGTCCCTTTTAAAATACATTTATTGAGAAAGTCACTATAAATCAGTATTTTTGTACGCATGAAAATCAATATCAAAATCCTTGGTGTCGCTTCGGTGGTACTAATCGTGTTAGTCCTCGTTCTTAGTGGATTGCTTGTTAAAGAGAATCAAACAAAGAATGAGCTGGTTGCTGAATTTGCACTTCAGAAAGAAGAACTTGAAAATGAATATACGCTTTTTGCTCAACAATACGACGAACTTCAGATTCAAGTAAAGAATGATTCTTTGGGTAAGTTGCTGGATAAGGAGCAGAGTAAAGTCCGCCAACTTCTTCAAGAATTGCAGATGGTTAAAACCAGCAATGCACGTGAAATCCGTCGTTTAAAGAAAGAACTATCTTCTTTACGTAAAGTTATGCGTAGCTTTGTGGCTCAGATTGACTCGCTAAACCGAATCAATGCTAAGCAAAAGGAAGTCATTAAGCAAGTGACTCGTCAGTATAACAGGACGCGTCGTGAGCGTGATGATTTGCAGGAGGTTAAAAAGCAGTTGGACCAGCAAGTGGCACTTGCTTCTCAACTTGATGCCACAAATATTCAGATTTATGGTAAAACTAAGCGTAAGCGTAGAGCTAAACGCGTAAAGGATATCAAGCAATTCCAGATAGATTTTACAATTGCAAAGAATATTACTGCCACACCTGGAGAGCGTATCTTATATGTGCGCGTTCTGAAGCCAGACAATAGTGTGCTTGCACGAGGGATGAACGATACTTTCGCTTATGAGAATACTCGATTGCACTATTCAATCAAGAAATATATCGAGTATACAGGTGAACCACAAGCTGTCACAGTGTATTGGGATGTCAAGGAGTTCTTGTATGCTGGTACTTATCAAGTTGATATCTTCGCTGAGAACATTTTAATAGGTTCTAGTACCTATACAATAAAAAAATAAGGCATAGAGGGCTGTATTGTCATGTTTTTCTTATTAATAAGATGGTATATCTCGAAAAAAATAACTAAATTGCGGACGAAATAAAAACTAAAAATAAACCCTACTTGTATAAATCACATTATGAAACAGGAAGATTATAAGCCAGTGATTCTCGTAGCTGAGGATGATGACAGCAATATCAAGTTGATCAAAGCCATAATCGGTCGTAAGACTGAAGTTCTATGGGCTCAAAACGGTCAAGTAGCTGTTGAACTATACAAAGAGAACAAAGATAAAATCGAAGCAATTCTGATGGATATCAAAATGCCTGAGATGAATGGTCTTGAAGCAACGAAAGAAATTCGTACTTTGAATGCTGAAGTACCTATTATCATGCAGACTGCCTATGCTTTTGATACTGACCGTCAAAATGCATTAGATGTTGGTGCTAATGAAGTGCTTGTAAAACCAATTATGTCATCAGTGTTAAAAAAGTGTTTGACTGGCTTTCTTCCTAAGCTGACTTGGTAGATTTTATACATTTCCTATAATGTCCTTCGGGATATCATGTTACGCCTATAAATAGAGATTTGCATCTCTATTTATAGGCGTGATTTTTTTGTCTCTTATACCAGTAGTTAAATGGTTTGGAAGTCTTTGTGAAGTCTGCAGGATGTCTGTGAGGGATGTGTTAGGTGCCTATTTTGTGCCACTAAGGGGAATTTAAGTGCTGTATGATTATCTGTGTGTTATCATATATCATATATTAGGCTGTGTCAATAATTTGACACAGCCTAATATATAATGTATTGGATCTATTCGATTAGTCCAGTTGGAACTTAGGGCTTACCTTAAGCAGGTGAGTTGAATATGTTACCAAGTTGTTTGTTTCTTGAATCATGTTCAAGTATACCATATTCAACTTAAGGCTTTCCTTAGTTGATTGAATTCGACGAAGTTGTTCACGCTTGATGTAAGTTAGCTCAGCATTTAGCTGGTTGCTTTCGTCAATTAATTTTTCTACATCGTCATATTCATTGGTAGCAATTACCTTGCTTGCTTCAATCATAAATTTGTAGATACGCTGTGCTACTGCTTGATATTCACTTAGCTGTTCTGGAGATAGAGGGCTGAAGTTGTTATCAATATGCTCAACACATGGTTCAGCTAGGCGAATCATGCTATAGATCAATTCAGATGCAAAGTCGTTGCTTTGGTAATAATATAGTCCTTTTTGAAGGATTAGGTCGTTGCCTAGTCGACTCACCGCAGATGTCCCCATATGCTTCATTTGGTTAAGCAATTTCTTTTCTAGTCGAATAGAACCAAATGCACGACGAAGCGGACGAATACGTTCTTTCGCAAAACCATCGATTGTATTGTTGTAGTTAACAGCTGTGTTTTCGATGCGCTTAGCAAGCTCTACACGAGTATACTTGCGTAGAAGTTGAATTTGTTCTTCTTCATTCGTGCACTCTTTCATTTGCTTAAGCAATACTTCGCTCTCATCTACTGCTTTACGCTTCTTGTAAACAAGTTGGCTGCGTATCAAACTAAAAATAGCAATACCAATAAATGCAGCAAGAGCCCAAGGGCCAAGTAGATTAATAGTACCTGCTACGATAAAACAGATAGTAAATGCTGCACCAGCAGTGATAAACCAACCACCGACTACACTCAATACACCTGTGATACGGAATACTGCAGATTCACGACCCCAAGCTTTATCAGACAATGATGTACCCATTGCTACCATAAATGTTACATATGTAGTAGATAAAGGTAACTTCATGCTTGTGCCGATTATAATAAGGATACCTGCAAGAATAAGGTTTACAGAGGCACGTACCAAGTCAAATGCTGCACCATCTTCAAGGATAGCTTCGTCTTTACGGAATCGGCTATCTATCCATTTGCGTGCTGGTTCTGGTACTATATAGTTCACTCCTCTGGCCACATTCATACTGATACGAACTAAGGTTCTAGCCATAGGTGTACTACCGAAACTCTCGTCTCCTTCATCTTGTCGAGATAAATCAACAGACGTTTTGATTACATTGTGTGCTTTCTTGGAAGTCGCCAATGCGATAACCATAATAACACCTGCCGTCAGAAGGTAATAAATTGGTACTTGTGAATCTTTTCCAGGTTCGCCAAAACCTCCTTCAGCAGCAATGCGTTGAGCATCTTCGTTGCTTCCTTTAGCCAATGTGGTCATTTTATAAGTCTTGTATCCATCCTTTTGGCTGAATACATCGTGCTTTACAGCGTCCTTATATGATGAATATCCTGCTAGAGGCACACCGATAAAGTTTACCAAGTCATTACCTGCAAATGCCAATGCCAATGAGAATGTACCCATTAAGACAATGATTTTGAATACGTTGACCTTAAGCCAGTGAAGCATTTGCATCAGTATAGTTGCACCGATAAAGCACATGAGTAGTATCTGCCAAGTGTTTGCAATAAGTAGTTCACGGACATCAGCAGTCATGAATGAGCTCTTCTTAAAGCCTTTGAATACTACGAAGTAGATGATGATTGCAGTTGCAAAACCACCAAAAAGACCAATTGTATACTTCAGGTTTTTCTTGTAGCTAAAGCTGAAGATAACACGCGCAAGCCATTGCACAACGGCACCAAAGAAAAATGCCACAGCTACCGATAAGAAGATACCGATAATCATAGTTAAGGCTTTGTCAGTGTTGATCAGCGTGCCTAGCTCAATACCAGTGTTTGATGCTTTGTATACTGCAAGGGCACAGGTACCACCGAGAAGCTCGAATACCATCGATACGGTTGTTGAGGTTGGTAACCCCATTGTGTTAAACAAATCCAGTAGAACCACATCGGTAAGCATGACGGCTACCAGAATTGTCATAATTTCATTGAAATGGTAATGTTCAGGAACAAAAACCCCGTGTCGGGCAATTTCCATCATACCATTCGACGTTCCAGCACCAATCAATACACCAATTGCAGCAATAATCAAGATCAATTTGAATTTTGCTACCTTAGCACCAACTGCTGAGTTCAAAAAGTTTACTGCGTCATTACTAACCCCTACGACAAGGTCGAAAATGGCCAAGCCAAAAAGGAAAATGACTACACCTAAATAGAATGTCTCCATACAAATTTATTTGCTTATTTTGTTGTTCGGCAAAGTAACGAAAAAAATCTGGTTTACCAAGAATTAATCATGTTACAAAAATGTTTCATTCTTGCAGAACAGCATGAATTGTTAACGATATTATGTTATGTTGAAAATAATTGTGCAAATTGCAAGGGTTATACTTAGTAGTAAGACACTAAATGCAGTTTTTCCGAGTATGACATTAAGCAATTTACTTGGCCCTACGTGTTTGAGTTGTCTAAAATTATTTGTGAAAAACAGCGCATAGGGTATCAATGCTAAAATGTACCACGGGTGCAAATCTAAACATAGATATATGCCTGATAAGACGACGGTGGTTAATCCGATACCAGCGTAAGCAAGTTCACCGAATCGTGCCCCAAATCGTACAACAACCGTTCGCTTTTTACTCAGCTGATCTTGATGGATATCTCTATAGTTGTTGACCATAAGAATTGCATCTGTAGCAATCCCGATAGTTAGCCCTAATAATATGCTGTAATAAGATACCTCCTTACACATTATATAATAAGTGGTACATATTGGGACTAGTCCAAAGAAGATTACAACCAGTACGTCTCCCCAGCCATAGTAGCTTAATGGGTAGGGGCCTGTGCTGTACAAGAAAGCAAAAAGGACACACGTAACACCTATCACTATTAGCGGCCAACCACCATAATAGAGTAAGCCTAAACCAGTAGCGCAAGCCAAAAAACTGGTAAAGTAACTTGCCATTAACATAGCAGGCGGACTTATCCACCCTTGTGCGCAAGCACGTTCTGGACCGAGTCTATCTTCTCGGTCACTACCTTTTTTAAAGTCGGTGTAATCATTAATGAAGTTGGCCACAATTTGCATGAGAATAGCAAAGGTGCCGCAGAGTATAGCTACAGGCCACACTAGGCTTTTATGGTGAAAAGCCAGTGCAGTCGCTACTATAACTGGAGCTAATGCTCCTGGTAAAGTTTTTGGCCTGGTTGCCAATAGCCATGCTTTCAGGCTATTCGGACGAATATTTTCAATCATCACTGTAATTGTTCAAAATGCATTGATGCAATGCGTAATGTCTAAGCAAATATTTGGAAAACTTCTAAATATTAGTAACTTTGAGCTACAAAGATAATAGATAAGAGCTAACAATAAAATCATACACCATGAAAAATCAATATGTAATCACGATAGGTCGCCAATTGGGTAGTGGTGGCTACAGCATAGGTCAGGCTTTGGCCGATAGCCTCGGCATCTCTTTTTATGCGAAAGAGTTGCTAGAGATGGCTAGTAAAGAAACAGGACTGAGTCAAGAGTTTTTTGAAAATGCTGACGAACAGCCTTCTAGCCATTTTATTGGCGGTTTCTTTGGTATCAATCTACCGTTTGCAGGAGAAGGTTTGAGTTTGTCTAATAATTGTTTGTGTCATGATAAGTTGTTTAAGCAGCAAAGTGATGTTATACGTGAAATAGCTGGTCGTGAGTCGGCTTTGTTTATGGGACGGTGTGCAGATTATATCTTGCGAGATCATCCCAAGCTAATCTCTATCTTTATACATGCTTCTGAGGAAGAGCGTATACATCGTTTGGTAACTCGCAATCATATTGATGATGATCAAGCTCGACATTTAATCCATAAGGCAGATAAAAGCCGCAGTGCTTATTACAACTTTTTCTCAAACAAAGAATGGGGCGTTGCTCAGAGCTATGACTTATGTCTAGACTCTGGAAAAATGCCCGATGAAGCCGTTGTAGCCCTCTTAAAAGAGTATATTGAATTAAGATTGCGCTAATTATACCTTTTTAGCTCGATTTTTTTGTAATTTGTTCACCACGTAAATCGAAAGTCGTATATTTGCACAGATTATCGATTTTGGGGGTGAAGATTGTTGTGTTTTATCCTTAACTATCAGTCAAAATCGTCTAATCATCAAGACTATAATCACGTTTTTATTATACATAAACAACTATGGCAGAAAGTAAAGAAAAGCTCTTTTCTGACTTTGCTCCTACCTCTACCCAGGAGTGGAAGGACAAGATTCAGGTTGACCTAAAGGGTGCCGATTACGAGAAGAGACTTGTTTGGAAAACAAACGAAGGGTTTAAAGTGCAGCCATTATACCGCAAGGAAGACCTTGAGGGGCTGAAGACAACAGATGCACTACCAGGTGAATTCCCATACCTGCGTGGTACTAAGAAAGATAATGTTTGGTTTGTACGCCAAGACATTACAGGCGATTCAGCTAAGGCTATGAACGCTAAGGCTAAGGATATTATGATGAAGGGTGTTGACTCTATCTCATTCCGAGTGCCATCTAAAGAAGTAAATGCTGAATTTATCGCAGCTTTGCTTGACGGTATCGCAGCAGATTGTGTAGAGCTTAACTTCACTGTATGCCAAGGGCATGTAGCTGCTCTAGCAGGCTTGCTTGTTGCTTACTTCACTGAAAAGGGTTATGATTTGGCAGCACTAGAAGGATCTATCAATTATGATTTCTTCGGACGTATGCTTGCTAACGCTAAAGAAAAAGGTAGCGTAGCTGCAACTTCTAAGGCTCTTATCGATACACTTGCTCCACTTAAGAAGTTCCGTGTATTTACTGTAAACGGTCTATTGTTGAACAACGCAGGTTCATTCATCGCACAAGAACTAGGTACATCTCTAGCTTGGGGTAACGAGTGGATGCAAACATTGACAGAAGCTGGTATGGATGCAGCAGAGGTTGCAAGCCGTATTAAGTTCAACTTTGGTGTTGGTTCAAACTACTTCATGGAAATCGCTAAGTTCCGTGCTGCTCGTATGTTGTGGGCTACTATCGTTGCTCAATATACAGACAACAAAGAAGCTGCAAAGGCTCGCGTGCACGCAGAAACTTCTACTTACAATATGACAATGTTTGATGCTAACGTAAATATGCTACGTACTCAAACAGAAGCGATGTCTGCTTCTCTTGCAGGTGTTGATTCATTGACAGTACTACCTTACGATAAGGTGTACCAAGCATCAGACGATTTCTCAGAGCGTATCGCTCGTAACCAGCAATTGCTTCTTAAGGAAGAATCTCACTTCGACAAGGTGGTTGACCCATCAGCTGGTTCTTATTATATCGAATATCTTACAGACGCTATCGCTAAAGAAGCTTGGAAAGCTTTCTTGGAAATTGAAAACGAAGGCGGTCTATATGCATCAATCAAGGCAGGTGAAATTCAAAAGCGCATCAACGCTAGCAACGAACGTCGTCACACTCTAGTAGGTCAACGTCGTGAGCAATTGTTGGGTACTAACGAGTTCCCTAACTTTACTGAAATGGCAGAAGACAAGCGTCCTAACGATATGGATCTTTACGCTTGCAACAAGGGTGAAGAGCGTACTTGCGGTCGTGACTGCGAAACTCTAGACTTTAGTCGTGCTTCTAGCGAGTATGAAAAGCTACGTCTAGAAACAGAAATGTCGGGCAAGCGTCCTAAGGCGTTCATGTTGACTATCGGTAACCTAGCTATGCGTCAAGCACGTGCACAATTTGCATGTAACTTCTTGGCTTGTGCTGGTTATGAAGTAGTTGACAACCTAGGTTTTGAAACTGTTGAGCTTGGTGCTGCAGCAGCTAAAGAAGCAGGTGCAGATATCGTAGTTATCTGTTCTTCAGATGACGAATATGCAGAATACGCAATTCCTGCAGCTAAGGCAGTAGGTGACGATGCAATGTTTATCGTTGCTGGTAACCCTAAGTGCGCAGACGATCTACGTGCGGCTGGAATCGAGAACTTTATCCACGTACGTGTCAATCAACTAGAGACACTACAGGCTTACAACGCTAAACTATTGAAGTAAAGATGAGAAAGAATTTTAACGACATAGATATTTTTGCTGCCCTACAGCCAGCCAATGGCGCTGAATGGCAGGAGGCTAACGGCATCAAAGCCGACTGGACTACTCCAGAGCAGATCCAAGTAAAGCCTGTATATACAGAAGAAGACCTTGAAGGTATGGAGCATCTAGGTTATGCTGCCGGTCTTCCTCCTTTCCTTCGTGGACCATACTCAATGATGTATGCATTCCGTCCATGGACTATCCGTCAGTATGCTGGTTTCTCTACTGCAGAAGAATCAAATGCATTCTACCGTCGTAACCTTGCGGCAGGTCAAAAGGGTCTTTCAGTTGCCTTTGACTTGGCTACGCACCGTGGTTATGACCCAGATCACGACCGTGTAGTTGGTGATGTTGGTAAAGCGGGTGTATCTATCTGTTCTTTGGACAACATGAAGGTACTTTTCGATGGTATTCCATTGAACAAGATGTCTGTATCGATGACAATGAATGGTGCCGTACTTCCAGTAATGGCCTTCTACATCAACGCAGGTCTTGAACAAGGTGCTAAACTTGAGGAAATGGCTGGTACTATCCAGAATGATATCCTTAAGGAATTCATGGTACGTAACACATATATCTACCCACCTGCATTCTCTATGCAGATTATCTCAGATATCTTTGAGTACACATCTCAAAAGATGCCTAAGTTCAACTCTATCTCTATCTCTGGTTACCACATGCAAGAAGCAGGTGCAACAGCAGATATCGAGTTGGCTTATACACTTGCCGATGGTCTTGAGTACCTTCGTGCTGGTGTGGCAGCGGGTATTGATATCGATGCGTTTGCTCCACGTCTATCGTTCTTCTGGGCGATTGGTACAAACCACTTCATGGAAATCGCTAAGATGCGTGCAGCACGTATGCTATGGGCGAAGATCGTGAAGGAATTCAACCCTAAGAACCCTAAGTCTATGGCGCTTCGTACGCACTCTCAGACTTCAGGTTGGTCTTTGACAGAGCAAGATCCATTCAACAACGTAGGCCGTACTTGTATCGAAGCGATGGCAGCTGCACTTGGTCACACTCAATCATTGCACACCAATGCATTGGATGAGGCGATTGCACTTCCTACTGACTTCTCTGCACGTATTGCACGTAATACTCAAATCTATATCCAACAAGAAACTCAAATCTGTAAGGGAATCGACCCATGGGCTGGTTCTTACTACGTAGAATCTTTGACAGACGAACTAGCTAAGAAGGCTTGGGAACGTCTACAAGAGGTTGAGAAACTTGGTGGTATGGCTAAGGCGATTGAAACTGGTGTACCTAAGATGCGTATTGAGGAAGCAGCAGCTCGTACTCAAGCTCGTATTGACTCTGGTTCTCAAACAATTGTTGGTGTCAACAAGTATCGTCTAGAGAAAGAAGATCCTATCGATATCCTTGATATTGATAACACTGCTGTACGTAAGGAGCAAATCCAATCTCTTGATGTATTGAAAGAGAAGCGTGATGAAGCTAAGGTAGCTGATGCTCTTGCAGCAATCACTAAGTGTGTAGAAACTAAGGAAGGTAACCTTCTTGACCTAGCTGTTAAGGCTGCAGGTCTTCGTGCTACACTAGGTGAAATTTCTGACGCTTGCGAAACAATCGTAGGTCGTTATAAGGCAGTAATTAGAACAATTGAAGGCGTGTATTCATCAGAAAGTAAGGGTGACTCTGACTTCGCTCACGCATGTGAGTTGACTGCAGAGTACGCTAAGAAGGTAGGTCGTCAGCCTCGTATCATGATCGCTAAGATGGGTCAAGATGGTCACGACCGTGGTGCGAAAGTTGTTGCTACAGGTTACGCTGACTGTGGATTCGATGTGGATATGGGACCATTGTTCCAAACTCCAGCAGAATCTGCTCGTCAAGCTGTAGAAAATGACGTAGACGTTGTTGGTGTATCTTCATTGGCAGCAGGTCACAAGACATTGATTCCTCAAATCATCGCTGAGCTTAAAGAGCTAGGTCGTGAGGATATCGTTGTGATTGCTGGTGGTGTAATCCCAGCTCAAGACTACGACTTCTTGTATCAGTCTGGTGTATCGGCTATCTTCGGTCCTGGTTCTCCAGTTGCGAAGGCTGCTTGCACAATCATGGATATCTTGCTAGAAGACTAATATATAATGTGTAATCACATATAGTCTGAAGCAGACACATATAATAAAGAGGGTGAACCTATATAGGGGTTCGCCCTCTTTGCGTATACAGCGGTTTGATGATGGTAAGGCTAGCGGTGTGTGTGCTGTCTTTTGCTATTGTACGCGCAGTATATGGTGCGTCTCGATTCGGCGTGCTGTTTCAATCGATTCAGCACGTTGAATCGATTGAAACAGCACGCCGAATCGACTCTGGCAAGCCTTAGTAAAAGAAAAGGCAAGCTTAAGAGAGGAGATAGGCGATATACTAATTTTCTTTCTAATATGTATATCAAGGGTGTAGGCAATAGATTGATACAAAAATAAGGCATGCCAGCGAAGGCATGCCCTATTAAAGACTACAGTAAAGTAGCTTGTATTTTATATGAACGTTCTACTTAGAAAGTCCACTTAACTGCTAGAGTTGGGTTCACGTAGAACTTGTCTTCTTGATACATGTTTACGAAACCTTTGCTAATTTCAACCTCAGTACCGATACTGATAGGCATTTCGAAACCATCAACAAGTTTGTTTAGGTTAACCCAGAATTGAGGTTCAGTGATGAACTTGCAAATTGAACCTTCGCCAGCACCACGAGTATCTTCACGCCAGATATCAGCGAAGCCAGAGAATGTATATGCACCATCACAGAAGTTGTACCACCATACCGTTGTAAATTGGAAACTGTTTGGAGAGTCATTCTTTTGGATATACTTATACATTGGTATAAACGAGATACCACGAGAAAAATCAGCACTGTGTAGTGTGTACTTGAAACCAGCTAGGTAGTTGTTGTTATATTCGCTACCCCAGTTGCCTTCATTATCGTGGATAAGGCCACTGTTGTATTCTACGTGTGCAGTGATAGGGCTCTTACCAAGTTTGAAGTCACGAGTAATCTCTGTGTACGCACTTTGTACACCATTTGAGTTGCTGCATACGTCTACGAAAAAGAAAGTGCTCCCCCATTTGTCGGCAGAAAGGTGCTCAAGAGTTGTTGTGACATGAGGGCGAGATGCTTGGTCATTGCTGTACAAAGTACGACCGAAATCGTAATGTATTTGTACGTTTGTTTGTGCTACTGCACTAAGTGTCAAGCCTAAGCCAAAAAGAACTGAAAAAAGAATCTTTTTCATCATTGTTTTGTTTTGAATAAAGTGAATAAATGGTTTATTTTTGATGCCGCAAAGGTAGTAATTCTTTCTTGTTTTGACCAATCTTACCCTTCTATTTTTATGCAAAATCAACATTTTTATGTTTATCGCTTGGTGGTTAAGAAAAAAGCACTACCTTTGCATCCGCAAACACGGGAATAGCTCAGTTGGTAGAGCACCGGTCTCCAAAACCGGGTGTCGGGAGTTCGAGCCTCTCTTCCCGTGCTTATTCATAAGGTGTTAGGAAAATTATTGATTGTGAGATGACTCAGACCGCCCAAATATGGTGCTTGTCTGAGTTTTTTTGTGCCTTTTCTATAAGAAATCTTTTGAATCTACTAATATAATCGTATTTTTGTAGGAAATTAGCGTAAAATAGTATGAGTCAAGAGATGGACAGAGCCAAGTCATTTGAATCTAAAGTAAATGCTTTAATCATGGCATATAGACAGCAACGCGAGGTGTTGCAAGCTCAGCAGCTAAAGATTCAACAACTTGAAAGTGAACTTCAAGAGACTCGTGCACAATATGTGTTACTTAAAGATGCCAAGTATGTCGATGTGAAAAGTATGGAACTTACCGATACAAAGACTCGATTAGCGCATCTAGTAAATGATGTAGATCAATGCATTGCGATATTGACTAAAGATGACTTCGCAAAGGAGTAGTCATTTTAGTGAAAGCATTGTGAATACCGAACAGCATACCAAATAATTAGATAGCATTTCCTATATAGCCCATGAATAATCAGGAGTTGTCAGAAAAGTTGAAGATTACCGTTGTAGTCAATGACCATAAGTTTCAAATGACTATTCCTAGAAAGGACGAAGCGCGTATCCGTCTTGCTGCCAAGCAGCTAAATGAGGCATTACATAACTACAAAAAGCGTGGAGTATCTGCCGACAACAGTTCTCGATTGCTTTCCATAGCTGCTTTGCACATGGCCACACGTGCAGTGAAAGCAGAAGAAAATGCTAATAATCAAGAGGTCCTTGACTTGTTCGAACGTTTAGAAGAAGAAATCGATGACCTCGATTTGTTTGCTCTAAACGATTCTGAGTAAATTGAATACATCAACGCATGTTCTTTGTTATGCTTAGGCTTAACAAGGCACACGTGTTTGGTGTTTTTTTATATAGTGTATAACCCCAAAACAATAACAACAAGTATGACAACGGTTATCCCAGCTATAATTGCTGGACTAGTATGCTTGGCTTTAGGAGCCGTAGCAGCATACTTCTGGATGATGAAAGTTCAGAAGGAAAAATATGAGAAATTTATGCGTGAAGCCGAGATGGAAGCTGAGGCTTTGAAGAAAGATAAATTGCTCGAAGTGAAAGAAAACTTCTTGAATAAAAAAGCAGAACTGGAAAAGGAGGTACAGAGTCGTACATCTAAGATTCAATCAGCTGAGAATAAATTGAAACAACGTGAGATGTCAGTTTCTCAACGTCAAGAAGATGTGAAACGTAAACGTCAAGAAGCGGACAAGTTGAAAAACAATCTTGATCGTCAAATCCAAGCTACTGAGCGCAAGCAAGAAGAGTTGGATGAACTTCAAAAGCAGGAAGTTGAAAAACTAGAAACGATTTCTGGTCTTTCAGCTGATGAAGCAAAGGAGCGTATGATTGAGACGCTTAAGGGTGAAGCGAAAACGGAAGCTCAAGCGTATATCAATGAAATCGTAGATGATGCGAAGATTTCTGCAAACAAAGAAGCAAAGCGCATCATTATCCAAACGATTCAACGTGTAGCGACTGAAACTGCTATTGAAAACTCGGTAACTGTGTTCCATATCGATTCAGATGAAATCAAGGGACGTATTATCGGTCGTGAAGGTCGTAATATTCGCGCTCTAGAAGCAGCTACAGGTATCGAAATCGTTGTTGATGACACTCCTGAAGCAATTATCCTATCTGGTTTCGACCCAGTACGTCGTGAAGTGGCGCGTCTTGCATTGCACCAATTGGTGACTGACGGTCGTATTCACCCAGCTCGTATCGAAGAGGTTGTGACTAAGGTACGTAGGCAACTAGAAGAAGAAATCATCGAAACAGGTAAGCGTACAGCTATTGACCTAGGTATCCATGGCCTTCATCCAGAACTTATCCGTACTATCGGTAAGATGAAATACCGTAGCTCGTATGGTCAAAACCTATTGCAACATGCTCGTGAAACAGCCAATCTATGTGCTATCATGGCCACTGAGCTTGGTTTGAACCCTAAGCGTGCGAAACGTGCAGGTCTACTACACGATATTGGTAAGGTGCCTGATGAGGAGCCAGAATTGCCACACGCATTGCTAGGTATGAAGCTAGCTGAGCGTTGCAAGGAAAAACCAGATATCTGCAATGCCATTGGTGCTCACCACGATGAGTGTGAAATGACATCATTGCTTGCGCCTATCGTACAGGTTTGTGATGCTATCTCAGGTGCTCGTCCAGGTGCTCGTCGCGAAATCGTAGAAGCGTATATCAAGCGTTTGAATGATTTGGAACAAATTGCAATGAGTTATCCAGGTGTTACCAAGACTTATGCTATCCAAGCAGGTCGTGAGCTTCGTGTAATCGTTGGTTCTGAAAAGATTGATGATGCACAAACAGAACAACTGTCAGATGAAATCGCTAAGAAGATTCAAGATGAAATGACTTATCCAGGTCAAGTGAAGATTACGGTTATCCGTGAGACTCGCTCTGTAGCTTACGCGAAGTAATTTTATCTCAAAGATATTTGATTAAGAGGGTTTGCCCATGGGGCAAGCCCTCTTTTTGTATAGATAGGGTCTTCTTATTTTGCACATGTTATAGGACATTTCTATGTTGTAATAGCTAAGGTCTATTTGTGTAATTAATCGATTCATTGTATCTTTGCAATAAAGATTAACAAACTAACTCATTTATGACACGAATTTGTACCAAACTAGGAGGAATTGTTCTGATGTTGATAATATCCGTATATCCTCTTTATATGAAAGCTCAGGAGCAGCATCTATCACTAGATGTCGCAACAGCTCGTGCGTTAGAATTTAATGCACAACTAAAGCAACAGACTCTTGATGCAGAGATGGCCAAAGCGCAAAGTGCAGAAGCTAATGCTGCTTTTTTACCACAAGTAGAAGTGAGCTACAATGCTATGGTGACAGATAATCCACTCAATGCTTTTGGTTTCAAGCTGCATCAGCGGGTGGCTACTCAAGCTGATTTTGATCCTGCTCGTTTAAACAATCCAGGCGCATCGCGAGATTACTCTGCTCAGATTAAATTGATGCAGCCTTTGCTTAACTTAGATGCCATCTATATGCGTTCTGCTGCCAAGGCGGCTGCTAAAGCTAAAGACTTAGGTGCTCGACGTATGGCCGAGTATACTCGCTTTCGAGTGGTCCAACAATATCTTCAACTGGACTTAGCATATAAAAATGTACGCGTTATGAAGCGCGCTGCTAAAGCTGCTGATGCTTTCCTAAAAAGAGCTAAAGCCATGCATGATGAGGGGCTGATTCAAAAGTCAGACTTGTTGCAAGCCAAAGCTTATAGTTTGCAGATGCATACACAGGTTACAACAGCTGAGGCAAGTGTGCATAATGCTAGCGATCAACTATCCATTCTGATGGGAGAAACACCTATAGAAGGTAAGACCTATACAGTGGATCGCATCGCATGGGATATTCCTCTGGATGTCAATGAGGCTAGTGTAATGGGGAGAACAGATATCTTGGCTTATCAAGAGGGACTCCAAGCTGCAAAAACTCAGGCTAAGGCAAGCAAACTGACTTTTTTGCCACGTATCAATGCTTTTGGGACCTATCAGTTGAATGATGGTAAGGCATTGGGCTTTTCAGAAAATAGTTACTTGTTGGGTGTGAATATGACGTGGACTTTGTTTAAAGGAAGTCAGAATTATCACAAACTACGTGGAGCACGTTTTCAAGTCAAGAAGCTTCAATCTCAATTGTTAGAACAGAAGAATAAGGCGCAAGCTGAATACTTCCAAGTTAAACGTCAGCTAGAGGTTGTAAAACAAGAGATTAATCAGACGAGAACTATGGCGGCTCAAACATCCGAAGCTTATCGCATCTTGCAAGACAGATACGAAGAAGGCTTAGCACCTACAAGTGATTTGCTTCGCATACAAGCACAACAAGCACAACAACGACTGATGCTTGAACAAGCACTGTTTAAAAAGAATGTCACTATAGCTATGTTACGATTGGTGACGGCACAATAAATCTATTTACAAATAAACAAACTAAATACATCTTGCTATTATGAAGAAGTTTTTCACTTTGAGTTTTGCCCTAATGACACTTGTCGCAGTATCAAGCTGCGGGCATAAAACATCAGACCGTAAAGCGGATAATACAATATTGAATGTCTCTGTAGTAACTCCAACGACAGATAAGGCGGAGATTATCACAACTAGTGGCTTGGTGCAGTCGGACGATATTGCACGATTAGGTACCCGTATTATGGGGTCTGTTCAAAAAGTAGCTGTTCAAAAAGGACAAAAAGTACGGAAAGGCCAACTGTTAGTGATGATTAGTGACCAAGAGATACAAGCCAAAAAAGCTCAAGCTCAAAGCATGGTTGCTCAAGCCAAAGCAGCTTATGATGTGGCCAAGGCGGATGAGGCGCGTTTTGCACGTTTGCTTGCTAAGAAAAGTTGTTCTCAAAAAGAATATGAGAATGTAAAGCTTAATTACGACGCGATGGCGGCTAATCTAAAAGCGGCACGCCAGATGGTACGAGAAGCTCAAGCCCATCAAGCATACACGCAAATAAAGGCACCTTTTTCAGGCCTTGTCATTGATGTGCAAGCAGATCTAGGTAGTTTAGCTCATCCAGGTATGCCTTTAGTAACGGTTGAAAAAGCTGGTGCGATGGTGATACAGACCCAAGTGGGCGAATCGGCGATTACTCAGCTAGAAGCAGACAGTATGGCCGTGGTAGACGTGCCTGCTGTAAACATTCGCTTTGAAGCTAAAATTACAGAATATAGCACATCGTCAGTTGCCACTGGTGGTCAATACCAAGTGACTGTAGCTGTCCCTAAAGAGCTGCAGGCTAAACTACTTTCAGGCATGCATGTCGATGTACAACTCCCTCTTCGTAAAGATGTAGTCGCAACTAGTATTAAACAAGGCGTATGGCTGCCTGCTGAAGTCTTGGTACGTCAAGGTGATCTTGTTGGTGTGTATGTCGTGACTGGTGATAAGCAAGCTTTACTGAAATGGGTGCGTCTAGGCCGAACACAAGGACAACAAGTAGAGGCACTTTCTGGTGTGTCTCCACAAGACCGCATCATTGTGCCAGCTGGCAAACGCCTATACAACGGTGTGAAGGTGAGTGTTCAATAATCCGCTAACTTAAAGATATTTCTTATGCAACAAGGATTAGCAGGTCGCGTAGCAAGCGGCTTCTTACAAAGTAAACTTTCGCTGCTACTCATGGTGGCTTTCTTATTGGTGGGTGCGTATAGTATCTCACTGATTCCCCGTGAGGAAGAACCTCAGATAGAGGTCCCAGCAGCCGATATATTCCTACAGATGCCTGGAGCATCTCCTAAGGAAGTAGAGATGCGTGTGATAGCCCCACTAGAACGTGTGATTAGTAACGTGAAGGGGGTGGAGCATCTTTATAGCTCAAGTATGAATGGTCAAGCCATGCTTACGGTACAGTTTTACGTTGGAGAGGATGTAGAAGAATCTCTAGTGAAGCTATACAATGAAATTATGAAGCATATGGATCAGATGCCTTATGGTGTGAGTATGCCTATCGTGAAGACGCGTGCTATTGATGATGTGCCAGTGTTGGCTATGACTGTCTGGAGTAAGAATACTGAAGTCGATGATTATCAGTTGTATCAGCAAGCCCAGTTTTTCGAGCAAGAGATTAAAAAGATTAAGCATGTTACTGGTGTCAAGCTGATAGGTGGACGTGCTAAGCAGCTTCGTGTGATTGTAGATAGAAGCAAGCTCTCAGGTATGAACCTTGACTTAAAAACTGTAGCTCAGTATATTCAAGCAGCCAATATGCAGATGGAGTCAGGGCAGGCATACAAAGGAGATAATGTGTTTCGTGTAGAAACGGGCAACTTCTTACGTAGTGCTCAAGAAGTGGAACAACTGATTGTGGGCATGAATGGGCGTCAGCCAGTTTACCTACGTGATGTAGCAACTGTAGAAGAAGGTCCTGCAGTCCCTACGCAGTATGTGACTTACGAAGGGCATCCAGCTGTGACTATCGCAATTAGTAAGCAAAGCGGCACAGACGCCATGAAATTGTCTTCTAAAATTATCGAGAAGGTCAACTACATGAAGCGTGAGCAAATCGCTAGTGATGTCGAAGTGACTGTGACTCGAAATTATGGTGCGTCTGCATCAGAAAAAGTCTCTGAACTATTAGTCCACCTATTGGGAGCTATTATTGCAGTAACACTTTTTGTAGCCATGGCTATGGGATGGCGAGGTGGCCTAGTCGTCTTCTTGTCCGTGCCAGTAACCTTTGCGTTGACTTTGTTCTCGTATTACTTTATGGATTATACGCTCAACCGCATTACTTTATTTGCACTGGTGTTTGTAACTGGTATTGTGGTCGACGATTCCATTATTGTGGCCGAGAATATGCATAGGCATTTTAAGATGAAGTATCCGTCTATGCGAGAAGCTGCGCTATTTGCGATTAATGAAGTCGGAAATCCAACGATTCTTGCTACATTTACAGTGATTGCTGCTGTATTGCCTATGGCTTTTGTGTCAGGATTGATGGGCCCATATATGAGTCCTATGCCAATTGGTGCTACCATGGCTATGTCGTTTTCGCTCCTCGTCGCTTTAACCTTAACCCCTTATCTTGGCTATATATTTCTTAGGACAAAGGAGCAAAAAGAAGCCGAAAGAAGACAGCAAGAGTGTCTTGAAGCACAGGCCTTGAAAAATGCACAGAGTCAGCATGATCCAATGGAAACTTTTGTGACTGGCAAATGTCCTGAAGAGGATACACCTGGTGAGTCTTATGCTGAATCTGAAGGAGTGTACAATGTGAAGGAGACTAAGTTGTACAAAGCTTATCGTTGGACTATCCAGCCTATGCTTGACAATCGTGCTTATCGTTGGGGATTTGTCTTACTGACCGTGGTCATGTTATTGGCTTCTGTATCTCTTTTCTTCTTGCGTGTAGTACCAGTTAAGATGTTGCCATTCGACAATAAAAATGAGTTCCAAGTGGTGATTGATATGCCAGAGGGAACGACTCTAGAGAAAACCAATGAGGTAGCTCAAGAGATTGGTTTGTATTTAGCCACAGAACCTTTGGTGCATGACTATCAAACCTATGTGGGTACATCTGCTCCAATTAGTTTCAATGGATTGATGCGTCATTATGATTTGCGTCGCGGAGATAATGTAGCAGATATTCAGGTTAATCTTCTAGAGAAGCATGACCGTAGTGAAGAAAGTCACGATATCGCCAAAATGATGCGCCCTAAGATTCAAGAAATCGCTCGTCGTCATAATGCCAATGTGAAGGTGGTGGAAGTCCCTCCAGGTCCTCCAGTGCTCTCTACTATGGTGACTGAGGTGTATGGGCCAAATCCAGAAGTGCGTCTTGCTATCGCGAAACGTATTAAGATTTTGATGGAAGAGGCAGAAGGTGTGGTTGATGTAGATATGTTGTATGAAGCCCCACAAGACGAATTGCACTTTGAAGTTGATAGAGATAAGGCGATGCGTATGGGGGTTGTTCCAGCCCATGTCGCAGACAATCTGAATGCGGCTGTATCTGGTCGTCCAGTTGGCGTGTTACATCAAGATGTCTCTATCCGTCATATTCCGATTATGCTGGAATTGAACGAAGCAGATAAGATGAGTGCTGATGAATTAGCAGCATTGCCTATTATCAATCAAATGGGGACAGTGGTGCGTCTAGGCGATGTGACTACACTGAAAGAGCAAGTGCAAGCTCCTAGTATTATGCGCAAAGATCAGATGGAATGCATCTATGTAACAGCTGAGCTAGCAGGTGATTTAGAAAGTCCTATCTATGCAATGCTTAACTTAGAAAAGAGCATCAAAGAGATACCTGTTCCAGAAGGTTATACATTGGGTATGTTGAATAATGGACAACCAGAGTATGAAGATAACTACACGGTGAAGTGGGATGGTGAGTGGCAAATTACCTACGAAGTATTCCGTGATTTGGGAATCGCTTTTATGGTGGCTATCTTGATTATATACCTGTTGATTGTAGGTTGGTTCCAAGATTTCTTAGTCCCTATTGTGATGTTAGCGGCTATTCCATTGTCACTTATTGGTATCGTGATTGGACACTGGTTTATGGGTAGTTACTTTAGTGCGACATCTATGATTGGTTTTATCGCTCTGGCTGGTGTGATGGTGCGTAACTCTGTCTTGTTGATTGATTTTGTGAATATACGACTCAAAGAAGGAGTTGATTTGAAACAAGCTGTTGTCGAGGCTGGTGCTGTGCGTACATTGCCTATTATCCTTACTGCTGGTACTGTAGTGCTTGGTGCGATTGTGATTTTGTTTGACCCATTGTTCCAAGGTTTGGCTATCTCGCTGATGGGTGGTACGATTACATCTACCATGTTGACACTAATTGTCGTACCGCTATTGTACTTCAAGATGTTGAAAGGAAAGTTTTATAAGCAATGATAAGTGGTTTTGAAAAAAAGAACAGGCACACCTTAATTGGATGTGCCTGTTCTTTATAATCTGATTTCTCTGAAAGAGGTTATACAGTTGTATCTCTTTTTCTTTGTTCTGCTTGATGCTCTTGACCAGCTATGATGTTTGAAGTGTCATCAGAGTCATAATTGTCTTTCTTTGTGAACAGTCCAGTAAAGCCGCGAACTGCTTTTTTTATCCGAATCTGAATGCTATTCACCAAGGACCCATCTTGATCCAAAGTTGAGTTGCAGGTTAACGCACGTGCTTTACGAGATGTCACAAAAACAAGTTTCCCTAGAGGCTTCATGTCTAATGCTAAAGAACCATCTTCGCCACGTTTAATATCTGTTCGGAATCCAAATTGACGACCATATTCAGTACGAAACCCCATAACCATGCCACGTACATTCAACTCAGGTCGTTTAATGTCTTGTAGACGTAAATGTATGTCTCGTAACCCTTCATAAATGGCTAATGCCCAAGCTGGATTCTTTTTTGTTGGGATAAAACTCCACAGGCCATATGTGCAGGCCACATCGTCCTTTAATAGATACTTCATATGAGCATTTATATATTCTGGAGGATACATCGTGTCTGAGTCAATGCACAAATGGTACTTCCCACGTGCTTCATCTAAACCGCGTTGACGAGCAAAGCCTGGACCTTTTTGTTTCTCGTCAAACCATCGCGCATCTAGCTCTTCTAATAACTCTACAGTGCGGTCAGTAGAATTGTTATTAACCACTATAATCTCCAGTGGGAATTCGGTTTTGTTTTCACATAATGACCACAGACAAGCCAATAAGTGTTTTTCTTCGTTGTGAGCAATCAGTACAACTGAGATTAACGGCGTCTCAGATTGTACAGCTTGGAGTTTGTTTTTTATCTCCTGTTTGATACTGGCAGGAATATTATCAAGCGGTTTCTCAAAAATAGTCAAATACTTACTATACCAGGCCATAATGATGTTGGGATTAGGGTAAATATGGGAGATGAATGTATGCCTTTGTCCAAAACGAAAGGCAATTACACAAAAATACAAATTATTTTTGAGGAGTCTTTCTATCTACGAATATATTTTTACTCCCAATAGATAACGGCAGAGCAAAACACTGGTTGCAGTCTGAAAAGAACCCCAAGTCTAATGCTGCTTTTCCTGCTGAATACATGATGCGGTTGTCAATGCGTAGGTCCGCTGCAGTGGCTGCCGCAGAGCCTAATGCAATCCCCAAATCTGTACTGTTCAAAGTGCAAGGAATAGCAGAAGTACGGGCTTCACAAGTCGGAAAACCACAATATCCACAATTTATTCCAACAGGTTTGTTGGGTGTTGCAAACAGTAAAATGACTCCTGCATCTCGGATGTTCTGTGCGTCTCGTAAAAAGAAAGGCATACCGTTTTCTTCAAACAGTTCTTCCATTTCGTGAGCTATGGCCTCTTTTTCTTCGCCAGTAACCATCAGTATCTCAATAATATCAACTCCTCTAGACTTTGGCGCTGTGCGAGCGGCGGTCATAATCTGTTGAGCAGATTGGATGAGTTGTTGTTGTCTTTGAGCTCTTTCATTAACTATCATATAGTTCTTTTTTAGTGTGAGATATGGAGGAAAGCATTCTCGTTTAGAGTTACTTCCTGTAAAGACAAAGGTAGCAAAAAAACGTCAGATTGTGGGAAATCCAGTCTAGTTTGCACAAAAAAAGAGTTAATCCCTTCTTGTATTAATGATTTTGGTGTATCTTCGTGGAGATATTTATATGAGGAAAATTGCTTATATCATCGGTGTCTCGGGGCTTCTTTTAGGAAGTCTTTTTCTGGGCTGTCAAGCACCAGTAGATCATCATGGGCGTACCCCTGTGGTATCTGTAGGAGATACTTGGTTATATGAGGATGCACTAAGTGCTATGATTCCTCAAGGTATGTTGGCTGAGGCTAAGTCTGATTCAGACTCGGTAGTGATTACTACCCGTTATGTAAACCATTGGATTGACGAACAGGTTCTACTGCAACAAGCTGAGAGAAATGTACCTAACTCAAAGGATATTGATAAAATGGTACGTGCTTATCGCACTTCTTTGTTGATGAATGCTTATCAGAAAGCATTGTTTACGCAGAAGGTCGATACCGTGTGTACGGAAGAGCAGATGCAGACTTTCTACAAAGAGCATAGTGATGATTATACTTTGTCTTATCCAATCGTGCGAGGAATGATGCTGAAGGTGCCTTTGTCGGCTCCAAAGTTGTACCAAGTACGTCGTTGGATGAAAACAGTAGATAGTGAATCTGCTGAAAATCTAGATAAGTATAGCTTAGCTCATGCCATGAAGTTTGAGTATTTTGCGGATACATGGGTGCCATTGGCTGATGTCATCAGTATGGTGCCTTTGCAAACAAAAGATCCAGTTGCTTATCTGCAAAAACGTCCACAAGTGGAGGTGAGAGATACAGCTGCTATCTATTTCTTGCATGTTACGGAAGTGCAAACTAGAGGTCAGGCAATGCCCTTTGATATGGCCACATCTTATATCAAAAAAGATATGCTTCATGCTCGTATGCTTCAGTTGATGGATACGATGAGGCATACATTGAAAGCGAAAGCTTTGGAAGAGAAAAAAATAATCTACTATAATAATGACTAGACAAGTTATGAAAAGAAAAAATGTATGGATAGGCTTATGTCTATTGTTGTGTGCTATGTGTGCGCCTCAATCATGGGCTCAAAACAATGTAATTGATGAAGTTGTATGGGTCGTAGGAGACGAACCTATCCTGAAGTCAGATATTGAAGAAGCTAGAATGAATGCGCAATACGAAGGTCGCAAGTTTAAACGTGATCCTAGTTGCGAAATAGCAGAAGAACTAGCTATCCAGAAATTGTACTTGAATCAAGCAAAGCTCGATAGTATCGAGGCGAGTGACAACGAAATTCTAGCTCGTCTAGACGCTATGACTAATCGTTACATCCAAATGATTGGTTCTAAAGAGAAAATGATGGAGTATTTCGGTAAGACATGGTCTCAAATCCGTGCTGAAATGCGTGAGAATATCAGAAACACTTTGGTGGTACAGCGAATGCAACAGAAGATTGTTGGTGAAATTAAAGTCACGCCTGCACAAGTTCGTCGTTATTTTGAAAAGCTCCCTAAAGATAGTGTGCCATATGTGCCAACTCGCGTAGAGGTTCAAATTATTACCAACAAACCTAAGGTGCCTCAAAAGGAGATTGATGCAGTGAAGGAACGCTTGCGTGATTTCTCTGATCGTATCGTTAAGGGCGAAAGCGATTTCTCTACATTGGCTTTGCTATATTCAGAAGATAAAGGTTCAGCAGCACGTGGTGGAGAGCTAGGTTTCTCTAGTCGTGAGAAGTTTGTACCTGCTTTCTCGCAAGTTGCCTTCAATTTACGTGATCCTAAGAAAGTCTCTAAGATTGTAAAGACAGAGTTTGGGTACCATATTATTCAGCTTATTGAGCGCCGTGGTGACCGGGTGAATTGCCGTCATATCTTGCTTCGTCCTGAAGTGCCATTTGACCGTATAGATGAGTCTAAACAACGCTTGGATTCTATCGCCGATGAAATTCGTGCTGAGAAGTTTACTTTTGAAAAGGCAGCACAATTCTTGTCTAGCGATGAGGCTACACGAAATAATAAAGGACTATTGCCCAACCCACGTACAAATACGTCTAAGTTCGAAATGCAAGAGTTGCCTCAAGAGATTGCTAATGTTGTGAAAGATATGAAGGTCAATGAAATCTCTGAGGCTTTCGTCAAGAAGAGTCAACGTGATGGATCTGAGGATGTGGTTATCGTGAAGTTGAAATCACGTACAGAAGGTCATAAGGCGATTATTACAGAAGATTACCAACGATTGAAAGCAATTGTAGAAGAAAAACTGCGTGCAGAAGCGTTGGAGAAATGGATTAGAGAAAAACAAGAGAAGACATATATTCGTATCAATGAGAATGGAAAGAAATGCGCGTTTAAATATCCAGGATGGATTAAGTAAGTGTGGTCTTGCACTAATCGCTTATCTTGGGTTAAGTAGCGTTTTTGGAGGTGTGCCTGTTAGAGCGCAAGCCCCTGCCGCTGTTCCTCGTGTAGAGGCTGCTGATACAGTCTCCACAGACTCAACAAAAATCGTACGTCGTACTACACGCGTTGATTTGTTGCACGCCGATAGAGGTATCGCAGACAGTAAACAATATCCTGATGCACAAGTGCTTATTGGTAATGTGCAATTCAAGCATAAGCAGATGTATATGTACTGTGATAGTGCGTTGATCTATCAAAAGACAAACTCATTTGAAGCTTTTAGTAATGTACGTTGTGAACAAGGGGATACTTTGTTTATTTACAGTGATTACTTGTACTATGATGGCGAGATAGAGCTTGCGAAGTTGCGTAATAACGTGCGCATGATTAATCGCAATACGGTACTGACAACAGATAGTTTGAACTACGACCGTATCTATAACCTAGGATACTACTTTGAAGGTGGACGCTTAGCAGATGAGGAGAATAACTTGTCTTCATACTGGGGAGAATATAGTCCAGCTACCAAGTGGGCCGTTTTTAATGATGATGTGATCTTGTTGAATAAGCAATTTCAATTGTATTCGGATACATTGAAGTATAACAGTGAGACGAAAGAGGCCGTTATTTTAGGTCCGTCTACCATCAAAAACCAACAGAATCATATTTATTCCAATCGTGGGGTGTATCATACAGCTTCAGGTCAAGCTGAATTGTTAGATCGTTCGGTCTTGGTCAATGGTCCTAAGCGTGTGACTGGGGATAGTCTCTTTTATGACCGTGTCAGAGGGTATGCCGAGTTGTACGAAAATGTTGAAATGAAAGATACTGTGCAAAAGAATATTCTACGTGGAGACTACGTCTTTTATAATGAAATCTTGCAGAGTGCCTTTGCTACCAAGAAAGCAGAGATTGTAGAGTATTCTCAAGGCGATAGTCTGCATATGCATGCTGATACTTTGCAGTTGTCTACTTTCAATCATGGTACTGATTCTATTGAACGACAAATATACGCTTATCATAAAGTCCGTTTCTATCGTCATGATTTGCAAGGTGTGTGCGATTCGTTGACATTCTTGTCAAAAGACTCATGTTTGACTTTGTACGATAATCCAGTGCTTTGGAGTGGTCCGAATCAACTGTATGGTGAACAAGTGCAGATCTTTATGAACGATTCGACTATTGATCATATGGTGATTCCTTCACAGGCTTTCTCTATCGAACGTTTAGACTCTGTGCATTATAACCAAGTAGCTGGACAAGATATGAAGGCTTACATGCGTGAAGGTGAATTGCGTAAGGTAGAAGTTACTGGTAATGTCCGTGTCGTTTACTATCCGCAAGAGGATAAGACTAGCGAGTTTATGGGTATGAACTACAGTGAAAGTAGTAAGCTACAAATGCATCTTAAGAACCAGCAAATGGAGCGTATGATTATGAGTCCGCAAGCTAATGGTACGTTGTATCCTATGGATCAGATACCAGAAGAAAAGTATCGTTTGGAAAACTTTGCTTGGATGGATTATCTTAGACCACGTTCAGCCAAAGATATCTTTAATTGGGTCGAGAAAAAAGCATCCGATAGGCTGAAGAAAACTAGTCGTAAGAAACCTAAGAACCCAGATCGTAATCTGGTTGTAGAAGAAGGAGTAACTATTCCTGAATAGTTGCCAACAACTTAACAAAGTATATTATGGCATTATTTGGTCGATTTTTTGGAAACAATAAACCGCGTCCTTTTGAACATAAGTACATCTTTGTGGATGAGCGCAAAGAAAAACTTAAAGAGATGGAAGAACGCGTACGTCGTGAGGTCGAAGGCGATAAAGGCGAAGAAGAACCTTACGATACTGAAAAAAGAATACGTGGACGTATAAAGGAGCAAACTTCCCACCTACGTCGACGCTCTGAAAGTGGCAAGCGCCCTATTTCTATGGGAATGATTCTTTTGATCATTATCGGCTTGTTTATCTTATGGTACTTCCTCTCTAAGGGTACTATATAATTATGACTGTAGACATTTAAAAGGAGCAATACATTGAGTGATATCATACAATTATTGCCCGATTCAATAGCGAATCAAATAGCAGCTGGCGAGGTCATTGAATCGCCAGCTTCTGTAGTTAAAGAGTTGATGGAAAATGCTATTGATGCTGGGGCAACGCAAATCGATGTGCATGTTGTGGATGCTGGACGTACTTTGATTCAGGTCATAGACAACGGTAAAGGCATGTCGCCAACTGATGCACGTATGAGCTTTGAACGCCATGCGACATCTAAGATTCGTCGTGCAGATGATCTGTTTGCTTTGACAACTATGGGATTTCGTGGTGAGGCTTTGGCGTCTATTGCGGCGGTGTCTCATGTCGAGCTTCGTACTCGTCGTCCTGAGGATGAAGTGGGTACGTTATTAGGGATTGAAGGTTCGCAGGTCGTCCAGCAAGAGGTCGCTGCACAAGCTCAACCTGGTAGTCAATTCTTAATAAAAAATCTATTTTATAACACCCCTGGACGTCGTAAGTTTATGAAACGTGACAGTGTAGAGATGAAGAAAATCTCTACGCAGTTTCAGCATATTGTACTAGTATACCCAAATGTGTCTTTTAGCTTGTATAGCAATGAAACAAAATTGTTCGATTTGCGTGCAGGTTCCCATATGAAACGTATCACCGACTTGTATTCAGCAAGCTTGAAGAAGAAGTTGTTGACCATAGACTTAGATACAACTTTGGTGAAGATTCAAGGATATGTAGGTAAGACAGACTCTGCAGTCAAGAATCGCAAGTATGATTATATCTTTGTGAATGGACGCTATATCCGTCACCCTTATTTTCAAAGTGCCGTACGTCATGCATATGAAAACTTGATTCCCCATGGCTATCATGTCAATTACTTTCTATTCTTAGAAGTTGATCCTGCCAATGTGGACGTCAATGTCCATCCAAACAAGACGGAGGTGAAATTTGCGGACGATCAAGCAATATGGCAGTTTATATCTGCTTCTATAAAAGAGGCAGTTGGTAAGCATCACTTTGCCCCAGTTATTGATTTTGATACCACAGATAAACCCGAAATTCCGACTTTTACTGGTCAAGTGACTGAAGAAGCTTCATTTGGAAATAATGAGAAGATTCAGTATGATTCGGCTTACAATCCTTTTGAGACTAGTGGACAGCAAGTCTCAGGTGGAGCAATGTCTAGCATGCCTGATTTTTCTGAACCTTTACAAGGGGTAGGTGCCACCACTGGTTTGTCGTATGACAATACTGGTGCTAGTCTTGTTGAATCAGAAACGATTCCATCTCGTATGGATAGTTTTAGTGGAAGTGTGGAGACTAATCAAGGGGATGCACCAGATTATAGACCTGGAGATTGGTCTATAGACTACGATTCAGTGGATATAATCAATCCTAATCCATCTGGAACAACTCCGATCGAGCATGCCTCAATAGAGCACACTCCTTGGAGTGTCCCTATAGAACAAATTCCTGAAGCCCAAGTGGAAGCACAAACGATTCATAGTGCTTTAGGCTTTGAAGACAAACCAAATGCTATCCCAGAGAACCCCGAAGTCATTCAAGGTATCAATAGGTATATCGTAGTCAATGGTATGGACGGTTTATATATGATAGACCAAAGAAGAGCGCATATACGTATTTTGTATGAGCGATATATGCAGCAGCTAGATCAAAAGCAAGGGACGTCTCAAGGAATGCTTTTCCCAGAAGTCTTAGAACTTTCTCAAAGTGATAATATGTTCTTTCAGCAGATACTATCTGAACTTCGTTTTATTGGTTTTGATTTGGCAGATTTAGGCGGTGGAAGCTATTCAGTTAATGGTGTGCCTGTCGGAGTGGAACCAAGCCAAGGAGTCGAATTATTACGCCAGCTATTGGTGACTGCTATGGATCGAGATGGTGAAGTAACCAACTCTCTTTCTCATCAAATTGCACATACTATGGCGCGTGCAACTGCTATTCATTATGACCAAAAACTAGGAAAGGATGAAATGCAAGCTATTGTAGGCGAGTTATTTGCTACAAGTGCACCAGCTATCACGCCAAATGGGAAGCACGTGTTTGTAGCATTTGATGCACAACGGATGAAAGATCTATTCGGGTAAAATATATAAGAGGATGTATCAAAACGACATATTGATACGTCCTCTTTTTCTATCTTGTCCCTTGTATGCTGAGAATTAAAGCCCTAAAGTTTGGAAACAAGGCGCGATAATATGTGTTATAGCTTTGATAATCTTGCGCTAAGGCTTGTCAGTCTTGATGCAAACGCTCGCATCAATTGATGGAAACGTTTCCATCAATTGCGCCAAACGTTTGCATCGACACGCAGAAGGATAAGAACAAATCATTGACGCTTACGCCAACAAAATCACAGTATAAAGAAAGAGGACCTGTCAAGAATAATCTTGGTAGGTCCTCTTTGTACATAGGTCGGCTACTATAAGCCGCTTTTCGTCATAAGATTCTATTTTACTTCATCAATCTTTTCTTTCATATCAATCTCCTCACCGTTTTCATCGTAGAAAACATATTGTAGGAAGGCAAGCTTTTCACTTGGCACTACTTTCACGCCAAAGCCATACTTCATACGCCAACGGCGCTTCATGGAGATCCATCCTTGAGTGATGTATGCATGTACATATGGATGTACGTGCAGGGTAAACTTAGAAACTTTTAATTTGTTTACTAGGTAGTCAATCTTACTCTCTAACGTATCTGTAAATAGAATCGATGATTTAATCTTGCCTTTGCCATAGCATACTGGGCAAGTCTCATCTGTGTCTACCGACATCGCAGGGCGAACTCTCTGACGTGTGATTTGCATCAGTCCAAACTTACTGAGCGGCAATATGTTGTGGCGAGCTCTATCTTTTTGCATGTTCTTGCACATACGCTCATACAGCTTCTGACGATTGGCTGCTTCGTGCATATCGATAAAGTCTACCACAATGATACCTCCCATGTCTCGGAGACGCAGCTGACGAGCTAGCTCATCTGCAGCACCTAGATTGACTTCTAGGGCATTGGCTTCTTGGCCGTCAGCATTTCGGGTACGGTTACCACTATTGACATCCACCACATGTAATGCTTCGGTCGATTCGATAATCAGATAAGCACCTCGCTTATAAGAAACTGTTCTTCCGAAGGCAGATTTAATCTGCTTGGTGATGGCGAAATTGTCGAATATAGGCAACTTCCCTTTGTACATCTTGACTATGTCTGCTCGATCAGGAGCGATCAACGATACGTAATCCTTGATTTCGGCATAGACAGAGGCATCATTTACGTAGATGTTCTCAAACGAAGGGTTGAATAGGTCGCGGAGTAGTCCGACGGCTCTACTGGTTTCTTCGTGAATCAGAGAAGGGAAAGTTTTCGCTTTCTGTACCTTAGTGATGGCGTCTTCCCATTGCTTCAATAGGAATTTAAGTTCGGCGTCAAGTTCTGAAGCTCTTTTGCCTTCAGCCACTGTACGCACAATCACACCAAAACGCTTCGGTTTAATGCTCATAATGAGCTGTCTTAAACGAGAACGTTCTTCTGCTGATTTAATCTTTTGCGATACCGACACCTTGTCATTAAAAGGCATCAAGACTAGAAAACGACCTGCAAAGGATAATTCACAGGTAAGTCGTGGGCCTTTTGTTGATATCGGTTCTTTGACAACTTGTACGATAACTTCTTGGCCTTGAGTGACAATGTCATTTATGGCTCCTTGTTTATCGATGTCAGGTAGGACTGTCGATTTTGAGATAGGGAAGAGCTTCTTGCGGTCGCTCATCACTTGTCTCACGTACTTGTTGAGAGAGTTAAACTGTGGCCCTAGGTCCAAATAATGAAGAAAAGCATCTTTTTCGTAGCCTACATTCACAAAGCAAGCATTTAGTCCAGGCATCAGTTTCTTGATTCTTGCCACGTACAGGTTGCCTACTGCAAATTTCTCGTCACTACCTTCGCTCTGTAGCTCTACTAGACTTTTGTCTTCTAGGAGTGCAAGTGAGACTTCTTTAGGTTGGACGTCTACTACTAATTCGCTTTTTACACTCATTACATTGTCATTGGGTTGAGTTTGTCTACAAAATAGAAAAACAAACTTGAAAGAAAATTCTTCACAAGTTTGTTTTCTATCTTTGAATCTAAAGACTAGATCGAGATTACTTTCTCGTCTTGTGTCTGTTCTTTCTTAGTCTTTTTTTACGCTTATGCGTAGACATCTTGTGTCTTTTTTTCTTCTTTCCACTAGGCATAGCTTCAAAATTTAAAAATTAGTACTCTATAAATAATTTATTCTCTTTTATTCTACTTGTTGTCCTCAACTGGGCACTCTTCCTGTACTCGTTCTAAGAATGTCTTAGATGGTTTGAATACTGGCATACGTCTCGCTGGAATCACCATAGTGGTGTTGTTGTTAATATCGCGAGCTGTTTTAGCCTTACGTAATTGAGGAAAGAATCCTCCAAAACCTCTAAGTGTTACTTGCTCGCCGCGACAAACTTCGTCTTGGACTAGTTGCAAGAATAGGTCTAGTACGTTTTGTACATCACTCTTAGGTACACCCGTTTGATTATGGATTTCCTTGTATAGTTCCTGTCTCGTCATTTGGACTTTTCTATGAAATTATTCGAGCCGTTTGCAACAGGGCATACTACTCTATTTTACTATTTGGTGTGCAAATATACTGCTTTTTCCGTGATGTAGAAAAAAACTGCCTTAGATTTTCTCTCAAAAAACACAAAAACACTACTTTTGTCACTCAATATCAGTAGATTTGTACAATGAGCAATGATTTTTCAAGTAAAATACTCGCATGGTATGATGATCACCAACGTGACCTCCCATGGCGACAAACCACAGATCCATATCGAATATGGATCTCTGAAATTATCCTACAGCAGACACGCGTAGAACAGGGCTTAGGATATTTTGAGCGATTTATGAATCGCTTTCCTACTTATCATGAGCTAGCAGCAGCACCTGAAGACGAAGTGATGAAGCTTTGGCAAGGACTAGGTTACTATTCTCGTGCCCGTAATTTGCACAAAGCAGCCAAGCAGATAGGAGATAGCTTTCCAGCCACTCATAAGGATGTCTTGGCGATGCCTGGGGTGGGACCATATACGGCCGCTGCTATTTGTTCTTTTGCATATGGTATGGCCTATCCTGTGTTGGATGGCAATGTATATCGTGTGCTAGGTCGCTATTTAGCTATTCCTGAAGAGATTGAAACGTCTAAAGGGAAGAAGATATATGCTGCTGCAGCTGAAGAGCTGTTAGATCAGAAGCGACCTGCAGATTACAATCAAGGGATAATGGATTTTGGAGCGACTCATTGTTCGCAGCATCAGCCAAAATGTGATATCTGTCCTCTGCAAGATTCTTGTGCAGCCTATGGTCAACGCAAAGTAGCAGAGTTTCCTGTGAAGAAGAAGCGACCTAAAGTCGTGAATAGGTATTTATATTATGTCAGCGTATCTGATGGTAGGTCTACATATATATATAAGAGACAAAAAGCTGGGATTTGGCGCCAGCTGTATGAGTTTCCATTTTTTGAGACAGATCACTTGTTGTCTGCAACAGAGTGTTTAGGGCACGAGTGTGTGAAACGCTTCTTAGAGTTGAGTGAAGAGGTGTCCTATCAAGTTGTCGTACAAGATAAAAAACATCTATTATCTCATCAACGTCTACATATGACCTGTTTACATATTACGGTTCCAAGCGATGTGCTGCAATCACAAGAAGGACAGCAGGCTCTAAGGCTTTTAGTTGAGGAGGAACTGCAATTTGTTTCTGCAAAAGCCCTTCCTGAATATCCCTATCATAAAATGATGGCACAGTTTGCCGATAAAATACAAAAG
The DNA here is from genome assembly GCA_963678855.1 of Bacteroidaceae bacterium. Classification (GTDB taxonomy): domain Bacteria; phylum Bacteroidota; class Bacteroidia; order Bacteroidales; family Bacteroidaceae; genus F22. Next base: position 1,333,375 of record OY787448.1, on the reverse strand, counting down.
CTGCTCAACCCATAAGGGTGAGCAGCTTTTGTATATAATGTACTATATCTTTATAGTTTACTGATCTTGTTGACAATTTGAGTGGCAACTTCTCTTTTCTTCATAAGAGGCAGCGTTTCGCTACTATCGGGAGTCATTAGTGTCACTTTGTTTGTTTCGTGACCAAATCCAGCACCAGCATCTTCCAAAGAATTCATGACAATCATGTCTAGATTCTTCTTCTGAAGTTTGGCTTGAGCATTAGTCATTGCATCATGTGTTTCTAGGGCAAAGCCAACTAAGATTTGATTCTCAGTCTTTTTTGCTCCAACAGCAGCTGCAATATCTTGTGTGCCAGTCAATTCGATAGTCATATCAGCTCCTGCCTCACGTTTGATCTTTTGATCCGCAGGTTGAGATGGTGTATAATCTGCAACAGCAGCACACATTATTAATACGTCTTGTGTAGCTTGGTTCATCATGACTGCATCATACATGTCAGATGCACTGACTACATCAACCATATGTATCTGGCCATTTTCTAGAGCCGATGGACGAGGCACTCCTGGACCAGCGATCACTGTGACTTCTGCACCATGTTCTGCGCAAACTGATGCCAACGACATGCCCATTTTACCACTAGAGTGATTGCCAATAAAACGTACTGGATCAATCTTTTCGTAAGTAGGGCCTGCAGTAATCAAGACTTTCTTCCCTTTTAGAGGGTATGTGTCAGGATTGGCAGTGCGGTCTTGCTGGCCAAAATACTCATTGACAATCTCGACAATGCGTTCTGGCTCTTCCATACGACCTTTGCCCACTAGATGGCTAGCTAGCTCACCGCTGGTAGGGTCGATGATATGGTTGCCATATCCACGTAGTACTTCAATATTGCGTTGAGTAGACGGGTGGATATACATGTCTAAGTCCATAGCAGGTGCTACAAACACAGGCGCCTTACAAGATAGATAGGTTGTAACTAGCATATTATCTGCAACCCCATTGGCCATCTTGCCAAGAGAAGACGCACTACATGGTGCGATAAGCATCATATCTGCCCATAGACCGATGTCTACGTGGCTATGCCAAGAACCATCTGTGCTGTCAAAGAATTCGCTGACAACTGGCTTGCCGCTCAATGCCGCTAGCGTTGTAGGCGTAATAAAATGTTTGCCCGATGGTGTAATTACAACTTGTACCTCAGCACCTTGTTTGATAAGGCCACGAAGTAGATAGCATGCTTTGTAAGCTGCAATACTTCCTGTGATACCGAGGACAATTTTCTTTCCTTTAAGATAATTCATATGTAAATATTGAGATTATTGGCTGTTGAGAGCCTCTAAACGCAAGCGTGTCAACACAGCTTTTGTGTGACGTGGGAAGTCACTTTGCATCATCCAGTTGTAATAACCAGAGTCATTACGCAAAATTTCTTTCACCGACTGCCCTTTGAATTTACCGAAGTTAAATACAGGCTCATCCTTGTCGTTTAGCACAATTCTTTGTGCGAAGTCTACTGCGCGGTTTTGTGTAGAGTATTCAGACAATCCTTCTATGTCGCAAGGTAGGTCTTCATATCTGTCTATTTGCCCCTTTAGTACTTCTAGAGTCGCACGAGTGTCTGCTTCTGCACTGTGAGCGTCAGTTAAGTCGCCATCACAGTAGAACTTGTATGCAGCTACCAATGTGCGTTGTTCGCGCTTGTGGAAGATTACTTGTGCATCAACTAGCTTGCACAAAGACAAGTCTATTTGTACACCAGCACGTAGAAATTCTTCTGCAAGCATAGGTACATCAAAACGGTTAGAGTTAAACCCCGCTAGGTCAGAACCTTCAATGATAGCAGCTAAATCTGCTGCTGCATCTTTAAATGTAGGGCAATCTTTGACGTCGTCGTCGTAGATGCCGTGTACAGCAGATGCTCCCGCAGGGATTGGTTGCTCAGGATTGATGCGCATTGTGCGGCTTTCTTCGTTACCGTTTGGATATACCTTAATCAGGCAAATTTCAACGATGCGATCTTTTACAGTATCTGTACCCGTCGTCTCAAGGTCAAAGACCACAAGAGGACGGGTTAGTTCTAGTTTTCTTGCCATATTGTAGCTTAGTCTTAGTCGTTAAGCAGCAAAGGCATCAATAGCATAGTCAATTCACTCTCGTCTTCAGAATTGATAGGTACAAAGATACCTGGACGAGTAGGGTCAGCTAGTTGAATCTCAACCATGTCTGAACTACAAGCGCTCAATTCTTCAATAAGCAACTTAGACTTGAAGCCAATCTTCACATTGTCGCCGCTGTATTCACAAGGAACAGTCTCTTCACCAGCGATAGAGAAGTCCAAGTCTTGTGCAGTAACCTTGATGTTTTGGTCTGCGATGTCCAGACGAACAAGGTTGTTTTCTTGTGATGTGAAGACTTGTACACGCTTCAAAGCACCTAGAAGGTCTTGACGGTCTACAATGACACGGTATGGATTGTTTGTTGGGATTACGTTGTTGTATGCTGGATAGTTGTCTTCGATAAGACGACAAGTCATTTTGGCATAGTCCATAGTGAAGATCGCGTGTTGCCCATCAAATTCTACTGTGACCATATCATCTTCTGTACCCTTCAAGATACCCTTAAGCAGTTGACCTGGCTTAGAAGGAAGGATGAAAGAAGTGGCTTGCTCAGCTTGAACAGAGTTGTTTTTGTACTTCATCAACATGTGACCGTCACTTGCTACGAAAGTGATGCTATCTGTTGCAATGTCGAAGAATACACCTGTCATACAAGGACGCATATTGTCAAGAGACACGGCGAATAGTGTATGGTCTAGACCATTCTTAAGAAGTGCTGAAGAAACCTCTAGCTTTTGAGTGGTTCCAGTCAGTTTTTTGTCTGTTGGGTATTCGTCTGGCTTCGCGCCTACAAGGTCGAACTGACCATTGCGGTATGTGAAACGCACACGTAGGTCGTCGTATACTGTGATTTCAATAGGTTGCTCGTACATTTCCTTTAGTGCATCCATAAGCATCTTAGCTTTTAGAGCGATGCGGCCTGTGCCTTCTTGTGAAGCGACCTCGACACCAGTGCAAATGCGAGTGTCTCTATCGGCTGCGGTAATAAGGAGTTTGCCATCTTGAAGGTCTAGCATAAAACACTCTAGAATAGGCATGGCACTTTTGGAAGCAATCACGCGGCTGATAGAGGAAAGGTGACTATACAGCACGGTACTAGTAATCTTAAAAGTAAAAATCATATCTCTTTTTTTGATTCGTTTATTTTGTACACAAAGATAATAAAAAAACGAGAACGCATGCGGCTATTCGAGAAATAATACGTACTTTCGCATCAAAATACAATATTAAATAAGAAGAATATATGGAATTTGAAGGCAAAATTATTGCAGTGCTAGAGAAACGTGGTGGTACATCTAAGGCTGGTAACACTTGGAGTTGCCAAGAGTACGTGATTGAAAACCACGATCAATATCCAAAGAAGATGTGTTTCGAGGTGTTTGGTGATGAAAAAATCAATCAATTCAACATTCAAGCTGGTGAAGAATTGAAAATTCACTTTGATGTAGATGCACGTGAGTGGAATGGCCGTTGGTTTAACAGCCTTCGTGCATGGCGTGTAGAGCGTATGCCTGCTGCTGGTACAGTGCCAGGTGAACCTCAAGGTGTAGATGCACCTGCTGCTCCAGCTGGAATGCCACAAGCAACTGCAGCTCCTGCTGAAACTGCTCCTGAAAGTGATGAACTTCCTTTCTAATCTTGCAGTAGCAGACTATGACTTTTAAGTAAAACGAGCCAAATCAATAGTTGTCCTATTGGTTTGGCTCGTTCTTTACAAAGTGAGTGTTACGAAACTGCCTAAAGTGTATTGATGTTTGGAGTAATCCGTTGATAATCAGTCTCTAATGAGGGGTTGTTAGAATACTTTAACGTGCTGTGCTCTTTATAATGTATCTACATCAAATATAATCACTACCTTTGGCACCAAATTTAGAAAACTAGGTAAAAAGAACAATATGGACTATAAACTACTAGTGTTGGACCTTGATGGGACACTGACAAACAGTAAAAAAGAGATTACTCCACACACGTTGGATACTTTGATGGACCTACAAGAAAGTGGTGTAAAGATTGCATTGGCAAGTGGACGCCCATTGTACGGTATAACTCCATTGGCTGAACAGTTGAAATTGAAGCAATATGGTGGTTATATTCTTGCTTTTAATGGTGGGCATGTGCTAGACTGCAAGACAGAGGAAGTTATTCACGCTCAGCAGTTGGAGAGTGACTTGATGCCTTGGTTGTATGGATTGGCAGGTCAATCTGATACAACAATATTAACGTATGATGGCCCTCATATTGTGACGGAAGCCCCAGATGATCAATACGTGCAGCACGAAGTCTTCCTCACCAAGATGATGCCTAAAAAAGTAGAGAACTTTGCCGACTATGTGACATATAGTCCTGATAAGTGTCTAATTGTTGGCGAACCAGAAAAGTTGCCAGCGCTTGAAGAGCAAATCAATAAAGAGGCAGGACATAAAATGGCTGCTTACCGTTCAGAGCCTTTCTTCTTAGAGCTTGTCCCTAAAGGAATCGATAAAGCTCAAAGTCTAGAGCGTTTGTTGAAGCACATTGATATGACGCCAGATAAAATGGTGGCAGTGGGCGACGGATACAATGACTTGAGTATGATTAAATACGCAGGTCTAGGTGTGGCTATGGCCAATGCGCAAGATGTGGTCAAGGATGCTGCACAGGTCGTTACTTTATCCAATGAAGAAGATGGAGTAGCTCATCTTGTCAAGAATTATTTAATGGCATAATGTTAGAGTCTGGCTTGCAATCTATGCGGAATGTGCCATAAATTGCTTTCATCCTGATGCTCAGAGGTATTAAAAAAGCCCTGAATCGTTGGATATCAGCAATAAAAACTCTAAATTTGCGCCTTGAAACGAAAGTGCTCCGAATCATTGGAGCCTAATATATTACAATTTCCCTTCATACAATGAGTAAGAAGTTTAAAGAATACAACCAGCTTAACCTCTCAGATGTAAACAAAGAGGTACTACGTGACTGGGACAAACAAGATCTGTTTGCCCAGAGTCTTGCTGCACGCGAAGGTGCACCATCATTTGTGTTTTTCGAAGGCCCTCCATCAGCGAATGGTATGCCAGGTATTCACCACGTGATGGGTCGAAGTATCAAGGATATTTTCTGCCGATATAAGACGATGAAAGGCTTCCAAGTGAAGCGTAAGGCTGGTTGGGATACACACGGTTTGCCAGTCGAACTAGGTGTAGAGAAAAAGCTAGGTATCACAAAAGAAGATATTGGCAAGGGCATTACTATTGCTGAATACAATGCAGAATGTCGTAAGGATGTCATGAAGTTTACCAAAGAGTGGGAAGATTTGACTCGCAAAATGGGATACTGGGTAGATATGGACGATCCATATATTACTTATGACAACCGTTATATCGAAACTTTGTGGTGGCTTCTTAAAGAACTATACAACAAAGACCTATTATATAAGGGATATACTATTCAACCATACTCGCCAGCTGCTGGTACTGGTCTAAGTTCTCACGAGCTTAACCTACCTGGTTGCTACCGCGATGTGAAGGATACGACTTGTGTGGCTCAATTCAAGATTGTAGACCCTAAGCCAGAAATGAACGAGTGGGGAACTGCTTACTTCCTAGCTTGGACAACTACTCCTTGGACATTGCCATCAAATACTGCACTAGCAGTGGGTCCTAAGATCGATTACGTAGCTGTACAAACGTTCAACCAATATACTGCTGAGCCTATGACGGTCGTGCTGGCTAAGCCATTGCTAAGCACACACTTCAAAGCCAAAGGAGCTGAAGCAGAGATGATCTTCAAGAAGGGCGATAAGGTAATCCCTTACCGTGTGGTAGGAGAATACAAGGGAGCTGACCTAGCTGATATGGCTTATGAGCAACTGATCCCTTGGGTGAATCCAGGCGAAGGCGCATTCCGTGTGATTGTTGGTGACTTTGTGACTACTGAAGACGGTACGGGTATCGTGCATATCGCTCCAACTTTTGGTGCTGATGATGCCGCGGTGGCTAAGAAAGCAGGTGTGCCAGGACTACACCTTATCAATAAGAAGGGTGAGTCTCGTCCAATGGTTGACTTGACTGGTAAATTCTATGCTCTAGAAGACCTTGACGAAGCGTTCGTTAAAGAGTTTGTGAATGTAGAAGCTTATACAGAATTTGCTGGACGTTTCGTGAAGAATGATTACGATCCAGAATTGACAGAGAAAGATGAAACGCTAGATGTAAGCATCTGTATGATGTTGAAGCTTAACAATCAAGCGTTTAAGATAGAAAAGCATGTCCACAGTTATCCACACTGTTGGCGTACTGATAAGCCAGTCCTTTACTATCCACTAGATAGCTGGTTTATCCGTTCAACTGCTCGCAAAGAGAAAATGATCGAGTTGAATAAAGAAATCAACTGGAAGCCTGAATCAACAGGTACTGGTCGTTTCGGTAAGTGGCTAGAGAACTTGAATGACTGGAACTTGAGTCGTTCTCGTTATTGGGGTACTCCACTTCCAATCTGGCGTAACGATGATAACGAGCAAATCTGTATCGGTTCAGTTGAGGAACTATACAATGAAATCGAGAAGTCTGTAGCAGCTGGTTTGATGTCTGAAAATCCATTCGCGAAAGAAGGATTTGTACCAGGTGAGTATGCTCCAGATAACTACGAAAAGATTGACCTACACCGTCCTGTGGTAGATGATATTGTGCTTGTCTCTGAAACTGGTAAGCCTTTGCATCGTGAAACTGACCTAATCGACGTCTGGTTCGACTCAGGTGCGATGCCATATGCACAAATCCACTATCCATTTGAAAATAAAGAATTGTTGGATGAAGGTTCGGTGTATCCTGCAGACTTTATCGCAGAGGGTGTTGACCAAACTCGTGGTTGGTTCTTTACCCTACACGCTATCGCTACTATGGTGTTTGACAGCAAGGCTTACAAGGCAGTTGTTTCAAACGGACTAGTGCTTGATAAGAATGGTAATAAGATGAGTAAGCGTCTAGGTAATGGCGTGGATCCATTTGAAGCCATTGAGAAATACGGTAGTGACCCAGTGCGTTGGTATATGATTACAAATGCGCAACCATGGGATAACTTGAAGTTTGATCTAGAAGGTATTGATGAAGTACGTCGTAAGTTTTTTGGTACATTATATAATACGTATAGCTTCTTCGCATTGTATGCCAATGTAGATGGTTTTGATTATAGCCAAGAAGAAGTACCAGTAGCAGAACGTCCAGAGATTGATCAATGGATTTTGTCTCTTCTAAACACTTTGGTGAAGAAAGTAGATGACTGCTATGATAGCTACGAGCCAACTCGTGCTGGTCGTTTGATTAGCGAGTTTGTTAGCGATAACCTATCCAACTGGTACGTACGTCTAAACCGTAAACGTTTCTGGGGTGGCGGATTTACACAAGATAAGCTTGCTGCTTACCAAACACTATATCGTTGTATGGAAGTTGTGGCTAAGTTGATGTCGCCTATCGCGCCATTCTTTGCAGATCGTCTATTCCACGATTTGACTGCGGTAACTGGTCGTGACACTGAAATGAGTGTACACCTTGCAGACTTTCCTACGGCAGACGACAATTTGATTCGTCCAGAACTAGAAGCAAGCATGCAACTAGCGCAAGATGTAACGTCTATGACTTTGGCCTTGCGTCGTAAGGTGAGTATCAAGGTGCGTCAACCATTGACATGTATTATGGTGCCAGTAGTCAACGATACACAAAAGCAGTACCTAGAAGCTGTTGAAGATCTTGTGAAGAACGAGGTGAACGTAAAGGAAATTCGTTACGTGGGTGGTGACAATGGTATCCTTGTGAAGCGAGTGAAACCAGACTTCAAGAAGCTAGGTCCTAAATTCGGCAAGCAAATGAAGCAAGTCGCTGCTGCTGTGCAACAGCTTGAACAAGTTCAAATCGCAGAACTAGAAGCTGCAGGACATATTGCATTGACTCTTCAAGATGGTACTGATGTGACTGTGGATGCAGTCGATCTAGATATCTACAGTGAAGATATCCCAGGATGGTTGGTAGCCAATGAAGGTCGTTTGACAGTTGCCTTGGATGTGACAATGACACCAGAATTGAAGCGCGAGGGTACTGCTCGTGAATTGGTTAACCGTATCCAGAATATCCGTAAGAATAGTGGTCTGGAAATTACGGACAAGATTCAAGTGATGCTGCAAAATTGTGAAGAAAGCAATGAAGCAGTTGAAGAATATAAGACTTATATTAAGGATCAAGTACTAGCAGAAAAGCTAGAAATCGTCGATCGTCTTCCTTCAGATACACAGGAATTTGATATGGACGGATACATGCTCCAAATATATATAGAAAAAGTACAGAGTACACCTGAGAAGTAATTGCTTCTCAAGCCCTCTGGGTTCTTACCTAACACAGCCTTTTAGATTAATACCAAGAGCCCGGATGAATGAAACGTAAAAACAGTGAACTTATAATATAGAAAAGCTAACCACTTAAATTATAAATTTATGGCAGAAGAAAAGACACGTTATACTGATGCAGAATTGGAAGAATTCCGTCAGATCATAGAAGAGAAACTAGAGATAGCTCAACGCGACTATGAAGAATTGAAAAACAATTTTTCTAATAGCGCAGGTAATGGTGTAGACGATACGTCTCCAACTTATAAGAGCTTGGGAGATAGCTTGGAATCAACGACAAGAGAAGAGGCAGGTCGTATGGCCGCTCGTCAATTGAAGTTTATCCAAGGCTTGCAAGCTGCACTTGGACGTATTGAGAAGAAAACATATGGCATTTGTCGTGTCACGGGAAAATTGATTCCTGCAGGTCGACTTCGTGCTGTACCTCATGCTACACTTAGTATAGAAGCTAAAGAAGGTAGATAATATTCTAAGGCCGAGGAGTCGATGTCGGCTCCTCGGTTTATTGTTAATAGGGCATGCCCCATAATGCTGCATCCCCAAAGATATAGCTAGTAAATATGAATAGCATTCAGAAAAAAGGATTAACTCGTGGCCAGATGGCTACGATCATCATCGCTTCGGTATTGATTATCGACCAAGTGATTAAAGTTTGGGTAAAACTCAACTTTAGTTTGTATGACCGTATAATTGTATTTGACGATTGGTTTCAAATATACTTCGTTGAAAACAATGGTATGGCATTTGGTATGGAGTTTATTAGCAAGATATTCCTTTCTTTACTTCGTGTTGTAGCTGTTGCATGGCTTACAAAATGGTTGATTACATATATCCGCCGTGCCATAAAATGGGGTTTTGTTGCATGTCTGTCATTGATCGTAGCTGGAGCAGCTGGTAATATTATTGATAGCTTGTTCTATGGATGGCTATTTAGTGAAAGTACCCGCGATTCTGTAGCTACCTTTTTGCCTGTGGATGGAGGGTATGCTGCACCGCTTTTCGGTAAGGTGGTTGATATGTTCTACTTTCCATTGGTTTCATGGGATTGGCCAAGTTGGATGCCATTTATTGGTGGCAATCATTTTATATTCTTCAGTCCTATCTTTAACTTCGCTGATGCGGCTATTAGTTGTGGTATCATTGCTTTGTTGCTCTTCTATAGTAAGTATCTACAAGACTTATTGGAACCTTCTGAAAAGTCTAAAGATGAGAATTCTGATAAAGAATAAAGAACTTCAATATTGGATTGGAAAAATAACATATATGATTAAATTGATGACAAAATATAGACTTAATCTTGCCTTAGCTATTGCTGGGGCTTTGCTGCTTCTAGCCAGTTGCGCCGTAAAAGCGCCAGAAGGTGTGCTTACGGAGGAGCAAATGGAAGAGGTGTTGTATGATTATCACACAGCAAAAGCCGTAGGCCAGGTTAAGAAACAGAATAAATCGTTTGATTGCGATATGTATATTAATTATGTGTTGGATAAACATAACGTGACGGAAGCTCAATTTGATAGTTCTGTAGCTTGGTATACACGTCATATTGTGACCTATACAAAGATTTATAATCGAGTTGATAAGCGTATCTCTGCCCGCAAGTCTTCTTTGGACAAATTAGTAGCTTTACGTACGCATAAGCCACAAAAGTCTATGAAAGGTGACAGTATCGATGTCTGGTATCTTCAGAGAAATTTGTTGATGAGTAGTATGCCTGCTGAGAATCGCTTGACATTTAGTTTCTCGTCAGATGGTAACTATGCTGATAAGGATTCTATGTTGTGGCGTGTACACGCTATTGTACTTCATAAAGATAGCTTAGCCCCTGTTCAATATGTGCCTACAGATACTTTAGAATTGGCAATAAACGATAGTGTCTCTAAAGACAGTGTCGTTTATGATACTATTTTGCCAATACGCAAGCCTTATGCTGTGATGCAGCTTGAGATGCAATATCCACACCGCAATATCGCACAGGCGGTCAAGATAGATACGACTGGGTGGTATGATATCAAACTGCAAGCCAATGACTTGGGTCGTTTAAGAAAAGTCAAGGGCTTTATTTATATGTCGCGTGTGGGGCTGTTCCGTCCAGCTATGTTGGTAGATAGTATACAATTGATACGTCTTCATCAAACGACTGAACAAGCCAAGCAAATCGCTGATTCTCTTCAAGCTATTGAGAATAGAGAACAGGCTGTCAAGGATTCTATAAAAGCGGCTAAGGAGAAGAAGGTTGAGAAGAAAGCCAAACCTACTAAGCGATTGTCGCCACAAGAGCGTCGTCAGTTGCAGAAGGTGAAGAAGGTTGATGAAATAAGTGACAAATAATAGAGTTTATTCATATAACTGGTTATAACTTATGACTGCATCTGATTGTGTTCGTGTTGCGTCGACTCTTATTATTGATAAAACTGCTGAGGATATTGTTGAATATCCTCAGTCTGTGATCGAAATACGTTGCAGTTTGTCAAGTATACTTGGAGAACGGCATGCACCTTTGTCGCAGTATAGTCTTCCGCTGGAATGGACTGAGGATACAGATTATGTCATTTCTCGATTTAATCAAGAATTAGCACATACCATTTGGATAGGTAGTCCAGTTGTCATTGAAAGTTCATCAGAATCGGGGAAAAAGCACTTTTTTCTCAAAAAAAAGCTCTAGAAATTTGCAGGTAATCAAAATAGTTGTACCTTTGCAACCGCAATGCGAAAGTAGCTCAGTTGGTAGAGCATAACCTTGCCAAGGTTAGGGTCGCGGGTTCGAATCCCGTCTTTCGCTCAAAGTGCAAATAGCACATATATATTCCTGTTAAGGAGAGGTGGCGGAATCGGTAGACGCGCTACTTTGAGGGGGTAGTGGCTTAACAGCCGTGGGAGTTCGAGTCTCCTCCTCTTCACTTGAATATTAGACAATTTAAAGGGTTTATAATATGTTGCGAAAGTAGCTCAGTTGGTAGAGCATAACCTTGCCAAGGTTAGGGTCGCGGGTTCGAATCCCGTCTTTCGCTCACAATAAGAAGAATACATCATTACGATGTGTTCTTTTTTTTTGTTTTTATGATTCGTCTACTTATTAGTAAAAGAAACCTTGCGAGTCATTCTCTTCGTGATTAGATCCAAAATATCTGCTATATTTTTTTGCATGCTTTTTGAATTCTTTTTCTGGGATGTTTTGTGGGGGTAAAAAATAGTCCGTATATTTGCGTGCAATAAATTTTTAAAACCCGAACAGATATGTCATTTATTGCTGAAAAGATTGCTATGGATGGACTCACTTATGATGATGTCCTACTGATTCCCGCTTATTCTGAAGTGCTTCCGCACGAAGTCAATCTGACTACAAAATTCTCACGTAACATTGAACTTAAAGTACCATTTGTAACTGCTGCAATGGATACTGTAACTGAAGCGAAAATGGCCATCGCCATTGCTCGTGAAGGTGGTATTGGTGTGATTCACAAAAACATGTCTATCGCTGATCAAGCGAAGATGGTTGCTACTGTGAAGCGTGCTGAGAATGGTATGATCTACGATCCTGTAACTATCAAGGCTTATAAAACAGTTGCTGATGCTCTACAGATGATGGCAGAGTACAAAATTGGTGGTATCCCAGTTGTGGATGACCAAGGTTTTCTAATTGGTATTGTTACGAATCGTGACCTTCGTTTCCAACGTGATATGGATAAGAAGATCGATGATATAATGACTAAGGAAAACTTGGTTACAACTGATCAAAGCACAGATCTTGAAACGGCTGCTGACATTCTTCAGGAGTACAAAATCGAAAAACTTCCTGTTGTAGATAAAGATAATAAGCTAGTAGGTCTTGTGACATACAAAGACATTACTAAGGCTAAGAACAAGCCAATGGCTTGTAAGGATGAAAAAGGTCGTCTACGCGTAGCTGCTGGTGTTGGTGTAACAGCTAATACTTTCGAACGTATGGATGCGCTTGTAGAAGCTGGCGTGGATGCGCTAGTAATCGATACTGCTCACGGTCATACGAAAGGTGTAGTAGCTATCTTGCAAGAAGCTAAGAAGCGTTATGCACACGTTGATATCGTTGTTGGTAATATCGCTACAGGCGATGCGGCTAAGTATCTTGCAGACGCAGGTGCAGATGCAGTTAAAGTAGGTATCGGTCCTGGTTCTATCTGTACAACTCGTGTAGTTGCAGGTGTAGGTGTACCTCAACTTTCAGCTGTATACGAAGTTGCTAAAGCACTTAAGGGTACAGGTGTGCCTTTGATTGCTGATGGTGGTTTGCGTTACTCTGGTGACGTCGTAAAAGCTATCGCTGCTGGTGGCACATGTGTTATGATTGGTTCACTAGTAGCTGGTGTAGAGGAATCTCCTGGTGATACAATCATCTTCAATGGCCGTAAGTTTAAAGCTTACCGTGGTATGGGATCTCTAGAAGCTATGGAAAATGGCTCTAAAGACCGTTACTTCCAAGCAAATCAAGCAGATAACAAGAAGCTTGTGCCAGAAGGTATTGCTGCTCGTGTACCATATAAGGGTACTTTGTATGAAGTAATCTTCCAATTGGTCGGTGGTCTACGTTCAGGTATGGGTTATTGTGGTGCGCCGACAATTGAGAAGCTACACGATGCGAAGTTTACTCGTATCACTAATGCTGGTGTGAATGAAAGCCACCCACACGATGTGACGATTACGAGCGAAGCACCTAACTATAGCCGCCCTGAGTAAATAGAAATAACCTAGATTGCTAGATGCAGCTAGAAGATAATATATAGAGAGCATATCAATATTCTGTTGATATGCTCTCTTTTTTTGTGGTTGACAGAGGATTGTCAAGGTATAAAACACAGGCTGCAGTAGTATAAAAGAATTGGGCAAGCTATAAGATGATAGCTTGCCCAATATATACTTGTCTGTTTGAAGTTGTGATTACTTCTATCTTAGAAAAGACCTTTCAATAAGTCTACGCCCTTTTCAAGGTCGCTTTTTTCCTTATCGTCTTTGTCGCTTGATTTCTTCTTCAACAAGTTGTCAAAAAGTTGGTTGACCACCTTCTTCGTATCAATCTTAACAGATGGCTTGTCGAAAGTACCGTCAACCTTAAGACCAACTTCACTCATGCCAGCAATCTTTTTGCCTTCTGGTAGCTTAATGACTGCATTGTAGTCCACTTCTTGTTCGAGTGTCGTTGTACCACTCATAGTCATCGTGTAACCAGCATGTTTAATATCAAATGGTTTAGTCGTTACTACACCATCCTTTACAGTAAAGTCCACCTTCAAGTCTTTTGCTGATAGTTTTGCAAGTTCAGGCTTTTTAGTCGCTTCGGCTATTTTGGTCAAGACTTCAATTTCTGCTACTTCTAGATTTTGAGCAGCTATAAAGCCCTTACCATTGACACTCTTCATGACAGGCTGCATATGATTGTCGAAGTTCATGTTCATATGCATTTCGCTAGAGAAAGTACCTTTTGTGTTTTCAAAGATAGGTGCTAGCTTTTTGATGACATTAGATTGTTTGTGAGCCTCTTCGAAACTAATATCCTTTAAGCTTAAGTTGGCTACTACCTTAGGTGCTTTTTTATTTTTTGTAGAATAGACACCATTCATACCAGCTGTACCCATCATTGTGTTGAATGTTAAGCCTTTCATACCGAGCATTTGATCTTTGGCTACCAGTTGTCCTTTGAGGGCCTCCATAACGATGTTTTGGAATAGAATCTTTTGGCAGTTTGCATTGACTTTGAAATTGATTCGTTCTGGCACCTCAATAACTTGCATGCCTTCAGTTGATGTCTCCTTGCTACTTTCTTTCTCAGTAGTTTCTGTTTCTTCATCTGACATAAATGCATTCAGGTTTAAGTGTGTAGAGTTCAAGTTCATTTCTCCACTAATGACGCCCTTCTTGTTGAGATACTCCATCAAGTCATGTATTGTACAATCTACAGTCATGTCTGAGTCTGCAATCTTGATTTTGGTAGGCTGTAGAGTGATTAAAGCAGGAGTGGCTTTTAGAGTTGTTGGAGAAACGTGTACTTTAGGCATATCTTCAAGAGTAATATCTGCTTTTTCGGTCTCTAGAGTCACATCAAAGTCCATCTCTTTTTCATTGATGATAGCTACCCAACCGTCTACAGTCGCTGCCAAATCACCCATCGCAAAGCGACTATTGTGCAAAGCATAACGGTCGTTCTGAAGAGTGACTGCCAAGTCCATATTGATATCTTCATATGCCTGCGCAGTGCCTGCTTGCTTGTCTTGGTAAGCAACGGCTAAGTTGTTAACAATAACACGTTGTAGTGCGATGTTGAAAGTTGTAGACTTAGTCTCTGTTGTGTCTTTAACAACCTCTGTAGCTGTAGTGTCGCTAGCCATAATATCCCAGTTAGGAACACCAGCCTTGTTGATAATGGTCTTAAACTTTGCATCACGGAGTGTAATAGCATTGACTTGGTATTGCTTGCTAAAGAAGGAACCTAAGTCTACTGTTAAACTCAGTTCCCCCATTTGCGCTAGTGTGTCCTGTGCAAATTCGCCCTCTCCATGCAACCAGAAGTCATGCATAGCGATAGATACTTGAGGAAAATCTTTGAAAAAGCTGATTTTCAACTTGTTAAAGTCAAATTCTCCTTTAATCATTTTGTTGCCCTCTACCTTTACAATTTCTGTGATTTGATTTTGAAACACAAAAGGAAGAGTGATTAATGCAATAATAAGCACTAATAGTGTGATACCAATAAAACGTAATAATCTCTTCATCGTTTTTTTTAGTTAATGTACATTATAGCAACAATCTGTCGTAGATTGTCTCAGTTCTGTTCAAATATACAAAATTATTTATCAAGATGGGAGGTTTTCGTAGAAAAGATATATCATACAACAAGAGCACAGACTAAGCTTTCAACTTACATGTACTCTTATTCTATTTTTACTGAGTGCTATTTCATATAGTCTACAATATCCTTGTTTTCAAAAACTTGTGCCGAGTAGCCATCTAGCCCAACATAGAAAATAGCTTTAGCTAGCACTTCGGAGGAGATACTGGCGTTAGAGGTAAGTCGTTTCATCAGTAGATACAACCAGCTTGATAGTCTACACGAGAAGTTTGGTTCTTCTAGTGGTGCGACAGGATAAATGCAAGTAGGTCTGAAAAAGTGTACTTATGCTTTGCGCAAAGCATAAATATTTGTTGCGTTGTGATCAGTTTTTAGATGCAATGATTACATGTGTACGTACACACGCTGTGTCGCCATTCATTTTGGATGTTGAAGCAATTTGAATGGTTGGTATTCCATCTCTTTTTCTGTCCTAGGGAGATCACTAGGAACAATGATATAAGGGTTGTCGCCACCAGCACATTCAGCAATTAGTTGTGTCTAAGTATTGTTCATAATGAATGCGGCCGTTTTAGTATTGCCATTGTTTTTTATAAGATGTTATATTCAATTCTTGTTATTAAATTGAAGCACTCTTGTTTATGGAACAAGTACAAAAAATAATTATTATGAGTTGCTTGGAATATCTAATCTTAATTTTGAGTGTATTTTTAGTAGTTTATTCTCTATGTTTAAATATATGTGTCATTATATTTCATCAAGCAGTTATATATATTACATCCCTCTTGAATCTATTTTTAGTCAATCTACTTGTCGGTTTATAACTTGTTTTGTATATTTGTGCACGCACACAAGATGCAAGCCTGTATTTATCTTAATCAACTCTATATTATGAATCAACCTTCTAAAACGACCAATTACAGATGGGTTATATGTGCCATGCTTTTCTTTGCCACAACCGTCAATTATATGGACCGTCAAGTGTTATCGCTAACTTGGAAAGACTTTATTGCACCAGAATTTCACTGGTCAGATGGTGATTATGGAACTATAACTGCATTGTTCTCACTGTTTTACGCAGCGAGTCAACTGTTTGCTGGTCGTTTTATCGATTGGCTAGGAACTAAAAAAGGATATCTTTGGGCTATCGGTGTATGGTCTGTCGGTGCCTGTTTGCACGCAATTTGTGGTTGGGCCACAGAATTGACTATTGGAGTAGATAGTGTGGATGCTTTACGTAATTTGAAGGCGGGTAGTGCTATGGCACTTGCTGCTTCCACAGTGAGCGTCTACTTCTTCGTTGCTGCTCGTTTCGTATTGGCAGTCGGTGAAGCAGGTAACTTCCCAGCAGCCATTAAAGTAACAGCTGAATACTTCCCTAAAAAAGATAGAGCTTTTGCCACAAGTATCTTTAATGCTGGTGCGGCTGTTGGTGCTCTAATTGCTCCGATTACGATCCCTTCTCTAGCACAATACTTTAAAGAAATAGGTGTGGGAAACGGATGGGAAATGGCCTTTATAGTGATTGGTGCATTAGGTTTCCTATGGATGGGCTTCTGGGTGTTCTTTTATAAGAGCCCCAAAGAATCACCATATGTAACCGAAGCAGAATACAAGTATATCCATCAAGATGATGAAGAAATCGGATCACATGCAGAAGAAACTGTGAAGGAAGAAAAGCAAATGGGTATCTTACGTGCCTTTTCTTTCCGTCAAACATGGGCCTTTATATTCGGTAAGTTTATGACAGATGGTGTATGGTGGTTCTTCCTGTTCTGGATTCCTGCATATATTAGTGATGTGTATAACATGCCGTCAAGTGACCCTACATCACAATTGCTTATCTTTGTGTTGTACCTAATCACCATGGCATCTATTGCAGGTGGATATCTACCTACTTTCTTTGTCGATAAGAAAGGTATGGAGCCTTATGCTGGTCGTATGCGTGCGATGTTGATTTTCGCCTTCTTCCCACTATTGGCACTGTTTGCGCAGCCACTAGGTGCTTATTCATATTGGTTCCCAATTATTATTATCGGTATTGCGGGCGCTGCTCACCAAGCATGGTCGGCAAACATCTATTCTACAGTAAGTGATATGTTCC
Source organism: Bacteroidaceae bacterium (assembly GCA_963678855.1). GTDB lineage: Bacteria > Bacteroidota > Bacteroidia > Bacteroidales > Bacteroidaceae > F22. The sequence goes on along the minus strand of OY787448.1, from coordinate 1,315,982 downwards.
CAAAATCGGCAGTTGCGACAATTATTGGTATTGGTAGTATGGCTGGTGGACTGAGTTCGGTGGTCATCAATAAGTGTTCAGGTATGCTTTTCGATTACTCTGTAGGAACGGCGACACGCGCTCCACTTCAGATATTAGGTTTTGAAGGCAAGCCAGCTGGTTATTTTCTGGTGTTCTGTATCTGTGCCGTATGTTACCTAATCGCATGGGGCGGTATGAAGACATTGGTGCCTCACTACAAGAAGATTGAACTATAAGCTTCAATAAGCAATATCACTATATAAAAAATCCCGAACCTGCTGTAGGTTCGGGAATTTTGTGTTTTATACTTTATCTTGCCCAGAGAGAATCTGTGTAGCATGTTGCTTTACTTTGACTTTCTTAGGCTCAATAATGCGTTCTATTATGCCTTCTTCGTTAATAATAAACGTAGTACGGAAGGTTCCCATAAACGTCTTACCATACATTTTCTTCTCGCCATAGACACCAAATTGTTCAACTAGAGTCTTTTCTGTATCTGCAATCAGTGGGAAAGGAAGCTCATGTTTGTTAATAAATTTCTGATGAGAGGCTTCTCCATCTATACTTACACCAATCACTTCATAGCCTGCTTCACGTAGCTCATCGTAGTGGTCACGTAGGTTCTGCGCTTGCCATGTACATCCAGGTGTGCTGTCCTTTGGGTAAAAATACAAAACGACTTTACGTCCAGCATAATCACTTAGTTTAATCTCTTCTCTGTTTTCATTGATGCCCAATACTTCTGGGGCTTTTTGTCCAACTTCCATCATAGTGTGTAGTATTTAATGATTTGTACTTAGCATACGTTTTAATATTTCTGCATGATTACCCCATAAAATTATATGGTGGTTTCCAATTGGGCGTTCTAGGAAATAACTAACAGATTCCTCTAGAGTGAAGCGAGCTTGAGTACGACAGAAATGACCATACTGCGTGTTCTCTTCCAAGGTGCCAGCTGAAATGAACTTTTCTTCTAGTTGCTCACCACCCATCTTAAAGATAGTAACTTTACCTACTGGCAATAGTCCCTGTAAGGCAATACCAGATAGTGTTTCATAGTGAGAACGAATGACATAGCTTTCAGTAAGTGTAGGGTCTACCATACAGTGAGACAAGACCACTTGGTTAGTTGTTTTATCAATAATAGACGGATTGGCCATAAAACCACTTTGTCCAGTGACAGCCTTGGCTACTACTAAGCTAAGTATCGCTTGCATATCTCCTTCACAACCAGCGATAATGCCATCACGGTTCAACCAAGCTAGAGCAAGGCAACCTGTTGTTTTCGTATGATCAATCAGTCCAAAGCAACGCAGAGTCAATGCCTGTAGGTTGTGTGCTTCACATACATCTTTCAAAGCTAGATATAGACATACCGCTTTATGCACTTCTTGTGTATCGCCTTCTACCTGCTTGATAGCTTTTGTAATGAATTGCTCACTCATCATCGTTGCTTCCTCCAATCGAACAGAATCTTTAAGAATGACATCGTACTGTCTAAGTACTTCCTTTAGACTGATGTTGACAAACTGTACGCCCCATTTGGCTTCGGCCAATGCTGGATTGACCGAACTTGCAATTAACCAATCAGATGGTTCACCGATGATGCCTATGCGCTGACCGTGCAATTTTCTTTTGGCTTCGTAAACAGTACTGTATTGAGCAACTTCTTGTATAGTGCCTTCAGCAGTGTTGTGGATGACATGGAAAGCTGTATGTTCATTTCTTCTTAACCAAGAAGCGATTTCTAGAGATGCTGCAAGTGAATTGCTAATACCGTCATTGAGCAAGTAGATCGGCTCTTGCCAGTCTGCAAACAACTGTTGGAACTTCTTCTCTGTACCACCACTAGCTATCCAGATAATTGTCAAGCCTTCTGCTTGCTGAGCTTGCGTTGCTGTTTCTTCATTGAAATAGTTTACCTGAAAGTTGGCTTCAAGCGCATCAATCATATCCTTATGAATCGCTTTGGCATTGGCGTGACCTACTAAATCGCTTTGCAATAGTAGGAGATTGATAGTATATTTTTGTTCTACAGTTGAAGTTATCATCTTATTTTTCTTAGTTATTTATTGGTTTGAGTACAAAAATAGGAAATCCTTCTGAAAGCACAAGAATATACGAGGGTAATAAAAACTTATTTTTGTATGCAGTATATGGAAGATTCCTGCATTTTACTTGTGAACTGTAAAACAAACTAAATGAAACAACTTTTGTATATAGTACTAGCCTGTATCTGTTTGGCTACTACTGTTATGTCCTGCAAAACAAATACTCCAGTAGATGCATCAGAAAGAATCACTTTGCCTCAAGACCAGTTTTTGCGTGGGCAAGTCACTAATATTGAACACGGGAAAGATGGATATACTGCAATTATTCAGGCAACTGATGGAATCATATACCGCATCACTGCTAGTATTCCTAATTGTGGACAGCATGGTGTCTTTAAGACCGTACAAATAGGTGATAGTATACATGTGAAAGGAGAGATGTGGATGATGGGTAAACAGTATTGCATGACTGTACGTACATTTATTCAATAATTTTTTCGGTATCATGCAGTATTTTGAAAGTAAGAACATTATATAATTGAGTAAGCGACAATGCCGGCCAGTTGTGTAGCTCAAAGTTGAACTAAAATAAATAATTAAAACGATGAAATATCTAATTAAATTGACAAGCCTTGTAATGGCATTAGTGGGAGTATTCTTTTTGCAATCATGTGATGATAGTAGTTCAGAACCTACATATGCGGCTCTTGTTACAGCTGTTGTTCCAACCGAAGGAGCTACAAGCTTCAAGACAGACGATCAAAAGACACTACATGTTGGTGAGACTTTGCTTGGTGCACTGCAACTAGAAGACGGTGATCGCGCAATTATCCGTTTTAGCTATTTGAAGGAAGAGGTTCAGGGCTATAACTATAATATTAAGCTACGTGGCTTGAGTGAGATTCTTACAAAAGATATTGTAGATCTTACTGCAGATAACGAAGACGAAATAGGTAATGATAAATTGTTGCTTCTAAAGGATTACTGTTCTCTTGTAAAGGGTTATTTCAATGCACAAATCCAATTCCCATCAGGTGAAGAGGTACCTAAAGTAAACCTTGTCGTTAATAAAATCACTCCTGTTGATGATGCTGACTATACGGTATTAGAACTACGTTTGAACAATAATGGTGTGACTACTTCGACAAACTATGGTAGTGGTGTCGTATGTTTCAAACTAGGTGATCTTGATCCAACTATCACAGGCAAGAAAGGTGTGAAAATTCGAGTGAACACTATCAACAAAGATGAAGTACAAGAATATACATTTGATAAGTCTACTGACGACTAATCATTTATAGAGTACTCGTAGAAGCTATTTTCCACTAGTTTCTTACAATCAAAATTGGACAATCAAAAGAAATATGATACATTTACATCACATCTCTCGTTTTAGAGCGTATCATATGAATGATATCACGAACTAGTGGAACTAACTAAAAATAATGAGTAATTTCTTTTTCCGACGTAGCGCGTCGACTTCTACAGAGCTTACTGAAGCCGCACTTGCTCAAGCTTGTGCGGCTCGTGAGCGTCGGGCACAACAAGAACTCTATACTCGTTATTCTGGTGCACTACTTGCAGTCTGTCTACGTTATATGGGAGACAGAACGCAAGCCGAAGATATGCTTCAAGATGCTTTCTTGCATATCTTTGACTGCATAGATAAGTTTACCTATCAAAAAGAAGGAAGTCTTGGCAGTTGGATGAAACAAGTGACTCGGAACGACTGTTTGCAAATTTTACGGAGGAACAAACTAATAATCGATAATCTGGATGACCATCCCGAAGTACACGAGGGTGCAGTCGAATCGCCTGATGTCTCAGGCATAAACAATATAAATATTAGTGAACTGATAGCGTTAATAGGTGAACTGCCAGATGGGTATCGCACTGTTATCAACTTAGTCTTATTGGATGGAGTCTCTCATAAAGAAGCTGCAAGCTTAATGGGAATCAATGAAAAATCTTCATCTTCCCAACTCTTGAGAGCTAAAACAGCTTTAGCAAAGAAAATCAATCACTACATCGAAGAAAAAGAAATATGAACAAACAAGTACATCAACCAGATGATAAGTGGCTAGAAGCTCTACGCCACAAGATGGATGAGGCTCACGTGTCTCCCCCAGCGGATGGGTGGGCTCGTTTGGAGTCTGCACTCGACACATCAAAACGAGGTGTTGTGCTTTGGCCGTGGTTGATTCCTTCGGCGGTAGCGGCTATGGCTATCCTGACCTTCTTGTGGGATGGGACTAATCCATCTCAGAATATTGAATTGATAGTTGATGGTACTGAAGTCGTCCTAGTTGATACTATTCCAGTTGATACCGTTTCTGTTGGCTCTGGGGTACAGCAAGCTGTTGCTATGTCTTCTGTGAAAGAAGAAAGTACAAGTCTTACACATTCTGGTAGTTATGTGGCTTATACTAGTCATAAAAAAGAGAGTACATCTGAACTAAGTAAAAAAGATAACTCGGTGAAGTATGCGAAAACAAAATCAGTGCATGTCGCATCTATGTCTTCGAATGATACAAAAGATAAGAAGGAAGGGGCTGCTGCAAACTCGTCTATAGAGCAGGGGGAAAAAGCATCCACTTCATCAAAGCGTCCTGTAAGAAGATACACCAATATTTCTTGGGGAGAAAAGACTACCAAAAGAACACGTACATATAAACTTAGCTTACTGGCATCCTCAGGCATGATGAATAATCAAAATACAGCAGGAACGAAAGATAACTTAGGTTTTGCTGTTATGGATATTAGCGAAGGTGAAGGAAAATTATATGCATATCCTGAGAATGCATTGTTATATAGAGCAATCCCAGAGTATAAATATGACCATGATTTGCCAGTAAAAGTTGGGGTAGGTGTGACTGTCTCTTTTGCAGAACGCTGGGCTTTTGAAACAGGCTTGAATTATACAAGATTACGGAGTCAACTGACTGATGTAAGAGATGACGAAAAGCTTACTCAAACAATACATTACCTAGGAGTACCTGTGCGCTTGAATTACACATGGTTATTGCGTTCGACGTATACATGTTATACAGCTTTTGGCGCTACAATCGAGCGTGCAGTAGATGCCCGTTTAGACGGCGAGGACCTAGATGTACACGGTGTGCAGTGTAGTCTTGAAGGTGCATTAGGAGTACAATATAAGCTCAGTAGAAGATGGGGGCTGTTTGGAGAAGTTGGTGTAAGTCATTACTTTGATGATGATAGTAAAGTTGAGACTTATCGTGATGAGCATAAGACGTCTTTATTGTTGAACTTTGGTTTGCGTTTTGACTTTTAGTTGACTAACCACCGTCTTGTCTTATCTCAAATAGTGACAGAATGAATTGAAAGTAATCTCGTACACATGTAAACGAGAACCTCGTACACGTGTAGACGAAGACCTCGTACACATGTAGACGAGAACTTAGTACACGTGTGTACGAGATTGTTTTCAATACTTTGAGAACTGTCAGAGAGAGAATTAGAAAGGGGCATGCTAGTAACTACTAGCATGCCCTTAATTCAATGTTTATTATGAAGGATTATTTCGATAATAGGAATGTGAATGGCTCTTCTAAGCGCTTACACCAGTCAGCCTCCATATGTGCATGGCCAGGGAAAACTTTAGTCTTAAAGAATGGCGCTTTCCAACCATTATCTACCATTAGTTTATCCAAAGCATCTTGATAGTCTGGATATTCAGCATCCAAAGTTTGATCCCCTCTATCCAAATAGATACGGTGTGTACCATCGGCTTTAGGTAGATGCTCAGTAAGATATTTTCTGAAAGCAGCTGCAAATCTAGGCGAGTCGTTAAGGTCGCATAGTGCTGGAGTTATCATGACTGTATGTGTAGACATACATGCAGCTCTAGAGAATACTTCTGGATATTCACAGATAGCATACAAAGAAATCAATCCACCCATACTAGAGCCCATGACTGTCGTATTTTCAGCATCCACTTTAGTCGCATAGTGACTATCTACAAATGGCTTAATTTCTTCAACCAAGAACTTAAGATAGTTATCAGCAGAGAACTTTTGCTTGCTTACTTTATTTAATGCTACAGAATCTGCAGGGAGCAAGTAGTCATTTGTCTTTTGAGGATAGTAATCGAAGAAACGGTCGCCAGCAACTGCCGATGTACCGACTACGATACAAGCAGGCACTTTACCTTCATCAATAAAGCGTTGCATCTCCTCATCTATCATCCACTCTTGCTTGTTCCAAGTAGCTTGGGCATCCCAAAGCATTTGACCGTCGTGCATATACACAACAGGGTAACGCTTGTTTGGGTCATATTGTTCTGGCATCCACACAAACAAATCACGCGGAGTGACCAGTTTGCTTGGGAAAGCACGGTAGATATCTAGTTGACCTTTAGCCACCACATGCGTAGAGTTGACAGATAGAAGGACTACCGATTGTGCTGGAAGGGCAACTTCTAGAGATGTTTCGTTCAAACGATTGATTGTAAATCCTTGTTGTAGCAAGTCTTGGTAGTAGCCAGAGCTGCGTGTAGGAAGAGTGATTGTTTGCTCCTTATCGCCTTTGTTGAAGGCAGCAATCACCTCGTCTTTACGTGCATCTTGAGCTGTCAATAACTTCAGTTCACTAGGAGTAACTACTTTTTCGGCTACACCGTAACGGCTATATGCCACTACTTTGCGCTCATCGTCAGCTAGGAGATACTTAATCTTACCACTGCGCAGTACAGGGTGCTGCTTGCGGATAGTAGTCAGCTTCTTGTAATAATCAAATACTTTGTGATTCAATACAGGAGTTACAGGCTCCATAGTATGTTTTGCATCCAGCACTGTCTCTGGTTCGAATGTATAATCTTCCCAAAGTAGAGGCTTACGTGATGAGGCCATATCGGCTCCCCACATGCCCATTTCGTCACCCATCCAAATATGTGGTGCACCGATGTATGTAAACTGCATAGCCAATAGTAGACGAGCATCTATATGAGCTCTTTCAGATGGTTTACCCACTTTGTAGTTGTTCAAAGGAGTCCACTCACATTCTACCTTGTACTTGCGATCGTTATTATCTAGCGATGTCAACAAGCGAGGAGTATCGTGTGTGCCATTGACATTCATCATGGCGTAGCTATTAGCAAGCGAGAATCCATTCAAGAAACTGTTCAAGCTATCCACAAAAGCTTCCGCATTTGGTTGGTCAGGAGTTTGCGCAAAGAAACCACGTTCTGCACGGTATGTGCGGTAGTTCATCACAGCATCAAACATATCGCCTTGTAGGAATGGAGCTGGGTCAATCAGACCATCAGGATATTTCTCCCACCAGCACTCGGCTACTAGGTACGCATCAGGATTAACACCACGTACGACTTTACGGAAATCTCTCCAGAAGCCAAATGGGATTTCTACTGCAACGTCCATGCGGTAACCGTCTACACCATCAGATGTGTCACCATCGCCATTAGGGTCAAGCCATTTACGAGTCACAGCAAAGATATGGTTTTTGGCTGCTTGAGAGGCATAGTCACCTTCGTAATACTGCACACGTTTTGTTTGATCTACATGGACAGTCTTGTCTAATTCAGGTAGTGTCTTAAGATTAGCCCATCCGTGATATGTAAATTCATTTTCTTCTGTCGTAGGGTCATCGAATGTTTCGATGCGATACCAGTCTTTAAACTCAGACTTGGATTGATTCTTGACAAGATCTTTCCAAGCCCAGAACTGACAGCCTGTATGATTCCAAGAATAGTCCATCACGACTTTGATATCACGTTTGTGACATTCCTTGATGACTTCAAGGAAAAGCTTATCTGCTTCAGTAAATTTCCAAGTCGAAGGGTCTTGTGGAGTTTCTGCTGACATCGTAGCACGGTCGGCAGCTGGGTTAGGACCGAAGTTGCGGTCGATATGACGATAATTGGCTGCATCGTACTTATGGTTTGATGGCGCATCGTTCAAAGGATTGAAGTAGATGGCAGTGATACCTAGAGAATCTAGATAAGCGATTTTATCCATCACCCCTTGCAAGTCACCCCCATAGCGACGGATTTGTGACCAAGAACCGAAGTTCTTCATCTCCCAACCGCTAGGGTCTACTTTACCAATTACATGCTTGGCATAATCTTCTGCTTTATACCAGTCGTGTCCCCAAGGAGTTACGTGCCATCCTTCTGGCACAAATCCAGGATGAGCACCCACTAAGTCTACAGGAGTAGGGTCGTTAGAAGCGTCTCCATTACGGAAACTTTCTACAAAGATTTGGTACCAAATTTGGTCTTTGGCCCAACTTGGAGGTTCATTGAATGCAGTACCTGTCGTTGATACTTCTTTTTTCTTTTCTTGGCAGGCTACAAATAGTAGGCTGCACGTACAAAGGACGGCTAACGAGTAGGCTATTCGCTTCATAAATAATAGTCGTTTGAGGTTGTGTACAATTTCTAATATGCAATATCTTACTTTTTTATGATATGAGAAACTGTTTCAGATGCATTCCCATATATATGTAGAGCAAACGTTTTCAAATACCTGACATACTCATGTTTTGTCCCCCCAAAAAATAAACTGATAACTCCCGATAGGGACAACTATAAACATGCAACTTTACACCTAGTATAACACTGCAAATATATTCAGCTAAGAAATAAGAATATGTAGGAAAAACGTCTAAAGACAAGCACACTCGGCCAAATATCGTAGTTATCCTTGCGAAAGACGCAGGGTATGACGACTTTGGTTTTCAGGGCGGCAAAACAGTTCAAGGCTCCTAATCTCGATAAACTAGCCAAATCGGGTATGGTCATCTACAGCTTTTAGTACGCCTAGCTTGTTGCAAGCACGTTCTAAAAAGTTACGATACATAATAAGCTTACCCACTTTTTATTCTAGAATACGGATATGGAAAGAATTGTCCGCCCATTAGTTTATTATGCAGTACGGACAGGTACCCCTCTCACGAGATTTACCTGCCCTGTTATGCACAATATAATCGTTAACTTTGCGCTAATTTATATCTTTTAGTTCATCGTTGCTGATGCGCTAAATTGCTTGTTGCGTAGGTTCAATTCCACTTTGACATCATAGTTTCCTTGATTCTCCACTTTGAAGTTGTCACCACCTGCTTTAAGACCTTGCTTAGAAGTGTTGATATTCACACCACTAGACTGTGTACCTAGGTTAGTGTGTACTTTTGCATTGCCACCGTTGTATGGGAACTCAAATCCCCAGTTGCCTGCATAAGCAAACTTCATATTTTTAGCGTCCATTGGTGCACCGTTGATAGCAAATGTCACTACTGATGTAGCTTCATCAAGCGTTGCAGTCATTGGAGTTTTAGTGACACCATCTGCTGGACTCCAACCTGCTGCTGTAGCATCACCTACAAGACAAAGGTGTACAGGGATGATTGTAATTTGTTGGTCTACCTTGTTGTAAATCAACTTGTATATACCATCAGTCTCTACTGAGAAAGTCGCATCAGCTGTCATACCATATGTTTTGTATGTTGCACTTGGATCTACTGCACTACCAGGACCATATGCAGTACTGTTGCCTTCTGCATCTACGACTGTAATCGTGAATGTACCGCTTGCTTTCAGCCAAGTATAGATAGCTGATAGGTCGCTGTTCCACTCTGCAGCGATTGTTTCGTCACCTTGGTCGATTCCAGCATCACCAAATTGAGCTGCACTAGCTACAGCTGAATAGATTGTGGCATCACCAGCTACGTATACACCAGCTTGTGTGTTTTCTACAACGCGCCAGTTGTCTGGATCTCCATCGCAAGATACACTAGTAAATCCCACAAATAGTGTGGCTAATAGAATTGATATGTATTTTTTCATGATCTTAATTTTAGTAACCAGGGTTTTGGTTTAGTTTAGTATTTAGGTCTAGTACTGCTTGAGGAATACAGAATACTTCCGTAAATCCATTAGCTTCACCTGATAGTTGTGGGCGGTCGTTGCGTGCATCTGTAAATGTGCCGAAACGAATCATGTCATTACGACGCCATCCTTCCCATGCCAATTCTCGCATACGCTCAGCGTATAGGTTATCCAAAGTAGCTGGAAGATCAGTAGAAGCACCTACACGGCTGCGTACTTGATTTAGTTCTGCACTACCATCTTGACTATTACGTACTTTTGCTTCAGAGATCATCAATAGAACATCCGAGTAGCGAGCAATAACAGGATCATTGTGAGGCTTCATACCATCGTTTTGTGCTGTAGTATCAAATTCGTACTTCTTCATACGTGCACCAGCAGACTTTTCGTGTGGGTCACCAGATAGGTCTAGTTTGATTGCAGATGGGAAGTACTCTAGTGTTTCGCCATCAGCCATCACGATAGGGGTTCCGTCAGGGCCTAGAGGTTGGCCAGCAAAGTAAGTCATATCAAAACGAGGGTCTACATTAGCAGTTTCATAACCAAATGCATTCAATGCTTCGATAGTCGCACTTGCACCGTTCCATCCACCTTGACCATATGCTTTTGCATGCTCGTAGTGACGAGAACGTACTACATATAGGAATTGGTTATCTGGGAATTTTACAGGGTCCATAGCTACAGTGAAGATGTTTTCTGAAGAAGATTCATTTTCAACTGCGAAGTTCTTAGCGAAGTTAGACTCTAGTGAGTAGTTCAATGTACCAATCTTTTCACCGTAAGCAACAGTAGCTTCATATGGATTCATAGATGTACCATCCACAGTGATTGTGATATTTATTGCGTCTGGGTGAGTACCATCATTGGTGTTGTTATCTGTATAAATATCAGCATTTAGACACAATTTCATCAAGTAGAAATAAGCGACACCTTGAGTGACACGGCCATAGTATTCACCTGATTGGTTTGACTTGTTAGGAGACAATAGTGGTGCAGCTTCTTGCATTTCAGTCAATACGAAATTGAATACTTCACTACGTGTACTTTGTTCTACATCGGCAATCTTTTGCTTAGCGCTTTCTACGATTGGAATTTGACCAAACATATCTAGTGCGTAGAAGTAATAGATACCACGAAGTGCACGTACTTCTGCAAGATACGGATCGATAGCTGTGTTGCTTGGATCTGCTTCCTTAAGCTCTTTCAACTTATCGATAGATTGGTTACACTTAGCAATCACACGGTAGTATGTATCCCAAGCATTTTTGACGATGCTGTTGTCTACATTCCAGTTGTGCTTGAATAGATCTTGCCATAGTCCGCCATCATACCAGTCACCACCACGAGTAGGCAGTACTGAATCGTCTGTACTGAAAGTATTCAAGTCATAGATTTGGCGGTCATTACCTTGGATATTACCCATTTCGCTGTATAGAGAAGCGACTGTGTTTAGATAAATCAAGGTAGAACTTTGGTAGGCTGTTTGCTCAGTAATCTGATCTTTTGGATCTTCTTCAAGGAAAGAATCACACGAGTTTAAGCTCAGTGCGGCTACAAATAGTCCGCTATATAATAGTCCTTTTTTCATTGTTTTAATGGATTAGAAGTTAACACTTAGACCAAGAGAGTATGTTCTTGAAAGTGGGTAGAAACGTCTATCGTCAATACCAAGATCACTACCAACTGTTGTGCTGTTGATCATTGGAGAAAGACCTGAGTAGTCTGTGATAGTCGCTAGGTTATTCACTGAGAATGTCAAACGTAGGTTGTTGATATATCCCAAATTGTCTGTTGGAACATTCCAACCTAGAGTCACGTAGTCAATATGTAGGTAGTCACCATCTTCCAACCAGTAATCTGTTACTGTAGAGTCGTGGATGTTACGTTTTGGAGCACCTGCAAGTACATTGTATGTAGGGAATTGCTCCATGTTCATGTAAGAACGAGAAGTACCGTTGTATATCTTGTGACCGAAAGCACCATTCATTTGAACTGCAATATCGAAATCTTTGTAGCGGAAAGATACGTTTGCACCTGCAAGTACCTTAGGCATAGCTTGACCAGCTACGTAGCGGTCTTCACCATCAGCAATGTTTACTTCACCATCTTTGTTGACGTCTTGAATATCGTAGCTATATTCGCCAAATCCGTTGTCTACTAAGCCATTAGATTTTGGCAAGTAGAATACACCTACAGGCTCGCCTACCATTTGGTAAAGTACGTCGTTCTTACCACCGATAGAGCCAGCACCACCTACGCCACCAAGTACCATGTACTGAGTAGTTGTAAGCGCTTCGCCGTTATATGTACCGTTCAAAGACTTTAGTTTGTTCTTTTGCCAAGCAGCATTCACGTTGATGTTCAACTCCATGTCTTTTGTCTTCAATGGAGTGAAGCCGATTGTTACTTCCACACCAGTATTGCTCATCGAACCAAGGTTGGCTAGCAATGTGTTGTACGTAAATGGAGGTACTGGCACGCTGTAGTTGTACAACAAGTCGTTTGTTTCTGAGTAGTACCAATCAGCGCCAAGTGTGATGCGATTGTCCAAGAAAGCAGCATCAACACCCACATCGAATGTAGTTTTTACTTCCCATTTTAAGTCTGGGTTGGCATTACGTTGTTGAGCCATAGTTACTGTAGAGATACCATCTACTGATGTGACACCAGATGGAGCCATAAGAGCCATGGAAGTATATGAGCTAATAGCATCTTGGTTACCAGCAAGACCATAACCTGCGCGAACTTTCAATTTATCTAGCCAGTTTACATCTTTCAAGAAGTCTTCTTGAGTCATGTTCCAAGCCAATGAAGCCGATGGGAAGAATGCCCAACGGTTGTTTTTACCGAACTTTGAAGAACCATCTGTACGAAGGTTTACTGTGGCTATATAACGATCGTTGTACACATAGTTGAAACGGCCCATGAAAGAAGCTAGCTTGTTGTCGTTAGCGTAAGAACCTACACTACCGTATTTTACTGTACCGCCTGCACCTAGGTTGTAGTACTTAAAGGCATTTGTTGTAAAGCCTTGAGAACGTGCGTTGAAGCCAGTATAGTCATACTTTTGGATTTCAGCAAGACCTAGGGCATCGATATGGTGTTTGCCAAAGTCTTTCGTGTATGTTAACATCGCATTGGCCATCATAGCACGAGACTTGTTGTCATAATGGTTTGCCTCACCTTGATTACCTTGACCTGCCTTGATGTCAAATGGGATATAAGACATGTTTTCTCTTACGTTGTATGTGTAAGAACCGAAGACCGCAAATTTCAAACCTTCGATGATTGTGTAAGTGGCCTTACCGTGTACATTGATGTATGATTCATCTGCTTTGTCATCGATATCCAAGCGACCAAGTGGGTTTTGTACCTCGTTGGCATTTGGGTTCTCATCCCATAAACCTGTAGTTGGGTTGCGGTGAGTAGGGAATGTAGGGTTGTAAGAAGCAGCAGAATAGAAAGTCTTTTCGTAGTCGTTTACGTACTTGCTCTTCTTAAGGGAACCAAACATACCGAATTCAAGTTTCAACTTGTTGTCAAACTTATATTGCATCGCATCCAACTTAGCTGTGAAGTTGCGCATGCTGTTATTTTCGATGATACCCTTTTGGTCAATCATACCGATAGAAGCACGGTAGTTACCAGTTGCGTTACCATTAGAGAAAGACAAACGGTGGTTTTGTGTAAAACCAGTGCGTTGCATTTCTTCGATAAAGTCTGTGTTGGCATTAGGGTCAAAATCTAGTAAGTTAGGATAACCTTGAGTTTTCATAGCGCGGAAATCTTTTGCACTAAGCATATCTAGGTTGTCATATACAGTTTCGATACCGAACGTACCATCGTATGAGATAGAACTTACACCATTCTTTCCTTTTTGAGTAGTTACTACGATAACACCCGATGCACCACGTGAACCATACTGAGCTGTTTCAGACGCATCTTTCAAGATAGTAAATGTCTCGATGTCCGATGGAGCGATAGCGTTTAGCATAGCAAGATCACCAAATACACCATCAATGATAACAAGTGGGTCGTTACCACCAGTTAGTGAAGTTGTACCACGTACACGGATAGAAGGAGTTGCTGTTGGGTCACCACCAGCTTTTTGAATGTTTACACCAGCTACTTTACCTTTAAGAGCAGCAAGTGGAGAAGTGATTACACCACTGTTCATGTCTTCTTTACCGACTCTTTGAACAGCACCTGAGATAGTACGTTCGCTACCTGTAGCATAACCTACTACCACTACGTCTTCAACAAGCACGGCATCTTCTTCCATGGTGATGTTGATGACTTTTTGGTTGGCCACGACTTCTTGAGTTTTGTACCCTACATATTTAAATACTAGGGTGTGACCTTTTGTTGTTTTGACACTATAGTGACCATCGAAGTCAGTTATAGTACCAGTTGACGTTTCTTTGATTAAGATGTTGGCGCCAATGATTGGTTCACCTGAGGCATCTTTCACTTGACCTGTCACGATAATTTCTTGTGCATAAGCACTAAGCGTGAGAACAAGACTTACAAGTAAGCATAGTGTTCTCATACTGTAAAAACGAAATTGTTTCATTCAGTACGATTTTTAGTTAACAATAATAATTACATCTGGTTAAGTTACACACATACAATAGTGTTTCTCATGTGCAATGCAAAAGTATTTGTTTTGCCTAGGGGGACAAAACACTATAAGCCAAATTAAGGTGTATTGTTTTTGTAATCGACTGAATGTCAGTTTGTTTGTTTTTAAGTTTTAGATGTGCATTAAGGTCGTTTTAAGTCTTTTACTTGCTGATTTCAGAGACTTTCTGTTCAAATTCTTCTTTGAGAACAAGACTCTTAGACTTAATCTTTGCTCTGTATACATATATGGTGTTTATATTCAAAGATAGGAAGGTGGAGATATGCTTAGTGTCTGTAATACCCAATCGCATCAATGCAAAAATACGAAGCTCTGGAGTCAAATTTCCTTCAGGTGTAAGAGCAAACGCATCTTCGGGTTTGAAGAGTTTATTGAACTGTTCCACGAAGTTGGGAAATAGTTTCAAGAAAGTCTCATCGAAGGCAGAGTGTACTTCGTCACGATTCTTTTTTAGGTCAAAGTCTTTACGCAAGAAACGTAGGTTTTGGTACTGTTTTGTCTTGACGTAGAGCTCCATCTTGTGGATAATCTCTTCTACATGTTCTAAATATTCTGTTTTGCTATACAATGTTTGAATAACAAAGGCATCTTTAATTTCTGTAGCTTCTACTAGTTGAGCATTGATAGAGCTAATTTCTTCAAGCTGATGGCTAATCTTATCATTTTGTGCTCTTAAACGACGTCTTTTCTTGGCTATGGTCCATAGGGAGTAAAACAACGCTAGACATAAAATAGAATTTACGCTGAGGAAAATAGTCAGTGCGCGTCTATCACCTTCAATACTTTTTATTTGGTAAGCATCAATCAGAGGAAGTACCTGTTGTACTTCTAGTTTGCGATGTCTCGAATTATAAAAGTTAGCATCATCAAATGCTTTATGGATGTATATGGTAGCACGTTTATATTCTCCATCGTGAAAAAGAGATACAGCCAAATCTTTCATGGCTGTCGTTTCCGTCGTTGTTGTTAGAATATCTCTGATTGCGGATGAAGCGTAATGATACTGGGCTGTATACACTTCTCCTTGGTCTCTATAAAAGTGACCTAATATAGAATGTAATCTAGCTTGCTCATGTAGAGGACAATCTGGCGCATTGACCAGTTGGTGCAATCGATCAACCTCTTCATTGTAATTTGTTTTAGATGGAGAGATGTCTAGATTAAAGCTAGTTTCAGGCATGAGAGCCATAGCTGAATCACTATACGCATGTTGTTGGTTTATATAATCGAAAACATAGGGAGTATCGCGAGTATGACTAGCCATATCAGAAGCCATACGTTGTGATATGAGATAATATTGTTTTAACTGAGCTGTATTCAATGCGCTGGGAGTAATATCTGCGTGTATGTCATAAGCTTCTTTGAAAAGACCTGTGTTGATACAGTATTGCATCATGTTCAATAGGGCTAAATGCTGCGACTCTTGTCCTAGTGATTGAGCTATATCTGTACTCTTCTTGGCGTAGTAGTAAGCTGAATCAGAGCGAAAGTAGATATACTGATTATACAACCTTGTATACAAGTTAAAACGTTCTTGATCACTGTCTGTCAGTTGCAAAGAGTCTTTTAATTCTTCAATCCGTGTATATTTGACCGCAAGATACTTACTGCTTTCTAATAAGGCTTTATCTAATACATGTAAGATTGAATCACGTGTCGCTTTCGACACTCGTTCCGTGGGTTTTTCACAAGAAGTGTGGCATGATTGTAGGCAAAGACCTACTATGCAAGTTAGTAGTAAATAAGTAGTACGCATGGAATTAGTTAACGGTAAATTAGTATATAGGTATTAATGCAAAGATAGTACTTTTTGAACTAACGCCAAAAAAGAGCATACCTTTTCAGATATGCTCTTTTAAAAAATCTATGTTCTTTTTGAAATACAGTTTGTTTTACTTGATAGGTACAAGAGAGATAGCCCATCCACCAGCAGGAACTGAATGCATTTTAAGAGTTGATGTGCTGCTTACTTTCTTAGTATAGATCTCGTATGCTTGTGGATTTGTTTTGTAATTCGCATCCTTAGCATCGCAATATACTGTAGCGATGTACTTCACACCTTTAGGAAGGAAGTCTAGCTTAATCTTAGAATTATGAGCATTGTCACCAGCTGTAGAACCGATAAACCAACGATCACCACCTTTTTCCTTACGAGCTACTGTGACGTATTCCATCGGTTCTGCTTCAAGGTACACACTCTTGTCCCAGTCTACTGCTACATCTTTGATAAATTGGAAAGCGTCCATAAAGCGTGCATAGTTTTCTGGTAAATCGGCAGCCATTTGAAGTGGAGAAGACATCGTAACATACAGCGCCAGTTGGTTGGCTAGCGTGAAGTTAACAGATGAGTTGTTATTTGGATTTAGTTTTGTCAAATCCATCTCGAAGATACCCGGTGTATAATCCATAGGACCACCAATCAGACGAGTAAAAGGTAAGATGTTAGTATGTGCTGGTTTGCTACCACCAAATGCTTGGAATTCAGTACCACGAGCAGATTCGTTACCAATCATATTAGGATATGTGCGGCAAAGGCCAGTAGGACGTACAGCTTCGTGACCGTTGACCATAATCTTATAATCTACTGCCTTTTTGATACAGTACATGAAGTGGTTGACTACCCATTGGCTATAGTGGTGATCACCGCGAGGGATGATATTGCCTACATAACCACTCTTTACTGATTCATAGCCATGATCGTTCATAAACTTGTATGCTGCATCAAGATGACGTTCGTAGTTGCGGATCGCACCTGAAGTTTCGTGGTGCATAATCATCTTGATATTCTTAGACTTCGCGTAACGTTCTACTTCGTCTACGTCAAAGTCAGGATATGGGGTTTGGAAATCAAATACATAGTCTTTGTTATTACCAATCCAGTCTTCCCAACCGATGTTCCAGCCTTCTACAAGCAGACCATCAAACCCATGTTCGCTAGCAAAGTCGATATAACGCTTTACATTCTCTGTAGTTGCACCGTGTGTACCGTTAGGTGTTGCTTTAGAGTAGTCTGTAACACCAATTTGTACGCTTGGGAAGTCATTAGTATAAGACCAAGTGCTCTTACCTGTAATCATTTCCCACCATACACCCATGTATTTAGTAGGGTGAATCCAAGAAGTATCTTCAATAACACACGGATCATTCAAATTTAGTGTGATGCGAGATGCAAGGATATCGCGAGCATCTTCACTAGCAATAACTGTTCTCCAAGGAGTCTTACAAGGAGCTTGCATATAGCCCTTTGCACCTGAAGCATCTGGTGTCAAATGAGACGTAAACACCATAGTCTTGTCATTCAAATTAAGGTGCATTGTTGAGTAGTTTACAAGAGCAGCTTCGTGTAGGTTGATATATAGGCCATCATCCGACTTAAGCATCAATGCTGTTTGTACACCTGTTTCTGAAAATACTGTTTGTGATGCATTATCACTTACAGCACCATGAAGTAGACCACGAATCTCGCTCAAACGTGACTTGGTATAGTCATATTCTTGTGTGTCGTAATCACCAGGAATCCAGTATGCCAAGTGGTCGCCTGTCAAAGCAAATTGTGTTTGCTCTTCTTTGATGATAAAATAGTTCAATCCTTTTTGTTGTGGGAACTCATAACGGAAACCGATACCATCATCGAACAAACGGAAACGGATATTCATATAACGTTCTGTTCCTTTTTGGTGTAGCTTCACAAGCAATTCATTGTAATTGTTGCGGATGCTTGATTCTTCTCCCCATACAGTTGCCCAAGTTTCATCGAAAGTGGATGTCTCTGTATCTAGGATTTCAAAGTTAGTGCGTAGTTCACTACCATCTTGTAGATCAAATCCTAACAAACTAGGTTTGATAACAGTCTTTTCTCCAAATTGTAAGTCATAGCTTGGTTGTCCCTTATCTGTAAGAGAGAACGTGGCAGTCATGGTACCATTAGGCGATGTTAGTTGTTGAGCGAATGCTATATGCATGCACAGCAACATACTGATAAATAAGGTAATTCGTTTCATAATATTCTTTTGGTTGATAGATTTTTCGTTGACGTTGATGCAAAATTACTTCAAGTAAGTAGGGCTTCAAAGTGATGAAAGTGTATTTAAGGTGGATTAAAAGCGTAATATTCTGGTATACAGAATGTTAAATAGCTTCTTTTGATGTCTAATTAAGGTGCTTTTTAAGTCGAAAACTGCGTTTTTTATACTTCTTGGCGCAGTATTTCAAATGAAAAAGCATTACCTTTACATATTAGGAACCATAAAACTTAGTCACATGAAACGAACATCACTTTACCAACAATTTTGGCACAAGTCGTTCAATGCTTTAGTCTTGGCGATTTTGTTCAGTGCATCTACAGTGTCTTCCTCGTGTGCTAATAGCAACAGCGAACTTGCTAATGAGCCTACTCCACAACCTGTAGAACGTAAGGATATTGTACTCACTAAAAATGAAGAAGCCCTTGTGACAGCTACTAATACCTTTGCTTTCCAAGCTTTGGCTACTTTAGGAGACGACGACGATAATGTACTCTTCTCCCCTCTAAGTTTGAGCATGCTTATGGGTATATTACAAAACGGTGCAGCTGGTGATACACAAAGTCAAATCATCAACACATTAGGTTTTGGAGGACTTACTCCCGATGGCGTAAATACCTATTATCGTAAGATGCTTACTGCTGCAGCTACACTAGATCCTCAAGTAAAGTTGGCTATTGCTAATGCCTTGTATATCGAGAAACATTTCTCTGTATATCCAGCTTTTGTGGAGACAGCCCAAAAAATGTACGATTCAGAAGTGGGCGAACTGGATTTTTCCAAAGATCCAGTGACTATGCTTAACAACTGGTGTAATGACCACACAGAAGGCAAAATCTCTGAAATCATTAAAGAGCTTGACCCTGATATGGTGGTTGTGCTTCTGAATGCCATCTATTTCAAAGGAGATTGGACATATCAGTTTGCGCCAAAGGATACAAGCAAGAAATCATTTACTACAAGTACTGGTGAAATTCAGCAGGTAGACATGATGTATATGAAGCGTTCACTCACATATTTTGAAAACGATGTCTTTGCTGGTGTCGAACTACCTTACGGTAATAAAGCCTTCTCCATGGTGGTAATGCTACCTAAAAAGGGACAGACACCGCTTGAGGTACTCGCTACTTTGGATGAAAACACTTGGAAAGACTTATATGGTAAGAAGTATAACCATGATATCAAGCTTAGCCTTCCTAAGTTTGAAAACAAAAGCGAGATGAATTTGATTCCTGCCATGCACAAGTTGGGCATTACAGATGCTTTCGATCCAAGTAAAGCTGATTTTTCTAATATTAGTGGTGTGAGGACGTATTTATCTCTGCTTAAGCAAAAAACGTATATCAAGCTAGATGAAGTAGGGACAGAAGCTGCAGCAGTCACTATCGGAGGAATAGAAAAAACTTCTTTGCCTCCACCACCAATTGAATTCACAGTCGATAGACCATTCCTATATATGATTAAAGAAAAAAGTACCGGATGCATCTACTTTATCGGTATGAAAAATACTATCTAGTGAGATAGCCTGATTGATAAGTGAAGAAGGAGCCGTTCCCATCTTGGAAACGGCTCCTTCAAGGTATATGCATGAATTGACACTTTTGAAGCAATGAAGCTACATGTATGTCAGAGGTCTTTACTTTAGTGTAAAAGAGAAAGCATGCTTCTCATCTTCTGCATTTTCAGCTACCCAAACATGATATAGTCCAGGCTCCGAAGTATATTGCTTGTCTATATTGAAGAAACGCAAATCCTTTTCGTTCAAATCAAACGAGATTGTTTTGCTTTCTCCAGCAGATAAAAATACCTTATTGAATCCTTTCAGCTCTTTCACTGGACGAGTGATGCTACCGACCAAATCTCTAACATAAAGTTGGATGACATCGCTGCCGTCTACATCTCCTACATTGCTAACGACGCAAGACACTTTAATACCTTTGTCCTTAGTCATTGTATTGGAGCTGATTTTCACATCAGAAATCTTAAATGTCGTATAACTCAATCCATGACCGAATGAGTATAGTGGTGAGTTCTCACAGTCTATATAGTTACTCTTGTAATCTTCAGTAGGATTTTCTGGTGAGATAGGACGACCAGTATTCTTGTGGTTGTAATACACAGGAATTTGACCAACTGTTCTAGGGAAACTCATAGTCAAGTGTCCTGATGGATTAACATCACCTGAAATCACATCTGTAATAGCAATACCTGATTCTGTACCAAGGTACCAGCCTTCGATGATCGCATCCATATGCTTGTCTTCCCATGATAAATCAAGAGGGCGACCATTACACAAGACCAATCCGACTGGCTTACCTAGTTTCTTAATCGCTGCAAGTAGTGTTTGTTGCTTACCAGGTAGTTTGATATCAGTTCTAGAAGCAGCTTCACCACTCATACCGAAGCTTTCGCCACCAATAAAGATAATTTTGTCTGCCTTGCGACACATACGAATTGCTTCATTAAAGCCTTTCGTACTTGTTCCATTAATATCGCAACCTTGGGCGTATATTAATTTCACTGCAGTGCCTTTATAACGCTCTTGTAGATTGTACCAGATAGATTTGTTGCTATGACGGTCACCTTTACCAGCCCATTCGCCGTTAAGATCCCCTTTGCTACTTGCAAGCGGGCCTACTACAGCAATAGTTTGCTTTTTGTTAGGCAACACAGGGAAGAATTTCTTGTCATTTTTCAGTAGCACAATACTTTGTTGAGATATGGTGCGCGCTGTTTCTAAGTATTCAGGTTTTAGGATGTCTTCTTTTTCTCTTTGTGGATCCATATAGCGATATGGGTCATCAAAAAGACCAAGCAAGAATTTCATTTCTAGCACACGGCTTACTGCTTCATCGATTCTAGATTCTGATACTTCGCCAGATTCTACTAGACGCTTCAAGCTGTTTAGGAAATAACTACTTGTCATATCCATGTCAATACCTGCATTGATTGACAGTTTTGCTGCTTGCAGCGTGTCAGCTGCTACACCGTGATGAGTTAGCTCCATGATAGCTGTGTAGTCAGTCACAACCATACCATTGAAGTTCCACTCGTCGCGCAAGACATCTGTATACAACCACTTATTAGCACTCGCTGGTACACCTAGTACATCGTTGAATGATGTCATAAACGTGGCCACATTAGCTTCAACTGTTGCTAGATATGGAGGGAAGTAGTGATTTCTTAGTGCCAATTCGCTCAATTCCACTGTGTTATAATCTCTACCTGCTTCTGCCGCACCATAAGCCGCAAAGTGCTTAGTGCATGCAAGGATGGTCTCTTTATCAGCTAAGCCTTTCCAACCGCCTGTACCTTGATAACCACGAATATACGCTTGAGCAATAAGTGCGCCCAAATAAGGATCTTCACCAGCACCTTCCATAACACGTCCCCAACGTGGGTCGCGTGAAATATCAACCATTGGAGCAAATGTCCAAGAGATACCCTCAGATGAAGCCTCACTAGCAGCAATACGTGCACTTTTTTCAATCAAGTCAAGATCCCAAGAAGCAGCAGAGGCCAAGTTGATAGGGAAAATAGTCTTATATCCATGTACAACATCCGCTGCAAATAGGATAGGAATTCCAAGACGTGAGCTATCCACGGCATATTCTTGAATAGAACGTAGTTTGGCTACACCCATTTCATTAAAAATACTGCCGACCAATCCTTTTTTGATTTTTGGCAATGTTTGGGTTTGCATCACTGGACCAGTAATCTCACCTGTGCCTGCAAATTGGTTCAGTTGCCCGATTTTTTCTTCGAGAGTCATAAGACTAAGTACAGAATCGACACGCGCTTCTATTCTTGAATCCTTAGAATAGCTAGTATAGCTCGATGATTTAGTTGGCGAGCAACTAATCAATAGCGCGCTTAACAAGCTAGGGAATATGTAATGAATTAATTTCATTCGTTTCATTTTTGTTGTTTATTTTCAAATGTGAACAACCACTCGTAAAGTCCAGGTTCGTTAAATGCAGAATCCCAGCTGTTGTGATTGTCATCAGGGTAAAGAGTATACTTACTCGGATTGTCAGGGTTGACTAGTTTTAATTGATTATATACCTCCTTCGAATAATGTGTAGGTACTACATCATCCTTACCTCCATGGAAAAACCAGATTGGTTTATCTTTGTAACTGTTTACAAGTTTAGCATCGTGTCCACCGCAAATAACAAAAGCCGCAGCGTACTTCTCGGGCCATCTTTGCAAATACTCTAGGGCACCAATTCCTCCCATGCTCAAGCCACCTATATAGATCCGTTTAGGATCAACTTTATGTGAGTTGATTAGCGAATCGACGAGTGCATTGACTAAAGCACTAGGCCATGTTGGATCATCTCGTAAAGGAAACTCAAACTCCCATGGACTTGTTTTATCCTTTTTCGTTTTTACTCGATGAGTCCACATGATATCATTAGGACATTGCGGCATTACGACTATCGCTTGGTGTAAACTTCGCAATGAATCACTCTGGAACAAAGAGCTACCATGTGACAATTGATTGACATTGTCGTGACCTCGCTCACCAGCACCATGCAAGAACAATATCAGGGGATATTTCTTAAAAGAATAATACCCTTTAGGATACATGATGCGATATGGTATAGAGTCATTGCTTTGTACAAATGAATGAGCAAAATAAGTATCGTCATTCATTCCACAAGAACAAAGCAATCCAAGAAGGATACAGTATATAATGTGTCTCATAGACTAGTTCTTAACTTCAATATCCAAAAAGTCTAAGCCCTTTTGCACATCTTCATTACCCATAAATAGATTCCATAAGAAGTTGCTACGATAGTTTTCTATCATGCAGACGATAGGACCTTGATCAATCGCTAGATACATCTCAGGGAACCAATCCAGTTCGACTGAAAATGCGTCAATAGGACCATACTTTCTAAAAGCCTTATGTCCTAATTGCTCATACATATAGCGTGCTACCTTCGTCACTTCTGTAGGTGCATATGGCATAGATGAAAGCGCTGCAGTAGGTGAAATGACACCTAGGTCGCCATCAGGTGAATGAGCAAAGTAACCAGGATACAACACACTTGGTTTGAAAGCCGCCTGACTAGTTCGTCCACCTTGTTGCTCCCATTCTTTATAGCCTTGAGGTGAATAAGAGGCAGTAAGTCCCCATAAGTTCTCACCATAATCAGGATATTTTTTGGGGTTGGCGATGCAATAAGCTCTATTCATCATCACATGTGCTTCATTGATTTCTTTGAAGTCGACATGTGCATCTTTCGTAATCATAGGATTGAATCCACAATAAGAATAGTGTGCCCAGAATAGAGGACCACCAGCACTTGGATTACCCGCATGACGAATTGGAAGAGTTACTCCATAATTTGTTGTAGGAGTAACAATAGCTCCATCTTGATACCAGCACTTCTCATAAGCAGCTTTTGTGATTTGATGATCTGGAGATGCTGCTCCAATGATGTAGGTTACAAGTGTCTCGTTATACCCACGCAATGCAAAATTCATTTCCCAGCCATAGTTTGGTGACCAGTGCCAATATAAGTTGTCTTGACCTTGTTGATACCAGCTATATTCGATGCCTTTCCAAAGTGATTCTGCACGTGAAGAAATCTCTTTTTCTTGCGTACTTCCATTCTTGAAGAACTCCTGTACACAGATGAGGCCTTGAGCTAGGAATGAAGTCTCCACAAGATCTCCACCATTATCTTTGGTACTGAATGGTTTGGTCTTTCCTGTTTCACCATTTATCCAGTGTCCCCATGCTCCGTGGTATCTATCTGCATTCTCTAAGAATGTCAAGATGCGTTCGAAACGTGTGATAGCTTCACTTCTTGCAATCCAGCCACGGTTTACACCGACAAGCAAACTCATCAATCCGAAACCAGAACCACCAGTTGTCACAATCTGTGCATCATCGTTTGGATAGATACCAGATAGCATGATGCGTTCACGACCTAGCCCTGAGTTTGGCTCTGCACCATCCCAAAAGTACTGCATACTGTAGTACTGAATAGTGTCCATTAGTTGGTTGTCTGAAAGATTATCGTACACCTTCCATCCATCAGGCTTGTTGACAACATTGTCTTTGGGTGTACTTGGAGAGTCTTGTCCACTACAAGCTGTAAAACAGCTCGTAGTAAACAATACACTAAGAAGTAATTTTATTTTTAAATTCATATTCCTCAATTTTAAATTGCAGCCATTATAGCTTGAATTTCTTCAAGACTTAGTGCCTTGTTAAAGCCACGTAGTTCATCCATCATACTAGCGTCATGTGCGTGTCCCCAGTAAGAGAAACTTTGACCACCACTTAGAACAGTTAGTTCGTTACAGTTTGTCCAATCAATAGCTTCAGGTAAGCTTGCACTTGCGATTAGTTCTGCATCACAGTAAAGACTCACTTGAGTCTCAGAGATCACAACGGCGATAAATTTCCACTCCGAATTGGATAATGTAATGCCGTCACACCATGAATCACTTGAACCAGTACCTACATTAGCCTTTACCTTTTGATCCACACCAGCAGCTTCACGGAAGATACGGAATCCATGTGAACGTTCTTGAGTAGGGCCTTGGTCATTATCACCAAGCACCAATAGACTACCTCTGTCTGGTGTCATGTTTAGTTTATACCAGAAAGTGAAAGAACAAGTCTTGTTGGCTGTGATACGACTAGCAGGGAAGGTAATGTATGAGTTCTCCGCAGCAACGTAACTGTTCAAGCCCATTTTAGCTTCACCACCAAATGAAGGACTACCTACTGCAGTTGCTTCAGTGACAGAAATAAGTTCTATATAACTACCGTCAAATGGGAAATACATGACTTCTCCATCAAACTTAGGACGATAAGGTTCGGCCTTTGAGAAATTGACCGTTTGAGTCGTCTTCTTTCCAGTTAAATCTTCAGCTGTTACACTCAACGTGTGATCACCAGAAGTAATCTTGTCATAGTTAAATCGTACATTGTCACGGCGGTAATCCGTAAAAGTCTCGACAGTTTTGATAGATGTCCCATCTAGAGCTACTTCAATCTTCTTCAATTCGATATCATCAGTGACGTCACAGTTGATATTGATATCAGTGACATCTTCGACTACTCTCAATACGGTACCTTCAGATGGATACTGAATAGTCACTTCAGGTGCTGCAGTATCTTCACCCGGAGCTACCTTCTTGATACTATCTAGGTCGTTGCTGCAACTAGCACATGCCATTGTCAAAAGACAAGCAAATATATAATTGTATTTCATTCGTTCTATGTTTTAAGGCTTAATCTTGATTTGAGTTTTGAGCTGCAATCTCTTTCGCTAGTACAGGCAAGCTGTCAATTTGCTTAAGAGGATAAGGAAGGAACTTCTTATCAGCAGTGAACGTACGTCCGTCGTAACTAAGTTCGTTAAACTTATCATAACGCAACATATCCCAGAAACGTTGACCTTGTTCACAGGCAAACTCAGCATATTTCTCGTCCAAGACATCGTCTAGTGTGACACTGCTTAGGTTTGACAGTCCAGCACGAGCACGTACTTCATTCACTGCTTGTACTGCTGTAAGACCATTTTGTGGAGCTCCACCATTAGCAACCGCTTCTGCATAAGCCAAGAGTACTTCAGCATAACGAATCATTATGAAGTTTTTGTTCGAACCATAGTCTGTTCTACCTGCAGTTAGTTGGTCCGTAGGCAAATAGTGCTTACCCGACGCAAACTTAGCACGAGGATAATCTTTAATGACATCACCAGAAGGAGTTTCGTTACTAATCCAGCTAGGCAGAGTTGCATACTTTGAATCAGTTTTCAAGTCATTGATACCACGGTCTGTGAAAAGTACCGTTGTTTGCAATCGGCTTCTTTCCCCTCTGTCAAGCATAAACTTGATGTATTTGTCAGAAGGTTCCCAGAATCCCCAGCCAGAACCAGCACCTTCCACTTTAGGAGTCCATGCTTGTGGTCCGTAGAATGCGAAAAGGTGACTTTTGCTATCGCCCGATCCTGTACCGAAGTCAGAATACTGTAGCTCAAAGATATTTTCCTTAGCCAATTTGCCAGGAATCTTAAACAGTTGGTAGAAATCAGCCATCAATTCAAACTTATTTGATGCAATGATTTCACCAGCATTGCTTGCTACTTTGTTCCACTGCTTTAGTTCCAAGTTGGCTAGCATTTCAACAGCAAGAGCTGTGTATCTTGTCACACCACCAGGGATGTCTGCTCTCTCAGAAGGGTGTACTGCAGGTAGGGCACCTTTTACGCGCTCCATTTCATCAACGATATATTGATACGCTTCTTCTTGAGAAACTAGTTCTTTTGAAAGCATCAATGAAGGGTCGCTAGCATCAGGAATCAGTACTTTATTGAAGTTTCTTACAATCGATAGCAAGTACCAACATTTGATGACATCGGCTTCAGCTAGATATTTATCAGCAGTAGCAGCATCTGCTCCATTTGCTTTGTATAGCTCTAGTTGATCTTTTGTTACATATGCCGTAATGATATTTCGGTATTGAGCTTCCCAAGCTGAGTTGATCATCCAAAAGTTATTGTCATAAATATAATCATCTATGTCAGCAAAAGATTGTTGGTCACCTTCACCACCATGGTTCACATCGTCACCGCGTACGTTTAGGCAAGGCATCACTTCCCAACCGATACCGTATGTCGCTGAATACAAACCAAGGATAGGCTGTATCATATTTTCTGATTTGGAGTAATCAGTATTTGCTTGGGCTACTTGGTTCTCTGGGGCTTCGTCCAACTTGTCGTCACATGAAACTAAAGCACTAGTACTTAAAAGGCCAAGTCCAAGGATAAAATATTTATATATATTTCTCATGATGTCTTAGATTAAAATTTGATGTTTAGTCCTACAGTATAAGTTGTTGGAACTGGATAAGTTTGGTTATCGATACCATTAGCTACTTCAGGATTGAATCCATTGTATTTTGTAAACGTAAATGGCTTCTCAGCTGTTAGCGAAATACGCATGTCTGGCCAGCTCTCTGCTTTTACCGTATAACCCAATTGAATATTTTGGATTCTGAAGAAAGAAGCATCTTCTACGAAATAGTTACTCATCTTTTGGTTCCATGATTTACGCAAACCAGAAGCCGATACATATTTGTTGCTTGTACCTTCGCCAGTCCATAGACCTTTTGCCAAGTCTGCATCAATGTTACCATCATTTGTCCAGATGATTTCACCACGCTTACGGTTTAGCACCTTATTACCTTGTTGGCCATATGTAGCGATAGACAGATCCCATTGCTTGTATCCTAGGTTGATGTTCAAGCCATAAGTAAAGTCTGGCATGTACGAACCAAGATCTACACGGTCATTTGAGTCAATTTTACCATCCTTGTTGATATCTTTGAAACGATAATCACCAGGTTCCAAGTTGTTCTCCATAGCTACAGGATCATTGGCAATTTCTTGTGCGTTTTGGTATACACCATCAGTCTTCCACCCGTAGAAAGCAAGTAGGCTGTGCCCCAAGATAGTACGTTGTCTAAATTCTGCAGAACCACCGTCTAGATATTGTTGTCCATAAAGAGACGTTACTTCATTCTTAAGTGTCGCGATATTACCAGAGATGCCATAAGTCAATTCACCGATTTTATCTTGCCAACCAAGAGATAGTTCGATACCAGAGTTTTCAATAGTACCCGCATTTCTACGTACGCTACCACCGATTAGTGGATTGTTGACATAAATAACTGCGTTGTCAGTCTTACGCATGTAGTAGTCGAAGTCTCCAGAAAGACGATCGTTCAAAGCACGGAAAGTGAAACCAACATTTGTTTCATAGATTTCTTCCCAATCTAGGTCAGAATAGGTACTAGATGTGATAGAACCAGAGTACAATACATCATTTAGAGCTACTGTATTAACCGCTGTCGTATTGCTACCAGCAGAAGCAGCTACCGAGTTGTTACCTAGTTTACCATAAGAAGCACGTAGTTTCAAGAAGTCTAGGTGAGGCACTTTGAAGAAATCTTCTTCACTAACGATCCAACCAAGACCTACAGTAGGGAAGATACCCCATTTTTCTTGATACTTAGATGTACCATCTCTACGTACCGTACCATATAGCATGTAGCGGCCTTTGTAGTTATAGTTTACACGACCGAAATAAGACATTGTGTATTGTTGCAAACCACCGTCGCCTACAGCTTCTGAAGGAACTTCTGCTGCTTGATCGATGTACCAAGTCTTATCGCTATCCATTGGAGGATTCAAACCTGTAGCCCATAGGCCAGTGTAATAGATGTCTTGGAAAGATGTACCAAGCATCACAGTCAATTTGTGATCACCGAACTGATCATTATATGTCAAGATATTATCCCATGTCTTATTCTCATACTTCGAGAAGTTCTTATGGATTGCATTATCTTTACGTTGCGCATTCTCAGTCAAGTAATATGCTTTAGACACATTGCGTGAATCAACACCAGTATAATTGTTCGAGAATGTAGTTTTGAAAGTCAGCTTTTCAGGAATCAGTTGAGCCTCTGCAAAGAAAGTCACAAGGTTCTTCTTAGTTTCAGACAAGTTGTCTGTAAATTCCATTGCTGTAAATGGGTTCTTGCCATCTCTAAAACCAATGGTTTGAGCAGAAGCAAGCTTCAAAGGTGTGGCACTTGCATTGTTAGGATCATATACAGGCATGATAGGAGGTGCAAAATAAGCGCTTCTAAATGCACCGTAATCAGCACCATGTGCTTTGATATTCGACATAATCATGTTACCACCAACCTTCAACCAGTCAGTAGCATCAAATTGTACTTTAGCACGAAGGTTCATGCGAGTGAAGTCATTTTTCATATCCAAGATACCATCTTGAGAAAAATAAGATCCACCCAAAGCATAGGTTGCTTTGCTGCTACCACCAGATATATTTACAGAGTGGTTTTGTACTGGCGCTGTGCGCAAAATCTCATCATACCAATTGGTGTTTGGCAATGGGATATTTGGATCTTTTCTGCTGCGGCCGTAGTACAACATCGCTTGTTGGATGCTTTGAGCGTTTGCAGGTGAGCCACTTTGCAACATGTAGTTAGTATACTGTTGCGAGTTGGCCATCTTTTGCACTTTTTGAGCCACTTGTATACCATAATATCCATTATACTCAATATGAGCTTTTTCGTTTTTCTTACCGCTCTTTGTTTCGATAAGGACCACACCGTTGGCTGCTCTCACACCATAAATGGCAGAAGCAGAAGCATCTTTCAGTACAGAAGTACTAGCAATGTCATTTGGATTTAGGAAATCGATATTGTCGTAGAATACACCATCGACAACATATAGAGGGCTTGTATTACCTGAGCCTGGGTATGAGCCGATACCACGGATGCGTACCGTAGGTGCTGCACCTGGGGCACCAGAAGAAACGATTTGCATACCAGCTACCTTGCCTTGAAGTGACTGCATCACATTGGCATTTGGATTTTTGATAAGTTCCTCAGATTTTACAGTACTGATTGACGAGGTAAGGTCTTTAGATTTCATAGAACCATAACCCACGACAACGACTTCATCTAGTAATTTAGAATCTGTGCGCAATTCTACGTTGATTACTTGTTGACCTTTGATTGCGATTTCTTGGGTTACATAACCCATGTATGAAATAACCAAAGTTCCGTTAGCATCAATAGATAATTGGTACTTCCCGTCAAGGTCGGTGATAGTACCTTTATGTGTGACTTTGTCTGATACGGTAGCACCAATTACTGGCTCGCCATTATCATCTATAACCACACCACTTACATTGATTGTCTGCGCTTGCACCCATGTGCTGAATACAAACATAAGGAGTAACAAAGAAATAAACTTCCTCATAGCATTTTTGTTTTTATTAGATTTACATAATTCGTTCGAAATGTTTGATGCAAAGGTAGGAAATGAATATATTTACCGCGAAAAATGTAGGGTATACAAACACTACACCGGTAAAAGCAACCCCTACATAGCCCCTACATGACTTTTAAACAGTCTGGTAGTCAGGCGTTAAATTACAAGAATTATTTTAGGTTATGAATAGAGAAAATAAGAACAAATCGCGAGCTGGTATAAGTAAAATGTTCATTTTATGTCTCATTTACTTATGCCTCCCAGTGCAAATGTATGCTATAAATTGGCATATACAAAACTTTACTCGATTAGATTATAATGCTGCCTCGCAAAATTGGGCAGTATGTTTTGATGATGATGGGTATACTTATTTTGGTAATGATAGAGGACTATTGGTTTACGATGGAGATAACTGGGAGCTTCATTCTACAGATAATCATACAGTAGTCAAATCACTTTATTTTGACAAAGAATCTGGTCGTATCTATTCTGGGGGATATCGTGATTTTGGTTATTGGGAGAAAAATCAATTGGGTAAACTTGCTTATCACTCTATAGTACCAAATGCTATTAAAGCTAGTATGAACCAAGAGCTGATATGGTGTATAAGTCGAACCAAGACTCATTTCTATTTTCAGAGTTATCAAAATATATATGTGCATGAGATTAGTGGCAATGAATGGAGTGTCGTTCACGATGTGAGGGGATTAATGCATAGCACTGTTCGTGACACTATTTATGTAGCAGGAAAAGAAAATGGAGTCATGACTATATCAGAAGACGATAATAGTGCCTTTATTGGAACTTCTCCACTTGAAGCTAATTTCTTCCTACCTTGGGATGAACACAAATTACTTGTGGGTAGCTACCGTAAGGGGCTTTATTTACTAGAAAATAGTGCATTGAGACCATGGCAAGTGTCTGCCAATAATGTATTGAAGCAGAAGACTATCAATAGAGGTATTGCAGTCAATGACTCAACTTATTTGATTGCTACATTAGATGATGGTATGTATTTGCTGTCTAACCAAGGCCGAATACTTGAACATATCAATCAAAAGAATGGGCTAATCAATAATACCATATTGGATGTCGTTTTGGGACCTAATCAGCAGCTCTTTGTCGCTACTGATAACGGAATCTCAATTGTACACCTAGATGCTGAAATTAAATATCATATTGATATCACAAACAATTTAGGACACATCACTCAAGTTTTAGAGTTTAATGACTATACTTATATTGGTACTAATAATGGATTATATTTCATGCCTAAGAAGTACGACCCTAGTACGTTCGACTTTAATGCTTTAAAGCGTATGCCACAAGTGAATGGACATATTTGGTATATCAAGCAGTATGATGGGAAAGTCTTTTGTGGTGCAAATAATGGTCTTTTTGAGATTGCTGGTACTAAAGCTACACTAATCACCAAAATTGGTGGTGGATCTACAGCACTAATAAAACTCCCTGAAGGTGATGGTTATCTTTCTGCCTTCTATTATAGAATGGGGGTTATTAAAGTTAGACAAGATGGACCTAAAGCTGGACAGCTGTGTTGTGTAGGGCTTATTGAAGGGTTTGACAATACATGTACCACAATTGCTTTTGATGCACAAAACAAACTTTGGGCTTGTGGAGAAGAAGAGGGACTTTATCAAATGTCTCTTGAAGTAGATAAACTCCGTTTTTCGTCTGTGAAAAGTTTTGACCAGAGCAATGGTCTGAGCAATTTGTTAAAACTTAATGTAGCCAATATTGATGGACATATTGTAGTCAGTGCACATGACGGGTTTTATATCTATGATTCTATTAATGACAAACTCATCCCGTATGATAAATTGAACAGTTTACTTCAAGAGGGACAAGTTTGCACGCAGATGACCATTCAAGACGATAAGCATTTCTGGATTTCAACCTTAAAAAGTGCTATGCTTATCGTTAATAATAATGGAATATATGAGACTGAAAAGAGTTTCTTGTTTACGGGTAAATACAGTTTTCCTGATAAGTTTCAGAATGTCTCTATTCTCAAGAATAAAACTGTTTTTTCTTTAGATAAAGGATTGGCCGTTTTTGACAGATCAAAGCTTTATACCTATAAGAAGTTCCCACTTATAATCACAGCAGCAAATTCGATTAATCAAAATACGAGTAAATCACTTCCTGTTGTCGCCACCTCAGCCAGTCCTGTAAGTCTGGCAGCTTCAAGTAATAATCTCGACTTGCATTATTTTAGTGTCAACCAAACACCAAGTTTATTGCGATACAAATGGCGACTTCTAGACTCTGACAAGAAAGATGCATCATGGAATCATACGTTTGATAGCCATGTGAGTTTGTCTAATTTAGAGCCAGGAAGTTACACCCTAGAAATCAAAGTTATATACTATGACCAAACCGAAAGTGATAGTTGTGTATATGCTTTTGAGGTGAAGCGACCTTTCTTGTTTACAAGAGAAGGGTTGTTGGTTATTTTCTTGATACTAGTTGTTGTACTCATTATAACGTATAGAGTGTATAGCTACCTATTACACAGAAATGAGCGCAGGCTCAAGTTAACACATGCTCACGAGATGCGAGAAAAGAAAGCGGAGATTAAAGAGCTGCAAAATGATTTGATGAAAAAGCAAGTGGAGCAGATGCATACCGAACTGACCATGACTAACAATGCTTTGGTACAAAAAGATGAAGCGCTGTTGGCTGTTAAGAAAAGTGTCGATGATGTATTTGACCATTTAGGAGGAAGATTTCCAAGAAGAGATTATGATAGGATTATGCAAGTGCTTAACCAACAGATGTCTCATGAGCAAGACAGAAAAGAATTTGAGCGACACTTTCAGCAAAGTCAAGAAGGAGTGTATCGTAAGCTGCGTGAGTTATATCCAGAATTGACAAATAATGAGATGCGCTTATGTTCACTTTTACGCATGAACATGAATACAAAAGAAATCGCTGAGCGATTGAGGATATCACCTAAGAGTGCCGAAGTAGGACGATATAGATTGCGTAAGAAGTTGGGTCTGAGTTCTGATGTCAATCTGTCTAAGTTTCTCCAAGAGAAGGTCTAAATTGTATTGCTAGTTCAAGACATACTCAACAGACTTTGCCTAAGAGTTAGAGCGCCATTTAATTAAGGGAGAGCCCTCTGGCAACCATGGATGCCAGCTCCTGACAATCACGGATGCTAGATACTGGCAACCATGGATGCCAGAGCGTGCTCCTTTAAGTAAAAAGCCATTTAGTCTTGTATAACTGCATAAATATAGTGAGCGGGTGTGTCCAACAACGTGGACACACCCGCTTCAGGGTATATGCATGAATATGAGAAGGTTCTTTATTTATTAGGGATACTATTCAAAGTATCTAGATACCCATCGTTGATTAGCTTCACAATCAAGCCACCAAACAAAGTGTTTTGCCATGCAAACCACTCACGAGTAAAGTTTTTAGGATCATCCTTGTGGAATGATTCGTGCATAAAGCCTGTACCCGCATGCGTATTCATCAACATTTCAATACATGCTTTAATCTCATCTTTATCAGTAGATGTGAAAGCCTTCATCATGATACTCATAGGCCATACCATATCATAACCAATATGTGGCCCACCGATACCTTCACCCGCTTTACCACGGAAGAAGTATGGGTTATCTTCACTCCATACAAAGCGACGCGTGTTTTGGTAGATAGGGTCGTCCAATGCGACATCACCAAGATAAGGCATTGCTAGTAGACTAGGTACATTGGCATCGTCCATCAATAGACGGTTGCCGAAGCCATCTACTTCAAAAGCATAGATAGTACCATACTTAGGGTGATTGTAAGTTGCATACTTTCTCAAAGCAGTTTCTACTTCTGTAGCTAGGTCAGTACATTCCTTAGCAAGAGATGTATCTTTGTTGACCTTAGTCAGTACATCTGCTGCTTTACGCAAAGATGTAACAGCGAAGAAGTTAGATGGCACCAAGAACTGAAAGTCTGTTGCATCATCCGATGGACGGAAAGCAGATGCTATAAGACCTACTGGCTTCACAGGGTTGCCCAAACCATTACAGCTACGTGTGTCCAGCTGACGGCTAGTCTCACGCATAAATGAATAAGGACCTACACCGTTCTTTTTTTGTTGCTCCTTGAATGTCTTCAATACAAGCTTGATTGTCTTCAACCAGCTTTCACCGAAGATAGAATCATCACCTGTAGCTAGCCAGTATGCGTAAGCAAGACGCAATGGGTAACAAAGTGAGTCAATTTCCCATTTACGTTCGTGAAGCTCAGGCTTCATATCCGTTTGGTCACTCATCCAGTGACCGCCAGTAGCGCCATCATTAAATGCATTTGCATAAGGATCGATTTGGATGCACTTGAATTGACGAAGAATCACACCCTTAATCATGTTCTGAATTTTAGGGTCTTCTTTACAATACGCCAAGTAAGGCCATACTTGTGCACCACTATCTCGTAGCCACATCGCATGAATATCACCTGTATACACGAAAGTATCTGGTTCTCCGTCGACCACTCTGTAATGTACAGTGGTCTCTAGAGTGTTTGGGAAACAGTTCTCAAACATCCAAGCTAGCTCTTTGTTAGTGAGTAAAGACTTGACACGTTTAATCTCTTTTTCAATAGCAGGTGACGTAAATAGTCTGTCCTTTTTAGGGGTGCGTTGTGACACGAACTTTTGTGGTGCCTCAGGGGCAGCTACAGCTTGTAGTGTCATCCCCGATAGGGCAAGGCCGATAAGTAGACCTGTCTTTTTTAGGGATAAGGCAAGTGGTTGTCTCATATAATTTATAATCATTAATAGGTTGTTTCTAATTCATGTATAGCAGGATATTTGGCC
Source organism: Bacteroidaceae bacterium (assembly GCA_963678855.1). GTDB lineage: Bacteria > Bacteroidota > Bacteroidia > Bacteroidales > Bacteroidaceae > F22. The sequence continues at coordinate 1,280,699 of OY787448.1, read as the reverse complement.
AATCTAGCAAGCATTTCAATGTATGCAGCTTGTGTCAATATCCAATAGTGCGATTGAGGATGAACCCCAGTAACATCGTCAGCAAGCAATCCTTGTTCACTTCTTCCATGTTCCCATGCATAGTTTAGTGAACGCACGTAGATTTGTACATAGCGAGGATCTCGTGTGACTTCATACAAAGCTTCGTAGCCTCTTAATAAGACTGCAGCAAACCAAATATTGTTTCTCTTTATTATGCGTCCTCTGGATATGGAATCCGTTTTGTTAACACGGAAGAAATATCTTGAAGCCGATTCTGCCATTTTTTCTGCTTGCCCTAAGAACTGTTCGTCATGAGTGATTTTGTATAGCTTGGTAGCTGCCAGAATCATTTCTCCAGTATTATAAGAATATTTGGCACTATCTATAGCACCAGGCTTTTCGCCAGTAACATTGATATGGTCCCACATCAATCCATCCTCAGGATCCTGAAGTTTCAACAAATTCCAGAAATATAGCTTTTGGGCTTCCTGTAGATAAACCTCCTTATTAGTAGATTCATACAGTGACAATGCAGCTACAGCCGCTGGGGCATTGCTACAGGTGTTTTTAGTTTTACGTAACTGTTCACACCAGTAAATACCACCACCTAGTTGGTCATCTTTGCCAGATAAGATAAAATCCCATATTATTTCAGCTTCTTTGAGATGTTTCTTGTCTTTCCTAAGAGCAGACAAGTTGACCAAGTCTTGTGCTAGCCATATGTTATCGTCATAAAAACGGTCTGAAGTAGCAGCTTTAACTAAGAAAGACGTGTAAGCCGTAGGTAGTCTAAATGTATCTCTATATTGGCCCAGTACATCTAGCACTCGATCTACATTCAACTGCCTTTCAGGTGACTGATGCAACTCTGCCAATGCAATGCTAGCTGAAAGCATTCCCGAAGATGGCCATAGGTAAGCTACCGTTTTTCCAGCCTCTGTTTGATCAAGATCACTAGCTGTATAGGTTGCTTTATTATCCAAAATCAATGGATAAGTTTCTGCAAAAACTTGACGTTGATTATTATAGAAGTGAGTAAATACCGAGTCAGAAAGATTCTGCGCACGTTGCTCAAAAGTATTGACCGTGTGGTGCTGCCCACACGAGGTGAGCAGCGGAACACAAACTAATGTCACTAATTTACATAAAAATTTAATGTGAACCATGTTTTAATATTATCGTTAACTATTTTGTTACTTTATAGACAGCTTCGATGAGTGTCGTTCCAGATACTTGTGCGTTGCACGACGTATTCTCACCAGCTGCTTTGTCCCAGCCTGGGCTGAAGAACGTAGGGTTATTATCTTTAACTCCTTTCCATGCTACTTGTGCATTGTGAATCATGAAGTTCTTAAATGTTGTGCGATACGATTCACTTAATGCATCTTCTTCAATCATTTCCACCAAGTAACGCATGAAGATACCTTTAAATAGTGCACCATCACCATCACCTTCATGACGTAGGATATTGTTACCAAGGTCCAATGTCTCACTTGCAGAGATAGTATATACCGCTGTGCGGCGTGCATCCATCAAGTAAGACATATTGTTCTTCGCTTGGTATAGACGTAGACCACTAGCCATAAATAATGCTTGGTTATACGTCAAAGCAATTTTGTCCAGGATATTTTTACGGCCATCAAATCCATCATACACAGCTCCAGTAGAAGGGTTGAATAGATGACTCTTGGTCCAAAGATATATTTTTTCTGCCCAATCTAGGTACTTTTCATCTTTGGTTATGCTATATAGCTGCATAGATAAGAAAGAAGCTGGTCCGTTGATACAAGCATTCTTAGCCCACGGCTGATCTTTGTGCCATGCTACACCACCATCACAGTAATCCGTGTTCCAGTAGCTCACGATACGTTCCCATAACTCAACCGCAGTGGTTAGGTACTTTTGATCTTCTGTACGTTGGTACAACTTAGTCAACGTAATGGCAATCCATGCCATATCATCGTTGTAGTCATTGTAGTATCTCCATCCATTTGCGCTCTTGATACCTTCGTACCATTCGCTGAAGTAAGGGACATACTTCTCATCTTTTGTACGATCGTAAGCATCTATCACTATATCCATAGCATGTGCTTGAGGCCAGTATTGGAAACCGTTAGATGTTGTACTCTCATTGAATACATGACGGTTGGTGTCCCAGAAAGTATCTATTAGCGTACTTTCTAGAGAAGCGGCAGCCTCATTCCAGTTTACTTCTACTGGAGCTGGACCTGTATATTCGTCGTCTATCTCTTGGCAGCTACAGAGCGCGAGGATCGGTAGTGCGATGATACACGCTTTAATCAAATGCTGAACTTTTTTCATAGCATTCATTGCGTATTAGTTTACAATTATATTAAAAGTCACTTACAAACTTAGTCTTCTACTACCTCCATGCTGTGAGTGTATGTACCAGCTGCATTCATTGTTACCGTGAAACGAGTTGTCTTGCCATCAAACTTGTCTTGAAGCTTCCACTTGTCGTTCCATTGGTCTTGAGATACAGATTTCATATAGTAGTAATCTGCTGCCTCACTATCTGATGGAACTACATCGGTAGCATTCAAAGCACCGAATTGTTGGATACTACTACCAGCCAATGTCATTTGGAACTTATAGCGTTGGTCTTTACCCCAGCTTTCTTGCTTGAATGTGACCATGCCTTCGCCCGACCATACACCGTTGCCTTGGTAATCCATTTCAACTTCTACTTCACCTGAAGGACAGAAGAAATAACCAAACGATTCTACTTTATCCATGCTTATTGTGTTGTCTGACTTGTTGTAGCGGATGCGGTATACACCAGTATCGTCAATAGTCATACCATCACCATTGCCTACAAGGGCATCGTTTTCAGAGACATACTTATCTGCAGCAGATGTATTTCCATTTGCAAAGCTGATAGTCTTGCTTGCTTCTAGTTCAGTAAACAACTCATATGTGTTGTCGTCTAGCTTAGTGAACGCTAAAGCATTGCTGATATCAGCACCAGTCTCAGTACCTTCACCTGTTAGATATAAGTCGGTGATATTTAGTTGGTTTTCTCCGCCAGTATTATCATTATCATCTGTGTTGTCATCATCATCACCACCACCGTCGCCGTCTAGTACGATAGCGTGTGTGTAAGGACCATCGGCATTCATTGAGAATGTTACAATAACATTTTTACCGTCGAAATCACCGTGGAACTTCCACTTTTGATCCCATTGACTTGGGGCGTACTCAGCTGCGTAGAAGTAAGCTGGTGCTTCATCATCTCCAGGGCGGGCATCTAGAGAACTATTTGTTGCTCCCCAGTGTGTTGTCTCGTCACTTCCATCAGCACCAACTTTTACCATTTCAAACTTGTAGCGCTCATCACGTCCCCAGCTTTCTTGCTTAAACTCAATAGTACCCTTACCAGACCATACACCATTTCCAGCATACTCAAGAGGTAGAGTCACTTCACCTGAAGGACAGAAGTACAAACCGAGCGAAGTCACCTTCGTCATGATTACTGTAGAGATAGTAAAGTCGACAGTCATCTTATATACAGCAGTTTCTTCAACCTGAAACGCATTATCTTTTTCTTTGATATTGCTACCCTCTATTGTAAATGTACGGTCACCAGTAGTTGCATTGGTCATGTAAATGTCTTTACCCGCTTCTAGTTTCGTATAAATCTCAAATACATCTTGTTCGCTTGCCGTAAATGCTTGTGCTGCAGAAGCATCTGTACCCTCCGTACCAGCACCGTAAATATACAATGCGTTAGGGATATTTTCAAAACCATTCAAACGAGTTATAGTCAAGTGGTGTACTGAATTAGCACGTGCTTCGTTCAAACCTTTACAGCTGTTTATAGTCCACTTTAGATTAGCTACTTCGCCACTTTCTACACCAGCCAAGGAGCAAACCTTATCAAGCTGCTTGTGGGAAATTATAGCATGTGGTTGCAACCCGCCGTCATCAGAAAGTGCACGGTACACAGGCTTATCAAACGAACCATCCTCTGTGGTAAATAACACTTCATATAAGGGTGATGCCTGATCTTCTGTCAAAGAAGGTGACCACTCAAAGTATAAACTAGCTGTGGCTGAGGCTACTAGTTCGACAGCCAAATTGTCATTTGGCGAATAAACATCTCTAACTTGGCTCACTTTGGCATCTTTGTACTCCATATTTTCAGTACAGCCAATCCAGCTTAAGCATACCATGATGCTTGCAAGCAGCGTTAAATATCTTGATCTCATAAAATTATGTTTTAAGTATTAGTTGATTAATAACCAGGGTTTTGAGGTAGTAAGTTCTTGTTCAAGTCAATTTGAGATTGAGGAACAGCCCAAAGATAATCTCTTTGTTTTACGAATACACGCTTATCTAGTTTGATTGCGCCACCGTTGTCGAAATCGTCTCCTTCTACTTGACCATTCAAAGTTGTATCTCCAATCTTCCAGCGTTGGATATCAAACCAACGTAGGCCTTCTAAAGCAAGCTCTACACGACGCTCGTGACGAATTGTTTCACGTAGTTCATCTTGGCTGCTGCCAGGGAAGTTAACTGCGCTACTTTCTGTAAATCCAGCACGTTGACGTACAAGCTTCATCGTCTTATCCCAAACGGTAGCATCTAGTTGACCCAACTCGTTTTTCGCTTCTGCATACATCAACAAGACATCAGCATAGCGCATTGTGATGATATTGGTTGCAGAGGCTAGGTTATTCTCATGCTTTTCATCGTAGTACTTACGTACATAATAACCTGTTGGTGATTGGTTAGCATTGTTACCAGAATACTTATCTTGGTTATTGCTATCTGTAGCATCGCTAGGATTAGTCCAGATGATGTGATCTTTTGTATCATCTTCAACCAAGTCACTCCAAGGATACCCATTGTATACCACTGTCGCTTGAAGGCGAGGGTCACGGTTTGCATATGGTTGATAACGGTTCCAGCTATTGTCATCATTGATAGACTTGCCGTTGATTGTGTAATAACTATCTACAAGCGAACGAGTAGGAGCAGTTGAGTTTACACGAGCACCGATTGATAGAGGAGCCATATCTAGCATATCACCCCAAGTGCGAACTGATGGTACATAGCTACAGTCCATAATCACTTCAGCGTTGTACTCGGCATCTTGTGTAAATAGCTTGATGTATTCTGGATATAGGCTATATTGTCCCCAAGTAGCTTGGTTGTCAATAAGCTGTTCACAACGAGTTACTACGTTAGCCCAGTCGCTATCATAAAGATAAGCACGAGCATCTAGCATAGCCACTGCACCCTTTGTGATACGTCCACGCTCAGCAGCAGGCAGATTGTCTTTGCTAGGTAGTACATCAGCAATCTCTTGTAGTTCTTGGTGGATAAATGTCATCACTTCTGCGCGTGGAGTACGTGCAATAGTATTGGCTTCACTCAAAGTAATTTGCTTTGTGAAGAAAGGCACATCACCATAGAAAGTGACAAGACGTAGATAAGTCGCCGCACGGATATAACGAATCTCCGCTTTCATGCGATTCTTCTTCTCGTCGCTCATTGGTACATTGTCTACCTTTTCTAAGAACAGGTTACAAGTCTTAAGACAGCCGTAACGGCCAGCCCATTCAGACTCAAATAGACCAGTCGTCGCTTGTGCTTGACCATTACGAATCATGCGAGTGCTGGTGTTCAAACGACCTTCCATGACGTTATCTCCAAGACGTTCGTCTCTCCACATCATGCCCGCATCGTACATTTGGCTATAGGCCATATTCAGCATATATTGTGCTTTCTCTTCTGTCGTCCAGAAGCTGCTATCTGTGAAACTATCCTTAGGAGGATTGTCCATATCATTGCAGGCAGAAAGCAAGCATATAAAGCCTAAACAAAGTATAGTTTGTATTTTTGTTTTCATTAGGGTATAAGATTAAAATGCGATATCAATTCCGAAACCATAGTATTTCAGTGCTGGATAGTTACGTCCACTATTTGCACCACCACTATTCATCTGGTTACCAAACTCACTCGATTCTGGATCGATAAATGAGTTGTTGCTGAAAGTCAGTAGGTTCTGACCTGTCACGTAGAATCTTAGTTTCTCAGCTGCCATTTTCTGACTCCATGCTTTAGGTAGGGTATACCCTAGCGTGATATTCTTCAAGCGTAGATAGCTACCATCAAGGACGTAGATGTCTGAACCATTTCGGTAGTTGTTGCTATTTGAAGAACTACCAGGAGCTGTCAGACGAGGATATGTAGCGTCCGTATTGGTTGGCGTCCAGAAATCCAATTGGTGTTGATAGATATTGTATGAGTAGTTGGCGTGGTATGGCTCAATCAGCTCACCACGAATCATCATGTCACGTTCGCCTACACCTTGAGCAAGCATGCTGAAGTCAAGACCTTTCCACTTCATTGAGTAAGTCAATCCGTATGTATAACGAGGGAAGGCGTTACCAAGTATGTAACGGTCATTCGAGTCGATAATACCATCTTTATTACGGTCTACAAACTTTAAGTCACCAGGCTGTACTTGTGCACCTACTGGTTTAGCACTTGTCTCAATCTCTTCGTAGCTATTGAAGAAACCGTCAGTCTTGTACCCGTAGTAGCTATTCAACGGCACACCTTCGCGAATCAATAGACTCAATTCTTCTTGACCGTTGATTTGTTCGTAACCAGGGAATTTTTCTACTTTGTTGAAGCTATCACCAAGGTTAAAGCCAATGTTATGCTCTACTTCACCTGTCTTCATGCGGTAGTTGATAGAGAATTCCCAACCACGGTTGCTCATCTCTCCGATATTATCCATTGGCATAGACGTACCCATTACTGATGGTACCTTAGGACGCATCAAGATATCTGTAGTCAACTTATGGAAATAGTCGAACGTGAAGTGTAGACAGTTGTCAAATGCAGAAGCATCCACACCGATATCGAATGTGCGAGTCTTTTCCCAAGTTAGGTCGTCCATCCCTTGAGTAAATCCAGCACCAGTCACACTTTGGTTGTTGAAGCCATAGCTGTTAGAGTACAATTGGTAGCGAGTATAGCGGTCGTATACACCGATACTTTGGTTACCTAGGATACCATAAGAACCACGAAGTTTCAAATCACCTACGTTTTCTTTATAGTTCTCCATGAAAGCTTCTTCAGAAAGACGCCATCCGAAAGATGCTGATGGGAATAGACCCCAACGACTGTCTTCACCAAACTTACTAGAACCATCATAACGGAAACTGAATTCTGCATAGTAACGTTCTAGGTAGTTATAACCGAAACGTCCAAGAAGTGATGTGATACTAGTACGTGTCTCGTCTTCCAAAGAAGTGTGAGAACCACCACCGACTACGATTTCTGTATCATCACCTGCAGATGTACCAAGCTCTGGGTGAGTCTTAATCATCTTGATTTCATTGCTTGTACCAGTGAAAGATTCGTTAGTTGCCCCCACAAGCGCACTGATATGGTGGTCACCTAAGTCAATCTTATAATCCGCAAGCAATTGCGTATTCAATAGATAGCTGTCATAGTTCCAGTCACTAGTCTCGCGGTTTTGATTCGCGATATGCGCAGGAGTTTCATCAGCAGAGTTTGTATAGTAAGCTACTTGCTTGTGGCGCGAGAAACGGTGATCCGAATTGACCTCAGCACCAAATACACCACGCAAGTGCAAGTGCTTAATGATCTCCCAGTCGGCAGAGAAGTTCGTCACAAAGTAGTTGTTGCGCAACTTATTTGTACCACCAGCTTCAAGGCTACCCAATGGGTTGTACTCACTTAGTACATCGTTAAGTAAATACTTACCGTTTTCTTTCATCTTATAATAGTAGTATGAAGCAATACGAGATGCATCAATTTCTAGATTACCACCTGTTGTGCTCAAGCTGTTCTTACGTGTGTAAGACAATTTAGAGGTCAATTTTATAGGACCTAGTTGAGTTGTGATATTCGAACGCACATTGTAGCGTTGTACACCGAAGTTGTCATTGCCAACGTAGTTACTGCCTTGGTCGTAGTAACCCACAGACATCATATAAGTTGTGTGTTCACCACCACCAGAGACACTGATATTATGATTTTGTTGCATCGCCGTTTGGAAGATTTGGTCGTAAAACCAGTTCTCCTCACTTTGGTGAGCAGCTAAGTCTCTGATTTGGTCTGGAGTGTACTGTGGCGCCATGCCTGCATTGGCCAATGCTGTGTTCTTCAAGGTCGCATTTTGGTATCCTTTTACTGGGCTAAATAGCAATTCAGGTGATTGCCACCCTACCATAGTAGATACTTCTATGCGTGGCTTAGAGTTGAGTTTTCCATTTTTAGTTGTCACCAAGATAACACCACTTGACGCACGACTACCGTAGATTGCAGCTGTACCCGAGTCTTTCAAGACAGACACCGATTTGATATCTTGTGGATTCAAATTGTTGAAGCTAGTCATGTCTGAAACTAGACCATCAATAACGATAAGTGGCGTGTTGTTATTTGTTGTACTAATACCACGGATATTGATATTCAGTCCACCATCTTGATCATTAGGATTGTAGTTTCTTTGTTGAATCACCAAGTTAGGAGAAGCTCCTTGAAGTGCTTGCGTCATGTTGGCAACCGGACGGTCTTTGATAGCCCCCGCACGGATTTGGTCTACAGCACCAACAGCACTTTTCTTGGTTGTCGTACCATAACCAATAACCACCACTTCGTCAAGAAGCTCAGAGTCTTCTTTCATGACGATGTGAAGCATCTTTTGATTGTTGATCGTGATTGCTTGATCTTTAAATCCGATGTAACTGAATATGAGTACATCGCCTTTTTGACAATTGATACTAAACTGTCCATTGATATTGGTAATTGTAGCTGCGCTTTGGCCCTTTACCGCAACAGTGACGCCAATAAGAGGCTCACCATTTTTGTCTACAACAGTACCCTGTAAGCTTTTGTGTTTCGCTTGGGTAGTCATGTCGGTAGGCACCGTGCTAGCAGATACACCAAGAGGACACATACTTGTTGCCCCAATCATTAGGGTCCAAAAGTACAGATGTCTTAATTTACGTACATTCATCTTTTTGGTGTTAGTCTTTAGTTTACACGTTAGGTTAATCATTCACAAGGTTTCTCTCTCGGCATTTGCTTTGAAGATGTTGCAAAAATAGAGTCTCATTTTGAACCAGAGGTGTCGAATTCTTGCCAAAAGTGTACTGAAATACCTGTCGAGGTTATTATGTGTACTTATTTGGCAGGAATATGTACTATAATGACTGATTGTCTGACAGTCAGCTTGTTTTATTTGTCTTAAAAGTAAACTTTTTGACAGCCTTTAGCTACAATAATTTGTGTTATGTGCCAAAAAGTCTTATGTTTGTTCTCTATAATACAACTGAACCTTATAACCATTATACCTTTGTCTTTTCTAATACCAGACTAGCTTATGTTGGCATATTTTTTTACAAAAACAAGCCGTGTGCGCTGTACCAAACACTGGACATATATCCTCTTTGTTTGTCTGTTTTCAGTCTTTTTTTCTAGACAGCCCTTACATGCAGTAAGTCCCATTCATCTCACCAGCCGCGATGGATTGATGAGTAGTAGTGTGACTGCGCTTGCTATTGATACCAATCAGTATCTGTGGATTGGTACATGCGATGGTTTGCACCGATTCGATGGACACCGTCTGATACATCACGATGAGTTTCTCTATCAAGATAAATTTATTGGTAATATTATAGAGCGTATCACACCTGTCGGTCGGAATCTATTATGTGTGCAGACAAACAGCAGCTTAGAACTGTACAACACAGCAACAGGAGATATTCGGCACATCCCCAGTTTAGGTGGAAAGTTACCTCTTCTTGCTGTGCCAGGTACGGCACTACTTATCTTAACACCCGATTATCAAGTAAAAGCCCTTGCCTTAAATCAGTCCACTTTACAAAAGGACTTCCATACTCTAGACCTGCCAAGTTTGCCAGCATCTGCTATTATCTCTACTTTCTACCACAATAACATTTGTCATTTCGTGGCAAGTGATGGGCAAGTGTATAGATATGAAATCAGTGTTTTTGCGGGCGGTATCCATGTCCACAAGTTAGATACTTTACACCTTGGTGAGCCTGTGGTTTATGCGCATTATGACAATTCTCGCCTTTATACCGTCAATGTGCGAGGAACAATAGAAAGCCGTGCTTTGCGCAGTGTGCAAATAGGTGCGCCAAGTTTATTAGCTGAAGTGCCTAGCGAATTGGGTATGACTCCTCAAGATGTAAGTGATGTCCGCGTATTATATAATAAAGTGTACTGCGCTTTTGGCACTCGTGGAGCTTATGTTTATGATAAAGATTGGCATGTATTAGTCGATGTGCCTATCTTTCAGTTTTTGACCGATATGCACCAACATATATTGTGGATAGCATCGGATGGAGAAGGTGTGTGGGGGTACTACGATAGCACTTTTTCTATGCAATATCATCGCCTGTATAATCCGTCTGGCATTGAAGTCAAAAGCCCAGTGCGTGCTTTGTATGCCCCACGAGATAATGAGATGTGGGTTGGAACCAAAGGGAATGGTTTGTTGTATATCAACCAAGCAGATATACAGGATCAATCATGGAGAGCTAGTATACAGTATACGTCCGAGAATAGTGCCCTTACCGATGAACGTATCTATTGTATAAAACCTCATAATGTTTCTTCCTTTTGGATTGGTAGCGAGTCTGGTTTGTATTATATGGATGCAAAGAGGCGCATCCATGCATTGAAAGGGCATGGTGTTATACAAGTACCTCTGTATATCCATGATCTAATACAACAAGACAATGACAACTTATGGCTTGCTTCTGTAGGGCAAGGGATGGTCCATGTACAATTACGATGGCAAAACAATATACCTGTTGCTATAGGGGCGACTTACTATACCTATAAGAAAGGTGATATGAAAGATAACTTTTTCTTTGCGCTCCATGCAGATAGCGATAGCACTATTTGTTTTGCCAATAGAGGTCACGGCTTATTTCGTATGCATACGGGAAGAAGGGAATATGCTCGTCAGTCATTTGCACCGACCGACAGTCTAGTAGGTCGTGATGATTTGTTTTGTATCTCTAGTGATAATCAAAGATTGTACATGGGAAGTGCTTTAGGCTTATTGTCTGGTCTTGTAAATCAAGATAATAATCAGCCTATCCTTGACAAGATGACCTATTATGGCACGCATGATGGCTTGCCCAATGCAACTATTCATATGATACTCGGACAGGATGAAGGAGATATGTGGATTAGTACCAATAGAGGATTGGTGCATTTTACACCAGCAGAACATAGACTAGAGACTTATTCCAATCTTCCACTCACTGAGTTTAGTGACAATACAGCTTGTAGGGATGATGCGGGCAACTTATACTTCGGCGGGATCCGTGGTTTGGTGAGTGTACAAAGACATACAGTACAAAAACATTTTGTTCACCCACGGATGGTGTTCAACGATCTTACTGTATCGGGCGTGCGCACTCCTATAGGTTCTCGTTTGCATGTAGATGGTAGAGACAAAGCACTGCGCTTGCATTCTAATGAACATTTCTTTTCACTTTCCTGTGCGGCCATTGATTTTAAAACTGGACAAAACTACAGCTACAGTTACCGATTAGTCGGGTTGAGTGATAGGTGGAGTCCTTTTGAAAGTACACCACTCATTCGTTATACCAATGTGCCTAGTGGCAAGTATCGATTGGAAGTGCGCGTGCTTGACCATACGACCAATGAAATGATCGTGATTGATACGATGGATGTATCTATCGCACAAGCATGGTATGCACAGACTTGGGCTCTCATTGTGTGGAGCATACTATTGGTTATAATCATACTTATTGTGGTGATTGTATTGACACGATGGACACGCTTGAGGAAGAGTGAGTATCGTGCCAAGACCATGAACCAGCATCAAAAGCAATTTTACCAAGAGAAGATACAGCTCTTCTCTACACTGAGTAAAGATCTGATTCATCCATTGATGATGATAGAAGGCCCTTGCGATACGGTGATGAATAGGCCCAATGCTCATGTGTTTATGGATCAGCTTAAGAGCATCAAGTACAATGCTCAGAGATTGCACGGACTTGTGGAACGCTTGGTAGACTTCCAAAACCAAAATGTTGAAGTAGGGGATATGAAAGAGCAGCAGGCATTTAGTGAGCAAAGTCGCCAAGCCATACGCGATGCACGTAAAGCGCAGACTGATGCTCACGATGAGGCTTCTTATGCCATTGACTCTAGCCGATTGAATATTGCCATCTATGAACCCAATGTCGATTTGCATTGGTTACTTCGTGATGCTTTTTCTATCCAATACAATGTCTTTGCTTACGAAGAAACACAGTTGGCACCAAAAGTTTTATTGCAAGATAATATAGCTATGGTCATTCTTGATATTGATGGTCATCAGGAGGAGTTATTATCCTTGATTAAGGAGATTAAGACTCATCAGCGTACTCGCTTGATACCAATAATTTTAATCAGTAGCCAGCGTAGTCAAGAATCTCGTCTACCATTCTTGGATCTCAAGGTCAACACTTTTGTAATGAAGCCTTTTGAGGTCAACTACCTGTTACACTTGGCTAGCAACCGCTTGTCGCAAGAAGCAGATAAGCGTGCGTTCTATCAAGCACCTGCCAATCCATTTATTGAATATACAGGTACGGTGATGCATGACGAAGACCAACAGTTTATTGAGAAAATGCACCAAGCTATCCAAAATAATCTTGAAGATACGGCTTTTTCTGTCGATGCGCTTAGTGAAGAGATGAGCATGAGTTCCCGACAATTTTACCGCAAAGTGAAGCTACTTATGGATAAGACTCCCAATACGCTTATTCGAGAAGTTCGTATGAAAGAAGTAAGTACTTTGCTCGTAACGACTAAGTTGTCTATCGCTGAGATTATGCACCGTACCGGTTATGCCAATAAGGCTAGTTTCTATAAGGCATTTTCTACGGCCTACGGCATGACGCCGACTATGTATAGACAAGATGAGTGGGACAAGAAGAAAGAGAATCTATAGGTTTAAGACTCGCTGTTTTCTTCTTGAATCCCCACTATACCCTTCCTTGTCATAACCAAAACAAGATGTTTATAGTGTATCTCCTTATTATATTGTAGACGCATAATCACATGTATTGCGTATCTTCTTTGTGCTTTAAGGGAAACTATCTGGTTGTTTTTATCAAGGGTGTTCAAGCTGACTTCAGGATTGTCCATCTTGTGAGTGAAGCGATGTAGATGCAATCTGAAGATATCGTGTATCCCTGCTTTCTGATACGAATGTAGCTGTTCGAAGCTCCTGTTGTGAAGCTTGACACGCGTACGGTAAGCAATAATCTTTTCATCGTTTATGGCATTCTCCATTTCCAGTAGTCCCGAACGATTGCGCATGGCTAAGATATTCTTCGGTAGATGCTTGTCTTTCACGAAAAGCATGCCCTCGCGTATAGACCCTATGCGCTTGGTACCAATATGAATCTTGGCTTTAAAGTCGTAGAAATGCTTATGTATCTTACCTGCAAAGTAATAACGCATCAGTTCCTTGATGCGGTCTTTGAGCATGTAACTGATAACTAGTGCAAAGAATAAAGGAACAGAGGCACTGCCATAGCGCCCAGCTATCGCAAAGGCAATGACCGTAGCAAATATCATGGCAATTCCCGCAGCTATACTAAAGAACACCTGACTAATGGCATATCCATCTTCCTTCTTCTGAAGACGGATATACAGAATCTTCTCTACATATTTCTTGAGCAAGCTATACCGAGACACAAGGTCTTGGTTTGCTTCAGGGCTATCTGGTTGGGCATAGTCAAAGGCGCGAAGCTCTGCGTATTTTTTTTCATGCACTAAGATGGCCAATACTTCTTTCTCAGAGACCCCATGTGTATGGGCTACTTTAATGACACGCAACGTGTATATCTCCAATACTTTGCTGAGGTATTCATCAACTAGCCGTAGTGGGTTTTTCTCTCCTAGCGTGTCAAAAGCTGTGATATAGGCTGCATTCTCTGTTGATGCAGTCAAAATCTCCCGGATATTGCGTCTCATAATAGGCACGTCTTCGACATAGTTAAGAATGGTCTTCTCGATTATGTTTGGCATCGTTGTGCTATCTTGTAGTTGTTTAACTGTATCTCTTAATGCACTCTTCGTAATAGCCACAAGCATCTTGCTGTGATACTCGACTTTGTCAAGATGATCTTTTGAGGGTTGTGAGAGATAGTTTGCTATATGTGTGCGTAGCTTTTGATAAGGATTGGCTTCAGAAACAGTCAGTTGCTTAAGGGTAGTCACAGGGATGGCTAGTCGCACATTGGACTTGACATCTCTATAAAACTGAGCAGGCCCATAGTTGGCCGCATTGATATCTAAGCTGTTGGGAATAAAGTACCAGCTTTGTAAGGAGAACTCATGCTTCCTCTGTGGACTATCGGGACGGTAGCTCACTTTAAACTCGACAGAGTACTGGTCATGTATCTTCGTTGCAACGTCTATCATAGTGTCTGTTTAAGGTAGGGTGTGTATACAAAGATACAAATATTGCTGCAGACGACCAAATGATTGTCTTTAAGGCTCGAATAAGTGGCGAGTAGGTTCAATCTTTTGGCGCAATAGAAGGAGATCTTTGATGCGAACGTTCGCATCAATTGATGGAAACGTTTCCATCAATTGCGCCAAACGTTTGCATCGAGGCGCACAAGCCTTAGAAAATACACTTTGCGCCTTATGGCAATATTATTGGAGTATAAGAAAACAAATTCAGGCTTACTGAAACTTCTTGGCTACCTTCTTATACGTCGGGATGTCTACCCCGTGCTCTTCCGCAAGGGCTATGACATCGAAGAGCTGTCCTTGTATCTCTGTCTCTCTACCAGCCTCCATGTCTTTTTGCATAGATGCCGTTGAGTCAGGGTCTAGTATATCTACTATATGCAGGTTGTAGTCTACTTGGTTCTCTTTAAACACAATGCCAAGCTTCAGGCCTAGCGCATAACTCTCTTCGCTTAACCCAATGAAAGTCTTACGAATTTCTGGGTCTTCTTGCACTCCCCTCATCGTACAGTTATGGTACATGCCTGTCACAGCCATGGCGGAAATATAAGACCATTTGACAAAAGTATCTCTATTGATATCATCGGATATGTCTACTTTGATGCCGCTATGTCTTAGCACTTCACCGACTTCTTGCATCTTTTGCTCTAGTGCAGAATTAGATTCTCGCGTACCATAAACAATACGGAAAATCTTACCCATTTGAGTGATGTGCCCAGGGGCGCTTTTGTAGCCGACAATATAGATGCATCCGTCGAGTACATCAATGTCATCAGGTAAAAGTTTTGCAATCTTAGGACCTGTGCCATATACATTCAAAATAGGAATGACTAGTGTATGGGCGTGACTAGCACGAGCTATCATATCTAAGATAGATGAGATGCTGTAACCTTTAACGCATACAAAAATCACATCAGCTTTGTCATGATAGTCATCTGCTGATACAGCAGGGATAGGGAGCACGTGTTCTCCTTTGAGGTCTGAGTGGTAATGTAGTCCCTCTTTTTGGAGGGCTTCAAGATGGCTACCGCGTGCGATACAGGTCACATCTTCACCTGCTAAATGGAGCATAGCTGCTATGCTACCACCTACACCTCCTGCTCCTGCTATAACGTATTTCAATCTTTTCATAATGACTTGGTTAGTGATATTGCTATGATACTATGTTTACAAAGATACGATATTTATTACGTGTGTGTGACATTTAGGGTGATAAAAAGCTTTTTACCTACTATATGGACATCTTTCTTGATTGAAACGACTCTAGGTTATTTCTTTTATATATCTTGTGCCTGTCCAGTCGTTTTCTAGTATAAGGGCTGGAATTAGTTTTGCATTTTAATACGAACTTCCATGATATTAAATCAATATAGATATTATCTTCTTTGCTTGTTGTCCATACTGATTGGTGCAGCAGATATGCATGCCCAACTTACTGATGATGCTACCGCTTGTCTGCCTATGGCTAGTGTCTTTGCCTTGGATGCTGTAGGTGTCTCTGCCAAGCACTCCTTTCAAGAGCGAGTGGTATTGGCGGGTACATCGGGTGCCATTATGGGCTCGGTTGTATATGGTTTAAAATATAGTGTGCACCGTACACGTCCTGATGGGACTAGTCACACTTTTGTCCCGTCTTTCCATAGTGGGTGGCATTTACGGGGGCGCATCTTTTGTGTAAGGAGTACAAGCAACACAGTATATAGATACCTATTGCGGGATATTCTATAGCGACGGTAGCTGCATCGATGCGAATCGTGCATGATAAGCATTATTTTACAGATACTTTGGTGGGGGCTGGGATAGGTATCGCTAGCGTAGAACTGGCGTGTCTCACTTTGCTGTTCTGGCGACGGCTTTTGAATTTGCCCCCAGAAAAGGAGTTTGTGTTATCGCCTGTGCTTGGGCAGGGCTGTGTAGGTGCATATGTGGCACTTACTTTCTGAATAATCAATAGAATATAAGTACTACATTCTGTAATCATTCTGAATTTTTAGTTCCCATCCATTTTCTTCCAATTCTCTACAGAATCGGCTTTTACTTTTGCTTCCGCATAATCAATTTTAATGGAACTCAAAAGGAAAAAGGTATGAGAAAAGGAATGTTTATTTTTCGTGTTTTATTACTTGGCATTGTTGTCTTTGGGAGTGTTGTGCATGTGTCAGCACAGTCGTTTGAGACAGATAGTCTCTCGGTTATACCAAGAGATACCGTATGTGTATCGAAGCAGTTTATGCCACGCTCTGCAAATCTTTATAGTAATCAGTATCTGTACAACCCAACATCGAGTCTGTACACCTTCCCTAAGATGCGCATGTCTACTTTCAAGTTGCCTAGCATCAACTGGCCAAAGTATGATCGTGTGTTGAAGTGGGGTGTGCCTGCGGCTTTGATTGGTGCAGGCGTGTTGTGTAAAACGACGCCTTCTATAGCCGAAGAAATTGACCACGAGACTGCCTTTGAGGTACAAGAGCATGTCAATCAGAGTTTTCCCATAGACGACTACACGCAGTATGTTCCATTTATAGGGGTATATGCCTTAGATTTATTTGGTGTTCCAGCCAAGCATACACTAAAAGAACGCTTGGTGCTCGGTGCCACATCCGCAGCCATTATGGGAGCGGCAGTCAACACGATGAAACACAGTATACAGCGTACACGTCCAGATGGCAGCAATAACTTGTCTTTCCCTTCTGGACACACAGCTATGGCGTTTACAGGAGCACATCTCTTGTGTAAAGAATATAAGGATGCATCTATCTGGATACCTATTGCTGGATATTCAGTAGCTGCGTTTACTGCTGGGCTACGTGTGGTGAATAATAAGCACTATATAAGTGATACTTTGGCGGGAGCAGGAATCGGTATTCTGAGTGTGGAGTTGGCTTATCAAACTTTGCCTTTCTGGCGACGCGTCTTGAAGTTGCCAGCTGACAAGCAGTTTGTGTTGTCACCTGTTGTGGGGAATAAACAATTGGGGGCTTATATGTCGTTTACGTTTTAGTAAAATCAACTGAAAGAAATCACAAAGCGTGTCCACGAGTCAGAATCTGTGCGTAGCGAGAACTTAAAGCCGTGTTTTTCTAGTACTTCACGAGTGTACAACAGGCCTATACCTTGACCCGTTGGTTTGGTTGAGAAGAAAGGACTGAACAGTTGTGATTGGATTTCGTCTGGTATAGCTTCGCCATCGTTGGCTATAATAAGCTGTGGTGGGTTTGCTATAGTAGAGATAACAATATGCCCTTCTGTAGGTATGCTTTCTACTGCATTCTTGATGATATTAATCAGTGCACCTTCAAAGAGAGGAATGTCAATATCAGCATGAATGGGACTAGTAGCTAGATTAGTGGATACCTCAATGCCCTTTTGTTGGGTGTATGAAAGTATCATTTTATCGAAGCGGTCTAAGTAGTCATGTAAGTGGGTGTGGGTTGTTTGGGGTTCTGGTATTTTGACCACATCAGCGAAACGAGTGATAAACTGGCTCATGGTCATACATCTTTCTATGCAGATATTAGTGACCTCGCATATCTCTTGGGTGTCGTCCTCGCAGGATAATGAGTCGACAACTGTATCTAATGTAGAGGTAACACCAGCGACGGTGTTATTAACTTCATGGGCAATCATTCGAATGACTTTTTCGTAAGCTATTTTTTCCGCTTTTCGTACTTCGGTAGTAAGAGTTTCTATAAGAATAAATGGGTGAGGGAAACCTCTGTCGACAAAGGTTTGTTTGGTGCAGCGGTATATCTCACTAGTGTTTAGTCTATATATCTGTGATTCGTTGGTTTGTAACTTTGGTAGGTGCTTGGCCAGTGGATGTTGTATCGTGCCCCAAGAATTGCTCGTTTGCGAAGCTTTAAGAATCTCTTTAGCAACTGGATTCATGCTACTGATTTGTTCGTCAAAGTCCAAAATGATAACGCCCATCGGGGATGCAGCAATCAATAAATCCAGAAAATAGTTTTGCTCTCGAAGACGGAGACGTTCGTCTTTGAGTTGTTGCATCATGCGGTTGAAGACGTCCACTATATGGTCGGCTTCTACTTGTCCTACATTTTTCAGTAGTGAGCTGAAGTCTTGCTCTTTGATAAGTTCTATCCCGTTGCCGATTGTCTGCATCGGCTTGACTACTTTTTGATAGAAGTAGGATAGATAAGTGAGAAGTAGAATAGCGATGAGGCTTGTACTTATGTAAACCGTCGTTGCTTTAATCGGTTGAGACATAGCCCATATGATAAAGCAAAATAGGATGGCGATTAATAAGGTGAGTATGACAAAGTAGCTTCTTATTTTCATGGTTGTTGAGATGGGGTTATGGAGTGTGTCCTTTTTTTACAGTCACATCAATCTTGTATTTTTCCATTCTTCTGTATAGTGCTTGTCTAGTGATGCCCAATGCTCTGGCTACAAGTGTTAAGTTGCCACTATGTTTGATGAGTTCTTGGCATATAGCTTGGGTTTCTACTTCTTGTAGAGTCATGCTATTGGTTGATGCACAGCTAGAGTCATCGTAGTGCGCTGTAATTTCCGTTTTGACATTGCTATTAGGTAGCCCCAACTCGTTAAGTATCTTGCCATCTATTATGCTGTGATTACTCATAATAATCAGTCTATCAATCAAGTTCTTTAATTCTCTAATATTACCATAATAGGGAAGAGTACAGAGTCTTGTCATAGCTTCTTCAGTAAAAGTGAATTTAGGCATATTATGTTCATCTTGCTGACGTTGAGCGAAGTGTTTGATCAGCAAAGGAATATCTTCTCGACGTTCTCTCAATGCTGGTAGATGTACCTGAATAAGGTTGATTCGGTAGAAGAGATCTTCCCGAAATGTTTTTTGTTTGATCATCGTGGGTAAGTCTTCATTGGTCGCACACACAACACGCACATCAATTTTACGTTGTTTGCTATCGCCTAACACTTCATATGTTTGATCTTGTAATACTCGAAGCAATTTGACTTGGCAACTTAAGTCTAGTTCACCAATTTCATCTAAAAAAATAGTTCCTTTGTCTGCGAGAGTAAATCGCCCTATACGGTCGCTAGATGCATCAGTAAATGCACCCTTTTTGTGCCCGAACATTTCGCTCTCAAATAGAGATTGGGATATACCACCTAGGTTGACTTTGACAAAGGCATTTTGAGCACGTTGGCTATTGCGATGAATGGCTTCAGCAATCAATTCTTTACCAGTGCCACTTTCACCAGTAATCAATACACTGGCGTTGGTCTGAGCTACTCGCTCTATTGTTTGAAGGATGTTTGTGATAGCTTGACTTTGACCGATAATAAAAGAACGGTCGAAGCTGTAGCTGTTTGAATTAGCAGTGTTTGTTCTAGGAATCTGTGTAGGTGCTGATGTAGAAGACAATTCTAATGCAGTCTCTATTTGCTGCATCAGTTGTCTATTATCCCAAGGCTTGGTGATAAAATCGAAGGCGCCGAGTTTCATGCCTTGAACTGCAATGTCTATGCTCCCCCATGCAGTAATCAAAATAACGGGAGTTTGTGGATGTAGGGCTTTCATCTCTTGCAAGAGTTTAAGCCCCTCTGCACCTGTAGTAGATAAGGAGTAGTTCATATCCATTAAGACTAGTTCTGGGGCATTTTCTTTTGCTATAAGCATAGCTTCTCCTGGAGTAGCTGCTGTAGCTACTTCATACCCTGTGCGTTTTAGCATAAAGTTTAGGGAAGAACGAATGGCTTTGTCGTCGTCAATTATAAGTATCATAGTACAAATATATATAGTTTAGGTGAGATAAATAAGGGATATGGCTATTTTTCAAAGTCTAGTGCAACGGATATCTCACAGTTATGGTGATAATCCCAAAGGGTAAGACTTCTTATTTCATAATAATAGTACCAATATTTGTATAACTCACTGATATGTTTTTGGCGCGCTGCATCTTTACTGCTTTGCGCATCGTTAAGATCCAGCGTGTTGATCTTGCCGGCTAAGAATGTCTCCACACTTGTTTTATAACGTTGCTGAGCGATGCTGTCTGCTTGAGATGCAAGGTACAACTGCTCACTTTGATTATTGAACTGTTCCACCAATAAGAATACGTTTTGTTCGAACTCTTGCTTTTCTTGTTTTAGTTGGCTGGCTACCAATTTTTGGTTGCCTTTGGCTACTCGTACTTTCCCTCGACGCTTGCCCCAGTCAAGTAGAGGGATAGATACACCGACTTCTATAATTTGATTGTCTTTTAAACCCGAGTAGGCTCTGTCAAAATCCTGTGTATGTCCTGTATATCCTACGCTAGCAAAAAGATTGATGTTGCGCATATTTCCTTTGGCTTGGGCCACAGCATAATCTGCTTCTAGTTGTCTTTTACGAATGTTTTCGGCAAAGGCATTGGTCGTTTTAGCTCGATTGAGTACCTCAGAAAAGCTGAGAGCAAGTCTTAGTGTCTCTTTCGGAAGTTCAGGTAGTAGTTCTGTATCGTCTGATATGTCTAAAAAAGAACGCAACTTAAAGAGTGCACTTTTGTGCTCGCTTTGCATGCTGGTGAGATGCGATGTGGCATTAATCGTATTCAGTTTAAGTTGGAGCAAGTCATTGGTGCTGATTTGACCAATGCGTTTTCTTGCCATCGCCACATCATAAAGTTTCTTTGCATTGCGGAGATTCTGCTGGGCTATATGCACGTTCTCTTGTGATAGTAACAAGTTGAAGAAATGCTGTACGGCACTAGTCGCTACTTCTTCTGTATCGGAGATAAACTGTGCCTTAGCTTCTCTATATTTAACTGGCTCAATCTTGCGCTGCCACTTCACATGGTTGACCCCAAAGATAGGCTGAGTCAAGGTTAAGCTAATGGGGACGGACATGTAGTTTTCTTGTCCGTCTGTACCCATTTGCTTCATATAGTCTAGAGAGGATTTAAGAGAGAGTGTACCGCCAGAAAACCATATGTTTTGTGTGATTGATAATGCGCTGTTGATACCCAGCAAGTTGCTTCTTACATAGGTGTAATTGCCGTTGTCTTGTTGATAGGCATTGTACCTCTTTTGATAAGAAGGCAAAGTACCATCAAAAGACATCTCAGGCAATAAATCGGCTTTATAAGTACGATATACCCAATAGGCTGTACGCATCTTGTTAATGGCTACCGCTGCATCTACACTTTGCAAGCGTGCTCTAGAGATAACCTCTTGTAAGGTGATGGTTGTAGAATCTATAGCTGAGACACCAGTAGCGTGTGCCTTGCTGCACCAAAGTGAAGCAAAGATAAAGAGGTAGCATATAACTTGTTTGTTCATCTTACTTATTTGATTTGTCGACCATCAAAGAATCGGATAGTGCGGTCAGTTTGTTTAGCTTGTAGTTCGTTGTGTGTCACCATGACGACTGTACGGTTGTCTTCTTCATTAAACTGGTGTAACAGCTCCATAATTTCTGCCCCCATTTTACTATCTAGGTTACCTGTTGGTTCATCGGCCAGAAGGATTTTAGGGTCTCCAATCATAGCACGGGCGATGGCTACACGCTGGCATTGACCACCAGAGAGCTGAGTTGGCATATGGCGCATACGGTGGCTTAGACCGACTTTCTCTAGAATGGCTTTAGCTTTTTCTGTACGTTCTTTGCTAGATAGGCCTTTGCGGTATAAGAGTGGCAGTTCCACATTGTCTAGGATATTGAGAGAATGGATCAGATGAAAACTTTGGAAAATAAAACCAAGATTTTGATTCCTAAATTTAGCTGCGGCTTTATCTCCTAGTGAAGTGATATTGACGTTGTCGATGATCAGTTCACCACTAGTGGGAGTGTCTAATAGTCCCATGATATTGAGTAGGGTGGATTTGCCACATCCAGATGGCCCCATAATGCTTAAAAATTCTCCTTTGTTTACATGGATATGTACATTCTCAAGTGCTTGAGTTTCTATTTCACTAGTGCGATATACTTTGTTGATATTTTGTAGGGTAATCATATTTATTGTTTTAGAGTTATTGATATTGTTTATTGTGTCGGCTTATTCATCGTGTAGAACTTCTGCGGCTTGGATTTTGAAAGTGCTCCATGCAGATATTAGTACTCCACCAATGATGAGTAGACTCATTGTTATAATGGACAATACACTTGTGATAATTGTTGGGATGACTATCTCTTCGTGACTACTTAAATGCCCCGTTGTGATGTAATAGCCTATATACAAGATGATTAAGGGAAGAGTGCATAATAAGATGAAAAGCCCTTCATATATAAAGTTTAAAATAATATGTGCTTTGCTTGATCCTATAGCCATCAATAAACCAATCTCTTTGCGTCTTTGTGATGTGCGTAGCCAGAATGTACCAAGGATCCCGAGGAAAGCGCATACTAAGAGGAAGCTAACTAAGAATACTCTTTGTTTTATTTGTCGTACAAAGTACTCGTTTAGTCCTGCTTTTATGTGTGAAAAGCTGGTTGCAGAGTTTATATATAGTGGTGACGTGGAGATCAGAGCTTTGTTTTTATTTAGCCAATTTTCCATGTCTTGTTGCGTCATATGTTGTTTCATGCGAAGGCATACTTGCACCGAATTGGAAGTAGCTCCTTCCGACTCGATAAATTCTGATAGATCTTTTTCCGTTATTACTTCGTAGCACCCATCCATGACTTCCTCGTAGTCAGAGTAACGAATATTTTCTGCTATTTGTAAGATAGGCATAGGGCCGTTGTCAAATCCAGTGACAAGCGTATCTACAATATTTGTGTGTCCTGCCATTTTCAGTGCCGTGGATTTTGTTGGAATGATATAGTGTTTTTCTATTGCAGGGATTTGGTCTGCTAGTGGACGCCCATGAATATCTTTGCAACGAAAAACACGCATGACATCTTTATTATAGTATCTAATGAGTACCCCATGTACGTATTTCTTATTATTTAAAGAATCTTTGGCTAAATATATGCTGATATCGCTATTAGTGCTTGAGTAGGGCATCGAACCTGCGGTTAGACCAATGGCATCTACAGCATTATCCTGTCGGATGTTATTCATGATTTGTGTGATGGCAGCATAATCTTGACTAAAATCTGGGTGCTCATCTATAGAGGTAGATACACTTCTACCGATGCGTAGACGCCAACAATTTTCGATGTTGGTACCAGTTGGCAGGGTGGATAGTTGGTAACTTTTGTATAAATCATTAAAAGCGACCCATATGATTGCCAGTACTATAAGGAGTTCTGCGTACAACCATGTGTTTTGTTTGCGTTCGTTATATATGCGATGTAATAATTGTTTCCACATAATGTTTTAAATTATAATGAGTTGACTATTGGGGTTTTACTCACTCTCCACGCTGGTATTGATGAACACAGAAAGTTCAGAAGAAAGCTAATAATTAAAGCAATGGCAATAGCTTCTATCTTTATCAATGACCAGATGCTAATGGTTGCTGAAGAATCTGGATGGAATATCAGAAAATCAATGATTAATGGAATGAGTAACCAAGCTAGTATAAGGCCGATTACACCACCAATACATGTAATGATGAGGTTTTCTCGCAATAGTAGAGAGATGATGTCACCAATTGATGCTCCGTAGGCTCTTCGTATACTGATTTCTGCTTCGCGCTTTTTGAATGAGGCAAAGATGAGTCCTAATAGGTTGACTGCTGGTACTAATAGGAATAACAATGCAAGACTGCCATACTTCTTGTAAAATGCAGCTGGGTCTGTTGTGTGATTGGCCCATCCCTCAGGATTGTACATCATACCTGCTGCTGTATCAATGGTTCTGGGAGTTATAGTAAAAGGATAGGATTGTTCTACCTCTTTGCATTTTGTGATAATTTCATTTTGGATTTTAGGGAAGTCTGTTTTGTCTTTGGCCAAAATCAAAACGCTAATGCCACCACCGATTCCTTGTGTCTCATCATTGGTGTTCATGACTATCTCTGATGTTGTGTATGGAATCCATATATCAGAGGATGAAACAAAATTGCCCATCGTGGCAGGTTCTACTATTCCTATCACTTTAAATGGTGTTTGGTCATTTAAAATTGTTTTGCCTACAGCGTTTTCAGTATGTCCCCATAGTTTGGTGGCCATTTTGTTGGTAATTACAGCTACTGGACGTTTGTTGATGCAGTCATTTTCTGTAAAAGGACGCCCTTCAACAAAGTCGAATGAGAGGAGCTTGAAATAATTTCCATCAACGTATGCAACTGTGCTTGGTTTGTAAGAAGTTTTGCTAACTGATGAGAAGACTCTGCTTTCGGATGTGATGAGTCCAACAAGTTCTGGAGTCTTTAATGGACGCCATATTTTACGTATGCCTTCTATGCCATAGTATGAATTGGTTGTAAAATCACCATTCCTAATTTGTACTGCACGAGCAATTAATGTGCGCTCCTTGTTGACTTCTGGTGGTGTCGGATTGAGATAAATCTGTATCATCGATTCAAGTAGCATGATACCTGCTACAGATAGTGCGCTACCTATAATGGTGAGCCCAAAGATGACTTTGTTCTTCTTCAGTTGAAAAAATGTTTGTTTGAATAAATGTTTCATATGTTGGAATATAATATTGTATTTCGATGATTTACTACTTAATATAGACTGTTTTTCTATCTTCGAAATCATGCATGTCATTGATTGTTACTTGGTCATTAACTGCTAATCCCTCGATAACTTCAATGTATTTATAATTTGATTTGCCAAGAGTTACTTTTTTACGGTGCAGGCAGTTGTCCTTGTCTGCAATAAACATGGTGTATTCCCCTGGACCTTGATAGCTAGAAAAATAGTCTATGCGCTTAATATTGGTTTTTGTGTTACTCATTATATTGATATCTGTTTTAAGTCCCGATTGTAGTTTGGGGTGGTTAGCTTCTGCAAGGTGAACAGTAAAATGAATCATCCCATTTTTAGATAGTGGGGTTATGGATGTGACGCTTCCTGCTAGTTCTTCTTTATCTAGGCACACTATAACTGGGCTATTAAGATGTATTTTATCAGCAAATGCATCTGCTATGGCTCCTTGTATTTTGTATTTTGATAGATCCGAAATAACAGCTAGTTGTGTCCCTTGTTGCACGTTGGCTCCAATTTGTTCGTTGATGTATGTTAGATAGCCAGTGTGTGGGGCTTTGACCTTGGCTTGACTCAATGTGTGCTGCATAATTAGTATGTCTTTACATAGCATGCTATAGCTTAATTGTTGAACCTGTTCTTCGGCCTGTGCGATGTCACATTCGTTTTTGTACTGTTCACGCATCTGTTGGAGTTCGAGTTCTCCCACCTGAACGCCCAAATGAGCTTGGGCTACATTTTCTTGAGTACCAGCACCAATACTGTCTAAATATTTCTCATTAAGCCATTTTACTTTAAAATGTTCTAATTTCATTCCAGCAACTTTGATTTGCATCTTTAAGTTTGCTTGTGTCGTTTGGTTGTTGACTTGTAGTTGATTAAGCTTTACTAAACGCATCTTTTTTTCATCAATCATTTGGTTGACTTTCGTTTCTGTGGCTTGTAAATCCAATTGCATAAGTGGGGTGCCTTCTTGCACTTTTTCTCCACCATGACAATATAACTTTGTGATACGTGAGTTGATTGGTGAGGCTATGATTTCTTCAAAGATAGGGCATACAGTTCCTGATGCGCTAATGCTTACTTGCATGTCTCCTTTGTCTACTTTGGATAACTTAACAAATCGTTTAGATATACTGGGGCGATAGACATGCAGTATGCCGATCGTGATGAAAGCTAATACAACGATAGGTAGCCCTATTTTGACTAGTTGGCGTAATTTCTCTTTTCGCTGTGTGTGTACTGGAATTTTCTTGTCCATAAATAGTGTTTTAATATAACTGCTATTTATAAAGTCAACTTGTGTGCCAGTAAAGAAATAACCTGGTAATCAGGTTGAAAGGGGGTTTTAGAAAGTGTACGATACGGGATAATCGTCCGAAAATGGACACATAATAGTATATAGATACAAAAAAAGTCCCCAATCCAAAAGGATTGAGGACTTCTTGGTACCCAGAGCCGGGATCGAACCGGCACGGATTTCTCCACTGGTGTTTGAGACCAGCGCGTCTACCAATTCCGCCATCTGGGCTGCTATTGTTTCTCAAAAGCGATGCAAAGATACGGCTTTTATTTTAATTTCCAAGAGAATTGATGAGAAAAATGGAAATAATATTTGTTTCGGGGAATTCTAGTCTTTTATTGGGAGAATAAGAAGGAAATGAGTAAATTTGTAGCTATAGGTATGAGTCATCAGCACAAAGCTGATAACGCCTATTTTTTTACCTTTATAGTACACCTATTATTAGCTGTGAAGAATATGCAAACATCGAATTATTGTGTCATTCTGTGCGGTGGAATCGGTAGCCGATTCTGGCCTGTGAGTCGCGCATCTCGTCCCAAGCATTTTATTGATTTATTGGGAGTAGGGCGTAGTATGATTCAATTGACTTACGATCGATTATCTAAGATTTTTCCTGTAGAGAATATCTATGTTGTGGCTGTTCAAGACTATGCCTCTTTGGCAGAAGAACAATTGCCTGATTTACCTAAAGAGAACTTTTTGTATGAACCTGTGCCTCGTAAGACGGCGCCTTGTATTGCTCGTGCAGCATTGCACCTAGCAGCTCGTGATAAAGATGCTCGAATGCTGGTAGCACCTGCTGACCACTTGATTCTGCATGAAGATAACTTCTTGCATTCGGTCAAGCAAGCGATGAAATACTGCGTGGATCACGAGACAATCATTTCGCTGGGTTCTCAAGCTACACGTCCTGATACGACGTATGGCTATATACAAAGAAAAGATCATGTAGATAATAAGAATTATCCTAACCTTTATAGTACACGTACTTTTGTAGAAAAACCTATAGAAGAAATGGCACAAGCTTTTGTGCAGTCTGGTGAGTTCTGCTGGAATACTGCGCACTTTGCGAGTCGTGTCGACACTGTGCTGGAAGCTTTCAGTGTACATCTTCCAGAAGTTATAAAGATTTTGACGGAATCAACTCAAGCGTATTGTACATCAGGAGAACAAGAATATATTAATCGTGTATATCCTATGCTACCCGCAGTGTCTATTGATTATGGGGTGATGGAGAACATCGAGAATGTGTTATTGTATCAAGGAGATTTTGGTTGGAGTAATTTAGCTTCTTGGGATGCATTGCACCATGCACTTCCTAAGGATGAGGAGCAAAATGCTAAACATGGGGGACAAGCGATGATGTTTAATAGTTCCAACTGTATGGTGGCAATGCCAAAGAATAAGTTGGCTGTCATTGATGGACTAAATAATTATATTGTAGCTGAGAAAGATGATATCTTACTGATTTGTCCTAAAGATGATCCTGCATTAGTGCATAGATATATGACTATCACACAGATGGATTATGGAGAAAAAGCAGATTAATAAAATAAAGAGTGATTGGGCTATGGCTTAATCACTCTTTTTTATGACTTGTTTTTCACGAGTTTCCTCTGTCTCTTCTCCAGCTAGTGAAACACCCCAATTGTAAAGTTTAACTAGGATGGGAATGATACTTATACTTCTTTCTGTCAATGCGTATTCGACTTTGGGAGGTAGTTCAGGATAAATCTTACGGCTTACCATTTCTAAACGCTCCAGTTTACGGAGGGGGTGTGCAAACATCTTTTTCGTGATACATGGATTCTTTTTTAGAGTACGCCAGAACGTTTTCCGCTATCTCTGATATACCAAACAATCACACTCTTCCAATTCCCCCGATAACATCATTGACTAGTTCACGAGCACATGTATAGCGTTTTTTATCGAAAAAAAATCTTTCCTTTCTGTTTTCATAATCGTATTTTGATACATTTGGGTACTATGGTATATACAAGTAAGTACTTGCTCATATGAAGCAAACATACTACTATTTAGCCAATAACCAAATAATGACGAATGTGAACGCTATTTTTGAACGTAAAAGTGTTCGTAAATACACGGAAGAGATACTGACTACAGATCAATTGCAAATGTTCGCACGTACTGGTATGGCTGCTCCATCTGCAGCAAATAGACAATCATGGGCTTTTGTCTTGATTGATGACCAATCCTTGATTAAGGAACTAAGCATGGCTATGCCGTATGCTCATTTTGGTGCAAAGGCTCCAGTAGTAATTGTCGTATGTGGTGATTTAAACAAGACTTTTCCAGATGAATTGACTGATTATTGGATTTAGGATTGTTCGGCGGCATCGCAGAATATACTGTTGCAAGCTGAGGAGATGGGTTTGGGGCTACATGGACAGCGGTGTATCTAAATGACCGTATAGATGCGGCGAGAAAGTGGCTGAATATTCTGTACTTTTGAATATCATTCCAGTTGGATATCCAGCAGGTAATAACCGAATCAAAAGATAATTATAAGGCAGAGAATATAATTTACAATCGTTGAAGTGAATCTTTTATATGAGGATTGTTTGTATACAGAAAGAGGCCATGTCATCACGACATGGCCTCTTTCTGTATCTGTATGGCTTATCTGTTTTTATTGTACTGCAGCTGCTATCTTTTTGGCAATAGCTTGCATCTCATTTTGTGGAAGAGATAGCTTAGGGTTAGAGAAAAGCATGTCACATTCCTTCTCGATAGGAATAAGGTGGATATGTGCATGAGGCACTTCTAGCCCCATCACAGCTACACCAACTCGTGTACAAGGAATAACGCTGCCGATAGCCTTAGCTATACGTTGAGCAAACTGATGTAGTTCGGCTGTCTCTTCTGGTGTTAAGTCGAAGATATAATCTATTTCGCGCTTCGGGATAACCAAAGTATGGCCTTTGGTCAACGGACTGATATCTAGGAAAGCGTAGCATGTTTCAGTTTCTGCTACTTTATAGCTAGGAATCTCACCTGCTACGATTTTAGAGAAAATGGTTGCCATAATATTCTTTTTAAAAGGTGGGGGATATGCAAAACAGGCGATAGACTACGTATAGTCTGCCGCCTGTTTGTTTTACTTAATGGAAATATCTAGTACTTCAAGTTTAATTTTTCCTTGAGGAATTGTTACCTCAACGACGTCACCAATCTTCTTACCAAGTAAACCCTTGGCAATAGGAGTACTGATAGCCAATTTGCCTTGAGCAAGGTCGGCTTCGCTTTCTGATACAAGCGTGTATTCCATTTCTTTGTTGACGTTTAGGTTCTTAAACTTGACAGTTGTTAGAATCTGAACACTGTCTGTACTGAGTTGACTTTCATCGATGATTGATGCATCTATCAAAGTCGCTTTCAACTGTCCAATCTTAAGCTCCAGCATACCTTGCGCTTCTTTAGCTGCATCGTATTCTGCATTTTCACTTAAGTCACCTTTGTCTCTTGCTTCAGCAATTGCTGCAGAGATCTTAGGGCGTTCTACTGATTCCAGTTGTTTAATTTCGTTGCGGAGCTTTTCATAGCCCTCTTTTGTCATATATGCCATATCGGTACAATTTAGATTTATGTTAAAATAAATAGTGTAAAAAAAGAATCCCAGTGCGCTAGCGCACCGGAACTCCTTTGTGATTATGTATGGACAAAAA
Source organism: Bacteroidaceae bacterium (assembly GCA_963678855.1). Classification (GTDB taxonomy): domain Bacteria; phylum Bacteroidota; class Bacteroidia; order Bacteroidales; family Bacteroidaceae; genus F22. The sequence goes on along the minus strand of OY787448.1, from coordinate 1,250,614 downwards.
TAGGTCTTTCCAATGATATAAACAAATAAAAAGTTGTCTTTTTTAGAAAAGAGACTATTCTTGTATACTGATATTCAGAAGATTACAAATGTTATCTTAGTAGTTTTTTGATTTCTGCTTCAATATCTCTAACTTCGATGTCACGCTTCTTGATTTCCAAATTTCTGTCTAGCAAGAAGAAAGTTGGAAGTTGGCTTACATTGTATGTGCGAGCGATTGTTGAATGTGCACCATAAGGGTCACGTACACAAATCCAAGGTAAGTTGTCAGCGCTTGTACGCCAGAAATGACGGTCTTGGTCGTAAGAGATTTGATAGATTTCAAGACCACGTCCACTGTATTGCTTATACAAGTCACGTAGAGCTAGAATATGGGCTGGAGAATTGTCGGCTGCATATGCTGTGAAATCCAAAAGAACAACTTTGCCCTTTAATGAAGATAGGGATACTTTGTTGTTATCAATGTCTCTTAGGGTGATGTCAATAAAACCTGTTTCGCGTACTTTATCTGCAGGAATTGTTAAATCTTCTTTGGATTGATCTTGTTGCATCATCTCTTCTACACGCTTATGTTTCATTGATTTGATAGCAATATTGACAAGATTCTTTGTGCGATCTGAGTGAGGGTGGTACTGCTGCATGCTCGTAGCTACGGCACGGAAACAGTTCAAATCTCTTTTGTTATTTGAAGGGTCAAATAGCATGAAGCCATTCACTTCTTGAAAAAGAGCGTAGTACGAAGAAAGTACTTGAGGATTGGCAAAAATATAGTTCTTGCTGATACGATTTTTATACTCGCCAATCAATTGGTTAACAGCTGAACTAAAATCTCGTTGAGACTGATGTAAGTCCTTTGCTACTTGTAGTGTGCTATCAAGTTGTTGACGTAGTGTCTCTTTTTCCCTGTTTAGTTCTTGAATGCGTGATGATTCTACTGATCCTTTGACTGTATAGTCAGATGAATAGTGCTCTTTATCAGCAGATACTGTGATGACTTCTGTTGAATCTACAGCCAAGAAGATACGTTGATTACCAAGACGTAGGGCGTAGATTTCTGGGTTTTGAGGACGTCTACTCTTTAATGTGAAGAAACCTGCTTTGTTGAGTTTTACTGAGTCACAGACTTCTGTTCCACTCACTTTAGTTGCATCAAGATAGAGTGTTTCGTCGGCTGCTCCCTTGATGTGACCAGTCACTTCAAACTCATGCTGAGACTTACATGCAACAAACATTAAAAGTAAAGCGCTAAGGTAAAATAATTGCTTCATTGATATATAGTTTAAGTAGAAAACGTTTTATTTGTGCTACAAATATAGTTTAATTAGAGCGTTTTTCGTACTGATTAGCACAAAAAAATGAGTCGGGGATAAATTTCCTTGACTTTATGCCTATATATAAGATGTATTGTGTATCTTTGCGCCGAAAATAAGCAGATATTATTAAATAACAATTTTTTATGATTGACCCAATTGTTAAGACAATCGAGTTGCCTGATGGAAGAACTATCACACTCGAAACAGGCAAGTTGGCAAAGCAAGCCGATGGTTCTGTGATGCTCCGTATGGGAGACACAATGCTTTTGGCTACAGTTGTTGCCGCTAAAGATGCAGTGCCTGGTACAGATTTCATGCCGTTGCAGGTAGAGTATAAAGAGAAATACGCCGCTTTTGGCCGTTTCCCAGGTGGATTTACAAAAAGAGAAGGCCGAGCGAACGACTATGAGATCCTAACTTGTCGATTGGTAGACCGTGCTCTACGTCCATTATTCCCAGATGATTACCACGCTGAAGTATACGTGAACATCATCCTTTTCTCTGCGGACGGTAAAGATATGCCTGATGCACTTGCAGGTCTTGCAGCATCAGCTGCTCTTGCAGTTTCTGATATTCCTTTCAACGGACCTATCTCTGAGGTACGTGTAGCTCGCATTAACGGTGAGTTCGTAGTTAACCCTACATTTGAACAATTCGCTGAAGCTGACATGGATATCATGGTAGCGGCTACTTATGATAACATCATGATGGTAGAGGGTGAAATGAAGGAAGTATCTGAGCAAGATCTTCTTGAAGCAATGAAGGTTGCACACGAAAGTATCAAGACTCAATGTAAGGCTCAAATGGAACTAGCTGAAGCTGTAGGTTCTACAGTGAAGCGTGAGTACTGTCATGAAACACATGATGAAGAACTTCGCGGTAAGGTACATGCTGAGTGTTATGATAAGGTATACGAAATCGCTTCTGCTGGTAGCCGTGACAAGCACGAACGCCACGATGCATTCCAAGAAATCAAAGAAGCTTTCAAAGAGCAATACTCGGAGGAAGAATTGGATGAAAAGGGTGCACTTATCGATATCTACTATCACGATGTCGAAAAAGAAGCTATGCGTCGTAGCATCCTTGATGAAGGTAAGCGTCTTGATGGTCGTGAAACTACTGAGATTCGTCCTATCTGGAGCGAAATCGATCCTCTTCCAGGACCTCACGGTTCAGCAGTCTTCACTCGTGGTGAAACACAATCTTTGACTACTGTGACTCTAGGTACTAAGGCTGATGAGAAAATCATCGACAACGTACTTGATCACTCTAAGGAGCGTTTCCTTCTACACTATAACTTCCCTCCATTCTCAACTGGTGACGCTCGTCCACAACGTGGTGTAGGTCGTCGTGAGATTGGTCACGGTAACTTGGCTTATCGTGCATTGAAGGGTATGATTCCAGCAGATTACCCATACGTAATCCGTGTAGTATCAGAAATCCTAGAATCTAACGGTTCTTCTTCTATGGCGACAGTTTGTGCTGGTACGCTTGCGATGATGGATGCTGGTGTACAAATCAAGAAGCCAGTTTCTGGTATCGCGATGGGGCTTATCAAGAATGCAGGTGAAGAAAAGTATGCAGTACTTTCTGATATCCTTGGTGACGAGGATCACTTGGGTGATATGGACTTCAAGGTTACAGGTACACGCGACGGTATCACGGCTACTCAAATGGATATTAAGGTAGATGGTCTATCTTTCGAAATTCTAGAGAAGGCATTGCTTCAAGCTCGTGATGGTCGTATGCACATCCTAGACAAGATTGAAGAGACTATCACTGAACCACGTGCTGATTTCAAGGATCATACTCCACGTATCGAAACTATGATGATTCCTAAGGAATTTATTGGTGCAGTTATCGGCCCTGGTGGTAAGATTATCCAAGGTATGCAAGAAGAGACTGGTGCGACTATCTCAATCGAAGAGGTTGAAGAAGGTGGCCGTATCGAAATCGCTGGTAGCAACCGTGAAACTATCGACCGTGCAGTTAGTATGATTCGTGGTATCGTAGCTATCCCAGAGGTAGGTGAGGTGTATGAAGGAACTGTACGTTCTATCATGCCTTACGGTGCTTTTGTTGAGTTCCTGCCTGGTAAGGATGGTTTGCTTCACATCTCTGAAATCGAATGGCGTCGTCTTGAGTCTGTTGAAGAAGCAGGTATTAAGGAAGGTGACAAGATCGAAGTGAAGTTGATCGATATCGATCCTAAGACTGGTAAGTTCAAGCTTTCTAAGAAGCAATTGACTCCACGTCCTCCACGTAACAGCAAGTAATTTGTAGATTACACATTATATAATAGCCCCACCCGAAAAGGTGGGGCTATTTTTTTTGTCTTGAAGTTGAATTAGTACTGTGTAACTATATATTTTAGTTTTAAAACTGCGTATTTTAGTTCTTTAACTATAAAGATTAGTTTTGTAACTATAAAACCCCGTTATTTGTAATATAGAGATTAATAACAAAGCTATCTGAATCTTTCTTGAGAGATTTAGATAGGATAAAATAAGGAATGAATATGAAACGATTAACTCCTAGAGAAGAAGAAATTATGGAATTGTATTGGGCGCATGGTGCTTTGTTTGTGCGTGAGCTTCTGGAAAAGTTTTCAGAGCCTCGCCCACATTTCAATACGATTTCTACAATAGTACGTGGTCTTGAAGATAAAGGTTTTCTAGGCCATGAGAACTTTGGCAAGAGTCACCGTTATTTTGCTAAAATCACAAAGAACGATTTTGGTAGTGGCACATTTAAGGGCATCGTGGAGAAATACTATAATAATAGCTATATCCATGCTGTATCTACATTAGTCAAAGAAGAGAAGCTAAGCGATTCGGAAATTGATGAGCTTATTGCATTGATCAAAAACAAGTAGACTATGTATACGTTCTTGACTTATTTTCTATGGGCGAATATTTCGCTAGCTGTACTATACACAGCTTATTGTGTGCTGCTGCGTTCGCAAGCTACACATCATATGAATAGGATGTTGCTATGGGGACTTATGGCGATTAGCTTTATTTTGCCTCTTCTACCTAGTGGCATGCTAATAAGCTTCCCTGTAAGTCAGCAATTTTCAATGTGGCTACCAGATGTAGTAGTGGGTGCGCAGGCAGGTGCTACTCTTGATGCTTCCATAGGTGGACATGGATTCCCAGCATGGCTGGTATTGTTGGCCAGTTTGTTTATGGTGGGGGTAGCATACTTTACAGTTAGTTCTGGTGTGATGTATACCAGTTTATATAAAAAGATACGTAGTGGGAAGCATGAACACCTAGATAGTGGGCTCACCTTAGTGAGAATCTCTAATCTTTCTACACCATTTAGTTGGTACCGATATATCGTGGTGCCAGATGATGAGGAATCTCGAGATATTGAGGCTATCATCACGCATGAACGTGCTCATCTTCTTTTGGGCCATACTTTAGACCTCGTACTGCTAGAAATACTTCTTGTTTTTCTATGGTGCAATCCTGTTATCTGGTTGATTAAACGAGACCTACAAGATTTGCATGAATTTGAAGCTGATCAGTACGTGATTAATCAAGGCATCGATGCAACACAATATCAATTGCTACTCGTCACTCGAAGCACGGGCACTCAGCGCTACGCCTTAGCTAACAGTTTAAACCACAGTAGCCTAAAGAAAAGAATTATGATGATGCAAAAAAATGAAACGTTGAGTTGGAGAAAGAATGCTTGGAGAATGTTAGGGCTATTGCCAGTTGTTGGTATGATGGCTTTGGTTATCTCTTGTAGCAAAAAACAAGAAGTACAACAAAGTACTCAGACTGAACAGTCGGTTGTTAAAGACACGCCTGCTACTGTGCCTACAAGCGCGGTGAGTATAGAGACTGTTGATGGCAAGAAAGTGATTAAGGAAACTGAAGTTTTAAGCGTTGTAGAGACTATGCCTGAATTCCCTGGAGGAATGAAAGCCTTTATGAATTATTTAGGTAGTAATATCAAGTATCCTAAATCTGCTCAAAAAGCTGGCGTAGAAGGGCGCGTGATTGTACAGTTTGTTGTTAGTAAAACTGGAGAGATTGTTAAGCCAGAAGTTGTTCGATCTGTAGATGCAGCACTTGATGCAGAAGCTATTCGTGTGATTTCTTCAATGCCTAATTGGAAGCCAGGTGAGCAAGAAGGAAAGAAAGTCAATGTAAAATATACAGTGCCTGTATCATTTAAATTGCAGTAACTGTACGAAATACAACTCTCTTATTTAGCTCAACAAAAAAACGTAGGAGTGCACCAAGTCATTTTGGTGCACTCTTTTTTTGCACATTGCGGGAACTCATTAAAGGAGTACATAGAGGCCAATAGTTTCACGCCTATGATGACTGATTAGGGGTAGGAGAAATAATCAGATGCAGCTTTTGCTGAACATGTATACTGCTAGCGAAGCTGGTTTTTTACATATAAAACTTAGTGTGACTTTGTATTGAAGCTGAACTTACACGATGAGTTGTAGCTCTTTAACTTGCAATATGGCTCTCATAAATGGAAAAAGAGTTTATTTGTAGTATAACTCTAAATAATGAATGATGATGAACAAAAACGAAACACAAAGTTGCACAAAACATGGCTGGAGAATGATTGGCTTATTGCTTATTGGGGCTATGATGCCTCTGATTATCTCGTGTGGTATGAAGCAAGAAAAGAAACAGAGTATTCAGATAGAACAGCCGGTTGTTAAAGAGATAAATCAGCCTAGTGCAATGGAACTAGTTACTCCCCCGCCAGTAGAATGTGAGGGTGAATTTGATGAATCTGATGTCTTTTTGATGGTTGAGACTATGCCTGCTTTCCCTGGTGGAATGGGACCTTTGATAACATACTTGCGAGATAATATTAAGTATCCAGAATCTGCACAAAAAGCTGGTTTAGAAGGTCGTGTGATTGTACAGTTTATTGTGAGTAAGACTGCTGAAATAACCAATCCAGTAGTTATACACTCCGTAAACGCAGCTCTTGATGCCGAAGCTATCCGTGTGGTAACTTCAATGCCCAAGTGGTCACCAGGTGAGCAACAAGGGAAGAAAGTCAAAGTCAGGTATAGAGTTCCTGTCACGTTCAGACTGAAGGAATAACGTAGAGTTAGAATACTTATATACAGTAAGGGTGTGCCAAACTAATTGGTGCACCCTTACTATATATAATTGCTTTACTTCTTATATCCTATCCACGCAGTCTGTGGAGCCACCTTTATGTGACTACCCGATACATGGCTAATACCGCTTGTATCTATTTGTCCATCTTTACAGACTACTGTATATTTACCTAGAGGCACATCTACTGTAGCACTATGCTTACGGCTATTAAGAATCACAACAATTTCTCCCCAGCTATCACCGACAGCATGTCCATTGAGTGTGTAAGTTATTAGACCACTCTCGGTAGGTAAGAATTGTAGATGCTTACGTACTAGCTCTGCATCTCCCATATGGAAAGCAGGGTGAGCTTTACGCATGTGTATCAAATCACGGTAATAGCTATAGATATCATGATACGTATTCTTGTTGCTCCAATCAATTTGGTTGATACTATCAGGACTTTCAAAGCTGTTGTGTACGCCTTTCTTGTCGCGCATCACTTCTTCACCAGCTTGCATAAAAGGAATACCTTGTGAAGTGAAGACTGTTGTCTGTCCTAGTTTGTTAAGTCTGATAAGTTCCTTAGTGCTTAGATTAGGAATACTAGCTTTTAATCTATCTACTAAACACATATCATCATGACATGAGATATAGCTAATTAGCTGTGTTGGTTGAGTCGTCCAAGGCTTATCAGTATAATTGACTTTTGAGAAGTCCACTCCAGGATGTTGAATACCTCCTACTAGTCCAAACTTGATACTCTCTTCTTGACCTTCAACACCAGCCAAGAAGCCGCCAGCGTGGTTTGCGCTAAATGGACCACGTAAACCGTCACGAAGTTCGTCACTGAAAGCAGAGATACCTTTCAGTTGTCCAACATTGGCTTTCATCGCTAGCTTGTTTTGTGGTAGTTGAGGAGCACCTGCCGCCCAACCTTCACCATAAAGAATAATACTTGGATCTATTTCGTCAACAGCCTCACGAATCTGGCGCATTGTCTCTAAGTCATGAATCCCCATCAGGTCAAAGCGGAACCCATCAAGGTGGTACTCGTTAATCCAGTATTGGATAGATTCAATCATATATTTGCGCATCATAGGCAATTCACTAGCAGTCTCATTGCCACAACCAGAAGCATTGGCATAACTGCGTATGCTGTCTTGAAGTTGACGGTAGAAATAACCAGGGGAGGTGCGGTCGAAACCACTATGCGATGCACTAAAGGTATGATTGTACACCACATCAAGTACAACACGTATGCCTGCTTTGTGCATGGCTTGTACCATCTGCTTAAACTCTTTGATACGTGTAGATGGAGTAAACGGATCGGTACTGTAGCTTCCTTCAGGCACGTTGTAGTTGACTGGATCATAACCCCAGTTATACTTCCCTTCATTGAGTTTGGTCTCGTCTATAGAACCATAGTCATATGATGGTAGGATATGTACGTGTGTGATACCAAGGTCTACTAGGTGATCAATACCAGTAGATTCCATTTCTGGGTTCTTTGTACCATGCTCACTAAGAGCTAGGAATTTTCCTTTATTTTGGATACCTGAGGACGAGTGTATAGAAAAATCACGATGATGCATTTCGTACAACACTACATCAGCGACACTCTTAAGTGTTGGGCGCTTATCTTCGCTCCAGCCTTTTGGATCTGTTGAATCTAAATCAATGATTGCACCACGTTTACCATTAACACCGACAGCTTTGGCATTGATACCTGCTGTTTCTCCTAGCCATTTGTTATGCACCTTTACTTCGAAAGTGTAGAACTGATCTTTCAAATCTTTTTCGACTGTAGCTTTCCATGTGCCATCTGCTTGTGGTTTTAGGTTGATGGTTTGCAGGACTTCGCCATCTTGTCCATCAGCATAAAGTCTGACCACTGCTTCATCCGCAGTAGGTGACCATACACTGAAAAGAGTTTTACTTGGTGAGTACAACATTTCTTCAAGTGTTTCAGCAACTGGATAGAGTTCGTAACTCTCATACGTTTGTCCACCGCATTGGCAGCCAACGGCTAGTGTGGCGGTAGTACATAGTACTCCGAGAATGGCTTTGTTCATGGTTGCAAGGTAGTTAATTGGTTATATGTTTAGTCTTTTCTATTGGCCATCGCTTTTTGTAGTTGTAGCTGGGCTTTAGTCGCTTGTTTTCCTGTGGAGATTCTAGTAGGGTGTTTTGACATGAAGTCTTTCCAACTTCCGTAGGCCTTTTCAGTTTGAGGACGGCCACTTTGTAAGAAATGGCAATAAGCTGCAGCTAGACCATCTGTGGCATCTAGATGCTCAGGCATCTTTTTTGGGGGGATATTGAGCATGCGTTGCAGCATATCCGCCACTTGTTCTTTAGTTGCTTGCCCTTTGCCAGTGATGGCCATCTTTATTTTAAGAGGCGCATATTCCGTAATTGGGATATCACGCATCAATGCCATGGCCATAGCGACACCTTGTGCACGTCCTAGTTTCAGCATGCTTTGTACGTTCTTGCCAAAGAAAGGTGCCTCAATAGCCACTTCATCTGGAAGAAAACTATCGATGATGCTAGAGACACGCTCAGCTATACGGCGCAATTTTAGATAGTGATCTCCATATTTGCGCAAATCAATCACCCCCATAGCAATCATTTCAGGCTTGTTGCCTATGATGCGCAATACGCCATAACCCATGATAGTTGTACCAGGGTCAATGCCTAAAATGATTCTTTCTTTGGGTGTGTTCTTTCGGACCATGTTTATAGTTCCATCTTTTCCATTAGTGTAGGGAAGCCTACGACTTCTTCTTTAAACATGCCTACTAATTCAGCGTTGAGGTTAGTAGCTTGCTCGTTGTGCCATGTATGTAGCTTTACACTATCTTCAACTTCAAATTGAAGAGTATATGTGCGGCCATTTTCTTGTGCACCATGAGATAGTACTTCAGCAAGACGTGGCTCTTTCAATAGACCAAAGTCTAAAACAGCAGGGATATATGACTGTGTAAGCCAAATAAGGAAATTGCGAGCATGTGCTTCGCTTACTTGATAAGTAGTGTTGAATATCAGCATAATCGTTATTTTTATTATTGCAAAGATAGCAACTATTTCCAATAATCGTCCTACAGGGTGGAGTGAAAAATATGTATCCTATGCTATCGTTTTAGAAAATCCTAAAGACTTGGACTTAAATGTCCTTAAGTATTGCTTTATATGAGTTTATGCTTGTTGTCAAGCTTTTGTCAAGTCTTTTCTGACATATCTAAAAATCTGCGTTAAGAAAGTTTTAAAAAATGGGATTGGTCTCTATGTACAGCTAAAATGCGAACTTTTTGTCAATAGTAACTTGCTCGTTTATTGAAGAGCTTTTATTAATTTTGTGCATTGAATCCCATAGTAGTGTTTATGGGTATTATCGTATTTATTAAGTTCCAATACAAGCACAAAAGTTCTGAAGTTATTCAGGATTCTCTCTAACATTGAGCAAGCCAGTACAGAGATGTACTGGCTTGCTTAGTTTTGTGAAGTTAAGTTCTAATTATGCCCAGTTCTAAAAGTACCAATATTTGTGAAGTACAATTTTGCTCATTTTCAACTTAAGAATGTAATGTTGTGTAAACATAAGAGCATTATATCATGAATAAAGCATTTCACGATCTGTCTTCTTTTGTAGCTGTTTTTGTATCAGTTATTTTATTTCTATTTTGGGCATATATAGTGGTCAATATTTTGCCAGCATACATGAATTATTTAGTGGATTACAATATGTCTAAAGTTATTATCTTTTGTATCTATAAAATACTGGCTTTACTGGGAATTCTCGTGTCTAACTTGGCAATACGAGCTACTCTAAAAAAGAAGCGCACTCTTATGTCTAGGTGTATTTCGAAGCAAAAAGCGAGGACACGTCAAATCACTTTGACGTGCCCCCTAGTTGTAAATCAATTGTCGTGTTCTTGTATATTATAAAGGAAGATTCTTTACACTACGTGGATAGCTATGCATTACTGGAGTCAGTTTAAATGACCAGCTGTAATCGCCATAAGGCAATAGGTACTGCTTTTGAGCTTTGCGTCCCCAACTGTCGACGCAACCTAAACCTGATTGCTTCATGTCTATACACAAGTTTGTAAAGTCTGCTTTTTCTACTAGTGAACCATGGCGTTGGTCTTTCTGAATACCATCGTCTAGTGAATCTATGCTATAGTGTAATGCCGATGCTGTAAATGGAGCTTCTGCGGTAATTTGAAGCCCTTGGCCAGCTAAGCTTGTTTGCTTCCAGTAACGGATTCCAGTATGTGTACCAGTCTCCTGTGGACGAATATATGAATAGTACATATCGTCTGCATGTTGGCTATAAAGACCTACGAATGTAGATGTGTTACGGTCTGCGTAGTTTTCTACAGGACCACGTCCGTAGTAAGTAGACCATTCCATGTTGTATGGCATTTGAACTTGCATACCGAATCGGAACAATTCATCTTTAAGTTTGCCGTTTGTATTCAATGTTTGTTTAACCAATACCTCACCAGTGTTATTGATTGTGTAGGTAAGTGTTAGCATACATTTCGCTGCAGGAATATCGTGCTTAGTTTCGACAACTACTTGACCATCTATAGTTTTTGTATTCAAGCTTTTAAGTGTTAGTTCTGGGTGATACCATACGTGGTTCTTCTTTTGAAGTGTTGCACCGAAGTCATTATCGGTAGGAGCACGCCAGAAGTTTGGTGTAAGTTCACCGCCAGTATAAATCATATCCACGTTATTGACAGTGTATGCACACATGAAGCCAGTTTGACGATTCCATTCTAGTTTGAAGTTCTCGCCATTAATAAGCAATCTTTTTCTATTTCTCTTATCAACTGAAGGAGCAGAAGGGCTAGAGTGTTTGTATGTAGCATTTTCCAATGCTAGCGCAGGCACTGTAAAGTCGTTCAATCTAATTTGTTGCTTAGCTACTCGAAAACCAGCTGACAAGATTCTTTCTGCTTTGCGGTTCTTGTAGTATACATTCAATAGGTATTCAGAACCTTTCTTGAATGTTCTTACGTCGATAGGAAGGATAATTTGTTGTGTCTTTTGAGGAGCCACGGCTAGGTGTGTGTACTCACCTTGAAGTACTGATTCTCCGTCACAAAGAACTTCCCAATTCACCATTTGCTTGGCATCTACGAAGAAGTTTTCGTTGAAGATATCTAGTGTTACACCACCGTTTACTTGCTTATTGCTTAGGGAAGTCCAGATATTTTGGTACAAGTAACGTACTTCATCTGCATGAGGGTTTGGTACGCGGTCTGGTGAGACAATACCGTTATCTAAGAAGTTGTTGTCGTTAGCATCGTAAGGGTTTTGATCACCACCATAAGCGTAATACATGCGACCATCCTTAGTATATTCTCTTACACTTTGGTCGACAAAGTCCCAGATATATCCACCTTGGTAGTTAGGGTATTTACGGATAAGTTCCCAATAGTAGTCCATACCACCCATAGAGTTACCCATAGCATGAGCATACTCACATTGGATAAGAGGCATCTTAGGGTTGTTTTCACAAAACTGGATACTTCTGTTGTAATCCAAATACATTGGGCAGAAGATATCTGTGTTGTTCATATCTTGTTTTGCTTGTTCGTATTGAACAGGACGAGTGCTATCCATATCTTTAATAAGCTTATATACCTTTTTGAAGTTAGGACCCATACCTGCTTCGTTACCCATAGACCACACAATAATGGACGCGTGGTTACGGTTTCGAGCTACGTGACGAGCGTTACGCTCTTGGTGAGCTAGTGTATATAGCTTATTGTTGGCTAGTGTATTCTTACCGTAGCCCATACCATGAGATTCGATATTGGCTTCAGCAGTTATATACAAACCATATTTGTCACATAGTTCATACCAGCGTGGATCATCTGGGTAGTGACAAGTACGTACTGCGTTGATATTTAGTTCACGCATGCGCTTCACGTCTTGTTCCATACGTTCAAGAGAAATCACATAACCACCATCTGGGTCTAGCTCGTGACGGTTTGCTCCTTTGATAAGAATAGGCTGTCCATTGATTAGAAGTTGTCCATTTTTGATTTCAGTAGAACGGAAACCAACTTTCATAGGGACCACTTGAGTGACTTTGTTGCCTTGCTTCAAAGTTATTGCCAAGTTGTATAGATATGGAGATTCTGCACTCCACTTCTTTGGATTTGTTACTGGAATGCTGAATGTTGCTTTACCAGCGGAAGCTTTTACTGTTTCTTCATTTACGATAGCACCAGCAGCATCAGATAGAGCAAGCTCTACAGTACCTCCACCTTGCGTATATACAGTTGCAGCAAGAGTACCGTCTTTGTATTGAGCATCTAGTGGAGTTTCTACATTGATATCTTTAATATACTTTTTAGGAGTAGCATACAAGTAACAGCTACGGCCTACACCAGAAAGACGCCAGAAGTCTTGATCTTCTAGGTAGCTACCATCACACCAACGAAATGTTTGGAATGCAATAAGGTTTTTCTTACCTGGAACAAGATATTTAGTTAGATCAAATTCAGCTTCTAGTTTAGAATCTTCACTGTAACCTGCATATTTTCCGTTAACCCATAGGTATATATTACTAGTAACAGAACCAAAGTGTGCCACAATTCTTTGTCCCTTCCATGATGCAGGAATTTCAAATTGACGACGGTATGAACCTACGTGGTTCTTGTGAATCGGTACTGTTGGGGGAGCACTCTTGAAATCATTACCCCAAGCGTATCCTATATTACGGTATAAAGCATCTCCATAACCATTTAGTTCCCACATGCCAGGTACAGGCATTGTATCCCAACCTTTATCATCGAAGTTTGTTGTATAAAATTGTGTAGGTCGTTGGTCAGCATCTTCTACCCAGTTAAAGTTCCATATTCCATCTAATGACAGGAAGTTTTCTGATTGGCACTTTTGATTACTTTGTGCTTCTGTTTGATCTGTGTAGGCAAAAAAAGAAGCGTGCATAGGTAAACGATTGACTTCGTTTACTCTAGGATTCTGCCATTCTTGCTTGGGGCCATTTGCGGCTTGTGTATTTGTCGAAATGATATGTGCTCCAGCGACAACTGTACCCAGGGCAAGAGAAAAATAAATGTTCTTCATACGTTGCAATTTTTGTGTAGATACTATCTCGTTAAATTGTTTACAATACAAAGATAGATATAATTAAGAAGGAAATATGTGTAATAATCAATCATTATACGGTGTAAATCGGTCAATGCATGATTTGCACTTGTAAGTGAATTGTTTATTGCTTATTTTTGTTGTCAGTGCTGATTGAATATTGGCTCTTTTGATTTAATACCAACCTAATTAACTTGAGAAACAATACACTTTATGAGAAGTTTATTTACTCTATCTTTATGTTTTTTGCTGTCTGTTACAGTTCATGCAATTCATATTGAACGATTAACCGTGGAACAAAACCTGTCGAATAATGAAACCTTGAATATTACACAAGATATTAATGGGGCGATGTGGTTTTTATCTGAAGAAGGAATTAATACTTTTTCTGGTGGAAGGTTTGTGATTCCAGAAAATTTGAAGACTATCGTGTGTGACAGCCTAAATAATGAAGTCCATTTTATCGAGTCATCATCTGTGCATCCTTATTTATATATGGCCAACTATAAGTACGGTGTCTCATGTTACAATGTGGAAACAGATCAGCTTGTAGAAACACCTATTATTACCTATCTACAAAGGAATAAAATTTCAAGCATATCCTTTATATTAAATAAGGGAAGCTATTTATGGTTTGTAGCTCCAAGGAATGGCTTATATAGATACAATCAGCTTACACATGAAATAACTGTTTACGACAAAAAAACAATACCAGAGTTTGAACAGATGGAGTTGACTGTTATTGGAGTTCGTAAACATATGGTCTACATTGGTACTTGGTCGATGGGGTTTTTAACTTTGGATACGCGTACTTCAAAATTAATGCACTATACGAATCAGAGTACTGAAGGAGCTTTACCAGATAATGCTATTCGTGCTGTAGAAGTCATGCAAAATGGATCAGTGTGGGTCGGCTCTGCACGTGGATTATCTTTGTTTACAAAAGATGAAGATAATCCTTTTGTTTATTATAGTTCGTCCAAAGATCCTCGTAAAGTTCCAGATAAGATGGTGTATGATATAACTCAATTAAAAGATGGCTCTTTACTAGTTGGGGTGGAACTTCATGGTGTCTATAAGTTAACTCCAGATAAGATGTTTAGTAATGGGCCACAGCTTAGCTTTGAAAAGATGGAAAACGACTTTTCTTCTTTAAGTTTTAGTGAGTTTAGTGTACGAGAGATATTTCAAGACTCTTTTAGAAACGTATGGGTAAGTACCTATGGGGGTGGAATTGGTTTCATCAGTCACGAGCCACCTGCTTTTGAGTGTTTGAGTCGTATTGCAGATGGTACAAACCCTGCCTCTCTTTCTCATGCAGTGGCATGGGGAATTTGTGTTGACAATCAAGATCGACTTTGGGTAGGAACCGACGGTGAAGGAGTAGATGTCTTTCGTCAAGGTCGTCGTATCGCTAATCTTAACCAGAAAAGTGATGATGGCATTGGCATGTCTGTACTGTGTGCTACAAAAGACAAAGAGGGTATTCTGTGGTTCGGTACATATCAACATGGATTGTTTCGAGTAGACCCCAATAAAATGAAGCTTGAACCAGTGAAGTATAAAGGTCGAAAAATTAACGATGTGCGTGATGTTACTGTTGATGGTAATAATAATTTATTTGTGGCCTCTATTGATGGATTGTATAAATTCGATTTAAGAGCGAATAGCGCCGTTCACTACACAGCTGACAATAATGTCCTATATTCTAACCATATACGCAGTGCTTATGTTGATTCACGTGGATTGTTGTGGGTTGGCCACTTTTCTGATGGAATTAAAGTCTTCGATATGAAAATGATGAAGGAAGTTGTTGTACCTGTAGCTAATAATTTGAAAGGAGTACATATTCGAAATATCATTGAGGATAGTCGACAGCAGATATGGGTTGCAACAGATAGAGGTTTAGTGCGCATCAATATGGATAATAATGAGGCTAATAAGCGCGTCTATACTGAAAAAGACGGTTTGATTAATAATAATATACAGGCCATAATAGAATTTCCAGAAGGCATTATATGGGGTAGTACAACACGTGGACTTATACGCATAGATCTTAAAGATGAAAGCTTGTCTTGTTATACTGAGACCAATTCTAAAAAGCTACATAGCTTCCGTAAAAATTCTGTTGCACATGATGGATTACATTTGTATTTTGGTTCTTCTGAGGGATTGTGGAGTTTTAATCCTTTCAAAACGAATCAATCATTAAAAGCTCCTAAACCTGTTATTGCATCTTGTCATCAATTGGGAGAAACAACGAGTGACTTTTTTGTAGGGCAAAAGGAGTACACTCACCCAGCTTCTTTGACTAGAAGGTTGTCAGGACTTGAAATAAAATTTTTGCTTCGAGATTATGCCTACCATAACCGCTTGACATACCAATATAAATTGGAGGGGCGAGATCATGCGTGGTATGATTTAAGAAGAGACCAGCATTTGATCTTACGTAATATTTTACCTGGAAAATATACTTTAAAAATCAAGAGTATTTTAGATGGAGACATGCATAATATGTCTATCGCTATGTTGCATTTGAATATAACACCTCCGTTTTGGACTACTTGGTGGTTTATTTTAATAGCAATTTTTGCATTTGCACTTTTCGTGTGGATTGGTTTTAGATATTATGTCAAGCAATTAGAATTACGTCAAATGTTCGAGTTGGAAAAACAAGCTCATGCTCATGAGAATGAATTGAACTTAGAGCGTTTACGTTATTTTACTGATATTACACATGAGATTCGTACTCCATTGACCCTGATAATGGGTCCACTATGTGATTTGTTGAGTAGTGCAGATGTATCAGCGATTATAAAGAAGGAAATACATGTTATCTATAGAAGTGCACAACGTCTGCTGAATCTGACTAATATGTTGATTATGTTTCGTAAACTGGAAAATAATAAGTTAGTCGTTCGACCAAAACGTGGTGATTTTTCAACGTTTTGTGCTGCTCAAATAGCTGATTTTCGTGTGTTAAATCGAAATAAGAAAGTACAAGTATCTTTCAAGGCTCAAGAAGGTATGGAGCCAGTTTATTTTGATTGTGAAATCATGACCATTGTATTGACTAATCTTTTGAGCAATGCATTGAAGCATACGCGTGAGGGAATTGTGCTTTTAGATATTACACAAAATGTGAATACAGACCAAACTATTGTTAGAGTTCAAGACAGTGGTGAAGGTATTTCACAAAAAAAACTAGGACATATTTTCCAACGCTGGTATAGCACTGATGAATCAAGTAGCACTTTTAGCAACGGTATTGGTTTGTCAATCGTTAAAGAGCTGTTAAAAAAGCACGAAGGTAATATTGAAGTGCAAAGTGTTGTAGGAGAGGGTACTGTATTCACCATCTATTTACGTACAAGTAATTGTTATGCAAGACTTCTATCAAGTAATAGAGAAGAAGCTGCACAGTCATTTGTTGTAGGTGATGATGTGAGTTTGGAGTCTGATTGTGTATGTGAACATTTTGTTATAGATGATGAAAAATCAATCCATGAGTTGACCTTGAAACCGACAAAATCAACAAAGCCTGAAATGCTAGTCGTTGAAGATGATATAGAAATTCAAGAGTATATCACCAATATTTTTGATGATAAGTATAGTGTGATAACGGCTGATAATGGTGAAATGGCTCTTAATCAGTTGAGAAAACATAACATTCAAGTCATAATTAGTGACTCTATGATGCCTATTATGGATGGCATGGAGTTTTGTAAGCAAGTTAAAGAGAATAAAAAGTATGGTCATATCCCTTTTATTATGTTGACTGCAATTACAGGTGATGAACAGAGAGAACGTGGGTATCAAGCAGGTGTCAATTCGTTCTTGACTAAACCGTTTAGTGCTAATTTGCTTAGGAGTCGTGTGAGTAACCTTGTAAAAGAGTTAGCTTTGGTTTCTGAAGAAAAAACAGTGAATAGTACGTTAGAGAAACAAGTTAAACTACGCAATAACTTGTCGCATATAGAACAAGAATTTGTCGAGAACTTGAATAGTTTGATTGAAGAGAACATTAATAAAACAAAGGTGAATGTGGTATTCCTTACTGAAAATTTGAATATGAGTAGTTCCACTTTGTATAGAAGAATTAAGCAGATTACTGGTATCTCTACCAATGAATATATACGTCATGTCCGTTTGAAGAAGGCAGAGATGCTTCTTTTGGAAGGACAGCATACTATTAGTGAGGTTAGTGATCTTGTAGGCATGACTACACCTGACTATTTCCGTCAGTGCTTCAAGGAAGCTTTTGGGGTATCTCCATCAGAGTATGTAAAAAAAGTCTTGAACCAATAGATCTTATTTATAATGAAATATAAGACCATTATTAAATATAGCAAGAGAACTTGGTTTATTTACATCTACTCGTATCTAGTACTCTTTATGACAATGGAAGGTTATGCAGATACTCGTGAACAAGTTTTATAGATGGCTAATTTAACTATCATCTTAATCGTTTGGCTAAGGATTTTTGTAACTGATAAAACAATGACCGTTGGAGTCTTTTGCCTGATTTTATAACTGTATCTCAAGCCTTTTGAGGATATAATTGGCTTGGGATACATGTGGTTCTCTTCAATCTAAGATGTCGCCTTTTAGATGTCTTTAGTGTGATTTTTGAAGATGTTTTTATAACTGTTGAGATGATTGATCATGCAGTAATTTTTGTTTGTGTTAAATGGTTATTTGCTTTTCAAATTGCAAAGCTTTTTCGTAAACTTGTTTACATCGCTTTCGAGTCATCATTTAGTCTCTGGATTGGCGACAGGTGGACTGACTCAAAAATACTCGGAATGACTTTAAGCTAGGCCATAACGCATTTGCTCTATTGATACTCATGTTGATTTTTTGTTTATGTGATTGAATGGCGGAATACGCTTATACAAATCAGTCTTAGATTTTGGTTACATTTGATTATGTGTAGGTTGAAGCGGAGGAGAAGCCTGCCCTGAACCATATGTTAATAACACTGGAATACACACCAAGAATAGTGTTTTGTAAGTCATGCTGTCATATTTATAGATATGATCAAGAAAACTACAATAAATTCTACAAAGCAATATTAGATAATGAGTCAAATAGAGTCGTTTTATATCAAGAATGCTGTTTAAGGATACATAGCTATAACAATAAGCCAATTAGTACGAAAAGGAAGTGCGCAAATATCCCAGCACATAGTCCGCCTATCGTATGAGCTATAATTGCTTTAGAAGTCAACCTGCGGAAACCAAGAGAATCTAGCATAGCTGTATGGGTACTTAGATACCCACTCCAACACATCCCCATAGCTGTAAAGACAGCAATAGCATTGCCATCCAAGATACCCGCATCTTGAAACTTAGGAATCAAACCAAGTGCTGCGCCGACTGCACCAAGTGCTGTAATAGGGAAGGCAATTAGCTTGACATCGTGGAAACCGAATAGGAACTCAAATACTCCATTGATATTGCCAGCTAGGGCAGGAAGTAGTGCCACGCCTTCATATGCTGCACCTGTATATTCACCAGATGTAGAAGGACCGAAAGTCAGCATCATGACAAAGGTAGAGATAATCAATACACCAGGAATAATAGCTAGACCAAGGTCAACTCCCGATTTACCTCCGTCCAAGATACTATTTAAGATACGCAAGAATACAGACCCTTCACTTTCTAATGTGATCTTTTCGTCATCCCCTTCTTTGGCAATACCACATTTTAGTTCTGGGTTAGAGCGCAGGATAAAGACTTGCATCAACCTAGTTGATATGATACTCCCCACGACTGCTCCTGCTAGTCCAATCAAAGCTGAAGTAATAAAGCCACGACCAGCCATAAAGACAATAACAACTAGTCCCATACCGAATGCTGTGCCGAAGTTGGTAAATGAAATCAGTTGGTACTTTTCAAAGTATCTATTAAAGTGCTTGTCTTTAGATAATGATATGATAGCTGGGTTGTCCGATAGAAAAGTCAATACACCACCTAGGGCTGCTACTCCAGGAAGGTTATATAGTGGACGCATCAGATAACGTAATACCCGTTCTAGGAGACGTACTACTCCAAACTCAATCAAGAGATTACCTAGTGCTCCTGAAAGCACTGTAATGGCCATAATATATAGTACAGTGTCGATGATAAGCTTATAGGCTGTGTTCATCATAGTGTTGAGCATATTAGGTGTGCCCATAAAGTGAGCTATATAGCCAAAGATAGCAAAGAAGCATACAAGGAATACTAGAGCCTCAAGACTACGTTTAGTACTTGTAGGCAATTTAATTTTAGGCGTGTTCATAGTTACGGTATTTATAAAAAAGTTCTAGTTTAAGGTTGGCACAAATATAGATTTTTCTTCTTAGAAAGCATTGCTCAGTCCCTAGAAAAGAAGTGATACAATAAGATGTTATAGAGCATTCTGTCTTTCTCGTATATATACAGTGTCTTCATTGGTCTCGTAGATGTATTTAGCGCCCCAAAAACGGTGATTAAATAGGAGAAGTTTATTGCTGGATTGAAAAGTAAGTAGGTAAATAAATTTAATGATATGGGTTGTGTGATAACACAATGTGTTGTAAAAAAAGAGCGCATATCGATGATGATATGCGCTCTTTTATTGTTCGGTGAAATATCAATATTATTTCGTGTAAAACTCTATGATACGGCTTAGTGCTCGTTGGCATACAGGACAGAAGGCTCCTGCATCATTGGTGCGCATACGACAATCTGGAGTAGGGCGGTACGCTCCTTTTTCTTGATAGCCAGCTCCTTCATAGATGCCTAGTTTAGTCGTAGAGTGAGCATCTGCTGAAGTAGGACTCGGGTTAGATTGAGGTATCGCTATTCTTTTAGGAAGCATATCTGCCCATTTCTTATCAAAATCATGCAGGGTTGTGATGTTTTGCTCCCATGGCTCACGGTCACTAGGATAAGGAGAGTCGTCACCCGCATTGGCATAAGCATATTCGTCGGCTAGGCCGCCAAAGCTATGACCAAACTCATGAGTGACTACAGGCCAAAATAGTGGATGGTGGGCAGTTGTGAGCGTGTAGCTATTATAGATGCCTCCTCCACCGTATGTTTCAGTGTTGGCAAGTACAATAATATGCTCATATGGGAAGCCTGCTAACAAATCATGCATTTGTTTCAAACGTTGAGTTGTTAAATATCGACGAGAATAGAATGTGTCGAAGTTTGATGACACTGCAGTCTCTTTCCATTCACCTTTGCGGGGAATGCTGACACCCGATTCTTTGGAAGGACTACATAGTACTAGGAAATTCAAATGCTCTTGGTATTTCGCAAATGGCTCGTGACTTAAGATGCTTTGCATAGCCATCTTTGCATCTTTTTTGAATGTATTCATCTCTTCTGCAGTATAGCCTTCAGCCACAATGACTATATCAATAGCTTTCTCTGGTGATTGAACTGGAGTAGCTGAGACAATGACCTCGTCTTTGTCTTTACCCGAAAGGCTGATATAGTGGTGGGCTGTCTTTTCCATAGCAGTCTTACAATCTACACGACGAATAAGAATGTCGCTAGGATCTACAGGGTGCATCAGATGCGCAATCGTATCTTGGTGCGCATTACGCAGTACAACTTCTACTTCTGCTTTATGGAGAGGCATAGGTATCTGGAAGCAGTTTTCGAATGCACGACGACGTTGCTTGGCTTCTGGTGTTAATATCCATTCTTGGAAAAGAGAAGAAAAGCTGGTACGATAGATAGTGCGTTTAGATGCAGCATCTATGACTCGTATATCTCCATTTCCTAACAGAGGCAATGAGTCAAGGCTATGCACACGACCTGCCCAGCCATCCCATGCGACCATGTCGGCTAAGCTGATTTCATGTTCATTTACATTTCCACAGAATTGATAGTCTACACGTAGAGTCTTATTACTGAAAAACTCATCAAATATCACATTTTCTACTGATTCTGAGGATTGTAGGTTGTTAGGTTGGCTATCTCTTGATGAAGCACTAACTAGATTTAAGTTAGTACAACATATAATTAACAGAGTAAAAAAGAGCTTTTTCATAACATTTTCTGATAATTTAAGGGTTAAAGCGTACAGATTGGGATTAAAACCCCTATTTTTGTACTATATATAAACAAAATAAGAGAAGAAAAAGTATTATGGGACATCATCAGTTAGACTCATTAGATGAGCAAATTTTGAAATTAGTTGCAGATAACGCACGTATTCCATTTTTGGAAGTGGCTCGTGCGTGTAATGTATCTGGAGCTGCTATTCACCAACGTATCCAAAAGTTGAGCAACTTAGGTATTCTTAAGGGATCTCAATATGTCATTGATCCACAAAAGGTAGGATACCAAACTTGTGCATATATTGGTGTTTATCTAAAAGATCCTGCTAGCTTCAAGCATGTAGCTGAAGAGATGCAAAATATCCCTGAAATCGTAGAGTGTCACTTTACAACAGGTAAGTATGACATGTTCATCAAGATTTATGCGAAGAATAATCGTCATCTGATGAGGATTATCCATGATAAGCTACAACCACTAGGTTTGGCTCGTACAGAAACTCTAATCTCGTTTGATGAGTATATCAAGCGTCAGATTCCAGTTGATGTCACTGAGGATTAGTCCATACTACTTATAATATACATACCGCCTACTAACGACGGGTGTAATCAACAAAACAGTAAGCGTAAAGGTGCTTATCATCTGCAAGATGAGGCTCTTTTACGCTTTCTTTCCATATAGTAGTGTCTACTTTTGGGAAAAAGGCATCGGCCTGTGGAGCTGTCGCTTCAATATGTGTCAATGCCAAGCGGTCGGCACGAGTGATGGTTTCAGCATAGATTTGTGCACCGCCAATCACATAGACATCTTCGTCGGTAGCACAACTAGCTAAGGCATCATCTAGTGAGGTAAATACTTCGGCACCAGGCAATTCTAAAGATGTGTTACGCGATAGCACGATATTTCTGCGATTAGGTAATGCACCATTAGGTAGCGATTCGAATGTTTTGCGGCCCATTAGGATAGTATGGCCTGTTGTCAAAGCCTTGAATCGCTTTAAGTCATTTGGGAGCCAGAACAATAGTTTATCTTCATGGCCAATGGCTCCGCGTTGGTCTAGGGCAGCTATAAGGATTAGTTGCATAGGATAAGGGTTTAAATGATAAACAGTCCTACAGCCGTGCCTGCAAAGAGGCTTGCTGTAGGGCTGTTGAGTGTTTAAGATGAAGGATTACTTCTTCAAGAAGCAAGTCTTTAGGACGATGCTAGAACCATCGATTTTACAGTCTACTTCTTCTGCATTGTCAGTAAGACGGATACTCTTTACTTTAGTACCACGCTTGATGACCATAGAAGAACCTTTTACTTTCAAATCTTTGATTACAGTTACTGCATCACCATCTTCAAGAAGGGCACCGTTAGAGTCTTTACAGATAGCTGCTTCAGCTGCTGCGGCGGCTTCTTCAGGACTCCACTCGTGATTGCAATCCATGCACACATATAGTGTACCATCAAAATAGTTATTAGTAGTGCCACATTCTGGACATACTGGATTCATTTCTTCGCTCATTATCTTATTATATTTATTATTGAGTTGTTTATGAATGAATATCTACGTGTGTTGTAGGAGGAAGTTCGCGGTTGCGCTTATCCACTTGTTCTACGACACTTTTAGCTAGTTCGCCAAATGCCTTACCTGTGATGCTGTCTGCATCAAGGGCTACTGGCTCACCAGCGTCACCACCTTCACGGATGCCTTGTACCAAAGGAATCTCTGCAAGCAAAGGCACGTTCATCTCTTCTGCTAGGCGCTTAGCACCTTCTTTGCCGAAGATATAGTATTTATTCTCTGGCAATTCTTCAGGAGTGAAGTAAGCCATGTTTTCTACAAGACCAAGAATAGGTACATTGACCTTCTCGTTTGTAAACATGTTGATACCCTTACGTGCATCAGCAAGTGCCACGTCTTGAGGAGTACTTACTACGATGGCACCAGTCATTGCAATATTTTGTACGATAGTCAAGTGTACATCACTTGTGCCAGGAGGAAGGTCGATTAGGAAATAATCCAATTCACCCCAGTTACAATCTGCAATCAGTTGCTTTAGTGCGTTGCTGGCCATACCACCACGCCAAAGAGTAGCTTGCTCTGGATCTACGAAGAAACCGATAGACAACAAAGTGACCCCATACTTTTGAATTGGTACGATAACTTCACGACCATCTACTTTATCAGCAACTGGACGTGCATCTTCTACATTAAACATTTTAGGTACAGATGGACCAAAGATATCTGCATCAAGTAAACCTACTTTGTATCCTTGTTTAGCAAGGGCTACAGCTAGGTTGGCAGATACTGTAGATTTACCTACACCACCTTTACCAGAAGAAATACCGATGATATTTTTTGCACCTTGAAGCATGTTACCCGCTTCTGGACGTGGTGCTTGAAGTGTTTTGATGCTGATGTTTCCTTCAATCTCAATACCTGGGATATCACGCTTTAGTGCAGCAACACACGCCATGCGTACTGATTTTAGAAATGGGTCAGTCTCCTTATCAAAAATAAGCGAGAAAGACACCTTCATACCTTCGATGCGGATATTATCTTCCACCATTCCAGCTTCCACTAGATTCTTGCCTGAACCAGGATAGCGCACTGTGCTCAAAGAATCTAAAATAAGTTTTGGATATAAAGCCATTTTCCTATTGTTTGATTTACTAAATTATTATATACGATCAAGGACTAAACAGCTAGGCTTGGGCTAGTTGTTTAGTCCTCGTCTGATTACTTATTTGCTTGTTTTTAAACCACTACGTTTACTGCGGTTATAGCTTCGATAACTATCTAGTTCAATTTCTACATCTGGTTCCTCTAGTTTGGTATCTAAAGGTAGTTCCCATTGTATATATTTGATATTGAGTCCTCGATCAAGCCATTGTTGCTCGTAGTATGTTTTGATGTCAAGAATGTCATCAACAAGTCCTTGATTGTCATTGTACAAATCTTGAGTCATCAGATGCACAGGCAGTTGGTTGTGTTCAATCATATACTTCGTGTATGTGAACAGAAAATCACTGTCTGTCTTCAAGTGCAAGGTAGCGTTGGGTACCACAAATTTGCGGTATCTCTCCATGAAGAATGTTGATGTCAAACGTTTGGTTGCTTTCTTCATCTGAGGATCAGAGAAAGTAAACCATATCTCTTCGACTTCATTCTCAGCGAAGAAACGATCGATAATCTCGATGTTCGTACGTAGAAATGCAACGTTAGTCATCTCATCGCGGTGCGATTCTGTTGCTCCAGTCCACATACGTGCTCCTTTAATGTCCACACCAATAAAGTTCTTATTAGGGAACATACGTGCCAAGCCTACAGTGTATTCACCGCGGCCACAGCCCAATTCTAGAACGATAGGATTGTCGTTCTTAAAGAAGTCTTTATGCCAACGACCTTTCATCTCGAAAGGTACTTCTTCGATAATCGAATGAGGATATTCAAATACATGGGGATAGCTTGCCATGTCAGCAAACTTTTCTAATTTTCCTTTTGCCACTTTTTGTTCTTAAATTACTGATTACTCTATCTGTTTCTACAGATGTCTTTATTCTACTATGGTTACCCAGCCATGTGTATCAGGAGCATCACCATACTGGATAGCACGAAGCGTATTGTATAGCTTTTCACTGATAGGACCTGGCTTGCCGTCTTCAGAGAATACATATTCTATATCTCTTTCTGGGTCGTCAATGCGTGAGATAGGGCTGATTACAGCAGCTGTACCACAAGCACCCGCCTCTTCGAAAGTAGATAGTTCTTCTTCCAAAATAGGACGACGTTCTACTTTCAAACCTAGGTCTTCTGCAATAGCCATCAGACTACGGTTAGTGATAGAAGGTAGAATAGATTCCGACTTAGGTGTTACGTATGTGTTATCTTTGATACCAAAGAAATTGGCCGCGCCACATTCGTCGATATATTTCTTTTCGCGTGCATCTAGATAAAATTCAGCTGCATAGCCGTTATCATGTGCCCACTTGCTGGCACGTAATGATGCTGCATAGTTACCACCCACTTTGAAACAACCCGTTCCCTTAGGAGCAGCACGGTCATATTCACGTGTGATAGCGTAAGGATTGGTCGAGAAACCACCCTTAAAGTATGGCCCTACTGGAGTCACGAATACCACAAACATGTACTCGTCAGCTGGACGCACCCCTACTTGTATTCCTGTACCAATAAGTAGAGGGCGGATATATAATGTTGCACCTGTCTCATATGGAGGCAAGAAACGCTCATTTAATTTAACAACCTTCTTAATAGCTTCTACAAAGCGATCAGTAGGAAGTTCGGCCATCAACAAACCACGACAAGTGTCTTGCATACGTTCGGCATTATCTTCAGCACGGAAAAGACGAATTTGTCCATCCTTACCACGGTAGGCTTTCATGCCTTCAAAACATTCTTGTCCATAGTGCAAGCACGTAGCTGCCATATGCATATTGATTCGGTCAGAGCTGCTTACTTCTAGCTCACCCCATTGACCGTCACGGAAGTTGATTCTCACATTGTAATCTGTAGGCATATATCCAAATGATAAATTGGCCCAATCAATTTCTTTCATAATGTACAATTTCTTTTTGTTAGGTTTAGTTTTTTCGCGACAAAGGTAGTCATTTTATTCCACTTCTGGGCTTTTGTCGGCCCATAATTTTTCTACTTCCTTGTCTGTCTCAGTTAGTTTTTCCTTGCAAAGAGTAATCAATACATTGGCCTCTTTGACCAAACTGGAGAGCTTGTCAATCTCCAGTTCAGGTTTGTTTAGCAGCTGTACAATCTCCTCTAGTCTGGCTGTCGCTTCGTTGTAACTGAGTTTTGTAGTCTCTTTCTTAGTCATAATTATATGTTGTTATAAGCGTACTCTATAGTCCTTGATTTTCTTCTCAAGCAGATCCTCTGGGATAATCTCTTTGATAACATCCACTACTGCATTGAGCATATTCTCCTTGAGGTAGTCCTTGCGGATGACCAACGAAATCTCGCGTTGTGCATCAGGAGCATCAAAAGGACGGACCTGTTTCATCTTTTCTTCTGATAAATATTGAGTGTGAAGTTGCGGAATAACAGTAAATCCACCGTTGTTGTCTACAATATGAATCAAGGTTTCCGTGCTACCAGCTTGGTATGTAGTCTCACCTAAAGAACGTAAATGACAGAAGTTAAAGACGTCTGAACGTGGACAATTACCTTCCAGCAAGACCCACAATTTAGCTTCGGGCATTTGTTCAGGAGATACCGAGTCCATCTTATCTTTGCAGTCACAAGACGCCCCAAAGTAAGCTAGAAAACGTTCTTTGTACAAAGGAATCTCCAACAAATCTGGCTGATTCAATGGCGTATTCATAATGGCCATGTCCAAATCAGCTTTCAGCAGATGCTGCACTAAGTTTTGTGATGTCATCTCAGAAATCGTCAAGTCGACTTCTTTGTTCTGTTCTTGGAACTTCGGAATGAAGTCTGGCACAACATAGGGAGCGATTGACGGCAAGATACCTAATACCAATCGTCCTTCTAGTACTTGCATCTCCGATAGAATAACCTCTTCTATGCGTTTTACATCGTTGAGACATGTTTCGGCTTGCATGATAATCTTAGCACCAATTTCTGTAGGTTCAATTGGGGTCTTATCTCTATTAAAGATTTTGACGTCCAATTCAGCTTCAAGCTTTTGAATCATAGCACTCAGCGTAGGTTGAGATACGCCACAGGCTTGAGCAGCTTTTACGAAATGTCTCGTCTTGTTAGCTGCTACGATGTACTGTAATTGTTGTAAGTTCATTTTTTTTATCTCTGTTGTCTAAATTGTAATCATTCAAAAATAGCTTTAAACTATAGGGTTTTGGTGGTCTTATAGTTTTTATCTATGCAAAGATAGAAAAAATCTGTTTGCGAGGACCAAAAATCGCCCGTATATTTGCAGTGTGATAAGAAAACAAATCACGCAATGAATTAGAAGTATAAACAATAAAAGATATAACATTATGGCAGTTAAACATTTGACAACAGATGAGTTTTACAAGCAAGTAGCTGATTTGGAAAAGAATCCAGAGAAATTCAATTTCTTGGGTGATAAGCCAGCGATTATTGACTTCTATGCAGATTGGTGTGGCCCATGTAAGGCACTATCTCCAATCTTGGAAGAAGTAGCAAAAGAATTTGAAGGTAAAGTCGACATCTATAAGGTAGACACTGAGGCAGAACAAGTATTGGCTGCTTCGTTTGGTATTCGAAGTATCCCAAGTATTTTGTTTGTCCCTATGACAGGACAGCCACAGATGGCGCAAGGCTTAATGCAAAAGAGTCAATTGCGCGAAGCTATCAATGGGGTGTTACTAAAGTAAATATAGGATTGTGTTCAAAAGTGATAACAAGTAGAGAACTAGATAAATAATTTGATTTAATTTTGTTGAGTTGATTGCACATACCCTACAACACTAACCACATCTATCGTTTGAACAAACGTGTGGAAGATAAGAAACACTACGCATCTATGGAGAAAACACCGTTAGTAATGTGGAATATGTGTAAGAAATTAAAGGGGCTGACCGAGAAGGTTAGCCCTTTTTTTGATTCGTGTAAACCTTGACAAAAAATATTGCGGAAAAATTTCTGCAATTGAAATAAAGAATGTATTTTTGTAGGACAACTAATTGATTATTCATTTTTTAATAACGAAGAATTATGTCTAAAGTAACCGTAGTAGGTGCTGGTAACGTAGGTGCTACTTGTGCCAATGTGCTAGCTTTCAAAGAAGTAGCTGATGAAGTAGTATTGCTAGACATCAAAGAAGGTGTAGCTGAAGGTAAAGCCATGGATATCATGCAAACAGCTCAACTTCTTGGTTTTGACTCTGTACTAACAGGTGTAACAAATGATTACGCAGCAACTGCTGAGTCAGATGTAGTAGTTATTACTTCTGGTCTTCCTCGTAAGCCAGGTATGACTCGCGAAGAACTTATCGGTGTAAACGCTGGTATCGTGAAGACAGTAGCTGAAAATATCCTTAAGTATTCTCCAAATGCTATCCTTGTTGTGGTATCTAACCCAATGGATACTATGACTTACCTAGCTCTTAATACTCTTGGCCTTCCTAAGAACCGTATCATCGGTATGGGTGGTGCTCTTGATAGCTCTCGTTTCAAGTATCGTCTAACTGAGGCTCTAGGCTGTAACGCTAACGATATCGCAGGTATTGTAATCGGTGGTCACGGTGATACAACTATGATTCCTTTGACTCGTCTTGCTACATATAAAGGTGTTGCTGTATCTGAATTTATCGATGCTGAACGCCTAGAAAAGGTTGCTGCTGATACTATGGTAGGTGGTGCAACTCTTACTAAGCTTCTAGGTACTTCTGCATGGTATGCTCCAGGTGCTGCTGCATCTGAAGTTGTAGAATCTGTACTTCACAACCAAAAGAAGATGATTCCTTGTTCTGTATTGCTAGAAGGCGAGTATGGTCAAGAAGACATCTGCATCGGTGTGCCAGTTATCCTTGGTCGTAACGGTGTTGAAAAGATCGTTGAACTTCCATTAAACGAAGACGAAAAAGCTAAGTTCGAAGCGTCTGCTGCTGCAGTTCGTAAGACAAACGCTGCTCTTAAAGAAGTAGGTGCTCTTTAATAGCCGACTTTCTTAAAGAAAACAATACAATAGGTGCGTCGAAGCCAGCTGGCTTTGACGCACCTTTTTATATATCTCTATTATTTACTATGCCGATATTTTTGCTATCTTTGTGGCAAATAACTCATAAATTAGCAGTATGAACTATACTAGAAATATCTTGATAACTGGTGGCGCAGGTTTTATAGGTAGCCACGTGGTTAGACTTTTTGTAAATAAGTATCCTGACTATCGCATCATCAATCTTGACGTGTTGACTTATGCAGGTAATCTTGAGAACTTAACGGATATACAAGATGCACCAAACTACACCTTTGTGAAAGCAGATATTTGTGATGATGAAGTCATCCAAAAAGTCTTTGCAGATTATCAGATTGACGGAGTTATTCACTTGGCAGCTGAGAGTCACGTCGATAGAAGTATCAAAGATCCTTTTGCTTTTGCGCGCACAAACGTGATGGGTACTTTGGTATTGCTTCAGGCAGCTAAGAATTACTGGGGAGGTGAACTAGAGGGTAAGCGTTTCTACCATATCTCTACAGATGAAGTGTATGGCACATTGCAAAATGATGGCACTTTCTTCACTGAAGAGACATCATACGATCCTCATTCTCCATACTCAGCGAGTAAGGCTAGTAGTGATCACTTTGTACGTGCTTATCATGATACATATGGTTTGCCTACAGTTGTGACGAATTGTTCGAACAACTATGGTCCTAATCAATTTCCAGAGAAACTGATTCCACTGTTTATCAACAATATTCGCAAGAATAAGCCACTTCCAGTATACGGTAAAGGGGAAAATGTACGTGACTGGTTGTATGTTGTGGATCATGCTCGTGCTATCGATTTAATTTTCCATGAAGGCAAGTTAAACGATACGTACAATATTGGTGGATTTAACGAATGGCGAAACATCGACTTGATTAAAGTGATTATCAAGGCTGTTGATAAAGCACTAGGTCGTCCAGAAGGCGAGTCTGAAAAGCTAATTACTTATGTGACTGACCGTGCTGGACACGATTTGCGCTATGCTATTGATAGCAATAAACTAAAGAACGAGTTAGGATGGGAACCTAGCTTGCAATTTGAAGAGGGAATAGAAAAAACAGTCGCTTGGTATCTAGACAACGAAGAATGGATGGAGCGCATTGTGAATGGTGACTACCAAAAGTACTACGATGATATGTATAGTGGTCGCTAAATAGAACTGGTGGAACCACATGCCTGTGGTTACTACTTTTTATAATAGAAAAAGGAAGGAAATTTATGTGTGGTATTGTAGGATATATTGGATATCGTGAAGCATATCCAGTCTTAATTAAAGGATTAAAGCGCCTAGAGTATCGTGGTTATGATAGTGCAGGGGTAGCGCTATATAGCAATGATGGCGAACTTAATGTGTATAAAGCCAAGGGCAAGGTGTCTGAGCTTGAAAATGCTGCATCTCAGAAAGATCTTTCTGGGGTAGTAGGTATCGCTCATACACGTTGGGCTACTCATGGTGAGCCATCTACAACAAACGCTCACCCTCATTATTCTGAGCATGAGAAGTTGGCTATTATCCATAACGGTATTATTGAGAACTACGCCGAACTAAAAGATGGTCTTATTAAAGAAGGCTATTCTTTTCAGTCAGCTACTGATACTGAAGTGCTGATTCAGTTTATTGCTTATGTGCAAGATAAGAAGCAGTGTGATTTAGTACGAGCCATTCAAATCGCTTTGCGCAAGGTGATTGGTGCTTATGCTATCGCTGTGTTGGACAAAGACAACCCTGATCGCATCATTGCAGCACGTAAGAGTAGCCCACTTGTGATCGGATTGGGCGAAAATGAGTTCTTCTTGGCCAGTGATGCTACGCCTATCGTAGAATATACAGACCGTGTTGTGTATCTTGACGACGAAGAGATTGCGGTGATTAACCCTAATGAGGATCTACGCATCGTAAGTCTACACAATCAAGAGATTGCACCAGAAGAGACACATGTCGAACTAAATATTGGTCAAATTGAGAAAGGTGGCTATCCTCACTTTATGTTGAAGGAAATTTTTGAACAACCTCAAGCTATCGAAGACTGTATGCGTGGTCGTATCAATGTGAGCCACGACGAAGTAACGCTTTCTGCAGTTAATGACCATGAGAAGAAATTGGCGAACGCCTCTCGTATCATTATTGTAGCTTGTGGTACATCTTGGCATGCAGCTCTTATCGGTAAGCAACTGATTGAAGAGTTCTGCCGCGTCCCTGTGATGGTAGAATATGCATCAGAGTTTCGCTACAGCAATCCAGTTATTGGGGATGACGATGTGGTCATTGCTATCTCTCAATCAGGTGAGACAGCCGATACACTAGCTGCAGTAGAACTAGCTAAGAGCCGTGGTGCCTTTATTTATGGTATCTGTAATGCTATTGGCTCGTCTATCCCACGTGCTACTCATACGGGTAGTTATATTCATGTAGGCCCAGAAATCGGTGTGGCATCTACTAAAGCCTTTACAGGCCAGGTGACGGTATTGACTCTATTGGCATTGAGTCTAGGCCGCAAACGCGGCACTCTAGCCGAAGACCGCTACGAAGAAATCACTCGTGAACTTCATGCGATTCCAGAAAAGATGAAGGAAATTCTTAAGCTGAATGAGAGTATTGAGAAGATGGCACGTATCTTTACGTATGCACATAACTTTATCTATCTAGGTCGTGGATACAGTTATCCTGTAGCTCTAGAGGGTGCTTTGAAGCTAAAAGAAATTAGCTACATCCATGCTGAAGGTTATCCTGCTGCCGAGATGAAGCACGGACCTATCGCCTTGATTGATACTGAAATGCCAGTGGTTGTTGTCGCTACAAACAACGGTATGTACGAAAAGGTAGTGAGCAATATCCAAGAAATCAAAGCCCGTAAGGGACGTGTGATTGCTATTATCTCTGAAGGAGATGAGGTGATTAAGAATATCGCAGATGATTATATCGAATTGCCTAAGACTATTGAATGTCTGGATCCGTTGATTACAACGATTCCTTTGCAGATGCTGGCGTATCATATCGCCGTATGTAAGGGCAAGGATGTCGATCAACCACGTAATCTAGCTAAATCAGTTACTGTAGAATAATCAGATAACGAATCGTATAAACTCACGGGCGCGCCATTATGGTGCGCCCGTGCTGTCTGTAAGGGGTCATCCGATTTGGAGTACTAGGAAAGCACTCGCCCACCCACGGGTGTTCGAGTCGTTCCTTCATGGGTGTTCGACTCGATCTTCCATGGGTGATCGAGTCGAACACCCATGGGCGGGCGATACCTTATTTAGTAGACGCCAATAGTTGGTAGCATAATAAAAGGGGGAAGCCAGTCTATGGCCTCCCCCTCTAAGTCTATATATAGTCTCAAAGACTCTTTTATTCTGTTACAATCGTCATTTCGTCGATCAATCGTTGTGCATGTGCATACTTGTCAATCACAAATAGCACATAACGAATATCGGCAGCAATGCTACGTTGTGTATTCTTCTTGTAAGCGATATCGCCTGATAGACCTTCGTAATTGCGGTCAAAGTTCAAACCGATTAGCTCACCTTTCCCATTCAAGACAGGGCTACCACTATTACCACCAGTCGTATCTAGATTACTGATAAAGGCTATGGGCATCTTGCCATCTTTACGTGCATACTGACCGTAGTTTTTCTCAGCATATAGTTGCTTCAAGTAAGTAGGTACTGTAAACTCTGCCGTGTCGGCTTCTTTTTCCATCACACCTTCTAGAGTTGTGAAAGGTAAGTAATCTACGCCATCGCGTGGGCTATAACCTTTGATTTGACCATAGGTCAAACGCAATGTACTGTTAGCATTTGGATAGATAGGTAGGCCTTGCTTCTTGCGTAGTTCCATGATGCCAGCATCCCAAATCTTATGAGCGCGGTTGAAAGCGTCAGTATCAGCTTTGCTCTTGTTGGATAGAGCTGTCTTCCCTACTTTTACAGACTCTTTGAACTGCTCGTGAAGCGCTGGATCTTTAAAGACAGCTTCTACAAAAGCATCTAGGTCATTGTTGTACTTATCTGCGATTACAGAGAAGATACTGATACGATTGTCTGCTTTAGGAATATACTCCATATATAGCTCAAGCATCTTCTTGCACACTTTCTTCTCGATGGCTGGATAAGCAGCTTTACCAGGTTCGTATTGCATGAAGTCAAGTGCTTTGGTAAAGCATTCATACAAAGCATATATATGCCATTGAGATGGAAAACGCTTCTTGACAACCGCTTCAATGGTATCGTAAGCTACTTGATACTTGTCTGTACCTTGCTCTTGACCATAAGCCAATAAAGCATCTGCTTGTGCCTTCTTGATAGGGAAGATACCTAGGCGAGTTAAGCCTTCGTTCATACCAATTGCATTTTTCCAGTAATTGGCCGATGAGGCATACTTGCTAGCGTAATAGATACGTACTGCTGGGTCTTTCTTCATTTCTTCCATCAAGATGTTTTGACGAGCATCGCGTACATGATGACGCATGAAGTTGGCCGTTTCCATACGTTCGCGTACTTCTGGAGAAATCATATAGCGCCAGTTGCGACCAGGGAATCCCATAATCATAGCATAGTCACCTTCTTCGACACCACCGATATTGATAGTCAGATATTTCTTGACTTTCAACGGTAGATTGGTAGGTGCATATTCTGCAGGGCTACCATCTGGTGCAGCATAAATACGGAACATAGAGAAGTCACCTGTATGACGAGGCCACATCCAGTTGTCTGTATCGGCACCAAATTTACCGATGCTGCTAGGAGGTGCACCAACCATACGGATATCACTGTATACTTTCTTCACAAATAGGTAGTACTTGTTGCTACCATAGAAAGGCTTAAGTTGCAAAGTAGTCCAGTCGTGCACTTTGATTTTGTGCTTCTTGGCGTACTTCTCTGCTACAGTTTCCAAGAATTTAGGCGATAGGTAGTTAGTCCCATCTGGGTCGTCACTCTTAGCAATCGCCTTATTTGTGAAGTCTGTAACATCGATAATTTGGTCGATATACGAGATAGTCAAACCAGGACAAGGCAATTCATCTTCACGAGTCTTGGCCCAGAATCCATCTGTAAGATAATCATTCTCAACTGTAGAGTGGCTTTGGATAGAACCATATCCACAGTGGTGATTTGTAAGAAGCAGTCCTTCAGGACTGATTACTTCAGCTGTACATCCGCCTCCAAAGTGCACGATGGCGTCTTTAAGGGAGATTTGAGCCGGACTAAATACATCTTCGATTTCTAGGTCAAGACCTAGGTCCTGCATGGCGGCAGCGTTTTGCTTCGCCAAGTCAGTAAGCATGTACATGCCCTCGTCTGCATGAGCAGGAGATAAAGCAAGGCAGCTCAGGGATAGACCCAGAGCTGCACTAAATAGATATTTCTTCATATAATTATTTGATAAGAGTCATCTCATTTACTAGATGGCTACAACCGCCTAGCTTATCAATAATAAATAGCATATATCGGATGTCAAGGACGATGCATCGTTGTAGATTATCGTCGAAGTTCAAGTCGCCAGAAAGTGATTCCCAGTTGCCATCAAATGCACAACCGATAAGTTCACCCTTACCATTGATAACAGGGCTACCACTGTTACCACCAGTGATATCGTTTGTTGTTAAGAAGCAAACTGGTAGTTCGCCACATGGCATAGCGTATTGACCGAAGTCTTTGTTAACTAGTAGGTCGTGAAGCTTAGCAGGCACTTTAAACTCATCACTTTCGTTATCTTCTTTTTCTAGGATACCTTGCCCAGTAGTGTAGTACTTGTAGTGTACACCATCCTTAGGATTGTAGCTAGCTACTGTACCGTAAGTAAGACGTAGTGTGAAGTTAGCATCTGGGTAGCTAGGAACTGGTTGCTTCATTTCGCCAAGACCACGGATGTAAGTCTTGTGAAGAAGAGCTAGCTTATCCATCAATGGCT
Organism: Bacteroidaceae bacterium; assembly: GCA_963678855.1. Classification (GTDB taxonomy): domain Bacteria; phylum Bacteroidota; class Bacteroidia; order Bacteroidales; family Bacteroidaceae; genus F22. Next base: position 1,215,450 of record OY787448.1, on the reverse strand, counting down.
TGTATTCTTTTTCAAGAACGTTGAAACGGTCAACGATGCTTTGCGAGAATAGCAATACAGGATCGTTCTTCAATGTCTCTGCAGATGGGTTTGCAAGGAAGCTGTCTAGGGCCTCTTGACTACGTAGGATAGAGTTGTCGTAGATGTAGTCTACATACTTTTGTACGTTGCCATTGTAATCGTTCTTAATTTCAGTATAGAAAGCAGGACGCTCTGCTGGCTTAGCCAAAGTGGCGTATACATCAATCATCGCTTTAGCTACCTTCTTATCTACTGCAAGTACATAATCCTTGTTGTGGATACGACTGTAGATACCTTGAAGCTTCTTGCTATACTTCTTCAATGCTTTCTTCTCGTTCTTTTCAAGACCCTTAGCGAAGTCGTTGAATAGATCGCGATCACTCTTCATTAGGCGTAGCTCAATAGTGCGGAAGAAGCTTTCGTTGATTGCATTGATTTGGTAGTTCAATGGGCTTAGTGCATCTACTGTAGAAGCAATGTCAGCAACAACTGTTTGGTAAGCTTCATTGTTTTCCTCCTTAGCAAATGCCAAGAACTTCGCTTGGATATCTCTCTTCGTTTCACGAACCTTGTTGTTGACAAGGGCTTCGTTCATACCGATAGAGTTCTTCCAGTAGTTTGCTGAGTGCGCATACTTTGTATCATATTGGATACGTACTTTAGTATCAGCTTTCATCTCTTTCTTAAGTGTCTTAAGGTATACTGTACGAACTGCGATACGAGGATCGTTTTCAGTACGCATAGTCATTGTGATTTCAGCATCTGTCAAGTAACGCTTAGTAGATCCAGGGAATCCCATAACCATCGCATACTCACCATCTTTTACACCCTTGATATTGATAGCAAAGTGCTTCTCTGTTTGAAGAGGCACATTTTCTTCGCTGTAGTCAGCTGGGTTACCATCTTTGTCTGCATAGATACGGAACATAGAGAAGTCACCTGTATGACGAGGCCACATCCAGTTGTCGGTGTCGCCACCAAACTTACCTACAGATGCAGGAGGCGCAGCTACCATACGTACATCACTATACACCTTCATGACCATTAAGTAGAACTTGTTACCAGCATAGAAAGGCTTACATACACCTTTGTATCCTTTTTTCTTGTTAAGCTTCAGCTTTTTCATTTGAGAATCAGCTAGCTTCTTCATGTAGTTATATCCGAAGCTTTCAAGTTCTGTGATTTTCTTCTTTTCGATGTCTTTTTGTACAAGTGGAGTTACATCGATGATTTGGTCTACAAATTGGAACGTAAGGCCAGGAGTAGGTAGTTCTTCATCTTGACTCATCGCCCAGAAGCCATCTGTCAAGTAATCGTTCTCTACTGTACTGTGTTGTTGGATAGCACCGAAACCACAGTGGTGGTTTGTCAGGATAAGGCCCTTAGCAGAGATGATCTCTCCTGTACAACCACGACCGAAGATACCGACTGCATCTTTCATAGACACCCCATTAGGGTTGTACAAGTCTGTTGCATCAAGCTCTAAACCGCGAGCTTTCATAAGTTCAATACTATTTTGCTCCTGCATCAATTGAAGGAGCCACATACCCTCATCGGCATGTACAGTGCTCGCTAGAATAGCAACTAGCGAGACCAGTAAAATTCTGAATTTCTTCATGAATCAAGGCTTTATGTTATTAACTAAATGATATATTGTTTTTGCAATTATGCAAAGCTAATAAAAATCAGGGAATCCTCCATATGTTTGAGAGGGTTTCGTCATTTAAAAGCTAAATAATAATAAGAGACTTGCGTATGTCATAGATAATCTCTATAATTGCATATCGATAAAGAGATTAGTGTAAAATCTAAAGCGGATGAGAAGTTGTATTAACATAGTACTTGCTGGAGTTTTTAGCTTATTGATGACTGCTTGTAATGATCAGTACTCAATAACAGGGGAGACGTATATTCCACAACTGGATGCGCATCCACTGACTCTGCGTGTGCGTGAAGCTGACCACTGGAATGTTCTAGACACGTTAAAGATTGTGCATAAACGATTTCATGTGGAAGGGGCTGCCGACAGTGCTCGAGTAGCTGTGATCTTTTGGGGAGATAGCCCGCTAACTCCTGTAGTATTAGAGCCAGGAAACCTGAAAGTAACTTTGCGTCCTGGGAAATTTTTAGTTGAAGGAACACCGTTAAACGATAAATTATATGGTTTTATTCTTAAACAGCAACGTACTTTTTATCAGTACGAAGGACAAGATTTATTTGATGCACTGTCAGCGCAATGGGATGCCTTCGTGCTAACCAATAAGAGAAATTGTGTAGGTAAACATATGAAAGAGCTGAAAGCAGCTTGTGCAAAAAATAAAGCAATGGAAGACATCAGTATGACCTTGATGAATCCAGTGCGAGCAGAAATACATTAGTTTTTTAAGGAGCACCTATTGTGGTAATGGTGCTAGAAATGTTAATGTCTTAAGGCATTATATTGTTAAAAAGAGCGGAGGTGAATAGCTGGTTGGATAGCTGTTCACCTCCTGTTTTTTTTCTGCTATATATCTATGTGTTGGTATATTCATGTTAGATAGATGCTGTCTATCGGGATATAGACACTATAAAATCTCTTTTCATTTGTCAATATGCGAATAAACTCCTATCTTGCGCAAAAATACTAGACTCTCTAGATTAGAGTCTCGGTAATGTTGAACTGACAAAATAAGAAACAATGAAAAAAGAATGGATGATATCTAAGGGACGTCTTCTTGCTTTAGCGCTTATGATGAGCTTCTCTTTTGGCTTGGTCAATTTATCTCACGCAGCCAGTCCAGCACATAAAGTAGAGCAAAAAGTAGAGAAAGTCAAATCTATGACAGCGGCAGACTTTAAGAAGCTGATTTTTGATTATTCTACAGAAAAGAAGTGGAATAACAAATCGGATAAAGCAGTTTTAATTGATCTATATGCCGACTGGTGTGGACCATGTCGTCGCATGGCGCCTATTGTAGAAGAGATGGCTGAGAAGTATCCTAGCATTGCTGTATATAAGGTGGATGTAGAGAAAGAAGGAGAATTGGCACAAGTGTTTGGCGCTAGCTCAATCCCATTGTTTGTCTTTATACCTAAAGGTGGCGAGCCTCAGTTGATGAAAGGTGCTACGTCTAAAAAAGAATTTGAGAGAGCAGTGAAGACTGTATTGCTTGGAAAATAATACGTACGTGATATAATAATAAAGCGGGTGTGTCAAAGTTTGATTTGACACACCCGCTTGCTTTTATCTAGTAATAGGCTAATATATTATTATGGAGAGATTCTTAGAAAGGGCGTCGACGACCACCTCTTCCGCGGCCACGAGGACCACCAGGAGGAGGACCACCAGGTCCCATACGTTCTTGAGAGTCTCCGTTACCAAAGATGTCTAAACGGTAGATAAGGTGTACCATAAAGTAGCTGTTTACACCGTTGTATTGGTTATCGCTACGCATGGTCTGGCTGATATTGCTCATGATGTTTGTTTGTCGGTCTAGTAGGTCTAGTCCTTGTAGTGAAATCGTCAAGTTCTTTCTGCGACCAAAGCTTTTAGCTATCTGGGCATTCCACACTAGCTCTTCACGATTTAGGCCTTCACTATATCCACGGCGGAATGCATAACTAGCATCGGTAGAAAAGTCTATTCCCCATGGTAGAGTGAGATGAGTTTCGCCACCAAACGAGTAATCGTAGGTTTTACGGTCGTTTGTCGTGTTCAGGGTGTTTTCAGAGTTATTGTATCTCATAGTTGCTACAAGCCCTGCATCCCATGAGTCGTTTCTATAACCAAAACGTAGGCGGTCTTCAAGGGTGAAATCTTTAGTTGTATTTTCTTCTGCTACTTCGCCCAAGTTGCTTTGCATGAAGCTTTTGCTACGTGAATAACGTGGATTGATCATATTACTAAGCGTGAAATTTTTGTTTTTCAATGCTGTATTGAAAGCGAATATTCCCATAGCAGTCCAGTTTCCATCAATATTCTGTGGAGTAGTTTCTGTATAGCCAGTTTCTGTATCGTACACAGTTAAATAAGCCACATCATTTTCTGTTGCATTGAAGAATGCACCAGCGAACATACCTGTTTGAGATTTGCGATCAAAAGTATTGAAGTGAACTCTAAATTGATGGGTCATGCTAGGTTTCAGTTCCGTGTTACCAAAGACTGTTTGCAGTGGATTGCTTGTGTCTGCAATAGGTGATAGGGCAGCCATGCTTGGCATGGATGCACGCCCCTTATACTTAATACGTAATGCCGATGTCTTAGAGAATGTACGTTTGAATTCCAGAAATGGGGCCCACGTAAAAATCTCTTTTTCTACTTCTTGTTTTTGACCATTTTGTACATAGCTAGTTGTTGAACTTTGGGGCATAAGGTCTACACCAGCTGTCAAGTTCAGTGCTTTGGTAGCATAACGATAACCCATACGGATACGTTGAGTGACGTAGTCGTTCTCATAGTTTAATGACTGGTCACCAAGTAGAGTCATATTTTGAGGATCAGAGTAGTCATACATTGACTTGTCTCGTTCGCTGTGCTTGAAGTTGTATTGATAGTCTAGCTGCAAATATTGGTTCTTTGCAATAGGTTCACTATAAGCTGCTTGCAAACGATAACTACTTGAGGTGTTCTCAGTATCGGTGTATCTATTGGTGTGTATATCTTCTGTATCTGTTAAGTAGTAGTATACATCGTTTTCTTGATACACGTCGCTTTCACTTCTGTCGATATTGTACTTGAAACGCAACAATAAGTTTCGGCCATTGTCAGATAAGCGCTGGTTTAACTGGATATCTCCATCTGTACCAATGCTATTACTTTCGGTTAGATTGTTTGATATATTTTGGTTGATAAGTCCAGGGAAGTTTTCTTCATCCTCAACGATATCAAAATCTTTAGACAAGCTTCTTGTGATTACTTCATTTGCTGTGAGGTTTTTGCTGTTGATCAGCTTGTCTGTTTTGCTGTACTGCATGCTAGGATAGTACAACAAAGTTGTCGTTGGTGTGATTTCCCATTCTATTTGGAAATCTGCATTTAGTTTGTCCACCTTGTTGCGTGTTACACTATAGCTTCTTCCAAAGGTATTGTTGTCTTGCAAGAAAGTTTCTGTAGCTCCTGTTTTGACTAAGTCTTGATCATCGTCATTGTAGCTCACGCTACCACCCAATTCGACTTTGTCCCAAGAATTGGCAATGTGTAGACCAGCCGATTTCTTGGCGTTCAATCCTGTGCTTTGTCTCATGCGATGGAAGCCAGCATTACCATATCCTTTGTCGTTGATATTGTTGATATTTACAAAGGCGGATAATTGTTTGTCATCCATAAACGAATTGAGCATTCCTTTAGCTAGGTATCTATCTTCTGTACCATAAGCCATATCTGTATTTCCAAATAGCCCCTTTTTTTGCCCTTTTTTGATAGTCAAATCCAAGACCGCTTCATCATTACCGTCATCGATACCACTAACCCTAGCCATATCACTTTGTTTGTTGTAGGATTTGACGCTTTTGATGGCACTAACTGGAAGATTCTTAAGAGCGATTGTTGGGTCTTGTTGAAAGTATTCTTTTCCATCTACAAGAATCTTTTTAATCTCTTGTCCATTGATGGTTACAGTGCCATCATCAGAAACTTCGGCACCTGGTATTCGTTTGACGAGGTCTTCCACTGTGGCACCAACGTGTGTTCTGTAGGCATCGGCATTGTAGACCATAGTGTCTTCTTTGACCTCCACCTTAGCTGCTGCTGCAGTAACGACCGCTTCTTTCAGCATAATAGCATCTTCTCTTAAAAGAATGGTCCGCATTCTTTGTGTTGATGATTGGCCTGTAATAGTCACAGGAACAATACGTGTAGTCATACCAACATAAGTTGCTTTCAAAGCATAATTGCCTTTACGAACATTCTCAAATGCATAGAAACCTTGCGTATCTGTAGCTTTATTGGATACTACAGTACTATCTGGTAATTGAAGTAATTGTACGATTGCTTGTACGATGGGTTCTTTAGTGGCTAGACCACATACTCGTCCACTAAGTGTTACATTTTCTGCTTGCATGTTTGTAATAACGCATGCAAGGAAAAGTCCCAAAACTATTAAGCGGTTCTGAAATTTGTTCATTGTATCGGTTGAGTTTATAGTTATTTGCTTTTTAGATAGCATAACTGAAAGATGGTTTAATGTGTCATGTAAAAATGTATTTACCAGCACCATTTGCATTGGAGAGTAATATCTGTCTTATATGGAGCAGCTATGGCGTCATGACCACTACTGATAGATGTTCTATCGAAATAATGAAAATGCCCTCCTTTCATTGCGAGTTGTAGATGTTTATGACACGTTGAATATTTGGTAACGAGAGCTGCTCGTATGCCTTGACCAAAGCAAGTAGGGAAGTAGAAACTGTATAAAGTGTTGGGCTCATAGATTGTGCATCGGCTGGCGTAATCGTCGGTGTTGAAGATGGCCACTTGTCCGTTAATGGACCAATGGTCATTTTGATAATGAGAACTGACTATTCCGAGTAATCCCTGTGCAGTTGGATGTTTCTCGTATCCAACAAAGTTGGCATATAGCTTGGCTTGATTGCGCCAGTGTGAATTTGGACAGTGTATTAGTTGGTATCTGATTTGATGTTGGTGATATGGCCATACCATCTGCAAGTTATCTGCAGTCCAGCTTTTAGGAGTGTTCTTTCCTTTTTCCTTCCATCTGTATCTTATTGTGTGAGTGAAGACGCCTTGCTTATGACGGTATTGTACTACGGTCTCGTAGCCTGTAGATGCAGTACCTATGCCGTATGTCGGTTGGGGGAAGTAGTAGGCGTCTAAATAAGCACTTATTTCACCATGCGACCATGGCTGATACTTCATGCCCCAATATATGCCTTGCTCGTTTTGTACTCGGGTGCCTGCTGATAAGCTTTGTCCGAAGATGGTCTGGTAGTTTACATCGTAGTATCTGAGTGCTAAGTCTACTGTTAAGTATTTGTTGGTATGCCACTGAGCAGTCTGTAGAAGGGCTAGTGCACCATTTTGGCTCGAGGCTAATTCACCAGCTAAGTACCAGTTTCTCCAGTGAAGATAATAGTCGGCACCAATATAACAGTTGTGTTTCCCTCTAAAGTAGTAGGCATTGTAGTATCTTAGAGTTGGATTATAGTATCCGTTGTAAGATGTGTATAATGTGTGAAGACCTACTTGTAGCTGTTCTTTGGGACGGTAATAGGTGCGTGCTCCCATAGTGTATTGTTTAGCTTGGTCTTTACGATTGATTTCATTGAGGCTTCTGTGGTATCCTGTGGTTTGTATGGATGTGATATAACCATCTTTGATTGTAGCGTCTAGGCTGCGGTAGCTGGCGAAAGCGGCTAGCTGTATCTTATTGGTTAATCGTATATCTGTGGCTATACCTTCTAGGTAGTTGCTTTCGCTTTTACTGCTGTGTTTGGAGAAGAGATAGTTTAAACTTTGCTTGGTATCTAGTGCGGCACCCTTTCCTATAAGTAGGTTTTGGTTGATGGTGAGCCCGAGGCCCATATGCACTCTATATTTACCTATGGCCAACTGGCGTATTCTACCTGTGTTTTGGAGTAAGGCGTAGTAACCGATGTAGTCGTAACGATTTTGGTTGTAAGTAAAGAATGGTTCACCAGCACCTTGAGCAAGGGTAATACCCCAATAGAGTTGTTTGCGATAATGGCCGTCATATCGAATATAATGACTCCATGGTTGGCCAAGGTAGTAGGGGTGAGGGTTTTTCTTTGATGAGTAAAGATATCCTTGGCGTTTATATAACGGAAGGGTTATTTGTGAAATGACCTGATGTTTGCTATAGCGTAGTAAACTCTTTCGTGAGATTTTGTTTGTATATGTTGCTTCTACAGTGCAGTATTGCTTTATCAGGCTGTAAGTGTGTGCTTTAATGCTAGGAATCAGTCGTAAATCTGTGATTGCTAAATATTTTCCTTGAAAATCACGAGTCATGATAATATCATTGACTTGTTTCTTGGAAAGAAAAGGAAGCGACAGCAGTTTCTTGGGTTGAGCCGTATTTAAGTTGATAGGCTGAGCAAGTACAAAAGTACTGTCCATCCAATTCTCGTATCTTTGTTCGTCAAGTAGATGATTTTCAAAGAGCTCTTCTAGAAAAAGACTGTTGGGAATGTCTTTTTGAGCATATATAGATAAGGAGTATATTCCTATCAACAGCAAACAAGCAACCCACCTTGCGGTAGATTGCTTGTTTGTATACCATAAAGGGTCATGATTAAATGCCCATTTTTTTGCGGATGTCTGCAGGAATTGCATTTTTGTTAATTAAGATGTTCATAGTCTTGTAAGAAACGAATGCTTCCGATGCATACCATGTACCTTTGTACTTGTTTTTAGTACCCCAAGAGTTCTTCACCATAAAGTATTCTTTACCGTTTTGATCTTTAGCGATACCGTAGATAAGCATACCGTGGTCGTCAGTAGTTTCCCAATTGTCATATGCTACTTGACGCATGTCTTGAGTAACTTCTAGTTCTTTACAAGGCTTAGCTGCAAGTTCTTTTGCTTTTTCAGATTCGCGCATACCTGTCCAACGTGCCATATCGCTACCATCAAGGTTTGCGTTTTCTACGTCTGGAAGAACTGCAATACCGTTGCGAGAGAATCCGCTTTCACTAACATCACTACCCCATGCGAAAGTATAACCGTTCATAACTGATTCTTTCATGACGCGCATCATTTCGTCCATTGGCAAGTTGTAAGATTGAGCCATACGCCAGTTGTCTGGAATCAAAAGAGCGAACTTAGAGTAGAATGGGTGATGTGTATAACTTGTTATAGATACATAATCATCAGCATTCAAACCAAGGCTAGCAGCGAAGCTCTTAGGAGTATACTCAACACCTTTGTATGTAAACTTCTCTGGGTATTCACCTAGATAGTTGTCGTAAATCTTAGTAAGACCTTCTTTCCATACTGGAGTCAATTTCTTACCGCGACGTTCTGCAGCGATTGCATCTACATAACCTTTGGCTACTGCATCTAGCTCACTGTGAACTGGAAGTTTTTCACCATACTTGATTCCTTCCATAGCTGCTTGTGGTACTAGACCATAATTTTGTAGACAATATACGATGTCGTAAAAGCTACCACCAGGAGAGAAAGATGCATCTCCATGAAGACGAACATATTGTTCTGCGCGGTCAATCATTGTGTGGTGCACAACGAACATTTCAGAGAAATCATATTCACCCTTACCTTGGTGAAGCAATTCAGACTCTAGGTAACCTAGACCAGAGAAACTCCAACAAGTAGAAGAACGGTTTTGGTTTTTGATTGATGTGATTGGATTGGCTTTTACAGTAGTAAATTCATAGCCTTCTTTTTTCTTGTCCTTTTTAGGACTCTTGGCGCTCACGTTTAGTGTACACATGGCAGCAAGCGCAAGTACGAAGATCTTTTTCATACGGCTTCGGTTTTATGTTAATATTCAACTTGTTTTTATTGTGCCACAAAGATACAATCTTTTTCCAGTAATCAATCATTGGAACGCATCAAATTGTCATAAAGTAAGCTGATAAAGTAGTGTGTTGTTAGTCGATTGTGCTCAAATGTGAAATGATTAAGTGTATGGATTGTATAATTTATTAAATTGTTTGACGCTTAATTATTTGATATCGGATAAGTAGCCCCTACAAACTGTGTGGATTTAACACTCGTACACAAGCTCTATTTGTAATTTGTTGTTATCTTTGTTGCATAGAGATTGTTGATAACAGAAATTTAAATTACAACTAATAAGATTGATTATGAAAATTGGTTTTTTTGATTCGAAGCCATATGATAAGGAGTCGTTTACTCAGATGAATGAAAATTTCGGTTTTGAGATGAAGTTTCATACTAGTCATTTAACTATGAATAACGTGATGCTAACTCAAAAATACGATGCGGTATGCGTTTTTGTTAATGATGACATTGACAAAGAAGTGATTGAAGCTTTGGCTGCCAATCAGGTGAAAATTATTGCTTTGCGTTGTGCAGGTTTTAATAATGTTGATATTAAGGCTGCAGAAGCACATGGTATTTGTGTAGTACGTGTACCTGCCTATTCTCCATATGCTGTAGCAGAACACACGCTTGCTTTGATGCTCGCTTTGAATCGTCGTATCCCAAGAGCGACTTGGCGTACTCGTGATGGGAACTTCTCTTTAAATGGTATGCTTGGATTTGATATGCATGGCAAAACTGCAGGTATTATCGGTACAGGTAAGATTGCTAAGATTCTGATTAAGATTCTTCGAGGCTTTGGCATGAAAGTCTTAGCGTACGATGTCTATCCTGATGAAGCTTTTGCTATTGAGCATGGGGTGATTTATACGACACTCGATAAGTTGTATCGCAATGCAGATGTTATTTCGCTCCATTGTCCATTGCTTCCGGCCACTCAGCATATAATCAACCAAGAAGCTATAGATAAAATGAAGAGGGGCGTGATGTTGATTAATACATCTCGTGGCGGCTTGATAGATAGCGAAGCCCTTATCGAAGGATTGAAATCTAAAAAGATTGGGTATGCTGGTCTAGATGTGTATGAGGAAGAATCGAATTACTTCTTTGAAGATAAGAGCGATAGCTTGATTGATGATGATGTGTTGGCGCGTCTGTTATCATTTAATAATGTGATTGTAACATCTCACCAAGCGTTCTTTACCCGTGAAGCTTTGCACAATATTGCTACGACTACGTTGAGTAATATTCAAGATTTTGTAGATGGCAGAGAGCTTGTCAATGAGGTGAAAAGCTAGATGTAAACACTAGACTAAAATATAAAGGCTGTCCTTGTGGGCAGCCTTTATATTTTAGTCTAGAATAGTTGGGGTATAAAAAAAGAGATAGCTGTTAAGCTATCTCTTCTGCTTTTTCAAGCGGTGATCCGTCTGGGGTTCGAACCCAGGACCCCAACATTAAAAGTGTTGTGCTCTACCAGCTGAGCTAACGAATCTAACCTTATACACTTTCGTGCGTGCACCTCATTTCTGATTAGCGAGTGCAAATATAGGAGCTTTTTATTTACCCACCAAATATATAGCTTGGTTTTTTAGAAAAAAACTCTCTCTCAATCCCCTTTCTATATAGGTGCTAGTCGATTTTACGGAATAAAAAAAGAGACAGCTGTTAAGCTATCTCTTTCTGCTTTTTCAAGCGGTGATCCGTCTGGGGTTCGAACCCAGGACCCCAACATTAAAAGTGTTGTGCTCTACCAGCTGAGCTAACGAATCTAACCTTGTGCACTTTCGTGCTGCACCTCATTTCTGATTGCGGGTGCAAATATGGCGCATTTTTTTTTAATCACCAAACTAATCGTTTGTTTTTCTTTCTTGGTTAACAATACTTTGTTTTATTGCGGCAATTTCATTTTCTAGTAAACGTATTTTTGCGTTCAGTTCTTCTGGATTGTTAGTGAAGTTTGAAAACTCCTCATCTGAGGTTTGTGTAGAATTTAGCTCATTTTCCTCACCAGCTTCTTGTATGCTACTTTCTATAGGAGCATTTGCTGCAGAAATTGTCTGTTGTGTATAAGCTAATTTCCCCTTCTTGAGGTTGGCCATTCTATCCAACAAAGTATCTTCATTAGCTCGAAGAGAGTCATTTTCGTCTTTAATCGCAAGATAACGCTTGTAATAGGAAATGATGATTGTAGTAAATGGGAGGGCTACAATCATGCCGACTACTCCCATTATACTTCCCCAAAGAGTCAATGCCAAGAGAATAATTGCTGGACGTAATCCAGTAATCTTTCCCATGATTCTTGGAATAAGAATTGTGTCTTGTATAATTTGAACAATAACAAGCACCAAAAAGGCCGATCCTAAGATTAGCCAGAAGTTTCCTCCAGTGTCTGCCGACTTCAAAAGTGCAAGGATGGCCATAGGTATCAATCCTACGATTTGCAAGTAAGGGACTAAGTTTAGTAGACCAATAAATATCCCTAGAGCAATACCCATAGGAAATTGTATAATAGAGAAACCAATAGCTAGCATAATACCGACACATGAAGCTACCAATGATTGTCCTCGGAAATACTTCTGCATCCCTTCTGTGACGTCTTTGAAGATACCTTTGACTAGTTCTTGGCGGCTATGAGGTACAAAGTTTATCCAGTTTTTCATGATAAGATCGTAGTCCATCAACATAAAGATGAGATATAAGATGACCATAACTACTGAGAAAAGGCTAGTAAGTACACTCAGGGAGCTAGATATAAAATTCCAGAGTTGTGGCACGGCCTCTTTCAAGGTTGCTTGTGCACTGTCCTGTTTTAGCCAAAGTAGAATCTGATCACTGTTGATGTTTTCTTTCAACCAATCGCTGATAACCTGAGGAACGCCACCTTCGTGCATTCCACTTCGAATATACTCTTCAGCCAATATCTTCAACTTGCCAAACTCCGCTATGGTTGGTGGAACGATAAACAAGCCTATAAGTCCGATTGCTCCAAAGATCGCAAGTAGGGCTACTAAGATAGCAACGATACGAAATCTTAATCGACAAGTCTTTTCCAAGAACTGTACAAAAGGTTGCATAAGGTAGGCCAACAGCCATGCTATAAAGAATGGTAGTACAACTGTTCTTAGGGAATGTATACAGTATAACACAATACATGTTCCTGTAATTGTAATCAAACCTCGGATAAATCGATCGAAAGTGATTTCTTTTCTCATAATAATTGCGTTATGGAGTAATTTCTATTTGGCAATAGATTTATACAGATGCACCTGCTTTCGTCTTTAAGTAACATCTGCGGCAAAGTGGTTCATATTCAGCTGTTTCGCCAAGCATGACTTGCTTTTCGCCAGCCACTTTTCTATGAGATACGTAAGCTAAATCACCACAATGCATGCAAATCGCATGTACTTTAGTCACTTCATCGGCTATAGCACAAAGCTGAGGCATCGGGCCAAAAGGTGTACCTTGAAAGTCCATGTCTAGTCCTGCTATAATCACGCGTACCCCATTTTCTGCTAACTCACGACACACATTGACGATGTTAGGATCCAAAAATTGAGCCTCGTCAATACCAATCACGTCATTTTCAGAGCTAAGTAGCAAAATAGTAGCCGAATTGTCTACTGGTGTACAAGAAATAGCTTTACCTTCGTGAGATACAACATCTTCTTCACTGTACCGTGTGTCTATAGCTGGTTTGAAAATCTCTACGCGTTGACGAGCAAATTGGGCACGTTTCATGCGGCGAATTAGTTCTTCGGTTTTTCCTGAAAACATCGAACCACATATTACTTCTATTCGACCTCTACAGTGAGTCTCACGGCTATTTGCCTCTGAAAAAAATGTCATATTGAAAGGTTATTTATAATTAGAAACGTCTACAAAAGTAATATTTTCTCTTTATTCTTCCCATTATCTAGTGATTTATTTATATTTTTGTTGCAAGGAACTAGTTTGTTAGTTTTACTGTACGAAAAAGGAACCAATTAAATATGGGAATATTGTATGTTGTGCCTACACCAGTAGGTAATATGGAGGATATCACATTACGTGCTCTTCGCATTTTGAAAGAGGCAGATTTGATTTTAGCTGAGGACACTCGTACCTCAGGAATTTTGTTGAAACATTACGAAATTAAGCGCCCGATGATGGCGTACCACAAATTTAACGAGCATCAAAGTCTTAATCAATTGACACGTCGCTTACAAGCAGGTGAGACGATGGCGTTGATAAGTGATGCTGGTACTCCTGCGATATCTGATCCTGGCTTTTTATTGGTTCGTGCCTGTGTCGATGAAGGCATTGAGGTACAGTGTTTACCTGGGGCTACAGCTTTTGTGCCCGCGTTGGTCTCATCTGGTCTGCCTAATGACCGCTTCTGTTTCGAGGGCTTTTTGCCAGTTAAGAAAGGAAGACAAACACGATTGGATGTGTTGGTGGAAGAGCAGCGCACAATGATTTTCTATGAGTCGCCTAAACGATTGGTGAAGACTCTAGAGCAATTTGCTGATACTTTCGGCGGTGACCGTAAGGCATGTGTATGTCGAGAAATCTCTAAGATGCACGAAACCATGCATCGAGGCACGCTGACTGAATTGGTCAAAGAATTTGAGGAGACACCACCACGAGGAGAAATTGTACTCCTAGTAGATGGGTGCGAAGATCCTGCTAAAAAGGCTAAAGAGGCCAAAAAACTGGAAAGAGAGCGTCGTGCTCAAGAAAAGAGAGCGCAGCTCGGAATCGGATAATGGTGTAACAAAACCCTATAAAGACAGAAACTTATGAAACGAATTGTATTAGCTTTAACTATGGTTGCTTTATTGGCTGGTTGTCAAAATACAAAAAAGCAAGAACAGTTACAACAACGAAATGATTCTCTTATTACTGAGTTGAATCAACGTGAATCGGAAGTAAACGAAATGATGGAAGCACTAAGTGAAGTGCAAGCTGGCATTGACGATATTAACCGTGCCGAAGACCGTGTAAGTTTGCAAGCTAAGTCTGCAGAAAATACATCTACTATACGTGAAAAGATTAAGGAAGATATGCTTTTTATCTCTACACGTATGAAGGAAAATAAACTGAAAGTAGCCGAACTTACTAATAAACTGAATAGCAGTCGCTATAGCAACAGCAAGCTACGTAAAGTGCTTGAAGGCTATAAGAAGCAAATTGAAGAGAGCCAGGTGCGTATCAAGGAGCTAACAGAAGAACTTAAACTAAAGAATGTACGTATTCAAGAATTGGATGCTGAAGTCAAAGGTATGACAGCAGCACAAGAATTGCTTTTGAATGCACAAGAAAAACAGGCTGAAGTACTCGCTAATCAAGATGCTAAACTACACGAAGCATTTTTTGTGTTTGGTACAAAGTCTGAATTGCGTAGTGAAAAGATTCTTGAAGGTAGCAAAGTACTTGAAAATCCTAATTTCAATAAGAAGTATTTTACACGTGTTGATACTCGCGAGTTTTCACATATCAACCTATTTGCTAAGCGTGCGAAAGTGTTGACCCCACATCCGGCAACAAGTTACCGTTTGGTAAAGAATGACAAGCGCCAATTGGAGCTGTATGTCACTGACAAGGATGCCTTCTGGGGTGCTTCAAAATATTTAGTAATTAGAGTGTATTAAATCAATACACAATTCAATAGATATGCAAGGTAAAAAATATAAGCAGGTTTATATCGATCTAGATGATACATTGTGGGATACAAAGGGAAATGCAGAGCGCACTTTTCGCGAATTGTATCTTGCTTTTGATTATCACAAGTATTATTCTAGCTTCGAAGACTATTATGATGTATATATGACGAAGAATACGCAGCTTTGGCAAGCATATTCTAGTCATAAAATAAGTAAAGACGAGCTTAATCGCACACGTTTTTCTCACCCACTTATTGAGGCGGGTGTAGGTCACGATGAGGCTGTTAAGATGGGGGAAGAGTTTGAAGAGACGATGTATGGTGCGATTGCCCAGCAGTCAGGCTTGTGCCCTTTTGCCAAAGATTTACTAGAATACTTGGCTCCACAATATCCACTGCATATTCTTTCTAATGGGTGGCCAGGATTACAGCAGAAAAAGATGGATTCTGCTGGAATCTTGAACTATTTTGATAAGATTGTATTGTCCGAAGATATTGGTGTGCCTAAACCTGGAAAAGAAATCTTTCATTATGCCTTGTCGGCAACTCAATGTGAGCCTAAAGATGCCATTATGATTGGCGACAACTGGCGTGCAGATATTGTGGGGGCTGCCCAAATCGGCATGGACCAGATTTATTATAATCCAAACTTTAACCAAGACATTGAAATAACTCCAACTTATAGTGTGCACGATTTGCGCGAAGTGATGGAGATTCTGTAATAATTATATGATCAGTATTGAACAATTGACAGTTGCCTTTGAAGCAACTCCGCTTTTTAATCATATTTCGTATGTAATCAATAAAAAGGACCGCATTGCTCTTGTTGGAAAGAATGGTGCTGGTAAAAGTACGATGCTTAAGATTTTGGCTGGTATTCAAACACCAACTGAAGGGACTGTCTCAATCCCCAAAGATGTCAAGGTGGGGTATCTTCCTCAGGTCATGAAACTGGCAGATGGACGCACAGTGCGTGAAGAAGCTGCACAAGCATTTTATGAGCTGTTTGCCATGCGTGACCAAGTCAAGAAACTGGAAGTAGAAATGAGTAATCGTACAGATTACGAGTCACAATCATATCACGAGCTTATTGAAAAATATACTCATTCTGAGGAACAATACCGTATGCATGGAGGAGAAAACTACCAAGCAGAACTGGAACGCACACTTCTAGGGCTTGGCTTTTCTCGTGTAGATTTGGATCGTTCTACTCAAGAATTTTCTGGTGGCTGGCGTATGCGTATTGAGTTAGCTAAAATTCTACTTCAAAAACCTGACTTGTTGCTACTAGATGAGCCTACCAACCACTTGGATATTGAAAGTATCACTTGGTTGGAGAAGTTTTTAGCCAACAGCTCAGCTGCTGTCATGCTGGTTAGTCACGATAGAGCATTCATTAATAATGTCACTAATCGTACTTTAGAAATTACTTGCGGACGTCTTGAAGATTATAAAGTGGCTTACGACCAGTATTTGGTTTTGCGTCAAGAGCGTCGTGAGCAACAACTTAAAGCATATGAAAATCAGCAAAAGTTGATTGCTGAGACAGAGGACTTTATCGAGCGATTCCGATATAAACCAACGAAGAGTAGTCAGGTGCAAAGCCGTGTGAAGATGCTCGAGAAATTGGAACGTATAGAAATCGATCCAGAAGATCGCAGTCAACTGCGTCTGAAATTTCCACCTGCTTCTCGTAGCGGTGATTATCCTGTAATCTGTGAGGATGTAGCCAAAAGTTATGGAGATCAACTCGTCTTTAGTGGGGTGAACTTCATGATTGAGCGTGGCCAAAAAGTGGCTTTTGTCGGTAAGAACGGTGAGGGTAAGTCTACGCTTGTTAAAGCTATCTTGGGAGAGATTCCACACGAAGGTACTTTGAAAATTGGCTACGGTATCGAAATCGGATATTTCGCGCAGAATCAGGCTCAGCTGCTAGATGACAGCATGACTATCTATGACACGATTGATTATGTAGCTAAAGGAGAAGTGCGTACACAGATACCGAGTATCCTAGGTGCCTTTATGTTTGGGGGAGAAATCAGCGAAAAGAAAGTCAAAGTCTTGAGTGGGGGAGAGCGAACCCGTTTGGCGATGATTAAATTAATGCTTGAACCAGCCAATTTACTTATTCTCGATGAGCCTACCAATCACCTTGATTTGAAGAGTAAAGACGTCCTAAAGGAAGCTTTGAAAGGCTTTAACGGTACCGTTATTCTTGTGAGTCACGACCGTGATTTTTTGGATGGTTTAGTTGATAATGTGTATGAGTTTGGTGGAGGACAAGTGAAACACCATATTGGAGGAATCTATGAGTTTTTGCGCCGAAAGGAAATGGAAATGAATCAAGCGCAGAAACTAGACTCTGTTTTCGAAGAGGGCGCTTCTTTGTCTAAGAGTCCGACAGCTGGTGGTAGTTCCAAAAAGAGTTCTGCTGTAGAAGAGCAATTTAGTGCTTCAGGAGGGGAAGGGCAAAAGACTCTTTCATATGCCGAACAAAAAGAGATTCAAAAACAACTACGCAGACTGCAGAAAGCAGTAGACCAATCTGAACAAAAAGTCATGGATATCGAGGAAGAAATCGCACAACTGGAAGAGCGCATGCTTACCGAGACCGATCCAAGTATCTATGAAAAACACGGTCAGCTTAAGAAACGGCTTGAAGAAGAAACCAACGCTTGGGAAGAGGCTATGATAGTCCTTGAAGAGCAAAAATGATAACTATTTAGTACTTTAATAATAATCGTAATTAATACGAAAGAGAGATGAGAAAATTATTGCAAGTAGTTGCCGTAGCGGCAACAGCAGTCGGTTTGACTGCATGTGGAGATGCTAAGAGAGAGCTTTCTGCAGGAGTTAGATTAGAGAATATGAAACAAGAAGTAAAAGCGGGAAATGATTTCTATCAGTACGCTTGTGGCGGTTGGATGGAAAATCACCCATTGACAGCTGAGTATTCACGTTTTGGTAGCTTTGATGAGTTGCGTGAAACTAGCAACGAGCAAATGAAGACTTTGATGGACAAACTTCAAACTGGTACTTTTGAAGAGGGTACAGAAGCTTGGAAGATCAGTCAACTATATAAAATTGCTTTGGATAGCGTAAAGCGTAACGCTGATGGTGCGAAGCCAATTCAACCAATGTTGAAGGAAATAGCAGCAATCTCTAATAAGAAAGAATTGCTTACACAAATCGTGAAGATGAGTAAAGTCGGTGTAGTGCCTTATTTCGCTCCATTTGTAGGTGTAAATGAAAAGCAAAGTGACGAGTACATCGTTAGTGTATGGCAGTCTGGTATCGGTCTGGGTAACCGTGACTACTATTTTTCTGATGATACAAAGAAATATCGTGATGCATACAAGACTTTTGTAGCTAAGATGTTCCAATTGTCAGCTGGTCTATCTGAAAAGGATGCTAAGAAGGCTATGGAGCAAGTGTACGCAATCGAAGAAGCTATTGCTAAGCCATCTCGTAACCGTGTCGCTCTTCGTGATGCAGAATCAAACTACAACTACATGCCAATGGATCAAGCGCAAAAGATTGCTGGTGCATTCCCACTTGCTGATTTTGTAAAGGCTTTCGGTGCTGATGTGGATAGCATCAATATCTGTCAACCAGAAGTGATGACTGCTATTGGTGAGCTTTACAAGAAGGAATCTCTTGAAGCGCACAAGCGCTACCTACAGTGGCAAGTGATCAACGAGTCTGCTAGCGCATTGAACGATGAAATCGGACAAGCTAACTTTGACTTCTATGGTACAGTCATGTCTGGTGTTACTCAACAACGTCCACGTTGGAAGCGTGCACTAGGTGCTGTAAATGGTATGCTAGGCGAAGCAGTAGGTAAAATGTATGTAGAAGAGTACTTCTCTCCTGAGGCTAAAGCACGTATGCAAGCATTGGTAGCTAATCTTCAAAAGTCACTAGGTGAGCGTATTGATAACCTAGCTTGGATGAGCGATGAAACAAAAGCTAAAGCACACGAAAAGTTGGCTAGCTTTATCGTAAAAGTAGGTTACCCAGATACTTGGAAAGACTACAGTTCTCTTGAAATCAAAAACGATAGCTATTGGGATAATACTCTACGTGCTGGCGCGTTTGCCGTACAAGAGATGTTGGATAAGCTAGGTAAGCCAGTAGATAAAATGGAGTGGGGTATGACACCACAGACAGTGAATGCATACTACAATCCTACTACAAACGAAATTACATTCCCAGCGGCTATTCTACAATATCCTTTCTTCGATATGACAGCTGATGATGCATTCAACTATGGTGCTATCGGTGTGGTTATTGGTCACGAAATGACTCACGGTTTTGATGATAACGGCCGTAAGTATGATAAGGACGGTAACATGAAGGAGTGGTGGACAGCAGAAGATGCTAAGAAATTCGATGCACGTGCACAAAAAATGATTAACTTCTTCGATGCTATTGAAGTTGCTCCTGGCCTTCATGCAAATGGTGCATTTACACTAGGTGAAAACATTGCAGATCATGGTGGGTTGAAGATTTCTTACCAAGCATTTAAGAATGCTACGAAGAACAATCCACTTCCTGTGAAAGAAGGTTTGACTGCAGATCAACGCTTCTTCTTAGCTTATGCTGGAGTATGGGCAAACAATATCCGTCCAGAGGAAGTAATCAACCGTACTAAGAACGATCCACACTCACTTGGTATGTGGCGTGTAAACGGTGCATTGCCTCATATCGATGCATGGTATGAAGCATTTAATATTACTGAAAAAGATAGTATGTTTATTGCTAAAGATGACCGAGTAGATATTTGGTAAAATGTGGGATTATTGCTACCTTTGCGGTTGATTTAAACAACAAATAAGCAATAAACCAAAAACCAAAACAAACTCATGTCTGAAGTAAAAAAAATCAAGACTGCCTTAGTATCAGTTTTCCACAAAGATGGACTAGATGAAATCATTAAAACATTGCATGCCGATGGAGTTCAATTCCTATCGACTGGAGGTACTAGACAGTTTATTGAGTCTTTAGATATCCCTTGTCAGGCCGTTGAGGATCTGACATTGTATCCTTCTATTTTGGGTGGACGTGTGAAAACACTCCACCCAAAAGTGTTTGGGGGTATCTTGAGTCGCCGTGATTTAGAGCAAGATAAAGCTCAACTAGCTGAATACGAAATTCCAGAAATAGACCTAGTCATTGTGGATTTGTACCCATTTGAAGAAACAGTTGCTTCTGGTGCAGAACAACAAGCTATTATTGAGAAGATCGATATCGGTGGAATCTCATTGATTCGTGCTGCTGCTAAGAACTATAAGGATGTAGCTATCGTGGCTTCTAAAGCGCAATACCAACCATTGTTGGATATGGTGAAAGAGCATAACTCAGCTACAACAATCGAAGAACGTCACTGGTTGGCCAAAGAAGCATTCGCGGTATCTAGCCACTACGATAGTGCTATCTTTAACTATTTCGATGGTGACGATGCGTCTTCTTTCCGTAGTTCTTTCAATGAAAGCAAACCTCTTCGTTATGGCGAGAATCCTCATCAAAAGGGTGTGTTCTATGGCGAACTCGATCAGATGTTTGACCAAATTCATGGTAAAGAGATATCTTATAACAACCTATTGGATATCAACGCAGCAGTAGAATTGATTTCAGAATTGCCAGATAGCAGTTTTGCAGTCTTGAAGCACAACAACGCGTGTGGTGCAGCTACTCGTCCTACTGTGTTGGAAGCATGGAAAGATGCCCTAGCGGGCGACCCTGTTTCAGCTTTCGGTGGTGTACTTGTCACAAACAAGGTGGTAGATCTAGAAACAGCAGAAGAAATCAATAAATTGTTCTTCGAAGTAATCATTGCTCCTGACTATGATGTCGAAGCGTTGAAAGTCTTGACGAGCAAGAAAAATCGTATCATCCTTGTACGCAAAGAGGGTCAATATCCTCAAAAGCAATTCCGTAGCATCCTAAACGGTGTGCTTGTACAAGATCGTGATACAGCAGTTGAAAAAGCAGAAGACTTGACTGTGGTGACTAAGAAAGCACCAACTCAAGAAGAAATTGACGATATGCTATTTGCAAACGTACTTGTGAAGCAAAGTAAGTCTAACGCTATCGTATTGGCTAAGGGCAAACAATTGCTAGCAAGCGGTGTTGGTCAAACTTCTCGTGTTGATGCATTGAAGCAAGCTATCGAAAAAGCTAAGAGCTTCGGATTTGATTTGAACGGTGCTGTCATGGCATCAGATGCTTTCTTCCCATTCCCAGACTGTGTGGAAATTGCGGATAAGGAAGGTATCAAGGCAGTGATTCAGCCAGGTGGATCTATCAAAGATCAACTAAGCTTTGATTACTGCGACGAGCATGATATGGCAATGGTCACTACTGGCCGTCGTCACTTCAAGCACTAATGTAGCAATAACATAAAAAGAAAGAATAACTTATGGGACTATTTTCCTTTACCCAAGAAATTGCAATGGACTTGGGAACGGCGAATACAATCATTATCAACAATGGTAAGATTGTCGTTGATGAGCCATCTGTGGTGGCCCTTGACCGCCGTACCGACAAGATGATTGCAGTTGGTGACCGTGCAAAGAAAATGCACGAAAAGACGAATGAGAATATCCGTACTATTCGTCCACTGCGTGACGGTGTAATCGCCGATTTCTACGCTTGTGAGCAAATGATGCGTGGTATGATCAAGAAAGTCAATACTCGTGGACATCTATTCAGCCCATCTCTAAAGATGGTGATTGGTGTACCTTCAGGTTCTACCGAAGTTGAATTGCGTGCCGTTCGTGACTCGGCAGAGCACGCAGGTGGACGTGACGTATATCTACTATTCGAACCAATGGCAGCTGCTATCGGTATCGGTGTAGACGTAGAGGCACCAGAAGGAAACATGATCGTTGATATAGGTGGTGGTTCTACCGAGATTGCCGTTATTTCTTTGGGAGGTATCGTCTCTAACAGTTCTATTCGTATCGCTGGTGATGACTTTACAGAAGATATTCAGCACTATATGAGCCGTCAGCACAACGTGAAGGTATCTGAGCGTATGGCTGAACGTATTAAGATTCACGTAGGTGCTGCATTGACTGAATTGGAAAATCCACCTGAGGATTATATCGTGCATGGTCCTAACCGTATCACTGCACTTCCAATGAAGGTTCCAGTATGTTATCAAGAAATCGCACACTGTCTAGATAAGTCAATCACTAAGATTGAGTCTGCTGTGTTGAGTGCCCTTGAAAACACACCACCAGAATTGTATGCTGATATCGTCAACAATGGTATCTACTTAGCTGGTGGTGGTGCTTTGATGCGTGGTTTGGATAAGCGTCTGCAAGATAAGATCAATATCCCATTCCATATCGCAGAAGATCCATTGCACTGCGTAGCCAAAGGTACTGGTATCGCTTTGAAGAATGTGGACCGTTTCCCATTCTTGATGCGATAATCTGTTCTTAGGAAATATATCCTTATTATATAATGTATCACCGCGTTCATATAGGACGCGGTGATATACCATTTTATGAAGTCATCCTTATGCGTCACCTCCTTCAATTTTTAATCCGCCATAATCACTGGTTTTTATTCTTGTTGCTTGAAGGCCTATGTCTACTCCTAGTAGTTCGATTCAATCGCTACCAGGAGGGAATCTTCTTTACTGCTGCAAGCGGTGTGTCAGGAGCGGTTAACAATTGGTATAGCGAGACGACGCACTACTTTGGTTTGGCCGAAGAGAACGAAGCACTTGTTTTGGAGAATCTCGCCTTACGTGAGAGGTTAAAACAAATAGAGTCTACTGAGGGAAATACAACCCTTATTGATTCGTTGCAAGAACAATCTACTTATAAGCTGATGCAACTAGAAGATACGTTGATTAGTGCTCGTATTATTCGAAACAGTCTCAGTAAGATGCATAACTACATGACAATCAACAAAGGACGCTTAGATGGCGTCCGCCCTGAGATGGGAGTTGTTAGCGGACAAGGTGTTGTCGGAGTCGTGTATGGAGTTAGTGACCATTACTCTTTGGTGTTGTCTGTTCTCAATGCAGATAGCCATCTGAGCTGTATGGTCAAGAATAGTAATTATTTCGGTTTTCTTGATTGGAGTGGTGGACGTACAAATATAGCTACACTGAAAGATTTGCCTTTGCATAGTCAAGTCAACGTAGGAGATACAGTTGTGACTAGTGGATACTCGACCATGTTTCCACCCGAAGTTCCAGTTGGTACTGTCGAAGAGGTCACAAGAAGTGAAGACCAGAAATCCTTTGAGTTGAGACTGAAGCTGTTTACTAATTTTTCTACAGTAAAACATGTGGCTGTCGTCTCTCTCTATCAAGCAGAGGAAATTAAAAAGTTACAAGTCAAGTAAATACGAACCATCAACTTACACTGCTATGTTTCAAACATTATTATCTCGTATAGGTACCATGTTGTTCTTGGTTCTTTTACAAGCCTTGTTGCTTAATAACGTGTTGCTTTTCCACAGCGCAGCACCTTATCTTATATTATTCTTCTTAATGCATTTAAAGTCCGATATGTCTCCTAATGTACTCATGGTTTGGGGATTTGTGTCAGGACTACTTGTCGATATGCTTTCTAGTACACCAGGTGTGTTTGCCGCTGCTTCAGTAGCTTATGGCTGTGTACGTCCTAACTTACTAAAGCTATGTACGAGTTTTGAAGAGAATGATGCCTTTATCCCCTCATTTAGAGAAATGGGACGTACAGCCTATTGGAAATACCTTGTGTTCTCCGTATTGCTTTTTGTCGGCATACTCTTAGCGGTAGGTCAATTTGGGCAATTCTCCCTACTTATTTACTTGCGCGATGTTTTCGCAAGTGCTGTATTTACAATCATCCTATTAGCTTCTGTACGCTTGTTATTTAGAAGCAAAGCATAATATTATCCATTTTACATGGCCAGAGACTATCGTTACGAAAAACGCCGTTATATTATTGGAGGCATAGCAGTATTAATCGTTGTCCTCTATATCTCACGTTTGTTTGTGCTCCAAGTACTTACAGACGAATATAAGCAGTATGCCGAAAGTAACGCCCTATATCATCAGATTAGTTATCCCTCGCGTGGTATGATTACCGATAGAAATGGGGAACTAATCGTCTACAATCAAACAGCCTATGATATCACTGTTGTGCTTAGAGAAGCAGAGGGCAATATCGACACATTGGCTTTATGTAGTGCATTGAATATTACCAAAAAAGATTTTGACGACCGCATGGCTTATATACGCAACCGTCGTAAAAATCCAGGTTATTCCCGCTATACCCACCAATTGTTTATGAGTCAGCTCGCACCCAAGGATATCGGTGTGTTTCAAGAGAAGCTTTTTCGCTTCCCTGGTTTTTATGTGAGTAAGCGCAGCGTGCGTCAGTACAAGCATAAAGTAGCAGCGCATATGCTAGGTGGTATTGCCGAAGTGTCACGTCGTGAAATGAAGAACGACAAGTATTACAGACGTGGTGACTATATTGGTAAGCAAGGTGTAGAGCGTGCTTATGAAGAAGACCTGCGAGGTGAAAAAGGGGTAAAAGTCATGTTGCGCGATGCGCATGGTCGAATCAAGGGCAGCTACAAAGAAGGTGCGCTTGACCATCAGCCAGTTCCAGGCCGCGACTTGACATTGAGTATAGATGTCGAGCTTCAAGAACTAGCTGAGTACCTGATGAAAGATAAAATCGGTAGTATCGTAGCTGTCGAGCCTGAAACAGGAGAGATTCTAGCCATGGTCTCTGCTCCAACCTACAGCCCTGATTTGATGGTCGGCCGTGAACGTGGAAATCATCAGATTAAGCTAAGTAAAGATCCACGTCGCCCATTGCTAAACCGTGCTATTCAAGGAACATATCCTCCTGGTTCTACGTTTAAGATGCCCGAGGGAATGGTGTATTTGCAAGAAGGGATCATTCAGCCCTCTACTACATACCCATGTCATATGGGATTCCGATTTAAAGGATTAAAGGTAGGTTGCCACGCTCATGCATCTCCTCTTTCCTTGGTGCCCGCTATCGCGACCAGCTGTAACAGTTACTTCTGTTGGGGATTGTATCACTTGATAGGCAATAAGAAGTATAAGAATCCACAAGATGCTTTGACCCACTGGAAAGACCACATGGTATCCCAAGGATTTGGATATCGTTTAGGTGTCGACTTACCAGGAGAAGCCAGAGGATTTATTCCCAACTCTCAGTTTTACGATAAGGTGTATCGCAAGCGTTGGAATGGTTTGACGATTATCAGTATCGGTATTGGGCAAGGGGAGATTCTTCTTACGCCACTGCAGATTGCCAATATGTCGGCAACGATTGCCAATAGAGGATACTATATCACACCCCATGTTGTTAAAGGCATAAAGGATAAAGAACTAGATGAGAAGTTTACCGAGAAGCATCGCACGACCATAGATCGTAAGCACTACGAAACAATTGTGGAAGGGATGCGCATGGCCGTAACAGATGGAACGTGTCGCTCAGGTGCTATCCCAAATGTCGAAGTATGTGGTAAAACAGGTACTGCCCAGAATAAAGGACAAGACCACAGTGTCTTTATGGGATTTGCCCCAATGAAGAAACCTAAGATTGCCGTATCTGTCTATGTAGAGAACGGTGGATTTGGTGCCACTTACGGGGTGCCTATTGGCTCTATCCTAATGGAGAAATATCTCAACGATACCTTGAGTACAGCCACTAAACAAAAAATTGAATACATCCGAAACAGAAAGATATATTATGGTAACACGAAGCGTTAATGTATGGAAGCAGCTTGATTGGATGGTAGTAGGACTCTATGTGCTACTGCTTATCTGTGGTTGGTTTAGCATTTGTGGAGCCAGCTATGAAGTGGGTCAGTTGGACTTCTTTGAGTTTGGCTCTCGTCCTGGTAAGCAGATGATGTGGATAGGACTTTCGTTAGTCTTAGGCTTTGTCTTGCTTATGATTGAGGATAGGTTTTATGAGATGTTCTCCTATCCTTTGTATGTCGCAATGCTCGGTCTCCTGTTTATTACTATCTTTATTGCACCCGATGTCAAAGGATCTCATTCATGGCTGAAGCTTGGGCCAGTGAGTTTGCAACCCGCAGAGTTTGCCAAGTTTGCCACCGCGCTTACACTAGGGCGATTTATGGGTAGGCATGGATATTCCATACTCAAGCTTAAAGATATGCTGAGTACAGCAGCTATTGTGTTTATCCCCATGTTGTTGATTATTGCTCAGAAAGAGACAGGTAGTGCCCTTGTTTATTTTGCTTTTTTTCTTGTCTTTTACCGTGAAGGTATGCCGGGGGCTATCCTTTTTGTAGGGGTTTCAGCAGTTATTTATTTTGTGGTAGGTATTCGTTTTGGTAATGAGTTGTTCTGTCAAGATACATCCAGTATAGGTCACTATGCAGTGTTAATCATTATTGCCGCTTTTACACTAGGGATGTTGTATGTCTATAATGCCAATAGAAAAGATGTTCTTAAATGGGCTATAGCATTAGTCGTTGTTCCTATTGCTAGTTATCTAGTGGCTATCTATGTCAAGCCATTTAATCAAGTACTTGTTGTTTTGGGATTCTGTGTCGCATTGTTCTTGTACTTACTATATCAGTGGGTATCCCAAAACAAACTAGTGTATGGATTTATCGCCTTCTTTGCCATAGGTTCTGTAGGTTTTTTATATTCGTCTGATTACGTTTTTAACAACGTATTAGGTGCCCACCAAAGTACACGTATCAAGGTACTTCTTGGTATGATTCAAGATACCAAGAATGCAGGTTATAATGTAGCTCAAAGTAAAATTGCGATTGGTTCAGGTGGACTGACTGGAAAAGGATTTCTCAACGGTACACAGACCAAGTTGAGTTATGTACCTGAACAAGATACCGACTTTATCTTCTGTACGATTGGAGAAGAACAAGGATTTTTAGGCTCAAGTGGTATCCTCTTGCTATACTTGACCTTTATATTACGCTTGGTGTTCTTATCCGAGCGACAGCCCACAGTTTTTGGGCGGATATATGGCTATTCAGTAGCCAGTATTTTCCTCTTTCACCTCTTTATTAATGTAGGGATGGTGTTAGGATTGACTCCCGTGATTGGAATCCCTCTGCCCTTCTTTAGCTATGGAGGGTCATCCCTGTGGGGATTTAGCATTTTGCTATTTATTTTCTTGCGGATAGACGCTGCACGCACAACCCGATATCGTTGATATGTTGTGTGTCTGCTAGTGGCAACACAATAATACGTCGGAGGCTGTCTTTAGGATAGCTTCCGATTTTTGTTTTAGGCAATAGGTTCCCTTGTTGTCGCCATACAGTACGACCGAAAGTTTCTTTTCTCAGTTCCGAAAGTTTTGAGCTGTCAGGATGAAGCAGTACTTCCTGCCAATAGATAGTATCTTGTGTGGCCAGCCCTACGTGTACTCCTAGATGAGTATAGGCATAGCCCGCATTGCCCGCAGCTTCTATATGCCAAGCACATGATTGAGTCTTTTGTATGTCTTGTAGCTTTATAGGGAGATCAATAGTCAGTGTGTCCTTAGGCGTCCACGTAGACAAGTGTTCAGCAGTAGGCACTGGGTACCATTGAAGATGGCAGAGCGTACTATCAGTACACCCTGCCATCCCTATAAGTAGGGACAGACTACTCAGCTTTAGGAGCTGAAGATTGTTTTGCTTCCCCATTTTTTCTATCGTTTCTTTGGTTGTTGTTTGGACGCTTTCTAGGTGGTCTTGAACCTTGCTTGCGGTTTCCGCCACCCCCACCTTGTGGTTTCTTGTTTTCACCCCCTTGAGGCTTTCCACCTTCGCCGTTATTTCTCTGAGGTCTTCTGTTTTTGTTTCCTCCAGATCTTCTACGGTTTTCTTGTCCACCTTGTTCGCTATGTCCACCTCTTTCGCCATGATGTTGTTGACCTTCACGTCTTGGACCATCTGGTCGTCCACCTTGTCCTTGAGGTTTACGTCTCTTTTGTGGGCGTTTCTTCTTGTTGCGCTTATCGAAACGTGTCAAATCATCTTGGTCTAGCAAGTCTACCGTTTCCTTCGTTGGCTCCACGTAGTCGTCATCATGAAGACGTAGCGGCTTGTCGCCAGCTTTATTCATCTTGATAATTTCAAAAGCACGTGTGTTGGTAATCGTTACCAAGTTGGCAGGGATTTGCTTATCCGTAGAATACGTAATCATGCCACTCAAGATATCTGCTTTGAAGTAGAAGTACGTATTGTCTTTTGTTTCCAATTGTACTTGCTTAGCAGGTAGACGCTTAAGTGCTTCTACATAGCAGTCTACTTCATAGTTCATACAACACTTCAGCTTCGCACATTGACCAGCAAGCTTCTGTGGATTCAATGAAATATCTTGGTTTCTAGCTGCATTAGTCGATACAGAGACGAAGTTGGTCATCCATGTCGCACAACACAACTCACGACCACAAGGACCGATACCACCGATACGACCTGCTTCTTGGCGTGCACCAATCTGCTTCATTTCGATACGTACGCGGAAAGTTTCAGCAAGCACCTTAATCAATTGACGGAAGTCGACGCGACCATCAGCGATATAATAGAAGATCGCTTTGTTGCCATCACCTTGATATTCTACGTCACCAATCTTCATCTCTAGCAATAGAGACTTAGCGATTTGTCGTGAACGTATCATCGTGTCGTGTTCCTTCGCTTTAGCCATTTCCCATTTCTCAAGATCTACTGGCTTCGCTTTACGGTATACACGTTTGATTTCAGCATCAGGCTTTAGCTTCGCCTTCTTTAGTTGAAGCTCTACTAACTGGCCAGTCAAAGTGACACGGCCAATATCGTGTCCTGGTTGCGACTCTACAGCTACGATATCGCCCTTCTCTAGAGGTAGGTTCGTACTGTTCTTATAATAGCCTTTACGCGTATTTTTAAATTGCACCTCCACCATCTGAGTGGCGTTGAAGTTCGATGGAACTTCTGCTAACCAATCATATGTATTCAACTGTTGATCTTGCGGACCCACAGCACTAGCACTAAATGAACTGTTTCTGTCATTTAGCGTGAATTTCAATTGGCAATCGCTTTGGCAGCCACCACATCCGCTTTCGCGTTGTTCAGGCTGATTGTATTGTTGGTTTTCTTGATCCATATAATTATATATTATGTGGGTTGTTTGAGCAAAACAATCATTTTAAGTGCAAAATCAAATAATACGATTTTAGCATTAGCATTTTGCTCTATATGTCGAATCGCTTCATCCATTTCGTGCATGAGTTGCATAATGTTGTTCTCATTCACAAAACGTGCAAAGCGGCTACTAAATTCACTTTCTTCTGGAGTCATATAGTTCAATTCTGGAGAACCAAAATTGTACATGAAGTTTTCGCGTATCATCGTTGATGCATACTTGAAGAAGCGGACTTGCTCATCTCGCGATAACTTGGCAAGTGCTTCACTCCAGGCTTTCATCTCTTTAATTTTACGGGCATAACTCAAGCGCATCAAACTAATGAATCGCTCCCTAAAGTCAGCTCGTTCGTTGTCGCTACGTAATAGCTCATGAGCTGTCACCATGCTACCTTGCGCTCTATGTGCAATCTCCATAGCCATGGTCTTACCCATATTTTCTTCTTGCATCAATACCTCAGCGATAGTCTCTTGAGGTAGACGTTTAAACTGACGCTTTTGCACACGACTCACAATCGTGTCGAGCAAAGGCTCTTCATCTTCGGTCACAAGAAGCATGACCGTATCTTTAGGAGGTTCCTCCAATATCTTCAAGATACCGTTGGCACAATTTGCATGCATGAGTTCAGGTAGCCACATAATCAATACTTTGTAGCGTCCTTCACTAGCCGATAGCATCAAGTGCGAACGAATCTCATTGCTTTCTTCCGTAGTAATCAAAGGCTGCTTGGCACCTTGATTCATCGCATCTATCCATTCTTTTAAGTCCAAGAAAGGATTGTTCAGCACAGCCTCACGGAACTCGTCCATATAGTGGTCACATATTTCACGTTTCCCTCCAGATGTGACTTTGACAATAGGGAATGTCAAGTACAAATCAGGATGAGCCAAGATGTCAAACTTAGCACAAGACGGACAAATGCCACAAGCATCTTCAGCTCCTGGGTTCTCACAACATAGATATCTCGCATACGCTATCGCCATCGGCAATTTACCCACACCATGTGCTCCGGTAAACAATTGGGCGTGTGGCACATGGTTCGCCTGATACTCACGGATGAGTTGCGATTTTAGTGCTTCGTGTGCTAGTATATCTTTGAAATACATGTCTTTATATGTTTTCTGTCTATTCGTTATTAAGCTGTAATCAAGCGTCCTATAATCTGTTGTATCATCTCTAGAACTTCAGAAGATGTAACAAATATATAGAGAGCAGCTACTGGGATAGCGATTAAGGCACTATCCAATCTGTCCATAAATCCACCATGTCCTGGAAGTGTCGTTCCCGAATCTTTGATGCCTAAGTGTCTCTTAAGCAAAGACTCGTTCAAGTCACCAAAGATAGCAGCAGGTACGACAACTACAGCTAGACCAATCCATCTCCATAATGGCTCGTTGAGACCCGATACACAGAAGAAGATATAGGCTGCTGCAATTGTTAGGACGCCACCACCAATCGCACCTTCCCAAGATTTCTTAGGACTAATACGTGGAAACAGGCGGTGCTTGCCAATTAAGGAACCTACACAGAATGCACCTGTGTCATTTACCCAAATAAAGACAAATACAGCTAGAGCCATTTCAGGAAAGTAAGGGGCAAAACCAGAAGTCTCCCCTTGGTAGTATGCCACTACATTGAGCAACGCAAATGGCACGGCCACCATAAATTGTGTCAAAATGCTGTAGGCCCAGTTATGAATAGGGTTTTCTTGCTTCTTGTACAATTCTCGAAGTAACACATACATCAAGAATCCAGCATATGGTAAAAAGTACAAGACTACACTGCGGTCGTGTTCGTCCCAGCTGATACCACGCATATAAAAGTGTACTGCTAGGAAAAGATAAATTCCCCAAAATGTTAGGGTGTTTGCTGGGATGTTTACACGCTTTTGTTGGTTCACCAACTGCGCCAGTTCACGTACAGTCAATCCGCACAGCAGAGCGAAAACAAATGCAAAACTGTTTTCGCTCCACAGTGCCCCTATGATAATAAAGGCTACAAATAAGCCACCAGTGATGGCTCTTTGGATAATATTTTTCAAGTTCTTTTTCTTTAAAAGAATTACTCTTTTGAATCAGCAGTGCTCTCAGTTTCAGGAGTAGCAGGTGCTTCTGACTCGTTGCTTGTTGTTTCAGTTTCAGCCTCCTTCTTGGCTTCTTCCTTTTCCACGTTCTTTTTCTCCTCTTGTTGAAGGATTTCTTCAGAACGTGATTTCCAAGGACGTTTTCCAAAGATCTTCTCTACGTCAGCTGCAAGGATAACTTCCTCATCGATAAGCAATTGAGCTAGCTCATGGTGCTTGTCTTTGTACTCAAGAAGCAAATCTTTTGCACGTTGATATTGGTCATTGATAATTCGCTGTACCTCTTTGTCAATAGACTCAGCAGTCTTTTCACTATATGGTTTTGTGAAAGTACTTGGGTTATTGTTGTAGTAGCTGATATTTGGCAATTCATCACTCATACCGAGATAAGCCACCATACCATACGCTTGTTGCGTAACACGTTCCAAGTCGTTCATCGCCCCCGAAGAGATACGTCCCAAGAATACTTCCTCAGCCGCACGACCACCTAGTGTTGCACACATCTGGTCAAGCATTTGTTCTTTGGTTGTAATCTGTCTTTCTTCTGGAAGATACCATGCAGCACCTAAAGCTTGACCACGTGGTACGATAGTCACCTTAATCAAAGGATTGGCATGCTCCAATACCCACGACAACGATGCGTGTCCCGATTCGTGGATAGCGATAGAGTGTCTTTCCGACTCTGTCGTAATCTTTGTCTTCTTTTCCAAACCACCAACGATACGGTCAATCGCATCGTGGAAATCTTGCATATCCACCACTTTCTTATTGTGACGTGCAGCAATCAGTGCTGCTTCGTTACATACATTGGCAATATCTGCTCCCGAGAAACCTGGAGTTTGGCGACAAAGCAATTCTTTATCGACTTCCTCAGAAATCTTCAAAGGCTTCATGTGTACATCAAACACTTCCTTACGTTCGTTCAAGTCAGGAAGGTTTACATGAATCTGACGGTCAAAACGACCTGCACGTAGCAATGCCTTATCTAGAATTTCCACACGGTTTGTAGCCGCTAGGATAATGATACCGCTGTTGTTACCAAAACCATCCATCTCTGTGAGCAGTTGGTTCAAAGTATTCTCGCGTTCGTCATTACCGTTTGTCATGTTGTTTTTACCACGCTCACGACCTACCGCATCAATCTCATCAATAAAGATGATACATGGCGCTTTTTCTTGAGCCTGCTTGAACAAGTCGCGTACACGAGAGGCACCGACACCCACAAACATTTCTACGAAGTCACTACCTGCAAGTGAGAAGAAAGGCACATTAGCTTCACCTGCTACCGCTTTAGCAAGCAAGGTCTTACCTGTTCCAGGAGGGCCTACAAGTAGGGCACCCTTAGGAATCTTACCCCCAAGCTCCGTATATTTTTGAGGCGCTTTCAAGAACTCGACAATCTCTTCGACTTCTTGTTTGGCTTCAGCAAGTCCCGCTACATCTTTGAATGTTACGTTTACTTGCGTGTTCTTATCGAATAGCTTTGCTTTAGATTTACCGACGTTGAAGATACCACCTCCTACGCCACCACCGCTGGAACCACCGCCCATGCGACGCATCATAAACCAAGTCATCAACACAATCAAAAGAATAGGGAATGCCACACTCATCAGTGGACCCCAATAATCTTGTCGCTTGTCGTAGTCTACATCACCTGTAAAGACTTCGCGCTTTTGTGCATCGTCAATATATTCTGCAAGCATCTCACGAGAAGGTGCTTCTGTAAGGACATATGCAGCTCCCTGCTGTTTCTTATTATCAAAGACTTCAGAGATATGTTCTGTTTTGATTTCTGCTTGTACCGTATTATCGTCGTAGCCGATGACGTTCTTGATATAGCCCTTATCAACATATTCTTTGAAGTCGCTATAGCCCACGCGCTTGGTTACGCCCTCTTGTCCATTGAAAAAGAAAAGTGCCAATGCTGCTATAGCAATTGCTATATACATCCAGCTCAAGCTGAATCGAGGCACTCTATTAGGGCCGCCTGGTGTTTTTGGTCCACCAGCACCACCATTTTCTTGGTTGCCAAATGGATTATTATTATCTGCCATTGTTGTTGGTATTAATTGCTACTAGTCTAGATCTTCAATCTCGCTAACCACTGCATCGGCCCACATTGTTTCGAGCTGATAGTGGTCTCTAGCTTCCGGTAGGAAAAGGTGTACCATTACGTCACCGTAATCCATGGCTACCCATTCACAGTTGTCAAGTCCTTGTACTTGGATAGGAGTTTCGTCCATCGCATTGCGACCTTCTTCCTTGATGCTATCTACAAGGGCACGTAGTTGGTTAGGAGAGTTCCCCTCACAAACCACGAAATACTGACAAATCGTGTCATCGATTTTAGTTAAATCACATACAACGATACCTTTACCTTTTTTCTCTTGAATTCCAGTTACTATACTATCTACTAATTTATGCTTCATATTTAAATTTTGAATGATATATTGTCCTTGGGTTACAGCTAAACCTATGCCAAAGTGAAAGGCACATTATTAAAAGGACAATTATGATGCAAAGATAGCAGAATATTTGTATCTTCCGCCATATTCATGCCTTAAAAGAGGTGTTGCTAACGATTTGATAGTCAGAAAAGTGTATAGATATTTTTGGAAAAACAAATAAAATATTTGGCGCATCTTTTTAAACTGTCTATCTTTGCAAACGCACTTGAGAAAAATACAACACTTGTCAACCAACTTTATGCGAGTCTCGATAACATAGGTTGTTGAGGCTTTTTTTAGTTTCATGACGTGTCGTTCTATCAAAAAGGCCCTGTAGTTCAACGAATAGAATAGCGGTTTCCGGTACCGTAGATAGGGGTTTGATTCCCCTCAGGGCTACTTTTGATCTGGTATACAGGCATTTATAGGGGAAATAAAGGATGGTATACTTATGCATACCATCCTTTCTTGTTTATTAGTCTTTGTATTATTCAATTGACAAATGTGATGTTATTGATTAAGCATAAAGCCAACCCTAATTTATTGACGACAGAAAATCACTCGGCTTGGTTCTTTGCTAAGAACAATAGTCATACTGAGGTGCCCTCTTACCTACAGAAATATACGAAGACTGCGATGCAGAAGTAAGCATCGAATTTACAAAAATACTATAGTCCAGTTGGAATGAATTTTCCAACTGGACTATTTTTGGCATCTCTATTTGTCTATAATAAGTGAAATTCGCCTTTTTTTTGGCGAGATGTTTTGAACATTCATTAAATCATTGTAGATTTACGACAGAAGCATGCGTGAACATGTTTCACTTTATCTCAATACTAATTAGAAATGAAAATGTTATGAAAGAAATAGAAACTGGTACAATATTAGATCATAACCTACATTTAGGTTTGTTGGTTCTGCGATTATCTTTGGGAATCATGATGTTACTCCACGGAGTAGCCAAGCTTATCGGAGGACTTGGATTTATCGAGGAAGTGCTCTTCAAAGAAGGCTTCCCTGAATTCTTAGCTTATGGTGTCGTCGTAGGGGAAGTCCTAGCACCAATAGCTATTATCGTGGGATTTAGAACGCGGTTGGCGGCAGCTGTCTTTGCTTTTAATTGCTTTGCTGCGGCGTGGCTGGTTCATAGCGAAGAGTTGCTTATGCTCAATCAGCAGGGAGGCTGGGCTATCGAACTACTCGGTTTATACTTCTTCGGTGCCGTTGCTTTGATGTTTACTGGTAGCGGGAAGTATGCATTGTCTTCTGAAACACTATTTGACTAATATATATTGATGAAAAATCGGCCTTAGGATGAAATTTCCTAAGGCCGATTTGTTATTTGTTCTTGTCCCGCGGCGTTACAGGCCATGGATATAAGTTGGATCTTTCGAAATCAATATCTTTTGTCAAAGAGCAGATATGTTTCCGTTTGTTGTTCTTGGTGTATTCAGGAATATACGCCACATTCACTTTTTTGATTTGTTTTGCATTGACTTTTTCTGGTGAGTCTACTCCTGTGCCTTTACAGTCTAATGTGGGATAGAAACTGCCTAAACCATCTAGTTTTACTGTTTTTCCATCTTTGAAGTAGCGATGCATCACCTTGCCTAATACATCTAAAGCGCACAATACAGAACCTGAATCAATAGATGAGAGTTCGGTTATTTCACGTGCAATTTCTTTAGTGTCTACAAAATCGTATCTTGATTTGACGATACTAGGATAATACAATCTTTCTTTCTTAGGACCAATAATCTTTGCTACTGGTTTGTACTTAATACTCATAGCTGAATGTTGTTTGATTTTTAATTTACACAGTCACGAAGATACGAAAACTTACTGATATAGTGATTAACATTGGGAGAATAAAAAGACATAAAGGCTTGTGGGCGAGCTGCCCTTACTAAATAGATATGTATAGTCCTA
Source organism: Bacteroidaceae bacterium (assembly GCA_963678855.1). GTDB lineage: Bacteria > Bacteroidota > Bacteroidia > Bacteroidales > Bacteroidaceae > F22. Next base: position 1,179,684 of record OY787448.1, on the reverse strand, counting down.
GGCCTATACATGCATAGATGCCCATCCATACGTGTGTACCCCTAGGACTATACGTGTATGGATGGGCATCTATACTTGCTTGCTGTATAGCGCGAGCGCTATTGCAAGCCTTAGGAACTTGTTTTACTTCGCTACCGCACTTTCTAGCGTAGGAGAGATAAACAATTGGTTGTTATTATCAGCGTCTGCATAGATTAGGCAAGCCTTAATCTCCGGATGCTTAGTAATATACTCTTTGGCTTTATCTAGTCCCATCACCATAAATGCTGTAGCTGTAGCATCAGCAGTAAGGCAGTCGGGAGCTACGACTGTTGCAGAAAGTAAGCTGTGCTGTACAGGGTAGCCCGTACGTGGATCTATTGTATGAGCCACTTTCTTGCCGTCTTTATAGTAGAAGTTGCGGTAATTGCCCGATGTAGCCATACCACAATTTGAGATCTGTAGCACTAGCTCTAGTTCGTTCTTCACTTGCAGGCTGTCTTCGATAGGCTTGTTGACACCGATGCGCCAGTTGCCAGAGTTAGGACGCTCACCGCCTAGAGTCACTTCACCGCCAATCTCGACCATAAAGTTCTCTACCCCTTGCTTGCGTAGATAGTCGGCCACCACATCGCAGGCATATCCTTTGGCGATAGCCGAGCAGTCAAGCATAATCGCAGAGTCTGTCTTTTGGACCAAGTTGTCAGCTGTTAGCGATACCTTCTTATATCCCACGTGTTGCAGTAGGCTGTCAATCTGAGTCGCTGTTAAGTCCTTGCCAGACTTAAAGCCAAAGCCCCACGTGTTGACCAAAGGAGCTACAGTAATATCAAAAGCACCTGCTGTAGATTCAGAGATCTCGTGCGCACGACGGAATACCTTTAAGAACAGAGAATCGGGAGTCACCGAGTCATTGTTGTTGATATGCGTGATAATCGACTCTTTGTTGAATGGAGATAGCGAGTTGTCCACTCGTTTCATCTCGTTTTTGATGCCACGATGCAAATCTTCAGTATGCTGATACGTGATATGATAGAAAGTACCAAATACCATCCCTTGATTGTGGTGATAGCTAGATGGCGCCTTGATGCTATGTGTATGAATCACATAAAATGTACCCGCTATAAGCGCTACCAGCCAGAAGGCGTAGCGAAATATTTTTTTTTGTTCTTGTTTCATGACCTATTGATTAGAAAGGTAATTCGTAAATGATATTATAGGTAATTCCAAAGTTGTTGTCCTTGTCCTCCCCCATACCAGGAATCACATGCGGTGATGCATGCTCATCTTCCGAGACGCTTAGTGGTAAGCGATAACGGAAGTCCCATCCCATAAGGATAGGGCCCGAGATGCGTGCCTGAATACCAATCAAAAACTCGGCCCAGTGTGCAGACGATTTGATATCGCGATATTCGAATGGAGTCTTGCCACCCCAGATGCCATCTGCGATAGGATCGCTGTAGACGTCATAGCTAAAGCTAGAGAATGCATAACGGGCACCGATAAACAAGTGGCTACCATGGCGTTTCTTCCAGTGTAGATTGTAGTCGGCACCTATACGAACGTATGGTGCACGGTCTATCTTGTAGTGAATGCCTTCTTCGTGATCGTCGCAAGTACCCATACCTAGTTCGATAACAGGGTATAAGCGGTAGTTGAGATTTACTTTTAGTCCTACTTGCGTGTTCATGTAATTTCTACCGAAGTAATGGCTCATAGGACTCATGATATCAAAGGTTACTTCTGCACCTTCAAATTTAGTCCACTTCTGCCATGTTGTCAACGAATCTTTGTTCTCCACAAAACGTTTTTCGCCTGCAGGTAGAGGACGGCGACGATTAGGATCCATACCCGTTTGGCTCTTTCCGCTTGGACGCTGAGCATGTATAGATACGCTTGTCGCCATACACAGAATAATTACCGTGACAATCTTAAAAATAGAGGTTGATATTGTGCGCATCGGTTTCTTTAATTTGGTTGTTGACAATTTCCACTCGTTTGAGCTGGTTCTCTGTATGCTTTGCTTCGCTGATATCGCAATAAATCGCATTGCCACACTCCATACTGATAAATATAGGGGTGCGTTTGTAGTAGATACGTAGGGTATCGTGACTGACGATATTATCTGTTGATGTATACGCGAATACATACACAGTGCTGTCTCTAGTCTCGTCGACTGGAAGTGACATGCTGCTTACTTGACTTTCTTGATTGATCAGTACAGAGTCAGTATCAAAAGCCGTAACTGTCAGCTGGTTGATGGCTACCTCAGAACCATTATCATTACTTTTGCAAGTGATACCCATATAGCCGCGGTCATTGCGGATACAGGTCTCTTCATTGCAGCTTTGTGCCACTATGCTAAGTAGGCCTAAGCAGACACAAGCCAGAGTTGTCCATAAAAAACGGAGTCTATTCATTATATTTTCTTTTCTATATTATATACATTTCTGTCGGATGCACTGCGTGTGATTAGTTCCCCAAGGAAGCCCGCAAGGAAGAGCTGCGTACCCAAAATCATGGATGTCAGTGCAATATAAAAATATGGAGATTCTGTCACCAATCGGTATGGTAATCCATGGGCCATATTGTACAGTTTACTAGCCCCTACGATGATTTGAGAAATCAGTCCTAGAAAGAACATAATCGAACCCAACAGCCCAAAGATATGCATCGGTTTTTTACCAAACTTCGTGGTAAACCACAACGATAACAAATCTAGATAACCATTGAAAAAGCGGCTTAGACCAAACTTAGTGGTCCCGTATTTACGTGCTTGGTGCTGCACGACATGTTCGCCAATGCGCTCGTATCCAGCAGCTTTGGCCAAGTAAGGAATGTATCGATGCATCTCGGCGTATACCTCGATGTCTTTGACTACCTCACGACGATATGCCTTCAACCCACAGTTGAAGTCATGCAAGTTATGTATGCCACTAACGCTGCGTGCTGTCGCATTGAATAATTTTGTAGGAATAGTCTTGTTAAGCGGATCATAACGCTTCTTCTTCCAGCCAGATACCAAATCGTATTTTTCTTCTACAATCATTTTGTATAGAGTCGGAATCTCATCTGGACTGTCCTGTAAGTCGGCATCCATCGTGATAACTACGCGTCCTTGTGCTGCTGCAAATCCGCAGTGTAGCGCAGCCGATTTCCCATAGTTGCGACGGAACTTGATGCCGTGCACTTGTGGATATTGATTCTGTAAATTTTCGATAACCTCCCAAGATGCATCGCGACTACCGTCGTCGATAAATAAGGTCTCATATGTAAAACCATTTGCATCCATTACGCGGTCTATCCACGCTTGTAGTTCTGGTAGTGATTCCTCTTCGTTGAGTAGAGGCACTACGACAGAGATATCTAAAGGATATGTTTCGTCTAAAGCCATAAGTTCCTAGTTGAAAGGGGTTGGAGTTTGCCAGTTTTGTGGCTTCTTTTGTACAATCAGCGCAACTACAAGGCTGATAATACTTCCGTAGAAGATATTGCTAGTAAAGATGTTGATAGCCAAGTTGATAGGACTAGTGTTCTTCAACTTTTTCAGCATATCAATAATCTGTTCCAACATACCAACCACTTGTATCTTTTGCTCAGAGGCTTCGGCAGCAGAGAATGTCTCTCCGAAGCTACCCGTACCGTCTTGCACGTCTTTCAACGCATCCGTATAGTACGTGATGCCCAGATCCATGATCACTCCATGGTCCAAGAACGCAAAGAAGATGTAGTGCGCTACACCTGCTAGCAGGCCAGCAAATAAAAAGATGAAAGTTGTGAAGCTCCACGCATGTATCCAGTGGATGTATCCTCCCATGGTCTTATCTCTGAAATCACGAGCCATCCACCATGCCAAAACTGGCACTGCTAATAGTGTGATTACAAACAAAGTGAATAAGGAAGGAGTATAGCAAGCTGCTACAAAAATAGCAAAGCTAATGATCCAAAATATACCCATGCTCGTGCCGTAATGCATGGCATGCTGAGTAAGACTAATGCGTTTCTGGTCCATTTTCGTTTCTTTTATTGGAATTTCGGTCTGTTATACTTGCTCAAACCCTTTGTTTAAGCTATATCGTCGCACAAAGATAGTGTTTTCTTTTGAAACATCCGTTTTTTATTGCTACCTTTGTAGGCATATGTATAAATATGTGCTCTGAACAAGCTGATTGTTGGAAGAGCAGTATGCTACAACCAACAGTTATTTTTGAGGACAAAATAGATGAAGTTTACAGAATTACCATTAAATGATAGTGTGCTAGATGCGCTAGATGCTATGCGTTTCGAAGAGTGTACTCCGGTACAAGCAGAAGCTATCCCTGTCATCCTAGAAGGTCGTGACCTTATAGCAGTGGCTCAAACAGGAACAGGAAAAACGGCAGCCTTTTTGCTGCCTGTCATTAGCAAGTTATCTGAAGGAAAACATCCTGAAGATGCTATCAACTGCGTAATTATGTCGCCAACACGAGAACTGGCTCAGCAGATTGACCAGCAGATGGAGGGCTTCTCTTACTTCCTGTCTGTCTCTAGTGTGCCTATTTATGGCGGTGGAGATGGACCACAGTTTGCTCAACAACAACGCAGCCTCTCTATGGGAGCTGATATGGTGATTGCTACACCAGGACGTCTTTTGAGCCATATGAAACTGGGGTATGTAGACTTGTCTAAAGTGTCTCATTTTGTACTTGATGAGGCCGACCGCATGCTTGATATGGGATTTGTAGAAGATATCCAAGCGATAGCTGAACAATTGCCTGACACGTGTCAAACCATCCTGTTCTCGGCCACTATGCCGTCCAAGATACAGGAACTTGCTAAAAATATTATGCGAGACCCTGCAGAGATTAAGCTTGCAGTATCTCGTCCAGCTGATAAGATTGAACAACATGCTTATGTGTGTTATGAAAATCAGAAGCTCCCTATCTTGCAACATATACTATTGCAGGATAAACCAGAAAAGGTCATTGTCTTTGCTTCGTCTAAATTGAAGGTGAAGGAAATTACGAAGACCATGCGTCGCCTGAAGCTAAATGTGGCTGAGATGCACTCCGATCTAGATCAAGCCCGTCGTGAAGAAGTGATGCTTGCATTTAAAGCAGGTAAGACACAGATTCTTGTGGGAACAGATATTATCTCTCGTGGTATCGATATCGATGATATTACTTTGGTGGTCAACTACGATGTGCCACACGATAGTGAGGATTATGTACACCGTATTGGACGTACCGCACGTGCCAAGCGAGATGGTAAGGCAATCACGTTGATTAGTGAAGCCGATCAGATTAAGTTTAAGGCCATCGAAGACTTCTTGGATAAGGTGATCAACAAAGCTGATGTTCCTGAGGAACTAGGTGAGGTGCCTGCTTATGATCCAAAACCTGTACGCAAAGGCCGTGGGAGAAATAATCGCAAGCCTGGTCAAAGAAATAACAATGGTCGCAGACCTGAAGGACACAAGTCGGGTGCCCCTAGACCAGAAGGTCATAAGGATGGCCAAAAGCCAAAAGGGACTAGACCTAATAACCGCAGACGTGGTCCTAAACCTGAAGGCAACAAGCCTGCTGATGGACAACAAGCATCAGGAGAGAAGAAGCCAAATCAAAGAAATAACAACAGACGTCGCCCAGATGCGCGTCGTCGTTCCAATAATAAACCTGATGGTGGACAGGAAAAACCTGCGAAACCAGCATCAGAGGCATAAAAATTAGTGATATGAAGAATAATGAATTAGCCAACCACGTAGCACATCTTCTTTTGGAGAATGATTGTGTGATTGTACCTAGTCTTGGGGGATTTGTGGCTCATTATGTGCCTGCAAAATTTGACGAAAAGGAAGGAGTCTTTGTTCCACCTACACGTGAGATTGCATTCAATGCGCAATTGCGCTTGAATGATGGACTGCTTGCTCAGTCGTATATGACGGCTTATGACTTGAACTTTCAAGAAGCAACAGCCAAAATTTTTCAGCAGGTAAAAGAGGCAATTCATACACTACATAGTACAGGGCAGTTGTTCTTGCCAAATGTTGGTGAGCTGCGCTTTACTATGCAACAAGACTATTTGTTTGTACCATACGACGAACGTATTACATCGCCTACATTATATGGATTGGATGTCTTTGCCATGACGCCTGTGGCTACTTTGGAAGAAGAAGCCCGTCATGCTCGTGTGGTTAAGATGACACCTCAGCAACCTGTGGCTGCGACTGGTATAGACAAAAAATCGGTTCGCATGCATCCAGCTGTGGCAAGTGCTTTCCGTGTAACTGCTGTGGCGGCAGCAGCCGTAGCAGCATTCTTTATCTTGAGTAAGCCTGTAGAAAATACGTATGTCAATAATCAGAACTATGCGGATATGTTGCCAACTGAGCTGTTTGCTCAAATTGCATCTGAAGCATCGGTAACTTCTGCGGATAAGGTGGCGGAAGCTCCTGTGACAGTTCAACGTCAGGTGGTGGCACGTGACGTGTCGGTCGCTGAAAAACAAGCTAAGACATCCGAAGTGAAAACTGTAGAGGAAGCTCCTGTAGAAGTGGCTGAACCTGCACCGATGGCACCAAAGAAGATCGATAGCCGTAGAGGGTATCATTTGATTGTCTCTAGTGTGACTTCAACAGCTGCTGCTGAAGAGGAAATGACTCGTTTGGTTAAGGCGGGACTAGAAGACTTGAAGGTGTTGGAGATGGATGGTAAATTTCGTATTTCTGCTGGATGTTATCGCACGTCTAGTGATGCTAAGGTGGCATTGGAACAAATAAGACAAATAGAAAAATGTGCATCGGCATGGATGCTACGTGTAAGACAATAGAATAGATGAAAAGATTGAGATGTCCAAAGTGCGACGAATGGTTGGCTTTTGATGAGACAAAGTACAGCGCTGGTCAATCGCTGGTGTTTGCCTGTGAACACTGTGGTAAGCAGTTCAGTGTGCGCTTAGGTGGTAAGAAAAAACTTGAGAGAAAAGATAGTGATGGCAATGAGGATTTGGAAGACGAATTCAAAGCGCCTCCAGCTGAACCATGTGGACATATCGTAGTGATCGAAAATGTCTTTGGCTATCGTCAAGAACTACCTTTGTTTATAGGTGAGAATATTATCGGTCGTCGATGCAAAGGGACAGATGTCAATGTGCCTATCGAATCGGGTGATATGTCTATGGATAGACGTCACTGTATGATCAATATCAAGCGCAATAAACAAGGTAACCCTGTGTTTACTTTGCGAGATGCACCATCGTTGACAGGTACTTTCTTGAATAATGATTTGTTGGGCCCTAAAGATCGCATCCGTTTAGATGATGAGGCTATCATCACTTGTGGTGCTACTACATTTATCTTGCATAAAGAAAATCTAGAAGAAGAGTAAAACTGATTTATACAGTATATGATATAATAAGCATCCCCTCAATTATCCAGTACGGAGTCATTGAGGGGATGCTTATTATATATAATGTAGGGGAATTAATACTCCTTCATGTATGTGTCTTGGAAACCTAGGAAATACAGTACGCCGTCTAGTCCCATGTTATTAATAGACTGTTTTGCGTTTTCACGTACCTTTGGTTTGGCGTGATAGGCGATGCCTAGACCCGCTTCTTTAATCATCATCAAGTCATTGGCGCCATCGCCCACGGCAATAGTCTGTGCAATATTGACTTTTTCTACTTGAGCGATGAGGCGTAGTAGCTCGGCTTTGCGTTTGCCATCTACGATTTCACCTAAGTAGTCACCGGTCAGTTTGCCATCTACAATCTCTAGTTCATTGGCGTAGACATAGTCGATACCAAAACGTTTTTGTAGGTGTTGTCCAAAGTAAGTAAATCCACCAGACAATAAGGCAATCTTATATCCATGATGTTTTAATGTGGCCATTAGGCGCTCTACACCTTCTGTGATAGGTAGGGCTTCTGCAATCTCTTTCATTACAGATTCGTCTAGTCCTTTAAGAAGACCTACACGTTGCTTGAAGCTTTCCTTGAAGTCGATTTCTCCACGCATGGCACTTTCGGTAATAGCTTTGACTTGGTCGCCTACACCAGCACGAATGGCTAGTTCGTCGATTACTTCCGTTTCAATCAATGTGGAATCCATATCGAAGCAGATAAGGCGACGAGTACGACGGTACATATTATCTACTTGTAGAGAGAAGTCCATCTCTAGTTGTGAAGATAGCTCCATCAACTGGTTGTGCATTTCATCTTTGTCTAGAGGATTGCCTCTTACTGACAATTCTACACAAGCACGGCGATGTTGTGGTTGGTCTGGATCGAGCGAAGGACGCCCTGTCTGACGGCGAATCGCGTCGATATTCATGCCTTGTTCTGCAAGAATGCTTGTGACTGCAGTAATTTGCTTGGCATTGATTTGGCGTCCTAGTAGTGTTAAGATATAACGGTTTTTGCCTTCTGCGCTCACCCACTTTTCATACTCTTCAATAGAGATAGGTTTGAAGCGTACACTTACTTCCAAAGCAGAGGCTTTGAATAGTAGTTCTTTCATGATGTATCCGGAATACTGCTCTTCTGCAACAAATAAAATACCTAATGAAAGCGTGTTGTGAATGTCGGCCTGTCCTATATCTAAGATCTTGGCGTCGTACTTGGCCAAAACCTCTGTAATAGAGGCAGTCAGCCCTGGCTTGTCTTCTCCTGTGATACGGGCGAGAATAATTTCTTTGTTTTCCATCTTGACAAAAATCAATTTATGCTAGAGAGATTGTCGATGTCTTGATAACGTTTTAACGACTCGAAACACCGATAAATAGCTGGTAATCAATACCTTGCAAAGGTACTACTTTATGTCTTCAAAATGCAAACTCAAACTAGATTTTTTTAGTTTTATTTGGCTGTTTCGTCGAAAAACCTCAACTTTGCAACGATTTCCAATACGGTATGCCAACATGTGACTCGGTGAAAGACAGTAGTTATAAGCCTAGATACAGCATGCTAGAGATTGTAAAGTTTTGGCCAGAAATCTCGGCTTTATGCTGGGCCAGAACAAAAGTAACGAAAACAACGTTACATGAAAAATGTACAATGGGTAGCAGTCGTAGTACTGATTATTACCTTAACATCATTTATTTCTAAAGACCGTCCAGTGACTGGACTTTGTGTGGGAGATGTAGCGCCCGATTTTGATATTAAGACTACTGAGAATAAGAATTTGAAGAACTATAGAGGTTCTTTAGTGTTAGTAAGCTTCTGGGCTAGTTACGATGCGCAATCGCGTGTGGCTAATGCCAAATTGTGGCAAACCAATAAGCACCAGAAGACGCCAATCCAGATGCTGTCTGTATCGTTCGATTCTAGTCGTTCGGTGTATAACCAGACATTGCGTATGGATAAAGTAAACCATGAGGAGAGTATGCTAGCGGTACAAGGAAGTAGTAATCCTATTTACAAGAAGTATCGGCTTAATCGTGGATTTACTAATTATCTGATCAATGAAAAAGGCGTGATTGTCGCCAAAAACTTGACTCCAGAGGAGTTGAAGCAGTGGACAAAGTAGTGGAGTGTTTGCTCTACTAGCTCGACTAATGTGTAAAGAGGTGGCAATGACTTCTCTTTATGTATATCCTTTTTATGAAAAGATAATAAACTAGACACTTCATATACATTGGCAAAAATGCCAACGTGTATGAAGTTTTTATACTGTACCTTGAATGTGTAATGAATGTTTGCTTTGGTCGAGTGGATTGCGTATCTTTGCAAGACGCTTTAAGCTGAAAACTACAATTTAGTGGGCTTTTAGGGAGAAGATAATCATTACATATATAACAAGAAAAATAATAATCTTATGATGCAATCATGGTTTGAGTGCAAAGTGCGCTACGAGAAGATGATGGAAAATGGCTCAGCAAAACGTGTTACAGAACCGTATTTGGTGGGTGCTGAGAACTTTACAGATGCTGAGGCGCGTATCACAGAAGAGATGTTGCCTTTCGTATCTCAAGGTGAGTTCGTGATTTCTGATATCAAGCGTGCAAAATATGCAGAGCTGTTTTTGACTGCTGAAGAAAGCGCAGATCGTTACTTCAAGTGTAAGGTGATCTTTATCACTTTGGATGAGAAGAGTGGTAACGAAAAGAAAACTGCGTCGCAAATGTTGGTGCAAGCATCTACTCTAGAAGATGCTGTGAACCGCCTAAAAGAAGGTATGAAGAATACTTTGGCTGATTATACTATTGGTGCTGTTACAGAAACTCCATTGATGGATGTATATGAAAGCCTATATGCTGAAGCATCTCAAGCTTCTGCAGAAGAATCAAACCCTGAATCTGCTGAATAATGACACCTGCGGAGCGTAAAGAACAAATAGCTGGGCGTATAGCCAAAATCAAGAACCAATTGCCTGCTACTGCAAGATTGTTGGCGGTTAGTAAATATCACACATTTGAGGATATTGAAGCTGCTTATGAGGCTGGGCAACGTTGTTTTGGTGAAAGCCGTGTGCAAGAACTTGAAACCAAACGTGAGCAAGTGACTCACGAGGATATTGAGTGGCACTTTATTGGGCATTTACAGCGCAATAAGGTGAAGTATATCGCTCCCTATGTGAAGATGATTCACGCTGTGGATAGCATGCGCTTGATGCAGGAGATTAATAAACAAGGGCAAATGGTAGGACGTACTATCGATTGTTTGCTGGAAGTCCATGTAGCGCAAGAAGAGAGTAAATTTGGGTTTACACCAGAGGCGCTTTTGGAGATGCTGGAAGAGGGTGAGTGGAAAAGCATGCCTTTTGTACGCATCTGCGGAATCATGGGGATGGCAAGTAATACGGATAACCGATTGCGTGTTTTAGCCGACTTTGAAGCACTGAAAGGTGTCTTTGATCAGGTGAAGAAGCAGTATTTTGCTGAACGTCCGTCATTTTGTGAGTTGTCTATGGGGATGACACACGATTTTCCTATTGCTGTAGAGCAGGGAAGTACGATGGTGCGTGTGGGTAGTGGCATCTTTGCTGAAATAGAATAAGCAGGAGGCTTGATAGAACATGAAAGAGATTGATACAAACGATACACGCATTGCACGAGTAGATAAATGGCTGTGGGCTGTGCGTTTGTTTAAGACGCGCTCGCAAGCTGCTGAAGCATGTAAAAAAGGGCAAGTCGCCATCAATGATAAATCGGTGAAACCTGCTCGTACAGTAAGAGCTGGTGATACGGTTTCGGTTAAGAAAGCGCCAGTGACTTACTCGTTTCGTGTGGTGCAAGCCATCGAGAAAAGAGTAGGGGCTAAGTTAGTTCCTGAGATGATGGAAAATATTACGTCGCCAGAACAGTACGAATTGCTTGAGATGAACAGAATCTCTGGATTTGTCGATAGGCAACGTGGCTCTGGTCGTCCTACGAAGAAAGAACGTCGTAGCTTAGATGACTTTATGGATGTCCCTTTGTTTTGGGATGGTGATGAGATGGAATAATACACAGTGCTGAGTCCATTTGAACGGTGTGATTTGATTAAAGGGTTAGTTCAAATTGATGATGACAGTGATATAGAAAAGAGACCTGTAGATGGCAAGTGCTACTACAGGTCTCTTAATATATAAATAGGTATGTCTTATTTGATTGAGGCGATATGTTCTTTCAAGGTTGGGCTTTTGCTGTCTTTGCCAGAAAGAATTACTTTGTCTGCTGGTACTTGCCAGTCAATATTGATTTCTGGATCGTTCCATAATACAGCTTGCTCGCTTTGAGGTGCGTAGAAGTTGTCGCACTTATAAGCGAAGATGGCTTCTTCGCTAAGTACAGCGAATCCATGAGCCAAACCTCTTGGTACAAACATTTGTCGTTTGTTTTCAGCTGATAACTCGCAAGATACATACTGTCCGAATGTAGGTGAATCTGGGCGAATATCTACAGCTACGTCTAGTACTTTACCAGAGATACAGCGTACTAGTTTGCTTTGTGCGTCTTCTCCAATCTGAAAATGTAATCCACGTATTACTCCGTAGCTTGATTTGCTTTCGTTGTCTTGTACAAAGGTCGTGTCACATACTTGCTCTTTAAAAGAACGGTCAGAGAATGACTCGAAAAAATATCCACGGGCATCTTCAAATACTTGCGGCTCTAAAATGACCACGCCGTCAATGGCAGTCTTGATGATATTCATATTGTTACTCTATATTTATTTCTTTGCTGTTTTCTTCTCAGCCATTTCGATCAGATATTGGCCGTATTGGTTTTTGCGCATAGGTTGAGCAATCTCTATAAGTGCCTCTGGGCTAATCCAGCCTTGTTCTAGTGCAATTTGTTCCAAACAAGCAATCTTTAGTCCTTGACGTTTTTCGATAACTTCGATAAATGTAGAAGCTTCGCTTAGAGAGTCGTGCGTACCTGTATCTAGCCAAGCAAATCCACGTCCTAGCTTTTGTACCATCAGGTCATCTTGTTCTAGGTAGTGTTGGTTGACTGTGGTGATTTCTAGTTCGCCACGAGGGGATGGTTTGATGTTTTTGGCTACATCTACTACACTGTTTGGATAGAAATACAAACCAACAACGGCATAGTTGGATTTTGGCTCAGCTGGCTTCTCCTCGATAGACAAGCATTTGCCTACTTCGTCAAATTCTGCTACACCATAGCGTTCTGGATCGCTTACATAGTATCCGAAGACAGTCGCTTTGTTATCAACGTCTACGTTCTTAACTGCGCTTTTCAGCTGCTCCGTAAAACTTTGGCCGTAGAAAATGTTATCTCCTAGTACTAGACAGACTGAATCGTCACCGATAAACTCTTCTCCGATGATAAAAGCTTGTGCTAGTCCATCTGGGCTTGGCTGTTCAGCGTATTCCAGATGAACACCAAACTGTGAGCCATCTCCCATCAGGCGTTTGAAGCCTGGCAGGTCATGTGGAGTAGATATAATTAAGATATCGCGTATACCAGCAAGCATCAATACAGACACTGGGTAATATATCATTGGTTTATCGTAAATCGGAAGTAGTTGTTTGCTTACGCCTTTTGTAATAGGGTAGAGACGTGTGCCACTACCACCAGCTAGTACTATACCTTTCATATGGAGTGTATTGTTGGGTTAAAATTTCAGCACGTACAAAGATAGTGAAAACTTCTAGACTATGTGGATAGTGCTGCTTGATTTGTTGTTGATAACAGAAATGCATGTGCTTAGACAAGCATGATAAGGCTTGTGGCCATGACTATCATACCTAGTACCAGCCCCCAGATAGAATAGTGGTGCTCGCCATATTCTTGAGCAGCAGGTAACAGTTCGTCTAGTGAAATAAACACCATGATACCAGCTACAGCTGCAAAGACACATCCCAGTAGGGTCTCTGACAGGAATGGCATTAATATCAAATAGGCTACTACAGCACCTATTGGTTCAGCTAAACCTGAGAGTAATGATAGATAAAAGGCTTTCTTCTTATTGCGGGTGGCAAAATAGATTGGTACTGCGACGGCGATACCTTCAGGAATATTGTGGATAGCCACTGCAACAGCGATGGCGATACCTAATGTTGGGTCTTGAAGGGCCGACATGAATGTGGCCATACCTTCGGGAAAATTGTGGATGCCGATAGCTAGTGCGGACATAAGACCTACGCGCATCATTTTGTTGTGCGTGTTGAAGTCTACAGCTTTTTGTGGGTTTTGCATGTCTTCTACTGAGCGAATTTCATGGGGATTTTCAAAACTAGGTACAAAGCGGTCAATAACTCCGATTAATAGCATGCCACCAAAGAAGCATAGTACGGTGATGATGGTTCCCCAGTGTTCGCCGTGTGCATCAGACAATGTGTGCTGAGCTTCACTAAAAAGTTCAACGAATGAAACATATATCATGACGCCCGCAGAAAACCCGAGGGATCCAGCTAAAAAACGTTTGTTTGTAGTCTTGGCTGCAAAGGCTATAGCACTACCGATACCAGTGGCTAGCCCAGCAAAAAGTGTAAGTAAAAACGGAATTAGGATATTGTGTGTTGCCATAAGTAAAGTTTTTATGTGTCACTATGTTACAAATGTATATATATTCGGTTGATTCTGAAAGAAAATTGTGGTATATTTGTGACTTATACAATAAATATAATAACCTCAAACAAACAAAATTTTATGACATTCAATGACCTCGTTCAGAGTATCAGTGACTTCTTGTGGATTTATATATTAATTACCTGCCTGTTGGTTTGCGCTTTCTATTTTACTATTCGTAGTAAGTTTGTGCAGCTTAAGGAATTAAAGGAGATGGGCCGCTTATTGCTCGATTCCTCTAGTGCTGAAGGCAAACATATTAGTTCTTTTGAAGCTTTTGCTGTGTCTCTAGCTGCTCGAGTGGGAACGGGTAATTTGGCTGGGGTAGCGACGGCTATCGTGCTGGGTGGTCCTGGGGCTGTCTTTTGGATGTGGATTATTGCTTTGTTCGGTGCAGCTACGTCTTTTGTAGAATCTACACTAGCTCAATTGTATAAAGTAAGAGGGCGACATTCTTTTGTAGGAGGTCCTGCGTATTATATGATGTACGGACTCGGCCGCCGCTGGATGGGTGTGGTCTTTGCTGTCTTGATTACATTAGGCTTTGGCTTTGTGAATAACTCTGTACAAAGTAATACGATAGCAGCGGCATTAGAAAAAGGCTTAAACATATCTCCTATGGTCACTGGACTTGTTCTCCTAGTGATGACATTACTGATTATATTTGGTGGTATTCATAGAGTTGCAAAAGTTAGTAGTTTGGTTGTGCCGTTTATGGCGCTGGCGTATTTGCTTTTGGCTGTTGTGGTTGTCGCTTGGAATATTGCAGAAATTCCTGCTGTTTTCGGAATGATTTTCCGTAGTGCCTTTGGCTGGGAGCAAGCTTTAGGTGGAGGAATTGGTGCTGCGCTGATGAATGGTATTAAACGTGGTATCTTTAGTAATGAAGCTGGGGAAGGGTCGGCGCCAAATGCGGCAGCGACTGCAGATGTAAGTCATCCAGTGAAGCAAGGTTTGGTACAAGCATTGGGCGTGTTTACAGATACGTTGGTGATTTGTACTTGTACTGCTTTTATTATTCTATGTAGTGGGGCTGCTTTGGATGGTACTTATAATGGTATCCAGCTTACACAAGTGGCTTTGTCTGAGGAAGTGGGATCGTTTGGTAGTTACTTCGTGATGTTGGCAATCTTCTTGTTTGCTTATAGTAGTGTTTTGGGTAATTATTATTATGGAGAGGCCAACGTGCGCTTTATCACACAAGACTCTAGGGTAATGCTTGCTTATCGATTGCTTGTAGGCGTAATGGTGATGTTGGGTGCCTTTATGAGTTTGGAGCTGGCTTGGAACTTAGTTGACGTGATGATTGCTCTGATGACAGCGTGCAATTTGATTGCTATTGTGCAGCTTGGGCCTAAAGCTTTTGCTTTGCTGAAAGATTATAGAGAAAAGCGTAAACAAGGAATCAAAGATCCTGTCTTTAAAAAGGAAGAGTTGTTTCCAGATGACGAGGGTATTACCTGCTGGTAAAATGAGAAAAAACAATTTTGTGACAAAAAAGTGATAGAATATTTTGGCGGTTTGGAATAAAGCCGTATCTTTGCATCGCTTTTGAGAAACAAAGCGACTAGATAAAGCCTATCGGGGTGTAGCGCAGTCCGGTTAGCGCACCTGCTTTGGGAGCAGGGGGTCCCAGGTTCGAATCCTGGTACCCCGACGAAAGGCCAAAGTTTAGTTTCTGATTTCTCGAGCATTCTTTTCGGGGTGTAGCGCAGTCCGGTTAGCGCACCTGCTTTGGGAGCAGGGGGTCCCAGGTTCGAATCCTGGTACCCCGACTACAGAGAGAAGATTTAAGAGTTAGCAAGTTTTTACTTAGCTGGCTCTTTTTTTTATGCCTTTACTTTTTAGGAAGGATGGAGATACAAAAAATGGTAGCGTTTGAGCAACGCTACCTTTTTTTGGGGGCGTACTTTTTCTCTCTAAGAATCTCGCTGGCTTTATAAATCTCACTTGTGAGTTTAATAGCAAATTCTTTACCCAATATCTCACAGTATTTGTTGTAGAGGTTCGCTAAAGCTTTGTCGATTAGTGGGCGAAGTGCAAGACCTTTTTCTGTGGGATGTATGATGGCACTTCGGCCTTGTTGAACTCTCTCTACATATTCCAATAGAATCAATTTGTCTATAAATCGAGTCATTGTAGACGGTTGCAGGTTCATAATGTGACTAAGTTCATTTTGGCTTAATCCAGGTTGCTCAATCAATGTCAACATAAGGTGTCCATATGATGGAGATAAGCCTGTGATGCGAAAGGATTCGTCTGCCATGGTTGTAATCAACCTTGATAGGGAGTTGGCTGTGAAATACAGGCAACACTCTTGGTATGCTTTATTACAAGTACTCATATTTATTTGTTTTTATTGGAGGTAAAGATACTAGCTTCTATTTGTATGCGCAAATGAATTCGTGTTTTTTAAGTGTTATGCCGAGGAGAGTCTTGGTGTTTTAGTGGGAATTTTGATTAGAAAACAGTTGATGTCTTCTAATCTTTGCTATCTTTGTGAGTATGAAAAAGATAGGTCTACTTTCCGATACTCACGCTTGGTGGGATGATAAATACCTTGTTCACTTTAAGGATTGTGATGAGATATGGCATGTGGGTGATATTGGCTCCGTAGAGGTGGCTGATAAGCTAGAGACGTTTAAACCTGTACGTGCCGTGCGTGGTAATTGTGATGGGCACGAGATTCGTGCGCGATATCCAGAGGTCAATCGTTTTATGATTGAAGGTGTCGATGTGTTGATGAAACATATTGGTGGTTATCCTGGTCGCTATGATAGTAGTATTCGTACTGCCTTGTTTGTGTCTCCTCCTGCACTTTTTATCAGTGGGCATAGCCATATCTTGAAAGTGAAATATGATAAGACTTTACGTCTGATGCATCTCAATCCTGGAGCTGCGGGACAGCAAGGTTTTCACAAAGTGCGTACTTTGATGCGATTTGTGATTGATGGTAAAGAGATTAAAGATCTAGAGGTTATCGAATTATCCGACTAAATTATGAAGACAACATATACATTTCCTCTTGTTGAGATACAGTCTGCTTGGGCGCTTTACGCTGGTGTGCAGATGAAGTCGCCAGTGACTTGGAAAATTTTCCCGGGTCAACAGATCGCTGTCTTTGGAGATAATGCATCTGGGAAGACCCAACTGATGCAGTTGATCTTGGGTGTGCATGCTCTGCAAAATGGTAGCATTACATGGTATAGTTCTACTGGTGAAGTGGTGCCAGGGTATAAACAGGTGGCTACTCTCAATTTTAGGGATGGCTATGGTGTTGCTGATAAAAGTTACTATCATCAACAAAGGTGGCATAGTATGGGGGTAGATCATGTTGAGAAGGTCAATGGCAAGCCTATAGTGGCACTGAGTTGTGGTGAACTTCGTATGCATCATTTACGTGAGGTGCTTGCTAATCGTCCTCGTCTGCTGGTTTTAGATAATCCTTTTATAGGTTTAGATACAGAGGCTAGACAAGCTGTGGATAAACTCTTCTCAGGAGTTGCAGAAGAAGGGCATACGCAGTTGATGGTGTTGGCTAGTCGATGGGAAGATTTTCCGAGTTGCATTACACATGTTGCTCAGGTAGAGAATAGAGAGTTTAAAGCGTGTTGGCCACTAAATGAGTATTTGCTCAATAGACAGGAAACTGCTTTGGAGCGCTTTTACAAGGGTGAAGGTGAAGTTTTTTCTGATCACATGTTGATGCCAGTGCAAGCTTATGAAAAAAAGAAGGATACCTCTTGTAACGAAGAGATTATATCTTTACGAGATGTTTCTATTCAGTATGGTGAGTTTGTGATATTAGATCATATTGATTGGAATGTTCATCGAGGCAAGCACTGTGTATTGAAAGGGCCTAATGGTAGTGGGAAGTCCACTTTGATAAGTCTAGTCTGTGCCGATAATCCGCAGGGGTATGCGGTGGATATGCAGTTGTTTGGACGTAAGCGAGGTACAGGAGAAAGTGTATGGGAAATAAAACACCGCATTGGTTATTTTTCCCCAGAATTGCATAGAGCCTACAGCAAGCCTGTGCCTGCTATAGAGGTGGTCGCGTCTGGTTTGCATGATAGAGTGGGGATGTATAGAGCTGCTGATGCAGGGCAGCGATTACAAGCCCAGATTATGATGGAGCGCTTTGATATAGTGCATCTTCAACAGCGACAATTTACACAACTTTCTAGTGGAGAGCAGCGCCTGGTGTTGTTGGCACGTGCATTTGTGAAGAATCCAGAACTGCTGATTTTGGATGAGCCGCACCATGGATTAGATGAACATAATAGAGCGCTGGTGAGTGATAGAATTCGACATTTTACGAGTCAGTCAGGGCATACTTTGATTTATGTGTCTCACGACGAAGACAAAGATACTTATCCTATTTGTGGGGAGTACGAAGTCTACGAGTTGAAACGAAATCAAGATAATCAACAAAATAAGCTTTAAACAGCTCTGTCACTGTGAAATTAACCGCAGGATTTCTTTTATATATGAGAAAAAAAGACGAAATTTGCGGGCGTAAGGTAAAACGAACATTTTCATTTTAAAATACATATCAAGATGACTAAAAGTGCACTTTCAATCGCACGGGCTGCATATCAGCCCAAATTGCCAAAAGCGCTATTGAGCGCAGTGAAAATTGAGGAAGGCGAAGCTACTCAGTCTGTAGCTGACCAAGAAGCTATTGCAGAGCTTTTTCCTAACACTTACGGTATGCCAGTTCTTAAGTTTGTTGAGGCTGATGCAGCTGCTGAATTGCCAGCAATCAATGTAGGTGTTATCCTTTCAGGTGGTCAAGCTCCTGGTGGTCACAACGTAATCTCTGGTATCTTCGATGGTGTCAAGAGCATGAACAAGGATAGCCGCGTATTCGGTTTTCTTCTAGGCCCTGGTGGTCTTGTAGATCACAAGTATATGGAATTGACTCCAGAAATTATCGACGAATACCGCAACACAGGTGGTTTCGATATCATCGGTTCTGGTCGTACTAAGCTAGAAGCTACTGAGCAATTTGACAAGGGTCTTGAAATCTTGAAAGAACTAGATATTAAGGCATTGGTTATCATCGGTGGTGATGACTCTAATACAAACGCTTGTGTACTTGCTGAGTACTATGCTGCACAAAACGCAGGTGTTCAAGTTGTGGGTTGTCCTAAGACTATCGACGGTGACTTGAAGAACGAAATGATTGAAACTTCTTTCGGTTTCGATACAGCATGTAAAGTATACAGCGAAGTTATCGGTAACATCCAACGTGACTGTAACTCTGCTAAGAAGTACTGGCACTTCATCAAGTTGATGGGTCGTTCTGCGTCTCACATCGGTCTTGAGTGTGCTCTTCAAACTCAACCAAATATCGCTATCATCTCTGAGGAAGTTGAAGCTAAGGATATGTCTCTTGACGACGTAGTAACATACGTAGCTCAAATCGTTGCGGACCGTGCTGCTGCAGGTAACAACTTCGGTACTGTACTTATTCCAGAAGGTTTGATCGAGTTTATCCCAGCTATGAAGCGTCTTATCGCTGAGTTGAATGATTTCTTGGCTCACAACGCAGAAGATTTCTCTCACGTGAAGAAGTCTCACCAACGTGAGTATATTATCTCTCACCTTTCTGAAGAAAATGCTTCTGTATATGCTAGTCTTCCAGAAGGTGTAGCTCGTCAATTGACTCTTGATCGTGACCCACACGGTAACGTACAAGTATCATTGATCGAAACTGAGAAGTTGCTTTCTGAAATGGTTGGTACTAAGCTAGCTGAGTGGAAAGAAGAAGGTAAGTTCGATGGTAAATTTGCTGCTCAACACCACTTCTTCGGTTACGAAGGTCGTTGTGCTGCTCCATCAAACTACGATGCTGATTACTGCTACGCACTAGGTTACACAGCGTCTGCTTTGATCGCTAACGGTAAGACTGGTTACATGTCTTCTGTACGTAACACAACTGCTCCTGCTGCTGAATGGATTGCAGGTGGTGTACCTATCACAATGATGATGAACATGGAACGTCGTCACGGTGAAATGAAGCCAGTAATCCAAAAGGCTCTTGTGAAGCTAGAAGATAAGCCATTCCAAACTTTCGCTGCAAACCGCGAAGAGTGGGCTAAGACTACTAGCTACGTGTACCCAGGTCCTATCCAATACTTCGGCCCAACAGAAGTATGTGATCAACCTACAAAGACTCTTCAACTAGAGCAATCTAAGTAATCTATACGCTATCCTAGATAGTCCTTGATTATTCAAGATATAATTTAAGCGTGTATTGCAAATCTCGAAAGAGATGCGATACACGCTTTTTCTATATAGTAGTCTCTCTAATGTTGGACTTATTCTTCTGTTGCTTCTTCTGTTCTTTCTTGAGCTGGCTCTGAAGCTGGGGCTTCTGATTGAGGGATCTCAAATTGCTTTGGGTTTGGCCCCCATTGGTTGGCCCCTGGTTGGCTATCTTGTACATAGTAGATAAGAAGGATGATCCATCCAATCACAGGTAGTAATACCCATAGGAAGTTCCAGCCTGAGCGGCCAGTGTCATGTAGGCGGCGGATAGCCACTGCGATGCTAGGTACAAGTAGGGCAAGAGATACCAATCTCAATACAACACCTTCGCCAAACACAATGTTGATTGCAGCAGATACTAGGAAATTAAATAGTACAAAGTACCAATATTCTGAACGTCTAGCTCTGTCGCTAAAGTTGACGTATTTCTCAGTAAGACACAATTTGATTGCATCCACAAAACTCATAGGCTTTTCCATAAGTAAATAGTTTAAATTTTGTTTTGATTCTTTCTTTTGCGTACATGTTTAGTGCTTGAATCCTAAACGTGCAGTGCAAATATAACGATAAAGTTGCGATTCTCAAAATGAATGTAAAAAAATGCCACATGGTATTCTGAACCATGTGGCATTTTTATGTGGTTTAAACCGACAAATTGATTACATATATCATTTGTCTTTACCGTGATCCAGTAAGGCTGTAATAATGGCCTTCCACAGTTGAGACTTTTGTTTGTTTTTTTGAATTGATTTTTTGTTTTGCTTGCCCTCTGTTGTCTTTTCGGTCTGTTTCTTCTGTTTAAACTGGTCGATGAGGTTGCGTGCAATCTTATAGAGCTTTAAGCCAGCTATAGATGCTTGTGCTGTATAGAGTACTTGGTTAAGCTGGAGCTTCATCGAGTGCTGGCGTTTTTGATACTCTGTTATCGGAGCCAACAATTTGCGCTGAGCAGCTTCTACCTCAGTCCGTTGTTGCAACACGCGGTGAGCAAGATGCATACGATGCTTTTCGATTTCTTTTAAGTTTCTGAATTCCATAAGTAAGATCTTTAAGCGTCAGACTGATTCGAGTTTTGATCTGCTACAGAATCTTCTGGAAGAAGAAGCCGACAGAGGTAACGTAAGATAGGGTTAGTGATCCATGCGTGTCGCTGGATATACGTGATGAGGAGACATAGACACAAAATGCCAGCTACGATCAAGTAGCCATACGCAATGTTGTGAAAATAGTCGCCTAGTGTGTGTGCCAATGCATCCATCAAATAGAATAGAATCATGGCTCCCAAAACGACACACAAAAGAGCCCATACGCTTGCAGCTAGTAGCTTCGTGAGCTTTTCTGTGAGCTGAACAAGCGTAAGCTCCTTTTGTAGAGATAAGTAGCGCTTAAGTTGCGCTAAAAGCTCGTCAAAATCTCGTTTTTGGGTATCAAAAATGGGCATAAGCGAATATTAAACTATTCAGAACCTAATGTATCAGAACTAGCAAGGTCTGCTGCAATATCTTCGGCGATATCTTCAGCGGCTTCGTCGCTCAAGTTTATGCCGTGTTCTTCCAGTGTTGCTTTGATTTTGTCAATAGCTTCATCGCTTACAGTCTTTAAGCGTTTACGAGTTTCTTCACCTGTTTCAGGTGCAAGTACTAGAGCAACGGCAGCACCAGTTGCTGCACCAGCTACAAAAGCAAAAAGTGTTTTTAATGTTTTCATATGCAAATTCATTTATGGGTTAGATATTCAAATATAAGAATTGTTGACGGAATCTCCAAAATTATGTGTAACTTTTAAATCACGGGCGGACTTTTTTTATAGATGTGTGGGAGTTTTCGAGAAATTCCCTAACTTTGCATGAGATAGTAATTAATTCTAAAACAGAAGATTATGAAGAAACTTAATTCACTTGGCTTGGTGATTTGTGTCGCTTTGGCAATGACAAGTTGTAAGACTCAAGAAAGTGCTTATAAAAAAGCGTATCTTCAAGCGCAAGAAAATCAAAAGGAGCAAACAACAGAAGTAACGTCGACTGCGACTGCGCCTGTAGTAACTCCTACACCAGCTCCAACTACGGCACCTTCAACGGCTGTACGTCAAGAGAAGATCTCTGTAGTACACGGTAATGATGTGAAGGCTTATAGTGTAGTAGTAGGTAGCTTTGGCGTAAAGAGCAATGCTCAAAGTTTGGTAGCATCTTTGAAAAACAAGGGCTATAATCCTACATTGGCGTTCAATGCAGCTAAGGCAACATATCGTGTTGTGCTAAGCTCGTACGATACATACGAAGAAGCAGCAACTGCTCGTGATGCTTTTAAACAAAAGTTCCCTGGTAATGCAGATTTCCAAGGTAGCTGGTTACTATACCGCGTATACTAAGAGCTGATGGCTAGAGTATTGGCTATTGATTATGGGCAGAAACGTACAGGTATTGCTGTTACAGATAATCTTCAGATTACTGCCAATGGTTTGACCACTGTACCGACTCATGATTTGCTTGACTTTCTGAAACGTTATGTGGAAAAGGAAGATGTAGAGCGATTTGTTGTGGGACTGCCTAAGCGCATGAATGGAGAAGAATCGGACAATATGCGCCGTATCCGTCCATTTGTACGCAAACTAGAACAGGCCATTCCGCAGATTCCAGTTACGTATGTAGACGAGAGGTTTACATCTGTTTTGGCTCAGCGCGCTATTCGCGAAGCTGGACTGAAGAAAAAAGCAAGACAAAACAAAGAGCTGGTTGATGAGGTGAGTGCTGCAATTATATTGCAGAGTTACCTCGATGAACAAAAGATGCAGAGTGGGGAAGGATTGCCTCCTATGCCTGATTTTATGAAATAATTTCTAACAATCAAATATGATATTACCAATTTATACATATGGTCAACCTGTGCTACGTGAAGTAGCAGAGGAAATCGATGCGGATTATCCAGATTTGCAGCAGTTGATCGATGATATGTTTATTACAATGGACAAGTCGGATGGTGTAGGACTAGCTGCGCCACAGATTGGTCTGTCTATTCGTCTAGTTGTTGTAGATCTGACGCCATTGGCTGAAGACGATGAACGTTTTAAAGATTATCGTAAGGTCTTGATCAATCCTTATATCGAAGAATACTTCGAGGATGAACAAGATGAGATGGATGAAGGCTGTTTGAGTCTACCTGGCATCAGTGAAAGTGTAAAACGTCCAACGAAGATTCGCATTTCATACCAAGATGTAAATTTTGAAGAGCACGAAGAAATCGTAGAAGGTTTTGCAGCTCGATGCATGCAACATGAGTTGGATCATCTAGAAGGTGTACTTTTTGTAGACCGTATTGCCCCATTGCGTAAGACTATGATTAAGAACAAGTTGTCGCAAATGGCAAAGGGAAAAGTGCGCACACATTACAAAATTAAACCGATACGTGGTCGTCGCTAATCAGTGACCGAGAGGATGTACAGCGATACGTACACGTATATCGAAAAAGCAATAAGAAAAGAACTATGGGATATAGGTGTTGGTACAAGAAGGTGTTATTGTGGGGGATGTTGATGCTCCCATGTTCGTTATGGGGACAAATCAATACAGATCGTGTAATGATGATTGCCCGCCATGCCCTTTACTATGAGGATTATGTACTGTCGATACAGTATTTTAACCAAGTGATTGGAGCGAAACCCTATTTGTATCAGCCTTATTTCTATCGTAGTCTTGCCAAATTGAATTTGGAGGATTTCACCGGAGCTGAACAAGATTGTGATTCAGTACTTCGGCGCAATCCTTTTTTTGTTGATGCCTACCAAGTACGTGGGTTGGCTCGTATTCGTCAGAAAGATATCAAAGGGGCGATAGTGGACTATCAGAAAGTGCTTCAGATGTCACCTGAGAATGTCGGTGCATGGCGAAACTTAGCTTTGTGCTACCTAGAAAACAAAAAGTATGATGATGCTTATGCGGCATTGGATCGTTTGCTCGATGTACGTCCTAAGTATGCGCTAGCTTATTTGTTTAGAGGTGATGTTGACTTGCAGGTCAAAGACACGGCTAAAGCATACGTTGATTATAATCGTGCTTTGGAATTAGCACCTTTTGAACCTATGGTTTATGGGTCTAGAGGACGACTCTATCTTCAACAAAAGCAATATGTAGAGGCCGAAAAGGACTTTACGCAAGCTGTTCGTTTGGATAATCAAAACGAACAATATCTTGTGAACCGAGCCTTGTCTCGTTATCATCAAGATAATTTCCGTGGAGCTATGAATGATTACGATTTGGCACTGACTGTTGCGCCTTATAGTTTTATTGCCCACTATAACCGGGGGTTGCTTCGTGCGCAAGTTGGAGATACTAATCGTGCTTTGGAAGATTTCGATTTTGTCTTGACTATTGATCCTGAAGAAATGATGGCGACCTTTAACCGTGGTCAACTCCGTAATGATGTGGGGAATTATCAAGGTGCTGTTGAAGATTATAGCAAAGTGATTGCAGAGTATCCTCAGTTTAAAGCTGGATATCACTATAGAGCGCAAGCCTATAGAAAGCTAGGGAAGACTAGCTTGGCTGTTAAGGATGAAGATACCTTGTTGCGCTTAAATCTTGATAGTTATGAAGCTTCTCAGAAAGCAAGACAAGCTGATAAGACTAGTCAAGGAAATCAGAAAGGACAAGATAAAGCCCTAGCTGACAACAAAGACGAATCGAATGAAGATACCAAAACACGTAAACGCTCTAATCGTAATATTGCCAATTATCGCAAGCTGATGATTGCCGATCAAGAGAATAATATGCGTAAATACGAAAGTGGTGTACGTGGTAGAGTTCAGAATAAGAATGTTGATATCAAGTTGGAACCAAGCTTTGCGTTGACTTACTACGAGAAAGATAGCGAAGTGCGCAATGATGTTCACTTTGACAAGAACTTGGATGAACTAAACCGTTCTCGCGTCCTACCTGTGTTGTTGCATCTGACCAATCAAGAGAAAGCTTTGACTGAAGAACAGGTGAAGAAGCATTTTGAGTGGATTGATACACATTCAACTCGTATCGTGGAAAATCCTGAAGATGCAGTCGCATACTTTGCTCGTGCATTAGATTTCTATGTCGTACAAGACTTTGATGAGGCCTTGAATGATTTAGATGTGACAGTGAAGCTAGATAATACGATGTATCTTGCGTACTTTGCCCGTGCTGTGGTTCGTTTGAAGCAGCTGGAATCTAAACTTGCTTTGGCTCGTGTTGATGGTGTGGATGAGCAAGGGTTGCGTATTCAGCGCCAACAAGCAGCGGTCGATTATGAGCAGGTTGAGAATGACTTGAAGCAAGTCATAAAAATTGCTCCCGATTTTGCTTACGCCTATTATAATATGGCCAACTTACAAGCTCAGTTGAAGGACTTTAAAGCAGCGATGGTTAATTACAATGAAGCCATTCGCTTGGAGCCTCGTCTTGGAGTGGCCTACTTTAATAGAGGGTTGACTCATATCTTCTTAGGAGAAGTACAAGTCGGGGTGCAGGACTTGTCTTTGGCAGGACAACACGGAGTCGTGTCTGCATACAATATTATAAAGCGTTACGCACAGCCAGCAGAGTAGGTGTTTTTGGGGAGATTGGCTATAAGGTGTATTTATATGTCATCCCATTTGTGTAATTGCCGAATAAAGTGTAAATTTGTAGCCCGAAGCTACTTTTTAATTGAAGAAAGTAGCTTCTAGTGCTATATAAGATAGTGCTACACAAGAGAAAGAAAAACAAAGAGAATATATTTTTTAATATAATAGATATGATCAAAATTACATTTCCAGATGGTTCTGTACGCGAGTATGAAGCTGGCGTATCGGGACTAGACATTGCGAAAAGTATCAGCTCACGTCTTGCTAAAGAAGTTTTAGCTTGTAGCGTGAATGACGAGGTGTATGATATCGCCCGTCCTATTGAGGCTGATGCAAGTGTTAAGCTGTATAAATGGGAGGATGCAGAAGGAAAGCATGCATTCTGGCACACCACCGCGCACTTGCTAGCAGAAGCACTACAGGAGTTGTACCCTGGCGTGCAGTTTGGAATTGGTCCAGCTATCGAGCAAGGATTCTACTATGATATCGATCCAGGTGAGACGGTAATCAAAGAAGGCGACCTAGCTAAGATTGAGAAGAAGATGCAAGAACTAGCTTCACAAAAGTCGGAGCTTGTACGTGAGAGCATTTCTAAAGCAGATGCTTTGAAATTCTTCGGCGACCGAGGTGAAACGTATAAGTGTGAGCTTATCGAAGAACTAGAGGATGGCCAAATCACGACCTACACTCAAGGTGGGTTTACTGACCTATGTCGTGGACCACACTTGCCATCAACTGCGCCTATCAAGGCTATCAAGTTGACTAGTGTAGCAGGTGCTTACTGGAGAGGTCAAGACGACCGTAAGATGTTGACTCGTATCTATGGTGTGTCTTTCCCTAAGAAGAAGATGCTTGATGAGTATCTTGTTTTGATGGAAGAAGCGAAGAAGCGTGACCACCGTAAGATTGGTAAAGAGCTTGAACTATACGCTTTCTCAGAAAGAGTAGGAAAAGGTTTGCCACTATGGTTACCAAAGGGTACAGCCCTACGTCTTCGTCTTGAAGATTTCTTGAAGCGCATCCAAAAACGTTTTGGATACGACCAAGTGATGTCTCCACACATCGGTAATAAAGATTTGTACGTGACTTCAGGTCACTATGCTAAATATGGTAAGGACTCATTCCAGCCAATTCATACTCCAGAGGAAAACGAAGAGTATCTATTGAAGCCTATGAACTGTCCTCACCACTGTGAGATGTATGCTATCAAGCCACGTTCATACAAAGACCTTCCTGTCCGCATGGCAGAGTTTGGTACGGTGTATCGTTATGAGCAAAGTGGTGAGCTACACGGTTTGACTCGTGTACGTAGCTTTACTCAAGATGATGCACACATCTTCTGTACGCCAGACCAAGTAAAAGAAGAGTTCTTGGCGGTAATGGATATTATCTTCATTATCTTCAATTCCCTTGACTTTGCTAACTTCGAAGCGCAAATCTCTCTTCGTGACCCAGAAAATACTGAGAAGTATATTGGTAGCGATGAAAACTGGGAGAAAGCAGAACGCGCGATTGTAGAAGCTTGTAAAGAAAAAGGTTTGAACGCTCGTGTTGAAACTGGTGAAGCGGCATTCTACGGTCCTAAGCTAGACTTTATGGTGAAGGATGCGCTAGGTCGTCGTTGGCAGCTAGGTACTATCCAGGTGGATTACAACTTGCCAGAACGTTTCAACCTAGAGTATATCGGTTCTGATAACGAAAAGCACCGCCCAGTGATGATTCACCGTGCACCATTCGGCTCTATGGAACGCTTTATCGCTGTATTGATCGAGCACACTATGGGTAAATTCCCATTGTGGTTGACTCCTGATCAAGTAGCTATCCTTCCTATTTCAGAGAAGTACAACGACTACGCACATGAAGTAGCTCGTGAACTAGATGCGAAATATGAAGTGCGTGCTATCGTGGATGATCGTAATGAAAAGATCGGTCGTAAGATTCGTGATAACGAAATGAAGCATATCCCTTATATGCTTATCGTAGGCGAAAAAGAAGCTGAAAATGGCGAAGTTGCTGTACGTAAGCAAGGTGAAGGTGACCAAGGCGCGTTAAAAGTTGCTGAATTCGGTGAAAAAATCGCCGAAGAAGTTCGTAGTATGATAAATAAGTGGTAACTTTGCATCCGCATTTATAGAATTAATTGATAACCCATAAATTACAAGAGATAATTGGCAGATTTTAGAAAAAGTAGAGGTAGACGTCCGATGAGACGTGAGCAACCTAAGGACCTATATAGAACTAACGAGCAAATTCGAGTTCGTGAGGTACGTGTTGTGTTTGATGACCGTGAGCCTAGCGTCATGGATACACGTTCAGCTTTGCGTGAAGCACGCGACGCAGGACTAGACCTTGTGGAGATCTCTCCTAATGCAAATCCTCCTGTATGTAAGATTATCGATTATTCGAAATTCCTTTATCAACAGAAGAAGCGTCAAAAGGAGCAAAAGCAAAAGCAAGTCAAGGTGAATGTGAAAGAAATTCGTTTCGGACCACAAACAGATGACCATGACTATCAATTTAAGCTTAAGCATGCACAAGAATTCTTGAATGCAGGCGATAAGATTAAAGCTTATGTATTCTTTAAAGGTCGTAGTATCCTGTTTAAAGATCAAGGTCAATTATTGTTGCTTCGTTTTGCTAATGATCTAGAAGATCTAGCGAAAGTTGATCAAATGCCTAAACTGGAAGGTAAGCGTATGTTTATCTATCTATCACCAAAGAAAAAAGTTGAGGTGAAGAAAAAAGCAGATGTTGAACATGTCGCTAAGGCACGTCGTGAAGAAAAGATTCGTAAGCAACAAGAAGAAGCTTCACGCAAAACAATAGAAAAAACTGCAGAATAAATTAGAAAAAAGAGTGCGGTATGCTCAGGCTTAGTGCGTACCCACCTTTATTAATAGTAATCATTTTAAAAGTTATTAAGATGCCAAAGATGAAGACGAACTCCGGTACAAAGAAGCGCTTCACGCTCACCGGAACCGGTAAACTTAAGAGAAAGCATGCTTTCCACAGTCACATTTTGACTAAGAAATCGAAGAAAAGAAAGCGTATTCTAGCTTCTACTGGTACTATCGCAGCAGTAGATGAGAATCAAATTAAGGAACTTCTTCGCCTGAAGTAAGCGTGAGCTTATCAGAAAGCAGTATTTTAACTCTAAAGAAAAATTTAAACTATGCCAAGATCAGTAAATCATGTAGCTTCAAGAGCTCGTAGAAAGAAGATTCTTAAACTTACCAAAGGTTATTTTGGTGCACGTAAGAACGTGTGGACAGTAGCAAAGAATACCTGGGAAAAAGGTTTGACTTATGCTTACCGTGATCGTAAGAACAAAAAGCGTACATTCCGTGCACTTTGGATTCAGCGTATCAATGCTGCAGCTCGCCTAGAGGGTATGTCTTATTCTCGTTTGATGGGTGCTTTGCACAAGAACGGTATCGAAATCAACCGTAAGGTCCTTGCTGACCTAGCAATGAATCACCCAGAGGCGTTCAAAGCTATCGTTGAAAAGGTAAAGTAAATAACTATTCCTAGCGAATAGGTTATGTTAAAAGCGCAGATATATTTGGTCATTTCAAAGTTACTATGTATATTTGTCATGTAAGCTAAACCGCGCTGGTTCAGATTGGGGAATTCTACATTTATACTAATTAAACCGAGCAAGCTTACCCTTACGATGGCGGGCCGTGATTCTTCGGAATGAGCGGATTACAAAGTTTGGGGGCACTCAAATCCTGTTCTTCAGGAGTTCCATCCAACCCAGTGCGGAACTTATATCCTTTGTGAAAAAGAGAGGAGTATATCAAGTGTTTTCTTGGTAAACTCCTCTTTTTTTGTATGTAAATAAAAAACGCTAGTCTGTTTACTTTTATATGTAAATGTGATAAAGGTGCTCTAAATCAGGGTGTCTTTTTTTATGTCCCTAACTATGAGTGGATTTCATATTGTCGATGGCTATTGGCGGAAAAAGAGTTTTTATTCCAATTATTTTTATGAATTCTTTTTGGGTCTCTACTTATTTCACTACTTTTGTAGCTGAATATTCAAAAGGATGACTATATGATTAACAGAGCTATTATCCGTGCCAAGGTTGTACAGCTAGTGTATGCCTTCTATCAAAACGGAAAAAATCTAGACTCGGCGGAGAAAGAGTTGCTCTTCAGCCTGTCTAAAGCATATGATTTGTACCAGTATCTACTTCTATTGATGGTGGAAATTACTGAGTATGAACAAAAGCTTAACCCAGACTCAAAACTAGCTACAAACCGCTTTGCGGCACAGTTGGGAGCAAATAAACAGCTTCTAGCGTACAAAGAAACTCAAAATAGAACTTGGAAAGGACAAGCTGGTATCATTAAGAAATTGCATGACCAAATTTTGGCTACCCAAACATATGGAGAATATGTTGCCGAGACAGAGCCAAGCTTCCAGTTGGATAGAGAGTTTTGGCGCAAGACCTATAAGACAATGGTCTTTAACAACGAAGCTATCGACGAAGTACTAGAAGAAATGAGCCTTTATTGGAATGACGACAAAGAGATTGTTGATACATTCGTACTAAAGACTATCAAGCGTCTAGAGGAAGAACAAGGAGAAGAAGCAGAGTTGCTTCCTGAATTCTCTAATCCTGCCGACCGTGATTTTGCTCTAAAATTATTCCATAAAACAATTCTAAATGAAGAATCTTATCGTCGATTGATTCAAGACCAGTTGAGCAACTGGAGTATCGATCGTTTGGCCTTGATGGATGTTGTGATTATGCAAACAGCCATTGCGGAGTTCTTTGCTTTTGTTGACGTGCCATTTAGTGTCACTATCAATGAAGCTGTAGAATTGACTAAGATTTATTCAACACGTAATAGTCCAGGGTTTGTCAACGGTACGCTTGACAATATCAACTTACGCTTGGTGGATGAGGGAGCTATAAAAAAAAGATAACTATTTAATAAGATAAACTATGACAACTTCATTGACATTTTTACAGGTAGCCGGAGAGGCTGTCGAAGGTGGATTCCTGCAACAATACGGTAGCATCATCATGCTAGTAGCTATGTTTGCTATCATGTATTTTTTCATTTTCCGCCCACAAAATCAAAAACAAAAAGAAATCAATAACTTCCGTAAGTCTCTAGACGTAGGAAGCCAAGTGATGACTGCTGGCGGTATTCACGCCGTAGTAAAAGAGATTCACGATGATCACCTAGTTGTTACTATTTCTGATAAGGTAAACGTGAAGATTGACAAGAACTCAGTATTTGCCTCAGCAGAAGCACTACAGTCTAAGTAATCTTAGTGCCCATGAGATTGGAGCATAAAGATATCAGAAAATTTTGGATACAGGGGCGCAGGTTTTTCTCTACTAAATGGGTACAGGAAATCTTGCGTTACCTGTTTTTTGTGTTTTTGGCCATGATGTATTGGCTGCTTCAGACATTCAATCAGAGTGGCGAAGCTACCTTTACCTTCCCCGTGGTCTTAGAAGGCGTGCCCGAAGAGACATATATAGTCGACTCTTTGCCGAAGACTTTACGTGTCACTTTAATGGACAAGAAGTACAAACTGCTCGATCGCAGTTGGGATCATCATCCAGACACGATACGTTTTCACTATGCATCTATGCTTCAAACGACGGGTACTTATACCTTTTCGTCTGATTTGGTAGAAAAAAGCATACGTCAGTATATTGCGTCCACATCCGAAATCCAACAGTACTATCCTCAGATATTGCAGTATCAGTATTCATCTGGTTTGCGTAGTAGAGTTGCTGTGCGATTTAGAGGACAAGTACATGCCGATAAGATGTATCAAGTGACTGATACTATCTTCCATCCAGATTCAGTCGAAGTTGTAGCACCTGCAGATATAGTCGATTCGCTAAATGCCATTTATACTCAATATACTCGAGTCAATAATTTGCGCGATACGACCACAATCACTATGCGCTTGGCTAAAAGTCGCCGCATCAAATTGCTGCAACACACCGTTCAAGCTACTTTCCCTGTCGAGATGTATGTTCATAAGACCTTTGATGTGAATCTCATTGGAATAAACTTTCCAACAGATTTATGTCTTCGTTCCTTTCCAGGTGCTGTCAAAGTCACTTGTAAAATGAGTGTTACTACTGCTAAAGAGGTCACGGCGACCGATTTTACTGCTGGAGCCGATTATAACTCTTTGTTGTTAGATAGACTACAAACCAGTTACCCTGTTCAGATACTGTCTCATCCGAAAGATGTGGAAGTCATAGATATCTACCCTAAAGAAGTCGATTATGTATATGAGCAAAAGTATATCGAATAATAATGGTGCCCAAGTGTTGGGGATTACTGGAGGTATCGGCAGCGGTAAGAGTGTGGTCAGTCGCCTTTTTACCATGCATGATGTTCCTGTGTACGATGCCGATACGGAAGCCAAACGTTTAATGAACACCCATGAGTCGCTTCGAGAACAACTTTGCGACTTGGTCGGTGAGAATGTGTATCCCGACGGTGCACTTGATAAAGTCCGCTTCGCTCAATGGATGTTTGCAGACAAAGAGCATGTGCTTGCAGTCAACAGAATAGTGCATGGCACAGTAGCACAAGACTTTGCTCAATGGGTTACCAATCAGCGCCAAAGTGGCAAGCGTATCGTCGCTATCGAAGCTGCCATTTTGTTTGAATCAGGATTTGACAGTCTAGTTGATTTGACTATACTTGTTGATGCTCCCAAGTCACTACGCCTTGAAAGAGCTATGAAGCGAGACCGTGTAAGCCAGGACCAGATAGAAGCTCGCATGAGCAAACAGATGGATGATGATGCCCGCCGTGAGAAAGTCGACAAGATTATCCTATGTGACGATAAACATCCTGTTATTCCTCAAGTCAGTTGGTTGGTGCGTGAACTTCAGAATAAACATAAAGAAGAAACCTCTTAATAATGTAATCATATGAGTGACGATAAGAAAATTATCTTTTCGATGGTAGGCGTAAGCAAAGCCTTCCAACAAAATAAGAAAGTACTGAATAATATTTACCTTTCTTTCTTCTATGGTGCCAAGATTGGTATCATCGGTTTGAATGGTTCAGGTAAATCTACTTTGATGAAAATTATCGCAGGTATTGAAAAAGAATACCAGGGAGAAGTCGTTTCATCTCAAGGATACTCAGTGGGATACCTAGAACAAGAGCCACAGCTTGACAACAACAAGACTGTCAAAGAAGTGGTGATGGAAGGTGTTCAATCTACTGTGGATACTTTGAACGAATATGAAGAAATCAACCAAAAATTTGGTTTGCCTGAGTATTACGAAGATCCAGACAAGATGCAAACTCTGTTTGACCGCCAAGCAGAACTTCAAGATATCATCGATGCAACAGATGCATGGAACATCGACAGCAAACTAGAACGTGCGATGGATGCCCTTCGTTGCCCACCAGAAGACCAAAAGGTAGAATTTCTATCTGGAGGTGAGCGTCGTCGTGTAGCACTTTGTCGTCTATTGCTTTCTAAGCCAGATGTATTGCTGCTTGATGAGCCTACCAACCACTTGGATGCAGAATCTATCGATTGGTTGGAGCAACATCTACAACAGTACGAAGGTACGGTTATTGCCGTTACCCACGACCGTTACTTCCTAGATCACGTAGCTGGTTGGATTCTTGAACTTGACCGCGGTGAAGGTATTCCATGGAAGGGTAACTATACTTCTTGGTTGGAGCAAAAGACCAAGCGTATGGAGATGGAAGAAAAGACTGCTAGTAAGCGTCGTAAGACACTTGAACGCGAGTTGGAATGGGTACGTATGGCCCCTAAAGCACGTCAAGCCAAAGGTAAGGCCCGTTTGAACAGCTATGATAAGCTGATGAACGAAGATGTGAAAGAAAAGCAAGAAAAGCTTGAGATCTTTATTCCAAATGGTCCACGTCTTGGTAATAAAGTTATCGACGTACAACATGTGAAGAAAGCATATGGTGAGAAATTATTGTTTGATGATCTGAACTTTACTCTTCCTCCAAATGGTATTGTCGGTGTAATTGGTCCTAATGGTGCTGGTAAGACCACTCTTTTCCGTATGATTATGGGACTAGAAGAAGCTGATGCTGGTACATTCGATGTCGGTGAAACAGTCAAAGTCTCTTACGTTGACCAACAACATAAAGATATTGATCCAGAAAAGAGTATCTACGAAATTATCTCTGGTGGTAATGATTTGATTCGTATGGGTAACCGCGATATCAATGCCCGTGCATACTTGAGTCGCTTCAACTTTAGTGGTGGTGATCAAGAGAAGAAAGCTGGTGTCCTATCTGGTGGTGAACGTAACCGCCTTCACCTAGCTATGGCCTTAAAAGAAGAAGGTAACGTATTGCTTCTTGATGAGCCAACCAATGATATCGACGTGAATACACTTCGTGCTCTTGAAGAAGGTTTGGAAGACTTCGCAGGATGTGCTGTAGTGATTAGTCACGACCGTTGGTTTTTAGATCGTATTTGTACACACATCCTTGCTTTTGAAGGAAATAGTGAAGTCTACTATTATGAAGGAAGCTACTCAGAATACGAAGCGCATAAGATTAAGCGTCTTGGTAATGAAGAGCCAAAACGTGTGCGTTATCGTAAGTTGACACAAGACTAAGCAACAGCGATGTACGACATTGCAATAGATTTTATTTAAGGAGGCTAGAACAGTCCATATTCAGTGGAATTTCTAACCTCCTTTGGTTTTGTTAGTTATTTAGGGCCGAATTAAGGAAAAATATTTTACAACATCCCTTTTCTTGTTCGACAATACCTAAAATGTAACAATAATGTAATATAGACTATTGTTTTTTTGTATATCTTTGTGCTGTGTATTATAACATAGGGATGGTCATTGTTAGGAAAGCCCTTATTTTTTACTTACAGATTAAACTATACTGGCTTAACCGTACTAATAATCACTAGACTAAACCTAAGGATTAACTAAACTATTTTATTCATGATGAAGAGACGATTGTTGTTTCTAGCCATGTTGCTCGTTACATTGACGACAACCGCAATGGCGCAAGTGACTAAAGTTCGAGGACAAATTGTAGATGACGAATCAAGTGAACCGCTTATCGGCGTAGCAGTCATGGTACAAGGCACCTCAACTGGAGCTGTAACAGATTATGATGGATACTTCACGCTTAGTGTAGATCGTGGACAAAGCATTGTAATCAAGTATGTA
Organism: Bacteroidaceae bacterium; assembly: GCA_963678855.1. Classification (GTDB taxonomy): domain Bacteria; phylum Bacteroidota; class Bacteroidia; order Bacteroidales; family Bacteroidaceae; genus F22. The sequence continues at coordinate 1,144,665 of OY787448.1, read as the reverse complement.
GGTTATAAAGACGAAGTACGTAAGATAACTCGTACAGGCGATATCAACCTAGGCGTGATCAAATTGAAAGCAGACGCTATCGCCCTAGCCGATGTAACCATCACGTCACAAATTGCCGTAGCACGTAAAACCCCAGTTGCTGTATCTACTGTAGATCCAGTGATGATTGAAGAGAAACTGGGTACTCAAGAATTTCCAGAAATTTTGAAATCAACACCAGGTGTGTATGTTACTAAGGGTGCCGGAGGGTATGGTGACTCTAAGATCAACATGCGTGGTTTCCAAAGTGCCAACGTGGCCGTTATGGTCAACGGTATCCCTATGAATGACATGGAGTGGGGTGGCGTATACTGGAGTAACTGGACTGTGCTTAGCTCAGTATCTCGTACAGTGCAAACACAACGTGGTCTTGGTGCTTCTAAAGTATCTTCACCATCTGTAGGTGGTACAATGAATATGATCACAAGCGCTGCAGATAGCAAGCGTGGTGGTAAAGTAGAATACGGTATGGGTAATGATGGTTACCAACGTATCGGTTTCTCTATCTCAACTGGTTTGAACGACAATGGTTGGGCGGTTACTGCTATGGGTGCTAAGATCTGGGGTGATGGATATATCCAAGGTACAGACTTCGTAGATTACAACTACTTCTTGAATATCACGAAACGTCTTGGCGATAGCCACCAAATCTCTTTCACAGGTTTTGGTGCGAAGCAAGAGCACTACCAACGTAGCCGTTACGATGGTTTGACTGTCCAAGGATGGAGAGAAGCTAGACAATATATGGGTGAAGGTAACGAATACAAGTACAACCCTACATTCGGTTACGACAAGAATGGTCAACACCGTAGCGGTAGCTTCAATCACTACCACAAACCACAATTCTCTATCAACCACGTATGGGATATCGATGTAAACACATCATGGTCTTCAAGCCTTTATGTATCTCTAGGTGAAGGTGGTGGTTATTCAGGTAAGAATACATCTGAATACTCAGGTGCTTGGTATGGTACTAACAATGGTATCTTGAATACTCAATTCCGTAAGGAAGACGGTACATTCGCATACGATGAAGTCCAAGAACTAAATGCTAATAGCGAAAACGGTTCTCAAATGGTGATGACAGACTCAAAGAACAACCACAAGTGGTATGGTCTATTGTCTACATTCACTCAAAAGCCAACGGATAACCTAGAGTACTACGTAGGTCTTGATGCACGTTACTATATCGGTACACACACGAATGAAATCGTAGACCTTTACGATGGTGACTATTATGTCGATACATACTACCGTAACCGAGTACAAGCAGAAAACAACTACATGGCTAACGACCCAGCATGGGTGAAAGAAAAGCTTACTGTAGGTGATGTAGTATACCGTGATTACGACAGCCACATCCTTCAAGGTGGTGTATTTGGACAAGTAGAGTATACATTGGACAACTTGAATACATTCTTGGCTGGTTCGATCAACGAAACATCGCAATGGCGTTATGGTCGTTTCTACTACGACAAGGCACATGCGAAGTCTGATAAAGTAAACAAGACAGGTTGGACATTGAAGGGTGGTGCAAACTACAATATCGATGCTCACCACAATGTCTTTGCCAACATTGGTTACATCAGCCGTGCGCCATTCTTCGCAGGTGGTGTATTCTTGTCAGCTACATCTAGCAACCAAGTCAACGACGATGCAGTCAACGAAGAAATCTTCTCTGCTGAGCTAGGTTATGGTTACAAGAGCCGCTTCTTCGATGCACACATCAACGTGTACCACACACAATGGAAGAACAAGACAATGGCTCGTTCTATCGATCTTCAAGATGGTGACCGTGCAACTCTTAACATGTCGGGTGTAAACGCTACACACGAAGGTGTTGAACTTGACTTCGTTGCTCACCCTACAAAATGGCTAGATATCACAGGTATGCTTTCTATTGGTGACTGGAGATGGACAGATAACCCAACAGGTTATTTCTACAACTCAGCAGGTCAACCTCTTAAGAATGCAGCTGGCGATGTAGCTTCAGGTATTCAAGCTCCTGACCACGCTAAGATGACTCTTAATATGGATGATGTCAAGGTAGGTGGTTCTGCACAAACAACAGCAGCTCTTGGTGCTAAGTTCAAAGTAAACCGCGACTTTAAGTTGGGTATCGACTGCAACTTCCAAGGCCGTAACTATGCAGACTTCCAAGTATCATCTAATGATATCCTTATCAATGGCGAAAAGACTTACGACCAACCATGGAGAATCCCAAGTGCTTGGACATTCGATGGTTTCGCAAGCTATACCTTTAAGCTAGGTGACCTACGTAGCACTATCTCTGGTAATGTCAACAATATCTTCGATCAAGAGTATATTGCTGATGCTATGGACGGTTCAGACCACGACTGGAAGACAGCATACCGTGTATTCTACGGATACGGTCGTACAGCTTCTGTGAAACTAAAGGTACAATTCTAATCTAGACCAAAGACTTAAACAAAGAAAGATATGAAACTAAATAAGACTTTGCTAAGTGTAGCCCTTCTGTCATCAGCATTGTTGACAGGTTGTGACTACAACGATGAGCACTTCGACGGCTTAGATGACATGACAAAGATTACCGATGTCAAGAATGTCGATCTTACTTTGACTGCCGAAGATTATACTTCAATTGCCTCTCTAGGTAAGAGCTATGCAAACGAGCATGATCAAGCTGATGCTTTGGCCGCTTTGAAAACAACGATGGCTTTTACATCTGGATTGAGTGCAGAAGACTATGTGCCTTTTTATTTGGCCGATAAATATACTACTGCAGACAATGGTAGTGTAGCTCGTGTAACATACAATGTAGTGGGTGATACTAATCCACTAGTACTTGCTATCAACCAGTCTACAGAGTACAAAGTTACCGCTGATGACTATGCTACAGTATGGACAGATGGTAGTGGCTATGAATTCTTTACTCCTTCTAAGCCAGCAGCGGATGCAGTCCCTGCTATCCTTGCAGCAGCTAAAGCTGATGCAGCAGAAGGCGAGTATGTGATGGTTACTTATGATGTAGCTGCTGTAGATCCAGGTACAGACACTGGCAATACAGGTGGCGATACAGGTGGCGACACAGGTGGCGATACTGGCGGCGATACAGGTGGTGACACAACTACTTACGATTCTGTGGCAACAGCTATCGCAGGTGCTACTTCAGCAGGTACAAACTCTTTTACTTGTAAAGGTACAGTATTGGTTGTCAATAAAAACGCATTTATTCTTAAAGATGCTTCAGGTACTATCTTGGTATATACTGGTTCTGTTCCAACAGTAGTAGTTGGTGACGAAGCTACAGTATCTGGTCCTGTAAAAGACTACTTCGGTATCATGGAATTTACGAAAGTAGACGACGCACAAGTTGTTGTTGAAAAGGTAGGTACTGCTTCAGCTACTCTTCCTTCTCCAGAAGTATTTGATGGTGCTGCTTGCGATGCATATGTAACAGCTGTAACAACTAAATATATCCAGTACACAGGCGTATTGTCTAGCTCAACAAACAATGACAAGACTTACTATAATGTGGCAGTAAGCGGTGGTACAGCTACAGGTTCACTACGTAGCCTTACAGATGCTATGAAGACTCAAGTTGACGCACTTGTAGGTAAGACAGTGACTGTAACAGGTTACGCTATCGGTACAAACAGCGGTAAGAACTACGTGTACACTATGGTCAATACTATCGTAGAAGGAGCTGCTGCTTCATCAGTAGTAAACTCTCGCATGATGACACGTGTAGCTGTCGATACAGACACAGCACACGCTATCTATATGTACAACGGTACTGAATGGGTTGCTGTAGATGCAGTATGTCCTACAAAAGCTGACTTCGCAGAAATGGGTAACAAGTATGGTAACTTCAGCAACTCTATGTTGCCACAAAACTACCTGCCAGCTTACCTAGGTATGAAGTTCCCATATGCACAAGAAGGCGATATGCAAGTATGTGCTTATCCATACTACGGTGGCGACAATGCAATCTTGTCTACTGAGTATGTGTATACAGAAGGTGCTTGGAAACTAGAAGAGCATAAATCAGTTGAAACAAAACAATTCCAACTTGTAAGTGGCGACTGGGTATACAATCCAAGTTTGACAGTTACACTTCCTGGTGTGAAGAAAGATCCATTGACAGTATCTTACTTCCAGCCTATGGTAGACTGGGTATGGGAAAACGTTGACCAACCTGCTGGTGCTGCTGAAAAGGGAGAAGGTTTTGTATCTAGCTATGGTAACAACGATTACTATACTGGTGTGTCTGCTTACTATGGCAATGCCGACTGGCGTGCAGCTAAGGCGAAGGAACAAAAAGCTGACGCATTCGATGGTATGAGCGACGAAGAAATCGTGGCGTTCATGCAAAACAACTTCAAAACAGTACTAGCTGGTGCTCTACCAACTATCGTTCCTGATTTGAAATATATCGATGGCGTAGAAGTATCTATTACAATCAATTTTGTAGTCTATACAGGCTCAAATGAAAACTGGACTATCAAGTATCTTATCCAATCTGATGGTTCGTTCAAATATGTAGAAGATTCTATGCATATTGTTGAGTAATTAAGCTGTTTTGTTACTATATATCAGCTGTTTTTATAATATTCTGATAATGTAGAATATTTGACAGAACATCCTATGAAAAGGTGTGTCTAACGAGTTTAGACACACCTTTTTTTTTGTCAATGTTACAAAGGTGTTACAAAAGTGTTGTATTCATGCTAAAGTGCACCCCTTACTTGCACTTTTTAATCAACTAAAGCAGAATATGTTTGTACATTGTTTACCTTTGGCCTCGTAAAGCGAAATAAGTATAGACCTTGTAAAGGTCTCGACAAACTAATTTTATTTATCAATAAACTAATCACAATGATGAGAAGATTGTTTTCATTAGCTATGGTGTTGTGTCTTGTCGCAACAACAGCTATGGCACAGGTTACTACCTCTGCTATCCGTGGTAAAGTACAGTCTACAACTGGTGAGGAGATCATCGGTGCTACTATTCAAGCTGTACACACTCCTACAGGCACAAAGTATGGTGCCGTAACTAATGTTTCTGGTAATTTTATGTTGACTGGTCTTCGTGCTGGTGGCCCTTACACCGTTAAGGTATCTTACGTAGGTTTCCGTACTAAGGTGTTTGAAGGACTTTCACTTAGTCTAGGTCAAACACTTGAACTAGATGTTGAAGTTTCTGAAGACAGCCAACAACTTGGTGAGGTCGTTGTTACTGCTGACAAGAGCTCTGTATTTAACATGAACCGTATGGGTTCTGCACAGAACTTTGATAGCAAAGCTATCCAACAGACTGCATCTGTAAGCCGTTCTATCTTTGATGTAGCAAAGACTAACCCATTGGCTATGTCATCTAACGGTGGTACATCTTTCGGTGGTGCAAACAACAAGTACAACTCTTTCCAAATTGACGGTGCTGTATCTAATGACGTATTCGGTCTTTCTGGTACAGGTACAAATGGTGGTCAAACAGGTGCTAACCCAATCTCTTTGGAGGCTATTGAGGAAGTACAAGTAGTTATCGCTCCATTCGATGTACGTAAATCTGGTTTTACAGGTGGTGGTATCAACGCTGTAACGAAGTCGGGTACAAACGAATTCCACGGTTCTGCTTACATGTTCTACAACAACGAGAACTTCTATGGTAAGACTCCTGGTAAGCGTGGTGAAGATTTCTCTGGTGAACGTAAACGTCTAGGTGAGCAATCTACTAAAACATATGGTTTCACTGCAGGTGGGCCTATTATCAAGAATAAATTGTTCTTCTTTGCTAACTATGAAAAGTATAAGCAAGAGTATCCATCTAGTAATGTTATTGGTACAGGAGAATCTGCATTGGATGTAACAGAGGTTGATCAAGTGATTAATTTTCTTCAAACTAACTACAATACAAATGCTGGTGGTTACGGTGCAATTGATATTCCAACTGAGAGTGATAAATTTCTAGCTCGTTTTGATTGGAATGTGAATGACAATCACAAGGTAATGTTCCGTTATTCTCATAATGAATCTGATAAGATGTTGGGAGTATCTTCTAGATTTACAGATGGAAAACTTCTTGCATCAGGCTATAAGATGGTGAACAAGACAGATGAGTTGGTTGCAGAGTTGAATTCTAACTTTGGCAACGGAATGAATAATATCCTTCGTGCAACATATACGCGAGTTCGTGACCATCGTGAAGCTAATGCTTCTCCATTATCAAATGTGGAGATTGAAGGTATGACGAATGTTTTTGGTGGTGATGATACTTCACTTGCTTTCGGGATTGATCCTTATTCTGCTGCGAATGCGTTAGATCAAGATGTCTTTACTATTGAAGATAACTTTACATGGGCAGTAGGTGACCATAAAATCACTGTGGGTACTCATAATGAGTTTTTTCAAATGGCCAACTTGTTTATTCGTCACGCAGCAGGTACATACAGTTATGAAAATCTTGAAGACTTCTTGAATAATGACCCATCAGAATACGAGTATCAATATTCTCGTCAAGATATTGTAGGTACTGACCGTTGGATGCCAGAATGGGGTGCAGGTCAAATTGGTTTCTATGGTCAAGATGAGTGGCGTGTAAACGATAATTTTCGCTTGAATTATGGTGTACGTGTAGATATCCCATTGTTCTTCGATGATCCAATGACTAATGACGTTTTCAATAATAGTGAACTTGCTAGAGAGCATGGTGTAGCTACTGGTGAGATGCCATCTTCTACTCCATTGATATCTCCTCGTGTAGGTTTCCGTTGGTGGGCTAACGATGATCATTCAACTCTTCTTCGTGGTGGTGTAGGTCTGTTTACTGGTCGTATTCCATTCGTGTGGATTTCTAATGCTTACTCAAACACAGGTCTGGGTATGGCAGCAACAAAGTTAAGAGACAAAGATGATATAGCTGCCGCTCGTCTTAATGGGTTTACGGTAAACTATAATCCAAGTCAACAGTGGATTGACCCAACTGCTGAAATTCCTACAGCAGAGGTTGATGTTCTAGATGATGACTTCAAGTTTCCACAAACGCTTCGTGCTAACTTGGCAGTAGAACAACGTCTTCCATTTGGTGTGCGTGGTACATTGGAAGCGATGTATTCTAAGACATACAATAATATCTTGTACACGAACTTGAACTACGAACAAGATGGTACTCGCAATGCGCCTTCAGGTGATAATCGTCCTACTTGGAAGCGTGTAGATGATAACTTTACTCAAGTAATTCTTCTTTCTAATACAAATAAGGGGTATAACTATAACGTATCTGCTAAGCTTGAAAAGAGCTTTGACTTCGGTCTAGATGTGATGGCAGCTTATACGTATGGTCAAGCTCGTTCGGTAAACGATGGCTCGTCTTCTCAAGCATACTCTTGTTGGAAGTATAACTACAATTACTACAACGATAAGTCTCAAGAAGTCACTTGGTCTAACTTTGACGTACGTAACCGTATTATCGCTAACGTGTCTTACCGTAAGGAATATCTAGGCCATTTTGCTACAGAAGTTAGCTTGTTCTATCAAGGCTACAACGGTGGACGTTATTCTCTAGTTGAGCCTTATGGAGATTCTAATGGTGACGGCCGTAAAGGTAACGATGTCTTGTACTTGCCAGCTCGTAACAAAGCATACTCTGCTTTTGGTACAGAAGGTGATGATTATTTAGCTTGGTTGGATCGCAACTCTGAACTTGATGGTTTCGTTGGTTCATATGTGCCTCGTAACGCAATGCGTAAGGACTTTGAACACCACTTCGATTTCCACTTCGCACAAGACTTCTACATGAATGTAGCTGGTCGTCGTCATACATTGCAATTGAACTTCGATGTATTGAATGTGGGTAACTTGTTGAACCACGAGTGGGGTGTATATAACACGCCAACAAACGGTTATTCTAAATCACCTATCTCTAAGGACCGTCAAGGAGTATATCACTTCACAGATATTGAAGACCTAGAAGGTATCTCAAGCACAAGCTCTCGTTGGCATGCACAAGTTGGTGTGAAGTATATCTTCTAATCCAATTAGCTTTTCCAAAGCGAAACAGCTTACACAATAAAATTGAAGGAGAATGTCCATGGGCATTCTCCTTTTTTTTGACATCTAACTGTAGAGAAGCTACTTGCAACGTATAGCGAATCAATCCAGTACCCATTCCCTTCAAACTCGATGCCTTCACCAACAGAGAGGTCAAATATTTGTACAAATCATGTCCCCAGGATAAGTTGGCTATGATGACTTGCTACATGCACGTCATGAACTATATCTACAACCACGGAGGCTACGTCAAGTTTGATCTGATGCTTGTCAAGATTATTGCCGACCAAATGTACTGTGATGACATTCAAATTGTCGAGACTTGGATAAAAACACTCGTTCGATTTGACTTCTTTGATTTACGATGTTTTAGTATAGGCATACTCACATCTTACGACATCCAGCTGCAAGCCTATAACATCGTTATAAAGTTTCGCACCAACCCTATCAAAATACCCCTCAAGTATCTGCTCATTCCTTTTCAAGACCGCATCGAAATGAAGATTTGTATCGATAAAGATAATCGAGAAGTAGTGACTACTTGTAAAGAATCGGAGTATGACAAGATGTGCGAGTTGTTTCATGGAGAGACCGAGTTGCAGATGTATATTGATGCCCATGCGGAGTGCTTATAATCCAAAAATAGCCTACAAATAGCTATCAAATGACGCAAAAATAGTGTCTTAAGACATCTGATTTCTTTATTTTTATTAAAATATTACAGCGGTGTTACATCATCCTAATTTTTGTCTATCTAGGCCCCTGAAATAGGGAATGAAAACGATTGCGAAGAAAAAAGGCCGGAGATTTTCTATGTTATAGTATACTATATTCGATATTATTCTTATTTTTGTCCTCGTAGTACATATGATGCGCATGTAGTATATATCTCTATATCAGAGTATATTTGTAAGGAGAGTAAGCTCTCCTACTGAGCATTATAACCAAAACTATATAGCATGAAAGAACTAATCACTCCAGACTATATCTTCGAGTCAAGCTGGGAGGTATGTAATAAAGTAGGAGGTATTTATACCGTCCTATCAACACGAGCTAATACACTTCAACAATCATACTCTGATAAGTTGTTTTTTATCGGGCCTGATTTGTGGGAATTGAAAGAAAATCCCCTATTTATAGAAAGTGACGATATTCTGAAAGAATGGAAGGTACAAGCTGTGCACGACGGCCTCAAGGTGCGTGTAGGGCGATGGAATGTACCAGGGCAGCCCATTGCCATTTTGGTGGACTTCTTGCCTTTCTTTCATCAAAAGAACGATATATATGCCCGCGCATGGGAACTGGGCAAAGTAGATTCTATGCACGCTTATGGTGACTATGACGAATGTTGTATGTTTGCTTATGCTGCGGCACGTGTAGTAACAAGTATCTACAAATTTCAAATGACACCAGCTGATAAGGTGGTGTATCAAGCCCATGAGTGGCAAACAGGGATGTCTACTATCTTCTTGAAAGAATGGGCTCCTGAAATTGCCACTGTCTTTACTACCCACGCTACGTCTATCGGACGAAGCATTGCGGGAAATAACAAGCCTCTTTACGATTATCTATTTGCTTATAATGGTGACCAAATGTCTCATGAGCTAAATATAGTGGCAAAGCACTCGGTAGAGAAGCAGGCCGCTCATAGTGTGGATTGCTTTACGACGGTGAGTGAGATAACTGGTCAAGAGTGTCAAGAGTTGTTGGAACGTCCAGCAGATGTTATCTTGATGAATGGCTTTGAGGATGATTTTGTGCCTAAAACGACGAAGTTTACTCGCAAAAGAAAAGAGGCACGTGAGACGATGCTGAATGTGGCTAATAAGCTGCTTGGTACAAATCTGGGTCCTGATACTTTGATTGTCGGTACTAGTGGTCGCTACGAATACCGCAATAAAGGCCTTGGGGTCTATCTTGAAGGGTTAAAGCGATTGAATCGCGATAAGAACTTAAAGCGCGATGTACTTGCTTTTATTTATGTACCTGCTTGGGTAGGTGAACCTCGCGAAGATTTGCAAAAACGTCTTGAAGAAGACGGTGATTATACAGCACCATTGGAAGTGCCATTTGTAACGCACTGGTTGAACAATATGACGCATGATCAAGTGCTAGATGGATTGAAATATCTAGATATGCATAATAATCCTGAAGACAAGGTAAAGGTGGTCTTTGTACCGTGTTATTTACGCGGTGATGATGGCATCATGCACAAAGAATACTACGATCTATTGATTGGTAACGACTTGACGGTCTATGCTTCTTATTACGAACCTTGGGGATATACACCACTAGAAAGTGTGGCGTTTAAGGTGCCAACTATCACAACTGATAAAGCAGGCTTTGGTTTGTGGGTAGAGCATAAAGATACCACTAAGGGTAGTTTGATTGATGGGGTAGCCGTACTAGAACGTACCGACTACAACGGATCGTCAGTTGCTGATGAAATCCGCGAGAATATTTTGGATTTCACGGAAATGAATAAGACGCAAGTCAATACGTCTAGACGCAATGCGGGCAAGATTGCCGAGCAAGCGCTTTGGAAGCATTTTATCAAGTATTACTATGAGGCTTATGATGTGGCCTTGCGTCGTGCGCAAGCTAGAAATGCGCAAAGATAACTCCCTATAGGAGGTTTAAACGAGAACAAAATAGATAGAATAATAATTTCTGAACTTAATAAATAACACGTATGAAAATTAAGGTTAGCAATGTAAGCGCTCCAGCTTGGAGAGAACTAATTGTACAATCTCATATCCCTGAAGCACTTCAGCCTCTTGCTGAAATCGCTCATAACCTATGGTGGGTATGGAACAGTGAAGCAACGGACTTGTTCCAAGATTTGGATCCAGAGCTTTGGGAAACTGTTAATGGCAACCCAGTTGCGCTTCTAGAGCGTATGAACGTGGGTAAGCTAGAAGCTTTAGCTGAAGACAAAAAAATGAAGAAGCGTATCAAAGATGTATACGCTAGCTTCCGTGCATATATGGATGTAGAACCAGATGCAGATCGCGCTTCTGTAGCGTATTTCTGTATGGAGTATGGTTTGTCGCACGTATTGAAGATTTATTCTGGTGGTCTAGGTGTATTGGCTGGTGACTACCTAAAAGAGGCATCTGATAGCAATGTAAACATGTGTGCTGTTGGTTTCCTATATCGCTATGGTTATTTCAACCAAGCATTGTCTATGGATGGACAACAGGTAGCAAATTATGAAGCGCAAGTCTTCAATAGTCTACCTCTTGAGCGTGTATACGATGAACACGGTCAACCACTTGTTATCGCTGTACCTTATACAAACTACCACGTTTATGCAAATGTATGGAAGGTGAATGTAGGTCGTATTTCATTGTATCTATTGGATACTGACCATGAAATGAACAGCGAATTTGACCGCCCTATCACATACCAACTATATGGTGGTGACTGGGAAAACCGCTTGAAGCAAGAGATTCTTCTTGGTATCGGTGGTATGAAGACATTGAAGGCTTTGGGTATCAACAAGGATGTATACCACTGTAATGAAGGTCACGCTGCGTTGATCAATGTAGAACGTTTGAAGGATTATGTAGCATCTGGTTTGAACTTCCAAGAGTCGCTTGAACTAGTTCGCGCTTCTTCTCTATATACAGTACACACTCCAGTGCCAGCAGGTCACGATTATTTCGATGAGGCTTTGTTTGGTAAGTACATGGGTGGTTACCCAGAGCAATTGGGTATCTCATGGGATGAGTTTATCGGTATGGGGCGCATCCATCCAGACGATAAGGGTGAGCGTTTCTGTATGTCTACTTTTGCTTGTAACACTTCTCAAGAGGTGAATGGGGTAAGTTGGCTACACGGTAAGGTGTCTCAAGAAATGTTTGCGCCAATCTGGAAGGGATATTACCCAGAAGAGTTGCACGTGGACTACGTAACAAATGGTGTACACTTCCCAACATGGTGTGCTTCTGAGTGGCGTGCATTGTACGACAAGCACTTCGATGCAAACTTTATCAACGATCAAAGTAACGAAGGAATCTGGTCGGCTATCGAAAACGTAGCAGACGATGAAATCTGGAAGACTCGTGTAGGTTTGAAGAATAAGCTTGTAAACTATATCCGTGATGAGTTCCGCAGCACATGGTTGAAGAATCAAGGTGATCCTTCTCGTATCATGTCTGTACTAGATAAAATCAACCCTAACGCATTGTTGATTGGTTTCGGTCGTCGTTTCGCGACATACAAACGTGCACACTTGTTGTTCACTGACTTGGATCGTTTAGCTAAGATCGTAAACAACCCTGATTACCCAGTACAATTCTTGTTTACTGGTAAAGCTCACCCACACGATGGTGCAGGTCAAGGTTTGATCAAGCGTATTATCGAGATCTCTCGTCGTCCTGAATTCCTAGGTAAGATTATCTTCTTGGAAAACTACGATATGAAGTTGGCACGTCGCCTGATTACTGGTGTTGATATCTGGTTGAACACGCCAACTCGTCCATTGGAAGCATCTGGTACTTCTGGTGAAAAGGCGTTGATGAATGGTGTTGTAAACTTCTCTGTACTTGATGGATGGTGGCTAGAAGGTTATCGTGAAGGCGCTGGTTGGGCGTTGACCGACAAGCGTACGTATGAAAATCAAGAGCACCAAGATCAATTGGATGCTGCGACTATCTATAGTATTCTTGAGAACGAAATCCTTCCATTGTACTATGCGCGCAACTCAAAGGGCATCCCTACTGGTTGGGTGAAGACTATGAAGAAGTCTATGCACGAGATTGCTCCTCATTATACAATGAAGCGTCAGCTTGATGATTACTATGATAAGTTCTATAACCAACAAGCGGCTCGTTTCAAGGCGATTTCAGCTAAGGACAACGCTAAGGCTAGAGAACTTGCAGCTTGGAAGGAAGAAGTTGCTGCTAAGTGGGATGAAATCGAAGTGGTATCAACAAATGTATACGATGTATTCCATAAGGATGTCGTTACTGCTGGTAATGGTTATCCTGTAGAGGTCGTAATTGATGAGAAGGGCTTGAACGATGCTGTAGGTATCGAGCTTGTAACAACTCACGTCGGTGAGGACGGTAAGGAGCACTTGTATGCTGCTGTTGAATTGAATGTAGTGAAGAAAGAAGGGTCTGAGTACACGTTTGCTACTGAAAAGACAATCAACGAAGCAGGTCAATTTAAGTTTGCTTTCCGTATGTTCCCTAAGCATGCTGATCTACCACACCGTCAAGATTTTAACTACGTGCGTTGGATCTAATTCATATGATTGGCTCTAGAACAGTCTGATTTTATTAGAACTGTATAAATAAATAGGATGAGGATGTGTCAAGTGTTTAGCTTGATATATCCTCATTTTTTTATTGTTTTAAATCTTAATAATCCTTATATGTTATTTGGGGCTCGAAGTGGATGTAATCCTCTGGTGCACAAAAGGATACGGTTGTGCAATGCTTGAAATAGAAAGTGAATCAAATATTAGGAAATGTAAAAATAAATAATTATCTTTGGCGTATATAGTGGAAAGCAAAAACACGAGCCACTCACTTAACTCTATTGTATAACCCTTAAAAAAACGCCTATGAAACGCTTTATAATGACTATCGTTGCCCTTGTGGTAGCTACAACTTCGATGTGGACATCTGCTCAAAATATAGGTTTCCCTAAAGATGAGGCCAATCCATTAGTGGGTATTTGGCAAATGTGCTTTTATGTGTCTGAGACACCAGAAAGTAAGGGTGAATTGCGCTCTGGACATAGTTATAAGATTTTGACTAAGGAAGGACAAATGATTAATTTGGTCAACAGACCTACGCAAGGATCTATTATTCTTGGTTTCGGTACATGGGAAGTTGTGTCGGAGCGTGCGTTTGTTGAACATATTACAAAAACTTTGGATAATCCTGTGTTAAATAACAGTGATAATGTGCTAGAGTTTAGTTTGAGCGAAGATGGCAATCTGTTAGAACTTAAGTTTTATATCGAAAAGGATGAAAATGGTAATGTGATAGATTGCTGGTTCCATGAAACATGGCGCCGTATAGTCATGCCAGAGGTTTGTCCTCCAGATTTGATTCGATAGGAACACGACTATAATTGTAAAGAGGAGCTTTTGCGAGCAACATCCTGAAACTTAGGGATTTGCAGCAAAAGCTCCTCTTTTTGCGTTGAAAATATCTAAAATGCTGAAAAAATAGCCTTAGGGCATTGTCATGTCGGATATTATTGCTACTTTTGCAGGCCGATTATTATCTCGTTCAATCGAGAAAACCAATTTTTCATAGCAAGTGCGGACCCTTTGTCCGGGGGGAAGTACCTGTGGTGAAGTTTTTTAGTAGTAATAATTTAAAAAGAATTTTAGAGTGGATACTTTAAGTTACAAGACCATTTCTGCAAACAATGCTACCGTAAACAAAGAATGGGTAGTGGTAGACGCTGAAGGCCAGACACTAGGTCGCCTTGGCTCTAAGGTTGCAAAACTGTTGAGAGGTAAGTACAAACCAAACTTTACTCCTCATGTAGACTGCGGTGATAACGTAATCATTATCAACGCGAGCAAAATCGTGATCTCTGGTCAAAAGATGACAGATCGCGTATATCTATCTTACACTGGTTATCCAGGTGGACAACGTGAAATCACTCCAGAGCGCATCATCGCTAAGAAAGATGGTTGGGAGAGATTGGTGAACAAAGTAGTGAAGGGCATGTTGCCAAAGAATAAGCTTGGTCGCAAGCTATTGGCTAACCTTTACGTATACGAAGGTGCTGAGCACGCACAAGAAGCTCAGTCTCCAAAGAATATTGATATTAACCTACTAAAGTAAGAAGACTACATGGAAGTAATTAACGCATTGGGACGCCGTAAGCGTGCTGTAGCCCGTGTATACCTAACAGAAGGTACTGGTAAGATCACTATCAACAAACGTGACCTAACTGAATATTTCCCATCATCTATCCTTCAATACGTTGTGAAGCAACCATTGGCAGAGCTAGGTGCTGAGGAAAAGTATGACATCAAAGTGAACCTTTACGGAGGTGGTTTCACTGGTCAAAGTCAAGCACTTCGTCTTGCAATTGCTCGCGCACTTGTGAAGATCAATGCTGAAGATAAGGCTGCTCTACGTGCAGCAGGATTTGTTACTCGTGACCCTCGATCTGTTGAGCGTAAGAAGCCAGGTCAACCTAAGGCACGTCGTCAATTCCAATTTAGTAAACGTTAGTATCCGCTGTTTCATATATACTATACTATTGCTGTATAGTCAGAAACGCCCCCAAACGTTTAGTATCTAAACTCCCGGGATTTAGGAGGTACGTGTGTATAGACTAACTACCCGAGGGTTGGTTGAGAAAACAAAAAAGAAAGTAAACGAACTTATTAAAGACAAGAATTATGTCAAGAATTGATTTTGATACTCTATTAGAGGCTGGTTGCCACTTCGGACACCTTAAGAGAAAGTGGAACCCTGCAATGGCCCCTTATATTTTCATGGAGCGCAATGGTATTCATATCATTGACCTTCACAAGACTGTCGCTAAGATTGACGAAGCTGCTGAAGCGCTTAAGGAAATCGCTAAAACTGGCCGCGACATTCTATTTGTTGCTACTAAAAAACAAGCTAAGCAAGTGTGTGCAGACGCAGCTGCTGGCGTAAATATGCCATATGTAATCGAGCGTTGGCCAGGTGGTATGTTGACTAACTTCCCAACTATCCGTAAGGCTATCAAGAAGATGGCTACTATCGATAAGTTGACTAACGATGGTACATACTCAAACCTTTCTAAGCGTGAGGTTCTTCAAATCTCTCGTCAACGTGCTAAGCTAGAGAAGACTCTAGGTTCTATCTCTAAGATGAACCACCTTCCTGCTGCACTTTTCGTAGTAGACGTAATGAAGGAGCACATCGCTGTACGTGAGGCTCAACGTCTAGGTATCAAGGTATTTGGTATCGTAGATACAAACTCTAACCCTGATACAGTGGATTACGTAATCCCAGCTAATGATGACGCTACTAAGTCTGTAGAAGTTATCTTGGGTACTTGTTGCAAGGCAATCGCTGAAGGACAAGCTGAGCGTAAGGCTGAGCGTGCTGAAAAAGAAGCAGTAGAGACTAAGGGTCCTCGTAAAACTCGTCGTGCTCGCGTAGAGGGCGAAGAGGCTGCTCCAGAAGCAACTGAAGCTTAATTATTAGAACTATATAAGGTGTGTATCTCTAGCGAGGTACACACCTATAAATAAGTCTTTTTATTAATCACTAAATAAGAAAAGAATTATGGCTGTATCAATGGCAGACATCAAGCACCTTCGCGAAACGATGGGTGCTGGTATGATGGATTGTAAAAAAGCGTTGGAAGAAGCTGAAGGCAACTTCGACGAAGCGGTAAAAATCCTACGTAAGAAGGGTCAAGCTGCTGCTGCAAAGCGTGAAGATCGTGAAACATCTGAAGGTTGCGTACTAGCGAAGGCTGTAGACGGATATGCTGCAGTAGTTGCTCTAAAATGTGAAACTGACTTCGTGGCAAACAACGCGAATCACCAAAAGATGACTCAAGATATCCTTGATCTAGTAGTAGAAAACAAGTGTAAGACTCTAGAAGAAGTGCTTGCATTGCCTATGGAAGGTTCTACTGTAGCTGATAAGGTAGCTGAGTATACTGGTGTTTGTGGTGAAAAGACTGAAGTAGAAGGTTTCGGTTGTGTAGAAGGTGAAACTGTAGGTAACTACGTACACTTCAACCGTCGTCTAGCTACTGTAGTTTCTTTCAACCAACCAGGTGTTGACCAAGAAGTAGTAGATAAAATCGCTATGCAAGTAGCTTCTATGAACGCTATCGCTGTATCTCCAGAAGATGTACCAGCAGACGTTCTAGAAAAAGAAAAAGAAATCGCTGCTGACAAGGCACGTCAAGAAGGTAAGCCAGAAAACTTGATCGAAAAGATTTCTATGGGTCGTATCAACAAGTTCTACAAAGAAGTTTGTTTGATGAACCAAGAGCTTGCTATGGACGAAAACAAGCAAACTGTTGCTAAGTACTTAGATGGTGCATCTAAGGGCTTGAAGGTAACTGCTTTCCACCGTTTTACTCTAAACGCTGAGTAATAAGTTCTCTCTTAGAGAGCTACCAAAATAGTAAAGTGGCCTCGCATCCCCAGGGTGGGAGTGCGGGGCTCTTTTACACCATGATACAATCCAACTTTTCTAGAAAATAAATATAACGAAGATGAATACTTCAATTGATATCAATGAAGGACAGGTTAGTGGTGTAGTCACTATCTCTGTTGATAAAGAAGATTACGCAGCAGACTTGCAAAAGCAACTGAAAGCTGCTCGTCAACAAGCATCTATGCCTGGTTTCCGTAAGGGTAAGGTGCCAATGGGTCTAATCAATAAGATGTACCGCGGTCGTGTATTGAGCGACATCTTGAACAAGTTGATGGACGAAAAATTGAACGAAGTCCTTAATGAGTCTGACAAGCAAGTGCTAGGTCAACCATTGATGAGCGAAACTATGGAACCACTTGATTTGGACAAGGGCGAAAACTTCACAATGAAGTTTGACGTGATGTTTGCTCCAGAATTCGAAGTGTCTGTAGACAAGCGTAACTCTGTAGATTACTATACTATCGAAGTATCTGACGAAATGGTAGATGCTCAAATCGCTGGCTATACTCAACGTAACGGTGAGTACAAGCAAGTAGATGACTACCAAGATCGTGATATGCTTAAGGGGACTATCGCTCAGCTAGACGCTGAAGGTAACGTACTTGAAGGTGGTATCCAAGTAGAAGATGCAGTTTTGATGCCAGCTTACATGAAGAGCGACGATCAAAAAGCATTGTTCGAAGGTACTAAGGTAAATGACGTGATCGTATTTAACCCAAATACTGCATACGATGGTGCTGAAGCGGAAGTTGCTACTCTATTGAAGGTAGACCGCGAAAACGCTGGCATGTACACTGGTGACTTTAGCTTCCAAGTAAACGAAATCACTCGTTTCGTTGCTGGTGAGTTGAACCAAGAAATCTTCGACGAAGTTCTTGGTGAAGGAGTAGTTTCTTCAGAAGAAGAGTTCCGCGCTCACGTTAAGGGACAGGTAGCTGAAGGTATGATTACTCAACAAGACTACAAGTTCTTGATGGATGCTCGTACATTGCTAGAGAAGCGTGCTGGTGACATGTCATTCGACATGGATCTTGTAAAACGTGTAATCGAAACTAACGATAAGGACAACACGATCGAGAACATCGAAGAAGCTGTTGAAGAAAACATCAAGAGCCTTAAGTGGGAACTTATCAAGAACAAGCTTGCTGAATCATTCGAAATCAAGCTAGAGCAAGAAGATATCGATACTGCTGCAGTTGAAAACGTACGTATGCAACTTGCACAATATGGTATGCCTAATGCTCCAGAAGATCTTGCTAAGCAATACGCTGCACAAATGATGCAAGACGAAAAGCAACGCACTATGATCGTTAACTCTGCATTCGATAAGAAGTTGGCAACAGCTCTTAAGGATAAGGTAAAGTTGAACGAGAAGACTGTTTCTGTTGAAGATTTCAACAAGCTTTTCGAAAACGCGTAATCAGTTGAACCAACTTGGTGCTTAGGCACTGAATAAGATATACTGATGGAAAGTCAGCCTAGAGAGTCTCTCTAAGGCTGGCTTTCTCTTTATCCAGCTATTTGTATTTCAGCAGGTGACTTGGTTAATTATTAATAAGTTGTGAATTCTATGGTGGTATGGCATAATCCTTGTATCTTTGCGTACACCTATTTCACTGATAAGCAGTGAGATAGTACATAGATTGAAAACTTAATAATACAATAGATTATGAACGATTTTAGAAAATATGCCACAAAGCACTTAGGTATGAACAGCCAGGTGTTTGACGATGTGATTAAGGCGCAATCTGGATATTTGAATCCATATATCCTAGAAGAACGTCAACTAAATGTAACTCAACTAGATGTGTTCTCGCGTTTGATGATGGACCGTATCATCTTCTTGGGTACAGAAATCAATGATTATACTGCCAATACACTTCAAGCGCAGTTGTTGTATCTTGACTCAGTAGATCCAGGTAAAGATATCTCTATCTATATCAACTCACCAGGTGGATCGGTATATGCTGGACTAGGTATCTACGATACAATGCAGTTTATCAACAGTGATGTAGCAACTATCTGTACAGGTATGGCTGCATCTATGGCTGCTGTATTGCTCGTGTCTGGTACAGAAGGTAAGCGTGCGGCATTGAAGCACTCACGCGTGATGATTCACCAACCACTAGGTGGCGCACAAGGTCAAGCGTCTGATATCGAAATTACTGCACGTGAGATCCAAAAGTTGAAGAAAGAGCTGTACACGATCATCGCTGATCACTCAAATACTGAGTATGACAAGGTATGGGCCGATTCTGACCGCGACTACTGGATGACTGCTCAAGAGGCACTAGATTACGGTATGATTGACCGTGTCATGCTTCGTAACAAAGAAAATAAGTAATGGCGAAAAATAACAATGACAAATTAGACCGTTGTAGTTTTTGCGGGCGTACAGAAAATGATGTACGTTTGATGATTACGGGTATCAACGGATATATCTGTGATGAGTGTGCCGTTCGTGCTACAGAAATCGTGAAAGACTCGGAGCAGAATACAAGTTTGGGCTTTTCGTTAGAAGATTTGCCTAAACCAAAGGATATCAAAGAGCATATGGACCAGTATGTGATTGGTCAAGATGCAGCTAAACGCCAGATGTCGGTAGCTGTATACAATCACTATAAGCGTCTGTTGCAACCAAATACCAAAGATGATGTAGAGATTGAAAAATCAAACATCATTATGGTAGGTCGTACTGGTACAGGTAAGACTTTGATGGCTCGTACGATTGCTAGGATGCTTGAGGTACCTTTTACCATTGTTGATGCGACGGTATTGACTCAGGCAGGTTATGTGGGTGAAGATATCGAGAGTTTGTTGTCTCGATTGCTACAAGCTTGTGATTACGATGCTAAGAAGGCGCAGACGGGTATTGTCTTTATCGACGAGATTGATAAAATTGCACGTAAGAACGACAACCCATCTATCACACGTGACGTAAGCGGTGAAGGTGTACAACAAGGTTTGTTGAAGTTGCTTGAAGGGTCTGTAGTCAACGTGCCACCACAAGGAGGTCGTAAGCATCCAGAGCAACGCATGATTCCAATCGACACAAAGAACATCCTATTTATTTGTGGGGGGGCTTTTGATGGTATTGAGAAACGTATTGCACACCGTATGAATACGCATGTGGTAGGTTTCGAAGCAGCAAAGTCAAATCACCAATTAGATATGGACAACTTGTTGCAGTACGTAACCCCTCAAGATTTTAAGAGCTTCGGTTTGATTCCTGAAATCATAGGTCGTCTTCCTGTAATTACGCACTTGAATCCGCTTTCTCGCGAAGCGCTACGTGCTATTCTTACTGAACCTAAGAATGCTATCGTGAAGCAATACGAAAAATTGATGGGCATGGATGAGATTAAGTTTGGTGTGGATGACGAAGCGCTAGACTATATTGTAGACGTAGCCGAGGAGTTTAAACTTGGTGCTCGTGGTTTGCGCGGTATTGTGGAAACTATTATGACAGATGTCATGTTTGATGCACCATCTGGTAGCGATAATACATATAATCTGACAAAAGCTTATTGTCAAGAACGTATGAGCAAGACATATATGCACCAATTAAGAGATTAATTGGGCGATTTACACAAAAAAAGTGACTCAATATTCATTTATTGGGTCATTTTTTTTTTCTCAAAGCTTTGGTTTTTTTGTTTTTGTTCCTAACTTTGTTAGCGAACTACGTATTAAATTATTTTCGAGATGACAGAACAAAGTAGGTTGAAACAAGAACTGAAGCAATATTTCGGATTTGATACTTTCAAAGGGAATCAAGAGCCAATCATTCAAAATTTGTTGGATGGCAACGATACTTTCGTCTTGATGCCCACTGGAGGTGGTAAATCTTTATGCTATCAGCTCCCTTCATTATTGATGGAGGGGACAGGCATCGTTATCTCACCCCTTATAGCTTTGATGAAAAACCAGGTTGATGCTATGCGTAGCTTCAGCCAAGAAGAAGGAATTGCACATTTTATCAATTCTTCTCTAAACAAATCAGCAATCGATACAGTAAAGCGTGACATCACTAATGGTGTAACTAGGTTGCTATACGTAGCACCTGAATCCTTAACTAAGCAAGAGTACATAGATTTCTTTAGAACAATAAAAATCTCCTTCTATGCTGTCGATGAAGCGCATTGTATTTCGGAGTGGGGGCATGATTTCCGACCTGAGTATAGACGCATACGTCCTATTATCAATGAGATAGGCGAAGCACCTCTGATTGCCCTGACAGCCACGGCGACTCCTAAAGTACAACATGATATACAGAAGAACCTAGGCATGGTAGATGCTAAGGTCTTTAAATCGTCTTTTAACCGAGAGAACTTGTACTATGAAGTTCGTCCTAAGACAGACGATATAGATAAAGATATCATTAGCTTTATTCGTCAAAATACTGGTAAAGCTGGGATTATCTATTGTTTAAGCCGTAAGAAGGTGGAGGAGCTCGCAGAGGTCCTACAAGTCAACGGAATAGAAGCCAAAGCATATCATGCGGGGATGGATACAGCTACGCGTACACAAAACCAAGATGACTTCCTGATGGAACGAACACAGGTGATTGTCGCGACTATTGCCTTTGGTATGGGTATTGACAAGCCAGATGTACGCTTTGTCATACACTATGATATTCCGAAGAGTTTGGAGGGCTATTATCAAGAGACTGGTCGTGCTGGTCGTGATGGAGGTGAAGGACAATGTATCACTTTCTATACGGATAAAGACCTGAAGAAGCTGGAGAAATTTATGCAAGGTAAGCCTGTTGCTGAACAAGAAATAGGTAAACAGCTATTGCTTGAAACAGCTGCTTATGCAGAGTCTAGCGTATGTCGACGTGTCAGTCTATTGTACTATTTTGGTGAGAAGTACACATTGCCTAATTGTGGTAACTGTGATAACTGCTTGAAACCAAAGAAAAAGAAGATAGAAGCTAAGAAGCTTTTGGTTACAGTGCTAGAGACTATTGTGGAGCTAAAAGAACGCTTTAAACCAGGATATATTGTAGATTTGCTGACTGGAGTAGAATCTTCAGATATCGTGACACAAGGTCATGAGTCAAGCGAATTCTTCGGATGCGGACAAGAGACCGCTCCTACTGTATGGAGTGCAGTGATTCGTCAAGCTATGTATGCTGGGTATTTGAATCGTGATGTAGAGCACTATGGCCTTGTGAAGATTACAGAAGAGGGACATAAGTTTCTTGAAAAGCCTGTAAGTTTCATGATTCTTGAAGACCATAACTTCGAGGATATGCTGGAAGAGGAAGCTCAACAAGACCATGTGGGAAGTGCGGCTGCCGATGAAGCATTGTTTAGTATGCTCAAGGACTTGCGTCGTCGTATGGCGAAGAAGTTGGAAGTACCTCCTTATGTAATTTTCCAAGATCCAAGCTTGGAATCAATGGCTACCATCTATCCAATTAATCTAGACGAGTTGCAGAATATTCCTGGTGTAGGTGCTGGTAAGGCACAACGTTATGGTAAAGAGTTCTGTGAGCTAATCAAGAGACATTGTGCAGAGAACGAAATCGAACGTCCAGAAGACTTACGTGTACGTACAGTAGCCAATAAGTCGCGCATGAAAGTGTCGATTATTCAAGCTATCGACCGTCAAGTAGCTTTGGATGATATCGCTAGTTCTAAAGGCATTGAGTTTGGTGCTCTGCTTGAAGAGATTGAAGCGATTGTCTATTCTGGTACGAAGATATATATTGGTTATTATGTGGAAGAGATTCTAGATGATGATTGCATAGAAGACATCTACGATTACTTCAGAGAAGCAGAGACGGATGGGTTGCCAGCGGCTATGAAAGAACTCGAAGAGTTCTACTCAGAAGAGGAAGTACGCTTGGTACGTATCATGTTTATCTCTGAGATGGCAAACTAAGAAAAGCTATTATATAAGCATAAAAATAAGGGACGATGTCAATATGGCATCGTCCCTTTGTATTTAGAATACTCCTTCTTCGTCCAATTTCTTCTTGATAGATTGGTCTTTGAACTCAAGCATACGCTTTGCTTTAATCGTCACGGCCCGACGGTAAGAAGCAGGGTGACGTTTTTTCAAACGACGCATATAGTGCTCAGCACGCTCTAAGTTGTAGTTGACTTCATATCGAATCTCTTCAATCACGATATGCTTTTCATCAGAGAAGAGTTCGCTGCTCTCAAACTCTGTGACTATTTGCTGAGCTTTCTTCTGTATCAAGATAAATCCTCGTGTCACATCGTAACGTTGCACCGTACGAGCTTGGAAGAATTTATCAAGGAAAGCACGATACCAATAGGGAGCGTTAAAACCAAATAAGCGCGTACCACGGCGGAGCATTTGGACAAATAATATACTTTCAGAATGTATAGGAAGTTTGCCATCAGAGTCGTATAGCTCATCAGCTAGCGCTTGTAACTGTTGTAGAGAGTGTGCTTGAATAACTCCTTTGTGCAATAGCTCCCATACGTATAGTTTCTGTTGTCGCGCTATGCGCAGGCGCAATTCATGTAGTAGGTTCAATTTGCTACATTCGGGGAGTTTCACATGCAGCTTGGGCACATTTTTCTCTACCTCGTCCCAATTGCAATCGGCAAGTTGTTCTTTTTCACGGAGCGACTCATAGTATTCCTTCATTTCCTTCACCCATAGTCTGTGTGCCGAAGCAGCCAAATAACTCTGTGCTATCCGTGAATCTGTAAAGTGGAAGTAGCGCAACAGCGGTGCCATGGTTGTGGCATTGATTGTCAAGGTTAGTGCTACAATACCTGCTGTCTGGAATAGAATCTCATCACGAACCTCCAACGGAATAATATCGGTGTTGTACACAATCAATGCAAGTGTTAAGCCCAGTGCGCCACGAAGACCACCCCAAGCCAATACGACACCCTCTTGTTTTGTCAACCCGTAACGGCCTAGCTTCATGATAGGTCGGAAAGTGAAAATCATACTTAGACGGATGATGCTGATTGATATGTAGATAAGTACCAGCATCAATAAGCTCTGCCATGTAAAGTGTACTTTTAGAGCAATAATCACTCCTACAATAATAAAGATAACTGTATTGGCAATATAGGCTAGAAGCTCCCAGCACTCTTTCATAAAGTCATTGACTTCACGTTTCAGATATAAGCTACCATAGTAAGATATGTATAATCCGTAGCAGACCAAAGAGATTACCCCAGAGACGTGTAGATACTCTTCGGCCATAATAAACACTAGATATGCGTTGACTAGGATGACGCTAATCTGCACCAGCATATTGGCCGATACTTTATTGATGTACTTCAGACTACACCAAGCGAGTCCAAGTCCAAGCGAAGCACCACCAGTTACTACGAAGATAAAATTGACAAACGGGTTACTAATACCTGACGAAGGTTCTGCGCCAAAATGAATTTTTACTGTGCCTAGAAATAGCATAAAGATCACGATACCTGTACCATCATTAAGCATAGACTCGGCATCTACCAAAGTCGAAAAACGCTTACTGGTTTTTAGTTCTTTCAATAAAGCAACCACAGCTACTGGATCGGTGGCGCTAATCAGTGCACCAAACATAAAGGCAATAGGCCATGTCCAGCTGTGGTAGATATGGAAGAAGTCTTCCAGCCCCATAACAGCAGCAGCTGTGAGCATAACGCATAGGATCAAGCCAGGTATGGCGAGTATGGAGGCATTGAGTAAGTTCTTTTTAAAGATATGAAAATCTAGTTCGTAGGCAGCACCAAACACTAGGATAGGTAGGAAGAGATAGAGAATCAAATCGGGATCCATATTCCCTACATGGGTTATCGCTGTTTCCACGGGATCAAGATATCCAAATGGTTTGAATCGTCCAAACATTCCTACTATAAGGCCTAGAAGAAAAAGTCCTACGGTGTATGGTACTTGACTCTTATGGAGTATCTTTTGCAATATTCCACCAGCGATAAGACTCACTATAATAAATAATAGTAGTTCGAGTATAAATTGAATTTCCATAGGCTATATATTAAAATAGAACTTCTTATTGCAAAGGTAAGGAAAATCTAGTATCTTTGCGTACTGAACTAAAATAAAAGCTACTGTATCGAGTGGCTTATATAAAAAGTCTTTTTGATATATGATAGAAATCGTTACTACGAAAGGAACCATTGCAATTACATTGTATGATGAGACACCTCATCATAGAGATAATTTTCTAAAACTGGTTCAAGAAGAAACATATGTGAATACGCTCTTCCATAGAGTCATCAATAACTTTATGATTCAAGCTGGAGATCCTGACTCGAAGGATGCGGCTGCGGGCAAGTCACTAGGTACTGGAGATGTAGGTTATACAATTCCAGCCGAAATCGTTTACCCTAAATATTATCATAAACGTGGCGCTCTGTGTGCTGCGCGTCAAGGTGATCAAGTCAATCCTGAACGCAACTCATCAGGTTGTCAATTTTATATTGTGACAGGTACTACTTACTCACAAGAGATGATTCTTGGAATGGAGCAACAACGCAACCAACGCAAAGTGAAGACTTGTTTCGATCAATTGGTGAAAGAACAGATGAAGACTATCTACAAGCTACGTAAGGCTAAAGATCAAGATGGTCTGGAAGAACTTCAAAACCACCTAATCGAATTGGCAGAAGTGCGTGCGACTGCAACTCCTGACTTTGCTTTTACGCCAGAGCAAATCGAGACATATACAAATATCGGTGGGACACCACATCTTGATGGTGAGTACACTGTTTTTGGTGAAGTTGTAGAAGGAATGGATATCGTGGATGCTATCCAGGCTGTAGATACAGATAGAAACGACCGCCCATCAGAAGATATCCGCATTCTAGAAGTCAAAGTAGCCTAACTAGATGAACGAAGTACATAGAAAAGTCTTAGACAACGGGCTGCGTTTGGTGCACTGTTATGACGACAGTACACAGATGGTGGCACTGAATGTCTTGTATGAAGTTGGTGCACGCGATGAGTCGCCAGAGCATACAGGATTTGCTCACTTGTTTGAACATTTGATGTTTGGCGGGTCGGTCAATATCCCTTCATACGATGCTCCCTTACAGGAAGCAGGTGGTGAGAACAATGCGTGGACAAATAATGATATGACCAACTACTATCTCACTATTCCTAAACACAATGTGGAAGTGGGCTTTTGGTTGGAATCGGACCGCATGTTGCAACTAGGATTTAATGAAGAAAGCTTAGAGGTACAACGCCAAGTGGTGATTGAAGAGTTTAAACAAACGCACCTCAATCAGCCCTACGGAGATATTGGTCACCTAGTGCGCGATATGGCCTTTAAGAAGCATCCTTATAGATGGCCAACTATCGGACTAGATATCAGCCATATCGAAGAGGCTACCATGGAGCAGGTGAAGGACTTCTATAATACCTATTACCAACCGAGCAACGCGGTGTTGGCTATCACAGGTAATATCAGCTGGGACGAGGCGGTGCGTCTTGCAGAGAAATGGTTTGGACCAATTCCTAACACTCCACTTCCTCCTCGTAATCGTCCAGTAGAACCTCAACAGACCGAAGAACGTCGTCTTACAGTGGAACGTCAAGTACCTCTGGACACGTTGTACATGGCATTCCATATGTGTGATCGTTTTCATAAAGATTACTGCGTGTATGATATGATTTCGGATGTGTTGAGCTTGGGATCTTCTAGTCGTTTTAATCAACGCTTGATTAAAGAACGTCGCATCTTCTCTACTCTGGATGCACATATTAGTGGATCGATGGATAAGGGGTTGTTTCATATCATAGGTCGACCTGCAGAAGGCATCTCTTTAGAAGAAGCAGAAGCTGCTGTTTGGGAAGAGCTTGAAAAGCTGCATACAGAACTTGTGGATCAGGCTGAAATAGAGAAGCTGCATACGCGATTTGAAGCGAGCTTTATCTTTGGGCATATCAGTTACTTGCAGCAAGCTACGAGTTTGTCATTGCATGAACTATATGGACCAGACTTTACTCTGGATACGGAAGTCGAACGCTACAATGCTGTCACTGCCAAAGATATCCAACGAGTCGCTACAGACTGTTTCAAACGGGAGCACGCCAATGTGCTGTACTATAAGAAGAAATAATACTACTATAAAGAAGTGCCTAGTTTATGCTAGGCACTTTTTGAATATAAACAATAGCTAAAAGCATTTTATTATGTCATCTACATTATCATATTTGTCTCATTATAAGTCATTGATTAAGTTGAGTGTCCCTACGATATTCGGTCAGCTTGCTATGGTCTTATTGAGTTTCTTCGACACTTTGATGGTGGGACATTATGGCACGAAAGAGTTGGCAGCTGCGGCTTTTGTCAACAGCTTGATATTTCTTCCGCTAGTCTTTTGCATGGGAGTCTCTATGAGTATGATTACGCTAGGTGGTGCTGCTTTTGGTCAAGATGATACAAGTAAAGTGGGGTATTATCTACGCAATGGCTTTGTGCTCAATATGTTTCTTTCGGTAGCGATTGCTATACTGATGTTGATTATCTACTTCTTCTTAGGAAATATGGGACAAGATGCGAGTGTGTTGCCTTATATTCGTCCATACTATCTTATTCAGGTTACTTCTTTGCCTTTTGCAGTAGTCTTTTTTGTGGGAAAGAGTTTTACGGATAGTGTAACTCAACCCATGAAGTCTATGGTAATTATATTTGGAGGCGTACTAGTTAATATCTTATTAAACTACTTGTTGATTTATGGAATTGGACCTTTTCCAGAGATGGGACTTGAAGGAGCTGGATGGGGCACATGGATTTCTCGCTTACTGATGGCTGTTGCATTCTTTGCGATGGTAAAAGATACACCTAGTTTAAAAAAGTATTGGCGCGCGTCTCAAGAGGCTATTGTAGAAGTCAAGGCCATGAAGTCACTATTGCAGATTGGTTGGCCAATAGGTACACAGATACTTTTAGAAGCAGCTTCTTTTGCATTGACTACGATTATTGCTGGCTGGATTAGTGTCACTACAATGGCGGCTCACCAAGTGATGCTCAGTATTTCGCAAATCTTCTTTATGTTCTACGTAGGAGTGGGGACAGCAATCTCTGTCCGTACATCGATTTTCTACGGACAAAAAGACTGGGATAGCTTGCGTAAGGGAGCACGCGCAGGCTTGCATCTTATGTTCTTGTTTGTTGTACTCAATGCGACTAACGCTTATCTTTTCCGTTACCAGATAGGACACCTCTTTACTAGCGATGCTGAGGTGATTGCACTGATTCCTTTGGTGATGGTTCCTATGATGTTGTATCAAGTAGGAGATGGCTTACAGATGACCTATGTAAACATCTTACGTGGGGTAGGCGATGTACATACTATTCCTTACGTATCTTTTGTTGTTTATATCGGTGTGTCTATTCCAGCTAGTTATTTATTCTCTATAACGATGGGGTATGGTCTGCCAGGAATATGGATGGCTTTCCCTATTGCTTTGACGATTGCTGCCGTAGCATTTATCCACGAATACCGCAAATTTCAGCGTAAAAATGCATAGGATAATCTTTCTTGATTTACTTTGAAAATGGGGTTACAGACATAGACGTTAAAATAATTGGGGAAGACTTGTTTTTTTCTTCAATATTCTTTCTACGCGAAAAAAATAGTTATCTTTGTGCCGTATTACATAACTAAACTCAATACGACAAATGAAACCAACATTATTTGTACTAGCTGCAGGTATGGGAAGCCGCTATGGCGGTCTTAAGCAGCTAGACGGTCTGGGACCAAACGGTGAAACAATCATGGACTACTCTATCTTCGACGCTATTCGTGGAGGATTTGGTAAAGTAGTTTTCGTTATTCGCAAAGACTTCGAAGAAGATTTCCGCGAAAAAATCATTACTAAGTACGAAAATCATATCCCTGTAGAACTAGTGTTTCAGGATAAGAATGACCTTCCAGAAGGATTTACTTGTCCAGAAGAACGCGTGAAGCCTTGGGGTACTAACCACGCCGTGATGATGGGTAAGCCTGTTATCAATGAGCCATTCGCAGTAATCAATGCTGATGACTTCTACGGACGTGATAGCTTTGCTGTATTGGCTAAGCAATTGGTGGCTATGGAAGGTACAACTAATCGTTATTGCATGGTAGGTTACCGAGTAGGTAATACTTTGAGCGAAAGTGGTACTGTAGCTCGTGGTATCTGCGAAAAAGATGCAGAAGATAACTTGACTACTGTTGTAGAACGCACTGAAATCATGCGTGTAGACGGTAAGGTATCTTACAAAGACGAAGAAGGTGCTTGGGTAGCTATCGAAGATAATACTCCAGTAAGTATGAACATGTGGGGATTCACTCCTGACTATTTCCAACATAGCGACGAGATGTTCGTGGACTTCTTGAAGGCACAAGGTAAAGAGTTGAAGAGCGAATTCTTCATTCCTCTTGTAGTAAACGATTTGATCAACTCAGGTACATCTACTGTGACTGTATTGGATACAACTAGCAAGTGGTTCGGTGTTACTTACGCTGAGGATCGTCAAGGTGTAGTCGATAAGATCCAATCATTGATCGATGCAGGCGAATATCCAGAAAACTTGTTCTAAGACTAGTACTTAGAATTAGATACAAGGCGAGGGCGTATCAAGCAATTGATACGCCCTCGTTGTATAGTGGATTATACTGTCTGTATAGAAGGAGGGTAACCCCGTACACACGTAGACGAGAACCCCGTACACATGTAGACGAGAATCTCGTACACGCGTAGACGGAGACCTCGTACACATGTGTACGAGATTACTTTCCTAGTAATAAGGAGCTGGGACTCTTATACGAAGCACGGGCATGCTAAGGTTTTTCCTTAGCATGCCCGTGCTTCGTATATTGGCTATATAGCTTATCTATTCTAGTACCATTCAATATTGGACTGTCTACTACTACGTTGATCCCATTTCAGGTCTTGTAGCATCTGTGAGCTAGCACGTAGATTGAAGGTATACGATTGGTAACGTCCAAATGGAGTTACACTAGCAGACATTTCCCAACAGTGTAGGTTACGCATAAATGTAAAAGACGTTTGAGTCACTTCACTAGCTTCAAAGTCGTAACCAGAACTAAAGTTGATTGCCCAGTTGTTTGTCAGTTTGATATTACCCGAAGCATTCAAATTATGTGTATACTTATATGGGTAACGCATGCTCTTCTTATTGATATCTTTCGTGCGGTCCTCACGAATGTTGAACGAGTAGTTGACATTCAATGACCAAGGCATCTTGAACTTCTGGTAGCCGTCACTAGACATATCTGCCTTCACCTTTTCATTATTTGAGCCTTGAGAAGGTAGCTGTGACTTGCCATCACTTGGACTTGCTGAGTTATCTTTCTTGTCTTTTTCTTCTTCGTCGTCTTTGTCACCAAACCATTTATTCCAAGTGTCGTTGTTGAACTGGTAGTTGAAGCTAGATCCCCAACCTTGGAAACGACCAAAACGTCCGTAGCTATACTCAGTGCGTTCACCAACAACTACATTACCATTGTCGTCAAACTCATAGGCGTATGTGGCAAAGCTACTGTTCATGTTGAACGTGTAGTTCTTGCTTAGTTTTAAACGCAAGCGAAGCGATAAGTCACTCCATGGACGCACATCTGCTGCAGTGTTGTATGAGATAGAAGCTCCCAACTCATCAATCAAACTTATCTTGCGATAACCTGTAGAGTCGCGGTCACTCTTAAACTTCATTTCTAAGTTGTTCGAGACATCGAAGTTAATAGTTCCCGATTTTCCTTTTCCTGGTACACCAAAGGCACTACCTTGATAAGGTGAATACTCCACTTCTTTTACATCACCATTTTTGTCGGTGTATGTATATTGCTTGTAGTATCCATACTTAGATGCACCAAAGTCTGGTGAGTTAGAGAAACTAACCGATGGTGTGAATACGTGACGAATCTGAATCTCTTTCTTCTTCCAGAATAATGGCTTGTACATACCATATAATTTGGTATTGGCGCTGATAGCCATGTTGTAATCCCATACACGATAGAAACCGTTGATGGTATCTTGTACTTCTTCGTAAGCTTCATCATCCCAGCTACGCTCAATTTTACGTGTATACCATCTTTCACGGTAGTTGAAAGAAGGAGTTACGTTGATGTATTTAAACAGAGTAAACGTAGCACTTACAGGAATACTGTGGTTCATCCCGTTTTTCCAGTCCTTGATGAGGCTCTTTTCGAAAAGCTCATCGTCTTTACAAGTGATGCTGTTTGTCAAACGACCCGTATAGCTCATACCGATCTTCTCGTACCAACGCTCTTCACCAGCAGCATTTTTGCGTTTAAATGGATAACGCTTAGCTAATGAGATATTCAAATCTGGCAGTGTCAAAGATACCGATGAATCTCTCAAAGTCTGTGCAATATTGAACGTACTTGAGATAGTCAACTTTTGTTCTGGGAACGTGCGGCTATAGCTTACCGAAGATGTCTTGGTGTTTTGCGAGCGCGCAATAGGGTTGTATTGGTTGTTCAGGTTGGTTTGCTCATAACTAGAAGTTGAGAAGTTTACCTGAGCCGAGAATGAACTGTTTGGATTTGCTTTTGCATCTTGACGGTGTGCCCATACCAACTTGAAGTCATTTGCTTCTGAGTAATCTGGAAGTCCTTTGTCACCTGTTCTCGTTACTTGGTAATCAAGCTTGAAGTTTCCTGAATAACGATAACGCTTGTTATAATTTAACGTCAAGTGAGATGCCCAAGAACCTTTCGTGTAGATATCACCTTGAAGCTTCATATCCATATAGTCACTAATAGCCCAATAATAACCACCGTCTTGAAGACCAAAACCACGGTTGTTGTCATCTACATAAGTTGGCATCAAGAAACCAGATGTATAACTACTGGTGAATGGGAAATAGAAGAAGGGTACCCAAATAGGTAGAGGTACATCTTCTACTACTAGATAAGCAGGACCTGTTACTACATTTTTCTTAGGACGTACCTTGGCACGTGTCATTTGTAAGTAGAAGTGAGGATGGTCGTGGTGATCACAGGTCGTATATTTACCGTCAGTCATAAAGATGGTGTTTTCAGCATCTTTCTTGGCGTTATGACCAGTTACATATCCTTCACCTTGTTGAGTTACAATATTAGAAATCAGTCCACGCTTACTATCGAAGTTGTAGCGTATCTCATTGGTTTCATATGGCGTACTGCCATCTTCAAAGACTGGCGTACCTGTCATTTCGCCTGTACTATCGGCTACACCATGAGCATAGACATTACTACTATCCATATTCATTGAGATGACTTCTGCACTCAGTTTAATCTGTTGGTAACCTACTTTACTCTCCCCAAATAGGTGGGCAAACCCACCTTTTTCGAAGACAATAGAGTCTTTAGCTTCGTAATCTACTGGAGATTCCAAACCGACATCTGATTTAGTCGAATCAACCGATACCGTGTCTTTGCGCTTACTTAAGTGGTGGCGCTCCAATGAATCGGGTAATAAGCTGTCAGTAAGAGAAATAGGGTTGAATCGAGGAAATGTACGGAAACCTCCTGGCCTGTTGCTAGCAAAAGCTGGCAGTAGCAGGAGGAGAGTCAATACACTCAGCGGGGTATATCGGAAAAACTTTTTCAATTCTTGAGTTATCTGTTATTTGGCACAAAAGTACAAAAAGACTAGACATTATCCAAATCTTTTATGCCATTCGTTGAAGCGTTCAATTTCTTCTGGACCATATTTTGAGAGGGAGTGAAGAACATCTTCAATAGTTTTAACTCGTTTCAGTCTAGATTTGCTATAAAACTTGTCGGCATAACAGATTATTTCCTCTTCAAGAGTCTGTGGACGCATATCTCTATGAGGGATCGGTAGATTGGCTCCTTGTATACGTTCTAGGCTCAATCCTGTACCAGTATGTCGCTCACAAAAACCTGCATGTATCGGGTAGCCTTCTTTGCGGAGCATCTCTGCTCCCAAGTATCCATGACAGATATATGGGTGTTTCCCCTCGCAGAAAATCTTAGGTGCATCTGTGTGGAGAATACCGATATCATGGAGCATTGCGCCTTCATACACTAAGTCTTCATCTACAGGTAGTTCAGGATGACGCTTGACGATTGCAAGAGCATGCTTAGCCACCTGACAGGAGTGTGTAAGTAGTGTGATGCGGAGATCATTTTCCTCGGGGTAGTATATGTTGATTATTTCAATTGGATTCATGCTTTCATTTCAAAAGATTTGCTTTATAGGTTTTCTATTTCTATATTTGCAAATATAATAATTTTAAAACAATAGCCTTATGATTCAACAAGATTTAGCAAAAGATTCTGTCCAAACAGCCTCTGTGCTTCCCGTGAATAGTGCTGTAGAAAACACACTGAACAGTATGGGAGTAGCTGCTGAGTGGATGCCAACGATGAAAATAGTAGGAACTATCATGGTACTACTGATTATTATCGGTATTGCCGTGACTATTATTAAGATGTTGTTCCCTAAAAATAGACAGTATGGTCCAGATTCAAAACTAGATAAAACAACAGTTGTTTTTCTACGTAAAGTAATCATTTACACTATCTATGTAGTAGGGGGAATTATGATTCTTCGTACGATCCCAGGATTACAAACTTTGGGTACATCACTATTGGCAGGTGCAGGGGTGTTTGCTATGGCTATTGGTTTTGCTTCACAAGAAGCGTTGTCTAACTTTATCAGTGGTATTTTTATCGTAGTAGCTAAGCCTTACCGTATAGGTGATTTTATCAAAGTGGATGGTCATGTAGGTCACGTGGATGATATTAGTCTTCGCCATACTGTTATCAATCAACTAGATAATCGTAAAATTATCATTCCTAATAGCAAGATGAACTCTGCAGATATTGTGAACTCATCTATTGGTGACCCTGAAACATGTGCAGCTGTTGAAGTAGGTATCGCTTACGATACAGACTTAAAGTTTGCTATGGATGTGATGCGTGAAGAGTGCATGAAACACCCTATGCTTGTAGATATGCGTACTCCTGAAGACAAAGCTGCTGGTGTGCCTCAAGTCATCATCCGTGTGATGGAGCTTGGAGATTTTGCTATAACCCTTCGTGCATGGTGTTGGACTGGCAGTTATGCCAATGCATTTGTAATCAACTGTGACTTGCTTGAAAGCATTAAGAATAGATTCGACAAAGAGAAAATCGAAATCCCTTTCCCTTGTACGAATATTTACCAACGTAAGCCTTAAGATAAAGTGTCAACATGACTAGTCCTGAATAACTGTAACGCATATTCAGGACTAGTCAATATTGAGCTTTAGTACTCGATCTTATCTTCTTTATTTTGCCAAGCTTGGAATGTAGCAATCGCTTCATCAGCAAGCAATACTTCACTTGGAAGGTCACGCTTGGGTGGAGCAAGTCGTAATTCGTCATAAATAAACGAATCATCAAAGCCTATATTTTTCGCATCGGTATGGGAGTTGCCATAATACAGCTTGTCTAATCGTGCCCAGTAGATAGCACCTAAACACATCGGACATGGCTCGCAACTACTAAAGATTTCATATCCTCTAAGGTCAAACTGCCCGAGTTTACTAGTTGCTGCACGAATAGCACTTACTTCTGCGTGAGCAGTTGGGTCGTGACTAGCAGTTACTCGGTTCACACCTGTTGCTAAAATATTGCCTTCTTTGTCTGCAATGACAGCACCAAATGGACCACCGCCATTGGCTACGTTTTCTGTGGCTAATCGGATAGCCTCTCTCATTAGTTCTTCTTTTGTCATACTAAATTGGTAACAAGTTAATACTTTTCTAATATGCGATCCATTACCCAATTTGTCATGGTCGCGCTCTCACCTGTACAGTCACAGGTTTCCACCCCTCTTAAGGTGTTTACCACATTCTCAATCAGTGGCTGTTGGACATATTTAGGGTTTTCTACGACAATCTCTTGCCGCCCTTCTTTCGTATGCAATGCAATAGGATCGTAGGTAAAGACAGAGAAACAAATCATGCCTTTATCTCCGATTAGTTCGATACGGTCTTCTTGAGCTGATTCTTCAGCAATAAAACACCATGAACCAGACCCGACTAAACCATCTTCAAACATAAAACAAGCACTCAAGGTATCTTCAGCCTCATACAGCCCACCAAGGTTGCTTTTGTATCCTTTAGCTTCTAGTATGGCTCCGTGCATCTCTTGGAGTATATCTAGTTGATGAGGAGCTAAATCATAGAAATATCCACCACCTGAGATAGTTGGGCGTAGTCGCCAAGGTAGATTTTTTTGACTACTATCCATTGCGCGCAGAGGTTGAGCAAAACGAATTTGCACATTCACAACTTTACCAATAGCTTCTGATTGAACAAGGTCTTTAATCTTTTGGAAATAAGGTAGATGTCTACGATAGTAAGCCACAAAGCATGGCACACCAGTAGCTTTGCTGACACGGTTGATGCGAGCACACTCCTCATAAGTAGCAGCCATTGGTTTTTCGATATAGCATGGCTTGCCTTCTTCCATTGCCATCACAGCAAATGTGGCATGTGATGAAGGTGGAGTTGCAATATAGACGGCGTCTACATTTTCATCTTCGAGTAGATCTTGTACATCATCATAATATCTTTTGATGTCATACTCTTTCGCAAAATCTCGAGCTTTGCTTAGTGTACGGCTAAAGATAGCCACCACTTCACAGTTGGGAGTTTGAAGAAAGGCGGGCATCGTCTTTAGCTTTACGGCTTCACCACAACCGATAAAGCCCCATCTAATTACATCCTTTGTCATCTTATTGATTCTCCTAAGTTATTTGTTATAATAGCGACGATAGAGTTTTTGGTACCATCTTGTGTCTTTGGTACGGTCTATCCACTTATTTAGAGCTTCTCGCAGTTCTGGATTATGCTTGGGCACTCCCCAAGCATAAAACTGTGTAAAGCTTACAGGTACCAGCCCTGCTAGTTGCGGCAATGAATCCATAAGGACGGATGCCGTTTGAAGGTTGCATACGGTGAGTCCTATCTCTCCATCGGCAACCATAGCCATCAATTGTTCTTCACCGTAGCCAGGCACTTCGACCACGTGTATGCTGTCGCCTATCTCCTCAGATAGATGCTGTACACGGTCTATAGCTGGACTATTATTGGGAAGGAAAATAGTGTCTCCTGCTAGGTCAAGCAGAGAACGCACATGGCCTGGTTTACGTTGAATAAGTACTTGCTGAGTTTGCAGAATAGGACGGGTCATTAGCAAGGTGTCTTTGACAGCTTGAATAGAAGCAATTGCACCTATGGCTAAATCGTATTGTCCACGTGCTAAACCAACCAATTGTTTATGAAGATCCATCTCTGGAACGACTTCTACATGCAAGCTGTGGCTTTGGGCAAATGCTTGTATCAGTTCATACTGAAATCCTTTGATTGTATCTCCTACTACATAATAATCAATGCTGTTATAAGGACAGACAGCACGTAAAGTATCTGATTGTAGAATATCTTGCCAATTACGTGGAATGTAAGCCGTATTATAGGCATACTTTGTCCTTAGACGTTGTTCATTTTGATACTTTCTAACCCATTGTATCATGAAGTGAATCACTGCATAGGCTAGCAAGGTAAAAATAAGCCAACGTCCCCACAAACGTATTTTATCGTGATTAATGATTCGCATAAATCATGATTGGAAGGTTAGTCATAGAAGTTCCACGAAACACCAAACTTTACAAATGCTTGGTTCAGTGGGTAGTGTGGGACTAGGAAATATTCACCATCTCCTTGATTAGCGTGATAGTACTGTACAAACAGACGTGTTCGTTTTAGTCGTAAGTTTGCGTATAAGTTGACTATAGGATAGTTACCGATATCCACTTGGTCATCATCTGGTTGCAAACCATAATTACTAACTCCTGGTACGTAGTAAGGAGCTTTATATGATGTAAAGTAACGTACATCAGCACCTAAACGTACTTTTAGTACCTTCTTAGCTATGGCTGTTTGGATGTAGAAGTTGGAGTATAACGAGAAGTCTGGAACTGGAATAATATCTTGCTCACTACTTTTTTGGTAAGTCAGTTCATTGTCTAAGTGGAAGATACCTAGCTTGAAGTTTTGCTCCAACTGAGCCTGTAGCATTTGGATGTCTTCACCATATTGCTGAGCGATACCTTTTTGCCCAAAATAAGCATAGTTTGTCAAGTTTTCAACAGCAAAAGACAGCTTGGTACCCCAACGACGAGATTGTAATTCACCGCCAAGACGTAAGCGTGTCTCAGTGTCTAAATCCTGATCCCACCAGAAGTGTGTACCATGGTAGTGGCGTAGATAGAAGTTTGGTTTCATGCGGTTATAGCGCACCAAACCTCTGATACTTAATGTATCTCCCCAAAGTGGTTGGTTGAAATCTAGGTCTCCCTTGAATTGGGCTTCACCTGTAGCATCCATACCAGCACCAACTTGTCCCCAAAGGGTATAGTGTAGTTTACTACCTTGAGTTTTACGTAGCTCACCACCTACATACAAGCGGTTCTCTTTGTAGATGTCTTCTTTCTTGGCCTCTAGTCCCATCAGTAGATAACGGTCGTACTTGTGTGTTACGAAAGCTGTCAATCCAGCTTTTGCATAGCGGTTGAAACCTTCCATAAGGTTCAGTCCGAATGTGTTACGTATCTTAAAGTAGCGAGTCGTATCATTGCTCAATCCATTTGTATGAGCTAAGTATGTGTTCTCATATAAGTCAGCAGCTTCTTCACGCGAGGCGAATCGGTGGAAGTCACGTTCCACACTGACTGTATGGATAAAGCTAGTGACAGGGACATATTCTTTACGGAACATAGGCAATACATTACCCAATGAATCGCGCTGTGCTGTAGTTGAGTCTTTGATAGCTACTTCAGTTTCTTTCTCAAACCCTAAGTTGTAACGGTGTGTTAAGTAGAACATGGCGTTGCGGTTCGTGTTCCAAGTTGATGTCATATTCGTCGGAATATTCATCGTCTCATAACTACGTTTTCCCTCAGCCATAGCTTGTGGGTCTGTAATGTATCTATCATCCTCTATACCACCATTTTCAACTGTTTCCATGTAATTACTGGTGTACACAGCGTGCAGTTGGTAACGTTTACCTCTATAAGAGCTGAATACCATACCATTAAAGCCTTTGGTAGCTTGGTCGGCATAATATCCACGGCCAAGCAAATAGTTGAAGCGGAATCCAAATGACAAGTCTTTATTTGCGTTGACACTGAAATACGACTTGAAGTTTTCCTCTCCATACTGTTTGTTACCAGCCTTGAAGTAAGTCAGGTTAGTATATGGAATATTACTATTGGTAAAGTGAACCTGTTCTGGATTGATAATGAAATAAGAATAAGGTTGCAAGAAGATGTTTTCTCTAAATATCGGGCGCTCCATATACAAACGGTTGATGCGAGGACTATTCAAGTTACCAAGGTAATTGTAATGTCCTTTCATTCCGCTTGTCAACTGCTCGTTTTGGAAGTTGTGAGCCAGCGTATCAACCACCACAGGGATAATATTCCCTAAGTTCTTGCTAAGTCTCCATGAATATAGCTTTGGGGCTGGAGTTTCTACTTCTACTTTCGTTGAATCTTTATCGACCCTCATGCTAGGGTCTATCTGATACCCTTTCTTCTCCATCTCTTGCTGTGTCATAGGACGTTGAGCTTGCACAGGTAGCGCATAAAAGAAGAGTAAACCGAAAAGAAGGACTAGAATATTCTGTTGTTTCATATAGTTATTTTACGATATCTAGGTGCAAAGATAGAAAAAACTTGTCAGCTAATAGACACCTGATATCATTTTAGTCTTGTTTAAGCCTTTGGAATGTTTGCAATGGCATCCTTGATTTCCCCACCAGTAGGTTCTTGGAATACACGTAGTCCAAAATGAGGTACTACAGCCAATACATGATCGAAGACATCCGCTTGCACACCTTCGTAAGCTACCCATGATTTAATCGTACTAAAGAAGTATAGTTCCATTGGAATACCTTTGGGGCTCGGGGGCAATTGACGTACCATACACGTTAAGTCTTGGTTGACAACAGGCAGATTCAGTAGATATTGTTTTAAGTATGCGCGGAAAACACCTATATTGGTTTGGCGACGACCATTCACTAAGATGCTATCGTCTATACCCATCTTTTTGTTGTATTCTACTAGTTCTGTTTCCTCTTCTTCTAGGTAAGGACGAAGAATCTGTATCTTCTTAAGGGCTTCAATTTCTTCTTTACTTAAGAAGGCTACACTGTTTTGATCAATGTAGACAGATCGTTTTATACGGCGACCACCTGATTCGGTCATCCCTTTCCAGTTCTGCATTGATTCACTCACCAAGGCATAAGGTGGGACGGTCACAATTGTATTATCCCAGTTTTGTACTTTTACTGTGTTAAGGCTAACCTCTATGATATTACCATCTACATTGTACTTTGGCATGCTGATCCAGTCGCCTACCTTGACCATGTCATTGGCTGCCAACTGTATGCCAGCTACAAAACCCATAATACTATCGCGGAATATCAGTAGGATGATAGCTGCCGATGCACCCAGTGTCGTCAATAGAGTCTTGGGTGATTCATCCATAATGATGGAAATGCACAGAATGGCAGCAATGATGATTAGAATGACTTGACATGTTTGCAACAAGCCTTTAATCGGACGTCCCTCATACTCACGTTTTCCACTATACATATCATATATAGCGGTGAAAACGGAGTTGATCATTCGTGTGAATGATACGGTGATGTACACCAAACTTAATCGCTCAAGCACTTCAAACCAAAAATCTCCTTCGGGCAATGCCGCTGGAGTCAAGGTATAGATGATGATAGGAGCCACTAATTTACTCATGTGCGTGAGTACCCCGTGGTCTAACAAGACGTCATCCCATTTGATTTTGGTCTTTTTGATAATGGGAGTAACGACATGCATCAAGAAATAACGCACGAGCTTATTACATCCCCATGCAAGTAAAAAGATGGCACACACAGTGGCTAGTTTAGCTAGCATCGTATGTGTGTCGTTGGTAGTATCCCAATGGAAAAGCTCTATAAAAAGGCGATTAAACTGTGTTAAGTTCATTACCGTGTCATGTTTAGTAAAGTTATAAGTAAGGATTAGTAACGTCTACCTTGTAAGTATCCGTGCTCGTAGTTATAACGATCTACCATGCCACTGATAAGGAATAGATCGATAATCCAACCGATACCGAATAGTTGGAATGTAAATAGGTACAATAACCCTGTTCCCCATTTACCTAAATAGAAACGGTGCATAGATAAACTACCTAAGAAAAACCACAAAACATATGCAATTCCTTTTTCTTTCATAATATATTTTTTGTTATTAGTTATAGCAGAATGGCTATAGGTAAGCAATACTGCCTGAATATGAGTTACAAACTTACGTCTATTTTTCCAAAAATCAAAGAAGTTCTCCTAAATTCAGGGACATATATAAGGCAAAAAATGGGGTGTGTCGATTTCCAACACACCCCACTTTATACTATATAACGATTGAATCAGCGTTTAAGCTTCTTCATTTTGTACACGGTACATATGAAGATCGCTGATTTCAGTAGTCATGATTCTATTGTAATGCTTCAACACTTCTTCGGCTGCGTAACGAATATAGACATGGCATGAATTACGCATTTCAGGTATATTCTTTACACTCTGTAAAAGTAGGTGACTCATAATAGTATGGCCAGCCATCTCTACTAGTTGACGAGATAGCAAGTCAAGATACTCTTGGTTCTTTGCCTCTACGACACGAGTAGTCGCTTCTTCTAGTTGTTCACGCATCTTCACTAGACGCTCGATTTCCGTATTGTAGTCTGATGCAAATTCGCAGTAGTATCCTTCCGATGCACAGTTGGCTACCGATGTGTCAAGCATTTCTTCAAACTCCATGATGCGCTTAAGATAAGCACCTGTAGTTACATAACGGATAGCAGCCACAACTTGCAGTTGAGTTGTTCCTTCATAAATAGATGTAATACGTACATCACGGTAGATACGTTCGCAAGCATAGTCTTTCATGAAACCAGAACCGCCATGCACTTGGATACAGTCGTATGCATTTTGATTGGCAAATTCACTACCCATACCTTTAGCGATAGGCGTAAATGAATCGGCTAGCTTAGCATACATCTTTTGTTCCTTGCGTTCTTCTGGAGTCAACTTGCGTTCTTTACCAATGTCTTCCAGAATCTTGTACATATCTACGTAACGACAAGTTTCGTATAGAAGGCAGCGACTAGCATCTAGTTTCGCTTTGATAAGATTCAACATCTCACTTACAGGAAGCATTTGGTCAATCGCTTTGCCAAATTGCATACGGTCAGCAGCATAGGCTTTTGCTTCGCGGTAACAAGCTTCAGAGATTCCTACTGATTGTGCAGCGATACCCAAACGTGCTCCGTTCATCAAGGCCATGACATACTTAATCAAACCTAGACGTTGACTACCACATAGTTCGGCCTTTGCATTTTTGTAGACAAGCTCACAAGTAGGCGACCCTTTGATACCCATCTTGTTTTCGATACGGCGTACATTGACACCACCATCGCGCTTGTCATAGATAAACATAGATAGGCCACGTCCATCTTTGCTGCCTTCTTCAGAACGAGCTAGTACCAAGTGGATGTCGCTATCTCCATTTGTGATAAAGCGTTTCACACCGTTCAAATACCAGCATTCATCTTCTTCGCTGTATGTGGCTTTCAACATGACGGCCTGCAAGTCGGAACCAGCATCTGGCTCAGTCAAGTCCATACTCATCGTTTCACCTTCGCAAACACGAGTGATATACTTTTGTTTTTGTTCTTCATTACCAAATTCATAGATAGTCTCTGCACAGTCTTGAAGCCCCCATAGGTTTTCAAAGCCAGCATCACTACGCGACACCATATCAGCTGCCATAATGTATGGAGTGATAGGGAAGTTCAGTCCACCAAGACGGCGTGGCATAGACATACCCATTAATCCTGCTTGACGGCAAGCTTGTAGGTTTTGTTCTGTACCTGATGCATACTGCACGCGTCCATCTTTGCAGACAGGTTTTTCTACATCAACACCTTCTGCATTTGGTGCGATGATATCTCCACATACTTCGCCCACGATTTCTAATACGCGGTCATAGTTATCTTGTGCATCTTTCACATCTTTAGGCGCATAAGCGTATTCGTCTTTTTCGTTAAACTCACGCTCTTTCAACGTGATGATACGCTCCATTAATGGATGTTGTAGATGTTTCTTTAGTTCTGGTGTATCTAAATAAAAATTAGCCATGTTTTGTCCTCCTTATTTACTGTTGCTTTTGTAAAAATGAATCATCTTTGGCACCACTTCTTCGATGTCGCCAGTGATGACATAGTCTGCGATATTGTTGATTGGCGCATCAGGATCGTTATTGATCGAG
This sequence comes from Bacteroidaceae bacterium, assembly GCA_963678855.1. Classification (GTDB taxonomy): domain Bacteria; phylum Bacteroidota; class Bacteroidia; order Bacteroidales; family Bacteroidaceae; genus F22. The sequence continues at coordinate 1,102,069 of OY787448.1, read as the reverse complement.
ATAATCATGGCACTCTCTTGCATGCCAGCGATGTGCTGGATTTGGCCAGAGATACCGCAAGCGATATATAGTTTAGGGCGGACTGTCACACCTGTTTGGCCAATTTGGCGATCGTGATCACAGAAACCTGCATCTACAGCTGCACGGCTGGCACCCACTTCACCACTTAGGCATTTAGCTAGGTCGAAAAGCATGTCGAAGTTTTCCTTAGAGCCTACACCATAACCACCACATACTACGATAGGTGAACCTTTCAAGTTGTGTGCTGCTTTTTCAACGTGGCGGTTGATGACTTCAACCACGAAGTCTGCTTTAGTAACAAACTTATTTACATCGTGACGAATTACAGATTCCACTTTGTAGTTAGGATCTAGAATCTCACGTTTCATTACACCCTCACGAACAGTGGCCATTTGTGGACGATTTTCAGGGTTTACGATGGTCGCTACGATGTTACCACCGAAGGCAGGACGAATCTGATACAATAGATTTTCATATTGCTTTTTCATCTTCTTGTCTTCGTAGTCACCGATAACTAGAGATGTACAGTCGGCAGTCAATCCACTAAACAATGCAGATGATACACGAGGCCCAAGATCACGACCAATGACAGTAGCACCCATCAGACAGATTTGTGGTTTTTCTTTTTTGAAGAGCTCTACTAGAATAGTTGTGGTTGGCAGTGTCGTATATGGAGCTAGACGCTTGTCGTCAAAGATGTGTAGAATATCTACACCATAAGGTACGACTTGCTTTTCAATTTTGTCTAATTTATGGCCGATAGCTACGGCTTCAAGTTTTACGCCTAGTTCAGTAGCTAAGGCGCGTCCTTTTGTCAATAGTTCTAAGCTGACGTCTACAACAACATCACCTTCTATTTCAAGATATACAAATAAATTTTTCATGGCTTATCCGATTGTGTGGTTTTCTAGTAGCTCTACGATGAGGCTTTCGATCTCTGCGTCCGTAGCTTCTAAGCGACGGTTTTCTTTGGCTACAAAATTGATGTTTTCTACTTTCTTCACTTTAGTTGGAGACCCCGAAAGACCGCATTGTTTGATATCAGCATCAACATCTGCTGTCGACCACTGTACGATATGCAATGGGTTGTCTATAGGAAGTAGTTTACGATCAGGATAAGTCTCTTGCCATTCTGCAGGAGTCATGGCACGCTTGTATTGCATCACAAGTTTTGCATGACGTGGACGGCACGGAGTGGCCGAACCAGTAACTGTAATCATTAATGGAAGAGGAGCTTTGACAGTCTCTACACCACCATCGATATGGCGACGGATAGTGATATCTTTCTTAGTAATGTCTAGGACTTCTTCTGTATATGTAACTTGAGGAATGCCTAGTTTTTCGGCTACCTGAGGACCAACTTGCGCAGTATCGCCATCAATAGCTTGACGACCACCTACGATAAGGTCAAATTTACCTAGTTGCTTGATTGCTTGTGACAAAGCGTAACTAGTGGCAAGTGTATCTGCACCTGCAAATGCACGGTCAGTTAGTAGAACCGCACGGTCGGCACCGCGGTACAAACCTTCACGTAGCAAATCGGCTGCGCGAGGAGGACCCATTGTCAAAATAGTAATAGTCGACTTAGGAAAGCGGTCCTTGATGAGAAGTGCTTGTTCTAGTGCGTTGAGGTCTTCAGGGTTGAAGATTGCTGGAAGGGCTCTACGATTGACCGTTCCGTCTTCGTTCATCGCATCTTTACCCACGTTGCGGGTGTCTGGCACTTGCTTGGCCAGAACAATCATCTGATACTTCATAAACTGTGTTTTTGGTATAATAAATTAATGGTATTCAAAGCTACATAGCAGGAGTTTAAGACCGCTAAGTAAGCAACAACGGGTAAGGTTTCGGATTAAACCGAAACCTTACCCGCTATATGTGGATGAGGATCGTAATCCTCTAGCTTAAAGTCTTCAAACTTAAAGTCAAATATATCTTTTATGTCAGGATTGATGACCATGCGTGGTAGTGGTCTTGTCTCTCTAGAGAGTTGCAGTTCCACTTGCTCCATATGGTTGTTGTAGATATGCGCATCGCCAAGTGTGTGCACAAATTCTCCTGCTTCAAGTCCTGTCACTTGCGCGAGCATCATCAATAGCAAAGCATAACTTGCTATGTTGAAAGGCACCCCTAAGAAGATGTCTGCAGAACGTTGGTATAACTGCATGCTCAATCGTCCATCAGCTACGTATAGTTGAAAGAGAATGTGGCATGGAGGCAGATTCATATTATTGAGGTCGGCTACATTCCAAGCACTCACAAGCATGCGGCGTGAGTTAGGATCTTTCTTAATGGTTTCAATCAGGTTTGTAATCTGGTCTATATTTCCACCTTGATAGTCTGGCCAAGAACGCCATTGGTATCCGTAGATATGTCCTAAGTCGCCATCTTCATCAGCCCACTCATTCCAGATTCGCACACCATTATCTTGCAGATACTTTACATTTGTATCTCCTTTAAGAAACCAGAGCAGCTCATGGATGATTGATTTTAGATGTAATTTCTTGGTCGTCAAGACAGGGAATCCTTCACTAAGGTCGAAACGCATTTGGTGACCAAATACACTTTTAGTACCTGTACCTGTGCGGTCGCCCTTTTGTGCACCTTCTTTTAGGACACGGCGAAGGAGATCTTGGTATTGTTTCATTGTTGAGTGATATCTGTTTAAATGTAATAATATAATGTGTGGTTGTCTCATATTGAAAGACAGCAAATGCAAAAGTAATAAATCTATTCGATTATGTCACATAATTTCTGTAATTTCGCTCGTAATTAAAATTGAAAAACGATTATGATTGAATATTTAAGAGGCGAATTGGCCGAGTTGCAACCTACTGTAGCAGTGGTTGAGTGTTATGGGGTAGGCTATGAAGTCAATATCTCTCTGACTACCTACAGTGCTATACAAGGTAAGAAGGAAGTCAAACTATATATATATGAGGTGATTCGTGAAGATACGCATCAACTATTTGGATTTGTGAGCCGTGAAGAACGCTCACTTTTCTTGTTGCTAACTTCTGTGCGAGGTATCGCTGGGAATACAGCTCGAACCATCTTGTCGTCTTTATCTGCTCGTGAATTGACCGATGTGATTATGACTGAGAATATCAGTTTGCTGCAAAGCGTTAAGGGTATTGGTAAGAAGACAGCCGAACGTATCGTGGTAGAGCTTAAGGATAAAGTAGCACAGGTGTCTGGTCAAATGACTAGCAGTGCGGGTGCTATAGGCTCTGTAGGAGATGGACCAAGTCCATTGGCTGCACAACATCAAGTCAGTCAAGAAGCTGTGGCAGCATTGACAATGCTAGGCTTCCAGCCAGCTGCTACACAAAAGGCTGTCCAAGCTATCTTAGAAAAGCAACCAACAGCTGCCGTTGAGGAAGTGGTAAAAATAGCTTTGAAGCAATTGTAAATTCTCCACTATTGCTTAACGTTAACAAAATGTGACGAGGCGTCATATAGTGTGGACGTATGCTAAAATATACGTACTTTCACTTTACAATTGATTGAAAAACGCTAGAAATCACTTGATATTCTTCGTAAAACACTTATATTTGCCCAGATTTAAATTAATTGTGCAATAACACATGGAACAGAGTTTTATAGCTTTCGTAGAGAATAGCATTAAAAAAAACTGGGACTTAAATGCCCTAACAGATTACCAAGGCGCGACTTTGCAGTATAAGGATGTAGCTCGTAAAATAGAGAAGCTACATATCTTATTTGAACATAGTGGTGTCAAAAAAGGAGATAAGATTGCTGTCTGCGGGCGAAATAGTTCGCATTGGGGAGTGACATTCCTAGCCACTCTTACATATGGTGCAGTTATTGTACCTATTCTACATGAATTTAAACCAGATAATGTCCACCACATTGTAAATCATAGTGAAGCAAAATTGCTTTTCGTAGGAGATATGATGTGGGAGAATCTGAATGAAAACCACATGCCTAAATTAGAAGGTGTGGTCTATATGCCTGACTTCTCTGTACTGGTGTCTCGCCGCAAGAAGTTAGATTATGCTCGCGATCATCTGAATAAGTTGTTTGGTGAGAAATATCCAAAGATTTTCACAGTTGAGCATGTGAGTTATCATAAAGATAGCCCAGATGAATTGGCCTTGCTAAACTATACCAGTGGTACATCTGGCTACAGTAAAGGGGTGATGCTACCGTATCGCTCTCTATGGAGTAATACTCAATTTGCTCATGATGTATTGGACTTATCACCAGGTAGCAAATTGGTTTCTATGTTGCCAATGGCGCATATGTATGGTTTGGCCTTTGAATTCTTATATGAGTTCTCAGTAGGTGCACATATTTATTTCTTGACTCGTATGCCTAGTCCAAAGGTCATCTTCCAAGCGTTTGCTGAAGTGAAACCAGATCTAGTGATTGCTGTACCTTTGATTATAGAAAAGATTATCAAGAAGAATATTTTGCCTAAGTTGGAAACCCCAACTATGAAGGTGTTGATGAAGCTACCTATTATCAACGACAAGATTCGTGAATCTATTCGTCAGAAGATGGTAGATGCTTTTGGTGGTCGCTTCCTTGAAGTGATTGTAGGTGGTGCAGCCTTCAACCAAGAAATCGAACAATTCATGAAAGATATCAAGTTTCCATATACAGTAGGATACGGTATGACAGAATGTGGCCCTATCCTAGCTTATGAAGACTGGAGTCGTTTTGCACAAGGTAGTTGTGGTAAAGCAGCACCTCGTATGGAATTGAAGATTGATTCTAAAGACCCTCAAAACGAAGTCGGTGAAATCTTAGTGAAAGGACCAAACGTTATGTTGGGGTATTACAAGAACGAAGAAGCAACAAAAACGATTTTTACTGAAGATGGCTGGATGCGAACAGGTGACCTCGGAATTATTGATGCTGAAGGCAACTTGTTTATCAAAGGGCGTAGTAAGAATATGTTGCTAGGTGCTAGTGGTCAGAATATCTATCCAGAAGAGATTGAAGATAAGCTAAATAATATGCCTTATGTATCTGAGAGTCTAGTGGTTCAGCAAGGAGACAAACTTGTGGGACTAGTCTATCCTGATTTTGACGATGCCTTTGCTAATGGCTTGACAAATGATGATGTCGAAACTAGAATGGAAGAAAACCGTGTGGCATTAAATTCGGAACTTCCTGCTTATTCTCGTTTGGCGAAAATGAAAATTTATCCGGAAGAATTTGCGAAAACTCCAAAGAAGAGTATCAAGCGATTCATGTATCAAGAAGCAAAAGGATAGATTTTGGTAGTGAACTAATCAATGAAGAAAATATAAGATGAAAAAATTACTAGTGAGCACGCTGATGATTATGACATTAGTCATGACTGCGTTTGCTGAAACAAAATCTGAAGCCGATATCAAGTTTGAAAAGACAACTATCGACTTGGGGGTATTTCCTGAAGAAAACCCTGTGGTGAAGACAGAATTTAAATTTACCAATACAGGTGGTGCGCCTTTGATTATCCACCAAGCAGTCGCATCATGTGGGTGTACTATTCCTAAGTTCACAAAAGAACCTATTAAGGCAGGTGAAACAGGTGTTATTATGGTGACATACAATGGACGTAATAAGTTTCCAGGTAAATTCAAAAAGTCAATTACTATTCGCACAAACTCGAAGCATTCAATCATGCGCTTGTTTATCGAAGGTGAGATGACTCCCAAGAAATAACAACACTGTATTTTATACCAAGTGGTAGCTTCTATTTGTGCGACAAGTAGAAGCGACCACTTGTCGTTTATAACTATTCCTTAATATTTACACTTAGTATTATGCAAGAAACATCTGAAAAGATAGGCAGTTCGCTGCCAGAAAATGCTTTTCGCCCTCTTAAAAAAGGGGAAGAGTATAAACCACTGATGGATGCCAAAGGGGTCTATCCAGAAGTCAATATGTGGTCGGTATTGTGGGGTGTGTTTATGGCCATCCTATTTAGTGCAGCAGCGGCATACCTTGGTTTGAAGGTAGGGCAGGTTTTTGAAGCAGCTATTCCGATTGCAATTATCGCTGTAGGGGTATCTACAGCAGCCAAGAGAAAGGGTGCCCTTGGTGAAAATGTGATTATCCAGAGTATTGGTGCCAGTAGTGGTGTGATTGTAGCTGGGGCTATCTTTACATTGCCTGCTCTTTATATCTTGAAAGATAAATATCCAGAGATGACAGTAAGCTTTGTGCAAGTATTCTTGAGCTCATTGCTTGGTGGTATCTTAGGTATTCTATTCATTATCCCTTTCCGTAAGTACTTTGTGAAATCTATGCACGGTAAGTATCCTTTCCCAGAAGCCACAGCTACTACGCAAGTGTTGGTATCTGGTGAAAAGGGGGGTAGTCAAGCGAAGCCACTTCTGATGGCGGGTCTTGTTGGTGGTCTTTACGACTTTATCGTGTCTACTTTCCACTTATGGAGTGAGAATATCTCTTCTACAGCGACTGCTTTTGGACAGGTTGTGGCAGATAAAACGAAGCTTGTCTTCAAACTGAATAGCGGTGCAGCCGTGCTTGGTCTTGGGTATATCGTAGGTTTACGTTATGCGTTGATTATCGCAGCTGGTAGTGTGGCAGTATGGTGGTTGATTATCCCATTGATGTCTGTATTCTGGGGAGATGCTGTGCTAAATGCATGGAACACAGAGATTACACAAGCTGTAGGCACAATGTCTCCAGAGGTTATCTTTAAGCAATATGCTCGTAGCATCGGTATCGGTGGTATCGCGATGGCAGGTATTATTGGTATTATCAAATCCTGGGGTATTATCAAGAGTGCTGTAGGCCTTGCTGGTCGTGAGTTGAAAGGGGCTAAAACAACTGATAACGTAGAACGTACTAATAAGGATCTTCCTATGAAGGTGATTGCTTATGGTGTGATTGCGACTATTCTACTGATTCTAGTTTTCTTCTACTTTGGTGTCATGAGCGGTAATATCTTGCATACAATCATTGCTTTGTTGCTAGTAGCAGCAATTGCATTCTTGTTTACAACGGTTGCTGCCAACGCAATTGCTATTGTAGGGTCTAATCCAGTATCAGGTATGACCTTGATGACGCTTATCCTAGCATCTGTTATCATGGCTGCTGTCGGTTTGAAAGGTACAGGTGGTATGGTCGCCGCTCTAGTGATGGGTGGTGTGGTATGTACTGCTTTGGCCATGGCTGGTGGATTCATTACCGATTTGAAGATTGGTTACTGGCTAGGTACAACTCCTGCTAAGCAAGAAGGATGGAAGTTTTTAGGTACTCTAGTCTCTGCTGCTACAGTAGGTGGTGTGATGATTGTCTTGAACAAGGCATATGGCTTTACAGGTGATAATGCTCTTGCTGCACCTCAAGCCAATGCGCTTGCAGCGGTTGTGGAGCCATTGATGAATGGTACACCAGCACCTTGGTTGTTGTACGCTATCGGTGCAGTCATTGCTATTGTATTGACGGTATGTAAAGTACCTGCTTTGGCTTTTGCACTTGGTATGTTTATCCCACTAGAACTAAACTTGCCACTTGTAGTTGGTGGACTTATAAGTTGGTATGTATCTAGCCGAAGTATGGATGATAAATTGAATACTGCTCGCTTTGATAAGGGAACACTTATTGCCTCAGGATTTATCGCTGGTGGTGCCTTGATGGGTGTAGTGAGTGCTGTGCTTGCTTTCCTTGGTGTGCACTTGGCTATGAACCAATGGGTAGAAGGCTGGTCTGAAAGTGGCTATGCACAATTGCTATCTATCGTTGCTTATGGTGCTTTGATAGCTTACTGTATAAAGAGTGCGATGAAAACAAGGGCGTAAATTCCTTGACTTTAGTATAGATATTAAATGGGGCTGTGTCAATGGTGACGCAGCCTCGTTGTGTTTATAAGCAATAGTGGATAGAATAGACTGTGTATCAGCGTTTATACGCTCCCAAAGAAGTTTCTTGTCCTATGAATGAATGTATAGATGTACATTTATGCAGGTATAGATGTACATCTATGCACGTATAAGTGTACATCTATACATGTATACATGTACATCTATACTTGGACGGAAACCTTACAAAATTCACAGCGTACCCTAAGAGATCATTCTACTAAGTATTCGTCAACTGGAAGCAGTACATAACCACTTATGAGAAGCAAAGAGTGGGGAGTGAATATTATCGATTTATAGCTGTTAGATGATACCATGCAAGTGCTTTTTCATAAAGTCAGTAAAGAGGCGTTTGACAATTATATTGCTTAAAGATATAGATAGCAAACAAGCAGCTTATACGTTTCCTCTGCGATATAAATAAAAATGACCATCTAGTGTCTTATCTCTATCATATTGAATTGTCTACTTGTATGTATCTTTGTAGAAACAAATAAAGAAATCATTATGGAACAAGAAGCATACATACAAAAGACCCTCGATTTTCTAAAAGACCACAAGGAAGTGGCTTTGGCTACGGTGCAAGACAACCGACCAGCTATTCGTGTTTTTCAAGTGATGATGATAGAAGGCACTAGTGTGTTTTTTGCTACATCACCTAAGAAAGCAGTATATAAGCAGTTACAAGAGAATGGTGCGGTGGAACTATTGGGCATGCATCAAGATATCTCTGTACGTATCACTGGAGATGTGGTCTGGGATGTGACAGGTGAGCAAGCTCAACATATCTATAATATCAACCCCGTTTTACCTCGTTTGTATTCTACATGGAAGGACTTGGTATATTTTAGACTTCCGATTTCTTCCTTCTGTTTTTTTGATTTGCTCCCTGATACTCCGTTGGTGAAAGTTTTTGAATTGAACAGATAGACATTTTTCCCCTTATTCCTGAGTGTTAATTTACGACGAGTTGTATGACTTGCAGAATGACCTAGATGAAACGACAAATTTGGCATATGAATCAGCACATAAAACACGCTTCAAAGAGATGTGTAAAGTATGGACGCAAGCATTGACTATGGCACGTGGTAGTCGCCAAGTGAAACCAGATGTAGTTCTTGATTTTGATATGCTGTAAAACCAGAGTAATCAAGTCAATCGCTCCCTGTATAATAAGGCTAATATCCCCATGTTTAGTACGTCAAGTATTGGGCATGGGGATATTTTTTATGCTCTTCCGACAATAGGTTGTGTTGCAAATGTAAATTAACTATATTGGCAGATGTCTCGTAAGTAAAATTTTATATATGAATACAACAAATAACTATGTAGAAGCTATTGAGCTTCCTAGAATCGAAGTAGAAGACAATACTCAGTTTGATTATATGCGTCAATTGCTTTTAGATAAAGCAAAACGAGTTAGTATAGATCAGGTTAACTGGAATGAGTTTCCATATAAACCTGTAGTTGATGTACATATTGCTCACGATGAGGGATATCTTTGGGCATTGTATAGAGTCGATGAAGACCATGTGCGTGCGTTAACCTTAGAAGATATGGGACCAGTCTATGAAGATAGCTGTGTAGAGTGGTTTATGCAATTTCCAAATCAGGAGACTTATTTTAATGTAGAAGTCAATTGTATTGGAACATGTTTGGCATCTTGTAGAGTGAGTAGGACAGATAAATCTGCATTTACTCGTGAGGAGCTAGATAGTATTATTCGCTTGACGACTTTGAGTCATCAACCATGTGAATTAATCTCTAAAGATACACCAATTCATTGGGAATGTGTGGTTGGGATTCCTAAAAAGATCTTGACTAAATATATAACTTCAGAAACAGATCTGATTCCTGAAGAGTTTACAGCCAACTTCTATAAATGCGGAGACAAAACACGACAGCCACATTATATATCTAGTTTTCCTATTACAACAGATTCTCCAAATTTTCATGTGCCAAGTGCATTTTATCTTATAAAAATCAAGTAATAATTAGCATTGGACCTGTTTGCGGTATGGCTAAAAATATTAGCGAATAGCATCTGTTGAATGTTAGTTTTGGAATTTTATTACTATTTCATGCAGTATAAGGTGGGGTTGAAGTATTGTATGAGTAGATTTGTCTAGCATATGACTTATAATGTCAATAATCATAGGATAAATTGTTTTTTATTCTCGAATCAATCTACTACTTACAATGAATGAATTAGTACCGTTTAATAAGGCTTTTGTTTCTGGGAAGGAAGAAAAGTATATCCACGAAGCATTGATGTGTGGTGCTTTGTCAGGAAATGGATATTATACAAAGAAATGTCAGGCATACATAGAAGCTGAATTTGAAATCAGCAAATGTTTATTAACCACTAGTTGTACAGACGCTTTGGAAATGACTGCTATCCTTGCCGATGTAGGCCCTGGAGACGAAGTCATAATTCCTAGTTATACTTTTGTGTCTACTGCAATAGCTTTTGTACGCCAAGGAGCTACTTTAGTGTTTGTAGACTGCAAATCGTGTTGCCCTTATTTAGATTTAGATAAAGTAGAGCAAGCTATTACTTCACGTACCAAAGTTATTGTGCCTGTGCATTATGGTGGTGCATCTTGTGATATGGATAGGCTGATGTCTATTGCAAATAAACATCAGATTTTCGTTGTTGAAGATGCAGCACAAGCTATTGGAGCAACCTATAAGGGCAGAGCTCTCGGTAGTATAGGACATCTTGGCACGTACTCGTTTCATGAGACAAAAAATGTGAGCTGTGGTGAAGGAGGTGCTTTACTTATCAACGATATGAGCTTTAGTCGACGAGCAGAAATTATCTGGGAAAAAGGGACAAATCGTTCTGAGTTTTTTCGAGGCGAAGTCAATAAGTATGGTTGGGTAGATACTGGATCTTCATTTTTACCCAATGAGTTGACCGCTGCATTTTTATATGCTCAACTCCAAGACTATAAACAGTTGAATGACAATAGGTTAAAGTTGTGTCGTGTGTATGAGAAACACCTAAGTCCTTTAGCTGCACAGCAGAAATTCTGCTTGCCTTGCATTCCAGATTTCAATAAGGTAAATGGTCATATTTTTTATATTGTATTACCTACTGAATCTGAACGCACAAATCTGATTGCTTATCTCAAAGAGCATCATATACATGCTGTCTTTCATTATTTAAGTTTACACAAAAGTGATTATTTTAGAGAGCAGTACAAAGGTGACTGTTTACCACAAAGTGATCGCTATACTTCATGTTTGCTACGATTACCTCTTTTCAATGATATGACTGAGGAGCAAGTAGAAGCTGTATGTCAGTCTATCCATAATTTCTTTAATGGTAACTAATCTATCCTGTGTATGAAAAAAATACTTCACTTATTGCCTGACGAAAAGATTGCTAATCGAATCATTAAGATGTTTGATGAAGCATTGCCTACTAATAATTTGTATTTAGTGACTTCTCGTCGTATAGAATACAATTTCGTCGAAAAAAATGCAGGAGTGATTAGTTTGCAAGAGTTTAAGCAAATGTCTCATGATAGCAGTTGGGATGGGGTGCAAGCAGTGGTCATTCACAATTTGACTCATTGTGCCTTAGAAGTGGCAGACAAGTACTTGCCAAAAGGGATGCCTACTTATTGGGTTATTTGGGGGATGGATTTATATAATGTGTTATTGGCTCCTAAAGGATTCTCGCTATATGATGAGGGCAATCCTTTTAAATCTCGACTCAATACTCTTTGGAAACAATTATGGGCTCCGCTCAAAGCCAGCCGAGTTCGCAAGTTTGTTTATGAGAAGGTCACACACATCATGACAGATACAACAGATAATGATTACCAAATGTTACTACATTATTATCCTGAAATGGCTTCAAAGAAGCATGTGTCTTTCTTTTATTATCCTATAGATGAGTTGCTGGGGCCTTTAGTTGATAAAACTGTAGAATCATACGAAGGGAAAGACCATTTTGGTGGTATTCAAGTTGGTAACAGCTGTTCGCCAACCAACAATCATCTATATGCTTTTGATGTATTGTTTAAGTTGAATTTGCACAATCGTCCTATACGAGTTCCTTTGAGTTATTCAGTACGTGAGTATTATAGAAAGCCAGTGATCGAAGGGGGTAAAAAGCGCTTTGGCAATCAGTTCAAACCATTGGTGGATTTTATTCCTTTAGATGATTATACCCGCATGCAATGTGATAATACAGTTGTCGTATATGCTAATTTCAGACAAGAAGCTATTGGCAATATATTATCGTCTCTGTTTTTAGGTGCTAAAGTTTTTTTGTCTAAATATAGTCCTGTTCATGATTGGGCTAAGTCTATTGGAGTAGAGTTGTTCTCGCTTGAAGATATGACACAAGAAAGTTTAGATACTCCTTTGTCTTCAGCTCAGAAGCAATTGCATCGCAAGCGACTAATGGAGTTGTATAATAAAGATAAAATGATTGATATCATTCGTACTCAATTTACCATATAATAGAAATGAGCTGTGGTGCCAAACACCACAGCTCATTTTATTTTTCTTCAATTTGTACCAATCCGTTTACGATAGCATAAATAGTCAATCCAGAAGTGCTATGAATCTGTAATTTCTTTGTGATATTGCGACGGTGTGTAATGACGGTATGAATGGATAAGTACAGTTTATCGGCAATCTCTTTATTGCTCAAGCCTTCCACAATACCAATGATAATCTCTTTTTCACGCGCACTCAATGTGTCATTGTTACTACTCACATCGTGGCTTTTAGGAATAGTCACAGTAGGGGTGTTTGAATCACGATTTTCATTGTATTCTTGATTTATATTCTGCGCTTCCATTGTATCTTGTAATTGTTCTATAATCAATAAAAGCTGTTCTATCTTCTCTACAGGATCTAATACAGTTATTCGTCCAGAATAATCACACATCGAATTAGATGGGTAGAGGCGACTAAGCACGGCAACCACAGGTATGGAAGGATGTTTCTTTTTAAAGTTAGACAAGTCGAACTCCATTTCGAAGCTAGGCGAGACAAATAAGACATCAACTGGTTGTGTATTGATACAGTTGTGAATAGCTTTCAAGGATAAAACTTCGATAGGATGTACGTGTACAGTTTTCAGCTGTCGAAGTATGGCGATAATTCCACTCCGTATAATTACTGACTCGTGAGCTACAAGCACGTGCATTATATTTCTATTGTTGTTGCTCATGATTGACCTCCCTTTTCTAAACGTATAATAGCAGGTATAAACAAGAAGTCCTCTATCTTATTGTGGTCTTCTAATTCTTCTTCTACTCGGAAAATATCATACAATACGCCATTTAAGATATTGTTGGATCTAGTAGACGGATAATATTTGATAAGCAAGTTTTTAAGTTCGACTAAACTTTCGTTGATTTCTTCATGCTCATCTTTGTAAGTCTCCATACTGAAGGTGTCACTCTTTTCTCCAGCTAGTAGATCATCTACAAACTTAAATACTTTCTCATTCTCATAACTCATATGCTTGTCTACAGACTCCATGTATTCATCAAAAAAGCGTACAATCATTTCACCAACCCGAGTCGCACCATTATCCAATGCCACTAACAGTTGTTCTCTGATAATAGGCAAACTATACTCAATAAAGTACGTATGTGATTGTTTTAGATAGTCTACAAGAGTAGGGATAGATACTTCGGCTATCTCTTCTTCTGTAATATACGAAACAGATCCGGTAAAGACGAAGTTTAGAATGAGCAAAAACGTATAAGTATCTACGCGATTTTCTTCGCACACCTCTTGAATCGTTTTGTCACCAAACCCAAGGGCGATCCCAAAACGACTCAATACTTGAATCATCTTGTAATTGTCGGATAAGATGACTGCTAATTTATCTGTCGGTTGATAGAGTTTTTCCATAATTCAAAAGTAGCAAAAAGCACGTGAATTTGCAACTAGTTTAACGTATTAGTGTATTTATTCATAGAATAACCTCCTCTCAAAAGACCAAGAATTGAGAGGAGGTTCACATCTAAAAGCTTACTTTTGTTTAACAATATGGTAATTTATTGCTTTCACGTGGTAGAAGCTCAAGTAGTTTTTACCTTCTTTCTCATTGCGTTCCGCAATTCGTTTGCGGAAACCAGCAATGCGCTTGGCAGTTGTATTACCAGTCGCTTTGGTTGCTGAGTTTTCGGCTTCACAGCCTTCTTCACCTTCTCCGTGATGCTCGTCTGTATGAGCCTTTATCTGAGCTTCCCAGTTCTTCAAGAAAGCTTCATCGATGCGAGACTCTTCTACAGTTCCAGTAATTTCTACTTGGTTGTTGTTGCAGGTTCTAGGAAACTTTCCAAGTTCTCTTGTCGAGTTTACTCGGAAAGTTTGTTCTGTTCCTGGTACTTCCATAAATAATTTCATACCACTGCGTGAGCATACGTGAATAGCTTTTCCAGAAAATGTTACAGTTTTACCTACATATTGACTCCCATCTTGCAATAGTGTTTGTAAAGTTACAGCTTCAGCTTTGTCTTCTGGTGCTGCTTGTCCCCATACTGAGATCATACAGCTCATGATAAGTACGAATGTACTAATTACTTTGTTCATAATTTTTCTCTATTTAATGATTAATTCCAACGAGGATACACATACCCATTTTTTGATGAGGTAAAGTGTAGCCCTGCGAAGTCTTTATCTTCGTATGTGTATACTTTATTCTTATATTGATGATAATCACGACCGTCTATTCCGTAGAATCTAGCCCCATGATTATCTTCTATACGTACTGTCCATATAAACGGATTTCCAATAATCATCATCTCTTGTTGAGTAGGATCAAAGCTTGGAAGTTCTATACGGTGCACTTGATAATCAGGTCTATTGATGACGTACATGTTATGATTGGTGTCTATCATAAAGCCGTAGTATTTCTTTGCCTCAAATTCTGTGATAAATGCTTGGTTAGCTTGTACATCTTTAGGTAGACTGATACGGCGGCATGCCGCTTTTCCATGGGCCATCTGCATATGGAAAAGCTGGCGATTACTGTCTACCAGCATAAAGCCATTATCGTAGCTTTTACGCACGTTAGGAATGCTATGGAGGTAAGTAATAGGAAATACACAGCCTTCAGCTTTCAGTGCATTGGTAAATGTTGCGCTTTTCTGTGAGTTTACTTGATTAGTTTCCATCACAAGAAATTCCAATCCTGTATCTGTGCAGCGAAACATATCTTTAGGAAATTCAAAGTCCAATCTTTCAGGTTGACTTTCCAGCAACATATACAGTGGAGTAATAGGTCCATTGACTTCGTCTGGGAAGCTACGGAAGATAAAACGCCCTTTTTGAACTTCACGCAATGTGATTGCTTCTCCCATGATGCTATCAGGGAAAGCATCTCTATCGGCAAGTTGTCTACAGTAAAAAAGAGGTAAGATACTATCTAGTTCATTCGAAGTATAGGTGTTTCCTGCCAAATCTTCTCCTGCGAGTTTATTTTTGTCATTTCTTGTCGGATAAGAGAATTCGTGAGTAACTGGACTGAATAACATAAATCGTACGGCTCCCTGTGACTTGCTTCCAAAAGTAAATGAATAAATCCACGGCAATTGCCAGATAAGCAATATGGCAACAAGGAATGAAAATGCTATTTGACTTATTTTGTTCATAATGATATTCTTAGTGATTAATCTTGACATCCTACTTTAAAGCGATACACAGAACGCCATGAGAATGTACCTACGATAAGTACAAGGCCAACAATGCCCCATATGAAACGACTATACGCATAAGGATTATGACTAAGCATAAATAGTCGTATGCCTAGTGCCGCGATGAGGCAATATCCCAAACGCCATGTCCATGTCGGTTCTAATACAATGGCTGCTGTTATAAAGTAAACAAAAAAGCCAGCGATATAAAAAGGATATAGCGTGGATAAGGATTGACTCAATAGTTCATCTGGTATGGCTGGATGCAATACACCCCAAACAATTAGAAAGTTAGCCATAAAGCATATGCTTAACATGCAAGTGCCCCACAATAACATCACACCTATTGAACGATTGATTACAAAAGGAAGGTGTAAAGTTAGCTTAATGCTTTTGTGAAACATCTCTGGAACAAACTGTACGATAGCAAGGCATAATGCTATGCCTACTGGGATATATGTGATTAAGTGAACTAGAGTGGCTTTGCGCGTAAGCATCATGATCCAGATGTGTTCTATGCCTTTCATTTCTATAGCACGTTCGAAAATCATCATGGCATAAATGGCCACGCCTATAGAAACAAGAAAAGCTAGTATCATGAACCATCTGGTCTTAATCCACTCTTTGTAAAATAATGGTTGTAACATATCTACATCTTTTAGTTTTAGTATTTACCAGTCAAGCCAATAAAGGCGTCCTCTAGGTTAACTGGTGTGCATTGTAAATTCTCAAAAGCTAATGAATCTTTTGTTAGTTTTTGAGTGACTTCTTCTTGTGAAAGAAAAGAGTACATCTCAATCTCTCCACCTAAGAAAGTAGGGTGATAGAAGTCATTATCTTGAGCTAATAATTTAACCACATTCTCATGT
This sequence comes from Bacteroidaceae bacterium, assembly GCA_963678855.1. GTDB lineage: Bacteria > Bacteroidota > Bacteroidia > Bacteroidales > Bacteroidaceae > F22. The sequence continues at coordinate 1,085,656 of OY787448.1, read as the reverse complement.
TGTGCCTTGAATTGATAACAACGTACTTTATTTAGTAACGAATCAATAGGTTGTTGAAGCAATATTTTTCCATAGTCCATGATGATACAGTCGTCTATTAAGCGTTCCATATCTTGGATAATATGTGAGGTGAGGAATACTGTTTTGTTTTCAGACTTGGCATAATCTCTTAGGTAATCCACAAATAGTCGACGATATCCAGGGTCCAGTCCTAAAGAGAAGTCATCTAGGACCAGTAGTTCTGGATCTTGTGCAAGAATTAATCCCAATGCTACTTGTGAACGTTGTCCACAAGACATGCGCGAAATGCGTTGCTTAGGAGCCACTTGTAGTTTGCTCATCAGCTCATAGTAGGCTTCACGCTTCCATTTTTTTGGATAGCATTGACTATAGAACTTTTCAATTTGTTCGATAGTCATAAATTGATATTGCACATGTCCTTCGATCAGTAAACCGATATTTGCTCGAAGTGAAGCGGGCATATCATGAATATCATGTCCAAATATGGAGCAACTTCCACTTTGTGGTTTCAGGAAGCCGCTTAAGATATTGATTGTAGTTGTTTTGCCAGTTCCATTTTTTCCTAGCAAGCCGAGGATTCTCCCTTGAGGAACCTCAAAATTTAGGTCTTCGTAAATAACTCGTTTGCCATAGCGATGAGTTAAGTTTTTACATTCAATGATTGTAGTCATAATTATAAGTTAGTTTATAAGATGATACCAAATCCGACGCTCCCTTTATGAGTTTGTAACGATTGAGCAAAATGTCCGTATTGATAATCCCCAACTAAAAACACTTGTTTCGTACCGATACTCCAAGGTGAGTCATATCGTATATGAGTACTCAGGCGAAGTTGGCTTTTAGATGCCGTCTCGTAATTCTTGATGAAATATTTTCGTTCAACTGTCCTAGGCATACCAAAGTTGCTATCCATGCCCCATTGCATCTTACCTGTAGCACTCAGATGAAGACAGCTTTTTTTTAGTGGCCAATGAGCACTCACAGCCATGTTGGTGTTTAGCCAAGTATAATCCAGTTGATAACCTTCTTTTTTATGCTTTTGGCTATTGTCTTCCCAAGTACATTCCGCTAGGATGCTGTATCTTTGTTTCTTGTTATAGTCCCACTCATATAGCCCTTGAACACTCAATACATATACGTTTTGGTCGTAGTATTGACGTTCACTGATCTTTTCGAAAGTCGTCGTCGCATCCGTTCCAAATATATTCTCTGTGCCTCTTCGTGCTAGTACATTTGCTAATGTTTGGACCCTCCACTTATTATGCGTATTCACTCTTTTGAAATAAGCTAATAACTTGTAGCTATTGATCTCCAAATCTGTCAGTGGTAGCTCATTAAACCCATTGAGTTTCTTCTCCAACTGCATGGTACCCCAGTCTATTTGTGCGCCGAAGCCACTTAACTGTTGTGGATATAGAGCTAGTGAAGTTTGATATGCTTGTCCTTGAATATCATTGTTCGTTTTGTCGCCAGTGAAGCGAGCATATACAGTACCCAATCCTGTTTCGTGATATTCCTTGACTACTTTGTGAGGATTTTTAAATTCTAAACTAGAGCTTTGTTTATATTTTTGTCCACCAAGATGTACACTTAGTAGGTGCCTGTTTGTCAACGCATAGGCAGCACTGATGTCGGCATATAAATGGCCTACACGGTTTTTCGGTCTAGGATCTCTATCTCTATATGCTAGTAAAGCACGATAGCTCAAAGCGCCCCCAACTGTCCAACGTTTGGAATGCCATGCATATCCAGCATTGAAATAATATCGCTCCGATTTTATGTTGCCCCCTATCGTGTCTGACATGATATATGGAGCTACTAGGTGGTAGTCGGACGTTTCCGTGCCTTGTACATCCCATGTGCACGCATTAGTATAACTAACTGTTCCCCAAGTTTTGCTGTGAGCATCCAATATATGATGAGCATTGGCAGCTATCTCTAGTTGATTCACACCTCGACCATCTTGTTGTACCACTGCTTGAGGAGAACGCTCGTAGGTATACTTCATGCTCATCTCCGCATGATTATTGGTGAGCTCGTGATACTTTAACGTTGCATGTGTTACTCTTTGAGCAGATGCATAGTAAGGTAAGATACACATGACTAGACTAGCTAGCCATGCGCATCTCTTGAGTATAGAAAGAGGTTGAAGAGATTTATTCAGCATTGAAAACATGGAATGGATCAGCATCTACATGGTGTTGGAAATCGTTAGCAGAGTCATTCGTGTCTTGTAGCAAAGTACCAGAAATGACTTTACGGCGTACCCCTTTGCCTTTGGAATCGGCGCTAGTTACACCATCATAAACCCATGCATAGCTTTTGTCTTGTACAGAACTAGTTACATACCATTCGAATGCTGTTTCGTTACTTAGATTGACACAATCTTGGATCCAAGCATTGGGTATGAAGTATTCTTTAGAGTCCATAATTACACGCAAATCTCCATGTACAAATTCATAGTAGTATTGTACCTTGTTGTTTGCTACAAATGCTTCAGGAGTTACTTCCTCTGGAATTTGTGCAATCGCATATGTCTTGATAGCGCGTTGGTGCGGGCTCCAAACTGAGGCAGTAGCTGCATAAATTTTGACCAAATCAGGAACTTCTGTTTGAACATCTGGATGTCGGTCATTTTCGTCGTACCATTCATAATCAGCTGTTGTGAGATTGAACGATTTAGGATTGTCAGCAGTATGATCCTTACCGATATCAACAAGTAGTATACTTTGTCCTGGTTGTACCATTACAGATGTGCTGCGAGGTACCATATATATAGCTTCTGTGATGAAGTTTGTGTTTTTGTATTCATCATATGGTGTTCCTTCACCAGCAACGATGTCCTTTTTGTCTTTTTCTTTGCTTAAGACATAGAATTCATTATGGATGTCAGACTGCATTGCCGATTGCATAATCGCTAAACCTTGTGCATCCAAAGCTTCACTACTGTTGTTGTAAATACGAAAGTATGAGTCACCGCTATACGTCTCTCCTTCAGGTGTCAATGTGCCTGAGATAAAGATTTCAGCTAACACAAAACCAGAGCCTACATCCAAAAGCTGTAGTGGCACATTCAATGTCTTGATATCTTTGAAATCAACGATTTCTACAGATTGTAGTTCACCACGCACTTTGACATGCTTCTTTTGGCCTGCTACAGTTCCTTGACCCTCACCTTCAATCATAATGTCGTAGATACCATCGATAAGAGAGGCTTGCATGCTAGTGCTTGTTGTTGCGTCATAGGACATTCTTGTGACTTCTTGGGTTGATTTATCCGTGAAAGTCACTTGCATACTTTCATACTTAAAATCACTCGCTGTACTTGGTGCTTGTACGGCAAGGGCAACCTCACTATGTGGTACATTGTCATCATTTGAACATGAACTTACTGTAAGTCCGATACATACTAGTAGCATACTTGCTACCCAACACAAATTGTTTTTTAGCTTTTTCATTTGATAGTTATTTAATTGTTATAGCGTTAAAATGAACATTTTATTTCCATACCGAAGTATGGATTTGCACTACGACGGACAGTTAGTCCAGCCACTTTGTAGTCTGGAGTATAGTCTAGGATGCGGTCGACAAATAAAGACAACTTTATCCATTTACCGAAAGTTTTTGATGCTTTGAGGTTAACCAAAGCATAGAAAGGCTCTTTGCCATTACCTCCACTTACAGTTGGCTGTGGTTGAATTAAGTGAGTCAGATATATGTCTTGTGCGCTCTCGTCAGTATAAGGATGTATTATACCGTTAATATCCATATACTCGAAGGGCATACCACTTTTAATTAAGTCTTTACGTTTGGACCACCACATACATTCTACTGTTGTGGAAAGGATAAAGCCGAGCTTTTTCAAATACGTGTCAAATGTGAAGTTGGTGTTAAACTGCTGTTTGATATAGCCAGAAGTCCAATCATAGTGACCTATATACATGTCTCTGATTATCTTGTTGAGCACCACTTGATCGTAAGAATTGTCCCATTGAGATCCACTATTGCTATATGTCGTCTTAAACCATGCACCAGATAGTGTAATTCGGGTGTTTAGTTTTGAGAAACGTCTAGTGCTTCCTTGAAATTCCATACCTTCTTTCAGTACCCGTGTACCATTAGATAAGATACTTCGCTTGCTGAGTACTGTTTTCTCCGTGCTTGGTAAGTTTTCTATAGCAGGAGGGCCAGTAAGGGTGCTGCCTTCAATACCCGATGTGTCAAACTTTCTATAGGTAAACGTTGTTGGACTGCTAGAATATCTAAATCCATCAACCATGCGTTCTTTAAAGTAAGTCACAGACAGGTTGTTGCCTTGATAGTTCGCACCAATTCTAAGTTCGTACTTGGTGTTTGTACTAGGATCAATATCATATGGAGTTGTATCTACGATAAAAGTCTTTGTGTAGATTCTTCTATAGTCTCTATTCTCGTGGTAATAGTTCAACTCGTCAAAATCCCAATACTGTTTGTTTGGATACAACTGGTGAATGCTTGGTAGCATAGTCATTTTACCCCAACCTGCTGTTAGATCTAATTGTAGTGGACGTGCTCCGATGTATAGCTTAGGAAGTTCCCATTGGGTATTGATCCTAGGATCTATATACCATTTGCCCTGCATCTTATATTTCTTGTCAAGACCTAATAAAGTATTTCCACGTATACCAGCTTGTAGCGTAAAATGACTTCGCTCTATCGACCACTCCATACGATCTTCTAGATATCCAGCGAGTAGACTTTTACCTGGTATATCATGATAGGCTCTTGGGCGTAATGATGTGCCATGATTAATTGGACGGGTAAGGTCATATACTTGACCATCGCCATAATTTTTGCTGTATCTCCAACTGCCTCCCAAGGTCCAGTGATGCGTAGTGACTCCTAGTTGGTGTTGGAACAAAGCTCTCAACTCGATATTACTATTGAGCGGGTTTCCATCAACGACTAAGTGTCCAGTGTATTTGGTTGGGAGCACTACTGCATCATGTTCTCCTTCTTCCATACTTGTTGGAGCAGCTTGGTCTCTGTCCAGTTGAACAAATTTTGTACGAGTGATTTTATCCTGAGAGTAATTGATAGCGGTTTGTAAATAGATCTCTTTCAGGCCATATTGTTTTTTGCTATTCCATTCCAATTGATTGTTTATACTGTAGTACGAGTAGCTTGATTTATAGCTGTCTTCAGCTTGTCTAGCAATATCTGGGTCTTCTTTTTCGGAGTCAATAGTACTGCGATAATCTCCAGAGATAGTCCAACGAAGCTTAGAGTTCTCCCAGTCCCAGAGGTGTTTGTAACGAGTAGAGAACATCACTCTTTGGTAAGTCTCATATGGGTTTCTTGGGTCAGCTTTAGAATCGAGATAACCTAAATCAAAATGTACGACTTGTTTATCTTTATTCCATGCCAATCCTTTATTTACGTGTATTAGTTTTGTGTATTCATCTGCTTTAAAACGTGCTTCAAGAGGGGTTGCACGTAAGCGTCTGGTGATATTAATGACTCCTGAAGTCATGTCACCATAACGTACTGATGGGATACCACGAATGACTTCCACTTTTTCTATGTCATCAGTAGAGAGCTTACGCATATCCATCCCGTAATTGACCATGTTTCTTGATTTGTCTTGGTTGGTAAATCCTTGTGCGACATACTGTAGGTTGGCATCTTGCTGTTGAATAGCGCCGTCTACGACAAACTGTGTACCTTGCCCTGTTACAGCGTATTCGCTACCGCTTATCCCCACTTCACGGAGGGTTGCTATGTTACCTGCAGTTAGATTAGGAGTATGCGTTGTGTTGCCAGGAAGAAGTGCAAGGACATCTGAAAAACTACTAGGTTGAATATGTTCTAAGGCTTCTCTATCTATAGTCGATGCACTTGTCAGTCCTTTGCTTTCATGAGCAGTAATAACTACTCCTTGTAAATTGGTAGTAGCCTCTTGTAATGTGATATTTATTTGGCTATCTTTTTGGAGATTAATAGTTGTTTGTTTGTTGTGATATCCAATATAGCGAACAATAATCGTATAGGTGCCTTTTGGAAGACCTACAAACGTAAATACTCCATCACTATTGCTGACTTGTCGGTATATAACACGATTATTAAAAAGCAATTCAATAGCTGAAAATGACAGGGGAGCATCATCTTTTTTTGAAGATATTCGTCCCATCAAGGTGCAAGTGTCAACAGAAGCAGTCTTAGGGACATTTTTCCTAGCTGCGTATGTTGGAAGAATACATAAAAAAAGTGCTATTAAGCAATATATTCGTTGGAATTGTATTATTTCTCTCATTTTTTTTCTCTCTGTTTGGGTGCAAAAGTAGTGAAGATGTGAAAAGTCTACAATCGCCATAAATGGGTATTGTTTTTTGTTGCATCCCCTTATGTTGGTATTTCTTCTGATAATCATTAGTTCTAGGTATGGTTGGAGATGGATTACCAATTTATGGTGATTTTGTGAATGGTGTGAATGTCATATCTTTGCAGTGTTAAGTTTTAGTAATCACGATTTGTGTCTTTGTCGATTCGCGACACAAATCATAAAAGAATAATAGCAATGAGTAAAATTGGAATTTTTTATGGCTCTACAACAGGTAATACAGAACGTGTAGCAGGGCTTATTGCTGAAGTACTTCAAGTGCCTGAAGATCAAGTTCATTCTGCTGATGACATTGATGAGACTCTTATCTCAAATTATAAAACTCTAGTGTTTGGCTCTTCAACTTGGGGAGATGGAGAATTGCAAGATGATTGGTATGATGCATTAGATACACTTAAAAAGATGGATTTATCTGGGCATACAGTTGCTCTTTTTGGTTGTGGAGATTCGTCTTCTTATCCAGACACATTCTGCGATGCTATTGGCTTGATCTACGAAGGTTTAAAAAATACAGGAGCTACTTTCGTGGGACAGTTTCCTGTCGAAGGGTATACTTTTGATGACTCTGCAGCCGTAAAAGATGATAAGTTTATGGGACTTGCTATTGATGAGGATAATGAAGATGACCTTACCGATGAACGCATTGCTACTTGGGCAAAGCTAGTTGGCTAAGGGATGATTGGGAGTAATACAAGATTGAAGTAAATATAATAATCATAATGAATTAGTCACTTTTATAATTGAATTAAGTTAGCGGGTTTGCCTACGAAGGGAGAGATTAGTCTCCTCTTCCTTCGGCAAGCCCTTTTTTTTTGTTTTGTGAAAATCATTGCTTGTGAATATAAAATTCAGTATAGATGTGTCATACGTTTAGTTGTTTATGATGGTGAGTGCTTTTTCTATAGAAGGACACTCATCTATATTATATAATGTGTACAGCCTCTATTTTCTACGCCAGTCGTCTTTTTATGTTAAACGCATTATTTTTCTGCATATTTCTTTCTGATTTCCTTGCGGGACTCGATTAAATGCACTACTTTTGCATCCGCAATCAGAAACGAGGGTGTTGCAGAGTGGTGTTAAAACGCTCGAGAAAGGCTCTAGTTTTGCGATAGCTTGCTTAGATTAAGCTTTTTGAAATTTACTTCAAAAATTTATTTCAAAACTTTCTGCTCGATTATTTGGAGCTTAAGAATAAAGCTTGTATCTTTGCATCCGCTTTCCGAAAGAAACAAGGTTTGCAACGGCGAACCGGCTACCAACGAGGAGGCGAAAAAAAGAAAAGTGTTCTTTGAAGATATTTACATAACAACAAGTAGTACAAGGCTATTATGATTTTATAATAGCAAAATTATTGAACCGTCAATTTAAATATTGAAACAGGTGTAATCCAATAACTTGTAATCAGGTCATCTTGATTAATCAGATCAACTTTGACAGCGCGCTTTTAGTGTGTCTGTCGTTAAATAATATTTTTACAATGAAGAGTTTGATCCTGGCTCAGGATGAACGCTAGCTACAGGCTTAACACATGCAAGTCGAGGGGTAACATGGGAGCTTGCTTCCGATGACGACCGGCGCACGGGTGAGTAACACGTATCCAACCTACCTATTACTTGGGGATAGCCTTTCGAAAGGAAGATTAATACCCAATGGTCTTGCGTTCCTGCATGGGGATGTAAGTAAAGAATTTCGGTAATAGATGGGGATGCGTTTCATTAGTTAGTAGGTGAGGTAACGGCTCACCTAGACTTCGATGAATAGGGGTTCTGAGAGGAAGGTCCCCCACACTGGTACTGAGACACGGACCAGACTCCTACGGGAGGCAGCAGTGAGGAATATTGGTCAATGGACGCAAGTCTGAACCAGCCAAGTAGCGTGAAGGATGACTGCCCTCTGGGTTGTAAACTTCTTTTATAGGGGAATAAAGTTCGCCACGTGTGGTGTTTTGTATGTACCCTACGAATAAGGACCGGCTAACTCCGTGCCAGCAGCCGCGGTAATACGGAGGGTCCGAGCGTTATCCGGATTTATTGGGTTTAAAGGGTGCGCAGGCGGGATGATAAGTCAGTTGTGAAAGTTGGACGCTCAACGTTCAAATTGCAATTGAAACTGTCATTCTTGAGTGCAGTGGAGGTAGGCGGAATTCGTGGTGTAGCGGTGAAATGCTTAGATATCACGAAGAACTCCGATTGCGAAGGCAGCTTGCTATACTGCAACTGACGCTCATGCACGAAGGTGTGGGTATCAAACAGGATTAGATACCCTGGTAGTCCACACAGTAAACGATGAATACTCGCTGTTGGCGATATACAGTCAGCGGCCTAGCGAAAGCATTAAGTATTCCACCTGGGGAGTACGCCGGCAACGGTGAAACTCAAAGGAATTGACGGGGGCCCGCACAAGCGGAGGAACATGTGGTTTAATTCGATGATACGCGAGGAACCTTACCCGGGCTTAAATTATAGGTGCATAGATCAGAGATGGTCTTTTCTTCGGACTCCTATGAAGGTGCTGCATGGTTGTCGTCAGCTCGTGCCGTGAGGTGTCGGCTTAAGTGCCATAACGAGCGCAACCCTTATCATTAGTTACTAACAGGTTATGCTGAGGACTCTAGTGAGACTGCCGTCGTAAGATGTGAGGAAGGTGGGGATGACGTCAAATCAGCACGGCCCTTACGTCCGGGGCTACACACGTGTTACAATGGGGGGTACAGCAGGTTGCTACCTGGTGACAGGATGCTAATCTCCAAAACCTCTCTCAGTTCGGATCGAAGTCTGCAACTCGACTTCGTGAAGCTGGATTCGCTAGTAATCGCGCATCAGCCATGGCGCGGTGAATACGTTCCCGGGCCTTGTACACACCGCCCGTCAAGCCATGGAAGCCGGGGGTACCTGAAGTCTGTAACCGCAAGGAGCGGCCTAGGGTAAAACTGGTAACTAGGGCTAAGTCGTAACAAGGTAGCCGTACCGGAAGGTGCGGCTGGAACACCTCCTTTCTGGAGAGATGACTTATGACCTATTTTAGGTGTCAAGTTGATTATACTTGTAATCGGTTTAATGATTACTTGTACTCTTGCTTGTTGTTGTGTTAATTATATATTGAGAAAGTATGAAGCTGAGTGATGGAATCATCACGAGTCCTCACCGGATATTACCAGCAGAATATTTTGAACGAAGTCCTATAGCTCAGTTGGTTAGAGCGCTACACTGATAATGTAGAGGTCCGCAGTTCAAATCTGCGTGGGACTACTTTGGGGGATTAGCTCAGCTGGCTAGAGCACCTGCCTTGCACGCAGGGGGTCATCGGTTCGAATCCGATATTCTCCACACCGAATAACTATCTTAATCAGCAATGATTGGGGGCATTATTCAATTTGATCTTTGACATATTGTACAAACCAATTTTCTGTTATTATAAATCAGCAATGATTTATTGATAACCGTAAAGTAACAAATTTATACGAGCGCATCTAGTAGCAATACTAGATGAGTATAGAAGAAAGTAATTAAGGGCGCATGGCGGATGCCTTGGCTCTCGGAGGCGATGAAGGACGTGATAAGCTGCGATAAGCTACGGGTAGGTGCAAATAACCTTTGATCCGTGGATTTCCGAATGGGACAACCTAATATGTTGAAGACATATTATCCTTTAATAGGAGGCCAACGCAGGGAACTGAAACATCTTAGTACCTGTAGGAAAAGAAAACAAAAGTGATTCCCCTAGTAGTGGCGAGCGAACGGGGACTAGCCCAAACCATCAATGTTCCGGCATTGGTGGGGTTGTAGGACCACGTTGTGGGACCTGAAGTAGTGACTGGAATACACTGGAAAGTGTAATCATAGAGGGTGATAATCCCGTACAGGAAGCGACTTCGGCCCTAGTGGTATCCTGAGTAGCGCGGAACACGAGAAATTCTGTGTGAATCTGCCAGGACCATCTGGTAAGGCTAAATACTCCCGAGAGACCGATAGCGAACAGTACCGTGAGGGAAAGGTGAAAAGTACTTCGAATAGAAGAGTGAAATAGTTCCTGAAACCATGCGCTTACAAGCGGTCGGAGCACCTTTGGTGTGACGGCGTGCCTTTTGCATAATGAACCTACGAGTTACTTTCACTGGCAAGGTTAAGCATCTAGAGGTGCGTAGCCGAAGCGAAAGCGAGTCTTAATAGGGCGTTTTAGTCAGTGTGAGTAGACGCGAAACCAAGTGATCTACCCTTGGGCAGGTTGAAGGTTAGGTAACACTAACTGGAGGACCGAACCAATAAGCGTTGAAAAGCTTCTGGATGACCTGAGGGTGGGGGTGAAAGGCTAATCAAACTTGGAGATAGCTCGTACTCCCCGAAATGCATTTAGGTGCAGCCTATAGAGTTACTAATGTGAGGTAGAGCGACTGATAAGATGCGAGGGCTTCGCCGCCTATCAAGTCTTGATAAACTCCGAATGCGCATTAGTTTAATCTATGGAGTGAGGGCATGGGTGCTAAGGTCCATGTCCGAGAGGAGAAGAATCCAGACCATCAGCTAAGGTCCCTAAATAACCACTAAGTTGAACTAACGAAGTAAGATTGCTAAGACAGCTAGGATGTTGGCTTGGAAGCAGCCATTCATTTAAAGAGTGCGTAACAGCTCACTAGTCGAGGAGTTTTGCATGGATAATAATCGGGCATAAGTGGTTTACCGAAGCTATGGATCCCTTATGGGATGGTAGGGGAGCATTCTACTCTGCGTTGAAGGTGTACCTTGAGGTATGCTGGAGCGTGTAGAAAAGCAAATGTAGGTATGAGTAACGATAAAGGGGGTGAGAAACCCCCTCGCCGAAAGACTAAGGTTTCCTGATCAACGCTAATCGGATCAGGGTTAGTCGGGTCCTAAGACTAAGCCTAATGGCGATGTCGATGGCTGAATGGGTTAATATTCCCATACTAGTATAATGAAGTGATGTGGTGACGGAGAAGTGAAAGCATCGCCGGCTGACGGAATAGCCGGTTAAAGGGTGTAGATATACGATTAGTAGGCAAATCCGCTGATTGTGTCGAACCTGATAGTACTCAGAGGTCTTTGGACTGATGAGATAGTATGTGTAACCATGCTCCCAAGAAAACCCGCTAAACGTTTTAATTGTTATACTACCCGTACCGTAAACGGACACACGTAGTCGGGATGAGTATTCTAAGGCGCTTGAGTGATTCGCGGTTAAGGAACTAGGCAAATTGACCCTGTAACTTCGGGAGAAAGGGTCCCTACCTTTTGGTAGGGCGCAGAGAATAGGTCCAGGCAACTGTTTACCAAAAACACAGGGCTGTGCTAAATCGAAAGATCATGTATACAGCCTGACACCTGCCCGGTGCTGGAAGGTTAAGAGGAGAAGTCATCTTCGGAGAAGCTTTGAATTGAAGCCCCAGTAAACGGCGGCCGTAACTATAACGGTCCTAAGGTAGCGAAATTCCTTGTCGGGTAAGTTCCGACCTGCACGAATGGTGTAATGATCTGGACACTGTCTCAACCGCGAGCTCAGTGAAATTGTAGTATCGGTGAAGATGCCGATTACCCGCGATGGGACGAAAAGACCCCGTGAACCTTTACTATAGCTTAACATTGAATTTGGGCACGTGATGTGTAGGATAGGTCGGAGACTTTGAAGTTGGCACGCTAGTGTTGATGGAGTCGCTGTTGAAATACGACCCTTTACTTGTTTGAATTCTAACTCGTTATACGAGGACATTGTTTGGTGGGTAGTTTGACTGGGGTGGTCGCCTCCAAAAGTGTAACGGAGGCTTCTAAAGGTACCCTCAGGACGATTGGTAACCGTCCGTAGAGTGTAATGGCATAAGGGTGCTTGACTGGGAGACTTACAAGTCGATCAGGTAGGAAACTAGAGCATAGTGATCCGGTGTTTCCGCATGGAAGGGACATCGCTCAAAGGATAAAAGGTACTCCGGGGATAACAGGCTGATCCCTCCCAAGAGCTCATATCGACGGAGGGGTTTGGCACCTCGATGTCGGCTCGTCACATCCTGGGGCTGGAGAAGGTCCCAAGGGTTGGGCTGTTCGCCCATTAAAGTGGCACGCGAGCTGGGTTCAGAACGTCGTGAGACAGTTCGGTCTCTATCTATCGTGGGCGTATGAAATTTGCGTGGCTCTGACACTAGTACGAGAGGACCGTGTTGGACAGACCTCTGGTTTACCAGTTGTATCGCCAGGTGCATTGCTGGGTAGCTACGTTTGGATCGGATAAGTGCTGAAAGCATCTAAGTACGAAGCCGGCCACAAGATTAGATTTCTTAGGGTTGTTGTAGACGACAACGTTGATAGGCTGCAGGTGTAAAGGTGGTAACATCAAAGCCGAGCAGTACTAATTGCCCGTTCACTTTCTTCTAGTGTATGTTTGTCATTTTACAGTGAAAATGGTTTGTATTATATGTCTACCTTATTTAGGTGACTATAGCATTAGGGTTCCACCTCTTCCCATTCCGAACAGAGAAGTTAAGCCTAATCACGCCGATGGTACTGCGTAACTGTGGGAGAGTAGGTAGTCGCCGTTTTTATCAGAAAGCCTTCGAGATTCGTTCTCGGAGGCTTTTGTTATTTATGCAGGGATATGTGTAATAGAAGCACATACCAATTGTCATCAACTATGTTAGTTGTCAACATAATACACAGGGGTTATGCACAGGTAAGTGTATAACCCTTTCTTTTTGCACAGGGCATTGATAATCTATCCAAATGTAGATTTAGGCTTATCTAGTGACATGTAATCCTTTTATTATATTTCGTCAGTCATTGTACGCCTACGTTGATATCAACGCACGCGTACAATAATATCAACGCACGCCTACGGTGATGTCATCGTACGCCTAGAACAACTGATCCCCTCCAATAGTAGTCTTATGCTGCACTAAGTAAAATAAGTGTGTGCTTTCTACAAAAATTGATGGTACTACAGTGAGCATGATTCTTCTGGTAATGCTTACGAGTTATGTGAAATTGACAACGAAGTGTATTTATTTGATGCTTAAATGTATCTTATGACAAATGGGAAGGTATAAAAAACATAAGGGAATGTATGCTTACATTTTTCTTATTAACTTTGTGGTCAATGATAATCTTTAATTTAATCTATAGTGATGAGAACACGATCAATACATAATTTTGTAGCCACTTGTAGTTTATTCCTCTTAGTAAATATGCCCTTTCAATGCATTATGCAAGGAGCTAGCTTAAGTACTGATGGGGTGCAACATCTTGCTAAATTGAGTTACCAAGGAGCAGAAAAGAAATTGGGATTCAAGGTACATACTTTGAAAAAAAGTAAACATGATTTCCGATATGTCTTAGACTTGAGTGGAAGTTGGAATTGTAAACTCGATTCTCTCAATCAGGGTATTCAAGAATCTTATTGGACAAAACAGTTTGCTCATACTGTTATTCTTCCAGGTACTACAGATACTAATCATATTGGAAAAAAAAATACAAATAAAGCCGAGACTACCCACTTGTCACGTTATTATACCTATCAGGGGGCAGCTTGGTATAGTAAGGAAGTCGTTATTCCTAGCGATTTGAAAGACAAACATATTATTTTATTCTTGGAGCGTACACGTCCAACACAAGTGTGGGTGGATGCACAGTTTATCGGATCGAATAATAACTTATCTACACCGCATCGCTATGACTTGTCTACTGTTTTGTCACCAGGTGCACATCGTATAACAATACGTGTGGACAATGGTACGAGCATTCCTGCGCAGATTCGTTCAAATTCTCATGCTTGCGCCGAATCAACACAAACAAATTGGAATGGTATAATAGGGCGCATTGAACTTCAAGGTATGAATCCATTACATATACAGTCTATCAATACCTATTCAGATATCGAAGCAAAGTGTGTGCATGTCAAAGTTACGTTATCCCAGTCCAAAAATTTAGATGGAAAGAAAATCGTTTTAAAGGCTTCTACTTTCAATGCAGGTTATAAGCATCAAGTCAAAGCTAAAACGTGTGTATTGGAAAATGATCGATGTGAATATGATTTTTGTTATTCGCTAGGTAAGCATGTAGAGTTATGGAGTGATGTTTCTCCTGCTTTGTATCGTCTCAATGTTGAGTTAGTAGGTATGGACAAGCAAGAGGTCATTTTTGCCATGCGAGACTTTCAAGCAAAAGGAACACAATTTTATATCAATGGAAAAAAAACGTTCTTACGAGGCAAACACGATGCTTGTGTATTCCCATTGACTGGATATCCTCCAATGGATATAAATGGCTGGAGACGATATTTTAGAATATGTAAAGAATATGGTTTGAATCACTGCCGTTTTCATTCATGGTGCCCACCTGAAGCCTGTTTTGCAGCTGCTGATTTAGAGGGTATATATTTGCAACCAGAACTTCCGATTTGGGGTGAATTCTCTGAGAAAGCTAAAGAGCTCATGGATTTCCTTATGAAAGATGGAGAAGGGATACAATCAGAATATAGTAATCATCCTTCTTTTACTTTATTTTCCCTTGGGAATGAATTGAATGGTAAAATTGAGGTGATGAAACGATTTGTTCATACGTACAGAGAGATGGAGAACAGACACTTATATACATATGGCTCCAATATTTATCTAGGAGGTGCAGGGCATATACCAGGAGAAGACTTTTTAGTGGCGTGTCGAGTAGGATGGGGGGATAACTATACTACGCACGTGCGAGCTTCGTTTTCTTTCGCTGATGCTGATCAAGGAGGTTATCTAAATAATACATATCCCAATACACAGATGAATTTTGATAAGGCACTACTGAAATCATCCGTTCCAGTTATTGGTCACGAAATTGGTCAATACCAGATTTATCCAAACTATAATGAAATAAGTAAATATATTGGAGTTCTTGCACCGTGGAATTTTGAGGTATTTCGGGAACGTTTGGAGCAGAAAGGTATGGGGGAGCAAGCTGATGATTTCTTTAAGGCTTCTGGGGCTTGGGCTGTAGAACTATATAAAGCTGATATTGAAATGAATCTGCGTTCAACACATATGGCTGGTTTTCAGTTGCTTGATTTACAAGATTACCCTGGACAAGGCTCTGCCTATGTCGGTGTCTTAGATGCTTTTATGGACAGTAAGGGATTGATTACGCCAAGAAAATGGCGAAATTTTTGTTCAGAAGTTGTCCCTTTGTTGCTGATGAAGAAATATTGTTGGACAGAGAATGAAGAGTTTAATGCAATTATTAAGATCGCTAATTATGCAGAAAAATCTCTAGAAGGGAAAAAACTATTATGGATGTTGAAAAATGGACACACTGTTCTTTCTAAAGGTAAATTAACTATACCTTCTGGGATGGGGGTCGTAAATCTAGATACTATTCGTACAGTACTGCCTACAATGAAAGATGCCTATAAGGCTACTCTTTCTTTATATATAAGTGGTACTGACTATCAGAATACTTATCCTATATGGGTGTATCCCAAAAGAGATATGATTCAGACTAATGATATTAAAATAGTACACCAGTTGTCGGATACTGTGATAACTTCCTTGCAACATGGGGGAAAAGTATTGCTGATGCCAAATCAAAAAGACTGCAAGAGCGTTACGGTAGGTGGCCTTTTCCAAACAGATTACTGGAACTATAGAATGTTTAAAAGTATTTGCGATTATTTGAAAAAGCCTGTTTCTCCAGGAACATTGGGATTATTGACTGATTCAAAACATCCAGTATTCAATCATTTCCCTACAGAAAATCATACGAATTGGCAATGGTATTCTATCGTAAAGAATAGCTATCCGTTGGTCTTGGATCATTTACCTCGTAATTATCGTCCTATTGTACAAGTAATAGATAATGTAGAGCGTAACCACAAATTGGGACTATTACTAGAACTGTCTGTAGGTAAGGGAAAATTATTAATTTGTATGGCAGATTTGAGCAATCAAAATGATATACCTGAAGTCTCACAATTTTATAAGAGTCTCTTACTTTATATGGGTTCTTCAGATTTTCATCCTACGACCTCTATTAGTCCTTCTGATTTGCTTCAATTATTTACTCCAGTTAGTGGGGGTGATACGATTAAGGAATTAAAAAATATTTCTTACGACTAGATGAAATAATGTGATTACTAGTTTATCTTTTTACAAAGAAGCGTACCAATAAAAAGTTTATAGGAACGCAAATACACATGGTGGGAATTAGAGCCCATTGCTCGGCTACTCCCACATGAGTAAAGAAGTTGACTAGTCCGATTTGCATTCCCATATTTATCATATGGCTAAATACAAAGCCTAATCCACGCTTGGCATTTGGCTTGACATTAAAGGTGAAGTAAGTTGTAAGTATAAAGTTAAACACCATACTAACAAGGTAACTAATCACTACGCTGCTGGTTAGTGCCCACCTAGGCAATGCATCAGAAGCTTGCAGTTCTAGAATCCATTGAGCAAAGATATAGATACAAGTATTGTATATCAAAAATTGCAATACAGAAGCTAGTCCACCCACAAGTCCAAATTTAAAGACCTCCATCAACTTTGGGTTGTCATCTATTAATTGTTTGATCTTTTCCATCATATGATTGGTTGAGTATATGTGTTATTCACTTGGTGTAAAGATACTCATATTCGTAGAAGTCTCTTCATCATCATCTGTCTTTTCTTTAGGTTGGTGTAGTTTCTTACGAAGGATACGTACACGATGGGTCAAGAATATAACAGCTAGTACCACGGCTATAGTATCGGCTATAGGACCTGCGTAAAGCACACCCTCTATTCCCCAGAAATGTGGAAGAATTAGCAATAAAGGAATCAGCGTCATTAGTCTTCTGCTCAGCGAGGTGATGACCCCAAATACTGGTTTCCCAATTGCAGTGAAGAAGTTACCCGTAACTGGAAGAAGTCCATTAAATATACACATTACCATAAAGATACGGAAGTATTGTTCTGCAAATTCATAGAATAGTTCTGAACCGTTCCCAAAGATACTTGCCAGTTGTCTAGGAAAACATTGGAAGCAGATAAAGGATACGGAGCCAATAATCAAAGAACGTATGATGATATAGCGCAGTATGTTAAGCACACGGTCATATTTCTTTGCACCATAATTAAATCCCACAATAGGTTGTGCCCCTTGAATCATCCCTATATTAATCGCTACAAATATAAAGTTGACTTTGGAGATAATACCAACAACGGCTAGAGGAATCTCACTACCATATTTACTTTGCGCACCATAGTGTGTCAACGTATTGTTGAGTACTACCTGCACAAGCATCATAGAAACAAAAGCATTGAACGGAGTGACTCCTAATCCCAGCATCTTTTTGATAATCGTCCAACGTAAACGTAGAAAACGCCAAGATAGTTTCAGCGAGTGAAACTTATATCGGAAATAATATATACTAAGTAGTAAAGAGACAGCCTGTCCTATCACGGTAGCCCATGCTGCACCAGCAATTCCCCAATTGAGACCAAATATAAATATTGGATCCAGTATAAGGTTGATGATACTACCGACCATGAGGATAAGCATAGAGAACTGTGGATTGGCATCTGCTCGTACCAATTGACTAGATGCCATAGACGTCATAAAGAAAGGCAGTCCCAAGATGGTGATGCGTCCATATATTGTAGCCAAAGGCATCACGGCGTCAGTGGCCCCTGAGGTACGTAGGATTGGTTCAAGTGAAAGGTTACAAATGACAACTAAGCTTAAGCTCACTAAGACAATCATTGTGAGTGCGTTGCCTACACTAAAGCCAGCAGTAGTCTCGTCTTTTGCCCCCAAAGAGAGATTGAAACGTGCACTACCACCTATACCTATAAGATAAGCGATACCAGTACAAATGGTTGTTAGGGGAAATAGGACATTGGTTGTGGCATTACCCAATACCCCAATGCTTTGGCCAATAAATATCTGATCGGCTATATTATATAATGCACCTACCAAACCGCTTATGATGGCTGGCAATGCAAATTTAGGAATCAGACTAGAGATGGGAGCTGTACCAAGTTGCTCCCGTTTATTTTGTTTGGACATATTCTTTTCTCTTTGTACTTACAAAGATAGCAATAAATCGAGGAACCAAAGGGTGATTTAATACTAGCTTGCAAAAAAGCGTGCCTTTTGTTTGTTTTTAGCTCACGATAATCTTATTTTTGTGTACTCTCCCGAGAGTCTAACCCTAAACTATTGTACTAAACTTAAGAAAAAATCATGAGTAATGAACTAATCACTTTGGCTATTACAACCTTTACAGGTCTCTTGGCCATTATGAATCCACTAGCAACTGCCCCCGCATTTGTAGGCTTGGTGACAGATCGTAGTCCTGTAGAAAAAAAGAAGATTGCTAAGAACTCCTGTATTTATGCCTTTATTATCACATGTTGTTTTGTGATTCTGGGCAAGTATTTATTTCAACTTTTTGGACTAACTATTCCTGCTTTTAAGATTACTGGTGGACTTTTGCTTGCTTATATCGGTTTTGAGAAACTGATCTCTCAAAAATCTAAGATTCAATCACCCAAAGAAGAGGAAGTTGAATTTGATGGCAGTATTGCCATTTCTCCAATTGCTATTCCTATCTTGGCAGGACCTGGTACTTTGGTCACTGCGATGAACGTAGTAACCAATGGCTCTATGGCTAATATGGCCGTTGTTATTTGTGTATTAGCAGTGTTGCTTGTTTTGAACTTTGTCGGTTTTCGTGGCAGTGCCTGGTTGATGTCACATATGAATAAGAATATGGTCGAAGTGATTGGTAAGATTATGGGATTGATTCTAGCTATTATTGGTACAGGGATGCTTGTCTCTGGAATCAAGCTGGCCGCAGTCTCATAAACCCAATAAGATATAATACAATAAATGCCGTAACAGAAATCATCTGTTACGGCATTTATTTGTTTAGCGTAAGAAGAAGCTTTTACTTGTTCAACTCTTCTTCTGTCTTTTGTGATACAATATGACCATGCTTGAACTTACCAGTTCTTATCAGCTTGCCTTCTTTGTTGTATTCTTTAAACTCACCTTCTTTGGCACCTTGGATGAATGTACCTACAAAACGTTTCCCGTCTGTAGAGACAATTACACCAGCACCATCCCATTGGCCATCTTTGAAGTCACCCTCATAAATTGTGCCATCGGCCATTAGCATCTTCCCCTTTCCATTAGGTTTGTTGTTTTCCCAAGTACCTTCATAGCTACTACCATTGCTGGCTTTGTATGAGCCTCTACCATGGCGCATGCTATTATGCCAGTCGCCTTGATAGCGTGTGCCGTTTGACCACTCAAAGACACCTTGACCTTCACGACGTCCGTTTTTGAAGTTACCTTCATAACGGTCTCCATTAGGGAACGAATACACACCGTGACCTGTGCGTTGACCATGGATATAGCTACCTTCATATTTTTCACCAGATGCAAAGGCGTAAACGCCTTCACCATGTTGTACTCCTTGGCTCCATTCACCTTCGTACTTATCTCCATTGGTGTAGATATAGATACCACGTCCTTGGCGGTAGTCATCTACCCATTCGCCAGTGTAGCTACTGCCATCGCTCCATAATAATGTGCCATGACCTGTTTTTTTGTCATTTAGCCATTGACCATCATACTTACTACCATTAGCCCAAGTATAAATACCTTCACCTACACGTTGGTCTAGTTTCCATGCGCCCACATAGGTGTCGCCATTGTGGTAGTTCATCTTACCTTCACCGCTGCGCAAACTTTCACGTAGTCTCCCCTCGTAGCGGTTGTTGTTAGGATAGTAATAGACCCCTTGACCTTGCATCAAGTCGTTGTGCCAGTAACCGAAGTAAGAAGTTTTGTCACCTCCGTGGAAGCTGCCGTATCCTTCTCGTTTTCCTTTTACAAAACTGCCTTCGTAATGGCTACCATCGCTATATTCGCATTGTCCATAGCCGTATGGACGTCCACTGCGGATATCACCATAGTACACACTCTTATCTTTATATGTATAGCTACCCACACGAATGTCATCTCCAGCCCAAGTTGTCATCACAGACAAGCCAAAGAATAGGGCACTAGTACCTATTTTTGTTAGTATTCTTTGTATCATGCTTTTTCAGTTTCAATGTTTCCTACAACAATCTCTTTCACATCCTCAATGCGCAAGTATTCTTTGGCTAGGCGTTGCATTTCTTGTGGTGTCATCTCTTGAGTAACACGCACAATTTTGTCAAGCTCTTCAAGTGGTAGATTATATTGATGAAGAGTCAACCAATACGATGAGATGCCAAATAGTCCCTCAATTTTGCGACTGTTTTCTCCCATCATATAATTGCGTAGTCGCTCCATCTCTTCATCGCTTACAAGTTCGTCTTGTAGTTTGCGCAGCTCACGGTAGACACTCGCAATTAGCTTCTCTATATGCTTAGCATCGGTTTGAGCACTAATCGCATAGATACCACCAAGCGGAGAACCACTGATGCTAGCTCCAATCCCATAAGTTAAACCCTCCTTTTCGCGAATCTGTGACATCAATCTGCTACCAAAGTATCCACCTAATAAAGTCATCAGCATTTGCACACCATGAATATCTGGGTGATACATAGTAATCGCAGGAGCTACAAAGTTGACCGCACACTGCTGTGCATCTGGACGTGCCACAAGAATCTGCTTCTCTGCACAAGGTTCCATCTTGAAGCTAGGAAACACTGGTTTCTCGTGAGACGTGCGCGCCCCGAAAGCAGTCGCCCCGAAAGTATCTGCTAGTGCATCAATAATGCTCTCATCATATCGTCCTGTCAGTAGCAACCAACATTTCTCTGCAATATAGTGCTCTTTGTAGAAGTCGCGTAGGATATCTGTGCTAAGTTTATCGTAGTCAGCTTCTTCAAGCAATTCGCCTAGGGGATGATTTGAACCATAAATAGCTTTGCTTCGTTCTCGGCTTGCTAAATAATTTACTTTCTCCATAGACACTAGCCACTCATGTCTATCTTGGCTTACACGCTGTGCTAGTTCATGCTCAGGGAATGTAGGCGTTGTGATCAGTTCATACAGTAGATGAATCAGTCTTGGGGCATGTTTAGTCAGAGAGAAAAGCGTAAAGTCAGTCGCATACATATTAGCATTTACAGACATAAATGCACCATACGTATCTAGCATTTCGGCAATTTCCGCCGATGTATATTTCTCTGAGCCTTCTTGAATCATTTTGCAGGTCATACCTGCTACCAAGCGTTGTGGTTCAATTAAACGCCCTGCCTCAAAGGTCACGTCCAAACGAATCACATCCTGATTACCTGTACGCACTGTTTGCAGTTCCACTCCATTAGGAAGTAACTGCGAGTTAGGCGGAGTAAGCTTAATTGATTCGCCAGTACCCAATGCTGGAGGCATAGTACGGTCAAGGGCGGTATGTTGTTGCGTCATTATCAAATTGAGGTTAATTATAGGTCCTTGATTAATCGAGATGCTTGTTCTAAGTCTTCAGGAGTATCAATGCCTACTGTTGTTATATTTGTCTCAGCTGTCCAAATCGTGTAGCCATGTTCTAGCCAACGGAGTTGCTCTAAGCTTTCAGCTTCTTCTGTAAGTCCATAAGGTAATTGTGATACTTCCTCCAGTACTTCACTACGGAAAGCATACATACCAATATGGCGATAGAATGTATGAGATTTCAGCCAGTTCTTTTTCTCCACACCGCGTAGATGCGGAATAGGCTCACGGCTAAAGTATAATGCACGTCCAGCTTGACTGCGTGCTACCTTAGGTGAGTTAGGATTCAATAAAGCTTCCAATGGCTCATCAGCAGCAAACGGACGTACAAGAGTGGCAATTTGTGTCGTTGCCGCTTGTTCAAAGCACTCTACAAGACTTGTGATTTGACTAGGCTGGATAAAAGGTTCATCTCCTTGTACATTGACAGCAATATCATAAGTTGTATCGTGACGTTCCATCATGATGTTCAATGCTTCGCGGCAGCGGTCAGTTCCGCTTCGGTGATTGGGGTCTGTCATGACAACTTCTCCACCAAACGATTCTACTACTGCAGCGATACGTTCATCATCTGTAGCTACACATACTGTGTCTATAGCTTGCTTCACTCGTTCGTACACCCATTGGATTACAGGCTTGTCTCCTAGAATGGCTAGAGGCTTACCTGGGAAACGTGTTGACGCGTAACGAGCTGGTATAATTCCGATTACTTTCATGGCAATCTGTTCTAGTTTTTAATAATTTTTTGTTACCTTTGTGGCTATAGGTTCTATTTAGACACAAAGAAAAAAAGTACTGATATGAATCATCACCGATGTATTATATGTCTAGGAAGCAATCATCTCCCTATCCCGCATATGACCTATGCTCAACAAGCATTGACTGAGCTGTGGCCAAGTATTGTCTTTGAAGCTGAGTTGCATACTCCTGCCCAAGACATGGATATGGATGCTGCTCCATTTGTCAATCAAGTTGCTCACTTCAATACTTCTTTCGGTATAGATGAAGTCAAAAAGCTCTGCAAACAAATCGAACACAACTGTGGACGATGTCGAGCAGAAAAAGAGCAACAAATTATCCGCATGGATATTGATCTACTTATTTACGATGATGCTGTTTTAAAGCCTAAGCAACTGCGTTGGCCATGGCTAAAACATTTATCGGTACATGCAAAGAAAAAGAAATAATCCTTTTATCAAATCATACGGTAACTGGGAGCATATTCGAAAGAGTATGCTCCCAGTTCTTTTTTACTGGAAGAAGTCGTCTAGACCATTATCTTGTACTTTCTCTTGCAGGATAGGGTTGTCATACACAGCTTCTGTGCATGGTTCATAATCTTGCATGATAGGGAAGATTGTATCTGGTTGTATTTCTAGTCGCTTATCAGCGTATACTTTTTTCATATATTCAGCCCAAATAGGTAAGGCCATAGATGCACCTTGACCATAGTACATGCGGTCAAAGTGGATATCACGTTCTTCACCACCAACCCAGCAACCTGATACGAGGTTTGGAGTAACTCCCATAAACCAACCATCAGAGTTACCATTGGTCGTACCAGTCTTACCAGCTATCACACCCTCGAATTTATATCTATAACGAAGGCGCACACCTGTACCATGGTTGATTACTTCGCTTAGCATATCTACCATCTTTTGTGTACTTTCTTTGCTGATTACCTCATGCATTTTAGGGGTCATGTCTAAAATTACATTCCCTCTATTATCTGTGATACGTGTCACAAACATAGGTTCACAGCGAATACCACGATTGGCAAATGTCGTATACCCACTGACCATTTCCTTGACTGAAATATCTGCTGGACCTAGACACAGGGCTGGAGTAGGTTGTAGTGATTGATTCTCAATACCAAACGAGTGTAGCATACGTACCAAACTATATGGAGAAAGCTTAGTCATCAGGTAAGCCGAGATCCAGTTGTTCGAATTAGCAAGTCCCCAACGTAGAGTGACCATCTCACCAACTCGTTTATCGCTGGCATTTCTAGGCTTCCATATTTGGCCGTCTTCGGTTACAACAGTTTGCTGTACGTTACGCACCATATCACATGGTGTAAACCCATTCTCCATAGCCAATGAATATAGGAAAGGTTTAATTGTCGACCCTACTTGACGCCGACCCTTGCTCACCATATCGTATTGGAATACGCGGAAGTTTGGTCCACCTACGTAAGCTTTGACAGCACCCGTGTGTGGGTTCATACTCATGAAACCAGCACGTAAGAAAGATTTATAGTAGCGAATACTATCCATCGGAGTCATTACAGTATCGCGCATACCATCCCAGCTCCACACACGCATAGGGCGTTGTTTGTGAAAGGCTTTCTTGATGTTTTTTTCAGCAATACCAGCCTTACGCATAATGCGCCAGCGATCAGTTTGCTTCATCGCACGGTTTAGAATCTGAGTAACTTGCTCAGGAGTCAGATCTGTTGTAAATGGACGTTGACGTTTGTATTTCAACTCACGGAAGAAAGCAGGTTGAAGCGTACCTTTCAAATGATTCTCCACTGCTTCTTCAGCATATTTCTGCATGCGTGAATCAATAGTCGTATAGATTTTAAGTCCATCTGTATAGATATTGTAATATTTACCGTCTCTATCTTTGTACTTGTTGCAGAAACCATAGAGTGGATTTGTGGCCCACGCCAAAGAGTCATCATGGTACTGTTGCTTTTGCCAGCCGCGGTACTTTGATTTGTTTGGCTTTTTAGCTGAAAGCATCGTGCGTAAGTATTCACGGAAGTATGGTGCTAAACCTTCTTTGTGGTCTACACGGTGATAATCAAGTGTAATAGGAAGCTTCTTTAATGAATCGCAAGCAGCTTGTGTAATGTAAGATGATTTACGCATCTGGTCTAGTACGACATTACGACGCCCACGTGTACGTTCTGGCTTACGGATAGGGTTGAAGTAAGCAGGATTCTTACACATACCAATCAGTGTCGCTGCTTCTTCGATTTTCAAATCGATAGGTTTTTGACCGAAATATGTATATGCTGCTGTTTGAATACCTACAGCGTTATGTAGGAAGTCAAACTTATTAAGATACATCGTCAGGATTTCTTCTTTTGTATAGAAACGCTCTAGTTGAGTTGCAATCACCCATTCGATAGGCTTTTGCATAGCACGTTCCATTAATGAAGAGGCATTAGGCGAAAAGAGCTGTTTAGCAAGTTGTTGAGTGATTGTAGAACCACCTCCAGCATTGTCTTGACGCAAAATCAATGTTTTGAATAATACACGGAATAGTGCTTTCCCATCAATACCTGAATGCTCTGTAAATCGTGCATCCTCGGTAGCAATCAAAGCTTGTACCAAATATGGAGACAAGTCTTCGTAAGAAGAGTAAAGACGGTTCTCAGTAGATACAGAATAAGTACCAAGTTGCTTACCATCTGAGGAAATCACTTGAGTGGCAAACTTTACAGTAGGGTTTTGTAATTCCTCGATAGGAGGCATATATCCAATCTTTCCGTGACTAATCATCACAAATAAGGTGACTAAGCTAGATAAACCTAGAAAAAAAAGGATCCATAAACTGATAATTATTTTCTTTCTCATGACTGCAAAAGTAGTGACTTTCCACGGAATTAGCAATTAGAAAAGGAAGAAATCTCGAGTGAGATTCCTTCCTATATACATTTATAACAAAAAAGGATTATGCTAATAAAGACAGGGTGTCTATTTCAGTTGAAAATGTTTGTTGATAGAAGCCGCCAATTTTTGTTTGACTTCTTCCATATTGACCTTGTGTCCAAGTTCTTGCTCTAAAGACGTAACGCCTTTATCTTTAAATCCACATGGATTGATATAATCGAAGAATTTCAGGTCTGTATTGACATTGAATGCTAGTCCGTGCATAGTAATATAGCGACTTGCACGTACACCGAGAGCACATATTTTGCGGGCATTTGTTCCAGTTGCATCTATCCAAATGCCACGTGCACCATCCATGCGAGTAGCATGCAGTCCGTATGATTCACATATTTCGATGACACATTCTTCCAGTAGACTTACATAACTGCGTACGTTTAGTTTGTAGCGCTCTAGGTCAATGATTGGGTAACAGACCACTTGGCCTGGCCCATGATAAGTGATGTCTCCACCCCTATCAATATGATAGAATGTAGCGCCAAGTTCACTTAAACGTGTTGCATCCATAAGCATATTAGAATCTTCCCCCGACTTACCTATAGTATAGACATGTGGGTGTTCGCAAAAGATAATGGTATCTTCTTGTGTAGGCAGGGAAGTTTGTTTACGTTCTAGCTGTGCGTAAAAGATTTCATGTTGTTTTTCCCAAGCTTTTTGATAAGGGACTAAGCCCCAATCAACAATTTTAGTTTGCATAGCGATTAGGTTTAAAGGGATAATACGTAGGATTACGCACAAAGTTAGTGATTTTTTTCGGACTTATGCGATAAGTACTAAAAGAATATGTTTATATTTGCCCTAAGAAAAGATGATTAAACCTAAACCTGTTCATAAGGAGTATGAGTTAAGCAGGTAAACCCAATGACATATGGATGAAATTTTGAAATACTTTCCTGAATTGAGCGATATACAGCAAGAACAATTCGGACATTTGGGCTCATTGTACACTGAGTGGAATGCCCGTATTAATGTGATATCACGTAAGGATATCGATAACCTGTATATGCACCATGTGCTCCATTCTTTGGCCATTGCCAAAGTATATGCTTTTGGTGAAGGTACTAAGATTATGGACTTAGGTACTGGAGGCGGATTCCCTGCTATTCCTTTAGCTGTTATGTTCCCGAAAGTACACTTCCATTTGGTAGACCGTATTGCTAAAAAACTCCGAGTCTGTGAGGAGGTGGCCAAAGCCATAGGACTCAAGAATGTGACTATACAACACAATCGTGGGGAAGATATTCGCGAACAGTTTGACTTTGTTGTCAGCCGTGGTGTGATGCCTATGATGGATCTCTTCGAAATTGTTCATAAGAATATCTCTAAGGAAGAGCAAAACATTGTGGCCAATGGTTTGATTTGTCTTAAAGGTGGTGACTTAAAAGAAGAATTGGCACGCTGTGCTGATTTGGTAGACATCACTGCTATTGCTGACTTTTTTGAAGAAGAGTTTTTTGAGACTAAAAAAGTAGTGTATTTGCCAGCTGATGAAGCGGCAAAATTACTACCTGCTAGTACCCAGAAACCCGTTAAAAAAAATAAGTCATCTGCAAGAAAGAAAAGAAAAAAGTAACCTAAGCATAGCTCGAAAGAGATGAAGATTAAGAAATTTGAATTTAACCTGTTTCCAGTCAACACTTATTTGCTCTGGAATGAGAATAACGAAGCGTTAATCATCGATCCAGGTTGCTGGAACGACCGTGAGAAAGAAACGCTTTCCACCTATTTAGATACGCATGATTTGACCTTGAAGATGTTGCTAAATACTCATCTTCACTTAGATCATATTTTAGGTAATCCTTATGTGTGTCAACACTTTGGTCTAGAACCTCATGCACATATAGGCGATGAATTTTGGTTGGTGCAAGCTCCACAGCAATCTCGTATGTTTGGCTTTGAATTACCTGAACCACAGGTGCCTATAGGTCATCCAGTACAAGATGGTGATGTGTTGACTTTGGGCAATCTTTCATTGGAGGCTATACATGTGCCTGGTCACTCTCCAGGTTCTATCTGCTATTACAGCGCTAAGGATAGTTGCTTGTTTGGAGGCGATGTCTTGTTTCAAGGAAGTATAGGACGTGCCGACTTACATGGTGGAAATTTTGAAGAACTTCGTGAAGGGATTAATCAGCGTCTTTTCACTTTGCCAGATGAAACAGTTGTGTATCCAGGACACGGTGCACCAACATCTATCGGTATTGAAAAGAGAGAAAATCCTTTCTTTAGATGATACAACTTTTGAGGCATGCATGGGGGAAATTTCCCTCAAGCACGCCTATTGCTCTTTTCTTTTGGACGCATGCTAGTGGACACTATGTAGCGTTGCAGAAGCCTTTCTCTTGAAAAACGAATACCTTAATACAATAGACCTTAAATAATAACTTAATGATACCGTACTATGAAACAATCTAAACACACCGTGTTTGCTGATCGTCATATTGGCGTGACGCCAACCGAAGCACTTGATATGCTTCGTGTCGTTGGCGCTGAGACTATGGATGAATTTGTCAAGCAAACCATTCCAGAAGATATCTTACTAACAGAAGATATGAAACTTCCTCCTGCGATGAGTGAAGCCGAATATGGCGCACACATTCAGAAACTGGGGAAGAAAAATCAATGTTTCACTTCTTTAATTGGACAAGGTTGGTATGGAACAATTACCCCTGCAGTTGTCCAACGTAACGTACTGGAAAATCCTGTATGGTACACAAGCTATACCCCTTATCAGGCAGAGATCTCACAAGGACGATTGGAGGCTTTGATGAATTTCCAAACCGTAGTATCTGATTTGACTGGTATGGAGCTGGCTAACTGCTCTCTACTAGATGAGGCCACAGCGGCTGCTGAGGCTATGACGATGATGATGAATATGCGTCCTCGTAAACAAGTGAAAGCTGGCGTGCATACGATTTTGGTAGACAAACATATATTTCCTGAGATACTTGCTGTAATGTACACGCGTGCAGTGCCTCAGGGAATCTTACTGGAAGTCGTCGATGTGGCTCAAACAGAATTTACTGATGAGCATGTAGGCGTTATGGTGCAATATCCAAATAGTGATGGTACTGTAGTCGACTATACAGCACTTGCCGCTCGTGCCCACGAAGCAGGTTTACAAGTTACAGCTATTGCTGATATTCTTGCATTGACTTTGTTGACACCTCCAGGAGAATGGGGAGCCGATATCGTAGTGGGTAACACACAACGTTTAGGTGTTCCTCGTTTTTATGGCGGCCCATCTGCTGCGTTCCTAGCTGCTCCATTATCTGCAAAACGTATGGTGCCAGGTCGTATCATTGGTTTGAGTGTCGATACGCATGAAAAGAGTTGTTATCGTATGGCATTGCAAACACGCGAACAACATATCAAACGTGATCGTGCTACATCTAATATTTGTACCGCACAGGCTTTGTTGGCTACAATGGCTAGTTTCTACGCAGTGTATCACGGACCAGAAGGATTACGTGCGATAGCTCAGCGTATACACTTGACAACTATGCGCTTGTTGACTGGCTTGAAAGAGATTGGGTATAAGCCTGTAAGTGAGCATGTTTTTGATACTGTACGTCTCGAACTACCTAGTCATATCAAAGTCGACGAACTAAAAGAGCTGGCTTTGAATAAGCATATTAATTTACGCTATTTTGAAAATGGTGATGTGGGCTTCTCTATTGATGAGCAAGTGAGTGAAGAGGTTGCTGCTCAACTGATGGGTGTCTTTACACATGCTGCACACCACGAATTAGCTCTTCCACAGCTGACAGAGGAAGAATGTCCTCCTTGTCATCCAGACTTAGAAAGAACATCTAGTTATCTTACTCATGAGGTTTTCAATATATACCATAGTGAGACAGAGATGATGCGTTATATCAAACGACTAGAAAGAAAAGATATTTCATTGACTCATAGCATGATTCCACTAGGATCTTGTACTATGAAACTTAATGCCGCTCAAGAGTTGTTGGCAATCGCTCAACCTGAATGGGCTGATATTCACCCTCTAGCACCAGAAGCTCAAACACAAGGGTACAAGGAGATGCTTACAGATTTGCGTCGCCGACTTGCTGTAGTTACTGGCATGGATGACGTGACGCTACAACCAAATTCGGGAGCCGCTGGTGAGTATGCTGGTTTGCGCATGATTCGTGAGTACTTGAAGAGTAAAGGAGAAGGCCATAGAAAATATGTGCTTATTCCAAATTCTGCTCATGGTACAAATCCTGCATCTGCTATACAAGCTGGATATGAAATCTTGCACATCAAGTCGGACGAAAATGGTAATGTAGATATTGCCGATTTCGATAGATTGATTGCAGAACATGCTAGTGATATTGCAGCCTTTATGATTACCTATCCATCCACTCATGGTATTTTTGAGGTGGCTATCCGCCATATGTGTGATGCCGTGCATGAAGTCGGTGGACAAGTGTATATGGATGGTGCCAATATGAATGGACAAACAGGGTTGACTTCTCCAGGATTTATTGGTGCAGACGTTTGTCACTTGAATCTTCATAAGACCTTTGCTATTCCTCATGGTGGTGGTGGTCCTGGTGTAGGAGCTGTAGGTATCCAAGAACATCTTATTCCATTTGCACCAACACATACTGAGTGGGGCAATGGTGGCATTCAAATTTCTAGTGCACCTTATGGTAGTGCTGGTGTGATGAGTATCACCTATGGCTATCTTTGTATGATGGGAGCTGACGGCTTGAAGCGTGCTACACAACAAGCCTTGTTGAGTTCCAACTATATTGCTAAAGCTTTGGAAGATACTTATGGTATTGTATATCGTGGAGCTAATGGTTATGTAGGGCATGAACTGATTCTAGAATGCCGTCGTGTCGCTGAGACTACAGGTATTACAGTTAGTGATATCGCAAAACGGCTTATCGATTATGGATACCATGCGCCTACACTTTCCTTCCCTGTCGCAGGCACGCTGATGATTGAGCCTACTGAAAGTGAAAGCTTAGCCGAACTTGATAGATTTATTTTGGCGATGCGTGGTATTTGGGAAGAGATTCACGAAGTAGCTTCTGGCGAATTCCCTAAGGAAGACAATGTATTAGTCAATGCGCCACACCCTGAATATGAAGCAGTAGCTAACTATTGGTCACACCCTTATTCTCGCGAGCAAGCGGTGTATCCAAATGAAGAAGTACGTGCCAATAAGTTCTGGGTGAATGTTTCTCGTGTCGACAACACTCTGGGAGATAGACATTTGTTGCCAACTAGATACGGAAAATTGTAAATGATAAAATGAAGATTAGTTTGAAGAATGATAATCATTCTTTCTTATAGTGTAAATTTACACTAATTGATATCTTAAATGCTGTTATCAACAGGTCATGAGGCTTCAAGTCTTGTGGCCTGTTTTTTTGTTATACACTATATAAATATGAATAAGGTGGAGTTTGTTTTTAAGAAGAACAATTGTGTTATTTCAGACAATAATTTTGTGATGAGTATTGTACTATCGGAAATTATTATTACTTTTGCATCTATCACAAATCTATATTTACTTGGCATTCGATTTATAATTAAATTCTAACTAAAAAAGAAAAACATGGAGAGAATGCATTCTTTATGGGGCATGTTAAGTGTCCTTGTAGTGAATTTGTGCCTTGTTGTCACGGCACAACCTATTTCAGCACAAGAAAAAACAAATTTTGGATACAGTAATCCAGTAATTCCTGGATTTCATCCTGACCCTAGCGTCTGTCGAAAAGATAGTGATTATTACTTAGTCACAAGTAGTTTTGAATATTTTCCAGGGGTTCCAATATTTCACTCAAAAGATCTTATTCATTGGAAGAAGATAGGGCACTGTCTTACTAGAAAATCTCAACTAAAACTTAATAAATGTTGGGTGTCTGGGGGAATTTATGCTCCTACAATTAGATATCACAATGGGATGTTCTATATGATTACAACCAATACTAGTGGAAAAGGAAATTTTATAGTACATGCTACTGATCCAGCTGGTGACTGGTCTGATCCCGTTTGGATAGAACAAAAAGGAATTGACCCATCCCTATTTTGGGAAAACGAAACCTGTTATTTAGTAAGTAACCCTAATGGTGGTATCGGTTTGTGCGAAATAGATCCGATAACTGGTAAACAATTAAGTCCCACAAAGTGTATTTGGTATGGTACAGGTGGTAGGCATCCAGAAGCTCCTCATATTTACAAAAAAGATGGCTATTATTATTTAGTCATTGCAGAGGGAGGAACAGAATATGCACACAAAGTTACTGTAGCAAGGGCAACAGATATTTATGGACCTTATACAAGCAATCCTGCTAATCCTATTTTAACTCACTCGAGAAGAACTGTTGAATACAATCAAATACAGGGAACAGGACATGCTGATTTTATTCAAGCTCATGATGGGTCATGGTGGACTGTCTTTTTAGGTTTTCGTACGGGAGATGGTGATCACCATGTTATGGGAAGAGAAACTTTTTTAGCACCGGTTCATTGGGGAGAAGGAGCTTGGCCAGTCGTGAATAATAAAGGATCCGTTGATACTCTTATGATGACTAAGACATTGCCTCAAACTCCATATAAAGAGAATGTCAACAATGCTTCTACAAACTTTTCAGAATCAAAACTTGATTGTGCTTGGAACTACATACGTAACCCACATTTCGAAAACTATAGTTTAAAAGAAAAACCTGGGCATTTAGTTTTGAAAGCAAGCAAGATTCAAATTAGTGATATTGATTCCCCTACATTTGTGGGAACTCGTCAAACCCAGTTGTCACAGGAAGTATCTACTAGTGTGCAGCTCATGCAGTCAGGTGAAATGTTTCAAACTGGTTTGACTGTTTTTCAAAATCCAACACATCATTATGATTTACAGCTTATTCAGAAAAAAGATGGTACTTATATACAGGTTCATGTTCGGATAGGTCGAATCAACTATGTTGCTAAAGAGATGCGTGTTTTATCAGATTCAGCTACTTTAAAGGTTGTGTCTGACAAATATGTGTATAATTTTTATTGTAACGACAAACTTCTTATAGGTCTAGATACGCGCTATCTAAGTAGTGAAACGGCTGGTGGATTTACAGGAGTTTATTTCGCATTATTTGCCCAATCTCAGAATGGGCGAGGTGTGTCTGCTTTTGATTGGTATAGAGTGAAGGATTTGTAATTATAACAACCTTAAATATACGAGCCATAAAGGCTTCTAGTCTTATGGCTCGTATTTCTACACATTGATATTTCTGTATTGTGTTGTCTTAGCTTATTGGAGAGCGTACGTAAGAAAATGTTTGTGTGTTTCCTAATATAATGGTATATTTGTTTAACCAATGAATCTCAGTCTAATTGTATAAACCTAATAATTAAACCCTGCATGAAAAAACATAATGCCTTGTTGTATGTGATTCTATTTTGTCTGTTAGCTTTTGATGTAGAAGCTGATAATAGGCATTTTGTGCCTTTACAAGCGAGTCAATTCTTTTCTGATGAAGAAGTAAATTCAATCTGTAAAGATGCACATGGTGTACTTTGGGTTGCTACTTCTAATGGCTTGAATTGTTTTGATGGTTATGAAACAACTCTATTCTACCATGATGAAGCCATTCCTTTTTCCTTACCAGATAATAACATTTTTAATATATCTATTGCTCCTAATAACTTGTTCTTATTGACTACTTCAACTGGATATTCTTTTTTTGATCCAATAAGTCATAGCGTCGTGAAAAATAGTGCGATGGAGGTTTATAATAGGATGTTATCTATTGCTGAAATTCACCAGATGTATAGTGATAAAGATTATATTTGGTTTTGTCTGCAAGGTTTTCAAGATATAAAACGATATGATTGTACGTCTCAAGAATTTCGCACTTTTTCTTTTGCTAAAGAAGATGGATATATCATTGACAAAGCAGATAATCAAATGCTTTTCTTAACTTCCAAAGGACGTGTACTTGGCCTTGAAAATAATACATTGGTGATTAAAGCTGATTTTTCTAAATCGCATCCAGTAAATGATCAGGCAAAGCTATATGTAGATAAAGTAGGAACTTATTATTATTATCTTTCAGGTGGAAAGGGAGTAGTACGTTATTTCCCATCAACTCAAAGGTATGATAGAGTACTAACTGATTATATTATTAATGATTTGTTATTAGATAATAATGGATTACTTTGGGTAGCTACTGATCATGCGGGAGTACTTATTGTACACCCTATAAATGAAAACGAAAATTCGGATCTAAAAGTGGAGTCATCTCATTCTATTCCACATAATAATATCTTATGTCTATTTGAAGATAATCATAATGTGATGTGGTTAGGAGGGTACAAGAGAGGAGTAGCATACCACGTTAATAAACAGGTGGATTATGTGAGGGATTATCTAGGTGTTTCTACAGACAACCTACGATATGTACCAGATGTAACCGCTGTACTACCTACAGAAAAAGGATGTTGGTTAGGAACCAATGAACATGGATTACTGTTATATAATCAAAATACAAATAGAGTTGAAGAACAATATAATTCTTATACTTCGACTAGTATTTCATCTAATGTTGTTGTAAGCCTATGTGAAGATGATGATAATTCCTTGTGGATTGGACAGTTTTGGGGAGGATTAGCACATCTTAAAAATGGGAAAGTGACCCAATACAAAAATATTCCAGGGAATCATAATAGTTTATCTAGTAATAATGTATGGGATATTTATCAAGATGAGGACCAAATGCTATGGTTAGCAACTTTAGGCGGTGGATTACAGAGGTTTAATCCCAAAGAAAATGTCTTTACAACGTATAAGATGGACCAGCATAAAATGCTTCCTTCAGATGTGTTATATTCTATTTCACCAGGGAACGATGATGTTTTATACATTGGAACTTCAAATGGCGTGTGTGCTTTTCATAGAAAGACACAGACTTTTGAGTATATCGGAGATGCTCAGTTTAAGGCACACATGATGAATCGAAATATTGCCATACAAGTTTACTATGATTCTCGTGGGTTATTGTGGGTACTCACGCGTACTCAAGTTTATGTGTATGATACTAAGCGAGAAACTCTTATTGATTTGCCCTTCCTAAAAAATAAGAAGCACACCAAATTTTCAGGTATCATCGAAGATAATGATGGACATATTTGTATAGCTTGTGCCAATCAAGTATGGCTTGTATCAGTGACAGAGAATCAGGAAGAAGTTGGTTTATATTCCTTTGAATTACGTGCATATGGACGTCAAAATTATATTCAGAACTCTGCTTTTAATCAACGAGCTATTGGATTAGATATTAAGGGTAGATTTTGGATTGGAGGTGGAAAAGGTGTTACTTGTTTGTATCCTGAAAAAATGAAGGATTATACTGAGTATGTGCATGTCTATTTGAAAGACTTGTATCTTAAGGGACGAAAAATAAGTGTAGGTGATGAATACAATGGAAGAGTACTGTTGGAAAAATCAATCTCTGAATTATCTAATATAACTTTGGAGTATAACGAAAACGTTTTTTCGATTTCTGCATACACCAGTCATGTGATTAGTGCACCTGAGCAACAATTTGAATATTGGCTGACAGATGTGCAAGAGCAGTGGGTACCAATAAAGAAAGGATTGAATGAAATCCATTTTATGAATCTAGAACCTGGTGATTATACACTTAAATTGCGTTTGCATAATCCCACTGGATATTATCAAAGTAATCAAGTCAAGCTGAACATTCATGTAAGACCACCTATGTGGCTTACTTGGTGGGCTTATTGTTTGTATGTTGTACTTTTTATTCTCTTAATATTAAGTGCTTTCATGCTTGTGCGTCATCATTTACAACAAAAATATCAAATATTGCAGTTGTCATATGAGGCTCAAAAAGAAAAAGAACTAACTAAATTGAAGCTGCAGTTTTTTACTGATATTTCACATGAAATACGTACTCCTCTATCTTTAATTTTGGGACCATTACAACGCTGTTTAAACACTGATGACTTAGGAAGTGTGCGGAAACAAATGAAAATCATGCAACAACATGGTACTTACTTGATGAACCTAGTC
This sequence comes from Bacteroidaceae bacterium, assembly GCA_963678855.1. Classification (GTDB taxonomy): domain Bacteria; phylum Bacteroidota; class Bacteroidia; order Bacteroidales; family Bacteroidaceae; genus F22. The sequence continues at coordinate 1,050,082 of OY787448.1, read as the reverse complement.
AACCAGATTCTTGATTATCGTAAAATAGATGCTTCAGGTACCAAAGTTAATTTACAAGTGCATGATATATCGGATCAGATTTTGGAAGTTGTTAATAAGTTTAAGTTTACTGCTGAGCAGCAACAGGCAGAATTACTTGTAGAAGGACCACAAAGTTTATCATGTGTTTATGATAGTGATTTGGTAGAAAAAATACTTACCAATTTATTGTCTAATGCACTTAAGTATGGTGGGGAAAATGTATGTGTTCAGGTGAAATTTGCTACTATTTGTGAAGAGAATGCTGATGGCATGTCTAGTTTGAATCTAACGATAATTGATAATGGCCCTGGAATCCCAACTGAAGATCAACCTTTTGTATTTAATCGTTTCTATAGAAATGGAGATAACACTTTAGCAAAATCTGGTATAACTGGAACTGGTATAGGTTTATATTTAGTCAAGAAATATGTTGAGGTCTTAGGAGGTTCCATTACATTGCATCATAATGAGAACGAGGCTAATGGATGTGTATTTTCTATTACTATTCCTGTGACAATAGAAAAGCAGGAGTGTCGTATAAAAAATGTACAGATATCTTCTGCAAATACATTGGAGAAATCCAGCGGCATATCTGAATTAGTTGTGCCTGTCCATAATGAATTGGTTTTGATAGTGGATGATGACGATGATTTTAGAGAATATCTATTGGATACATTAAAAACATACTATCATCTAGAGTCCGCTGCTGATGGTGTAGAGGCGTGGGAGATTATTCCTACATTGATGCCAGATATCATTATCTTAGATAAAATGATGCCTAAAATGGATGGTGTAAAGCTTTGTCAGTTAATCAAACAGGATGTGCGTACAGCACACATCCCAGTGATTATGCTCACGGCTTGTACAGATGATGAGAGTAGGGTGGAAGTATTATCTTTAGGAGCAGATGATTATATCAGTAAACCTTTTGACTGGGATGTATTGAACTTAAGAATTGAGTATTTGTTAGATAAGAATCGTTTGCAACAAGAAAAATTTCAGTATCGAGCATATGTTGAACCAAATCGTATGGATTTGAGTGCTTCTGATGAACTTTTTCTAACGAATGCTTTACGGTATGTACAGGATCATTTGAGAGATGATAATCTATCTGTTGAAATTCTGAGTAATGAACTTGGTATAAGCCGTGCACATCTATACAAGAAGCTGACTTTCATAACTGGAAAATCCCCTGTTGAGTTCATTCGTTTAGTTAGGTTAAAGACAGCAGCACATCTACTTAAGCAAGGAGAGATGAATGTATCGGAAGTTTCATATGCTGTAGGCTTTAATACCCCCAAATATTTTTCAAAGCAGTTTAAAGAGGTATATAAAGTCTCTCCATCTTCTTATATTAAAGAGGAAGAATAGGATAGCATTGTTGCAATATATGGGTATAAATGATGCATGTAGGCGTATATGCATCATTTATCCCCCTAATTGGCATCAAGCGTATGGTTTTTTAGTGGTTTAAACACTGGATTTTCTTGGTTGGGTTTAGCTACATTTGCAGTAAACAATTGAACCAAATAATTTAGTATGAAAAACTTTTTTCTCTTGATGTGCACATGTTGTGTAGTAAGCTGTAGCTCACCCAATGTCAAAAAAATGGCAGATGGAGTTGAAGTGCAAATGCTTCAAAAAAGAAGTGGTCAGCCACATTCTGTGCGTTTAACAGCTATATCTGATGATATTATTCGTGTTACTGAGTTTCCGACATCTTCTAACAAAGAAGCAGCTAGTTTAGTCGTTGTTGATCAGCCTATATATAAAAATATAGAGATTCAAGAACATGATTCTGTCGTTGTTGTTTCAACGTCTTCATTGAATGCTGAGGTTAATAAGTATTCTGGAGCTGTTCACTTTTTCGATGTTGCAGGTAACACACTGTTGCGTGAAGTAGATGAAGGAGCATGCTTTTCCCCAATTTTGGTGGATGAAGATACAGGCTATAGTACTTATCAACAATTTGTATCAGAAGATGATGAGGCTTTTTGGGGGCTAGGTCAGCATCAATCTGACGAATTCAATTACAAAGGGAAAAATGAGCAATTATTCCAGTATAACACCAAGGTCTCTATCCCTTTTGTTCAATCTTCAAAACATTATGGAATTTTGTGGGACAATTATTCTATGTGTAGATTTGGCGTTCCTACTGACTATAAACAATTGAATGAATTGTTTGAACTTTCTACTCCTACAGGAAAGAAAGGAAGCTTGTTAGCTACTTATACAGCATCAGCACGCCATGATAGATATCGATTGAGTCGCTTAGAAGACCAAATTTATTATGAAGATATACAGACTATCAAAAAATTGCCATCTCAATTTCCTTTAGATGGTTCTACAGTTACTTATGATGGATTTATTGATTCTAAATCATCAGGGAAGCATTTCTTCCAGTTGTATTATGCTGGTTATATTAAGGTTTTTGTTGATGGTAAAGAAGTTGTTCCAGAACGTTGGCGTACAGCTTGGAATCCCAATGCATATCGTTTTCAGCTGCAGTGTGAGCAAGGTAAGAAAATGCCAATTCACATAGAATGGAAACCAGATGGATCAGTTTCATATTTAGGACTTAGAGCTGTGCTACCAAATTCAATTCAAGAGCAGAATAATCTGACTTTTAGCACTGAAATGGGACAAAATATTGATTATTATTTTGTAAAAGGAAAGAATGCAGATGAAGTGATTTCAGGTTATCGTAAATTAACAGGGAAATCACCTATAATGCCAAAATGGGCAATGGGATTTTGGCAGAGTAGAGAACGTTATAAAACTCAAGAGGAGTTGCTGGGTATCTTGGGTACTTTCCGTAAGAACCACATTCCTATTGACAATATTGTACAAGATTGGAACTACTGGGAAGATGATGCATGGGGAAGCCATGAGTTTGACAAGAAGCGATTTCCTAATCCAAAAGCAATGATTGATGCAGTTCATAATCAACATGCTAAATTCATGATTTCAGTTTGGCCGAAATTCTATTGTACAACAAATCATTTTAAAGAATTTGACGAAAAAGGTTTGATGTATCGTCAAGCAGTAGAAGATAGCCTTAAAGACTGGGTAGGACCAGGTTATGTGGGTTCATTTTATGATGCATATAGTGACGAGGCTAAATCGATGTTTTGGAATCAGATTCAAGAACATTTATATCCTTTGGGTATTGATGCTTGGTGGATGGATGCTAGCGAACCAAATGTCAAGGATTGCACTGACATGCCATACCGTAAAGCTTTGTGTGGGCCAACTGCTTTGGGAACCTCAACAGAATTTTTTAATGCTTATGCACTAGAAAATGCAAAAGCTATTTATAATGGACAGATGTCCGTAGATGCGAATAGACGTGTCTTCTTATTGACAAGATCAGGATTTGCAGGAATACAAAAGTATTCTACAGCTGTGTGGAGTGGTGATATCGCTTCACGTTGGGAGGATATGAAAGCTCAAATTACGGCTGGATTGAACTTCTCTTTGGCTGGTGTCCCTTATTGGAGTATGGATATTGGTGGTTTTTGTGTTGAATCTCGTTATACAAAAGCACAACAAATATTTACACACACAGGAGTTGTAAATCAAGATCTAAAAGAATGGCGTGAATTAAACGCACGTTGGTATCAGTTTGGAGCATTTGTTCCTTTGTTTAGAGCACATGGACAATTTCCTTACCGTGAAATATGGGAGATTGCTCCTAAAGGAAGTTCAACGTATCAAAACATCCTTTATTATATGAAGCTCCGCTATAAATTGATGCCATATATATATTCTATTGCAGCAAAGACGTATTTTGATGATTACACAATGATGCGTGCATTAGTCATGGATTATCCAGACGACAAGAAAACATATGATATTAATACTCAATTTAATTTTGGCTCATCTTTAATGATTTCTCCTGTTTATGAGTATACCAAACGCGAGCGTTCTGTATATCTTCCAGAAGGAAGCAGCTGGTACGATTTTTATACAGGAAAATGCGAAGATGGAGGACAAACAATTGTAGCGAATGCTTCTCTTGATAGAATACCAGTATATGTACCTGCTGGTGCAATCATTCCGATGGGGCGTGATATGGAATACACTAATCAACACCCTGATGATGTGCTAGATTTGTGGATTTATAAAGGACGTGATGGTGAGTTTACTTACTACAATGATGAGGGTAGTAACTTAGACTACACGAAAGGAGTATATACTAAAGTTGCAATTCGCTACGATGATAAAGCTAAGAAGGTTTTTATTGGAGATGTCGAAGGTAATTGGGATAAGCAGCCAGAAGCTGTTTCCATTAGTATACATTATGTAACTCCAGATAAAGCTTCTGGAATAGATACTAAGTCTAATTATACAAAGACTGTACGATATATCGGAGATTCTATGGAAATAGAATTGTAGATTTTGTATAACGCTATATACATGAAAAATGATTAATGTCCAAGTGATAAGATTTGTGTTAAGTATGATTGGTGTGCTAATGTTGTCGCCATTATGGCAGACAACATTGGCCCAGTCATCAAGGAAAAAACGCTCCTTGAATAAGGAGTGGACTTTCTCTTTAGGAGATGACTCGAGACATGCAACTATAGACTTTGATGATTCAAAATGGCGAAAATTATCTGTGCCGCATGATTGGGCTATTGAATTTGAGTTTAATAAAGATGCTCCTGCAGGGCCAAATGGTGGTGCACTTCCAGGAGGTATCGGGTGGTACCGTAAGCATCTTTTTCTTGATAAGAATGATTTGTCTCAAAAGTTATATATTCTTTTCGATGGAATCTATATGCAGTCTACAGTTTATTTAAATGGAGTTCGTGTTGGTGGACGTCCAAATGGTTACTTGCCAATATGCATTGATATTTCATCTGTAGCAAAGGAAGGAGATAATGTATTAGCTGTACGAGTTGATAATCAAAATCAACCAAATTCTAGATGGTATAGTGGATGCGGAATTTATCGCAATGTCTGGCTGATTCAGACACCGATTACACACATTGCCAATGATGGTATATATGTAAGTGCTATTCCTAAAAAGAACTCTTCTGTAGTCACTGTGCATACTGTTTTGAAGAACGAACAAAGTTTTGCATCTACTCAAACTCTTGTTCAGCAAGTGTATTCCCCATCTGGTGAAAAGCTTACTGAGGCATATGCACAAGTCGAGTTGAATGAGAATACCAATCAAACTCTTACTCAGACATTTACGATTAATAGCAAGCCTATATGTTGGGATATAGATAATCCTCAACAATATACATTAAAAACATATCTTAGTTCTGGCGATACTGTGATAACTCGTTTTGGTATAAGGAATTATAAGTTTGATGCTAAAAATGGCTTTTACTTAAACAATCGACGAGTTGTTCTGAAAGGTGTATGTATGCATCATGATTTGGGGTGTTTAGGTAGTGCTATTCATAAACAAGCGATGGAACGTCAACTCACAATTCTAAAAGAGATGGGATGTAATGCGATTCGTTGTTCACATAATCCACCAGCTCCCGAATGGTTGTCTCTTTGTGATTCAATGGGGTTTGTTGTCATGAATGAATGTTTTGATATGTGGCGTCAGAGAAAGACGACTTACGACTATTCTACCTATTTTGAAGATTGGTATGAGAAAGATATTCATGATCTGATGTTGCGTGATCGTAATCATCCTTCAATTATGATGTGGAGTATTGGCAATGAGGTTCTAGAACAATGGAATGATATCTCTACTGATACGATTTCTCTTGAGGCTGCAAATTTGATTTTAAATGCACAAAAAGATGCATCCAGATTAGGAAAAATGACTGATTCTCTAAGTTTTAATGCTAGGTTAACGCAGAGATTAGTGACATTAGTAAAGCAGGATGTTCCTGAAGCATACGTGACAGCTGGATGCAACGAACCACGCCCTGGGAATCATTTGTTTCGTAGTAAGGCTTTAGATTTAATCGGCTATAATTACCATGAGCAGTACCTAGATAGTATTAGTACTTTTTTTCCTAATAAACCGTTTTTGTTTACAGAATCAACATCAGCATTGATGACACGAGGCTATTACGATATGCCATCTGATAGTGTGCGTTTATGGCCTAAAAGATGGGATGTTCCATTTGCTACAGAAGAAAGTATGTGTAGTGCTTATGATAATTGTAGAACGCCTTGGGGAGCTTCGCATGAAAATGCTTGGTTAGCTGTAAAAAATAATGCTTTTGTTGCAGGATTATTTGTTTGGACTGGTTTTGATTACTTAGGAGAGCCAACTCCTTTTTCATGGCCTGCAAGGAGTTCATACTTTGGTATAGTAGATTTAGCGGGTTTCCCTAAAGATGTATACTATATGTATCAATCCGAATGGACGAATAAAACGGTATTGCATTTGTTCCCACATTGGAATTGGGAGTTGGGACAGGAGATTGATATGTGGGCTTACTATAACAACGCTGATGAAGTTGAGTTATTTATTAATGGTAAATCCTATGGTACAAGAAAAAAGACAGATACTTGTTTACATGCATTGTGGAAAGTGAGATTTGAACCTGGTACTGTGACTTGCGTCAGTCGGAAGAATGGCAAAGAGGTCAAACGTGTTTCCAGACAAACAACTGGAGTAAGTACTGCCCTGAGAGCTCAGGCTGATAAATCTATCATTCAAGCAGGTGGTGATTTAGTGTTTATTTCGATTGAAGTTCTTGATAATCAAAAAAAACTAGTACCTGACTCATGCAATCCTATTTCTTGCGAAGTGTTAGGACCACTTAGTTTTGAAGGAATGGATAATGGATCTCAAATAGAACACAGAAGCTTGAAATCACCTTCTGGAAAATTATTCAATGGTAAATGCCTTATAGTTGTACGAAGCAAGGATGTGCGCGGCGAGGGTATAGTACGTATAAAAAGCAATGGAATGCAAAGTGTTGACGTACCGATAATAGTAAAGTAAATAACCTTTTGACTAATAATATAGACAATGAACAAATTAATTAAGATGACAGTGTCAGTCTTTGTACTGATGAGTTGTTTGATTGTGAACGGGCAGACCAATCATCAACAAATACCTGTGTATAAACAGACAGATGCCAACCTTGAAGATAGAGTTGAAGATGCGTTGCAACGCATGACTCTGGAAGAAAAAGTAGCTTTGTGTCATGCTCAAAGTAAATTTAGTGTAGCTGGTGTATCACGATTAGGCATTCCTGAACTTTGGATGAGCGATGGACCTCATGGAGTACGTGAAGAGATTAGTTGGGACTCTTGGGCACCAGCAGGATTTACCAATGATTCTTGTACAGCATTTCCAGCATTGACTTGTTTGGCTGCAACATGGGATCCAAAATTGTCACAGAAGTATGGTCGCGCTATTGGAGAAGAAGCAAGATATAGAAATAAAAGTGTGCTTTTGGGACCTGGTGTAAATATATATAGAACTCCTTTGAATGGGCGAAACTTTGAATATATGGGAGAAGATCCATATTTAGCTTCTGTATTAGTCGTACCTTATATCCATGGTGTTCAATCAAATGGCGTTGCTGCATGTGTAAAGCACTATATTTTGAATAATCAAGAAAAGTGGCGTGGCCATATTGATGTAGACTTATCAGATAGAGCATTATATGAAATATATTTCCCTGCTTTTAAAGCCGCAGTCGAAGATGGACATGTGTGGTCTTTAATGGGGGCATATAATAAGCTTCGTGGTGAACATGCTTGCCACAATGATTTCTTGTTAAACAAAGTCTTAAAAGGAGATTGGAAGTTTGACGGAGCTGTAATCACCGATTGGGGTGGGTGTCACGATACTGATGAAGCTGTAAATAACGGTTTGGATATTGAAATGGGAACTTACACTAATGGACTGACAACAGAATCAAAATTTACTTATTCGGAGTATTATCTTGCTGATCCTTATCTTAAAGGATTGAAGTCAGGAAAATATAGTGTAGAGGTTTTGAATGATAAAGCACGTCGAGTACTTCGTCTAATAATGCGTACTGTTATGAATTCTAGTCGCCCATGGGGAAGCCTTGCAACTAAAGAGCACGAGCAAGTGGGTTATGAAGTAGGAATTAATGGTGTGGTTTTGCTTAAAAACGATTTTACCAAGAGAAAATCCAAATTATTACCTTTGGACGCTTCAAAATATGAACGTATTCTAGTTGTTGGTGAAAACTCGACTCGTAAGCTAACAAAAGGTGGTGGATCATCCGAGTTGAAAGTAAAGCATGAATGTTCACCTCTGGAAGCACTAAAGGAAATGTATGGTGATAAAATTATTTATGCTCAAGGCTATGAGTCAGGTCGACCAAGATATGATGGACAAGATAAGATTGATTCAAAAGTACAGCAAAAACTTCATGATGAAGCTGTTGCAAAAGCAAAAGCAGCTGATATTGTATTGTATTTTGGTGGGCTTAATAAGAATCATTTTCAAGATTGTGAAGATTCAGACAGAAAGAACTATCATTTATCATTTGGGCAAGATCGTTTAATCCTTGATTTACAAAAAGCTAATTCAAATATTGTTGTGAATCTTTTAAGTGGTAATGCAGTGGCGATGCCATGGGTAGATAAAGTGCCAGCCATTATTCAAGGATGGTATAATGGATCAGAAGCTGGGCATATTTTAGCTGATATCATAAGTGGTAAACAAAATCCTAGTGGACGTTTGCCTTTCTCTTTTCCAAAGAAATTGGAAGATTGTCCTGCACATTCTTTTGATGCTTTAGCCTATCCAGGAGATAGCATTAAAGAAGAATATAAGGAAGGCATATATGTTGGATATCGTTGGTATACTACGAAGAAAATAAAGACATTATTTCCATTTGGACATGGACTTAGTTACACAACGTTTGAATATGGAAAGCCTATGTTGTCAAGTCGTAGTTTGACAAAAGATGGCAAACTTACTTTAACTGTCCCTGTTACAAATACAGGTAATGTTGATGGTAAAGAAGTTGTGCAAATATATATTGGACAAAAGCGTCCACGCTTAGATCGTCCTGCATATGAATTGAAACACTTTAAAAAAGTGTCTTTAGCGGTAGGTGAAACTACAGAAGTGCTATTTGAGATTACAGCAGATGACTTGAAATATTATGACGATATCCAAAAAGAATGGCGTGTTGATGCGGATAAGTTTACTCTTTATGTTGGAAAATCTACCGAAGACATTCAGTCAAAATTGACTTTTTATTATAACTAATATCATATAAACAGTTAACCTTATGAATCGAAGTATTTTAAATTTACAGATTCGGTCTAAGTTATGGACCATGTTATTACTTTTTGTGTTTGTATTGAACACAGGAGTAATGTATGCACAGAATTCTGAAAAGTGGAAAGTTACAGGTGTTGTAACTTCTAAAACAGATGGTTTGCCATTGATTGGAGTTAGTGTGATGCAAGCGGGAACTAGTAATGGTACAATCACCGACTTTGATGGATGTTACACCATAGAAGTCCCTGCACATAGTGCTCTTCATTTTACGTATATGGGGTATAAGCCATATGATGTACAACTGAAACAAGCTGGAACTATCAATGTTATCATGACAGAGGATACTCAAGCACTTGAAGAAGTTGTTGTTATTGGCTATGGTGTACAGAAGAAGAAATTATCTACTGGAGCTACTGCTCAGTTAAAAGGAGATGATATTGCCAAACGCAATACAACGAATCCTTTACAAGCGATGCAGGGGCAAACACCAGGTGTCTCTATTATGTCTACTTCTGGTCAACCAGGGGCTGATTTAAAAGTAACCGTTCGTGGTCTAGGTACCGTTGGTGACGCTAGTCCACTTTATTTGATTGATGGTGTCGGTGGAGATATCTCGACTTTGAATCCAGCGGATATTGAATCTATTGATGTCTTGAAGGATGCAGCATCAGCTGCAATCTATGGTGCACAGGCAGCAAACGGTGTTGTTTTGATTACCACTAAGCATGGTAAAGCAGGACGTACACAAGTTTCTTTTGATGCATATTATGGTTTGCAAAATGTAGCTAAAAAAGCAGACATGCTTAATGCTTCTCAATACAAAATGATTATGGACGAACAGTCTGTAAATGATGGTGGTACAGCATACGATTGGGATAGCATGAGCGGCATTACAAATGCTGATGGCACTCCAGCCAATAGTGACTGGATAGATAAAATGTTTAAAGATGATGCTGTCATTCAAAATTATACCATTGGGTTTAGTGGAGGAACAGAAAAATCAACATACAGCATTTCTTTGGGATATTTTCAACAAGAAGGTATCGTTGGTGGCGAAGATGTTTCTAACTACGAAAGATATAATTTCCGTGTCAACTCTGAACATAAATTCTTTGGTGACTTCATGAAAGTAGGTGAACACGCAAGTTATGTTTATAAGAAGAACACTGGTGTACAAGTAGGTGATCAGTATAGTAATACTCTTCGTGGTGCATTCAATACTTCACCATTATCACCAATTTATAGTGATAACAATACATATGACTCTCCCTATAACGATACAACTAATTCTGGTTGGTACAAAGGAGACGGTAACCCATATGGATTGATGATGACCGATGTGAATAACTTGACAAGAACGTCTACTTTTGCTGCAGATGTATATGCTGAGTTACACCCCATCAAAAACATGACGTTGCGCACAGTTTTAGCTGTGAATAAGAGCAATTCAGATTATAGATATTATCAACCACTATATCATTTCTCACCATATAGTTACAATGACACAGCGACTAATGTTTCGCAGAATACAAGTAGTGGCATGACTTTGACTTCAACTAATACAGCTAGTTATAATTTTGATGTAAACAAACATCATTTTGTCGCTTTAATTGGTATGGAATCTTCACGCTATTCTGGCGATTATTTGGGTGGAAATAGGAAAGATCTTAAATCCATGTTTAATAATTGGGAACATGCATATATCAACAACACAGAAGCTACTGCTGCCGATGACATGAACATAGAAGGTTATCCTTATGATGATGTACGTACGACATCTTATTTCTCACGTTTAAGTTGGAACTTGAAAGAAACTTATATGGCAACAGCTACGATTCGTGCTGATGGATCATCGAAGTTTTCTTCAGATAATCGTTGGGGATACTTCCCTTCAATATCTGCCGGATGGGTCATTTCTAATGAAGCATTCATGGAAAGCACAAAGTCTTGGTTGGATTTCTTGAAGCTACGTGCAAGTTGGGGACAAGTTGGTAACCAGAATATTTCAAGTTTCCAGTATGTAGCACCAGTTAAAACATCTACAACAAATTATATCTTTGGTAATTCTCTTGGGGCTGACTACAATATTTGGGGAGCATACCCAAGTAGATTGGCTAATGAAGATATAACTTGGGAAACTTCAGAACAAACAAATATTGGTCTTGATGCTACCTTGTTCAATCGTTTAAGAGTTAATGCTGATTTCTACATTAAAACAACTAAGGATTGGTTAGTAGAAGCTCCTATTTTGGCCACAGCAGGAACTGGAGCTCCTTATATCAATGGTGGTGACGTAAAAAACACAGGGTTTGAATTAGGCCTTAATTGGAATGATACCTATAAGGGACTTCATTATAATGTATCTGTGAATGGTGCATATAATAAGAATGAAGTAGGTAATATCCCGACAGAAGATGGTATCATTCATGGTCCCACAAATGCTTTGTATGACAATAGTAGTGAGTTCTATCGTGCACAAAATGGGCATGCAATTGGTTATTTCTGGGGATTCAAGACTTGCGGTATTTTCCAAAATCAAGAAGAAATCGATGCTTGGAATAGTGATGATAAGCATGGCATTTTACAGCCAAATCCTCAACCTGGAGATGTGAAGTATGTTGATCAAAATCAAGATGGTATTATTAATGAGGATGATAAAGTTGATTTAGGAAATGGTATGCCTGATTTTACATATGGATTCAACATTTCTTTAGATTACAAGCATTTTGACTTTGCATTGACTGCTAATGGAGTGATTGGTAATGATATTGTTCAAACGTATCGAAATCAACCAAATGCGTATGCTAATTATACCACTGCAATTCTACAAAGATGGACTGGAGAAGGTACATCAAATCACATTCCACGTGTGACGTCATCCAATATAAACTATCAGTTCTCTGATTTATTTATACAAGATGGTGATTATTTACGTATCAGTAATATAACTTTGGGGTATGACTTTGCTTCTTTGTTAAAGTGTCCATACATTTCTCAAGCTAGATTGTATGCACAAGTACAAAATGCGTTTACATTTACAAAGTATGATGGGATGGATCCTGAAATTGGATACGGAAATAACAGTTGGGTATCGGGCGTTGATTTAGGGTATTACCCGCGTCCTCGTACCGTTCTATTTGGTGTAAATCTTAAATTTTAATCTAGTTCATTATGAAGATCAAAAATATTTTTTGTTTGGCAGGCGTTGCATTAACCCTAGGAGTGGCAACGCAGTCGTGCAGTAGTAGCTTTTTAGACACAGAATCTAAAACAGAAACAACAACACAAAACTATTATACTACTGTAGATGATGCTTATCGAGCTCTTGTTGCTTGTTATGATGGATGGCAGTGCACTGTAAGTAATGGTACTCCTTCATTCTTTGAAGCTTCGGAAATTATGAGTGATGACTGTTTCGGTGGTACTGGAAATACGGATGGTAAGAATTATATGGTTTTAGATCGTTTTGATCAATCATATTCTCCAGCTGATGTCGATATTTTCAATACATTATGGACTAGTTACTACACAGCTATTTTTAGATGTAATACTTTATTAGGTTATGCAGAACAAATAGATTGGACAAGTGATGAGTCTAAGAAAGGAACCTATTTGGGTGAAGCTCATGCCATGCGTGCGATATTATATTTCGATATGGTGAGATTGTTTGGTAATATTCCATTGCTGACATCACCATCTTCTGAAAATGTACCTCAGGCTACTGCGGATGAAGTCTATGCTGTTATTTTGTCAGATTTGCAATATGCGATTGAGAATATTCCTGCAGATGCCTATCCAAAAGCAAATGCTAGTACAAACGATGGTCATATTACCAAGTATGCGGCAGAAGCATTATTGGGTAGAGTATATTTATACTACACTGGGTATTATGGTAAAGAATTAGAAGGAACTTCAAAATCAGAAGTGTTGGCTGGATTGGAAGATGTGATTTCAAACCCAGAATTTGGTTTGATTTCTGAATACAAAAACTTATGGCCAGCTGCGTCTTCAACTCCTATTGATGGTGAATTGGCGTTTGAATCAACTTATGCTGGAGATGGAAACAAAGAAACCATTTTGTCTATGAAGTTTAATACAACTCAAGACTATGATGGTAATTTGGATGGTAACCGTTGGTTGGTTATGGTTGGACTACGTAATACTAATTTCTCTCCATATGGTAAAGGTTGGGGAGCATGTACCGTCAATCCAAGTACTGTTAATCTTTATGGTAAGGGAGATATGCGTAAAGTAGCTTCTATTATCGATCTTGTAGGAGAAGGAATTGAACCTGATTTTGATTTGAAAGGTCAAAGAGAGTATACTGGCTATTCTATAAAGAAGTATACACCTATGGCGTTTTATGATGGGACATCTGCTTCTAAAGAAGATGGGTCTGGTGACTTCCAAATATCACAACATCAAGATTATGTGATTGTACGCTATGCTGACGTCTTGTTGATGGCAGCTGAGTTGGGTAGTGCTAACGCCCAAGATTACTACAATCAGGTAAGAAAACGTGCTTACACAACAGATGGTGTTCTGTCTGCTGATTATAGTGAAAAAACAGTGAGTCTTGAGAATATTTATGAAGAACGACATCTAGAATTTGCTTTTGAAGGAGTTCGTTATTGGGATCTAATGCGTCAAGGGATTGCTACTGCTTCTAATAAGCTAGCTATGTCTGTAGATGTACTAAATGGTGGAATAGCAGGAGTTGTATCTGTTGAATCACAAAATGTAGTTACAAAAAAAGGACTACAACAGATACCTAATACACAAATAACTCTGTCCAAGGGAGTGCTTCAACAAAATGCAGGATGGTAAAAAATCGAATAGCAATGAAAACAAATTATATATCTTATTTATTAGCTTTACTGGTTGTGTCGATTTTATCGGCATGTACCCCAGAGTCATATTCTACAAGTGTTCCTGATGTAAAAAGTGGAGAACTACTTGAGGGTATTTCATTTGAGATAACTCACGATACGAGCAATCCTAATATTGTATATCTTACAAGTTTGATGGATGATAAGTATCAACCTTCATGGATTCATCCACAAGGGAACAGTCAAGCGAAGCAAGTGACTTTGAAGATCCCATTTGCTGGTACATATAGTGTCACTTTTGGTGTGCAAACGCGAGGTGGACTTGTATATGGAGAACCTGTTCAATTTACCGTAGATGACATGTGTTCTGATTTTATAAAAGATCCAATGTGGACTAAAGTGAGTGGTGGAGCAGGCCAATCAAAGACTTGGTATCTTGATTTGGATGCTGAGGGTGTGTCACGTTATGCACTTGGTCCAATTTACTTCTTTACAGCAGGATATAATTGGGATAATTTGCATAGCTCATCTGGTGCTAATTATATTGATTCAAGTGATTGGGATGCTACAAAAGCTATTGTGCCTAATTTGACAGATGGTAGTGCTACTTGGTATTGGACAGCCGATTGGGCTGGCAATTCATGGATGTGTGATGCTGCTGATTTTGGATCTATGACTTTTGATTTGATTGGCGGAGCACATGTTGCTGTTAATCAAGAAGCATATGGAATTGATAATTCAACAGGAACTTATATGTTGAATACTGAAAACCATACACTACAATTCACGAATGCCTTACCTGTTCACGATACAAATCGCCACGATGAAATGAAAGCGAATCTTGTTGGTGGTGTTTTCAATATTTTATATATAAGTGATGACTTTATGCAACTACTGGTTCCTGCTACTGGAACATGTTATAATTATATTTCTGAAGAATATAGAAATAATTGGCAGCCAGAACCAGAAAAACCAACTTTGCCATATAGTGGAAATGCTAATGATGACTTGACAACAACAACTACTGAAACAAAAAGTTGGAGCCTTCACATGGATGCTCCTTATAACTGGACTGATCTAAGTGGCAATGATGTCTATTCTTGGGATACGTCAGGCAGTGTACCTACGTTGAGTGGAGATAATCATCCATATGATATTGCTACATTCCAACAGATTAGTATGACGATGACTAAAGATGGTGATTCTAGTGGTACTTACGTTGTTGTCAATGGTGATGGTGAAACTATAGAAGGAAGTTACACTATTGATGATGAAAATTGGATTGACTTTGGACAACCAATTATTTGGGTCAATAACCTTGATAATCAGTTGACTATTGCAACTCAAGAGAATAAAATGCGCGTTATCAAAGTGGAAAAAGAAGCTGGTGCAGTTAAAATAATGACTTTAGGTTGCATTGATCCTTCGAATGCAGAACAATATCAAACAATTAGTTTCGCATTAATTGTAGATGATAGTAGTGATCAGCCTTCTGGAACATCACTTGATATTGACAATGCTAAAGTACTAGTAGGTGATTTAGAAGAAAAGGGTAATATTCGTATTGAAATATACAACGAATATGGTGGGACTAAAGAAGACCCTTGCATTGATAATTCTAAACTTACTTTTGATAGTATGGAAGTGACTTTTACTATCTCTGGGTTAAACTTCGTTGAAGGAGCTGCTGGAAGTTACCCTTGTGGTTTATCTTTTGCAAGTAGTGACTGGAGCGTTCAGTACTGGGCTTCTGCAGATGAACCAACGGCAAATGATACGACTATTACTGGTGATGGAACATATACTGTTAAGATGGATGCCACATCGACAGTGACAGGAGGAGCTGTTGTCTTCTGTATAGATATTATGAAGAATATAGCTACAGAAGTGGTTGATATTACAGGTGTCACAGCAACTGTAGATAGTATAACATTATATTGATTTTATAGAAAATAATGAGAGGAATTTCATTTACAATACACCTTTTGTGTATGCTTTTTACTATCGTCGCTTGTAGTAGTAGCGACGATAGTACTACCCCTGAACTAATTGTTACAGAAACAAATTTGGACTTTGCTAATCAGGGAGGAGAATTGACATTTAATATGAAAAGTACTGTAGACTGGACTATAGAAAGCAGTGCTGATTGGTGTCATGTTAGTGAAGCTAGTGGTAAAGCAGTTATTCAAAAAGTAACAGTAACTGCTGATGAGAATACAGATGCAGCATCTCGTACATGTACTTTGGTTGTTCAAGCTGGTGACTTGTCAAAGACTATCCAAATTAAGCAGCAAGCGGCTTATTCTTTAACAGTTGAGACAAAAAGTTATGATGGGGCAGCTTTAGGAGAAGGGCTTTCTGTACAAGTCAATAGTGCTACAGAATATACTATAAGTAGTGATGTTGATTGGATTGAAGTAGACAGCAGTGTTGCTCAGACCGCAAATACATTTGCTGCAGAAATAGCAAGAAATCCATTCTTGGAATCACGTGAAGGGCATATAGAGATTAAAGCTGGTCCGCTTGCTCAGACAGTTACGGTTGTACAAGATGGAAATACAGGTTCTGATGCTGCACAACAAAATATGCGCATTGCCACAGAAATTGCTGCGCAAATGAAATTAGGATGGAATATTGGAAATACTCTTGAAGCGTATAACAATGATACACCTAGTGAAACAGCATGGGGAAATCCTAAAGTTACACAACAGCTTATTTCAGCAGTAAAATCTGCAGGATTTAATTCTGTACGTATACCATGTGCTTGGAACGGCTATATTGTTGACCAAAATACTTATCGTATCTCAGAAAGTTGGTTAGCACGAGTAAAAGAAGTGGTCGACTATTGTATCTCTGAAGATATGTATGTCATGATCAATATTCACTGGGATGGTGGATGGCTAGAAAACAATGTTAGTTATGATACGCAAGATGAGATTTTAAAGAAAGAAGCAGCTATATGGAAGCAGATAGCTATTTATTTTCGGGATTATAACGACCATTTAGTTTTTGCAGGGAATAATGAAGTACATGAAGGATACGGTACACCAACCGATGAAAATCTGTCAGTACAAGCTAGTTACAATCAAACTTTTGTAGACGCAGTTAGAGCTACTAAAGGAAATAACTTAGAACGTTGTCTTATTGTACAATCATATAACACGAACGTAGATTTAGCTATTCAGCATTTGGCTATGCCAAGTGATATTGCAGCCAATCGTTTGATGGCTGAAGTGCATTATTACGATCCTTGGGATTTTTGTGGAGATAGTCCTACAATAAAATACTGGGGAACTAAATATGCATCTTATGGCACTCTATCTTCTTATGGACAAGAGGATTATCTTGCACAAAAGATGTCAAGTCTGAAAACAAAATTTGTTGATAACGGTATTCCTGTTATTCTAGGAGAATTTAATGCCTTTTTACAGACAGATTTGACTGGAGACGAAAAGGTAAAGCATGAAACATGTAGAAATTATTATTTGCAAACAGTTGTTTCAGAAGCGAATAAAAATGGTGTTATACCATTTTACTGGGATGCTGGTGGCAAAGGAAGTGCATTATTTAATCGTAATACAGGCGATATTTATGACGAAGCTGGTCAAGCTGCTATTGATGCAATGATCACTGGACTTTCTGAAAATATGCAACAAGATTAATATCCACATGAAGCATATAAAACAATGTAAATTAATGTGCATGACTTGTCTGACCATTTTGGTCGGACAAGTCTTTTTCCTTGCTAGTTGCACAAATAAAAAGAAACAGGTTGATTTTGCTGATTCTGTTATCTATATGGAGCAACCTGCACAAGCTTGGGTAGAATGTTTTCCACTTGGAAATGGTAGAATAGGAATGATGCCAAATGGTGGCATCGTTCATGAGACAATCACTTTAAACGAACAATCGCTATGGTCTGGATCCATACAAAATGCGGATAACCCTTCCGCATATGTTTATTTGGACTCTATTCGTCATCTGATATTTAAAAATCATCACAAGGAAGCAGAACTCTTGATGAATCGTACATTTGTCTGTGGTGGACAAGGGAGTGCTTATGGAGGTGGACATAATGCACCTTATGGATCGTATCAAATGTTTGCCAATTTACACATTGAGTTCCCAACACTTGCAAAGAAGAAAGTGCATTCCTATAGAAGGAGTTTAAATATGACGCAAGGTGAAGTTGTGACAAGTTTTGAAACAAGTGATGCGTCATTTAAACGTACATACTATACTTCTTGTGTTGATGATATTGGTATCGGTCATTACACAAAGAAGAGTCAATCAGGGAAAGATACACTTGCTTTTGTTTTACAACTAAATCGTCCAGAAAGAAAGCATATACAAGTTAGTGGCAATCACTTAATAATTTCGGGTGCTTTAAACGATGGATACAACCATGATGGGATGCATTATTTAGGCGAGGTTCTTGTGAGACTACCTAATGGCGGACATGTGTCTCAACTTGACTCAAATCGAATTGAAGTTCGAGCATTAAATGAGGCTTATGTGTTAGTGGGACTTCAAACGTCATATAAGACTTCTGTAAATGAGCTGCAATCTAAGGTTGCAAACCAATTATCGCTTTCTGATACGTTATTATTATCGTCAAAAAGTCGACATAATAAAGTGTTTTCAAGTAAAATGAATAGACTACATTTGCGATTTGATAATAATGAATTATCGAATCTAGATTGTGATCATCAACCATTAAACAAGCGTTTGCAAGCTTGTCAAAAGGATGAAGACCCTAATTTGATAGCTACATATCTTGACTTTGGACGTTATTTATTGTTGAGTAGTAGTAAACCAGGCGGATTGCCTGCAAATCTACAAGGATTATGGTGCGACGGGGTGCAAACACCTTGGAATGGAGACTACCATTTGAATATTAATTTGCAAATGAACTATTGGGGGGTAGACCTTGCAAACTTAAGTGAGTCACACGATCCATTTTTTGATTGGGTAGCTAGTCAAGTGCAATCAGGAGAGCATACAGCTCAGGTCTTTTATCATGCACGAGGATGGGTAACTCATGTACTAGGTAATTTGTGGCAGTTTACCGCACCAGGTGAACATCCTTCATGGGGAGCCTCTAATGCATCTGCTGCTTGGCTTTGTGATCAATTATATCAACATTATTTATATACCCAAGACACAGAATATTTAAAGAAGTTGTACCCAATAATGCGTGGTGCATCTCTTTTCTTTACTGATGTCATGATAACCGATCCAAGAAATGGATATTTGGTCAATGCACCAAGTGTATCACCAGAGAATTCCTTTGTCAAAGAAGATGGTTCAGTGTGTTCTTTGGCAAGTGGTACGACCATGGACAATCAAATTATTTCTGCATTGTTCCAAGATTTGTTGGATGCTGCTAAAATATTAAATAAGAATGATGATCTATTAGATAAGGTTGCTAAACAATTACAAAGAATTCGACCAACTGAAATTGGAGCAGATGGACGAATCATGGAATGGGCTTTCCCTTATCAAGAAAAAGATCTTCATCATCGTCATGTGTCGCACCTCTATGGATTGTACCCAGGACATTCAATTCAGGTGGATAGTACTCCTCAGTTGGCCGAAGCAGCTCGAAAAACTTTAGTGTGTCGTGGTGACGAGAGTACTGGTTGGTCTATGGCTTGGAAAATCAATTTTTGGAACCGTTTGCATGATGGAAATCATTCATATAAACTGCTGAAAGATTTATTGTTTCCACTTCCTGCTGATGGGCAACGTGGCGGAACATATCCTAATCTATTTTGTGCTCATCCTCCTTATCAAATAGATGGAAATCTTGGTGCAATTCCTGGTATTATTGGATTGTTTATTCAAAGTGAAGACCCTATATCCGAACACTTTGAGTCTATTTATCCAGCTTATTACTTAGATATATTGCCAGCTTGTCCTACTACTTTACATTCTGGAGAGTTATCTGGAGTAAAAGTACGTGGTGGAGCTATAGTAGATATCGTATGGAAAGATGGAGTGTGTCAGAAAATAACCCTTCATGCCTCTCAAAAGTATAGTACAATTATACGAGTTAACGGGAATAATATACCAGTTCATATGAGTAAACAAACCTCAAAAACAATAAGTTTATGAAACATATAATATGTGGATTACTTCTAGCACTAACCTTTTTTAGTTGTCAAAGTAAGAAAGAAATTACTTTCGCAGTCAATCCTTTATTTACAGATCATATGGTACTCCAAAGAGGAGAACCTTGCAAAGTATATGGAACTGCTCCGTCTGGAACAGAAGTTACAGTCAAGTATCTTGATTCTGCTGTGTCTTGTATAACCGATGAATCAGGACGTTGGATTGCTGCATTAGGTACATTTCAAGCAACAAACAAATCTAATGACCTAACAATTACAACAAAGAGTCAAACGATTCGTCTAGCTGATGTTGTGGTTGGTGATGTGTGGTTGTGCAGTGGTCAGTCGAATATGCAGATGAATTTGGGATGTACTTGGGCAAAAGTCAATAATAGTGAGGCCGAAGTTCAAGCGGCTAATTATCCTGATATTCGTTTGTTCTCTGTTGAGCCTACAGTTGCAGCCCATCCTCTTGAAAATGTACGTGTGAAACATGCTTGGATGCGTTGTACGCCAGAGGTCGCTGCCGATTTTTCTGCAGTGGGCTACTTCTTCGGCCGCAAGGTATATAAAGAGCTTAATGTACCTATCGGGCTTATTCAGTCTGTTTGGGGTGGTACAATTGCTGAAGCATGGACTAGCGTGCAAGGGTTCCCAAAAGGTTCAAAAGCCTATGGAGTTGCTCGTATAATAGAAGCAATGCCCGCAGCTGAACCAAGTGATAGCACAGCATACAAAGCTGTTTGTCGTGAACAATTAATTGCTCATAACAAAGAAAAAGCTATTCTAGATCAAGGTATAGCAGGCAATGACACTTTGTTTGCGTCGGTCCAATACGATGCGAAAGATTGGCTTCCAGTCAATGTACCTTTCTATATTGAGAATACGTCCTTAGGCAATATGAATGGTTGTGTGTGGGCACGTAAACACTTCCAAATTGATAAAGAAAAGACCTCTTTACCTTCTACATTGCACATCGGTCCAGTAGATGATATTGATGAAACATGGATCAATGGTGTAAAAGTTGGGGAAAACAACGGCTGGGATGTACATCGCGTATATGCTATCCCATCTAATTTGCTGCATGAAGGAGATAATGTAATTTCTGTACGTATACAAGATATATGGTGTGGTGGAGGTATTGGTGGGAAAGCCACCAACCAATATATAGCGTTTGATGATGGTAGTCGCGTTGATATACAGTCAGACTGGCGTATTCACTTAGGTTACAACAATCAAGAGCTCAAAACAATCTATTTAAGAGAGGACCAGCCTAATTTCCCTACATTTTTGTATAACGGTATGATTTCCCCATTGCTGAATTTTACAATTAAGGGAGCTATCTGGTACCAAGGGGAGAGCAATGATCTATATGCATACCACTATCGTAAGGATTTTCGTCGATTAATCAATGATTGGAGAGCACATTGGAAAAAGCCAGAACTTCCATTCTTATTTGTACAGTTGGCTAATTTTCATGCACAAGACAACACTCCGTCTCCTTCACTTTGGGCTGAATTAAGAGAGTCACAAGCGAGCGTATTAGACTTGCCATCTGTATATATGGCAACCGCTATAGATCTGGGCGACGCCAATAATATACATCCTAGTCACAAAAAAGAAGTAGGCGACAGATTGGCTCATTTAGCTTTTGGAGGAGTGTACAAAATTGCTGAATTACCACAATATCCAATGATACGAGAAGTGAAGATGGTCGGAAACAAGGCGTATGTAACTCTTAATTTGCCTATCAATAAGGTTGAAATAAAGCAGTTAGCAGGCAATAAAGGATTTGCAGTCGCTGGTCAAGATCAAAAATTTGTGTGGGCTAAAGTTCAATGTACTAAGAATAGTTTAGTCTTAATTGCCCCTAAGGGTATGAACATTGCGTCAGTACGTTATGCGTGGAGTGACAATCCTAGTCTGAGCGTTTTCTCTAAGAATGGATTACCCCTACTTCCTTATAGAACAGATGCTTGGGAGGTTTCAAGTCAACATACACATGCTGAATACGAATAGTTTTTTAAGCTAAAACATCTTGGCACGTGGACGGCTACTGTTGTGACATGTAGAAATCTGTTATAATCTTATCCAGTTCACTGTTGTAAGTATAGATTTCTTGGGCACTTGGATTTTCTTTTTCCCATTTAGTCTTATGTGCATAAGCTGATTTAAACAGTTGATTTTCAAATTTTTCAATACGCTGAAGATAGCCTGTTTTTTCTTGATTGACTAGGCGAGAGATACACATATATTTATAACCAGCACTTCTTTCAATTGGATATATCTTTCTCTTCCATTGGTAAGCCCAATTATTGAGTGCGACGAAGCTGTGATATTTAGTATCTTTCTTATATTCAGCTGTAACAATTTTAGGTAGTTGTTTCCCTCCTCTTACCCACAGAGGAATGGTTACACAGGTTTGTGGAAAGCCGACTTGAGTCCAGACTATGCTCATGTCGGCTTCCATTTTTTTTGTTACGCCTTGTACCAGTACTTGAGAAGCGGTCTCGTACCTACAGATAAAATCGCCTGTGTTTATAAAGGATTCACTCCTAGCTGGAACTTGATTATATTCCTTGTAGTAGTCCTTTTTAAGGATTGCATGACTCAGACTACGTCCAAATCTTTGCATGAAGGTTTGGGGAGTTAGCTGATGCATTGCATCGCCTTGCATGAACAAGTCTTGAGCCGTTTGAAAACGAATAAAGCCATATCCAATATCTTTTTTGCCAGTGAAAGAAAAATTTGTGCGTAGAATATATCCGTTGGGTGCAAGCAATGGATCATTGGCATCTACTTTAGCGAACGTTTCATTATTTACTTCATAGAAAGCTGCCCCTCCCTCTCCGTCAATAACTCCAAAATGAGCTGCCAATCCCATTGGACGTGGCTCTTTGCGAAGCATTTTCTCAAAGTCTTTGAGTGTTTTACAGTTGGCTAATGCTCTATGCATAAAATACCCTTCTTGGTCTTTTTTGTCGATTTTCTTTTCTAGATTGACATTGAAACTAGCGCTATTCATAATAGCAAAGCCAACTTCATTGCTTCCAGCCCAGATTTGTTGTCCAAGGCTGTCTTTTGTGTTGGTTAGACCTATGAATGCATAACGTCCATCTTGAAGGTAAACCATCTTATTGTCATATGTGCTTGTGTCGCGTACTTTCCAAAGGAGTGGGCGTCCATCTGCTGTGTAGCGTCCAGATACGATAGCTGTGGTACAGGCTTTCGTGTTAGTGTTTACACTGGTATGTGCTATCAATAAGCACAAAAAAAGAAGAGATAGAGGAGAATATTTCATGATTGTCTATATGTATTGTTTCGGACAAAGATAATAAAGTTTGCGTAACGAACGTTTAAAAGTTGACTAAATTCCCAGAGATAGTCATTATACTGAATAAAGTGAACACTGATATAAACCTTATTTAGTATAAAACAAACGTTTGAAATGACACGCGCTAAGGATATAAATCATTGACTAAAGTTTATCTTTATAAAATATAGTCGTGGCAATAAAGACTTAGATATGGACATTTAAGGCCAGAAGTTTGGGTATAAAAAATGCGCCTTTTGGAAATCCAAAAGGCGCATTATAATTAGTTTGTTGATCTATTATAGATTACTTGCGGTAAGCCTTGATAGACTTGTCGCCGTAAACTGCTAGAGAACCTAGTTCTTCCTCGATGCGAAGAAGTTGGTTGTACTTAGCCATACGGTCAGAACGGCTCAAAGAACCAGTCTTGATTTGACCAGAGTTAGTTGCTACTGCGATATCAGCGATAGTAGCATCTTCAGTTTCACCTGAACGGTGAGAAGTTACTGAAGTGAAACCTGCACGGTGAGCCATTTCAATAGCGTCAAGAGTCTCAGAAAGAGAACCGATTTGGTTAACCTTGATAAGGATAGAGTTAGAACATCCTTCTTCGATACCACGCTTCAAGAAGTCTACGTTAGTTACGTACAAGTCATCACCTACTAGTTGGCACTTGTCACCAAGAGCGTCAGTAAGCAATTTCCAACCTTCCCAGTCGTTTTCGTCCATACCATCCTCGATAGAATCGATTGGGTACTTAGCAACTAGTTCAGCTAGGTAAGCAACTTGCTCTTCACGTGTACGCTTAGCAGCGCCTTCGCCTTCGAACTTAGTATAGTCATATACACCATCTTCGTAGAACTCAGAAGAAGCACAGTCCATAGCTAGAGTGATATCCTTACCAGCTTCGTAACCCGCGTCAGCGATAGCCTTCAAGATACATTCGATAGCGTCTTCAGTACCGTCTACCTTAGGAGCGAAACCACCTTCGTCACCCACAGAAGTTTCAAGACCACGAGCCTTCAATACTTTCTTCAATGCGTGGAATACTTCAGCACCCATACGAAGACCTTCGCGGAAGCAACAAGCACCTACAGGGCGGATCATGAACTCTTGGAATGCGATAGGAGCATCAGAGTGAGAACCACCGTTGATGATATTCATCATTGGTACAGGAAGTACAAATGTGTTAGTACCACCAATATAGCGATAAAGAGGCATTTCAAGGTACTCAGCAGCAGCCTTAGCACATGCTAGAGATACACCTAGGATAGCATTAGCACCTAGTACGCTCTTTGTCTTTGTTCCATCTAGCTCAAGCATCTTGTTATCGATAGCACGTTGCTCAAGTACGCTCATACCTTCTAGTTCTTGAGCGATCTTAGTGTTAACGTTTTCTACAGCTTTCAATACACCTTTACCTAGGTAACGGCCTTTATCACCATCGCGAAGCTCAAGTGCTTCGTTTTCACCTGTTGACGCACCTGATGGTACAGCTGCACGTCCCATTACACCGCTCTCTAGTGTTACGTCTACTTCGATAGTAGGATTGCCACGAGAGTCAAGGATCTCGCGAGCTACGATTGATTCAATTCTCATAATTTCTATTTTTATTTATGTAAATAAGAATGATATTTCTAGTTTGAAAATTCCACGCCAAAAGTAATCAATTTTTTTGACCTGCACAAGCTACTAGCTTGCCTTTTTGTGGAGACTCTTTATATACAACTAGTATGCCAAGAGAATGTCATAATAGTTGAAGTTTATCTTTAGTTATGTAAAAAAACATATTTTGCACATCTGTCTACAATAAAGTGACTTCATCGCGCTTCATTTGCTTTTCACAGTAGTGACATTTTAGCAGTTGGCGTTCTTCTCCTATCACATGAAAACGAGTGAGCATAGGCTCATTATTTGTGATGCATTTCGGATTGGCACAACGGCAGATACCTTGAAAATCGTCTGGAAGTTTTACCTGACGTTTTTCTACGACTTCGTAATCACGAATCACGTTGAGGCGACTATCTGGGGCTACTAGCGCAATTTGGTTTATTTCATCATCATCAAAGAAACGATCTGTGATTTTTATGATCCCTTTCTTGCCCAACTTCTTACTGAGCAAGTTGTTTCCGATTGTTACTTTGTTTGTCTCCTGTTCAAGACCCAAAATCGCTACTACACTGAACAGCTTGTCACTAGCGATTTGGTCGATTACTGTCCCGTCTTTCAGTGCGGCTACTTGTAGCGCATTATTTTTATTTACTCGATAATTCATGATACTAGTCTTTTTCAATGTATGGTTTGAGTTCCTCACTATCAAGCCCTATGCCTAGTGTGTCGCACAAAATGGCTTGGCGAGCAAACAGGCCGTTCTTGGCTTGTTGGAAATAGTAAGCATGTTTTGTGTCATCCACATCCGTTGTAATTTCATTTACACGAGGAAGTGGGTGAAGCACTTTCATGTTTTCTCGACATTGATTAAGCATATCTGCACGCAAGATATACATATTCTTCACGCGTTCGTACTCCATTAAATCAGTAAAGCGTTCGCGTTGTACACGAGTCATATAGATAATGTCTGCATCGGCAATAGTCTCAGGTGCAAAGTCAGTATGCTCTACATACTTGATATCATGCTCTTTGCAGTAGTCTTTATACTCTTGTGGCATGCGAAGCTCATCTGGTGCAATAAAGTGGAATGTTGGGTTGAAATGGCGCATCGCCATAAGTAGGGAGTGCACAGTGCGTCCGTACTTCAAGTCGCCGACCATATAGATATTGAGGTCTGTAAGACGTCCTTGTGTTTGATAGATAGTATAGAGGTCAAGCATGGTTTGGGTCGGGTGCTGATTGGCACCGTCTCCGGCATTGACGATAGGAACAGGAGATACTTCTGCGGCATAACGGGCAGCTCCTTCTAGATGGTGGCGCATCACAATGATGTCGGCATAATTGGCAACCATCATAATCGTATCTTTCAAACTTTCTCCCTTACTGCTACTCGTTACACTCGGGTCGCTGAAACCGATAACGCGTGCACCAAGTCTATTGGCGGCTGTTTCGAAGCTGAGGCGGGTGCGAGTAGAGGGCTCAAAAAAAAGCGTCGCAACCACACGGTCTTCAAGAATGTGTAGATTGGGATGCTTTTCAAAAAATTGTGCTAGCTCTAATAAATAACGAATTTTGGATTCGCTGAGCTCTGAAATATTGACTAAACTCATAGAATTGAATGTTTATATAAGGATATTGTGGTTATATCGAGTGGTTCAGTCGTGAAACCATGCAAATATAGCGTTTTTTTTGCTCTTTGCTACCCTGTGTGTCCAAAAATCTTTGTAAATTTGCGCTCTGTGTATCCGTACGTAGGGTACACCTAATTCAAGCAATAATCATTAAAAGCTATATATTAGATGAATATCTCATACAATTGGCTGAAAGAGTACGTACCTACGACCCTTTCAGCACAAGAGGTGGCTGATGCTTTGACCTCTATCGGACTGGAAACAGGTGGTGTAGAGGAAGTACAGTCAATCAAAGGCGGTCTAGAAGGCCTAGTGGTAGGACATGTACTTACTTGCGTAGAACATCCAAATTCTGATCACTTACATATCACAACAGTCGACCTTGGTGGTGAAGAACCAGTACAAATCGTATGTGGTGCACCAAATGTAGCAGCAGGACAAAAAGTTGTGGTAGCTACAGTGGGAACTGTATTGTACGATGGCGATGATGAGTTTAAGATCAAGAAGGGTAAGATTCGTGGTGAAGTCTCTTTGGGTATGATCTGTGCTGAAGATGAAATCGGCGTAGGTACATCTCACGAAGGTATCATCAACCTTCCTGCTGATACCAAAGTCGGTATGAAGGCTGCTGAATATTATGGGGTTACATCTGACTATTTGATTGAAGTAGATATCACTCCTAACCACGCAGACGCATGTTCTCACTATGGTGTAGCACGTGACTTCTATGCATATCTTGTACAAAACGGTCACGAAGCGAGTATCTCTCGTCCAAGCGTAGATGCATTCAAGGTAGCTAACGAAGATCTGAAATTCGAGGTTGAGGTAGAAAATACTGAAGCTTGTCCACGTTATGCTGCAGTAAGCATGAAGGGGGTACAAGTAGGTCCATCTCCAAAGTGGCTTCAAGATAAATTGAATATTATCGGCATCCGTCCTATTAATAATGTGGTGGATGTGACAAACTATATTTGCCATGCATATGGTCAACCTATGCACTGTTTCGACGCGAAGGAAATCTCTAGTGGAACTATTCGCGTGAAGACTTTGGCAAAAGATACTCCATTTGTAACACTAGACGAAGTAGAGCGTAAGCTTGATGGCCGCGACTTGATGATCTGTAACGATCAAGAGCCAATGTGTATCGCTGGTGTATTTGGGGGGCTAGCAAGTGGTGCTAAGGATGATACCACAGATATCGTACTAGAAAGTGCTTACTTCCACCCAACATGGGTACGTAAGAGTGCTCGCCGTCACGGTTTGAATACAGATTCTTCTTTCCGTTTTGAACGTGGTATCGATCCATTGAACACAATCTATTGCTTAAAGCGTGCTGCTTTGTTGATTCAAGAAATGGCAGGTGGTGAAGTCTCAAGCCAAATCATTGATAAGCTAGATCAAGACTTCCCTTACTTCCGTGTAGAGTTGGCGTATAGTAAAGTAAACAGTTTGATTGGTAAGGACATTCCTGTAGAAACAGTGAAGTCTATCTGTACATCTCTTGAGATGATTATCGTAGAAGAAACGGCAGAGGGTCTTGTACTTGACGTACCTCCTTATCGTGTAGATGTACAACGTGACGTTGATGTTATCGAAGACATCCTACGTGTATACGGATATAATAATGTAGAGATGCCTACAACATTGAAGTCTGTATTGACTACTAAGACTCCAGTGGATCGTAGCCACAAACTACAAAACTTGGTGAGCGAGCAACTAGTTGGTGCTGGTTATCAAGAAATTATGAACAACTCATTGACACGTGCTGCATTCTACGATGCATTGGAAACATTCCCACGTGAAAACTGTGTGATGCTTATTAACCCATTGAGCCAAGACTTGAACGCTATGCGTCAAACAATGTTGTTTGGTGGTCTACAAAGTATCTCATACAATATCAAGCGTCGTGAGCAAAACCTACGTTTGTTTGAGGTAGGTAACTGCTACTATTTCAATAAAGATAAGCACGAAAATGATGAGGCTATCCTAAGCGGATACTCAGAAGATAATCACTTGGCTATCTGGTCTACAGGTAACCGTGTGGCTGGTTCATGGGCTCACGCTGATGAAGCAAATACATTCTTCGAAGTGAAAGCTGAGGTATTCAATATCTTCCGTCGTGTTGGTTTGGCTAAGGGGCAAATGGTGATTGGTGAGCAATTCAGCAATGATTTGTTTGATGCAGCTCTTGAAATCAAGACTCGTGGTGAAAAGACATTGGCTACACTGGGTATCGTGAAAACAGCAGTTGCTGACCAATTTGATATCGAACAAACTGTATTCTATGCAGATATCAACTGGACTGAGTTGATGAAGCAAATCCGCAACCATACGGTAAGCTCTACAGAAGTAAGTAAGTTCCCAGTTGTGAAGCGTGACTTGGCCTTGTTGCTTGATGCATCAGTTCCATTTGCAGAAGTAGAACGTATTGCACTTCAAAGCGAGAAGAAATTGTTGAAGGCTGTTACACTATTTGATGTGTACGAAGGTAAGAACCTACCAGAAGGAAAGAAGTCTTACGCTGTGAACTTCACGCTTCTTGACGAAACGAAGACATTGAATGATAAGGCTATCGATAAGGTAATGAACAAGATCATTCAAAACTTGACAAAACAGCTAAACGCTGAATTGAGATAATAAATCATAGTAGTCTTAATGTCTGTACAGATGCTAGGGCTACTTCAGAAATACAATTAATCAAACTCAAATAAGAATCCAAGAAAATGGGAAGAGCATTTGAATATCGTAAAGCTGCCAAGATGAAACGCTGGGGTAATATGGCCCGTGTTTTTACTCGTGTAGGTAAGCAAATTGCCATCGCTGTAAAAGCTGGTGGTCCAGATCCTGATATGAATCCACACTTGCGTGCTATCATCGCCAATGCAAAGCGCGAGAACATGCCTAAGGATAACATCGAGCGTGCTATCAAGAACGCTATGGGTAAAGACCAAAAGGACTATAAGGAAATGAACTATGAAGGATATGGTCCTCATGGTATCGCTATCTTTGTAGAAACTGCAACAGATAACACAACGCGTACTGTTGCCAATGTACGTGCTGCATTCAATAAGAATGGTGGAAACTTGGGTACAAGTGGTAGCCTTGACTTTATGTTTACTCGTAAAGCTGTATTTACTATCGCACCTAAGGATGGTATCGATATGGACGACCTTATCCTAGAACTAATCGATTACGGTGTAGAAGAAGAGTATGATGTAGATGAGGAAGAAGGCGATATCACTTTGTATGCTGAGCCTACTTCTTTCAGCAAGATGCAACACTACCTAGAAGATAATGGTTTCGAAGTGAAGAGTGCCGAGTTCTCTCGTATCCCTAACGATGAGAAAGAACTTGACGAAGAGCAACGTGCTGCTATCGATAAGCTAGTAGATCGTCTTGAAGAAGATGACGACGTACAAAACGTATATACGAATATGGCTCCAGTAATTGAAGAGTAATAACATATATATAATGTACAAAAGAAGGATGTCCAGTGATGGGCATCCTTCTTTTTATATGACAGCTAGAGATGAAACTCTAGTTGTGTGTATTAAATTTAGAAAGTAATTCTTTCAAATGCTTCATTGATTGCAACGACGCCTCTTTTTGCAGTGAACTTAAGCACTGTGTATTCTGGATCATCCACTCCTTTAGGGAAGTGCTTACTCATCCATTTTTCGTCAAATACCTCTTTTTTTATAGCGCGATCTGTTACAATTTCCATTTCGCCGACAAGTGTAACACCGTCATAGCCATTGTAGAAGCTGACACCCGTTTTGGGGTTAGCTTGGATATTCTTGACTTTGCTAGAAGAAGTCATTGATGAGAAATAAAGTGTTTGCAGCTCATCTCTTTTTACTGGTACCATAGCTACTGGTACTGGATATCCTTCTGCGTCTACTGTTGATATTGTCACTGAACGTGTCGAAGCCAACAACTTTGCAGCTTCAAGTTTTAAGTTACTCATAGTTTTCGTTTTTTATAGGGTTTATAAATCTGTGCGGCTGTCTTCTCAAGACTTACTTCTTGTTGTCGCTTGAGTTTATCTTAAGAAGTGCTCCTGTTGTTGGAGCAAATAGTACTTGTATTGTACGTCTCTTTTCAAATAGTACAGGAGCTAGGAACTCAATCGATCCAAATTGAGTAATTGGAAACTCTTGCTCTAATATCTTCTTGTCCATTACCTTGATAGTACAAAGACCCTGTCCTGGTACATTATAAGCGATACCAGACAGTGGTTTACCTTTTGATAACTTGGCTTGCAGCTTGCCGCTCTCTTTATCATCTGCAATACCATCTGGAAGACTATGTTGGTCCTCAAGTGAAAGAACAACGGGTACACCAGATAAATCGTCTGAATCGACAAAACCGAGTTTTGATGAGAATCGACATACAATCATTTCCAAATCATCCTTAGGAGTAATGGTATAGGTGATGCTAGCTTCTGAAATGGTAGTCGTACCAGTAAATAAGCTAGTCAATGCTTTTTCTTGTTGGTCTAATCGTTCAAGCATCAGTTTCAAAGCAGTACCTTCAGTAGGCATATAGTCTGCTTGTCCTCTAGTCAGTTCGTTACGGCTTTCACGTATAGAGAAAATTTCGTCAGCCACTAATTCTGCACGACGAATTTTAGAAGTTGCCATCAGAATCTCTTGTGTCATAGCGCTTTGAGGATCGTAAACCATATTAGGTTTAGGATCAGCTGGCATTTCTTCTTCCTTTTCTTCCTGTAGTGGAAAGTTGATATTCCATATGCAGCCATTCTTCGCCATTTGCATCTGTATAGGAGCTGATTTACTTTTTAGCTCAATAAAATAGCTGCGTGCTGTATCGGCTACCCCGACGATTTGCGCAGTCACCTTGTCAAGCTTCCATTTAGTTGAGGCTTCTGGATTGATACCACGTAAGTGTAGGTATCTTTCTCCGTAGATGTTTAGCTCGCCAGGAGTGTATGTCGTTTTTGCAGCGTGGAATGTTACTTGAATATTGGTAGATGGTAAGTTATAATATATACCATATTTCTTTCCCTTTTTTACAATATCGTATGGAGACACATTGCTTTGGGCGTACAATGATTGGCTCAATGCACTTATAACCATAAGGACTGCACTGAATGTCAAAAACGTTGTATATCGGAGGCTCTTTTTCATGCTAAATTCAACTTGATTTGGAGTGAAGTGTTTAAATGTCTAGACAAGTGCACAGACTCCCGTTTTATCAAAAAGCTCTATCTCAGATAAAAAGAATCATTTTGCTAACTCGTCTTTGCAAATATAGTATTTTTCATTTAAAAGCCCTTGACTATCTGTCTTTTTTTGAAGTGAGAGGAAAGAATTATGGAGGAATTTAGTACCTTTGGGACTTGAAATTTTAGCCTTGGAATTTCAACCTATCTGAAACATGTAATAATTAAAAGTACAACGACAGTCTATCATGACAAAAAAAAGATTTACAGCTCCATTTGCTGACTTTACGCTCCTGACTTTTATCAGTAAGAAGATGAATAGTGGGGTTCTCTTGATTATTGTGGCTGCCTTAGCTATTCTAGTAGCCAATTCTCCGCTAAATGAGTATTACCAAGCTTTGTGGCATCACGAAGTTGGTTTAAAAATTGGTTCATTCAACCTGTTTAGCCACCATGGACACCCCATGCATTTCTCCGAGTTTATTAATGATGCCTTGATGGCTATCTTCTTTTTCACAGTTGGTCTCGAAATCAAACGTGAAATCTTAGTTGGTCACCTTTCGTCTTTCCGCCAAGCGATGCTCCCTGTGATTGCAGCTGCTGGTGGTATGGTTGTACCAGTTTTGATTTATTTCCTTTTGACACCAGAAGGTCCTCAAAGTGACGGTTTGGCTATTCCAATGGCTACCGATATCGCTTTCTCACTGGGTGTCTTGAGTTTGTTTAGTAAACGTGTACCTGTCAGCCTGAAGATTTTCTTGACTGCTTTTGCCGTAGTTGATGATATAGGTGGTATCATGGTAATTGCGTTGTTCTATACAAGTCATATTGAGACAATGTACTTGCTTGCAGCAGGTGTAGTACTACTTCTTCTATTTGTCGGTAACCGTCGTCGTGTGATGGCACGTAGTTTCTACGTTATTCTAGGTACAGTAGTGTGGTACTTGACTCTTCAATCAGGTGTACACAGCACGATTGCTGGTGTAGCTGTTGCCTTTATGGTGCCTGCTATTCCTAAGATGGATGTGACAAAATATATTGAACGTATCCGTGACAATTTGACTACTTTTCCATTATCTAAGGGTGGAGCAGATAAGATTATCCTGAGTCATGAACAAGTAGCTGTATTGCAAAATATTGAAGCAAACTCATTGAAGGTGGTTTCTCCACTACAACGTCTAGAAGATGAACTTGCACCTATGATTAACTATTTTGTGATGCCTCTATTTGCATTTGCCAATGCGGGTATCGTACTAGGTAGCGATATCAACTTGTTTGCTCCTGTGACTATGGGTATTACAGGTGGTCTTGTAATTGGTAAGTTTGTAGGTATCTTGTTGTTCACTTGGGTAGCTTTGAAGACGAAGATTGTAGATTTTCCAGTTGGAATGAACTGGAGAAATACTGCTGGTGTGGCATTGCTTGGTGGTATCGGATTTACGGTATCGTTGTTTATCTCTAACTTGACTTATGCAGATATTAGTCCTGAGTTATTGAATCAAGCCAAGATGGGTGTATTGTTAGGTACACTAATCGCAGGTCTACTAGGGTACTTTGTGTTGCAGTTTGTGTTGCCTAAGCACTCACCTCAGCCTAAATACTAGATATACGTATATATAATGTAGCCACTGATTTCCGTTTGGAGATTAGTGGCTATTTTTATGCCAATATTGCTCTATATTTGGGGCTCAAAATCGCAAGTACTTCCAACTCAAATCGCAAGTAGATGTAACTCAAATCGCAAGCGCTTGCGATTTTGGTTGCCTTTGCTTCGTCTATTCAAGTCTTGACACTACATTAATGAGCTATATTTTATGGTACTGCATTTTAACACTCTACTTTGAAAAATAAATTGAAAAACACTTGGTTTATAATGTAAACCTATTTATATTTGCAACATACAATGAAGTGTACAGCTGTCTTCATTGTTTTTTTATCCGGATTTAGTTTATAATATAAACCAATTTGCGAATGAGATTCCGTAGTTGGTGGGTAGTTAAGAATCTCAGACTAAACAGATGAAATGATGACAACAGAAAATAAGTCTACAGAAATGACGAAAGAAGAAAGCCTAGCGCTGATAGCACAGGTGATGAAGCGAACTCAAAAAGAAGTGGGTAAGAATACTGGCATGCCTTTTATTATATGGGGTGGGGTGACTACCCTTGTATCTATAGTAGTATGGGTTGTATCCTTGTATGTAAAGTCCCCTGCTGTTAATTTCTTGTGGTTGTTGATCCCAGTACTCGGAGGAGTGATTTCCGCAGTGACGAAAAAATTGAATCCTGCATCTTGTCGTAATGAACTTCATGCTCTAATAAGTCGTCTGTGGCTAGTAAATGGATTGACAGTGCTTGTACTTTCATTTGCTCCAGTTATGTATTCTCAGTTAACTGGTGCATGGCCAATGCATTATAACATACTGTTTGTAATTGCTCTATTATTGTCTTTTGGGACAACAATGACAGGCATAGTTGTCAGAGAGAGCATGACAGTGATTAGCGGTGTTTTTGGATTGGTTATGGTGTTGCTATTCCCTATCTTTACTTTCTATCTTCCATCGCTGCAAGTTCTTTATTTTGGCAGTATCTTCTTTGCTACTATGTGTGTACCAGGGGTTTTCTTGAACCGTATAAATGCGCACGCCGATGTTTAAACAATTAGATCCCTTGCTTCATGCTCAGATGCGCTTAGCTGTGATGTCTACCTTGGTATCAGTAGAATCGGCAGACTTTACTTACCTTAAAGAGGTGACCAATGCCACAGCGGGTAATCTAAGTGTGCAACTAAACAAACTGGCTGAAGCAAACTATATTACAATCACCAAAGGTTTTGAGGGAAAACGTCCCAAAACAACTTGTCGTGTGACAGATACAGGACGAGAGGCTTTTGCAGATTATGTCGAAGCATTAAAGAGCTATTTGTAATCGAAGTTGGACATACTGTGCTTGTTGGTACAGGAATTATGCACCTATGCGCTAAAACATAAAGCATAAACTTGGTAGATAGCTCAAAAATTGTATCTTTGTCGGCACTAAAAAATAATTCTTTTACCTAAATACCTAATCAATGAGTATAAAACTTCGATTAATTATTATGAACTTCCTCCAGTTTGCAGTCTGGGGAGCTTGGTTGATTTCACTTGGCGCATATTTGGGAGGTACACTTAACTTTGAAGGATTACAGATTGGTAGCTTTTTTGCGACCATGGGTATCGCTTCATTATTTATGCCAGCCATTATTGGTATCGTTGCTGATAAGTGGATTCCTGCACAAAAGGTGCTAGGGCTTTGCCACTTTATTGCCGGTGGCTTTATTTTGGCCGCATCATTTCAAACAACATACGAATTGCTGTATCCTTTGATGCTCCTAAGTGTATGTTTTTATATGCCCACTATTGCTTTGACCAATTCGGTAGCTTATAACGCTCTAGATAAAGCACATTTGGACCCAGTTGTCGCTTTCCCACCTATTCGTGTATGGGGTACGGTCGGTTTTATTGTATCGATGTGGATTGTTGATTTGTGTAAACTTGGTTTGAGTTCATCTCAATTGGTTCTTTCAGCTTGTATATCGTTTGCTTTAGGACTGTATTCTTTTACATTACCATCTTGTGCTGTAACAAAAGGATGTGCTGATGATAAGAAGTCTTGGGTAGACTACATGGGCTTACGTGCCTTTACCTTGTTCAAGCATGTTAAGATGGCATTGTTCTTTGTTTTCTCTATGCTTCTTGGTATGTCATTGCAAGTAACCAATGCATTTGCAGATGGCTATTTGAAGAGCTTCGGAGAAATGAAAGATGCGGCTGGCAACTTGATTTACGAAGGTACATTTGGCGTCGAACACTCTACAATGTTGATTTCTTTGTCTCAGATTAGTGAAACACTATGTATCTTGCTGATTCCTTACTTCTTGAAGAAATGTGGTATTAAGAAAGTGATGCTTATCAGCATGTTTGCTTGGGTACTTCGTTTCGGTCTATTGGGAGCAGGTGATCCTGGAGCAGGTGTTTGGATGTTAGTTCTATCCATGATTGTTTATGGTGTAGCTTTTGACTTCTTCAATATCTCAGGTTCACTGTTTGTAGAACAAGAAACTAGTCCAGCCATTCGTAGTAGTGCACAAGGTGTCTTTATGATTATGACCAATGGCCTTGGTGCCTTTATCGGTTCATATGCTGCTGGAGCAGTGGTACAAGAAGTAGGAAACACACCAACAGCTTGGTATATATTTGCTGGTTTTGCACTTTTAGTAGCCCTTTTATTTGGAGCTGTCTTTAGATATAAGCATGACCCAAGTAAGATACAGTCCGTATCTCACTAATATAAAAATACAAATATGTTTTATACACCAGATATCGAAACATTGCATGAGCTGCCCCGTGAAGAGGCAGCTCATTGCAGTCGTGTACTCCGCAAAGGAGAGGGCGACACCATCACATTGACTGATGGAAAGGGCTCTTTTTATCAAGCCACGATTACCGCAGCTAGTCCTAAGCGTGTCTTGTTTCAAATGGAATCGGAAGAAGTACAAGAACCTTTGTGGAATGGAAAACTACACTTAGCTGTAGCTCCTACAAAGAACATGGATCGCAACGAATGGTTGGCAGAGAAGGCCACGGAGATTGGTTTCGATCATCTTACTTTCTTGAAATGCCGCTATTCTGAACGTAAAGTCATTAAGCGTGAGCGTGTAGAAAAGATTATGGTTTCAGCCATGAAGCAGTCTTTGAAGGCTCGTCTTCCACAGTTGGATGAGATGGTTGACTTCAAAGATTTCGTGAAGCAAGAGTTTTCAGGACAGAAGTTTATCGCTTATTGTTATAGCGAAGGTGCCGAAGGACTACCTGTGCGCACAGAGTTGCAAGATCTAATCGATCCAGCCCAAGATACTTTGGTTTTGATTGGTCCAGAAGGTGATTTTAGTGAAGAAGAAATCCAAATGGCTTTTGATCACGGTTTTATTCCCGTATTATTGGGCCCTTCTAGATTAAGAACAGAAACAGCTGGTCTTACAGCTGTGCATCTTATGAACCTGACACACAGAAAGAAATAAGAATCAGAATTTGGATTTGTGCCAATTTTGTCGTAAATTTGCGACCTAAATTATATTTTTAGTGCACATGAATATCCAAGAGATAGTGAATGCCCTTGAACATTTTGCACCTCTGCCCCTTCAGGAGAGCTACGATAATGCTGGCCTGTTGGTAGGATTTACAGAGGAGCAAGAAGCTACAGGGGCATTGTTGTGTCTTGACATTACCCCTGAGGTGATTGATGAGGCAGTAGAAAAAGGACTGAATGTCGTGATTGCGCATCACCCTATAATCTTTACAGGTGTGAAGCAGCTACATGCAGATGACTTTGTATCGCTTTGCGTTATGAAGGCTGTCAAAGATGGTGTTGCGCTTTATGCAGCGCATACTAATCTTGATAATGCTTATGAAGGTGTCAACTTTGCATTGGGGCATCAATTAGGATTGCAAGATATGCGTCCTTTGATACCTCATCCAAACTTTGAAGGACATGGTGGAGGACTAATTGGTAGACTACCAGAACCCATGTCTTCAGAAGCTTATCTCCAAAAGCTTATGGAAGTTATGGATTGTCCTGCGATTCAACACAACCCTTATGCACCAATCAAAGACATTGAATGGGTGGCTATGTGTACTGGTTCGGGGTCTTTTATGATTGACGATGCTAAACAAGCTGGGGCAGACACTTTTTTGACTGGCGAAGTCAAATATCATGAATATTTCGGTTATGACAACAGCTTATTGATAACAGCTGCTGGTCATTATGAAACGGAGCAGTTTGCAATTGGTTTGATGGAAAGTATTTTGAATAAAGCACTTCCAGAATTACCTACCGCACATACGACAGTTTGTACAAATGCAATGTGCACAACCCTAAGAAAATAACTTAATAGAAAGATATAGAATGGCAAAAGAAAAAAAGGCTGAATTGACAGTAGAGGAAAGATTGAAGAACCTCTATTCATTGCAACAAGCTTTGTCGAGCATTGATGCAATCAAAACTCTTCGCGGTGAACTTCCTTTGGAGGTTGATGATCTTGAAAGTGAAATTGAAGGGCTTGAAACACGTCGTGAAAGTATTTTGAATGATATCGAAGAAATCAAGCAAGATATTGCTCGTTTCCACAA
Source organism: Bacteroidaceae bacterium (assembly GCA_963678855.1). GTDB lineage: Bacteria > Bacteroidota > Bacteroidia > Bacteroidales > Bacteroidaceae > F22. The sequence goes on along the minus strand of OY787448.1, from coordinate 1,012,008 downwards.
TCAACGTGAAGAGAACTTGATGAATATCGAGAAACTGAATGTTCAACAACAAGATGTTCGTAACAACCGTGAGTTTGATTTCTTGAGCAAGGAAATCGAGTTTAAGCAACTTGATAACCAATTGCTTGACAAGAAGATGCGCGGTGCTAACGAAGAAATCAAGAAGTGCGAATATGATATCGATCGTTGTGAAAAACTTATTGATGAGCGTGCTGCCGACCTAGAGGAAAAGCGTGCTGAGCTAGATAAGATTCAAAACGAAACAAAGAAAGATGAAGAAAAACTTCGTCTAAACGCACAAGAGATTGAAGCACTAATCGACGATCGTCTATTGTATAGCTTTAACCGTATTCGTTCTAACGTGCGCAATGGTCTAGGTATCGTGTATGTACAACGTGATGCATGTGGTGGTTGTTTCAACCGTATCCCACCTCAACGCCAGTTGGATATCCGTAGTCGTAAGAAGATTATCGTATGTGAGTACTGTGGTCGTATCTTGATTGACCCAGAATTGGCAGGTGTGAAGATTGAAGCTCCAGAGGAGAAGAAGCCTAAGCGTCGTGCTACTCGTAAGACTCGTAAGTCGACTGAAGACTAGTCCATTAGACTAAAAAAATATACTGTAAGCGTGTGCCTGAAGGGAGACTTTTTGGCACACGCTTCTTTATTTCTTTAAATTGCTTAAAAAACCAGCTCTCTCTTCACTTTTGGCACGAGTGTTGAAAACGTCATATCTGTTGTCGATTTTCTGACAACCATAACATTGAATATAATATTAAAAAATAAACAACATTATGAGTAAAATCAATCCATTAGCAGATAGAGTTTTGATTCTTCCTGCACCAGCAGAAGAGAAGACAATCGGTGGTATTATCATTCCAGATTCAGCAAAGGAAAAACCTCTTAAAGGGGAAGTTGTTGCTGTAGGTCAAGGTACTAAAGAGGAAGAAATGGTCCTTAAGGTAGGTGATGTTGTCCTTTATGGCAAATATGCAGGTTCTGAGCTTGAAGATGACGGTACTACGTATATGATTATGCGTCAAAGCGATGTGTTAGCAACAATTGGTTAATAGTTGCACTCCAAGCATATAAACGAAATAATAAACCCAATATAAGAATACAACTATGGCAAAAGATATTTTATTTGAAGTAAGTGCACGTGATCAATTGAAGCAAGGTGTAGACGCTTTGGCTAATGCGGTGAAAGTAACCCTAGGTCCTAAAGGCCGTAACGTGATTATTGAGAAGAAATTTGGTGCTCCTCATATCACTAAAGATGGTGTGACTGTAGCGAAAGAAATTGAACTAGAAGATCCATTCCAAAATACAGGTGCGCAACTTGTAAAAGAGGTAGCTAGTAAGACTGGTGACGATGCTGGTGACGGTACAACAACTGCAACAGTATTGGCACAAGCTATCGTGACTCAAGGTTTGAAGAACGTAACTGCAGGTGCTAACCCTATGGATTTGAAGCGCGGTATCGACAAAGCGGTATCAGCAGTTGTAGCATCTATCAAAGAGCAAAGCAAAGAAGTAGGTCATAACTACGAGCAAATCGAGCAAGTGGCTGCTATCTCTGCAAACAACGATAAAGAAATTGGTTCACTTTTAGCAGAAGCAATGCGCAAGGTGAGCACAGATGGCGTCATCACTATTGAAGAAGCGAAAGGTCGTGAAACAACTATCGGTGTGGTAGAAGGTATGCAATTCGACCGTGGATACTTGTCTCCATACTTCGTGACAAACACGGAGAAGATGGAAGTTGAGATGGAAAATCCTTACGTATTGATTTACGATAAGAAGATCTCTAACTTGAAGGATATGTTGAACATCCTCGAGCAAGCTGTTAAGACTGGTCGTCCATTGTTGATCATCGCAGAAGATGTAGATAGCGAAGCGTTGACTACACTAGTAGTAAACCGTCTACGTACTCAATTGAAGATTTGTGCAGTGAAGGCTCCAGGTTTCGGTGATCGTCGTAAAGAGATGCTAGAAGATATCGCTATCCTTACAGGTGGTATCGTAATTAGCGAAGAAAAGGGTATCACGCTTGAACAAGCTACTCTTGAAATGCTAGGTACATCTGAAAAGATCAATATCTCTAAGGACAGCACAACTATCGTAAACGGTGCTGGCGAAAAAGAGAATATTGCTGATCGCGTAGCTCAAATCAAGGTACAAATCGAGAATTCAACTTCTGACTACGATAAAGAAAAACTTCAAGAACGATTGGCTAAATTGGCTGGTGGTGTAGCGGTTATGTATGTAGGTGCTCCTTCTGAAGTGGAAATGAAAGAGAAGAAAGACCGTGTAGACGATGCACTTTGTGCTACTCGTGCAGCTATGGAAGAAGGTATTGTCCCTGGTGGTGGTGTCGCTTTGATTCGCGCTATTTCTGCACTGGAGAGCCTAGAAGGTGAGATCGCAGATGAAACGACTGGTATCGAAATTGTACGTCGTGCTATCGAAGAACCACTTCGTCAGATCGTTGCCAATGCAGGTAAAGAAGGTGCTGTAGTGGTACAAAAGGTTTCCGAAGGTGAAGCAGACTTCGGGTACAATGCTCGTACGGATGTGTATGTAAATATGTTCGAAGCAGGTGTCATTGACCCAGCTAAGGTAACACGTGTAGCACTAGAAAATGCTGCATCTATCGCAGGTATGTTCTTGACTACAGAGTGTGTTATTGTAGATAAGAAAGAAGATCAACCAGATATGTCGGCTGCTATGGCTGGTGCCCAAGGTATGGGTGGCATGGGTGGCATGATGTAATCCGTGATAATATACTGTTAAAAAGAAAAGAAGGTAGGGGAACAGCGATGCTGTTTTCCTACTTTTTCGTATCTTCGCTTCGTAAAAAAACAAATATTCAATATGGAAGTTTCAATGAGAAGTTTTGCTAGTGATAATAACTCTGGAGTTCATCCAGAAATCATGCAAGCTATTCAAGATGCAAATCAAAATCACGCCGTAGGATATGGAGATGACCCATGGACGAAGGCGGCCTGTCAGAAAATCAAAGAGGTGATTGGTGAAGAAGTACTCCCACTGTTTGTCTTCAATGGCACAGGAGCCAATGTCGTAGCATTGCAGCTTATGACACGTTCGTTTCACACAGTCTTTTGTGCTGAAACAGGTCATATATATGTAGACGAGTGTGGTGCGCCAGCTAAAGCTACGGGATGTCATTTTCGACCTATCGCTACCAAAGATGGTAAGCTTACACCAGAACTTATTCGTCCACATGTCCACGGAGTAGGTGATCAACATCACTCGCAACCACGAGCGATTTATATCTCTCAATGTACTGAAATGGGGACTATCTATACGCTAGAGGAATTGAAACTTCTACGTTCATTTGCAGATAAGCACAACCTATATATATTGATGGATGGAGCACGTATTTCCAATGCCTGTTGTGCCCTCGGATGCAGTCTACGTGCCATGACGGTAGAGACAGGTATAGATATCGTTGTGCTAGGTGGAACTAAGAATGGTTTGATGATTGGCGAATGCTTGCTTATTATCAATGACAAGTTCAAGAAGCATGCTCATTTTGTGCGTAAGCAACAAGCACAGTTGGCTTCTAAGATGCGCTATCTATCTTGTCAGTTTACTGCTTATCTTGACAATGTATGGCTCAAGAATGCGCGCCATGCCAACGAAATGGCTGCTCGCTTACATAAAGGCCTAGCTAAGTTTGAACAAGTACAGTTTACTCAAGAAGTAGAGAGTAACCAGTTGTTCTTAAAGATGCCTTCCCAAGTGATCGATGCTTTGCTCGAAGACTACTTTTTCTATTTCTGGAATAAAGCAGCACACGAGGTGCGCTTCGTTGCTTCTTGGGATACGACTAAAGAAGACGTAGACACCCTTGTGGCACGCGTAGGAGAGCTTTTTGAAGCACTACAAGAGGAGATAAAAGTTGGGTCGTAGGCAGATAAAGTGGCCATAGGCTTTGTTATTCTTCTTTTATAGGAGGCCAGCATTGATGGAAACGTTTCCATCAATTGCGCCAAACGTTCGCATCAATTGATGGAAACGTTCGCATCGAATCTCGCGAGCCTTAGAAAAGATTTATTTAAGCTTTAGCCCAAATTATTGGAGCCTTGATGACAACAATGCCGTAATTAAAGAAAGGCTATGATATAAGTACGAGGGCATGTCAACACCGATTGACATGCCCTCGTTGTATATCTACTCGTTTGCATTAAAATAAAGGATCCATATGCTTAATCTGATGATCTTTTTCTTCAGAATTAGGTAAGTGTTTGTTCACCAAGGCGTAAAAACGACTACTGTGATTGGGTTCTATAAGATGGCACAACTCATGCACTACCACATACTCAATAAGTTCTATAGGGAGTTTGCCTAAACTTACATTTAGAGAGATATGTCCACGCGATGAACAACTTCCCCATCTGGTACGCATATGTTTGTAGGTCACCTTATGAAAACGCACACCGATGATCTTGCTCCACTTGTCGAGCATAGGATTGGCCAAACGTGCTAAATGATTGCGGTAAAAAAGCTTCAAGCGCTTTTCTGTAGTCTCCAAAGCCTCATCAGCAAATTGTTCCATAATCAATTTTTTATGCTCGATGTACGGCAACTTTGAGCTTTTCTCCACCAATTTTGTTTTAAGGATATACGAATCGCCTAGAAGCTGAAACTGTTCCCCGTCCCTATATGCACGACGTTTGTCTTTCATCTTCTCGCGTGTGTCGACCACCATCTTTTTGATACGTGTAATCTTAGGAAGAAAGGTATCTCGAATCTTTTGCATAGGCACACCAGTAGGAGCCGATATTTTGACCTCACCATGAGGAATACAGACACGAAGCCTGATCTTGGTCATGTTGTTACGCCAAGTTACTTCTACAGGTAATCCGTCTAGTTCAATAGTCCTTTTCATACGCTAGCTCCATTTTTTAGGGTATCTAAATAAGATAGCACCTAAAGCAAACAATCCCATGCACATCGGATAATATAGATGCGATACAATCTCAATAGGAGAAATTGCGGCTAGTCCAGCTGCCATCAGTACTTGAGCACCATAAGGGATAAGCCCTTGTATAAAACAAGAGAACGTGTCGAGCACACTCGCTGTCTTCTGCGGAGTCAACTTAAAGCGTATACTGATATCATGGGCGATGGGGCCGATAGTCAATACGGCAATGGTATTGTTGGCTGTACATAGATTGGCGATACAGACCATAGCTGCAATGGATAGTTCGGCGCCCCGTTTGGTCTTGACACCACGAGTGAGTAGATGAATGATGTAGTTGATCCCTCCATTATGGCGAATCATCTCCAACATACCGCCTGCCAGCAATGCGATGATAATCAATTCACCCATACCGAGTATGCCATTTCCCAAAGCACCAAACCAGTCAAACAACCCAAAGCTATGAGTTAGTATACCGATGATGCCAGAGAGTACGATACCCAGCATCAATACCAACAAGACATTGACACCAGCAGCGGCTGTAATCAATACGACCAAATAAGGAATCACTTTGACCCAGTCGACTGCCCCAGTAGCGGCACCACCCTCAATCTGAAGACCCATGATCACATATATGATTAAGATTATCACTGCAGCAGGGGTTACAATAAGACTGTTTACTCGAAATTTATCTCGCATTTTACACCCTTGTGTACGGGTCGCAGCGATGGTCGTATCGGATATAAAGCTAAGGTTATCGCCAAAGAAGGCTCCACCTACAATAATTGCTACCATCAATGGGGTGGACAGACCTAAGCGCTCAGCAATACCTATGGCTACAGGAGTCAGGGCTACGATAGTCCCCACGGAAGTCCCTATACTTAGTGAGATAAAGCAAGCAGCTAGAAAGATGCCCGCCATCAGCAGTTGGTCGGGAACAACCCAAAGGGTCAAATTGACAGTTGCGTCAATAGCCCCCATGGCTTTTGCGCTTTGTGCAAAGGCGCCTGCCAAAATATAAATCCATATCATAAGTGTGATATTAGGATTGGCTGCTCCCTTACTAAATCGCTCTATACGTGAAGATAGTTTTTCTCCTCGAGTCGTCATGATAGCCCATGCCGATGCAATGACAAAAGCTACTGTAATTGGCATTTTGTAGAAATCTTGCATGTAGATAGATGTAAGCAAATACACGCACAGAAACACAAATAGTGGGGAAAGTGCCCAAAGGCTAAATCGCTTTGGAGTAATCTTTGAATTATTCATGGCACAAATATACAAAAAATGTGGCAAAAAAGAGGGGGCGCACCTAGTTAAGGTACGCCCCAAGTAAATAGAGAGGTTGTTATTATTATTACTTTTTCAAGAGATTTTTCTTAGAATTTAAAACCTAAAGTAAGCATAAGCTTGCTTCGGTTATGAGTCATTTCGTTGGCAGATACTCCGTCAGCATTAAATGCGTAGAAGTCTGTCTTATATGTACTGAATTGGTATGCAAAGTCTGTATAGAATGAACGGTTCCATCTATAACCCAGACCAAATGTGTAGTTGTATTGTTCTTTTAGGTTTTCCCAACTTGTATCTGTTTCGATAGAGTTGATAGCCAAAGAACGTTTAGATGACTTTTCTACCACTGGTGAGATATAGTTGTAACCAGCACGTAGGGCAAGATCTGGAGCAGCTTTCCACTCAATACCAAGTTTCAAGGTTGATACACCCTTTAAGTATTGATCAATAAGTTGATTCTCTTCAATCATTTTTTCACCACCGTCGTAGCGTAGGCTATTTTGAGAATAATCTGCATATTCATATTCAAGACCAAGAGCGACTTCACGTCCTACAGTATAACCCATGCTGAAGTTGTAACGCCATGGTGTATATAGTTCACGTTCTGTGCTCATGTCACCAGTAGGTACTATTTCATCTTCTGTATACTCGCCATCATTATTCAAATCATCATAATAATATGTCGTATCGAAATCAAACAATTCATCGTCTGTGATTTGACCATCAAGGTTCATATCGACATCACTCTGAATCTTTGCACTACTCAAAGTCTTTAATTTGTAGAATGTAGGTGTATGGATGGCGAAACCAAGACGCAATGGAGATTCAAGTACTGGACGAACAATCATACCAATTTTGAAGTCAACACCAGTACCTGTAGTTGTTTCCCAAGTGTCAATCGTATATTTTGATGGATCACCTTGTAGTTGTTCTTGATACTGACTGTGGAATTCTGTATCCACATCTTTGATACCCAAACTGGCTCCCAAAAAGACTTGGTCATAGATATTGAACCCGACACCGAAATCTACAGAATAGATACCACCTTTGCGCTCACTCCAGTAATCGCTACGAATCGATTGTGCTTGTCCGTTGACGTTACTAATTAGAGAGTGATATTCTTGAGAATCTGCAGGATTTTCCTCGATAAGACTACCTTTCCAACCAAGTGCACCAAGGAATGGTACATCATTGTTGTCTACGAAGTTAGGAGCAGATAGTGCATCTGCGTATAGTCCACCGATATTTTCTCCATTTGGGTAGACGTGAGGACCAACTTGAGCAGCCATTTGGTCTGTCTGAGATGCTCCAAAAAATGTAGACGAGCTAGACATAGACTTATCCCAGTTGGCTTGACGGTATACATTAATACCAAAATTAAAGAAACGTAGCGCATCTACATTACTTTGTTTGTTGGCAAAGACAAAACCAATATTGTCAAAGCTGCCTCTAAATTTATCTGTATCACTTACTGGACCTTCTACGTTTGTATTGACCAGACTAGCCGTCAAAGCAAATTCTGAAGAACGGAACAATCCTAGTCCAGCAGGGTTACTACTCATTGTTGACATATCAGCACCTAAAGCACCCATGGCACCACCCATACCAACATATCTTGCTGTACCATTAAGGTCGTATTGACTATACTGACTTGCAGTGTACTGACTTTGGGCTTGCAGCGCTAGCGGGCTAAGACCTGCAAGCATCGTTAGGGATAGGATATATTTTTTCATCGTCATAATGATTTATAAGTGAATAATCAAAGGTTTATTTTTTTTCTGCTTGCCAATATTTGCTTAGAACTATTGGCAAGCAGAAAGATTAAAAGTTATCGACTTGAACGTCTAGATGATCCTCCGCTGCGAGAAGAACTTCTTGATGAGCCACTGCTACGAGAGGAACTTCTTGAAGAACTACTGCTGCTGTAGCTACGTGTGCTTCTTGAAGAAGAACTACTATAGCTGCTGTTAGATCGACTTGAACTACTGTTGTAGCTGCGTGACGAGCTCGATGAGCTTCTTGTGCGACTAGGAGTGTAGCTCTTATTAACCGACTTACTGCGTGGTGTAGAATAACTACGACTACGAGTACTACGACTATTGCTGTAGCTACTTCTGCTAGACTTGCTGCTCGATGGACGAGTATAACTGCTTCGACTACGAGTGCTGCTCGATGGACGAGTATAACTGCTTCGACTACGAGTGCTGCTCGATGGGCGAGAATAACTGCTTCGACTGCGAGTGCTGCTCGATGGGCGAGAATAACTGCTTCGACTGCGAGTGCTGCTCGATGGACGAGAATAACTGCTTCGACTGCGAGTGCTGCTCGATGGACGAGAATAACTGCTTCGACTGCGAGTGCTGCTCGATGGGCGAGAATAACTGCTTCGACTGCGAGTGCTGCTCGATGGACGAGTGTAGCTACGTCTACTTGAAGAAGATCGTGAACTAGAATATCCAGATTGTTTGTTTCTAGAAGATGAGTTTGTATATGATCTGCTTCTTGAAGAGCTGCTACTTCTTGAGTTGTACGACTTATTATTAGAATTTGTTCTAGAAGGATAAGTATACTTGTAAGTATTGCTTCTTGAAGATGATCTTACATTGCTTGAGCGACTATTTGAGTTACTTCTTGAAGGGTAAGTGTACTTGTATGTCTTACTTCTTGTAGAAGAACTTACACCACCAGTACGATTACCTGTGCTTCTTGAAGTATATGTGCCACTAGTTGTACGGCTTGTGCTTCGAGAGCCACCAGTATAATTGCCAGATGTACGACGAGAGCCACTTACTCTGTAACCTTCGCTACGTGAACTAGTATTACGTCTGCTTGTTGTAGCTTGTCTAGTATCGCCTCTGTAAGGAGCTCGACTAGAACCTGTTCTATAACTTCTAGAGTTAGAACGTGAAGTGCTTGTAGCTCGACTATTAGCACCGTAATAACGTCTATTGTTTACTGTGCGTACAGAACCATAGCGTGAGAATGCTGATACATAACCTCGACTTGTGCGAACTCTTGGTGCATAGCCCCAACCATAATATCCATGGTGGTGATGTCCGTATCTATAATGAGGATAGTAACTGTATCTATATGGTCCATAATAATGGTGTCTCCATGGTCGATAATAATAACTAGGGTGATAACCATAATGCCAAGCATCCCAAGGATCGTAGAATGAGTCGTAATAACTATATCGGTTATAGTAGAATGGACTTGTCCAGTTCAAACCAAATGACCATCCGCTACCTAAGTAGAAACTTGTGCCTACAGACCAGTTGCCATTGAATCGTACGTGTGGAGCAAACATGCCTCGACCAACTCTCCAGTCCCAATACAAACTATTGCTCATAGTAGGGAAACAGTATGCATAATGATGGTCGACGTACACATTCCATTCGTAAGAACTTGCACCGTGTACCATATCCCAATAATAAGGACTGCTTACGCTGATACGGAAGGAAGCCTCACGGAATTCAATTTGTCTCATTGCATACTCATAATCATCTTGATCACCATCGAATCCGTTTACCCAATAACCAGTGTTTTGTGGGTTACTCAATTCATCTTGGTAATTGAAAAGATAATCATTATTATCCGTTGTGACAGTAGTAACCGTTTTATCTCTCATAGGAGATCGGTATTTCTCTTTGACAACAACTACTTTACTTTTCCTTTCAGTAGGATTGAAGTACATATCATCGTCATAGCTCTGTCCCATCATGCTCACAGGGACGAGCATCATACTAAGGGTAATTAGAACTAATCGTTTCATAATACAAATCTTTAAGTGATTACTTTTGATATTACAAATATAGGGACTCTTATAGACAATGGGGAAGGAAATCCCCCAAACGTGTGGGGGAATTCCCTATTTGTGATATCCAAGTACGAAATCCTTGTGTATCTAGGGAGAAAACACTAAGTTTGCTGCATGAAATATATTGAATTTATTTGGCGAGTAATGCCTATGAATGATATTGCCTTTGATTTGCTATCGGCAGATCTAGGTGAAGTTGGCTTTGAGAGCTTCATTCAGGAAGATGAGGTCTTGAAAGCGTATATCCAAGATACCTTGGTTGATATGGATGCTGTTGATGCATTGGTGGAAGATTTTGCATTGCCTGATGTGAAGCTTAGCTATACGCACGATACTGTGGAAGATAAGAACTGGAACGAAGAATGGGAGAAGAACTATTTTCAACCTATCGTTGTCGGCAATCGTTGTGTGGTGCATAGTACATTTCATAAAGATGTACCAACAGCGGAGTATGATATTGTGATCGACCCGCAAATGTCATTTGGTACAGGCCATCACTCAACAACTTCTTTGGTCCTTCAGTATCTATTGGATGATGAGGCTAGCGTATTGCAAGCTAATCTGAAAGGTGGTCGTGTCTTAGATATGGGTTGCGGGACATCTATCTTAGGTATTATGGCTAGCAAGCGTGGTGCTGAGTCTGTTTTCGGAGTGGATATTGATGAGCATTGCATCGTCAATTCTGTCGAGAATGTGTCGTTGAACCATGTAGAGAATCTAGAGGTGAAGCTAGGAGATGCGTCTACATTGGCTGGTACTGGACCATACAATGTCGTTGTAGCCAATATTAATCGCAATATCTTGCTGAACGATATGAAATCTTACGTAGCAGAGATGGCTGAAAAAGCTTGCCTGATTATGAGTGGCTTCTATACGGAAGATGCAGCTGCGATTCAAGCATGTGCTGAAGAACTTGGTCTGAAGAAAGTAGAACAACGCACAAACGATAACTGGACGGCTTTGCTGTTTGTGAAAGCTTAAGAGAGTGTGATATACATAAATAATAGGCTGTGCCAAAAGTATTTGGCACAGCCTATTATTTATTCTTTTGATTATGGGATACCTATTAGAATGAATCTCATAGGCTACACTGTGAATCTTTTAAGGCTTCCTATCAAGTATAAATGTACACTTATGCATGCATACATGTACATCTATGCTTGTACAAATATACACTTATACACGCATAAATGTACATATATGCACGGTTTTATTAGGTGAAAGAACTCTTAGGAAGCTTCTAAACGCTGATAGACAGTCTATTGTTTTATTTATTTTCTTTCGCTTCGTGTGGTTACTGTCGCACCGTCAAGATCTCCGCCCATTGGAGGGTTGCACTTGGTGATAGCCAATTCTATTTGCTCAATAATAGGGAAGCGTTCGTAGATGGCTCTGTGAATACGTCCCGATACATGTTCGAGAAGTTCGCTAGGGATGGCCATTTGTTCTTGAATAGCCTCGAGTAATTCTGCGTAACTAACCGTCAATGTCAAATCGTCTTTGTCCATAGCCGCTTTGAAGTCACCTTTAACAGTAAGGGTTACATGAAAGTGATTACCTATCTTTTTTTCTTGCGGGTCTACACCGTGATACGCAAAACAGCGTACTTTTTCTAGGGTTATTTGAGTATCTAGTATATACATAGTCTTTGTTCTTTTATGTGGGAAATTACTTTCTCGCTACTGCAAATATAAGAAAAACTACTTATGGAAAAAAGAGGACGACAAAAAAGGAGCATGCAAGTCACTACTTACATACTCCTTCTACATTTACTTAAATCTATCTTATCACGAAGTTTACCTCTAATTTATTAACGACCTGTTTGCTCAATTAAACCAATAATATTCGCATTCAAGCTTTCTGCTTCCATCAACTGCTCTATAGTTAGATGCATGCGGTATCTCCAGTAATGACGTGGATTTGCTGGCACATTGATACGTTCAGCATCCGAATCTGGGAAACGGAAGTGACGGTCGATAGCCATCCAGTCTTGTAGTGCCAAAACGCACAACATGGAGTTACTATATAGATGGTTGCGTACAATTTGTTCGCAGATTTCTGCTGGCGCTTCCTCAGGAGCATCTCCCCAGTGACCTAACTCAAAGTTATAATAACGTTGAGTAGCTTCCCTGTCTTCTTTCCACCACATACGCACTGGGGCCATGTCGTGAGTAGAAATTGTACATACTGAACGTTGTGAGTAGCCTGGTAGATAACCAAATTCTTGTTTTGGGTCTTTCGGCATACGCTGGATTTCCAATGCCAAGATACGTAGCTCGTCCATTACAGCAGGTACACATGCAGGAATCATTCCCAAGTCTTCACCACAGACAAGCATCTTTGTTGATTCTGTCAGTGTAGGAAGTTTCTTCATCGCTTGCTTATACCAGAAGTCGTTGTGACGGTGGTAATAGTAATTGTTGTACAAGCGATTGAATGCTTCTTGTTGGTGACCATTTAAGGCACGGAAGATGAATTCACTTTGCACACCAATACGTGGGTGGAAGCGGTGAGGATCATCAATATCTGGAACGAACAGTACGTTGGAGATTAGTGAGTACAAGCCATCACGCACACGGATAGACTTCTCGTCTGTACATCCGTAGAAATAAGCTTCTACATCACGTTGCGTCTTGTAGTCAGGACGCATTTCGTACATTTCGTAGCTGCTAGTAGGTTGGATAAATTCTTCTTTCACCCAAGCTGCATGTTCACCAAATACTTGTTCTAGGAAGTACTCGTGAATATAAGGCTTCGTCATGAAGTTGTAATCGAAGTGTAGTCCATATCCTTCAATTTCTTGCGGAGTCATGGCAATAGCTGGTACAAACTGACCTAATAGACCTTCTACAGAGTGCATAGGGATTTGCCAAATGCGGAAGAAGCCTAAGATGTGGTCGATACGGTATGCATCGAAGTATGTAGCCATCTTTTGGAAGCGCTTACGCCACCATGCATAGTTATCTTCAGCCATGACTTTCCAGTTGTAGGTTGGGAATCCCCAATTTTGTCCCTTAATACTGAAGTCATCTGGTGGAGCACCAGCTTGTCCATCTAGGTTGAAGTAGTAAGGCTCAGTCCAAGCCTCTACACTGTTTCGGCTGATACCGATTGGAATATCACCTTTTAGAACGACACCATTAGCACGTGCATATTTAGCAGCTTCAACTAATTGGATGTGTAGGTGGAACTGTACATAATAATATATTGCGATATCTTGAAACTTATCTCCCTTAGGATCTGTAATGGTGTCAATTTCAGCTTTCTTGAATGTGCTGTACTCTGGCCACTCATTAAAGTTTGGTGTTTTGTAGCAATCACGTAAATAGCTAAATGCTGCGTAAGGCTTCAACCATTCTTCGTTCTCGATATACCATTCTTGGAAGCGTTTGGAATTAAGTGTACGTTTTCCTTCTTGATCGAAAATCAAACGGAAGTATGTCCACTTATTTTGATTGACAGCTTCGTAGTCAACTTCAGTATAACTGTTTAGTTGTTTGCGAATTTCTTCAAATTGTGCATATTGGCCAGCATCTCTTAGTTTTGGTAGCTGATTAATATCAATATACATTGGGTGAAATGCATAGATAGAGATGCTGTTATATGGATACGAATCTACCCAAGTGTGGGTCATCGTTGTATCGTTGATAGGAAGAATTTGAAGGACGTGTTGCTTAGTCTTAACCACCCAATCAACCATGCGTTTCAAATCACCAAAGTCGCCAACTCCAAAACTATGTTCACTTCTCAATGAGAATACTGGCACGGCAGTACCTGAACACTTCCATTGTGGTTGCTCAAAGTATAGATCGTCTAGAGTATAGACCACAGTCTCATTCTCTTCAATCTGTGGGTCATGAAGATAATGGTTTTCATGTGCTTCCCAAGCAGTCAGTTCACCTGATACTTTGTCTCTAAGGAAGAATTTATACTCTACTGGATAAGTGAGTTGTTTTGCATCAAGATCAATCATCCATTCTGGTGTGTCTAAGTAAGTCAGAGTGGGGGCTTTGGTTACGTTCCAATTACCCAAGCTCTTTTGATTACCAGAGATACATAGCTGCTTGTCAGGACCAATGCCTGGAACCATTACACGGAGTTGGATACTTTTTTCGATTTGCTTAGCTTTAACTGGGCGCTTAGGAAATGCCAAAAGCGACTTTGTGAAAGCTGAACTGTAAAAAGGATGCTGTACTGGAAGTTCTTTCCAGCTATTGATGAATCGATATGCTTTTTGCACATCATCTTGTAGTAGTATACGACGGGCGTGACCTGTCCACTCTTTACGTATTATTTCTTCACCGCGGCAGATGCAATAGTGATACGTAAATGACTTCTCGTCTGTAGGCATACTAACTGGCATAGAAAGATGCCAGTGGATACCATCAACGGTTCCCATAGGGATAGGCTTACCACCAGGGTGTCCTCCTAGTTCGATGAGAGAGCCAACCACACAGACTTGTTCTCCCCAATGAGTGCGATATTCTATTTCGAAGGATGCAATCATACTTTAAGGCTTTAATAAAGGTTCGAATTGTTTTATGAATGCAATAATACAACTTTTATCTCAGGTAATAAGCACAGTATCAATGGATTAGTCGCTAAGTGCACGCAAACGTTTGCTGGTGTTGCAAAAACCAAGTTGGAACTGGTTTGGACAATCTAAGAAAAAGAAAATCGGCCCACTCTAGGCGGAGTGGGCCGATTAATTATAATAGGAATTACTAAGCTAAGCGATTATGCTTCTTCTTGTTCTACTCCCCATTGTTGGCGAGCAAGACGCTTGTAATTGTTGTAACGCCATTGTGCGTTATCCTGAGCTGCAGCGAATAGCTCTTCTGCTTCTTCTGGATATTGCTTCAATAGTGATGCGTAACGTACTTCACCCTTTAAGAAAGCGTTGAAATCATCCCAGTTTGGATCTTTGCTATCCAATGTGAATGGGTTCTTACCTTCTGCTTCAAGCGTTGGGTTGTAACGCCATAGGTGCCAGTAACCAACTTCAACTGCTTGCTTTTGCTCTGCTTGAGCGTGCCCCATACCCTTACGGATACCGTGGTTGATACATGGAGAGTAAGCGATTACTACAGATGGTCCATCATAAGCTTCCGCTTCACGGATAGCCTTCAACGTTTGTGCTTGGTCAGCACCCATCGCTACTTGAGCTACATATACATAACCATAAGTAGATGCAATCAAACCTAGGTCTTTCTTACGGATACGCTTACCAGATGCAGCAAACTTAGCGATTGCACCAACTGGAGTAGCCTTAGAAGATTGACCACCAGTGTTCGAGTAAACCTCAGTATCTAGTACTAGGATGTTTACGTCACGACCAGATGCGATTACGTGGTCAAGACCACCGAAACCGATATCATAAGATGCACCATCACCACCAATAATCCAGTGAGAACGCTTAACTAGGTATTGTGACAATGAATCTAGTTCAGTGGCAACTGGACAACCAGCTTCCTTACCTGCAGTAAAGATTTCTTTAAGACGTGGAGCTAGCTCCTTAGTCTTATCAGCATCTTTCTTGTTCTCAATCCAAGCAGTGAATAGCTCCTTAGCTTCGTCTGTAGCTTGAGGAGTTTCCAGACCTGCCTTCATCAAACGTTCGACACGATCGCGCATCTTAGAGTTTGCAAGTTCCATACCCATACCATACTCACAGAAGTCCTCAAATAGAGAGTTTGCCCATGCTGGACCTTGACCGTTTTCGTTTGTTGTATATGGAGTTGAAGGAACAGAACCAGAGTAGATAGAACTACAACCAGTTGCATTCGCTACGATTTCACGATCACCGAATAATTGAGAAACCAACTTCACGTATGGAGTTTCACCACAACCAGAACAAGCGCCAGAGAACTCGAATAGAGGAGTTGCGAACTGACTGTTCTTCACGTTTTGTTGAGTGTTCACTAGGTGTTGCTTAGAAGCTACCTTATCTACACTATAAGTCCAGTTAGGAGCTTGGTCGTATTGAGTTTCGATTGGCTTCATTTCGATAGCCTTGTTACCCTTCTTACCAGGACATACATCCACACAGTTACCACAACCTAGACAGTCAAGAACGTCTACTTGGATACGGAATGTCATACCAGCGAATTGCTTACCAACTGCCTTCAATGATTCGTATGGTGCATCCTTTTGCTCGTCTTCGTCAAGAACGAATGGACGGATAGCAGCGTGAGGACATACATAAGCACACTTGTTACATTGGATACAGTTTTCAGCATTCCATTCTGGAACGAATGGAGCTACACCACGCTTTTCATAAGCTGATGTACCGTTATCCCAAGTACCATCTTCGCGACCTACGAAAGCAGAAACCTTCAATTGGTCACCGTCTTGTGCGTTGATAGGACGAACTACTTCGTTGATGAATGCTGGATCGTTGTTAGTCGCTGCATCTTCATCTGCAAGGCTAGCCCATGTTGGATCTACATCAAGAGTTGCGTATTCACCACCACGATCTACGGCTGCGTAGTTCATGTTCACGATATCTTCACCCTTCTTACCGTAAGACTTCACGATAAACTTCTTCATTTGCTCTACCGCTTGGTCTTCTGGAATTACGCCAGTTATACGGAAAAATGCAGATTGAAGGATAGTATTTGTACGGTTACCTAAACCAATTTCTTGAGCGATGTTAGTTGCATCGATATAATAAACCTTGATGTCGTTTTGTGCGAAATAACGCTTCACCTTATTAGGAAGGTTTGCAGCTAGTTCCTCACCCTTCCAGATAGTGTTCAATAGGAATGAACCACCCTTTTGAAGACCACGAGTAACGTCGTACATACGAAGGTATGCTTGTACGTGACACGCCACGAAGTTAGGAGTATTTACATAATATGTTGAACGAATTGGGTGATCACCAAAACGCAAGTGAGAACAAGTGAAACCCCCAGACTTCTTAGAGTCATAAGAGAAGTATGCTTGGCAATACTTATCTGTGTTATCACCGATAATCTTAATTGAGTTTTTATTAGCACCTACAGTACCATCTGCACCCAAACCGTAGAACTTAGCTTCGAAAAGACCTGCTTGACCTACAGAGATTTCTTCCTTCATTGGAAGAGAAGTGAAAGTTACGTCATCCTCGATACCTACAGTAAATTGGTTCTTTGGTTCTGGCAATGCCAAGTTTTCGTATACAGACATCATGTGAGTAGGAGTAGTATCCTTAGAACTCAAACCGTAACGACCGCCTACGATAACTGGAGCATCTTCTTGACCATAGAAACAATCTTTTACGTCTAGATACAATGGCTCACCTGTAGCACCTGGTTCTTTAGTACGATCCAATACTGCGATACGCTTAGCTGTCTTAGGTACAGCAGCTAGGAAGTGCTTAGCAGAGAATGGACGATATAGGTGTACAGCTACAAGACCTACCTTTTCGCCGTTTGCGTTTAGATAGTCGATAGCTTGACGGATAGCTTCTGTAACAGACCCCATCGCGATAATCACGCGGTCTGCATCTTCAGCACCATAATAATCGAAAAGGCCATATTTGCGACCTGTGATAGCAGAAATCTCGTTCATATATTCTTCTACGATTTCTGGAACCTTGTCATAGAATGGGTTCACAGCTTCGCGAGCTTGGAAGAAGTGGTCAGGGTTTTCAGCCATACCACGAGATACAGGAGCTTCTGGAGTCAATGCACGTTGGCGGAAGTCAGCAAGAGCTTCTTGATCGATAAGTGGAGCTAGATCGTCGTTTTCTAGTACTTCAATTTTTTGGATTTCGTGAGATGTACGGAATCCGTCGAAGAAGCTGACGAATGGCACACGGCTCTTGATAGTAGCCAAGTGAGCAACACCAGCAAGGTCCATCACTTCTTGTACTGAACCCTCAGCAAGCATCGCAAAACCAGTTTGACGTGCTGCCATTACATCTTGGTGGTCACCAAAGATAGATAGGGCGTGAGAAGCTAGAGTACGAGCAGATACGTGGAATACACAAGGAAGTAGCTCACCAGCAATCTTATACATGTTAGGGATCATCAATAGAAGACCCTGAGATGCAGTATAAGTAGATGTCAACGCACCTGCTTGAAGAGAACCGTGTACAGCACCTGCTGCACCACCTTCACTTTGCATTTCTTCAACAAGAACAGTCTCGCCAAAGATATTTTTGCGACCTTGAGCCGCCCACTCGTCTACATACTCAGCCATAGTAGAAGACGGTGTGATGGGGTAAATCGCAGCAACTTCACTGAACATGTAGCTCATGTGTGCAGCAGCTTGATTACCATCACAAGTGATAAATTTCTTCTGTTTAGTCATAATGAATGGGATTAGTAAATATATAATATAATCTGTTTGTATTTTAGTTCGTTTAGTAGAGGAAGCCAAATAGCCAAAGTGGAATCTCGTTTCCTTTACCTACTAATCGGTTACTTTCAACATATGTTACATCGTCTCGTTTTCTACGTTTTTCAGGCGCAGTAGATAACTTGAAAGGCAATTCTGAGTCAATAATAAATGTACTGTATCTGTCTCCTAGGTTGACTGTGTGATCTTTCATCAACGAATTCATGAAGAAAGTCTCGATAATCTCTTGCTCGTCATTACGACGTGGGTACAAGACATAATTCATATTAGAGTTATGCAACAGTACTTTAGTTGGCTTTTTGGGAAATTCTTCACCTACCTTATATACCATATTAATAAGGCGTGCGTCTGTCAAGTACTTTAGATAGTTCATCACAGTGGCTCGAGACGTTTGAATTTCGCTAGCCAATTGACTCACATTTGTAGCATTTGTAGGACTTGTTCCTAGCAAATAAAATAGTTGTTTAATCTTAGGAAGATATTTGAGCTCAATCTGCTTAATCAAAAGAATATCCACCTCTATCATCATATTCATCACTTTGAGTAGATTCTCCGAGAAATTACGCTTCTCTAGATGAAAAGGATAAAATCCATGATGGATATAATCTTGAAGATGATTGAGTGGGTTGGTAATCACACAGTACTCACGAGCTATTTCCTCGTGTCTTTCTAGTATGTCAGAAAGAGTCAATGGTGGAAGATTCTTACCTGTCTTCAGGTTTAGGTATTCTCGGAATGAGAAACCACGCAAATTGTAACTTTTGACGATACCGCCTAGTTGAGGATTCTCTTGTTTCAATCGCATCACAGAACTACCTGTAAAAACAATCTGTAGGGTAGGAAGCTTTTCATAACATTCCAAAAGCACTTCACTCCAGTCAGGATGTTTAAATACTTGGTCTATTAATAATACTCGTCCTCCGCGGTCCACAAATTTCTGAGCAAACTCAAGCAATGTGTGGCGTGCAAAGTAAAAGTTATTCATATTAATATATAGACAAGCACGGCTGTCTCCGTAATATTCTTTTGCGTATTGAAGTAGAAAAGTCGTTTTACCAACACCTCGTGTACCCTTTATCCCGATTAGTCGATGTGACCAATCGATTTCGTCCATTAATAGTCGACGAACAGGAGCATCAGTGTGCTCAACAAGGTAGGTGTGGGTTCTATAGAATGATTCCATTCGGATTAATTTTTGCTCATTTCCCCGCAAATATAGTCGAAAGTTTTGATTTTGCAAAGTAGAGATTGCAAAAAAGTGTAGTTTTATTTCTCTAATGTGTTTTTTATATGTCAAACATATTTTGCAGCTTAAAAAATAATAGTATTTTTGTTTCCCAAATTATAGATTGACACAAAATGTGATGAGTTTCTGATTGATTGTCTCTGATTAACTTATTACTGCGGCTAATACTAATCAACTAATATTTAATATACCATGATTTCATTTCTTATGTCAATGGCATTACTAGTCATTGGTTATTTTACGTATGGGCGATTTATTGAAAGAGTGTTTGGACCAGATTCAACAAGAAAAACGCCTGCTTTTATCAAGCAAGACGGTGTAGATTATATGCCCTTGCCTACTTGGAAGATTTTTATGATTCAATTTCTGAATATTGCAGGTTTAGGTCCTATCTTTGGCGCCATAATGGGAGCTAAATATGGGGCAGCATCGTATATTTGGATTGTCTTAGGCTGTATTTTTGCTGGCGCCACTCATGATTATCTGTCTGGTATGCTTTCTGTACGTCATGGAGGGATGAGTTTGCCAGAGATTGTAGGACGTTATCTTGGACTTCCTACTAAGCAAGTGATGCGAGGGTTTTCTGTCTTACTCCTAATCTTAGTGGGGGCAGTTTTCGTGAAAGGTCCAGCTGATCTTCTTGCTAAATTGACACCTGAAAACCTAGATGTGACTTTTTGGATCTTTCTCGTTTTTATATATTATGTAATAGCTACTCTATTGCCCGTTGATAAAATCATCGGACGAATATATCCGTTGTTTGCGATGGCTTTGATCTTTATGGCTGTTGGAATTTTTGTGATGCTTCTTTGGTATCATCCTACATTGCCTGAGGTATGGGAGGGCTTGCACAATACACATCCTAAGAAAGAAGTGTTACCAATCTTCCCTATGATGTTTATCTCTATTGCTTGTGGAGCAATCTCAGGTTTTCATGCTACGCAAAGTCCTTTGATGGCAAGATGCTTGACAAATGAAAAGCATGGACGTCCTATCTTTTATGGCTCTATGATTGTCGAAGGTATGGTTGCTTTGATTTGGGCTGCTGCGGCAACTTACTTCTTTCATTATGCAGATATACTGGGACAAAAAGGTTTTCAAGAAGGAAGTGCAGCTGTTATTGTTCAATTTATGACATCGCATTGGTTAGGGACTTTTGGTAGTGCATTGGCTATCCTTGGTGTTGTAGCAGCGCCAATTACTTCTGGTGACACTGCTTTTCGTAGTGCGCGTTTGATTGTGGCAGACTTTATGGGACTAGAACAAAAAAGTATTGCTAAAAGACTTATGATTAGTATCCCTTTGTTTGTAGCAGCTATTGCCTTGTTGTTATGGAGTAAAAATGATCCAGATGGATTTGGTAAAGTATGGCGTTATTTTTCATGGAGTAATCAAACACTAGCTGTGTTTACTTTGTGGACTGTAACTGTGTTTCTGCTTAAAACAAATAAAAACTGGATACTCACATTAATTCCTGCTTTATTTATGACTGCAGTATGCAGCACTTACTTGTTTATATCTCCAGACGTTTTTGGGTTGTCTCATGAATTGTCTTATGGTATTGGAGGTGTATTGACTGTTGTATCGTTGGTTTGGTTTATTATGTATTATCGTGGTGTAGTGAAAACCAAATAAGTATTTTATTAAATAAAGATATAGGTTGTATCGGCTTTAAGATTTCAGAGACCGACTTGTTTTATATAGAACAAATCGGTCTCTAATCATTTTATAAAACAATTTTGTTATCGGTGAATTATGAGTACCTTTGTATGTAAAATGGGCATATTATGATAGATAGTATATAGTAAAACATGCCTTTCAAATTGATTCATGATGGAAATATCAGATATTATTGAAGCCGATAACCAAGAGCAACTTCTTGCGTGGCAGATTCTCAACGAAACAAATTGTAGCCTTTTTTTAACGGGCCGAGCTGGTACTGGTAAGACGACTTTTTTAAAAAAGCTTTGTCAGTACAGCCAAAAACGTATAGTTGTAGCAGCTCCTACAGGGATTGCTGCTATCAATGCTGGCGGGGTGACATTGCATTCACTTTTCCAGTTGTCTTTTGGTGTGCATGTACCAGGAGAAGAGCCTAGAGAAAGCACAAGTAAGCGTTTTGCATTTAGTAAAGAAAAACGTCAGGTGATTCGCACGATGGACATCTTGGTAATTGATGAGATTTCTATGGTGCGTGCCGACTTACTAGATGCTGTGGATGCTGCATTAAGGAAATATCGTAATCGGCATTTACCATTTGGCGGTGTTCAATTATTGCTGATTGGTGACTTACAACAATTATCTCCTGTAGTAACTGAAAGTGATGAACAATTTCTCCGTAGCTATTACGATTCTTATTATTTCTTTGGTGCACAGGCATTGAGAGCCATAGAATATTTTACGATAGAGCTTCAGAAAGTGTATCGACAAGAAGATAATTACTTTATTTCACTGCTGAATGCTATTCGTGATAATTGTGCTGATGAAGCTGTGTTGCAGGCTTTAAATAAAAGATATATACCCGATTTCTCTCCAGAAGATTCGGAGGGATATGTACGTTTGATGACACATAATCGTCAAGCAGATGCTGTTAATGAGAAGCGTTTGTTGGAATTAGTCACACGTAAGATGACCTATCATTGTGAGATTAAAGATAAATTCCCCGAAGGTAGTTATCCAGCTGATGAACAATTGACTTTGAAGGTTGGAGCACGTGTTATGTTTATCAAAAACGACCCATCCGAGGATAAAGCGTTCTATAATGGTAAACTGGGACAGGTCATTAATCTAGACGATGAAATTGTTTCTGTCCTTTGTGATGGCGAAAAAATGCCTATAGAAGTTCATCCGCTTGAGTGGGAGAACGTGAAATATACGACTAATGATTTGGGAAAAGTAGAAGAGGTTATTGAAGGAAGCTTTAAACAAATGCCTTTGCGACTTGCTTGGGCTATCACAATCCATAAGAGTCAAGGTTTGACTTTTGAAAGAGCAATTATTGATGCGGCGGGTAGTTTTGCGCATGGACAGGTG
Organism: Bacteroidaceae bacterium; assembly: GCA_963678855.1. Classification (GTDB taxonomy): domain Bacteria; phylum Bacteroidota; class Bacteroidia; order Bacteroidales; family Bacteroidaceae; genus F22. The sequence continues at coordinate 989,331 of OY787448.1, read as the reverse complement.
TATGTGGCTTTGTCGAGATGTAAGAGCTTGGAAGGGTTAGTTCTTCGTAGTCCTTTAATGAGACATGCTATTATTTCGGATGATACAGTGCGTCAGTTTACACAGGAACAAGCTACAGGATTACCTGATGAACAGAAACTTGGAGAAATGAAGCGCCAATTCTTTGTGGAACAACTGAATATATTGTTTGATTTGCAGCCATTGAAGATGGCATTGTATCGTGTGCAACGCATTTTGATGGAGCACCTATATAATATGCACGAAAGTCAAGTAAAACGTATAGAAACTGCGCTGACTTTTTTTGAAAAAAAAATGGATAAAGTGGCTGTCTCTTTTCAAAAACAATATTTACAGTTAGGGGCACAACTAGATACGGAAAGTGTACGCCAAACTTTGCTACAGCGAGTACACAAAGGTGCTGAATATTTTGCTCAGCAATATTCAGAGCTGCGCGGTATGCTGCCAGCAGGTAATCTAGAAATAACTAATAAGCAAACAAAGAAAACTTATAAGAATGCTTTTGAAGAGTTGGCTTTTGTCTTTAATCAACAATCTTTATTGACTGGGTTTGTAGCTAAGAATGGTTTTGACTTAACTACATTTCAACAAGCTCGTGCACAAGCTATTGTCAAATTGATGGGGAATGAACCTAAGGCAAAGAAGAGAAGTGCACAAAAAACTAAGAATACAGCTGTAGGTACCCAAGGTGTATCCAATTCCTCTCTAACAAGAAGAATAAGTGCAAGTAAATCTGTAAGAACAAGTGCTATTGGGAGTGTAGCGAATGAGAACACTATCAGGATGAATACGCATCAAACACTTTCTGATCAAGTAGAAAACGAAGCACTATACAAGTCTTTGTCTCAGTGGCGTGGCAAGAAAGCCAAAGAACTGGGACGTCCTGCTTACACAGTAGTACATACAAAAGCTTTGATAGCGATTGCTAATAACCGTCCTCAGAATGCACAAGAACTACTAGCTCTACCGTTTGTAGGACCAAAAACTGTAAGTGAGTACGGGAAGGAAATATTAGATATGATTCAATTGGCTGAAACATGGTAATTGGTTTCGTACAGAAGAAACTTTATTTTTTCTTTTGTACACTCCAACCAAATTTGCCAATGAAGTCGCCCAAACCATAATATCCACCATGTAGATAGACCAATGGATTGGATTCTGACAATTGGAATTTACCAGATTCATCCATGTATCTACTATCTGCGCGTACATTGACAACGTCAGCGATAAACATATCGTGACTACCCAAACGGTTGATTTCTTTAACTCGGCATTCGATACAAAGTGGAGCTTCAGCAATACCTGGCACACGCACAATTGTACTGGGTGCTGGAGTCAGTCCCATTTCTTCAAACTTGTTGTAATTGCGTCCAGAACGCACGCCACACCAGTCCGTTGCTCTAGCCATATCCTCTGTAGTGAGGTTGATAACAAACTCCATATCCTTTTTGAGAATATCGTAACTATGTCTTTCTGGGCGAACAGAGATATAACACATCGGAGGATTGGTACAGATTGTCCCCGTCCAAGCTACAGTAATTAAGTTGTAATCTTCTGGAGTCGTTCCACACGATACCAATACTGCTGGAAGCGGGTATATCATTGTCCCAGGTTTCCAGTCTTCTTTTGTATCTTTATTTGTCATATATATAATTTACCAAGAATAGTTCAGACCAAAACTCAATAGTTCGTTTAGTTGGAAGTAAGTGTCTTCTTTTGTGACTCCATCGTCAAACCTAGCATGTACGAAGAGCTTAGTACTCAAATGTTTGTTGAGAATAAAATTGAAAGTATTTTCCCAGTTCGCTTCTACGTGGTCGTAGTTGGAGAAGCAGTTCAGTCGCGAGTCTAGTTTGATATATGAAGCAATCTGCCACGAAACCGTTGTCTTAAAGGTGCTACCGAATGTATGCATGGTTGTTTGACCTTCTTTCAAACCAAACTTAGTTTCATTAACTTTATCACTATTGACATGGCGTAGACTATAGGTTAGTGGGAAAATTTGGCTAGACAAATTCAAGGACTTTTTGACTACCTTGTAGTCCATACCCAGACCTAAAATGACATTCACAGGAGAGATGAAAGCCGTTTTTAGATTATTTGAGTTCTTGTCATAGTTGCGACAGAACTGCGTGTTGATTTCCCCAGATAATGTATAGTACCAACGCTTATTCGCTTGCAAACCAATTTTACTTGTTATACGTAGTAGATCCGTGTTAACACGGTACTTATGTACAGTGTCCGAAGGTTGCGTGTTGTAGCCTAGTTTAGCTTCAAACAAGTTCTCCCATTGTACCTTTTGCTTGTCATTATAGTTGGCAAATAGTTTTAATGTACCCAGAATCAAGTTTGTACTTTCACCACCTTTATACCAGTTGTTTGATATATAATTCTGAGTAAATTGCAAAGAACCATCTCCACCTTTTTTCCAAAAATTAGGTCTTTGAATAACAGGCGCAGCTTTTTCTTCAGTTGGGGTAGGGATAGGGTCATTAACAGGCTTGAAAAGATCTACTACAGATACATGAGCTTTTTGATCGCTTTCTTCTTGAATGTCATCTTCAAAAAGTACAATCTCATCTATTTCATCTTGTGTTTTACCGACAAGCTCTGGGTATTTAGAATAAAATACTTGCAGTTGTTCCTGTGTCCATTTAGAAGCCTTTTGTGCATCAGGAACAAGCTCACTATTTCCTAATATTTGCACTGGTGCTTTCGAAAATGAGTCTTTAAGGGTCAATTCAGCTTTGTCTCGATATAGCATGGCAGGAAGAAACATACGATAATACCCTGTGTTGGTAAGTCTCTTCATTGGAATAAGTCCTTTGTCTATTGAATCTTGAGTTGCTTCAAAGTCACGATACAGCTGTGTAGGAAGAGAATCTAAATAGGCTTGATATCTGATACTTGCAAGACGTCTCTGCTCTTCTGCATTATGTTGAAACAAACTATCCTTGAATAGTTGATACGCATCAACACTATCTTGTAGGGTGGCTAAGTGAACTTGATAAATTTTATTGATGCTGTCCAATTGCGCAATACGAATCGAGTCACGTCTCTTTTCAGCACGAAACTGTGCTTGTAGAATAGCCGCTCTAGATCCTGGGACAAAACCGTCAACAGAAGTTGTATCGGTATATGTACTATCCGATTGAACTGCTTGCTTTTGAGCATGTAGTTCAGAAGTATCGAATGTGTTAAATAAAGCACAGATAAATGCGGTTAAGTAGAAATATTTCTTCATCATACTTTATGAGGCGATTTTTATCGAATAGGGTTCTTACTTGTGATTGTCAAATCAGAAAACAGTATGGAAGCTGTAATCATTGTATCTATTTCCTTGCAAAAATAGAAAAAAAGCGTGATAGTGCCATGTATGTGGTGGTTTTTTTGTACTTTTGCACTCTGTTGTGGACAATACATAATAGAATCAGTTTATAAACATGGAAACAAAGTACATTTTTGTGACCGGTGGTGTAGCATCGTCACTTGGTAAAGGGATTATCTCTTCGTCGATAGGGAAACTACTTCAGGCACGTGGATACAGCGTGACTATTCAGAAGTTCGACCCATATATCAATATTGACCCAGGAACACTAAATCCATATGAACATGGCGAATGCTATGTGACAGTAGATGGACATGAGGCGGACCTAGATCTTGGTCACTACGAACGTTTTCTAGGCATCCAAACTACGAAAGCAAATAATATTACAACTGGCCGCGTTTACAAGAGCGTTATTGACAAAGAGCGTCATGGCGACTTCCTAGGTAAAACGGTACAGGTTATTCCTCACATTACAGATGAAATTCGTCGTAATGTAAAACGTTTAGGCAGCAAAAAAACTTACGATTTTGTTATCACTGAAATAGGTGGTACAGTTGGAGATATTGAGTCTCTACCATATCTTGAGAGCATCCGCCAGTTGAAGTGGGAGCTAGGTAAAAGTGCGCTTTGTGTTCACCTCACTTATGTACCTTTCTTAGCAGCTGCAGGTGAGCTTAAGACAAAGCCTACACAACACTCTGTTAAGGAGTTGCAATCAGTAGGTATTCAACCTGATATCCTTGTTTTGCGTACAGAGCACGAGTTGAGTGAAAATCTTCGCAAGAAGGTGGCTCTTTTTTGTAACGTAGAAGAAAAGGCTGTCGTACAAAGTATCGATGCACCTAGTATTTATCAGGTGCCTTTGTTGATGCAAGCGCAGGGTCTTGATGAGACTGTTCTTGAGAAAATGGGTCTTGAGAAGGGTGAAAGCCCAGACTTAACAGAATGGAAAGCTTTCTTGAAGCGTCGTGAAGAAGCTACTGAAGAGGTAAAAATCGCTTTGGTTGGTAAGTATGTAGAACTACAAGATGCTTATAAATCTATTTCTGAGTCTTTGTCTCACGCAGCAACTTACAACGATAAGAAGCTGAAGTTGACTACAGTTCAAAGTGATAATATTACTGATGAAAATGTAGCAGAAAAACTAGAAGGGCTTGATGGTATTGTGATTTGTCCAGGGTTTGGTAATCGCGGTGTAGAAGGTAAGTTTATTGCCGCTCGTTATACACGTGAAAATAATATCCCAACTTTCGGTATCTGTTTAGGTATGCAAAGTATCTGTATCGAATTTGCTCGTAATGTATTAGGTTTGGCCGACGCTAATTCAACAGAAATGGTTGATTGTACTGACAATCCAGTAATTGACATTATGGAAGAGCAAAAAGCCATCACTGATATGGGGGGAACGATGCGTCTTGGTGCTTTTGCATGTTCTCTTAAGGAAGGTAGTCGTGTGGCAGCAGCTTATGGTACTGATTATATCGAAGAGCGTCACCGTCACCGCTATGAGTTTAACAACAAATACTTTGATGCTTTCCAAGAAGCAGGTATGATGTGTCCAGGTGTCAACCCAGAAACAGGGTTGGTAGAAATCGTGGAACTTCCTAACCATAAGTGGTATGTAGGTACACAGTTTCACCCAGAGTACAGTAGTACTGTGTTAAACCCTCACAAACTATTTGTGTCGTTTATCAAAGCAGCCGCTGATAAGTAAGCAGCTGTGGAGCAAAATAGCTAACATTAAATTTATAATAGATGGATAGAAATACCCTGACAGGCCTTGTACTTATGGGCCTTGTACTAGTAGGATTTATGTGGTTTAGCCAGCCTAGCAAACAGCAGGCGGCTCGCCAAAAGGCTTATCAAGATTCTATGCTAGTTGTACAAAAACAACAAGCAGAAGTTGCCCAGTTGCGCGCTGAACAACAAGCAGCTGCACAAGCGAAAGCAGCTGAAGAGTCACTTCAGCAAATGGCCGCTGATTCAACAAAACTATTTCATACTGCACTTGTTGGTGAAGCCCGTGAAATTATCTTGAAGAATGAGAAGACTGCAATCACATTGAACACACTAGGTGGTGTTCCTGTATCTGCTACTTTTGCAGATTATTTTGAATCTCCAAAGAAAGACAAAGATGGTAAGAAAGTGCCAGTTACTTTGATGAATGAAGGAGATGCTCAATTTAGCTTTGAATTTGCTCCACGTGAAGGCGCTATTCTTCGTTCAGAGGAATTATACTTTGAGCCTGTTCAGCAAACAGACAGCACGGTAACGATGCGTCTTGTAGCTGATGCAAACAGCCATATCGACTTTATCTATACATTGCATGCAGATGATTACATGCTTGATATGGATGTGAAAGCTGTCAATATGAGCGATAAGTTGCTTCCTGGCAAAACAATGAACGTAGCTTGGAATAACAAGATGCGTCAAGTTGAATTAGACCGTACATATTCTCAACGATATACTAAGTGTGTATATAAAGTACAAGATTCTGGTACTGAAAGTTTGCAATCAAATAAAGGTACTAAAGTAGAGACTCCAGAAGAGACAATCAATTGGGTAGGCTACAAGAATCGCTTCTTTACAATGAGCTTGATTTCTGATAGCTTCTTCTCAAATGTGAAGCTATCTAGTACAGCCTTTGCAGATGAAACATCTCCATATCTACAAGACTTCAAGTCGACTATGGAGGCAAGCTTTGACCCAACAGGTCATGAAGCTACTAGCATGCATATCTATTATGGTCCAGTACGTTACCGTACATTGAAGGCTTATGATAAGGGCCGTGAAGAAAAATGGTACTTGACAGATATGGTTGATTTAGGTTGGCCAGTGATTCGTCAAGTCAACGAATACTTTATCCTGCCTCTATTTGACTTCTTGTCAGGTCTAGGTTTGCATATGGGATTGGTTATCTTGATTATGACAATCATCGTGAAGTTGGTGATTATGCCTACGACATGGAAGACGTTTATGTCTCAAACGAAGACACGTGTCTTGAAGCCAAAAATTGAAGAAATTAATCAGAAGTATCCTAATGAGTCAGATGCCATGAAGAAGCAACAAGAGACTATGCAGTTGTATTCTCAGTATGGTGCTAGCCCAATGGCAGGATGTCTTCCTATGTTGCTGCAAATGCCTATCTTGTTTGCGATGTTCATGTTTGTACCAACAGCCATTGCATTCCGTGGTCAATCATTCTTGTGGGCAGCCGATTTATCAAACTATGATACAGGTATTCCATTGCCATTTGAGATTCCTTTCCTTGGAGCTCACTTGAGTATCTTCTGTTTGTTGATGACTGCTACGACATTGCTAAACCAACACTTTACAATGCAGCAGCAAGATAACGGTTCTAACCCACAAATGGCTTCTATGAAGTGGATGATGTATTTGATGCCAGTAATGTTCTTGTTCGTACTGAATGGCTATCCAGCAGGTTTGAACTTCTACTACTTTATCTCTACTTTGTTTACTGTATTGATTATGCTTGTCATGAAGCGTATGATTAATGAAGAAAAAGTGCTAGCTGGTATGGAGGCTTACCGTGAAAAGAATAAGGGTAAGAAGAAGTCAGGTTTTGCCGCTCGTGTGGAGGCTATGCAGAAGCAACAAGAAGCTATGCAACAACAACGAAATCGTAAGTAATCTCATAAGAGAGTAATTACATATTTGACATTTGATAAGATGCAGTAAGAAAAATGATTTCTTGCTGCGTCTTTTTTTTGTCAATAATCTACAAATGGTTATATTTGCAATCAAACGACATGAATTGTTAATTGTCTGGTTCTACTATTTATAACATAACTGAAACTGCATTTTAAATGAAGAAAATGATTATTTACCAAGTGTTGCCTCGTTTATTCGGTAACTGCTCTACTCACAGTGTTTATGAAGGAACAATCGATCAAAACCCTTCTGGCAAGTTCAATGATTTTACGGCATTGGCACTTGAAGAGATTAAACGCTTAGGGACGACACATATTTGGTATACTGGTGTTTTGGCACATGCCACTAAAACTGATTATAGCGAGTATGGTATACACAAAGATCATCCTGCTATGGTCAAAGGGGAAGCGGGTTCACCTTATGCTATCAAAGATTATTATGATGTCGATCCTGATTTAGCTGTTGACGTGCGTTGTCGTATGGCAGAGTTTGAGGCCTTAGTACTTAGAACACATGAGTCGGGAATGCAATTCATTATGGACTTTATTCCAAACCATGTTTCTCGTGAGTATTCAGGTACATGTGCACCAGAAGGTGTTGAGCCACTTGGAGCTACAGATGACAATACTAAGGCTTTCGATCCCAATAATAACTTTTACTATATTCCAGACACTCCTCTTCATCCACAGTTTGACTTGCGTAGCGAAGCGGCATGTCCTTATCATGAATACCCTGCTATGGCTACTGGTAATGACCGTTTCGATGCAACTCCAAATAAGAACGATTGGTATGAAGCAGTAAAGTTGAACTATGGTGTAGACTATTGTAATGGGCACGCGAAATACTTTGATCCCATTCCTAGCACATGGCATAAGATGCTACATATTTTGCGCTATTGGGCAGCAAAAGGCGTTGATGCATTTCGCTGTGATATGGCCGAGATGGTGCCTGTTGAATTTTGGAATTGGGTGATTCCTCAAGTAAAAGCTGAATATACTGTCGATTTTATCGCCGAGGTATACAATCCTGATCAATATCGAAATTATCTTCACAATGGTCATTTTGATTATCTCTATGACAAAGTGGGCTTGTATGATACCCTTCGCAACGTGACATGTGGCTATGGAAGTGCGAATGACATTACTAAGTGTTGGCAAGGGACAGAAGATATACATGAGCGAATGCTACACTTTATGGAGAATCACGATGAGCAACGTATAGCCTCGTCGCATTTTGCTTCACATGGACGCAAAGGTAGGGCATCTATGGTTGTGTCTACTTTGATGTCTACTTCTCCTATTATGCTTTACTTTGGGCAAGAGCTTGGGGAAAGAGGTATGGATTCAGAAGGATTCTCGGGTAGAGATGGACGTACTACTATCTTTGACTACTGGTGTGTGGATAGTGTACGACGTTGGAGAAATAAAGGTACATTTGATGGCTCGCTATTGTCTGAAGAGCAACAAAAGCTGCAAGTGTTCTATCGCCGCTTGATGCAAATCTGTACGGAAGAAAAAGCAATTAGCGATGGACAGTTTTTTGATTTACAGTATGCTAATCAAAATGGTTGGCGTTACAATGAGCATAAACAATATAGTTTCGTGCGCTATCATGAAGGTGAGTTGATTATTGTTGTGACAAACTTTGATGATAATCCAGCTAATATAGGTGTGCTTTTGCCAGACCATTTGTTTGACCATTTCCATATAACAAGCAAGGAAAAAGCCCATGCGCTCGACTTATTTACTAAAAAGATACATGAGGTTGTCTTTATGCCAGGTCGTACAGTCGATGTGAATGTGGATCCTTATGAAGCTGCCGTTTTAAAAATTTTGTTGTAGACTATAATACAACTGTAAAACGTTATAGTATAAAGAAAAAATGAGGAGTAAGTCAATTGACTTACTCCTCATTTGTTATATCATAGGCATGGACTTTTAAGACTTAGTCTGCATCTAGTGCATTCAGTTTGTCTTGTAAGCCCGCAAGCTCTTCCTTCAGTTTGTCAACATTGGCTTGCATTTGAGCTACAAGTGGGTTTTCTGCACCCTTCTTATTGCCACCAGACAAGAAACCAAGGTTGTTTTCATAAGTCTTAATTTCAGTACGCTTGTGCTCAATTTGTTTTATGATGCGTCCACGCTCTCCACTAGGCGATGATGCTTGACGGTTACCTCCTCTGTTTCCACCACGGCTAGAGAAACCTCCCGAACGGCCTTGTAGTTCATCCACCACATCATGATATTGCTTGTAGATACGATCTTTTTCACGAAAAGGTACATGGCCAATTTCGTTCCACTTGTCTTGCAATTCGCGAATTTCGGCTGTGCGTTCTTCGCCCTCTTCTTTGCCAACTAAGTCACGAAGAGATTTAATCACATTGCGCTTATCTTGTAGGTTGATTCTTTCTTGTTCACCCTTGTTTTTCGGTGCTTTGGCCTTCTTTTCATTAAAGAAATGGTCACAAGCTTCGATAAATTGCTTCCACACTCTATCATTGTGCTTACGAGGGATAGGGCCAATAGTGCGCCATTCTTTTTGCATTTCAGTCATGCGAGTAGCTGTTGCTTGCCAATCAGTGCTTTCTTTAAGCGATACTGCTTCGTCTGCAAGAGCTTGCTTCTTTGCCAAATTGTCTGTTTGAGTAGACTTTAGACTCTTGAAACATTGTTGCTTCTTTTGGAAGAACTCATCACATGCTTTACGGAAGCGCTCGTAAATCTTAGCATTATGTTTTTGAGGTACAAAACCAATAGTCTTCCACTTTTTTTGAAGAGCAATCACTTCACCAGCAGCTTTTTCCCACTCCTTGAAGCTGTTCAAAGACTCTATATCTATTTGCTCTACGATTTCACAAATCACAGTCTTCGCATCAAGATTTTCATTCTCTTGTTCACGTTGTTCTTCGTGGAATTTTTGGTGACGACGGTTGATGATTACAGAAGCGTCTTTAAATCTCTTCCATAGTTGCTCACGTGCATCCTTTGCAACAGGACCTGTTTCACGATATTCTTGGTGAAGTTGTTGCAATTGGTGGAATGCAGAAAGTACATCTTCTTCCTCTGCCAATTTTTCAGCCACTTCACATAGTCTAGTCTTAGTCTCTAGATTCTTCTTGAAGTCATACTCACGGTATTCGTGATTGATGCGAAGACGGTCATAAAACTTCTCGATTTGAACATGGTAATTCTTCCACAATTCTGTTACCTTTTGTGCAGGTACCAGCTTAAGTTCATTCCATTCTTCTTGAAGTTTCTTTACTTCGTTGTAGTATTTGTTAATATCATCGTCCGTTGTCACGATAGCCTCAAGACGGCTGATGATTTCAACTTTACGAGCTAAGTTGTTTTCTTTTTGCTCGTTTAGTTCTTTGTTATTTTCCTCACGACGTTTTTTGAAGATAGCAGTCAACTCATCAACTCGCTCATCAACTACATCAGGAATTGGCAAGAAACTTTCTGCAGTTTTTCCCTCAGCTAGATGCTTAGCTCTATCTTCTTCTTGTTTCGCTTGGTTAATTTTAATATATATCTTTTTGATACGTTCCAATTGGATGCGAGACATGACTTGTCCTGACTGGAAGATACGCTCCATGAAAAGGAGAATTTCATCTCGTGTTTCAAACTTTTGGTCTTCAACAAGCAATGTAGTCTCAGTGGATTCTTCTACTGGCTTCTCCAGTTCAGTTGTCGTTTCCTCTTGTGTTTTACTCTCTGGTTCGTTGATTTCTGGCGCCGCGTCAGTTTCTTCTACTGAAGTCTCTGCTGCAGGAGTTTCTACTACTTCCTCAGCAAGTGCTTGCTCAGTAGCCTCTACTGCAGGAGCGTCGACTTCTGGTGTGTTTACTGCACCATCAACTAATTGATTTTTTTCCTTTTCCATTGAATCCATCTTTACATTTCTTTAGTTAGACTTAAGTTTCACAGAATCACGATAGCATACTCGTAACTCCCATATACAGCATCATGCCTATGATGTCATTCGTAATCGCAATAAAAGGGCCTGTCGCAATGGCTGGGTCAATTTTGAATCGCTCAAGTAGCATTGGCACAAACGTGCCAAATAGCGAAGCAAACATCACCACTGTAAACAAGCTAATTGGTACCGAATACGTAATAACCGAGACAGCACCAAATCGGAAGAACGTGTAGGCATACAACAAAAGACAAATAAGCGAAGCGTTGATAAGCGCCACTAACGACTCTTTAACAAGCTGTCTCCAAATATCCTTGGAGTTCATACTGTTGTTTGCCAAGCCTTGTACCACAATCGCTGATGATTGTGTTCCGACATTTCCTCCAGTTCCGCCGATAAGCGGGATGAAGAGGGCCATCTCTGGATGTGCTGTAAAGACTGCTGAAAAGCCTCCCAAAATCCATGAGTTACTTACTCCACCTACCATTCCGATAAGCAGCCAAGGTAGACGTGCGCGGGTTTGTAACCATACGCTGTCATCGCCTTCTACATCTTGCGACAGACCAGACGCCAGTTGATAATCCTTTTCAGAGATTTCACGCGCTTCATCCATCACATCATCCACCGTAATCTGTCCTACTAATCGACCGATACTGTCAACTACTGGTACAGCTACGAGGTTGTACTTTTCAATATCTTGAATGACGTCTTCAATTTCTGCATCTACATGTACCACGTAAGGATTACGTTTCATCACATGTTTTACTTTAGAGACCGAAGGGTCAGTAATCATTCTTTTCAAAGGGAAAATCCCTTGTAGTCTTTCGTCATCATCTACTACGTATACATAGTAGATTTGGTCAAGCTCTTCAGCCTGTTGGCGCATTTCGTCGAGACACTTGGGCATACTCCAGTTCTCATTCACGACAACCATTTCGGTACCCATCAGACCACCAGCAGTATCTTCGTCGTATTTCAGTAGTTCGACGATATCTCCAGCCTGCTCAATATCTTCAATATGTGAGAGGACTTCATCTTGCTTGGCATCATCCAAATCACGAATGATATCCACTGCATCGTCAGAGTCCATATGGTCAACGAAACGCTTGGCAATGGTCTCCGAAGAAAGAGAATTAAGAAGTTTATTTCTATCGTCCTCATCCATTTCCACGATGACATCTGCCGCCATCTCATTGGAGAGCAATGTATAGATGACTTGTGCCTCGTCTAGAGTCAAATCATCCATCATCTCAGCGATGTCCGCTGGATGAAGCTGAGTCAAAGCTTCCTGAAGTCTCTGTGCCTCATTGGCCGCTATCATCTCTTTGAGCTCATCTACTACGTGTACGTTTTGCTCCTGATACATTGTCTTTCTTTTCTTTTGTTTACCCAATATCCTTGAGTAAACTTCCATATGTTACTCAATGCTGCATTACTCTGCGGCCTCTCTTTGTTCTGCTTTTATCTTTTCCTGTGCTACGGCTACCATGTTAGTCAAATCTATAAACTCCTGTACACTTAGTTGCTCAGGGCGTTTATTGAAGATTGGATCTTCAGTCACAGAGGCGCCTTTGCCCAAAATCGGTCGGATGGAGTTGCGCAATGTCTTACGTCGTTGGTTAAATGTGGTTTTGACTACTGTCTTAAAGAGTTTTGGGTCACACCCCAACTCTTGCACATCGTTCCTCGTCATACGTATCACGGCGCTTTTTACTTTTGGTGGAGGGTTAAACACCTTCTCACTTACAGTAAACAGGTACTCTACATCATACCATGCTTGAATCAATACACTGATAATGCCGTAGGTCTTACTTCCAGGGCCAGCAGCGATTCGCTCAGCTACTTCCTTCTGGATCATACCAGTGCAGCAAGGTATCAATTCTTTATAGTCTAGCATCTTAAAGAAGATTTGGCTCGAGATGTTGTAAGGGTAGTTGCCAGTAAGGACAAACTGTTGACCATCAAAAACCTCTTCTAGCTTCATTTTAAGAAAATCTCCTTCTATGATATCTTCCTCCATTTCAGGATAATTTTCCTTAAGATACTCGATTGATTCGTAGTCGAGTTCGACTACTTTTACTGGACGCTTTTTAGTTAAAAGATACTGCGTTAGTACTCCCATGCCAGGGCCTACTTCCAATACTGGAATTCCTTCACAGGTGTCTACAGTATCTGCAATATCTTGGGCTACTTTCAAGTCTTTCAGAAAGTGTTGTCCCAGAAACTTTTTAGGTCTTACCTTATTGTTCATCATTTATTTATCGTTCATTTCTTCAGAAAAATGCTATCTTTGTCCGTGGATTTGCTTTTTCCACCCTACAAAGATAAAATTTCTATCGTTTTGTACCAAGTAAAGAGACAAAATCCTTTCATATAATTACACATTGATATAAAATAAGTTGAATAAATCCGTCATTAAAGCCTTAAAAGTAGTTGTCCCACTATTGATAGGTTTGTCTATATTGGTCTGGATCTACAGAGATTTTGACTTCTCTCGCGCTTACGATGTCTTTATCAATCAAATGAACCCTTGGTGGATGCTGTTATCCCTATTCTTTGGTGTGACAGGACATGTGTTTCGTGGTTGGAGATGGCGTTTGACGCTGTATCCACTAGGGTATTGCCCTAGTAGGACACTTTGCGTGCATGCCATTTTGCTGAGTTATGGGACAAACTTAGTGGTGCCTCGATTGGGTGAAGTAAGCCGATGTACGGTGTTGGATCGCGAAGCTAATATCCCTTTCAGTACATCGCTGGGAACAGTAGTCAGTGAACGCGTTATTGATATGTTGAGTTCTCTAGTGTTTGTCGTTTTGTCTATGTTGACTCAATGGACTTTGTTACAGCGAGTTATCGAGATTGATACTAGCAAAATAGAAAGTTGGCAAACTGCTTTGCATGATGCCCGTTTTTATGGTCTGTTATCTGCGATGATTATCATCACGTGGATTGGATTAGTGGTCATTCGTCGTTTACAATTGCACACTCGTATTAAGCGTATATTGCTTGATTTGTGGAATGGAGTTAAGTCGGTAGGACAAATGAAATATCCAGGATTGTATGTGCTGTATACTATTGGTATTTGGGTGAGCTATTTCTTGCATTTTTATCTTGCGTTTTATAGTTTCCCATTTACTGCTAGCCTTGGTTTAGGCGCAGGTTTACTTGGCTTTGTGCTTGGTAGCTTCGCGATTTTAGTACCCACGCCAAACGGTGCTGGGCCTTGGCATGCAGCGGTTATAGCCGGACTTATGATATACGGAGTGACACAAAATGATGCCGCAAATTTTGCATTTATCGTGCACTCAATTCAAACTTTTTTAGTAGCTTTGCTCAGTATAATAAGCATGGTGTCACTCACTTTTTATAAAAAAGTAGATATCACCGTAAAAAACAAATAACTATGCAAGACATTCTTTCACTAAAACCAGCAAGTGTGTGGGGACATTTCCACGCATTGACACAGATTCCACGTCCATCAGGACATATGGGTCCAGTAACTAAATTTTTGGTAGACTTCGGTGAGAAGCTCGGACTAGATACAAAAGTCGATTCAATCGGTAACGTAATTATCAGAAAACCAGCAACTCCAGGGATGGAAGATCGCAAAGGTGTGATTCTGCAAGCGCACATGGATATGGTGCCACAAAAGAACAATGATACGGTACACGATTTCGAAAAAGATCCAATCCAAACTTACGTAGACGGCGAATGGCTTAAGGCTAAAGGCACTACTCTAGGTGCAGATAATGGTCTTGGTGTAGCAGCTATGATGGCTGTCTTGGATTCTACTGACCTAGTACACGGTCCAATCGAATGTTTGATTACAACAGACGAAGAAACTGGTATGGTCGGTGCTTTTGGCTTGAAAGCTGAAGATATCCAAGGAGAAATCCTATTGAACCTTGACTCAGAAGACGAAGGTGAACTTTATATCGGTTGTGCAGGTGGTGTAGACGTCACTGCAACACTTGAATACAAAGATGAAGAGACTTCAGATGAAGATGTAACAGTAGAATTGACTATTAAGGGTCTTCGTGGTGGTCACTCTGGTCTTGAAATCAACCAAGGTCACGCAAATGCAAACAAGTTGATGGTACGTATGGTACGCGAAATTATCGCTACTTACGAAGGTCGTCTTGTAAGCTGGCACGGTGGTAACATGCGTAACGCTATCCCTCGTGAATGTGTCGTGAAAATGTCTGTACCTACGGGCAATGAAAACGAACTAGTTGAATTGGCTTCCTATTGCCAAGACGTATTCAATGAAGAGTACAGTGCTATTGAAACTCCTATCTCAGTGACAGCTGCAGTTGTCGAAAAGGCAGCTATCCAAGTTCCAGAAGAAATTCAAGATTGTCTAGTAGATGCAATCTTCGCTTGCCCTAATGGTGTAGAGCGTATGATTCCTACTATCCAAGATACAGTAGAAACATCAAGTAACTTGTCTATTATCGAAATCGGTAATGGTATGGCTGATGTGCAGATTCTAGTTCGTAGCTCTAGCGATAGCCAAAAAGAATATTTGGCAACTGCCCTTGAAAGCTGCTTCTGTATGGCAGGTATGAAGGTAGAACTAAGCGGTTCTTATAGCGGCTGGCAACCAGACGTAAATAGCCCAATCCTTGCAGCTATGAAGAAGAGCTATGAAGAGCAATTCGGTACTGCCCCAGAAGTGAAGGTGATTCACGCAGGTCTTGAGTGCGGTATTATCGGTGCTAACGTACCAGGTTTGGATATGATTAGCTTTGGTCCTACATTGCGTTCTCCACACTCACCAGATGAGCGTGCGTTGATTCCTACAGTTCAGAAGTTCTGGGACTTCCTAGTAGCAACACTAGCACAAAGTCCTAAGAAGTAATCTTCTACGTAAGATAGATCTTATTAATGAGAGGCAAGTCTGTTTGTTCAGGCTTGCCTCTCTTTTTGTATTCCTATCGAGGTAACCTCGTACACACGTAGACGAGGACCTCGTACACATGTAGACGAGGACCTCGTACACGCGTAGACGAAGATCTCGTACACATGTGTACGAGATTGGTGTCAAGCTGTACAACATGTACTTGCAACTTTATTAGTCTGTTCTTTGGCTGGGATAGATATAAGTTGTACATTGCGTCATATACACTAACAAATATAGACACACAACATCAAAGGGAGAAAAGTATCATCCAATGGATAATATTGACCTTTCTTACGTTGTGCATATTCTATACCTTTGCACCGTTATTATTTCTAATACTATTCATTTATGGAAATACTCGAGAGAAAAGACTATTTCCTGCAACTGTTTTCCGAGCACATACTAATTTCGTTTGTGGCTTTATTGATTACAGCTGTCGCAGGAGTACTACTAGGCACTCTAGCCTTTTATTCGGCTAAATCACGCACATTTGTGCTATCGATTGTGAACTTCTTGTACACCATACCCTCCATTGCCATGTTTGGACTGTTGATACCTTTGGTTGGTATTGGCTTAAACAATGCGCTTATCGTATTGGTCCTGTACGGCTTGCTCCCTATGGTGCGCAATACCTATACAGGGCTGCAAGAAGTGCGACCAGATATTGTGGAAGCTGCCCAAGCTATGGGAGCTACAAAGTCTCAAATCTTTCGCGATGTCTATTTCCCATTAGCACTGCCATCTATTCTGTCTGGACTACGAGTGACTACCGTGATGCTTGTAGCACTGACTGGTTTGGCTGCCCTTATTGGAGCAGGTGGTCTGGGGCAGGCCATCTTCAGAGGGCTTAATACCATGAATACGCCGATGATTGTTGCGGGCTCTTTGGGAATTTCTTTATTTGCCATCATTAGTGATAGATGGGTCGGAGGTTTTGAAGGAAACTTAGTGCGCATTGTTAGTCGCAATTCTACTAAAAGACAAAAGACTAAAGTATATGTCCATCTTGCACTTATGTTGGCTGTACTTTTCTCAGCTATAGTTTATACCAATCCTTTGGAAAACAAGCAAAAGATGTCGGTTACGGTAGCTTCTAAGCCTACAAGCGAGCAGTTTGTCTTAGGCGAAATTATGGCACAGCTTATTGAGAATAATACAGATGTTCAGGTCATTCGTAAATTTGGTATAGGTGGTGGTACAACCAATATTCATCCTGCTATGCTTAGTGGAGAAGTTGATATGTTTGTGGAGTACACGGGTACAGGTTGGATGAATGTGTTGAAAGAAAAGCTTCCAGCTGATAATCAAGTTGATTTCAAAACTATACAAGCAAAATATAAAGAACAGTTCGACTTGCAGTGGTTGGGACTCTTAGGATTCAACAATACCTATGCTTTGGCCATTCCAGATAGTTTGGCTAGTCGATATAATATCCATACATGTACAGACCTAGCTCTCAACAGTCAGCATTTTATCTTCGGTGCCGAGTTTGACTTTTTTGAGCGTCCTGATGGATACGATGGTTTAGTCAAGGCCTATGGGTTCAACTTTGCATCTATCCACGAGATGGACATCAATCTACGATACAATGCCATCGTTCAGGGTAAAGTCAACGCAATTGATGCCTTTACGACTGATGCGAAGATTGTGGCCCAAAACCTGCGCGTGCTTAGGGATGATAAGAATTATTTCCCGAGTTATGAGGCTGGCATTCTCGCAAGAGCGGAAACTTTGAAGAAGTATCCTAAAATAGAAGCATTGCTTACCAAACTCAATAGTAAGATTAGCATGGAAACAATGATGCAACTCAATTATGAAGTCGAGGTGAAGAAGAGAGATCCTAAAGTCGTGGCACAGTCATTTATCGAACAAAATATGAAGTAGGATATGGAGAATACACAGATTATACATTTTACTGAAGTTGACTTTTCCTATGATCAACTTCAAGTGTTGCACCAGGTCTCTTTTGAAGTGACACGAGGTGAGTTTGTCTGTCTTACTGGTAAGAGCGGGTGTGGTAAATCTACATTGCTCAAGTTAATCAGTGGCTTGCTGCAACGTCAAACAGGGTCGGTAGCGATTCTTCAACAAAATATGGATGAGTGGGAGATTCATCAGTTGCGTCGCAAAGTTGGGTTTGTTTTTCAAGAAGGTGCACTGTTCCCTCATCAAACAGCCTATCAGAATATGTGCTACTGCATGAAACTCAATGGGTATGATGCAGATGCTTGTCAAAGACGTATTCTGGAGTTGTTGCCTCTAGTCAATCTAGATGATAGCGTGTTGGAGAAATTTCCAGATGAGTTGAGTGGGGGACAGCGTCAGCGTGTGGGTATTATCCGAGCCTTGGCACACAACCCTGAGATGGTCTTGATGGACGAACCGTTTTCTGCTTTGGATGCCGAAACGAGAGAAAGTCTACAAGAACTGGTCAAGAGCATCCACAAGCAGCTCAATACGACGTTTGTGATGGTGACGCACAACCGAGATGAGGCTCAGAAATTAGCCACTCGTACTCTACATATGAGTGAAGGGAAAATTCAAACTATTCAATAATCACTAAACTATACTTATGAAGAAACTATTGACTATCGTATGTTGCTTGCTTGTATCACAAAGTGCTTTGTCTGCGCAAGATAAACAGTCTGAGGATACTTTGATATTAGGTGGCGCATTTCGCTACACGTTTATGAAGAATAGCTGGGATGAGAGTCATGATAAGAAAGGAGGGAAAGCCATTTTTGACGTGGCTATTCTTAATGTGCGTGGACAGATCAAAGGCATTGAGTATGCGGTGGAGAACCGCTATTACGCTGAATCTTATGGTGGTTTTATGCTACGCAATGGATATGTAGGCTTGCCTCTCACTAAAGAATTGAAGTTGAAACTTGGGATGCCTCGTACACCTTTTGGCATCTTGCCTTATACCAGCAACAGTTTTATGTTTAATATGCAGTACTATCTAGGCTTTGAAGACGATGCTGATATTGGTGTTTTGCTTGAGTACACTAAAGAGGATTATGAGTTGCAGTTGAGTTTCGCTAAGAATGCAGAAGACATCTTTAGCCAAGGCAATAACCGATATGCATATGATATCAGTGGAAAGAATGAAGAACTGAACCAGATTACTGGACGGGCAGTCTATCATCTGCCTACACCTTTCCCCGTGGAAGTGGGCGCATCTCTTCAATATGGAGGTATCTATAATAATGCAACAGAGGAGACTGGTGATCGATGGGCCTGGGCGCTGCATACTGTGATGCAGAAAGGTCGATGGGATTTGAAAGCCGAAGTGATGATGTATGAATTTGCTGCCGATGACGGCAAGGACTACATCGAACTAGGAGCCTTTGCTGCCGATTACAGAGTCGCTAATAAAGGAACTTGTTATAGCGTGGCTCTTGGATATAAGATAGACGTGAATCATTTACTGTTGAATGATATCAAGTTCTATAACGACTTCTCAGCCTTGCATAAAGCCAAAGCTGGTTACGACGATTCGTATATGAATGTGACAGGATGTATGATTCATACAGGTCCTATCTATATGCTTATTGATTATGTCGTGGCAAAGAATCACGCATGGATTGGTGATAACTACCTCAATGCGTTAGCCGAAGGAGGTGATGATAAGTGGAATAAACGATTTAATATCAATCTTGGTGTATATTTTTAAAACTAGAAAACAATAATAAATTACTGAGTATGAAAATTGCAATTACATCAGCCAATGGGCAACTAGGTCGTGCGGTGGTTAAAAGAGCCATTGAGGTATTTGGAAAAGACAATGTAGTCGGTCTAGCACGTACACCAGAGAAAGCAAAAGATCTTGGTGTAGAGATTAGAAAAGGGGATTATGACAAACAAAAGGATTTTGAAGAAAGTCTTCAAGATGTTGAAGTGGTCGTTATTCTTTCAGGTAATGCTCACCCAGATGACCGTATCGGTCAGCACAGAAACATCATCAATGGCGCAAAGATTGCTGGCGTGCGTAAGATAATTTACGGTAGTATCTTCGGAGATGAAGGTAAGTGCTCGTTTGATGCTATTATCAAATCAAACCGTCAAACAGAGGCTGATATTGTAGCCAGTGGTTTGGACTACGCTATCAGCCGTAACGGACTATATCTTGAGCCAGACATTGAGTATCTTGAAAATTATGTAAAAGCTGGTGAGATTATGAACTCAGCTGGTGAAGCCCGTTGTGGCTATACAACGCGTGACGAACTAGCCTATGCATATATGAAACTCGCAGCAACGAATGACTTGAATGGCGGTGCGTATAATTTATTTGGTGATTGTATAACTCAACAAGAATTGACTTATGAGATTAACCAAGTTTTTGGAACAAGTTTGAAGTATCGCGCTATCTCTGTTGAAGATTATAAGAAAGATCGTGCAGCTGAGCATGGAGAATATTTTGGTGAACTTATCGGAGGTATTTACGAAGGTATTTACAATGGTGTCTTTGATTTGGTTTCAGATTATGAAATCGTTGCAGGTAGACCACATGCCTCGGTTCGTGAGATGATTGAGGAATGTAAGAATAAGCATACTTGCTTATCCTTTTACAGGCGTGACGGCCAAAGTGTACGGTAAGTGCTTTGAAGCCGAAGAAGGTTTTGAAGACCAGCATTCGTTCTTGACATTCTTGGGCTATCAAAATGATGATTTAGTACAAGGGTTAGTAAGCTTAAAGTTTGGGTACATGGTAGCTTACTGGCTCACGTGCTTCTTCATAATCTCTTCTAGACGCAATAGTTCATCTCTATGTGCGGCGGCTTCCGTAAAGTTCAATGCTTTAGAAGCTTCTAGCATCAACTCGCGGCTACGAGCAATAGCTTTTTCAAGTTGTTCTGGCGACATATGTTGCAAGATAGGATCGGCAGCCACGCTCAAATCGTGTGTTTCTTGAACATAGGCTTGAGGCATAGTAGATACTTCTACTTGCTTGTCGTCTGAAAGTGTGGTGTTTGATTTGAAGACAGCTAAGTTTCTATCCTTTTTAATCTGTTTTGGGGTGATGCCGTTCGCCTCATTATAGTCTATTTGTTTCTTTCTACGACGTGCCGTCTCGTCTATTGTCTGCTGCATGCTATCTGTCACTTTGTCCGCATACATGATGGCCATGCCGTTGACATTACGTGCGGCACGTCCTACTGTTTGAGTCAATGAACGATGAGAACGAAGGAAGCCTTCTTTATCGGCATCGAGAATGGCTACAAGAGATACTTCTGGGAGGTCAAGGCCTTCACGAAGAAGGTTGACACCTACAAGTACGTCGTAGTTACCTTGACGCAGGTCGTCCATGATTTTGACACGGTCCAAGGTATCTACATCACTATGAATATAAGCTGTTTTAATATTATAATTTAGAAGGTATTCGCTAAGTTCCTCAGCCATTCGTTTTGTAAGACAGGTCACTAGTACTCTTTCATTGAGCTCTATGCGCTCACGAATTTCTTCCATCAAATCATCGATTTGATTTTCACTAGGGCGTACTTCTATTTTAGGGTCTAACAGGCCTGTAGGACGGATCACTTGTTCTACGATAATTCCTTCACTGCGTTCTAGTTCATAATCGGCAGGTGTGGCGCTGACGAAGATCGTTTGTGGTGTTAATTCTTCAAACTCCTCAAACTTCAATGGACGGTTATCCATAGCGGCTGGAAGACGGAAACCATATTCCACAAGGTTGGTCTTGCGAGCTCTGTCTCCACCATACATAGCACGTATCTGTGGGACACTTACGTGGCTTTCGTCGATAACTAGGAGAAAGTCATCTGGGAAGAAATCTAGAAGACAATAGGGACGGCTACCACTTTCGCGTCCATCAAAGTATCTGGAATAATTTTCTATACCTTTACAGTGCCCTAGTTCGCGCATCATCTCCAAATCATAGGTCACGCGTTCTTTTAAGCGTGCACCTTCATAGGGACGGCCTATTGACTCAAAGTAGGCTACATGCTTAGATAGGTCTACTTCAATTTGTCGCATGGCAGCATCAAGTTTCTCTTTAGACGTCATAAAGAGATTAGCTGGGTAGATGTCAAAGTGGTCAAATTTACTAATCACTCGACCATCAATAGGGTTAATCTCATGAATTTCTTCAATCTCATTACCCCAGTAGATGATGCGAATCATCTGCTCTGCATACGCCAAATAAATATCTACAGTATCGCCCTTGACGCGGAACTGACCTCGGTTTACGGCAAGGTCATTGCGCTCATATAGGCTATCTACAAGATCACGCAATAGTTTGTTGCGGTCTATTTGGTCTCCCACTTTAACACGGATAACACTATTGTAGAAATCGGCTGGGTTTCCCATACCATAGATACACGATACAGAAGAAATTACGATGACATCGCTTCGGCCTGATAGTAGCTGTGATGTGGCTGCTAAACGTAGTTGGTCAATCTCTTCATTAATCTGTAAGTCTTTCTCAATATATAAATCTTGACCTGGTAGGTATGCTTCTGGTTGGTAGTAGTCGTAGTATGACACATAGTATTCCACGGCATTGTTTGGAAAAAATGTCTTGAACTCACTATACAGTTGGGCTGCCAAAGTCTTGTTGTGACTTAGGATTAGAGTGGGGCGTTTATGCTGGGCAATAACATTGGCAATAGTAAAGGTTTTTCCCGATCCTGTCACTCCTAAAAGGGTTTGTGCAGGTAGCTGCCCGTCCAACCCTTGAACAAGTTGGGCAATAGCTTCTGGTTGATCACCAGTGGGTTGATACTTGGATGTAATTTGGTAGTCCATATGTGAGTTTTGGATGAAAAAGGCAATTGACATCTGCCTACAACAATGCAACAAAATTAAATAAAGTGCTTGATATTGGCAAGGAAATGTGTATCTTTAGGCTGAATTTGCATACGAATGTACATTCTTGACATATTTAAGACAAATATAATTTTGCTACAAGACTAACATATGCTATATTTGTGGCTAACTGGATTAGTTGAAATTAAATAATGTAAATGCACATGAAACGAATATTAGTTACTGGTGGGGCGGGATTTATCGGTTCTCATCTTTGTACACGATTGATCAATGACGGTCACGATGTGATCTGTTTGGATAATTACTTTACTGGGTCTAAAGAGAATATTTTACATTTGATTGGTAACAAGCGCTTCGAATTGGTTCGTCACGACGTGACTGTTCCTTATCATGCTATTGTTGATGAGATTTATAATCTGGCTTGTCCTGCAAGCCCTGTGCACTATCAGCATGATCCAATAAAAACTACTCGTACATCAGTGCTAGGCGCTATCAATATGCTTGAGCTGGCAACTTCAATTAATGCCAAGATTCTTCAAGCGTCAACATCCGAAGTCTATGGTGACCCATTGGTCCATCCTCAGGTTGAATCATACTGGGGAAATGTAAATACAGTTGGTGACCGTTCTTGTTATGACGAAGGTAAACGTGCTGCAGAAACATTATTTATGGATTTCCATCGTCAAAATAACGTGCGTATCAAGATTGTGCGTATATTCAATACTTATGGCCCTCAGATGCAGCCACATGATGGTCGTGTTGTGACTAACTTTATTGGTCAGGCGTTGCGTGGTGAAGATATTACGATCTACGGTGATGGCCAGCAAACACGTAGTTTCCAGTATGTAGATGACTTGGTTGAAGGTATGATTCGTTTGATGGAAACGCCAGATGAGTTCACTGGTCCTATTAATATTGGCAACCCGAATGAGTTTACAATCATGGAACTTGCTGAAAAGGTTATTGAGATGACAAACTCAACGTCTCAAATTGTCTTTAAGCCACTTCCAAATGATGATCCAAAGCAACGCCAGCCAGATATTACACTTGCTAAAAAAGTACTTGACTGGGAGCCTAAGGTTCAACTTGATGAAGGTTTGGAGCGTATGAAGATGGACTTCAAACACTTGTTCAGAGAATAGAGTGATTAGAATTTTACAATACTTATAAGAAAATCATATGGAAATAAATCCTTCCGAAAATAAAATTTTGATAGTGGACGATGTACAGTCCAATATTCTACTTCTAAAGGTGATTCTTAAAGCCGAGAAGTATCAACTTGAAGTAGCAGAAAATGGTATTCAGTGCTTGGAGAAGGTGCCTGAGTTTAAACCAGACTTGATTTTGCTTGATGTCATGATGCCAGACCTAAATGGTTTTGAGGTATGTGAGCGTTTGAAAGCAAATCCAGAAACAGCATCTATACCAGTTATCTTCTTAACAGCGTTGAATAACACAAGCGATATTGTTAAAGGCTTCCAAGTGGGTGGTAATGATTTTATCTCAAAGCCGTTTAATAAGGAGGAATTGATGATTCGTGTACGTCATCAGATTTCTTTGATTACTGCGCAGCGCATTATTGAAAGTCAGAATGATGAATTGAAGCGTACAATTGCAGGACGTGATAAGTTGTATTCTGTAATTGCACATGATTTGCGCTCGCCAATTGGTAGTATCAAGATGGTGCTTAATATGATGCTCCTAAGTCTTCCAGAAGAGAAGATAGGGGAAGAAATGTACGATCTTCTAAATACGGCAAATCAAACAACGGAAGAAGTCTTCTCGCTTCTTGATAACTTGTTGAAGTGGACGAAGTCGCTAATTGGTCGTTTGAATGTAGTTAAACAGGATATCAACGTGTGTGATACTGTACGTGGTGTGCAACAAGTCTTTACTGCTGCAGCTGAGTTGAAAGATATTACTTTTAACATGGAAGTCCCTGAGGTGATTCAATGTACATGTGATATTGATATGTTGAAGACTGTGATGCGTAACTTCTTAAGCAACGCGCTGAAGTTTAGCCCAGAGAAGACTGCGATAACTATTCGTTGTGAAGAAATCGATGGCTTTGCTCAGATTTCTGTATCTGACCAAGGATGTGGTATTGATGACGAAGGTAAGTCTAAGCTGCTTAAAACAGATACACATTATTCTACATTTGGCTTGAATAATGAGGAAGGGTCTGGTTTGGGACTGTTACTATGCCAAGACTTTATTCTAAAGAATGGCGGACGTATTTGGTTCGAATCTGAAGTTGGAGTAGGATCTACATTCTATTGTACTGTACCTTTAACAGAGAAGTAAAGTAAGATTGAGTATTAGCTTGACTTAATGATATAAAAATAGCCTGTCTTGGATGACCAAGACAGGCTATTTTATTATATTGTACACTGTGGCTACTGATAGTTAATCAGTGGATACCAACTTGTGATTTGGGTATCTTTTGCCCAGTCGTAAGTAGCAAAGTAATTGTTGTATCTTCCAACAGTCGCATCTTGGGTGAATTGAGGAAAATAGGCTGCTAGGCCGCAATTGACTTCCATGGAAAAGGGACTGCCCAGTGGATTACTATAAATTGTGCTGGGGCGAGCGTTATATACAATCAGAGCTTCTAGCGTATATTCTAATGAACTGTATTCGTTTGAAGTTAATGCAGTGGAAACTATTTGATTAAAATCGTAGTAGGCGAAACGACTCACTGGATCTTGGCCGAAGTGTTGTATTTCGTTCGCATTCAAATCAATAGCTTGTATACTTTGTGCTAATGCTGTGTTGCTGAAGACTGCTTTACACTCATTTGCGAAAGCATCCATTTTTGAATTGTCAAATACGGATATTTGTGCCCCATATGACCAACCAGAAAATCCGTTAGGGTCGTTATATGCTAGGTCATAAGCTTCTGCCATTCTTGTAGCGCGATTATTGCTCATGTTAAACATAATTGGTACTAGAGCGTCGTAGTTCCCTCCAGGTCCTGGTGTCTCAGCTACACAGCCAATGTAATAATCTGAAACGTGGCGTAATTGGTAAGCGGTTTCGATATTGGCCATGAAGCAAGCATCAAAATAAAGGTAATCAAACTTTTTATTACCACCTAAGAGGCCTTGCCCATATTCAATAACTTGTTGAAGGTCAGAGATGTTCATCCAGTCTTGTCCATCTCCATTTTGATCTTGTCCAAAGTATCTAGTTGAGTTTGTATACTCTTCTACCACAGTTGAGGCTGTAGGAAGCCATCCTTGGCCATGTGACCAAAGAATCATCCCATAAGATTCAGCTGGGTATGTTGTGATAATACGTCTAAGTGCATCTTTGAGTACTTCAGGATCTGCGCTGCCATAGCTTTCAGCATAGCTGTATATAGTATCAGGCACTACTTTTGAGCGGTCTGTCTCACTTTGTTTAAAGGAAATGATACTTGGAAGATTAGAGGTCCTATCATCAACGTATAGAATGAGATTGTTTTCATCTAAGTCCACTTCCTCCAATCCAATACACATTTCGTCTATATCGCTTTTGACAAAGTTGGTCAGTGAGTTGTCTCCTAAGATTAGGCCTATAACTGTTGTCTTGTCTTTATCGGGTTGTGGAGGTTCTGGATGATCACCACCTCCCTTGCAGGCAAACAAAACACTGCACACTAAGCAAATAGATAGTGCGTGCAAGATCTGGTTTAGCTGTATGTCTCTCATAGGGAATATTTTTGGTTTCATAATTTGTAGCATGGGTTATACTTAAACAGTCCCTATCCGTAACTTGTAAGCTCGGATAAGGACTGTGATAAATCTTATTACATGCCTAGTCGGTTACTGTCTTTGTGTCCTCCACGAGGCTTGCCTTCTGGACGACCTCCAGGTTTTTGTTTCTCCTTAGGTGCTTCTACCTGTTCTATAGGCTCAGATGATTCTGGCTTGAAGAAATGGAAAGTATCTGTTTCAATCAGCTTCACTAGGATGTGCTTTTCGAGGTAACGCTCCATCAACTTGCTTTGTTTCTTAGCTAACTTGTCCTTGTCCGTACCGAAGAAGACCATGCAAGTGCGGTGCATTAGACCTTGGTTTTCTAGATGGTACTTCAACTGATAACTGTACTGTTGACGTTCAGGTAGAAAGCCTTTGTTTGTAAGCGTTACACTATCCAGTTTCTGAATGGCAGTAAAATACACTATGCTATCTGTAAAACTTGTTGCTACACCATAAGCATACACGTCTTTGGCTTCTTTCTTTGGAAACAAAGTGAAAGAACTAAATAAAATGATGCAGGCTGTAGCTATAGCCCATTGTATTGAGGTAACTTTTTTGTTCATGTAGTTTGACTATTAGTGTTCAGATATAAAGAAGCAATCTACTTCTTTTATTCATCCCATATTTTCAATAACCAAGTCTTTGCTTGGTGTTAACCTAGATAACTCTTAAGCAATGTGTTGCGGTCGTCTTGACGAAGCTTACGAATAGCTTTCTCCTTAATCTGACGTACACGCTCACGAGTTAGTTGGAACTTATCACCAATTTCTTCTAGGGTCATCTCCTTGTCTCCAATACCGAAGAATAGTTGAAGAATCTCACGCTCACGGTCAACTAGTTGGCTGAGCGCTCGTTCGATTTCACGACGTAGCGATTCTTTTACTAGGTTGCTATCGGCATAAGGGCTGTCGTCGTTGACAAGGACATCTAGTAGATTGTTGTCTTCACCTTCTACGAAAGGTGCATCTACTGAGATGTGACGACCAGATACTTTCATAGTGTCAGACACCTTGTTTGCTTCGATATCTAGTTCTTCAGCAAGCTCTTCGTTAGATGGACGACGCTCATGCTCTTGCTCAAAGCGAGAAAAAGCCTTTTGGATCTTGTTTAACGAACCAACTTGGTTTAGTGGAAGACGTACGATACGTGATTGTTCAGCCAATGCTTGTAGGATTGATTGACGAATCCACCATACAGCGTAACTGATAAATTTAAAACCACGAGTTTCATCGAATTTTTCAGCAGCTTTAATCAAGCCCAAGTTACCTTCATTAATCAAGTCAGGAAGGCTAAGACCTTGGTTTTGGTATTGTTTTGCTACAGATACTACGAAACGAAGATTGGCACGTGTCAATTTTTCCAATGCGCGACGATCGCCTTTGCGAATACGCTGAGCCAATTCCACCTCTTCTTCAACGGTGATTAGCTCTTCACGGCCAATTTCTTGTAGATACTTGTCTAGAGAGGCACTCTCTCTGTTCGTGATACTCTTGGTAATCTTTAACTGTCTCATATATGAAAATCAATATTTAATTTCTTCTTTCGAATGTATTTTGAACGATACAATATATATAACGCAGGGTTAGTTGTTTTGTTCCATCATGAGATGAATTTTTTTTGATAAAAAAGTGACACGATGCTCACGCACCATGCCACCACAACTATTCACTAACTAATATGTATCAATTATTCTTGATGATGATTTTTTTCTATTTTATATCCATTGAAAAACAATCTATTTTCCTTAAACGTGTCTGTAAACCTATATGTGGTATACATTCACAAAACTAATGCCAATTGATCCCGTAGGATTCTTTTTATTGTTAACTAAACTAATACCTTATTACATTGTATATGTTAGAGAGAGAGTTTTTACGTATTTATTCTTGCGAGATGTCCACAGCAAAGTTTACACGACGTCCTGAAGGGTACATTGCATTGATAAAGATTACTTGTTCAGGTGTACGTGATGCAGCGCGGAATACTTTATTGAAGTCTTCTTCTGTACGCAATTGTACGCCGTTAGCCTTTAACATGATGATTCCTTTACTGATACCAGCATCTTTCATGCGACCAGCTTGTATGCCTGTCACTTGTAAACCGTAACCTAGGTTCAAGCGATGTCTTACTTTAGCAGGTACTGGGATAAATGCAGCACCAAGTACTTGTTCATCAGCTTTCTTGATGACATTTGTAGTCCCTTGTTCGTTACGAAGCGTTACTTCAATGGTTTTCTCCTTTTTGTTACGTACAACTTGTAGCTTGATTTCGTCACCAGGGCTGTGTTGAGCTAGTTGTTCTTGTAGCTCTGCCATCTTAGTAATCTTATGGTTGTTTAGCCCTACAATGACATCGTCTACTTTGACGCCTGCTTCTGCTGCTGCACCATTGTCTACAACTTCTTGTACGTGGATCCCTTCCACGACACCCAAAGCTTCTTCTTTTTCTTTAAGCTCGTCTGGTAACATGTTGTTACCTAAATCGCTACCCATAATGCCTAGAAGTGCACGCTGTACAGTACCATATTTCTTCAAATCGCTAACGACCTTGGTCATAATCGTGGTAGGAATGGCAAATCCGTAACCTGCGTAACTTCCTGTACGACTATATAATACTGCGTTGATGCCAATAAGTTCTCCTCGAGCATTGACTAGTGCACCGCCACTATTACCTTTATTAATAGCAGCATCTGTTTGAATAAACGACTCTACGCCTTGGTTGTAAACACCCAGCGTACGCGCTTTTGCACTGACGATACCTGCTGTAACAGTTGACGTAAGGTTGAAGGGATTACCTACTGCCAATACCCATTCACCTACCTTAAGTGCCTCGCTGTCACCAACTGGAATTGTTGGAAACTCATCGCCGCTAATCTTTAGTAGCGCTAAATCGGTACTTGCATCAGTACCGATAACTGTTGCTTGGAATGTGCGGTTATCATTTAAAGTAACTTCTACTTCGTCTGCTTTTTCTACAACATGGTTGTTTGTGACAATATAGCCATCCGAGCTGATAATAACTCCAGATCCAAAACCAACTTGTGGTTGTACTGGACGTTGGCGTTGAGGATACTGTCTTTGTGGCGTGCCAAAGAAATACTCAAAGATGTCTTGTGGTTGTCGACCATATTGTTGTCTCTGCTGCTGACCACCCGCAGTTGATTTAATGTGTACTACTGCGTGTAGTGATTTTTCTGCAGCTAATGTCAAGTCAACTGGCTGGCCACTTATACCATTCATATTAACCAGATGGTTTGATGAGCTAGGTGTTGACTGTGTGAACAGCGTAGTATCGATATGTGAACTTGCTTGTTCATCTCTTGTTGTCTGAGCTGTGTAGCGAGCTACTCCAGCGCTAAGTGCAACGACTAGTGTTGCGCCTAATACGTTCTTTACTGTCTTATTCATTGTACAATCGTTTAAAGTGTTAATAAAACGAGTCTGTTTGTTTTCACATTTGCAATATAGAAACAATAATCTTAGGTTGTATCATTTGAGGTGATAATTTATTTTTTCTTTACGTATACCGCCTGTGTTTAACTTTTGAGTTTCTTCTGGTAACATTTAAAGCAACATGTTAACGATGTGATTTTTAACAAAACAGCGGATTGTGGTTGAGTAAGTGATGTATGAGTTGTTTTGCTTAAAGGTAATGATTTGTAGGTTCGCTTGTTTGTGATTTGAATCTTTTATTTTTTGTTTCCCTGACCGTAATGATAAATATTTTAGTATAAACGGTAAAGACTATTGTCGTGTTTATATTTTGAGAAGTCATCAAAGCAAGTTAAACCTATTGTGAGTGAGTGTCAGTATCTTTTTTATATCTCATGTTTTAGTGAAACGATAAATAATAAAAATATTAGGATTATTGAGTGTTTAGTATTCTGCCTGCAAATAGTCTTCTTTTGAGGT
Source organism: Bacteroidaceae bacterium (assembly GCA_963678855.1). Classification (GTDB taxonomy): domain Bacteria; phylum Bacteroidota; class Bacteroidia; order Bacteroidales; family Bacteroidaceae; genus F22. The sequence goes on along the minus strand of OY787448.1, from coordinate 959,052 downwards.
TAAATGAATCATATACTGGGCTATTAGGGTTAAAACTACTAATATGAACATCTCCTTGACTATGGATAAAACGTTCATTCCCCATGTATATAGCTACATGAGACACTCTTTCTGGGAGAGTATCGCTGGCAGCTCTTCCGAAGAAAATCAAATCGCCTGGAAGAAGATTACCGCAGTTCGATTCTATGGCAATCTTAGTTTGTCCTACTTCTGCCTGTTGGTATGCATCTCTCGGTAAATCTATACCATGCATATGAAAGGCCCATTGGACAAGGCCGCTACAATCAAAGCCCTTAGGACTCGTTCCTGCCCATAAGTATGGTACACCGTAAACGGAGCGTGCAGTTTCTACGATAGCCGAACCAGTTTGCTTTACTTTAGATTGCCATTCTGATTCAAGTACACCCAACTGCTTTGAGAGATAGCCACTACGTCCATCAGGATAGCTTACGATATAAAATCGGCCTTTTTCGCCAAGATATCTTAGTCGATTACCAGCTACGACATCTGAAATCGGTTGACAGTTGCTTTGTGGGTGCGTGTAACATTGCCCCCAAATAGCTGTGACTAAAACCTTGGGTGAGTTGTTCCATTTAGCAAGTTCCGTACTATCTACAGGATGTATACCAGTAGGGTGACACCATATCTTGTAGCCATCTTCCATTTCTACATGATACCATTTCTTTGAATGGGACAAAATGCGCACTGAGGCACCTAGTGATCCTTGTGTTAGCATTTCACTTGAGAATGACTCGGAAGCGCGCATATTACTCACTGATAGATTGATGATACCGAACGGACGAGATACAGTATCTAATGTAGAGGATTTATGTTGACTCTCATTTTCAAGTAAAAGGTCATTGCTCTTTTCAAAAGAACATTCTTTTGCCTGTTGCAAGGAGATAGCGTGGTCGGCTTGCTGATTATGGCATGCAAGGAGTAGGCTAACACTAACCAATACTAGTCCGGTGTGTCTTAAATTTTTTGAGATTTTCATGGGTTTCAATAGATTATGCCCCAATAAATAGGGGATTTGATTAACTACAAGCAAAGATACGACTTTTTTGGGGGATGTAAATTGGCTATCCCTACTTTTTTGTGTACTTTTGTCCCTAGAATACAGTAGGCCGGTCTATCGCTCACCACGTGGGAGGAAAGTCCGGGCAGTAAAGAGCATCCTGCTTCCTAACAGAAAGTTGTCCGCGAGGGTAAAGTAGTGCAGAAGAAAATAACCGCCTCTTCGGAGGTAAGGGTGAGAAGGTGAGGTAAGAGCTCACCAGGCGTGTGGCAACATGCGTGCTGTGGACCTCAGGAACTGCAAGGTCAAGTATACTGGCGTTTGAGGGCTGCTCGCCCGATTGCCAGAGGGTAGACTGCTAGAGTGTGTTGGTGACAATGCATCGAGATAAATGATAGACACTCCTTGTGAGTACAGAACCCGGCTTATAGGCCTACTGTTTCTTTTATAATATAAACAGACAGACTACACCTTATATAATATGGGAACATTCAAAAGATTCTTAGAGTTTCTATCGTATGAAATATGGCGTATCAATCGGGACGAAGTCAATCGTACCCGTTTTTCACTTTACTCTATTATGAAAATATTGTATTTGTGCGTGCAACGTTATCAAACAAATACATTGGTCAGTCGAGCTTCTGCTTTGACTTATAGTTCATTATTTTCTCTTGTCCCAATTTTGGCTATTCTTTTTGCTATAGCCAGGGGTTTTGGCTTGTCAGACATGTTAGAGAAGACTTTGCAAAATAGTGTAGCTATTCCACATGAGAATACTCGTGTGCTACTTGAGTTTGTTCAATCGTATTTGAACGAAACGAAGAGTGGTGTGTTTTTGGGAGTAGGTATTGTAGCTTTGTTTTATTCGGTTATTAACTTGACTAATAATATTGAGGTAACGTTCAACCGAATCTGGCACGTACGTAAGTCTCGTACGATTTTACGCAAAGTGACTGACTATTTCTCAATGTTCCTTCTTTTGCCTATTCTCATTGTAATATCTAGTGGTATGTCTATCTATGTAGGGCAGGTGGCTAGTGGCTTAGAAGGATATCAGATTTTGGCACCGATAGTCAAATTCTTTATTAAGTTGATTCCTTTTGTGATTACTTGGGGCATGTTCTCAGCCTTGTATATGTTTATGCCTAACACGCATGTGAAGATGCGACCTGCTATAATCTCGGGAATAACTATTGGTACAGCCTACCAGATTTTCCAATTCTTATATATCAGTTCACAGGTTTATGTATCTAGATATAATGCTATTTATGGTAGTTTTGCTGCATTACCACTATTCTTATTATGGCTGCAGTTGTCATGGTCTATGATCCTTTTTGGTGTGGAATTGACATACGCTCAGCAAAACCTAAAGCATTATAGTTTTGATTACGATACGCGCAATATATCTAGAAGGTATCAAGATTTTGTAACTATACTCATATTATCTATCATTGCTAAACGCTTTCAAAATAATGAGAGGCCTTTGTCCGCATTAGAGATTTCAGATAATCATATTATCCCTATACGGCTAGTGCAACTCGTTCTTGATACACTGATAGAAGTAGATGTGATACACGAGACAATTATTGATAATAAAACGGAAGAGGTGGGGTATCAACCGTCATTAGATTTAGAATCCTTGACCGTGTCTTTTGTTTTAAACCGCATCAATGCGCAAGGATCTGAGGACTTTAAACTAGACTTAGAAGGTGCTTATAAAGATCAATGGAATACCATTTTGCGAATGGAACAAGTTTATACCCAAGAGTTTGGTAAAACTAGAATAGTAGATATAGCGTAGAGAGAGTCTCTTGTACATACGCGATTTGTAGATAAAGAGAACGCTAAGTTCAGTGAGTTATTCCACTAAACTTAGCGTTTTTGTTGCAATAGGGTTCAATAAATAATTTCTACGCTTTCTGCGAGTCGATGGAAACGTTTGGCGCAATTGATGCGAACGTTTACATCAATTGCGCTAAACGTTTGCATCGAGACCAGCGAGCTGTCTTTTACTGAAATAGGTTTACATTATAGGAAGAAGTATACTGAATAAGTTTACATCTTCGTCTATAGTTATACTGATTTAGTTTACACTTCAGTAAAAGGACATTAACTTCTTAGCTTGCTTCACTTTCTTAGTGAGCCTGCAATGTAGTTATAATTTGGCTTAAAACCAAATTGCATTCTGGGAGCGTCTGAGCGGCAAGGGGGTGGAATGCCATCCCCGACGAGCGGGAGGTTTACTCTTTCATTCTTTTATTTCTGTTTTAAATATCTATCTTTCCACACTTGCGAGCTCACTATAAGTCCAGTATGTATTTCTTCTGGAGTTTTCATGTTGTTACTCATATGCGGTCTTGCATTATTATAGTAATCCATAGCTTTTTCTAACTGCTCAATACGAGACTTAGGAGTCTCAATTTTTTTTTCATCCATATACTCTAATCTTTCTTTAGTGCTTAAAGATAAAGAAACATTTGATATGAAATACTTTTTTAGCCAACGATTTAAATTGGTAGGAGATATATCCCATTTGCGGCAAAAGCCTGCTTTGCTAGGACAGCCACAATCATAATAGTCGCTGACAACGTCTAAGCGAAAATTTTCGCTAAATACACGATGACTTTGCATAATAATACTTTTAAAGGTGAACACAGATGTAAACCTTTAAAAGTATAAGACAAGCCTTGCCGTAGGAATCTTGAAGCTATTGCCCATATTATCTCGCTTTATAGTTAAGCCTACACGCTTTGAATCTCAGTCTACGAAGAATAAGATACAAAAACGGGATGTGCCAAACTTTTGACGCATCCCGTTTATTTCTATCCTGAGCTAGGATTTATTTCATTGCCACAGAGTCTGCTGCTGGTTTAGACTGTCCCTTCTCAAGTACTTCAATAGCTTTCTTTACTGTATTATCTGTTTGGTTGATAAATGTGACATAAGCTTGGCGCCCCAATACATTATATATAATACCACCATAGATATTCATACGAAGTAAGCTATACGACTTGTTAATCAGTCTAGTACGTGCTTTTACACCCTTTTTTGTCGCAAAAGGGATAAACTTCTTAACTAGGTTTTGAGTATTCAAGTACTTAATCAGGCTCTTTAGATCTTCATGTTTTTCTAAAGTCTGTCTGTTGACATCACTATAGTCGAAAGTGTACTGTCTGATTAGGCCTCGAACCAATACGTCTGTTAAGTATGAGCTAGTGCCGATAGTATCTCTAGGGACAAAAATATCAGGCATAATACCACCACCGCCATATACTTTTCGTTCTAGACGACTTGTTGTATATACTTTAGAAGAATCCAAATGTATACTATCTTTATGATATAGTTCACCATGCTCATATCGGTTGTACCAATCATATTTATAGTCTCTGTCATGACCGTTTGTATACGGACGTTGGATGCAACGACCTGAAGGTGTATAGTAACGTGCTACAGTAAGACGTACAGTACTGTTGTCGCTAAAGCTGATAGGTTGTTGAACCAGCCCTTTACCAAATGAGCGACGCCCAATAATTGTACCACGGTCGTTATCTTGGATGGCACCGCTGAAAATCTCACTTGCAGAAGCAGACTGTTCATCAATCAATACGACGATTGGAGTTTGTTTGCTGCTACCAGTACCGTCTGCAAATTCTTCCATACGTGGATAAGCACGTCCTTGACTGAACACAATTAGATCTCCTCTTTCCAAAAATTCGTTGACCATTTGGATTGCACTAGTCATATAGCCACCTGTATTGCCACGTAGGTCTACAATCAAACCTTGGCAGCCCTCATGATTTAATTGCGCTATTGCGCTAATCATTTCCATAGGTGTTGTGCGTGCAAAACGGTCAACTTGGATATAGCCGATACCAGGACGAATCATGTAAGCAGATTCGATACTATTTTGTGAAATGCGGTCACGAATAACTGTGAAGTTCAGGATCTCTTCTGCACCAGAGCGCTTGATGTCTAGTTTGACTTTCGTACCCTTAGGCCCTTTAAGTTTACGCATAACCAAACGGTTGGTTACCTTCTTGCCTACAAAAACTGAGTCATCAACACCTACAATGCGGTCACCTGCTTGCAAACCTACTTTTTCAGATGGTCCACCTTTGATGACATCATTAATATGTACAGTGTCCTTGTGGATAGAGAACATCACACCTATCCCAAAGAAGCTACCTTCCAATTGGTCTGTGGCATCTTGATTATCTGCAGGTGGAATATAACTACTATGAGGATCTAGTTCAGATAGGATGGCTGGCATCGCTTCTTCAATAATCTCGTGAATGTTGACTGTGTCAACATATTGGCGCTTTACAAGTGATAAAAGTAGATCAATCTTATTATTTTTTGCAACTTCTACCATACGTGGCCCTCGATAATAATCGGCTACACGCACGGATACTGCACCGACTAGAACTAGTGCAACTACCCATAAACTGCGCAGTAGTATAGAGGTATTCTTTTTACTCATGTTATATGTTTTTATTTGCTTAATTTATGAACGTCAATGAACTTCACTTCAATATGAGCTCTTTTCAATAGGTCTAGACCGTCAGTAAGACGATACTCTTCACCATAGACAACGCGTTTGATACCAGCTTGTATAATTAGCTTGGCACATTCGATACATGGTGATGCTGTTACATACATTGTTGCCCCTTCGCTACTGTTGTGGCTGCATGCTACTTTAGTAATTGCATTGGCTTCGGCATGTAGGACATATGGCTTGGTTTGGTTGGTGTCATCTTCACACACGTTTTCAAAACCAGATGGTGTCCCGTTGTAGCCATCCGAAATAATTCGTTTGCCTTTTACTATTAGGGCACCTACTTGGCGTCGAGCACAATATGAGTTTTCAGCCCATATCTTTGCCATGCGGATATAGCGTTCGTCTAGTAGCTCTTGTTTAGTCAATTTGTTTTCGCTCATAATTAGTCTTGTTTATAGTGTTGGTTATTTTATACCGTTACGTTTTAGTAGCGCTTTAATACTTGGTTGTTGTCCACGGAAACGAACATACAAAGTCATAGGATCTTCTGTATCTCCTTTAGACAAGACTTCTCTACGGAAGTCGGCCGCTACACTTTTGTTAAGTATACCCTCCTCTTTAAAGCGGGTAAATGCATCGGCGTCTAATACTTCGGCCCACTTGTAGCTATAATATCCTGCGCTGTAACCACCTGCAAAGATATGGCTAAACTGGGTACTCATACAGGCATCGACTTGTGCAGGGAACAGAGCTACTTCTTCCATTGCGCTGTGGTCATATTGAATGACATCCCCTTCGAATGGAACTGTGCGACTGTACCATGCCATATCTAAGAGGCCAAAGCTGACCTGACGTAGACAAGCATAACCAGCATTGAAGTTTGCTGCATCTTTTATTCGTTGTATATACTCTGAAGGGATAGCCTCACCAGTTTCATAATGGTGGGCAAATGTATCTAGGAAAGCTTGCTCTGTCATGAAGTTCTCCATGATTTGCGACGGCAATTCCACAAAGTCCCAGCGCACGTTTGTACCGCTTAGGCTACCATATCTTGATTTAGCAAACATGCCATGCAGGCTGTGTCCAAATTCATGCAAGAAAGTTTCCACTTCTTGGTATGAGAGTAAGGCAGGTTGACTGGCAGTAGGTTTTGTAAAGTTCATCACAATCATTACGTGAGGGCGTTGGTCAACTAGGCCGTCTGCGCTACTTGTCATATGTTGCTCTCTAAAGCTAGTCATCCATGCACCAGCGCGTTTGCCTTCTCTTGGATGGAAGTCAGTATATAATATAGATAAGAACCTGCCGTCTTCGTCAAATACCTCATAAGCATTGACGTCAGGATGGAACGTTTCTATCTCTGTATTCTCTTTAAAAGTGATGCCATATAGCTTTTCAGCAAGACCAAATACACCATCCTTTACCTTGTCCAAACTAAAATATGGACGAAGCAACTCATCATTAATAGCATATCTGCTTTCTTTTAGTTTTTCAGCATAATATGCATAATCCCATGGCATCAATACAAAGTCAGCACCTTCACTCTCTTGAGCAAAAGTCTGCAATTCTTCAATCTCTTTTTTGCCTTTAGGAGTGTAAGCCACAATCAGTTGTGCTAGCAATTCTTGTACTTTCTCTTGAGATTTAGCCATGCGATTTTCAAGAACATAGTCCGCATGACTTTTATATCCAAGAAGTTGAGCTTTTTCAAGACGTTTATTGGCAATCGCCTGTACTAATTCGATATTGCTTGTCTCTCCTTTTGTCGCTTTCGAGCGATATGCAGCATGCATCTCTTCACGAAGCGTGCGGTCTGGTACATGTTGCATAAAAGGAAGATAGCTTGGAGCTTGCATAGTAAACAGCCAACCCTCTTTTTCTTCTTTTTTAGCCAATGCTTGTGCTTCTTCTAGGACATGAGCTGGCACGCCTTCTAGTTTGCTGCCATTAGTCACTTGTAAACGATAAGTGTTGACTTCTTTGAGTAAGTTGTCACTATATTTCAGTGTCAAGACAGACAGTTCAGTAGAAAGTTGACGGTAGCGCTCTTTGGCTTCACCAGTTAGATTGGCACCATTACGTGTGAAAGATTTCATTGTCTTTTCCAAAAGACGAGCATCTTCAAGGTCCAAGTCTAAATGATCACGCATCGCATAGACAGCTTGCACACGCTTAAATAACTTTTCGTTAAGAAGAATGTTATTAGAGTGTTCGCTAAGTACAGGAGCAATCTTTTGTGCCAAGTTTTGCATGTCGTCATTGCTTTCTGCACTTAGTAGGTTGAAAAATACACTTGTGACATTTTCCAGTAGCTCTCCACTATTTTCGAGAGCAACAATTGTATTGTCAAAAGAAGGATCTTCTGTATTGCTTACTATGGTATCTATTTCTTTGTCTTCATCCTGAATGCCTTGTAGGATAGCAGGTTCATAATGCTCAAATTTAATATGAGCAAAAGGAATCGTCTCTCTATGGGTATTGTATGAAGATAATAATGGGTTATTCATATTATATAATAAGTGGGTTAGTAGATAGGCTTATAGCTTATCCGTAGTATTGCATAGTAACACAGTGAAGTGAACCATGTTGCTTTATCAATGCACGGCAATCAATGCCAATTATCTCTCTATCAGGAAAAGCTTCTTGTAAGATGTTTAAGGCTTGCTGATCTTTTTCCTTTTGTCTGTATATTGGTACTAGCACAGCATTGTTCACAATCAAGAAGTTTGCGTAAGTTGCTGGCAAGCGTTCGCCCTCGTGATAGATAGAGTCAGGCAGAGGGAGTGCAAACAGTTTGTATGGCTTGTCTTCTTTCGTGCGAAATGCACGAAGTTCCTCTTCCATTTGTTTTAATTCTTCGTAGTGTTCGTCTTCTTTGTCATCGCAGCTGACATAGGCAATGCTATCTTTCGAACAAAATCGAGCTAAGGTATCTATGTGACTATCGGTATCATCTCCAGCTAAACTGCCAGAGTATAACCATAAAATACGGTCCTGATGAAGGGCAGACTTCAGTCTTTCTTCAATATCTTCTTGTGAGTGATAGTTGTTGCGATTAGGTGCATGGACCATGCATTCCCATGTGGTCATCAAAGTACCATGGCCATCTGTCTCTATACTACCCCCTTCAAGCACAAAATCATTTTGATTCACATAGTGACCAGTAAGATGACCTTGCTCTACTAGTGATAAAGTAATCTGATTGTCTTTATCAGCTGGAAACTTTAGTCCCCAGCCATTGAAGCAGAAATCATGCTTTTCCCAGCCGTTAGGTGTGAAAATAGATATGGCACCATGGTCGCGTGCCCAAGTGTCATTGCTTTCGCAGCGAGTGATGCGCACATTTTTCATTGGACATCCAGCATCGCTAAGTTTGTGCCATACATTGTCAGGAGTATCAGCAACCACAAGAATTTCTTCATAAGATGAAATAGCCTTAGCAATTAGAATAAAGCACTGTTCCGCTTCTTCTAGAATAGGAGCCCAGTCTGTACCCTTGTGAGGCCAGGTTAGTTGTACTTTTGTTTGCTCTTCCCATTCAGCAGGCATATACGTTTCCGTATGGGTTGCAGGTGGGTTTTGGCCAAAATTATCGTATAGTCTTTTTACTGCCATAGTGTGTGTCTTTGCTAGCTCTTTAAATTTGCAATTTCATGTATCTTTTCGATAAGTTGAGCAGAGGTAGCTTGTACCTCTTTTATCTGTTCCTTGATGCTTAAGACAAAGTTGTTGCTTTCAAATTGTCCTCTTACTTGCTCGAAGTCTAGTCGTTTTTCGATTTCTTGACCATCGGCTCCAAAGCCAGTCATAGATACTGAAGAGAACTCTTTTTTAGCATCTTCAAATACCATCTGTTTAACTTGAACCTCTGCATCTGCCCACTGTTTAATGATTCGTGTCAGTTGCTCTTTGGTGATTGTAGATAAGGACACTTGGTAAAACTCTTCCACTTTATCATATGTCCATCTCCAACTAAATGTATGGTAGTTGTGATGCATATTGGCAAATGAGGCATTGATTTCCTTAATGCTTGTTAGCTTTTTTTCTTCAATCTGATGGACAAGACGCTCCATTTCAGATTTGGGTGTGATTAACCCCGAAATATCTACCCATTCACCTAGTCCAGCATCTGTTTGCGGAGTCAGTGCTTGGTGGATATCCTCAATAGAGCGTATCGCTTTGTCTTTGATGCGTGTAATTAGTGCATGTCCTAAGAATTGATGCATGGCTAGTTCGTAAAACTCAATACCTTTCATTAGGGCACTATTACGAATCTGAGTATTGTTTATAGAATACAATTCACATCCAGGACCTTCGGCTACAATCAATTGTTGAAGACGTTGTAGACCATTGTAAATCTTTTGCATGGTATATGGACTCAGCAAGTCAAAGTTGATTTGATCAAGCAGGTGCTTGTCTTTTCGTTTGTCTCGCTTAGGCCATTTGTCTGCATCACGAATAGTGCCTACTGTTTTAAGATTGATACCTGGTACCAACAATGTTTGCTGTTTATGTTCGATTAGGTAACTAAAAGGCAGGTCGGTAGTATCGGGGTGATCTACGTGACGTCCCATTACCAGAGAAAAGGCACCGACACGAGCAGGCCACAAGACATAGCTATCAGATGCTGCTTTGGCTCCTCTTTCCATAATGCCTTGGTGCACTGGGCCTAGTTTGTACATATGATTACTCTGGTTTGATCCAGAACCTGCATTCATAAAGCTAAACATACCTGCTATTAGCAAAGTTGCTTTGTGGTGGGTCACGGTGTATGGTCCAGCAAAAATAGCACATGCTTCTCCATTAGCACCATGACAGTTGGCAAAGAACAGCGAGTCTACAGCGCTGTAATTTTGTCCAAGATGACAGGCTTGGCCTACAAAACAACGGGCTAGCATACTTGCTTCATTTACATGAGAGCCTGAAGCAAAGATACAGTCATCTGCAATAACACCATGACCAATATGCACTGGGTCATGTTCGTTACTGTTGATGCTACAGTTGGTAAGACGAGCCACACCCTCAAGGTGAGCATGAGACCCAATGTTGACATTAGTAAGTGTGCCGCAAGAGAGCAGGTGAGCATGCTCAGCAATATGTCCAGTAGACTTCTTGCAATGTCCTGCATATTGCGAGCTCAAGGTGTTTAGCTCTTGTGTCAACGCTGGGCGGTGTCTGTATAGTGCCTGAACATAGGCTAGTTGTGCAGACAACGCATTGTGTATTGTTACCTCACGTCCTCCAGTTTCATCCAAAACGGCTACAGGTTGTCCGTTACCAAAAGTTGTGTCGCCATCTACGATTATCTTGTCTACAGACACAATACGTACATTATTGCCTATCGTGTAGTTGGCTATACCATTTGGGATTTGATCAATATAGCAATTGTCACCAATGGTCACATTGTGCAGTCGGGCATTGCGGATGCCGCTAGGACATTCTATACCACCCGCTAGGATGTGAATACTGTCAAAACATCCCAACTGGATATCGCCCGACAACTGGACATTATACAAGTTATCAGGCAAAAAATCCTTATGCACCGTGATGTGCTGCCAGTCAGAGGCAGTACAACCACGTTGCATAAGGAGTGTTATTTCTTGAGTCGTAAGGGAACGATAAATCATTCTTCTAATTCTTCATAAGTCTGAAATAGGAAGTCGTTATAAGGGAATCGTTGAACATGTAGTTCTTTAACTCGGTTATAAATCACCTCTTTCATGTATTCAATATTTTGGCGTTCTCTCGCCGAAATAAACAAGCAGTTTTGGTCCATCTTCGCCATCCAAGTCTCTTTCAACTCTTCTAGCGTAATGTTTTCTTTAGTTTTTGGCGTCAAGTCATCTTCCTCTTTGGGAACATGCTCATACGCATCAATCTTGTTAAAGAGCATTAACATAGGCTTGTCTGCTGCACCAAGTTCAGCGATTGTACGGTTGACAACCTCAATTTGATCTTCAAATGTAGGGTGAGAGATATCTACCACGTGAATCAACAAATCTGCTTCATTCACTTCGTCCAAAGTACTCTTAAAACTCTCCACCAAGTCGGTAGGCAGTTTACGGATAAATCCTACGGTATCAGAAAGCAAGAAAGGCAAATTGCCGATAATGACTTTTCGTACTGTAGTATCTAGCGTCGCAAAGAGTTTGTTTTCTGCAAATACTTCACTTTTAGATAGTAGGTTCATTGTTGTTGATTTACCAACATTGGTATATCCTACAAGAGCTGCACGAATCATGCGACCACGGTTTTTGCGTTGAGTCGCCTTTTGCTTAGCAATGTCTTTAAGTTGATTCTTAAGGAGCGACATACGCTTTAAGATGATACGACGGTCCATTTCGAGCTGAGTTTCCCCAGGACCACGAAGACCCACACTACCACCTTTAGCGCTACCACCACCACCACCTTGACGTTCCAAGTGAGTCCAAAGACCAGTCAGTCGAGGTAGCATATATTTATATTGTGCTAGCTCTACTTGAGTCTTGGCATGAGCCGTTTGGGCACGCATGGCGAAGATATCTAAGATAAGCGATGTACGGTCTAGGATCTTCACTTTAAGTGTTTCTTCCAGTGTACGAATTTGCTTAGCTGATAGTTCATCGTCAAAGATGACCATACCGATCTCATTCTCGGTAACATAGGCACGTATTTCTTCCAGTTTACCCTTGCCTACATAAGTAACGGCATGTGGACGTTCCATACGTTGGGTGTAACGCTTCACCACACGAGCACCTGCCGTATCGGCCAAAAACGCCAATTCGTCTAGGTACTCGTTGGTCGTACGCTCATCCTGTTTTTGAGTAATAATGGCCACGAGGACCGCTTTCTCAGTTTCTGTCTCAGACAGGATAAATTCTTTCATATATTCAATATGTCACGAGTCAAGCTCGTGCTTTAATATTAAAACTCGCAGTTACGAGGCGTTCTTGGGAAAGGAATGACGTCGCGGATGTTTGTCATACCAGTCACAAAAAGAAGAAGACGCTCGAAACCAAGGCCGAAACCTGAGTGAGGAGCTGTTCCCCAACGACGTGTATCAAGATACCACCAGATGTCCTTAGTAGGTACATCCATTTCTGCAGCACGTGTTTCTAGTTTTTCTAGATCTTCCTCACGCTGAGAACCACCGATGATCTCTCCAATCTTTGGGAACAATACGTCCATAGCACGTACAGTCTTACCGTCGTCGTTCTGCTTCATGTAGAAGGACTTGATTTCCTTAGGATAGTCTGTCAAGATAACAGGGCGCTTGAAATGGTCTTCCACCAAATAACGCTCGTGCTCTGAAGACAAGTCAGCACCCCAGAATACAGGGAATTCAAACTTCACGCCATCAGCAACAGCTTTTTCCAAAATCTCAATACCTTCTGTATAAGTAAGGCGCTTGAAGTCGTTTGCAAGGACGAAACGAATGCGCTCAATCAATTCTTTGTCGAACATCTTGTTCAAGAATTCAATATCTTCCATACAGTTGTCAAGCGCCCATTGTAGACAATACTTGATAAACTCTTCTGCAAGATCCATGTTTTCTTCAATCTCGATGAAAGCCACTTCAGGCTCAATCATCCAGAATTCAGCCAAGTGACGAGGCGTGTTTGAGTTTTCGGCACGGAAAGTAGGACCGAAAGTATAACAAGCACCCATAGACATAGCTGCCAGTTCTGCTTCTAGTTGACCAGATACAGTCAAGCTAGCTTGCTTGCCAAAGAAATCTTGGTCATAACGAATCTGACCTTCCTCGTCTTTCTTCAAGTCATACAAGTTCATTGTAGTCACTTGGAACATTTGACCTGCACCTTCACAGTCGGATGCTGTGATTAGTGGAGCGTGGAAATAGTAAAATTCCTTTTCATGGAAGAAACGGTGGATAGCTTGTGCCATGTGGTGACGGATACGGAAGATAGCACCAAATGTGTTAGTACGTGGACGCAAGTGTGCGATATCACGCAAGAACTCCATGGTGTGTCCTTTCTTTTGCAAAGGATACTTATCATCTGCATCACCCAAGATTTCGATCTTGCGAGCTTGAATTTCCGATGCTTGATTCTTTCCTTGTGATTCAGCCAAAATACCGTTCACACTGATACAAGCACCTGTCTTGATACGTTTAAGCTCTTCTTCATCAAAGTTCTCTACGTCAATAACAATTTGCACATTATTAATTGTAGACCCGTCATTAAGCGCTACAAACTGTACTGTCTTGTTTCCACGTCGCGTGCGTACCCAACCTCTAGAGTTGACCATTGCACCGAACTCCTGTGATTTTAGGAGGTCAGAGACCTTTGTTCTTTTGATCTTTTCCATTGTTACTTCAAATTATATATATGTATATTCGATTGAACTCGAATGACTTCAACCGTAATAAAACAGTTGAAGTCATCGATATTTCGAACTATACTTGGGTTCTTATTTATTCAAATGATCCCATACGTAGGAAGTTCACTTCCTTCTCGTTAAGGAATCTCCAGTCGCCACGACGAAGACCTTTCTTAGTCAAACCTGCGAACAATACGCGGTCTAGCTTAGTTACACGGTAACCTAGGCTTTCGAAGATACGACGTACGATACGATTTTTTCCTGAGTGAATTTCGATACCTACTTGGTTTCTCTTTTCACCTACATAGTTCAAACCATCTGGTTGGATAACTCCATCATCAAGCTCTATGCCAGCTGCAATCTTATCCATATCTGCTTGAGTCACTGATTTATCTGTATATACGTGATAAATCTTCTTCTTCAAGAATTTAGGATGAGTTAGCTTAGAAGCCATATCGCCATCATTTGTCAACAACAATACACCAGTAGTGTTGCGGTCCAAACGACCTACAGGGTAGATGCGCTCTTCACAAGCACCCTTCACTAGGTCAAGAACAGTCTTACGTTCTTGAGGATCGTCAACTGTAGTTACTGTATCCTTTGGCTTGTTCAATAGTACATAAATCTTACGCTCGATGCTAACTACTTCATCGTGGAACTTCACTTCATCGCTACGCTTCACCTTTGTACCTAGTTCTGTAACAGCTTCGCCGTTTACAGATACTACACCAGCTTGGATATACTCATCTGCTTCACGACGTGAGCAAACACCAGCATTTGCCAAGAACTTGTTCAAACGCAATTCTTCGTTTGGATCGTGAGCTGCTTCTGAGTAGCGGATTTCCTTACCTTCGTTAGAGTAACGATCATTTTGTGGACGACGGTTGTTGTAAGGGTTTGGGCCACCTGGGCGACGGTTATTGTTGTAAGAAGGACGGCCACCATTATTGCGGGGACGATATCCACCACGGTCTCCACCACGGTCATTTCCGCGGTACTCGTTGTAACGTGGGCGGTATTCGTTCTCGCCACCTTGCTCATCGTTGTTACGATAGTTGTTGTAGCGTGGGCGGTATCCACTTTGTTGTCCTTGCTCGTCGTTGTTACGATAGTTGTTATAACGTGGACGGTATTCGCCACCACTACGATTATTGTTATAGTCATTACCACCGCGATTGTCACGGTTGTAACCACCTCCACCACGGTTGTACCCGCCACGGTTGTATCCGCCACGGTTGTCATCATTACCACCGCGATCATTGTTGTAGCGTGGACGGTAGCCACCACGTTGGTTGTCTCCACCTTCACGGTCATAACTGCGGTAGCTGCGTTGTGGACGCTCTCCGCGCTCACCACCTTCTTCGCCATAGCTGTTATAGCGTGGGCGGTAACTACTGCGTTGTGGTCTTTCTCCGTTTTCGTCGTTGTAGTTGTTGTAACGTGGGCGATAGTTACGTTGCGTATCTACACGCTCATAACTTCTTTCTCTTGTTCCTTCTTGGCTAGTACGCTCTTCATTATTAGATTCGTTCTGCCACTTTTCGTTTTCAGTCATTTTTTCTGGGTTTTGAGGTTTAGTACTTACTCCTGATTTGCAGTGAAGCCTCACGGCCTCATTCACTTTCGTTGAGTTTCGTCCTATTGGTTTAAAATTACTAGTTAATATTAATTGTTCATTTGATCGATACCAGTATACGTATAAGGAGAAATTTGTTTCAATTCATCCTTGATTGCTTCTGGTACGTTTAGGGTATCGATAAATGTTGAAATTGTTTGTTCGTTAATACCTTCGTTGGTACGTGTCAATGCTTTCAGTGCCTCGTAAGGGTTTGGATAACCTTCACGACGTAGGATTGTTTGAATAGCTTCAGCGACAACGCTCCAGCATCCTTCCAAATCGCCACGGATAGCTTCTTCGTTTAGCAATAGCTTACCAAGTCCTTTCAAACTACTTTGTACAGCGATTGTGATATGACCGAATGGTACACCAAGATTACGCAATACTGTTGAGTCAGTCAGGTCACGTTGTAGACGTGAAATAGGAAGCTTAGCTGATAAGTGTTCTAGCAAAGCATTAGCAACACCTAGGTTACCTTCTGCATTTTCAAAGTCGATTGGGTTTACCTTGTGTGGCATTGCACTAGAACCTACTTCACCTGCTTTAATCCTTTGCTTGAAGTACTCCATTGAGATATATTGCCAGAAGTCGCGGTTCATATCAATCATGATTGTGTTGATACGCTTCATGCAGTCTAGAATAGCACCAAGGCTATCGTAGTTTGAAATCTGAGTCGTGAAGCTTTCACGTTCGATATGTAGGTGATTATTCAAGAAATCTGCTGCAAATTGCTTCCAGTTGATTGTAGGGTATGCTACAAAGTGTGCATTTAAATTACCTGTTGCACCACCAAATTTACCTTTAACAGGTACGTGTTCTAGCAACTTTAGTTCTTCTTCTAGTCTGTATACAAAGACATATACTTCCTTGCCAAGACGAGTAGGAGAGGCTGGTTGACCGTGTGTTTTAGCTAGCATTGGGATGTTT
Organism: Bacteroidaceae bacterium; assembly: GCA_963678855.1. Classification (GTDB taxonomy): domain Bacteria; phylum Bacteroidota; class Bacteroidia; order Bacteroidales; family Bacteroidaceae; genus F22. The sequence continues at coordinate 942,672 of OY787448.1, read as the reverse complement.
GCCCATTCTGTAGCGCGATCACGTAGGAAATCAATCAGTTCTTTCAACTGTGGGAGGTATACTGCATCGATTGCTTCTTTCATCAACATAGGCGTAGCCGTATTATTGATATCTTGTGAAGTCAAACCGAAGTGAATAAATTCTTTGTATGGAGTTAAGCTAGGAACTTTGTCAAAATATTCTTTGATAAGATATTCTACTGCTTTCACGTCGTGATTAGTCACGCGCTCAATCTCTTTTACATGCTTCACATCCTCTAGCGGAAGATTGTGTGCATATTCACATAAAGCTTTTACAGCTTGTGGATCTACATCTTTCAGTTGGGGAAGTGGAATTGCACAAAGCGCAGCGAAATATTCTGCTTCTACAATTACTCGGCCTCGTACGAGGGCTGCTTCGGAGAAATACTTGCCAAGAGTGGCTGTCTTACTTTGATATCGACCGTCAATTGGAGATACGGCTAGTAATGGTTCAAAGGCTTCCATAAAAACGCTCTTCTTTAAATAAATGTTTGTTTGGGTTATCTTATTGATATAAAATCGTTTGTTGTTTACTTATATGCTTTCAGGATAAACTCGTATGCTGTCGCATGATGGTATTACTACCCGCAAAAATAATGCTTTCTTTTTAATACACCCAATGAATCTCCCTAAAAAGTGGGAATTAAGCGCTTAAAAACAAAAAAAAAGGCCCAACCACAGTTTTGTGGGGGCTTTCCTACAAAAAATACTACTAAATTCGGTGTGGGCGTTGACGGATTCGAACCGCCGACCCTCTGCTTGTAAGGCAGATGCTCTAAACCAGCTGAGCTAAACGCCCGAAATGCACGACCACTGTCGTGCGGTAAAATAAAAAACACACTAACTACATCTATGAAAACTTAGTGGGCGTTGACGGATTCGAACCGCCGACCCTCTGCTTGTAAGGCAGATGCTCTAAACCAGCTGAGCTAAACGCCCGAATGCGCGGTTGGTGACGTCTTGAATAATTTTTGAGTGGGCGTTGACGGATTCGAACCGCCGACCCTCTGCTTGTAAGGCAGATGCTCTAAACCAGCTGAGCTAAACGCCCAAGACGTACCGGTTGGCTTCGTGTTACTTTTGAAAACAAAAAGTTATTTGAGTGGGCGTTGACGGATTCGAACCGCCGACCCTCTGCTTGTAAGGCAGATGCTCTAAACCAGCTGAGCTAAACGCCCTTTGTTTTCAAAAGCGATGCAAAAGTAGGGCTTTTATTTGTACGCGCCAAATCTTTTGTCTACTTTTTTTTAATTTTCTTCGTTTTCTTGCCAAAAATAGCCTTATTTGCCTTCTTTTACTGGGGTGAGTCCCATTCTATCGGCTTTCTCCAGCATGTACACAAATGCTGCGTCGTGCTCGTTTGGAATGATCCCATCAAGGATAGCATCCTTAATAGAGCTCTTTAATTGACCTACTTCTCGGCAAGGTTTCAAGTCGAATGTAGCCATAATCTCGTCTCCATCTACTGGAGGTTGGAAATTTCTGACACGATCTCTCTCTTCTAGTTCGACTAGTTTCTCACGTACCAATTTGAAGTTTTGAAGGAAACGTTGTTTTCTATCATTATTTTTGCTTGTAATATCGGCCTCGCAAAGTGTCATTAAATCGTCTATATCATCACCCGCTTCAAAAAGCAAACGACGTACGGCGCTATCAGTCACTTTGTCATCAGCAATGACAATAGGACGCATATGTAAGCTGACTAGCTTTTGTACATACTTCATCTTTTCGTTCATAGGCAGTTTCATACGACGAAACATCTTAGGAATCATCTTTTCGCCAATGAAGTTGTGGTTGTGGAATGTCCAACCAGCCTTGTTGTCCCAACGTTTTGTAGCTGGTTTGCCAATATCGTGTAATAGAGCCGCCCAGCGCAACCACAAGTTGTCTGTTTCTCTACAGATATTATCTAGTACTTCTAGGGTATGGTAGAAGTTGTCTTTGTGCGCACGGCCATTGCGCGTCTCCACACCTTGTAGATTGACCAATTCAGGGCATACATAAGGCAAAAGTCCACTTCTATCCAGTTCTATCCAACCTTTAGATGGGATAGGAGATAGCATCATTTTGTTAAGCTCATCTGCAATGCGTTCTTTAGAGATAATCTCTAGTCGCTCTTTATTACGTTCAAGTGCTTCGAAAGTTTCGTCTTCTATCCAGAAGTTCAGTTGAGTCGCAAAACGGACACAACGCATCATACGCAATGGGTCATCACTAAAGGTGATATCTGGGTCAAGTGGAGTGCGAATCATGCCATCCTCCATATCTTGCATGCCGCCGAAAGAATCGATCAATTCGCCAAATTTGTCTTTGTTAAGACACAAAGCCAGTGCATTGATAGTGAAATCTCGTCGGTTTTGGTCGTCCTCCAGTGTGCCATCTTCTACGATAGGCTTGCGCGAATCGTGGCTGTAGCTCTCTTTACGAGCACCTACAAACTCCACTTCTACTCCATGCCATTTGATTTGTGCTGTGCCAAAGTTCTTAAAAACTGACAGATTTACCCCTTTGCCTAAATGCTTAGCTAGTTTTTGCGCCATCTCAATGCCGCTACCCACCACTACGACATCAATGTCTTTGGATGGACGTTCTAAAAATATATCTCGTACATATCCGCCTACCACGTAACAAGGCATTCCTAGTTCGTCGGCCACATGTTGTATGTGTCCAAAGATAGGTGCGCTTAGGTGTGGCATAACGGCTTTTTTGCTATATGGAATCATAATAATCGTATATATTGTAGGGCGGTGATTGATGTTAGATGTGATAATATGTTACCTGCCCATTTTTGAGCTGCAAAGGTACGATATTTTCTGTGACATATCTTACTTTTTTGCTATATTTGTGCTGTTATTTAAGAGCTTAAAACATTTATCTAGACGCTATATGCCTATCAAAATTCATAATATAGACCAAAGTTTACCCTTGTCATTACCTCTAGCAGATGAAGGTATCCGTGCAGGATTTCCGTCGCCTGCCCAAGATTATATGCAGTTGGCTATAGATTTAAATCATGAATTGGTACACCATCCTGCTTCTACGTTTTATGGACGTGTCGTTGGAGATAGTATGATAGATGCCCATGTGTATGATGGAGATTTGTTGGTGATTGATAAATCTTTGGAACCACAAGATGGTGATATGGCAGTGTGTTTTGTTGATGGTGAGTTTACATTGAAGTATATTAAGATAGAAGCCGATGCAGTCTATTTAGTGCCTGCCAATCCTGAGTTTCCTTCTATTAAAGTAACCGAAGATAATGAATTTACTGTCTGGGGAATTGTTACGTATACCATTCGTCGTAGGCGCTAGAGATCTAATATAGAACTAATATTTATCATCATTCATGTTTGGACTTGTAGACTGCAATAACTTTTATGTCTCTTGTGAGCGTGTGTTTCATCCAGAATTATGGGGGAAGCCAGTTGTTGTGTTATCCAATAACGATGGGTGTATTGTGGCACAAAGTCCTGAGGTGAAGAATTTAGGAATTCAACGCGGCACACCATTATATAAGGTGCAGCACTTGATACAAAAGTATAATATCACAGTGTTCTCTTCTAACTACGCATTGTATGGAGATATGTCTTCTCGTGTGATGCGGATATTAGCTGATCATGTTCCCAATATTGATGTGTATTCTATAGATGAAGCTTTCCTTGATTTATACGGTATGGAATTGATAAACATGCGTGCATATGGAGAAGAATTAGTACAGACCGTACGTCGTGCTACTGGAATTCCCACTTCTTTAGGTATTGCTCCTACCAAAACATTAGCAAAAATAGCATCAAAATTTGCAAAAAAATACCCAGCCTATAATGGATGTTGTATTATAGAAACGATGGAACAGCGCGAGAAAGCCTTAAAAATGACTGCTGTTTCCGATGTGTGGGGGATAGGGTGTCGTTCGACAAAAAAGCTAGCTAAACATAATGTTTTTACAGCTTGGGATTTGATACAACAATCCCAAGAATGGGTGCAAGGTATACTGACTATCGTAGGAGTGCGTACTTGGAAAGAACTACAGGGGACACCTTGTATACAGACAGTAGATGCGCCAGAGCGAAAAAGTATTTGTACATCAAGATCTTTTGGTCGTTCGGTGACTAGTTACGACGATTTAGCCGAATCTATAGCCAACTTTGCGGCACGCTGTGCTAAGAAATTACGTGCTCAGAAATCTGTATGTGCATTGGTGTCTGTTTTTATCAAAACAAACAAACATCGTAAAGAATTAGATCAGTATTTTAATACTCAGTATATTCAGCTTTCTGTGCCAGCGAGTGATACGCCAGAGATTATCGCTGCTGCACTGAAGGGGTTGCGTATGATTTATCAGGTGGGCTTCCTTTATAAGAAGAGTGGGGTGATTCTTTCAGAAATATCTTCTGCTTCGGTGCTTCAACAAGATTTATTCGATGAAACAGATAGAGATAAACTGAATGCATTGTCTGCTGTAATGGATCAAATCAATAACAGTACTGGACAGGAGTCTGTGCGTATGGCTGCCCAAGGGGCACCTGTCTTTGACGGAGAAAATCCCCAAGAAAAAGCTGCATGGCGATTGAAAGAAGAATTCAAATCGAAGTGTTATACAACTAAACTGAAAGATGTGATTTCTGTTAAGGCTAATGGGTGAGAATTGTTGCATATTTGTACAAAAGTACACTGAAGAGTTTTATGAAATTGATAAATGGGATACCACTCTTTTGAAGTAGAGGGGAACGGAGAAAGTGGTTGATCTTACAGTCGGATTGAAAATACAAGGTATTGTACTATGGAGATAGTAAGATCAGGATATCATAAAATGAAGAAGAGAGTGCATCAAAAGTTACTTTTGACACACTCCCTCTAATTAGATTTAAAATAACATATAATGACTAGTAAGCTGATTCGTGTACACCACCAACTGCACGTCCTGATGGTTCATTCATTTCTTTAAACTTCTTATCCCATGCGAGTGCTTCGTTACTAGAACAAGCTACTGATGGAACTGAAGGTACAGTGCGTGCTGCACTTTCGCTAGGGAAGTGCTCTTGGAAGATAGTTCTATAAACATATTCTTCTTTGTTCAAGGGAGGGTTGATAGGGAATACCTCACTAGCATTGGCTAGCATCTCATCGCTAATCATTTCTTCTGCTTGAGCACGCAATGTATCAATCCAACTATAACCTACACCGTCACTAAATTGTTCTTTTTGACGCCAAGCTACTTCATCAGGAAGTAGAGCTTCGAAGGCTTCACGAACGATATGTTTCTCCATACGACCTTCGCCGCACATCTTAGCTTCTGGGTTGATGCTCATAGCTACATCCATAAACTCTTTGTGTAAGAAAGGCACACGACCTTCTACACCCCAAGCAGCTAACGACTTGTTGGCACGCAAGCAGTCATACAAGTGAAGACGGCTAACTTTACGTACAGTTTCTTCATGTAAGCTTTGGGCATCTGGGGCTTTATGGAAGTACAAGTATCCACCGAAGATTTCGTCGGCACCTTCGCCAGAAAGCACCATTTTGATACCCATGCTCTTGATATAGCGAGCTAGTAGATACATAGGTGTTGCTGCACGTACAGTTGTCACATCATATGTTTCGATGTTGTAGATCACATCGCGTACAGCGTCTAGACCTTCTTGAATAGTGTATGTAAGTTCATGGTGAATCGTTCCGATAAAGTCAGCCACCTTACGGGAGTTCTCCAGGTCAGGTGATCCTTCTAGTCCGATAGCGAACGAATGCAATTGTGGATACCAAGCATCTTGCTCACCATCCGATTCTACACGACGAGCGGCATGTCTTTTGGCTAGGGCACTGATAACAGAGCTGTCTAGTCCGCCACTAAGCAATACACCATATGGCACATCACACATCAATTGACTTTCTACCGCTTCATCAAGGGCGTCATGAACATCTTGTACAGAAGCTTTGTTGAATTTTACCGCTTCGTACTCATACCAATCTCTTTCGTACCACTTGCGTAGTTCGCTTTCTTTGTTGCAATATAGATAACCAGGAGGGAAGCGTTCATATGTTTCGCAGAAACCTTCCAGTGCTTTTAGTTCCGATGCACAGTAGCGTGTACCGTCAGTATCGTATCCCCAATACAATGGGATGACACCCATGGGGTCACGAGCCATCAGATAAAGATCTTTTTCTTTATCATATAGCGCAAACGCATAAATACCAGAAAGTTCATCTAGGAATTCGACACCTTTATCACGATATAGTGCCATGATTACTTCACAGTCACTACCAGTTTGAAAGTTATAGGTGTCTTTATATTTTTTACGAATAGCGCGGTGATTATAGATTTCCCCATTGACTGCCAATATCAGATTACCATCTTCTGATACAAAGGGTTGACTACCTGATGCTGGATCTACGATGGATAGTCGCTCATGACTCAAGATCGCTTGATCGCTCACGTATATACCCGACCAGTCTGGTCCGCGGTGACGAATACGCTTAGACATCTTTAGCACTTTCTTTCTCAACGATTCTCCAGGTTGCTGGAGATCAAATAAGGCTACAATTCCACACATAATAATTTCAAATTCGTTATTTTGTTAGTTTATTTAGTTTACTGATGACAAATATATACGTTGGAGGTTGAAATACCAAGCAAAATGGCTTAAAAGTGAAAAAGAATTTGTCTTTATGTGCTTCTTTGTGGTTGTTTTGCCATCATTTTGTTCTTTTATTGTACTTTTCCTAGAAATGTTTATCTTTGTGCGACTAAAATAATGACAATATGCGTACCTTGATGACTCTCCTCTTTAGTGGATATATAAGTATAGTGATGGCAGCCATACCAGACACTATACCAGTTGTGCGTACGTCCACCGTCAGTCCCGAAGAGATGCTGCAGAATCGTCTTCAGCGTAGCTTTCCACTCAAAGATATGTTTGCTCCTGAAGTCAAGCTCTTGTTTGTTGGGGATATTATGGGGCATACTCCTCAGATAGAATCAGCTTACAATAGAGCTACACGCACCTACTCTTATACTGATGTATGGCAAGAAGTAGCACCACTCTTTAAAAGTGTCGATTGGGCTATTGGAAATTTAGAAGTCACTTTAGGAGGTAAGCCATATAGAGGTTATCCTGCTTTTTCATCGCCAGATGCGTTGGCTAGTTCTTTGAAAGATGCGGGCATAAGTGTCTTAGTGACTGCCAATAACCACAGCTTAGATCGAAGCAAGTGTGGTGTTATTCGCACACTAGATGTACTAGATTCTCTGAACATACAACATACAGGAACTTTCCGCACTCCTCAAGAAAGAGCTAAGTCAAATTTGCTTGTGTTGGATAAGCACGAGATACGTGTAGGGTTGATGAATTATACCTATGGTACCAATGGTATTCCTACACCGAGTGGTGTGGTAGTTAATCGTATAGATACTACACAGATCGCTTTGGATATTCAGAAAGCTCAAAAACTACAGCCAGCTATAGATTATCTTATCTTAGTATTTCACTGGGGGAATGAATACCAGCAAAAGCCATCAAAAGCTCAAAAAAAATTAAGTCACTGGTGCTTTGAGCATGGAGTAGATGCTATTATTGGTTCACACCCACATGTCGTTCAGCCCATAGTGCACAATCCAGCAACAGGACATCTAGTGGTATATTCTCTTGGCAATTTTGTGTCTAATCAGAGAACCTATCCTAAAGATGGTGGCATGATGGTACAGCTACATCTCATTAAGCAGAAGAACAAGACTCGTCTTTTGAAAGCAGGGTATGAGTTGACTTGGGTCGATAAATATAGGGATACCAGAGGTGAATTGAAGTATGTAGTTCGCCGTGGCGATGCCCAGCAACTACAACAGGACAAAGACTCAATTCTGCGTAAATTATCTCCTTATAATGAGGTGAAAATGAATAGATATCTCCGTGGAATAGGTCAATTCCTAGAAAAGACAAATCAAGGTGTGGCAAATGCCTTGTAATGTTTTCTTTAGGATGTAATAGATTTGTACAATCTAAGTGGTGCATATGATAAATAATCGCTGGCTGCCTGTTATAACGTGCAATAAATTTTGTCTCCGTACTATTTTTAGTACCTTTGTCGATATTGAGATAATTCAATAATCGTTAGTGCGTTTGTTAACAAAGATAGTGAGGGGTAACTCATTTATTCGTTACTCACTAGACCATCTCTGTGTACAGATTAAAGGTATGAAAAGATATAAAGAAATAGACTCCATAATACACGAACTTCATAGCGAAGAAATACACGAACTTGTCGGCCTTACTATGCATAAAGAAAGGCCTGTAAGTAGGGCTTTCCATCTCATAGAAGAAGCTAATAATCTCGGTCGTTGGCGATCCTCAGACTTCCTTTCTTTTTTCGAGGTAAAAGTAATCAAAGTAGAAAGAGATAGTTATTCTTTCGATTATAAGGTCGCATTAATCAAACCCCAAGACCGTCTCCCTATTTTTGAGTATTTATTGACTCAGCAAGATTATTCTGTAGAGCAAATTGTGTGGGATGAACACAAATATGTATATGCTTTACGAAGAGTCGCTTTAAGCATGCAGCAGTATCTACAACATGATGATTCATGGAAGGACAGTTTGCGCATGAGCATGGAGCACTTGAAAAGTTTAGATGCCGATGCAATAGCAGAATATGATACCCATATGTCTCCTTTATTGGATGCTATGGGAAAGCATCATAAATTGTGGGCAGACTATTCAATAGCTTATGAGAGAGCTTTTGTAGATAAAGCTTTTGTTGATGAACCTGAAAGTGATGATATCCTCGAACGTATTCGTGCTCGCAGACGACGTGAAAGTAGATACAAAAATCAAAGACACTCTTCTGAGATTCCAACAACATCCGTCTCCTCTGTTCCTGAAGGAAAGAAATCCATTATTTATCGAGTTAATGAAAGACATCTTGTGACTCCCTTTCAGCAAATAGAAAGTCTAGATGGAAGCTGGCACCCATGTAATCGTGTCAATCTTGTGCAGTTTGAAGAAAAGGCAGTAGAAGGCATGACAGCTCTAGATAAGAAAATTGCTGATCTCATGGCGAAGCACCCTGAGGACAGCCCTTTAAAACAGGGTGATCCCGCTTTACTAGAGATGCTCAAAGGGCAAGAGTGTCTGTATGAAGCCAATCAGCCAGCTCAAAAAGTATCTATTCAATCCACTACTATAGGCATTCGTGTCATGAAGATGGAGTTTGAGGATAGGGTGCTCCGCAGTACTGTTTGGGGACTCTCAATAGGGTTTAATAAACCTATTCCTTTGGTAGAAGGACAAACGACTTATGTGTATAAGCCTTGTGATGGCGTGCGTGAGTTATGTGTCATTCCTAGTCAATTGGTGAGTGCATTAGTTCAACTCAAGCACCTTGAACCCCTTCCTCTTGAAGCCAGTGATTGTATAGTGCAGCTGGTAAAAGAACTTTCCGATTTGCAAGTAGAAGCAGATATTCCTCCTAGTAGACCAACAGCTCATCTTGTGCAAAAGATCGAAGCTTCCAATTATATGGTTGTCCAGTTTAATCCAAAGAATGAAGGTTTTCAGTGCCGTATTTTGGCACGTCCGTCTATGGATGGGCAAGAGGTCTTTGCACCAAGTAAAGGGCCAGAAGTATGTCTCCAACTACATCAGCATCAGGTGGTACTAATCAAGCGTCAGATGAAGGCGGAACGTGATTTGATTAATACTCTGAAAAAGCGTATTAAGAAATTGGATGGATACAATATGGACGACTCTAATTTCTTCCTTCCAAGTAACGAGGCATGTTTAGGCATGCTGGACACTTTGCATAAAAGTAAACAGAAGGTTGTGATTGAGTGGCCACGTGGAGGTGTGATTGGTCGTCCTATACAGGTTAAAGCATCTGATGTATCTATCAAAACAAAGAGTTTACGTCAGTGGTTCGAAGTACAAGTTTCCCTTAAAGTCAATGATGAAGTGTTGCCTTTAGAGGAAATGATAGAGCTGATTCGTTCGCAATCCTCAAAAGAATATATTCAAGTAGACGACAGTAAGTTCTTGTCTATCACGCACGAACTAAGAGAACATCTAGTCTCGTTGGATGCTATGCTACAAAACAAAGGTAGTGCTAAGATTGTTTCTACTTTTTCCGCACCTGTACTCAAACATTATGAGGAGACAGGGATGCATTTGTCAAAATGTACTCGTTTACGACAGATGTTGAGCCGTATCAAAGAGGCTAATGACATTGTTCCAGTAGTTCCTAGCGATTTACATGCCACCTTGCGTGATTATCAGCAAACAGGCTTTGAGTGGTTGTCTCGTCTGTATCAATGGCGTGCAGGGGCATGCCTAGCTGATGATATGGGGCTTGGTAAGACATTGCAGACGATTACATTATTGCTTTCTCAGGCTGCACAAGGCCCATCGCTGATTGTAGTACCTTCATCGGTCATTTATAATTGGCGTGACGAGATTCAGAAGTTTGCCCCTAGCTTACGTGTGTCTTTGTTGAACAAGACAACACAGCGAGACAAAATGATTGATAAAGCTGAGAAAGGAGAGGTCGTGATTACTTCATATGGTTTGGTGCATACCAATAGCCAATCGGTGAGTGAAAAGAAATGGAATATCGTGGTGCTAGACGAGGCGCATGTCATTAAGAATCGCTCTTCTAAGACATCACAGGCTGTTAAGCAGATAGAAGCAGACTTTACGCTGTTGCTCACGGGTACGCCTGTACAAAACCATCTTGCTGAGATTTGGAACCTCTTTGATATTGCTGTACCTAGTCTTTTGGGTAGCTACAAACATTTTGTGTCTACTTATGTGCAAGGTGCAGAGAAAAACGAGAATGAAGCCAAGCATCAACGATTAAAAACGATGCTGCAACCCTTTATTCTTCGTCGTACCAAAGGAGAGGTGGCCAAAGAACTACCTCTTAAGACGGAGATTAATATCCATGTAGAGCTGTCGGATAAAGAACGCGTGCTCTATGAAGCGGTGCGTACGCATGCTTTGGAAACTTTGGATAGTGGGAATATAAGTATGGTAACTGCACTGACTGAAATCAATAAATTACGCCAGCTGTCTTGCCATCCTAGATTGATACATCCACAATCAAAAGTTGAATCGTCCAAGATGACGCGATTTATGGAAGTGGTAGACCGCTTGCAAGCGAATAATCATATCGCCTTAGTGTTTAGTCAGTTTACGCGCCACCTTTCTTTGGTGAAAGAGCAACTGGAACAAGTTGGAGTGTCCTATCTGTATTTGGATGGAAGTCAGAGTACAAGGCAGCGTGCACAACTAGTTGAAGAGTTTAATAAAGGCGAAACCCGTATCTTCTTGATTAGTTTGAAAGCAGGTGGAGTAGGGCTGAACTTGACAACTGCCGACTTTGTTATTCATCTAGACCCATGGTGGAATCCAGCTATCGAGTCGCAAGCCACGGATAGAGCCTATCGAATAGGGCAAGCCAAACCAGTGACCGTGTATCGCATGGTCTCTACCAATACTATTGAAGAGCAGATTCTAGAGATGCACGAGGAGAAGCGCTCGATGGCTGATACATTGCTAGAAGGCAGTAGCATGGCTACCCAATTGACTCCACAAGAAATGCTGCGTTTATTGACCCCTAAATAAAGCCAAATTGAGCGTTTTTATGACTCTCAATTTGGCCACCTATGAAATAATAAGTAAGTTTGCATTTCGGTTTTATACGTACTAAGAAATAAACATCATCATATGAATACCCGATTCGCTGATATAGAAATCCTGTCCTATAAAGTGGCAGGATTTGACGCTTTACCCGTCAAGCAAAAAGAGTTGATTTACTATTTATCTGAAGCTGCCTTGTGTGGTCGAGATATCTTGTTTGATCAACATGGTGAACTCAATCTATTATTGCGTCGTACCCTAGAAGCTATTTTCTTACATTACCAAGGCGATAAAGAAAGCAAAGCGTATAAAGCATTGCATACATATCTGCGTCGTGTTTGGTTCTCTAGTGGAATCCATCATCATTATGGTATGGAGAAAATGCCTATGGAATGTACACCACAGGAGTTCAATCATATGTTGCGCAATACGCCTGTGCAAGTTTTACCTGTTTATGGTAGTGAGACGGTAGAAACACTGTATCAGCATCTATATCCGTATATCTTTATGGCTGATGTGGCGCCAAAGCAAGTCAATCAAAAAGATGGTGAAGATTTGGTGTTGACAAGTGCCTGTAACTATTATGGAAACGGCTTGAATCAACGCGATGCATCACTTTACTATAGTCGTAAGAAAGCAGGACAAGATGAATGTCCATCTTATGGCTTGAATAGCATCTTGCGTCGTGGAAAGAATAATGAATATTACGAAGAAGTCTATAAGGTAGGTGGATTGTATGGTCCAGCTATCTCTCGAATTGTGTATTGGTTGGAGCGTGCGCAAGCTGTCGCAGAGAACGATGCACAGAAAGAAGTTATTGCTTTGTTGACAGCGTATTATCAAACAGGTGATTTGGAAATTTTTGATGACTATAGCATCGCTTGGGTTAATGACACGGATAGTCATGTAGACTTTATCAATGGCTTTATCGAAACATATGGTGATCCTCTTGGCATTAAAGCAAGCTGGGAGTCACTAGTGAACTTCAAAGATAATGAAGCGACAAAACGTACAGAGACGATTAGTGAGTATGCTCAATGGTTTGAAGACCATAGTCCTGTCAATCCTGATTATAAGAAGGACAGCGTGCAGGGAGTCAGTGCCAAAGTGATTACGGCGGCTATCTTAGCTGGTGATTTGTTTCCTCATACGGCTATTGGCATCAACTTGCCTAATGCCAACTGGATTCGCAGCAAGCACGGATCAAAATCTGTGACATTGGCTAATATCACGAAAGCATATCATGATGCTTCTAAGGGTAATGGATTCTTAAAAGAATATGTCATTGATGGAGAAACACTTGCGGCTATCGAAGCCTATGGTTCAATCACAGATGATTTGCACACAGACTTGCATGAATGTGTGGGACACGGCTCAGGTAAGTTGCTTCCTGGTGTCAGTGAAGATGCTCTGAAAGCACATGGGGCAACTGTTGAAGAAGCTCGTGCCGATTTGTTTGCTTTGTACTTTATGGCAGATAAGAAACTCGTGGAACTAGGACTGATGCCTACAGAAGATGCGTATAAGCCTGCTTATTATACGTACTTGATGAATGGGTTAATGACTCAACTAGTACGCATTCAACCAGGTGCAGTCGTGGAGGAATCGCATATGCGCAACCGCCAGTTGATTGCTCAGTGGGTATACGAGAAAGGACGTGAGAAGCAAATTGTGGCACTTGTACAAAAGGAAGGAAAAACTTATGTACAAGTGAATGACTACGAAGCATTGCGTGAACTCTTTGGTGAACTGCTTGCTTTGGTACAACATATCAAGTCTAGCGGAGACTATGAAGCTGCGCGTGAATTGGTTGAAAATTATGGAGTACAAATTGATGCTGACATTCATAAGGAAGTCTTGGAGCGCTATGGTACATTGAATATCGCTCCATATAAAGGTTTTGTCAACCCACGCTATACACCCATCTACGATGAAAATGAGAAGATTGTAGACGTGCAAGTAGATTATGATGAAGATTACGATACTCAGATGTTCCGATATAGCAGCGAGTATGGTTATCTAAATCAAGGGTATGGGAGTTTGCTACGTGAAGAAAGAACAAATTAATCAATATACAATACTATATAATGGATAATAACTTTACATATATGGACGATCGTCTTCAAGAGCAAATGAGCGATGTGAAGAAGCGTCTACGATTGAGTATGAACGGGGTGGTTTCGCAAAGTATGCGTGATAAAGGTTTGAACTATCGCATCATCTTTGGGGTAGAGCTTCCTCGTATTAAATATGTGGCTTCATTTTTTGAACCAGAACATAAATTAGCCCAAGCACTTTGGAAAGAAGATATCCGTGAGTGTAAAATTATGGCTACAATGTTGCAGCCAAAAGAAAGCTTTTATCCCGAGATTGCTGAGATTTGGGTCGAAAGTATCAAGTACCTTGAGATGGCAGAGAATCTTGTGATGCATCTACTGCAACATGTAGATTATGCGCCACAAATCGCTTTTCAATGGATCGCACGTGAAGAAGAGTTTTTCCAAGTGTGTGGGTATTTATTGATTACTCGTCTGCTTGCTAAGAAGGGGGATATGGAAGATAGAGCCGCTGGTGAATTCCTAGATCAGGCCATTTCTGCAGCTTTTGATGAACGTTATAACGTACGTCATACAGCTATTGGAGCTATCAAACGCTTCATGCAACATAGTGAAGACCATGCTTTCCGTGTCTGCCGTTTAGTAGACCAATACAAAGAAATAGATACGGAGTACGCACAGCAATTGATACAACAAGTAGAATGGGAAGCAGCGGCTTACCAATAGTCGTAAAAGTTAATGGATAAAAACGGATTTACAAAGTGTGGTAGTCTTTTGGTTAACTCGCTAAAAGATGCTACCTTTGTAAGCGTTTTCGTATGGAGAAAAAAAGTAAGCAGATCGATAAGCCTAGCACGATAAAGGCTGTGAGACAACTCTTTACAGAGTATCTTACTGCACAGAAGTGTAGGAAAACACCTGAGAGATACGCGATTCTTGAGACGATATATACTATAGATGAACACTTTGACATAGAGACCTTGTATCGACTTCTTGAAGAACGCCAATTTCGGGTGAGTAGGGCTACTATATACAATACGATTCTGCTACTATTAAAATGCCACCTTGTACAGAAGCATCAGATTGGCAATTCTGCTCAGTTTGAGAAGGCGTACAAGACACAGTTGCATCATCATTTGATATGCATGGTATGTGGTAAGGTGACAGAGCGCACGGATGAGGATATTCATAAAGTAATCTCTGAAACCAAATTCCCGCGATTTCACCAATCTCAATATGCTTTGTATGTTTATGGAGTCTGCGCGAGCTGTCAACGTAAAAAGAGAAATTCGAAGCATAAACAAAATCGATCACAGTAAACAAACAAATAAATTCAGTATATGAAAGTTGATATTCTTTTAGGATTGCAATGGGGTGACGAAGGTAAAGGCAAAGTAGTTGATGTCTTGACTCCAAAGTATGATGTAATTGCTCGTTTCCAAGGTGGACCAAATGCAGGTCATACATTGGAATTTGACGGCAAAAAATATGTTCTTCGTTCTATCCCATCTGGTATTTTCCAAGGAGATAAAGTAAATATCATTGGTAATGGTGTCGTGCTTGATCCAGCTTTGTTCAAGGCAGAAGCGGAAGGCTTAGCAGCCTCTGGTTTTGATTTGACTAAGCGTCTTTACATCTCTAAGAAAGCACACCTTATCTTACCAACTCACCGTCTACTTGATGCTGCATATGAAGCGGCTAAGGGAGATGCTAAAGTAGGAACAACTGGTAAGGGTATCGGTCCTACATATACCGACAAAGTAAGCCGTAATGGCGTACGTGTTGGTGATATCCTTCACAACTTCGACGAAATTTATGCGAAATCAAAGGCACGTCACGAAGATATCTTGAAAAGCCTAAACTTCGAATATACTCTTGATAAGATTGAGAAAGAATGGTTGGAAGGTATTGAATACTTGAAGCAATTTACATTGGTTGATAGTGAGCACACAATCAACAATATGATGATTGAGGGCAAGAGTATTCTTTGCGAAGGTGCACAAGGTACTATGCTTGATGTTGATTTTGGTAGCTATCCATTCGTAACTTCTAGTAATACTATCTGTGCAGGTGCTTGTACAGGTTTGGGTGTTGCTCCAAATAAGATTGGTGAAGTATATGGTATCTTCAAGGCCTACTGTACACGTGTAGGTGCTGGCCCATTTCCAACTGAACTGTTCGATGCAACTGGTCGTGAACTAGCTGAAAAGGGCCATGAGTTTGGGTCTGTAACTGGTCGTCCACGTCGTTGTGGTTGGATTGACTTGGTAGCATTGAAGTATGCTGTCATGATTGATGGTGTGACTAAGTTGATTATGATGAAGAGCGACGTACTTGATGCGTTCTCAGTGATCAAAGCAGCTGTAGCATACAAAATCGATGGTGAAGAAACCAAAGAATTCCCATATAATGTTGATACTGTAGACGTAGAACCAGTCTATGTAGAATTCCCAGGATGGGAGACAGATATGACGAAAATGACCTCTGAGGATGAGTTCCCTGAAGAATTTAATCAGTATGTTTCTTTCCTAGAAGAATATCTTGGCGTGGATATTGCTATTATCTCTGTAGGTCCTGATCGCGAACAAACGATTGTACGCGATGCGGAGAAAGAAGAATAGTAATTAATAAAAAAACTACAGCCTATGGCAATCATGTGGATAATCATGATCGGTTTGATGATCATAAGCTTCATCGTACAGAACCGATTAAAAAGTAAATTTAAGAAGTATTCTAAAGTAGCTCTTCCTTCTGGAATGAGCGGACGAGAAATAGCACTAAAGATGTTGCACGACAATGGCATCTACGATGTGCAAGTCTTGTCTACACCAGGACAGTTGACAGACCACTATGATCCGACCAAAAAGACGGTGAATTTAAGTCCTGAAGTGCACGACGGACGAAGCATTATGGCAGCTGCTGTAGCAGCTCATGAGTGTGGGCACGCCGTGCAGCATGAAGCAGGATATGCACCAGTAAAGATGCGTAGTGCGATGGTGCCAGTTGTAAGCTTTGCTTCTTCTTGGGTAACATGGATTTTGATTGCGGGTATCTTTACTGTCCAAGCATTTCCACAACTGCTACTAGCAGGTATCGTGCTTTTTGCTTTTACCACTATCTTTAGCTTTGTCACATTGCCTGTCGAAATTGATGCAAGTAAGCGTGCACTAGTATGGTTGGAGAATAGTGGACTGACAAACAGTCAAAGCCAATCACAAGCATCTGATGCATTGACTGCAGCGGCTTATACATATGTAGTAGCAGCCTTGTCATCGTTGGCAACATTGCTATATTATATCATGATCTTTTTGCGTAGAGACTAAATAAGTGCTCTAGCTACTATACAATATCACCGGATTGAGCACAGACGTGACTCAATCCGGTTTTTTATTAGATACACACTAAACGACAAGTATATGAAAACGAAATCAGAGATTCGCCAGATGGTGCGAGAATTAAAGAAAACTTATACGCCTGATGAACTCGATACTAAATCAGATAGCATTGTTCATCAAGTCATTGCTTTGCCTATCTGGCAGAGTGCCCATGCTGTCTTATTATATAATGCGCTTCCCGATGAAGTCAGAACTCAGAAACTTATTGATGCTGCATTGCGAGCAGGTAAGCAAATTTTCCTACCAGTAGTGGAGGGAGACAGATTGCAATTAAGACGATATAAAGACACTACGCATGTGGAGAAAGAGCCTATCTTTGGTATTTACGAACCAGTCGGGAAAAACTTCCCAGTGTGTCAATATGCCAATCTCGATTTGGCTGTGCTGCCAGGTATGGCTTTCGACTCCAAAGGGAATCGTCTAGGCAGAGGCAAAGGGTATTACGATAAGCTATTGCCTAAGCTAGATGTCAACACTATAGGAATCTGTTTTGACTTTCAATATGTGGATGAAGTACCTACTGATAGCCACGATATTCCTATGGATGTAGTCGTTACAGAGGAAGTGTAGTCAATCATCTACTTAATAATAAGAGCTTGTAACACGTGCGACAAAGTGTTACAAGCTCTTTTTGTTCTTTGGTAGAAAGTAGCCTTATACTGAGAACTATCTGGCAACCATGGATGCCAGCACCTGACATCCATGATTGTCAGTATCTGACATCCATGGTTGCTAGGTAGCTATTCTTTATTTCGCAGCTCTTTTCCTTAGGATGTAACGCAGTCCTTCACCTATCCACAAAACGATAGAAGTCAGTACAGTTATCCATATCCAGTCTAGTAGTTGGATAGGGCGAACTTGGAAAGTTTGCTGACCTATATTAATAATGGCAACTTGTCCCAACAATATAATAACCAACACACTCAAGAACATCTTATCTTTACGTAGACGTTTGAAGGCACTATTATTGCTAAATAAGCTACGTGCATTAAATATATTCCAGAACTGCATCATCACGAATATTGTGAAGAAAATAGAGAGCTCATATGAGTTCAATCCATGTGCCGTATGGTCTATCTGCCACAGTGTCGTCCAATCTAAACTTGCTAAAGTTTCGACTGTAAAGAAGCCAGTAGCTGCTATATCGTGGTGGTTGAATAGCTGCACTAATACAAGCAGAGACAAAAAGAAGACAATCCCCACAGAAAGGATAATTGTTCCCATCTGCTTATTGATAATGAAGTCAGATGGCTTGCGAGGCTTCTCTTTCATAACCTTTGGTGATGGAGGTAATGATGCTAGGGCCATTGCCGCAAAAGTATCCATGATTAGATTAACCCATAACATTTGAGCAATGGTTAATGGAGAATCAGAACCAATAAATGCACCAAAAAGTACGATCAAACATGCGGCGACATTGATAGTCATTTGGAATAAGATAAATCGTTGGATATTCTGATATAGAGAGCGCCCCCAAAGTACGGCCTGAGAGATGCTTGCAAAACTGTCGTCAATAATAGTGATATCACTCGCTTCCTTGGCTACTGCACTACCGCTCCCCATAGATAGTCCTACTTGAGCTTGGTTAAGTGCAGGAGCATCATTTGTACCATCACCTGTAACGGCTACGACCTCATTTTGTTGTTGCAGCAGACGAACTAATCGTGCTTTATCCATAGGTCGTGCACGGGCAATGATGTCTATATTTGTTAGTCTCTCTTTAAGCTCCTGATCACTAAGTGCCTCAAAAGCAGGGCCAGTTATCAGGCCATCTTCCGACTTTATGCCTATTTGCTTAGCAATAGCTCGCGCTGTGGCTGGCGTATCTCCCGTTACTATCTTTACGCCAATACCTGCTTCTTGACAGGTAGCAATGGCGTCTGGAACATCAGGACGTATAGGGTCGCTGATACCTACGATACCTAGGAAGGTCAGATCTTCAACTAGTATATGCTCTTCGGCAAGTACAGGTGAGTCATCGTCAAGTATCTTATAAGCAAAAGCCAACGTGCGCATGGCTTGTTGTTGGTAAGAGAGTAGGTGCTCATTGAGTGTGCTTTGCGTCAACGAGGCTTCACTATCCTCTGCCAGTGGTGTGCAGTATGTAAGCAATATTTCTGCTGCACCCTTAACATAGAGTACTCTTTTTTGCAAGCTAGGTGAGTAGGCTACAGTTGCCATATATTTCCGCTGAGGCGAGAAAGGAAGTTGCTCAATAATCTCCGTGTCTTCACGTAGATGCAGGTATTGTATATGTTGATGATGCAGCCAGATAAGCAGGGCGCTCTCGGTGGGGTTACCAAGAGGACGTAAGTCGTGCTCATTGCTATCTTCGATATATGCGGTACTGTTTAAAGCGATACTTTCTGTGATAAGCTCTCTTAAATGGTCAGGGAATTTTTGAAGCAATATGTGATCTTCCCCTTGGAATAAGGCGTGAACCACTTGCATCTTGTTCTGTGTGAGAGTTCCTGTCTTGTCTGTACAGATTACCGTGACAGCACCCATGGTTTCGCATGCATGCATGCGGCGTACAAGATTGTTTGTCGACAACATGCGACGCATACTCAAGGCTAAACTTAAAGACACACTTAGAGGTAGACCTTCTGGTACGGCTACTACTACAAGTGTGACAGCTAACATACAAGTTTGTAGAAAACTGCTACTAATCGCAATCCATGTCAAGGCACTTTCACTATCGACAAAGAACCAAACTGTTCTTCCTATAATAATAATGAGTCCAATGATATAACTCGCCCAAGTGATTACTTTGCTAAGCCAGTCTAATTGTTTATTGAGCGGCGTTTTTACAGAGTCATCAATTTGAGCGGCTTGATATACTTTACCATATTCTGTGGCATCTCCCACACGAGTGGCTTCCATAATAGCATGTCCTGCTATGACCATGGAGCTACGTAATACGTGGTTACTAGGGTAGGTGGCATCAGTATCGAATTCTTCTGGGTTGATGGTTTTGCTACACATCAATTCTCCTGTTAAGCTCGATTCATTAACTCGCAATGCTTGCGCTTTACGCAAAATACCATCGACGGGGATTTCATCACCAGTATCTAGGAGTAAGATATCACCTACTACAATTTCTGTTTTAGGAATTTGCTGTACATGTCCGTTGCGTAGTGTCTTGACCAAAGACTCTTCATTGCTCTGGTTTAAGATGTTAAATGCTTTTTCTGAGCGTAGTTCAAACCAAAAAGCAACGCCAGTGGCTAGCATGATAGAAATGAAGATACCTAACGGTTCTAAAAAGACATGCCAAGGGCTACCTTCACCAAAGACATGATAAAATGCTATACTTACAGAAAGCAAAAGCGCCACCAAAAGAATACGAATAAGAGGATCTTCAAATTTTTCGATGAAGATCCACCATGGGTTTTTCTTAGGGGGAGCAGTCAGTCGGTTACTACCGAATTGTTTGCGGTTGGTTTCTACTTCTTGAGTAGTAAGTCCTGTATGTATAGATGTTTGGTCACTGAACTGTTTCATACCTACAAAGATACAAGAAAATGCGAGAGGAAATCGAAAGAAATCATTATATTTGTCCACATAGAGTTATAGAAATAATATTAAATTTATAAATATCATATGATGAAACAGTTCCTGATGAACACTAAGGGCTTGATGATTCAAGCCATGGTTATTGCACTAGTATTTTTTATAACAGGGTGTGCTACAGTGCCATTGACTGGGCGTCGACAAGTGATGCTTGTCTCAGACCAAGAGGTGTTGACTTCTAGTTTGCAGCAATACAATGACTATATACAAAAATCTAAGTTGTCGTCTAGCCGCACTGATCGCATGCGTGTGGAGCGAGTAGGTAGACGCATTGCTGATGCTACAATGCTATATTTACGTCAAAATGGCATGGCAAACCAATTGAACAATTTTGCTTGGGAGTTTAACCTTGTACAGAGTGACCAAATCAATGCTTTTTGCATGCCTGGTGGTAAGATTGTGGTCTATGAAGGATTATTGAGACTTGCCAAAACAGATGATGCTTTGGCTGTTGTCATAGGGCATGAAGTGGCGCACGCATTGGCTAAGCATAGCAATGAGCGCATGAGTCAGCAGATGCTTTTGCAATATGGCTCTAACTTCTTGAACCTTGCGATATCAAAGAAAACTGCAGCTATCCAACAGAAAGCTGGGATGATCTACGGACTAGGTGCGCAGTATGGTGTGATGCTTCCTTTCTCTCGTACTCACGAATATGAGGCCGATAAAATCGGGCTGATCCTTATGGCAATGGCAGGCTACAATCCTGAAGCAGCCGTGTCATTTTGGCAATTAATGGCTCGACAAGGTGGACAAAAACCACCAGAATTTATGAGTACTCACCCTGCTGATGCTAATCGTGTGGCTAAAATCCGTGCTTTCTTACCAGAAGCAAAGAAAGTGTACAAAAGACGCTAAAGATCACTTTTTTTGCACATTATTCGTCGATGTGAGAAAAGAGTGCTATCTTTGCGGCCGTTAAGTAATAAAACAATAAAGTATGAGTTACAATCTTTTGAAAGGTAAAAGGGGCGTCATCTTCGGCGTACTCAATGAGCAATCAATTGCGTGGCACGTAGCAAAGCGTGCAGTTGAAGAAGGTGCAATTATTACACTTAGTAACACACCTATGGCTATCCGTATGGGTGATGTTGAAGCACTTGGTAAGTCAATCAACAGTGAAGTAATCGCTGCAGATGCTACTAGTGTAGAGGATTTGGAAAACGTATTCGTGAAGTCACAAGAGATTCTTGGTGGTAAGATCGACTTCGTATTGCACTCTATCGGTATGTCTCCAAACGTACGTAAGAAAAGAACATATGATGATCTAGATTATAAAATGTTGGATAAGACACTAGATGTGTCTGCATTGTCTTTCCACAAAATGTTGCAATGTGCTAAGAAACTTGATGCTATCGCTGAAGGTGGTAGTGTATTGGCACTTAGCTATGTCGCTGCACAACGTACATTCTATGGTTACAGTGATATGGCTGATGCGAAAGCACTTCTTGAGTCTATCGCTCGTAGTATGGGTTATATCTATGGTCGTGAGCACGGTGTTCGTATCAATACAATCTCTCAATCACCTACTATGACTACTGCTGGTAGCGGTGTGAAGGGTATTGACAGCTTGTTTGATTTTGGTGAGCGTATGTCTCCACTTGGTAATGCATCTGCTGAAGAGTGTGCAGATTACTGTGTCGTTATGTTTAGTGATTTGACTCGCAAGGTAACTATGCAGAACTTGTTTCACGATGGTGGTTTCTCTAACGTCGGTATGAGCCTTCGTGCGATGGCTACTTACGAAAAGGGACTAGATGAGTATAGAGCTGAAGATGGTCACATCATCTACGGTTAATAATATCGCAAAATAAACTGGATGAGTACAAATACAGTTTTACAAGATATGAATCAACATGGAGCGCAGTCTATCGAGGCTGCGCTCTATTTGATACCTGTGCCACTTGGGGATACGCCTATCAACCAAGTGTTGCCAGCATATAATAGAGAGATTATTCTAGGTATCCGTCATTTTATCGTGGAGGATATTCGTAGTGCGCGTCGTTTCCTGAAGAAGTGTGAGCGTAGCATCAATATCGATGACCTTACTTTCTACGAACTAAACAAACGCACAAAACCTGAAGATATTTCTGGATACCTAAAGCCTTTGCGTGAAGGGAAACCAGTTGGTGTGATTAGTGAAGCAGGATGTCCTGGTGTAGCCGACCCTGGCGCTGACGCGGTGGCTATAGCTCAGCGAGAAGGCTTGAAAGCAGTACCTCTCGTAGGGCCTAGCAGTATCTTGATGTCTTTGATGGCGAGTGGATTCAATGGTCAACGTTTTGCTTTTCATGGCTATCTACCGATACAGTCGCCTGAAAGAGAAAACTATTTGAAGAAGCTAGAGCAAGGGGTTTATAACGATGATGAGACACAGATCTTTATCGAGACGCCTTATCGCAATGATAAGATGCTTGAGACGCTAATCAAGCAATGTAAACCCAATACTAGACTTTGTATTGCCTGCAATATCTCTTGTGAAGATGAGACGATTCAGACGAAGAAAATCAGCGGTTGGAAGAAAAATAAACCAACGATTGGGAAACGCCCTTGCATTTTTCTCTTGTACAAATAATCTGGCTGATTTTGTTGTTTAGCAGGATTTACTTATATTTGTAACACTTGGTAAACAAGTAATCATAAATAAAAGACTTGCTGTATGTCAGTAAACAAAGTAATTCTTCTAGGATATGTAGGAAAAGATCCAGAAGTAAAATATATAGATGCTAATCAAGCGGTAGCCCGTGTTACGCTAGCTACTACTATTCGAGCATACAAGCTACCTAATGGGGTGGAAGTCCCAGAGCAAACAGAATGGCACAATCTTATCTTTTGGAAAGGAATGGCGCAGACTGTTGAAAAATATGTACGTAAAGGAGACCGTTTGTATGTCGAAGGTCGTATTAAGACCAATAAGTACGAAGATAAACGAGGTATTACTCGTTCGTTTACCGAAATTGAAGTGCATCAAATGGAGATGTTAGGACGCCCAGCACCTAAACAAGAAGGGCAGGCATAATCATCTCGATAAATAAGATATAATAATTAATTCACAATAGAATTGGACACACCCGAATTTATAGTACAGATAGGAGAACTTTTTAGCAGTGTAACTGTAGACGAACCTGAACCGTCCGGATGGATAGCCCTGATTCTGGCTTTAGTGATGTTTGCAGGGTCTGGTTTTGCATCAGCGTCAGAAATTGCTTTTTTCTCATTGTCCCCTCAGGACTTAAATGAGATAGAGGATGAAGGGCATGCCTCAGACAGAATCATCAAACGACTTTTAAAGGACACTGAACATTTATTGGCCACCATTTTGGTAACCAACAACTTTGTGAATGTCTTGATTATTTTACTTACCAATTTCTTTTTTGGTCAGTGGTTGTCATTTGGTGGTAATGAACTGGCGCAATTTTTGGTGCTTACCGTTGCTTTGACTTTCCTATTGTTGCTTTTTGGGGAAATTATGCCCAAGATATTTTCAGCTCAGAATACGCTGCGTTTTTGTCGAATCGCAGCTCCTGGGATTTCTCTATGTGAAAAGACTTTCTCACCAATCTGTAGATTGTTGACTGCCTCTACTGAAAGTATACAAAAGCGCTTCCAACGAAAAAAGAAAGCGATATCTGTCGATGATTTATCTCAAGCATTAGAACTTACGGATAAAACAGAAATTACTCAAGAAAACGAAATCCTTGAAGGAATTATTCGTTTTGGTGGGGAACGTGTGCGCGATGTGATGACGGGACGTTTGGATATGGTGGCCTTGGACGTCAAGAGTTCTTTCCATATGGTACTGAAGTGCATTACAGAGCACAGCTATTCGCGTATACCAGTCTACTCTGAATCGAATGATAATATCAAAGGTGTCCTGTATATCAAAGACTTGCTTTCTCATATTCAGAAGGGAGATACTTTCCGTTGGCAGTCGTTGATGCGTCAACCTTTCTTCGTGCCAGATACAAAGATGATTGATTCTCTGTTGAGAGATTTTCAAGCAAATAAAGTACATATTGCTATCGTAGTTGATGAGTTTGGTGGCACTTGTGGACTTGTTACAATGGAAGATATCATTGAAGAAATTGTCGGTGAAATAGCCGATGAGTATGATGAGGAAGAAAACCATTTTGCCAAGTTAGAAGAAAATACTTGGATATTCAAGGCGAAAACGTCATTGAGCGATTTCTATAGAATCACCACTCTAGACGAAGAAGTCTTTGAGGATATCTCCAGTGAAGTTGATACGGTAGCTGGATTGCTTCTAGAAATTAAAGGAGAGTTCCCAAAAATTCATGAAAAGATTGTATACCAATCAAACTATGAGTTTGAAGTCCTAGAAATGGATGAACGCCGCATTAAAAAAGTCAAATTTGAAATAAAGAATAGATAGTATGCCTTTGCATCAAGTGGTCGTAGATGAAAAGACTTGTAAGCTAGCTTTGTGGCATGTCACAGAGACTGTGGATGAGTTGTTGCAATTATGCCCTTCTAATAAGGCATACTACAAAGAATTGATTGAAAGTATGCGTTCAGAAAGACGCCAAAAAGAGGTGTTAGCTTCGCGTGTCTTAATTAATCATTTGTGTGGTCATGAGCAGCAAGTGTGTTATCATGACAACGGACAACCCTATTTGTCTGGGGTAAACCAATCTGTGAGTATTTCCCACTCAGGGGAATATGTAGCCGTTATTTTATCTACTTCTATTCGAGTAGGTGTGGATCTTGAAGCTTATAGCGATAAAGCTTTGAGAGTGGCTAGAAAGTTTGTACATGTAGAAGATGTGCTACCAACTGAACTAACTGGAAACAAAGATTGGGCTCTTGAAGTCAAACAGCATGTATTGGCATGGTCTGCCAAGGAGTCCTTTTATAAGTATGTAGGTAGTACACTTTTAGTAGACTACAAACGTTATCTGTCTTTGCAGGCAAACGGTGATGTTTTGGTTGCTAAAGAATCGGCGACAGAGCATGCCTATCAAGCACGAGTTTACTACCATATGGGTGAAGACTTTGTGTTGACATGGGTGCTGTAAGTTCCTTAGAACTGGATTTCTCTCTTTCCTTTGGATAAGCTGAAAGTAAAAGTAACACCTTCACCTAGGTTGCTTTCTGCTTGAATATCTCCACC
Organism: Bacteroidaceae bacterium; assembly: GCA_963678855.1. Lineage (GTDB taxonomy): Bacteria > Bacteroidota > Bacteroidia > Bacteroidales > Bacteroidaceae > F22. The sequence continues at coordinate 916,875 of OY787448.1, read as the reverse complement.
GTGTACGATTACCGCATTTTTCACAATGGCCAAGCCTAGTCCGGTTCCGCCAGCTTTACGTGAGCGCCCTTTGTCGATACGATAAAAACGTTCGAAAATATGAGGGATGTGTTTCTGGTCTATACCGATTCCATTGTCAGACACTTCAAAGATGCATTTTTGATCGTCTTCATTGATGAGCTGGATGGAAATTGAAGTGTTTTTGCCAGCGTATGCTATAGCATTATCTGTAAGATTGCGGAATACAGAATATAATAGTGAGTTATTCCCTCTGATGACTAATTCTTGAGGAATGTCAATGTCCATTGTCATATGGTTTGCTTCCAACTGTAGTTCTACGCCACTCTGAATGTTATAAACTAAGTCATGGATATTGATATCCTCCATGACAATCATATTACTTGCTTCGGTCATCTTATTCAAAGAAGAAATATCTTGAAGTAAGCTTGTGAGTCGAATACTTTGAGCATAACTACGCTCTAAGAATACACGCACTTTATCTTCTGGGATATTGTCATTATTCAGAATCGTTTCTAAATAACCTTGAATACTACTAACAGGTGTTTTAAGCTCGTGAGAGATATTTGATGATAGTTGTTTTTTTAAGCGTATTTGGTCTTCAAGAGAAGCTACCACCTTTTCTTGTTCTACATGCAAAGCTTCTTTTGTGGCCTGCATTTGATGGTATACTTTAATGATATGTTGTGAAATTTCCCCAAGCTCATTTTCAGGAAAAGCTTCTACCATCTCTAGGGTAATGGTCTCGTTGCGCTCTGCTTTACGGGCAAAACGGCGAAGTGCAGTAATGACTTTACCTAAACGCTGTGTGTATATATAGAGTACGATTAGCATCGCTATACCTAGCAGTCCTGTAAAGATTAGGACATGGTTGTCAGCTTTATAACCACTTAGAATATCTATATTATACAATTGAGCCGTACGTATAATGCAGTGAGGATAACGTGTGGCTACAAAGTAATATTCGCTACTATCAATCTTTAGGCTCGATAAATCAGCATTTTCAATATCCATTAACTCTTCAGCTGGTGAGATGGCCTTAGTCGGAGAGCCATTTTTAGTGATGAGTGAATCAACTCTTAGAATGTCATGAGGGCGCTTTCCTATATTTCGGATATTAGTACCAATACGTTCATTCATCGCTTTCTTAACTTCAGGGAGCTTCATGAAGGATACACTATCTCTATAGTATCCCTTACTATCGTATAGCTGCGCACCATTCAGGTCAGTTACTGTGACCCACATGGTGGAATCTACTTCTTCGATGCTTCCTAAGCTAGTCCAATCTTTATACACTAGAGTATTGTAATGCTTGAGATGGTTCAGCATTAGCGTTTCTTGATACGCTTTGTCATGACGATACTGATATCCAAGCAGTAAACCTGTGTATACTACAAAAAAGAGTACTACGCTTGTAAAAAGGCGGAGGGCAAAAGACATATGATATATTCTAAATGATTGTGCAATAGATGATGGGATTACACCTTTTCAAAGCAATAACCGTAACCTTGACGAGTAACAATCTGTTTACCTATCTTACCTAGCTTTTTACGTAAACGGGTAATATTTACGTCGATGGTACGGTCCAATACCAAAACTTCTGTATCCCAACAACGATGGAGAATTTCTTCACGGTTGAATACACGCCCAGGGTTGCTCACAAATAGACGTAGCATTTCAAATTCCTTTTTGGTAAGACTTATCTTCTGGTCATCAATATAGACGAGTTTCTTGTCAGTAAGAATACGTAAGTTCTCGTATTTAATAACATCAGATTGAGAGCTTTTTGTGATAGTGCGACGCAACACAGCACGCACACGAACAATAACTTCACGGAGATTAAATGGCTTTGAGATATAATCATCTGCACCAATATTGAATCCTGTGATTTTATCGTTGTCCGTATCTTTGGCAGTAATAAATATGATAGGGATATTCTTTAGTTCATCATCCTTTTTTAGCGTGTTGGCCATCTTAAAACCAGAGATTTCTCCCATCATCACATCGAGTAGCAAAAGATTATAGTCGTGCAAGTCAAGCTCTAAAGCTTCTTCTGCACTGTTTGCTGTATCTACTATGTATCCTTCGTTCTCTAAATTAAACTTCAAAATTTCGCATAAATCCTCTTCATCGTCTACAATTAGAATACGATAGTCACTTGAACTTTTTTGCATAATTCGTTCTGTTTTACTTGTTGTTTTCGAGTTTTTCTATTGTTGTCTGTCACAAATATAATTATTATTTCAAACGAAAAAGATTCCTGTCAAGTTTTTTTTTCGGCCTGTTTCCTTTTCCGTGTTATTATTGTTATCTTTGTCGTCTATCAAATTAAAACTGTCACTTTTTTGTAACATTTATGTCACATACTAAACAATTTATAGCCCCTGGTGGATGGTTCTCAATGACTTATCCAGAAAGTTGGTTTGAAAGCGAAGATACACCAGATAGCTTCCTGTTTTATAACCCAAACATATGGTCGGGCAATTTCCGTGTATCTGCATTTCAAGAAGAAGGTAATACACACTACGGAAAGAAGGCCGTAAATGATTTTATGCGTGAAGAAAAAATAGCGCATAAGGTGCAAGTTGGCGAACATACAGCGGCATATTTGGCTTATCCTGTTGAAGAAGATGGCAATAAGTACACGATGCATATTTGGTTGGTCGATTTGGAGCATCTAGCTGCTGAATGTACTTTTATCTGTCCACAAGGTGGAGAGATAGCAGATGCCGTGGAAGTCGTTGAAAGTTTAACTCCACGTTATGCTCACAAGAAATATCCAGCAGAGTTGATTACACCACGTGTAGCAGAAATCAGTGTTATCAATGAAGCTTATCATAAGATGAGTGAGTTGGTCAGTGAGCACACCAATAAGAATTTCCAAGGTAGAGATGAAGATATCACTGCACTTATGGAAGCACTAGGTAAGGGTGACTATTCTCATAAAAAGAGAGATATTTGGTTGGCAGTAGGGATTACTTTATGTGTGATACTTGCTGAAGAAGTGGAAGGACTAGAGTGGCGCACGTTAATTGATGGTAACCGAGAAGATCCTGTTTTGTATCATCCTGGTAAAGACTTGACTATCGACCCAATGAAGTTGGTGTGGAGTAAAAAGAAGCGCAAATTGGATTGTGACTTGAAAGAAGTCTACCAAGAATGCCTGACGACTTTGGCAGACAGTGAATAATTCGGTAGTTGAATTTGTAATTTTTATTAGACCTAATATACAATGGCTTCAATTCCATATTTGCAAGTAGATGGTTTAACTAAATCGTTTGGAGCAAGAGTGCTCTTTTCTGATTTGAGCTTTACGGTATGTCAAGGAGATCATATTGGCTTAATCGCCAAGAATGGTACGGGCAAGACGACTTTGCTTAAAATCATCGCAGAACAAGAATCATATGATAGAGGTAAGTTTGATAATAAAAACGATATCTCTATTGGTTATCTTGATCAACATCCTGAATATCCAGGAGATAAAACAGTACTTGATGCATGTCTGTATAAGGCAGCACATAAAGACTGGGAAATGGAGCAACGTTTGGTGCGCCTATTGACTCAGTTGAATATTACAGATCATCTACAACAAGTGAAAGAACTTAGTGGTGGACAAGTAAAGCGTATGGCTTTGGCCAATCTGTTGGCGCAAGAACCAGATATCTTGATTCTTGATGAGCCTACCAACCACTTGGACTTACCTATGGTGGAGTGGTTGGAGAAGTATCTATCTCGCAATCATATCACTTTATTGATGGTAACTCACGATAGATATTTCTTAGACAATGTGTGTAATGTGATTTGGGAACTAGATAATAACCAAATCTATAGATATTCGGGTAATTATAGCTACTATCTTAAGAAGCGTGAGGAGCGTATCGCCCAAAAGACTGTAGAGATAGAGCGTGCAAACAATTTATACCGCACTGAGCTAGAATGGATGCGTCGCATGCCTCAAGCTCGTGGACATAAAGCAAAGTATCGTGAAGATGCGTTTTATGAGCTTGAAAAAGTGGCCAAACAACGTGTCAATAATAAGCAAGTAAGCCTAAATACGTCTTCTAGCTATATTGGTAAGAAGATTTTTCAAGCAGAGAATCTATGTAAGTCTTTTGACGACTTAGTGATTCTTGATAATTTCTCCTATACTTTCTCTCGTTACGAGAAGATGGGGATTGTAGGAGATAACGGTACGGGTAAATCGACCTTCTTGAAAATCCTTTTGGGTGATGTGCCTTTGGACAGCGGAGTGATGGATGTAGGTCAGACGGTAAAGTTTGGTTACTATTCCCAACAAGGACTTGAGTTTGATGAAAGCAAGAAAGTCATTGAAGTTGTCCGTGATATAGCAGAAGTCGTGGATTTAGGTAATGGCAATCGTTTGACTGCATCGCAATTTTTGCAGCACTTCTTGTTTTCGCCTGAACGTCAGTACGACTTTGTGGCTAAACTGTCGGGTGGTGAGCGTCGCAGATTGTATCTATGTACTATCTTGATGCAGAATCCAAACTTCTTGGTGCTCGATGAGCCTACGAATGATTTAGATATTGTTACTTTGAATGTTCTCGAAGAATATCTTAAGGATTTCCAAGGCTGCGTGATTGTCGTATCTCACGACCGTTACTTTATGGATAAGGTTGTGGACCACCTACTAGTTTTTAATGGACAAGGTGATATTCGCGACTTCCCTGGTAACTATACACAATATCGTGCATGGAAAGAAGTGAAGGAACAGGCCGAAAAGGAAGCGCAAAAAGAGCAGGCTAAGAAGGTGCGCAATCAAAAGGATGAGGCGCCAGCAGAAGTCAGTGAGAGTGAAAAGATGCGTACAAATCGTGCCCGCAAATTGTCTTACAAGGAGAAGCGCGAATTTGAACAACTTACTCAAGAACTAGAAGATATGCAGGCAGAGAAAACTAAGCTAGAGGAAGCTTTGGCTAGTGGTACCCTCTCTGTGGATGACATCACAACTTATAGTGTACGTCTAAACGAAATCAATGAGCAACTCGATGAAAAGGAAATGAGATGGCTCGAATTGGATGATTTGTCATAATATCTTTGTGATGGTCGTCAGTTTTCGCTATATTTGCGATTACTACTTTTAAATTGTAACTAATAAAGAGTTTTATGCCACAGATTAGTCAACGGGCAGTCAATATGCCTCAATCTCCTATACGCAAGCTTGCTCCACTAGCTCATTATGCAAAAGCTAGAGGCGTGCATGTGCACCATTTGAATATTGGTCAACCTGATTTGCCTACACCTCCTGAGGCAATGAGAGCTTTGAAAAGTATAAACCGTACTCAGTTGGAGTATAGTCCTAGTGATGGCTATTATAGCTATCGTCAAAAACTGACAGGTTATTATGCCAAGTATGATATTCATCTAAGTCCAGATGATATTATCATTACTGCAGGCGGTTCGGAAGCAGTACTGTTTGCTTTTATGAGTTGCTTGAATCCAGGTGATGAAATCATCGTACCAGAACCAGCTTATGCAAACTATATGGCCTTTGCAATCTCTGCTGGAGCAACTATCCGCACGATTACGAGTAGTATCGAGCAAGGTTTTTCTTTACCTCCTGTTGAAGAGTTTGAGAAGCTTATCAATGAACGTACGCGTGGTATCATGATTTGCAACCCTAATAACCCGACAGGTTATCTATATAGCCGTCGAGAGATGATGCAGATTCGTGATATGGTGAAAAAACACGATTTGTTCTTGTTCTCAGATGAGGTGTATCGTGAGTTTATCTATACAGGTTCTCCATATATATCAGCTTGTCACCTTGAAGGCATTGAAGATAAAGTCGTCTTGATTGATAGTGTCTCGAAGCGTTATTCAGCGTGTGGTATTCGTATTGGTGCCTTGATAACAAAGAATAAAGAGGTGCACGATGCGGTGATGAAATTCTGTCAAGCACGTTTGTGTCCGCCGCTGATTGGACAAATTGTGGCTGAAGCATCCATAGATACCTCAGAAGAATATATGCTTGATGTATATGACGAGTACGTAGAGAGACGTAAGACATTGGTTGATGGTTTGAATCGAATCCCTGGCGTGTATAGTCCTATCCCCATGGGTGCTTTTTACACAGTTGCACGCTTGCCAGTCGACGATGCAGATGCTTTCTGTGCTTGGTGCTTAAACGACTTTGAGTATGAAGGAGAAACCATAATGATGGCTCCAGCTTCTGGCTTTTACACAACGCCAGGTGGTGGTAAAGATGAAGTGCGTATCGCGTATGTCTTATGCCAAGAGGAGCTAGAACGTGCATTGATTTGTCTTGCTAAAGCACTTGAAGCTTATCCTGGTAACACATACCAGAAGAAATAAACCTTTATAACCTATGAACCTTAGCTCATTTTTAGCGAAACGAATATTTGGTGGGGGATTGAGTAAGTCGAGAGCGGCTGCCCCTGCTGTAACAATAGCCACTTGGGGCATTGCCATCGGATTGATGGTAATGCTCCTTGCTGTCTGTATCGTGACAGGCTTCAAAAAAGAAGTCAAGAGTCAGATTACAGGATTTGGAGCACAGATTGAAGTTGGTAATTTTGAAGCGGTGACTTCTTATGAAAAGAAACCTGTGTATGTTTCTGACAGTTTGGTGAACGAGCTGAAAGCAACTTACCCATCTATTACTCATGTGCAACGCACAGCTATGAAACCAGGAATGCTAAAGACAGATGAGGCGTTCAATGGTATCGTACTTAAAGGATTGGGACCTGACTATGATCCTTCTTTCTTTGCTGACCATCTGGTTGCAGGTGAAGTGCCTACCTTTAGTGATAGTACCAGTACAGGCCAAGCGGTAATCTCTCAGCGGATAGCTCAAACAATGGGCTTAAGTGTGGGAGATAAAATGTACGTGTATTTCATAAGTGATAAAGTGAAAGCACGTCGATTTAAGGTCACTGGAATCTACCAAACACATTTTGTGGAATATGATAAAGTCTTTGTACTTGTCGATATACATACAATACAGCGCTTACAAAAGTGGGATGCCAAGCAAGTGACTGCTTTGGAGATCGCACTAGCTCCTGAGACTCCTTTAGAGCCTATAACATATGACATAGCTCGAAAGTTGACTGCAAAAAGTGATGGATATGGCGAGCAATACTATGTGCAAAACACGCGTCAGCTACATGAACAGATATTTGCATGGTTGGGCCTACTAGATATGAATGTGGTGATTATTTTAGTCTTAATGTTTGGAGTAGCTATGATTATTATGGTGTCTGGACTACTTATCATCATCTTGGAACGTACCCAAATGATTGGTTTGTTGAAAGCCTTGGGAAGTGCTAATCGTCAAGTCCGTTATACATTTTTGTGGCTTGCCTTTTTTATGATAGGCAAAGGGATGCTTTGGGGCAACCTGTTAGCTGGATCTTTCTTTGTTGCTCAGTATTACGGGCATCTTATTCCTTTGGATCCAGCTGTTTACTACGTGGATAGTGTGCCTTTGAATTTTAATATCTGGTCTTGGGTAGGGATTAATGTTATGACGATGTGTCTGTCATTAGTGGTCATGCTTTTACCGACGTTTATTATCAGTCGTATCCATCCTAGTCAGTCTATGCGCTATGAATAGCTATATATCTGTGTCAATAGGTAGTAACCCCTAGAAAAAGTAGGGGAAACAGCATAATATTTCAAAATAGTGTTTATCTTTGTGACACAATAAAAAAGTACTACACATAACCTATTCGCTTATGAATGCATTAAGTAAAATAACACCAGAACTAATACAAGAAGATTTACGTTATTTACGCCTGCTTTCTCGCAGCTTCCCAACAATTGCTGCAGCAAGTACAGAGATTATTAATCTTGAAGCTATTCTCAATCTTCCTAAAGGGACTGAACACTTTTTGAGTGACCTGCATGGAGAGTATGAGGCTTTTCAACACGTACTGAAAAACGCATCGGGTACTGTACGTCGTAAAGTGGATGAAATCTTTGGACAGACTTTAAGAGAATCTGTTAAACGAGATATTTGCACTCTTATATATTACCCAAAACAGAAGCTTCAATTAGTAAAAGAAGAAGAGGAAGATTTGGATGATTGGTACATGATTACCTTGAATCAACTGGTTCAAGTATGTCAAAATGTGTCTTCTAAATATACTCGTTCTAAAGTACGTAAATCACTACCTCGTGAATTCTCATATATCATTCAAGAGTTATTGCACGAGAGTAGTTTGAACTATAATAAACAAGCATATACCAACCAGATTATATATACTATCATTTCTACACGTCGTGCTGATCAGTTTATTGAGGCTATGTGTCACCTGATTCAACGCCTTGTTATTGATTCATTGCATATTGTGGGGGATATCTATGATCGTGGTAATGGAGCTCATATCATTATGGATACTTTAAATGACTATCATAATTTTGATATTCAATGGGGTAATCACGATTTATTATGGATGGGGGCTGCATCGGGTAATGTGGCTTGTATGTGTAATGCATTGCGTATTTCATTGCGTTATGCCAATTTGGCCACTTTCGAGGACGGGTATGGTATCAATATGTTGCCTCTAGCAACGTTCGCTTTAGAGATGTATGGTAATGATCCATGTACACCTTTTGCACCTAAACTACCTAAAGATAGTAACGAACATTCAGATAAGAATATTCGCTTGATGTCGCAAATGCATAAAGCGATTGCTGTGATTCAGTTTAAAGTGGAGGCAGCTTTGATAAAGAAGCATCCAGAGTTTGAGATGGAGCATCGCTTGCTGCTAGATAAAATAGACCTTGAGCGAGGGGTAGTGACTATCGAAGGACAAGAGTATGCTTTAAATGATACAAACTTCCCGACTGTTGACCCTAAAGATCCTTATGCTTTGACTCTTGAAGAACAAGATATTGTAGATCGCCTGACTCACTCGTTTACAAAAAGTGAAGGGATGAAACGACATATGAATTGTCTATTGACACACGGTAGCATGTATCTTGTGGTTAATAATAACTTACTTTTCCACGCTTCGATTCCTTTGAATGAAGATGGTAGTTTCAAGGATGTTGTTATCCAAGGTACATCTTACAAAGGTAAAGCGCTTTTAGATAAAGTGGATCGTCTAGTACGTGAAGCTTATTATGATCCTAAAGATGAGCGATCAATAGATTCAGACCAACATGATTTTGCACGTGATTATATGTGGTACTTGTGGTGTGGTAAAGATGCAGCGCCGTTTGATAAAAGCAAGATGGCTACTTTTGAAAACTATTTCTGCGATGACAAGGAGATTCGTAAGGAGATTAAAGGGCATTTTTATAGTTATCGAAATGATGCTAAAACTTGTGATATGATTTTCCAAGAGTTTGACATGGAACCTTCAGTGAGTCACATCATCAATGGGCACGTACCTGTGAAGATTGTGAAGGGGGAGTCGCCGTTGAAGGCTGACGGTAAACTTATCGTGATTGATGGTGGATTTTCACGTGCATATCAACCAACAACGGGTATCGCTGGGTATACTTTGGTATACCATTCTCGAGGTTTGCAACTTGTACAGCATGAGCCTTTTATGTCGAGACAACAGGCGATTGCAGAAGGACAGGATATTAAGTCGACCAATTTTGTACTTGAGTTTAACCAGAACCGTATGCGAGTAAGAGATACTGATAAAGGTCAACATCTAGTCAAGCAGATTGAGGACTTGAAGAAGCTCTTAGTGGCTTATCGCATTGGACTCGTAAAAGAAAAATAAAAACAATATTATAAGGTGTACTATTGGGTGACCAATGGTATACTTTATACGCCATTATAAAAACAAACATTCAAAAGAGAATCCCATGAGAAAAAAAATTATGCTTCTTGGAGCTGGAGAATTAGGTAAGGAATTCGTGATTGCTGCCCAACGTTTGGGACAGTATGTTATTGCATGTGATGCTTATATCGATGCACCTGCTATGCAAGTAGCTGATGCCTGCGAAGTCTTCAATATGCTTGATGGAGCAGGACTACAAGCTGCTGTGGACAAGCATCATCCAGATATTATCGTTCCTGAAATTGAAGCGATTCGTACAGAGAAACTGTATGAATTGGAAAAAGCTGGAGTACAAGTAGCTCCTTGTGCATCTGCTGTAAATTATACAATGAATCGTCAAGCGATTCGTGATTTGGCAGCACAAGAACTTGGACTTAAGACAGCAAAGTACAAATATGCTAAGAGTCTTGAGGAGTTGCAAACAGCAGCTGCAGAGATAGGATTTCCATGTATTGTAAAGCCTTTGATGTCTTCTTCAGGTAAGGGGCAATCTATGGTGAAGTCGGCAGATGAACTACCAGAAGCGTGGCGCTATGGCTGTGACGGTTCTCGTGGTGATATTAAGGAGTTGATTATCGAGGAATTTATTCACTTCGATAGTGAAATCACTCTATTGACAGTTACACAAAAAAATGGACCTACTTTGTTCTGTCCACCTATTGGTCACGTGCAAAAGAGTGGTGACTATCGTGAGAGTTTCCAACCTGCTCCAGTTGCTGACGATCAATTGGCGGAAGCACAACGCATGTCTGCTAAAGTAACAGAGGCTTTAGGTGGTGCTGGAATCTGGGGGGTGGAGTTCTTCTTGAGCGACAAGGATGGTGTATACTTCTCTGAATTGTCTCCTCGTCCACATGATACAGGTATGGTGACTCTAGCAGATACGCAAAATTTGAATGAGTTTGAGTTGCACTGTCGTGCTGTACTAGGCTTACCTATTTTGGATATTGTACCACACCGTATCGGTGCGAGTGCAGTGATTCTTTCAGAAGAGGCTATTCCTGATTATCCAGTCTATACGGGTCTTGAAGAGGCGTTGAAAATATCTGTTGATTCTGATGTCCGTCTATTTGGAAAACCAAATGCACGTGTAGGTCGCCGTATGGGGGTTGCTTTGGTACATGCTCCGCTAGGTAGTGACTTGGATGCTGTACGCGATACTGCAAAAGAGATTGCTTCAAAAGTGAAAGTCGTAAAGGCTTAGTATATGCTTCTATAATAATATATACCTTATATAATATAGAGAGGGCTTGCCAATTAAAGCAAGCCCTCTTGATGTATATGCGATTTTCGCTTGTCGTTTTCTTGTGTCTAAGACGTAGTATCTGTGGGTCTATCTATTACCGCACTAATTAGCAACCACCTTCGCAGCCATTACAGCCACCGTCGCCGCAGTCACCATCACCACAGCTACAGCCACCAGCACCGCCAGTTAGTTGCTTGATTGTTTCGTTGATTTCTTCTTCTGTTGCATCACGGTGCGTTTTTACAGAAAGTTCGAATGTTAGAGCTTCACCAGCCAATGGGTGGTTCATGTCCATAACAACCTTATCTTCTTTTACTTCTACACAGTGACCATTCAAACGTTGACCGTCTGCTGTTTGTAGAGGTACCATAGCACCAGGAACGATATGTTCTTCGTCAAATTTACCATCAATAGAGAAGATTGCCTTATCTAGTTCGATTACGTACTCTTCGTTACGTGTACCATAAGCTTCTTCTACTGCTAGATCTAGAGTAAACTTGTCACCTTCAGCTTTTTCCATCAAAGTCTTTTCAAACTTCTCAAGAGTCATGCCGAAGCCAGTCATAAATTGGAATGGGTGTTCTTCTGGAGCCTCTTCAATCATTTCTCTGTTGCCGTCACGAGTGACAAACAATTTGTAAGCTACTGCAATGTACTTGCTTTGCATTGTATCTGCCATAATTTTTTGTTTATAGAGACTCCCTGTCAGTTTGTCCCTGTGAATATTCTAATTTTGGAATGATACACATTTTGCAAATAGCATGCCAGAATTTATCTATGATAATATATTGTATTTTTGCACGAATATAAAGCTATTTGATAGTAAAATGAATAGATTTCTTCTGATTCGTTTGTTTGCATGGAAATAATCTCTACCTTTGTCGTATTGTAACTAGTGCCCTACCTCTATTTATAGATGAGGGGTATTTTTACAACCTCAAATTAAAGGTAAAAGAGTTTCCAAACGTAGAAAGATAAGACAATGAAATATCCATTACGTAGCGCACAAAGTACGCAAGGACGACGCATGGCAGGAGCTCGTGCTCTCTGGGCAGCCAACGGCATGAAACGTGATCAGCTTGGCAAACCTATTATTGCTGTGGTGAATAGCTTCACACAATTCGTACCAGGTCATGTACATCTACATGAAATTGGTCAAAAGGTAAAGGCACAAATAGAATCTCTCGGTTGCTTCGCAGCTGAATTCAATACGATAGCCATTGATGATGGTATCGCAATGGGCCATGATGGTATGCTCTATTCTCTTCCTTCACGTGAAATTATTGCAGATAGTGTAGAATATATGGTTAATGCCCACAAGGCAGATGCCATGATTTGTATTTCTAACTGTGATAAGATTACTCCTGGGATGCTTATGGCTGCTATGCGGCTGAATATTCCAGCTGTCTTTGTATCAGGTGGACCGATGGAAGCAGGAAAAATGGGGGATAAACATCTCGATTTGGTTGATGCCATGGTACAAGCAGCAGATGATTCTAAAACAGATGAAGAAGTAGCCGCTGTAGAAAAGAATGCTTGTCCTACTTGTGGTAGCTGCTCAGGTATGTTTACTGCCAACTCGATGAACTGTTTGAACGAAGCACTCGGTTTAGCTTTGCCAGGTAATGGTACTGTAGTAGCCACTCACGCTTATCGTGGTAAACTCTTCGAACAAGCAGCTGAGCTTATCGTCAAGAATACCTATAAATATTATGAGGATGGCGACGATAGTGTTTTACCAAGAAGCATTGCTACCAAAGCAGCATTTCTGAACAGTATGCGATTGGATATTGCTATGGGAGGAAGTACCAATACGGTACTGCATCTTTTGGCTATTGCACAAGAGGCCGAGGTCGATTTTACTATGGCAGATATTGATGCTCTATCTAGAGAGACTCCATGTCTATGTAAAGTTGCACCAAACTCACAAAAGTATCATATTCAAGATGTAAATAGAGCAGGAGGAGTCTTAGCGATTCTTGCCGAACTACATAAAGGGGGCTTACTTGATGCATCGGTCTTCCGAGTCGATGGCCTCACATTAGCTGAAGCATTAAATAAGCAAGTGGTGACTTCACCAAATAGTTTACCTGAAGCGATGACAAGAACATTGGCGGCGCCACAAGGTAAGTTTAACTTAGTGATGGCGTCTCAAAATACACAATATAAAGAAGCTGATATCGATAGATCAGAAGGATGTATTCGCGATATGGACCATGCTTACAGTAAAGATGGTGGATTAGCTATTCTTCGTGGGAATATTGCCCTCGATGGTTGTGTTGTCAAGACAGCAGGAGTCGATGCTTCTATCTGGCATTTTGAAGGCCCAGCTAAAGTGTTTGATTCTCAAGATGCAGCTTGCCAAGGTATTTTGAAAGGCGATGTGGTTAGTGGAGACGTTGTTGTTATTACCCATGAAGGTCCTAAAGGTGGCCCAGGTATGCAAGAGATGCTCTACCCAACATCGTATATTAAGTCGAAGCACTTAGGTAAAGAATGTGCACTTATTACAGATGGCCGTTTTAGCGGTGGTACATCTGGATTGAGTATAGGACATATATCTCCTGAAGCCGCAGCAGGCGGTGCTATAGGAAAGATTTTCGATGGAGATATCATCGAAATAAATATTCCTAAGAGATTAATTCAGGTCAAGTTAAGCGATGAAGAATTAGCAGCTCGACCTATGCGCCCAGTACAGCGCACACGAAAAGTGAGTAAAGCGTTAAGGGCTTATGCAGCGATGGTGACCTCAGCCGATAAAGGTGCGGTACGTGCGGTACCAGAGTAAATGATCTACGGACCATATAAAGAGAAGAATTATGACAGATAAAACAACGCATGCAGGCGAAACAATGGTAGGTGGTGAAGTGTTGATGCAATCACTTCTAGCACAAGGCGTTGATACAATATTTGGGTATCCTGGTGGAGCAATCATGCCAGTTTACGACCGACTATATGATCACTTAGATGAGATCAATCATGTGTTGGTACGTCATGAACAAGGTGCTGCCCATGCAGCGCAAGGATATGCTCGTGTATCGGGCAAAGTAGGTGTGTGTATGGTGACCAGTGGTCCTGGTGCTACCAATACAGTCACTGGTATTGCAGATGCAATGATTGATAGTACTCCTGTTGTGGTGATTGCTGGACAAGTCGGTACAGCTATGTTGGGCTCAGATGCTTTTCAAGAAGTCGACTTGGTAGGTATCACACAGCCCATAGCAAAATGGAGCTATCAAGTTCGTCGTGCTGAAGATATACCGATGGCCATTGCTCGTGCTTTTTATATTGCAAGTACAGGCCGTCCTGGTCCAGTCGTATTGGACTTGACAAAAAATGCTCAAGTAGATACAATTACATATAAGCCAGCAAAGATTGACTTTATTCGCTCGTACGATCCAGATCCAGCACCTAAAGCTGGTGCAATCGATGAGGCTGCTGCTATGATTAACGGTGCAGAAAAACCTTTAGTCTTAGTAGGGCAGGGGGTTGTGCTAGGTGAAGCTACAGCAGAACTTACTGAGTTCTTGGAAAAAGCCAATCTACCAGCGGCTTCAACATTGCTTGGACTTTCAGCAATGCCTAGTGATTATCCTTTAAATATGGGTATGTTAGGAATGCACGGAAATCTAGGACCGAATGTCAAAACAAATGAGTGTGATGTTTTGATTGCTGTAGGGATGCGTTTCGATGACCGCGTAACTGCCAATTTGAAGACCTATGCCCCTCAAGCTAAAGTCGTGCACTTTGATATTGATGCCGCAGAGCTTGGCAAGAATGTGCCTGTGGATGTTCCTGTGCTTGGTAACTGTAAGTGGACTCTTCAACGTGTTACTGAACTACTTAAAGAAAAAGACCACTCAGCATGGATAGAAAGTTTCCAACCATACGCTGAAAAAGAACACGATGCAGTATGTCAAGTGGAATTGACTTCTACACCTGAAGGGCATCTTCGCATGGGACAAGTGGCCCGTCGCGTCAGTGAAGCTACAGAAAATAAAGGCGTGTTGGTTACAGATGTTGGACAAAACCAAATGCTATCTGCACGTTATTTTCAATATACGCAGCCTAGAAGTGTTGTCACTAGTGGTGGCTTAGGTACTATGGGGTTTGGCCTACCAGCAGCAATTGGAGCAACCTTTGGATCTCCCGACCGTACAGTCTGCTTGATGACTGGCGATGGTGGTATTCAGATGAGTGTACAAGAGTTTGGTACCATTATGGAACAACAGGCTCCTGTTAAGATTGTGATACTGAATAATGATTTCTTAGGGAATGTTCGTCAGTGGCAAGCCATGTTCTTTAAGAATAGATTGTCGTTTACACCTATGCACAATCCTAGATATGAACATCTTGCAGAAGCCTATAATATTCCATATTGTAGAGCCACTACAGAAGCTGAGTTGAATGATGCCATTCATCAAATGCTTACAACAGATGGTCCTTTCTTACTCGAAGCAGTTGTAGAAAAGGAAGGTAATGTCATGCCTATGGTTCCTCCAGGGGGAACTATTAGTGAGATGGTCCTTTCTGCTGAGGGCTAGATTAAGTGTAGTAGAAGTAGTATTAATTCAAGTAAGACCAATTCTATGGAACAACTATTATATACTGTGATTGTTCACTCGGAAAATTTGGCTGGTGTGCTCAATCAAGTGACGGCAGCATTTACGCGCCGTCAGATAAATATAGAGAGCTTAAATGTATCGGCTTCGTCTATTCAGGGCATACACAAGTATACCATTACAGCGTTTACAGACGAAGACAATATAAATAAGGTGACTCAGCAAATCTCTAAAAAGATAGATGTCGTACAGGCACATTACTTTGTGGATAATGAGGTGATGCATCGAGAGATTGCTTTGTACAAACTGGCTACTCCAGTGATGCTTCACAATCCTGAGATCTCTGAGGTGATTCGCAAATTTAGCGCTCACCTGATCGAAGTCAACGATACATTTGCTGTTGTAGAAATGAGTGGTGTTGATGACGATGTCACCGCACTATATGAAGCTTTGAAACATCTAGACTGTGTTTTGCAATTTGTGCGTAGTGGGCGTGTTGCTATTACAACTAGTTGCTTTGAGCGCGTCAACCAATACCTTAAAGAGCGAAGAGAAAAACATCAATTGCTATTCTACGAGTAGACATCAGTTGATGCATATTGTTAACTTTAAAGATACATATATATAATGTGTGTCTTCTAGAATAACTTAAACCAACCGAAATGAAAGAAGAACTTTTGGATAGCCGAGTGGGCGAGTATGTCCTTCGAGCTGAACCATTCCATTGTGACTGGGCAGGGAAGCTAACTATGGGATATTTAGGCAATCATTTGCTTAATGCCTCTGGTAACCATGCCTCAGAGAGAAAATTTAATATTGAGCATTTAATAGACTATAGTTGGGTGCTCTCTAGGCTTGTTGTTGAGATTGACCAGATGCCTATGCAGAATGAGCAGTTTTCTGTTCAAACTTGGGTAGAGAATGTACAACGACTGTTTACTTCACGTAATTATACGATTATTGATGAGACAGGACAAGCTATAGGTCATGGACGCTCTATTTGGGCACTGATAAATCTTGAAACACGTAAACCGCAAGACTTGGTTCATTTCAATGATGGCCAACTAGCTCCTTATTTGTTCCCTGAGAAAACCAGTCCTATAGATGGCCCAGGACGAGTCAAGCTTAGTAAAGATGCCCCTTGCGTGTATACACATACCGCATCGTATAGCGATATAGATTTGAATGGACACTTAAATAGCATTCGATATATTGAGCACTTATTGAATACTTTCGAGATGGATTTCCATAAGAAGTATGTGCTTAAACGATTTGAAATAGCGTACTCTGCCGAGTGCTATGCAGGAGATACCATCAGCATCTATAGAGAAGAAGTTGCTCCTCAGCAATACAACTTGGAAGTAAGACGCCCTGATGGAGCCGTGGCTGTAAAGGCACAGCTTACTTTTATTGAAAATGCAGCAGCCAAAGGCTAAGCATAATCAGCTAAATATAACATAAAAATAATAACCCAAAAATTCAAACTAAAGGAAAAAGATTATGGCACAAATGAATTTTGGCGGCGTAGTTGAAAACGTCGTAACTCGTGAAGAGTTCCCATTGGAAAAGGCACGCGAAGTGCTTAAAGAAGAAACAATCGCAGTGATTGGTTATGGTGTACAAGGCCCAGGTCAATCGCTAAACCTACGTGACAATGGTTTCAACGTAATCGTAGGTCAGAGAAAAGGTAAGACATGGGATAAAGCTGTAGCAGACGGCTGGGTGCCAGGTGAAACTCTTTTTGAAATTGAAGAAGCTTGTGAACGCGGTACAATTATTCAGTACTTGCTTTCAGATGCAGCTCAAATTGAAATGTGGCCAACCGTAAAGAAACATCTTACTCCAGGTAAGGCTTTGTATTTCTCACACGGCTTTGGTGTGACATACAAAGACCGTACAGGTATCGTACCTCCACCAGATGTAGATGTTATTTTGGTAGCACCTAAGGGATCAGGTACATCACTTCGCACGATGTTCTTGGAAAACCGAGGTTTGAACTCATCATATGCAATATTCCAAGATGCTACAGGTAGAGCTTTCGACCGTACAGTATCTTTGGGTATCGGTGTTGGTTCTGGTTATCTATTCGAGACCACATTCGAACGTGAAGTCTATAGTGACTTGACAGGTGAGCGCGGTACATTGATGGGGGCTATCCAAGGTATCCTGCTTGCACAATATGAAGTGCTTCGTACCAATGGTCACACACCATCAGAAGCATTTAATGAAACAGTAGAAGAATTGACTCAATCGTTGATGCCTTTGTTTGCAGCTAACGGTATGGACTGGATGTATGCTAATACATCGACAACTGCACAACGTGGTGCGTTGGATTGGATGGGTCCTTTCCACGATGCCACGAAGCCAGTTTTTGAAAAACTATATGCCGAAGTAAAGTGCGGTAACGAAGCACAACGCTCAATTGATACAAACTCTAAACCTGACTACCGTGAAGGTCTGGAGGAGGAATTACGTTCACTGCGCGAAAGCGAAATGTGGCAAACTGGTGCTGTAGTTCGTAAATTGAGACCAGAAAACAACTAATTTATCGTTTAATCTGACATTATTAATATAGACCCCTGAACTTATTATTAGTTCAGGGGTTTTTTGTGTTTCGATCTGTACTTGTGTTTAGAAATATATGGGATGTTTGTTATAGAATGTTTTTCTAATCTTGTATTCTTTAATTAAGCATATAATATATCTAAATATTGGTGTAAATTTGGTTAACTTATAAAGGCTCTACGCCTATACTAAAAGAGACAGATGATTTACAATTAGAGAGCTGTGTTGTATAATAATTTGCTATTCTGCGCGAAAATCTCTATGTTGTGTTATAAAATCATATTTTTATTGGCAAAAAAATGACGTAATGTCCTTGTTTAGTATGTATTAATTTACTATATTTGCATAATTTCAAACGAGAGAGAGCGAAATTGTTTCGTTCAGAAAGATGTATTATTGTTTAAAAATTAGAGAGAGATTTTATGAAAGGAAAATTGATGATGTTGCTAGTCTGCCTCATGACGAGTATAGGCCTAGCAACGGCTCAGTCGTCTAAAATAGCAGGTCTTGTGATATCTGCCGACGACGGACAGCCGATTATTGGTGCCTCTATCTTAGTTGTTGGGACACAAGTGGGTGGTATTACCGACATCGATGGTAAGTTCGCTCTTAAGAACGTACCAGCAAGTGCTAAAAAACTACGTGTATCATACATCGGTATGAAAACACAAGAGGTTACAGTCAAACCGTATCTCAAAATTGTACTTAAATCGGACAGCGAAATGCTTCAAGAAGTCGTTGTGACTGGTATGCAGAAAATGGACAAGCGTCTATTTACTGGTGCCTCTACAAAGATTGGAGCTGAAGATGCTAAATTGGATGGTATTCCCGAAGTGAGCCGTGCCCTAGAAGGACGTGCAGCAGGTGTATCTGTACAAAACGTTTCTGGTACCTTTGGTACAGCACCAAAAATTCGTGTACGTGGTGCAACATCTATTTATGGTAGTTCAAAGCCACTATGGGTGGTCGATGGTGTGATTATGGAAGATGTGACTGAAGTAAGCGCTGATGATCTATCTTCTGGTGATGCTGTTACTTTGATTTCATCTGCGATCGCAGGTTTGAACTCCGACGATATCGAAAGCTTCCAAATCCTTAAGGATGGTTCTGCCACTTCTATCTATGGTGCGCGCGCCATGGCTGGTGTGATTGTTATCACTACTAAGAAAGGTAAGGCTGGTACAAACAAGATTAGCTATACAGGTGAGTATTCTTACCGTTTGAAGCCTAACTATAGAGATTTCAATATTATGGATTCTCAAGAACAAATGGGGGTTTATAGAGAAATGCAAAGCGGTGGTTTCTTGAATCTAGCTAGTACATATCGTGCTTCAAACAGTGGTGTGTATGGTCGTATGTACCACCTAATTAATAGCTATGATCCAGCAACTGGGTATGGCCTTGCTAATACACCTGGTGCTATGAATAGTTTCTTGCGTCAGGCAGAATACCGCAATACAGATTGGTTTGATAAACTATTTACAAATAGTATTTCTTCAAATCATGCTATCAGCATGTCTTCTGGTACAGATAAAGCGTCATACTATACTTCTTTATCGTTTATGAACGATCCTGGTTGGACAAAGCAAAGTAAGGTAAAGCGTTACACTGCAAATATCAATGCTTTGTATAAGCTTCACAAGACATTGTCTTTAAACATGATAGCAAATGCTGCTTATCGTAACCAACGTGCTCCTGGTACTCTTGGTCAAGATACAGATGTGGTTTCTGGTGAAGTGAAGCGTGATTTCGATATCAATCCATATTCTTATGCGTTGAATACATCACGTGCTCTTGATCCAAATGTAAATTATATACGTAACTATGCACCATTCAACATTATCAATGAGTTAGAAAACAATTACATTGATTTGAATGTGACAGATTTGAAGTTTCAAGGTGAATTGAAATACAAGCCTATTCAAAAGGTTGAATTGTCTTTATTAGGTGCTTACAAGTATTCTAGTTCAACACAAACTCACTATATTACAGAGCATTCTAATCAAGCGATGGCCTACAATATGATGGATGATGCTACAATGCGTAATGGTAACTCTTGGTTGTACACAGATCCAGATAACCCTAACTCATTGCCTGTCTCTGTACTTCCTAATGGCGGTTTCCATAATGAAACAAAGTACACTATGTCTAGTTGGGATGTACGTGCTACAGTGAGCTATAATGACGTCTTTAATGAAGATCATATCTTCAACTTCTTTGGAGGTATGGAGGTCAATTCAATGGATCGTCACGCAAATTCATATGATGGTATTGGTATGCAATACGACAATGGGCAGTTAGCAGCATTTGACTACAGATATTTCAAGCAATTGAGCGAAGAAGGTGGAGATTATTATTGGATTTCAGATACTCGTTCTCGTCAAGCTGCATTCTTCGCAACTTCTACTTATTCATACCAAGGACGTTATACTATCAATGGTACAGCACGTTATGAAGGTTCGAATAAACTAGGTAAAAGCCGTGATGCACGTTGGTTGCCTACATGGAACGTTTCTGGTGCATGGAATGCACACGAAGAAAAGTTCTGGAAGGATGAACTAGCTGATTATGTGTCAAACTTGACGTTGAAGGCGTCTTACTCTTTGACTGCTGACCGTGGTCCTGCTTCTATTACAAACTCTCGTGTGGTAATCACTGCATATAACCCTTACCGTCCTTTCACCGATTTGAAAGAGAGTGGTTTGCAAATATCTGATCTTGAAAATAGTGAGTTGACTTATGAGAAGAAGCATGAGTTGAATATTGGTATGGATGTTGGTTTCTTAAATAACCGCATCAATCTATCTGCGGATTGGTATAAGCGTAATAACTACGACTTGATTGGTGTTATTAACACACAAGGTGTTGGTGGGCAAGTAACTAAGTATGCCAATGTGGCCTCTATGGAGTCAGATGGTATTGAGTTGACATTGTCAACACGTAATATCTCAACTAAGGACTTTAAGTGGAATACAAACTTTATTTTCTCTAAAACAAATAATGAAGTTACTGACCTAGATACTCGTGCACGTGCTATTGATATGGTTACAGGTACAGGTTTTACTATGGAAGGCTATCCAGTACGTTCTTTATTCTCTTATGATTTTCAAGGACTAAATGAAGAAGGTTTACCTACATTTATTAACCGCGATGGAGAAGTTACTGTTACAGATCTTAATTTCCAAGAACGTGATTACCTAGAACACCTTAAGTATGAAGGGCCTACAGATCCAGATGTAACTGGTAGCTTAGGGAACATGTTTACATACAAAAATTGGAAGTTGAATATCTTTATGACTTATTCATTTGGTAATGTAATTCGTTTGGATCCTGTTTTTAGAAGCAGTTATAGTGACTTGGCATCTATGCCGCGTGAGTACGTAAATCGTTGGGCAGTTCCAGGTGATGAAGCTAAAACAAATGTTCCTGCGATTGCTACAAGACGTCAACTTCAACGCATTAAAAACTTGAATTATGCGTACAATGCGTACAATTATTCAACTGCACGTACAGCAAAAGGTGATTTTATTCGCATGAAAGAAATTTCATTAGCTTATACATTCCCTAAAGATTGGTTAGAGTCTCTATGGATCAACACTTTGTCAGCAAAAATTCAAGCTACAAACTTGTTCTTGATTTATGCTGATGATAAGTTGAACGGTCAAGATCCAGAGTTCTTCAATACGGGTGGTGTAGCTGCTCCAGTGCCTAAGCAATTTACATTTACACTACGCGTAGGTCTCTAATTTATAATTGAACAAATAAAGAAATGAAAAAAATATATTTACATATAGCTTTAGCTTTAGGAGTTGGACTCCTAGCTACTTCGTGTGACGATTTTCTTGATACACCTCCCGATGATCGTGCAGAAATAGATAATGTTGAAAAAGCTCGTCAGATTTTGGTAGCTGCTTATCCTGAAAAATCAGGTAATATTGCTATGGAATGGTCGACTGATAATGTCACAGACAATGGCGAAACATACGCAAACCCAGGTCGTAACTTCGATCAGATATATAGCTGGATTCAAGATACATCTTCAGGTAACGACTCTCCAAAATCTTTCTGGGATGCTTGTTATACTGCGGCTGCGAATGCTAACCAAGCCCTTGATGCACTTAAGGGATTTGAAGAAACTCCCAAAGCACTTGCTGTCAAGGGTGAAGCTTTACTTTGTCGTGCTTTTGCTCACTTTATGTTGAGTCAAAACTTTTGTTTGGAATACAATCCAGAAACAGCAGCAACTGATTTAGGACTTCCTTATGCAATTAAACCTGAGACTGAAGTTTCTCCAAAATACCAGCGTGGTACAATGGAAGACTTGTATGCTCAAATCAATAAGGATATCGAAGAAGGACTTCCTTTGATTGATAACTCCATTTATAAAGTACAAAAGTATCACTTTAATAAAACAGCTGCTTATGCCTTTGCTGCTCGCTTCAACTTGTACTATACAAAGTTTGACAAAGCGATTGAGTATGCTTCAGAAGTCTTGACTTCCAATCCTGATGATGTTGTGCGTGACTGGGATGCATGGTTGGCTCTTCCTAAGACATTTGATGATATGTGGAATGGGTATATTAATGCTGAATTGCCGAACAATTTGTTGTGCTTATTACCAGTATCATCTCAAGGTCGTTATGTCTCTTATGGTGGTTATTGTGAACAATATGCTCATAGCAAAGCTTTGACTAGTCAAGTAGGTCCTCGCTGTCAGTTTATTTGGGAAAATTACACACGTTTGATTAAAGCGAAATATTCTGGATCAAACAATCAACGTGTAGGTTACGTGTGTATGCCAGAGAAGTTTGAGTATACAGATAAAGCTGCTGGTATCGGTTATGTGCATACTGTATTGATTCCATTTACAACGAACAAGACACTTCTTGAGCGAGCTGAGGCATATGCGTTGACAAATCAAATTGATAAGGCAGTTGCTGATATCAATATATGGATGAAAACAAGCTTGACAACTGGAGCTCAATACACGAAGCAAGAAATCTTGGATTATATAACTCCTATTACTAAGACTAAGTTCCCTGCTACTGAATTGGACGATATGACTGTAAAGAATGAATTACACCCTCAAGGTTTCACAGTTACTGCTGGTGAACAAGAAGAGATTATTCAGTTTATTCTACATCTTAAGCGTGTCGAAACAATTCACGAAGGTGGACGTTGGATGGATATTAAGCGTTATGGTATCGAAATTACTCACTTGGTAGAAAAAGATCCTGCTAACCCATTCTTGTTGACTGTAGATAGTCCAAAACGTGCCCTACAGCTTCCTGCTGAAGTAATCACGGCTGGTCTACAGGCTAATCCAGAATAAGAGAACAAGAAAATTCTTAGAAACAATAAAAAGAATAAGAAATGAAATTATTAAAATATATACTTCTCTTTGGAGTGGTGATGGGTTTCGCCTCATGTTCTGAAGATCACTTAGATACTCAGACTATCTTTGTGGATGAAGAAACAACTCCAAACGAACTAGATACATGGTTAATAGATAACTATACGACTCCTTTTAATGTTCGTTTCAACTATCGCTATAAAGATATTGAAAGTGATCGTCGTTATAACTTGGTACCTGCAGACTATGATAAATCTGCTGCACTTGCACAGATTATCAAGTATTTGTGGTTGGACGCTTACGTAGAGGTTAATGCTGCAGTTAATCCTAGCTTTATGCAAACTTATTGTCCTAAAGTCATTCAACTGATTGGTTCAGCAGCTTGGGAAGATGATAATTCTCGTATTTTAGGTCAAGCTGAGGGCGGTTTGAAAATTACTTTGTATGAAGTAAATGCCATTGACTTGGACAATATCAGCGTTGAAGCGATGAACGATTTATGGTTTCATACTATGCACCACGAATTCTCGCATATCTTACACCAAACAAAAGATTATAGCCCTGATTTCAAGTTGATTACAGGTGATAAATATAACTCTTCAGGTTGGACCAATGTAACAGATGAAGAAGCACGTCATTGGGGATTTGTTACAGCCTATGGTAGTAGCGAGCCAAATGAAGATTTTGTAGAAACTATTTCTATGTATGTGGTACACGATCAAGCGTGGTGGGATGCTATGTTGGCTGAAGCAAAGCAAAAAGAAATTTCTGAGGCTCAATATCAAAAGTATGCTACAGGAGTAGATAAAATGCCAGATGATGATGCTTCTTTGAAAACTGAGACAGAAACAGTGGTAGTTCCTCCTGCAGAAGAAGATGGCGAAGAAACAACTAAAGAGGTCATTCATTATTACCTATACTATGGTGGTGATATTAAAATCAATAAAAAGTTTGAAATCATAACTAAGTATTTTAGAAAGTCTTGGGGCTTCGAACTATCAGATCTGCGTTCGATTGTACAAAGACGTAGCGACTCACTTGGTGACCTAGATTTAAATTCACTTTAAGACGTAAAAAACGATGAAAAAGATATTTTATTCATGTCTAATGCTGGTAGCAACACTTTTTGTAGCTTGTG
Organism: Bacteroidaceae bacterium; assembly: GCA_963678855.1. Taxonomy (GTDB): domain Bacteria; phylum Bacteroidota; class Bacteroidia; order Bacteroidales; family Bacteroidaceae; genus F22. The sequence goes on along the minus strand of OY787448.1, from coordinate 892,208 downwards.
CACCAGATCAAGATGAGATTTTCGATGATTCTGCCGCAGAGCGTATTGAGGCTAACATCAAGAAAATTGAGCAAACATTAGAAAGCTCGCCTAATGGTTGGCAATTTGAACTATTCACTGGTACTGGTGGTACAAATGTAATGCTGAAGTTTGCTGATGGCAAGGTGCAAGCTTCTGATTACTTAATACACGGTAGCGATGTTGTTAAAGAATCGCTATATTCAGTGGTACAAAATGGTGGCCCAGTATTGACATTCGATACATACAACGACGTTTTTCATGCTTATTCAGACCCTGTAGCTCCAGGAGAGTCTACTGGTGATAATGAAGGACTAGGTGCAGACTTTGAATTTGTAGTTGAATCTTGTACAAATGATTTGATTATCCTTCGTGGCTTGAAGCACCAACGTATGTGTCGTATGATTCGTCAACCAGAAGCCGATGATTGGGCTATTACACTTGATGCGCTGCAAGCTATGAATACAGTAATGATAGCACCTTCATATGAAGTGTATTTCAACGATGTCCTAGTTGGTGGTACAAATTCAATTACTGACAATGAATTGATAACATATCGCACTGTTCCAGCTACAGAAGATGAGTTGAGCGAGGATCCAGAAGCAACAGATAGACTCGTTAAATTTAGCGTAGCTTTAGTTCCTACTTTAGATGGATTCCGTACAGAAGAACCATTTTCATATGATGTAGACGATGCGAATCCAACTATTCAAAACTTCACATATGATGTCGCTCTTGACCGTTTTGTATGTAAAGATGCTGATATAAACATGTATGTCCAAAAGATATTCCCTCCAATTAATGAAGTTTTTGTTACTACAGCAAGTTCATGGCAGTTTGCTTTCTCATTCGCAAATGGTCCAGTTTTCCTAGGTATGTCTTCTCATTTTGAAACGTTATTTACGAATTTCAATAATACTGATTGTGTACCTTATGGTGAGTTGTTATCTTATGGTTTTATAGGAGCTAATACATCTTACCCAGATAGCGATACTAATCAATTTGCATTCTCTTTCTACTCTAAATATAGTGGAGGTTTGTGGAAAAGTATCTTTGGCTATACTTGCACAATGGTCGATGGGACAGACAATCAAGTAGTCTTCTCTGATCTTAAACCAACGTTGAATGCTAACTATTACCCTGGTGGTAAAGCAATAGCTGATTTCTTTGTCGACAATGGCCCTTGGGTATTGACAGCAGATGATGATAAAGCGCCTACGCAAATAACATTTACTAGTGCAGCTGATTCAAGTATTCAAGTGACAGTAGTTAAATATTAATCGTCTGTAAAGACCGATTACAAGATACTAATTCTCTCTTTAACAGTTTTAACCTAACCGTTATAGAGGTAAAGGGCATTCTCAGTGATGAGCGTGCCCTTTATTCGTTCGCCCAGCATGGGCTGTTTGCTCTAGGGTGCAAGTCCCGAGCACGCCTTAATAGCAGGAAGTGTTAGCTAATGTCAATGGTGTCCATCGCAAGTTGGAATCAGAAGGATGCCTAATGGCAAAATCTTGGTGTGGTGTACAGAAAGCTAATATAAGGCTAAGGAGGTAGGATAAGTTCGCAAATCAAGACAAAGTCCCATGCTATTCGGATACCTCATAGTAAATTCGGCACATATATGAGATGAAAGTAACAGTCAATAACTGGGGAGGTCTCACAGACGTATGTAAGAGATATTTGTTCTCTTCTACGGAGTAAAGCTTGCTGTGAGAAGTCAGTCGAGGACATAGTAGGAATATACGACTTGATTGGGAAGGTCCGAATCTTGTCTAAATGAATAGTCAATGACTATTACCCAGTGTAGGAATGAATGCCGAAAACAATACTTGTGTATTGGCCATCTCCAAAGAGCTAGCACAGCATGCGAATGGTATGGAGAGGTGCAGACCTATATGGGGATAATTGAAAACAACTTCATGGGTGTGACTTGAGTCGGTTTACACGTTGACTTTGGCTAAGTTAATATATAATTTGACGTAACTGTTTGAAAGATGAGGGTAGGCCCCTCGCATTCGAATTGTAGGAATAGGATGCAAACCATCACGAGCTGCATTGTGGGTCATTCCCTTTGTGGTTAGCATCGTGTCTAATGAGGCTGCAAGTGCAGGTAGGGTGTATTTAGAGGAGTTGAACGAGAGTGAACTGCTGAGAAAACATCGTTAGTGTTTTTAAGTAGTATCAAAAACATGTCATCCATTACGCATGTGATAAGTGAAGAAATTGACAAAAGATATGTGTTTGCTGCTTCGATTTTATATAGGTTTTCTCACTCCCGACGACAATACCCAAACCAACACGCATCCTACAGATCAGACTGACAAAGGGTTGTATGTCGATTTAAAGCTAGATAAGGATTTCCATGGCAATCCTATTACGACGCCTATTATAGGAGCTATTGTGCCACAGAAGTAATTAGTATATGCTTAAATCCTAGACAATACTAGGAGAATAGCCAAGGGGTATGCCGCTAGCAAGCAGCATACCCCTTGTGTGTAAGTTGTAAAAGGCTGGGTGTTAATCTCGTACACATGTAGACGAGGACCTCGTACACATGTAAACGGGAACCTCGTACACGTGTAGACGAGGACTTCGTACACATGTGTGCGAGATCACCTTCCCGTATAAAAAACACTGTTACTTCCCTAGTAATTGAAGCTACTTCCCCCTAAGAACTCCCTAAGCAAAGACGTAGGCGGCAGCTCACTATCCGTAATAGAAACAAAATAACTCATGAAGCGCAGCAGTCTATAGGCTTCTGAGTACTCATCGCAGTTTTTAGGTACTTCCAGCAGAATAGGCTCCACATGACGACGGATAACAGATAGTTCGAAAACCAAAGCTGAATTAAACATGACATCGGCATTCTCCTGATGAGGGAATATCCATTTCTCCTCCCCATCGCGTACGCTGTCCCATCTGGCAATCGTTTCTTTTGCTGAATATCCACGATATTTATGGTCACGGATAATCCGTCGTAATAGTCGGTTGTCGGTAGTCGGAATCCAGTTGTGATCATCCAAAGAGATAGTAGTCAAAGCCGAAACATAGATCTTGAACTTCTCACTTTCAGGGATGATAGCTGTCACTTGTGGGTTTAGCGCATGGATACCTTCAATAATTAGGATATTGTCATGCGCTAGCTTTATCGTATTTCCTTTATATTCCTTATGGCCAGTTTTAAAATTGTAGCTTGGTATAGAAACTTCTTCTCCAGCTAGCAGCGCTCGAATATGACTATTGAATAGTTTGACATCTACTGCATCTACAGATTCGTAGTCATATTCACCGTTTTCATCCAGTGGTGTCTCAGCACGTTCTACAAAATAATTGTCCATCTCTAAAGCGATTGGTCTTAGGGCATTGCACATGAGTTGCACACCTAGACGCTTGCTAAAAGTAGTTTTCCCAGAAGACGATGGTCCCGCAATAAGTACCACTCTCACAGGATTCGATTCTATATTCCTTTGGGCTATAGTATCCGAGATTTGCGCTATTTTTTTTTCTTGAAGAGCCTCGGCTACTTGAATGAGTTGAGAGGCCCATCCTCGTTTAATCGCATGGTTGATATCGCTGACATTGTATAGGTGCATGATATGATTCCACTGAAGTTCTTCAGTAAATACATCGTACATTTTCTTTTGCTTGATCACGTCGGCTAGTTCATCTGGATCTTTACGACAAGGCACACGTAGTAGGGCTCCGTCATAGTATTTTACTAGATCGAAGTTGTCCAGATAACCTGTGCTAGGCACTAGCGATCCATAATAGAAGTCGATGCTGTCTCCAAGTCGATGAATGTAGGTGTATAGCTGACCAGAAGTCGATAGAAGATTGACCTTATCTTTACGGCCTAGTTCTCTAAACATCTCGATGGCTTCTGTTGTATGAAGCTGTAAGCGCTCAAATGGCACATCTAGTTCCACGATTTCACGCATACGGGCCTTAATCTTCATAATGTCATCCATATGAAGACCATTACACAAGCGTATATTTACAAAATATCCTTGGGAAATAGGGTGTTCTAGATAGATACGTGCGTTGGGGTATAAGTCTTCTACCGCTTTGCATAATACAAAGCTTAGAGAACGTACATATGCACGAAATCCAGAAGGATGAGAGACATCTAAAAACTCTACATCCTTATTTTTGTACACTTGATATCGTAGACTCTCTGTGCGGTTGTTAACGCGGGCATTGAGTACTTGATATGGAAGAGATAGCTGAAACGCATTGTACACTTGTCTCAGTGTACTTCCCATAGGTATCTCTTTGCTCTCGTTTGTGTTCTTGCAATATATAGTTACTGTTTGAGCCATAAAAAAGTCGTTTGTTGTGAGACATTTTCTTGCTAGCAAGATAGGGAGAAATCTGGAAAAAACCAAGCAATTATATGGTGTAGTACAGATTATCACTATCTTTGCATACAAAAATGGGAGTCTACAGACTCCGTAAATATAAAGACAAGACTCATGGCAGTAAAAGACCAAGGCATTAAAAATATCATCTTTGATTTTGGCGGCGTACTTATCGACCTGCACCGCGACGCATGCATTGCACGATTTGAACAACTCGGCTTTAAAGGCGTGGAGTTTTTGATTAGCAGTACACATCATGCGGGACCTTTCACTGAATTGGAACTGGGAGCGATGTCTGTTGAGGATTTCCGAGAAACTATCAAAACATACCTAATAGAGGGTGTTACAGATCAAGATATCGATGATGCTTGGATGGCTATTTTAGGTAAGATACCTAGCTATAAACTAGAGAAAATTCTTGAACTGAAGAAAGATTACCGCATCTTTTGTTTGAGCAATACGAATAAATTGCACTGGGATTGGTCGATAGAAAATGCATTTACATCTCAAGGTCAAAAGGTAGAAGATTATTTTGAAAAGATCTTCTTGTCGTATGAGATGCATATGGCGAAACCAGATCCTGAGGTATTCCATCATGTGATGAAAGAAGCTGGTATCAAACCAGAAGAGACTTTGTTTATCGATGATTCAGCCAAGAGCGTAGAAGCAGCAGGTAAGCTCGGTATCAAAACGCATCTATATGTGCCAGGAGAAGACTGGCGTCCACTTTTTGACTAATAGATTCTGAAGAGAATGAAGATATACCGTACCCTGTATCCGCAGGAATCGACCCCTTGTGTCCTAACCATAGGCTTTTTTGATGGCGTGCATGTAGGACACCGCTTTTTGTTAGAGCAGACTAAACAGGCTGCTTTTGAACGTGGTGTGCCCTGGGGAGTGGTGAGTTTTGATACCCACCCACGTACGTATTTTCAGCCAGATCAACCTATGCCGTTGTTGACTACTGAGGAGGAAAAGATTGCTTTGTTGGAAGAAGTGGGATGTGATCTTTTGTTCTTACTCCCTTTTAATAAGGAGGTATCCAATTATAGTGCACAAGAGTTTATACAAGAAGTTTTGGCTAGACGTTTTGGTGCAATAGGGCTGTTGATTGGCTACGATCATCGCTTCGGGCATAACCGTACTGAATCTTTCGAGGACTATGTAGAGTATGGCAAAACTTGTGGTATGGATGTGATTCAAGCTTTTCGTTTGACCAGTGTTTTGCATCATGGTGAACGTGAAATCAGTAGTTCGTTGGTACGTACACTATTACAAGCGGGCGATATGGATTCGGTGACTCGTTATCTTACACGCCCTTACTTCGTAGGTGGAGTTGTTGTAGGAGGATTTCAGCAGGGAAGAAAACTAGGTTATCCTACAGCAAATATTCAACCAAGTAGCCCAGATAAATTGATTCCACCGCGTGGTGTCTATGCTGTGTGGTGTACATTGCCTTCGGGTGAGCGTCATAAAGGCATGTTGAATATTGGTTCACGACCGACTTTACAGGATGGTGCAGACGACAGTATAGAAGTGCATATCTTGGATTTTACTGGCGACTTATACGATCAAGATATACAGGTTCACTTTGTAGCACGTCTTCGTGCTGAAAAACAATTTGCGAGTTTGTTGGCTTTACGCAAACAGTTACAACAAGACGAGGTAGACTCACGCCGATTGCTTAATAAGCAGTCTTTCGGTGCTTATAAATAATAACTTAACTAGATCATTATGACTGATACTAATCCATCTACTTATTCATCTCCTGCACGCTATAAATGGAGCTTTATTTTTAAAGTGCTTACACCTGTACTTATTTTCTGGGGATTTCAATTGCTAGCGCAAGTTGTGGCTATAACTGGCGACGTGGTGATACATCTTGTAAAGGAAGGAGCTGGCACTGGAGAAATGATGCAGTGGATAATGGATGATAGTATCGGGATATCTGTGGCGACTTTGTTACTGTCGTCGTTACTGACTATTGCCATTTTAGCGAAAATGGGCGTTGGTATTAAGCGTAGTCAATGGACTTTGCCTACAGGACGAGAATTGTTGGGCTATTTGGCTGCTTTTATTGGTACGGTGATTTGGGGCGAATTTATATTGTCTTGGTTTGACTTGCCAGATTGGAATATGGAGTTGATGAGCGGACTGATGCAAAATCCTTTGGGAGTGTTTAGCATCTGTTTGCTAGGGCCTGTAGCCGAAGAATTTGTCTTCCGTGGTGGAGTCACAGAGCGTTTGTTGAATAATAAGGTGAAGCCATCCGTTGCTATCGGACTTTCTGGACTTGTTTTTGGTTTGATTCACGTCAACCCACCGCAAGTCATTGGAGCAGGTATCTTAGGGTTGCTACTCGCTTATAGTTATTACAAAACAAGAAGTTTATGGATACCTGTCATTTTACATGTAGTCAATAACAGCATGGTGGTGAGTACAACTCTAATCTATGGTCAAAAAACAGATTCACTACTCACAGTCGTGAGCAATGAATCTGGAACTATGGGATATGCTGTTTTGTTGCTTACTGCCACTCTTATAGGATGTGGTGGACTGTATCTAGTCCGTAGTTCTAGCAAATAAACGGTTTATTGAGCTGTTTCTCTAGCTTTGATAGCCATGGCGTAGAGGCGCACTTGCTTGACCATGGATAGTAGCCCGTTGCTACGTGTAGGTGAAAGGTGTTGTTTAAGGCCAATCTCGTCGATAAAGTAAAGATCGCTATTTAGGATCTCATCTGGTGTATGTCCAGATACCACCTTAATCAACAAAGCGATAATCCCTTTTACAATCACAGCATCACTTTCAGCTTCGAAAAATACCTTGCCATCCTTAGCTTCTGCGTGTAGCCATACACGGCTTTGACAGCCTTCAATCAAATATTGATCTTGTTTATATTCTTCAGCGATTGGAGGTTGCTCGTTACCTAAATCGATCAATAGTTGGTATCTATCCATCCAATCTTCAAAGTCGTTGAATTCTTCAATGACTTCGTCTTGTATGTCATTAATTGTCATTATCTTATTCTTTTGATTAGTTACTTCTCATTATATACCACATGCATAACTGTATGACCTACGACTTGTAATGTCTCCTTGTTTATCCAAGACATGTCATCTTTTACTGTGTGCCAGTAAGGTCCAAAACCTGAATGATCGCACTCTGGTTGATAAGGGATAATGTCTACTGTAGGTATTTCTGCTATCTGGTTGATAAACACATGGTCGTCGGTGACGGCACCACCTTCTTTATTTACAAAATACTTGCCATGTCCCAATGCTTGGGCGGTATCCCATATCTTTTTTGTGTATTTTTCGGCATGTTGCATAGAAAAATACTCTTTATAGAACGTGGCATTTGGTCCACCTACCATATCTAATAAGATACCAAAGCGAGCGTTATATCGGTCTTTATGTGGAATACGTGCCCAATATTGAGAACCTAAACACCAGTAAGTGTCTTTGCGTTCTTTCTTATAATCGGCTGGCGCACCATAATCTTCTGCGTCTAAGAAGATGATATCAATTCCCATGGTTGGAGCTTGTTTGTGAAAATGGCGAGCCATTTCTAGTAAAACTCCTACACCACTTGCACCATCGTTGGCACCTAGGATAGGTGTGCGATGTTTGCTTTTATCTGGGTCGTGATCAGCAAATGGTCGGCTGTCCCAGTGGGCAAATAAGGCAATGCGTTTTTTGCTTTCTGGATTGTAGCTACCTATGATATTGACAGCATCTAAAAGAGTACCATCATAGGCTGCTAGCTGCATGTTTTGCATAGTGACTTCTGCACCAAATCTTTCAAGTGTATTACTTAGGTATGCAGCACAGTTTTTATGTGCTTGTGTATTAGGCACACGTGGTCCGAAGGCTACCTGTTGCTCAATATAATGATAAGCACTATCTGCTGAAAAAGTAGGTACAATTACGCTGGTTTTAATCTCTGTATCTTCTATTGAACTTTGGCGTTTTGTGCTCGCTCCACAACTGTTTAATGCAGCTACTGTAATGCTCAGCAAGCCAAGACTAAGAAGGTGTTTTCTAATTATATACATTTGATTCTATTATTCTTGATTATCGAAAGACAAAGATACGGATTTTTTGCCGACTTCTAGGCTACATAGTGCACCATTTATCATAGGACGGTTGTCTTTGACATGTCCCACTGGGAAATTAAAACAAATAGGGTAAGGTAGTCCTTCTAATAAGGCATTTAATGCTTCATACAAAGGAGCGCCTAAACGAGTGTGCTCTACATAGTCGGTAAACTGACCGATGATTAACCCAGATAGCTTTTGTAAAATGCCTGCTAATTTCATATTCAACAGCATACGTTCTACTGCATGAGGGGCTTCGCTGATGTCTTCGATAAAGAGGATGGTGTTTTCTGCTGGGAAATCGTAGGGTGTACCTCTTAACGAGTGCAATAGACACATATTTCCACCTCGTAATATCCCTCTGGCTTTGCCTCGGTGATTAAGTGGATGTATTGGGATCGTGTATGTTGGTAAGTGGCCAAATAACACGTCTTTAAGTAGCTTAGTACATGGGTCACCCAGTCCTTCCACAGCTAGATGTCTAGTCATCAATCCATGTATAGATGTAAAGCCGTGATGTTGCAGCAAATTGTGTATACAGGTGATATCGCTAAAGCCTATTAGCCACTTCGGGTTTTCTTTAAATGCATCCAGATTAAGCTTATCTAGCAAGTGCATCGTTCCATACCCTCCACGACTGCATAAAATTGCTTTTGCGGTAGGATGGTCAAATGCTTTTTGAAGGTCTTGAAGACGCTCTTTATGTTTTGCTGAATATCCAGCATATTTGGTCAATGTGTGTGCCGATTGAATGACACGTAGACCCCAATACTCTAGTACTTGACAGGCTTTATGTACAAAGTTGGGATCTATATGACTGGCAGGCGATAAAATAATGATTGTATCTCCTGGTAATAGAAATTTGGGGAATTTTAAACTATTCATTATTTAACGTTTATATAAAGCACAAAAGTAGGCAAAATATAATGATAATCAATAGTTTTTTTAGATATTTGCCGTATAAACCTGTGACTATGAGACAACTGAAGACTTTTGAACAACTGACGCAACATTTACAAAGTCTAACTAAGCGTAAACGAATGGTGATCGTAAATCCTGTGGATGACCACACGCAAGAGGCGCTTGACATGGCTTTAGAGAAAGGGATTGTGCAGTGTGTTATGATTGGAGATAAAGAGCAGTTATCCCAAACTATTTGTGCTAATAAATATCCAGATAATGTAGATGTTATACATGCTGAAAGCCCTGAAGAAGCAGCCCGTAAGGCTGTTTTGATGTGTAGAAACGGCGAGGCTGATATTTTGATGAAGGGATTGATTAACACTGATGATTTACTAAGGGCTGCGCTGAATAAACAAAAGGGAATATTGCCTCCTGGCAATGTGATGACTCACATTTCCGCAGTAGAAATACCTGGATATGAAAAGATATTATTCTTTTCTGATGCAGCAGTTATACCACGACCTACTGTACACCAAAGAATAGAAATGATCACTTACGCCATTGATGTGTGCCACCGTTTTGGTGTCGAACAGCCGCGTATCGCTCTGACACACTTTACTGAAAAAGTAAGTGCTAAGTTTCCCACCTCTCTAGATTACGTAAACATTGTGGAGCTGGCTGAAGCTGGCGAATTTGGCAATGTCTTAATTGATGGCCCCATGGACGTAAAAAGTGCTTGTGAAGTAAAAAGTGCTGCGCTCAAAGGCGTAGCATCTTGTATCGAAGGACGTGCTGATGTGTTGATATTTCCAAATATCGAGAGTGGGAATACTTTTTATAAAACGGTATCTTTGTTTACCAAAGCACAGATGGCTGGAATGCTACAGGGTACAATGTGCCCAGTCGTTTTGCCTTCACGGGCAGATTCTTCTGGATCTAAGTTTAACAGCATAGCTTTTGCTGCGCTGTGCTCTTAATAATAAAATCGACTTACATAAATAATACACTAAATGTCCTTTGGTGGATTAGGGGACATGTGTTTAACCAAAAATAATTGAGAACTATGGGCAGAATAAGGTATGTGTTGGCTATCAACCCAGGGTCAACTTCTACCAAGTTGGCAGTGTATGGTGAGGATATTCTTCTTCATCAAAAGGTGATACGCCATACTCACGAGGAGTTAGCAGAACATCCCACTATTAAAGAACAAATTCCTTATCGTTTGGAGTTGGTCACAAACGCTTTGGATGAAATGGATTTCCAAAAACCATTTTCGGCAGTTATTGGCCGTGGTGGATTGACACACCCGCTTCCTGGCGGTGTGTACAAGGTGGATCATCCAATGATTTATGACCTAGAGAATTCACAGCGTCAGCATGCTTCCAACTTGGGAGCTATTCTAGCTGCTCGTATTGCATACCGTTACCCAAATTGTATTCCGTTGATTGCTGATCCAGTAGTTGTGGATGAAATGTCTGAAAAAGCACACATCTCTGGTCATCCTGATATGCCTCGCCACTCGATCTTCCATGCATTGAATCAAAAGGCAGTAGCTCGTCAATATTGTAGCTCTATCGGATTGCTTTATGATGAACTAAATATCATCGTGTGCCATATGGGGGGCGGAGTATCTATCGGTGCGCATGAAAGAGGGCGTGTGATTGAAGTGAACAATGCGCTTGATGGTGAAGGACCATTCTCGCCTGAACGTTCGGGGACGCTCCCTGCAGGTCAGTTGATTGATTATATTTTCAAAAAGCAACTTACGTATTCACAAGCTAAGAAGCTAATCGTAGGACAAGGTGGTTTGATGGCTCACTTCGGAACGACCAATGTACCTGATATCCTTCGTAAAGTACGTGATGGTGATAAGTATGCAGGTACTGTGATCGCTGCTATGGAGTATTCTATCGCTAAATATATTGGTGCTGCAGCTGTAGCTTTGATGGGTAAGGTAGATGCTATTATATTAACTGGTGGTATCGCCAATAATAGCTTGATTACCGAGAATATCAAACTTCAAGTACAGTGGATTGCTCCAGTTCATGTTATTCCTGGCGAGGATGAATTTGAAGCTATGCGTGCCAATGCTTTTCGCGTTTTGGATAATCCAAACGAAGCAAAGGAGTATATACCAGAAGGCAAGATGGCATCTCAGTCAATACAGAGTCAATTGAGGTAGTGTTATACTCTTATATACGTAATAAGGTGTGTCAAATATAGTTTGACGCACCTTGTTTTTTTGTTCTGTGCGTATTTGATTTATTTAAACGCAAAACTGTTAAAATAGCCTTTAATCTGTCTATACTATCTAGTTTAAGCGCGTAATCTGTCTATTTAGTAATACTTAACAAAATAAAAGGTGTCAAGTATAGCTAAATAAATATTATTTGTTAACTTTGTATTAAATATCGTGAGATAGTTATTTGTATAGTTTCTATGACTACATGACACTACTAGTATAGAAGCTATATAAGATTGTGTGAAACTTAAGATAACATCGATTATGAACACTACGCTAGATGAAACCAGTCAAGAATTTGAAATCTTGCAAAATGAATTTCCATGTCTTCAGCAATGGAGCTTGGTTAAAGAGAAAGTGAACAGGAGTAGTATTAACGAAAGAATGAAGAGTCACTATCTGCTCATTCTGTCACGCTTTGATTATGCTCGTTTCGAAGAGATTCGAAAGATGTCATCAAAGCACATTACTAACATCGACACGAGGTACATGATTTGCTTCAGTGTTGGGATTAGCACATCTGATATCGCTAAGATATTTGATGTGGAGCAAGCGAGCGTATACACTATGCGTTATCGCTTGAGGAAGAAATTCCCAGAAGAGAGAGTATGTGAAGTGGAGATTCTTTAAGATACGTAGGCTCCCGTATGTGATTAGCAACTGAGCTGACTATTTCAGCAGTTGTAGAGAATGTATAAAGTGATTGTCATGTGATGTTAGCAACGGCTATACTGAGCATGGCAATTCTTTTTTTTGTTGGATAACCTGCTGTGGCTACAGAAACTACTAGTTGCTCGATAATTTGGAATTGCGATTACGTTACGAGTAATATGAAAATGCAGCACCGACTAAATTTGTGGTTGTAAGGTTTTCTTTGGTGTAGTCGACTACACCAAATAAGATATGCCGTTAATCGCTGTTTGCGACGATTCTCGGTGGTTATTTGTATTAAGATTTTGGAAGTGATTCTTAAACAAAAAAATCCAGATAGTACGGGTACTATCTGGATCTCATTTTTTACGATATGAAGCGGAGAGAGAGGGATTCAAACCCCCGAAACCTCTCGGTTTGCCGGTTTTCAAGACCGGTGCATTCGATCACTCTGCCATCTCTCCAGTGCTAATAAGGTAATGATCATCGCAAGACTTTCGTCTTTGTGATTGAGCGGAGAGAGAGGGATTCAAACCCCCGAAACCTCTCGGTTTGCCGGTTTTCAAGACCGGTGCATTCGATCACTCTGCCATCTCTCCAAGCGTTGCTAATAGCACTGCTTTTCCTTAAAAGCGATGCAAAAGTACGGATTATATTCTTAGCATCCAAACAATTGCGGTAAAAAATGCGGATTGTTTTAATTTTATCTACATTATGACCAGAAATCTCTAGTTTTGTATAGTTTTCGTTTTGTTAAAATGGTTGGCCATCATCCATAGAAGGTGGAGTAGGCATACCTCCATACGTGTCTGGTAGACCCGCTGCAAAGTCAGCTCCACCGTAGCCACCCATGTCTTGCATTTCGCTTTCTGGTGGAGGTGCAATACCATAACTTTTGTTCAAACGAGACTGATAAACGCCATCGCTAGGCCCTTCGCCTGTAACGAATTCATCCATTCTCATATTATCTAGAGATGTGTCGTCGATATTATCAAACTTAGCAAAGTCTTTCTTAAATTCAAGCATCACGTCTCCAACAGAACCGTTACGGTGCTTGGCGATAATCACCTGTGCACGTCCTTCGGTAGACATCCCATTGACCTCTTTAATCTTATAATACTCAGGACGGTGAATAAAGCATACCATATCGGCATCCTGCTCGATAGCTCCCGATTCACGAAGGTCACTAAGCTGTGGCTTCTTACCATCAGGTCCTTCACGCGATTCGACACCACGGTTCAACTGAGACAGGGCAATCACAGGAATATTCAATTCCTTAGCCAAACCTTTCAACGAACGAGAAATGGTACTGACCTCTTCCTGGCGTGAGCCATGCTTCATACCACTTGCATTCATTAGTTGCAAGTAGTCAATAATAATCATCTCGACACCATGCTCTTTAACCAAACGACGTGCTTTAGTACGTAGCTCAAAGACAGAAAGTGATGGTGTATCATCAACATAAATAGGCTTTCCTTGCAAGGTGTTTACACCCATGGCGAAGTTTTCTGCATCGACACTATTTAAGTTACCACTCTTAATCTTATCACCTTCTACTTGAGAGACATTGACTAGGAGACGGTTAACTAGCTGCACGTTACTCATTTCCAGAGAGAATACTGCGACAGGGATGTTATGGTCTACAGCCATATTTTTGGCCATAGAAAGGACGAAGGCCGTCTTACCCATGGCAGGACGAGCGGCGATAATCACCAAATCGGATTTTTGCCATCCGTGAGTCATCTCATCTAGCTTATCAAAACCCGAAGTCAAACCACTCATATGGCCATCACGGGCTTGTGCTTGACGCAGTAAGAGCTGCGCTTCTTTGATAACAGGGTCAATTTGCGTATAGTCCTTTTTCAAGTTGTTTTGCGACAACTTAAATAGCTCCCCTTCAGCCTTTTGCATCACTTCACTGATATCAGAGCCCTCATCAAAGGCTTCTACTTGAACTTCACTAGTGAATGTGATTAGTTGACGAGCTAATGCCTTTTGCGCAATGATATTCGCGTGATATTCAATATGGGCTGAGTTAGCAATATTTCTAGTCAATTCCATAAGATACGGCAACCCACCAGCACGCTCTAAGTCGTTATTTCTTTCCAGCTGATCTTTGACGGTCAAGAAGTCAATAGGTGATTGAGCTTCTGCCAACTCACGAATAGCTTGGTATATTAGTTGGTGAGAATGTTTGTAAAAAGCTTCTGCTGAGAGAATCTCACCAACTTCGTTCATGGCTTGCTGTTCTACCATCAATGCACCAAGCACAGCTTCTTCAAGCTCTACCGCTTGCGGTTGGAGCTTTCCATTACTGTTTTTACGGGAATCACGACTTTCACGAATCGTGCGTTTGCCTGAAATTTTTTGAGCCATATGGGAATATGTAGAAATTGAAGTTTAATATTTCGTTTCGGACAACAAAGGTAGAAAAAATAATCGAGAATACAGGGGCTTAATTTGTACATGTCATACATTTTTCCGATTATTGCATTTGATTATAAAAAAAAGAAAGATGATTTTATTTCCCAACGCCAAGATAAACCTTGGTTTGCATATTACAGAAAAGCGTCCCGATGGGTATCATAATTTGGAGACAGTTTTCTACCCAATTCCCTTATGCGATGCTCTAGAAGTACTGAAATTTCCTCTTGCTAATGCTCAAGATGATGAGCCTAAATCGGGTGTCTCACTACATATGGAAGGACTTGATATAGAGGGTGATTTGCAAAATAATCTAGTATGTAAGGCTTATCATTTGTTAGCAAATGATTACGATTTGCCTGGATTGGATGTGCATTTACTAAAGAAGATTCCTACAGGAGCTGGCCTTGGTGGTGGTTCTGCTGATGCTACATGTATGTTGAAGGCAATCAACGAACTTGCTAATCTAGAGTTATCTGACGAGGCGTTGGAAAATTATGCCGTGAAACTGGGGGCAGATTGCCCTATATTTGTACGAAATGAACCAGTTTATGCTGAAGGTATTGGA
Source organism: Bacteroidaceae bacterium (assembly GCA_963678855.1). Classification (GTDB taxonomy): domain Bacteria; phylum Bacteroidota; class Bacteroidia; order Bacteroidales; family Bacteroidaceae; genus F22. Next base: position 876,942 of record OY787448.1, on the reverse strand, counting down.
GAGATCTTTACACCTATCGACTTCTCACTTAAGGGGTATCAATTGCTACTGATTAAGCCAGATGTCTTTGTGGCTACTAAGGATGCTTTTGCGCGTATTACACCCATGAAGCGTGTAACCAATTTGATGGAAGTCATCCAAAAGCCAATTGAGACATGGCGTCATGATTTGGTGAATGATTTTGAAGAAAGTGTCTTTGCTAAGTTCCCAGAATTGGGGAAAGTAAAAGACTTTTTATACGACAATGGTGCCCTATACGCCGCCATGAGTGGATCGGGGGCAACTGTCTTTGGAATCTTTGCTTCTGATACTGAAATCCCTACAGTGGACATTCCAGATGCCTTTGTCGCTCTCCTAAAACTTTAATCCTTGAATCTCAAATAACCGACTATGAATACAACACACAACTCACACGGAAAAACAACGTTGACTCAACGAATAAAAGCCTATCTGTCCAATATAATTTTTGGAGTAGATACGGTCGGTGGGCGTCTTTTTGATGTGATATTGGCCGTGTTGATAGTGTGTAGCATCGTGCTAGTGATGTTGGAGTCTATAGTGGGTCTTCAAAGTCGGTTTAGAGAGCTCTTCGATGTACTAGAGTGGGTGATTACTGCTGTTTTTTTAGCAGAATATTTGTTGCGTATTTGGATTGTAAGACGTCCTTGGTCATATATCATTAGCGCATTTGGATTGATTGATTTGGTCTCTATATTGCCTTCTTTTTTAGGTCTTGTCTTCGCGCAAACATCCGTATTGCTTGTGGTTAGAGGATTGCGATTGTTACGTATTTTCCGTATTTTCAAACTAACTCGCTATACTAATGCTAGTTCGCTGTTGTTGAGGTCCTTAAAACAGAGCCGTGCCAAGATACAGGTGTTCCTGTTTACTGTCCTGATGTTGGTTATTATTATTGGTACGATAATGTATCTAGTAGAGGGACCAGCTCATGGTTTTGATAGCATTCCTAAGGGTATCTATTGGGCTATTGTCACTCTGACAACTGTAGGGTATGGGGATGTATCTCCTCAGACACCACTGGGGCAGTTTTTGGCCAGTACTGTGATGATTATTGGTTATGCAGTGATTGCTGTACCTACTGGTATTGTGTCGGCTGAGGTAGCTTTGCAAAGTTTGGATGATCGAAATAAGGCTAATGGCGAGAAACAACCTACTAGTGTGCTGAGAATAGAAAGAGAGTGCCCAGTCTGTAGTGCAGTGGGCCATAAAGACTCGGCTAAATATTGTTATGCCTGTGGCGAAGAACTAGATGAAGTTACATCCTAAGGAGTGCATAGTGTGTGCTGAGTAGAACCAATATATACACCAGCCAAAGTCGAGCTTTTAACCACGTCGCTTTTCGTAGGATATAGGCACCCCATAGTACGGCTATAATCCATGGGATACTTTCTACTGGATGCATTTGAATGCTCCATACACCTATAGGCCAATTGTTTATCCAATTAATGGTTTGTAGGAGAAATGTGCTTTGCCATCTCACCAAGGCTGCTAGCAGTATCTGTGCAGGAGGGTAAATGCTGCTCACTACCATGATTATCAAAGAGTATAGTAGTAAGCATAGCTGTGGAAGCACTAATAAGTTGCTGATAGGTGAGTAGATAGGTAAGGTGTGAAACGTTGGTAATGTGAGGGGTAGAGTAGTTAGTTGTGCAGATAATGTGACGGCAGTAAAATCCCATAATCTGCGTGTTATGTTATGTCTGCAGGACAGGCTATCTCGTAGGGGCGGATAGACAATAAATAATCCAGTTACAGCTAACATACTCAGTTGAAATCCAAGATCAAACAGCCATGCAGGATGGTAAATCAAAAGCATTAAACCAACACTTGCCAGTACATTGATAGGCGTAATCTGTTGATATAGTATTCTTCCGAGGTAGAAAATAACTATCAGGAGCATAGCTCTGGATAATGAAGCTGCTCCACCAGCTAAAATAGTGAAAGCAGCCAAGAGTGTAGTCATCAGTATAAGGCGTATCCATCGTCTTGTGCGGCGTTTGTCGTAGCGTTCTCGCCATAAGAACAGTCCAGCTAGTAATCCAATATGCAGCCCAGATAAAGCCAGTATATGACTCACGCCCGTCTGGGCAAAGTGCTGCTTCTGTGTAGGTGATATAGCTGTCTTCTGTCCTATAGTGAGTGCTTCAACAAGGCCTAGTGTATCTCCTTTAAATCCCAATTTCTTAAAATGCTTATGCAGTTGTATGCGTAGTCTCTTATCCCAAGAAAGCTTTTTTCTGGGTAGCTTTTGCCATTGGTGCTTATAACAAATTCCACTATGATAAATTGGATGTAAAGCCATATGGCATAGTAGTCTGTCTCCCAGTATTGGTAGGCTTTCCAAAGAATCAGCACTCAGGTAGATATGTCCCGATACACGACAAGGGACCCATAATGAGTCCCTTGTGTCTAAATATTCCAGCACTTGTACTGGATAGTGTATTGTTTTCTTTTTTGTCAGTCCATCGCCATTAATCTCTAATAGATAGTGTTCCTGAGTTACTGGAAGGTCTCTGGTAGGACGTGGTCCCCAAATAAGTAGGGCTATCACGTAGATTCCTAGTACCAGTACAGCAGGATAACGATGCATACAAACTATTTTTGACGAGTTAAAGCACCTAAGTTGTGAATCATCTGCGTTGGATTCTCTGCCTTAAATACAGCGCTTCCAGCTACTAGCATATCGGCCCCAGCATCAACCAGCTGTTGACCTGTCTCTAGATTGACACCGCCATCTACTTCAATCAAGCAGTTTAGGTTTTGTGAATCAATCATTTCACGTAGTTGTTGTACTCTCTTTAGGGTTTGTGGAATAAACTTCTGTCCGCCAAATCCAGGATTGACACTCATCAACATCACCAAGTCAAGGTCTGGTAGGATATCTACTAGAGTTGAAACAGGTGTGGCAGGGTTGATTGTTACTCCAGCCTTCATGCCTGCATCTTTGATTTGTTGAATCACGCGGTGAAGATGGATACAAGCTTCTTGATGTACATTCATAAAACGTGCGCCAAGGGCTTTTACTTCAGGGATGAACTTCTCAGGGTGCTCGATCATTAAGTGTACATCCATAGGCTTCTTAAGATGAGGCTTGATAGCCTGCAATACAGGAAAACCAAAAGAGATATTAGGCACAAATACCCCATCCATCACATCAATATGTAGGTACTCAGCTTCGCTCGCATTAATCATTTCTATTTCAGGCATCAGGTTAGCAAAATCTGCTGATAATAGAGATGGTGAAACAATTGTCTTCATTTTTACTTGTTATAGGTTGATCAGTTATTTCTCTATACGTATAAATCGCTCTGTGTTGAAGTCTTCTCTATATCCACGAAGAAAGTCTCCAGTAGCTACTCGCTTCTTACCAGGCATTTGTAGCATATCAATTTCTAGTAGTCCATCTGCTGTGACTACTCGTAGGTAGCCTTTGTTATCACTTACTAGTGCACCTGGTTCAAGACCAGCAGGTGCTGCTTCGTCTACACGGTGTGTTTTGAAAATCTTGACTGTACCTGTCTTGCCAGTAGCTGGTTGTAAGGTAGTCCAAGCAGCAGGGTATGGAGATAGGCCACGAATAAAGTCATATACCACCTTGCTAGGTTGATTCCAGTCAATCTGACATGTCTCTTTGAAAATCTTTGGTGCAGGGCGAAGTGTAGATGGATCGGCCATTTCATCTTGTGGGATTGTTTTAACACCGCCAGTCAAGATAGCCTCTACTGTTTCTATCACCAAGTCGGCACCCAATACCATCAATTTATCATGTACGATGCCTACATCATCGGTTTCCTCGATAAACACACGTTCTTGTTGGATCACAGCACCTGTGTCAATAGCATGTTGCAAGAAGAAGGTAGTGATTCCCGTTTCTTTATCCCCGTTGATAACCGCCCAGTTGATAGGGGCTGCACCACGGTATTGTGGAAGTAGTGAAGCGTGAAGGTTAAATGTACCCATAGGTGGCATATTCCAAACCACTTCAGGAAGCATGCGGAAAGCCACGACAATTTGTAGGTCGGCTTTGTAGTCGCGTAGTTCTTCTACAAATTCAGGATCTTTTAAGTTGGTCGGCTGCAATAGAGGAATATTTTGTTCCAAAGCATACTGTTTCACTGGACTAAATTGTACCTTATGTCCACGACCAGCAGGCTTATCAGGCATCGTAATAACAGCTTCTACACGATAACCACCTTCTACTAGCTTTTGCAACGGGAGTACCGCAAAATCTGGGGTACCCATATATACTATTTTAAGTTCTTCTTTTTTCATTCAATGTACGATTACAATAGTTTATTCTTCTGAGAAGTGCACCAGCACTTGACGGTACGAATTGAAAATCTTGGATTTAGAGACAAAGCCTAGGTATTTTCCATCGTTATCTACTACTGGAAGATTCCATGCTTTGGTATCATCAAAACGTTTCATGACAACGTCCATTCTATCTGTATCTAGTAATGTCGTCGGAATGGTAGTCATCAGTCTTTGTACATCAAAGCGATGATACAACTCTTGGCGGAACATCAAATTACGAATATCATCTAGATAAACAACTCCTCTTAGTACGCCTTCATCGTCGATAACAGGGAAGATATTACGGTGAGATTCCGAAATAATTTTAACTAGTTGTCCCAAGTCCATCTCAGGTTTTACTGTTTTAAAGTTGGTCTCAACCACATTCTCCATCTTCATCAAGGTCAATACTGACTGATCCTTATTGTGTGTCAATAGCTCTCCCTTCTTAGCTAGACGCATGCTATAGATGCTGTGGCGTTCAAAGGCTAGGATAGTCAGATATGCACTTACTGATGTAATCATTAGTGGCACAAATAGGCTATATCCGCCAGTCAATTCAGCAATTAAGAATACACCTGTTAATGGAGCATGCATTACCGCACTCATGACACCAGCCATACCAGCAAGTGCAAAGTTCTTTTCGTGCAAGCCAAGAGCACTAGTGATATTATTAACAAAGTTGCTGTATGAGAATCCGACTATAGCACCTAAGAATAGAGATGGTGCAAACAAACCACCACAACCTCCACCACCATTGGTCGCACTCGAAGCAAACACCTTAAAGAAAATCACAAATAGAAGGTACAATAATAGCAAATTGCTATGTCCTGCAAAGAAGGACCCCTCCATAACTTTGTCCCAGTCTGCTTGTGTCGTTCCATCAAGCAGCATCCCGATGATATTATACCCTTCACCATATAATGCCGGGAAGAGGAAAATCAGTACACTCAGTACCAAACCACCAAGCATCCATTTCTTATATGGACTTTCAAACATACGGAAGATGCTTTCCGCCCAATTCATCGCACGTGTGAAGTAAAGTGATACTAGTCCGCAAAGTACTCCCAGTAGGATGATGTATGGGATATGCTCTAAGTTGAAGAAGGTACTTGCAGCCTCAAACTCAAACATAGCTTTTTGACCTTCAAAAAGGTAGCTTACAACCGATGCTGATACAGCTGCGATCAACAATGGCATCAAAGAGGCCATCGTCAAATCAATCATTAGTACCTCAAGTGTAAAGACGATACCAGCAATAGGCGCTTTAAAGATACCCGCAATAGCCGCCGAAGCTCCACAACCAACAAGAAGCATTAATGTACGTTGGTTCAATCGGAAAAAATTCCCTAGATTTGACCCAATAGCCGATCCAGTTAGCACGATAGGCGATTCGGCACCAACTGATCCACCAAAACCAATCGTGATACTACTAGCCATCACACTACTCCAAGTATTGTGCAACTTGATACGGGCTTTGTTGCGAGAAATCGCATATAAAATTTTTGTAACACCGTGTCCAATATCATCACGTACCACGTACTTGATAAAGAACATTGTCAATAGGATACCGATTACAGGAAATACAAGATACAACCAGTTGGCCTTATCAGCATGAAAGCTGTGGGTCAAGAAATGCTGAGTTGTATGGATGAGTGTTTTCAAAAGATAGGCTGCTACTGCAGTCAATACACCCACTACAAAACTCAGAATCAATATAAACTTGCGTTCATTTAGTTTGTTTTCTCTCCATTCTACCAGTCTGTCTTGGAGGCTGGGTTGTTCTCTTTTCCTTCTTTTTTTCTTACTCTTCATATATCTTTTTGCTGTCCCCTTGGACAGACATCATCATTGATAATTATAGGTTAGGGCAAAGCCCATGTGAACGTGTTTCAATAAGATGATATAGTGTGTACACTTCTTTCTGTAAGAAGCAATAGTGCGGTATGTGTTATTTGCGGATAATGGTTACTTGACCACCACTGCCAAGTTTTATGATGCTAGATGCTTTGGCACCTGGCGCTTCATTCTGACGAAGTGGCAATACATAGTCCACACCATCAAGAATCTCTTGCGATACTTCTTTAAAACAAGATGGAGAAGGAGCACCACTTACATTGGCCGAAGTCGATACTAGTGCTTTACGGAAGCGTTGGCATAACGCTTGGCTTACTTTTTCTTGCGTGACACGAATAGCAATGCTGCCATCTTCGGCGATTAGGTTGGGCGCAAGATTACGCGCACCATCAAAAATAATAGTGGTTGGCTTATCAGCAACTTCAATCAAATCAAAAGCAATTTCAGGTGGTTCGCTTACGTAAAAATCAATCTTTATTGGATTGTCTACTAAGCATATCAGTGCTTTGCTGTCGCTTCTTTGCTTTAAAGCATAGACTTTTGCTACAGCTTCAGGGTTAGTCGCATCGCAACCGATTCCCCATATCGTGTCCGTAGGATAGAGGATTAACCCTCCTGCTTCAAGGACTTCACATGCTCTTTTAATATCTTCTTTCATCCCTGCAAAGGTAATTAAAATTTGCGTGATTATATGCTTATGCCAAGAATTTTCCTTACCTTTACACGAAAAAGTAACCAATAATGAACCAATGGAACGAATTGGGCCCATCTCTTGAACACCAAGATGCTGTGGGTAAGCTGGTTGCCGAGCTAAAGATACATCCAGTGCTCGCAGAAATGCTTACTCGTAGAGGCATCCAGACGGTGGATGAAGCCAAAAGCTTCTTTAAACCGCACTTGCTCCAGCTGCATGATCCTTTTCTGATGAAGGATATGGATAAGGCAGTTGCACGTCTCAATCAAGCCATGGGCAATAAAGAAGAAATCTTGATTTATGGCGACTACGATGTGGATGGAACTACATCTGTCGCTCTAGTATACACCTTTATCCAGCAATATTACTCAGGTCTACATTTCTATATACCAGACCGCACTGACGATGGCTACGGCTTGACTGAGATGGGGATAGATCTTGCTGCAGAGAAAGGGGTGTCGCTTATTATTGTCTTAGATTGTGGTGTGAAAGCAGTCAAAGAAGTCGAGTATGCCCGTACGAAAGGTATTGATGTCATTGTGTGTGACCACCACATGCAAGATGATGAATTGCCTGATGCTGTCGCTATCCTTAATCCTAAACGTTTGGATAGTACGTATCCTTGTGAGCATCTCTCTGGTTGTGGTGTCGGCTTTAAGTTTATGCAGGGATTTGCGATTAGCAATAATATCGAGTTTCACCACCTTATTCCTTTGTTAGACTTGGTAGCCGTGAGTATCGCAGCAGATATTGTCCCTGTTCTTGGGGAGAATCGCATTCTTGCATATCATGGTTTGCGCCAGTTAAACAACAACCCTCGTGTAGGTATGAAGGCTATTATTGATCTCGTTGGACTGAGTGGTAAAGAAATCTCCATGAGCGATATTGTCTTTAAGATTGGACCACGCATCAATGCCTCAGGACGTATGATGTGTGGAAAAGAATCTGTAGAGTTGCTGATTCAAAAAGATTATCGTCCAGCTGTAGAACAGTGCAAGAAAATCGACCGCTATAATGAGATGCGTAAAGACTTGGACAAAGCCACTACAGAGGAAGCTACTGTGCAAGTCAAACAAGATCTTAATTGGGAAGCCAAGCACAGCGTGGTGATATACAACGAGTCTTGGCATAAGGGTGTCGTAGGAATTGTGGCTTCTCGATTGACAGAAGTCTATCATCGCCCAACAATCGTTTTGACCAAGACGGGTAAATATGCTACAGGATCTGCTAGATCTGTTCCAGGCTTTGATATCTATAATGCTGTGGCGAGTTGCCGTGACTTATTGGAAACCTTTGGTGGTCACACCTATGCTGTAGGATTGTCTATGGACCCAGTCCATATGGAAGCTTTTGCTGAACGACTAGAGGCGTATGTATCGACACATATAGAAGAAGAACAGCATTCAGCCATATTGAACATTGAGTCGACTATCGACTTCCGTACAATTAGTAAGAAGTTCTTTAAAGACTTGAAGAGGTTCAGTCCATTTGGTCCTGGCAACCCTAAGCCATTATTTCGTACCAAACAGTGTTATGATTATGGTACAAGTAAGGTGGTAGGTCGTGATCAAGCGCATATCAAGCTCGAACTTGTCGATAATAAATCGCACAATGTTATGAATGGTATCGCTTTTGGACAAAGTGATCAGGCTCGTTATATCAAGAGTAAACGTGCCTTTGATATCGTATATTCTATTCAAGAAAATAGTCATAAACCTGGAGAAGTACAACTACAAATTCAGGATATTAAACCAACGATTCTAGACGAGTAACTATGGCAGATAAGTATCTCGACACGCTGAAACGCTACTGGGGATACGATGAATTCCGTGGGGTACAGCGGCAGATTATTGACAGTATTGCTGCTGGTCGTGACACCTTGGGCTTGATGCCTACAGGTGGGGGTAAGTCTATTACCTTTCAAGTGCCAACTTTGGCCAATAAGGGTCTCTGTTTGGTCATCACTCCTCTAATTGCTTTGATGAAAGATCAGGTAGCCAATCTGCGTGCACGCGGAGTGTTGGCTGCTGCGATATATAGTGGCATGAAGCAGCAGGAAATCGTAGATACCTTGGAGAATTGTATCTTTGGGCCATATCGTTTTTTGTATGTCTCACCAGAGCGTCTAGGCTCTCCTCTTTTTCAAACGAAACTAAGAAAAATGCCTATCACGCTGATTACGGTCGACGAAAGTCACTGTATCAGTCAGTGGGGGTATGATTTTCGACCTGCGTATCTGCAGATTGCCAAAGTCAGACATTTATTGCCTGGCGTGCCTATGCTTGCCCTAACAGCGACGGCTACTCCGCCTGTAGCGCAAGATATACAGCGACAGTTGGAATTCAAAATGCCCAACTGTATCCAGATGTCTTTTGCTCGCAGCAATCTATCGTATGTTGTGCGCAAGACAGCAGATAAACTTGATGAGCTATTTCATATATTAGATAATGTGCAAGGGAGCACCATTGTCTATGTGCGAAACCGTAAAAGGACTACAGACATTGCTCGGGAATTGATAGACCGCGGTATAGAGGCAGTGGCTTATCATGCTGGTATTAATCCAGATTTAAAAGATAAGCGACAATTGCAATGGCAACAAGATGAAAAGCGTGTGATGGTAGCGACCAATGCCTTTGGTATGGGTATCGACAAACCTGATGTGCGTCTTGTAGTACACTATGATATTCCTGATAATATTGAGGCCTACTTTCAAGAGGCTGGGCGTGCTGGTCGTGACGGCAGGCCTGCTTTTGCGGTGATGCTGCATGCGCCACAGGATGAGAATATCTTGCAGAGAAGAGTGGGGGATACTTTTCCTACTTTGGAATATGTAACAGATGTCTATGATGCTTTATGTGATTACTATGAGATGGCTGAAGATACTGGGGAAGGTTGGACGACAACTTTTGATTTGGATGCCTTTTGTCTGAAAACGAAGCGTTTCCCTGTGCCTGTCTTGAGTGCTTTGGAATTGCTTACTGCAGCTCAATATATCCGATTTAGACCTGAACATGAAGAGGCTTCGCGTGTACAAATTACATTAGATAAGCGTAGCTTGTATCATAGAGATTTTCAAGATGAAAGGCTTGACCTGTTGTTGACTGAACTCTTGCGCCATTATACGGGTATCTTTCAAGATTATATACAAGTTAGTGAGCAATGGCTAGGAGAATCTTTAGGGTGGAAGCGACAAGAAGTGTATGAGGTCTTGCGTGCGTTGTCATATGAAGGAGTCTTGCACTATATACCGAGTAAGAAAGTTTCTACCATTACTTTTATTTGCAGTCGTATTGATAAGTACGATTTATTGTTTGCCAACAGGGTGTACTTCGATAAGAAGCGTCGTTACGAACAACGTATTCAGTCGATGATATACTTTATAAAAGAGGAGGAAATTTGTCGTTCAGCCGTTTTGTTGCGCTATTTTGGTGAGCAAGGTGCAGACACTTGTGGGCAATGTGATATTTGCTTGGAACAAAAACATCAACGTGCTATGACGAGTGAAGAAGAAAATAAGTATGCTGATAGATTGCTGGAGATTCTCCCAGGTTCTGGACTGACTGTTCAAGAGATTGGTGACCAGATGCCTTCTATTCGTCATGCTCAATTGACTCAACTATTATATAAAATGGTAGCAAAGGAGGATGTTATTGAAGCTGAAGGACGCATCTATCGCAAGTAGTTTTAAGGAACGTAATTCTCTAAGTTTAGACTTCCAATTCTCTAAACTTAGAGAACCTAAAGTCTAGCCTTAGACAATTGGAAGTCTAGCCTTAGAGGATGTCGTGATAAAAAAGACATAAAAACAAATCGAGCAGATCAGTTAAATGACCTGCTCGATTCTTGTTTACTAAACACATTTAATAAAAAAGTATGGCTGTACTTTATATTATTTTTTTTGCATATAATCGTCCATTTGCTGAGCCACTTCACGCGCATCAGCCATAGCACGAACTACAAGGCTTGCTCCGCTAGCCGCATCACCAGCAATAAATACATTTTCTGGCAATTCTAGTTCAGGGTCTTTCAAGAATCCCATAGCAAGCAATACAAGATCACATTCTACGATTTCCGTTTTACCAGTCTTAACTAGTTCTGGACGTCCACCGTCTGGATTTGGTTTCCATTCGATTTCTTCAATTTCAGCAGCTACCACGTGACCATTTTCGTCACCAATAAATTTATTGGTTGTGATACACCAGCGACGCTCACAGCCTTCTTCGTGGCTAGAAGACGTACGCTTCACGTTTGGCCATGCTGGCCAAGGAGTAGCAGGATTGTGACCTTCTGGAGGCTCTGGCATAATCTCTACCTGAAGTACAGATTCACATCCTTGACGGTTACTAGTACCGATACAGTCACTACCAGTATCACCACCACCAATCACAAGGACTTTCTTTCCTTTAGCTGAGATGCGTTCTTTTTTAGGGAATTCTACACCAGCTAGTACACGGTTTTGTTGAGATAGCATTTCCATTGCGAAGTGGATGCCCTCAAGCTCACGGCCTTCAACTGGAAGATCACGTGGAGTTTCTGCACCTGTACACAAGCAGTATGCATCAAAACCTTCAGGAAGCACATCAAGAGTTACTTCTGTATTCATCGCTAGTTGTACGCCCTCTGCAACCATCAAGTCAACGCGACGGTCGATAATGCTCTTGTTCAACTTAAAGTTTGGAATACCCCAACGAAGCAATCCACCTACAGCTTCAGCTTTATCAAATAGTGTCACCGTGTAGCCCTTGCGGTTTAGACGGTTAGCTACCACCATCCCTGCAGGACCTGCACCGATTACGGCTACAGTCTTTCCATTGCGTTCTGGTGTTTGTGGCTGAATATATCCTTCTTTAAATGCCATCTCTGCAATGGCCGCTTCATCTTCACGAATCGTTACAGGATCGTCACAGCTAAGTTTCAAGACACAACTCTTTTCACATAGCGCTGGACAAATACGTCCTGTAAATTCTGGAAAGTCATTGGTAGCACTAAGCAGCTCGTAAGCCTCTTTGTACTTTGCTTTATATAGTGCGTCGTTCCATTCTGGTGGTTTGTTGCCTAGAGGACAAGCCCAGTGGCAAAAAGGAACACCGCAATCCATACATCGCGATGCTTGCGCACGACGATCTCTGGCGTTGAGCGTCTGCTCCACCTCACCGTAGTCAGTGATGCGGTCATGAACAGGGCGATAGCCCGCTTCGATTCTTGGAATCTCTAAGAATGCTTTAGGTTTTCCCATTGTTTTTATTTTTGTTTTTATTGTTTTCGTAAGCCTGGATTAATAATCGCGTTGCATATCCGCAATCTTCTGTTGTAGCTTCTTCATTTGCTCTTCTTGAAGTACGCGTTTGTACTCGATAGGAACAACTTGAATAAACTGGTTGACATAGTGATTCCAATCATCTAGCATCGTACGGGCTAGCTTAGAACCTGTATACAAGTAGTGTTGACGAATCAATTCGTGTAGCTCTTTGCGATAAGATGACTCTTCTACAAGGCCCAACTCGACCATCTCCATATTACAGAAGTAATCGAAGTCGTTGCTCTTATTCCATACATAAGCCACACCACCACTCATACCAGCGGCAAAGTTACGGCCTGTCGTACCAAGGACAACTACTCGTCCACCAGTCATATATTCACAACAGTGGTCACCTACACCCTCTACAACAACTGTAGCACCTGAGTTACGGATACAAAAACGTTCACCTACGCGACCGTTGATATATACCTCACCGCTTGTTGCACCATAAAGAATCGTGTTACCAGCAATAGTGTTCTCTTCAGCTTCGAAACTACTACGCATAGGAGGCATCACACTGATACGTCCACCGCTAAGTCCCTTACCTAGGTAATCATTCGCATCACCTTCAAGCTTGAACTGCACACCAGTAGGTAGGAAAGCACCGAAACTTTGTCCTGCGCTACCTTTAAACTTCACCTTCAGTGTTTGATCAGGTAGTCCAGCTTCACCCCACTTCTCGGCAATCTTACCAGAAAGCATCGCACCGCATGCACGATCTGTGTTGGCGATAGTATATTCTAGAGACACCTCTTTTTGTTCTTCGATAGCATCCTTTGCATGCGCAATCATTTCGACATCCTTCACAGCATCGATACCGTGATCTTGATCGATAACCTTGCGTATAGCTGCATCATTTTCCTTAGATGGCATCACCAATAGACGCTCTAGGTCTATCAGTTTATGCTTGTCATTCACACATTCGTCCTTGCGGATGATGTAGTCTGTGCAACCGATGATTTCATCCATACTGCGTACACCAATCTCTGCTAGGTACTCACGAATTTCCTCTGCTAGGTATTGGAAGAAGTTCACTACATACTCGTTACGACCGATAAAGCGCTTACGCAATTCTGCATTTTGTGTCGCTACACCCACAGGACATGTATTGGTATGACACTTACGCATCATCACACAGCCAAGGACAATCAAAGCAGAAGTGGCAAAACCATATTCTTCAGCTCCAAGCATGGCCATCAAGATGACATCGCGACCAGTCTTCAACTGACCATCAACTTGTAGTGTCACTTGGCCACGTAGGCTGTTGATTACAAGTGTTTGTTGTGTTTCACTGATACCAAGCTCCGGGCTACTACCTGCATATTTGATAGAACTTGCAGGAGATGCGCCCGTACCACCTTCAGCACCAGAGATAACAATCAAGTCGGCTTTTGCTTTCGCTACACCAGCAGCAATCGTACCTACACCCGCTTCGGCTACCAGCTTCACACTGATATTAGCATTAGGATTGACATTCTTCAAGTCGAAAATCAACTGAGCCAAATCCTCGATACTATAAATATCGTGGTGAGGAGGAGGAGAGATCAATGAGATACCTGGGATAGAGTGACGCGTTTTTGCGATAATCTCATTCACCTTGTATCCAGGTAGTTGACCACCTTCACCTGGTTTCGCACCTTGAGCAATCTTAATTTGAATCTCATCTGCGTTGACAAGATATTCTGTTGTCACACCGAAACGACCAGAAGCTACCTGCTTAATCGCACTACGACGAGAAGTACCATCTGCGTTTGGTTTGAAACGGTCTGGATCTTCACCACCTTCACCAGTGTTGCTTCGACCGTGAATCTTATTCATTGCAATCGCAAGGGCTTCGTGAGCCTCCGCACTAATAGAACCATAACTCATGGCACCCGTTACGAAACGGCGCATGATATTTTCTGCTGGTTCTACTTCGTCGATTGAAATAGGGTTGCGCTTGAAGTCCCAGAAGTCACGCAAGAAGATTGGTTTCTCCTTTGCGTCGACTGCACTAGTGAATTCTTTAAACTTCTTGTAGCTACCCATACGAGTAGATAGTTGAAGCAAGCTAATAGTTTCTGGGGTCCATGCGTGTTTCTCTCCGTCAAGACGGTAAGAGTATAGTCCTTTATGTGGTAATAGATTATCTAATTTTTCTTCGTAACCTTCTGCGTGTAGCTTCATGGCATCTGCTGCCAATTCTTCTGCACGTACCCCACCAATCTTAGCACTAAGACCACCGAAGTATAGGTTACTGATTTCTTCACTAAGTCCGATAGCTTCAAAGATCTTCGCACCGCGATACGAGCGAATTTCAGAGATACCCATCTTACTCATTACTTTATATAGACCTTTGCAAATAGCCTTGATATAATTCTTCTCGGCTGTATGGTAGTCTAGTTGAATTTCCTTCTTAGCCACCAACTCATCTAGTACAGAGAAAGCCATGTAAGGACAGATAGCACTCGCACCGAATCCCATCAATAGGGCACAGTGCATCACTTCGCGGATTTCACCACTTTCTACAATCAAGGCAATTTGCATACGTTTACCAGCCTTGATAAGGTAATGATGAACAGCCGAAAGAGCCATCAATGCAGGGATAGGAGCATGGTCTTTATCGACGCCCTTATCCGACAGGATGATATAGTGTACGTTATCATCCACTGCTTTTTCTGCTTCTTTACATAGTTGAGCAATACGCTCGCTCATGCTTGCAGCACCACCAGCAATATCAAATACAGTAGGAAGTACTTGCGATGTAAATCCTTTATATCGGATATTACACAAGATGTCTACCTGAGCATTTGTTAGGATAGGGTGATCTAGACGAAGCATCTTACAGTGTTCCGCACTTGGAGTCAACAAGTCCTCACCTTGAGAACCGATATATTCTTGAAGAGACATGACTAGTTCTTCACGGATAGGGTCAATCGGTGGATTGGTTACCTGTGCAAACTGTTGACGGAAATAATTATAAATCAATTGTGGACGGTCGGACATCACAGCTAGTGGCGTGTCATTACCCATCGAACCGATAGGCTCTGCACCATTCTCACACATAGGAGTGATGATATTCTCCACACATTCGCGAGAGAAACCAAAAGCACGTAATTTCTCTGCATACTCATCGACTTTCTGAGTCACCTTACGACCAGTCTTAATCTCATCAAGGTCGATGCGGTTAGTATGTAGCCATTCTTTATATGGGTAAGCTTTTGCAAGTTCATCTTTGATTTGACCATCATAGTATATTTGCCCCTTGTCTGTATCAACAAGGAGCAATTTACCTGGACGAAGACGACCCTTAGCTTTTACTTCAGATGGTTCGAAATCTTCTACACCAACTTCAGATGCAATTACAAGCATATTGTCTTCTGTAATCAAGTAACGAGATGGACGCAAACCGTTGCGGTCTAGCATACCACCAGCGAAACGGCCATCACTAAACAATAGGGCTGCAGGGCCATCCCATGGCTCCATCATAATAGAGTGATATTCGTAGAATGCTTTTAACTCGTCACTGATAGGATTCTTTTCGTTGAATGACTCTGGTACCAACATCGCCATGGCGTGAGGCAAGCTCATACCACTTTGCACGAAAAATTCAAAGGCATTGTCAAGCGATGCACTATCACTCATATTTGGTTGAACGATAGGGCTGATTTCTTTTACATCACCTAGAGGACCTGAAGAAAGCAAGGCCTCACGAGCATCCATCCAACCGCGGTTACCACGCACGGTGTTAATCTCACCATTGTGTGCTAGCAAACGGAAAGGTTGTGCGAGACTCCATCGTGGGAATGTATTGGTACTGAATCGAGAGTGTACCAACGCGATACCTGATGTGAAATAACTATTTGTCAAGTCTGGAAAGTACTCTCTTAGTTGTAGAGAAGAAAGCATCCCCTTATAAATAATATTCTTTGTAGAAAGAGAGACAACATAGAAGTCCTCCTTAGAATCGATGTTGCTTGCTGCAATACGGTTTTCGATGCGTTTACGTATCATATATAGACGGCGGTCTGCACCTTCTTCTGTTTCAAAACCAGTCACAAAGATTTGTTTGATAGCTGGTTCTACTGCAGCAGAGGATACACCAAGAATTTCCGACTTGGTTGGTACATTGCGCAAGTGCATCAAGGTTAGACCTTCTCGCTCAATCTCTTCAATCATGATATGAAGTACATCTTGCTGAGCACTCTCGTCTTTTGGCAAAAAGACAAGACCAGTTCCGTAGCGTCCCTTTTCTGGTACAGGGATACCTTGAAGCAAAATAAATTCATGAGGGATTTGAAGCATGATACCTGCGCCATCACCTGTTTTATTATCAGCACCTTCTGCACCACGGTGATTCATGTTTTCGAGGACCTTAAGAGCAGACTCTACTATGGCGTGCGATTTATGTCCATCGATATTTACTAGCATACCTACTCCACAGGCATCGTGTTCTTGCTCACTTTCATAAAGACCCATAACTTTGGGTTGTCGAAAGTTGAGACTTCGAGGGGTGTTCTTAAGTTCTCTTTCCATATTCGTTTTGATCTCTGTTTGTTTTTACCTTAGTTTGACCTATAGATATCCTAATTCATATAATACTACGAATCAGAATAAAGACCCGTTTGATAGATTAATACAATCTCTAATGAATTTGCTGCAATCTGATAGTGTTGCAAAGATAATACTTTTAATTTATTATGCAATACATGAATGACGTTTTTGTTGATTTTGAATCGTTTTTCTTACGATTTGGGTTTTTATGACGATAAAAATAGCAAATCTCTTGCGTTATCCACAAATTATTTGTTCATTTGTTTTCAAATAGAAGAATATTTATTCAAGTTGTCAGTAAACTTGGACACATTATTATATATTAGTAGAATATGGAAGATGAAATCAAACAAATAGGACAGCGTATTATCGGTCTGCGAGATGTACTAGAATTGTCCCAACAAGATATGGCGGATGCCTGTGGTGTGGATATCGAAAAACTACAAGCAGCTGAAAGTGGTGAAGGTGAACTGTCTGTTAGTATGCTTCAGCAAATAGCCCGTCAATATGATATCCCTTTAGATGTGCTAATGTTTGGCGAAGAACCACGCATGATGAGCTACCATTTGACTCGTAAAAATCATGGATTGAATGTAGAACGCCGTAAAGCATACAGTTATGAGCTACTAGGGCATGGATTCCGCAATCGCAAAGCCGACCCTTTCTTGGTCACTGTATCTCCTAAAGAAGAAGGTGTTGAAGCTCCACTAAACTCTCACGATAATCAAGAGTTCAATCTAGTCATTTGTGGCCGTCTTGAAATCAGCATAGGTAAAAAGAAACTTGTGCTAGAAGAAGGCGATAGCATCTATTATGACTGTAACCAACCTCATGGCATGCGTGCTCTTGACGATAAAGAAGTCAAATTTCTATGTGTAGTTATCTAAGCACATACCCAAACAGAATACAAAACGAAGAAATATTATGATCGATCAGTTTTTAAAGCAGACGTCCTTTACGTCTCAACAAGACTTTATAGATAACTTACAGATAGAAGTGCCTAAAGATTTCAACTTTGCTTATAACATTGTAGATGCATGGGCAGAGAAGGCGCCGAATAAAAAAGCATTGCTTTGGACAAATGATGAGGGCGTTGTGCATCAATACACATTTGCTGAAATCAAAGAATACTCAGATAAAACAGCAGCTTACTTTCAGTCATTAGGTATAGGCCATGGTGATATGGTGATGCTTGTGCTAAAGCGTCGCATCGAATTTTGGTTTGCTGTCCTTGCTTTGCATAAGCTAGGTGCAGTCGTGATTCCTGCTACACACTTACTTACTAAGAAAGATATTATCTACCGTTGTCAAGCAGCAGATATCAAGATGATTGTCTGTGCAGACGATAAGAATATCGTGCAGCATATTGTAGATGCTATGCCTGAGTGTCCAACAGTTACTCATCTAGTGGCTACGGAACCTGTAGATGCTGATGGTTTCCTTGATTTTCAAGATGGTATGCAAAACGCACCAGCATTTAAGCGTCCTGTACATCCTAATAGCAATGAAGATATCTGCTTGATGTATTTTACATCAGGTACAACAGGTCAGCCTAAGATGGTGGCTCATGATTTTACCTATCCTCTAGGTCATATTGTAACAGCAGGTTACTGGCACAATCTTACTGAAGAGAGTCTGCACTTAACCATTGCCGACACAGGCTGGGGAAAAGCCGTATGGGGCAAGCTATATGGTCAGTGGATTGCTGGAGCAAATATCTTTGTGTATGACCATGTGAAGTTTACCCCAGCAGATATGTTGGAGATGATCCAAACACATCGCATCACTTCTTTATGTGCGCCTCCTACAATCTTCCGTTTTTTGATTCGTGAAGATGTCTCTCAATATGACTTAAGCTCATTAAAATATTGTACCATTGCAGGTGAAGCACTCAATCCTGCGGTATACAACCAGTTTTATAAATTGACTGGCGTAAAACTAATGGAAGGTTTCGGTCAAACAGAAACCACTCTACTAATTGGTACTTTCCCTTGGATGGAGCCTAAGCCAGGTTCTATGGGTGTGCCTAATCCACAATTTGACGTAGATTTAGTCGATGCAGAAGGCCGTTCTGTAGAGGACGGTGAGCAAGGACAAATCGTGATTCGCACACACAACGGCAAGCCACTTGGTTTGTTTAAAGAATACTATCGCGATGCAGCACGTACGCATGAAGCATGGCAGAATGGTATCTACTACACAGGCGATGTAGCTTGGAGAGATGAAGATGGCTACTTCTGGTTTGTCGGTCGTGCAGATGATGTGATTAAGAGTTCAGGCTATCGTATCGGACCTTTCGAAGTAGAAAGTGCTTTGATGACTCACGCTGCCGTCGTAGAATGTGCCATCACTGGTGTGCCTGACGAAATCAGAGGACAAGTGGTGAAAGCTACCATCGTACTAGCTAAAGAATACAAAGACCAAGCGGGTGACGATTTGAAGAAGGAAATTCAAGACCACGTAAAACGTGTGACTGCTCCGTACAAATATCCACGTGTGATTGACTTTGTCGATGAGCTACCTAAAACGATTAGTGGCAAGATTCGCCGTGTTGAAATTCGTGGTGATAAAAAATAAGAATATGCTTTGCCCATAGGTGGTTTGTGAGAATCGCCTGTGTATATATAAGAGGGTATACCCAATTACTTTGGGCATACCCTCTTTGTACGTGTTAGTGCTACTTTACTACTGGGTAGTAATCTCGTACACGTGTGTACGAGGTCCTCGTTTACATGAGTACGAAGTCTTCGTATACATGTGTGTGGGGTCCTCGTTCACGTGAGTACGAGGTTGCTAACCTACTACTAAAAAGAGACCATAAGTCATTGCACATTGCAATACTTATGGTCTCTTTTGTTTTTTAGCCTATGTCACGATTAACGTGACAAGAAGTATTAATCGTCTAGCGATTCCGCATACTCTAGTTCAGCTTGGATAATAAGCAAAACTTCGTCTGCATCAAGCGGCTCTTGCATCTTATCTTTGGCTGCTTCTTTTACAACGTATGCAGCAACATCTTCTAGATCGATTTCCACAAAACCTTCATCATCTGGAGATGATTCTAGGATACCACTTTCTGTGTAGTACTCGTCTACTAGATCTAAGATATAGACCAAAGTATCGTCGTCATACTTCTCTTGAATCTCCGGTGACAGGTAGTTGCGGATAAACTGGATAGTTTGTTGATCATCCATTTGATCCTCCAAAAAGTCGCTTGGTTTCATATGCTTTATTATTTAAGTTGGTTCTGCTACTATAGCAAAGCCTTCAACTTGTCTTCGATTGCAGCTTTTGAATTGGCGCCAACCATTTTGTCGACCACTTCACCATCCTTGAAGAAAAGAATAGTAGGGATGTTGCGGATACCAAATTCTGCAGCGACATCTACGTTCTCATCAACGTCGCACTTTGCAACAACTGCTTGATCCTTATATTCGTCTGCAAGAGCTTCGATAAATGGAGTTACCATTTTACATGGTCCACACCATTCAGCCCAAAAGTCAACTACTACAATTTTTTTCTCGCTGATAACTTGCTTGAAGTTGCCATCAGTAATTTCAAATGCCATAATTTTTTGTTCGTTTAGTTTGTCTGTTTTCAATACATATGATGCTCAGGACATTTCGTCCAATCACTTATTGAGCACCATGTTCTGAGTTCAAAGTTACAAATTAATTTGATAATTCCATCCTACTTCTTTGATAAAATCCATTATCTCATTGTTGAGTGAGCATTGCACACCTTGTGCATGTAACTTAAGTATTCTAGGTTGATACCCTTCTCTAAGCTCTACTAAGTGAAAACTAATCTTAGTTGTTCCTGGAGATTTGGTACATATCTTATGGAAGCGAGCGACATCATCATCTGATAGTCTTGGCAAAGGTATAGTCAAAACCAATTTGTCGATGCTTTTTTGTAAGTTGTCTGTCATAAATTCAGCACGGTTTACAAAAAACTCTTTTTCTTCCGACCAACGGTATCGTCCACGCATTTCACCATGAAGAATAACCATGTTACCTGGTTTGTCTAGGTGTCCTTTGTTGTTAGCCCATAAGTCACCAAAAATAGCTATTTGATGAGAGCCTGAGAAGTCTTCCAGAGTAATACGTCCATAAGGTTGGTTGTTTTTAGTATAGGCTTCAACCACGTCTGATACAATACAACCTAGCATAATACTAGAGCGTCCACGTAAAGCATCTGGGTTTCTTAGTTCAGCAACCTTTGTGTTACACACGTAGTCTAGAGTGATACGGTAACGGTCGAGTGGGTGAGACGATAGGTAAACACCCACTAAATCTCGTTCCTTGCTCAAGCGTTCAATATCCGACCACTTAGGGTATTCAACAGGAAGTTTTGGGAATGAAACCTGAACCATATCCTCGCCAAAAAGTGACATGGTAGCTTCAGCCTTTTGAGACTGAAGGCGCTTACCAAATTTCATCATTGTTTTCACATAGTTCTCGTTAGTTTCAGGATCTTCAAACAAAAGTTGTTCGCGATCAAGTCCAAAGCTATCAAAAGCCCCCGCCATAACTAAGTGTTCAATAGAGCGAGTGTTGCAGGCTCTCATGTCGATACGTTCAATGAAGTCATTGAAGTCCTTGTAGGGACCATTCTTTTCTCTTTCTTCAATGATGTTTGTCACAGCGCTTGAGCCGACATTCTTCACCGCAGACATGCCAAAACGAATGTGCCCATCTTTATTTACAGCGAACAGTGCCTCCGATTCATTGACATCAGGACTCAGTAGGTTAATACCCATATTTTGACACTCCGTCATCAACTTTGTGATTTCGGCGATGTTATCTACAGAACGGCTCATATTACCCGCCATAAATTCGGCAGGATAGTGCGCTTTAAGGTATGCTGTTTGGTAGGCTACCCAACTATAGCATGTCGAGTGACTCTTATTGAAGGCGTAAGATGCAAAGGCTTCCCAGTCGGTCCAAATTTTTTCTAGCTTATCTTTAGGGTGTCCGTTTTTCGCACCGCCTTCAATAAACTTCGGTTTCATTTGGTCTAGCTTATCTCTAAGCTTTTTACCCATAGCCTTACGTAAGCCATCACTCTCGCCTCGGGTAAAGTTGGCTAGCAAACGTGCCAAGAGCATAACTTGCTCCTGATAGACTGTAATCCCATAGGTGTCCTTAAGATAACGTTCCATGATAGGAAGGTCATACTCTACAGGTTCAGTACCATGCTTACGACGAATAAAGCTAGGGATATTCTCCATAGGCCCTGGACGATACAAGGCATTCATTGCGATCAAGTCTTCAAACTGTGTCGGTTTCAGCTGACTCAAGTAGTTTTGCATACCACCAGATTCAAACTGGAATACACCCACAGTACGCCCTTCGGAGAAAAGCTGATATGTTAACTCGTCATCAATAGGAATCGAATCCATATCAATGTCAATACCATGAGAACGCTTAATATTCTTCTGCGTTTCCATGATGATAGACAGGGTTTTTAGTCCTAAGAAGTCCATCTTAATCAAACCAGTGTCCTCAATAACTTTACCTTCGTATTGAGTAACGGTGATAGTTTCTTCGGTCTTCTTATCGTATGTTACTGATACGGGTACCCAATCAGTAATAGGGTCGCGACAGATGATGACACCACAAGCGTGAACTCCAGTATTTCGCACCGTGCCTTCAAGTTGAGCTGCAAATTTCATGGTGTGACGCAGCTTCAAGTCATTACTTTCAGCAGCTTGTCTTAGTTCAGGAACATAATCAATAGCCTTGCTGATGTTTACTTTTTTGACATCAGGAATGCTATCAGGAATCATTTTTACCAAGCTGTTAGTAACAGGAAGTGGTACGTCTTCTACACGAGCCACGTCCTTTAGGGCACTTTTTGTAGCCATTGTACCATAAGTAATGATATGTGCTACTTTCTCTGCGCCATATTTTTCTGTCACCCATTTCAAGACTTTGCCACGACCATCATCATCAAAGTCGATATCAATATCGGGTAGGGAGATACGGTCTGGGTTAAGGAAACGCTCAAACAGCAAGTCATATTTAATCGGGTCGATCTTTGTGATTTCTAGACAATATGCCACGGCACTACCAGCGGCACTACCACGACCAGGTCCTACAGAGACCCCCATTTGTCTACCTGCTGCGATAAAGTCTTGTACAATCAAGAAGTATCCAGGGAAACCCATGGTTTTCATGATATGGAGCTCGAAAACAAGACGTTCTTTAGTCTCTTCATCCATATCTGGATAATACTTCTTGGCTCCTATAAAAGCAAGCTTGGCTAGATAATCTGCCTCTAGCTTGAGTCGGTATAGTTTGTCGACACCACCAATGGCATTGACTTTAGCCATCGCCGCTTCGTGCTCGAGTTGATTCTCGCCATGTTCATCGCTGGTAAACTCCTTAATCAAATCTTCTGGAGTGTACTTTTCACGATATCCTTCTTCAGTGCCAAAGTCTTCTGGAATCTCAAAAGTAGGCATAATAGGGCCATGTTCGATACTGTAAGTCTCTACTTTATTGACAATCTCCAGTGTGTTATCTAGAGTTTCAGGAACGTCGCTGAAGATTTGTGCCATTTCTTCTTGGCTTTTCAACCATTCCTGCTTGGTGTAAAGCATACGATTGGTGTCGCTCATCTTTTTGCCTGTACTTAGACAAATGAGGCGCTCGTGTGCTTCGGCATCTTCTTGGTTGACAAAGTGCACATCATTTGTACACACGACTTTGATGTCATGCTTTTCTGCAATACGAAGAATTTCTTTATTGGCCACTTTCTCCAACGGATAGGCTTCCATATTGGCGTTTGGATCGTTGGTCTTGTGGCGTTGAATCTCTAAGTAATAGTCTTCTCCCCAACGTTCCTTAAACCATAGTGCTGCTTCTTCTGCACCTTCGATATCGCCACTATTGATTTTCTTAGGCACCTCTCCTGCAAGACATGCAGAACAGATGATAAGACCTTCCTTATATTTTTCTAGTTCTGCTTTGTCTGTGCGAGGTTTAAAGTAGAAACCATTTGAATAGGCGTTGGATACGAGCTTGATGAGGTTTTGATAGCCTGTTTTATTCTTAGCAAGTACCACCAAGTGCCACCCACTTCTATCTTGAACTTCACTTTTTTCTGTCATGCTGCGTCTAGCAACATACATCTCGCAACCAATAATAGGCACGAAAGGAGTTTCTCGACCCTTATTGATTTTAGCTACGTAGTCTGTGAATTTCTTTATACCAAACATGACACCGTGGTCAGTTAAAGCGATGCCTGGCATACCGCAGGCTACAGCCTTGTCAACAAGGCCTTCAACGCTCGCTTGACCGTCTAGTAAGGAAAATTGAGAATGGACATGTAAGTGGGCAAAATTTGTCATTGTATATTTTAAAAAGAAGATTTTTAAATTTGGATTTCAAAGGTACGGATTATCTATCTTATGCCCAAATGTAAGGCGTGAGAAAAATAAAAAATCGTTTGAAGGTTGTTACTCACAGAAATAAGCTATATCTTTGTGGACGAAGTATATATATTACGTTTATTAACATATGAAAGACCTAAAGAATATGCGCCTTCACTGTGAAGGACATCACACAATTATCGCAGTCGTTTTAACCCTTGCTTTAATTGGAGCTTTGTTATATCGCTTTGCAGCTCCTGTTACAGTTCAAACTGTATATTATATTGGGGCTGTAGTTCTTACTGGATTAATTATCAACTTCTTTCGTTGTCCAATCCGTCATTTCAAAGAGGATCGTGAAGGGACGATTGTATCTCCTGTTGATGGAAAGGTGGTTGTCATTGAAGAAGTAGATGAACAAGAATACTTTCATGATAGACGTTTGATGATCTCTATCTTTATGAACGTTACAAATGTCCATGCGCAATGGTTCCCATGTGATGGTACTGTAACCCATTCAAGTCATACTAAAGGATTGTTCTATAAAGCATATCTTCCGAAAGCAAGTACTGATAACGAGCGCTCTATGGTGGTTATCCGTACAGAGAGTGGTTTTGATGTAATGGCTCGACAAATTGCGGGAGCAGTGGCACGTCGTATTGTGACTTATTGCAAACCAGGTGACCAAGCCGATATTGATGAACAATTTGGTTTTATCAAGTTCGGATCTCGTGTCGACTTGTATCTTCCTCTTGGTACCGAGCCGATGGTAGAGATTGGACAGAAAACAGTTGGTTGTAAGACTGTAGTCGCGAAATTGCCTGAATAGAACAGACGTTATGAAAGAATCTAGTTCGCCTTGGTATCAAGGTGTACCTAATATGATTACATTGTGTAATCTATTGGCTGGAGTTGGAGCCGTATTGTTGGCACTGCGTGGCGAACTCATGTGGAGTTTCGTATTGATTATCATTGGTGCTTGTTTTGATTTCTTTGACGGAATGGTAGCTCGCTTGCTGAAAGTGAGTGGTCCAGTTGGAAAAGAACTTGATTCATTGGCCGACTTGATTACGTTTGGCTTTGCTCCTTCTGCAATGTTATACTATGTCATGAGTCATTTGCCAGGTCTACAATGTGCGTGCATTATGCAAGGGGTGCGTCCATATCTAGCTTTTCTGATGGTTGCTGCATCTGCATTACGTCTGGCGAAGTTTAATGTCGATACTCGGCAAACAACAGAATTTATAGGTTTGCCTACGCCGGCCAATGCTTTGTTTTGGGGGGCTTTGTTGATCTCAGCGCCTGATGCATTATTGCAATGGACGTATGCACAGCAAGTCCTTTTAGTGGGAGCATTCTTAGCTTGTTGGGTGCTAAATGCAGAGATTCCTATGTTTTCTCTGAAGTTTCACAACCTTAGTTGGAAAGATAATAGTCTGCGTTTTCTGTTTTTGATGGCAGCAATCGGACTTATCGCTGTATTCCACTTACCAGGTATCTCTTATACAATAGTACTGTATGTGCTTATTTCTATAGTTCGTAATGCTTTGGCATAGGACTTGCATAGAGGGTTTCATAATTTAATCTTATACATAAAAAAAGAAAGAGTTTATGATGTCCATATTATCCTTTTTATTTAGTTTATTCCTTACGTTTGTCGTATTGATTGTGGCTTTGGTCTTGATTGGCTTCTCTAGAATGAGAGCTATGTTGGGTGGAAAGAATCCACGTAATCAGTATCAACAAACAGGAGGGCGCAATCCATTTGGCTCTCAAGAAGGTGCCTCGCAAGGTGGTCAGCGTGATCATCAAAGTAGAGACCGACAGCAACGTCAACAGTCTAATCAGGGAGACAACCGTCAACCTAATAGTCCACATAAAAAAGTATTCTCCCAAGGAGAGGGAGAATACGTGGATTTTGAAGAAGTCGAGGAATAAGATTATTTCTTATGGCGCATAGCGCGCTTTTTTCTAATCTCTGCCTTTTTCTTTGCAGCACCAGAGCCATGAAGCCCCTTGATATAAGTGGCCTTCTTGGCTTTTGTTTTTACTTTATTTTCTTCGCCTTCTTTCTTGGCTTTGCCACCTTTAAAGGTGATGCCATTTAGAATGGCGTTATGAATATCACTCATATAAAACTAATCTATTAAGTTCGTTCTTTACTATTTTGGGACAAAGATAGTGGATTCTATTGAGAAATCGTATCTTTGTATATTGTAAAGAATTAAAAAAGCTCGAATATGTCCTCATTAATCATGTCAGTATTGGATCCTAAGAATGATCCTATGGGAGCCGCAATCGCCGATTATCATAGCACAGGTGATGCAGACCGCCTAATTGTACGTTCAGAATCATTCGATGATGATGAAATCCCAGTCAAGCATTTATTTCGTACTTATAAACAAATGCCTAGACTAGAACGATTGGCATTGGACAAATCCAAAGGACGTGTGTTGGACATTGGAGCTGGTAGTGGGTGTCATGCATTGTGTCTGCAAGAGAAAGGATATGATGTGACGGCTATTGATGTGTCGCCACTTTCCGTAGAAGTGATGCAGGATAGAGGGGTGAAAGATGCTAAGCAAATCAACTTCTTTGAGCCTACATTTACTGGGACTTACGATACTGTTTTGATGTTGATGAATGGTATTGGTATAGTTGGAACTGTGGATCGTCTTCCATTGTTTTTTGAAAGAGTGAAGCAATTGTTGGCTCCAGATGGTACATTGTATCTTGACTCATCTGATTTAAAATATCTGTTTGAGGAAGAGGATGGCAGTTTTCTTATTGATATAGCTGGTGCATACTATGGCGAAGTAGATTTTCAGATGGTCTATAAAGACATTGAAGGAGAACGCTTCGATTGGTTATATCTTGATTTTGAAACATTGCAATATTATTGTGCACAGCATGGCTTCAAAGCTAAGCTTGTGGCTGAAGATAATCATTTTGGTTATCTAGCTTCAATTACCTATCAAGAAGAGAAATAATGAAAAGAACGGCTGCTTTTACTCAATCTGTCCGACAGTTTATCGAGAAGAACGACTTGGCTCGATTCGGACATAAAATCATCGTTGGAGTCAGTGGCGGTCCCGACTCGGTAGTTTTGTTGCACTGGTTGCAACAAGAGGGTTATACATGTATAGCCGCTCATTGTAATTTTCATTTGCGTGATGAAGAGTCTGATCGCGATGAACAATTTGTAAGAGAGATGTGTCGACAGTGGGGAGTGGCTTTAGAGGTTACGCATTTCGATACACGTCAAGAAGCACAAGAGCATAGCGAATCTATTGAAATGGCTGCTCGTCGTTTGCGATATGATTGGTTTGAGACACTGCGTGTGCAATACCAAGCAGATAGTATTGCTGTGGCTCATCATCGAGATGATAGTGCTGAAACCCTACTTTTGAACCTTGTACGAGGTACAGGAATCAAGGGGTTAAGTGGTATTCAGCCTAAGCAAGGGATGGTGGTGCGTCCGCTGCTTTGCGTGAGTCGTGAAAATGTGATGAACTATCTTGAAGATAATGATTTAGATAGTGTTCAAGATAGCTCCAATTTGTCCCATGAGTATTTACGTAACCGCATTCGACATGAAGTAATCCCTTTATTGGCTGAAATGAATCCATCTATTGTGGAAACACTTGCCAATACCAGTGTGTATATGCAGGAAGCGGAAACTATGCTGGAAGCTTCAACTCACAACTATCATATTTGGGTAGAGCAAGGCGTAATACCTATTGAGGCGCTGCTTGCCCAAGCATCGCCAGAGTTTGTATTGCATGAACTTATCGCTCCGCTTGGTTTCAATAGTAGTCAACAGGCTAGTATCTTGGCAAGTGCTCGTTCAGGGCAAAGTGGTCGTCAGTTTGAATCAAAAACTGGATGGCGAATTCTTCGCGATCGTGATGGACTGCTTATTTGTGCGCCTGCCGATACGGACGAAGATAATCCGAATTTTAGAATAGAATTTACACAGTCTAGTGTGTTAGATAAATTGCCAGCATTTGGTAAGAAAACGGCTTTGATTGATGCTGATACTGTAAGTCTTCCTATGCATTTGCGTAGGTGGCGTCAAGGAGATAAGTTTTCACCTTTTGGTATGACTAAAGGACGTAAGTTGGTTAGCGATTTTCTGACAGACAGAAAAGTGTCTATGTTGGAACGAGAAAACTTGTGGGTTTTATGTGATGCATCCGATGAAATTGTATGGGTGGTTGGACAAGAGATTAGTCATAATTATCGTTTGCGCAAGGAATCTAAAACAGTGTTATGTATGCGCTACGTGCCAATTTCTAAAGCAAAGGGTGCGAATATGCCTGAAAATGAGGAATTTGGCATCAAATATTTATAGCCTTTGTTGGGCAGAGAAAATTATTTTGCTATATTTGTCCCCGTTATGGTGCGTATATGCATGTGAAGCATGGAGAGCACTAGTGGGGGGTACAGTCCTTGTCTCCTCCAAATATCCCCCTAAAAAAGACTTATAATATTTATCAAGCATTATTCTTCTGAATAATCATTATTTCCACCTATGGACAATTATAACATAACTCAATTGCGAAAGATGGCTGTTGAAGATCTACGTAAGATCGCTGAACAACTAAATGTGCCTGATATTGCATCGACAGAAAAAGAAAAACTGGTTTATGAAATCTTAGACCAACAAGCTATTGTGTCGGCCAATATGAAGACCGCAAAAAAAGAAACGGCTAAAAAAACTCGTAAGCCTAGAGCTGCATCAACTAAGCGTAGTGCCGCTGATGCAGAGAAAACGGAAACGGCTAAAAAAACTACCGCCAAAGCAACAAAGAAGAGCACGACGGCTGATAATGTAGCCCCTGCAACATCTACAGAAAGTACCGAAGCTACTCCAAAACGTAAACCAGGACGCCCTAAGAAAGCTGCTGCTACAGAAGAGAAGAAAGTTACTGAATCTGGTGAACAGGCAGAAGCTGCTCCTGAAAAGGAAGCTTCTAAACGTAGACCCGGTAGACCTAAGAAAGAAAGTGTTTCAGAAGGAACTGCAGAAGAAAAACCAAAAACTGCAGCTAAATCTAAAACAGCCAGATCAACAAAGTCAACAAGTGCTAAGTCAACTGCCAAACCAACGACTCGTAGAACTTCAGCTAAGAAAGTGGTTTCTGAAGAACAAAAGATTGAAGAACAACCAGTTCTTAATTCTTCGGCTGAAAGTCAAGAAGTACATACGACTCCACAAGAAGAGACGCCAAGTCGTTTTGATGAATTGATGCAGCAAGCTGAACAAGAAATTAAAGTCATGGGAGAGGACGATGTCCCTCCATTTATTCAAGAGCAACGTGGCCAGTCTGCTGATGTTCCTGAAGGTTTTATAGAAAAAGATGCAGCAGAGAAAATAGAATTGCCTGATGCATTGTTTGATAAGTTTAGTCAAACAAAACTAGAAGATTCACCTGTGGTTGAACCAACTGATGATGTTCCTCCAGTTACTCAAAAACAAACTGTAGAGAAAGGTGGAAGCAAGCGTAAACGTATCAAAGTTGAATCGCCAGGTTTAGCAAATGCTGAAAAGCACGGAGCTAATCGTGAAGATAAAAGAGAGCAACGTCTACAAGACAATAGATATGCTGAACAGCATCCTCATGAACCACATCATGGTGATTATGAGTATGATGGACGATATGATGATCGCGACTACCGTCAAATGCCTCCTATGGAAGAAGCACCTATGCCACAGCCGATGCGTATCCCGCGTCGTAATTACGACTTTGGTAATATCCTTGATGGCGCTGGTGTTTTAGAAATTATGCCAGATAATTATGGTTTCTTGCGTTCTGCCGATTATAATTATTTGAGTTCTCCAGATGATATTTATGTATCTCAATCTCAAGTTAAGTTGTATGGTTTGAAGACTGGTGATTTGGTAGAAGGTGTGATTCGCCCACCAAAAGAAGGTGAGAAGTACTTTCCATTGGTGAAGGTTCACCGTATCAATGGTCGTGAACCAAACTTTGTACGTGACCGTGTGCCATTTGAGCACTTGACTCCGTTGTTCCCAGACGAGAAGTTTAGTTTGTCTAGAGGAAGTCGAAGTGATGCTTTATCATGTCGTGTTATCGACTTGTTTGCACCTATAGGTAAAGGTCAACGTGGTCTAATCGTAGCACAACCTAAGACTGGTAAAACAATCTTGATGAAAGAGGTGGCCAATGCGATAGCTACTAATCACCCAGAAGTGCATATGATCATGCTTCTTATTGACGAACGTCCTGAGGAAGTAACAGACATGGCGCGTAGTGTCAATGCCGAAGTGATTGCATCTACATTTGATGAGCCAGCTGAACGTCACGTAAAGGTTGCCAATATTGTGCTTGAAAAAGCTAAGCGTATGGTAGAATGTGGCCATGACGTCGTAATCTTCCTTGATTCGATTACTCGTCTAGCTCGTGCATACAATACAGCGACTCCTGCATCTGGTAAAGTCCTTTCTGGTGGTGTGGATGCCAATGCATTGCAACGTCCTAAGCGTTTCTTTGGTGCAGCCCGTAATATCGAAGGTGGTGGTTCATTGACTATCATTGCTACGGCGCTTACAGAAACAGGCTCTAAGATGGATGATATTATCTTTGAAGAATTTAAGGGTACTGGTAATATGGAACTTCAACTTGACCGTATATTGGCCAACAAGCGTGTGTTCCCTGCAGTCAATTTGATTGCGTCAAGTACGCGTCGTGACGACCTGCTTTTGGAGAAGACTGTTCAAGACCGTACTTGGATCTTGCGTAAGTTCTTGTCTGATATGAACCCAGTAGAGGCTATGACGTTTGTTAAAGACCGATTGACCAATACATTGGACAATGATGAGTTCTTGTTGAGCATGAACTCATAAAATAGAATAAGTATAATAACTAATCAAGTATAAGATCAACAAAACATGTTTGATAATTTAAGTGAGAAGCTAGAACGCTCCTTTAAAATATTGAAGGGTGAGGGAAATATCACCGAACTGAATGTAGCAGAAACAGTTAAGTCTGTACGTCGTGCATTGCTTGATGCCGATGTGAACTACAAGGTAGCCAAAGAATTTGCCAACACTGTAAAAGACAAAGCGATCGGCCAAAAGGTATTGACTGCAGTGAAACCAGGACAATTGCTTGTGAAAATTGTACACGATGAGCTAGCCGAATTGATGGGTGGTGAAACTGTAGAATTGGATACAGAAGCAAAACCAACGGTAGTCTTGATGTCGGGTCTTCAAGGATCTGGTAAGACAACTTTCTCTGGTAAGCTTGCTAAGATGCTTAAAGATCAAAAGCATAAAAAGCCTATGTTGATTGCTTGTGACGTGTATCGTCCTGCAGCGATTGACCAGCTTGAAGTGTTGAGTCGTGAGATCGAAGTAGACTTCTACTGCGAGCGTGAAAATAAGAATCCAGTTGAGATTGCGCTTAATGGTATCACAGAAGCTATGTCTAAGAGCTGTGATTTGATTATTGTCGATACAGCAGGTCGTTTGGCTATCGACGAGCAAATGATGGATGAGATTGAAGCTTTGAAGAAGGCAGTCAATCCTACTGAAACATTGTTCGTTGTTGACTCGATGACTGGTCAAGATGCAGTAAATACTGCATTTGAGTTTAATAAGCGCCTAGACTTTGATGGTGTTGTTTTGACTAAGCTTGATGGTGATACGCGTGGTGGTGCTGCGCTATCTATTCGTACGGTTGTCAACAAGCCAATCAAGTTTATCGGTACTGGTGAGCGTATGGATGCTGTGGATGTGTTTCACCCATCTCGTATGGCCGACCGTATCTTGGGTATGGGTGACGTTGTATCTTTGGTAGAGCGTGCTCAACAACAATATGACGAAGAAGAAGCGAAGAAGCTTCAAAAGCGTATCCAAAAGAACCAGTTCGACTTCAATGACTTTATGTCACAAATCCAACAAATCAAGAAGATGGGTGATGTGAAAGAATTGGCAGCGATGATTCCTGGTGTGGGTAAGGCTATCAAAGACGTAGAAATTGGTGATGAACCATTCAAGCATATTGAAGCGATTATTCAGTCTATGACTCCAGAAGAGCGTAGCAATCCTGCTATGATTAATGGTTCGCGTAGACAACGTATCGCCAAGGGGAGTGGTACAACGCTTCAGGAAGTAAACCGTTTGATTAAGCAGTTCGATCAAACGCGTAAGGTTATGAAGAACGTAAGTTCTATGGGAATGGGAGGTAAGATGCCTCGCATGCCACGTATGCCTAAGATGCCAGGTATGGGCAACTAATGAAATAAATTAGATTCCGGATAGGGACTGCTCTTAGTGGTTACTATCCGGAATCTTGCTTATATACACAATAAACAAACAAGCAAAAATGGAAAGAATTGATGGAAAGGCTATTGCGGCTACAATTAAAGAGGAGATCGCATCAGAAGTAGCTGAGCGTATAGCTCGTGGAGAGAAGCGCCCGCATTTGGCAGCTGTGCTCGTTGGACATGATGGTGGAAGTGAGACTTACGTGGCTGCTAAGGTTAAGGCCTGTGAAGTATGTGGGTTTGCATCTACTTTGACACGTTTCGAAGATGATGTGACTGAAGAAGAGTTGCTAAACGAAGTGTATCGTCTTAATAATGATGATGATGTAGATGGTTTTATCGTACAGCTTCCGTTGCCTAAGCATATCGATGAGCAAAAGATTATTGAAGCAATTGATTATCATAAAGATGTGGATGGATTCCATCCTATCAATGTTGGTCGTATGTCTATCGGGCTGCCTTGTTTTGTCAGTGCTACTCCTAGTGGTATTGTTGAATTGCTTCGTCGATATAATATTAAAACAGAAGGTAAGCATTGTGTGGTGCTTGGCCGTAGTAATATTGTAGGTAAGCCAATGGCTTCATTGATGATGCAAAAAGCTAATCCTGGAAACTGTACAGTCACAGTTTGTCATAGTCGTACACCAAACATTAAAGAAGTGTGTGCTTCGGCTGATATTTTGATTGCTGCTTTAGGTGCTCCGAAGTTTGTAACAGAAGATATGGTTAAGCCAGATGCTGTTGTTATCGACGTAGGTACAACACGTGTACCAGATGTTTCACGTAAGTCAGGCTTTAAGTTAACAGGTGATGTGGACTTTGAAGCAGTAAGTGAAAAGTGTAGTTTTATCACTCCAGTGCCAGGTGGAGTAGGACCTATGACTATTGTTTCTTTGATGCTAAACACGCTAAAAGCAAGCAAAAAGCTTTTTTAGTCTGTTTTTTTTACAAAAAAGTTTGGAGATTAAAAATAAAGCCGTATCTTTGCATCGCATTTGAAAGAAAAGGGGTCTTAAACAAGGCCAAACTCCTTTCAATAAAGCATTTATGGTGAGCGTAGTTCAGTTGGTTAGAGCGTCAGTTTGTGGTTCTGAATGTCGTGGGTTCGAGTCCCATCGTTCACCCAGAAAATGGTAGTTTCGATGTCGAAACTACCATTTTTTTAGATGTATAATTTTGAATGCTGCGTAGAAAATAGTACTTTTGTCTCATATTTTTATTGTATGAAGAAAATCTTTCCTATTCTAATAACGGTCCTCTTAATGACGACCTCTTGTTCTCAATACAACCGTGTATTGAAAACAATGGATTATAACTATAAGTACGAAGCTGCAAAAAGTTATTTCGCCGAAGGCAAATACTCACAGTCTCAGACCATCCTCAACGAGCTAATCAATCCTTTGAAAGGGACAGATAAAGCTGAGGAGTCGGTTTACATGCTGGGTATGTGTCATTATTATCGAAAAGACTATGTCACGGCATCTGAGACATTTAAGAAATACTATACAACTTACCCTCGAGGTGTTTACGCTGAATTATCACGTTTCTATACTGGTAAAGCGTTGGCCTTAAATTCTCCTGAAGCTAAATTGGATCAAAGTACTACTTATGTAGCTATCCAAGAATTGCAAATGTTTTTGGAGTTGTACCCTCAAAGTAAGTTGAAGCAAAAAGCTGAAGATATTATTCTACGATTGGAGAATAAGTTGGTGCTTAAAGAATTGCGTTCTGCAGAGCTTTACTTTAATTTAGGTAATTATCTTGGACAGAATAACTACGAAGCTTGTGTGATTACAGCACAGAATGCTTTGCGTGATTTTCCATATACTAAGTACCGTGAAGAATTAGCAATTTTGATTCTTCGAAGTAAATATCTGTCTGCTCACTATTCAGTAGAACATAAGATGGCTAAACGTTATCGTGATGTAGCTGATGAGTGTTATGCATTCAAGGTAGACTTCCCAAAAAGTAAATATCTTTCTGAAGCAGAAGATTTGCTAAAAAAGGCTGAGAAGATGATTGAGAAGCTTCCAGTTCTAGAAAATGAATTATAAGAAAAAGTTTAATCTAAATAAGTAATATCATTATGGATTATAAAAGAAGCAATGCGCCTACTAACACAATTACACGTGATATGATGGATTTGTGTACTGATACAGGTAATATATACGAATCAGTGCATGTAATTGGTAAGCGTGCCAACCAGATTGCTCTAGATATCAAGAGTGATTTGTCTACTAAGCTTCAAGAGTTTGCTTCAACAAATGACAATCTTGAGGAAACATTTGAGAACCGCGAACAAATTGAGATTTCTCGTTATTATGAGAAGTTGCCTAAGGCTACATTGCTAGCTGCACAAGAGTACCAGGAAGGTAAGGTGTATCACCGCAATCCAGCTAAAGAAATGGATATCGAGGAAAATATCAAGTAAGTATGATTCAGCGTAAACAGACTATCTACTTACTGTTAGCAGCTGTCCTGCTTATTGTATCTTGTTTTATGCCTCTAGGATACTTTATGGAAGCTAGCGGTGCTACAACAACTCCTCTAAAGCCATTCTCTGCTGTCTCATGGCAGTTGGGTGCTATATTGAGCTTAGCGGCTTTGGTTGATTTAGTAGCTATATTCTTGTTCCGTAAACATCAAGTAATGATGCAAGTACGTATGTGCGTCTTTGGCATCTTGTTGATTATAGGATATTATGCCTCTCTAGCTGTATTGCTTTTTATCGGTACAAAGCCTGAGGTGTTAAGTGAATTTCAAGTATCAATGTATTTAGCGTTCCCGTTTTGTGCATTTATTCTTACAGTAATGGCTCGTTCAGCTGTGAATAAAGATATCAATGCTTACAAGTCTATGGATCGTATCAGATAAGATACTATACAAATAAAAAAGAGTGTCATCTATCACAAGGTAGATGACACTCTTTTTTGCATAAGGGCGTAAATAGAGAGCTACTAGTCACATCTATGGCTATTGTTCCTAGGTGTTGTCTTGTTAAAGTCTAAGACAGGTGTAACAAAGTATTAGTTCTGTTGTTTTAGGCTTTAGCTTTTTTTTCTAAGGTTTCCCAGCCTCGTTCCAAACGTTTGGTCCAATCGATTCAAACGCTCGAATCGATTGGACCAAGTGTTTGAAACGACATTTTCTAAGCGTTGTAGTAGAAGATTGAACCCGAATAAGAAACTTTTCTTATACTCCTACCAACAAATAAAGCACCCACTAAAAGTAGGTGCTTTAAGTAAACGGTTTATCTCGCTAATATAGCAAGCTATGTAAGCTTAGTCGATTAATCCTTCTGGTAGTTCCATGAGTAGAATACGCTCATCGTTGTCTACCCCTTTAATCATTGTTTCGTGTGCAGGAATCATAAGTTCTTCTTCGCTATCTGTCTCCACTAAGAATAGAGTGTTGAATGTCGTAGTGTCTACATCTAGAATTTTTCCGATGTATCCTGTTTCAGCATCGTGTAGTTCGAATCCTGTAAAATAGTTCCATGTGAACTCTTCAGGTTTACTTCCTTGAGCCAAAGCTTTAGGAAAGTATACATGGACATTGGTAAACCTCTTGGCCCATTCAGAGCTATCTACATCTTCCAGCTTAACCAAAGCTGTGCTATCGCTTTTAAAACGATAAGATTCGATGAAAAAAGGCACCATGATACCATCTAATTCGCAAACTAGATATGGAGCTTCAACACGGTCGAAGACATCATCAGTGAAAGTGAAAGATAGTTCTCCTTGTAGGCCGTGTGGCTTGTTAAAGCGTCCTATCTCATATACTTCATCTTGTTTTATCATATGGGATATTTTAATTCCTCCCAAGAGCGTGGCACTTGGGAGAAGAGGGTTATCTCAAAATCTAATTATTAGTCTAGACGAGTGATTCTAGCACCGATAGCATTAAGGCGACCTTCGATATCTTGGTAACCTCTGTCGATTTGCTCGATGTTGTCAATTCGGCTAATGCCAGTAGCACTCATCGCAGCGATAAGCAAAGCTATGCCAGCACGGATATCTGGAGAAATCATATTACCACCTCGAAGTTGTACTTGGTGGTCATGACCGATAACTACAGCACGGTGTGGATCGCAAAGAATGATTTGTGCACCCATATCGATTAGCTTATCAACAAAGAACAGGCGACTCTCAAACATCTTCTGATGGATAAGTACACTACCTTTGGCTTGAGTAGCTGTGACAAGCATCACGCTAAGTAAGTCAGGAGTGAGACCTGGCCAAGGAGCGTCAGCAATTGTGAGGTTTGAACCATCGATAAAGCTCTCAATCTCGTAGTGTTCTTGTGCAGGGATATGAATATCATCTCCTTGCTGCTCAAGTTTGATACCCAATCGGCGGAAGCTATTAGGGATGATGCCTAGTTCTTCAAAGTGTACATCTTTAATAGTGATTTCACTATGAGTCATAGCAGCTAGACCGATGAAGCTACCCACTTCAATCATATCAGGAAGGATGCGATGTGTGCAGCCACCTAGTGACTCAACACCTTCAATAGTTAGCAAGTTGGAGCCGATACCCGTGATTTTTGCACCCATGCTAGATAGCATCTTGCAAAGCTGTTGAAGATATGGTTCGCATGCAGCATTGTATATTGTTGTTGTACCTTCAGCAAGGACTGCAGCCATCACAATATTGGCAGTACCAGTTACACTTGCTTCATCAAGTAGCATGTAACAACCCTTAAGTTTGTCTGCAGAAAGTGTGTATACATGGCGTTTGTCATCGTAGTTGAATGTAGCACCAAGATTTTGAATACCTAGCAGGTGAGTATCGATACGACGACGACCAATTTTGTCGCCACCAGGTTTAGCAATGATTGCTTGACCAAATCGGCTAATCATAGGACCGATAAGCATCACAGAGCCACGTAGAGCAGCACACTTCTTTAGGAATTCATCGCTTTGAATATATTCTAGGTTTACATTATCCGCTTGGAAACTATAACTGTCGACAGATAGTTTCTTAACCTTTACGTTCATATCACGTAGAAGTTGGATAAGGTTATTGATATCTAGGATGTCAGGGACATTTTCTATAACAACTTTCTCAGATGTGAGAAGAACTGCACAGATGATTTGCAAGGCTTCGTTTTTTGCCCCCTGAGGTTTGATTTCACCAGACAGGCGGTGTCCGCCTTCAATAATAAATGATGCCATATTAAGGTCTAAATTGTATTATTCGTTATACAAGTAAATTTGAGTAGTCAAATATAGTGCTAAGGCCTATAAAAGCAAAACAAAATCTTATTTTCTTTTGCCGTAGTTGTTGTTTCTACCTTGACGTTTAGCATTGCTGTTTTTTTGTCCTTTATTCGATCCAGCATTGCGGTTTCGTTGGTTCTTATTGCTGCGTGTATTGCGGTGCTGACCTTGTTGTTGGTCATGCATGATGGCTAATACATTTTGAGTCATCACTAGGCGACCGAAAGATAATTCTTGTAGGTCGGCAGCAATCTTGTCATCATTGCATATCTCTTTGTTCCAGTTCATCAAGAACTTGCGCATTTGGTTGCAAATCATAGCAACAAGCATATCACGTTCTTCATTGTCGGGATATTCTGCTGCTTCAATAATAAGACGCTCAAGCACGACACCATAATGACGATAACGAATAGGACCTTGAAGGTTTGGTACTGGGTGAGGTTTAGGCTCAATTTCGTCTTTCTTGAGTATCTCACAAGGATAGTCGATGTCAAGTCTATAATCAGCCATTAAAGCTAGATGATCCCAAAGCATAGGCACGAAGTCTGCGTTGCCACGAAGTTCGGGATATTGGTTGGCCATAATATTGATGATAGTTTCCGCACAAGCTTGGCGCTCTTTGCGACTTTCGATAGTCATACAATGGTCTACCATGTTTTGGACACTACGTCCATATTCTGGCAAAGGCAACTTCTTGAGTTGAGTATTGTATTTGTGTTCCAATGAATTCATAAACACAGGGGATTACGATAATTAATAAGTTTGATAGAAGGCCTATAACAACTTCTTCTTAGAGACAGTTGCTACAAACTCTTTGAGATAAAATGGCTCAAAATAAGCCACATCTTCAGTTTTACCCTCAGCCAGTTTCTTTTCAGCTAAAGGGAACATCCACTTTGCCAATGGCACAGCATTAGGCATAAAGTGTGCGTTGGGATGTGCAAGA
The DNA here is from genome assembly GCA_963678855.1 of Bacteroidaceae bacterium. GTDB lineage: Bacteria > Bacteroidota > Bacteroidia > Bacteroidales > Bacteroidaceae > F22. The sequence continues at coordinate 838,405 of OY787448.1, read as the reverse complement.
AGGTCTTGGCACTTTTGTACGCCATCACCTACGAAATATACTGGACCAGCCTCTAGCTCTTCAGCAAATGGGTTGGGTGCATCTTCCTCAAAAATAAGTGCACGGGTAGGTGTCAACTCGTTCAGAGCAAAGTCCATCGTGTTGGTATAAACCTCCATACGACGAGCATCAAGCATAGGCACAAAGCACGCTTTGTAGGCATCTTCCACTTGAAGCAAAAGAGGCACACAAAGAAGTTGCAAAGTAGGAATACTGATTAGTGGCACATTTAAGGCGTAACATACACCCTTAGCCATAGATACACCAATACGCAGACCAGTATAACTACCAGGGCCACTTGTTACGGCTACTGCATCTATGGGGATAGCATGATTTTCTGCAAAGGATAATGCTTGATCAATATAACCACCAAGCAATGTTGTATGTTGGGCACTTTCTGTTTGGGCCAACTCGAAAATGACTGCTCCATCTTGGCTCAGCGCAACTGAGCATGCGTGTGTGGAGGTGTCAATACATAGAATACAAGACATTCTCTGAATCTTAGGTTGAATATATATGTCTGCAAATATAGTGATTTCTCGAAGAAAAGTCGTATTTTTGTGGGAAATAAATGTAAACCTCAGATTTATGATTCAATCAATGACAGGTTTTGGTAAAGCACAGGTTGCTTTAACAGGCCGCACTATTCAAATAGAAGTACGTACACTCAATAGCAAAGCGCTTGATTTTTCGGGACGCATAGCATCATCATTACGTGAAATAGAAATGGATATGCGCAGCATGGCTGGCAAGCGTATTGGTCGTGGAAAAGTGGATTTTAGTGTGCGTGTAGAACAGGATAACGTGCAGTCTGTTTCTCAGATCAACAAAGACATGGCAAAGGCTTACCTACAACAGTTTAGAGACTTTGCAGGTGAGACTGATCTTGGCCTTTCTGGTGACCAACTTATTGAGCAAGTAATGCGTATGCCTGATGTGATGGAACGTCAGCAAGACGTAGAACTTACAGACGAGGATAAGAAGGCCATCCTAGAAGGAGTACATGAAGCTATGAATCAACTAGATGCATTCCGTAAGCAAGAAGGAGCTGCATTGGGCAATCGTTTCGCAGACAATATCAAAAATATTGGTGATTTGCTTAAAAAGATTGATGCTTTTGAGCAAGAACGTGTGGATAAAATTCGTACACGTATCATGGAGCAACTAGAGAAGTTGACCGTAGATTATGATGCTAACCGTTTGGAGCAAGAAATGATTTATTACATCGAAAAACTTGATGTAAACGAAGAAAAACAACGTCTTGCTCATCACCTGAGTTACTTCCTAGAAACGATGGAAATCGAAGAAGGTCAAGTGGGTAAGAAACTTGGCTTTATTGCACAGGAGATTGGTCGTGAAATCAACACGCTTGGGTCTAAGAGTAATCAAGCAGATATGCAACGAATCGTCGTGCAGATGAAAGACGAATTGGAGCAAATTAAAGAACAAGTATTAAACGTACTATAAGAGAATATGGCAGGTAAACTTATTATTTTTTCAGCACCTTCAGGTTCTGGAAAATCTACAATAATCAATTATTTACTTGAAGAAGGGGTAGATATGAAATTTTCTATCTCTGCTACTAGTCGTGAACCTCGTGGAACAGAACAAGATGGTGTGGAGTATTATTTCTTGACGCCAGATATCTTCCGTGAACGTATCGCGAAAGGAGATTTCTTAGAATACAATGAAGTATATGAAGGACGTTTCTATGGGACACTTCGTAGTGAAATAGAAGATCGATTGGCCGACGGTCAAACTGTCGTACTAGACCTTGATGTAGAAGGTGGAGTAAATGTTAAAGAAATCTTTGGTGATCGTGCATTGTCTGTTTTTGTACAGCCACCGAGCATAGAGACATTGCGTGAACGTCTGCTGGGACGTGCAACTGATGCTCCTGAAGTTATCGAAGATCGTCTTAAGCGTGCGAGCTATGAGATGACTTTTGCACCTAAATTTGATGTCGTGGTTGTCAATGATGACTTGACAAAAGCTCAGCGCAAAGCTTACGATGTCGTGACTTCGTTTATCGCAAAATAACAAAATATCTTTCCTATGGATACTCCTAAACGTGTAGGAATCTATGGGGGATCATTCAGCCCCATTCACCTAGCCCATATCACATTGGCTCAATATCTTATTGATAATAACTTTGTGGATGAGGTGTGGTTGATGGTGTCTCCTCAAAATCCTCTGAAATCAGAGGATTTCTTGTATCCCGAAGCATTACGTATTGAGATGGCAGAGTTGGCTACAGCTCATCTGCCATTAGTAAAGGTAAGTGATTTTGAATGTCACTTACCTAAGCCTACATATACTGTTAAAACTGTAGATGCTTTGAGAACAGCCTATCCAGATGTAGAGTTCGCTTTGTTGGTGGGAGGAGATAATTGGTTGATCTTTGATAAATGGCGAGAATCAGAGCGCTTGTTGACGATGTGTTCGTTGCTTGTGTATCCTCGTCCAGGCTATCCCATATCAGCTGAGGAGACTACTAATATGCCTCTAAATGTGACTTATTTAGCAGATGCTCCACAGATGAATATGAGTAGTAGTGAGATACGCGAAGTGCTTGAACAGGGAGGTGATTGTAGTGACACTTTACACCCTGATGTCGATAAAAAACTTCGCGAGTTCTTTAAGTGATTTATTGAACATGCTTATCGGCATGGTAGGAAGAGCGCACCAGTGGGGCACTTTCTACAAATCGGAATCCCTTTTTTAAGGCAATCTCTTTATACTTATCAAATTGTTCTGGAGTGACATACTCGGCCACTGGCCAGTGGTCAAGAGTAGGCTGAAGGTATTGACCAAGAGTTAGAATCTGGCATCCTGCTGCACGTAAATCATCCATGGCCTCTACCACTTCTTCTTCTTGCTCTCCTAGACCAAGCATAAGTCCTGATTTGGTAACCACATCATTCTCACTTAGATATTTGATAACCTTTAAGCTTCTGTCATAGTTAGCGGCAGATCTAACTTGTGGAGATAGTCTTTTGACAGTCTCCATATTATGGCTGATAATTTCAGGTTTCGCTTGAATGACAGTGTCTAGGCTATCGGTACTTCCTTGAAAATCAGGGATAAGAACTTCTAAGGTTGTTTGTGGACAAACCTCTTTAATCTTTGCAATAGTTGCGGCCCAGTGACTAGCCCCTCCATCTTTCAAATCATCTCTGTCTACTGAAGTAATAACAGCGTGTTTAAGTTTCATAAGTCGGATAGAACGTGCCACTTGTGCAGGTTCGTCTTTTACTAGTGGGTGAGGACGGCCAGTTTGAGTATTGCAGAACTTGCAGCTGCGAGTGCAGATATTGCCACCAATCATAAATGTTGCTGTACCATTTCCCCAGCATTCGCCACGATTAGGGCAGCGACCGCTACTACAGATTGTATGCAGGCAGTGGTCTTCAATAATCTTTTTTGTTTGAGTGTAGCGCTCATTGGCATCTATTCTAATCTTTAGCCACGATGGTTTGCGACTAAGTTGTGCCATTGCTAGTTTAGGTTTTTCAGTAGATTTCATAGTTTTAAGTTTGTAAGGTTATATGGTATAAAATTTAAAGCAGGAAGTACAAATATTCCTGCCTTAAATCTCTGGAATATAGTCTTGATTCTTAATATTCAAGGCTAGATTCCAGAGATTTAATAGTAGGTTGTGAATTATAGACGCTCTTTGATAAAGCGAGTAAGACGCTTGTACAGATGTAGTCTTGTGTTACCACCATAGATACCGTGGTTGCGGTTAGTATAGACTTGCATTTCAAAAGGTTTGTCTAGTTGTACAAGATACTCTGAATATTCAGCACAATTTTGATAATGTACATTGTCATCAGCAAGACCATGAACTAGAAGCAAATCGCCGTGTAGTTTTTCTGCACGATCAAAGCATGAACCTTCACGGTATCCTTCCTCGTTTTCTTGAGGTGTACGCATAAAACGTTCTGTATAGACTGTGTCATAATATCTCCAAGATGTTGGAGCAGCTACAGCAATACCAGCTTTGAAGACAGGGCGACCTTCACTCATACTCATCAAAGTGGTAAATCCACCGAAGCTCCATCCCCAGATACCTATGCGTTCAGCATCAATATATGGAAGAGTGCCTAGATAAACTGCTGCTTCCACTTGATCTTCTGCTTCCAAAACACCAAGCTTCATGTACGTGCATTTAGCAAATTCAGCACCACGCCCACCAGTACCACGTCCATCTACACAGACAGTGATATATCCTTGAGTAGCTAAGTATGTTTGCCAGTCGATGCCGAAGGTATCTTGTACTTTTTGACTTTGAGGACCGCTATATTGGTACATCAATACTGGGTACTTCTTAGATTCGTCAAAATCCAAAGGTTTGATCATCCAGCCATTCAATTCAGTTCCTTGTGCTGTCTTGAAGCTAAAGAACGTCTTTTCAGGGATAGCGTATTCTGCTAGTAGCTCTTTAAGATCCGTGTTATCTTCAAGTACCTTTAAAACCTTTTGGTTCTTTGTACTTTCAAGAGTGACCTGCATTGGTGTTTTTACATCGTTGAAATAATGCACGAAGTATTGGAAGTTCTCTGAGAAAATCGCACGGTTTGTTCCACCTTGAGGTGTCAAGCAAGTTTTCTTTCCCTTCTTATCAATCTTGTAGATAGCCTTTTTTAGTGGGCTACCTTCATTGCTTGAGTAATAGAAAGTGTTGCTTTTACTGTCCCAGCCAAGGAAGTCTTTTACTTCATACTCACCTTTTGTGACTTGCTTGATAAGTGCACCGTTTAGTGTGTACCAGTATAAGTGTTTGTATCCATCTCGTTCGCTGACAAAGCTAAAGTTTTCATCGTAGAACTTCAATTGGTCGAGTGCACTCTCACTGATATATGTATCGCTGGTTTCACGTAAGATTTGTTTGCTTACTGTCGAACGTGGGTTAGCATAGTATAGCTCAAGTACGTTTTGATTACGGTTAAGCGTGACGACTGCCAAGCGAGTAGGGTCTTGTGTAAACTCAATTCTAGGGATATAGCCTTCTTTGCTCAAAGGGATATCTAGTTTGCGGTCAATATGATGCTTAATATCATAGCTGTGAACCTCTATCTGTGAGTTATCTTCACCTGCTTTAGGGTACTTGTATGTATAGCTTGTAGGGTATCCCCCGTATTGTTTGTTGTTAGGGTAGATGCGAGGATACATAGGGAATGTGTAGCTCTTAACGGCCGATTCGTCAAAACGGATATAAGCAAGCATCTTGCTGTCAGGACTAAAACAGAAAGCGCGGTTGAAAGCAAATTCTTCTTCATACACCCAGTCAGGGATACCATTCAAAATATGATTGAACTTACCATCTTTTGTCACTTGAGATTCTGCGTTGTTATACAATAGCTTAACCAAGAAGATGTTATTGTCACGTACGAAGGCAATGTTGTTGCCATCTGGAGAGAATAGAGGTACTTGCTGCGCACCACCAGAACTCAATGGAACTAGCTTATTATTACGCATCTCAAAAATATAATGCTCAGCTGTATAGCTATGGCGATAGATATTTTTACGGTCAGTTTCGATTAGAATATCGCGTCCGTTTGGAGAGAATTGGTAATCACTGAAAGTCTTAAAACTACAGTCTCTAGCAGTTTTAGTGTCAAATAAGACTTTGATTTGCTCACCAGTTCGGAAATCATATTGAATAATTTGTGTACCATCGCTATTCATTGAAGTGTAGCTAGTACCGTCGCTGTAAGGACGTACACCGTGGACTGTTTCAGGATAAAAAGTATAGTTCGTCACATCACTTAGAGTCATTTGCTTAAGTGGTGCTTGATTTTCGATTACTGATACATCAGAAGATGTGATTGAGGGGCTTGCGTAAGCAGATACTGTAGGTGCACATGAAATGGCTATTGCCACTAGGCTTACCCTACTGAAGTGGTTCAAAAAATTAAGGGTCATATGTTATCAATTAAATGTTATCTATACTAATTGCAAAACTACAAAAAATGCGTTTATTGCGGGAGATAATCGCTATATTTTTCTTACTTTTGTGTTATGCAACAAGCCGAACTTCCTTTATATCAAGATTTTAGTGCCTGGATGAGGCGACAATTCCCTTTTAAAGTTCAAAAGATATCTTTACACGCTGGTTTTACATGTCCTAATCGCGATGGGCGAGTAGGACAGGGAGGGTGTACCTATTGTAATAATCAAACGTTCAATCCTGCGTATTGTCATGATGAGCGCAGCATCACGCAACAGCTAGAAGAAGGACGTGCTTTTTTTAGCCACAAGTACCCAGAAATGAAATATTTGGCATACTTTCAAGCTTACACCAACACCTATGATAGCTTGGAAGTGCTAGATGCGAGGTATCGCGAAGCACTAGCTGTTGATGATGTCGTAGGAGTAGTGGTTGGCACACGTCCCGATTGTGTTGATGAGCGCCTACTTGATTACTTTGCCGATTTGCATCAATCACACTATGTCTTATTGGAATATGGTATGGAGAGTTGCTATGATAAAACTTTAGATTTGATCAACCGAGGACATACTTTTGAGCAAAGTCAGTGGGCAGTAGAGCAGACCGCTAAGCGTGGCATCCCTGTGGGCGGTCATATGATTTTGGGTTTACCTGGAGAGACACGTGAAGAGATTTTAGATGAGGCAGCTATATTATCTGCCTTACCTCTGGATACTGTTAAGCTGCATCAGCTCCAATTGATTAAAGGCACAAAGATGGCGCACCAAGCTGAGACAATTCCTGATTTCGTACATCTATATGAAGTAGATGAATATATTGACCTTGTTATAGACTTCTTAGCACGTCTTAGACCAGATCTAGTTGTTGAAAGATTTGTCTCTCAATCGCCTGCCGACTTGCTTATTGCACCAAAATGGGGCTTGAAAAACTATGCTTTTGTTGATAAGGTAAAGAAAAGAATGCGAGAGCGAGGAATTACTCAAGGCTGTATGTATCAGCCATAAAACCAGTTTTTATGCTATTCGCATGCAGTGCGAAAAAAAAGTGTTACCTTTGCACGAAATATAAATAATCAATGTTTTAGTGATATGAAACGAAATAAACAAAGTGGACCAAAGCGTCTTACTCCAGATAGTTACCCAGATCATATAGAGAGAAAGGTACAAGAACGCAAAAGAATGCGTTGTAAAGTGCCTCCACGTCATATTCTTCGTACTGAGGAGCAGTTGGAAGGTATCCGTAAAAGTGCAGCTCTTAATACTGCTGTATTGGATATGTTGTCAGGATATGTCAAAGAAGGTGTGAGTACACTTGAATTGAATAAGTTGGCAGATGAGTTTTATGCTGATCACGGAGCTATTCCAGCACCATTGAATTATCATGGTTTCCCTAAGAGCATCTGCACAAGTATCAACGAAGTAGTATGTCACGGTATTCCATCAGAAAAAGAGATTCTTAAAGATGGAGATATCATGAATATTGATGTCTCAACGATTAAAGATGGCTACTTTAGTGATGCTAGTCGTATGTTTATGATTGGCAATGTAGATGACAAAGCACGTAAACTTGTAGAAGATACTTATGAAGCTTTGATGATTGGTATCGAAGAAGCACAGCCTTGGGCGCGCATTGGTGATATAGGTGCGGCTATTCAAGAATTTGCCAACGAGGAAGGCTATGGTGTGGTTCGTGAATTGACAGGTCACGGTGTTGGTATACGCTTCCACGAAGAACCTGAAGTGGCCCACTATGGTAGATGGGATACTGGTATGCTTATTGTGCCTGGTATGACCTTTACTATTGAGCCTATGATCAATATGGGTACAGCTCGTATCACAGAAGATGCACATGATGGGTGGACTATACGTACGGCTGATAAGCAACTATCTGCTCAATGGGAGCATATGATTTTGATTACCGAAGATGGTAATGAGATATTGACTAAGTAAAGAATTACTTATATAGAAAAACTCTCAGTAAAACAACACTGTTTTACTGAGAGTTTTTTTATGTTTTAAATGTTGATTTATGGAAGTATATCCAGTAAATCATTTCGTTCATGAGCCATATATGCTGGCTTAAACTCAGCAAGTTCCTCTTCAGTTCTGTAGCCCCAAGCAACCCCACATGCTACCACCTCTGCATTGTGTGCAGTCATCATGTCGACATCGCTATCTCCAATATAAATAACTTGTCCTTTATCATGTACGTTCGCAGCTTCCATTGCATCAAATACAATTTGTGGATCTGGCTTCTTTTCTATACCCTCTCTTGCACCTAGTGCAATAGTAAAAGGAATCTTGTCAAAGAAATGACCTACTACTTCATCTACGCCTTCTTGAAACTTATTGCTAGCTACTGCTAGTTTATACCCACGTTTTGCTATTGTCTCTAATACTTCGATTATACCTTCGTATGGAGCACTTAAGTCGTGGCTGTGGGTTTTGTAATGGGGAATAAATAAATCACTCGCTTTTTGTATGTTTTCTTCAGTTCTTGCATCCTCTGGTAAAGCACGTTCTATTAGCTTTTGAATGCCATTGCCTACCATGTGCAAATAGGCTTTCTCCTCATGAGTAGGATAGCCTAAGCTTTCCATTGTATAATTACAGCTGCAAGCTAAGTCTGAAATAGTATTCATTAGCGTGCCATCTAAATCAAAGATTGCTAGTTTAAATGAGTCTTTTCTTTTCATACCTGTTGTTATTTAATATTCTATTGAATGTTGATTGCTATTTTGGAAGATATATCTTTTGTATGACCTCTTCGTATTCTTTGCGACAGTCGCTATTGATGGTGATGCCACCTCCGCTGCTAAAATAATACTTGTCATTTCGTTCCTCAATATAACGAATCATCACGCCGGTATCTAGTTTCATACCGTCATAATACCCGAAGATTCCTGAATAGTAGCCTCTTTTACGTTGCTCAGCGTCTCGGATAACTTGACAAGTAGCCTTTTTAGGTGCGCCTGATATACTTCCTGCTGGTAGTAGTTCCGCAAGAAGTGAGCCAAAACTGTTTTGATATTCAGGTAGTATATCTCCTGTGATTTCACTACTGACTTGAAGGATGTCTCTTTGTGAGGTTTGTACCTCATCTATATATCTGAAACGTGGAACTGCTATATTTGTTGCTACTCTACTCAGATCGCTCCTAATGAAATCTACAATTGTACAATGCTCCTCAGTTTCTTTAATATCATTGAGGATGATTTCTTCTGCATTGGTGATGTTGGCATCAATAGTTCCTTTCATTGGATGACTACTAATACGTCCTTGGTCAATAGTAATAAAACATTCGGGAGAAAAGCATACAAAATGGTTAGGCCAGTATATCATATAAGGCGAACTGCTTTGGAGGGCTACTTGGTGTAGTGGGTTAACCGATGCTTTGAGGGTAATCGGTGTCTCAACTGTTAGATTGGTTAAAAACGAATCGCCTCTTTTAAGGTGACTCATGACACAGTCAAAACGGGCTTTATATGTAGAATAATCTTCTGGCTGTGGAGTTAATTCGCATATGCCAACATTGTTCAATGCTGGTGGAAGGTGAGCTGGCTGATTAGGAACTCTGAAATAGACTTTGTCTTGGTTGTGCGGGTTCTCTAGGAAAATACCTTTGTTCATTTCGTAATCCAATGCGAAAAGGCAGGGCGTATGCATTTTGCTCGCCTTGTTGATGCTTTTTATGACTTCGGTTGCTGAAAACATGCGGCAAATATAGTACTTTTGTTGCGATGAAACGAGTACTAGTTGTTAATAATAAAGATTCCTTCGTATACAATCTTGTAGAGTATCTGCGCCACCTTGTAGGTGATGCATTGGATGTTTGCGACGTTGATTGTTTGTATACTGGTGAATGGACAAGTGAGAATCTAATGTCTTACTCACATATATTGCTTTCTCCTGGTGCGGGTATACCTTCAGAGTATCCTCAAATGATGCAATTTTTAGCCGAGGTAATACAAAATGTCGATGAAGGAGGTGTTATCCCTTCTGTCTTAGGAGTTTGTCTAGGTCATCAAGCTATTGCAGAATCTCTGGGAGCTAAATTGGTGCAGATGAAGGCGCCTAAGCATGGCCATGCTAGTCGGCTTCAGATTGTGCGATCGTCATTTGTTTTGTGGGATGGTGTAGAGAACCGTAGTGAAATTGCTAGATATCACTCTTGGGTTGTGGATGAGGCTACGCTTCCAGAAAGTTTGATTATCGAAGCTTATGATGAGTGCCAAAATATTATGGCTATATCTCATAAAGATTATCCAATATACGGTTTGCAGTTTCATCCAGAATCGATTATTACAAAGCATGGCATTGTTATGCTAGAATCATGGATACAAAAAGAGCTCCCTTAAAAAGGAGCTCTTATTATATATAATGTTAGTCATCGACTATTCAAATTCTTCGTCAAGTCGAATCTCAATATATGAATCTCGAACCATCAGCTGAGACCCTGGTAATCTTTGGATAATTAACTCCAAAGTAATATATGCCGCAGAAAGCTCAACTTCATAATAAGGAAAAACATCCTTACCAGAAGCAGATTCTGGAATGCGCTCTTTAAGTAGCCTTGCAGACTGCTCATATGCACGCCAAATATTCCCATTTAAGTATAAGTATATTCGGTTTTTATATTCTTTGTTGCGCTCTTCAAGCTCAATAATATCTATCAGATTCATGGGCAGTAAAAGTTTTCGTTATTTTACTTTATATCGTACGACAAATATAGCCTTTTTTTGCATAGTAAACAAGTCTAAAAATAAAAAGATTTGTATTTTTGTTTGTCTCAATATAAAAGCCTATATTGCGCAATACATGTAGAAGTAAAATTGAAGTCTATGATAAATTATAATCAATTTCCCAACCCTTGTTACATTCTCGAAGAATCAAAGCTTCGACAAAACTTGGCTGTGATTACTGAAGTAGCTAAAGCTGCTGATGTAGAGATAATTTTGGCTTTCAAAGCGTTCGCTTTATGGAAGACATTTCCTATCTTTAGGGAGTATATTTGCCATACAACAGCTAGTAGTTTGAGTGAGGCTCGCCTTTCATATGAAGAGTTTGGAACTAAAGCTCATACGTATTCACCTGCATATGTTGATGAAGAGATTGACGCCATGATACGTTGTAGTAGCCATATGACTTTCAACAGTCTTACACAGTTTAAACGTTATCATAAGCGAGCTATTGCTGGTGAAGTTAGTTGCGGCTTGCGTGTGAATCCAGAATATTCTGAAGTAGAAACAGAAATATATAATCCTTGTGCGCCAGGCACTCGTTTTGGTCTTACTCATGATCAACTTCCTGTGTTTTTGCCAAGAGGTGTAGAAGGTTTTCATTGCCATACTTTGTGTGAATCTAGTTCGCATGAATTTGAACGTACGTTGAAGCATATTGAAGAAAAGTTTAATCCTTGGTTTGACCAGTTAAAGTGGATAAACTTGGGCGGAGGTCATTTGATGACAAGAGATGACTACGACCGTCAACATCTCATTCAGTTGTTGAAGGACTTTAAGAGTCGTCATCCAAATCTTCATGTTGTATTAGAGCCTGGTTCAGCTTTTGCGTGGCAAGTAGGTGATTTGACAGCTCGAGTTGTTGATGTTGTTGAAAATAATGGCATCAAGACAGCTATGATGAATGTGAGCTTTGCTTGCCATATGCCTGACTGCTTAGAGATGCCGTATCAACCTGTGGTTGAGGGGGCTATACATGAAGATGTAGTGTCTGAGGACAGTGATACTACATATCGTTTAGGAGGGAATAGCTGCCTAAGTGGAGATTATATGGGGTACTGGACTTTTGATAAGCCTCTCGAAGTAGGGCAAGTGCTTGTGCTTAAGGATATGATTCATTATACAACTGTGAAGACAACTATGTTTAATGGAATAACACATCCTACTATCGCAATGCAGCACATGGATGGTAGTCCTGAAATTTTGAGACAGTATACATATTTTGATTATAAAGACAGAATGGATTGATGGAAAGCCCGTTATTGTTGGAGTCTATTCTTGTAGAAAAAGGACAAATTCCTTTATTGGAAGGACACGCACAACGAGTTTATAATACAGCTCTCGCCTACGACCTGTCTGTTTCTGGAGCTAAGCAAGCAGCCATTGCATTTAAAGATGCAGTTGCTACTTGTGTTGCATCAGATTCTTATGAGAAAAAGACTAAATGCCGAGTTATGTATAGTCTGTCATCAGATAACGAACTGTTGCCTTTGCAGATTCACGAGATAACAATGGCTGCATATCATATGCGAGAGATTCGGTCTCTTCAGGTTATAGAAGCATCTGAATTGGATTATCATCATAAGTTCGCAGATCGTACTGATCTCAATCGTTTAGTTAGTGCAAAAAGTGTCGACTTTGATGATATCTTGATTACTCAAAATGGTTTAGTAACCGATACTAGTTATTGTAATGTGGTTTTTGAACGAGACGGTCATTATATAACGCCAGCTAAACCGCTTTTACCTGGAGTCAGAAGAAGGATGCTTATTGAGTCGGGGAAAGTAGAAGAGACAGATATACCTATTGAGTCAATAGGACATTTTGATGCTGTACATCTAATTAATGCTATGATAGGTCTTAGCGAGCTCACTCTGAGTCTTGAAAATATTAGATAAGTCAAAGGGAGGAGAATATCGACTAGCTAGCAACCTTTAGGCTTGTGTGGAAAATTCTAATGGCCTGCGAGTTAGTTATAATTTGGCTTAAAACCAAATTGCATTCTGGGAGCGCCTGAGCGGCAGAGTATGGAAAGCCCCCCCCCGACGATCGGGAGATTTACTATTTCATTCTTTTATATCTGTTTTAAATATCTATCTTTCCACACTTGAGAACTCACTATAAGTCCAGTATGTATTTCTTCTGGAGTTTTCATATGGTTACTCATATGAGTCTCACATTATTATAATAGTCAATAGCTTTTTCTACTTTAGAATTGGGCTCTGAAAGCCGTGATTATAGAGGATGCTTGTATACGCTCCACAGCAATACTGAATACCTCGGTCTGAATGGTGAACAATATCACTAAAGCAGCCGTGATGCAAAACATATCAAGATAAATAAGAAGGATAATAATGCTTTTCGATTCATGAAATATACAAGTGAAAAATAAAAAGAGAGCCTGTCAAAACAAAGTTTGACAGGCTCTCTATATGCTTTATACTTTTCAGCTTATCGCTGAGTCGTAATCAAAAAATTACGCAGGGATGATAGAAACAACGCTCTTGTTGTTACGTCCCTTCTTAAAGCTAACTGTACCATCTACAAGTGCAAACAAAGTATGATCTTTACCCATACCCATGTTGTCACCTGGGTGGTGTTGTGTACCACGTTGGCGGATGATGATGTTACCAGCTTTACAAGCTTCACCACCAAAAATCTTTACACCAAGTCTCTTACTAGCTGATTCACGGCCGTTCTTAGAACTACCTACACCTTTCTTATGTGCCATTTCTTCTTGTTTTTAAGTGATTAAGCTACTACTTCTTTGATTGTGATCTCTGTGAATTGTTGACGGTGACCGTTACGTTTGCGGTAACCTTTACGGCGCTTCTTATGGAAGACGATAACACGGTCACCTTTTACTAGGTCAGATACTACTTCTGCAACAACCTTAGCACCTTCTACTGTAGGAGCACCTACTGTGATAGTACCGTCGTTGTCAACTAGCAATACTTTGTCAAACTCTACTGTTGCGCCATTCTCTGCACCTTCGATGTGGTGAACGAATAGCTTTTGGCCTGCTTCAGTTTTGAATTGTTGGCCGTTAATTTCTACAATTGCGTACATCTGTTATTAATATAATACAGGTTTTATCCGTTGGGTGTTCTTACTTCACAATGTATACGACACGCGTATGGTACTGCTGCAAGACGCTTTTCGACCCAATTGGGATTATCGGGTGCAAAATTACTACTTTTTTCTCGAATCACAAAAATATTCTAATCTTTTTCTGTGAGAATCAGTTGATTTCTTCTTATACTTGGAAGTATTCGGCCAATTCTTCTGAGATGTTGCACTCTTCTGCCTTTAAGTCACGGATTAGTTCTCCTTTTTCCAATAAGGCGATACGGGTAGAGATATCTACTGTGTGGTTCAAGTTGTGACTAGAGATAACGATGGCTGCCCCAGTGCGTTCATTGTATTCTTTCAGTAGTCGCTTGATAGCTGCTTGACTTGAAGGATCCAAGAAGTTGAAAGGTTCATCTAAGATAAGCAGTTTAGGTTCATGTAGCATAGCAGCTAAAATACCTACCTTTTGTGCATTACCTGCTGAAAAGCTACGAAGATACTTCTTTTGATCCAGTACTTCATCTTTCATAAAGTCTGTGTATAGTTCAAGCTGAGCGTCTACTGCTTCTTTGTCCATGCCATACAAGCGGCCTACAAAATAGAAATATTCTTCTGCTGTCAAGTAATCAATCAAAAAACTACGGTCGATAAATGAACCAGTGATGTCTTTCCAGTTCTCACTTTCGTGTACTGGTGAATTTTCGATAAGTGCCACACCTGTAGTTGGTTGTGTCAGGTCTAGGATAAGACGGAATAAGGTAGTCTTACCTGCGCCGTTATTACCCACAAGACCTAGGATTTCACCAGGAGGAATGTGGTAGTTGTTGATAGAAAGAGCTGATTTCTCTCCATACTTTTTGCTAAGTTCGTTGATACGTATCATACTGTATTATGTTTTCTTTATTATCAATAATGCTTTACACAATCTCTTCGCGACTTGCTCTAAAGCCCTCAAGATTCTTATATTTGTTCTTCATGAACCCTTGATATGTCCATTTAAGCCAGATACGTGCTGTAGACAAAGCCAAGAGACCTAGAGCGGCTAGGACTAGACTAGTAGCCCAGTGTGGAAAATAGTTATACCCTAAGAAAGCGATTAAGCTAGTGATAATCATCGTTCCGAAGGTGATCATCATTTGCCACAAGGTCATGCGTCCTCTAGCCCCTGAGTTGACTGTCTTATTTAAGGGTAAGGTATTCTTATTGAACATGGCGTTTTGAATAAAGCCCATATTTAGTATGCCGCTGAAATAGATAGCAATAGCAATCAGTTGGAAAAAATCAAATCGTCCTTTGTATACCAATACCATCATCAGCAGCATCGGTAATATAGCAAATACTGCCGATAAGTAATACTTAGAAGTCAACATGTCATACACACTTTCTCTTTTGGTCATTAGTCCATCAATGTAGTTGCCTTCATAGCTCAAGACATTGGCTAACATCACAAAGCCTCCACAACCGAGGAAATAACTATACATCCACCAAGAGAAGTATTCGTCGGATTTGTAGACATCTTCAACAAAGAACATTAATGCAACAAAGACCATAATCATGATACCAAGCATATTGGTTGCCACTTTAAGTGCTTTGTTTCTTCTAAGTAGCTTAAGCTCTAATTGCATCCAGAAACCAATATTTCCTAGACGATTCAAGTGGGATATTTCAGATACTGGTACTACTTTTTCTTCTTTAACATCTCCATGTCCACTTTCACGTAGAGAGAGGTGTAGAGAAAGAACACGATTTATAGAGTATAAGATAACAATCAGTGCAATAGGTATTAGATAAGCCCATGTCCATCCAGCAATCAACCCTTGACCAAAATACATGGTTGCATAACTCATGATATGGCCATCAGGAATAAACTCCAATGCAGCGATGCCTCCATAAATGGCGATAGGAAGAGCTACCCAAGCTATATGCTCTTTAATTAGAGTACGGCACAACAGATACCAATAACTATTGGCTATAAATAAAAGACTTAGACCTAATATATAGCGAGTGACTCCCATCAATCCCCAGTTAGGTGTGACAGCAATCAGCGCAAAAGGAATCATGTAGCTTAAGAAAAGCCAGTTGAAACCTGCATACCCATTGCGCAAAAGCAACACATCAATAAGGTTTGTTCGTTTGAGTGGTAGTACTGTATATGGTTTAATCTGTTGAACTGGAAGTTGCTGGAAGATAAATCGAATTTTCCAATCCAGTAGTAGCATGATGAAAATACCTCTATTCATCATATAGTATGGTTCCAAAGCAGTGTGAGAGCTGAAACCAAAGCCTAGTAAAGTACCAATTAAGATGAACTCTCCTAGGAAGACAAGCATAGATAACCATATGAAAATTTTGGTAGCTTTATTGGTAGACCACATCGGATCGCGTTTACTACGCAGTTTCTGATGCTTGTTGAGCATTAATAGCAAGTCGAATAGTTTGAAGTGAGATAGTACTTTCATATGTTTATTGAGGGTATTAATACACAAATTACTAATTAGACTGTCTGTTTGTAAGCAGACGCCGCACAAATATAGCAAAAGTATTGTTTAGAAAAAAAAGAATAGCTGATAATTATTCGTAAGGCAACCAGTTGGCTACAAGGATAGGATGTGCTTCAATCCATGCTTTGGCAGCTTTTTCTGGATCTTTAATCTTGTCGAAAGTATCTAGAAGATTAGCCATCGTTTTATCTGTAAAAAGTATTCTGCTAAAGAAAGAGGTCGCGTATGGTCTTTTTCTAGCGAATCCTTTCCATGCGTAAGTGTCTATCCGTTGACTTTCTCCAAATGAAAAGTGAGGATCATCTAAAAATTTAATGTCATAACGTGAAAACATCCAGTGAGGGGTCCAGCCAGTAACTACGATAGGTCTTCTTTGTTGTATTGCCTGCTTTAAACTATCTAATACAGCTAGTTCGTTAGCATATGTCAAGTGAAATTTATTCAAGTTGTAAGATTTTACTGCCGATGCAACTTGATCCATATAACCAGTCTCTTTAGCTAAGCCAATGATGGTGTAGTTGAGTAAAGAATCGTATTGGGCTAATTGTTCGATAGAGTAGATGTCCATATATTCAGGAACTACAAGGCCAAGGCGTGCATTAACATAGTTGGTGTTTATTTTGCTAAGTCTTTTGCCGTATTTATCTAAAAAGTCTTTATGAGTGAATGGAACCCATGCATTCATGAAAATATCAACCTTTTTTTGGGCTAATAAAGAGTAGATTGTTGATATTTCACCCTTAATAAAGACTAGTTCTACGTCATATCCTTCTTTGCGAAGTATTTCTTGCGCAAGATATGAAAAAGCCTTGCTTTCTATCCAGTTGGTATAAGCAATTGTAATGTGTTTGTTCTCTTTATTGCTTTGGCAATTGTAGAGAGAGAATAGTATAATTATGACTAAAAGTCCAGTTTTGATAGAATAGCTCTTCATTTTTTATATAGTATAGCGAATTATAGTACCCTGTAAAATTACATATAATAACTGGTATGTACAAAAGATGTTTGCAAAAAAGAAAAAACGAGGACTAGTCATGACTGACAAATCCTCGTTTCTATATTTACTTATTATTATACTGATTCATAGTAATCTGTGGCCCTGCAAGTGCAAAACTTTTGATTATTTCTTCAGTTGAGTGGTATATAAAAGGTAGTTCACTGACTTCTTCATCAGGAAATTCACCCAATACATAATCCACTTGACGTCCTCGAGAGAAATCATCTCCGATACCGAACTTAAGACGTGCATATTTTGCCGTACCTAGTGTCTCTTCGATATGTTTGAGTCCGTTGTGTCCTGCAGCACCACCTTTGGTCTTCAGGCGTAGCTTGCCGAAAGGTAGCGACAGGTCGTCTACGATAATCAATACGCGTTCTACTGGAATCTTGTGCTGCTGCATCCAGTAGCGCACAGCATTACCACTCAGATTCATATAGGTTGATGGCTTGAGTAGTACGAGTTCTTTGTTCTTCACTCGTGTTTCTGCAACGGCGCCGTATCGTTCATCGCTAAAAGAAATATTGGACGCCTTAGCAAAGGCGTCCAATACCATAAATCCTATATTGTGGCGCGTATTACGGTATTCAGGACCGATATTACCCAAGCCTACAATAAGATATTTCATATAATTGCTTACTATTCGCCAGCAGCAGCAGCGGCAGCAGCAGCACCACGAGCAGCACGAGTCAACTTAACAGCACATACGACAGCTTCTTGAGCGTTTGTAAGTTCTAGCTTTTCACCGAAGTTAAGTTCGCCCACCTTCATAGTCTTACCAAGACCAAGAGGAGTTACGTCGATAGTCAACTTTTCTGGTACATCAGCGATAAGAGCTTTCACACGAAGCTTACGCATTTGAAGTACAAGCTTACCACCAGTACGTACACCTTCTGCAAGACCTTCAAGCTTAACTGGAACCTCTACTACGATTGGCTTAGCAGGATCTACTAGGTAGAAGTCAACGTGTAGGATAGAGTCTTTTACTGGGTGAAGTTGCAAGTCCTTCATTACAGCAAGATATTCCTTACCTTCGATGTTAAGCTTTACTTCGAAAATTTCTGGAGTGAAGACAAGCTTCTCAAGAATACGGTGTTCAACTGTGAAGTGAAGTGGTTCAGACTTCTGTCCGTACAATACACATGGTACACCACCGTTGTTACGGATAGCCTTAAGTTCGCGAGATTGCTCTGATGAGCGAGCAGCGATGGTACGTGCAGTACCAGCAATGTTCATTGATTTCATAATTAAAAATCTTTTTGTGTTACTATAAATTAAGTTCTATGCTTAATTTGCCATCACACTACGGATGAGAGTTCATCCCATGATGCTTCAAAAGCGGTGCAAAGATACATACTTTGTTTGAACTGGCCAAGAGAATAAGGTAGTCTCTGAGAAAATTAAAACTTTTTCTCACTTTCAGGGCGTGTTTTAGTGCATAGTCCTTACCTTTGTGGTATGGCAACACACAATACAGTAGGGCAGGCAGGCGAAGACTTTGTGGTCCACTACCTCAAGAAGCGAGGTTATGAAATTATTGAGCGGAATTGGCGTCATCATCATTATGAAGTCGATATCATCGCTTTTCTCGATGATACCATCGCCTTTGTCGAAGTCAAGACACGTGCAGCATCTTACGTCGCTTCTCCAATGGAGGCAGTCGATAGAAAAAAGATGCGTCGCTTAATGCAAGCGGCAGATGCTTATGTCAAAAAGCACCAAATAGATTCTTGGATACGTTTTGACATTGCATCAGTCGTGCATCAGCAACGCAATCAATATACCATGGAATCGTATGTCGTCGAAGCATTCAATCCCATGCTGCTATAATATATAATGTGTTATAGCTTTTCTCTTAGTTCCGCAAGATAGCTTTTCATAGCTACACTATCTCGGTCGTTGATAATATCTCTAACACGCAGTAACTCCGTACGTATCTGTTCGATTTGTTGGCTACTTTCAGGGTTGAAAAGAATCTCCTGAAGTAAGTAGTCATCCTCATTAAGCAGTCCTTTTGCAATATCCATATGGCGTTTGAAGGTTGTACCTGGAGCCTCCTGCTTTTTCATAATCGCCGTAAAGACAAAAGTACTCACGAAAGGAACAGATAGCGAGTAGGCCATCGTTTCGTCATGCTCTGAGAACGTATAGTTGAAGATATTGATACCTAGAGAATCATAAATTTCACGGAAGAAAGCAGCCCCCATAGGATCACTTTCCTTAATGATAATCGCATTTTGCTGGCTCAAATCACTAAGACTTGCGAAAGTAGGTCCAAACATTGGGTGTGTCGATACAAAACGGAAGCCACATTCTTTATAGAAGTCAGGCAATTTGTTTTTAACCGACGATATATCACTAATGATACATTGTTTGGGTAGATAGTCTAAGACTGTTTCGAAAGCAGTAATGGTATGCTTGACCGTTGCTGCGTTAATCACCAAATCTGGAGCAAACTCACGGATCTCTTCAAGATCCGTGAATCGGTATGCTCCAAATAAGAATTTTAGGCGTTTGGGTTTGACATCATACACCCCCACTTCGTACTTGTCACTAAGGACATCGCAGAAGAAGGCGCCCATTTTGCCGGCCCCAAGAATCAATATTTTCATAATAGGTCTATTCAATACTTACTTATTGATAATTTCCATTTGCTGACGCACACTTTCTTCGTGGATAGACTCGAATACTTGCGTTATAAAATCGCCGTTTAGGCCGCAGAGTGCAGCTTGAGCACCACGCTTAACAAGAATCTCACGGTAACGTCCTGATTGAAGAATCGTGATATCATGTTCTTTCTTATATGTACCAATCTCACGAGATACACGCATACGCTTAGATAACAGTTCGATAAGACTTGTATCTAGCTCATCGATTTGCTTACGCAATTCTGCTAGACTCTCAGTAGATTGAGTTTCGTGACGAATGACAAGTAAGTTCAAGATATAATCAAGTACATCAGGAGTTACTTGTTGAGATGCATCACTCCAAGCTTGATCTGGGTTGTAGTGACTCTCTACAAGAAGGCCATCGAAGTTCAAGTCCATTGCTTGCTGACAAAGTGGAGCGATTAGCTCTCGGCGACCACCGATATGACTAGGGTCACAGATAATAGGCAAGTTAGGAATACGACGGCGCAATTCAATTGGAATGTGCCATTGTGGAAGGTTACGGTACAGCTTCTTGTCGTAGCTACTAAATCCACGGTGGATAGCCCCAATTTTCGTAATACCTGCATTGTAGATACGTTGGATAGCCCCAATCCATAGTTCTAAGTCTGGGTTTACCGGATTCTTTACAAGCACAGGAATATCGACTTTTGCAGCTTCTAGTGCATCAGCAATCTCTTGTACTGCAAATGGGTTAGCCGATGTACGAGCACCCACCCAAAGGATATCAATACCAGCTTCTAGAGCAAGCTCTACGTGCTTAGCAGTAGCCACCTCAGTAGATACATACATGCCCGTTTCTTCTTTTACTTTCTTTAGCCACTCAAGTCCTTCGGCACCCACACCTTCGAAACCACCTGGTTTCGTGCGTGGCTTCCAAATACCCGCTCTAAAGATTTTTTGACCACTGGCAGCAAGTAGTTTGGCTGTAGTCATCACTTGTTCTTCTGTCTCTGCACTACATGGTCCTGAAATGACAATTGGACGTTTGTCTTCGACTCCAGGAAGTAAGATTGATTCTAATTCCATCTTTTTACTATCTTAAAAGTTTTTATATGCTATGGTTTGTTTCTCAAAGTTTGTTTGCTATACGTTGTTTGGCTTCTTCAAGTTTGTCTTCAGGACAGCATAAAGAGATGCGCACATAGCGTGCTCCATTGCTACCAAAGATAAAGCCAGGTGTGATAAAGACTTCCGCCTCATGCAATACCTTTTCCGTGAGCTCTTCCACATCGTTGTAGTGGTCAGGGATGCGTCCCCATAAGAACATACCCACTTGCTCAGGGCGGAAAGTACAGTCGAGCAAAGTCATAATCTCTTCAGCCACTTTGCGACGTTTGCGATACGTCTCGTTATTCGCTTCGTGCCATGACGTCTCATTATCTAGTGCACTAGCTGCAGCCAATTGTAGTGGAGCAAACATCCCGCTATTGATATTACTAATGACTTGAACAATCCATTGCACAAATTGTGGGTTACTAGCCAACATCCCGATACGCCATCCAGCCATATTGTGGCTTTTGCTCATCGAGTTGAACTCGATACAGCAATCTTTGGCGCCTTCCACACTTAATATGCTCAGCGGGTTATCGTTTAGGATGAGGCTATATGGATTGTCATGCACCAGCACAATTTCGTGCTTCTTAGCAAAGGCCACAAGCTTTTCGAAAAGCTCCATCGTAGCAGGCGTGCCCGTCGGCATATGTGGATAGTTGACCCACATAAGCTTTACCTTGCTTAGGTCCATACGCTCTAGCGCATCAAAATCAGGCATCCAGCCATGATCTTCGTCTAGATCGTAGTAGGCTATCTTAGCACCAAGTAGGTTGCTCAAAGAAGTATACGTTGGATAACCAGGGTTGGGCACCAATACCGTATCTCCAGGATTGACAAAAGCCAATGTCACATGCAAGATACCTTCTTTAGAACCCATCAACGGTTGTACCTCTGTTTTTGGATCAAGCTTGACACCATATGTGCGGTCGTACCAGCTAGCCATCTTTTCTCTTAGTGCAGGCATACCCACATAACTTTGGTATCCATGCATCTGAGTTTTAGCTGCTTCGGTAGCCAGCGTCTCTATAGTCGATTCACTAGGTGGAAGATCGGGACTACCGATTCCCAAGCTGATGATATCGCGTCCTGCAGCCCGCATTTCAGCAATTTCTCTCAGCTTTCTAGAGAAATAATATTCTTTGACGCCTCCCAATCGGTCGGCCGATTTGTACGGATTATTAGGATTCATCTCCATATCTCTTATTTGTTCTAGTTTGCAGTCTTTACTTTTTCACATCTTGGTATGAACCACTTTCTGTAGAGGCTTCATATTCACCCAGTACTTTCAACTCCTTAGTAAGCGGCATCACCGCAGTTAGTGATTGGTGATAGCGGCTGATATCGTCGAAAGTCAAATCGACATAAAATTGATATCGCCACTCTTCTCCTTGTACAGGAAGTGACTGAATCTTTGTCAAGTTGTTCTTATAAAAAGACAACAACGAGAGTACTTGCGATAGGCTCCCCTCTTCGTGAGGAAGCGTAAAGACAATATTTGCTTTATTCGGATGCGATTCTTGAATAATCTGTGCCGCCTTTTGCTTGTCGGCAATCACCAAGAAACGCGTATAGTTCGCTTTATTTGTTTCAATCCCTTGCTGCAAGACTTCCAGTCCGTACAGTTCTGCTGCATACGCCGAACAAACAGCTGCACGATTCTTTGCACCATGGTCTTTAATCACTTTCGCACTCAAGGCCGTATCTTCCGATTCTACAATCTTCGTGTTAGGAAGCTTTTGGAAGAACTCACGACATTGCTGCAAGGCAATAGGGTGAGAGTGAATTTCTTCAATATCTTCAAGTTTAGTACCAGGAAGTGCGGCTAAACTATGAGAGATATGCAATTTGTGCTCCCCCACGATGCGCGTATTGCTAAATCTGAGCAAGTCATTGTTGTGAAGAAGACTACCTGCAATGGTGTTCTCTATAGCTACTAGTCCTAATAGAGTTTTATCATGCTTCATCTTATCAAATAACTCATCAAAGGAATCACAGCACACCAAATCAAGTGCTTCGTTCTCAAAGTACTGGTGCGCGGCGATGTCGTGGTAAGAGCCTAGGGCTCCCTGAATAGCGATTTGTTTCATTGCTTCTAATATCCTATTAATATAGATACAAAAAAACATCCCACACTCAATGAGGTGCGGGATGTTCTCTTTATCTTATTTGATGTATATGTCTTATTCGTTCATGGCATACAATCTCCCGCCTACTCTTTTGTAAAAAAGTAGAAGCTAAAAAATCGGTAATAAAAATAACCAGTAGGTTGTACCATGATGTTTCTCTTTAGTCGAATCTGCGATTCTGTTACTAACTTGATGGCAAAGGTAATACTTTTATTTGAAATACAAGCTTTTTCCTATCTTTCTTTCATTAAAGTGATGTTTTTTTTATAGATAGGAAGTTGAAACTCTCTTTTTGGTTACATATTTCATGTATTATCCTGTTTCGTATTACAAATAAATATTTTGTATATCGAATAAAAAGACTACCTTTGCCTCGCTTTTAGAGAATTAATTAAATTATTATTTACAATGAACAAGCAAGACCAGCACAATCAGTGCCGTCAAAGTTGTACTCGATGGAGACAATTTGACTACCGATCTTTTGCCGTGTTCCGTAGCATCAAGCGCGAGATTTCTATCGGCGTGCTTTCTGCAACTACTCTAAGCTTGGGCCTAGTACTAGATGTACAAGCGCAAGAAAAAGTAGAATTGCAAAAGATGCAACAATACGCACTGGAAGAGATTGAGGTCACAGCGAGTCGTGCTCCACTACAGGAGCTTCAGGCTGCTCGACCGGTTACCGTGCTGTCGCGTCTAGACATTCAGGCTGCGGCGGTGCAAAGTATTAATGACCTATTAAAGTATGCCGTGGGGGTAGATGTACGCCAGCGGGGTGCCTTTGGAGTCCAAACAGATATCTCCTTGCGTGGAGGTACGTTTGACCAAGTCACTATCTTACTTAATGGGATTAATGTCACCAACGCAATGACTGGGCACTTAAGTGCCGATTTCCCTGTTGCCATGGAAGATGTAGAGCGCATCGAAGTGCTCGAAGGCCCAGCTGCCCGTCTTTTTGGTACATCCGCTTTTTCTGGAGCTATCAACATCGTAACCCGACCTGCCAAGCAGAGTGGGGCGACGCTTCGTGTCCTTGGAGGAGAACATGGCCTGTTTAAGACAGGTGTCTCAGTAAGCCACGCAGGTAAGAATACCCAGCATCAAGCAAGTACTAGCTATGGGCGTTCTGACGGAGCAGTAGACAACAGTGACTTCCAGCAACGCAAGTTGTACTATCAAGGACGTCATCAAAACGAATGGTTCGATGCCGATTGGCAGACAGGTGTCTCATCGCAAGATTACGGTGCCAACACATTCTATTCTGCCAAGTATGCCAACCAGTTTGAAGAAACGCGTCAGTACTATGCCTCAGCCAAGGCAAAGACCAACAAGGGCTTTATTAAGCTAGCCCCTAGTTTCTCTTTCCAGCGTACCAACGACCACTACGTGTTGATGCGCAACAATCCTGCGGCATACCAAAACTTTCACCGACTAGATGTCTTCAATCACGGACTCAACGCCTTTATGGAAACTTCTCTAGGGAAAACATCCGCAGGCTACGAAATCCGTTGGGAAGAAATCTACAGTACCTCTCTTGGGAAACCACTAGACGAAAATGAGTACAAGAAAGTGCCTGGAGAAGATGCACACTATAAGAAGCGCGACTTCCGTCGTAATTATAGTTTCTTCTTGGAGCATAATATAATCTTGGACAAAGCAACTATCTCGCTTGGAGTGATGGGCAATAACAATTCTGCTTTGGATAATGGTCTTGATTTCTACCCAGGTGTAGATATCAGTTACCGTCCTACAAACAAGTGGCGTTTATTTGCTTCATGGAACAAGGCGCTACGTATGCCTACGTTTATCGACTTGTACTATAAGAGTCCGACCTCGGAAGGTAATGTCGGTTTGAAACCAGAGAAGACAGAAGCTTTCACAGTTGGTGCTGAATACCGTAGCTATCTATTTACTGCTCGTGCCGATGCCTTTTACAACAAGGGCAAGGATATGATCGACTGGGTGATGTACTCAGCAGATGACGCTTTCCACTCAGCCAACTTTGAGCTAGACAATATGGGTGTCTCTGTCAATACCACAACCCGTCTACAGGAGTTGATGCCTAACCAACGTCTGTTTAAGACTTTCAAACTAGGCTATAGTTATATCCACCAAAAACGTCATGACGATACACCTATCTATAAGAGCAACTATGCGTTGCAGTACCTACGCCATAAAGTGGTTGCCAATGTAGGCATGACCTTTATGCCAGGTTTGACAGGTAATATCGCGTACCGTTTCCAAGAACGCATGGGCCAATATATCGCCTACGATATGGACACCCATGAGTCTACTGGCAATCTAGTCGACTACAAGCCTTACGGTGTCTTTGATATCAAGCTGCAATATGCTTGGAAGAACTTGACACTCTTTGGTGAAGCATCTAATATCTTCGATGTCGATGTGATAGACCTAGGTAATATTCCTCAACCAGGTCGCTGGATGAAAGCAGGAGTAAGTTATACTATCAATTGGTAGAACCATAAGATGCATGCTGCTAGGCCTTGAGTCTAGCAGCATGTCCTTTTCTAAAACGATTACAGAATGACACAATATACTAATGAGGCTTATTCTAAAGAAGCCTTACTCAATCTTGTCCACGCAAACGACAAGACTCCTCTATATACATTAGCCCACCAAGCCCGCCTAGCCAATCAAGGCAGCAGTTTTGAAACATGCAGCATTATCAATGCCCGTTCGGGATTATGTCAAGAAGATTGCAAATGGTGCTCTCAGTCTAAGCATTTTGCTACGGGTGTGCCACGCTATGCATTGGTTAAAGAAGAAGAGATTCTGAAGCAAACTCAAGAAGCAGCTTCGTATGGAGTCGACTATTTTTCTTTGGTGACTAGTGGCCGCGGCATCTCTCAAAGCCACCTAGATACCCTATGTGCCTCTATAGATAAGGTACAAGAAGCAGGCACACCTATTAATATGTGTGCGTCTATGGGCTTGATTTCTAAAGAGAAGCTCCAGCAACTCTATAATCATGGTGTGCGCAGATACCACTGCAACCTAGAGACTTCCCCAAGGATGTTTCCTAAGCTAGTCACTACCCACACGATGGAAGAAAAAATAGAAGTCATCCAGTGGGCCAAAGAAATCGGCATGACCGTATGTAGCGGCGGGATTATTGGTATGGGTGAGACGATGGAAGACCGCATCGATATGGCCCTTTTACTCCGAGAACTAGAAGTCGATTCAGTAGTTATCAATATCCTGATGCCTGTACCTGGTACGCCACTAGCCGATGCCGAGCCATTGAGCGAAGAAGAAATCCGTACCACACTGGCCATGTTTAAAATCGCTTGTCCTAAAGCCATGCTCCGTATTGCGGGTGGGCGCAAGTCTATCTTGCCATTTATGGAGAAGACACTCTATGGTGGAGTCAGTGCCCTCCTAACTGGTAATTACCTGACTACCGTGGGCTGCAATACACAGTCGGATATGGAGATGATCAGTCGAGTGACTGAGGACTTAAAGAAAGCGTTGTAAGGTTTTACTCTGAGGATGTACATATGCTAAGTGTTGCTGCTTAGTATAAGAAAAGAGTACTCTTATGCTTTAATAATGTCTTCCCTTACTTTGCCAGAGTCGATTCAGCCTGCTGTTTCAATCGATTCAGCCTGTTGAATCGATTGAAACGACTGGCTGAATCGACTGTCTCTTTACTTAGCCCACGAAAACCAAAGCTACATATAGTACAATTAAAGCCTATTCTTCACGGAATAGGCTTTAATTGTTTGCTAGTATACTATCTGCAAGTCGATTCACTGCACTGTTTCAATCGATTCACTGCACTGGTTCGATTGAAACAGTGCAGTGGATCGAGTCTGGGAAGCTTGAAAAAAAATAATCCTAAGCATTATCGCACAAAAAGTTTTATTTAAAACAGAATCAATATAAAGAGCTTAGTTTCCATATTTGCCCATCTTTTATAGAACTAACATCCAGTACACCTTTGTTTATTAAATCAATCAATGACCAACAAATTCCCCTAACTTCATCACTTAAAATACATGACATCTCAATATGAGTTACATAAGGAAACTCTTTGTTTGATTCCCATGCTAATTCTACCCTAGCATATGAGGCATCTTCTCTTGCTATAAGATTTATACTTGTGCTATAGCTTTCCCAAAACTGATCATTTGCAATTGTAGAGATACAATTTTCTAATTCATTTGGGGCTAAGTCCCAGAAATTGGATTTTATAATTAGGGTATTAGGACGAGCAAAGAAGGTGATAATCAGTTTGTGTAAATCATGTTCCTTTTTTGTGATATTTATTAAGTTGTTTTCTTTGAACTTGCAGACGGTTTTATGGTGAATTAAACAAGGCATAATAGTATCGTCAATGTTAATTTGTAAGTCTACGTAGTCAATAGGGGTAATCTCTTTAAAGATGTGCGGGTTATCTTTCTGTGTTAGGAAATATTGAGCTTCGGGCGAGTCAGTTGTTACTATTACTCTAAAATCTCCTGATGGGTTATATGAAATTAAGGGCTTCCGCATAATTCGTGCTTTGGATTCTACTATTGACATTTTCAGCACTAGGCAGTTTATGTTCTTGTTAGTATAACTTGAAAATAAACTAATGTCTTGAGTGTAGGCTTCTACTATTTTGAGCTTAACTCCTTGCAAATAATCTTTTTTGACCCAAATATCATGATACTTAGGAACTTCTTTTTGTTGATTCATGTTCAGTTTGATTAAGGGGAGAGTATTATTTATTTTACCTTCATGATTTAACTGTTTCAGCCCTGCTAACGTATCCATATAAATAGATCCGTTCAGCTAAAACATTAGGAGATTGTTCATTGTCAAATTCAAGCTTTTGAGTAATATCATTATAATCTAATAAACAAGGTATAATAATTGAATAATACTCCTTAGGCTTGTCGTCTATTCCTTTTTCCAAATCAGAATTGTGTACTGCCGCATTAATACCTTGATTCTTAATTCGTTTAAACACAGCTTCCTTAAAGATAACTTCGTGTGGTTGGCAATAATAGTATTTTAAATCCTCGGGTAATATGTCTACATTGATGTTATATCCACTAGCTGAAGTGTTTTCGATATATGGTCTCAGATGGTATTCAAAATAAGTATCACTGAAAATAACAACCTCAAATTTGTTTTTATTTTTAAGGTGTTCAATATCAGCAAAGATTGTATATTTGTCTGAGGAGAATTCTGCTTTGTTTAAGCAAACGAATATTCTAGTGACAAGATATTTCTCCACAGGAGCTATGGGCTTAATGGAATTAATTATATTGTGCATACGTGATTATAAAATAAGTTTTGTTTTTGTAGATGGCTAGTATAAAGATTAACGTTGCGTATCTTTAATCTATGGGCTAGTTGTAAGCTGTCACATTTTCTTGTTTTATATATTACAAAGATAGTGTTTTTTTGTAATATGAAACATATTTGTTTTTTTTCTTTTGACTTATGAGTTTAGTTAGAAATAATGTGTAGCTCTCGCTAAAGATAAAAGCCATAAGACTTGATAGTCTTATGGCTTTTGGGGTAATATGATTTTCCGTAAGTCTTATCGGTCGAAACCAATAGTCTCACGCACTACACGCAATGTCTCAGCTGCACTAGCACGTGCCTTTTCAGCACCTTCAGCAGCGATACGATCTAGCAACGCTCTATCAGAAGAGTACATCTCGATGCGCTCGCGGATAGGACTTGTATATGCTACGATATCTTCAGCAAGTTGCTTCTTCAAGTCTCCGTAACGGATAGAACAGTCGTTCCACTTCTCGTCGAAGTAATCGTATGTCTCCTTAGTCGATACGATATCTAAGAACGTAAATAGGTTCTCGATTACTTCAGGACGTTCGCTATTTGGTTCCGTTGGACCCGAATCAGTTACCGCTTTCATCACCTTCTTACGGATGACTTTTTCTTCATCCATCAAATAGATACAGTTACCTTCACTCTTACCCATCTTACCACTACCATCTAGTCCAGGAATCTTAATCGCTGTATCGGCTAGAGAGAATGATTGTGGAATAGGGAATACTTCCTCCCCATACATATGGTTGAAACGACGGGCAAACTTACGCGCCATCTCCATGTTTTGTTCCTGATCTTTACCTACAGGCACTTTGTGTGCACGGTGAATAAGGATGTCGGCTGCCATCAATGTAGGATATGTCAAAAGACCTGCATTGACATTCTCTGGTTGCTTACGTGCTTTTTCCTTAAACGAAGTCGTACGTTCTAGCTCACCAAGATAAGCATTCATATTTAGGTATAGATAAAGCTCTAGTACCTCTTTGACATCACTTTGAATATAGATAGGTGCCACTTCTGGATCGATACCACATGCTAGATACTCTGCTAGGATAGTGTATGCGTTATTACGAATGGCTTCAGGTTTAGGGTGCGTCGTGAAGGAGTGCCAATCAGCGATGAAAAACATACAGTCGTATTTGTTTTGCATCTCTAAGAAGCTACGTACAGCTCCGAAATAATTCCCTAGGTGTAAGTTACCCGTCGGGCGCATTCCGCTAATTACTTTTTCCTTCATTTTGGTATATACTAAATTATAAAATATTGTTTTATAGAAGAGACAGGAAAAGTCCCTCATACAAAATCTTTATCGCTCAGTAGCAAGGAGTTTCCTCTCCTTTTCTACTGAGCGACAAAGATAATAAAAATCAGTCAACTAGAAGTTATTTCGCCATGATTTTATCAAACTCTTGGTGGAAACGAGTCACAGCTACCAAGCCCTTACGCCAAATATCCAAACGGCAGTTTTCATTTGGTCCGTGGATACCGTTGCTTTCTAGTCCGAATCCCATTAAAATGCTCTTGATACCAAGAACTTTCTCAAAGGTAGAGATGATAGGGATACTACCTCCACGACGTACCGCAAGTGGCTTCTTGCCGAAGGCTTCTTCAAAGCCAATCTCAGCCGCTTGATATGCAGGCAAGTCGATAGGACATAGATACGCATCACCACCGTGAAGTGGAGTCACTTTGACCTTCACACTCTTAGGAGCAATCTTCTCGATATGCGCTTTCATCATCTCAGAGATCGTTTCGTGGTCTTGGTTGGCTACTAGGCGGGTAGACAATTTAGCAGTTGCCTTCGATGGAAGCACCGTCTTGCTGCCTTCACCAGTATATCCACCATAGATACCACACAAATCGAAACTTGGACGGCAGCTATTACGCTCTAGTGTAGAGAAGCCTTCTTCACCAAATAGTTCGTTGACTTCTAGTTTATCTTTGTATGCTTGCTCATCGAAAGGAATCGATGCAATCATATCGCGTTCACGTTGGCTCAATGGCACGACATCATCGTAGAAACCAGGTACCGTAATGCGTCCATCTTTACCTTGAAGCTCTGTCATGATATTGCATAGCGCATTGATTGGGTTGTGTACAGCCCCACCGAAGTGGCCTGAGTGCAGGTCGCGGTTAGGACCAGTGACTTCTACTTCCCAGTAAGCTAAACCACGAAGACCTGTTGTGATAGAAGGCAGGTCATCGCCTAGCATAGACGTGTCACTCACCAAGATAATATCTGCTTTTAGCATCTCTAGGTTTTCTTGACAGAACGCTTCTAGGCTTGGGCTACCGATTTCTTCTTCACCCTCAAGCAAGAACTTCACATTGTGCTTCAGCAAGCCCTCTTGTACTAGGTACTCAAAAGCTTTAGCTTGAATATAACTTTGTCCTTTATCGTCATCAGCACCACGTGCCCAGATGCGGCCATCGCGGATCTCTGGCTCGAAAGGATCCGATGCCCAAAGGCTCAATGGAGCTACAGGCATCACATCGTAGTGACCATAGATTAGTACGGTAGGAGCTGCTGGGTCTACTATCTTTTCCCCAACGACCACTGGGTGTCCTTTGGTTTGGTATACTTCGGCTTTATCTACTCCCGATGAAAGAAGAAGCTTTACCCATTGCTCAGCGCAACGTTGCATATCTGGTTTATGTTCCGATTCACTACTCACACTAGGAATGCGAATCAACGAAAAGAGCTCCTCCATGATGCGAGGCTCTTCACTCTGAATAAAATCTTGTATAGTCATAGTTGGTTTGGTTTATATTTTTGTTATTTACAGTCTTGTTGCTTTGTTCATGAGGTAATGGTCCAAGATAGTCATAGCAGCCATGGCCTCTACGATAGGCACAGCTCTTGGCACGACGCAAGGATCGTGACGACCTTTGGCTTTATGCACGATTTCGTTGCCTTGATAATCTACAGTTGGCTGATCCATCAGGATAGTAGCTGTCGATTTGAAAGTCACTCTGAAATAGATGTCCTCTCCGTTAGAGATACCCCCTTGGATACCTCCAGAGTTATTTGTTCTCGTATGAATCGTACCACCGTCATTATAGAAGATGTCATTGTGTGCCGATCCTGTATAGAGTGGAGCGTCCACGCCATCTCCATATTGGAATGCTTTAGTGGCATTGATGCTCATCATCGCGCCACCAAGGGCAGCTCCTAGACGACCAAAAACAGGTTGTCCTAGTCCAGCAGGTGCATTCTTAATCACACACAAGACTTCTCCACCCACGCTGTCTCCCTTACCTTTGGTCTCAAAGATCAGTTCTTCCATCTCTTTGGCTAGAGTTTGGTCAGGACAGCGTACCACATTATCTTCTATAGTAGTCAAGTCATATTCTGTATAGGGCTTATCTAGCTTTAAGTCATGCACTTGCGAGACAAAGGCTGTGACCTCTATGCCTAGTTGCTTCAATGCCAGTTTGGATAGCGCACCACCCACCACACGAGCGATAGTTTCACGTGCACTGCTTCGACCGCCACCATTGTGGTCGCGAATGCCGTACTTCTGCATATAGCCATAGTCTGCATGAGAAGGACGATACACCTCACGCATATTATCGTAATCACTGGAATGTTGATTGTTATTACGGATGATAAACCCGATAGGACAACCAGTACTCTTTCCTTCAAAGATACCCGACAAGAATTCTACCTTGTCGCCTTCTTTTCTACTTGTGGTGATGCGCGATTGTCCTGGACGACGTCTGTCCAATTCAGATTGTACAAAATCCAAATCTATATCTATGCCAGCAGGAAACCCATCGATAACGCCGCCAATGGCTGGTCCGTGTGATTCTCCAAAACTAGTCAAGCGAACCAAATGTCCGAATGTATTGTTGTACATAATTGTTTGTCTGTTACGGGTTATTAGTTTCCATGCGAAGATAGTAACAATCTACCACTTATCCAATATTATTAGGCTTTCCTTGTAGGTATAATTAAGATTTTATTATCTTTGTCAAAGATTCAACGACTAATAGATTGTACTGTATGAACCGTAAATATCACTTCATTGTGGCAGATCACTACTTCTCTATCATTGCCCCAGAGCAAGTAGATCCACTTCAGTTGGTTCCCTCCCTAGAACCATTCTTGATTTCTCCTCTAGATTCAAGAATAGACGAGTCACAATTGGCTATTACTCCAGCTGTATTTTCATTATGTATTGCTGCCCCAGATGGGCAAGAAGGATGCCTTACTGTAGATCAAAAGCAACAAGTGGAAGTGATTCCTGCATTGGCAGAAGAAGTGATTTCTTTCGAATGGGATGAAGCTGATGCCAGTGTATCTCGCACGGCAACCCATCATTATGTGAAGATGCAACCTAAGGGAGCATCGCATATCTATACGCTGCGATTATCGGAAGCTTACGACAAAGGAGTTACTTACCTCTCAGGAGATACTACAACGGATGCTTTTGCTATCAATAACTTCTTGATGATGATGTATACTTTCTCGACTGCTCACCTTAAGACTTTACTGATGCACTCATCTGTAGCGATAAAAGATGGTTATGGATATATGTTCCTTGGAAAGAGTGGAACAGGTAAGAGCACGCATACCAGTTTGTGGTTGAAATATATTCCAGAGACAGAGTTATTGAATGATGACAATCCAGTGGTACGCATTATAAACGATGAAGTCATTGTATATGGTACCCCATGGAGTGGTAAGACGCCTTGTTATCGTAACTTGTCATTACCTCTTGGAGCTGTGGTGCGTCTAAGTCAAGCTCCTCACAATAAGATTACACAAGATGATATGGTACAGAGCTTTGCCTCATTGATACCATCTTGCTCTGTGTTGAGACAAGATAAGCATATGTACAGCCATCTAAAAAATACATTGATAGAAATAGCTCAGAAACAGCTTTCATATGCTCTAGAATGTCTGCCAGATGAGGCTGCTGCGCAGTTGTGTTATTCTACCGTACGCCGTGACGCTTAATTATCGCTTATGTTTGAATCAGGTCAATTACAAATAGACAACGAAGTATTTCTTCCTTACGTTGGGCAGCTTATAGCTCAGGGTAAGAGTGTAACCATTATGGTGCGTGGAAATAGCATGAATCCGTTTCTGCTTGATCGTCGAGATCAGGTTGTGATTGGCCCTTGTGACCAAGAGAAACTAACTGTTGGTGATTGTGTGCTTGCTCGTGAAGAAGTTCCTTCGCATCGATTTATTTTACATAGAGTGGTTGCTATCACAGATACCCATATCGTAATGCAAGGGGATGGTAATTGGACAGGTACGGAAACTTGTCTTCGTAGCGAAATCATAGGTCAAGTAACCCACGTCATTCGCTTAGGTAAGACATATCCAGTAGATGGGAAGGCTTGGAAGCGGTATTCTGCTTGGTGGAACAGTCTCACTCCTATGCGTCGTTGGCTTTTAGCTATCTATCGTAGACTACCTAAAAAGAAATTAAACTTGTAATAAATAGAACCGATATATGAAAAAGAAAACAGGATTTGATCTTCACGAGATTGGAGATACATTTATGATTACAACCGATGGCTCACACGTAGATTTTACGCAAGTTATCAACCTAAACGAAACAGCTGCATTTATTTGGAATCAATGTCCAGAAAGTGTAGAAATTGATGCTAGAAATTTAGTTGCTGCACTAATGAACGAGTACGAAGTTGATGAGGATATGGCCACGAAAGATGTTAACGATTTGTTGGCTCAGTGGCTTGAAATCGGTCTGTTTGAATAAGCAATCTACACACTTACTATGTCAAAAACAGCGCAACCTTTATCACGATTTAGTTTGAAGCTAAGTCGAAAAATACTCCGTTGGCTTTGGGATGTTTCCCAAGGCACGCGTCGTAGTATTTTGCTTGTAACAGGGCTTGGTATCGTGGGGGTATTTGTGAGTTTGGTTGACATTTGGGTCTATAAGTGGGTTATTGATATTGCTACAAAAGATGCTGAGGGCTCTTTATGGGTTGCTGGTGGAGTAGCTATTGGTGTACTCTTATTGACCATGGGACTGGGTGTCTTTCAAAGTTGGGTCAATGTACGCCTACAAGTCAAAGCAGGTAATCAGATGCGTCATCGATTATTCCAAAGGCTTTTGGCTTCTCGCTGGAACGAACTAGAGCAATATCATAGTGGAGATGTGTTAAACCGCATAGAGAAAGATGGTGGAGCTATTGTAGGGCTACTCACGTCCACACTACCTGGCTTTATTATTTCTATGCTACAGTTTTTCGCAGGGTTTGCCTTTTTCTGTTATCTAGATTATCGTCTTGCGCTGATTTCAGCATCTTTCTTACCGTTATTACTTCTTGGTGCTCGCTTTTATGGTAGCCGTATGCGAAAGTACAATCACGAGATTAAGCAAAGTGGTAGCCGTATTCAATCGGTGATGCAAGAGAGTATACAGCATAGAACGGTGATTAAGAGTATGGAACAAAGCGATAAGCATCTCTCTAAACTCGAAAACTATCAGTCCAAACTCAGTAACCAGATTGATACTCGAACTCGCTTCTCTTTGGCTAGTAAGAGTGTGATGCAGCTTGGCTTCTCTGGAGGATATATGATAGCTTTTTTATGGAGTGCCTTTAGATTGAGTCGCGGAGAAATCACCTTTGGTACTATCACGGCTATGCTTCAGTTGGTGCATAAAGTACAGCGCCCAGCTTTTGATTTGACTCGTATGGTGCCTACATTTGTAGCTGCTATTACAGCTGCTGAGCGTTTGATGGAACTAGAAGATTTGCCGGCAGAGGATCTGTCTAAGCGTATCTTATTTGAAGAAACACCACGACTCGTTTTTGAACAAGTAAATTTTAGATATGAAGAAGATGGAGCAGATGTCTTAAAGCACATGTCTATTGCTTTAGCTCCAGGAAGTCGTAGTGCACTTGTGGGCGAAACGGGGGCTGGCAAGACAACTATGATACGTCTATTGTTAGCACTAGCATCTCCTTCTACAGGGCGTGTATATCTTAAAGATAGTACCCAAGAGTTGGATGTGTCGGCTCATACACGATGCAACTTCGTATATGTACCACAAGGAAATAGCTTATTGAGTGGTACTATTCGTGACAATCTATTGATGGGAGATACGCAAGCCACTGATGAGGCAATGGAAGAGGCTTTGCGTCATGCACAAGCTCATTTTGTTTTTGATTTACCTGAGGGAATTGATACGTCTATCAATGAATTAGGTGGTGGATTATCCGAAGGACAAGCACAGCGCATTGCTATCGCCCGTGCTCTGTTGCGTCCTGGACAAATCTTATTGTTGGATGAGGCTTCATCAGCCTTGGATAATAAAACAGAAGCGGCTTTGCTCGATACTCTTTTTACGGAATATCCGAACAAAACCATCTTGTTTATTACGCACGATCAGTCTATCGTAGATCGTTGTGATCAGACTATTCAGTTGATGAAGCAGTAGTCTACTCGTGGTGATATGGGCTTCCTTGCAGGATACTCATAGCACGGTACACTTGCTCTACAAAGAATAAACGAATCATCTGGTGAGAGAAAGTCATCTTGGATAAAGACATCTTTTCATTGGCTGCTTGATAAACAGCTGGTGAGAATCCATAAGGACCACCGATGATAAATACCAATCGTTTAGGAAGGGTTTGCATCTTATGAGATAGAAACTTCGCAAACTCCATGCTGCGCATCTCTTTGCCGTGCTCATCTAGCAAGACTACATGGTCGCCAGGCTGAAGAGCCTTCAATATAAGTTCCCCTTCTTTTTCTTTTTGCACGTCGTTTGACATGGATTTGGCATTTTTCAATTCAGGGATAACCTGCATGGTGCAAGGCAATTGCGTGCGTTGCAATCGCTTCAAATAATCGTCAATAGCAGATACATATAGTTTATCTACTGTGCGGCCTACTACTATAAGGGATAACTTCATGATTTCTGTTCTTTAATATGCGCAAAGATTAATTATCGCGCAAATATACAGAAAAAGTCCTGTATTCTTCTTACTTTTGTCCCCAGATTCAGGATAATATCAAATACATCCCATTTATTATACTCATTATTATAATTATATATGACAAGTAAAAAGCCCCTTACTGAAACCATTCGCACCGCCATGGACCGATTGCAGATTCAGCAACTTACACCCATGCAATGTGATATGCTTGCCCAGTATGGGAAGCAACAAGATATGACGCTTCTGGCCCCTACAGGGTCGGGTAAAACTCTTGCGTTTTTACTGCCACTTTTAGAGCAAGTGCAGAAGCAACCACAACGACTACAGACAATTATTATTGCTCCTAGCCGTGAATTGGCTATTCAGATCAATAGTGTATGGAAGTCACTCAAGTCGCCAGCACAAAGTGTGTGCTGCTACGGTGGTCACGCTATCGCGGAAGAGAAGAAAGATATCACTCGACTAAAACCTGCATTGATTGTAGGTACACCTGGTCGTCTGTTAGACCACTTGGATAAAGGTAATATGAACCCTAAGGGTGTTGTGTCTCTTGTGATTGATGAGTTTGATAAATCACTGGAACTTGGTTTCCAAGAACAGATGGAGTCTATCATGGCTTATTTGCCTAGCTTGAAGCAAACAGTGCTTTGTTCTGCGACAGATATTGATGAACTACCAGAATTTGCTGATATTGAAGATCCTATTCGCATTGACTATCTAAACGGTACTCCAATCGGCGCACCAGAAGTAGAGAGTGATGAGGAGGCGAGTCGTTTGCAAATGTACAGAGTTGTATCTCCTGCAAAAGATAAAATAGAGTGTCTGTACAATCTTCTTTGTACTCTAGGCAACGAATCGACTATGCTTTTCTGTAATCATAGAGCTAGTGTAGATCGTGTTTACAAGCTACTTAAAGAAAAAGGTATCCTTGCTGTACGCTATCACGGTGGTATGGAACAACTAGATAGAGAACGTTCGTTATATACCTTTCGTACTGGTAGTCGTCATTTGCTGGTCGCTACAGACTTGGCAGCGCGTGGACTCGATATCCCTGAGGTGCAGCATGTCATTCACTATCATATGCCTATAGACCAAGAGGCTTATACGCACCGTAATGGTCGTACGGCTCGATGGACTTCGACTGGTAGTGCCTACGTCTTGGTACATGGTGAAGAAAAGATGCCTGAATATCTACAGCCTCTTTTGGGTGACATGCCAGAGTTTGAGTTGCCAGCACAACCTACTTCTCCTCCTAAACCAGAGTGGTCCACTGTCTACATTGGTAAAGGAAAGAAGCATAAACTAAGTAAGATGGATGTCGTAGGATTCCTTTGTAAGAAAGGTCGTTTGTCCTCTCAAGATCTGGGACTAATTGTGGTACAGCCTACTTGTTGTTATGTGGCTGTACGTCGTCGTAAATTGAAGAATCTACTTCAACTAGTACGCAATGAAAAGATTAAAGGTTTAAAGACTAAGATAGAAGAAGCTTACGGATAGTCAGCCTGTCTAGTAGATAAAGAACAAGTCCTGATTATGTGTTTGCATAGTCAGGACTTGTTTTTATGGTCGTTTACTTGCTAAATAGCTCATCAATCTTTCTCAGTTTCTTGTAGTATATTATTCCCATACCAGTTGCAATAAGAAGCATACATATCGGAACTGTAAATGCATCGTTATCTTGTTGAATGAATGCCCAATAAGTCAAGCCAGTTAAAAGAAGAATGCAAAATGTGATATATCCTATAAATAATCTCTGGGATAGCTTCTTGTTATAATGGCAATACTTTTTGAAAAGAGGATTTTCATATTCATTTGTGGCAAAAGGTACATGTGGACAGCGTGCACTTAATTCGCAATACACTGCATCGTGATCTTTCATCGAAATAGCTGATTCTCGCAGCTTTCCATTTGCTGATAAGTAGTTGATACGTATTGTGCCCGACATTGACGCCAAAGGGGGCATTGCAGGATTAGGGGTATCGTAAATACCAATGACTTTATTGTAAGCAATTTTACACGGAAGGCCTGATTGATTATGAAACGTTACATAGTTTTCTGTAAAGCGTACTTTAGTGAAAAACATGATGATGTCGCCGAGTAAACTGACACTAGAAAGAACAGCTAGGATGACCCAAAACCAATTCTGTAGTGTAAAAACTAAATAAAGCGATGGAAGGAGCATAAGTACATCAGTGGCTATCTTAGCGGAAGTTTGTTTGCTAAGTGTACCACTAAAGAAGATATCTTTCTTCATTCTATAAACGCATTGTTAAAATTGTGATTAATATACAGATTATGTTACAAAGGTAACATTTTCTGCACAATAAAGATGCGAAATAGGTAGAAAATACATGTTTTCCTTACGATTTTCTAGCATGTTGTACTCCAAGGATAACATTTCTAGTGTATGCAATAAAGCCGAATGATTGTCCTAGTATCAAAACTGGATCATGTCTTAGTATCGCATAAGAGATAATAATGCTTGCCCCCAATAAGCTAAATACCCAGAAGCCGATAGGTAAGTCTGCCTTCTTGGTTTTTAATGTCATTACCCATTGATATACGAACCGTAATGTAAAGATTACTTGTCCAGCTGATCCCATTACAATCATCCATAAAGGAATATCTTCTTGCATGAAAAACTGCTGCATAAAAGCATCGAAATCACGTAGTACAATACCTACAGCCAGCCATGGAGTACCTAACAATACTGCACGAAGTGGAAGAGGTAGCGACGACCAATATCCTTTAAGATTAAGGTTCCATATATAGATATAATAGGAGATCATTTGTCCTAGTAGTATCGAAAAATCATCGCGCAGCCATCCGTAGATAAAAAGCAAATAACTTCCCAACATACTTAAGACCCAGAAAAGAGTAGGGGATACTATCTTCTTCTGACGTTCCGACATGACCCATTGAACTAGGATACGAGACGAAAAAAAGAGTTGAGCCAATAGGCCGATCACGTATATAATCATCCGCGAAATCCTTTTTGATCTATATTATTGTCGGCTACCTTATAATTGATATAACGATGAGCCATCCAGCGATATGCAAAACAATCTTTGAATGGAGAAATCATGCGGTTCCAAAGATTATATTTAGATACGCCAGCTATACGAGGAAAGTGACGTACTGGTGTTTCGATATATGCTCCACCTTCTTGAAGTAAAATCAAAGCAGGTAAAAAACGGTGCATACCTGTAAAGAAAGGGATGCGCTTTGCATAAGATGTTTGCAATACTTTTAGTGGGCAACCTGTATCCGTAGCGCCATCGTGTGTCATCATACGACGAAACCCATTGGCAATGCGGGACTGAAAATTCTTGAACCACGAATCTTGACGATCTGCACGTATACCCATTACAAGAGGATAGCTATTTGCCGATTCTAGAAGCTTGTTAAAGTCTTCTGGAGCGGTCTGCAAGTCAGCATCAATATATCCCACGAAAGGACTTTGTGCTAAGTCAAATCCAGCTTTAATTGCAGCACTTAATCCTGCATTTTTTTCAAAGCTCACAAAGAAGAAGTTTTCATTGTTTGAGCAGATGCGTTTCAAGCCCTCTTCGCTTGAATCTTTAGATCCATCATTGACAAATAAGACACAAGTATTCTTACTTGCTATTGGAAGGTAAGCAGTCAGCTTTTCCTCCAACATATTCATATTGTCTTCCTCATTATATACAGGGACGATTATAGTAAAATCGTAGTTCTTCGTTTGGTTCATTGTTCTTTTATTTGTTTCTGATAACTGTGATATGATATTCAAAAGCCTTGCTATGATGTTTATCTGAGCGGGGGCGTCGGTTATTGTCATAGAAGCCTATATATTCACAGTTGAATTGATTGATTACTGAATCGGGTAGTTCATCCGCTAAAGGGTTATGCGTCATGAGTACAAAAGGTGCCCTTGCTTTTAATGTCTCAACAGTGGCATCTGGTAGGTTGTGAATCTCCTTATGCATCTCATACACAAATTCAATGCGCACAGGTTTATTTGGCATTGCTAGATATGGTAGTGGTTTTAGTGCCTCAATATGGCGAGTCTCACCAATAGATCTAAACTCAGGGTTGTTCACCAGTTTACCTACATAAGGCATCATAAAGCACTCCACAATAAGAAATAGTCCAGCTACTCCATAAATTAATCTTTCAGGTTGTTCTTGCTTGGCTGATTTGAAAAGGTATACAGCTACGACCCATATCAGGATCCCGAGAACAGCTACCTGCCATAAAGGTACAAGCCCAGGGCGTACCAAGAATACATAACCTAATATAGGCAATGCAGCAACCACTAAAGCTATCAAATAAGCATTTATCTTGTAAAGCAATCTATGTCCTTTACCTAGTCGACTTAGCTTAAATTTCTCCATCCAGAAGGTTACCAAGGCACCCATAGCATATGCAGCAGGCATCAAGATTGGAAGTAAATAGCGCTTTTTCTTCTCTGGTAGAAAAGATAACAAAACAATTTGTCCTAAAAGCCATGCAATCACGTACCAAGTGGCGCGTGGCACACGCTTCGCCTTACTAATTACCACAGGTGTGATAATAGCTGTAATCAACATCAAAGACCATACTCCTGTTTCCAAGAAAAAAGTACTATAATAATGCCAAGGACGCACATTGCGATTCACCCAAGCACCTGTTTCTTTATTCATTACATAGTTCCAATCCTCTGTATGGAAAGTTGTTAGTAGCACATACCACCAACCACCAACCACCAAAGTAATAAGAATCATTGTGAAGATAGACCCTAGTTTGCGGTGTCTGCGTATATCACCTAGAATGGGTAAAGTCAATAGTGCAGGTAAGAGTAAGGCATAGAAAGATACTGGCCCTTTACTCATAAATGAGAGTCCCATAAAGAGTCCAGCAGCTAGAGAACTGCCCCATTGGGGGCCTTCCCGTCGTAGCGATCGAATCATAAAATAGATACCACCCATCATAAATGCATGGCAATAGATATCCCATGAAGCTGTCCGACCCATCAAGACCATATTATAGGATGTCATCAACATCAATGAAGAGATAAAGGCATAGTCTTTCCTTTTGGTCAACTCTTCTCCTAAGCAGTAGAAGAAATAAACCAATAACAATGCTGCCAGTCCAGCCATCGCACGTTGCATCCCGATGTTGTCAGGAGAAATCATTTCGGCACAAGCCGCAATCCATGTTGGTAACGGTGGCTTTTCCAGTCTTAGTTCTCCGTTCATCGTCGGCACAATCCAGTGCCCGTCATAGACCATCTCCCTTGCCGTAATGATATTTCTCGACTCCATAATGTCCGCAAATATCACTTTGTTGTGGACAAAGAACGCTGCTATTCCCAACAAGAATAGGATAATTAAATGCTTCGTTTTTTGTGTCATACAACTCTCTATTTATTTTTCTGGTAGTCAATAAACCAGTCCATCTGTTGTGCGATTCCCTCTTTTAGAGATGTCTTCGCTGTGTACCCAAAGTCGCGTTCCAACTTTGTCGTATCCGCATAAGTCTGATAAACATCTCCCTTTTGCATAGGCAGATACTCTTTAATGGCTTCTTTGCCTATTTTCTCTTCGATGGTGCGGATAAAATCCATCAATTGTACTGGTTGTCCACAACCGATGTTGTATATTTCCGAGTGGGTTTCTGTAACTTCTGTATCTACAGTTCTCACCACGCCCTCTATGATATCATCGATGTACGTAAAGTCACGAGATAGATTCCCGTTGTTAAAGACCTTAATCGGCTTGTCATGTAAAATAGCATCAGCAAAGAGCCAAGGTGCCATATCAGGTCGTCCCCATGGGCCATATACTGTAAAAAATCGTAGCGCAGTAGAATTCAATCCATACAAACTCGCATATACATGAGCTAGTAGTTCATTGCTACGTTTCGTAGCTGCATAAACTGATTTAGGATCGTTCACTGAATCTTCCTCAGAAAATGGTACCTTCTTATTGC
This sequence comes from Bacteroidaceae bacterium, assembly GCA_963678855.1. Classification (GTDB taxonomy): domain Bacteria; phylum Bacteroidota; class Bacteroidia; order Bacteroidales; family Bacteroidaceae; genus F22. The sequence goes on along the minus strand of OY787448.1, from coordinate 796,069 downwards.
CCCCATATACCGAGCTAGATGATGCATACACTAGGTGTTTTACAGAATCACTGAAACGACAACACTCCAAGATATTTGTAAATCCACGCATATTACTTGTGATATAGGCCTGAGGATTCTTAATCGAGTATCTTACTCCAGCCTGAGCTGCAAGATTGACTACGACATCAAATGCATGTGTGTCGAAAAGTGCTTTCATGCCCTCTTCATCTTCCAGCCTGAGTTGTATGAACGTGTAAGTAGGGAATACAGAGCTTCGTATCTCTTTTCCATATTCTATTTGGTCTTTGGCTATGCCGCCCCATTCCAAACGTGCATATTTTAGGTTGACATCATAATAGTCGTTTATGCAATCAATACCTACTACGCTATCTCCTCTATCGGCCAATCTATGTGCTAAATAGCTACCAATAAATCCAGCGGTACCTGTGACAAGTATTTTCATTGTTCTTGATTTAGTCTTAAATTACTCAAACCGTCTAAGCAATCCAAACAAAGGTACAAAATCAGAAGAATATTTGTGCAAAAATCATCATGAAAATACTACTTTACTAGTAATAATTCAGATTTTCTACAAATTCTGAAACAAAATAGTAACCTCTTTGGTCATTAAGTAGTCATATAAATCAAGAAGAGGCAAATCTTTATGATTTAGCTCTTTTTCTTGTTCTGTATATAAATGATTTAGTTTTACTTGCTAAAGCATACTCATATGCTTCATACGCCACTCGGTCATAAAAGTTTCATATGAGAATTACCATAAATCAGGATTTTTCCAAGCTTCCTCGTAGATGATAGTTTCAGGATAGAAACCTAGGTCGTTCTTTTGAATCATATACTTACCTAGCATACGACGCATTTTGATTAGCTGCTTCTTGCACTTAGAGGCTTGTGCTAAGTTATGGTTTTCATATGGGGCATTCTCCATATCGTACAACTCTTCCGTACCAAATGGCTCGTAAAAGCAGCTTTGGCGATCGTTCAACTTACCATCCAGATGAATTTTTTTTCATTATGTAAATACCAATTACTTATAGCGATATAGCGCATATAAAGACTGTGTGTGATATGGTTGGAAATTAAGTGCGTAGCGGAATTTGCCAGTTCTTACAGTACGGTTGAATGCATACATGTCATCAAAGCGATCACCGAAACCATAATTGGCATTATGTGAAGGCTTTAAAGTCACTCTTTAAGTCTTTACCCAAGAATGGTTTACCACCCATTTATTTAGGGACTTTGACGCCTACCATGTTGATTGCTTGTACCCAGGGTCTATAAATGACACAATATCTTTCACACTAGTACCCCATTTTTATCGACATCATCGCGCCAAAATTTGAGTCGTGGAAGCCCAAGTCATTTGTATATCCTTTGGTACTAGGCAGACATCCCTCGTTATCGCCCATAAAGAAGATAAAGGTATTGTCTAGTACATCATCTTCTTTTAGCATATTGATTATTTGAGCCAAGTCGTTATATTAATCTTGTAATCTGTTATAGAAAGTAAATACTGTAATCAGTGTGGTAGGTGCTGCAGAACTTACAGGGGCAGCACAATAAAGATTGTCATAAACAAAGTTTTATTTTGCCAAAGCTTTTAGTTCTGGTATCTCAGTCCCCTTTGTCATTGGCACTATACATGCTTAGATATTCTGTACTTGTATCTTCAGTAAGATAAAAAATGATGTTAGGCTGTTTTGCCTTTTGACCTTCCGCTGTATGCATTGCAGCTGGCATAAACAATGTCAATCTCGCACCCAAAGGCATAGACAAATGTTATGTCTGTTTCATAACGGTTGTATCTGAATGATTTATATTTGATGCCTACCCTTCCAAAATGAAGAGTAGAAGAACATGTTTATGTTTATTGCACGAAGATAAAGTAAATATATAGACTGACCAAAAGGTTCTTTTTTATCCTTAAGCACATCTGAGGCATAACCTAAAAGTCGTACGCAACAAGATTGTTGAGTACGACTTTTGTAAACCGTTTTTTCCTTAAGCGTCCCTAATGGGAAGCACTAATACCACGTTTTTCTCGTACTATTCTCGAAATCTAATACTAATTCTACTTTCCTTTGATAGAGATGTCGAGAAAAGGTTTAATCTCGAACCAGTTTTTTTTAATGGCAGATACAAATAAAGGCTACCCAGATTATTCTGACTAGCCTTCCAAAATTACCTAATTTTGCCGAATGTCTTAACCAACTTTGCGGCCTTTTCTTTGTTCAATACCTATATATAATTGTATCTGAATAAATTAACTGAACAATATCTTTATTTATTGTACGTATCTACAAAATTTTGGATGCGTTTAGTATACTCCTCTGGCGCTGTCTTGTAGGCAAAAGCATGTTTTGCTCCTTCGACTACCCATAAATCTTTTACCCCCTGTTTTGCCTCGTGCAGTTTATACACCATCCAAGTTGGTACGTAAGTGTCTTGGTCTCCGTGGATAAATAACATAGGTTTATTGCACTTAGCCACTTGTTTGAGTGAAGATGCTTGCTTAAACGACCAGCCATAACGGATTTTGGCGATGCAACTTGCCACGTCCAATACAGGGAAAGTAGGCAGATAATATTTTGTTTTTAATTCTGTAGCAAATTCATCCCAAACAGATGTATATCCACAGTCTGCTACAAAACACTTGACATAATCAGGGGCGTTTTCTCCCGATACCATCATCGTTGTAGCAGCCCCCATGGAAATTCCATGTACCACCATGTTGGTATTTCCCCCCCACATGTTGTTGGCTACTTCCATCCATTGCAGAACGTCAATGCGGTCATCCCAACCCATCTGTACCGATTGGCCTTCACTTGCACCGTGATACTCTAGTTCTGGTAGCAACACATTATACCCCAACTTGTGACTATATAGATATGCAATATGTATCATGCGCATTGCATTGGCTGTATAGCCATGCACCACAACTGCTGTTTTATTGGTCATGCTATCTGCTGAAATATAGAATGCATGAAGGCGATTTCCTTCCTCGTCTGTAATTAGCGTATCTTGAAGTTTATGCTGTCTGTATAGCTCCTTTTGCCAGTCGTGTTCCGTAGGATAACGATGGGCCATTACACTATCAGTCCATAGCATGTTGCGCATTGGACCACTAGGGGTAAGTGCTGTGTCTACTAAAAACCAAGATGTTGCTACTACAGAAAGTACTAGCGTAATAGCAAAAACCAATAATCCTCTGCCGAAGCGATTTTTCTTTTTCATTTTAGTATATGTAAGTATAAGCGATTATATTCTAATAGTATGTTTAACTATTCGTCGTGAAAACCATTCCAGATTTCCCAGCTCACTTCTGCTTGTAAGATAAGCATCTCTAATCCATTCTTGACTTTTGCCCCATGCTCGCGTCCTTTTTGCATAAATGTCGTATCGCTAGGGTTGTAGATTAGGTCATACAAGATATGGTCTTCTGTCAACGTCTCGTATGGGATATTTGGACAGTCTCTAGTATTAGGGAACATTCCCAATGGTGTGCAGTTTACAATTACCTTGTACTGCGCCATAACTTCAGGAGTCAATTCCTCATAAGTATACGTTGAATCATTTCGTTGGTTTCTCGACACAAACATTGATGAAATACCCAAACTTTTCAAGCCATGGTATACCGCTTTTGAAGCCCCACCCGTTCCAAGAATCAGTGCATGCGTATGTTTATCCGCATCAATCATAGGCTCTATAGACTTTGTAAAGCCCACGATGTCTGAGTTGAATCCGATGAGTTTCACCTTTTCACCATCTCTGATGACGCGAATCACATTGACAGCCCCCACAGCCCCTGCTGTTTTAGGGTCCAAGCTATCCAAGAAAGGAATCACTTGTTCTTTATATGGAATAGTCACATTCAACCCACAAATGTCTGGGTTGTTCAAGACCACACTTTCAAACCAGTCAATAGATGCGATTTCGTAATTTACATACTGTGCATCGATCCCTTCGTTTTGAAATCTCTCATTAAAATACCCGATTGAGAATGAATGCTTCAACGGGTAACCAATTAGTCCATACTTTTTCATTGCTTCGCGTTTTAAGGTTACACTTTATTTAATGGCGACAACATGGGTGCACAATCCACCCGACAGTCGTTCAAACCATACATCCGAGAAGCCCAGATCTAGTAAGCGTTCCTTCAATACTTCCCCCTGTGGGAAAGCGTTGATAGACTGCGTTAGATAACTATAAGCCTCTCTATCTTTACTCATCAATCCACCAATAAATGGCATCCACCACTTACTGTAGATGTAAAATCCTTGTTTCATAGGAAAGCGTTGCGGAGCTGATAATTCCAATAGCACCGCACATCCACCAGGCTTTAGGACACGTAGCATTTCTTTAAATCCTGCATCAAGATCCTCAAAGTTGCGTATGCCAAAAGCTGCTGTAATTGCATGAAAAGCATTATCTTCATATTGAAGTGCCGTACAATCTGCCACTTCAAATTGGATGCGTTCAGCTAATCCCATATCTTGCACCTTCTTTTCACCCACCTGCATCATTCCTGTAGAGATGTCTGTAGCGGTGACATGCACTTGGGGCATACGTCTGCAGGCCTGAATAGCCAAATCCCCTGTCCCTGTTGCGATATCCAACAACGTCAGCGGTTCTGCCTTGGCTAATCGTTTGATAGCTCTGCTTCGCCATAACTTATCGATACCTAGAGACATAGCATGATTCAGCACATCATAACTCTGTGCAATATTATCAAACATGTTTGTGACCAATACATGCTTTTTCTCTTTTCCATCGTATGGCTTTATCTTTTCCTGATCGTATCCCATTATTCGTTTTATTGTAGAAGGGCGTGTCTTTGTGAGACACGCCCTTGCTGTATATCTATTACTGTAGGAGTATTCCTAGTTCATCAGCTCGTTAAGCGTTGTCTGCTACATTGGCCAAATACGCGTCTACATTCTTTTGGATGCGTGTTGCGATATCCGAATTGTCTGCTGGCTCAAACTTTTCACCGGTAATGTGTTCGAAAAGCTCGATATAACGTTCGCTGATGCTGTTGACTACTTCAGGAGTCATTTCAGGCACCTCTTGTCCTTCTTGACCTTGGAAGCCATTCTCCATCAACCACTCACGCACAAACTCTTTAGACAGTTGCTTTTGTGCTTCGCCAGCTTCGAAACGTTCTTGATAACCTTCTGTGTAGAAGTAACGGCTAGAATCTGGTGTGTGAATCTCATCCATCAAGTAGATTGTACCATCTTCTGTATGACCAAACTCATATTTAGTGTCCACTAGAATCAGGCCACGATCTGCTGCGATTTCCGTTCCACGTTTAAACAGCGCCAATGTATATTGCTCCAATATAGCATAATCTTCTGGAGAGACCAAACCTTGCGCCAAAATTTCTTCTTTGCTGATGTCTTCATCGTGCAAACCTTGCTCTGCTTTGGTTGTTGGCGTGATGATTGGTTCTGAAAATCTTTCGTTCTCACGCATGCCATCAGGGATAGTCACACCACAGAATTCACGAACACCCTTCTTATAGGCACGCCATGCACTACCACATAGGTAACCGCGTACAATCATTTCTACTGGATAACCTTTACAGCGTACACCCACAGTGACCATAGGGTCTGGAGTCGCTTCTTTCCAGTTAGGACAGATGTCTTCAGTAGCATCCAAGAATTTAGCTGCAATCTGGTTCAACATTTGACCCTTGTAAGGAATACCCTCAGGAAGAATCACATCGAATGCCGAGATGCGGTCAGTAGCCACCATCACAAGACGGTCTTTACCCACGCTGTATACTTCACGTACCTTGCCGTGATATACATCGCGCTGGCCCTCAAACTTAAATTCTGCTTGTACTAATGCTTTGCTCATTGTTTTGTTTTTGTTGAATTAATATAATGGTTCTTTTTGTTTTTATTGTGTTGATGCCCTTTCAGACATCTAGGTTTGTTGAGATTAAATCTCATTGCCCGTTAAAGGCTCTTTGAGTTTATCCTCACGGCGCTTTTTTTCCACCTTGTCATGATGGTCGTATGCATCTACCACTCGTGTAACCAATTGGTGACGTACGATATCTTCACGATCTAGTTTGACAAATGCAATTCCAGGTACATCATGTAAGATATGCATCGCTTCACGAAGACCCGAACGTTGAGACGGTGGCAAATCCACTTGTGTCATATCCCCAGTAACGAACATCTTTGAGTTGATACCCATACGCGTCAAGAACATCTTAATCTGCTGCGCTGTCGTATTCTGAGCTTCATCTAGAATCACAACTGCATCATTCAATGTACGACCACGCATAAATGCAAGAGGAGCAATCTGAATGACATTAGTCTCCATATATTCCTTTAGTTTCGCCGCAGGAATCATATCTTGCAAGGCGTCATATAGCGGTTGTAGATACGGATCGATCTTCTCTTTCATATCCCCAGGCAAGAAACCCAGTTTTTCGCCAGCCTCTACAGCAGGACGACTCAGAATAATACGTTTGATACGCTTCTCTTTGAGGTACTTCACCGCCAAAGCAATCGCCGTATAGGTCTTACCAGATCCGGCAGGCCCCACCGCAAAGATCATGTCATTTTTTTCAAACGCATCGACTAAACGCTTCTGATTCTCACTGCGTGGTGTAATCGGCTTACCTGTTACACTAAACACAATAATCTCATTGTGGTGACGTTTCTTAGGACCTTCACCTCGTACTACACGTACGATATCCTCCTCAGAAAGTTGGTTGGTCGATGCACAATGTGCCTCCAGTTTTCCGATATGCTCCTCAAAGGCCGCCATCTCTTCAGCATCTCCCATCACTTTAATGACATTGTCACGCGCGACGATGCGTAATTTTGGATACAGCGATTTAATCGTCTGCATATTGGCGTTATTGACACCATAAAAGATAACTGGATCAACATCTTCCAGTACGATAATTTTTTCTATCATTGAGTCCGTTTAGTCGTTTAGGAATTGCGATGCACGTGATTCGCGCATCTTAAACTGCAAATTTACGGAATCTCCTTGAAAGTTTACGCAATATTTGTGCTATATTTGTCCTTGAATTTCAATTTAACGCTGAAAAATTATATTTTCATGAGACTACCTAAGATTTCAACTACACTATATACTCTTACTATAGCCCTAGTGCTATCCTCAACAACAGCCTGTACTGCTTGTAGCAATAACGACGAAAGCACAAAGGAAGACAACCCTCCTAGCAGCATTCCTCATTTAGGAAATGTCAATAGATTTCAACGTACATTCCGTGCAAACAACGATACTCACTTAAAGTCTGCTCAGCATCTAGGTGTCCCACCTATTGCTGATAGAAAAGCGGCAGAAAAACTTAATAGTAAACTCAAGAATATTGAGAATGAAGACGATTTTGTAGTAGAGAAGCTGACATATTCTATCCCGTATCTTGTCAAGCCAGCTAAAAAACTATTAGTAGATATTGCTCAAAGTTTTCGCGATTCTTTAAAACGAAAAGGCTATGCCGATCACAAACTTAAAGTCACTTCTGTGCTTCGTACAGAAGATGATGTGAAGCGCTTGCGCCGACGTAATGTCAATGCCTCAGAAAAGTCATGTCACCGTTTTGGAACCACTTTCGATATTAGCTGGAAACGCTTTGAAGAAGTTGAGACGTCTTGGTTGTCAAAAAAACGCAAGCCAGCTAGTATGCCTATCTTGAAACAAGTCTTAGCTCAAGTTCTTCGTGACAAACAGCTCGAAAAGCGTTGTTATGCCAAGTACGAAGTACGCCAAGCTTGCTTCCATATTACTGTAAGAAACTAGTTTATCATAGACTTATACACTCATTATAGATGACCCATAGATATTTTATATACCTAGCCTATGACGGCACGGACTACTGTGGTTGGCAGATACAACCCAACGGCCGCAGTGTGCAAGAAGAAATCAGCAAAGCCCTTACCACTTTTCTCCGCAAGGACATTTTAATCACAGGTGCAGGACGTACCGATGCTGGCGTCCATGCCCGTATGATGGTGGCTCACTTTGATTTTCCAGATGCTTTAGATGGCGAACAAATCGCATTTAAGTTAAACCGCATGCTTCCTCAAGACATCACTATCTTCAAGGTAGTAGAGGTCGATGCTGAAGCCCATGCCCGTTTTGATGCTACTTATCGCACCTATAGATACTACGTCACGACACGTAAAGATCCTTTCCAAAGACATTACGCATGGCGATTACCTATGGAATTGGACTATGATAAGATGAATGAAGCGGCAAAGCGTCTTTTTGAATTTACCGATTTTACTAGCTTCTCCAAATTACATACAGATGTCAAGACCAACGACTGCAAAATCATGGCAGCTGAGTGGGTACAAATCGACGACACCACATGGTGCTTTATGATACAAGCCGATAGATTCCTCCGCAATATGGTGCGTGCTGTAGTCGGTAGCCTAGTCGAAGTAGGCCGCGGCAAATGGACTGTCGATGACTTTTGCGATATGATACGTGCTAAAGACCGTGGCAAGGCAGGTATGTCTGTTCCAGGTCATGCTTTGTTTTTGGAAGATATAGGATACCCTTATTAGATACAGGTAAAAAGATAGATAAAAAGATTCAATATGGTATGGTTACTTATGGCCTTCGCATCGGCTACGATGCTTGGCTTTTATGATGTCAATAAGAAACTCTCTTTGCGAGACAACGCAGTACTTCCTGTACTCTTTCTCAATATCCTTTTCTGTTGTGCCTTTCTGATTCCGCTTATCAGTGTCTCAGCTTTTGCTCCAGCAGTACTCGAAGATAGCATCTTTTACGTCGCTCCCATTACTTGGCAGCAGCACGGACTTATCTTTATCAAGAGTTTGATTGTCCTTGGTGCATGGATAGGTGGATACGTCGCTTTAAAGCATCTGCCACTTACGGTCGTCGGGCCTATTACTTCGACACGCCCTGTGCTTGTATTGGTGGGTGCTCTATTGATATTTGGTGAGACCTTAAATGTGTATCAGTGGGTAGGTGTCCTTGTGACTATTGCTGCCATTTACATGATGGGCCTTTCTGGAGCTCGCGAAGGCATACACTTTAAGAACAATCGCTGGGTATGGATACTTGGTGTATCTGCTCTATTAGGTGCTGTTAGCGCTTTATACGATAAATATTTGATGAGTAGCCTTGATGATAAGATACCACCATTGGCTGTACTGTCTTGGTACATGACTTATCAGCTGATTGAGATGGGGATTATGTTGTTGGTACTTTGGTATCCGCAGCGCAAGAAAACGACTCCATTTCAATGGCGCTGGTCTATTCCGTTGATTTCCCTATTTATTATTCTAGCCGATTTTATTTATTTCACTGCTTTGGGCGAGGAAGGTGCTATGATTTCTGTCGTATCTATGGTACGTCGCAGCAGCGTCCTTGTCTCTTTTGCACTAGGAATCTTCTTGCTACGTGAAAAGAATATAAAAAGAAAAGCTTTTGCCCTTAGCCTTATCCTACTAGGTATGATATTTTTGTATATTGGTACCCAGTATGGAGGATAAACAATGAATCCTTCTTCTCTAAGATAAATAATATGATTATGAAGATAATACACACATACAAAATCGTAGCGGCTGCGCTACTCTTATTATTGACAACTAGCACAGTCTCTGCTCGTAAGTTGAGCGACTTTTTTGTGCAGATGCCATCCTCTATCTTGCCATTGTTTAGTGATGTCAATCGTGCTGATTGTATCGACTTTATTGCTAGCAATATGGAAGCTAAAATCACCAATCGTCTTGATGGCCAAAGTGTCATGGATACATTGACAACCGATTTTCTTCATATTCAAGTCACTAAATCTAGCACCTTCGCTTTGAAGATGCTACCGTATAGACATGATACTCTTCTTGTAGCTATTCACACCGTAAAAGCTCCCGAAGCCGATAGTGAAGTGACTGTCTACAATCAGCAGTGGAGTAAACTTAAAACTGCCGATTTTGTTGACGTGCCAGTACTTAATGACTTCTTTAAGGCTCCTGTAGGCAGCGAGATAACTCCTGAGAATAAGGCTAGTATACATACTTTCGAGTATCTTATGAAATTGTTTACAATGAACTTGATGCAAGCCGAAATGTCTCCAGCGCATGATAGCATCACTTGGATTTGTACAACTCCTAATATGTTTTCTGACGAGGAGCAAAAGAAATTAAAACCATACTGGAGAATTAAGCTAGTCCGAAAGGTTATAGCTGAATAAGCACTACCTACTATTACTCCAGACTTTATGAACACACACCATTTTGATTTAAAATATAACTCTATAACTGATTAACTAAACAGATTTATAACGGTATTTTAAATGGGCTGCATCACTTGTAGTCCTGTCAAGTAAAAAACAAAATTACAGATAGTGCAACCCCTGACCGCATGATGCTTTCTAATACGGTAATCCTGTGATTATTTGTGCTGTTACTTAAATGACATGTGCAGGTGTTGAGAATACTCAAGCTCAGATTTTATTGCCTCTGCAACGCTGTATTATGATGAAGACCAATTAGAAATTATTTGCGGGTAAATAAGTTTTTACCTAATAGTAGAAAAGGTTTGGTTCTCTCTTGGCAATATAAGTGAGCACATGATAAGTCGCATATATTGATTTTCCACGTAACGGCTTATGCTTTCTTTGCAACCAATAAGTAATGGTCAGATTTAAAGGTACATATTTTTCTTGAATTCAGTTTTGCCGAATTTAGTGTAGTACTGTATCCATCCTTTACTCATATCTTCCATCAGATTTGCAATATCGCTGATTGACTTATGAAGTAATTTCTTTAAGCACAACCCTTTTATCGCAACAGAGATTCTCTTTTGAGAGCTCTTGCTTATGGCAGGAAGAAAGCCCGTAAACGTTTCTTTCGACTCCTTATCTAACGCAGCCCTATCTCGAAAAGTATATCCTAGGAAGTCAAAACTAGTTTCCCATTTAGTACTTTTCTTGCCTCTCGATTTGGTATAAACTATCTTTGTCTTATCCTCATTCAATTCGAGAAGGCATTGAGCAAATCTAGCTTTCACAGATTCAAGCAATTTGCGACATTCCTGCTCTGAACGACAGTGACAAATAGTGTCATCTGCATAACGTTCAAAAGGAATTTCAGGATGGTAAATATCCATCCATTTGTCAAATACATAATGCAAGAATAAATTGGCAAGAACAGGGCCTATAACAGAGCCCTGAGGTACACCCATAGTACGTTGTATCAAATTTCCATCAGGTGTTTGATATGGGACTGTTAACCATCGTTTGATGTATAAAAGCACCCATTTCTCTCTGACATGTTTCTCTACTGCTTTCATCAATAGCTCATGGTTTATCGTATCAAAGAATTTTGAGATATCCATGTCAAGTACCCAATGATACTTGAAACAACGTCCACGCGTTTTGGCAAGCGCAGCATGTGCTGATTTATTCGGACGATATGCATAAGAGTCCTTATGAAAACAAGGGTCTAGGTCTGGAGAGATAAACATAACAGCAGTCATTTGAGCGATTCTATCCTCAACAGTAGGTATCCCTAAAGGACGTTTACCTCCAGTTGGCTTAGGAATCTCGACGAGCTTAACTGCTTTAGGAAAATAGCAACCAGAACTCATTCTATTCCACAACTTGTACAGGTTGTCTTTATATTGTTCTTGGTACTCTTTCACTTCCATGCCATCTACACCAGCAGCACCTTTGTTTTTACATACCTTCAAATAGGCATCAAACACAAGCCTTTTGTCAATTTCTAAAGGTTTTGTCTCTTTCATTAAAATCCTCCTTCGTTACAAAGTTGTCAAAATAAAATATACAGAATATGTTACCCCCTTCGCTCCACCACCATTACAGTGACTTCAACACTACTACGAGATAATCCGCCACTGACATAAACATCGATACCTATCAGCCTTTAGTTTGTTCGGCCTTTCTCTTTGCATTTTATGTCAGCTTCACTTGTTCCATTATAAGCCTATCTGTAGGTGCTGTTGTCTCTATGCTGAGTATAACAAGGACAGTAAATAGGCTTCCTCCTTGCTTGTCACATATGTAGTGTGGAATATGCTTTTGATACTACTTTTCCTAAACTTAACGACGCCTAAATAACAGTTCACTTACGTTCAACTCCTACAGACATACCTTACCTGTTAACCCAGACTCATTACGCACGACGCTCACTACAAAGAGAGTGACTTCAATGTAGCTCTTGATAGTTTGTAGTTTACTCCTATAAGTCGAATACGAGGGGCCTACCCTCATCTTATAATAGTTACGATAAGAGAAACACGACTAGTTACCATTTAATCAGTACTTCAAAGTCTATTCTGAAATTATGCGTCCTGTCACACGTATAGTTAATGCGTACATGATATCACACCTTGATTTTATTTAAAATATGCCAAATAGTATTTTTAATATGAGTGAAAATCAAATCAAATACGATAGAAAAACGTTTTATGACAGATTTTTCGGTGTGTTCTGATAGATTTTTCTTAGTACGAGATTGAAGAAATTCTCTATATTTGTGTCGTGATTAAAACAAGATTTTTTTGTTAGACCTTAAATTTGTTATTTTTACTTTCACATACAATTAAATGAATACTATGAAACCAGATTTATGTAAAAGCAGTAGGAAAGCGTGGATGACTTTGATGCTTTCTACAGGTTTTATTGCTGGGTGCCCGTTGATGGCTGCACCTATTGGCAATCAAAATCTTACTATACACGCTGTGCAACAACAAGTGCAGGTCGTGGGTACAGTAAATGATGCAACGGGACCAGTTATTGGTGCAAGCGTTGTAGAAAAGGGGACCTCCAATGGTACTATTACCGATCTAGAAGGAGGATTTATTCTTTCCGTTAAACCAGGTGCAATATTGGTGGTGTCCTATCTTGGATATTCTACCCAAGAAATAAAGGTCGTGCCTGGACAAGCAATCAAAGTCGTATTACGAGAAGATACGAAAGTGTTGGATGAAGTGGTTGTGGTCGGTTTCGGTACACAAAAGAAGGTCAATTTGACTGGATCAGTAGGGGTAACCGATGGTAAAGAATTGGAATCTCGTCCAGTATCCAACGCCGCACAAGCCTTACAAGGCTTGGTTCCTGGACTTCAAATTACACAAAATAACGGTAGCTTGGAAAGTACGCCAAGTATCAATGTACGTGGTACAGGTACCATTGGATCTGGTTCTACTGGTTCTCCACTTATCTTGATTGATGGTATGGAAGGTGATTTGAATACAATCAATCCTCAAGATATTCAAAGCATTTCTGTTTTGAAAGATGCCGCTTCTTCTTCAATCTATGGTTCACGTGCACCTTTTGGTGTGGTTATGGTGACTACCAAGAGTGGTAAGAGTGGTAAGACTTCTGTAAACTATAACAATAGCTTCCGTTGGAGTTCGCCAATCAATATGCCTAGTACTATGGACTCATACACATTCGCAACATATTTTAATGACGGATGTTTGAATACACCAGGTTGGGGTGTACACTTCAATGATGAGTGGCTACAACGTATCAAAGATTATCAAGACGGTAAAATTACCACAGAAATTCCGGCTGGTGATAATGGATATTGGAAAGATGGTTACGGGTATGGTAATGCCAATAACGACTGGTATGACATCATGTATAAGGATGTTACTTTCTCACAAGAACACAATTTGAGTGCTACAGGTGGAACTGAAAAATTAAATTACTACTTGTCTGCCAACTATCTAGATCAAGGTGGTTTGATGGAGTGGGGTAATGAAGGTTTGAAGCGTTACAATGCTACAGCCAAAATTAGAGCTCAACTGTCATCTTGGGCAAAAATCAGCTATACAATGCGTTGGACTCGTCAAAAATATGTACGTCCTTCTCAATTGACTGACAATTTATATGACAATATCGGACGTCAAGGATGGCCTACATTACCATTGTATGATCCTAATGGTTATTTGTATAGTTCACCATCACCAGCATTAGGTATGTCTACTGGGGGTAGTGACCGCAAAGAAACGGATAATAATTATCATCAATTGGGTTTGATCTTGGAACCAATTAAGGACTGGATCACACACATCGAATTGAACTACCACGTACAGGCTGCTGATCGTCATTGGGATACTCAATTGACTTACAATCATGACGTAAATGGCAATCCTTATACTTATGGAAATACAGAATCGAATGTGCATGAAGACCATTATAAGGAAAACTTCATGAACTTAAATATCTATTCTGAATACGATAAGAGCTTTGCTGAAAAACATAACTTCCATGTAATGGCTGGTTTCCAAACTGAAAAGATGAAACAGACAGAGTTTGGATTGCAACGCAATGGTATTCTAATTCCTGGTCTTCCAGAAGTGGATTTGACTAATGGATTGGACTCGTCTGGTGAACCTGTTACTCCTTCTGTTAATGGTGCACGTCACGAATGGGCTACTGCTGGTTTCTTCGGTCGTGTAAACTATAACTATGATGGACGTTATTTGGTGGAAGCTAACCTTCGTTATGATGGTACTTCTCGTTTCCGTTCTGACAATCGTTGGGTGTGGTTGCCTTCTGTATCTTTGGGATGGAACATTGCTCGTGAAGCATTCTGGGAACCTATGACTGATGTTGTCAATACATTGAAACTTCGTGCTTCTTACGGGATGCTAGGTAACCAAAATACGAACAACTGGTATCAAACATACCGTACAATGTCTGTAAAATCTTCTGATGGAAGTTGGTTGCAGAATGGTCTAAAAACAAATACTGCAGAATTCCCTGGATTGGTAAGTACAGCGTTGACTTGGGAAAAGATTCACTCTTATAATCTTGGTTTGGACTGGGGATTATTTAATAATCGTTTGACTGGTTCATATGACTACTTTATTCGTGATACTAAGGATATGGTTGGTCCTGCACCAGAATTGCCTGCTACTTTGGGTACTGCTGTGCCTAATACTAACAATACCGACTTGCGTACAAAAGGTTGGGAATTTGAATTGTCTTGGAATGATCGTTTGCAAAATGGTTTAGGATATGCTGCTAAATTTATGTTAGCCGATTCTCGTACTAAGATTACTCGTTATCCAAATAACCCTACATTGTCGACCGATACATACATTGAAGGACGCTATATCAACGAAATTTGGGGATACGAAACAATCGGTATTGCTAAGTCTGAACAAGAAATGCAAGATCACTTAGCTTCTTTGCCTAATGGTGGACAAGATGCTATAGGTAGCGACTGGGCGGCTGGTGATATTATGTATAAGGATTTGAATGGTGATGGTAAAATCAATGAAGGCTCAAAAACTTTGAATGACTTGGGTGACCGTAAATTGATCGGTAATAGTACTCCTCGTTATCACTTCTCTATTGATTTATCAGCAGATTGGAAAGGATTTGACTTCCGTGCTTTTTTTCAAGGTGTGATGAAGCGTGATTATTATCAGGGTAGCTCTTATTTCTTTGGCGTCAAAGGTAACTTCTGGTGGTCACAAGGGTTAGATCAACACGCAGATTATTTCCGCGCTGAAGCTTCAAACGACTTGTCAGCTAATATAAATTCTTATTATCCACGTCCTGTTTTTGACACTGATAAGAACTATTATACTCAAACGCGTTATTTGCAAGATGCTTCTTATATTCGTTTGAAAAACTTGCAGCTTGGTTATACTTTTCCTAAACTTTTAGTCTCTAAATATGGTGTATCTAAACTACGTGTTTATTTGTCAGGGGAAAATCTTTGGACAGGTACTTCACTTTCTTCACTATTTGATCCAGAAACTATTGATGGAGGTAAGGGAGGATGTGTATATCCACTTTCCAAAACAATATCATGTGGTTTAAGTTTAACCTTGTAATAGAAACAATATATGAAAACAAAATATATCAAACATGTGTTGATGGTTGCTTTGGCAGGAACATTATTTGCGTCTTGCAATGATTATTTGGACAAAGAACCAAAATCTAGTGTTACGCCAGAAAATTATTTCAGTAATGATGGACAACTGGAATCTTATGTAAATAAAATTTATCCTGATGTTTTGCCATCACATGGAAACTGGAGTTATGGCTTGTTTGGAGACGATAGTCAAACGGACAACCAAACAGATCGAAATTACGACAGTAAGTATGTAAAAGGGAAATGGAAAGTGCCTTTGAATAATAATGATGATTGGAATTTTGAACGAATCAATTCAATCAATTACTTTTTCGATGTCGTACTACCAAAGTATGAAGGTGGTCAAGTCAGTGGAAATGAAGCTAATGTACGTCATTATATTGGTGAAATGTACTTCTTGCGTGCCTATGAATATTTTAAACGCTATCAAATGTTTGGTGATTTCCCAATTATTGAACATGCACTAGCAGATAATCAAGCAGATTTGGTAGAAGCTAGTAAGCGTTTCCCACGCAATCAAGTGGCTCGTTTTATTCTTAGTGATTTGGATAAAGCCATTGATTTGATGAAAGGCAAAGATATGGCAACAACTCGTATCAACTACAAGGGTGCTTTATTACTAAAATCTCGTGTGGCTTTGTATGAAGGTTCTTGGCTTAAGAATTTTGCAGCTACTCCATTTGTACCAGGAAGTGCAGGATGGCCTGGTAAGGATAAAGACTATAATGCTGGTTTCACTTTCGAAGCTGGATCAATAGAAGCAGAATACAAGTGGTTCTTCCAACAAGCAATGAATGCAGCCAAAGAAGTTGGTGACTTGGTGAAGGATCAAATGGTTACTGATACTGGTGTTGTGCCACAAACACAAACAAACTTGAAAGATATCGATGCTGCCAATCCATATTTGGCGATGTTCGGTACAGAAGACTTGTCTACAAATCCAGAAGTCTTGTTGTGGAGACAGTATAGCAAGAGTTTGGGTGTTACTCACTGTGTGGTTGTTGCAGCTCAACATGGTGACTATGGAGTCGGGGTTACTCGTGGTATGGTAGACGGATTCTTGATGAAGAATGGTTTACCTATCTATGCACAAGGATCTGGTTATAATGGTGATCAAACAATTGCAGATGTACGTAAAGATCGTGACCCTCGTCTGACTGTATTCTTGAAAGAACCAGGACAAAAAAATATCTTGGTAGAAGGGCAAGGTTCTCATGCAGTACCTGTTGAACCTATTCCAGATATTTTGGGAACAGCTACTACATCATGTTATACAACTGGTTATGCATTGCGTAAGGGTGGTTCATTCGACCAAGCACAGTGCGATAATGGAGCCAATTATACTGCATGCCCTATCATGCGTGGTGTGGAAGCATTGTTGAACTATATGGAAGCTTGTTATGAATTGAATGGATCTTTGGATCAAACAGCTAGTGACTATTGGGTGGCTATCCGTGCCCGTCATGAAGGTATGGATACAGACTTCCAAAAAACAATCAATAACACTGTTGTTTCAAAAGAAGCATTGAATGATTGGGGGGCTTATACTGCGGGTCATTTGGTAGATGCTACATTGTACAATATTCGTCGTGAACGTCGTTGTGAATTGATGGCCGAAGGACTTCGTTGGATGGATCTTTGCCGTTGGAGAGCACTTGATCAAATGGTGACTACACCATATCATATCGAAGGTATCCATATCTGGAATACTCCAATGGAAAGTTGGTATGATGCATCTAATTTGGTTTCTACTATTTCATCGTCTAGTCTTAGTGAATATGTACGTCCTTATGAATCTGATGATAAGAGTGAAGTACTAGGTGGATATGTATGGAGTATGGCTCAATATTTACATCCTGTGATGATTAAGCAGTTCTTGTTGACTTCTTCAGATGGTTCAACAGTTTCTACTTCTCCATTGTACCAAAACCCTTATTGGCCTACAGAAGCTAATCTTCCAGCAGAACAATAAAGATAGGTGATTATATAGATAATAATGTTAGATAGAAGCTATCCAATCTCTCATCATGGGGGATTTGGATGCTTCTTATCTATTTAGATGGTTTTTGTTGAGGTGTACAAGGATGGTTTTTAAATAACGTATATAAGTTTGTTAGAATAACTTATATGAGATCGTTCTGGACGTGTCAATGCAGGATATGTGCCTGCTAATATGAATGAGAAGCAATTGACTGTACCCGATACGTTGAGTATGGATCATTATAAGAAATGTTGGACTGAAGACTAGCGTGATGTCGTATTTAAGGGTTATTTACTAAGCGTGATCTGTCAGGTGGGCAAATGGCGCGTGATATGACTTTGTATGTAGATGATGATGGTAAAGCCTATCACATCTATTCTTCAGAAGAAAACATGATACTACAAATCGCTGAATTAACAGATGATTATCAGGCACACAGTGGCAAATATACTCGTGTGACTGCGAGTGGCATGAACGAAGCACCTGCTATCTTTAAGAAATATGGTGTATATTGGGTGATTACTTCTGGATGTACTGGTTGGGCTCCAAAATCGGCTCAAATATTTTCAGCAAAAAAGATAGACGGACCTTGGATACAATATCCTAATCCTAGTGTCGGAAATAACACACAAAGTACGTTCAACGGACAAAGCACGTATATACTTCCTAGTTAAGGCAAGAAAGATGCTTTTATTTTTATAGCCGATATCTGGTGTTCTAAGTTCCCAAGCGATAGCCGATACATATGGCTACCTGTCCAATTTCATAAGGATGGTACTCCCTACATTGAGTGGATGCTGCTTGGATTTTGGACTTTTTTGACAACTTGAATCAATAAACATATTAATTAAATTTGAAATACTATGAAGCATACTGCATATCTTATCAGTTTGTTTTGGGCTGCGGTTTTATTAATCCCATTTGGCTATAGCTGTACGGAAAAACAAGAAAAGGGTGCCACATTGGATTCTATCATGCTTAGCGATCCTTGCATCTTGGCTGATCAGAATACAAAAATGTATTACATGACTGGTACCCAAGGTAAATTATGGAAAAGTAAGGATTTGCGCTTTTGGACTGGGCCTTATGATGTGGTCCAAATAGATAGTAACTCATGGATGGGCTCTCATCCTGAAATATGGGCAGCCGAGCTACATCAATACAAAGGTAAATATTATTATTTTGCTACATTCACCAATCATGCGCTTACTATTGACACAGTTAAGAGCTCTGCTGTGCCACGTCGTGCTAGTCATGTATTGGTCAGTGATTCTCCAGAAGGACCATATCATTTGGATGGAGATGTAACTTATCTACCTCCAAACAAGGCTACGCTAGATGCTACGTTCTGGGTTGATCAAGATGGTAAACCTTATATGGTGTATTGCAATGAGTGGATACAGAATATGAATGGCACGGTCGAAAAGATTGAGATGAAACCTGATCTTAGCGGTACTATCGGTGAAGGCAAAATTCTATTCCGTGCTAGTGATTCTCCATGGAGTAGAGAGAAAATGGGAGATAAGATCTTACCTAATCGAGTGACAGATGGTCCTTGGTTGTTTAGAACAAAAACAGGCCGCTTGGGAACGATATGGACAAGTTGGGTATTTGGTGATTATACGCAAGGAGTAGCGTATTCAGAAAGTGGCACATTGGATGGTCCGTGGGTACAAGCTAAGCAACCGATTACTCCTCCCAATTATGGTCATGGTATGCTCTTTAAGACTTTCGAAGGAAAGTGGTTGATGTCGGTACATAGTCATAAAGTTGTACAAGGTAAGTACATACGTGTACCTCATTTATTTGAAGTGGATTTGTCGGGTGACTCATTAAAAGTTGGTCGATTATACACTACTGTCCAATAATGTAAGGCAATTTTAATTGTTCTTTAGCATGAGAAATCATTCGTATGAACGATTTCTATTGTGTTTTTGATAGAAATATACTTATGAGGCGGGACTTTTATATGTACTTTTGTCCAAGCATTTATAAGCGTGCAAGTCAGCAATTAATAATTATAGAAAATAGTATGGTATTAGTAAACAAACAAGTGGAATGTCTAAAAAGATTCGCATCTTGGCATGTGGTTAAAACCTTCGTTTTATCCCTTCTACTATTGAGCTCTTTAACAAGTGTAGCCCAAACAAATAAGCATGATCAATTTGCAATTGGGAAGCAAACCTTTTTGTTGAATGGTCAACCTTTTGTTATCAAAGCAGCCGAGTTACATTATCCACGTATCCCCAAACCATATTGGGATCAGCGTATCAAGCTTTGTAAAGCTTTGGGGATGAATACCGTTTGTTTATATGTCTTTTGGAATGCTCATGAATCGCAACCAGGTCAATTTGATTTTACTGGTCAAAATGATTTAGCTGAGTTCTGTCGTCTTTGTCAGGCTAATGAAATGTATGTTATTCTTCGTCCTGGTCCCTATGTGTGTGCAGAGTGGGAAATGGGTGGATTGCCATGGTGGTTGCTTAAGAAGAAAGATATCCGACTACGTGAGTCTGATCCGTATTTTATTCAACGAGTAGATACTTTCCAAAAGGCGGTAGCTGAGCAAGTGGCCAACTTAACCGTTGAAAAAGGTGGCCCTATTATTATGGTGCAAGTTGAGAATGAATATGGTTCTTATGGTCAAAATAAGACCTATATTTCTCAAATACGAGATATTGTACGCAAGTACTTTGGAGAGGTTACTTTGTTTCAATGCGATTGGTCGTCTAACTTTACACATAATGGATTGGACGATTTATTGTGGACTATGAATTTTGGTACTGGTGCCAACATCGACCAACAATTTGCCAAGCTGAAGCAATTGCGTCCAGATACTCCATTGATGTGTAGTGAGTTTTGGAGTGGATGGTTCGACAAGTGGGGAGGGAACCACGAAACTCGTCCATCCGACGATATGATTGCAGGAATTAACGAAATGCTTTCTAAACATATTTCCTTTAGTTTGTATATGACACACGGAGGAACCAATTGGGGACATTGGGCTGGTGCCAATTCTCCTGGTTTTGCTCCCGATGTAACTTCATATGATTACGATGCTCCTATCAGTGAATCTGGTCAAACGACTCCTAAATATTGGATGCTTCGCAAGACTTTGGCGAAATACACGGATGGTAAAAAGTTACCTAGGGTACCAAAGCTTATCAGGCCTATTCATATCTCAGCATTCCAGCTTACTGAAGTTGCTCCTTTGTTTAGCAATCTTCCAAAAGCCAAAAAGGACGAAAACATTCGTACTATGGAGGAATACAATCAAGGGTTTGGTAGTATTTTATATCGCACGACTTTACCTCAATTGACAACGCCTTCTTTATTGACGATACATGATGTGCATGATTATGCCCAAGTATTTGTGGATGGTCAATTTATTGGTAGGTTAGATCGTAGAAACGGTGAAAAACAATTAACTTTGCCAGTGACCGCCAAAGGGGGGCAACTTGATATCTTGGTTGAAGCGATGGGACGTATCAATTTTGGTCGCGCTATCAAAGACTATAAGGGAATTACCAAAAAGGTAGAGTTGACTATCCAAGTTGATCGCCGTCCTTTTGTTTGTGATCTAAAAAATTGGGAGGTCTTTAATATTGAAGATACTTATGCCTTTTATAATCACATGAAGTTTACACCTATCCAGTCGTTGACAGACAACAAAGGGCAACGTATTCCTGGATGTTATCGTGGTACATTCTACGTGAAAAAGCCGAGTGATACTTTCCTGAATTTTGAAACTTGGGGTAAAGGTTTGGTGTATGTAAATGGACATGCCATGGGACGAATTTGGGAAATCGGTCCTCAACAAACGTTGTATATGCCTGGCTGTTGGTTGAAGAAAGGCAAAAACGAAATTATCGTTTTTGATGTCATCGGTCCTAAAGAAGCCAAATGTGAAGGACTGAAAAAGCCATTGCTTGATCAATTATTGGTACAGAAACCTCTTACTCATAGAAAAGAAGGACAAACACTTAATCTTTCAGTTGAAAAGCCTGTTGTATCAGGACAGTTCAAACCAGGTAATGGTTGGCAAGAAGTGACCTTTGACAAGCCTTATACAGGACGTTATATTTGTCTAGAAGCTTTGAATGCTCAAGATGGCAAGGAAATGGCATGTGTTGCAGAGATGTATGTGTTGGATAAAAATGGAGAACGTTTATCTCGTGAACCTTGGGTCGTTACCTATGCAGATAGTGAAGATGTGGCTCATGTCAATAGATCGGCCGACAAAAGCTTTGACTTACAAGAATCGACTTACTGGAGTACCGAAAAGGGTAAGCAATATCCCCATTCGGTGGTTATTGATCTAGGAGCCGTACACACTGTGAGTGCTGTACAGTATCTTCCTCGTATGGAGAGTACAGTACCAGGAGGTATCAAAGACTACAAGATATACGTAAAGGCAGATCCTTTCAGCTATAAGTAAATACTATTATTGATAGATAATCTATATAACCAAATAATATCATGAATTTAATACAATTGAAAAAACGAATAATGCACGTAGGCTTGTTGGCCTTAGTTGCTCTAATCACATCCTGTACCTCTTCTCACGATGATGGGGGGTATCTGTTTGTCTACTTCACTGGCAATGACATCAGTCAAGAGGCTATATGCTATGCCATCAGTTCGGATGGGTACACTTATCAAGCTTTGAATAATAACAAACCAGTTATTGATTCCAAAGTAATTAGTTCGACAGGTGGAGTACGCGACCCATATATCCTTAGATGTGAAGATGGCAAAACATTCTATATGGTGGCTACAGATATGGTATCGGCCAATGGGTGGGATTCCAATCGAGCTATGGTATTGCTCAAATCAACCGATTTGGTACATTGGTCACATGCCGTGGTCAATATTCAACAACAGTATCAAAATCAAGAAGATTTAAAGCGAGTATGGGCACCACAAATCATCTTTGATCCGACAAACGGTAAGTATATGGTGTATTGGTCTATGAAACATGGAGATGGACCAGATATTATTTATTATGCTTATGCCAATAAGGATTTCACAAATTTAGAAGGGGAACCTAAAGAACTTTTTGTTCCTCAAGATAAAAAATCATGTATTGATGGAGATATCATTTGTAAAGATGGTACGTATTATTTGTTTTACAAAACAGAAGGACATGGCAATGGGATAAAGGTTGCTACAACCACTCAGTTGACTTCAGGGCAATGGACAGAATCTACTGATTACAAGCAACAGACTAAAGAATCTGTTGAAGGTAGTTGTGTGTTCAAACTAACCAATCAAAACAAGTATATTTTGATGTACGATGTGTATATCAAAGGAAAATATCAATTTACGGAAAGCACTGACCTGAAAAATTTTAAAACCATAGATAAAGAGGTGAAGATGAATTTTCATCCACGTCATGGTACGGTTATGTCTATCACCCGTGCTGAATTGAATCGAATTACAGAGAAATGGGGCAAGCCAGCCAAGTCCGACAAGTTGTCTGTCAATCCAGTATTATCGGGCTTCCATGCCGACCCTGAAATCTTATATTCTAAGCAAACAGGAAAATACTATATGTATTCGACCACAGACGGACATAAAGGCTGGGGTGGATGGAGCTTCAGCGTCTTTTCTTCGTCCGATTTACATAACTGGAAGAATGAAGGCGTAATCTTGGATTTGAAATCGGAGCAGGTCTCTTGGGCAAATGGCAATGCGTGGGCTCCATGCATTGAAGAAAAACTCATACAAGGCAAGTACACATATTTCCTTTATTACAGTGGGAATCCTGTACATGGCGAAGGGAAGCAAATAGGTGTGGCGATTGCTGACTCGCCTATCGGTCCATTTACAGATTTGGGGCATTCTATCGTGTCAAAATCTCCTGTTGGCGGTGGACAACAGATTGATGTGGATGTTTTTACCGACCCTGTTTCAGGAAAATCCTACTTGTTTTGGGGCAATGGCTATATGGCAGGAGCGGAATTGAATCAAGATATGACTTCGATAAATGAAAAAAGCATTACTGTGATGACTCCAGAAGGAGGGACTTTGCAGGATTATGCCTATAGAGAAGCTCCTTATGTGTTTTACCGTAAGGGACTTTATTATTTCATGTGGTCGGTAGATGATACTGGTTCGGCCAACTATCATGTGGCTTACGGTACATCCAAATCTCCACTTGGACCCATTCAAGTGGCCAAGAATCCAGTTGTTTTAATTCAGCATCCTGAAAAAGAAATATATGGTACAGGGCACAATGCCGTGTTGCATATTCCCGATACAGATAAGTGGGTCATAGTGTACCATCGCATTAATAAGAACTATCTCAAAGACAATCCAGGCATTCATCGTGAAGTGTGTATTGACCAAATGGAATTTAATCAAGATGGTACGATTAAGCCAGTACATCCTGCATCTTAATATAGTATGAGGGAAAGATGTGCAGGAGTATTCTTGCGGTGTCTGCAATATTTTTTTGTTCAATTGATTTGATATGATTTAAAACGAACTGTCTATGAATAGCTTATTAAAACAATTAAGTCTATATTTTTTGTTATTGTTGCCCATTTCCTTACGGGCGAACCAATCTGATTCGGTTTTTCTTTTTTCTTATGCCGATGCCAATGGGCGAAGTGGACTTATGTTTGCTTGGAGTACGGATGCCAATGAGTGGTTTTCCATTGCCGATAGATATAATTATGTGCGATGTGATTTCGGACCATGGGGGTGGCAGAAAAAAATGTTTCGTCCTCACTTAATGCAAAGTCAGGCTGATGGAGAGTGGCATTGCCTTTGGACAGCCACTCAGAATGGTAAAGTCTTGGCTCACGCCAGTTCCCCCGATTTGTTGAAATGGAGTCCGCAGCATTATTTTACCCCAGTCGATAGTTTAAAATATATACCTCAAAATGTACATTCTACTTTTGAGAAAACTATTGTTTTAAACGGGATAGAAGAAAAGGGCTGGGTACAACGCGTTCCGTTTGCAACAGTTGAACAGTTGATACGCTATGCCGATCATCAAAAAATTCGTCAGATGCAGAATGACGAACGTACCGAGCAGGACAGTACTCGCTTTGCTGGATTGCAAGCGGTAGATGCCGTTATGCAGGTCGATGCTGCCCAAAGCAAATCAATTAGTGACCATCTAATTGGAATTTTCTTTGAGGATATAAACTACGCAGCTGATGGTGGTCTTTATGCCGAATTGATACAAAACCGCGATTTTGAATACTCCTTGAAAGATGGCTCGCCTAAAAAATGGAACAACACCTATGCCTGGTACACAAGTGGAAAGGGTGGTACACTAGATATCGCAATCAATCATTCCATCCATGCCAATAACCCTCATTATGCCGTGTTTAATGTGCTTCAACCAGGAGTTGCTTTGTGCAATAAAGGCTTTGATGGGATTGCTTTGAAAAAAGGAGACAAATACGACTTCTCAGCATTTGTTCGTGTGGCAGAAGGCAGCAAAGGTGGCAAAGTACTAGTGAAATTACTAGATG
Source organism: Bacteroidaceae bacterium (assembly GCA_963678855.1). Taxonomy (GTDB): domain Bacteria; phylum Bacteroidota; class Bacteroidia; order Bacteroidales; family Bacteroidaceae; genus F22. Next base: position 770,714 of record OY787448.1, on the reverse strand, counting down.
AAAAAGGAACAGTACTTGCACAAACTACTATACATGCAACAAGGAAAAAATGGAATAAACAGAAAGCTATTCTTAGTGTAAAGCAGGATGCCTCTTCTGCTGTATTGGCAATTATTCCACAAGAAAAGGGAAGATATGACTTGGATATGATTTCCCTTTTCCCACAAAAGACTTTCAAAGGACACAAGAATGGGTTACGTGCCGATTTGGCACAGGCATTGGCCGATTTAAAACCTCGTTTTGTCCGTTTCCCTGGTGGTTGTGTCGCTCATGGAGATGGTATTGACAATATGTACGATTGGAAAGGATCTATCGGTGCATTGGAAGCACGTAAGCCTTTGCGTAATCTTTGGGGGTATCATCAAACACGCGGACTGGGTTATTTCGAGTACTTCCAGTTTTGCGAAGATATAGGAGCCGCACCAGTACCTGTATTGGCTGCTGGTGTACCTTGCCAAAATTCAGGTACTTGTTCGCATGGTGCTAAAAATGAAGTGGAGCACTATGGTCAGCAGGGCGGTATTCCGATGGAACAGATGAACAAATACATCCAGGATGTACTTGACTTGATTGAATATGCCAATGGTGATGCACGGAAAACTGTGTGGGGGCGAAAGCGTGCGGAAGCAGGGCACCCCAAACCATTCAATTTAAAATTTATTGGCATTGGCAATGAAGATATGATTACAGATGTTTTCAAGGAACGTTTTACGATGATATTTAATGCCATTAAAGAAAAGCATCCTGAAATTACGGTCATCGGCACGACTGGACCTTTCTACGAAGGCTCTGATTATGATGAAGGTTGGGCGTTGGCTTCCCAATTAAATGTAGCGATTGTCGATGAGCATTATTATGTTCCACCAGGTTGGTTTATTCACAATCAAGATTTTTACGACCATTACGACCGTAGTAAACCGAAGGTCTATTTGGGAGAATATGCCGCTCATTTGCCTGGTCGTCCCAATAATTTAGAAACTGCTTTGGCAGAAGCCCTTTATTTGACGTCGGTGGAGCGAAACGGTGATATTGTATCTATGGCTTCTTATGCGCCTTTATTGGCCAAAGAGGGGCACACGCAGTGGAATCCCGATTTGATTTATTTTAATAATACCAAAGTGAAACTAACTGTGGGGTATTATACGCAGCAAATGTACGGACAAAATGCTGGAACAGAGTATGTGCCGTCTGTGGTCAGCTTGAACAATAAGCGTGATGCCGTGAAGAAGCGTATCGCTGTGTCTGTTGTACGCGATGGAGATACAGGTGATTATATCTTGAAACTGGTCAACATGCTACCAGTCAAAGTGAATACTCAGATTAAAATGGATCATTTTGCGTTGGACAATTCGACAGCATCAAAAATCCTTTTAACGTCTGATCCTACCGATCAAGACCTGAAACCAGTTTATACCGATTTTGAATTAAAAGGAACGGATTTTTCGTATTCGATGCCTGCTTATTCGTTTACGGTCATACGTGTTCATGGGAAGATTGAGAAAAAGAAATAATACAAAATCGTTATACATACCAACAGATGAAAAGATATTTAATAACGCTTCTTGTAGCTATTGTAGCAGGAAATGTTGTGGCGCAACAAAAAGCACCTATTCATTCAGGCTATCCTATTGACCCTGTTCCTTTTACATCTGTCAAACTTACGGATGATTTTTGGGGAGAACGCCTGCGGTCAAGTCGTGAAGTGACCATCCCGTTGGCTTTCAGCAAATGCGAAGAGACTGGTCGCTATGAAAATTTTGTGAAAGCGGCCCACCCAAGCGATGATTATAAGGTTACTGGATATCCTTTTGATGACACGGATGTGTATAAAACCATTGAAGGTGCTGCTTATTCCCTTCAAACGTATCCCAATAAAAAATTGGAACATTATATTGATAGTGTATTGGTCATTGTGGGTGCAGCACAAGAACCCGATGGCTATCTGTACACATCTCGTGCCATGAATCCCAAACATCCGCATAATTGGGCAGGAAAAAAGCGTTGGGTAGCTGTCGAAAATCTTAGTCATGAGTTGTATGATTTAGGACACATGATAGAAGGAGCAGTAGCGTATTATCAAGCTACGGGCAAGCGGAATTTTCTTGATATTGCTATTAAATATGCCGATTGTGTATGTCGTGCGATAGGCGATAAACCGAATCAAAAAAGATTGGTCCCTGGACACCAGATTGCTGAAATGGCACTAGTACGTCTTTATACTATAACAGGCGATAAAAAATATCTTGACCAAGCCAAATTTTTCCTTGATGCACGTGGCACAACTGCTCGTAAAGATGCTTATAGTCAGGCGCACAAGCCAGTTGTAGAGCAAGATGAAGCAGTTGGTCATGCCGTACGTGCTGCCTATATGTATTCGGGTATGGCCGATGTAGCGGCCATGACTGGTGATAGTTCCTATATTGCAGCTATTGATAAGATCTGGAACAATATTGTATCAACAAAAATCTATATTACTGGAGGAATTGGTGCACGCCATCAAGGGGAAGCCTTTGGGGAGAATTATGAATTGCCTAATCTCTCGGCTTATTGTGAAACTTGTGCAGCCATTGGTAATGTGTATCTAAATTATCGTCTTTTTTTATTACATGGTGATGCGCGTTATTTTGATGTGTTGGAACGCACGTTGTACAATGGACTCATTTCGGGTGTTTCGCTCGACGGTAATAGCTTCTTTTATCCCAACCCTTTGGCATCTACGGGTGATTATAGCAGAAAACCTTGGTTCGGGTGTGCTTGTTGCCCATCCAATATCAGCCGTTTCATTCCGTCTATTCCAGGTTATATTTATGCCGTGAAGGACAAGCAGGTATATGTCAATTTGTTTATGTCCAATCGTGTCGAATTGAAGCTAAATAAGAAAAAGATTATTTTGCAACAAGAAACGACTTATCCTTGGAATGGAGATACGCGCTTAACGGTGGTGAAATCTCATCAATCCTTTTGTTTGAATATCCGTATTCCAGGCTGGGTGCGTAATAAGGTCTTGCCGAGTGATTTATACGCTTATTCCGATCAAGTTAAGCCCGCTTATCGGGTATTATTGAATGGCAAGGAGATTCAAGCAGAGTTGACCAACGGCTATTTCAAAATGAATCGTCAGTGGAAAAAAGGGGATGTTGTGGATGTACATTTCGATATGTCAGCTCGTGTAGTAAAAGCCAACGAGAAAGTGAAAGCCGATCGTGGACGAGTGGCTATTGAGCGAGGACCTATTGTGTATTGTGCCGAATCGGCAGACAATGATTTCAATGTACACCATATTATATTGAATCAAAACCCTCAATTCAAACTTGTTCAAAGACCCGATATACTTTACGGTATCAATCAGTTAACGACAGATGCACAAGTCTTGAATTATAATAAAGCGGGTAAGTTGGAGATAGATGATGTCAAACTAACTTTAATTCCTTATTATGCTTGGGCACATCGTGGCGAAGGCAATATGGCTGTTTGGTTGCCGATTGAGTTAAGAGCGGCTTCCGCTCTATCGGAAAAAGCAGACAAGCAAGAAGATAATGGATTCTTTAATCATTAATGCAATAAAGCTCAGGAACAATCCCAAGCAAAACAAAATTTCTACAAAGTAAACAAATGAAAAAACTTTTAGCTCTTTCGATTTTAGCATGCACTTTTGGGCTATATGCTCAACAGCATGTAATGACAGTTGATGTTTCAAAACCGACAGCCAGAATAAATCCAGCAATGTTTGGTGTCTTCTTCGAGGATATCAACTTTGGTGCAGATGGTGGCTTATATGCCGAATTAGTAAAAAACCGTTCTTTTGAATTTCCGCAATCTTTTGTGGGGTGGGTACCTTTTGGAAATGTCACTGTAAATAGCGAAAATCCTTGTTTCGAGCGCAATCCACATTATGTGCGAGTGGTCAACGATGGACGTTTGTTGCGCGCTGGTTTGGACAACGAAGGATTTCGAGGCATTGGGTTGAAAAAAGCAGAAACATATCGCTTTTCGGTGTATGCCCGCACACCAGATACTAAACCCATGAAACTGTCTATCGAATTGGTCAACTCCCAAGGCGAAAATGTACTGAAAAAAGAACTGCAAGTAAATAGTCAGGATTGGAAAAAGATGACGCTCGAACTGCAAGCACCTTTTACCGATGCTCATTCTCGCTTGCGTGTTGTCTTGCTCACAGAAGGAACTGTGGATATGGACCATATTTCGCTTTTTCCTGTGCATACTTGGAAGCAACGCGAAAACGGCCTACGTGCCGACCTGGTGCAAGCACTCTACGATATTCATCCAGGGGTCTTTCGTTTTCCTGGCGGTTGCATCATTGAGGGCAACAGCCTTGCTACCCGCTATCAGTGGAAAAATAGTGTCGGTGCAGTCGAAAATCGTCCACTCAACGAGAATCGTTGGAATTATACCTTCAAACATAAAGCTTTCCCCGATTATTTCCAGAGCTACGGCTTGGGATTTTATGAATATTTTCTGTTGAGCGAAGATTTGGGAGCAGAGCCGCTTCCTGTATTAAGTTGCGGACTATCTTGCCAATACGAAAGCAATGAAGTCGTGCCGCTCACCAAACTGGCCCCTTATGTACAAGATGCACTTGATTTGATTGAATTTGCCAACGGTCCTGTCGATTCCAAATGGGGAAAAGTGCGTGCCGATATGGGACATGCCAAACCTTTCAATCTGAAAATGATAGCCATCGGTAACGAACAGTGGGGTACAGTGTATCCCGAACGTTTGGAGGTGTTTGTCAAAGCCATTCGCAAACGCTATCCCCATATCCAGATTGTTGGTACCTCTGGTCCGAGTGCTGCTGGTGATAAGTTTGATTACCTTTGGCCAGAAATGAAACGTATAGGAGTCGATTTGGTGGACGAACATTACTACATGTCTCCCGATTGGTTCTTTGCCAATGCAGGGCGTTACGACAGTTACGACCGCAAGGGACCCAAAGTTTTTGCTGGAGAATATGCTTCGCACGATTACAGTACTGGCAAAGCCAATAATTTTCTATCAGCCCTTTCCGAAGCGGCTTTTATGACAGGTTTGGAACGCAATGCCGATGTTGTCCGCTTGGCCACATACGCGCCTTTGTTTGCTCATGTAGATGCTTGGCAGTGGAATCCTGATATGATTTGGTTTGATAACCTCCGCATGATGCGTACACCCAATTATTACGTCCAACAGATGTATGGAATGAATACTGGAACAAAGGTACTTCCTTTGCTGATGGAGGGTAAGCCAGTTATTGGGCAAGATAGTTTATATGCTTCGGCAGTATCGGATGCAGCTACAGGAGAAATTATTGTGAAAGTAGTCAATGCTGCCAATAAAGTCCAGAAGATGCATATTGATTTCAACGGATTAAAAAAGCATCACCTTGTTTCGGGGACCTGCACCTATTTGCAAAATAATGAATGGACTGCCGTCAATACTTTAGAGGAAGAGAAAGTGTTTCCTCGTCTGCGTCCAGTGTCGGTCAATCCTCGTTTCTTGGATTTGGAACTTCAAGCCCGTTCATTTGGGGTATATCGCTTGAAAGTAAATTAATGTTTTCTATTTCTATGAATACATAGATTTATTTATTATTGTCTTTCATAAGATGGTTTTTTTTCTTGTTCGAATCTATTGCTCTTACTGATTATAAGTATAATCAGTAAGAGCAATATTATTCAATATATATAGCTTCCTTACAAAAGGAAAAAGAATCAAAATCAATCTTTTTAGTTTTTAATGCAACTAGAAAAGATGTAACACTTGTTTGTGTTTTGTTGGTTTTTGATTTTGTATTGATGTTTTTTTTGGGGAAAATGCGTCAATATGAATTTCTGGCTTGACTATGGTCAATTAATTTGCTCGTTTTTTTTGATTTTTGTAACTACTTTCTTATCTTTGCGTTTGGGTTCTTTTCTTTGCGTATCAATTACGCACCAGAGATGGTACAGAAAAGACTTCAATTTGGTGCTAGTATGAAGGTTGAAATATTATGCAGATATAGGTGAATTTTTTGTCTGCAAAATGGTGGTCCTCATGTTATTAAATAATGAAGGCCTCCACTCTGTATGTAGCCCCTTATCAAATAAAGGGAGTAGATATAGGTATTAGATATTGACGAAAACTGAGGGCATATATATAGTGTCTCTACCGACAGTTGAACTTCTTACTGTAAGAATATATAACTTAGCAAATAATAAATTATGAGCAAAATCAAAAAGGTTCTTATCGCCAATCGCGGTGAAATTGCAGTGCGTATTATGCGCTCTTGCAAGGAGATGGGGATAAGTACAGTGGCGGTGTTCTCAGAAGCAGACCGTACGTCTAAGCATGTGTGGTATGCAGATGAAGCTTATTGCATCGGTGGTGCTGCTTCATCAGATAGTTATCTGAAAATTGAACGAATTCTAAGTGTGGCTAAAGAACATGGTGTCGATGCAATTCACCCAGGTTATGGCTTCTTGTCAGAAAATTCGCATTTTACACGCCGATGTATTCAAGAAGGTATCATATTTATTGGGCCTAACTCCCATACTATGGATACGATGGGAGATAAGATTTCAGCACGTAAAACAATGATTGAGGCAGGTGTGCCTGTAGTCCCTGGTACAGAGCAGGGATTGCAATCGGCAGATGAAGCTGCAGAGGTCAGTAATGAAATTGGTTATCCAGTGATGATCAAAGCTTCTATGGGTGGCGGCGGTAAAGGTATCCGTAAAGCGCACAATGAAAAAGAGGTACGTGAAGCATATACAAGTGCTAAATCTGAGTCGTTGTCTTCTTTTGGTGACGATACAGTATATGTTGAGAAATTCGTTGAAGAACCACACCATATTGAATTCCAAATTTTGGGTGATACTCACGGTAACGTGATTCACTTATGTGAGCGTGAATGTTCGGTTCAACGTCGTAATCAAAAAATCCTTGAGGAAAGTCCATCACCATTCGTTACGCCAGACTTGCGCAAAGAAATGGGTGAGAAGGCGGTAATGGCTGCCAAGGCTGTTAACGTAGTGGGTGCCGTGACTATCGAGTTCTTGGTAGATAAGCATCGTAATTTCTTCTTTTTGGAAATGAATACACGTCTTCAAGTAGAGCACCCTATTACGGAGCAAGTACTTGATGTGGATTTGGTGAAAGAGCAAATTAAGATTGCTGAAGGACAAGTTTTGTCTTTGAAGCAAGAAGATATGATTCAAAGTGGGCACGCTATTGAGTTGCGTATTTGTGCAGAAGATGCCGATATGAACTTTATGCCTGCTCCAGGTGAAATCAAAAAAATTATCGAGCCTAGTGGCCCTGGTATCCGTATCGACAGTTATGTGTATGAAGGATTTGAAATCACTATGCACTATGATCCAATGATCAGTAAGCTTATTATTTGGGCTGAAAATCGTGAGTATGCTATTGAACGTTTGCACCGTGCATTGTATGAGTACAAAATCACGGGCGTGAAGAATAACATCCACTACTTGAAGAGTATCATCGAAGTACCTGACTTTATCGAAGGTAAATATGATACAGGATTTATCGCTAAGTTTGGTGAGCAACTGACTAACGGAAAGTTCGAAGAGAATGAAGAGATGGAAGATGTAGCTATGATTGCTGCGTACATCGATTACATTGTCAATCTAGAAGAGAATTCATCGGATAGAGACGATAATCGTCCTAATAGCCGTTGGAGAAGTTTTGGTTTACATAAAGGAATCTTAAGAATCTAATTATGGAGATACAAGTTGGAAAACGAGTAGCTGAAATAGAGCTAATCAGTAAGGAGGGCAACCTAGTACGTTTGTCTTTGGATGGTAAAGAATTCGAAGTTGATGTGACTATGCTTAGAGAAGGCGTATACTCTATCTTAAGAGATGGTAGATCATATAATGCGGAGCTGAGTCATTCAGAAGACAGAAAGACATATATGGTCAACACGGTGACATCTACACAAAAGGTGCAAATCGTGGATGCTAAGGCGAAGTATCTTCGCATGAAGCGTGGTGGTGATGACCGTCAAGACGATAAGATTGTATCTCCTATGCCAGGTAAGGTGGTATCTATCCCAGTTGAGGTAGGTACAGAGCTTAAGGCAGGTGACACTGTTGTAGTCATTGAAGCGATGAAGATGCAGAATAACTACAAGGTGGCTACAGATTGCGTCGTGAAGGAAATCTTGGTCAATGAAGGCGACGCCGTGCAGTCTGACCAGGTTATGATTACCCTTACATTAAAAGAAACAGAATAACTATATTATGACTAATAAAGAATTATATCAAGCATTCGAAGAGAAGAGCAAAGCTGCCGAAATAGGTGGCGGCGAACAGCGTATTGCGAGACAGCATGAGCAAGGTAAAATGACTGCTCGTGAGCGTATCAATATGTTTTTGGATAAAGGTACGTTCGTAGAACTAGATAAGTTTACAACTCACCGTTGTACAAACTTTGGTTTCGACAAATCGCACATCGCTGGTGATGGTGTTGTCACTGGTCACGGTCTTGTAGATGGTCGTCAAGTATTTGTCTATGCTTATGACTTTACTGTTTATGGTGGTACACTAGGTGCTGCTACTGCACGTAAGATTGTCAAGGTACAAAAGTTGGCCCTTAAAAACGGTGCGCCTATCGTAGCCATGAATGACTCGGGTGGTGCTCGTATTCAAGAAGGTGTTGATAGCTTGGCTGGATACTCTTCTATCTTTGCTCAAAATATCTATGCATCAGGTGTAATCCCTCAAATCTCAGCGATTATGGGTCCTTGTGCCGGTGGTGCTTGTTATTCTCCAGCACTTACTGACTTCATCTTCATGGTAGATGAAAAGAGTAACATGTTTGTGACTGGTCCAGATGTAGTAAAGACAGTAACACACGAAGATATTGATAAAGAAGGTCTTGGTGGTGCATACACGCACAGTAGCAAGAGTGGGGTCACTCACTTCGTATGTAAGACTGAAGAAGAGCTTCTTATGTCTATCCGCGAACTTTTGAGCTTCTTGCCATCAAACAATATGGAAGATGCGCCCCGCTCTAGCAGTGCAGGTGGTTCACGTCGAGAATTGCCACAATTGCAAGACGTAGTGCCAGATGATCCTAATATGCCTTATGACATGAAGGATATCATTGAGCCAGTTCTTGATGATCACTATTTCTTCGAAGTGATGGGTAACTTTGCGAAGAATGCAGTAGTTGGTTTCGGTCGTCTGGCAGGTAAGTCTGTAGGTGTTGTAGCTAACCAACCTAACTTCCTAGCTGGTGTACTAGATATCGATAGCTCAGATAAGATTGCCCGTTTCATTCGTTTCTGTGACTGTTTCAATATTCCGATCATTACATTCGAAGATGTACCTGGTTTCCTTCCTGGAACAGTACAAGAGCACAACGGTATCATCCGTCATGGTGCGAAGATTGTATTTGCATATACTGAGGCTACTGTCCCTAAGGTGACATTGATCACTCGTAAGGCTTATGGTGGTGCGTATATTGTAATGGGTAGTAAAGAAACAGGTTGTGATGTCAACCTAGCTTATCCTAACGCAGAGATTGCGGTAATGGGTGCCGAAGGTGCTGTAAACATTATCCACCGCAAGTCGAGCGAAGAGGAGAAAGCTGCTGCTCTAGAAGAGTATCGTGAGAACTTCTCTAATCCTTACCGTAGTGCGGAAATGGGTTATATTGATGATATCATTCAACCTAAAGATACTCGTGTGAAGCTTATCCAAGCATTAGAAATGGCTAAGAACAAGATCAAGTCTCATCCTCCTAAGAAGCATGGAAACATTCCATTGTAATCTTTGAGGAATAGATAATATACTAAGCGTTCAGAATGAAAATTCTGGACGCTTTTTTTTGGCCTTTCTTGCTATATTCAGGTAGCAAAACGGTAAGTGAAATTGCAGGAAAAAGACCTCAATATAAAGATGTCTTTTTATTATGGAAAAATTTCCGTAATTCTTTTTGCAGGTCCAGTTATTTGTCTACCTTTGTTGCAGCAAAGTTCTTTTGCAACAACTAACCGCTAAGGTGTTCTACTTTGTGTAGAATTAAAAGGGAACCGTGTGAGATTCACGGACTGTCGCGCAACTGTAAGCTCTGTAACAGTTTTATGCAAGATGCCACTGTCATAATTGATGGGAAGGCGTATAGAATAGAGTAAGTCAGGAGACCTGCCTTAATTCGGTTGACAATGCTTTCGCGAAAAAAGCAAAGTCGAATACAGCCTTTCTGTCATTCAGACAGCCATAGGTATGTCTTCCCTTTTGTTTTTCACGTTAGCCATTGGTGGCAAATAGAGTTTTTAATTAGGTCATTAATTAAAAGGTTAAAAGTATGCAGACGTACATTACAAGCTATCCGCGCATTGATAGCTACTGTGAACTGGTTGATCCCAATTCGTATAATTTCTCCATTGATATAAGCACGTAAAGTGAGTAAATCATAGCGTTGATGTATTCACGATACATGTGTTGACATATACATTATTTTAGATTATGTGTGTGGCTCTAGTGAGACGTATATCTACACATTACGTTTCAGAGGCATTGATAGTATATAAAAGTGAATTTATATCTTTTAAATATAATATATTATGAGTAAAATTAAGAAAGTACTTATTGCCAATCGTGGTGAAATTGCAGTCCGTATCATGCGTTCATGCAAGGAGATGGGCATAGGTACGGTGGCTGTTTTCTCTGAAGCTGACCGTACATCTAAGCATGTGTGGTATGCAGATGAAGCTTACTGTATTGGAGGAGCTGCATCGTCAGAGAGTTATCTGAAAACTGAGCGAATTTTAGAAGTAGCAAAAGCACATGATGTAGACGCTATTCACCCAGGGTATGGGTTTTTGTCTGAAAATTCGCACTTCACGCGTCGTTGTATTCAAGAGGGTATCATATTTATCGGGCCTAACTCCCACACGATGGACACGATGGGTGATAAGATTTCTGCACGTAAAACGATGATTGCTGCAGGTGTTCCAGTAGTCCCTGGTACAGAGCAGGGATTACAATCGGCCGATGAAGCAGCAGAAATCAGTAATCAAATTGGTTATCCCGTGATGATCAAAGCCTCTATGGGCGGTGGGGGTAAAGGTATCCGCAAGGCACACAATGAGAGAGAGGCTAGAGAAGCTTATACAAGCGCAAAATCAGAATCGTTGTCCTCTTTTGGTGATGATACCGTATATATAGAGAAGTTTGTGGAAGAGCCACACCATATCGAATTCCAAATCTTGGGAGATACACATGGTAACGTGATTCACTTGTGTGAACGTGAATGTTCAGTACAACGACGTAACCAAAAGATTCTTGAGGAAAGTCCTTCTCCATTCGTAACGCCAGATTTGCGTCAAGAGATGGGAGAAAAGGCTGTGATGGCCGCTAAGGCAGTCAATGTAGTCGGTGCTGTAACCATCGAGTTCTTAGTTGATAAGCATCGCAACTTCTATTTTTTGGAAATGAATACTCGTCTGCAAGTGGAGCATCCTATTACCGAGCAAGTCATGGATGTAGATTTGGTGAAAGAACAAATCAAGATTGCTGCAGGTGAAGCTTTGACTCTGAAACAAGAAGATATGATTCAAAGTGGTCATGCTGTCGAGTTGCGTATCTGTGCCGAAGATGCCGATATGAACTTTATGCCTGCACCAGGTATCATTAAAAAGATTATAGAACCTAGTGGACCTGGGGTACGTGTCGATAGCTATGTATATGAAGGCTACGAGATTCCTATACACTATGACCCAATGATGAGTAAATTGATTATCTGGGCTGCCAATCGTGAGTATGCTATTGAGCGTCTACATCGTGTGCTATATGAGTATAAGATTACAGGTGTGAAGAATAATATTCACTATTTGAAAAGCATTATTGAAGTCCCTGATTTTGTCAATGGTACTTACGATACTGGATTTATAGCCAAACATGCTGATGAGCTCACTAGTGATAAAAATACTCGTGACGATGAGGAGACAGAAGATATTGCTTTGGTGGCGGCTTATATAGACTATATCGTCAATCTTAAAGAAAATACTTCAGATAAAGATGATGCCCGTCCTACCAGTCGTTGGAGAAGTTTTGGTTTACACAAAGGAATCTTAAGAATATAGTAATGGAGATACAAATAGGAAAACGAGTTGCTGAAATAGAGTTACTCAGTAAAGAAGGCAACCAAGTACGATTGTCTTTAGATAGTAAAGAGTTTGAAGTGGATATCACGATGTTGCGTGAGGGGGTATATTCTATCTTGCGTGATGGCAAGTCGTACAATGCCGAGTTGGCACATTCGGAAGACAGAAAGAGCTACCAAGTTAATACGGTCACCTCTACACACAGTGTACAGATTGTTGATGCGAAAGCTAAATACTTACGCATGAAGCGTGGTGGTGATGATCGTCAAGACAATAAGATTGTATCACCTATGCCTGGTAAAGTTGTGTCTATTCCCGTAAAGGTCGGTGCAGAACTGAAGGCTGGCGATACAGTCGTAGTGATTGAGGCGATGAAGATGCAAAATAACTACAAGGTAGCATCTGATTGTAGCGTGAAAGAAATCTTAATCAATGAAGGAGATGCCGTACAATCGGATCAAATATTGATTTCTCTTTGTATTAATGAACCAGTAAAATGATATAGTATGAGTAATAAAGAATTATATCAAGCATTTGAAGAAAAGAGTAAGAATGCTGAGATGGGCGGCGGTGAAAAGCGCATTGCTAGACAGCATGCACAAGATAAGATGACAGCTCGTGAGCGTATCAATATGTTTTTGGATAAAGGTACGTTTGTAGAGATAGATAAATTTACAGTACACCGCTGTTCCAACTTTGGTATGGACAAGACACATATTGCTGGTGATGGTGTCGTAACTGGTCACGGTCTCGTAGATGGTCGTCAAGTATTTGTCTATGCATATGATTTTACGGTATATGGGGGGGCACTAGGTGCAGCTACGGCACGTAAGATAGTAAAGGTACAAGGAATGGCGCTTAAGTATGGGGCACCTATCGTGGCGTTGAATGATTCAGGTGGTGCACGTATTCAAGAAGGGGTGGATAGTCTATCTGGATATTCCTCCATCTTTGCACAAAACACATATGCATCTGGTGTGATTCCTCAAATCTCAGCAATTATGGGCCCTTGTGCTGGTGGAGCTTGTTATTCTCCTGCATTGACTGATTTTATCTTTATGGTCGATGAAAAGAGTAATATGTTTGTGACTGGTCCCGATGTTGTCAAAACAGTAACACATGAAGATATCGACAAAGAAGGTCTTGGTGGTGCTTATACGCACAGCAGTAAGAGTGGGGTAACTCACTTTGTGTGCAAGACTGAAGAAGAATTGCTTATGTCTATCCGTGAGTTGTTGAGTTTCTTGCCATCCAATAATATGGAAGATGCACCACGCTCAACTAGCATCGGTGGGGAAAGGCGCGAGTTGTCTCAGTTGCAAGACGTAGTGCCTATGGATCCAAACATGCCATATGACATGAAAGATATCATTGAGCCTGTACTTGATGACCATTATTTCTTCGAAGTAATGAGTAACTTTGCGAAGAATGCTATCGTAGGTTTTGGCCGTTTAGCTGGTAAGCCAGTAGGTATTGTAGCCAATCAACCTAACTTCCTAGCTGGTGTACTAGATATCGATAGCTCAGATAAGATTGCTCGTTTCATTCGTTTCTGCGACTGTTTCAATATTCCAATCATTACATTCGAAGATGTACCTGGTTTCCTTCCTGGCACCGTACAAGAGCACAGCGGTATTATCCGTCACGGGGCGAAGATTGTATTTGCCTATACGGAGGCTACTGTGCCTAAGGTTACACTTATCACTCGTAAGGCTTACGGTGGTGCGTATATCGTGATGGGTAGCAAAGAGACAGGTTGTGATGTGAATCTCGCTTATCCTAATGCAGAGATTGCTGTCATGGGTGCCGAAGGTGCGGTAAACATTATCCACCGCAAATCAAATGAAGAAGAGAAGGCTGCTGCTCTAGAAGAGTATCGTGAGAACTTCTCCAATCCTTACCGCAGTGCAGAAATGGGTTATATCGATGATGTGATTCAACCCAAGGATACGCGTATCAAGCTTATCCAGGCCTTGGAGATGGCGAAGAATAAAATCAAATCGCATCCTCCCAAGAAGCACGGTAATATCCCTCTTTAACTTTTTCATGTCGCTGTATTTTTGTATAAGGGTAGCGCTTGGGTCTGTGAAGATCTGAGCGCTACAGATATTATGGGACTTTGTGTTTTCAAGGTGTATAAATGGTTCAATAAACCTACTATGATATACCATGAATGAAAAGTCAGAACCTTTGCAAGATTCTCTACGGGTGTGTCTACGTTATAAACTATATATTTCAGTCAGTGTTAATTAAAACAGAAATAATTGAATAGTATGAGATGCTTATTAGCAATGATGCTGGCTCTGTGTTTGACAGCCTGCCAAAGAGAAGAACCATTAAAAGGTATACAATCTGGTGAAATATGGCCAGACAATAAAGAGGTACATGTCAACGCACATGGCGGCGGTGTTATGTATCATGATGGCACGTATTATTGGTTTGGTGAGAATAAATGTGATACGACTAGCAAAGCGATGGTGGGTGTGATGTGTTATTCTTCCAAGAATCTTATAGACTGGAAACAGGAAGGTATTGCTTTGCCTGTGTCGGATGATGAGCATTCAGATATTGTACGTGGCTGCATCTTGGAACGTCCAAAAGTGGTCTACAACGCTCAAACAAAGAAGTTTGTAATGTGGTTTCATCTTGAGCTCAAAGGACAAGGTTACGGGGCTGCTCGCTCTGGTGTGGCCGTGAGTGATACACCTACTGGTCCGTATCGCTTTATTCGTTCTGGACGTGTCAATCCGGGTAAAATGCCGTTCAATATGACCACGGAAGAATTGGCTGTGCTTGATACGCTAGATCTAGCTAAGTACACAAAGCGCTGGACTAAATCTGGTAGAGAAGCGGTTGTGAAAGGTCTATATTTGAAGCGAGATTTGGCAGATGGTCAGATGGCTCGTGATATGACTGTATTTGTAGATGACGATTGCAAGGCCTACCATATCTTCTCGTCCGAAGAGAATGCTACACTGCATATCGCCGAGTTGTCAGATGATTATCTATCTCATACAGGAAAGTATGTACGTATGTGCCCTGGAGGTTCCAATGAAGCACCCGCTATCTTTAAGAAAGATGGGACTTACTGGTTGATTGCTTCTGGATGTACAGGATGGGCACCCAATGAAGCGCGTATGTTTTCATCAAAGAGCATCTGGGGGCCATGGGTAAGACATAATAATCCTTGTGTAGGAAAAGATGCCAAAATTACATTCAAGGGCCAAAGCACTTATATTCTTCCTGTACAAGGAAAGAAAGATGCTTTTATTTTTATGGCCGATATTTGGCGTCCTAAGCATCCAAGTGATGCACGGTATATCTGGTTGCCTATCCAGTTCCGTGAAGACGGTACACCGTTTATTGAGTGGATGGATAGTTGGGATATGAGTTATTTTGATTGTTGATACTATATAGTTAGTTGGGGCTTCATTGCACATGCAATGAAGCCCCAACTTTTTTAGATAAATCTAAAGATGTCTTCTATGTCTTTTCTTGGTGTTGGTTTAGCGTGCTCACCATCTTCATAACCGTAGACGATAAGTCCTGCTACAGTTTCTTCCTCTGGCAAACCAATGATTTCAGAGATGCTCTTGTCATTGATAACACCGAAGATACATGTGCCTACACCTTTATCATGTGCAGCTAAGCAGAAAGTTTGGCAAGCGATACCTGCATCAAACACTTCCCATACGTTGCCTTTGGTAGTAACGTATTCGTCTGAATCAAACTTGCCACTTTTACCTTTGGCAAAGCTCAATACACATACTCCCTTTGCGTTTTTAAGAGTATTCATGTTGTAGCCATATACACCGTCACTTGATAGCTTGACAATAGCTTCCTCGTTGTCAACTAAAGTATAGCGTGCTACTTGAAAGTTCGCCCAAGATGGAGACCAACGGCTCAATTCAACGATTTCTTTCATCAATTCACGATCTACTTTTTCATCTGTGTACTTACGGACGCTACGACGCCCTTTAATTGATAGATGGCACCTTTAAACAGTTTGAGACCGTTTACTCCTACACCAGGATTCCCATCTAGTGATGGAGCACGGAATAGGTTATGACTAAGCCATTGGCTTGTAGCACCAGTTTTTATGTCTAGCTTCCAGATGATGCCTTTAAAACTATCGGCGATTAGGAAGACGTGTTTGTTTAGTCTGACGATGCCATTAAGCATAGCCGCATCTGCAAATCGACCTGCGATTTTTGCTTCGCCTGTAGACCGTGTTATTTGAAAGACCACAGGTCCTTCTTTTTTGCTTGTAGCAGTCAACATCAGATGATTGTCATCTGCTAGCGTCAAGCCTGCGGCTTGTCCCTTCGTGTTGAAAGAGATTGGTAACCTTGGCGTCTTTGATGCGATATACGATCCCTTGAAACAGGTTTGTTGTATAGATCGAACCGTCTGCTCCTGAAACAACGCTTTCCAAGAATTGGTTACGTCCAAATTCCTGAATCGTTGTGTTTTCTGCACGCACTACATTTAGATGCTTGTAATAATCGATAGGTGTATTTGTGTTTTGTGCACACCTTATGGTGGTTAAGTTTCTAATCGGGTACAAAAGTATAGCTTACTCAGATACAGTGCAATAGCGGACAAAAAGGATAGTAGGGTGTTTTGTTTGCTGATTAAAGAATATTTAACGGATGCTTATCAAGTAAAGCGAGATTGAGTCCAATCACATTCAACCTCCCTGTGATGTTGCTTTCTTTGAAGATTTCTTTGCCAAGGCTACAATAGAGCACTTTGTCAAGTAGTTTAGTCTATCTCTGTTAAGTCTGTCAACTTAATTAGTACACTGCGTAAAAAAGGGCATAAGGCTTGAAGCTGACTTAGAGTCCTTTGCAGTCGTGTATAGTCCTAGGGCTATACTTGTATAGATGCCCACTCATACATGTATACACCTAGGACTATACATGTATAGATGTACATTTATACTTCTTCGCAAGCCTTGGAATTTTACCGTCGAAGCCTATCAATGCTTCTTTGCGCTTTGAAGACTACAAAAGAAGAGCCTATATAGAAGTCCGCTTCTATATAGGCTCTTTTATAATATAATACTAACAGCCTGCAAGCAGGCTATATTCTACTGATTCTTATTTCTTGATCAATTTACGTGGTGCTCCCTTCCAAGAGCAGCCCAAGCAATACACAATAGACAGATCAAAACCGTCTAGTGTTTCACCTTCATTGCGTACTACGACTTCACCAGTGGCTTCGTCGACATAGACTAGACGACGCTCGCCGTCTTCGTTCATGACGAAAAATGATGGAATCTTACATTGGGGACAAAGGGCTTTCTTCATGTCTGTTATGTTTAAATGTTTTCAGGATGTCCTGTATAAAATAACTGATCTCCTCGTATTTCCAGTGGCATCTCTATATTATCTTCGAATAGCTGTCCAGTACCAAGCCCTTGAGGGATAGTTACCCCTTGTGTGGCCGTCCACTGAGCGATAGCATTTAGTCCAATATTCGACTCTAGAGCAGAGGTAATCCAATAACCAATGCCTCGTTCACGAGCCAGACGTATCCATTCGCCACTACCATGAAATCCACCATGTAGAGATGGTTTTAAGATAATATACTGTGGACGAATAGTATCTAGTAGAGCCATCTTGTCAAATGGGTCATTGATGCCTATCAGTTCTTCGTCAAGGGCAATAGGAAGGGGAGTCTTCTGACACAGTTCTGCCATGCTCTCCCACTGCCCAGCCATGATAGGCTGTTCGATAGAATGAAGGTCCAAAGCAGCTAGCCGCTCTAAATAATCCATAGCCTTATCAGGAGAAAAGGCACCATTAGCATCGACTCGAAGAATCACATCTTTGCTGCTGTAGTGCTTGCGGATATATGTCAATAGCTCCATCTCTTCTTCAAAATCAATGGCGCCAATCTTTAGCTTGATGCAGCCATATCCTTGTGCTAGTTTGTCTTGGATGCGAGTGAGCATGGTCGATGCATCACCCATCCAGATAAGTCCGTTGATAGGGATACCAGCTGTGCCTTGGGCAAACTCAGTAATTCTAGGAGGTGCTGTAGGGGAGATACGTGTCTCTCTACAGTGAGGTGAGCGAAGCGACCAGATGGCTGTCTCTAGTCCCATCAGCATAGACGGGTAGGGACGCAAACCCTCATAATCGAGGATGCCAGTCTTGGCAAAGCGAGCGCATTGGGCATCTAATATCTGCTCATAATCGGGCAAGTCATCGCAAGACAGTTGAGGAAGAGGAGCACACTCTCCAAGACCGACACGCTCAGGTGCATCGGTCTTCCAGAGTGAGAGTAGCCATATCTTACGCTCAGTGTACATTCCACGGGATGTGCCCGCAGGCTGTTTGAAGTGTAAGATATATGGCTCTATTTTGTACTGATAATCAGTCATGATCCAGTAATTAAGGGAACTTAGGATATTGCTTGAAGTTGGGTTTGCGCTTCTCTAGGAAAGCTTTCTTACCTTCTTGTGCTTCCTCAGTCATGTAGTACAACATCGTCGCATCACCTGCAAGTTCTTGGATACCCGCTTGACCATCAAGCTCGGCGTTCAAGCCAGCCTTAATCATACGCAACGCGATAGGGCTGTGTAGTTGCATTTCTTCTGCCCACTTTACGTACTCATCTTCTAGTTGATCCAATGGCACTACAGTGTTCACTAGTCCCATGTCAAGAGCTTCTTGTGCATTATATTGACGACAAAGGAACCAGATTTCACGTGCTTTTTTTTGACCTACGACACGAGCTAGATAGCTAGAACCGAAACCAGCATCGAAGCTACCTACACGAGGACCTGTTTGTCCGAAGCGTGCGTTGTCTGAAGCGATCGACAAGTCACAAACTACGTGCAATACGTGTCCACCACCGATAGCAAAACCATTGACAGCGGCAATGACTGGCTTAGGGATGCTGCGGATTTGCTTTTGTACATCTAGTACGCTCAAACGAGGTACACCGTCTTTGTCGATATATCCACCGTGTCCTTTTACGTTTTGGTCACCACCAGCACAGAATGCTTTGTCGCCAGCACCAGTAATTACGACTACATCGATATCTTGCTCTTCGCGGCAGATGCGTAGCGCATCGCTCATCTCAGCAGTTGTTGTAGGAGTAAAGGCGTTGCGATAACGCGCGCGGTTGATAGTGATACGTCCGATACCATTGTAGTAATCAAATAGGATATCTTCATATTCACGGATGGTTGTCCATTCTCTTGTTGCCATATTCTTATTATATTAAATTGTTTATATGCTTATTTCTTAAATATCTTATCTAGTTGCGCTTGGTCAATGCTGGCGTCTGTAAATACTTCCATCAGCATAGCCCCTTTGTCTGCTTCTGGAGCAGTAAATTCAGGTAAGGCAAAACCTAGACTTTCAGTGTCTTGTACACCAAAGTAGTGTAGTCCTTTGGACATAGCCCATGCTCTTGCGTCTATATCATGATTGCCTTGTACGGCTTCACGTGACTTTTCAGGGAGACGCAAGCCAGGTAGTCCACGGAAGATTTGTCCTTCATGATTGTTTAGCAATAAGATGCGTAGATTCTTTGGTAACGGTGAGATGTTGAGAGCTGTCATATCATACAAGAAACTCAAATCACCAATAATTAAATAAACTGGTCGTTCATCCAAAGCAGCAAATCCTAGAGCTGTAGATAACGAGCCTTCTATGCCATTAACACCTCGATTAGCATAAACTTCCGTATCGGCTGGAAGGTTATACAATTGCGCATATCGTATGCTGTTGCTATTGGCTAGGTGCAGTGGACTGCCTGCTGGGAGCTTCTTCATAAATTCTCCAACAGCCATAGGAGCACTGTATTCAAGGACAGGTAGCGTGTGCTCGCGACTAATCTGCGCCCATAGTTGTGGGTAGCTTGGTACTTTGCCTGCAAGACGAGGAGCCATGCGCTCGACAAATTCCATTGGCGACATCTGTATCAGAGTTGTTGCGCACTGAAAAGTATCAATTAGGGCACCATCAGGAGAGATATGCCAATGTGCTTTTGGTGGAAAGGCACGTAGCCATTGCTTGGTGCGTTTGGATACTAGGCAACCACCCCAAGTAATCAGCAGGTCAGGGCGCATCTTGTGCTTATCGTCATCGCTCATTTGTGCAAGCAGTACATCTAGATTACGGATGGCTTTTCCAGGGATAGTTCCATTGCCTATATGTTCTTGTGCCCATGCAAAATGCTTGTAAATAAGCTTATCTACTGTACGTTGATAGCCATAAATAGCATTCATTTGGCCAACTAATACTAGGCGTTTTTGTGCATGATTGAGTTTGTCTATCAGATGAGTATACGATTCGTTGTATTCGTTTAGACCGTGGTAACGCTCAATAACGCGAACCTCTGGGAGTCTATCTGCTGTCATATCAAAGAAAGGCTCTGAGATAGGCACATTGATATGAGCTGGCCCTTTACCTTGGTGTGTTGTAGCAAGGATGGCCTCGTTGACACGACGGTTGGTGAGCCAGATATCTTGTTCATCTAGTTGAACGCTACACTTACTAAGTGACTGGAAAACACCTTGTTGTGGCAAGGTCTGTCCGTCTTGCTGACCAATCCATCCCTCAGGTCTATCGGCTGAGATAACCAATAAAGGCACACCTTGGTAATATGCTTCCGCTACAGCAGGGTGCATATTTAGTACGGCGCTACCACTAGTGCAGACCACCGCTGTTGGACGTCCTGTCTTAAGGGCAAGTCCTAAAGCCATAAAAGCTGCGCTACGTTCGTCGGTTACTTGATGACAGGCGAAGTATTTATCAGCCATGACACTTCCTACAATAGGGATGTTTCGGCTACCTGGGCATACCACGATTTGGCTCACACTGTGAGCTTTGAGTAGGGCTACTAATTCGAGGATGTGAGGTTTGGTACTATACATAAATAATCTTTTTTATGGTCTGCATTTTAATCACGGTCTCTTGATATTCTTTGTCTACATCAGAGGATGGAAGCAATCCACCGCCAGCGTAGAAATGTATATGATCTTTTTCAACTTCCATACAGCGTAGATTGACATAGAAGTCACAACCTCCATTGCCATCGGTGTATCCGATAAAGCCTGAATAATATTTTCTATCCAACTGCTCATGGTTTGCGATACAGTCTATAGCTTTGACTTTAGGGTATCCGCTTACTGCTGGCGTCGGATGAAGTTCAGCCAGTAAAGCAGACATATGTTTATTGTTTGGAAGTTTAAAGCTAAATTTTGTCTTTAAATGAACTAATTGACCCGCACGTGAGGTGTAAGGTCCTTGCGTGAAGATATCTGTGGCATATGCTTGTAGACGCTCACGAATATAAGTCGTCACAAGCGACTGCTCACGAATATTCTTTTTGTCCCAGTGGTCTTCTAGATGCATCTCGTTCCACGCGCCTGCATCATCTCCTACAGGTAAGCGTTGTGTGCCAGCTAGAGAGATGGTGTTGTATTGATGGTTTTTGCCTGCTAGAAGAATCTCTGGTGTACACCCCATCCATAGACCAGTCTGTGGAGTATAGACTAAATATATGTAAGAGTTCGGGTAGCTATTGGCAGCAGCCAGAAAACTCTGGTTGATGTCAATACTTGTTTGTTTAGTTTGCTGACTAGGAAGGGCATGCGACTCCTTACGAGCAAGGACTACCTTATCGAGAGCACCTGCTTGCAACTGTTCCATCATAGCCCCAAAGTGAGCCTTATATGACTTATCTACCGACATGTCTTCGAAAAGCTGATAGTCATTTTGGTAATGAGGAATTTCGGTAAGGGGAGTCGTATATACATCGCCCTGCACCAAGACAATAGGCCTGTCTTGGTGCAGGATAAATGGAGAAAGTACAAAACCTTGGCAGTTGTGAAGCTCCTCTATGCTACCTAAGGAAGTCACTTGATTGGCAACAATATACTGGATGTCTTTGCTCTGAGGAGCACGCCATACAGCAAAACTTTTGTTGTTTGTCCAAAGTTTGTTGAAATCTATATTCATATATAAGTGTGCGCTTAACGCTTCTTTAAAATA
Source organism: Bacteroidaceae bacterium (assembly GCA_963678855.1). GTDB lineage: Bacteria > Bacteroidota > Bacteroidia > Bacteroidales > Bacteroidaceae > F22. The sequence goes on along the minus strand of OY787448.1, from coordinate 748,586 downwards.
CTATTGATCACACGTACAGAAGAGACAAGTTTGCCAGCTTTTGTGATGATGTCTACGTTCCATACATGACTAGAACGACCTTGGTGGATAATGGTTGCACGACCTGTTACAGTATCACCTAAAAGTGCAGAAGATACGTGATTACCACTTACTTGCATTCCTACAGCAATCTCACCTCCTTTACAGTGTAAACGACTACCAATGCCTGCAATGGTTTCGGCAAATGCCAAAGACGATCCCCCATGAAGCACACCCCATGGCTGACAAGTACGTTCATCGACAGGCATCGTAGCTTCTACTTGCTTATCGTCTATATAAGTCATTTTGATGCCTAAATTGCCTATCAATGAGTTTTTACACTCTTCGTCAATCTGTTGTAGAGACTGTGTGTTAAACAGATCAACGGTCATATATTTCTTGATTAAGTGAGCTACACCACCCTGAGTGAGTGAAGTTGTCACGTAGTCTGCACAGGCTTTGACTGCTTCCTCGGCATCGGCCATAGCGACACCAAGTCCCACAAATTCTATCATAGGTACACTTTCTCGGCTGCTACCCACGGCTACTGCTTCGTTGCGTTTAATCATCAGCTGCTGAAGCAATGTACTGATGTCGTGGATAAGAACTTCTGCAGGTGTACGAGTTGATGTCGCGCTGCGGGTATTACGACGAAGAACGAATCCTTCGTGCTTAATCAATTGTAGAGGGGCTAGTGTGGCCTCAGAGGTGTGGATAGATAAATCCGTGATAATGGCTAGTCGCGTGCCTCTTTCTTGTAGATCAAGAATGGCGTCTACATCGGCTTGAGCGATGCTACCATCGGCTTGCAAAAGTGTTTCCTCAGCGTGGAGGATAAGAAGTTTGTACCTCATAGTCTTAATTTTTAAGTGTTCTAAGAATACATGAGAACAGGCTCAGAGAAATCCAAAATAGATTTCAATAGCTCACAGCATTGTAATATACAAAGATAAAATATAGTGGCGTAAAAACGAAATAAAAGGGAGCTTTTTGCTTAGAAAAACTCCCTTTATTATACTTTATTTTACCCGCTGTGTAAAGCTAGGGTATCTGATGTTATACGATTTCTATTTCTATGACACCTCCATATGGTGGAAGGACAGTAAATGCATCATCCATCGGTACAATTCCTGCAAAAACCTGTGCAGAAATCAATACCCCTCCATGCGCAAAAATTAACACATTGTCCAGCTCTTTGTTTGCTTGAAGTTCTTCCAAGAACTCAACTGTGCGTTCATATAAGTTGGTGAAACTCTCTCCGTGCGGTGGGGCTTTGTGGAGTGTGTCTAGAAACCATTCTTGGAAATAAGGATCATCTATATCTCCAAATCCCTTCATTTCCCAGTCGCCAAAGCTAATTTCCTTGATACGCTTCTCTTCTATGGCATCAGGATATCCACAATAAGCAGCTAGTTTTTTTGCACGACTTAAAGGGCTTGTATATACGGCGTCATATTCTAGGTCGGGGATGTGAGACATTGTGGCCTCTGCTTCAGCCTCAAAAGTGTCTTTTAGTGGCACGTCAGTGTGCCCATAAAAAACGCCTTCAGATATATCTACCGCTGTGTGACGAACTAGAGTTATTTTCATAATTGTCTTCTATTTAATGAGTTTACATCAAATATAGCCCTTATTTGTTGGCTTTGCAAGCAAATTATCGACTATTTCTATATTGTGTAGGCGACATACCCGTATGATGCTTGAAATAACGACCGAACGAAGACTGATCTGGAAAGTCCATTTCGGCAGCCAAAGTCTGTATAGGCATGATCTCATTTTGCAAAGCTACCTTAATCTCTAAAATTGTATGCTGGTCAATCAATTGTTTAGGTGATTGTTGTATTGCATTTTGAGTTACGGCTGATAGATATCGGGGAGTAATGCACAATTGCTCTGCGTAAAACTTGACATCCCTGTGTGTTTTAAAATGCTCTCTGATGAGCATTATAAATTTCGCGATAATGTGTTTTTGACTGACAGCTTCATTAGTCGCTTTAAGAGTCTCAGTTCCTTCTTTTTCAAAATGATAGGCAATATCATAGAAAATATTTTGCAAAGTATTGGTCAAAATCTGTGTTCTGAAAGGGTGGTCTTTCGAATCATATAGATATTTGAATTCTGTCATTAGATTGACAAAATACATACGCTCTTCTTCTGTCTTTAATTTTTGCGTAGGCATGTTGGCTAGCATAGGAAAGAAAGAGGGTTTTAGTCTGAGGCTCACTTCTTTAAATAGAGATAGAGAGAAAGTGACAAACTTGATTTCAAAGCCAATGCTTTTGCTTTTAAGCTTTAGTGTTCTATCTGGCATAATAATATGTCCCCAGAATGGATGTAGTTCTCTTTCCTCCAAATTGTTGACGATAACAGCGTCTCCTTTTGTGCAATATAGGAGAACAGGGTCAGAAATGCGTTGTTCGCATTCTGCAAAGTAACTCAAATCGGTGTATCCGACCAAAAAATCTTCAGCTGGTTCTAGCTGAAATGGTGAAATCCTTTTTTTTTCCATTTTTGATAAGTCTATTCGATTGCTTGTCGGTCTCTGATATTGACCAATTCGCTTGTTTTGGGTGCAAATATATGGAAAAAAAACCAACTTCAAAGCGCATGTCTCTTTTTGAACAATTTAAGCGTAATTTTGTGCAGGGAAATGAGATAAAAGTCCTTACTTTTGCATCCAGTTTGTCTAAGTTCTATTATTTAGCGGTAGTGATTGCTGTTGATTTATAAGAAACGGAGTGACAAATGTTAATTGTGTGTGGTAGATACAATTTTAAATAGTAACTTAATTACAGAAAACAGAAATGAAGAAGATTGTTAATTCTTTGGGAATCGTTCTCCTGTCTTTTAGCTTCTTTTTGGCGTCTTGTGGTAAGAAGCCACAAGGTGCGGGTATGGGACCTCAAGGGCCTCAGGCTTACCCGATGCAAGTCGTGAAGGAGACTAACAAAACGTTGATTAATGCATTCCCAGCAAGTATCGAAGGTAAGCAGGATATTAATATCTTACCTCAAGTAGCTGGTCAAATCGTGAAAGTGTGTGTTGAAGAAGGTGCTAAGGTAAAACAAGGTCAAGCATTGTTCGTGATTGATCAAGTCCCTTATCAAGCTGCAGTTCGTACTGCTAAAGCTAACGTAGAAGCAGCGAAAGCGCAAATGGCTACAGCAGAACTTACATACAGTAATAATAAAGCATTGTTTGATAAGCATGTTGTGTCTAAAACTACTTTGATGACAACTAAAAATGCTTACCTAACTGCTAAAGCATCGCTAGCACAAACTGAAGCGTCTCTAGTTAATGCGGAAAATAGCTTGTCTTATACAGTTGTAAAAAGTCCATCGACAGGTGTGGTTGGTACAATCAACTATCGTGTAGGTGCGTTGGTGTCTTCATCAATCATGAAGCCGCTTACAGTTGTAGCAAACAACTCAGAAATGTATGTGTATTTCGCAATGGCAGAGCCTCAAGTGTTGAAGATGGTGCGCCAATATGGTAGCCTTGATTCTGCGTTAGTGAATATGCCAGAAGTAAACCTTCAACTTTGTGATGGTTCTACTTACTCTCACAAAGGTAAGATTGCTTCTATATCGGGTGTAGTAGATGCCACATCAGGTCAAGTGCAATTGCGTGCAAGTTTTCAAAACCCAGAAAGTCTATTAACTTCTGGTGGTAGCGCGCAAGTGTTGATGCCAGAAATATATGAAAATGTAATTGTTGTTCCTCAATCAGCAGTATTCCGTCTACAAGACAAAGCTTTTGTCTATGTTTATACTGATGGTAAAGCGCAATCTAAGATGGTGACTCTATCTCCTTATGATGATGGTAAGACATATGTAGTGACATCAGGCTTGAAGGCTGGTGAGAAGATCGTATCTTCAGGTGTTGCTTTGATTCGTCCTGGAACTGAAATTACAGAAGCTCAGGCAGGTCAACAACCACAAGGTTCTCAAGGCATGAGCCACTAATTCACTTGAATATTTAATCGAATCCATTAAATTATGAATGTAAAAGTATTCATTGATAGACCAGTACTTTCTGTCGTACTGTCTGTCTTTGTGGTGATATTTGGATTGATTGGACTCAATACGCTTCCAGTCGAAACATATCCAGATATTGCTCCCCCAACCATAACGGTGACAGCTTCCTATCCTGGAGCTAACGCCGAAACCATCATGAAAAGTGTGGTTGCTCCGCTTGAGGAGTCTATCAACGGTGTTGATGATATGATGTATATGACATCAACAGCAACGAACTCTGGTACGGCCACAATTTCGGTGTATTTTAAGCAAGGTACAAATCCCGATATGGCGTCTGTGTTTGTGCAGAACCGTGTTACACAGGCCACAGGAACTCTACCATCTGAAGTAAACCAAATTGGTGTGACTACTGCAAAGCGGCAAAATACGATGCTGACTATTTTTATGTTGGCCAGTCCTAATGGTACGTACGATGAGGGCTTCTTGAGTAACTATTCTGATATTGTTGTAAAGCCTGCTTTGCTTCGTGTCAGTGGTGTAGGTCAAGTTCGAGCATTTGGTGCACGATACTCTATGCGTATATGGATGAAGCCAGATGTCATGAAACAGTATCATTTGATGCCTAGTGATATTACTAGCATTATCCAAGAACAAAACTCGGAGTTTGCTACTGGTAGCTTTGGCGACAACAGTGACAATGACTATATGTATGTCATGAAATACAATGGTCGCAAGGAAAGTGTAGAAGAATTTAAAAACATGGTCATCTCTGCAGCCCCTTCTGGTGAAGTGCTTCGCTTGAAAGATGTAGCAGATATTGAACTAGGTAAAGAATCCTATGCTTTCCAGAGTAATATGGATATGAAAAATGCGGTAGGTACTATCGTGTATCAAATGCCAGGTTCAAATGCAACCGAAGTGAATGAAAATATTGCTTCTTTACTGAAAGACTTAAAGCAAGATATGCCAGATGATATGGAGGTCGTTACTATGATGACAACTAATGACTTCTTGTATGCATCTATTCATACGGTTGTTGAAACCTTGATTATTGCCATTCTTTTGGTGGTCTTGGTTATCTACTTCTTTGTACAAGATATTCGTGCCACAATGGTGCCAACCATTTCAATCATCGTATCTTTGATTGGTACTTTCGCATTTATTGCGTTGTTTGGTATGACACTGAACTTGCTGACGCTCTTTGCTCTCGTGCTCGTGATCGGTACGGTGGTGGATGATGCCATTGTCGTGGTAGAAGCTGTGCAAGCACGTTTTGATATTGGGTATAAGTCTCCATATAAAGCAGCAGTTGATGCTATGGGAGGATTGACACAAGCGATCATCACGACATCTATCGTGTTTATGGCTGTGTTTATTCCAGTATCGTTTATGCCTGGTACATCTGGGGTGTTCTACCAACAGTTTGGTATTACTATGGCCGTTGCCGTAGCAATTTCTACTGTAAATGCCTTGACACTTTCTCCAGCGCTTTGTTCGCTGTTATTGAAGCCAGTGCCAGCCTCTCGACCAGGTGGTAAGGTGACATTCTCTGACCGCATGCGTAAAGCGTATAATGCTTCTTTTAACGCATTGTTAGATAAGTATAAAAATGCCGTTTTGTTCTTTGTGAAACGTGCGTGGATCGTATGGACTGCTCTAGCATTTGCTATTGGTTTATTGGTGTATTTTATGAATACAACACCTACAGGTCTTGTGCCAGATGAAGACAATGGTGTGTTCTTTGTGAATACAACAATGGCTCCAGGACAAACGGTAGAAAAGACACAAGAAGTATTGCGTAAAGTTGAACAACGTGTTATGGCTATTCCTGGTGTGAAACACACGATGGCTGTATCTGGATATAGCTTGATGGGTGGTCAAACTCAATCGGGAGGTATGTTGATCGTACGTCTTGAAGATTGGGGAAAACGTGACGATGCAGGTACGCAATTAGATGCCATTATGGGACAAGTGTACGGTCGTACTGCCGATATCAAGGACGCGCAAATTTTTGCTTTCGCTCCTGGTCAAATTCCTGGATATGGTATGGGTAATATGATGGAAATTCACCTTCAAGATAAACAAGGGGTATCTCCAGAAGAGTTCTATAATACGATGTTGCCATTTATCATGAAAGCGAATATGCTTCCAGAAGTTGGTCGTGCATACTCTACCTTTAATGTAAACTATCCACAATATTTAGTTGATGTGGATGTTCCATTGTGTAAGCGTCGAGGAATCTCTCCATCAACTGTACTTAGTACGATGTCTGGTTACTTCGGTGGTCAGTACATCTCAAATATCAATAAATTCACAAAGGTATATCGTGTGATGCTTCAGGCTGATCCTAAGTACACTTTGAATGAAAATGCATTGGGTAAAGTTTTTGTACGTATCGACAATGAGATGGCTCCATTGAATCAGTTTGTCTCAGTGAAGCGCGTGAATGGTGCGGAAGCTCTAAACCGTTTCAACTTGTTTAGTAGTATGCAGTTGAGTATCATGCCAGCTCCAGGAGTCAGCTCAGGACAGGCACTTGCAGCTTTCCAAGCGTATGCTCAGAAAAACCTACCAACTGGTTATGGATATGATTACGGTGGTATTACCCGTGAAGAGGCGAATACAAGCAATAGTACAATACTTATTTTTGCCTTCTGTATTATCTTTATTTACTTGATCTTGGCAGCTTTATATGAAAGTTTCTTCATTCCATTTGCAGTGTTACTTTCTGTGCCATTTGGTCTGATGGGTAGCTTCTTTTTTGCTCGTTTGTTTGGCATTGAGAACAATATCTATCTACAGACAGGTTTGATCATGTTGATGGGACTATTGGCTAAGACGGCTATCCTGCTTACCGAGTATGCTACAGAACGTCGTCGTGCAGGAATGACATTGTCGCAAGCGGCTTATTCGGCTGCCACAGTGCGTCTTCGCCCTATCATGATGACCGCGTTGACCATGATCTTTGGTATGATTCCATTGATGTTTTCTATGGGAGTAGGTGCCAATGGTAACCGTGCATTAGGTACTGGTGTAGTAGGTGGTATGATTATTGGTACATTGGCATTATTATTTGCCGTACCTACATTCTTTATCATCTTCCAGTGGATGGATGAACGTTTCAATCCTTCTCATATTGAGTCTAAACATGGAGTGGATCCTGCTATTGCTACACAACAAGAGAAGATCGACGAAATGTATGAGACTATGAAAGAGATGAAGAAGAAAGCTTCAGAAACTGACAAGAAGTAATACTCAGAACAAATAAGATGATTCATAATATGAAGAAACTATGTATATTTTTAGGTGCAGCTGCTCTTTTGAGTAGTTGTAACCTATACAAATCATATGAACGTCCTGAGGTAGATACTGAAGGATTGTATGGTGATCAACTGGAAGCCATTATTGACTCTACTTCTCTAGGTCAAGTGGCTTGGGAAGATTTTTTCTCTGACGAACAATTGCGTCATTTGATTGCACGAGGCATCAAACAGAATGTCGATTTGGAATCTGCTCGTTTGAACATAAAGCAAGCACGTGCTGGATTAATGACCTCTCGTTTGGCCTATTTGCCGAGCTTGACTTTTAATCCTGATGGACAAGTCGTTAGTTCCGATCACGGCAAAGCTATTCAAACTTACACACTGCCTGTTACAGCCACTTGGCAAATCGATTTGTTTGGTAATCTACTGAATCAGAATCGTTCAGCCAAAGCTCAATGGCGCATGGCCAAAGATTATAAGCAAGCCGTGCAAAGCCAAATTGTAGCAGGTATTGCCAAGTCTTATTACACATTGGTTATGCTAGATGAGCAGTTGGCCATCTCTAATGAGAGTTTGAAGTTGATGCATGAAACTCTGACTAGTACGAAAGCATTGTTTGAAGCTGGTATGACCGATCAAGCAGCTGTAGCTTCTACAGAAGCAGCGTATTATCAAACGGCAACCTCAGTAGAAGATTTAAAATTGGCTTTGAATAATGCTGAAACTGCACTTTGTCTCGTGTTGAACGAGAAGCCACATTATATACCTCGTAGTTCACGTGTGGCTCAGGTATTCCCAGAAGTGTTGACATTGAGCTATCCAGTTAGTATGTTGTCCAATCGTCCAGATGTACGCTCTGCAGAACGTTCTTTGCAAAGCTACTACTATCAAGTGGGTGTTGCTCGTAGTAAATTCTATCCTAGCATAACCCTTACTGGTCAAGGTGGGTACACCAATAGTCTAGGATCGATGATCTCCAATCCAGCTAAGTTGGTGGCTACAGCTATTGGTTCGTTGACACAACCGATTTTTGCAAATGGTCAATTGGTTGCCAATCTGCGTGTGGCTAAAGCACAATATGATCAAGCAAAGATGGACTTTGAGCACAAGTTGTTAGAAGCAGGTTCAGAAGTTAATAATGCGCTGACTGCTTGTCAAGTAGATCGTAGAAAAGCTGATATGCTTGATAAACAAGTGCAAGCAGCCGAAACTGCGGTACATGCTACCAAGAGCACGATGGAGTTTGGTGAGACCACTTATCTTGAAGTGATTAGTGCTCAGCAAACTGCATTGCAAGCTAAGCTTACACTGGTGAATAACTGGTATAGTGAAGCTTCTGACTTAGTCGATTTATATGTTTCGCTTGGAGGAGCAGCACAAGAGTAGTATCATAATAGTTTTACTATAAATATATAAGATCCGTTTAAATGGAAATGTGAATTTTTCCATTTAAACGGTTCTTTTTTTGTATATCCTATTTAGTTGTAGTTCGTTGATTTACAGTCGCTTAATTGTTGATGTTGAAAATTTTTCACTCGTGTTGTATAGCCACTGTGCATAATTGGATGAGCTGTGGATAAGAATAATCGTTGTGTTAAAATCTAAAACGTTTCGGCGAATTTCCCTTCTTTTTTCTTTGATTTATTCTTGCTATTTATTTTAGATGTTATATCTTTGAGGGCACATAAAAGATATATCGACTGATAACCTCCCTTGAAAACTGGGGCTATTACCTGATATGATTGCTACTAACTGACAATCACTTTTACTACTACGATCGATATTATTTAAACAACTAATTATAGCTTGAATATGGACAATAAAATTCAAGAACTTACTGACAAACTCTACCAAGAAGGTGTAGAGAAAGGTAATCAAGAAGCTCAATCGCTTATCGCAAAAGCCACTGAAGAAGCAGATGCTATCGTAGCAAAAGCTAAAGAAGAGGCTGAGGCTATCAATCGCCAAGCGAAGAAAGACGCTGACGAGCTAACAGAAAATACTAAAAAAGAGTTGCAAATGTACGCTGCACAAGTGGTCAATGCACTCAAGTCTGAAATCACTACCCTAGTGAGCACTGGTATCGTAGAAGCACCAGTGAAAGAATTCGCATCAAAGAAAGACTATCTTCAAAAATTTATTGTAGCCTTGGCTAGCAAGTGGAGCGCTGATGAGCCAGTCGTGATTGCTGCTCAAGATGCTGAAGAGTTGACTAAGTATTTCCAAGTAAATGCCAAAACTCTTTTGGATAGCCAAGTGAAAATTGAAAAAGTAAATGGTGTAGATACATTGTTTACTATCGGTCCAGCTGACGGTAGTTACAAAGTGAACTTTGGCGAAGAAGAACTAGTGAATTTTTTCCAAGCATTCCTACGTCCTCAATTGGTAGAAATGCTTTTCGGTACTAAGTAAAGAAAGGGTAGGGAGATATGAAATCAAACTACTATTGTACGGTGGCTGGCTTGCCAGATATCACTCTCGATGATAACAAGCTGAGCCATACAGTAGGAGACATGAAGGAAGACCTTTATCTGGAGCTAGACAGCAAAGATAAAGCTTTGCTCGACCTCTTCTATTTGAAATTTGACAACAAGAATCTTTTGGCACTTCTACAAGAAGAGCAGCCTGAATTGGATGACCGTGGTGTCTTCACAGGCGAAGAACTGCAAGACATCATAGCCTTGGTTCGCGATGGCGAAGAAAAGGTTGATGGCGTGCCACAATATCTTGTTGAAGCTGTGATAGCCTATATCGATGATAAGGATAAAGTTGTGACGAACTGGGAAGATCGCATGGCTTCTGCTTATTATTGCTACGCAATGAAGGCTAAGAATCCATTTATTTCATCATGGTTTGCTTATAATCTTAATGTCAACAACATTCTGCTTGCACTTGCTGCGCGCCGACACGACATGCCTTATACAGAGCAAATCGTAGGATTTACAGAGATAAGTAAGACTCTAAGAACAAGTAACGCACGTGACTTCGGGTTGTCAGTTGAATTGGATTACATCGACGATTTGATGAAAATCGATGAAATCAGCGACCTAGTAGAGCGCGAACGCAAAACAGATATGTTGAAATGGGACTGGATGGAAGAAGAAAGCTTCTTCGATTACTTTACCATCGAACGTCTATTTGTGTTTGTTGTGAAGCTAGAGATGATCGAACGTTGGCTAGCTCTTAATAAAGAACTAGGTAACCAACAATTCCGAGCAATCATCCAATCATTCAAGGACGACGTCCAAATACCCGAAGAATTTAGATAAAACTGAAACTATATATTTATGGCAACGAAAGGAACTGTAAGTGGTGTAATTTCCAATATGGTTACACTACAAGTAGATGGCCCAGTAGCACAAAATGAGATCTGCTACATCACCACAGGCGGCGACCGCCTTATGGCTGAGGTCATCAAAGTCGTAGGCGAGTTTGCTTACGTACAGGTATTTGAGAGTACCCGCGGTCTACATGTCGGAGCTGAGGCTGAGTTTACGGGCCACATGCTTGAGGTGACATTGGGTCCAGGTATGCTTTCTAAAAACTACGATGGTCTACAAAACGACCTCGATAAAATGGACGGCGTATTCTTGAAGCGTGGTGACTATACATACGCTTTGGATACAGATAAAAAATGGCACTTCGTACCAACTGCCAAAGTAGGTGATGTAGTGAAAGCATCTGATTGGCTAGGTGAGGTAGAAGAAAATCATCAGCCATTGAAGGTGATGGTTCCATTTACTGCCGAAGGCGAATACACTGTAAAAAGTGTGGTAGCTGAAGGCGACTACATCGCAGACGAAATACTTATCGTATTGACAGGTGCCAATGGGCAAGAACTAGAAGTCAACATGATTCAGAAGTGGCCTGTGAAGCAAGCTATGACAAACTACGCTGAAAAGCCACGTCCATTTAAGCTTCTTGAGACAGGTGTACGTACTATCGATACTTTGAACCCTATCGTAGAGGGTGGTACTGGTTTTATCCCTGGACCTTTCGGTACTGGTAAGACTGTCCTTCAACACGCTATCTCTAAGCAAGCAGAAGCCGATATCGTCATTATCGCAGCCTGCGGTGAGCGTGCCAATGAGGTTGTAGAAATCTTTACTGAGTTCCCAGAGCTAACCGACCCACACACTGGTCGTAAGTTGATGGAACGTACTATTATCATCGCAAATACATCCAACATGCCCGTAGCGGCACGTGAAGCATCTGTATATACAGCCATGACGATTGCCGAGTTCTATCGTTCTATGGGGCTTCGTGTCTTGTTGATGGCCGATTCTACTTCTCGTTGGGCACAAGCACTTCGTGAGATGTCCAACCGTATGGAGGAACTTCCTGGACCAGATGCCTTCCCTATGGACCTTTCGGCGATTATCTCTAACTTCTACGGCCGTGCAGGTTATGTAGAACTAAAAAATGGCAACAATGGTTCGATTACCTTTATCGGTACGGTATCTCCAGCAGGGGGTAACTTGAAGGAGCCAGTTACAGAGAATACCAAGAAGGTAGCTCGTTGTTTCTACGCTCTAGAGCAAGACCGTGCGGATAAGAAACGTTATCCAGCGGTAAACCCTATCGATTCCTACTCTAAGTATATCGAATATCCAGAATTCGAAGAATATATCGAGAATAAGATCAATGGCGAGTGGACAGATAAAGTAAACGAAGTGAAAACTCGTCTGCTTCGTGGTAAAGAAATCGCTGAGCAAATCAATATCCTTGGTGATGATGGTGTGCCAGTAGAATATCACGTGACATTCTGGAAAGCCGAATTGATCGACTTCGTCATCCTTCAACAAAATGCCTTCGATGATATCGATGCAGTAACTCCACTAGCACGTCAAGAAGAAATGTTGAACTTGATGATCAATATCTGTCACACAGAATTTGAGTTCGATAACTTCAACGATGTAATGGACTTCTTCAAGAAGCTCATTAACGTATGTAAACAACAAAACTACCAAGTGTTTGAGTCAGAGAAATACCACGAGTATGGCACTCAAATCCAAGCAATGGTAGCAGAAAATACGAAGAAATAATTATGGCAGCAAAAGCATTTCAAAAGATATATACCAAGGTGACTCAGATCACCAAGGCCACTATCACGCTTAAAGCGAAAGGTATTGGTAATGAAGAGCTAGCCACTGTCAATGGCAAACTAGCTCAGGTAGTAAAGTTGGCTGGCGACGAAGTGACACTTCAAGTATTTGAGGGTACGGAAGGTATTCCTACAAATGCCGAAGTCATCTTCATGGGCCAAGCGCCAACAGTCAAAGTCGGTGACCAACTAGCTGGTCGTTTCTTTGACTCATTTGGTAACCCTATTGATGGTGGACCAGAAGTAGAAGGTGTCGAAGTAGAAATCGGTGGTCCATCTGTAAACCCTGTACGTCGTAAGCAACCATCTGAGTTGATCGCTACAGGTATCGCAGGTATCGACTTGAACAACACCCTAGTATCAGGACAAAAGATTCCTTTCTTTGCCGATCCTGACCAACCATTTAACCAAGTAATGGCCAATGTAGCCCTACGTGCCGAAACAGATAAGATTATCTTGGGTGGTATGGGTATGACAAACGATGACTACTTGTACTTCCGCAATGTGTTTAGCAACGCTGGAGCACTCGACCGTATCGTAGCCTTTATGAACACTACAGAGAACCCTCCAGTAGAGCGTCTATTGATTCCAGATATGTCGCTAACTGCTGCCGAGTACTTCGCTGTAGAAAAGAATGAAAAAGTACTTGTACTGCTTACAGATATGACTTCATACGCCGATGCCTTGTCTATCGTATCGAACCGTATGGACCAGATTCCTTCTAAAGACTCTATGCCAGGTTCACTTTATTCTGACCTTGCTAAGATCTACGAGAAAGCCGTACAATTCCCAGAAGGTGGTTCTATCACGATTATCGCCGTGACGACCCTATCTGGTGGTGATATTACACACGCTGTACCAGATAATACTGGTTATATTACAGAGGGACAGTTGTTCTTGCGTCGTGATAGCGACATCGGTAAGGTCGTAGTCGACCCATTCCGTTCTCTATCTCGTTTGAAACAATTGGTTACAGGTAAGAAAACTCGAGCCGACCACCCACAAGTGATGAATGCTGCCGTACAGCTGTATGCCGATGCAGCCAACGCCAAGACTAAGTTGGAGAATGGTTTCGACTTGACCGACTACGATACGCGTACACTTGCCTTTTCTAAGGAATACTCAAACGACCTATTGGCTATCGACGTCGATCTAGATACGACAGAGATGTTAGATGTAGCTTGGGGACTATTTAGCAAGCACTTCAAGCCAGAAGAAGTCAATGTAAAACAGGAACTCGTAGACGAGTACTGGAAAAAGTAAAATCCGTGATTTATGGCAATTAAGTTTCAATACAATAAAACCTCACAGCAGCAGCTTACCAAGCAGCTCAAGATGCGTCAGCGTACCCTTCCTATTATCAAAAATAAGGAAAGTGCCTTGCGTATGGAAGTGAAGCGAAGCAAAGGTGAAGCCCAAGAGCTGGAGGATCAACTGGAAAAGCAGATCCAGGCGTATGAAGCGATGTTTGCCCTCTGGAACGAGTTTGATGCTAGCCTGATTAAAGTCAGCGACGTCTCACTCAGTACCCGCAAGATTGCAGGGGTGCGTGTCCCATCACTCGACTCAGTCGACTTTGAGATACAAGCCTACAGTGCCTTCAATGCCCCTAAGTGGTATCTCGATGGTATCGGCCTCTTGCGTGGACTTGCCCATACAGCCGTAGCTCGTGAATTTGCCCTAGCCAAACTAGGCCTATTGGAGCACGCTCGTAAAAAGACAACCCAGAAGGTAAACCTTTTCGAAAAGGTACAGATTCCTGGCTACCAGGATGCCCTTTTGAAAATCAAGCGCTACATGGAAGACGAAGAAAACCTTTCTAAGTCAAGCCAAAAGATCTTGAAGACTATCCAGGAGAAAAGAGAAAAACAAAGAAAGGAGGAGGAAGCCGTATGATCGATCCTATGAGAAGATATACCTACCTAGTATATCACAAGGAATATGAGCTCTTCTTGGACAAGCTTGCTGAGCTTGGCGTCGTACACATCGTGACGAAGCAACAAGGAGATATCATGACCGAGGAGCTTCAGGCCAAGCTTGATAAGCAAGAAGCGCTTAAAGAGCTGATTACCTATGTCACTCCTTTTAGTACAGTAGATGAGGAAGACGGTGCGCCTCAGGTAACACCTGCAGAAGCCGATGCAGCACGTGGTCAAGAAGCCGCTGCCGAAATCGATGCCCTTCGCACAAGCCGTGAAGATGCGCTTCGTCAGATTCAACTGCTTGAGAAAGAAGCTCAACTCATGCGTCCATGGGGAGACTTCGATCTAAAACGATTAGAGCAATTGCGCCAAGCTGGTCATGCTTTGCATTTCTATAGCTGTGCGAGGCGTAACTATAACGATGCTTGGGGGGCCCATCACGATATCGTGAAGTTCCCAGAAGGTGACACTATCCACTTTGTGATTGTCACACCTACAGGTGTAACTCCAGAGATAGAGATTGAGCCAGCTCGTCTAAGCGAACGCAGTCTAGGAGCCCTCGAAGCCGATATCGAAGCTGCACAATCTGTAGTGGATGAGTCGGAAGAAAAGCTTACGAATATTGCGCTTGCCGATATGCCGTCACTAGAAGCATACCAAGCATCTCTTGAGCAATCTATCGACTATACCACGGTAGAACTTAGTGGCGACAAGCAAGCCGAAGACCGCCTATTGCTTCTTGAAAGCTGGGTGCCTAAGGGTTCCGAAGCAGGTGTAGTGGAATACCTTGAGCAATCAGGTGTCTACTACCAAGCTGAAGATGCGCAGATTATTGATAAAGATAAGGTGCCTATCAAACTAACGAATAGCTATTTTGCCAGATTGTTTGAGCCAATCATGAAGATGTATTCTTTGCCAAACTATAGCGAGAATGATGTAACATCATGGTTTGCACCGTTTTATCTATTGTTCTTCGCTCTTTGTATGGGTGATGCTGGATATGGACTAATTATTGCCTTAGCAGGTATGTATATGCGTCCAAAACTAGATGCAGATAAGAAAGACTACGCAAGCCTTGTCACATGGTTAGGTTGGGCCACAGTTGTAGTTGGATATATCACTGGTGTATTCTTCGGAATAGACATTTCTCAATGGGAATGGTTGCCAGGTAGCCAGATTATGATTACTGATGCCCACTATGCTCATCTATTTGGTGGCAATAGCCCTATGATGGTGTTTGCCATCGTGATTGGTCTAGTACAGATTTTCCTAGGTATGGCACTCAATGTGGTGAAGACCTATAAACAGTTTGGGTGGAAGCACGCGCTTGCCCCAGCTTCATGGATTATCTTCTTAATCGGTGGTGGTGCTTATTTAGGATGTGGTGCATTCTTGGGTACAGCTATGACACCTACTATTACCTATGGATTTTATGGACTGCTAGGTGTGTCTTTACTGCCTATCTTGTTCTACAATACACCAGAAAAGAATCCGTTAGTCAATATAGGTGCAGGTCTTTGGGATGCCTACAATGTATTCTCTGGATTACTAGGAGATACCTTGTCATATATCCGTCTATTTGCCCTAGGTCTTTCAGGAGCTATCCTTGGAGGCGTATTTAACTCAATTGCTTTAGATACCACAGCTAGTATGCCGCTAGTTGCCCAAATCTTAGTTGCAGGTTTAGTACTACTTCTAGGTCATTCGATCAACATCGCACTATGTTTAATTGGTGCATTTGTGCACCCATTGCGTTTGACATTCGTCGAGTTCTTTAAGAACTCTGGATTCGAAGGTGGTGGTCCTGCATACAAACCGTTCAAAAAATAATAAATTAATAACATATTAAACAGAAAACATTATGACTCCAATTGTTTTAGCTTACATCGGAATTGCACTTATGGTTGGCCTTACAGGTATCGGTAGTGCATTTGGAACAACGATCTCAGGTAGCGCCGCTGTCGGTGCATTGAAAAAGAACCCAGGTGCTAGTGGTTCATACCTTATTCTAGCAGCCATGCCATCAACACAAGGTATCTACGGTTTCGTTGGATACTATATGCTTAGTTCTTCTCTAGTTGCTGATATGTCTTGGGGCATTGCCGCAGCTGTTTTTGGTGTAGGTCTTGGTCTTGGTCTTGTAGGTCTTTATTCAGCTATTCGCCAAGGTAAAGTATGTGCTGCTGGTATTGCAGCAATCGGTAGTGGGCACGAAGTTTTGACGTCTACTATGATCTTTGCTGCATTCCCAGAGTTGTATGCTATCCTTGCGTTGCTAGTATTGATCTTGACTAGTTTCTCATTCTAATTGTCTAGAATAGATAATATTTCTCATATGGAAAGGGGCTGTGTCGCATGATTCAGCCCCTTTGCTTATCTTTACGCTTATGTTCTACTCAATAATCATATATATTGAAATGGCTTTTATAGCTTACTCAAATGAGTTATAAAGATGTATCTGGATGATGATTTATAAGGACTATGCTATGATAAGTAACATAAGCAATAAAGCGGGTATGTAAATTACTCTACATACCCGCTTTGTCTATTTTGAACTTATATGTTTTCAGTTGCGTACTGAATCATCACTAGGTTGCATACCCTGTAGGTAGATGAGCAGTCGTGGACTCTTTTGAGTGCATTCAAAGTTCTATTTCTTTTTTTTAACACCTTTAAGAAGTATAATGGTAAAACCTATAATTAAACCAGCTATAAATCCTATAATTAAAAGTTGCGTGAAGGTCATAGTTCTAAATTTAAACTGTTGTTAATCTCTTTTGTTTTGCCAAAGTCACTAGGTAAATATGTGCGCTTTTCATAATCTAATTCATCTTTGTCTTCTTCTGGACCAACTAATCTATTTCCTCCGTTACCGTTTATTCCTGATATAATAGAATTAGTTACAGAAGTACCAACACCAGTTGTAATACCAGCAACACCTCCTACATATAAAGCACCAGCAACTGTACCGAGACCAGGACAAATTAAGGTACCAGCTATTGCACCACCAACAACACCGCCAACAAAACCACCTATAGTGCCAGCGATGCCACCTACAGCATCAGCTCTAACTACGTATCTGTTTCTGTTCCACCATCTTTTTAAATCGTTAGGATTAAAACGCGTTTGTTGTTCACCTGCAGGCCATGAATTAACGTTGTTTACCCAATAAAGGTACGAATCTTCAAAAACAACAATATACATCATAAATGCTTGTTGGTCTATTTCAGATAGTGAATTAAAGTAATCATTATTATTTAAGCTACTCATCAGTTCATTCACATTCTCCGAAATTGTATTACCAGAATCTACGTTTAGTAGGAATTGTTCAATGTAATCAATAAATTCTCTTACCTCAGGACGAACCTCGCTAAATGGAATAAAATCAGTGTCACTTCTTGTTGTGCTTGTAACTATAAGATCTGAAGGAAAATCCTTTGTTGCTATATAGTCGTTCGTTACTTTTTTGATAAGCTCGAACCTCTGATTGCAATTCATTTCAGCCAAATCAACCTCGGTACGAGTTTTATTTGGACCAAGTAAATGGTCATATGCATACTCAAGTCCTTCGGAGTGATATTTAGCTATCTCTCTGTACTGTGCTAATTTCGATGTTATTGATGTCTTACTTTCAACTTTCTGCTCAATTGAGGAATCATCATTAGTACACGATGCAAATGTAATTATTGCTAGTAACATAGCAATTGTAGAACGTAAAATTTTTTTCATTGTTTTTTTGTTTAAAATGTATTACAATTAATTTTGAATTCGTTCTGATTATTGTGCACACAAATATTCTAGTACTTTATCAGGAGCAAAGGTATAAAATAGACTTGACTATATCTAGGAATTGAGTTCGCAAATAATTCGCAAAATTGAAAAATTAAATGTGAAATAATTGTCAACACATTTGTTTTGATAACATCTTGTTTTTACAGTCTTTATATTAATGTCTTTCTGTCTATGTTTTATTCGCAAGATCGTGTCTCTTTGATAAATGGTAAGTGTTGCCAACTATTTCTTTCGATAGGCGACAAGTGCTTTTTTTATTATCTATCATAATATATATAATTATTTTTCTGAATATATTTTTTAATGTACAGTGTCTTCTAACCAGTGAAGTACCCTTTAATCTATGTGTCAAGTTTTTGTCAAGTAACATTTTAGGTGACAAGAACTAATCTCATCATTCCACCTCACTCAGCCCCACAAAACAATCCATCACCGCAAATAGCCCCAGCTGCGATAGCATCAATATATGAAATTGGTTATGCGCTGCTTTGTGCCATATGGACTCAAGACCAAATCAATCTCCTTGTCTACATCCAAAGAATCACCCACAGAATCCTCCTCCAAGAAGAACTCCACATAATTGAAATATAGCTCTTGATAGAGATACGCCCTCTGGATATTCTCATTCTTAAAACGCATATACATCGCATCTCGTCCTGTATGATACGGCAGTATCAATATCATTTTGGCCTGCGCATCCATATCCAAAAGCTACTGCCTCATATCGTCATGGTTATCAACAGATAGATAGGTCAATAATAGGCTAATCTCTTGTTTGCAGTCACTCATCAACAGATTAAATGCCCTGTTGTAGTGCTTATTTATGATTAGTCTCTCTTTCTTCATGTACTGTTCCTTTTTGTAAAAGCGATTGCAGTTGGACCACACCAGCTTGATGTTTTTCCGATGCCTGCTTTTTCGTGATTGCTTCTTTATATAATCGTATATGCTCGTTTACCGAGCATTGTATCTGTGGCAGTAGTTGCTCTCGCATCGGTGCGGGTATCACTTGCATCATCTGTGCATGCCTGCTGAGCATGTCTTGCGCAAGTGTCGCCGTATAGGTATCCAGATGTGCCGTAGCCACTTCGCCTGCTTGCATATGCAGGTAGAGTGACTCCACCTCCTTGGTGAGCAATTTCTTATCCATCCCAGTCACCTCAGCAGCTTGGTCGATATACTCATTTCGATACACTGCATCGTCGATCTGGGCAATCAAAACGATAATTATCTTGCGGCATTCCGCCCATACCCGCACCGTAACCGTTCGAATCAGCCTCATTATTTGGAGGTGTCCAATCAAAGTTTAGTTATTCATCGCTTTGTTGGGAAAGTCATTATCAATCGCAATGATATTCTCTTTGTGCACAGAAAGAAGAACATGAAGAAAGACATCAGAACGTTTGGCTCTGGTGGACTATTTGGTTGTCTAGGCTATTTCTACAGTCATGCTGAAGGGAAGTCTTTTGCCTATGCTAGAGATTTAAAGACAATGTAATTTTTATCTGATAATTTTGCGTGTTCATTTTTTTCTCCCGTGTTCAATAATAATGAACGCATAGAAATAATGAACATGCTATTTTTTGAGTGAATTTTGTTGTAATAAGACTCATTCGTTTTAAAACAAAAGATAGATGAAAAGCCAAAGCGCTATCAAAGTGTCACTTTTAGAACGCTTTCCTAAATAAACTCAAGAATACCAGAGCTCCACTTTTACCCAGACGGTCTTAGATCGCTTGAAAAGGGCCTCTACGTGGATGTCCAAATTTTGTACATTTCCCAAAGTGCAATTTTCGATATAAAGCACCCTGAAAAATGTGATTTTGGCTACAAATAGGGCATATATAAGGCTTTTCTGCCTAAAGTGCAAGCGCTTGCACTTTGGAGGTCAAGCGCTTGCACTTCACAAAAGAAGCGTTACAAGTTTTTAGCGCTTTCTCCTTGCTGACATTATGTCAAAAGCGATTCGTTGTGGTACCTTATGTGCTTACAGATTCGTAGGGTATATTTATCTGAACTTACACCTATATAAAAGCGTGCTTTTATATACTCGATTGCAGTGTGTTTATATATATAAAAGCCAGCTTTTATATAGGTGTAGGTGGGTGGGAAATGAAGTGTACTCAACATCCAACTCATAACACGCTTTAGGGTCGTTCTGTATAATCACGTGTTGTTTCATATTCCATAGGCACCTTGCACTTTTTGGAATTCAGGCAAATAAAACGCTTTTTCTTTTTCTTGAAGAACTTTAGAGCACCGTATTTAGACTTGATTTTTACTTCGTCTAGATTATATACCTGCTCCTGAAGCATTACTTGCTGCTGTGTTGCTTCCATAAGAGGCTTATTGACAATCAACTGTTTCGTCTGATAGCCAATAAATGATATGGAGACGGCCAAGAGTGTGAGCAGTGGCTATCGAAACTTAAAAATATAGCTTTGTTGCATGAAGACAGTTTTCTTCAGATAGCAGACCGTTCGGAGGCATTATATAAGGATTGTCAAAATGGTGTATATGATATTTTACAACAAGGAAAATGTGGCTCAGAAGGCTTAGTGCTTGATAATAGTTAGATATAAAAAATAGCGAGGGATGTGGGTCTCTCGCTATTTTTTTGTTATCTCAGCATATTGACTGCTGCATAGTAATCGGTCAGCTTATTGGCTTTCTTAATTTTCTTAAGAATCTTCTTTTCTGTTTCTGGCAGGAAGTATTCCCAGATAGTCTTGAGCTTTTGCAGAATCTGCTTATCGCCGCCTTCTAGGTAGTTGCTATATTCTTCTACTAGGCTGTCGTGAAAGGTTAAGCATTTGTGTCGTTGCTCTTCTTCAGAAAGGGACAGGTCACCTTTAATCTTGTGTCCGAGCAGTGGGTCAGCAAGGAGGCCACGTCCTAGCATCAATCCTGCTAGAGTCGGGAAATGGTCTAGGATGACTTCTGCATCATCTACGCTGTTGATATCGCCATTATACCATAGTGGATGCTGGCAGATGTCGTAGATTTCAGAGAAGGTATCTAGGTCACATTCGCCTTTATAGGCTTGCTTGCCAAAACGAGCGTGTACGGCGATACTATGTAGCTTGGTGTCGTTGATAATAGGCATCCATTCCAGTAGTTGGTCTGGGCTATCCCAGCCAAGTCGGAGTTTAAGGGATATCTCTAGATCTTTAGGAAGCAAGTCCATAAGTGCTTGGAACTCTTCTTCTGTTTGCATAAACACGCCACTGCCACGACGCTTGTGGGCAATCAGTGGGAATGGGCAACCTAGATTGATGTCTACTCGGCGATAGCCTTCATCACGGATAAAGTCGAATAGGGTGTTCATTTCTTCTGTATCTCCACCCATAATTTGAGGAATCACAAAAGAAAGATCGTTATTTGTAGGGGCTACGTCTTTTTTGTCTTTGTTGCGTAGAGGATGACGTAAAAAAGGTGTAAAATAAGTATCGACCCCACCAATTAAGGATTGATGAAGTCGTCTGTATATGTGGTCGGTTTGTCCTTGGATGGGGGCCATGGCAAGGGCAATCGTTTCATGTTTATCTATCATATCATATTTACTTTATTGGCAACAAAGATACGACATATTTGCAAAATAGAGCTTCTGTCCTACACAATTGTCATGGATTAATTGGATTTATGCCAGTAATATCATATATTTGCCTAGCTAAGGTGTTAACAGAATGATGAAATCAGTGTGATTTTTACTGGTAAAATCAGAAGACACAGACATCTATACTGTAATGTGAAATTAATAAAAAGAATTGTTTTATGGGAAACAGATCCCCTTTCGAAATTGTCAGTGAGACCGAGAAAATGGCCTTATTTAAAGTAGGGCTTCCAGTACATAAAACTATCTGTCTGGCGATGCTTGCAGGTGTATATCTCTCTATCGCAGGGTCCTTGAGCGTGCTAACAGGTGCGGGCGTAGGGTCGGTGTTTGAAGGCAATGCGGTCATCACCAAACTTGTATTTGCATCATCTTTCCCTATCGGACTGATTTTGATTGTCTTTGCTGGCGCAGAACTATTCACGGGGAATACGGCGGTCTTGGTGCCTGCGTGGTTGAACAAGAAATTTAAGCTTAGCCATGTGCTTTCCAACTGGATGTGGGTG
Organism: Bacteroidaceae bacterium; assembly: GCA_963678855.1. Taxonomy (GTDB): domain Bacteria; phylum Bacteroidota; class Bacteroidia; order Bacteroidales; family Bacteroidaceae; genus F22. The sequence continues at coordinate 726,391 of OY787448.1, read as the reverse complement.
TATATAGGTAATCTATTAGGAGTGGTGTTCTTTACGTACTTCTTGATTTATCTAACAAATACACTTGATGCTGAACCGTACAAGACGATGGTTATCAATACGGCTGAAGCGAAAGCAGCTCTTCCATGGGGAAAAGCGTTTCTAAAGGCTATTGGTGCCAACTGGCTGGTATGTTTAGCTGTATGGCTAGGTATTAGTGCGCATAGTTCGGTGGGTAAGATGATTGGTCTTTGGGCACCTATCTTTGCTTTCGTTATCCTAGGATATGAACACAGTATCGCGAATATGTATTTCTTTACAATTGGTATTTTGGAAGGTGCTAATATAACGGTATGGGAAGCTGTATGGAATAACTTGATTCCTGTGACGCTAGGTAATATCATCGGTGGATCGATCTTTGTGGGTAGTACATACTGGGTGATTAGTAGAAAGACGCCAGAGAAGCAAGTTCAGAGTTAGATAAGAATAAAAGAATACTTTAGATCTATATTCATAAGAACAAATGTACATAATTTCCTTTGTAATCAGCCATATCGTGATAAAAATCTAGACAAATTTCATCTATAGATATATACACATTTTATTGGGGATGATATGCTTATACTAAACTTGTTTTATCCATTCGATTATTGTATATTTGTGCATGATTGTATTGGCAATCTAGTGTTAATGTCTAAAATACGAGTGTATGGCTATGTATAAATCTTTACTTCAAGTGTGTTTACTCTTCTCTTTACTAGCTGTGGCAACTAGCTGTATAGAAGATTCAGATAGATATAGACCTATTGAACCAGGTACTAGCCCTTTGGATTATTTAAATCCAAGTGCGAACTTTTCATGGAATACCATGGAAAGCGCTTCAGTGACTGTGGAGGTCGATGACAAGTTCAATAGTGAGTACGACTATATTGTGCATGTGTATAGCTATCACCCACTTAGCGTGGATGAGCCTAATGCACTGTTTTCCGGGACTGTACGTGGCAATGCTCCACTTACACGTCAGCTAGATTTTCCAAGTAAAATGACCAATATTTATGTGGAAGTAATCGATCCACAAGGATATTCATCAGTCTATGGATATGAGGCTCCATCTGCTGGGGGTAGTGTAACACTGCCTTGTCGTGTGGGAGTTCCTGCGCAAGGGACTACACGTGCGGTCCAAACTCGTGCCAATGTCACAGCTGCAGATGTAGATTTTACGATTCCGCTCCCTAAAGATTTTCCAACGTTTGATTTAACTTTGCCTGCTGGTGCAACTAATGTTCCTGATAAAAATATCTGGAGTAAGGATGTGGTCTATGTGGTGCCGAAAGGGAAAACAATTGAATTTGATAATGACAATACTTATCAAGCTGCCACTGAAGGTCAGTTACGCATCCTTGTATCGGGTACTTTGGAAATTAAGAAGCTTACATTGTACAATGGTGCACAGGTATATATATTGCCTGGTGGTAAGCTAAAAGGTGAAGAAGTCATTCTTGGTGGATCTGCTGTGCTGCATGTGTCTGATGATGCATCTACTGATATACAAAAAATAACTACTCAAGGAAGTAAGGCTTGGCTTTATGCTGCGGGTAGTACTGAAATTAAAGATAAAATCAGCTTTAATAATACTGATAGTCATATTTATGTGGCACCTACTGGTCGTATATATGGGGGAGCCGATGTAGAATATATTCAAGGAGATATTTATGTCGATGCCGATGAAACGGGGAGTGGCGCCTTTGAGTGTGAGAAGATTATTGCTCAGAATACTTCAGTGAGATTGATTGTAGCACCAAATGCCGAGATGGATGTTAACACAGACGTGAAGTTTTACGGTGAGATATACAATGGTGGTACATTCTCGGCTAAGAAAATAGAAGGTACTAACAACAATACTTCTGCTAGAATCTATAATGCTTGTACATTGATTGTCACTGATGAGATTTCCAAAATTGGTGATATGTATCTAAAGCATGGTACAATCTCTGGAGCTGTGAAAGTCAAGAGAGGGGACGAGTTAGAATTTAAAGCACTGAAGAAATATGAACCTGCTTACATGCATAATATCTATTTACTTGATGGGTCATTTATGTTTGTTGAAAAGATGGAATTTGGACAGGGAAACGCCTATGCTTTAAATAATGAAGGCGATACAGAAACGTCTCTGGTACGATGTGCTGATAAGATAGAAAGTGATAATGGCTTTTACTTCTACGGCAATCTTGTTGCTGAAGTAGTGAAGAAAACTAAGAAAATCAGAACTTCAAATGGCGCTGTAGTGTCAAGATATGGTAATGTGCTGCTTAACCTAACGACTTGTACAGGTGCTGTGAAAACTAGAGATGAAGATACTAGTACACCTACACCAGAAGAATATTATACTGCATCGGCACAGGCTGATTATACAATCAACTTTGAGGATCAATGGCCTGTAATTGGCGACTATGATTTGAATGATATTGTATTGCATGTTAAGAAAATCGAGACAAGCCAGACGAGTAACTATGTAAAAGAGGCTACCTTTACTTTTGAACTACTCGCTGTAGGGGCAACTTATACTTTGGGTATGGGACTGGAATTTCTTGATGTTACCAACAGTCAAGTTGAGAGTGTGGTAAGTAGTATAGATGACTTGGCGGGACACCAAGAAGATGACATTTTGACTGCTTTTCAATTAGATGCAAAGGGACTTGATATGGGTGAAGGAAATGATAAAGCAATCGTTCCACTATTCTACAATGCGCATAAAACATTGCTCAATCAAAGTGATTTGCCCTGGTCGCAGCGTGAGCCGTTGAATACAGGAGAAACGACTGTGGATCCGAGAACTTTCACTTTGACTGTAACTTTTGCAGATGGAGCTAATGTAAGTCCTGAGGCGCTTATATCATCATCGCTCAACTTCTTTATTTATCGTGTTGTCGATACATATAAGGGTAGCCGAGTAGAAATTCACCTTAAGAATTTTCCTCCAACAAGAAATGCGACCTATACTCCTTTCCTTACTGATGAGATTAAAGCGCTTCCGCAAGGAACATATTATGTTAATAAGGACGGATTCCCATGGGGGCTTTTAGTCTCTGATGTGAGTGAACCAGCACAGCCATGGAGTTGGCCAGAAGAAACGACACTAATCAGTACTGTATATTCTGGCTTTGACATGTGGGTAAAGTCTAATGGTAATAGTAATAAAAACTGGATGGATAAAAAATAAGAATAGTCGCCAAAAGTAATCATGCTTTTGGCGACTATTTGTTGAAAGCCCATTGCTTTATAATATCCTTTTATGAATGTAACAGAGCATATCTAATGATTGGTTTGTTGGATGACAAATAAACTATTTTTTTCTGAGTAGAGACAATAGATGAAGTGAAAATTTGCTTATTTATTTTCAAATGTATATATTTGTAAAAATAACAACCTTAAAAACTACATATTATGTCACAAAAACGATGTCCTCAATGTAAAAAGCTAGTTGATGCTTCAGTAAGTGTATGCCCATTTTGTGGCTATGTATTTCCTGATAATCATGAACAAGCCGAAAAGTCCAAAAAGAATAGGGGCTGTTTGATTCTTGTTGGTCTTATCATTGCCGTTGCTATTGCGCTAGCAGTACTCACAGCCAAAAGAACACCTACTGATGCTCCAGATAAACCTGCTACTGAAGCAGTGATTACTGAATAAGTATATTTTATATATGTGTATTACCCGTTTTGCATGATTGCAGAACGGGTTTTTAGGTAGCGTATCCCCGATTCAGTAGTAATGTGCATAAACAGGGAAACAAAAATATTTTTCGAGTTCAATTGTTCGTACGCTATCACTTAATACAGGGGCTATTATTTGTTCAATAGCTTTTGTATATGTTTTTCTATTTGTTCAGGTTTACTGAGTGGTGAAAAGCGTTTGATTGGACGTCCTTCAGTATCAAGTAAGAACTTTGTAAAGTTCCACTTCACTCTCTTTGTAAAAAGTCCAGGCAAGGCCTTTTTTAAATAAGAGAAAATCGGATGTGCTTTAGGGCCATTGACATTGATTTTGGCAAACATAGGGAAAGTCACTCCATAATTGATTAAGCAGCCTTCTGCAATGCTTTTTTCATCTCCTGGCTCTTGTGCGCCAAACTGATTGCATGGGAATCCCAGAACGATAAGTCCTTGATCTTTATATTTCTTATACAAAGCTTCTAGGGCTTCATACTGAGGGGTAAGTCCACATTTACTGGCTGTATTAACGATTAAGACTACTTTACCAGCGTAATCGCTCATCTTTACCTCTTTTCCTTTTAGACTGTTTGCTCGAAATTGATAAAATGGTTGTTTCATGTTCCTGGTTTTTTATGTTTTAGTGATTTTACTTCTCATAAGAGTAGTGCGACTACTTGCGTCTGCGATATAAATATATAGATTTATTTTTACTGTCGCAAACGATATACCTGTTTAAACAAACTTATAGGTAGAATAGAACAAAAAAGTGCACCAAGAGGTCTCCCCCTTGATGCACTTCTGATTTCTTATCAAGCTGTATCTTGATTACTTCGCGTTAACAACGCGCTTTTCTTTGATACGAGCCTTCTTACCTGTAAGGGCACGTAGATAGTAAAGCTTAGCACGACGTACTTTACCTACCTTGTTCACCTCGATAGAATCGATAGCTGGTGATTCAAGTGGGAAGATACGCTCTACACCGATAGTACCAGACATCTTACGTACAGTGAAACGTCTCTTTTCACCGTGACCTACGATTTTGATAACTACACCGCGGAAAAGCTGAACACGCTCTTTGTTTCCCTCGACGATACGATACGCTACTGTAATAGTGTCACCTGCCTTGAAGCTTGGGTGTTGCTTACCTGTAGCAAATGCTTCTTCTGCAATTTTAATGAAATCCATTTTTTCTTTCTTATAATTGTTTGATCGTTCTACGCAACATATCAAATATCTCTTGTTTGACAGCGATTACGCGGAAGCGGTGCAAAGTAACGAATTTCTTCTGGATTACACAAGCCCTTTCCAAATTATTCCGTATCTTTGGTGTCATAAGCGATGAATTTTAATTGAAATCGACTGATAATCAACTTAAAACCAAAAAGAGGATGAAAACAATGCGTATAAGTACTTATGCTATGGCACTGATTTTAGGAGCCAGCGTAACGTTTACTAGCTGCGAAAATAAAAAAAGTTACAAAGTAGTCAGTATCACGGGGCATGCTGTAGATATGGATGCTTCTCAAGAGGTCAATCCTGATAGCGCCACAATAAAGATTCTACAACCATATAAAGAGAAGATTGAGCAGACGATGAACCAAGTTATTGGAGAATCTGTTAAAGATATGACGTCTGGACAACCAGAGTCGACTCTTGGCAATCTTGTTTCGGGTATGCTTCGAGAAGCAGCGGCAGCGCATTTGGGACATCCTGCGGATATGGGACTGGTTAATACTGGTGGACTACGTGCAGATCTTTATAAAGGTAAAATCGTCAATGGAAATATTTTTGAAATCCTTCCATTTGATAATGCTTTAAATATAGTCTATCTAAAAGGCAATGTGCTTAAAGAATTGATGCAGAATATTGCTACTGTAGGTGGTGAGGGGGTAAGTAACTGTGAGATTCATTTCAATGTTCAGCGTGAACTCGTCTCCTCTAAAATAAATGGCAAACCTATTGAGCCAAGTAAAGTATACACTGTAGCTACAATTGATTATTTAGTAGAGGGTAATGGTGGTATGACTGCCCTAACAAAAGCGGACAGTGTTGCTGCTTTTCCTTATGAGACTCTGCGAGATTTGATGATTCAGTATGTAAAGCAACAAACTAAAGCAGGGAAGAAAATTGATGCGAAGCTTGATGGCCGTGTCAAGTTGGTGAAATAACAATAGCATTCTAAATTAAAAACAATTACCTATGGTACGTACATTATATATTCGTGCAGTCTTAGCCTTGTTGCTAGTATGTACAGTGGCATCACTAGATGCACAAGAAGTAACACTTAAAATCTTTCACACAAACGATACACACTCTCGTATAGAACCCACAGCGAAGGATGCTCCTAAATTGGCAGATAGAGCTGGTTATGTACGACGAAATACATATATCAAGAAGATGCGTCAACAGTATCCTGATTTGTTGCTTTTTGACTCTGGCGATTATTGGCAAGGAACTCCATACTTTAATATGTTTAAAGGAGAGGTCTCTTTGATGCTAATGCAAGAAGCAGGTTATGACGCCGTGGCGTTTGGTAATCATGAGTTCGACTTTGGTATGGAGAATGTTAAAGATCAGTTTGCAAAGGTGAATTTCCCATTGCTATGTGCCAATTATGATTTTACTGGAACTCCACTAGAGGGCGTTGTCAAGCCTTATGTCATTCTTAACCGAAAAGGTCTTAAAATTGGTGTGTTTGCTCTGGCACCTATGCCAGAAGGTTTGGTTCAAAAGACTAAATTTAAAGGAGTAAAATACCTAAACCCAATCGAAGTGGCTCAAGAAACGGCCGATTTCTTGCGAAGTGCTGGGCGTTGTGATTTCGTGATTTGCTTATCTCACTTAGGCTTTACACCAAGCGGTATCGATATGATGGGAGATAAGAAGTTGGTATCTTCTACAAGCGGTATTGATCTTGTATTAGGCGGACACTCACATACGTACCTAGAAAAACCTGTGCTAATTAAGAATAAAGATGGTGTAGAAATCCCTGTATCTCAAATGGGTAAAATGGGTGCATCTGTTGGTGCAATAACCGTAGCGCTGCAAGCTGAATAATAGAGAATAAATGAGTAAACGAATAAAACTATTTTCTCCTTTTCTATGTGTCATGTTTATCTGTTTTAATACAGCATGTAGTGGAGGAGATAACAAATATACAAATGAGGAGGTTGAAAAGCCGACCAAACCAGTTGATGACTCAGATAGTGGATCGCAAGAGGACAAGACCTATAAATTGGTGTCTGTTGTGAATAGAGTTCATTCTATGGATGAGATTTTGGAGGAAAATGCTGACCAAACCACGTTGACTTTGCTCAAGCCATATAAGGATGAGATTGACAAGACTATGAACGAGGTGATTGGTTATGCAGCCACATCCATGTATCGAGGTAAACCAGAGTCTGCTTTGGGCAATCTAGTAGCCGATGTGCTACGTGCTGGTGGTGAAACAGCTTCTGGATATCCCATAGATATGGGAGTTGTCAATTTAGGTGGCTTACGTGACAACCTGTATGAAGGAGATATTTTAAGACGAGAAATATACCAAATTTTGCCATTTGACAATTATCTGTGCGTGGTGACTTTGCGAGGACATATTCTGACAGAACTGATGCGTAATATTTCGTCTACAAATGGTGCGGGTGTTAGCAATTGTGTAATCAGTATGGATGGTAATCGTAATTTGGTGTCTGCTACAGTTGGTGGACAAAATATAGATGCCGACAAATTATACACGGTAGCTACCATAGATTATTTAGCTGAAGGCAATAGTGGCATGTCTGCTTTAACTAAAGGCGAAAAAACAGAAATGTATTCGTCCTTAAATATGAGAGACCTGATGCTCGATTATGTTATAAATGAGACCAAAGAAGGTAAGTCGATAAAGGCGTATGCTGATGGTCGAATCAAAGTAGTCAATTAATTAGATCAAAAAAAGGACGAAAATGATACGTCATTACTATACTTTATTGTTGACCTTTGTACTTTGTTTATGCGCATCGTTACAAGGGCAAGAGAAGCAGTTACATTTTTTTTATACCAACGATGCACACTCTCAGGTTGAACCTTATATATCTGGTAGTTATTCTGCAGGATTAGGTGGCTACGTGCGCCGCAATACCTTTATGAAGAATATGCGTAAGCAATATCCTGATTTGTTACTCTTCGACTCAGGTGATTTTTGGCAGGGAACACCTTACTTTAATCTCTTTAGTGGTGAAGCGAGTTTGATGTTGATGCAAGATGCAGGATATGATGCAGCTGCTCTAGGTAATCATGAGTTTGATTTGGGTATGGAGAATATGAAGGCACAATTTGAGAAAGTGGATTTCCCTATACTCTCAGCCAATATAGATTTTTCGAAAACTATATTGAAAGATGTGGTTAAACCTTACGTTGTATTAGAACGTAAAGGGTTGAGAATAGGAGTGTTTGGATTGACACCCGATCCAGATGGACTAGTCAAAATGTCTTGTTGGACTGGAGCTGTTTATATCACTCCAGCATGGGCTGCCAATGGGGTAGTTAAGACGCTTCGTGAAGATGAAGAATGCGATTTAGTAGTGTGCTTGTCGCACCTTGGATTGTATGGTGATAAAAATCTTGTGAGAGTTACTCGTGGGATTGATTTGGTATTAGGTGGTCACTCGCATACATTTATGAAACAACCAGAATATGTGAGTAATATGGATGGAGTGCAGGTGCCTATTAGTCAAATGGGAAGCAAAGGACAAAGTATAGGGGAAATGATTCTCACTTTTCAAGCTCAACAATAGACATTTATGTACACAATGAATAAACACAATCATGATTAAGAATATCTATACCAAAACGATATTAGGACTGAGTCTTTTGATTGCTTCTATTGGGAGCCTTCAACAGGCTACAGCACAAGAACGTACTGCTTCTTTATGGGAGAGAGCAGCACAAGACCCTGCTTGTCAGGCATGGGTCGATTCTACTATGCAAAAGATGCCCCTCAAGGAGCGTTTGAGTCAACTGCTGATTTATAAATGCGAAGTCAAAACGGATGCTAAAAGTATGCGTTTACTGCACAGGGTTATCAAAGACTATAAAGTTGGTGGTTTGCTTTTTACAGGGGGGGGAATGCTAACTCAAGCAGAGATTATGAATAAGGCTCAGATGATGAGTGATATTCCGCTTATGATGACATTTGATGGCGAATGGGGACTTGCTATGCGTCTGAAAGAGGCACCTCATTTTCCACGCAATGGTGTGTTGGAGCATATCCAAGATAATCAGTTGATTTATGAATACGGTAAAGAAGTTGCTCGTGAGTGCCGTGAACTCGGTATACACGTGAATTTTGCTCCAGATGCAGATGTTAATACTAATCCTAATAACCCTGTGATTGGTAATCGCTCATTTGGTAGTGACCCAAAGAATGTCGCAGCCAAAGTGATTGCTTATTCTCGTGGTTTGGAAGATGGAGGTGTGATTTCTGTAGCTAAGCATTTTCCTGGCCACGGTGATACACATCAAGATTCTCACAAAACTTTACCTTTGCTAGATGTGACAAGAGCACGCTTGGATAGTGTCGAGTTATATCCATTTAAGCAATACATTAAAACAGGGCTAAATGGTGTGATGGTAGGTCATCTAGAAGTGCCTGCATTAGAACCTAAAAAAGGTGTACCTTCATCCATGTCTAATAATATTGTGACTAGCCTTTTGCAGGAGGAAATGGGCTTTAAGGGACTTATATTTACCGATGCTTTAGAGATGCAAGGAGCTGGTAAGGTCGGTGAAAAGTGCTTACGTGCCTTGCAAGCAGGTAATGACATGTTGCTAGTCCCTCGTGTTTTACGTAAGGAGTATGAGCGTGTATTGAAAGGTATCAAAAATGGTGAGATTTCAGAGGAAGAGATTACACGTCGTTGCCGTAAGGTTTTGACATATAAATATATGTTGGGCTTAAATAAAAAGCCACAGCGCGCATTAATGGGTATGGAACGACGCATCAATAGTAAGGATGCACATGAATTGATTCAACGTCTATATGAAGCTGCTACTGATGGAGAATTGGCTAAAATGACAAGTAAACATGTCTCTGCAGATATTGATACTCATGCTTGGTCTTCGTTGGATAGTTTGTTGCAGGATGGTATCACTAAGAAAGCTTTTCCTGGTTGTCAGTTGCTTATCCTAAAAGATGGTTCGCCTGTATATGATAAATGTTTTGGTACCTATACATATCGAAAGCTAAAACCAGTGACTGATGAGGCTATTTATGATATTGCTTCTGTGACAAAGACATCCGCAACACTCTTAGCTGTAATGAAGTTATACGATGAGGGGAAGATCAATCTTGCTGATCGCATAGCCAAGTATTTACCTTGGATGGATAATGAAAATACTGGTAATATAAAGATTAAGGATTTGCTTTTCCATGAATCTGGTTTGAGACCTACCATTGATGTAGCGGATATTTTGATTGACCATCATAGCTACGACGGAAGATTGTATCAACGTTATTGTTCGGCTCAGTATCCTACAAAGGTGTGGGACCGCAAGTATGTGCAAAAACATTACGAGCTATCTGGTAATTTGGTATCTGGTAAGAAAGAAGGAGCCTATTCATTGCCTGTAACAAAAAATATGTGGGCTAATACGCTTATCATGGATTCGGTTAAGCATCGTATTGCTGATCAGCCATTGAAGGCACATAAATATAAATATAGTTGTGTCAACTTTATCGTCCTTTGGCAAATGGTTGAGGCCATTACTGGGCAATCTATGAATGAATATCTTGCAGAGAACTTCTATATACCTATGGGGTTGGCCCATACGATGTATCGTCCGTACGAGTATTATCCAATAGATCAGATTGTGCCTACAGCTAAGGATAAATTACTTCGTGGTAGCTTAGTGCATGGGTATGTGCACGACGAAACGGCAGCTTTCTTAGGTGGAGTCTCTGGCAATGCAGGATTGTTTAGTACGGCACATGATTTGGGACGTCTCTATCAGATGTTGTTGAATGGTGGAGAACTGGATGGCAAGCGCTATCTAAGTCGTGGTACCATTTCTGTATTCTCTAAAACACGTAGTAGCATCTCTCGTAGGGGACTAGGATTTGATCGCCCTGAGCCAATTTACAATAAGCGTGGACCTCTTCCAGAATCGGCCCCGCGTAGCCTGTTTGGACACTTAGGGTTTACGGGTACTTGTGCTTGGGTAGATCCTACAAATGATATGGTATTTGTATTCCTTTCGAATAGAATCTATACAGATCCTTGTAATCGTAAGTTGATTACGATTAATGTGAGAGATAAGATATTTGATACAGTGTATAAGTATAAGAAGTAGTCTGACGTCTATCGAAATATAGTTCGTTTGCTTTTTGGCATGCACTTTGTCGATACCGAGCCATAATTAACAAGTAGACAAAAAGAAGATTATGACACAGTTTAAACGTAGGCCGATTGACCTGTACGAGCACATGAACACCATCATGAAAGAGCTTAAAAAAGGTGTGACTATTACAACTCAAGCTGATGGTAAAGCCAACTCTATGACCATTTCTTGGGGTAGTGTGGGCATTGAGTGGATGCGTCCTATCTTTGTGACTTATGTACGCACAGGACGTTATACACATGAGTTGCTCGAAAAGAATGGTGAGTTTACAGTGAATATCGCGCTCCCTGGATCTAAAGTTAACAAGATTAAGGGGTATGTTGGTACAAAATCTGGTAGAGACGAAGATAAGCTTGCGGCACTAGGTCTGAACTTAGTGGACGGAGAGCAAGTAAATGTACCTGCTATTGCTGAACTACCTATGACGCTAGAGTGTAAGGTGGTGTACAAGCAGGACCAAGACTTAAGCAAAATGCCTGCAGAGTTTGTCGAGAAGTTCTACCCACAAGATGTGGATAGCAGCTACCACAGTGCTAATAAGGATACACACACGATGTACTTTGGGGAAATTGTCAATGCGTATATTTTGGAAGAGGTAGTAGACTAAATAGGATTACCTGTCAGTAAGTATAACAATAAATAGTGAGGGGGGATTGCATTTGCAATCCCCCTTTGTTGGTATTATGGACTATTTTAGAACCATTCTATCTTTGTCGTTTGTATTATTGAATAACTATACTTACATTTGTACCAATGAAAATTCGCAATCATATACAAGGCAGCGCTCAAGTGCTTTTATCGCTCTTTATCAGCTACATGCTGATGATAAGCTGTTTTACCCATACCCATGTGGTTAATGGGGTGACGATTGCACACTCTCACCCATATGCCTTCTGGAAGAAAGATGTCGCTAAAAAACTTTTAGCTCAATCAGACGATGCAACTTCTTCCGACGATAAAGGTTCAAGCAATCACGAACACAGCGAAGATGCTCTTGTTTGGATTGATCTTATCTCACATTTTGTTAGTGCTGAATTGCCTGCTGTGTGGACAGTAGAAGTACCTGTACGTACTATACTTGTTGAATATGCAGAGCTTCATGTATCTACACACCATACGGATCCGCCGTCTTGTGTGTTCCTTCGTGGTCCTCCAGCCTTGGTATAAATGTACAATAGGTGGTGCTAAGTGAGTATCTCCTCGGAAACTTATATCAAAACAAAATTACTAATTCAATGAATAAATCTTTTTTTGCTGCGCTTCTATTAGGAAGTGTAGTTGCTTTACGTGCATCTGCATATGCACCTTCTCCAATTTCAGATAATACTCCAGATAATGATTCAAATCCTGCCCAAGTGCAAATGTTAGCTACTTTGCCTGACAATCTAGACGAGCTTGAAGGATATCGTAAAACAGATGCCAACATTGTAGGACATGTCGTTGATGACGAAACGAATGAGCACTTGTCTTATGTAAGCGTTGGGCTTAAAGGCACTACTATCGCTGTGATGACAGATGCTACTGGGCACTTCTTTATGAAAAATCTTCCAGAAGGAGATGCTATTGTTATTGTCTCTAGTGTAGGCTACAAAACGTTAGAAGTGCCAGTAACTCTGAAAAAGGGAAATACGATTAATCTCAAAATGCGTATCAAGCAAGATGCGATCTCTTTGGACGGCGTCGTTGTATCTGCAAACCGTAACGCAACTAAGCGTCGCCTTGCACCAGCCTTGGTCAACGTCGTGACGTTAGAGACGTTTGATGTGACCAATTCACCTACGTTGGCAGAGGGCTTGAACTTTCAGCCTGGTGTACGTGTAGAAAATGACTGTCAAAATTGTGGCTTTACACAAGTACGTATTAATGGTTTGGAAGGTCCTTATACACAAATTTTAATGGATTCTCGTTCTATTTTTAGTGCATTGACTGGTGTATATGGCCTAGAGCAAATCCCTGCTTCTATGGTAGAGCGTATTGAGGTTATGCGTGGTGGTGCATCTGCCTTGTATGGTTCATCTGCTATCGCTGGTACAATCAATGTCATAACAAAAGAGCCTATTCGTAACTCAGGTTCTGTATCGCACACTATTTCTAATCTAAGTAACAGTGGTACTTTTGATAACCAAACATCGTTGAATCTTTCCCTAGTGACCGATGATCATAAAGCGGGTGTGTATATCTTTGGTCAAAATCGTGAACGTTCAGGATATGATCATGATGGTGATGGCTTTACCGAAGTGCCAGAGATGCAAGCACAAACTATCGGTTTTAGAAGCTTTTTGAAAACTAGTGATTATACAAAGTTGACAGCTGAGTATCACCATATGGAAGAACATCGCAGAGGTGGTGATCAGTTGAACTTACCTGCACATATGACTAATTTGACTGAGGAAATCTCTCATTCAATCAATGGTGGAGGTCTTACGTTCGATATATTCAGTCCAGACGAAAAGCAACATACTTCAATCTATGTATCGGCTCAAGACACAGATCGTGATAGCTATTATGGTGGTTATGGCCACACACATGGCTTGAATTTGTTGGTAGGTGGTCAGTATAACTACAACTTTGACAACTTGTTGTTTATGCCTTCAGTATTGACTGCTGGTGCTGAGTATAGCTACGAGTCTTTGGAAGATGAAAGTTACGAGTACAATCACTCTTTGAACCAGACTGTGAATATCGCTAGTGCATTTGCACAAAACGAATGGAAGAACGAGAAGTTTAGCTTCTTGCTTGGTGCTCGCCTTGATAAGCATCGATTTATTGATGGGGCAATCTTTAGCCCACGTGTAAACTTCCGTTACAACCCAACTGAAAATGTAAATATCCGCCTAGGATATGGTCAAGGTTTTCGTGCGCCTCAAGCATTTGATGAAGACCTTCATATTGGTAATGTGAGTGAGCGCATAAGCATTATCGAAATCGATCCGAATTTGAAAGAAGAAAAATCTCACTCTCTTAGCTTGAGTACTGATGTATACCATCGCTTTGGTGACTGGCAAGCAAACTGGATGGTAGATTGTTTCTATACTCAACTTGATGACGTGTTTATTTTGAAGGAAGTTCGTGAAACTGAACAATTCTTGGTAAACCAACGTACTAATGGTTCGGGAGCCAAGGTCTTTGGGGTAAACTTGGAAGGAAAGCTTGCTTATAAGAAAATATTCCAATTCCAAGCTGGTGCAACTGTTCAACGTAGCTTGTACGATGAATACGAGTCATGGAGTGATGATGCTGCATTAGTAACTAGAAGTATGACCCGTACTCCTGATTTCTATGGTTATTTTACTACTAGTTATAATCCAACAGAGAAATTGAAATTAGCTTTAAATGGTAAATATACTGGTAGTATGATTGTACCTCATGCTTCTGTTTCAGACACTACAGTTGACACAAACGTAGATAGCGATAGCTTCTTTGAATTAGGTGCAAAAGTGAGCTATGACTTTGACCTTACTGACTTGCTTTGCTTTGAAGTAAGTCTAGGTGTGAATAACATCTTCGAAGCATACCAAGATGACTTTGATCAGGGTGCAGATCGTGATTCTGGTTACATCTATGGTCCCGCCACCCCACGTACTATCTACGGTGGTGTAAAATTAAGTTTCTAAGATAGTGGCTCGTGTAGTCTTATAACAAATCATTTTCGATTTATTATATAAAGAAGAGGGCATGCTGTGATGGCATGCCCTCTTTGTATTAAAAATTATACCTGTAGATTTGCTAGGAACTATAACTCAATTTCTTTGCTTCCTTTGAACTGCACTCCAGAAGTTGGACTGTTTTATGCAATCATAGTTTCTAAGGCTTTGTTTTTTTACTGTAAAGCTGCCAAAGCTTTTTCTAACTACCCTCCTTGCTGGCACAGATATATTCAATCTGGAAAATAAGCAAGAGGGACAAGTCTACATATAGCCGGAAATTGCTTTACTCTTTCATCATTCTTTCTCAATTTACTCAACAATTCAAAAAATATACAGTGAAATAGCAAAGTAGTCACTGTTTCTTTTCTGATTTTAGGAAGAAAACACTACTTTTGCTTACAAATTAATATTGAATTACTCCAAAACGAATATGAAAAGATTTTCCCTTCTTCCACTTGTGTTGCTATTTGTCAGCATCATCCTTGGTGCATGTAGCGATACAGAAACATATGCAGACCTTTTAAATAAACAAACCAACGCTATACGTCACTTTATTGATTCAACAGACATTCAAGTTATCCCGTCTGCAATTTTTGAAAGTGAGATGGTGGATGAAAATGGTCATGTTATTCCAAGTCAGGTAGCTGATATGGTAGCAAATAATCAGTATGTACTGTTCTCTAACGGTGTCTATATGCAAATTGTCGATCCAGGTTCTGGAGATACTTTTAAGAATAGAGATAATATCATTGCTAGATTTGTGGAACATGATATTATAAATAAAGACACTACGGCATTCAATGTTTTTATGCCCAATACTTCATTTGCTAATTACGACACATATTATATTCTACCAGATATCTTTAGTTATACGATTACTGGCGAGATTGGCGATGAAAATAGAACAGCTACGGGTACCTTTACAGAAGGTATTATGCAGTCTTATTACTCTTCGGCTGTTCCAGGTGCTTGGTTGTTCAGCTTGACCTACCTATATAATAATGCACATGTGCGTTTGATTGTACCAGGTGAGATGGGGACTTCTGCGGCAAACAGCAATGTATATCCGTATTTCTACGATATTCGTAAGCTGCAAGTCAACTAGATAACAGTAAAATATACAGGGCTGTAACTTCTTGGTTGCAGCCTGTTTTTTTTGATGTAATATAAAGATATATGGAAAAAACTAAACCGCACTTATAATTAAATTCTAATATAATTGTACTTACGATGATTATGAAAAAAAAATGTTTTAGTATAAGATTACTTGTTGCGATACTACTTATACCAATTTGTATCAGCGTATTTGGACAAGCAAAAAAAACGCTTAAATTACCAGTTGCAGATGAAAGCCTGTATGGCTGGCCACCTAAGTATCCTGAAGGTGTGACTCCACCCCAATATAAATCAGGTGTTTTGGGATTGAAGGAATATTTAAGTGCTAATATTCAGTACCCAAAGGAGCATAAAGGCGCGCGTGAACAGGGGCGAGTTATTGTGCGTTTCCTCGTCGATAAAACAGGTAAAGTGACACGTCCTGTAGTGGTTAAAAGTGCTTCGCCGTTATTTGATGCTGAAGCTTTGCGTGTTGTGAGAAATATGGAGGATTGGACTCCAGGTACAGGATCGAATGGGGAACCAATATCTATATGGTATCATATACCGATAACATTTAGATTGGACAATGCAGCTGTTGTTGAACCAAGGATTAGACATTTAGATTTGACTTCAATATTTGGACATCAGATGAGTCATTCTTACTTATCGACTCATGTAGGTAAACCTTTTGGGATGAGTGAGAGAATAATTAATGACGAGCATGTTGATATTTATTTTTATTATGATAGAGGTGATGATGTTTTGAAGGTAGGGGAGAATCGTGGACTTTATTTTTGTGATATCGCGAGTCCAAGGTTTACCTTATTTGATGGCTATATCAAGGTTGGAATAGATTGCCCTAAAGATTTGTTTGAACATGGATGGACATTGATTGGTACTAAGTTGCGTAGAGACAGAATACATGTCACACAAATATATAATGTGCCATCATTACATGCCCAAGTGGCTTTGGTTATCAATAAAAAGAATGGTACGATTTCATATTTCAAAGTGTCTAGACAAGATGAATCTATGGCATGTAATAACAAGATACATATATAAACATGGGCTTGAGTCAGATTACAATCAACTCTTAGTCTACTTATAATATACATATAAATATGACACTGATTAAATCAATTTCAGGTATCCGTGGTACCATTGGTGGTGCTGTAGGCGAAGGACTCAATCCTCTGGATATCGTTAAGTTTACTTCTGCTTATGCTACCATGATGCGTCGAGAAGCTGGGAGTGAGAGTAATAAAATAGTTGTTGGTCGTGATGCTCGTTTATCGGGGCCTATGGTCAAGCGCATTGTAATCGGTACCTTAATGGGTATGGGTTGGGATGTTGTAGATATCGACTTGGCTACAACTCCAACAACAGAACTAGCTGTACAGATGGAAGGTGCTTCTGGAGGTATCATCTTAACTGCTTCGCACAACCCGACGCAATGGAATGCTTTGAAATTGCTTAATGCTAAGGGAGAATTCCTAAATGCAGCACAAGGAGAAGAACTATTGAAGATTGCTGCAGCAGAAGATTTCGACTATGCTGATGTACATGCATTAGGTACTTGCCGAGAAGATCATAGCTACAATCAAAAACATATCGACCATGTACTAGGGTTAGATTTAGTTGATGTAGAAGCTATTCGTAAGGCGAACTTTCACGTAGCTCTTGATTGTGTTAACTCTGTAGGTGGTATCATCCTTCCTCAGTTGTTAGAGCAGTTGGGTGTGACACATATGGAGAAGCTATATTGTGAAGCTACTGGTGATTTCCAACACAATCCAGAGCCACTAGAAAAAAATCTAGGTGCTATCATGAATCTTATGAAGCGTGGTGGTGTAGATGTAGCCTTTGTGGTTGATCCAGATGTAGACCGTCTAGCTATGATTTCAGAAGATGGTACTATGTTTGGTGAAGAATATACTTTGGTGAGTGTTGCTGATTATGTGTTGCGCCATACTCCTGGTAATACTGTCAGCAATATGAGTTCAACTCGTGCCCTTCGCGACGTGACTGCGCAACGCGGTGGTACGTACACAGCTTCTGCTGTAGGTGAAGTAAATGTCGTAACAGCCATGAAAGAAACGGGTGCTGTGATTGGCGGTGAAGGCAATGGTGGGATCATATATCCTGAAAGTCACTACGGACGTGATGCCCTAGTAGGTATCGCTTTGTTCTTAAGTCATTTGGCACATGAAGACGTAAAGGTAAGCGAACTACGTAGACGTTATCCAGCATATTACATGGCAAAGAATAAGGTAGATTTGACACCAGATACTGATGTTGATGCCATTCTTGCTGAAATGAAAGAAGTATATGCTTCTGAGAAGATCAATGATATCGATGGTGTGAAGATTGACTTTACAGATTCTTGGGTACATCTACGTAAGAGTAATACTGAACCTATTATTCGTGTATACAGTGAAGCTGGTAGTCCAGACGAAGCTGAGGCTATTGCACAAAAAGTTATGGATGTGATTACAAAGATGACTCAAGCATAAATTTAAAGCTATTGATAGATATTTTATTATCGAATGTTTTGATATGTCTGACGCAATGATTAAATTGCAGACAATCATATAAGTAGGCTCCTTCTTATTATGAGAAGGAGCCTATTCTATTTCTAAGAATGTTTCACTAATTGCAGAAGATATGGACAACTTGAATTATGGTATAATAGGAAATTGTACTTCGGCTGCCCTAGTATCCGAAGCGGGTAGCATCGATTGGCTTTGTCTGCCCAGATTTGACTCACCAACTGTTTTCGCCAAGCTCCTTGATGAAAACAAAGGGGGAAGTATGCATATAGAAGTGGTGGGCTGTGTAGGTATTAACCAGAAGTATATTCCACGTACAAATTTGCTGGCCACAACTTTTTATTCTCCAGATGGTTTGCTTGAAGTCATTGATTTTATGCCTAGATATAAACCACACGCTAGTGAGTTTTATTGCCCACCAGATGTTATTCGTTACCTTCGGGTAGTGGATGGTAAGCCTCGTGTCAAAATTACTTTTGATCCAAAGCTAGAGTATGGCTCATCAAAAACAGTGATTGAAGACAGAGGAGCATTTGTATGTGCCTTTACAGATAAACCATACGATTCATTCTATTTGTACACAGATTTAGAGCACCAAGCGGTCATCAATAGTGAGGAAATTACTTTGGTAGATGACCATTTTTTATTGATGAGTTATCACCAGAAGTTGTATGAGCAGAACTTAACTCGTATTCAACTGAAGATGGAACGAACTAAAGTATACTGGCTCAATTGGTGCGATGTGACTGTCAATTATCCGAAGTATAATGATTTGATTCAACGCAGTGCATTGACATTGAAGTTGTTGAGTTACCAAAAGACTGGGGCTGTAATTGCTGCTTTGACAACATCTCTCCCTGAAACTATAGGTGAAGAACGAAATTGGGATTATCGCTACTGTTGGATACGAGATGGCTCCATGGTGGTGCGTATCTTAACAGAGTTAGGGCATAATAATGTGGCTAATCGCTATATGCACTACATTATTAATATGCTTCCTGATAAAGATGAGGCCATGCAAATTATGTATGGAATATCTGGTGAGAAGATTTTGGAAGAGTTTACACTAGATCACTTAGAAGGATATGAAGGCTCCAAACCTGTGCGTGTGGGTAATGCTGCTTATATGCAGAAGCAAAATGATATCTATGGTATTTTGATGGATGCCATTTATTATTATTTTAAGAGGTTTAGTACATCCTTATCCTATAGCGAAGAACTGTGGACAGTCGTGCGCCTTGTAGTAAGGATTGTGCGTGACAATTGGCATAGTACAGATAGAGGTATCTGGGAACTTCGAAATGAGAGCAAGCATTTCACGTTTAGTAAAGTACTTTGCTGGGTAGCTATAGATAGAGCTAGACGCATTGCTGAGTTCTTGCATCAACCACATCTGGCAGAAGAGTGGAAAGCATTAGAAAACGAAATTCGAGATGATATCGAAGCAAATGCATGGAGCGAGAGCAGGCAGGCTTATACACAAGCTTACGAGTCGGATGAATTGGATGCTTCAGTTTTGTTGATGTTAAGGTATGGTTATGTATGTCCAGGATCTGAACGATTCCGTAAAACAGTATTTGCTATTCAAGAAGAACTTGAACATGATGGTCTTATGTATAGATACCGTAACGAAGATGATTTTGGCACACCAAAATCGGCTTTTACTATCTGTTCGTTCTGGTTAGCTAGTGCATTGTATGATATTGGTGAGGTAGAAATGGCTACGGAGCGCTTTGAACGCTTATTGACCTATAGTAATCACTTAGGGCTATTTAGTGAAGACTTAGATTTTGAGACTAAACGTCAGCTAGGTAACTTCCCTCAAGCTTACTCACATCTTGCTATTATCGAAATGGCTATTGCTATGAGTGAAGGTGAAGCTACACCTGAAACGATTATTCGTAAGTGCTTATCTAATGATTAAGCTGATAAATAGATGAAGTATAATGGATGAAGAGGACCTGTCGCTATAGACAGGTCCTCTTCTCTATGTAAAATCAAAAAATCAGGTGTTTTCTATGTCTTATATTAGACGTAAGGTAAGTGTTAGTCTAGATTTTCTACCCAGTAATGAAGCAGCTTGCGCACAGCATTTACCGATTCTAACTTATAATTAGCATGTGTATTAGCTACTCCAACTTTAATCGTGACAGCATCGTTTGGTAGCCCTTTGAACATATATTCATCTGTCCAGTCATCACCAATAGCTACTATATCGTCAAATTCTTCGTCTTTAATTACATATTGAGCAGCAGTACCTTTGTTGATACCTCCATTTTTAACTTCAATCACTTTATTTCCTTCCATAATTTCAAGGTTGTGATTGGAGGTTATACCACTTAATGCAGCGCGAAGTTCGTTGACACGTAGCTCACTTTGATCTAATTCAGCTTTGCGGTAGTGCCATACTAAAGAATAGTTTTTCTCCTCAATAAAACTACCAGGTGTACGAACCACATACTCCTCCATAATTGGCGCAATATATTTCATCCAATCGTTAGAGACGATTGCAATCATTTGCCAATCTTCACCTAAAGGACGGTACCAAACACCATGTTCACAGACGAGATTTACTGGTATACCTTCAAACCATCTGCCTAGCGTCTCTTTGTCTCGACCACTGATGATAGTCACTGTGTTTTTATCGTTTGCAGCCAATGCTTTGATTAGTGCTAATAGCTCTTTGTCAGGATACGCATCCTGCGGGTTTTTTACAAAGGATTTTAGCGTACCATCATAGTCCAAGAAAATCGCTCGTTTTGCTGCAGGCTTCAAGCGCTTAGTAAGTCCATTTCTAACTCTTGTATTGATATGTTTGGCATAAAATGCTTGCTGTAAATCTTCAACGCCCTCTAACTGTTTTACAAAGTCTTGCGCCCATTTGAATACGTCGTATTTACGAATACGTTGTCGTATAGTTTGGATATTATCCATCTGCTGGTCTATTGGCATCACTAGTGCTTCGTGGATGGCATTGGCCATGTTCTCTTGATCTAATGGATTGATTATGACAGCTTCACCCATTTCTTTAGCCACACCAGCCATCTCACTAAGAATGATAACACCAGTTGTGTCAACACGAGAGGCCACATACTCTTTGGCCACTAAGTTCATCCCATCTCTTACAGGTGTGATAAGAGCCACATCGCAACTACAATACAACGAGACTAAGGACTCAAAAGGTAGGGAACGATAGAAATAGCGAACTGGTTGGTAATTGAGCTTTCCATATTTGCCATTGATTTGTCCTACCAACTCATCTACTTCTTTTTTGAGAAGTTGATAATGATCTACTTCAGAGCGTGATGGCACAGCAACCATCACCAAAGAAGCTTGTCCACGGTGTTCTGGGTACTTTTCTAAGAAGCGACCAAAGGCATGAAGACGTTGAGGTATTCCTTTACTATAATCTAGTCGGTCGATGGAGAGGATTAACTTCTTTCTATCACCACGATTATAATATTTGATTAGCTCCTGTTGGAAAGGAGATTGGTCATCACCCACACGACCAACAATTTCTTCTGCTGCTCGAGCGAATTTTTCATAATCAATACCCATAGGGAAGGTATCAGAGAGTACAACACGGTCTTCTAGCATTATTTGATTGAAAGAGACTTCATAACCCAGTAGTCGACGTACACAACTGAAGAAGTGTCGCTGGTAGTCGTATATATGGAATCCAATCAAGTCGGCGCCCAATATTCCTTGAATCAGTTCATTTCTCCATGGCAATAATCGGAAAACCTCAAAAGATGGGAAAGGGATATGCAAGAAAAAACCAATTGTCACATTCGGACGTTTCTGTTTAATCATTTGGGGTACCAATAAAAGTTGGTAATCATGCACCCACACCATATCTCCATCGTCAATATTAGCCACAGCAACATCCGCAAACTTTTGGTTGACAGCAATATAAGCTTCCCAGTCTTCACTTTTAAAGTCGGCATATTGAGTGAAATAATGAAAGAGAGGCCAAATAGTACGATTACTAAAACCTTCATAGAAATGATGAATTTCATCTTCTGTGAGATGTATAGGAAGACAGTCCTGATGATGGAAAAGTGTGTTGAGTTTGTCTAGCTCTTTTTCCGTATACTTATCTGACGACTGTCCCATCCAGCCCATCCATTTACCTCCATACTGTTTATAAATAGAAGCCATTCCAGTGGCTAGACCACCTACGCTGGGCTCTAATCTATATAGCCCTTCATCATTGTGTTTGATGCTATAGGGTAACCTATTCGAAATAATATGTATTTTTTTTACCATAATGTTCATATCTGTAGTTTGTTCCTGATACGGACAAAAATACGAAAAACTGTTGAAAAACACAAATTGCAACTAACAAATCTTTGCTTTTAATCGATGAAATATAAGTTTGTCTATGTGTTTTTTAAGAAAATACTTCCCTAGCTTAACAAGCAAATTCTTACCTTTGTAAAACATCCTTTAGTCGGCGCACTCAATGTGACATTTACCTTCCACCTTTTCAAGCAGCAATCGATGCGGTACCTGTCGCAGCCAATAGAGTCTTGATGCACGATGTTTTGTTTTGATATAAGGACTTTAACAATAGATTGTATGGTGATTTGAAGAAATAATTGTACTTTTGTACGACATCGACATGGGGTGCCCACTTCGGCTGAGATTATACCCACTGACCTGATGCAGGTAATGCTGCCGTAGGGATTGAGATAGATGTTTTGCATGCATCTCATAGTGATACAGAGACCTCGTATCGATGAGTCTTTTGGATATTCCAGAAGACCAATGTGTAAAAGAACTATCTAATGAATCACAAAAAAATCATTTTTGATGCCCATGCCAGCGATTACGACGCTTGGTTTATGGACAATGAGAATCTATTAAAGTCTGAAGCCAATCTTGTAGCTGCTGCTTTGAGGGATGATTGCGCGGGTGCAGCTCAACCATTATCTGATGGGACATTCCCCGGACGTACTTTCTCTGTAGGATGTGGTAGCGGTTTGTTTGAGCATATTCTACGCACTTCATACGATATAGATATCAATGAAGGCTTAGAGCCATCTGACGGTATGGCTGATATTGCACGCAAGCGTGGAATGGATGTTACTGTGACTACTGCAGAAAATATGGATTGGCCTACAGGCGTATATGACACAGTGATCTTTAATGGTACCCCTTCATATATTACAGACTTGCAAGGTGTGGTCAAGAAAGCCCACCAAGCATTGAAACCAGGTGGACGAATCATCTTGATTGATGTACCAAAAGAGGGTAATTATGGTGCACTATATAATCTTGCCATGACTCTAGGTACATGGGAACACCCACTAGTGGCCGATGTACACCCACCACAACCTTACCCAATTGAGTTTGTAAAGGTGGCCAACTGGCGTACTACTGCTGAAAAGATTGCTTGCATGGAAGAAGCAGGGTTTTCAGAGCTGACTTTTAAGCAGACTTTGACTAAGCATCCGTTCTATTCAAATGCTGTGGAAGAGGAGCCAATTGATGGGTACGATGCAGGAGACTATGTAGCAATTATTGCTATCAAAAAATAAGAGTTATGAGCTGTATCTGTACTATAAATTACGGATGCAGCTCTACTCATAATCTGGAAACCATAAAAACAGATAAACTATGAACGGAACTATTTTAAAAATTGTGGCGGGCATTCCAGCTCAAAGCCCTTTAGTACATAATATTACAAACTATGTGGTGATGAACAATACTGCCAATGCTCTATTGGCTATTGGTGCATCTCCTGTAATGGCACATGCTCAAGAAGAAGTCGAAGATATGGCTCGTATAGCTAGTGCTGTGGTGATCAATATGGGGACGTTGAGTCCAGCATGGGTCAAAGCTATGGTTATCGCTGGAGAAACCGCGCATGAGAATGGTACACCTGTGATTTTCGATCCAGTAGGAGTAGGAGCTACTCCATTTCGTAATCATGTAGCCAAAGAAATCGTGACTCGCTGTAAGCCAACGATTATCAGAGGAAACTCATCGGAGATAATGGCACTAGCGGGATTGCAAGTACAGACCAAAGGGGTTGATGCTACTGCAGGTGTTGATGAAGCGGTGCAAGTTGCGCGTCAACTGGCCGTAGAGACTGGCGCTGTAGTCGTGATTAGCGGTAAAGTCGATTATGTGATTAGTGCAGATAAAGCTTACATTGTAGAAGGAGGCTCGGATATGATGCCTCGTGTTACTGGCATGGGATGTACGGCTACTGCTTTATTGGGTGCTTGTGCTGCAGTTGTACGTGAAGATGGCGATTACGTCTCTGCTGCATTAAGTTCTATGGCCCTTATGAGCCTTGCTGCTGAGATGGCTGAAGCTAAAAGCAATGGACCAGGCTCATTGCAAATGAATTTTATCGATGCTTTATATGTCATCAGTCAAGAGCCACAATCTATAGTAGATAAAATACAAGTACATGAAACAACCATTTGATTTAAGTGTGTACCTTGTCACAGATCAATCTTTGAGTCTGGGACGACGCACGGCTGATATCGTACGCGACGCAGTAGCTGGTGGAGCTACTATCGTGCAACTACGAGAAAAGGAAGCCAGTACACGTACTTTTTACAAAGAAGCTCTCGAAGTTAAGGAGGTGCTGAAAGGTACTGGTGTGCCCTTAATTATTAATGACCGCTTAGATATTGCGCTTGCTATTGACGCAGATGGCGTGCATGTAGGTAATAGTGATATGCCTATCGCTTTGGTACGTCAGCTTGTAGGCCCTGATAAGATTCTAGGTCTTTCTATAGAGCGCCTAGAAGATGCCCAAAAAGAAGATGTGCAGTATGCCGATTATCTAGGAGTGTCTCCAGTGTTCTCGACCAATACCAAACTAGATATCGCACCCCCTCTAGGACTAGAAGGTACTACGAAAGTCACTCAGATGACTGGCCTTCCTACAGTCGGTATAGGGGGCATCAATCAAAGCAATGCTGCTCAGGTGATTGCAGCAGGAGCATCGGGTGTGGCCGTCGTTTCAGCAATAGTTTCTCAAGATGATGTCACTGTTGCCGCTCGTGAGCTGAAAGCTATTATCCATACAGCTAAGCAAGCTGATCGTTCATCTACTATTCAAGAGGAAGCTAAATCATATACTCAAAAGTATGCTACAGTTTTGACAATCGCTGGTAGTGATTCTGGTGGTGGTGCAGGCATTCAAGCAGATATCAAAAGTATCTCTGCCAATGGAGCCTACGCTGCAACTGCCATAACTGCCCTAACTGCTCAAAATACGCAGGGTGTAGAGGGAATATTCCCAGTACCAAGCGACTTCCTTCAGGCGCAGATACGTGCTGTAATGGAGGATATCCCAATCGATGCTGTAAAGATCGGTATGCTACACGATACAGAGACTATTTGTGCAGTCCGTGATATGCTGATAGCTTATCCTGTGAAGCATATCGTGCTTGATCCTGTGATGGTGGCTACTAGTGGACATCAGTTGCTTGTTGATGAGGCTATTGCTACTCTTAAAGAAGAGCTTATTCCGATGGCGACGCTTATTACTCCTAATATTCCAGAAGCAGAAATCTTATTGGGACGTGCTATCTCAGGACAAGAAGAACTGCCTGTAGTTGCTCGTGAATTATCAGAGGTTTTTGGGGGCATCTCTGTATTGGTCAAGGCGGGGCACCTTACCGACCCTACCTTGATTGATATATTGTATGATGCAGACAGTAAGCAGGTGGTAGAGCTAGCATCTCAACGTTTAGATACTCGCAATACACACGGCACTGGGTGTACTTTATCGTCAGCTATTGCTGCACATATGGCACAAACTGGTGATGTGACGAAATCCGTACGTGCTGGACAAAAATATATTGCTGAAGCCATCAAGGCAGGTGCTGATTATCATATCGGTGAAGGACATGGACCTGTCAAGCATTTTTACAAGTGCTGGGAGGCACTTCGAAGTGATTTAGCTTGTGAGAAAGCTTTTGCAAGTCATCCCTTCTTTCATGCTATGGTTGATGGTACACTTTCCGAAGAGCGTTTCGCTGCTTTTTTGATCGAAGATAGTCGTTATCTGAAACGTGTTAACAAGTTACTGCAACATCTATCTAAGAAATTGCCAGATATCATTCAAGTGCTTATTGAAGAGAATACGGTGAGTGAGTTGGATATGGAAGCTGTTTATTTTGAACGTTTAGGATTGAGTCATGATTCGGTATGTCGCAATCCAGAAGCTCGTCGGGCTTTAGATAACTATCTAACCTATCTTGAAAGCTTTATAGATGGCAAGGGGAGTGAGGCATATAGCTCTACTCGATTTGCAGCTTTCTTTGAATGCTTCCGTTTGTATGCAAGTGTTGGGGAGTACTATCGTAAAGAAATTGAAGAGATAGGCCACGAGCACCCGTATTATGATTGGTTGAAAGTGTATCATGATACAGTAGATGTCACTTCAGCTCAATATGAAAAGGCATTCTTAGATGCTATTATGAAATAATCTATAGATATAAACAAGTAGCGTGTGCCTTTGGGTACACGCTAACTATCCCATTGCTATGAGAACAAAACAAAGAATTCTGCTTACTGACCAAAACAACAAGATGTATTGGTTTCTAGCTGTCCTCACTTGTGTGGTTGGCTTTAGCCATCAAGGTTGGCGTACCCTATTCAATAACTTCGCAGTAGACGAAGTGGGAATCAATGCTTTTCAGGTTGGAGCTATTCAATCTATTCGTGAGGTACCTGGATTCTTGTCACTATTGGTAGTATATCTGCTTTTGGTGTTCAAGGAGTATAGGCTGAGTGCTCTTTCTGTTCTCTTGCTGGGAGTAGGTGTGGCCTTGGCAGGGATATTAGGTAGTTTTTGGGGATTAATGTTGACTACCTTTACGATGTCGGTAGGAATGCACTATTTTGAAACGACCCGAAAATCTTTGGTTCTTCAGTACTTCTCAAAACAACAAGCGCCTTTGGTGTTTGCCAAACTCCTTAGTTGGCGTTCTGTAGTCAATATATTGGTTGGAGGCGTTATTTTAGGACTACAATATATCCTAGAGATACCTGCTATCTTTGGTGTGATTGGTGTCATTACGATATTAGTAGCTTTGGGAGCTATGCTGGTTGACCCTACATCGGAGCATGTGCCCCAACAAAAACATAAAATGGTCTTTAAGAAGAAATACTGGCTGTTCTATGTGATTAATTTTTTGAGTGGAGCTCGTCGACAAATTTTTGTTGTCTTTGCAGTCTTTATTCTTGTGCAGCGCCATCACTATAGCGTGGCACATGTTACGACTTTGTTTATTCTCAATAATATCATCAACTACTTTGTTGCCCCAGTTATAGGACGCATGATCAACAAGTATAGTGAGAGAAACGTGCTGTCAATGGAGTATGCTTGGATGATTTTTATTTTCCTTGGCTATGCTTTTATTGATAGCGCTTGGGTCGTCGGTGTACTTTATATCATCGACAATATCTTTTATTCTTGTGCTATGGCTATCAATACCTACTTCCAAAAGATAGGTGAGCCTGAAGATATAGCTCCTTCTATGGCAGTTGGGTTTACTATCAATCATATTTCTGCAGTGGTTATTCCTGTTATGGGTGGGGCTTTATGGCTGCTAGATTACAGAGTGCCCTTCATTGTCGGAGCTCTTCTTAGTCTCTGCTCATTATACTTTGTGCAGAAGATGAAGGTGCCGAAGCCAACTGTTTGATACAATATAAGTCACCTCGTACACATGTATACGAGAGCTTCGTCTACACGTGTGCGAGGTCTTCGTCTACATGTGTACGAGGTGCTCGTACTCATGTGTGCGAGGTTGTACTACTTACTAGCAGACAACTTCTCTTCTAGTGCGGCTGCGCGAGGGAATAGTATATTGTTCTCTAAGTGGACATGTTTATGAAGATTAGCCTCAAAAGCACGTAACTTTTCTAATAAGACGCCATAAGTTGTGCATCCATCAGAAGGAACAGTGTAGTTATTTGTAAGACCAGATATCTCTCGGTATCGCCCTCCTTCTACATCGTGTTCTGTCATCATTACTCGGATAGGGTTATTGATAGTACCGCAATGGCATTCCTCTAGAGGAGTGCCTTCTTTTTCGCTTGTCTCCATGGCTTTAATCATTGGGAATAGTACCTGCTCCTCTTTTTGTAGGTGATTAGAGATATCCTCTACACTCTCAAGGAAGATTTTTCGTACTTCAAAGAGTTCTGGGTGGTGCGTGCCGTGTGCTTCACAAACAATGTCTAGATACTCCATAATGTCTGGTGCTTGTGTGCGTATATATACGTGGTGAGCATTGTATATATAATCTATTAGGAAGCTGTACTCCCATGAGTTGTAGTCTTCGCTGCTTTCAGTGGCAGTAAGTACATCATTAAGCTCGGTAATTAGAGCTTGAGCGGAGATGTTTTTTTCGTCTGATGCAGTCTCTAGTGTGCGATGTCCATTGCAACAAAAGTCTATGCCATACTTCTTAAATACATCTGCGGTTACGTAATTTTGTGCAACGATTTTTCCGATCACACTTTGATTAGTAATTTCCATAATCTATCTATTTAGTCATTTGTCTTTAGTCATAAGATTCTGGGTGAGAGAATCTTTTATGTGGACAAAGATAGATATATCGTTAGACTTAATATGTCACAAAGGTGACACCTGCATAAATATTTATATATAAAAATAGCGTGCATCAGATTTTGTACTGATGCACGCATTATTTTAAGTTGTTTATTTTCTTATTCGTCTAGAAATAGTGACGGATTGTCTTTACTCTTATCATCTAAAGATTCTGTTTCAGTGCCTACTGCACGCAAGCTACGCTGTATAGCACGTGTACGTACACCAATCACATCTTCTAGTTGGTTGCCAGCTGTGTTTAGAGTCTTTTGTACCTTAGCTAGGTGATCTCCAAACTTGCCAAACTCTGTTTTTACCTTGCTTAGTGTAGCCCATACTTCGCTGCTTCGTTTTTGGATAGCCAAAGTACGGAATCCTAGCTGCAAGCTGTTTAGGATAGCTCCTAGAGTAGTAGGGCCTGTTACTGCGATTTTAAAGTCGCGCTGTAAGAGCTCCATCAAATCTGTGCGGCGCACCACCTCGCTATAAATGCTCTCAAATGGTAAGAACATAATGGCAAAGTCGGTAGTATGTGGAGGAGCGATATACTTGTCATGGATATCCTTAGCCATCTTTTTGATGGTGTTTTCAAAATTACGATTAGCTTCTTTGATAGCTGCTGCATCTCCCGACTCTAAGGCTTCTTGAAGATGTTCGTATATTTCTTTTGGGAACTTGGCATCGATAGGTAGTAGTAGCATCTTATCGTTTTGATCCTTGCTCGGTATACGGATGGCAAATTCCACAAAGTCTTTACTTCCTGGCTTGGTGATAACGTTCTTCTCGTATTGCTCAGGATGCATGATTTGCTCAAGCAATGCACCAAGTTGTACCTCACCAAAAGTACCACGAGTTTTCACATTACTCAATACACGCTTCAACCCGCCTACATCTTGTGCTAGGTTTTGCATCTCGCCTAGTCCCTTTTGTACATTTTCAAGTTGGTCACGAACAAGCTTGAAGCTTTCTCCAATACGGTCATTAAGGGTCTTTTGTAGCTTCTCGTTGACTGTTTCATTCATTTCTTGAAGGCGACGGTCAGTACGTTGAAGCAGCTCTTGTTGTTGAGCTTTCATTCCTTCGTATCGTTCTTTCTGCTGGTTGTGCAGCGCCTCGTGATATTCTTTCAGGCTTTCTTGAATGGCCTGAGTGTTTTCTTTGAGAATAGTCTGTATAGTCGCTTGATTGTCTTTTGTGACATTCAGTAGCGTCTCTTGATTGCTCTTCAATAGCGTCTGTATCGCTTCAGCATTAGTCGTAAGTGTTTGTACCGTCTCTTGATGTCTTTCCTTAAGTGCAGTACCTAGTTCGGTACGCAGTTGAGAAAAGTGTTGTTGATTTTCAAGACGTTGCGCCTGTTGCATCTGCTGAATTTGCACTTGTTGTTCTTTGACAAGCTTTTGAGTCTGTTCTTCTTGTACTTGCTGCGTCTTCTGTAGCAAAGAGTCCATTTTTTCCTCTAATAACTGTGCGAAATCTTCTTCTAGCACCGTTAGCTTCGAGGCATAATTACGCTGCTGCAACCATATAATAACAAGCGCAAGACCTGTCAGGCAGCAGGAAAGTATCATTAAAAATTGAGTCATATTATGGGAATTTTATCCGATTTTACTGATGTGCTCCAACTGTTCGAGCTCTAGCACTTTTATTTTCCGTCCGTCAATAGCAATGACGCGTTCTTGTGCAAACTGCGATAGTGTACGAATAGCGTTGCTGGTAGTCATATTCGATAAGTTGGCTAGATCTTCACGGCTTAGATAGATACTAAGCGTAGAACCGTCCGATTCAAGTCCGTAGTTGTCGCGAAGCACTAGAAGAGATTCTGCAAGACGTCCTCGAATATGTTTTTGAGTAAGAGATACTGTGCGCTCATCAGCCATTCCTAAATCAGAAGAGAGGTGTTCGATAAAGAAAAGACCTAGAGCTGGATTTTGAAGGATAAGTTCGCGAACAACTTTCAATGGAATCATGCAGATAAGTGTAGGCTCAAACGCCGCTGCACCAGTTACATAATTTTCATTAGCGAAGAATGCGCGATAACCGAAGTATTCACCTTGTTTAATCATGCGGATGATTTGACTACGTCCTCCTACACCACCTTTGAACACTTTTACTTTTCCTTTAATTAAGCACATTAGATTAGAAGCCATTTCACCTTCGCAGTAAATAGCTTCGTTTTTTTTATAGCTCTGAATCGTGAAATGTTGTTTCAGGTAATCTTTCTGTTCCTGACTTAGTGGCAACCAAATATCTGAAATGTACTCAGATACATTGATGTCGGAAGTGGTAATCTTAATCATATCTCTTGGTATATTAGGCTATGTTTAGGGCAAATATACATAAATAAAACGAAGAGCGTATACGAAAAAGGTAAAAAAATTACATCCCTGTGACAAAATAAGATTATAAATACTTAGTCTTGTTTGGTTGTTTTTATTAACAAATCAAAGGCTTTTATTATCTGACATCTATGTGTATATACATCACGAACTAGTAAAGCAATAATTTGTGTATCTCATGAATAAGCTGTAAATTTGTCGGTTAAGAAAAGAAGTATAACTAAAACCCATAAAGCCCTTTTTATAATGAAGAAGAACGCTTTGATTACGGGGGGCATCCACTATGTAGGTGCCAATGACCGTCGCACGACCTTATTTGAAGGTCTTTGGCCACTCCCAATGGGGGTGACTTACAACTCATACCTGATTGTTGATGAAAAAATTGCACTAGTTGATACGATTGAGATTAGTTGCTATGAGAGATATTTGGCAAATATCAAAACGATTATTGGTGATCGTCAAATTGATTATTTGATTATCAATCACATGGAACCAGATCACTCTGGTGCTATTGGTCTTATCAAAAGAGAATATCCAAATATACAAATCGTTGGTAATAAGAAAACCTTCAATATGATTAAAGGTTTTTATAACGTGACTGAAGATTTGTATGAGGTGAAGAATGGTGATGAGATCAATTTAGGTACTCATACTCTTCAGTTCCATTTAACTCCTATGGTACACTGGCCAGAAACAATGATGACTTATGAGACGTCGACAAAGACTCTTTTCTCTGGTGATGCGTTTGGTTGTTATGGTGCGCTTAATGGTGCTGTAGTCGATTCGGAGATGGATGTAGAACCATACTGGTTGGAAATGGTACGTTACTATTCTAATATTGTAGGTAAGTTTGGTGGACCAGTTCAAAAGGCACTTGCTAAGCTGAGTGGTCTAGAATTGAACTATATCTGTTCTACTCACGGTCCTGTATGGCACGAGAAGATTGCTGACGTTGTCAATATGTATGATCGTTTGAGTAAAGGCGATTCAGAAGAAGGTGTCGTATTGGTATATGCAAGTATGTATGGCAATACAGCTGAAATGGCCGAGGAAATAGCAGCAGAACTATCTGCTCAGGGGGTGAAGCACATTCGTGTACACGATGCCTCTACATCTGATGCTTCGTATATCCTTCGTGATATCTACTTATATAATGGTGTTGTGCTTGGTTCTCCTACATACAACGGTGAGCTATTCCCACCTATTGAAAGCTTAATAAGTAAAATCAACATGCGTGATTTGAAGCATCGTAAGTTAGCTTTCTTTGGTAGCTTTACATGGGCAGGTGCAGCCGTGAAGAGACTAGCTGCTTTTGCTGAGGACTGTGACATGGACGTAGTTTATGAAGGCGTAGAAATGAAGCACTCATTGGATACTGATAGTACGGAACAAGTTCGTGCTCTTGCTCAGGCTATGGCAGAGGCTATTAAGAAGTAATTCTATACATTATCTCCATAAAAAATAGCTCCAACTACTCGGAAGTAGTTGGAGCTATTTTTTTTGTGAGGAAAAGTTGAAGTAGAAAACGACTTTATTTTGTCTATCTTATGTAAAAAATGCAAAGAAAAATATTAATTTATTTGTATGTTTGAGATGAAATGATTACAATTGTGCTGTTTCTGAAAACTTTTGTCGACTATTAAGTCTGCTTTGTTTACACTATAAACGTTAGATTTCTTCATTTTTGTGTCATTTATTTGTATGAAAAACTATAAACGAGTATTTATACTTTTACACATTGCATTACAACTCTTTGCTTTGAGGGGATGGGGAAGTACGACCATATTGAAGGCAAGCAAATCGGACCTGCGAATATCTGAAGAGATAGATCAGTTTAATAAGGCTATAATGACTGATACTATTGCTTTTGAAATGCATTTGCGTAAATATTTGCAGAATGCACATACTAGGATGCTCAATGATGTGCAACAGCAGAATTTAATTGACTGGTTTACTTATTTGGAGAGTACCAATCAATTTGTCGAGATGAGCACGAATATTCGTCAGACAATATTGCGGTTGCAGTCGGTAGAGGAGACTGAAAATGCGTATATAGAGTGGATGGGAGATTTGTATTATAAGTTGGGGGTGTATTATTCGTCAGCTCACAATAAAGAGTCTCTTAATACGCTGCTTGTCGAATATGAATTGTTGCTTCATCAAGTAAAATCACCTTTGGTGCATTATTACTATCATCTACTGAAGTCTGTATGTACGATGAGTCAGTATAAGAATGATGAAGGAGCAGTTACACAAATAGATGGACTACAGGTATTAGCAAGTGCCAAAAAGGCGAATGAGTACCTTACTCACCTACCTCTGGAGGTTATTGATCGTTATCATGTAAAGCCAGTGTGGGGGTTTTATAATATTGCCAAGGTGTATGAAAAAAGTATCGTACCATTTCAACCTGATAGTGTGAACTATTATTTGGATAAGGCTACAAATTGGGCTACCTACGCTATCTTAAAAAAAGATACTGCGCACTATTATAAAGCTATGGTAAGCATCTACAATCTACGAGCTGCTAATAGCTTAAAGCAAAAAGAGGCTACAAAGGCTTTGCAGTATGCACGTGTGGCTATGAGATATGTTGATAGAAAGTATTTACCTAAATTAGAATACGAATTGGCATACTTGTCTTGTTACAGATGCTTAGCTCAAATTTATCGTCAAGAAAGAAATTACAGTAGAGCATTAGTGTATATGGACTCTTTTGCTTTGTGGCAACATCGAGGGTTTCAAACAAAACAGACGATGATTCTGCAGGCAGTTGAAAAACAGATGAAAACTCACGCGGCTGAGAAGATGATTGTTCAGATGCATGAGAAGTTGAAAAACGCTCGTATGTTTACATTGTTATCATTGTTGTCAACCTGTCTTGTGTCTGTGATTTTCTTCTTTGTGTTCTTAGTTTATCGTCAAAGACGAAC
Source organism: Bacteroidaceae bacterium (assembly GCA_963678855.1). Classification (GTDB taxonomy): domain Bacteria; phylum Bacteroidota; class Bacteroidia; order Bacteroidales; family Bacteroidaceae; genus F22. The sequence goes on along the minus strand of OY787448.1, from coordinate 692,165 downwards.
TGAGAAAGATGTACAACTGAAGGCTGTACAAGAACAGGTGAAAGAAAAAACTGAAGCTTTAAATGGGATGATGCATACTTTAGAGCAACCACCAGCTAAGCATCAAGGTGACAAGCTACGTCTACAGATTATGCATCACTCTATTCCTGATACACGGAAAGAGCAATATCTGTCTTCATTGGAAGAGGTGGATTATTCCGCAATGGAGAAGGTAATCGGACATGCTGCTAAGCGTGTTACCTCTACCGACAGATTTTATATGGTGTGTTTTGTCATCGATATGAAGGTTGAAGATATTTCGATTATTCTTAATGTAGAACCTAGTACAGTATATGCCGTGAGGTATAGAATAAAAAAGAAGTTTCCCGAGGAAGTGCATGAGTCACTTATTGGATTCTAGATGAATAATTCCAAAATAAGTCCCTAACCAGACGTGCTGATTAGGGACTTATTATATGTAGTAACGAGGTGTGTTATTTCTTCTTTATCTCAGCTGACATCTTTTTCTTTAGATCCAACTTAACGTTACAAAGATTTTCGAAACGTTTGCTCATTACGTATTCGCTGTGTGCATCTTCTTGTAGTTTTTCTTAGTATGATTTACAGTATAAGTATATCAACTAGCGTTACTCTGATTATGTTTACGCAAAGGTACCAATAAATTGTGCCTTTTACTGGGTACAAAATAATCAAAATAGGGGGAATATTTTGGAGAATGTCTTTATCCATGTATCTTTGTAAGAGTTTTTACCTGATAATTTAAACATAATATGAAATTTTCTAATATTCTTATGGCAGGTGCAATGATGACGCTAGCAAGTTGTGCAGCTGGTAATCAAAAGGAAGCGAAGACCGATATTATTGGTCCTCAGCAAGTTGAGATTAAGGATGGTCGAATGACTCCTGAAGCTTTGTGGGCATTTGGTCGTATCGGTGGAGTCGCTGTATCTCCAGACAACAAACAAATGGTGTACAGCGTGGCTTATTATAGCGTGGCAGAAAACAAGAGCAACCGTGAGTTGTATATCAGTGATGTAGACGGCAAGAACCGCAAGGCACTGACTCATTCTGTAGCTAGTGAGCATAGCGCAGCATGGATACAAGGTGGACAAAAGATTGCTTTTGTACGTAGTGGTCAAGTATGGACTATCAATCCAGATGGTACGGACGAAAAACAACTGACTTCTTGTGATAATGGTATCGAAGGCTTTATCTTCTCGCCAGATGAGAAGAAATTATTGCTTGTTAGTGAGTTTAAGACTGTGCAGTCTACAGCAGATAAACATCCAGATCTTCCACAAGCTACTGGCTTGGTGGTCAATGATTTGATGTATAAGCACTGGGATCAGTGGACAACGGGTGCACCTCAACCTGTCGTTTGTGACTTCGACGGGGAGAAGTTGAGCAACTTTGTGAATCTACTAGGTGGTACTCCATTTGAGAGCCCTATGCGTCCTTTCGGTGGTATGGAGCAGCTATGCTGGTCGCCAGATTCTAAGCAAATTGCTTATACTAGTCGTAAGTTGACTGGTAAGGCTTACTCTGAATCTACAAACTCCGACATCTATGTATATGACCTAGAAGAGCATACAACAAAGAATATCTCTGAAGGAAATATGGGGTATGATACGAATCCTTCATTTAGCCCTGATGGCAAGTATATTGCTTGGCAAAGCATGGAGCGTGATGGGTATGAGTCTGACCAAAACCGTTTGTTCGTGATGGATGTGAAGACTGGCGAGAAGCGTTTTATCAGTAAAGCGTTTGAAAGCAATGTCGATACATATATCTGGGCTCCTAATAGTCAGGATCTGTATTTCATTGGCCCATGGCATAGTACAAGTCAAATCTACAGTGTGAACTTGAAAGATGAACGTGTACAAGCGATTACTGCTGGTCAACACGACTATGCATCTTTGGCTATGCTAGGAGACGATAAGTTTGTGGCTAAGCGTCACTCGATGAGCTCTGCTGATGAGATTTATGTAGTAAGCATGGATGGTACGCAAACTCAAGTCTCTAAAGAAAATGCACGTCTATATGATCAGTTGACTATGGGTAAGGTGGAAGAAAGATGGATTAAGACGACCGATGGTAAGAAGATGCTTACTTGGGTGATTTATCCTCCACACTTCGATCCAAACAAGAAGTACCCTACATTATTATATTGTCAAGGTGGACCACAAAGTCCAGTTAGTCAATTCTGGAGTTTCCGCTGGAACTTCCAAATCATGGCAGCACACGATTATATTATTGTAGCACCTAATCGTAGAGGTCTTCCAGGTTTTGGCAACGAATGGAATGAAGCGATTAGTGGCGATTACGGTGGTCAATGTATGAAAGACTACTTGAGTGCTATCGACACAATGTCTAAAGAATCATTTGTCGATCAAGACCGTTTAGGTTGTATTGGTGCTAGCTTCGGTGGTTTCTCTGTATACTGGTTGGCTGGTCATCATGAGAAGCGTTTTAAAGCCTTTATTGCACACGATGGTATCTTCAATATGGAACAACAATACCTTGAAACAGAGGAGATGTGGTTTGCCAATTGGGATATGGGCGGTGCTTACTGGGAGAAGGACAACAAGATTGCTCAACGTACATTTGCTAACTCACCTCATAAGTTTGTAGACAAGTGGGATACTCCAATTCTATGTATCCACGGTGAGAAAGATTACCGTATCTTGGCTTCTCAAGGGATGTCGGCATTTAATGCAGCTGTGTTGAGAGATGTGCCAGCAGAATTGTTAATCTATCCAGACGAAAACCACTGGGTGTTGAAACCACAAAATGGTATCCTTTGGCAACGTACATTCTTTGAATGGCTAGACAAATGGCTTAAGAAATAAAACATACTAATTAAATAGTGGCGTAAACCAACTTTATGGTGTAAAATTGCGATAAATGCTATTAAATTGCTACTTTTGTGGTCTGATAATTTTAAAGACAACTATAAGAGCTCATGGAAGTAGCAATCATAAAGTACAACGCGGGCAATATTCGATCTGTGGAGCATGCGCTTCATAGACTGAATATTGCCCCTGTTATTACAGACGACCCTGAAGTAATCAAGGCGGCAGACCGAGTGATCTTTCCTGGTGTAGGAGAGGCAAAAAACACAATGGCTTACCTTAAAGAGCATCATATAGACCAGCTTTTACTAGACCTAAAGCAGCCTGTATTGGGTATCTGCTTAGGGATGCAGTTGATGTGTAATCACTCTGAAGAAGGTGATGTGGATTTGTTGAATATCTTTGACCAGCCTGTGTTGAAATTCCAATCAGATGATAAGACATTCAAAATCCCTCATATGGGATGGAACAACTTAGTAGATACAAAGGGTGACTTGATGCAAGGTATCTCTCTGAACGGAGAAGATTATGTGTATTTTGTCCATAGCTACTATGTACCGATTTGTGATGAAACAATCGCAACAGCAGATTATATTCAGCCATTTAGTGCTGCACTACACAAAGATAATTATTACGCTACACAGTTTCACCCTGAAAAGAGTGCTGGAGTAGGTGAGCGTATTTTGACAAACTTCATCCAATTAAACGATTAATACAGTGATTGAATTAATTCCTGCAATTGATATAATTGATGGCAAGTGCGTGCGGTTGTCGCAAGGCGATTATGCCAGTAAGAAAGTATATAATGAGTCGCCTGTAGAGGTGGCTAAGTCTTTTGAAGACCATGGGGTAAGACGCTTGCACGTGGTTGATTTGGATGGGGCTAAAAGTCATCATATTGTCAATTATAAAATCTTAGAGGCTATCGCTTCTCAAACAAATCTTGTAGTCGATTTTGGTGGTGGTCTAAAAAGTGATGATGATTTGCGTATCGCTTTTGAATCAGGTGCTAGTATGATAACTGGTGGCAGTATCGCTGTAAAAGATCCTCAGACTTTCTTAAGGTGGATAGAAACTTTCGGTTGCGAGCGTATCATCCTAGGTGCTGATGTCAAAGATAAGTTGGTTGCAGTCTCTGGATGGCAGGAGGACTCAGGTTTAGAGCTGATGCCATTTTTGGATAAATATATGGAAGCTGGAATCACAAAGTGTATCTGTACTGATATTGCTTGTGATGGTATGCTACAAGGACCGTCAGTTGCTTTATACAAAGAAATGTTGCAAGCACATCCTGAACTATATTTAATTGCAAGTGGTGGTGTTAGTAGTATAGACGACTTAAAGGCTTTGGACAGTGCAGGCGTACCAGCTGTAGTCTTTGGAAAGGCAATCTATGAGAATCGCATTTCACTAGATGAAATTAGCAGTTTCTTTTAATAAAAATAGAGGTGGTATTACGGTGCCGCTCAAAGATATACGATAGAACGATGTTAGCAAAACGAATAATCCCTTGTTTGGATATTAAAGATGGTCAAACTGTAAAAGGAGTCAATTTTGTCGAACTACGAGAAGCAGGAGATCCTGTAGAACTAGCAGCCGCTTATAGTGCAGCAGGTGCCGACGAGTTGACGTTTCTAGATATTACTGCGACCCACGAAGGACGTAAGACTTTTGCTCAATTGGTAGAGCGTATTGCTGCTCATATCAGTATCCCATTTACAGTAGGTGGAGGTATTCATGAGGTGAAGGATGTGGAGCGCTTATTGGCGGCAGGTGCAGATAAGGTGTCAATCAATTCGGCAGCTATTCGTCGCCCTGAATTAATCAATGAAATAGCTGATAACTTCGGCTCACAAGTGTGTGTGGTAGCCATAGATGCTCGACACGATCCTGAAGGTTGGAGATGCTATCTAAACGGTGGCCGTCTAGCTACAGATATTCGCTTGATGGATTGGGCGCGTGAAGCTCAAGACCGAGGTGCGGGAGAGATTCTGTTTACCAGCATGGATCATGATGGTGTAAAAACAGGTTATGCTTTGAAAGAACTTAGAGAACTTCATGAAGCATTGTCTATCCCAATTATTGCTAGTGGTGGGGCGGGCACAATGGAGCATTTCGCCGAGGCATTTGAAAAAGGAGGAGCTGATGCAGCCCTCGCAGCAAGTGTTTTTCACTTTGGAGAGATACAGATTCCCGATTTAAAATCGTATCTTTGTGAGCGTGGTATCGCTGTGCGTCAAAACTATTAAATGAGATTCATAGGGATAGAACAAATACATTAAAACAGATTGGAAAATGGAAATAACAATTGATTTTGACAAAAATGATGGACTAGTTCCTGCTATTGTACAAGATGCAATCACAGGTAAAGTCTTGATGATGGGATATATGAACAAAGAAGCGTATGAAAAGACGCTTGAAATTAATAAAGTGACTTTCTTTAGCCGTAGCAAACAACGTTTGTGGACAAAAGGTGAGGAGAGTGGCAATATCTTGGAATTGGTATCTATCGCGTCTGATTGCGATAACGATACATTGCTTGTAAAAGCGAAACCAGCTGGTCCTGTGTGTCACTTAGGTACAGACACTTGTTGGGGAGAAACAAACGATAAGAACCCATTGCTTTTCTTAGCTGAATTGCAAGAGTTTATCAATAAGCGCTATAAAGAACAACCAGAAGGATCATATACGACTAGCTTGTTCCAAAGTGGTATTAATAAGATGGCGCAAAAAGTAGGTGAAGAAGCAGTCGAGATGGTTATTGAAGCAACAAATGGCACGAAAGAACGTGTGATTTATGAAGGTTCAGATATGCTTTATCACTTAATTGTTATGCTTACATCGCAAGGATTGTCTATCCAAGATTTGGTAGACGAACTTGTAGAGCGTCACGATCCAAACTGGAAAAAGCACTAGAAATATAATATAAAAAAACGATATGGCAGAGTTGGCAACACCTTTGATTCAATACCGCGGAGTTGATTTGAGACATGATGATTATTTGGTTTTGGAGGGCATTGATTTTGACCTCTATCCGAGTGATTTTGTCTTTCTTACTGGACCTTCAGGCTCTGGTAAGAGTAGCTTGTTGAAGAGTATGTATGGAGAGATGGGACTCGATAAAGCGAGTGAAGCTAAGGTCTTGGATTTTGATATGTCCAAAATCAAGATGAGCAAATTACCAAAACTACGTCGCCGTTTAGGTATCGTTTTTCAAGATTTTCAGCTGTTGACTGATCGCAGTGTTACAGACAACCTAAAGTTTGTACTGCGTGCCACTGGATGGAAAAACAATCGCGAAATTGATAATCGTATCAAGGAAGTGCTTGAAATGGTCAACTTAAAAACCAAGGGCTTTAAATTGCCCAATCAATTGAGTGGTGGAGAACAACAACGTGTGGTTATAGCACGAGCTATTCTAAACAATCCTGAGATTATTTTGGCCGATGAACCTACAGGTAACTTAGATGATAAGAATAGTCAAGATGTGATGGACTTGCTTAAGAGTATCGCACGAAATGGTACTGCCGTAATCATGTCGACACATGATGAGATCATCGTAAAAAATCACCCTGGTAAGGTGATGCGTTGTGAAGAAAGATGTTTTGTAGACATCACAGAAACTTATCGAGGTGCTTCTACTCCAGAAATCGAAGATACGTCTGAGGTACTTTCGGCATCGGATGAAGTAGAAGAGCAAGTCATGGAACAAGCCTTTGTAGAAGTTGAAACATCAGAAGTAGAGACTACTATAAAGGAAGAAATCGGTGACAATCTTACTGGTCGTATAGATGACATGTTCGATGAGCTTTTGCCCACGACAGTGTCCAAAGAAACTAATCAAGTAGATGGATCTGCTGTCTCAGAAAAATAATGAGTTAGAGAATAAAAACCGTAATATAAAGATAGAGGAGATAATAAGATGAAAGTAATGAAATTTGGCGGTACATCCGTAGGAACTGTACAGCGCATCCAAGATGTGGCAAACTTAATTACAGATGGTGATAAAAAACTTGTAGTACTTTCGGCGATGTCGGGTACCACAAATACTTTGGTGGAAATCGCTGACTATTTGTATAAAAAGAATCCAGAGGGTGCTAATGAAATCATCAATCAACTTGAAGCTAAGTACCGTATGGTCGTTAAGGAACTGTACAGTGATGAGGCTTTGGCTGAAGCAGCTAACAAGGCGAATAAAGAGATTTTTGATACGATTCGCTCATACACGAAAGACATCTTTACTTTGTTTGAAGAAAAGGTGATTCTTGCTCAAGGTGAGTTGATGTCTACTCAAATGATGACTCACTATCTTCAAGAAAAGGGCGTGAAGGCTGTATTGCTTCCTGCTTTGGAGTATATGCGTACGGATAAGAATGCTGAACCAGATCCTGTGTATATTCGTACTCATTTGGAGGAACTGTTTGCTAAGCATTCAGATGCAGATATCTATATCACGCAAGGATATATCTGCCGAAACGCTTATGGTGAGATTGACAACCTACAACGAGGTGGTTCTGACTATACAGCATCACTTGTTGGTGCTGCTGTTGGCGCTGAAGAAATTCAGATTTGGACAGATATCGATGGCATGCACAATAATGACCCTCGTGTGGTAGATAACACATGTCCTGTACCTCAACTTAACTTTGATGAAGCTGCTGAGTTGGCTTATTTTGGTGCTAAGATTTTGCACCCTACTTGCGTGCAACCAGCTAAGTATGCAAACATCCCAGTACGCCTATTGAATACAATGGATCCAAGTGCCCCTGGTACTTTGATTTCTAACGATATGGAATTGGCCAAGATTAAAGCAGTCGCTGCTAAAGATAATATTACAGCTATCCGTATCAAGTCTAGTCGTATGCTTTTGGCACATGGTTTTATGCGTAAGGTCTTCGAGATCTTTGAAAGCCATGAGACTTCTATCGATATGGTTTGTACTAGTGAGGTCGGTGTTTCTATGACTATCGATAACACGAAGAATTTGAACAGCATCTTGGATGATCTTAAGATGTATGGTACGGTAACTGTTGATGAAAAAATGTGTATTCTTTGTGTAGTGGGCGACTTGCAATGGCAAAATGTAGGTTTTGAATCTACTGTTGTCGCTGCTATGCGCGAAGTACCTGTACGTATGATTTCATATGGAGGTAGTAACTATAATATCTCATTCTTGGTGCGTGAAGAAGATAAGCAAAAAGCGCTTCAAGCATTGAGCAATTCCCTTTTTACTGGTTCAAAGAAATAAGAGACATCTTTGAATCGATTAATCAGAAAACAATAATAAGTAAATAAACAATGAATTTTCCAGTAGAACAACTACGTGCTTTGCGCACACCCTTCTATTATTATGATATGAATCTTTTGCAGCAGACTTTGGACGCTGTGAAAGAAGGCATTAAAGACAGACCAAACTATCACGTACATTACGCGGTAAAAGCCAATGCTAACCCTCGTGTCCTTCAACTGATAGCCGAGAATGGTTTCGGTACAGACAGTGTGAGTGGTGGTGAAGTACAAGCTGCACTAGATGCAGGTGTACCAGCAGATAAAATTGTATTTGCGGGTGTCGGTAAGGCAGATTGGGAAATCGAACTTGGTATCTCAGCTGGTATCTACTGTTTCAATGTAGAATCAGTGCCAGAGTTGGAGATTATCAACGAATTGGCACAAAAGCATGGTCAGAAAGTTCGTGTTGCTTTCCGTATCAATCCTGAAGTAGATGCTGATACACACAAGAATATCACTACAGGTTTGGCTGAGAACAAGTTTGGTATCGCTATGCAAGATATGTTGCCAATATTCCAAATTGCTAGTCAAATGAGTCATGTTGAAGTGCTAGGATTGCACTTCCATATTGGTTCTCAAATCACTAAAACAGATCCTTTTAAAGGATTGGCTTTGCGTGTGAATGAATTGCAGCAAGACTTGGCGGTAGCTGGTTTCCATGTACAAGATATCAATGTGGGTGGTGGACTAGGTATTGACTATGTGTCACCAGATGAAAATCCGATTCCTGATTTTAAAGCATACTTCGATACATTTGCTGAGAATCTTGATTTGCGTCCAGGTCAACATCTACATTGTGAACTCGGACGTAGTGTTGTAGGTCAATGTGGTGCCATGATTAGTAAGTGCTTGTATCTTAAAGAAGGTGTAAACCGTAAGTTTGCTATTCTTGATGCAGGTTTCACAGAATTGATGCGTCCTGCATTGTATCAAGCAGTACACGTAGCAGAAAATATCACATCTCCTGATGCACCTATGTCTACAGTTGATATCGTGGGCCCTATTTGCGAATCAAGTGATGTTTTTGAGAAAGGTGCACAGATTCCATTACCTAAGCGTGGCGATTTGATTGCTTTCAGAAGTGCTGGCGCATATGGTGAAATCATGGCATCTACATACAACTGTCGTACTTTACCAGTAGCTTACTATTCAACTGACTTTGAATAGTTTAGCTACATAAAATATCAAGTGTTGTCCAGGCTTCAGATGAAGCTTGGACTTCCGCTTTTCTAATACCTAACTAAATATTTTCTACCATGGAAGATAAACGAACTATACGTGTAGCTCTTGTTCAACAGCATAATGTAGACAGTATTACCAGTAATCGAATTACGATGCTACGCCAGATTGAAGCTGCTGCATCGCAAGGCGCACAGCTGGTGGTTTTGCAGGAGTTACATAACAGCTTATATTTCTGTCAGACAGAAGATGTTGATCTGTTCGACTTGGCAGAACCTATTCCAGAAGGACCATCATGCAAAGTCTATAGTGATGCGGCAAGAAATAATGGCGTGGTGCTTGTCACCTCTTTGTTCGAACGTCGCGCTCCTGGTTTGTATCACAACACGGCTGTTGTTTTTGATTCAGATGGTAGCATTGCAGGCACCTATCGTAAAATGCACATACCAGACGATCCTGCTTATTATGAAAAGTTCTACTTTACACCAGGTGATCAGGGGTTCGAACCTATTGACACTTCTATCGGTCGCTTAGGAGTATTGGTGTGTTGGGATCAGTGGTATCCAGAGGCAGCTCGACTGATGGCTATGAAAGGGGCAGAGATGTTGATCTATCCTACAGCTATCGGTTGGGACAGCAGAGATGATATGGAAGAACAATTACGTCAAGTGAATGCGTGGATTACTGTACAGCGTGGTCATGCGGTAGCAAATGGTATACCTGTGGTCACCGTGAATAGAACAGGGTATGAACCAGATCCATCAGGTGTTACAGGTGGTATCTCTTTTTGGGGATCAAGCTTTGTGGCGGGTCCTCAAGGAGAGCTGTTGACACAAGCTACACAAGATAAAGATCAGCTTATTTTACAAGACGTAGATATGGAGCGCAGTGAGCAAGTGCGTAGATGGTGGCCATTTTTACGTGACAGACGAATTGACGTCTATGATGGATTAACGAAGCGTTTTTTGCTTAAATAACCGTTTAAAAAAGAAGTCTATAAATTTGGGGGCTTGCTTCAATGTGATTATCTTTGTGTCGTTTGCTGGTGTTTTCTGAATCAGTAAATGTGACTCCTATTAGGTTTAGGAGAGACTTATGTTGAATATATAAAGAATCAATAACCAATTTAGATATGAATATAGCAGTAGTAGGTACAGGCTATGTAGGCCTTGTGAGTGGTACATGTTTCGCTGAGATGGGTGTTAATGTAACATGTGTTGATGTAGATGAGAAGAAGATTGAGAATCTTCAAAGTGGTATTATGCCAATCTACGAACCAGGTCTAGATGAGATGGTGACTCGTAACCATCGTGAAGGTCGTCTTCAGTTTACTACAGATCTTAAGACTGTGCTTGATGATGTTGAGGTTGTGTTTAGTGCAGTAGGAACTCCACCAGATGAGGATGGTAGTGCTGACTTGAAGTATGTCCTTGAAGTAGCTCGTACCGTAGGTCGCTATATGTCAAACTATAAGGTACTTGTCACAAAGAGTACTGTGCCTGTAGGTACTGCACAAAAGGTGAAAGCAGCTATTCAAGAAGAATTAGACAAGCGTGGTGTAGACATTTCATTTGATGTAGCATCTAATCCTGAATTTTTGAAAGAGGGTGCGGCTATCTCAGACTTTATGTCTCCTGACCGTGTGGTTGTCGGTGTAGAAAGCGAGCAAGCGAAGAAGTTGATGGAGAAACTGTACCGTCCTATCCTTATCAACAACTTCCGTGTAATCTTTACTGATATTCCATCTGCAGAGATGATTAAGTATGCAGCAAACTCTATGTTAGCAACACGTATTAGCTTTATGAATGATATCGCTAATCTATGTGAGTTGGTTGGCGCTGATGTAAACATGGTACGTAAAGGGATTGGTAGCGATACGCGTATCGGTCGTAAGTTCTTATATCCAGGTTGTGGATATGGTGGGTCTTGTTTCCCTAAAGACGTTAAGGCTTTGATTAAGACTGCTGAGCAAAATGGATACGATATGCGTGTTTTGAACGCTGTAGAGGAGGTGAATGATCACCAAAAACATGTGGTATTCAAGAAGCTTTCTGAAAAGTTTGGTGGCGAGCTCAAAGGTAAGAAAATTGCTATATGGGGACTAAGCTTTAAGCCTGAAACTGATGATATGCGTGAAGCGACTTCTTTGGTTACTATCGATTTGCTTCGAGAAGCTGGTTGTACGGTACGTGTGTATGATCCAATTGCAATAGAAGAGTGTCAACGCCGTATTGGGAATGTAGTAGAGTATGCAGCTGATATGTATGATGCTGTTCTAGATGCAGATGCACTATTGCTAATCACAGAATGGAAGCAATTCCGTCTACCTTCTTGGGGAGTCATGAAGAAAGCAATGAAAAATCCTTTGCTTATTGATGGACGTAATATTTATGAACCAACTGAAGTCATTGAAGCTGGTTTTGAATATGACTGTATTGGTCGCAACAACTAATTATATTTGATTTTACTATATGAAGATTGCTGTTGATTTTGACGGAACTATTGTAACGGATGCTTATCCAGAAATCGGTCCAGAACGTCCGTTTGCCATACAAACTTTGAAGATGTTGCATGCCGATGGCCATGAGTTAATTCTATGGACTGTTCGTGAAGGAAGACGTCTCAAAGAAGCGGTAGAATGGTGTCGTGAGCGTGGAGTGGATTTCTATGCCGTGAATAGAGATTTTCCGGAGGAAGACGCTGAAATGAAAACTTTCTCTAGAAAGATTAAAGCCGACTTGTTTATTGATGACCGTAATATAGGTGGAGCTATCCAATGGGGTGAAGTCTATAGTATGGTAAAAAGCAATCGAGCTTATGAAAGACCAGAAAATCTTACTTTGGAAGACGAAACATCTAGAAAGAAGAAGCGTTTCGGATGGTTCTAGTTTTTATAGCAATCAGAATAGCATAAATAGTATAGCAGGACGTGTCAATCAAGATTGGCACGTCCTGTCTTTGTTATACATGCTTTTCTCTTATAATAGAGGGATTTTCTCCTTGTTTGTATAATATATGTCTTGTTTTGAAAGATACAATAGATTTCTCGTTTTGATTTCAGAATTCTGTTGAAAGTCGGATTAGCATATAATATATGATAATTGAGATAGTCTTTACCTCTTGGTTTAGGTGTTGTAACCAGCTATCTTTGTCACATAATAAATAACCTGATTAACCTATAAGCATATGAGATTGATTATTCAACCAGACTATGACGTATTATCTAAGTGGGCTGCTAACTATGTAGCAAATCGTATTAATGAAGCAAAACCAACAGCAGAAAAGCCATTTGTGTTGGGGCTTCCTACGGGCTCTTCTCCACTAGGGATGTATCGTGCAATGGTCAAGCTGCATCAAGAAGGTGCTTTGTCTTTCGAGCATGTGATTACTTTCAATATGGATGAGTATGTTGGACTTCCAGAAGATCACGAACAAAGCTACCATTCTTTTATGTGGACGAACCTATTTTCTAAGGTTGACGCAAAACCTGAGCAGGTCAATATCTTGAACGGAAATGCCGAAGACCTAGAACTTGAATGTCAACAGTATGAAGAGAAGATTGCTGCTGTAGGTGGGATTGATCTTTTTCTTGGTGGCATCGGCCCTGATGGACATATCGCATTCAATGAACCATGCTCTTCTCTAAGTGGTCGTACACGTCTTAAGACATTGACTACAGATACAATCATTGCAAATTCTCGTTTCTTTGATAACGATGTCAATAAAGTACCTAAGTTAGCTTTAACCGTAGGTGTTGGTACAGTGCTAGATGCACGTGAAGTGTTGATTCTTGTAAATGGTCATAGTAAAGCTAGAGCTTTACATCAAGCTGTAGAGGGGGGGGTAACACATATGTGGACTATCTCGGCACTACAACTGCACCGTCAAGGTATCATTGTATGTGATGAAGCAGCAACAGACGAACTAAAAGTAGGTACATATAAGTACTTTAAAGATATTGAGGCAGAAAATTTAGATCCTCAAACACTACTCAAAGCATAAAAATGTGCTATCCTTTTCCATAACACATTCGAACATTATCTGTATATAAAAAATCTATTACAATTATGCGCAAGAAGCAATTCTTAGTAACATGTTTGATAGCATTATTAATTACGGCTGGCTGTGCTGATAAGCCATAGCAGCCTACAGAGAAAGAAATCTATGCTGTGCGAGTGAAGACGGCATTCCAAAAGGGATGGGATGCGTACAAGAGCTACGCTTATAGTATGGATGCAGTTAATCCAATTAGCGAGAAAGGGCACAATTGGTATAGTCACACATTGTTGATGACTCCAGTCGATGCTTTTAGTACAATGCACCTGATGGGACTAGACTCTGCTAAGGTGGAAGCTAAACAACTAATCAAAGAACGTCTGACTTTCGACTTGGATATGGAAGTTCAACAGTTTGAGATCGCTATTCGTATAGTCTGTGGATTAGTTTCTGCTTATCAGTTAGATGGAGATCCAAAGTTTTTGGAGCTTGCTACTGATCTAGCAGATCGTTTGATGCCTGTATTTGATACACCGACTGGTGCTGATATGAATACTGGTGAACGCACAGCCACTATCTGCGGTGCATTGGATTGTTTTTGGGGAGGATGTTTGATCCTTGAAGGAAAAACAGCTGAAGCTGAATCGCTGCAAGCATCTATCTACAAAATGTGGATGATGGAAGGTCTCGAACCTGAGTCTATTGACTATAAAAAAATGGAGATTATGTCTTCATACTATATGATTCGTCCAGAAGCTATTGAGTCTACATATTACGTATGGAAAGCTATAGGAGGTGATAAGTATTACGAGATGGGTAAGACGATGTTTGAGTCTATCGAGAAATACTGTCAAGTGCCGAATGGCTATGTACAAGTTAGAGATGTACGTACGAAAAAAAATGGGACACTCTAGAAAGTTTCTTCTTTGCAGAAACGATGAAGTATTGCAATTTGTTCTTTGCACCAGAAAGCGTGTTTAATTTTGATGACTATGTGTTGAACACAGAAGCTCATCCACTTAAAAATACTTGGGACAAAGACTGGACAGGTCGTTATAAGATGGCACGTCCGTCGGTAGAATTATAAGAATCCTTCTCCTTGTGCTTTGGCACCGGGAGAATATTCTGCTTCTTGCGCTCCCTTAACTTTAAAAACCATTTTTGTAAGATGAGAATCTTGAAACCTTTTATTCTAGTAGTATTGGCCATCATGTGTTATTCATGTGGCCAACAGCATGTTCGTAAAGAAACTAACTTAGCACAATTAGTCAATCCATTTATTGGTACTGATTTTGTGGGTAATACTTATCCAGGTGCACAAGTTCCTTTTGGTATGGTACAGCTAAGTCCTGATAATGGACTACCAGGTTGGGACCGTATATCAGGTTATTTCTATCCAGACAGTACTATTGCTGGGTTTAGCCACACGCACTTGTCGGGAACAGGTGCTGGCGACTTGTATGATATTTCTTTCATGCCAGTACGTTTCCCTGAAAAGGTGGCCGACAAACCACTTGGAGTACATAGCCGCTTTTCGCATGATAATGAGGAAGCTCATGCTGGATATTATAAAGTATATCTAGAAGATTACAATATTGACGTGGAGCTTACAGCTGGATTGCGTTCTGGTGTACAGCGTTACACATTCAAAAGCGGAGGCGCATCTGCTATCCGTTTAAACTTGTCTAAGTCAATGAACTGGGACAAGACTCTCGACGCAGCTATTCAAGTTGTTGATAAGCAATCACTGTCTGGTGTGCGCCATAGCGATGGTTGGGCAAGAAGTCAAACTCTTTTCTTTGCTACAACCGTCTCTGCTCCTTGGGATCGTATTGAGATAGATACAGTGCAGCTTGAGAAAGGACAAGTAGCTATGAATGCTATCTTGTACTACGATACACTAGCAGCTGGTACACAAATCGAAGTGTATACAGCTCTTTCTGCTGTAAATAGCGATAATGCATTTGACAATCTACAAGCTGATGTGAAGCGTGCTGGTAATCAATCTTTTGATGCTTTTCTGGCTTATGCAGAAGCACAATGGAATGACGAGTTGAAGAAGATTCAAATTGATACAGAAGATGCCAACCAAAAGGCGACTTTCTATACAGCATTGTATCACACGATGCTGGCACCTGTTGTGTATGATGATGAAGATGGTAGCTATCGAGGACCAGATAAAAAGGTATACAAGCTAACTGACACAAACAAGCATCACTATAGTCGTTTCTCTTTGTGGGATACATATCGTGCAGCACATCCATTATATACTTTCTTGTTTCCAGAACGAGTAGGAGATATGGTTCAGTCATTCATAGACTTCCAACACCAACATGGTCGCATTCCTGTATGGAATATGCAAGGTAGCGAGACGGATATGATGATTGGTTACCACAGTGCTCCAGTGATTGCAGATGCTATTCTAAAGGGTATCGGTGGTTTTGATTATGAAGCGGCACTTGAAGCTTGTGTTGCAACAGCTAATGATGATGATTACCGTGGATTAGGCCTTTATAAAAAGTATGGCTACTTACCATGGAGCATGGAGCACGAGTCGTTATCTAAGACTTTGGAGTATGCTTATGATGATGCTACAATAGCTCGAATTGCTAAAGCTTTAGGCAAGGAAGATCTAGGTAAAGAGTTTGAGAGAAGAGCTAAGTTCTACAAAAATCTTTTCAATGCAGAGACTAAATTCATGCAACCAAAAGATAAAGTTGGCAAATTCAAAACTCCATTTGATCCAAGAGAATATACTACAGATATTACAGAAAGCAATGGCTGGCAGTATCTTTGGAACGTACAGCAAGACATTGATGGCCTTGTAGACTTAATGGGCGGAGCTGAAGCTTTCGAGAAGAAACTAGATGAGTTCTTTGGCGCTTCAGTTGAATCTCACGAAGAGCTGCCTTTGTTCTCTACAGGTATGATTGGTCAGTATGCACATGGTAACGAACCTAGTCACCATGTAGCTTACCTTTACAACAAGACGGCTAACCCTGATAAAGGACGTAAATTGATTCGCCAAGTCATGAATGAGTTCTATACGAACACTCCTGAAGGTTTGTGTGGTAATGAAGACTGCGGTCAGATGTCGGCTTGGTATGTGTTCTCTGCTATGGGCTTCTATCCAGTAGATCCTGCAGGTGGCATATACGAATTAGGTATCCCTTTGTGTCGTGAATTGACTTTGAAATTGCCTAATGGTAAACAATTTGTTGTGAAAGCTGTTGGTGATTTGTCTTCAACTGCTATTGAAAAAATCCAGTTGAACGGTATCACTCTAGAAGGTACAACTATCACTCACGAGCAGATATTGGCTGGAGGGCAACTTGATTTTTTTTTAAAGAGTCAACTATAAAACCTCCAACCTATACGAGTAATAAACGTAAAGGCGACATTGTAGTTGACGGTAAACTAGACGAACCAGATTGGCAAAAGACTCCTTGGAGTCGGCTGTTTGTAGATATTCAAGGAGATAAGAAACCTCGACCAAAGTATACAACTCGTTTTAAGATGTTGTGGGATGAGGAAGCTGTATATATCGCTGCTAAACTAGATGAACCACATATCTGGAGTACCATTGCAAAAAGAGATAGTACTATCTACTGGGACAATGACTTTGAAGTGTTTATTGATCCAGACGGAGATAGCCGATGTTATTTTGAGTTTGAAATCAATGCTCAAAATACGCCATGGGATTTGTTGATGACCAAGCCTTACTATCAAGGAGGTACTTTCCTAAATGGCTTTGATATCAAAGGCTTAGAGCATGCTACTCATGTTCAGGGGACCATGAACGATCCAAGCGATATTGATGACTATTGGACAGTAGAACTGCGCATCCCTCTAAAAGCCTTAAATGAAAAGATAAAGCCAAATACTTCATGGAAAATGAACTTTTCACGTGTCGAATGGCTGAAAGTAGATATTAAAAATGGAGCTTATGTAAAACAACCTGGAACTGAAGGGTTTGGAAATGAAGAAAATTGGGTGTGGGCTCCTACAGGAATTATAGATATTCACCGCCCAAGCAAATGGGGGACTGTGACATTTAAAGACTAATCGTATAACCATAACATTATTATTACTATGAATTTTGTAAAAAAGTGGAGCCTATTGACTGTTCTTATGTTGTCATGTGTTGCTTCTGTTGCGGCGCAAGCGCGTTTTCTAACTTGGACTAGTTACCCTAAAGATGGCAAGCTAGATGCTTACTTTCAAGAGATGAAAGATGTAGGTCTTGATGGCATTATTGTTAATGCTACACCAGATCAAGTGAAAGAAATGGTACCTTATGCAGAGAAATATAAAATGGAACTGCATGTGTGGTATAAAACACTTTGCGATTATGATCTTGGTACAAAGCATCCAGATTGGTTAGATTACAACCGTTTGGGACAGTCAATGCAGTTTAAGAAAGCATATGTTGATTATTATAAGTTCTTGAATCCTATTATCCCTGGCGTACAAAAGGCGGTATTGGCAAAGATTGCTAAATATGCTGCTATTCCAGGTGTTAAGAGTATCAGTCTAGACTATTGCCGATTTGTAGATGCTATTTTGCCCACTACTCTTTGGAAGAACTACGATGTGGTACAAGATAAAGTGTACCCTGAATGGGACTATGGTTATCACCCAGCAATGCTTAAAGCTTTTGAGGAAGCTTATAGTTATGATCCTCGTAATCAACCAGATGTAAATGAGGATAAGGTATGGCATCAATTCCGAATGGACGCAGTAAACAACCTAGTATTCCAAATTGCTGAATTGGTAAAAGGTGCTGGCAAAGAATTGACTGCATCTCCATTTCCTACACCAGAAATGTCCGCACGTATGGTGTATCAAGATTGGGGTAAGTGGCCATTGGATAGATCGTATCCTATGATTTATAATGGTTTCTACGATGAACATATTGAGTGGATTGGTCAGTGTGTCGCTGATTGTATAGAGCAAGCACATAAAGGCACAGATATCTATGTAGGTTTGTACACAGATGACTTCAAGAAAGGTACAGGCGATACGTTTACTGATGCTGTCAAAGAAGCAGTCAAGAATGGTGCGAAAGGTTTTTCGCTATTTACTTTTGATGCGATGAACAAAACGCAACGTAAAGAATTGAAGAGTGTTATTCAGTCGATGAAGTAATTATAACATACAGTTTAGAATAGTACATACATATAAGAGAATGCATCAAAGTAGTTTTGGTGCATTCTTTCTTTTTATAGGAAGTGAGCAAGGAATACTATATAGGACGGCTCTCTTACGCTTCGCTATAAATCTCTCAAGACTTCTAAGTGTGTATAGATGCCCATCCATACATGTATACATCTAGGAGTATACGTGTATGGATGGGCATCTATACGCGTATAGTTCTAGGACTATACATGTTCGCATAGGACTACAAGTTTGTTTGAAAGCCTGTGAGTGCTCGATTACAGTCTGTCGTTTCTTTTATTGGCTTGAATAGAAAGTGGGCGGAACATGTAATTAGTCCCGCCCACATTATAGATTAGATCATGCTTTGATTACTAGCACGGTATTTCTGAGGAGTTTGTCCGTAGTATTGCTTGAATACTTTATAGAAGTGTCCCAAATTGTTGAAGCCACAGTCTGAACAAATCTCTTTAATAGGAGTGTCCAATGCAGAAAGCTGCAAGGCTGCCCATAACATCTTACGTGTGTTGAGCAAGTCAGTTAGAGACATCTCAAAGTGAGTACGTACCACACGATTGATATAATCCATATTTCTACCGCAGTCATTGGCAAATCCTGTACGACCAGCTTTAAATTTGTCTGGAGTCTTGAAGTGATTCAAGGCATAGTTGAGCCAGATAGGAATGTTTGTAGAGTCATCCGATTCATCATTGGTAAGATGACGCATGATAAATAAGAGTAGGGAATCCAGTTGGATGTACGTCAAACGATGGCGCATGGCTTCATGGGATCGATCCGTGAAACGATGCAAGTGTGTTTCATCGAGTCGGATCTTAGTCGGAATGAGCCCTGGTGACCAGAAATAAATATTGGCTGTTTTGAAATAACGTTCATGCATCATGTCGGCTGTCGCAGCCGAAAATGCAATGTTGACTATTTCCATGCCGTCGCGGTCGCCTACAAGCATATGAGCATCTTGTGGACGAATCATTACTAGGTCGCCTTTTTCCAGCGGCATGCGCTGCTTATTGATGATCTGATAGCCACTCCCACGAGTAACCCAGAATAGTTCATAGTAGTCGTGGTCGTGCATAACGACTCGACGAACAGGGCTAATTTCCCTGTGCACAATTTGATAGGTTTCATTGTTTCCAAGAAACTCCTTTAGTTGATAGTGTATGACTTCCATAATATTATAATAGGTGTGATATAGGCGTAAATGGTGGTTCACTCTGCAATTATAGTAATTTTTCATTAGCCTACCAAATCAATAAAGGATACTTATATCGGATAAGCGTAATTTATTGTTTCTTTACGATAACAAAGTCGGTGCTGTGATATAGGCACAATCTCTATCTTTGCAATATAAATAGTACCTTATGTTTAACCTTAATAATTAGGACATGGTTTCAAAATTAACTATCGAAGGACCATCTTTGCCAAACATGCCTTGGGAAGATAGACCAGAGGGTTGCGAACGTCCAGTGTGGCGTTATAGCAAAAACCCTATTATCCCTCGTGACCTATTGCCTACTTCCAATAGCATCTTTAATAGTGCTGTTGTCCCTTTTGAGGACGGTTATGCAGGAGTATTTCGATGCGATGATACAAACCGTCGTATGCGACTGCATGTTGGATTTTCAGACAATGGTATAGACTGGAACATCAATCACGAACCACTTACGTTCGAATGTGATGACGAAGAAATTGGCGAGTGGGTATATGGCTATGACCCACGTGTTACATGGATCGAAGATCGCTATTATGTGACATGGTGTAATGGCTATCACGGTCCAACTATCGGTGTTGCTTACACGTATGACTTCAAAACTTTCCACCAATTAGAGAATGCGTTTATCCCATTCAACAGAAATGGTGTGATGTTTCCACGCAAGATAAATAATCATTTTGCTATGTTAAGTCGTCCAAGTGACAATGGTCACACTCCATTTGGTGACATTTTTTATAGTGAAAGCCCAGATATGGATTTTTGGGGACATCACCGTCATGTAATGGCGCCAGCTCCATTTGAGCAAAGTGCTTGGCAATGTACCAAGATTGGTGCGGGTCCAATTCCAATCGAAACTTCGGAAGGATGGCTTGTCTTTTATCATGGCGTGCTTGCTTCTTGCAATGGATTTGTCTATGCATTTGGTAGTGCTCTTCTTGATCTTGAGCAACCTTGGAAAGTGCTCGCTCGTTCAGGTCCATATTTGATTACGCCAGAAATGCCATACGAATGTATGGGAGATGTGCCAAACGTATGCTTCCCTTGTGCAGCTTTGCATGACAAGGATACGGGGCGTGTCGCAATTTACTATGGAGCTGCTGATACTGTGACAGGGCTGGCTTTCTGTTATATCGACGAAATCGTTGATTTTACAAAGAAAAATTCCATAATCTAATCGTTTAGCTTGTAACTATCGCAAGCAAGTCGGATTAGCGTAATAAAGTGAAGTGTTACAATAATATTACATCGCGGGTTACATGCAAATATATCTTACATTTGTATTGTAACCTTGTGATGAAATTATATAACTAACAGAATCATTATTACCCAAGGATACAAATCATGTGGTATGATTTGAGTATTAAGAAAATACGTTATCCAATCTAAAACCTATCGTATATGCACAAAGTTTTTACACTCGTATCTGCTTTTGCTTTAGCGTCAACGCTTACAGCATACGGAGCTAGTAGCCCAGCAGATGGTTCGATTGTATCGAACGGAACAGAAACTTCGGCAAGAGTAGCCGAAGAAACAATTAAAGTGAAGGGAGTTGTCCTTGATGAATCAGGCCTACCAATTATTGGTGCTAATATCCGTGTTAAAGGAACTAGCCAAGGTACTGTTACTGATATGGACGGTAATTTCGTTTTAAACGCTCCTAAAGGAGCAGTACTTGTGGTGAGCTACATTGGCTATACTCCACAAGAAGTGACAGTAACGGCTTCGGCAATGACTATCAGTTTGCGCGAAGATACACAGACTCTTAATGAAGTAGTCGTGACTGCATTGGGTATCAAGCGTGAAAAGAAGGCGCTAGGTTACGCCGTGCAAGATGTGAAATCAGACCGATTGACACAAGCGGGTGACGCTGATGTAATGTCGGGCCTTCAAGGTAAGGTAGCTGGTGTGAATATCAATTCAGCTGGGGGTGGCCTAGGCGCCTCTACTCGTATCGACATTCGTGGTGCGAGTTCTCTATCAGACAATAATGAACCTCTTTGGGTCGTAGATGGTGTGCCATTTGATAATGGTAACTCAAACAACTCTAACGGTTGGGGTGGAACCTCACGTGCGGGTGGTGCTTACGATTTGAATCCTGATGACATTGAGTCTATCTCTGTTTTGAAGGGTGCCAATGCTGCTGCACTATATGGTGAACGAGGTGGTAATGGTGTTATTGTCGTAACAACTAAAAAAGGATCTCGTAAGCAAACACTTGGTGTGAGCTATTCAGGATCTGTTACTTTCTCAGAAGCTGCTTATAAGCTAGACCGCCAAAATCGTTTCGGTCAAGGTGTAAATGGCAATTATATCAATAGTGCTTCTGAATCTTGGGGGCCAGAGATGGTGGGTCAAACTGTGACTAGCTGGACTGGAGAACAAATTGCTTTGAAACCTCAAGGTAGCCTAATCGATGACTTTACACGTACTGGTGTAGAGCAATCTCACAATCTTTCTTTGACAGGTGGTAACGAAAAGGGTTCTTTCCGTCTATCTCTTGGTCATAGTGATATGGATGGTCTTTATAAGAATCACAACGTGAAGAAGACAAATGTTGATTTGCGCGCCGATTACGATATCAACCCATGGTTGAATATTGATACAAAGGTGTCATTCTTCCGTACACAAGGTCAAAACCGTCCAGAGGTTGGTGCTTACAGTTATATCACTTTCTTGAATGCAATGCCAGCAGGTATTCGCACGCAAGATTTGAAACCAGGATATGACATGGTAGCAGGTGTACACAAAGAAAAGTTGTACACTACAGTAAATGCAACAAACCGTAACCCTTACTATTTGTTGAATCAAACAGTAAACGAAGATGATAAGAACCGTACATTTGGTTACATTGCGGGTAACTTTAAGATTCTTCCAGGTTTGACTGCTAAGGTGAAGTATGGTATGGACTATTTCGGTTTCCGTTCTCAAGATGGATATCGTTATGCTGACGCTGTAGATCCAAACCGTCCTAACTACAATACAAGTCAAGTGAACTTCCGTGAAACAAACTTTGAAGGTTTGGTTTCATACAATGGTCGTATTAACGAAGACTTCGACTTTAATGTAAACCTTGGTGCCAACAACATGCGTCGTAAGACAAATGAGTTGAGAGGTACTTCTGGTCGTCTAGCTTCTGAAGATACATACTTCTTGGGTGCAGGTGCAAACATCAAGTCTACTGAATCTATTACGGAGCAAGAAACTCGTTCTATCTACGGTTTTGGTCAAATCGGTTTCCGCAACTACTTATATATGGATGTGACTGCTCGTAACGACTGGTCATCTACATTGACAGCAGCTCACGGTAGCTTTGATAACTCTTATTTCTATCCATCAGTTTCTGTTTCTGGTCTAATCTCAGAAATGACACAACTTCCAGAATGGATTACTTATGGTAAAGTACGTGCTTCTGTAGCGCAAGTAGGTAAGGCAACTGATCCTTATATGACTAGCCAATTCTATAGCCTAGAATCTACAGACTTTGATTTGACTGGTGGTAATGTGCCAACACAAGCTGTGATTAAAGATTTGAAACCAGAACTTTCTACTTCATGGGAAATTGGTACTGAATGGAAGTTCTTGCACAATCGTATTGGTTTGGACTTTACGTTCTATAATGAAGAAACAAAGAACCAAATTCTTGCAGTAGAGGCAGTTCAATCTTCTGGTTATAGCACACGTTTGATTAACGCTGGTTTGATTCGTAACCGTGGTGTCGAATTGATGGTAACTACAGTGCCTGTTAAGACTAAAGATTTGACAGTGACTTTGGACTTCAATTTTGCGAAAAACAAGGGTACACTAGAAGAACTTATCGATGAAAACGATCCTGATGCATTGAAGGAATTCGAATTTGGTAGTGGTTCTGGCGTATGGGCAGTTGAAGGTGGAAATCTAGGTGATATCCGTGGCCAAAAATACGTTCGTAACGACGCTGGTGAAATCGTAGTTGGTGACAATGGTCTTCCTCAGCGTACAGCTGGTGATCCTGTGAAAATTGGTAATCTACAAGCAGACTGGACTGGTTCTGTAAGCTTAGGTGCTGAATACAAAGGTTTCTATGCAAGTGCACTGGTAGACATTCGTCAAGGTGGCGATATCGTATCTTCAACAGAAGCTTCAGCTACAGCTGCTGGTACAGCTAAACGTACGGACTATAATGACCGTATGCCATTCTTCTTTGATGGTTATACAGCAGATGGTCAAATCAATACAACAATGGTGACTGCACAGCAGTATTTCCAAAACCAATCAAGCATCACAGAAGAGTTTGTTTATGACGCTTCTTATGCAAAACTTAAAGAATTGGTATTTGGTTATCGTTTCCCTAAGCACATCTTGAATAAGATTCCTGGTAATGTTATTCAAAACCTACGTGCTTCATTCGTAGCTCGTAACTTGTTCTACTTCTATAAAGATACGCCAGGTACTACTCCTGATGGATCTGCATACAGTACAGGTTATGCACAACAAGCATACGACTCAAACCCTGTGCCGAATACACGCACATTCGGATTCTCACTAAATGTTGGATTTTAATAGCTTATACACATGAAAAATATATATACCCTATTACTAGGTGCAGTAGCACTGTTCTCGACAGGATGCTCTGATGACTTCGGAGATATGAACACTCCGAGCGATGCTACTACGACAGTAGAACCAAAGTTCTTCTTTCACAAAATGGAAACTCAAGTTTTCCGTGATTACCAACGTGTAATCAACTTGTACGGTGACTTCTACTCACAATATTGGGCAAACGTTGTTGATGGTTTTGAATCAGGACGTTATGAATATAACAACGACTGGGTAGGTCGCGGTTGGGAGCAATTCTATACTGAGATTGTACGTCGTTCTGTAGCTATCGACCAACAATATGGTGACAACGAACTATACCAAGAAGCAATTGCTATCAAGGATGTGTGGATGGTATACTACTGGTCACGTATGACTGACTATTATGGAGATATGCCATACTTCAATGCAGGTACTGGTGAAGCAGTTCCATATACTTCTCAACAAGAAATCTATGAAGATTTGTTCAAGAGGTTGGATGAAGCTCTTCCAAAAATTACTGGTGATGCATCACAATATAAGTATGGTGAGGAGTACGACTTGATTTTCAATGGTGATGTCATGAAATGGAAACGTTTCGGTAACTCTCTACGTCTTCGTCTAGCGATGCGTGTAGCCAATGCAGACCGTGCTCTTGCTGAAACTCAAGCTAAAATAGCTGTTAGCGCAGAAGGTGGTTTGCTGAACTCAAATGCAGATAACGTTGCAGTACCAACTTGGAATAAAGGTTGGAATGATTACGTAAATCAAATGGGTTGGTATTGGAGAAATATCGCTATCTCTAAGACTTTGACAGACTATTGCTACAACCAATCTTCAGTTGCTGAAGATCCACGTGCTGCAATTTGGTTCTGTTATAAGCCAGACGGCGTAGAAGAAGCACAAAGCAAAGAGGAAGTAGGTAAAGCTAAATATGAAGGTTGTCCTAATGGTATGGATATTCTTCCTGGTACTAAAAATGATGACTATTGTATCATGCGTCTAGAAGGTGGATTCCCTGATTTTACTCCTGCTGGAAACTACACGATGCTTTATACAGTTATGAATTATGCTGAAGTGAAGTTCTTGTTAGCTGAAGCTGCTCTACGTGGTTGGTATTCAGGTGATGTACAAGCTCTTTACGAAGAAGGTATCGCTGCTTCTATGGACTATAGCGGTGTTGCTTCTGCTGATAAAGACGCTTACATTGATGGTTTGAATGATGCAATGACTGATCTAGGTTCTAACGAAGAGAAGTTGAAGCAAATCATTACACAAAAGTGGATGGCTAACTTCCCTAACGGACTTGAAGCTTGGGCTGATTTCCGTCGTACTGACTATCCTGATTTTAGTTTGCCAGTTGATCAAAGTGCAAATGCATCTGTAGCTATCGGTAAATTTGTGAAGCGTATTCGTTATAATGAAAACGAGCACCGTAACAACGAAGATATGATGCCAGAAGCATTGAACACAGTAGATAAGGATCGTATGGACTATCGTCTATGGTGGGATACTGCAGATACTGCAGGCAAGTCAAACGGTCTAATGAACTCAAACTTTTAATATCAAAGATACTGAACCATGATTAATAAAATTCTAAATAAATCAATGTGGGCAGTACTCTGCCTAAGCGTACTATTTGCTTTTACAGCTTGTAGTGATGACGATGATAATGGAGGAGCATACGATGCTCAAGCATTGACAGCCTTGATTGCACAAGCTCAAACGCTTGTAGACAATGCGACTGAAGGTATTGATGCTGGACTACATAAGCCAGGTTCTAAGCAAGAACTTCAAGATGTAATCGACTGGTGTACTTGGAAGCTTGATAACATGAAGGGCCAAGAAGACGCAGATAATGCAGTAGTTCGTCTACAAAAGTATATCAATATCTTCAATACGAATATTGTAGGTGTAGCTATCCCTTGGATTCAACAAGGCAATAGTAACTTTATCGAGCTAATGGATAATACTACTGGTGCTGGTACAGCTGGACGACTTCGCGACGTATGTACTGATAACTTTACATTGGAAGCTGAGTTCTATGTAGTGAATACTGCAACTTTAGGCTATAGCTGTAACATGTTTGGTTATGTGCAAGGTGACGGTGGCTATAAAGACCTTGGTCTTGACGTTCGTTACTTTACTGATGGTAGTATCCATCTAAATGTTGGTGGTAACGGTGAAGGATGGCACAACGGATCTGCTCCTGCAGGAACTATCCAGTCAGGTAAATGGATTCATATCGCAGCTGTTATCTCTACTACTCACCAAGAACTATATCTTGACGGTAACCAAATTATCACTCAAGACTATGCATATGGTGTACCAGATGCAGGTATTAAATTCGCTGTAGGTACTGCTAGTGCATGGCCAGATCGTACGGTAAACGCTATGGTACGTAACGTGCGTGTTTGGTCTAAGAAACTTAGCCAATCAGAAATCCAAAGCAATATTGGTGCTGATATCGCAACTGATGCAGCTAATCTAGAAGCAAGCTTCAACTTGACAGCCGATCTGGGTACTGAGTTTTCAGATGCTACTAACCGTTACTCATGTAAACTACACGGTGATGTAGAATGGATGGAAAATGGTACTCCTCCAGTTATCGTACTTGAAAAAGCTGCTTTGACAACTGCTATCGCGGATGCTAAAACTTTCCGTGGTACTGTGACAGAGGGAACAAATACAGGTGACTATCCTGTAGGAACCCTTGATTACCTAGACGAACTGATCTCTGGTGCTGAAGAAACTTTAGCTGAGGCTGAACTTCAAAAGCAACTAGACGACGCAGTAGCTAAGATTGAAAACGTTATCGCAGCAATTAAGGTGAACCTAGTAGCTCCAGCAGACGGTGTTTACGTTGACCGTGAAGATCCAGATGCAGTAGGTCTACATATTACTCCTGGTTACACAAACGATGGTAGCTTCACTGTTGAGCTTGATCTTAAGATGAAGACACTTCAGTTTGAATCAGGTGATAACGGTAACATCTTTGGTTTCGGTGAATTCGGTATGTTTATCTGGGGTTACAACGAACTTACAGAAGAAAATGTATTGAATGCAGGTAAGATTGGTAACTACAATCACTGGACTGATAGCCCAGAGTGGTGGATGTGGCTTCGTTCTGAACCAGGTGCAGTTCGCCCAGGCGATTGGTGCCACGTAGCTCTAGTTCACGATGATGCTACTGAGACAAATACAATTTATGTAGATGGTGTTCAAGTAGCGCAAGGTACTGATTTCAAAGCACCAAACGTAAGCAATGGTGAAATCTGGGTAGGTAACTACTGGGGTAAGATTAACGGTTCTGTAAAAGACTTCCGTGTTTGGAATGTAGCTCTTGATGCATCTGAAATCAACCAAGATATCATGGGTACAGAAGCTGACCTTGAAATGTGGTTCCCATTAGATAAGGTGGCTGGTGTATTCTTCAATGCAGCTAAGGGTGATTACCAAGGTGAAATTCGCGGTGCAGAATGGAACGTAATCACAGATTAATTGACATACTCGATTTTTAGTTAACAATAAGTGATTTATCCTCAGCAATGAGGTAACAGTATGGAAGGTTACGCTTGTAAAGCGAGTGTAATCGTGCATTTAGGTGTGATTCAGAGAGGGGCTTCGGCCTCTCTCTTCACACCATTTTTATGTAAAGATTGTTTGGTCCTTGAAAGATTATTATCTTTGTAAGGACTTGAATATAACTAACCAACCCTATTATGATGAGAAATTTCCTATCAGCTGGCCTATTAAGTGCTGGCTTGCTTGCAGTAATGACTGCATGTCAAACTAAAACTGAAGAAGCTGCAGTTTTGCAGACTGGTAATCTAACAGCTTTTGTAGACCAAAGCATAGGTACGGGTGGTCATGGCCACGTATTTATGGGAGCCAACGTGCCTTTTGGTTTCGTACAGCTTGGGCCAACTAGTATCCAAGAATCTTGGGACTGGTGTTCAGGTTATCACATCTCAGACTCTACGTGTATTGGTTTCAGCCATACTCATCTTAACGGTACAGGTATTGGCGATCTTGCTGATGTTACTATCATGCCAGTAGTTGGTGATGTAACACCAGGTCGTGGCACTATGGAGCAACCAGAATCTGGTCAAGCTTCTTTCTATCACCATAGTAGTGAAAAATATACTCCAGGTTACTATGCTGTACACTTGGACAGATACAATGTAGATGTGCAGTTGACAGCAACTACACGTACTGGACTACATCAATATGATTATCCTACAACCGATAAAGCTACAGGTATTATTCTTGACCTTGAAAACGGGACATGTTGGGATGAATCGACACAAACTCTACTAAAGAAAGTAGATGATAAGACCCTAGTAGGGCAAAGAAATTCTAAGGGATGGGCAAATAACCAACAATTAAGTTTTGCCATCACATTCTCTCAACCTATCGCTAAGATAACTTATTACGATGCTAATAGCAAGGTGTTGAAGAAACCAAACACTAAACTAGAAGATAAGAAACAAGTGCGTTTTGCTCGCATCGACTTTGATTTAAAAGAAAACAAAACTCTACATACAAAGGTGGCGCTTTCTCCAGTAAGCTCAGACAATGCTTTGGTTACTTTGAAAGAAGAACTACCAACTTGGGATATCGCTACTGTAAAGCAAGCTGCTCATGAAGCGTGGGAAAAGGAGCTTGGTCGCATTCAAATTGCGAGCAAAGATACATCGGCTCTTCGCAACTTCTACACAGCTATGTACCATACTATGATTGCTCCATCTACCTTTATGGATGCTGATGGTAGCTACCGTGGTGCAGATGGTAAAGTATACCAAGATAAGACTTTTACAAACTATACTACATTCTCTTTGTGGGATACATATCGTGCTCAACACCCTTTAATTACTTTGGTGCATCCAGAGCGCGTACCAGATATAGTCAACACTATGCTTCGTATCTACGACCAACAAGGTAAATTGCCAGTATGGCACTTGATGGGTTGTGAAACTGACTGTATGGTGGGCAATCCTGCTATCCCAGTTGTGGCGGATGCTATCTTGAAAGGCTTTGATGGCTTTGATAAAAAGCATGCTCTTGAAGCTATGAAGAATAGTGCTATGCTTGATGAACGTGGATTAGATTTGCTGAAGAAGCATGGCTATATCCCAAGTGAACTATATAATGAAAGTATCGCCAACGATATGGAATATGCTATCGCTGATGGAGCACTGGCTAAAGCAGCTAAATTCCTAGGTGATGAAGATACTGCTGCTTATTTCGACAAACGTAGCCACAGCTGGATGCATTATTTCGATGCTGAAACAGGTATGGTTAGAGGCCGTTTTGCTGATGGCTCATGGCGTACACCATTTGACCCATTCTTCGCACAACACCGTGAGTGTGATTATACAGAAGGTAACGCATTCCAATATTCTTGGTTGGTACCTCATGATTTAGATAATTTGGTGAAACTATTTGGCAGTCGCGAAGCAACTTTAGCTAAACTAGACGCCTTGTTTACTGTAACTTCAGAACTAAAAGAAGGTGCATCTCCTGATATGTCTGGTATGATTGGTCAGTACGTACATGGTAACGAACCAAGTCACCATATTTTGTACTTTTACACACTACTAGGTCAACCAGCTAAGGGTGCAGCATTGATTCGCAAAGTCTTGACTGAACTATATAAGGATGAGCCTGATGGACTATCTGGTAATGAAGATGTAGGTCAAATGTCTGCATGGTATATCCTATCAAGCATGGGCTTGTATCAAGTAGAACCAGCAGGTGGTGACTATGTGATTGGTTCACCATTGCTAGATGCAGCATCTATCAAGCTACCGAACGGAAAATCATTTGATATCACGGCTAAGAACAATAGCCCTGAAAATAAATATGTGAAGCGTGTCATCCTGAATGGTAAAGAGGTGAAAACACCAAGCATCCAATATGCGGAGATCATGAAGGGTGGTCAATTGACACTTGAAATGACTAGTGAACCATCTTCTTGGATGAACAAATAAACAATAATAGAAAAAGGAGTAACTGATAAATAAACCACAGTATGTTGAAAGAATATACATTCAAACAAACAATGATGCGCTTTTGTCTTCCAGCTATCGCTTGTATAGCTGCAATGGCAAGCTGTACTTCGGTAGAAGAAACAACTTCTGTCGATCTGGTAGAAGCGCCTGCAGAATATGTACAGACCTTAGTAGGTAGTCAGTCCGACTGGTCTTTATCTACTGGTAACACTTACCCAGCTATCGCCCTGCCTTGGGGGATGAACTTTTGGACTCCCCAAACAAGCAAGAATGGAGATGGATGGACGTATAAGTACACGGCCAAAACCATTCAAGGCTTAAAGCAAACGCATCAACCTAGTCCATGGATCAATGATTATGGTCAGTTCTCATTGATGCCAGTAGGACACTTTATTAGCGTGGATCAAGAGAGACGCGCCAGTCACTTCTCGCACCAAGCAGAGGAAGCACGTCCATATTATTATAAGGTGTATCTTGCAGACCATGATATCGTAGCTGAAGTTACGCCTACGGATCGTGCGGCCATGATGCGTTTCACTTTCCCTGAAAGCGATGATGCAGCAGTTGTTATTGATGCATTTGAAAAGGGTTCATCTATTCAAATTTCGAAGGATGGACAGACTGTGACTGGTTATACGACACAAAACTCAGGTGGTGTGCCAGACAACTTCAAAAATTACTTTGTTATTCAATTTGACAAGCCTGTGCTTCGTGCTGAAGTATATGATAATGTGACTTTGAAGAAAGGTAAAAAGAATATTGAAGCAGATCACAGCCAAGCTGCTATCTACTTCAAAACCAATAGAGGTGATGTGGTTCATGCACGTGTGGCTAGTTCATTTATTTCACCAACTCAAGCGTTGCTAAACCTTCAAGAATTGGGTGATGCGTCTTTCGAGTCAATCAAACAAAAAGGTGAAGCTCGTTGGAATGAGGTTTTAGGTCGCATCCAAGTGGGCGGCGGTACACTAGATCAATACCGCACATTCTACTCTTGCCTATATCGTAGCACATTGTTCCCACGTAAGTTCTGGGAAATAGATGCTGAAGGAAAGGTGATGCACTATAGCCCATATAATGGCAAGGTACTACCAGGTTATATGTACACAGATACTGGATTCTGGGATACATTCCGTGCGTTGTTCCCATTGCTAAACCTTGTGTATCCAGCTGAAAATGCTAAGATTCAAGCAGGTTTGATGAATGCAGGCCGCGAAAGCAAGTTCTTGCCAGAGTGGGCTAGTCCTGGTCACCGTGGATGCATGGTGGGTAATAACTCAGCATCTGTAGTTGCTGATGCAATCTTGAAAGGTATCAATACAGAAGACCTTGAAGAACTATATGGCGTACTTCAATATGGTGCAAATCACGTACACCCTACAGCTAATTCTTCTGGTCGTCTAGGTTATGAATACTACAATAAACTAGGTTATATCCCTTACAATGTAGGCATTAATGAAAATGTAGCACGTACACTAGAGTATGCTTACGATGACTGGTGTATCTTGCAAGTTGCTAAGAAATTAAACCGTCCTGCTGAAGAAATCGCAACGTTAGAAAAGCGTGCACGCAATTTCAAACATGTATTTAGCCCAGCAGTAGGTTTGATGCGTGGTCGCAATGAAGATGGTACTTTCCAATCTCCATTTAGCCCATTCAAGTGGGGTGATGCCTTTACTGAAGGTAACAGCTGGCACTATACATGGAGTGTATTCCACGACGTACAAGGACTTATTGACTTGATGGGTGGTAAGGAAGCCTTTACGAATAAACTTGATTCAGTCTTTATCGTACCTCCTATCTATGATGATAGCTATTATGGCACTCGTATCCACGAGATTCTTGAGATGCAAGTAGCCAATATGGGTAACTATGCGCATGGCAACCAACCTGCTCAACATATGTTATACCTATATAACTATGCTGGTCAACCATGGAAGACTCAATACTGGGTACGTGAAGTCATGAATCGCTTGTATCAAGCTACTCCTAATGGATATTGTGGAGATGAAGATAATGGTCAAACATCTGCTTGGTATGTGTTCTCATCGCTAGGATTCTACCCTGTATGTCCAGGTTCAGATGAATATGTGCTTGGAGCACCATTGTTTAAGCAAGCTGTTATTCATCTTGAGAACGGTCAAGAAGTACGTATAGATGCTCCTGCAAATAGTGTAGATAATCGTTATGTACAAGATATGACTGTAGATGGTGTAGCATACGATAAGAACTATCTAAACTACAGCAAAATGATTCAAGGGATGAACGTACAGTTTGACATGTCCAATCAACCTAACAAACAGCGTGGTGTCTCTGCTGAAGCAGCACCATACTCGATGACTAATGAAGAGACTGCACAATAATTGTGCAGTCTACTAAATAGAAATTACATACCATGAACCAATTACCAACCAACCAAAAAGAGTTTTCACCTGCTACGTGGGTGCCTACTGTTTACTTCGCGATGGGGATGCCATTTATCCTTATATCGCTAGTGTCTGTATTGATGTTTCAAGATTTAGGTATAGGAGATGCACAGATTGCATTCTGGACTTCCCTGATTATTCTGCCGTATTCATTGAAACCATTGTGGAGCCCATTCATGGAGCTGTACAAGACTAAGAAGTTTTTTGTAGTCACGACCCAGTTTGTATCAGGACTTGCTTTAGCGCTTGTAGCACTCAGTTTGCCACTGCCTAATTATTTTAGCATGGGTATAGCCTTCTTAGCATTGCTAGGTTTGAGTGGAGCTACTCATGATGTGGCTACAGATGGAGTATATCTTACCGAACTGACTAAAGCACAACAATCTCAATATATTGGTTGGCAGGGAGCTGCTTATAATGCAGCTAAAATTTTGGCCAATGGTGGACTTGTCTTCTTGGCAGGGGTCTTAAAAGACCAGTTTGGAGTCTTGACTGCTTGGATGATTATAATGGGGATTTGCGCTGGTATCTTGGTCCTTTGTGGCCTCTATCATATGCGCATGCTTCCAGCAAAGCATCAGGTGAAGAACGAAAATAAGACTGCTCGAGAAGTCATGGTCAAGCTTTGGGAAGTCATTCTGAGCTTCTTCCAAAAGAAACACGTATGGTACTACATTGGTTTTATCATCCTGTATCGTTTTGCCGAAGGGTTCTGTATGAAGATTGTCCCTTTGTTCTTGAAAGCTGCTATAGAAAACGGTGGACTAGGATTGACGACCCAAGAAGTCGGACTAGTGTATGGTACTGCGGGTAGTGCAGCCTTTATCATCGGTTCGCTTATCGGAGGATACTTTATTGCCGCACGTGGATTGAAACGCAGTCTGTTTATTTTATGCTGCATCTTCAATATTCCTTTCTTGGTATATGCTTTACTAGCATGGTATCAACCAACTAATCTATATTTTATTGGTGGTGCTATCTTTGGAGAGTACTTCGGATATGGATTCGGTTTTGTGGGCTTGATGCTCTTTATGATGCAACAAGTTGCTCCAGGTGAGCATCAAATGGCACACTATGCTTTTGCTTCTGGTATTATGAACTTAGGAGTTATGATTCCTGGTGGTATGTCTGGTTTTATGAGTGATGCCCTTGGATATAAACACTTCTTCTTGTTTGTACTTGTAGCAGCAATTCCTGCATTTATAGCGACTTGGTTTGTTCCTTTTACTCACCCTGATCCAGTGTCAGAGAAAAAATAATCTTTATGTTTACAGCCTTACATTCTAAGATAATTTCTGCTTCTATTCAGCGTATAAGCAAGTGGGGATTGGTTTGTTGCACACTTTTCGTAGGATTTGGTGCGCAAGCACAAGAGACTTCCTTTGATCCATTAGACTATGTGAACCCATTTGTGGGAACAACAAACTTTGGTACCACAAATCCAGGAGCCGTATGTCCAAATGGTCTGATGTCTGTAGCTCCATTCAATGTGATGGGGTCTGATACAAACAAGTATGATAAAGATGCTCGCTGGTGGTCAACGCCTTACGATTATACTAACAGTTTTTTTACAGGATTGGCACATGTCAATCTAAGTGGAGTGGGGTGCCCTGATCTTGGCTCATTACTAGTGATGCCTACAACGGGAAAACTCAATATTGACTATGCACAATATGGTAGTGCGTATCATGATGAACAAGCAACTCCTGGTTATTATACTACAACTCTTGACAAGTATAATGTGAAGGTAGAAACAACAGCAACAACTCGTACAGCGTGTACTCGCTTTACATACCCTAAAGGACAAAGTCATATTTTGTTGAACTTAGGTCAAGGCTTGACCAATGAAAGTGGTAGTTATATGCGTCGAGTAAGTGATACTGAAGTAGAAGGTATGAAGCTACTTGGTACTTTCTGTTACAATCCACAAGCAGTTTTTCCTATTTACTTTGTGATGCGTATCTCTAAGAAGCCTACAGAAGTGGGTTACTGGAAGAAGCAGCCAAAGATGCAAGGTGTAGAAGCTGAATGGGATCCAGATGATGGACAGTACAAATTATATAAGAAATACGCTAAGGATATAGCTGGTGATGATATCGGTATCTACTTCTCGTTTGATACTACTGAATCTGAGCAAGTTGATGTACAAATGGGTGTGAGCTTTGTAAGCATAGAAAATGCCCGTGAAAATCTGAATGCAGAGCAAGTAGGAAAGACATTTGAATCTGTCTTGGCAGAAGCACAAAGTAAATGGCGTGAAGACTTGTGCCGCATCATGGTGAAAGGTGGTACGGAAGAGCAAAAGACGGTTTTTTACACTGCACTATATCATACGTTGATTCACCCAAGTGTCCTTCAAGATGTCAATGGACAATATCCTAAAATGGAATCTAACGATGTGGGTACTACCACTGGTAATCGATATACTGTATTCTCTTTGTGGGATACATATAGAAATCTCCACCAATTGATGACTCTAGTTTATCCAGAGCGCCAGATGCAAATGGTACAATCTATGGTGGGCATGAGTGAAGACCATGGATGGTTGCCTAAATGGGAGCTGTTTGGTCGTGAGACTCTGACTATGGAAGGTGATCCATCTATTCCAGTTGTTGTAGATAGTTGGATGAAAGGATTAAGAGATTTCGATGTTGAGAGTGTTTATAAGACAATGCGTTATTCGGCTACTGCACCAGGAGCTAAAAACTTGATGCGCCCAGATAACGATGATTACCTTCAGTTAGGTTATGTTCCAATTACTGGAGAATTTGACAACAGTGTATCGCACGCCCTTGAATACTATATCGCAGATTATGCGTTGAGTATACTTGCTGATAAACTCGGTAAGAAAGACGATGCCAAGCGTTTCTATAAGCAATCGCTTCTTTATCGTAAGTACTACGATAAAGAATATGGTACATTGCGTCCTTTAAAGAAGGATGGTAGTTTCTTGACTCCATTCAATCCTAAACAAGGTGAGAATTTCGAGCCATGTCCTGGTTTCCACGAAGGTACTGCATGGAACTATACTTTCTATGTACCTCACGATGTAAAAGGTCTAGCTAAGTTGATGGGTGGTAAGCGTCGCTTTGTCAACAAATTGCAACGTGTCTTTGATGAAGGACTATATGATCCAGCTAATGAGCCAGATATTGCATATCCATATCTGTTTAGCATCTATCCAGATGAAGCATGGCGCACACAAAAGCTAGTTAAAGAACTACTAGCTAAGCACTTTACTACGAAGCCAGATGGTATCCCAGGCAATGATGATGCAGGTACAATGAGTGCATGGGCAGTATTTAGTATGATGGGTATCTATCCAGATATTCCAGGTGTGCCTAGCTACACCATGACACTGCCTACTTTTGATGAAGTGACTATTAAGTTGAATCCTGAATGGATGGACGGACAAACTTCATTGGTTATTCGTAAGGATACTAAAGTTAAGAAGCAACGAAGCTACCAAATCAGTCATAAAGATTTGATCCACAGCGGTATATTGACTATTGCTGCGGCACCAAAGAAATAATATAACACCAAAAAAATAAAATCATGGATTTAAATTTATCGTCACAAATCACGATTCATGAAGTGCCAGAGAACTTCTTATCCCCACGCAATGCTTATGAGAAATCATTGGTAACACGTCTTGAGAAACTCCCTGTACAAATCTTCCACGAACGTGAAGATGGAGCAGTCTTTATAGCAGAAGAGATTGCCAAGATTATTCGTGCCAACCAAGTGCTTGACCAACAATGTGTTATGGCCTTGCCTGGTGGTACAACCCCAGAAGTAATTTATCATGAACTAGTACGTAAACATCAAGAAGAAGGACTAGACTTCGGTAATGTAGTTGTTTTCAACTTATGTGACTACTTCCCGAATGATGATGATAAATCGACGAATTATAAGTCGCTATGTGAGATGCTCTTTGATCATGTCAACATCCCTAGCGACCAAATTCACACCATACCTGCCGACTTGCAAAAAGAGGATGTTATCCAGTTTTGTGAGCGATATGAAAAGAAAATCAAGCAGTATGGTGGTTTGGATATTGCCCTACTAGGTGTAGGCCAAAGTGGCAACCTTGCCTTCAACGGACCTGGTTCTTGGGAGAAATCAACGACTCGTCTTGTCAAGCTAGATGCACCTATGCAACGCGATGTATTGCGACTATTCGGACGTGATGTATCAGGTCATACGACTGCTATCACGATGGGTATCTCTACAGTCATGTCAGCCAAGCATGTGTTCTTAACTGCTTGGGGTGATGATAAAGCAGATATCGTGCACAAGTGTGTAGAAGGACAGCAAACAGAGTCTGTACCAGCTACGATTTTGCAAAAGCATACCAATGTGCGTGTTTTCTTAGATGTCACAGCATCAGAAAAACTAACGCGTGTCAAATACCCTTGGCTAGTTGCTAGCTGTGAATGGACGCCACGTTTGATTCGTGCAGCTATCGTATGGTTGAGTTTGAAGCTAGACAAGTCTATTCTTAAGCTTACTGATGCCGATTACCGTGAAAACGGATTAGAAGAATTACTTGTTAATTTCGGCTCTGCATATGATGTCAATATTCAAGTCTTTAATGACTTGCAACATACGATTACTGGATGGCCTGGTGGTAAGCCAAATTCAGATGATACACATCGTCCAGAGCGTGCCAATCCATTTCCTAAGCGTGTGCTTATCTTCTCACCTCACCCAGACGATGATATTATCTCTATGGGTGGTACTTTGCAACGCCTTGTGACTCAAGGGCACGATGTGCATGTAGCTTATGAGACGTCAGGTAATATTGCAGTAAGTGATGATGAAGTGACTCGCTTTATGCACTTTATCAATGGTTTTGATCAGTTGTTTTTACAAAATGGCGAGAGCGAAGAGCCTTCGCCTATCTCTAAGAAGTATAAGGAAATCAAGCAACTGTTGAAAGATAAGAAGCAAAGTGGTAGTGATATCATTCCTCGCGAACTATTGACTATTAAAGGTTTGATTCGTCGTGGTGAAGCTCGTTTGGCATCGACGTTTAGTAACATTCCATTGAGCCATTGTCACTTCTTGGACTTGCCATTCTATGAGACAGGACGTATCAAAAAAGGTCCACTTACAGAAGCAGATGTATTGAAGGTTTGTGAATTGATTAAAGAGGTGAAGCCTAATCAAGTGTTTATCGCTGGTGACTTGGCCGACCCACATGGCACGCACCGTGTTTGTACTGATGCTGTACTAGCTGCACTAAAAGAATTGACTGAGAAAGGCGAGTTCAACCTAGATACTTGCAAGATTTGGATGTATCGTGGTGCATGGGCAGAATGGCCAATCGAAGAAATCGAGATGGCAGTTCCATTGAGTCCATCAGAATTACAAGCCAAGAAAAAGGCTATCTTAAAGCACCAATCTCAAATGGATGATGCGCCATTCTTGGGTGATGATGACCGCTTGTTTTGGCAACGCTCTGAAGACCGTAACCGTGGTACAGCTGATATCTACAATAAGCTTGGACTTGCTGACTATGAAGCTATCGAAGCTTTTGTAGAGTGTAAATTGTAACCCCTTTTTCTATTATAGATTTGCGCGTTCATGTAGAGATGCATGACGATGAGAGGATGTGCCACCCAGCATGTCCTCTCTTTTTTATTATCAGATACATCTTTCAATCTACAGAGATGGATGCAAGTAGGTCAGTCGCACACCCATGAGTGTTCGATCCGCTCGCCCATGAGTGTTCGATCCGCCCACCCATGAGTGGGCAAGGCTTTTCTTCCTATCAAAAAGAGCGTGCGCACCAAAGAAAACTTTGATGCGCACGCTTTTACAATATCGAGAGTACTTATAAGAAGTACATCTATCCTAGTAATTGTTTTTCATCATTTCGAAGTGAGCTTGAGGGTGTACACATGCAGGACATACCGTAGGTGCTTCAGCTCCTTCATGGATATAGCCACAGTTGCGGCATTGCCATAGGATAGGTTCTTCTTTCTTGAATACGGTTTCGTCTTCGATATTCTTCAAAAGTGCTTTGTAGCGCTCTTCGTGACCTTTTTCTGCAATACTAATAGCACGATACATTTCAGCCACTTTAGGGAACCCTTCTTCATCGGCTACATCTGCAAACATAGGATAAAGGTCTGACCATTCCTCGTGCTCACCAGCAGCAGCTGCTGCAAGGTTTTCAGCTGTTGTACCGATAACACCAGCTGGGAATGAAGCATTGATTTCTACCATGCCACCTTCCAAGAATTTGAACATACGCTTAGCGTGCTCTTTTTCTTGTTCAGCTGTTTCCATAAAAATTGCAGAGACTTGCACGAAGCCTTCCTTCTTGGCTTGGCTTGAGAAGTATGTGTATCGCATACGTGCTTGAGATTCACCTGCAAATGAAGTCATTAGGTGCTTTTCTGTTCTAGTTCCTTTTAAACTTTTTTGTGTCATAAGAAATTTATTTTAGGGGTTATACGTAGTCTATGGTTTTTGTACGACTTCTACAAAGATATAAAATAAATCAACGCGGGAAAAATATTTTCCCTTTGTTGGAATATATTTTTTAAATCACTAAGTTTGTGCTATGCAAATACTTATATCTTGTGCCAAAACAATGGCCACTAAGCTACCAGCTTATTTGAAAGGACTGCCCACTGAACTATTTTCAAAACCACAGTGGCAACCTCAAGCCCATGAACTCATTCATGAACTTACGGCTTATAATGCTTCAGATATTGAAGACATGCTCCATGTCAATAATAAAATTGCGACACAAAATATCGCCCGTTATCAGGCTGCCTTTAATGGAGACGCTTTGAGCTATCCAGCTATGAGTGGCTACACGGGTATTGTGTTCAAGCAGTTTTCCGTACCTGATTGGGACAATGATATGTGGGGTATTGCATCTGAATATCTTAATATTACATCGTTTTTGTATGGTATGCTTCGCCCGTCTGATATGATTCATCCATATCGTTTAGAAGGTGATGTTTCCCTGACCTGTTTGAAAGAGAAAAATGTTTTCCATCATTGGCGTGCTTATCTCACTGATGCATTGATAGCACGTGTGCAAGCAGACGATGGTGTGTTGGTTTTTCTAGCGAGCAATGAAATGCGCGATCTGTTTGACTGGAAACGAGTCGTGAAAGAGATTAAGGTCATTACACCTGAATTTATCGTGGATAAAGGCGGTAAGTGGAAGCAGGTGGTTGTGTACACAAAGATGGCGCGTGGTCAAATGTCTTTGTATCTGCTGCAACACATGCAGGAGATAGTTAGCTCAAACTCACAGGAAGATGCAATAAGAGCTTTTTCTTGGGAAGGGTATAGCTATTCAGAAACAACAAGTGCTGCACGTGCACATTTGGCACATGCTGGAGAAGAGTTGCTTAGTTTTGTTTTAGGTGAATAACAGATTATTTTACTGCGTGCGCTAGTTGGATACCGTTGACTATGTTTTGCCAAAGCACATAGCTGCCAGCACCTAGAGCTATTATTGCGCCCATACCATGCGGATGGTCTAGAAATGTTTGTGCCATCCATATTGCTAATATGGTGTTCTTTTGACCAATCATTTGTCCGCCGTTAATAACAAAGATATTTTCATCTACACGGCCTTTTCCTAGATACTTTCCTATAATTTTTCCTACAGCAAATTGGCCTAAGCATACGACAAGTGCAGCTATTAGCATTTGTACTAGAAGCTCAGTGTCTATACCGCTATGCATCATAGCATAATAAGTACGACCTGACACTACAGCTAGAGCCACCATCCAAAGATAAAAACTCATTCCTGCATGTTTTCCTAAGTAACTGTGGACTGGCTTGACGGTTTTGCGAAGTAGTAGTGAAGTCAGAAAAGGCAGAATCAGAAGAAGGAATAGGTTTCTGAATATCTTCT
This sequence comes from Bacteroidaceae bacterium, assembly GCA_963678855.1. Taxonomy (GTDB): domain Bacteria; phylum Bacteroidota; class Bacteroidia; order Bacteroidales; family Bacteroidaceae; genus F22. The sequence goes on along the minus strand of OY787448.1, from coordinate 651,576 downwards.
GAAAAGGCAACCAGAATGATACGCTGTCTCCTTGATCTTGAAGCAAAGGGAAAAGCACTGATACAGCAAGGGCTGTCAACACATTGGATACGAGTGTGAAGCTCGATAATACTGCGGCACTCCCACCGAGTTTATGAGTGATTACAGCTGATGAAGTCGCTGCTGGAGCGATGGCACAAACCATTGTGGCCAAGGCAAGCGTCTTGTTTATTGGAGCAAGAACCATATAAATAACAATGGGTAATATCGCTTGGCATAGCAACATCATCCAATGAATCTTTTGGATGCGTAAATCCTTAACCTCAATATTACTAAAAGTAAACAAGAGCATCATGAAAATCAGTGGTGGCATCAAGCCTCCTAAGTGCAGTGTCCATGGTGCTGCGGCTATACCAATACACATGGCGATAGGTAATCGCCACTGTCTGATGAATTTTTTAATCATGCGTAAATGTATATTATTCGTAGCTCTCTAAGCGCTTCTTGATAAAGCGTTGTTTAAGAGTGCACTCTTTAGAAAGCTCTTCTAGTGACTTCTTACTAGCAAAAACTTGGTGAAGTGGTAATATAGTTTCTATACCCTTTATCTCATATGAAGATAATGTAGGCATCTTTTCTGTCTTATCAGCACTAAGTACTAATTTGATGATGGCTTTAGCCGATTTTGACTTCTTTGTTTTTAGGTAAGCTTCTAGTGCAGGAGCCACATCCTGTAGTTTCATGTCTATCAAAGTATGTGTGCCACCAACCTTTGTGACATGGGTGTGGATGTCGCCAGAGACACTAATCCAATTGTTATCCAAGTCGTTTACTTGTAGTCCTTGGATGCTTTTCTTATCTCCTCTCACGTAAAGACGTATGTATCCATCTTGTGCTTTTTCCGCAGCATACAAAGCTAGTTTAGGTGTTGCATCAGATGAATGGATGCGTCTATAGATATAGAATGGGGCATCTTGATACTTCTTATCTTGTTGTTTTACGATTGCTTTGTTGGCTAGTAAACTATCGATTTGGCGGTTTACTTCTTTGAGCTGTATAAGTAGGAAACTATCATTCTTTTGCTGTTGAGCAAGTTGGACTTCCAACTTTAATTTATTAGCTAAGTGACGAGTGTTGAAGGCTTTAGGGAACGTCTTTTGTAGACTGTCTAGTATATCTAATGCTTCTGTATATGACTCAGCTTTTGTTGCGACTTTTGCTTGGTCCAATAGTACCTGAGCCTTCTCATCAGGCGACTGGCATGAGGTGAAACAAAGAGTCACAATCATCCCTAAAAAAACGGATGACACAATTGCACAATTCTTGAACTTAGCTGTTAAAAGGGTTGTCTTCATATATTCTGTCTTTAATTGAACTGTGCAAAAATACGCATTTTCTTTAGATTATTATCATTTATACACTGGATATTCTCGAAGGAATACATTATATTTGTGGTCTATGGGATATCAAATAACAACCGCATTTCAGCGATGGCTGGTGCTAGCCGCCATTCTTTTCTTGGGGGCGTCGTTTTCTTATGCTGGAGACGACGAGGTTGTTGTGCGCGCTGAGCAACGATCTAGAGTGCTCAAGGAAGTCATGAAAGGCGTGCGAAAATATTCTCCTCATTATGCTCATCAGGTAAAGGATTATAAAGGACAGATGTATGTCAAGGGAGCTGTCAATATCGATAAAAAGAATCAACTCTTACGTTTTGTACCTTTTATGTTTCGTCTCAAAAAAGATACTAAGCACTATGTGATGGAGAGTATGAGCAATCTTCATTATACTTACCCAGATGTATATGACCAAAAAGTGTGTTATGCCCAAGGGACTGTAAAGCGCGGGAATGATTATCAAGCTACTATCTTACGACATATCCAAGTTAATATTTACAGAGAGGATATGGATAAGCAGTATGTTTATTCTCCTATAGGACCAGAAGGAGACAAATACTACAAATATGAAATGGATAGTATTTTCGAATACAATGATGATGTGACGTATTGTATTCATTATACGCCTAAAACGAATAGCTATCAATTGTTGAAGGGATGGTTTTGGGTGAGTGGAAGTAATTTCACTGTGAGAAAGATGTATTATGAAGGGCGAGATGAATTCTTCAGATATAAAGCCAACTTTGATATGGGGACGCTGCATTCTCGAAGTGAACTTCTCCCAGTAAAAGTAGATATAGACGTAGATTTTACATTCTTGTGGAATAAGGTAAGGGGTAAATATACTGCTGTGCTTGGATATGAAACAGTGACTCAAGTGCCTTATGATGATTGTGCTATCCGTTTCAAGAAAGAAAGACAGCGTTTGGACTTTACTCAAAGTTATAGTTTGCAACAAGATACTGTTTCTGTAGAACGAGATAGTTGTTTGTTTGCGTCAATGCGTCCAGTGTCTTTGACTGAACAAGAAAAAGAAACTTATGAGGAGTTTGGTTTACGCCAAGATAGCATAGAGAGGTATAAGGCAAGTAAAGAAACTTGGAAGCCTGTGAATATCTGGGGTGACCTTGGCGATAAGCTAATCCATAGCTATAATTTTGATTGGAAAGATGCTGGAAAACTAAAGTGTTCTCCAATATTCAATCCGTTTTATCTTGACTATAGCCGAAATAATGGTGTGACATACAAGCAGAAGTTTAGATACAACCGCATTATGAAAGGCGATAAGCTTTTGCGTGTAACTCCTCGTGTGGGGTATAACTTTACGCGAAATGAGTTTTATTGGGATCTTAAGGGTGAATTTTATTATTGGCCTTCGCATAATGCTTCTATACACTTAAGAGCAGGATGGGGGAATAGAATCAATAGTAGTGAACTTGTAAATATGATTAAGGAAGATCCAGATCCTAAATTTGACCTAGATTCTATTAACTTGAAGACTTTTAAGGACCAGTTTGTTAATGTCTTTCATCGTCTTGAACCAATCAATGGATTGGAAATCAATACAGGTATATCTGTACACGAGCGTCGTGAAACATCTAAGACTAAATTGATTTTGGATGACCCAATTTCAACTGTAGATCCTGAGCTATTGTCAAAATTACGCCATGTTTATACCAGTTTTTCACCACGTGTAATTATCAAATACACACCTTTCCAACGTTATTACTATGATGGGAAACGTAAGGTGAATCTGGACTCAGATTATCCAACATTTTCTGTCGACTGGGAAAGGGCTATCCCTGGTATTGGATGTTCTACCATGTCATATGAGCGTGTAGAATTTGACATGCACCATCATGTACACATTGGTGCTTTGAATCATTTGTATTACCGTGTAGGGGCAGGTGCATTTATCGATAAAGATGATTTGTATTTTGCCGACTTCGTGAACTTTTCGAAGAGTAACCTTCCAAATGACTGGAACGATGAGATTGGTGGGGCTTTCCATATCTTAGATAGAAACTATTACAATGCTTCGGATAAATATATTCGTGCGCATGCCACATACGAATCGCCTTTCTTGTTGATGAATCGTTTGTTTCCTAAGAAGGGGTTAGTGCTAAACGAACGCTTATATCTGAGCGTTCTGTCTATGCCAAACTTTACACCGTACTCTGAAATAGGGTATGGCGTAGCAACAAATGTGTGCGATTTTGGCGTGTTTGCTGGAGGACTTAAAGGTGAAATGACACACTTTGGTGTGAAGCTTTCCTTTAGCTTTTTTGAATAGCTGGGCTGTCTTCAGAACTCTTGAATACTTTAAATTGACGGTACAGTAAAACACCCGCTGTGATACTTGAAATCACATCGGCAATAGGGAAGCTCAACCATACTCCATCAGTTCCCCAGAAACGTGGGAAAATAAGCAAAAATGGAATTAGGAATAACAACTGACGTGACAAAGACATGAAGATGGCTTTGTGGGCTTGTCCTACGCTTTGGAAAAACTGTCCAGTGACCATTTGAAAACCTACAATCGGACAAGCAAGCACGATCAATTGCATGGCACGAGCTGAGATTTTGATGAGTTCAGGATCTGAAGTGAAGATACTTACTAAGACTGTAGAAATAGTCTGTCCTGAAATGAACAATACCAATTGCACTGCTGTAGCAGCATAAATGGCAAGTTTGAGTGCCTTCTCTACACGTTTAAATAATTGTGCACCATAATTGTATCCCACGATAGGTTGCATCCCTTGACAGATACCCATAATCACCATAATGGCTAAGAATATTAATCGATTGTTGATTCCATAAGCACCAACAGCCAAATCGCCTCCATGCTCCTTCAGGGCTTTGTTGATAAGCACAATTACTACTGAACTAGATAGGTTCATTAAGAAAGGTGCCATCCCAATCATCACCATTTCTTTCGCAAGTTCCCAGTCTAATGCATAGGTTCCTTTCTTAAAATGGATTAGTTCTTTAGGGTTGTTGAGAATGCGTAGTTGCCATACAAGAGCTACGATTTGGCCTATAACTGTGGCAATAGCAGCACCCTGTATACCCCATTTGAAAACAAAGATAAATAAGGCATCCAATACAGTGTTGACAACGACAGAAAGCATAGTAGCTTGCATCGCACGTTTGGGGTGTCCTGCAGAACGCATAATCGCATTCAAACCCATATACATGTGAAGTGGAATATTGCCCAAGAGGATAATAAACATATAATCTCTAGCGTAAGAAATTGTGTTTTCACTAGCACCAAAGAAATAGAGAATATCATCGAGGAAAATAATTGCTATGATACTTAGAATGAAGCCCATGATGACATTCATTACAGCAAGATTTCCGAGGATTTTTTGTGCTGTTTTATAGTCTTTTTGTCCCAGCTTTACAGATAGAAGGGCAGATGCACCTACACCAACAAGACTACCGAAAGCAGCAGCAATATTAGCCAATGGGAAGGTAATAGCCAACCCTGAAATAGCCAAAGCTCCTACGCCATGGCCGATAAAAATACTATCCACGATATTGTATAATGACATGGCTGTCATTGCTATAATCGCAGGGGTAGCGTACTGAATGAGGAGTTTGCCTATTGGTTGTTGTTCTAGTTCTAGAGCCTTATTTTGTTCCATTATTATCCTTACTTTTACTTGATGCTTTATTTATGTATCTACAAATTTTATGCAAAACTACGCTTAATTCGTGGAGTTGCCAAAAACACTGGCTTAAATTACCTTGGATATTTTACTTTTCTGAAATAAACTGCGGTAGATACGAAAGGATTTTGTATTTTTGCACCAAATAGAGAATAGAAATATAGCTAAAAATAACGATGAACATTTTAGAACTAAGCGAACAGGAAATCATCAGACGTAATAGTCTGAGTGAACTGAGAGCAATGGGTATTGACCCTTATCCAGCAGCGGAATTTGATGTCAATGCATACTCTACAAATATTTTGGAAGAGTTTAAAGACGATGAGGAAGAACCTCGCCGCGTAACTATTGCTGGACGTATCATGAGCCGCCGTATCATGGGTAAGGCCTCTTTTATCGAATTGCAAGATAGTGAAGGACGTATTCAAGTGTATATCACACGTGATGACTTGTGTCCAGGTGAAGATAAAGATTTGTACAACAAGATGTTTAAGAAGTTGCTTGACTTGGGTGACTTTGTAGGTATCGAAGGTTTCGTATTCCGTACGAAAATGGGGGAAATCTCTGTACACTGTGAAAAACTAACTGTCTTGAGTAAGAGTATCAAGCCACTTCCTACACCTAAGGTGAAAGATGGTGAGGTATATGATGCGTTTGAAGATGCTGAAATGCGTTATCGTCAACGTTACGTAGACCTTGCGGTCAACGAAGGCGTAAAGGATATCTTTATCAAGCGCACAAAGGTGTTTAACTCTATGCGTGATTTCTTCAACACTCGTGGTTACATGGAGGTTGATACACCAGTACTTCAATCTATCCCTGGTGGAGCGGCTGCTCGTCCATTTATCACACACCACAATGCTCTAGATATTCCATTATATTTGCGTATTGCCAATGAGTTGTATCTTAAGCGCCTTATCGTAGGTGGTTTTGATGGTGTGTATGAGTTCTCTCGTAACTTCCGTAACGAAGGTATGGACCGTACGCACAATCCAGAGTTTACTTGTATGGAAATCTATGTAGCATACAAGGATTACAACTGGATGATGAATATGACTGAGCAAATGATTGAAAAGATTTGCTTGGATGTAAACGGTACAACAGAATTGAAGGTCGGTGATAATACAATCAACTTCAAAGCTCCATTTAAGCGTGTCACTATGCTTGATTCTATTAAGGAATTTACAGGTTATGACTTGGATGGTAAGACTGAAGAAGAAATCCGTGCAATCGCAGAATCACTTGATATTGAAGTAGACGAAACGATGGGTAAAGGTAAGCTTATCGATGAAATCTTTGGCGAAAAGTGTGAGGGTAACTACATTCAACCTACATTTATCACAGATTACCCAGTGGAAATGTCTCCATTGACTAAGAAACATCGTGATAACCCAGAGTTGACTGAGCGTTTTGAGTTGATGGTGAATGGAAAGGAGTTGTGTAATGCTTACTCTGAGCTAAATGACCCAATCGACCAGTTGGAACGTTTCCAAGCACAAATGGAACTAGCTGAAAAGGGAGACGATGAAGCGATGTTTATTGATATGGATTTCGTACGTGCATTGGAATATGGTATGCCTCCTACATCGGGTATGGGGATCGGTATGGACCGTCTTGTGATGTTGATGACTGGTCAAGTTGCTATCCAAGAGGTGTTGTTATTCCCTCAAATGCGTCCTGAACCAAAAATACGTAAGGATAGTGTGGAATTGTATACTGCGCTTGGTATTGATGCAGAATGGGTACCAGTTATTCAAAAAGCTGGCTACAATGAAGTGTCTATGATGGCAGGTGTGAAGGCACAAAAGCTTCACCAAGAAATCTGTGGCGTCAACAAAAAATATAAGCTTGAATTGACTAACCCTAGCGTAGCTGATGTTACTACATGGTTGGAAAAAATCTAAGCATCACGAAAATTAGTTAGCATGAAACTACCCGGCAAAGTAGCCATTGTGGGTGGTGGTAGTTGGGCTACCGCAATAGCCAAAATGGTCTTAGACTCTTCTGATGAAATCTACTGGTATATGCGCCGTGATGATAGAATTGATGAGTTTAAACGTTTAGGACACAACCCAGCGTATCTCACAACTGTGCGTTTCGATACAGAGCGCATACATTTCTCGAGTAATATTAATGATATCGCTCGAGAGGCAGATACTTTGGTGTTTGTTACGCCATCTCCTTATATCAAACAACACTTGAAAAAGTTGCGTGTGAAATTGAGAGATAAATTTATTGTAACAGCTATCAAAGGTATCGTACCAGATGATAACAAAATTGTGTCTGACTATTTTGAACACCAGCTGAATGTTCCTGCTGAGAATATTGCAGTGATTGGTGGACCATGTCATGCGGAAGAAGTAGCTATGGAGCGCTTGTCTTATCTGACAGTAGCTTGCCCCGATGTTGAGAAAGCACAAGGATTTGCGAAGTTGATAAGTAGCGAGTATATTAAGACTTCAGTTAGTGAGGATGTGACAGGTATTGAGTACGGTAGTGTGCTTAAGAATGTATACGCCATTGCTGCGGGTATCTGCAGTGGACTGAAGTATGGTGACAACTTCCAAGCGGTGTTGATATCTAATGCGATTGTGGAAATGAATCGATTCTTAGAAACTGTTCATCCTATTGATCGCAACAGCAATGATTCAGTATATCTAGGGGATTTGCTCGTGACAGGATATTCCAAATTTTCCCGTAATCGTGTGTTTGGCACGATGATTGGTAAAGGATATAGCGTGAAAGCGGCGCAGATAGAGATGGAGATGATCGCTGAAGGATACTATGGTACTAAGTGTATCAAGGAGATCAATAAGCGATACCATGTTAATATGCCTATCTTAGATGCAGTCTATAATATATTGTATGAGCGTATTGCTCCTGCGATTGAAATTAAGTTGTTGACTGATTCGTTAAGATAACTACAGCCACTAAATAATAAAATAGAATTGTTTACAATACTAACGAGATAAACAAATGAAACAAATTACTCTCAATCTAGACAAGATTGCAGGCTTTGTAAGCCAAGACAGAATTAGTGCGTATGGCGCACAAGTACAACAAGCTCAACAAATGCTTGAACAAGGTACTGGAGCTGGTAATGACTTCCTAGGATGGTTACACCTTCCTTCAAGCATTACTCCAGAACATCTAGCAGATATTAAAGAAGCTGCAGCTACACTTCGCGAAAATTGTGATATCATCGTTGTTGCTGGTATCGGTGGTAGTTACCTAGGTGCTCGTTCAGTAATCGAAGCGTTGTCTAATAGTTTTGCTTGGTTGCAAGAAGAGAAGTCGGGTCCTGTGATGCTTTATGCTGGTCATAATATCGGGGAGGATTACTTGTACGAATTGACTACATTCTTGAAAGGTAAGAAATTTGGTATTATCAACATCTCTAAGTCAGGTACTACAACAGAAACAGCCTTGGCTTTCCGTTTGTTGAAGAAGCAATGTGAAGACCAACGTGGTAAGGAAGTGGCTAAGAAGGTTATCGTTGCTGTAACTGACGCTAAGAAGGGTGCTGCTCGTGTAACTGCTGATAAAGAAGGATATAAGAGCTTTATCATTCCAGATAATGTCGGTGGTCGTTTCTCTGTATTGACTCCGGTAGGTCTATTGCCTATTGCAGCTGCAGGTTTCGATATCGATGCGCTAGTTGCTGGTGCTGTAGAAATGGAAAAGGTATGTGGTCCTGAAGTTGCTTTCGAAGAAAACCCAGCTGCGCTTTATGCTGCTGCTCGTAACGCTCTATACGAAGATGGCAAGAAGACTGAAATTCTTGTAAACTACAACCCAAAACTTCACTATATCGGTGAGTGGTGGAAGCAATTGTACGGTGAGTCTGAAGGTAAAGACGGTAAGGGTATCTTCCCTGCTGCTGTAGACTTTTCAACTGACCTTCACTCTATGGGTCAATGGATTCAAGAAGGTGAACGTACTATCTTCGAAACTGTTATCTCTGTAGAAGAGGTTGACAACAAGCTTGAAGTGCCAACTGATGAAGCTAACCTTGATGGTTTGAACTTCCTTGCTGGTAAGCGAGTGGACGAAGTAAATAAAATGGCTGAACTAGGTACTTTGCTAGCACACGTTGATGGTGGTGTACCAAATATGCGCATCGTGCTTCCTAAGCTAGATGAGGCATCTATCGGTCAGTTGTTCTACTTCTTCGAACGTGCGTGCGGTATCAGTGGTTACATCCTAGGTGTAAACCCATTCAACCAACCAGGTGTAGAAGCATACAAGAAGAATATGTTTGCTTTGTTGAATAAACCAGGATTCGAAGAAGAAGCAAAAGCTATCCAAGCTAAACTGTAAATTCTTGACAATATCTCTAGTATGAGATCAACTATCAAGACAATTATATAAGACAGGAGGGGGTGGAGCTATATATTATTATAGCTTGGCCTTCTCCTTCTTCTTTTGTAAATAGTAAACATTGTAGACTTACTGCAATATTTTATGAAACTATCTTCTTAATGGAACGAGTGTATGAATGTAATTCGATGGATTAAATGTAGCCTTCTTATAGCTGTAATGACTTTAACTGTAGGACATGTGCGTACTTTTGCTCAAGTGACGCCTAAAAAAATCGTAATACCTACAGGTCAGATCGTTGCACCTAAACATAAAGGCGTGAACTCATGTGAGATTATTCAGCCCAACAAGAAACGTCCTTTGGTAGCGCTTGTGCTCAGTGGAGGCGGTGCTAAAGGGGTGGCTCATATTCCTGTGATTAAGAAGATTGAAGAGCTCGGCATTCCTGTAGACATGGTAGTCGGTACTAGTATGGGTGCAATTGTTGGCAGCTTGTACAGTATCGGGTATAATACAGATCAGATGGATTCGCTAGTGCGAGTTCAGGATTGGCCTTTTGTACTGTCTGACAATGTAAAACGTAGCCAACAGCTGCTATCAAAGAAGCTTAAGGATAGTAAGTATATAACTAACTTCTCTTTTCAGAAAAAACCTAAGGAGATAATGTCTAGTGGAGGGATGGTAAAAGGTAATAACTTAAAATCACTTTTTGCTGAATTGATGTATGAGTATCCAGATTCAATTAACTTCAATAATTTACCGACTCCTTTTGCTTGTGTTACGACCGATTTGGTTACAGGAAATCAAGTAAACTTTCATAGTGGTAAGTTAGCTACTGCTGTACGAGCGTCAATGTCGATTCCTGGGGCATTTTCTCCTGTAAAAATAGATTCCTTGGTGCTTGTTGATGGTGGGTTGGTGGATAATTTTCCAGTTGATATAGCGCGTCAAATGGGAGCTGACTATGTGATTGGTGTTGATGTGTCAGATCCACTGCTTAAACCGTATCAGATTGATGGCGTGTCGAAAGTTTTGGCACAAGTTATTACGTTGGTTTGTAATAATAAGAAAACTGAAAACGTGTTGGATACTGATGTGTATATAGATATATCTATGGGAGCTAAAATCAATGGAGGTAGTTTCAATAAAAAAGACATCGTAAGTATTATAGAATATGGTGAAGATGCTGCAGAGAAGCATACTCTGGATTTAATGGCTTTGCGTGATACCTTAGGTTTAAGTCCACACATTACACCATATACAAGAAAGCCATATGCACCTTGTGAAAAGGTATGTACTGAAGAAGAAATTTCTGCTTTAGAAACCGAAACTCCACCTAATTCAATAAGTGTAGGTTTAAGATTTGATTCAGAGGAGTTGGCGTCACTTATTGCCAATGCTACCAAGCAGTTTGGAGGTGAATATACGCCAAGTTATTTGAGCTTAACAGCACGTTTGGGTAATAGGTCGTACGGAGAAATTGCTTATACGATTCGTCCTCGTAATATGTGGGATATGAAAGCAATGTATCGATTTAGCTATAGTGAACTGGATTTTTATGATAGAGGTGAGAAGTATTACAATACGACCTTTATAGAAAACTTTGGTGAAGTAGAGTTTAGCAAAAGTTGGCGTAATATTCGTATCGGTCTTGGGGTAAATTTTGAAGCGTATAATTTTATTGATGTGCTTAAAGATGTAGATAGAATAGGAGAGGATGAAGGGCTTATTGATAATTTCCATGCGTTCAATTATTTTGTAAAGCTGGATTTTGATAATACTGATAAGCGTCTTTTTCCTAGAAGAGGTATGAAATGGCATGCACAAATGGAATACGTTACAGAGAACTTTATCGAACACAAAGATGCTGAACCGAAACCTATTGTGAGTGCTTCTATATATAATAATATGTCGTTTAATTCCCGCTTTACTTTAGAGCCTTTTGCATATACTCGTTTGGTTTTTAGTGACTATATAAGCCAAGGGAAACTGAACAAGATAGGTGGTGATCAGTGGGGAAGATATTTATACGATCAAATGCCTTTTGCTGGGACACACCATATTGAGGGGGTGGATAATTACTTAGCTGTTTTGGGGACAAATATTCGTCAGCGTATGGGATCTAAACACTATCTCTTGTCTACAGTAAACTATATGCTTAATAGTCATGATCTTGGTGAATTGTTTAATGACAAAGCTTATTTTGGTATTTCTGGAGGCTATGGATACGAATCTCCTGTTGGACCACTTGAAGCTACTATTGGCTGGTCTAATCTGACTGATGAAATGAATTTTTACGTCAATTTTGGCTATACTTTTTAATGCGTAATAGTATAGGTGTATATAGAATAAACTAAGGTAAAATGAATAACGATTTGAAAATGACAGAGAATAGTGGACGTATATGTCCTTCGCGTAGTCAATTGAAAGCTGTTTTATTTGATATGGATGGAGTTTTATTTGACTCTATGCCTTATCATGCTGAATCATGGCATACTGTAATGAAGATGCACGGGTTTGATTTGAGTCGTGAAGAGGCTTACCAGCATGAAGGGCGTACAGGCCGTTCAACGATTGATCTGGTTTGTAAGCGACAAAAAGGACGTGCTGCAACAGATGAAGAAATTCAGTCAATCTACGCAAAGAAAACTGAGCTGTTTAATAGCAATCCACCTGCTCCTCCAATGAAGGGGGCGTTGGAGCTTTTGAATAAAGTAAAAGAAGCAGGTTATACTATTGTTCTGGTTACTGGATCAGGGCAAAAATCGCTTTTAGGACGTCTAGAAGAACACTATCCAGGTATATTTCATCCAGATTTGATGGTTACCGCCTTTGATGTACAGCATGGAAAACCACATCCAGAACCTTACTTGATGGGACTTGAAAAGGCTGGTGTGCGTCCAGAAGAGGCGTTGGTTGTTGAAAATGCACCGCTAGGCGTGCAGTCAGCAAGCGCAGCCAATATATATACTGTAGCGGTAAATACTGGCCCTCTAGAACCAGAGATGCTGTTAGGTAATGGGGCTGATACTTTGTATACTTCTGTAATGGCGTTGCATGATCAATTTGATTCTTTATTAGGCTAAAGATTTAGCTAATTAATACAACTCCCAATTATACGATTCATTTTTCGTATGATTGGGAGTTTTTATGTGGCTCTTAAAAAAAGAGCCCCCGACCCTCAACAGGCAGGAGACTCCAAAGCAATCTAATCAATCAAGTGTTATATCTTAAAACTGTGTTTTTTATTTACCGCTAAGCTATTAGGGTATAACTCATACGTCAAATGCAGTTTGTTTTGCTAAATCAACAATGCAAATGTAACAATTATTTTTTATCCAACAAAACAAAATCTTATTAAAATCTAAAAAACAGAGAAAATAAGACATCAAATAGCAAAATTAATTGCACAAGTATCCCACTATGTATAAATAGTGTTTAGTAAATTAGTTCTAATATGTTAAATGTTTTTTCGGCTGTAAATCCCTGAAATCCAAAGTGAAAACCACATAATGCTACCATTTATAAGTAAACCTTCGTAACCAAATCGGTAACCTGTTAATGCTTCTACTTCATATTGAATAAAATAAGTAAGTACAGGACTTAACAGTGCAAAATATAGGGCGTACTTATCTACTCGTGTTTTTGCAAACTTATCTTTGCCAAGAGTAAAAATAGCATAGATAAACAATCCTAGAATCGGACCATACGTGTAGCTGGCCAATTTGAAGATAAGATCTAAGACGGAACCTTCCCGTAGTGCTTCAAAAAGCAAAATGCATATAGCAAGAATGGCAGAAAGTGCAAGGTGAATAATTTTACGGTGCAATGTGTTTTCAGGATTCACTTGTACAGCATGTCCTTGTTTTTTTCTTTTATCTATGAAATCGACATAGACACATGTCGTCATACTTGTCAGTGCTGAGTCAGTATTTCCGAAAGCAGCTGCTATGATGCCTATAGCAAAAAGAGTCATAAATACATGTCCCATTCCTCCTTGAGTAGCTATCATAGGAAGTAAGTGGTCTATTTTATCTGGAACTATTAGTCCTTTAGCTATAACCAGATGACCCAAGAAAACGCCAAGGCATAGCAAGAGAAAATTAAGGGGAATAAAAGCATACCCATAAGTAATCATATTCTTTTGGGCTTCTGGTAGTGTGCGACAAGTCAGATTCTTTTGCATCATATCCTGATCAAGCCCTGTCATCACAATCACAATAAATATTCCACTCAAGAATTGTTTTAAGAAATGCTGACTACTAGACCAATCGCTCCACTCAAATATCTTAAAGTGTGGACTAGCTACAAGGGTATCCATGGCTTCTTTGGGAGATAAGTTAAGTTGATGTATACTTCCAAAAATTATCCATATCATGGCAATGATGACACAAGCTGTCTGTAGAGTATCTGTCCATACTACTGTTTGTAATCCATTGTTCTGGGTGTAGATCCATACCATAGCTACTGCCCCCACTGTAATGGCCCAAAAAGGTATAGAAGGGAGTAAGAATGTATGGATAATCATACACACAAGATATAGCTTTGCAGCTGTGCCTAACATTCTAGATAGTAAGAAGTATGCTGATGCAGTGCTGTGCGCTTTGTTTCCAATCCGCTGTCCGATAAGGGAGTATATACTAGGCGTATTAAGTTTATAATATATAGGGAGTAGCAGATAGGCCACAATATAATAACCCACCGCAAATCCCAGACACATCTGTAAGTAATACATATCTCTGGTTAGTGCACGTCCAGAAACGGATACAAATGTGACGCCAGAAATTGTGGCGCCTATCATCCCGAATGCTACAATATACCAAGGAGATTGTTTGTTAGCTGTAAAGAAGGCCTTGTTGGTATGGCCACCTCGTCGATTGGTCCACCAAGAGATAAGCATCAAGATGCAAAAATAGATGACAAGAATGCCTATAATATAAGTTTGGTTCATATTTGTTATTCCTCTAAAATTCCTACAAAAATACTCATTTTACTGGGAATGTCAGTAATAAGTTGCTATATTTGTAGATAGTAAAACTGTAATTAATGAATCAAGAATATCCATCAATACTGCTAGAACGGGCGGTCAGTGAGTTCGCTAAGCTGCCTGGAGTAGGGCGTAAAACTGCGTTACGTTTTGTCCTGCATCTGCTTCGTCAAGACAATCAGCATGTACGACAATTTAGTGAAGCCATCACTAGGTTAAAAGAAGAGGTGCAGTACTGTACTAATTGTCATAATATTTCTGATGCTGAATTATGTCCTATCTGTGCCGATCCACGTCGTGATAGATCTACTGTTTGTGTTGTAGAGAATATAAGAGATGTTATGGCTATTGAAGCTACCCAACAATATAGAGGTGTATATCATGTATTAGGTGGTATCATTTCTCCTATGGATGGTATAGGACCTAGTGATTTGACTATAGATATGTTGGAAGAGCGAGTTCAGTCGAACGAAATCAAAGAGATTGTATTGGCATTGAATGGTTCAATGGAGGGAGATATGACCTGTCACTACCTATATCGTAAGTTGGCACCGCATAAAGTCGATGTCAGTGAAATAGCACGAGGTATCTCTGTGGGTGACGAACTACAATATGCCGATGAAGTGACACTAGGAAGAAGTATTTTACACCGTGTGCCTTTTGAAGGAGCACAATAATATATACTATACATGGAGAACAATCAGAATATACTTTTAAAAACGAGAGTGACTTTTTTATTGAAGATACTATTCTATATTAATATTGCATTTGTCTTAATCGCTGTCCTGCTTTTTCAAACTGGTTATTTAACACGAGGCAGTTTACTGGGACTTCCAGATTGGACGTATAGAATACAAACTACCTGCATCTTGTTGACTCTAGGACTTGTGCCTACATCTTTAAAGTTGATGCCTTGGTTGCTAAAACGTGCTCTGGGCAACATCATAGAAGAAGCCGATGCTATAAAAAGATACCAAGTGCTAGCTATCGCACGTTTAGACTTGCTGGTTATTCCAGCACTTATGGGTGTCTTTACATATTATATGACAGAAGACAATCTAGGGCTACTTTGTACAGGTATCGCTGTGTTGAGCCTATTGTTTGTTTTTCCTTCAATCACAAAATTGGATGAAGAAGTAGGGGCAGCACGAGAAGAACCTACAAGTAATCAATAAACCACTGCATATGAACAACGCGTCTTTTAGTTTTAGTGGCAAGCAAATCTATTTGAGAGCTATGGAGCCCTCAGATCTAGATTTCTTATATACGATAGAGAATGATCCTAGTATGTGGGATGTGAGTAGTTACACATCACCATACTCTCGTCATACGCTCTCTCGCTTTATAGAGAGTAGTATGTCTGATTTGTATGCAGACAGACAGCTTCGCGTTATGATATGTCGTATTGAAGACGATAAGCCAGTTGGTACGATTGACTTGACCGACTTTGCACCTAGTCATAGACGTGCAGGGGTTGGTATTGCTGTGCACGACCCTTATAGGCGCAATGGATATGCTTCTGAAGCATTGCGCATCCTCACTGATTATGCTCTTCAGGTATTGCATCTACATAGCGTCTATGCTATTGTTACAGTAGATAATATTCCAAGTATTAAGTTGTTTGAAGGACAAGGTTACGAGCGTCGAGGAATATTGCTCGATTGGGTCTATTCTCAGGAGGAATATAAGGATGGAGTGCTTCTTCAGAAAATGAGTGAATCCGCAACTAATAAAGGTGAAAAAAGCCCATAGATAAAGGGATCTGAAATTTTTGCCGAGAAAATTCTAGGATTTGTTTGGAGGTAAAGATATTATTGCTACCTTTGCATCCGCAATCGGAAAGATAGCGAGCTAGAAGCTACAAGGTTTGGTAGTTCAGTTGGTTAGAATACATGCCTGTCACGCATGGGGTCGCGGGTTCGAGTCCCGTCCAGACCGCGCTTTTTTAACGCTTCCGATGATTGTAAAACGATAGACTGATAAAGAGTCTTGACTGAATAGAATAAAATCCTTACAAAAGGTTTGGTAGTTCAGTTGGTTAGAATACATGCCTGTCACGCATGGGGTCGCGGGTTCGAGTCCCGTCCAGACCGCCAACGATTTTATTCTTGATAGTTTTGGTTTGGTAGTTCAGTTGGTTAGAATACATGCCTGTCACGCATGGGGTCGCGGGTTCGAGTCCCGTCCAGACCGCTCCAAAGAAGTATATCGTTTTATTTTTGAGGTTTGGTAGTTCAGTTGGTTAGAATACATGCCTGTCACGCATGGGGTCGCGGGTTCGAGTCCCGTCCAGACCGCTTCAAGAATTGATGAGAGTTTTGTTTTGAACTCGAGATTCATGAATGTTTGTTTTTGTGGTTTTTATTGTGTAAGCCTTCCATTCTTTTGAATGGGAGGTTTCTTTTTGTATGCCTTCTAGTATAGTTTTATGTTGATTCTTTATACCACTTATTCTAAGTGTTTTCTGTTTCTTAATGTCTCTTTCTAGTAAAACTGTGTATCATAGAGTAATTTCCTTGCTTTTTTTGTGTCTCATATGAACTTTTCTTAAGAGATTTTTTTTAAGGCTTCAAAGCAGAATTTTTTACTTTGGATTATTTGTATGAAAATCAAAAAAAATGAAGCATGCGCGTAGAGGCCCTTAGCGTTTGATTTAAGGCCTTTCCTTTTTGAGTGGATATCAGGGTGCTAGGATAGGAGGATTTTAAGCAAGCTGTCTCAGTGTGTCGTTTTGATAGAAAGTTGAGTTATTGCTGTCTTTCAGTTTGTCACATATGTAATGTTGTAGTTTATAGTATGGACTTCTCTCCAATAAAATGTGTGGTGTTTTTTACAGTGATACACTGTACAAAAGCAGTCTAGAAAAACACGAGGCTGCATCAAACATTCTTGATACAGCCTCTATATTTATAGCGTATAGCTATTATTGAAATAGTCGCGTAAACTTCTTGAAGATACTTTCTTTTGTATCACGAGAAGGCACAAAGTTCTCTGCATCCTTCATTTTTTCAAGTGTCTCTTTTTCTTCCTTGCTTAGCTTCTCTGGAACGTAGCAAGTGATATTAACAAGCAAGTCACCCGTACCGTAACCATTCACACTAGGTAGTCCCTTGTTGCGTAGACGCAATACCTTACCAGGCTGAGTACCCGCATCAACCTTCACCTTCGCGTGGCCATCTACCGTAGGAATCTCTACTGTATCACCAAGCGCAGCTTGAGGGAACGTAATTAATAGATTATATACAAGGTCATCGCCATCACGTAGCAACTCTTTGTCTTTTTCTTCAAGGATTTGGATCAACAAATCACCAGGGATACCGTTGCGGCGTCCAGCATTACCCTTGCCCGACATAGAAAGTTGCATACCTTCCATTACACCAGCAGGGATATTTACTTCTACCACTTCTTCACCCTTCACAATACCTTCACCAGCACAGTGGCTACATTTGTTCTTGATGATTTGGCCTTCACCGCCACAAGTTTCACAAGCCACTTGTGTTTGCATAGCTCCTAGAAGCGTTTGTTGCATACGTACTGTGTATCCAGCACCTCCACAAGTAGGACAAGTTTCCTTATCGTGACTTCCTTCAGCTCCTGTACCATGGCAGTGATTACAAACTACATCCTTCTTCAACTTAAACTTCTTCGTTGCACCGTGAGCCACCTCTTTCAGGTTAAGCTTCACGCGAACACGTAGGTCTTGACCACGGAATTGACGAGGACCTCCACGACGTCCACCGCCACCAAATCCACCGAATCCTCCGTGACCACCGAAGATATCACCAAACATAGAGAAGATATCATCCATGTTCATCTCGTGACCACCGAAACCGCCGCCACCGAAACCGCCAGCGCCGTCCATACCCGCATGACCATATTGATCGTAGCGTGCACGCTTATTGTCATCGCTCAAGACATCATAAGCCTCTGCAGCTTCCTTGAACTTATCTTCTGCTTCCTTATCACCAGGGTTCTTATCAGGGTGATACTTAATCGCCATCTTACGATACGCCTTCTTGATAGTAGCCGCATCAGCCGATTTCTCTACCCCAAGAATTTCGTAATAGTCTCTTTTTGTACTCATCTTTATATCGACGTTTTTGGGTTTATCAGATTATTCACCTACCACAACTTTCGCGTGGCGGATAACTTTCTCGTTTAGCGTATAACCTTGTTGCACGCAATCTAGAATCTTGCCTTTAAGCTCTTCAGCAGGTGCAGGAATCATAGCGATAGCTTCGTGCAAGTCAGTATCAAGAGGCATCTCTTTCGTGTCGATAGCCTTCACACCATTTTGAGAAAGGGTTTGTACAAACTTATTGTAAATCAAGTCTACACCTTCCTTAACAGCAGCTACATCTTCAGCTTTTGCCATAGTAGCTAGAGCACGCTCCATATCATCAAGAACAGGAAGTACAGCAGTAAATGCTTTTTCTCCACCATTCAAGATAAGATCTGTCTTTTCTTTCATGCTACGCTTGCGGTAGTTATCATATTCAGCAGTAAGACGTAGGTATTTATCTTTTTGTGCAGCAAGTTGCTCCTCAAGTGATTTCACATGTAATTCAAGCTTTTCCTCAGGAGAAAGCTCAGCCTCCTCTTGATTCTCCTCTGCTTGCTCTTGAGCATCCGCAGTATTTTCTTGTGCATCATTTGCAGCTGCCTTTGCAGCCGCTTCTTGTGCTTCATTTGAAGTCTCTTCTTGCTTCATTTTTTTACTTGTCATATATACTATTTGATTATTGTTCAGTCATAAGCATGCGAAAAAATCACATACGTGCGTGTAATTACAAAAGGTGTACCTAAAATGAACAGTTCTGAAATAAGCACCATAAAAAGTGCGTTATTTCAGAACTGTTTACTCTATTTAAGACAATTCGTCTCACCAGCCTGTCATAATCTCCATCATATGCGGGATAAATATGATACAACCGATGATAGCCACAATGATAGCCAAAACTAGTACAGCCCCTGCTGCCACATCCTTCGCCTGTTTTGCCAGTTCGTGATATTCAGGGCTACACAGATCCACCACACGCTCAATCGCTGTGTTCAGCGCTTCTGCACTCAACATCAGTCCACAGCACAGCAGCACAATAGCCCATTCTACATGCGACAATTCCACATACCATCCCAGAGCGATAACCAATATTGAAGCCACGCCGTGACTCTTTGCATTATGCTCATATTCAAAGAAATGAGCTATTCCCTGCAAGGCGTACTTAAAGCTATACCAATATCCAGTTTTCGGCTTCTGTTTCTTTTCCATATTCGTTTATCTCATGACATTCTTCACGCCTTTCACACCTTGAAGCTTCTTTGTTAAGGCATTCAGTTTGCTTTGATCACTTACCATCACAGTTAGCGTACCATTAAACAAACCATCATTTGAGTCAATAGAAATATTACGCAAAGCAACCCCAGGTTCCTTCGTAATAATAGACGTGATATTTGTTACGATACCAATATCATCTTGTCCCACCACACGCAGCGTAATAGGATACTGTTTACCCAGACTCTTACCAGCCCAGCGTGCAGGTACGATGCGATACCCATAACGTTCTCGCATTTGTGTTGAGTTTGGACAATCCGTACGGTGAATCTTAATCCCATCATTGATTGTCACAAATCCAAATACATCATCCCCATAGATAGGATTACAACATTTAGACAGATGGAATTCCACCCCTTTCAGATTCTGGTCAATCACTAAGACATCCTCCTTGACAGGCGCCTCCTCTGTATCTAGCTTTTGCGCTTGCTCCAGAGTATATCCCTCCGCACTGCGTTGCGTTTGGTCGATTTCCTCCATATCCTGCTTTAATGCCAGATAGCTATCAATCACATCATTGATACCTATACTGCCATCTCCTACAAGACTCATAAACTCCGTGACCGTCTTGTATCCACGTTTTTTGATAAGGCGCATCATCACCTTCTCCTCGTAGACCAGCTTACGGTTCTTAAATTTACGTTCCAGCTCTTCTTTTCCAAAGGCTACATAGCGTGCTTGCAGCTCCTTCAAACTTTGACGAATCTTATGTCTCGCCTTGCTTGTTGTCACAAAGTTCAGCCAGTCCTGTTTCGGCGTCTGTGTACTCGATGACAAGATTTCCACCTGGTCACCGCTACCCAGTTCATATTTCAGTTGCACGTGCTTATTATTCACAATAGCCCCCGTACATTGACATCCCAATCTCGAGTGGATGCGAAAGGCAAAATCTAGTATCGTTGCCCCTTTAGGAAGCTGATACAGATCACCCTTAGGCGTAAACACAAAGACTTCATCTTCATATAGCTCCATCTTAAACTGATCCATCACCTCACGCGAGTCTTTCGCATCTTGTGTTTCCAGTGCCTCACGCATATTCGTCAGCCACTCATCCAGACCCGTTTCACTCTTCACACCTTTATATCTCCAGTGTGCCGCAAAACCACGCTCCGCGATTTCATCCATACGCTGTGTACGAATCTGCACTTCTACCCATTTACCATCAGGGCCCATAACCGTAGTGTGCAAGCTCTCATATCCGTTACTCTTAGGCACAGATAGCCAGTCCTTCAGACGCTTAGGGTTTGGATTATACATATCCGTAATCACACTATACACCTGCCAGCATTCCAGCTTCTCTCTATCCATAGGCGTATCCAGCACAATACGAATCGCGAACAAGTCATAGATTTTCTCGATAGTCGTATTTTGCTTCATCAGCTTATTCCAGATAGAGTGTATAGACTTCGTACGTCCTTTGATACTAAAGTTCAAGCCCAGTTTATCTAATTGCTTTTTAATCGGTGCGATAAACTCAGCGATATATGCCTCCCGGCTCTCCTTCGTCTCTTGTAGCTTATCTTTGATAAAGGTAAACATCTCCCTGTTCATATATTTCAGAGAGAGATCCTCTAGTTCCGATTTAAGTTTGTAGAGACCCAGTTTATGGGCTAGGGGAGCATATAGATACGCCGCCTCCGTCGCAACCTGCTTACGCATCTCATCATTGTGCGTATAACGAATGGCACGCATTAAGTTTACTCGATCCGCAATCAAGATCAAGATCACACGCATGTCTTCAGCAAAAGACAATAAAAGATTACGGAAGTTTTCACTCTCGATTACAGGACTCTTCGAATATAGTTCCTGCGTTTTTACCAACCCATTCAAAATGGCACACACATCTGTACCGAAATCTTTTTCGGCATCTTCAATAGTTTTACTACCATGTTGAATATTAGCGAGAATAAGTAAGCTGATAACACTGCTTCGTTTAAGCCCCATATCATCCAGAAGGATGTGCAGAGTGTTCAGTCGATGAAGCAAAGTATGTTGCTCGAAACGCATCTCATCGTATGCACCTTGTACAAATGCATCTTTTATCCATGATTTCAAGTGTTTAATATCCTCAGGCGTACAAACCTCTTGTAGCTGAGAGTATATCCCTTTATATTCCTTAATCAAACGCTTACGTATTTTTTCGTTAGTTGGTCGAGGTGAGTTCATATGATGTTACTTTTGTCGTAAAGGTAGCACTTTTTTTTAATATTTGCTTCGAGAATGCACTTTTTTTTGTACTTTTGAGCGTCCAAAAATTCAAAATAAATTAGACATGTTATTAGCAAATGACCTTCAACAGCTCAAAGAAAAACAGATTTCTGAAGAGCAGATTAAATCACAATTAGCCTCGTTCGAGGCCGGTTTCCCATTTCTAGCTATTGAGGCAGCAGCTGCTTTAGGAGCGGGTATCCGTCAGCTCGATTCAGCTGAGCAAGCTAGCTATTTGGAAGTATGGAATCAATATACTTCAGAGAACCACAAGGTGACTAAGTTTGTTCCTGCTTCTGGAGCTGCGAGTCGTATGTTTAAGGATCTATTCTCTTTTATGAACGCCGAATACACAGTGCCACAAACGGACTTTGAAAAGAAATTCGTTGAAGAAATTGCAAACTTTGCATTTTACGATGCCCTAAACGATGCATGTATCGTTAACCTTCAAAAGAGCATTGATGAACTATTTGCAGACGGTGAATACCAAGCAGTAGTACGCATGCTATTGGAAGAAGAAGGTCTAAACTACGGTTCCCTACCAAAGGGAATGCTACAATTTCATAGCTATGACGATGCTGTACGTACTCCAGTAGAGGAGCATTTAGTAGAAGGCGCTTTATACGCAGCAGATGCAGAAGGTCGTGTATCACTACACTTCACTGTATCGGCAGAGCATATGGAGTATTTCCAAGATTTGGTAGCCTCAAAACTTCCTGCATACGAAGCAAAGTTTGGCGTTAAATATGATGTCACATTCTCAGTACAAAAACCATCTACAGATACTCTAGCAGTAGAAATGGATAATAAGCCATTCCGCAACGAAGACGGTAGCTTATTGTTCCGTCCTGGTGGTCACGGAGCATTGATTCAAAACTTGAACGATCTTGATGCAGATGTGGTATTTGTAAAGAATATCGACAACGTTGTGCCAGACCGTTTGAAGGAAGATACAGTTACATACAAGAAATTAATTGCGGGTGTATTGGTTGCTACACAAAAGAAAGCGTTCGAATACCTAGAACTACTAGAAAGCGGTGAGTACTCAAAAGAAGAACTACTAGACGTGGTCCAATTCGTGCAACGCGACCTTTGTTGCCGTAACCCTAAGTTGAAAGTGTACGAAGATGCGGAGCTAGTGCTATATCTGAAGAACAAACTAAACCGTCCTATCCGTGTATGCGGTATGGTGAAGAACGTTGGCGAACCAGGTGGAGGTCCTTTCTTAGCATACAATCCAGATGGTACATTCAGTCCACAAATCTTGGAAAGTTCTCAAATCGATATGAACGATCCAACGAAGAAAGTATTGTTCGAACAAGGTACACACTTCAATCCAGTAGATCTTGTTTGTGGTATTACAGACACTGAAGGTAAAGCATTTGATCTACCTAGCTTCGTAGATCCAGCTACAGGTTTTATCTCATACAAGAGTAAGAATGGTCGTGACCTTAAAGCCCTTGAATTGCCAGGACTATGGAACGGCGCAATGAGCGATTGGAATACAATTTTCGTCGAAGTACCTCTAACTACTTTCAATCCAGTAAAGACTGTTAACGACCTACTTCGCGACCAGCATCAGTAATTTGATTTTATGATCAAACCTTATACTCTAAAACAGCTATGCGCTACCGTTTATACGGTAGCCATGGCTGTTTTGTGTTTATCAAGTTGTACATATCGCACTTCCAGCGATGCTCTTCTTTTGGCCGACTCTCTCAATATTCGTGCTTTCCACATGCGCTATAGCAATCTAGATAGCATGGCCCTTACCGCTCAGAAGACGCTAGAACAAGTGCACAACAATCCTCAAGGTCAATCGGAAGCCCTTAATATGCTCGCCTATGCCGCCCTGCACCAAATGCAATGGCATAGAGCCGACAGCTTATACACATATGTAGCCAAAAACAGTGTAAGCGACCTAGAAAAGATGATAGCTCAAGTAGGCATGATGGAGGCCGCCCGTCTCCAAGGTAGTAACAAACGCTTCTACCTATCCCGTACTCAAGCTCAAAAGCATATGGATCGTATTTCCGAAGAGCGTTCCAGCTTTATCACCCGCCACGAACAAGAACGCATTGAATACGCTTTCAATGCTTTCTACCTCAGCGAAGCCGCCTATTACGACCAACAAGGCCTTCCAGTACCCTTAGAAAAATCCTTACGTGCTGTAAGCTGGCTTCAACACCCGCTTCCTACACGTAACGATATTCAATCGGGTACCACGTACAAATTGCAACAACTGCATGCTTACGTTGTTCAAAGCGCCATTTACCTCAAACAACCAGGAGCAGCCGATTTCTATCAAGAACAAATGGACGTCCTCCTACAAGTATGGGATATCGCCAACCAAGAACGTCTGCCATACCTTCAAGGTCTTGCCCTTCTTGGCATGGCCGAAGCTCGTATGGTTATTACCATGCCCAATGACAGCCTCTACCCAGCTGGTGCTTCTCGTCGTGCCTTCCATCGCTTTAGACAGATGCGTAGCCCCTATGCTCAAGCCGAAGCCCGCTTGGTTCAAGGTCGAGTAGCCAATAGCCAGCGACGCTATAGATACGCCCTTAGCCACCTCAAAGACGGTATAGACTTACTCGGAGGAGATACCATCTGTTACCCACTGATGGCCGACCTACAAGAACAGCTCAGCGTAGCCTTTGCTGGCCTAGGTAATCAAGCCAGTGCTACTAAACACCGGAATGCCTATCTTAATGTACTAGAAGCCAATCGTGAAGACAAAGCGATTTTAGCCCGCCGTGATGAACTCGAGTCTATGTCGGCTTATACTAACATCTTGCTTTTTGTTCTCGTATCGGCTATTGTACTACTATCTATTCTGCTCTTCGTCCTAAACCGTTATTCTCGTCAGCGTGCTCGTAGAACTGAACAGATGCGTAGTCTTGTGCTCCAACTTTGTCGTAAAATTATCGCTCTTACTCCGAGTGAAGATGAAGCACTGACCGAAGATGAATGGAAAGCCGAAATGCAGGCCGAAGTAGCCAATATTTGGACCCAACTAGATAACCTAATCGATCCCAAAGACAAGCCTCAAATCGAGCAACTCATTGACGGCTTTTGGCATTGGAGCTTTCGTAACGGTCAATCGCTTTCGGCCCTAGTCGAACAACGTGAAATGCTTGATAAGCAACACTATGTTATCGACCAACATATCGCCCAAAGAAAGCGTCAAAATACCATTAAGAAATCTTCTCTAGCTATCGTCAATGGTCTTAGCTCTGTGATTGACCGCATGGCTCACAGTCTGCGTCAATTAGCTGCCGACAGTACAGGAGATACAGATTCCAATACCCAAACAGAACAGTTTGCCTACCTAGACGAACTTCTGAAAGACATCCTGCTTCAAAATCAGCAGCTTGTTGGTAGCATCCAAATGAAACAAGGACAAGTCGCTCTGCAAATCAGCCGTTTCTCCCTGCAAGGCCTCTTTGCCATCCAAGAACAGCGCTCACGTAGCTTCCAGTTGAAACAACAGACTCTAGTCGTCCAACCTACTGATTATCAAGTGAAAGCCGATGAGGCTCTGACTCTCTTTATGATCAATACTCTTCTGGAAAATGCCCGTAAGTTTACCCCATCAGGTGGTACTATCACCCTGAGTGCTAGTGCTCAAGACGACTATGTAGAGATCGCTGTAGAAGACACTGGTTACGGTCTTTCTGAAGAAGATATTGACCACCTACTCAACGATAAAGTTGTAGATAGTACCCAAGTAGGTAATTCCAGCGAAAGTCGCATTAAAGACAATAAAGGTTCTGGCTTTGGCTTTATGAACTGCCGTGGTATTATCGAAAAATACCGTAAAACCAGTCCATTATTCCAAGTCTGCCGCATCAATATCGAGAGCACTCTCCATAAAGGGAGCCGCTTCTCTTTTCGTCTACCTCGTGTCCTTTCCTTGTTGGCCGCTTTTTTCTTGTGTCAACTTACAGGTAATTTTGCTCTTGAGCTGCATGCCCTAGAGCTACCTGTTCATACCATTGTCAAATCACAAGACACCGCCTACGCCTTGGCCGATTCCTGTCATGCTGCTAATCAGCGCCAAGACTATCGTCGTGCCATAGACTACGCCACTAGCGCCATGAACATGCTTACTCAGCAAGTCAAGTACGACAGCCTGTACATTCAGTTTCCTAGACTGAGCCCACACACTTATCAAAGTCCAGCCGAATTCTACTGGTGGGATAGGGGAGTACAAGTTGACTACCAACTTATTTTGTATCTACGCAATGAGTTAGCTATCGCCTATCTCTCACAGAAATCCTTCGAGCAGTACACGTTCAATAACGACTGTTATACCCAACTCTACAAGCTAGTGGGTAGTGATGAAACCCTTGCAGCCTATTGTGATCGACTCAAGACCTCTACTACCCATCGTACTGTCGGGCTTGTGCTATGCCTATTAGTCGTTCTCGGTATGATGGTCGGCTATTACAGGTTCTATCTCCTTCCAAGATGGCGCACCCGTCGTCATCTCGACCTGTTGTTAGATATCCATAGTCAGCTTGCTGCCTCTGTGCAACTCGACGACCAAGTAGATGAAGAAGAGCTTGAGCTTCTTCCTCATAAGATGCTCCAACATGTAGCCGCTAGTTTTACACACCTTTTTGACTTGCGCGAGCTCCGCTACCTTTCACACAAAGAATATATCCAGTACCAGATAGAGCTAGAAGAGCAAATACCTAGTCCATATTTAGGGACAGTATGCAAGCCCCTTGCCTTCGACCAAGGAGCGCTGCTGCTCACACTAGCTTATCCACCTTTGGAAGCCGAGCAACATCAACTCCTAGACATCCTAGCCGACTACCTAGGTCAGCTCCTTAACCAGGTTGTCTCCCTGCGTAAGATGCGTATGCTCGAAATTGTCTTAGCTCAAGACGATATGGAACGTGCCCAATGGGAATCTCGCACCCTTCATATCCAAAACATGGTCTTAGACAATGGCCTATCCACCATCAAACATGAAACTCTCTACTATCCAAATAGAATCAAGCAACTCATAGACAAGTACTGCGAGAACAACCCAGATGACACCACAGACGATTACTTAATTGCTGCATCTGAACTCGCTCAACACTACAGAAGCGTTCACCAGTTGCTTGTCCGCGGAGCTAACCGAGTGCTTCAGCAGACCACTTTTAAACGTGAAGTTTTGCCTGTAAGCCAACTTGTGAACCAATGCAACAAAGTCCTTAAGCGACTTCAAAAGAAAGGCATGAAAGCCCATATTACATGGAAAATAGACATTCCAGAAGACACCTTATTCCGTACAGACAGCGTCCTTTTGACCCAGCTGCACGAAGTACTCCTTCAAGCCATGGGCACCGTCCTCGGACACCCTACAGCTCTTACAGCTGTTATCCGCCAAGAAGGTGAGTTTATATGCATGGAATGGCACGACCAACAAAGTTCTTTGCGCCTACCAGCCCCCTATACAATAGCCCATTTGTTTGACTCTCAACTAGGACTCCATGACCTCCTAGCCGCTAAACAAATCATTCGTGATGTCGATGAGTTCGCTGGCCTCCGAGGCTGTCGTATCTCAGCCGCCCCACTAGAGAGAGGTTACCGCATCTTCTGGACCATGCCCATTCATAGAACAATAAAAAAGTAAGATATTATGACAGCAGACCATAAACCAACCGTAATCGTCGTCGAAGACATGCAACTTGAGCTAAAAGGCACCATGCAAATCTTCCGACAAGACATTCCCGAAGTAGACGTTCTAGGCTCCGCCATGAACGAAACCGACTTCTGGGTATTGATGGACCAGCAAGTACCAGATCTAGTGCTGCTAGACCTAGGCCTTGGAGGCTCCACTACCATAGGTGTCACCATCTGTCAACGCCTTACTCAAGAACACCCAGGCGTCAAAGTTCTAGTCTTTACAGGCGAGATTTTGAACGAACGCCTCTGGATGGACGTCCTTGATGCAGGTGCTGTAGGCATCATTCTAAAAAGTGGCGAACTATTGACCAAGCAAGATGTCATGGCTGCCCTCAACGGCAAACGTCTCGTTTTCAACGAACCTATCCTCGACCGCATCCTCATGCGTTTCCGCGAAGCCGTATCTAACGATGTGAAGCGTCAAGAAGCTATTATCTCCCTTGAGATTGATGAGTATGACGAACGCTTCCTACGCCATCTTGCCTTAGGTTATACCAAAGACCAAATAACCAAGCTACGCGCCATGCCATTTGGTGTCAAAAGTCTTGAAAAACGTCAGAATGACCTCATCAACAGATTGTTTGAAGAAGATGAACGTCAAGGTGTCAACGCCACACGCCTTGCAGTACGTGCCCTTGAACTACGCATCCTAGATATAGATTCCATAGAAGCCGATGAAGAGTAAACCCCTATTTTCGCATCCAGCCAGTCTCTACTTCCTGTTGATGCTCGTCGCCATGCTTTGTAGCTGGATAGCCGCCAGTTACGGAGTCCGTGTAGCCCATCCCCAAACAGGTGAGCTTATCGAAGTGCGCAGTTTGATGAGCCCTGAAGGCATGCGCTGGTTGTTGCGTAATCTCTTCGATCACTTCACTAGCTTTAAGCCACTAGGCCTCGTTCTTGTCGGCCTGCTTGGACTCGGTATTGCTCAGCATTCAGGCTTCCTAGATAGCTTGATGCAACTCATCTTACAATTCCGTCCAAGACCACAACTCATTATCATGATGGTTATCTGGACAGGTATGCTCTCCAATGTCATTGGCGATGTGGGCTACCTCTTCCTGCTCCCATTGAGTGCCAAAGTTTTTCAGGCCGTGCGGTTATCACCCGTGGCAGGTTTAATCACCTCCTATGTCTCCGTTGCCTGTGCCTATAGTGCCAATATGTTGATGGGAACCATGGATCCTATTATGGCCAACACCACCGCACTTGCTCTTGAGCAAGCAGGCATCTCTACCTATACCAGTGGACCTATGAGCAACTATTGGTTTATGAGCGCTTCATTTATTGTGCTGTCCTTTGTGATATACCAAGTGACAGTACGTCTGCTGATGCCACAATTGCCTAGTACAGGTCTCGATATTAAAGAGGTCCATACACCAACTACTAAGCTTGCCCCTTATGAAGTTCGTGCCCTTCGTGCAGCAGGTATTACAGGAGTAGTCTATGTCATGATTTTAGTTCTTGCCGCCTTGCTACCTAATGGATTCCTGCAAGGTGTAGATGGTAGTTTGCTTCGTTCTCCGATGATACAGAGCGCCCTTTTCTTAGTTACCTTCGGGTTGGGACTATGCGGGATGGCCTATGGATTTGTTGTTGGTAAATACCGTACCGACAGAGATTTATTCGACGGTATGACCTATTACACCAAGCTGCTTGGTGCTTTTTTGGTACTTGCTTTCTTTGCTGCTCAGCTCTTTGCCTGTTTGCAATTTTCACAGCTTGATAAATACCTAGCAGTAGTCAGCGCCCAGTGGATGACAGGGCTATCATTTGGGCACCATGCCACCCTGATTATCTTTATCCTATTCTGTGCAGTGCTCAATATCTTAATAGTATCAGCTACAGGTAAATGGGCCTTTGTAGCCTATATTTTTGTTCCAGCTCTTGCTGCTCAAGGGATTGCTCCAGAGATTACCCAGTGCGCTTATAGAATAGGGGATAGTGCCACCAATGGACTCACGCCATTGCTCTATTATATACCACTCGTACTGATGTTCTTGCAGCAATACCAACCCGATGCTGGATTTGGTCGCATTATCAACTATACATGGAAATATTCAGTGTCTATTTTAGTCGCATGGATTGTACTATTTATGTGTTGGTTGGGATTGGGCATCCCATTGGGGATGTAGTCTTGCAACCGATCCCCCTTCAAAATTCTTAAATTGCCGAGTTGTTTTGCATATAGTAACAAAAACTGTCGATATTTTTGGATGTGTCATAATTTTTGCTTACTATTGTCCCACGTAGAATACATACATTATAAACGAACAACTATGAAATTTATTGGAATTAATGGTAGCCCGCGTAAGGGATGGAATACTAGCACACTAGTTGAAAGAGCTCTAGAAGGTGCAAGATCGGAAGGTGCAGAAGTTGAGATGATCGATTTGTACGATTTAAATTATCAAGGCTGTGAGAGTTGTTACGAATGTAAGCGCAAAGGCGTAACTGTAGAAACGTGCGTGAAGTGCGATGCTCTAAAGCCTTTACTTAAGAAGATAACTACTTGCGACGGCCTTATTCTAGGTTCTCCTATTTATATGGGCAACATCTCAGGTGAGATGCAATCTTTTGTTGAGAGGTTGACTTTCCCATATCTCTCTTTTGATGACAAACCAGCTACTTTTCCAAAGTCCTTATCTACTGCATTTATCTACACCATGAACGTCTTTCCACCCATGATTAAGAATTATGGATACGATAAGATGTTTGACTACCATGCGAATATATTTAAGATCATATTTACGGACTTCAAGAATATGTATTGCACTGGCACTTGCCAGTTTGAAGACTACGATAAATATGCAGCGTCTACTTTTTCTGGTGAAGAAAGACTCCATAGACGTGAGACAATCTTTCCACAGGATTGCGAAAAAGCCTATTATATGGGAGCCGATATGGTCAAGAGCATGCGATAATATTCTTGATTAATCGAGATATGAACACCTAGCCCTCACGCCTTCTCTATTGCTGTCATAGACTATAAAATTGACGCATTTCTCCAGCAGGGTGATAATCTGTACATAGCCAGCAGTTTTTTGTCTATTTAAAAGTATATAAATGGAATAATATGCAGATATTGTTGCTTTTTTGTACAATATTGCTATATTTGTAATTGTTTTGTGAATGCAATAACTGCATAATCGACTTCGTCTTAAAGTCACGTATGCCTAACCTTATACCGATCGGAGGAATGTGTATATAAGCCCTCAACTAAATTATGAAACAATTGCTGCCATTCTTATTTATCTTTTTGTTTAGTTTTGCCAGTTGTCAGAAGAGCAATGAAGAACTAGTAAAGCAAGAATTTAAGTCATATGTGCAGAATAACTTCGACGATCCTAGCTCCATAAGAGAAATCGTCAGTATCCTTCCAGCCGATACCATGTCTGTTGCCATCTTGAAAGATGTGCTGAAGAGATTGATAGACACCAATGAACTCGTCACTGAGATGGTCGATATGAACGATTCCATATTCGATTCAGAAATAGAAAAAATTGCTACCGCTTGCCACCGCGGGAGTAATCTATCATACTCAAACAGACAGGATGCAGCACGCTGCATCGACCAGGTAGCCAAGCTAATCTACAAAAAAGTACCTATACAAAAACGACAAGATGATGCATTAACAAATGCAATGAATTATCTCCACACCGACTATCAATATCAACCACCCAAGTATGGCTATGATATAAAATTTAGACAAGAAGTAGACGGTAAGATAACCCTTAAAATATACACAGCCTATATCGATTCTTTATCCAAGGATGTGACTATTCAACAAGGCCACTGGAAGATAGATGGCAAAGACCCAAACCCACAAATGCGTGTCGTTGAAAAAAGTGTGTATGACCTCTCACGCGTCATTGATTCATGGGATGAAGTCAATAACAGTTACAAAGAGATAAACCATAAGGTACGTATGATTACCGCAAAGATCTAGATTCCTATCTAATAATGTGTGTACAGGTGCTAACCCCTGTACTAATGTGAATAAACCGAGTAAGTCAATCGTTGGCTTACTCGGTTTTGTTACATCCTATTATTACTATAATGAATACAATTACAGCCCGATTGACTGGCGAGCATATTGCTGCTAAACTAGAGATTAACCCCGAAGATCCTATTTTGGTGCGTAAGCGCTTTGTGTATGTTACCAACGGGGTGCCTGTATAATATAATATTGGGTATTATCGCGCAGAGATGATAGCACAACTCTACAACCTTTTTAGACTAATGCACGGCTATACCGTATA
The DNA here is from genome assembly GCA_963678855.1 of Bacteroidaceae bacterium. Lineage (GTDB taxonomy): Bacteria > Bacteroidota > Bacteroidia > Bacteroidales > Bacteroidaceae > F22. The sequence goes on along the minus strand of OY787448.1, from coordinate 619,735 downwards.
TATTTTGTATCTTTGACACGAAAAATCTAGTAGAAATTTAAACTATAACATATGGGACTCAAAACCGAAAGACCAGGACAAAATACATCAACCATATCTACCTTTCAAGTTGATGTATCCCAAATGCAAGAAATCCAGCAAAACCAAGAGGAAGTACCTAGTGCCAAGGAGATCGATGTGCCCAATGCACCAGCTCAAGTACGAGAGAATCCAAAAGCAAAATTTGGCTTCAAAACAATCTTATTTATATTTAGTGTCATTGCTGTGATTTTCGCCTTGGCCATGTTCTGTAGTTAAACTTACTACCAATAAAACCTTAAAACATAAATCAACATGAAGAAATTAGTAATCTCCCTAGTGTGCATCCTCACGCTCACCGCATGTGCCTCACCTGTTTCATATATCTTTTGCTTAGATGCATTTGCAGTCGCGATTTGTTGATTCACAGCTTCTCTGTCCAGCCATTGGAAAGAGGTGTTATGGAGTATGATTGCAGACTAATCCACAAACCTTTTGATTAACTCCTCCCGCAGTTCTTTATACTCCGTTTCAGATACCAACTCCAGTCGCTTCATTTCCTCCAGCTGCTGGAGCTTTTCTACATGCGCCTTTTGTGTTGAAGCGCAATCAGACCGATACCCAGCAATGCGATTATCGACTGATAAATCGTCCCATATTTTTACCTCCCACCACAATGCAGAGAAGATATTATTGAATTTATCAGGTTGTGCTTGATGCTCCACAAAGAACATTGCAAACGACGAAACCACCAGCATAATCGTCGTCACAAATCCCGTCATCATCAGTTCCATTTTCTTTTCCTTGATGATGCTTCCAATCACAAACAGCGTATTATTGAAGCGATGCAGCTTGAAGATACGCAATAGGCGAGTCATTCGCAGCAGACGTGTCGCACGTCTTAACGACTGCCACTCAGATGCGGCCTAGATACTCGAGGGTAAATAGGATGATAAATGCGATATTGATGGTGATCAGGATACCTATATGCCTGATCGCGAAATCATAAAAAGTCTCTACGCCCAGTTCGATGATACTTAACGTGATGCAAATCATCATGAAGTGGTCGAACTTGCGGCTGTGGTTGAGAAGACGGTGGAGACGGTGTTTCATTGGGTAGGGGGATTTTGGTTGATGTAGGGCAAAGATAGGGAAAAAGTGGGATGGGATGGTGATTCTGTGTTATGTTTTTATTACCTTTGGGGGAAATCGAATATGAATGCTTAAATTCAAATCAGTAATGAAGAAAATACTCTGTACACTTGTGCTATGTCTTGTAGCTGTCTTGGCTTATGCCCAAGGTCCTCGTACTGCTTATTGTGAAATAGTGGGGAATATGAAAACCTTTAATGAAAATGAGGTGACTGTTTCCATTGATTTTGGTGATCTGAGATCAAGTAAGCGCTGCCGACTTTACGATGAGAACGGGAAGAAAATCAAGTTTGAGACGATGATGTAGGTGGTCAATTATATGTCCAAGCGGGGATGGAAATTGGCGAATACGTATTATATTGAAGTTCTAACTCAGTATCGTTATGTGATGAGTAAGGAGATTGACTCTGAGGATGAGATGCTGGAAGGGATTATGGTGGATAGGAAAGAGAAGAAATAACTATATTTAAAGTTAGTATGAAGAACTATTTTGATCAGCAGAACGAGAAGTTTTATGATTTTCTAGATGATACATTTTGCCTTCGTAAGATGAAGACTTGGGACGACTTAGCTAAAAGTATAACCTTCGAAAAAGTTGTATACACATACAGAGTTTTTTCTGTTTTGTTTCCCAATGATTATGATTATATTGATGAGTTGAGAAAGATGAATACGGATTTTTCAAGTATTCATTATGGGAGTATTAAAGGTAATCGTATCATTGATGATGTAGTACGTTTTTCTTTGTATTCAGATTGTATTTTCGTTTTTCATCCACTCCAAAACCCTTCAATAACTGCTAAGCATATTGATCCACGAAATAATCCTAATTTGTGGATGTTAGATTTTCTGGATGCTCTATATTTTTATATAGTTATTCGTCAATGGGTAAAAGCTGGTATTGTAAAATTAATTCTTAACCCTTGGGAATATGACCGTGAACTGCATAATAAGATAGTGGATAATTTTCGTAATGAAGATATTGACGCATTTATAGATAAGCATTCTAATCTTGATACTTTAATGAAGAATCCAGATAACCCAGTAGCAATTAGTGTTGCTGAAACTTTTGCAATTGATTGTCCACATAGGGATAAATTGTCAATAATTGGATACTTACGTTCTCTTAAAAGTGAATTAGTTGTTGAATCGTCTATTGCTGATTTGGCTGATAGGATCATTGATGCATTTCCACGCCTTAATCCTTTGTATGATAAATTAGATAGAAGATTACTCACACGAACTGGTTTTACTACAACACGAGGAGGTGGACCAATTGAATCACTAAAATTTATCTCTGAGATAACTGGTGGAAGCATATTTACACCTCACGAACTTAACTGGATTAGACTTCAGGAGTATGGTATAAACGATTTTTGGACAAAGACAAATCATCTGTATTCAAAAATTCCGCTTAATTTTTTGAATAACGTGGATACAGCCTTTGCGTTAGAAATAAGGAAGGAGGATAGATTAGCTGGTGTAAGACAAGAACTGAGGAAAGTGTATAAAGAGCTTGAGACAATTGATATAAATAACCTGAATATGCAAAATATTCGTGTTATCCAAGAAGGCTTTTTGGAAGAAGTAAGAAGAGCAGATGCTGATTGGAATTATATTAGTAAGAAAGCAGAAATATGGAGAAAGGAGTGGTTTTTAAAAAGTGTAAGTGCAATAGGAGGCTCTGTCGCTGCTTGTAACGTGTCGTTCTTACCTTTAATTTCTACTTCTGTATTATCATTAGGTTATTTAGCAGCAAATATCACTAAAGTATCTAGTGAGCAAGATCGATTTAGAATCAAAAATCCGATGTCTGTTTATGTTGATTTGAAAAATGATACAAGGAGTCATTTTTTTACAGAATTGAAGAATTGTGTGTTTTAAACTGCTTTACAGTAAAAGAACGAATAAAGACGAAAAAGAGAGGAATCCTCCTCTTTTTCGTCTCTATAAAAGTTTAGCCTAAGTTAAATGTACAACCAGTTATGTTGTTAGCTGCAATGTTGTTTTTTCCTGTTTGTTCAAATTTATTATTAGCTGAGTCTGTTGACGTAGAAGTGTTATTTGGACTTAAACCTTGCCTTGTCTCCAGTTCATTCATAAGCTCCTCTATCTTTTTATTGTTTTCCTCGTTGTTTATATAATCAGACCCGTTTAGTTTGATTGGGAAACCAATGATTTTTTTTAGGTCTGATAATATTGACCTAACACTATCTCTGATACTTCTAGTTATTTTGCGATCATCATTTTCCTTATTGCTTCTTTCGAACTCATCTATACTGTTCAATTTTGTATTTTCTTCTTCAAATTTTTTTGTCCAAAATTGGTGTGCATCTTCAATAGTTTGATTGTCGAACAAATTGAAATTAGGAGTTTGTACAGCTATATATAGTATAACCTCTTCGAGTCTACCATTTTGGTAAACATACAAGAGTTCCTTCATGCAAGCTAAGGATTCAATGTAATCCTTTCCAATAATCGCAACGACTAGGTTGGAACGTCCAATGATATGCGCATAGTCCTCGATATTGCGTGAATCATTTTCTACATATAACTCGTCGTACCTATACGAAAGTGATTTGTCATCCATTTCACTTATTAGATGTTTAAGGATACTTGCTGTCTTTTGGCAGTATGAAATTTCAGCTTTATTATTGTTTTCTGCTTTCATATTATATTCATTTTCTGTTTTGTTATTATTCGGTTCGTTGGACATTTTCGGTATAGTACTTGTGGGGAGTGCTAAATTTGCTATTTGTTCAAATTCAGCTTTAATTTCACCAATGACGTTGCTTCCCATCACAATTCTTTTAAGACAGTCTTTTCTAAACTCAGCATGTTCTTTTGAACTTGGAAGAGAATATGAAAGACGCTCTGGAAGGATAGTAAACATGTCACCTAAAAAATCTACTATATCTTTCCTTGTATTATAAGTAGGCATGAACCAATGGTCCTTTGATGAATCAAGTGCCACTAATTGTCTTTCATGCTCCATTTTTTTCTCGCGCCAAAAAAATTCAGCTTTTATGCAACAATCCTCTACGCTATCATTTGTGTCTTGGTCTTTAATAAAAAAGGCGACTATTTCTTTTTCTGACGCATTTTTTATTATATTATATAGTACTTGCATACAATCATAGTCCATCAGATAACATGAGTCAACAATAACAATAATGAAATGAGCTTCAGACACGTCTACATTGTATTCTTTAAGACTCATACCAGATTCTATGTGAAGGTTGCGAATCCTTGACTTAACATCTGTTGAATTTAATATCTTCACTAGTTCGTCTTTTATTCCAAACTGTGTTGATGGGTATGATATATAAACACACGACATCTCTTCAGCTTGATGCTTTGTGTTTTCTATCATTTCTCCCATATGCTATCTTCTGTTATTAGTCCTAACTGTGTGACATTTCTGCTTTGAACATGCTCAAGAGCTTCGTCTATCTGATTAATGGCTTCATTAAGCAAAGCGTCATCAAAACTGTATTTACTGATAGCCTGATAAGCCTCAATCATTATTTCTAATGCTTTACGATATACAAATTCATTATCGTGATTATGACTGTTTTTCAATAGATTTAATTCCCAGTGTATTACGTCTCTGGAATTTGTAAGTTTAAAGTTGGGTATAATTGTATTTATACCAGTGATATTATATTTGGCAGCTACAGATTCTACGTACGAGTCTATAATTTTATGCTGCAATGTGGCATTACAGTCCTTTGAGAATCTTATCTGATTGCCTATAGTCTGTGCAAGTCCTTCATTATCTATGTTGATTATATGCTCGTACATAGTGAAGCATTTATCTTCATACTCCTCTTTCGAGATATAGTCAAAAATATACCTTACTAACTCTTTCCATGCGGATGGCTTTATTTTATCTATTAATTCTAATAACAGCTTATGAGCTTCCTCTTGATTATTTAACCAAGCAAAAAACAGAGAGATGCTTGCTGGCTTAGCTGCCATTTCAGATTTGATTGCTTTTTCGTATACGGGTATTAGAGCGTTGAATTTGTGATTAGGCAAATATATCAATGGGTGTAGATTATTTAAATCTACACCTAAGAGCAGCTCATCACCGTCTTTAACTAGTTGTAAGTATATATTTAGGACCTTGTCTATGTCAATGTGGTTAAGTAGAGCTAAGTAGCTTATTATTACTGCTTTTGTTGATGGCTGTGTATCAAGGGATACTTTTTCAACAGCCTTTATAATTCGTTCATGATACTCTGTAAAAGTATAGCATCTCATTAGATTTCTTATAGCAGCACCTTGGTTGTGGTTAATACCATAAGAAATTAAATCACTAGGCTTAAGAGGACGTTCATCAAAGTTTTTGTCCTTTGGCTTTATTTCTTCCTTTTCATTTACCGTTAGAGCACGATTTTCTAAGAAATCGAATACAATTTCAGGCATTCGTTTATTTTCAATCAAGTAGTCTGTTGACCAAATGAGTTCTATAGATGTTGACTCTCTTCTAATCGGATCATTTAAGATAGCAGTGTATAACTCTACTATACAGCTAACATCAACTTTTAAATATATTAGCTTGCGGATTGCAGCAGTAATATATCCATCTCGAACTTCATTATCGGAAATTATTTCTTTTATGAAAGGGTAGTACTTTTCCCAATCACTTTCGATAAGTGATTCAAAAGAGCTTATAACTCCTCTTGTTGTTAGTTTTCTCTCATCTTTTCTAAGATGGTGAACAGTTGTATCCACCCCCTTAATAAGCTCAAGTAGTTTTTTGGGGGATAGTTTTTTCATTGTTTCATCGGAGAGCGACTTGTCGTGTGACCAATAGATTGATGATGGCTTACAGGGAGTCATCTCATCTTTATATTTCCTTTTTAGTTCTCGATAATTCTTCTCAGCAGTAGGTGAACTGAGTACTCTTTCTTCAGGGAAGCAGCATAGGTACTGGTATATGTGCATGCCACGTCTAGTCAATCCATATTTTGTCACAGGACCTTCTGACTTATAGTACTTATTTTCATAGTTGAATTTAATCTTCTCAATCATGTTATAGAAAGTCTCAAATTGTTCCGAAGATAAGAGAGAGTGATACTTCTTTATGAACAAGCCAAGGTGGTAATTGAGAATAGTCCTCGAAGACTGCCAGATTTTATCTCGGTTAAAAATTCTATTTAGTAGTTCATCACTAATCTTATCGGATGTGTGACATATCCAAACTCCCATTAAAACCATTACTCTGTAATCCGACTCGATTAACTGATCAAGCTCTTCAGTAGCCCACGAGTCACTGCTTTCCGTTAAAGAAATTAGCACATCTTTAGTCTTCAAGAATAGTAAGTCCTGAATCTTTGAGATATGTATATCTTCATTGAAATCTGTGTAGAAAAAGCAATCGATCAATGAGTCACTTTTACTGTACTCTATAACGTGCTCTACACATGCATCATGAATAATTTGTAATCCCATTTGACATGCCTGTTTAGGACATCTCTCAAATAGCTTATCTAACACACTGTCAAAATCATGTGAGATATCCAAACTGAATTGCTTCTCTTTATCGTATACTTCTTTGAAATATTTGATAAAGAAAGGAATTGCTTTTTCTGGAGCATGTTCAACTACCCTTTCCCAAAAGAAGGAACTATGTTTTTCCATACATGGTTCAATCTCTTGGTATATTTCACCCAACAGATGTAATGAAGAATGGTGTGCACGTTCAATTAGAGTTATAATCAATTCATGATATAGAGGGTCGCTTTTAATGCTTTTGATGAACTCCGTTACTCTATTTTCATCATTATAACTTGGTAAGTTATTGAATACATGGCGAAGTGTGTTATAGTCTTCACCCTTTTGCTCGGCAATAAGTTTTAGCTCTCCAATATGGTGAAGCCAAGTAATCCATTCAAGATTACGTATAGAGTGCAAGAAAATGTTTCTGTATGAAGCATCATTCAAGATGCGTGACTGTACATAATCATATTCTGGTTGAAGGACTCCTTTATGACCTGCAAGTAGTTGTATAATAAGAAGTCTAAGGTGAAACTTGTAGTCTTTAGGCTGAGACAAAATATGGCCAAGTTCCTTGATATAGTTTTTAGGGTTTTGGTCTCTTAGATATAATAGAATTTGTTTTACACGCAAACGTATAAATAAGCCTTGATGTTGTGTTCGTAAGTGTACTGATAGACTTTTTGATTCGGAAACAAAGCACCTTGCATAAGTATAGTCAAAGAGTGATTGGTGTAAGAATTGTACTTGATCATTGTTTGTTTGCACTAAGAAACCATCACTTAGTAGTAAGTCTGTTGCCTCTTTGTAACCTTCACTAATTAAATGATCATAATGCACTGACAAATTTTGGTTGTCGTACATACGGTTGGAAAGATATTGCAATAGATGCAAAGTCTTCGAGGTATCAAGCCTTTTCCAAAGGGCATCGTATAGTTTACTCAGGGTGAATACTTCATTTTCAACTTTATTTATTCCTGCTAAAATAAATAGACGCAAATGAAGAGGTGTCCTTAGAAAACTGATTAATTCAGGACTAAATGGACCTTTACAATTTGCTCTCTTTAGAGTGTCTTTTACGTCTTCTTCGTTTAATTCAGGTACTCTAATTAAGTTATTCCTAGACAATGATTTAATGAGTGAATCATTGGCTAAGTCAAATTCACGTGTTGACACAATAATACGTACTGAATCAATTTGCTCCAGTGCAGAAATAAGGTTTGTGTAAACGTTAATAGCTCTTCTATCATTAGATAAAACTTGCGATAGAGCATCTATTTGATCTACAAGAAGTACAATCCTTTTATATGAGTTTTGTTTGTCGATAGAGGAGATGAAGTCAACAAAACCTTGATTATGTAGCTCCATATAGTCCTCAAGTTCTTCTAGAGTTTTGGGGGTAAAGATGTCAGCTTTCATAGAAATGACTAGATAGTCTTCTATAACAACTAGGTCACCAAAAAGTTGTTTCATTAGTACAGTCTTTCCCATACCAGCCTCTCCTGTGAGAAGTAGTACTGAATCTTCAGGTCGTTCGGAATCTTTAGAAATGAAATTTCGTATTTGGCCTATAACTTCATTACGGGGAATTGATATCTTATCATCGTTGTCGAAACTGCTGTGGTATTTTAGCAAGCTGCTTGAGAGTGCTTTCATATTACGTAGGACACTTTCGTCTGACTGTTCTTTGGCTCCAACAATGATTTGACTATCAATCATGTTTTCAGCGTAAATATTATTTCTTCCGGTTTGTCTAATATCTTTATTCATAATTGAATTATGTGCTTAAAATGAGATTTTTTTAACGCTAGCTAATATAATCATTTTCTTTTGAAATGAGCACATTGTTATAGGTGATTTATGTTGTACTTGTCTTTTCTTATATGGTTTTCTCTTGCAATACTTGACTTGTAGTACTACTTAGTTTTCTTCCCACTTTCCCAAACTCCAACCTCAACCTCCTCATAGCCCGCCACTCTGGCTCATCCTTCCTCTCCCAAATCTATTCTTGCCACCATAACGAGACCCACTACGCTGAGAACCACCTTTTCCAGAACCATCACGTCGATACCCAGCACCACCTCCACAGAAGCTACATCCTTGACCACATCCCAAAACCATCGCATAAAATCAACCCCACACGACACCGCCTCACCAAGCGACTTAGCGCCATATTGTAAACCATAAGAACAAGGATCTTCCCCATCAGGTAGAGACACGACTTCACACAAACAGCCAGCTTCCAGCAGGGGACTAATCGCTCGTTCGGCGGCCAGCGTACCGGCTTCGTCGCCATCCAGTAAAATCACTACACGAGTACATAGTTTGCGTATCATCCGTGCTTGCTCTGCAGTGACGGCGGTGCCTTGGCTGACCACCACATTGGGTATGCCACACTGATGCATCCATACAAGGTGTTGTCTTTACCAGGAAAGAGCAAAAGGGAGGCGGTAAGCATCTCTTCACTATATCCCTGGGCAAGCAGATGCTGTCCCAGCGCATGGCTGTCTCTCGGACTGAAGCCGAGCTGAAAGGTGCGGATGGTTTCATCGGCGAGGCCGCGTTTGTGGAGATGCTCGAGTACTTTGTCGCCATCTTTATCTTTAAAAACGAACGGTTACTTTCGAGTAGGTTACCCAAACCTACACGTATATAAAAGCGCGCTTTTATATACTCGATTGCAGTCCTTTTATATATATAAAAGCGTGCGTTTATATAAGTGTAAGTGAGTAATGATATAAGGTGCCATTTATTCTACAAACGGTATAAGAACACAAATTATGGTGGTGTCTATGACAGTTGTTATTAAGGGCCATATATGCCAAGTTGACCTTTTAATATAAGGAGACTTTGGGGCATAATTTGAGTACCAACAGGAAGGTGGTGTGCAGTGACATAGACGCACAGGTTTAAGCTGAGTGCTTTAACAACTATTTATGCGCTATTGTGAAGCTAATAATCTGTTGTTTTATACAAAAATAGTTTTTGTAATAAGATTAAAAGACACATGAATAGCATCTGATAATACTATATTATATGCTTTTTATGCGTACTAAATAATGACGAAAATATCACTTGGAACTGTACGAAGAGAATTCAAAATAAGTGAATTGATCCCTGAATAAAGAAAGTAATCCAGTTTATCGCTATTATGACGGATAGGACAATATGCACGAATTATTTACAGTTGATGGCGTTCTTTTTCAAAAATCAGAAGACTAAATTATATTTCCTTGATTGGTTATTATCGGAATTGTTTAAGCTGGAAATATGCTTATAGAAATCTGTAGCAGATTTTCTCCCAGAGAAATTCCTTTATTTTATAAAGAGTTCTTACAGAACTCATGATCAGGACTAGATTCTTAAAAAATATTTAACCTGTAAAAGAAATGAAACACCCCCCAAAGCAGATATCCAAGCAAGCCACAACACTGATTGTCGCGAATCCTTTCGGACTGAAGTCTCAAGCCTCAGTACATGATATCGGTCAACTGCCCTGTCTGTCAATCAATGACTTGATTATTGATTTGAGGCAGGGGTTGTACCCCCTGCTTTTAGCTGCTTGATGCCATGCGGTTGTAAAGAGCTAAGACGGGGATATGGTGTTAAATATTCTGTAATTGTGTTGTGATAAATGGAGCAAGCAGCAGTATCCGGACACTTAGCTTGGCTACTGCTGTATCTTTGTAGTGTCTTTAGCTGAGACATGTGTTTATGTGTAACTTCAAAATTTTAGAACGATGAGTGTATTGATTAAAGGTAGTTTGGCGAGTATTGCCAATAAGGACGGCAAGAAGTTGTTTCATCCGCAAGCGGTTTTCCATGATCGCCACTTCCGTGACATTGGCTACCACTATATCGTCGACCAAAAAGGCACCATCCACCGTGGACGTCCGTTCAACGAGATGGGGGCAGACGCCAAAGGTCACAACGCCACGAGCATGGGCATCTGCTATATCGGCGGACTCGATTCGCAGGGCAAGCCCCCCGATACCTCCCGCTAGAAGCAATGTGTATGCCTGAGTTTCGCAAGAGATGGTACCAGGTGAAGCCGTTGTTGAAGATGTATAGGGGGCGATCCTTTAGCTGAGGACTTACCTTGTAGCGACTTTCCGTATGTAAGATGTAATTATAAGCAACATTTGCAGCTCAAAGTATACAGAATCGGTTATTTTTTGTATCTTTGGGATGTACTTATAATTTCACTTATATACAACTCACATGAAAAGACTTTTCAATATTCTGACCTTAGTGCTCTTTATTCCGCTCTTTAGTTCCTGCGACTTGTACTGTATTTGGCTAATCTCTGAGCTTGATGGGATTGGTTGTGGCTGGGATGATGGAGTAGATCAATATCTGTGCTTCGATAAAGATGGCGATGAGGACTTCGTTACGGTCAAGAAAGAGTACAAATTTTATATGATTGAAGTGCAAGGTGATACCATCTATTGGTATGGCCATGATAGCTACAAGCAAAAGAGTATAGAAAATGGCTATACCTTTGAATCGAACAACCGATATATTTCAGGTGATGGATTGGCTTTGGACGCAACCTTTGACTCCAAATTTATGGTTGAGTTGACTCGCAATCCATATCGATATTTTAGACATATGGATGTGTTTGTAGTGCCTTCGCATTTTAAAACTGGAGATTCATTTGGTGGAATGAAGTACTATGTCATTACTCAAGACTACTATGATGAAGAGATCGAAGATTGATACTTATATTGACCACTTATATATTAAATTCAAATGAAAAAACTATTTTATTTTCTCGCGTTATTGCTGTTTGTTCCTGTGCTTAGTTCTTGCGAGCTATGTATTGCGCTGGTTATCTCGGAGTTTTCACATATTGATGATGGTTGGGGAGTACCTGAGCACGTAGACAAATACCTCGATTTCGATGAAGATGGAGGCGAAATAAATGCCGAATTCAAAAATGACTATAGCTTTTATATGGTGTTGGTAGAAAATGACACGATATATTATACGCTCGATAAAAGCTATCAGGAGAAGAGCATGCTAAATGGATATACTTTTGAAATGAACAACCGGTATATATCGGGGCATGGATTGACTTTGGATGGCACGTATAGCAATAAGCTCAAGGTCGAATTGGATGCAAATACTTCTGGAAAGCAAAAATATATGGAGGTCATAGTGGGACACGCATATGACGAAGAACAGCATATTTGGGGACCACGGACGGTGCTTGGGATCCGACAAAAAGGGTTGGTGGAGGAGTAGGGGTAGATAAAAGCATGATAAATAGGACTCATAAAAGATTTTGATTGGATTTGTGCACTTCCTTTCTTTAAAATTTGGCCAACATATTCTTTTGAGCCTAATTTGTCGGATTCAAAAAAGAAAGAGTGATGGTTTAAGTTCTTATCAACATAATGGCCTGCAAATAGTGCTATAGGTTTTTCTGTGGCTACACGTTCGTCATAATCTTTTTTTAAAACATCAGGATTTCCGTATCGCCACATTATAGGTGCAGTAATTCTGAAACAAATGTTTGTGGAGAATAAATTTGATCGTATCTTTGTAGGGTAAATCGAAAGATACATACGCTAATGTTAATAATATATCCATAAATCAAAACAAAATGATGCATTTATTCAAACGATCGTTGCTAGTTGTCAGTCTATTCATGACCATGTCCTGTGCTTTTGGACAAAGCTCAAAGGCGCAACTTGATAGTCTATTTCATACAGGTGAAAAGTCGTATAGGCAAGGGAATTTTGAAAAGGCTGCGGCATATTATTGTGTGGCTGCAGATCAAGGGTATGCAAAAGCGCAGAATGAACTCGGTAATATGTACGTTTCTGGTAATGCAGTTCCCAAAGATTATTCGCAGGCACTAAAGTATTATCAAGCGGCTGCCAAACAAGGTGAAGGGGATGCTTTCTTTAGTATGGGGGTTCTGTATGAATTGGGAAAAGGGGTACATAAAGATTCCATTCAAGCTGATAAATGTTATAAGAAGGCTCTAGTGGCGTATCAAATAGCTGCCGATAAAGGTGATAAGACGGTGTTTTCTGGATTGGGTGATTTGTATACTTATGGTAAAGGTGTGGATAGTGATAGAAAACAGGCAGTTACGTATTATCGTATGGGGGCTGATCAAGGGGATGCTTCGGCACAAAGTCGTCTGGGCAATGCGTATGCGATAGGGAAGAGTATCCCCAAAGATTATACACTGGCTTTGAAGTATTTGCATCTAGCTGCTGACCAGGGGTATGCCTCTGCATTAAGGTCTTTAGGTGATCTATACTACTTAGGAGGGGGAGTCGCTCAAGATTATAAGCAAGCTGCACAATATTATGAATTGGCTGCCAAACGCAAAGATGTATCTGCACAAAAGATGCTAGGTGATATGTATTATGTTGGCAAGGGGGTGACTCAAGATTATGCAGAGGCTATGAAGTATTTTCAATTGGCGGCGGAGCAGGGAAATGCTAAGGCGCAGAATAATGTGGCTCATATGTATCTGAATGGGTATGGCGTCGCTAAGGATTTGACACTGGCTGTAAAATATTTTCGTTTATCGGCTAAACAAGGGTATGCAAGTGCACAAAATAATATGGGGTATATCTATGCGCATGGCTATGGTGTGACTAAGGATTATAAGCAGGCGGTCAAATACTACCGTTTAGCAGCTGATCAAGGTAGTGCGAGTGCGCAAAATAGTCTAGGTCAGATGTATTATTTTGGCCGTGGAGTAGATAAAAATTATACAGAGGCGGCAAGGCTTTATGAATTGGCTGCCAAACAAGGGGATACCAATGCACAATGTGGATTGGGGATTATGTATGTAATGGGTAAAGGAGTTCTCAAAGATTCGATAATAGGGAGAAAGTTGTTACGATTTGCGGCTGATAATGGGAATCAATCTGCACGCCATTTTTTGAACAAGATGAAGTAGGCAATTCCTAGTTGTGTAAGGTCGTGTAAAGTAATCTGTCCCTTGAAGCCAATCGCTTCAAGGGACATTTATACCACTTACTCTTCATCTGGCGCCAGCCTATTTACCTCAAATGTATCCAACTTCTTAAGCAGCTTAATTCAACTCCTAGACTGTCGAGCATATTAGGATCTGTAATGGTACTGATATCTATAGTGTCGACGGCTTGGGCTAGCTTGTCCTTGGCATCGGTTAAGCTCTTAATCTTCCCCTCTTCATCTATATAAAGGCCGAAATACTCAAGCATCTCTTTGGCTTTTTCGTTGCCTTGTCGTGCTGCTTGTTTCAAGTATTTGACCGATTTGTCTAAGTCTACTGGGACGCCGATACCTTCCATATGCAGCTCACCTTGAATGAGCATGGCGTAGTCAAATCCTTGATCGGTTGCTAGCTTAAAGTATTTCATAGCTTTGTCTGAATCTTGCTCTACTCCAGTGCCATTGAGGTATTTAAATCCGAGTTCGCATTGGTAGGGAGCGATGCCTTGCTTGGCGGCTCTTTCATAGTATTCGAAGGCTTTCTTGCCGTCTTTCTTGACGCCTTTTCCGTCTTCATACATGGTGCCCAATTCATATCGGCTTTGATGCCTTTGCCGTTAAGGTACATATCTATCGTACATATGGCCTATGTTATATTGGGATCGAGCATGTCCTTTGTCGGCTGCTTGCTGATAGAGTTTTAGTGCTTGGTCATAATCTTGTGGAAGGCCTTTGCCCGTTTCAAATAAAAAGGCGAGGGCGTTGACTGAATCGAGATGCCCTTCTTTGGCTAATAGCCTGTAGGTTCTTATGGCCTTGAGCAAATCTTGAGGGACGCCGACACCATTTTCGTACAATCGGGCCATGTTAAATTGGCCAGTTGGGTCTCCAGTTTTGGCAGCTTCCTGATAGCACTCCAATGCTTTTTCTATGTTCTCTTGTTTTAGATAATCATCGCCTAGGCGGTTGAGGACGCTAGGGTCGGTAATTGTACGGATATTGAGCTTCTCGGTAGCTTGAGGAACCTCAGCTTTGGTGGTGGTTTGACTGTAGCCTTGAGCTACCATCAGAAATAGTGTACACAGTACAAGTAATCGTTTAGTATGGTTCATTATGAGATCTTTTTATGGATTTGTTATTAACGTTTCGATTCTTTTCGTAGAATTGGTTTGTAAATATAATGTTAATTTATGAGGCGGCAATTTTTTATTGAAAAAATATGGAGTGGGAGTGGAATGTTTTCCCTATCTTTGGCTGTAGAATAGCACAACCGCTTGATTTCTGTATATCAAACATGTTATCCTTGTGAATATAAAGATCACTTTTCTTCTTATTTGTGCATGCCTTTTGATGATGGGTATGTCGGTTTATGGGCACCGTATCTTTTGATACATACAAACGAGTATAACAATTTATTTATCAAACAATTCAATTTAAAGAACTATGAACCACTTGAAGCTTTTCAAGCTTGATACATCCTTACTTCTATCCAAGCGAACTAGGGTGATCTTTTTCATCATTTCTATTGCTCTAGTAGCTGTGTCTGGGATTTTAACTAAGACATATCGTCCGTACATCTATGCCAATCATATCTTTGATTATCATTTTGCAGATTCGTTCTCTGACTTATTTGCTGTGCCTGCTGCAGCATGTATATTCTTGGCTTTGACAAAGAGAGTGAGACATACTGCGGTGTATTATGGTAGTGTCTTTGGTCTGGGCTATGTATTGTATGAATTTATCGGGCTTACCTTTGACTACTACGATATGCTTGCGGCGGTTATATCGGGTATCATCACGAGTATAGTATTGTCGTATGTCTTCAAGCAGCTACGTCTTGCATCCACAGAAGACGATGATTTGGCCTATCCTTTCAGAATATACCATCGTGACGGCACAGTAACCAAAGCACTAAAAGTAGGAACCAAATATATTGATGAAAATGGGCAGGTGTTTTGGATTTACGAGCGCTATATAAGTAATCTATACGAGGGCCCAGTATATAAAGGAGATGGACATGCGGTATATATCTTAGATGGGGATAACTTGCGTGATGGCTCAAATCATATCGAAGTGGAGCGAATTTATGATTAATTAAACTAGTGAAATTTTCAGGCCTAACTCCTGGGCTTTTAACACTAATCCTCGCAGATCTGCTACACCTGTTAGCAGATCTGCGAGGATTTCTATTATTGTGCAATTATGCAATATTTTTGCTGCGGAATTGCATCTCTTTTTATTGATGTCGTTAATATCTATTCAATACCTTTGCGATAATCACAGGTGAATTTGTGAGTATAAGGTGAACAAAGATATGAAAAAACAAACTTGTGGTAAGGCGAAGGAGTGGAGCCTGCAGGAGGAGAGTGACGTGTTGTAAGCTAAACAGAAGCGAGGCTCAGTTCATCGAACTGAGCCTCGCTTTGTTATAGGATGTATCTCTCTAGAGATCGCTCTAGAAAGTGTCGTTCTACTCTACATACAATACCAATCCCTTCAAATATTCGCCTTCTGGGTGGTAGATATTCACTGGGTGATCGGCTGGTTGTGTCAGCTGGTGCAGGATACGTACCTTACGGCCGCTGATAGCTGCTGCCGAGAATACCGCTGTACGGAATTGCTCTTTGCTTACCACTTGAGAACAAGAGAAGGTAAATAGGATACCACCTGGTTGAATCTTCTCAAAGGCTTTTTGGTTGAGCTTACGATAACCAATTAGGGCATTGCGCAAGGCACCACGGTGCTTGGCAAAGGCTGGAGGGTCTAGAATGACCAAATCGTACTGATCACCCATGCGGTCTAGATACTTAAAGGCATCTTCGGCATAGGCTTGGTGACGCTCGTCGCCAGGGAAGTTGAGCTCGACATTGGCTTTGGTCAATTCAATGGCTTTGGCTGAGCTATCTACTGAGTGAACCAACTTGGCGTTGCTGCGCATGGCGTAGAATGAGAATCCACCTGTGTAGCAGAACATGTTCAAAACGCTGCGGTTATGGCTGTATTTCTCGATCAGGCTACGGTTGTCGCGCTGGTCGACAAAGAATCCTGTCTTTTGGCCTTTCAACCAGTCTACGTGGAATTTTAAGCCGTTCTCAAGGGCTATGTTCTCGTCGCTACCGCCTACCAAGAATTGGTTTTCGGCACCTAGGTCGGCTTTATATGGAAGAGTGGTTTCACTCTTATAGTATACGTGCTGGATATTGCCGTTGCTGACTTTCACGATGGCATCGGCAATCTCTTGACGGTGCATGTGCATACCTGCTGAGTGGGCTTGCATCACGGCTGTTTGGCCGTAAATATCGACGACTAGACCTGGTAGGTTGTCACCTTCGCCGTGTACTAGACGGTAGGTGGTGTTGTCTTCGCGCTCGGCGACACCAATAGCTACACGCATGCCGTAAGCCACACGTAGACGGTGTTCCC
The DNA here is from genome assembly GCA_963678855.1 of Bacteroidaceae bacterium. Taxonomy (GTDB): domain Bacteria; phylum Bacteroidota; class Bacteroidia; order Bacteroidales; family Bacteroidaceae; genus F22. The sequence goes on along the minus strand of OY787448.1, from coordinate 602,692 downwards.
AGTAGGCTTGGTCGATCGTTTCATTTTCGTCAAATGAAAGCACGCGCACGGCGATGCTACCGATTTGATAATGACCATGGCAGATGTAGTCGCCTGCATCGGTGATGACACGTACTACTTCGCCTTCTTCTGGCTCACGTTCCATGCGGGCGATGGCTCCAGAGAAAATCCATGGGTGGAATCGTTTTAAAGACTCTTCTTTCTTCTTTTTAAGTTGGATAGTAATCATTACGGTAAGGTTTCTGTGGTTATTCAACAACGATGAGTTTGTAATTGCCTGGCTGATATTCTTCGATCAGGGCGTTGTAAATCTCTAGGCAGGCCACGGCGTCGAGGGCTGCATATTGTTGTTGAGCGGGGGTCAATTCTTCTTGCTCCCAATTGGACAGGCGTTGGCCTTTGCTCATGCGCTTGTTAAAGAGGTTGGCATAGACTTTTTGTAAGCTCAAGTCTTCGATACCGTAGTCTTTGATAATCTTTTGTAGGTCGATATATCCATCAGCCTTAAAGCTTTTGCGTCGTCTACGTAGCATCAAGAAATCATCGGTGAGGCTGAGCCCTACTTTGATGATGTCTTTTGATTCGAGTAGGTTGACTAGCTCGATGGTAAATCCAATCTTGTTTAAGCGGAACAAGTAGCAGCAGGTTGGGGTTGCGATTTGTACCAAACTTACCTTGTGCATCTCTCCTTTTTTGAACGAGGGACGGGTTTCCGTATCGAGTCCGAGGATGGAGTGTCCTTCTAGCTCTTGCATCGCTTCCTCCAGTAGTTCTGGGGTGTCTACGACTTTAATGCAGCCAGCATAGGTGGCCAAGGGCATGTCCTTGATCTCTGCTTTGCTGATTTTGTTGCGGAGTTGTTTCATCTTTTTTCGGTGGGCGGTGCCCATGTTTTTGGTTCGTAGCTCCTGGTTAAGTGTCTCTATATTGTTTTAATCTTCAAATGTATATGGTTCGTCGTCTTCGTACTCGTCGTCACGGAAGGTACTTTCACCACCAAAGTCGCCGTCTTCATCTTCGGCTTTTGGCATGGCGTGGTAGTATATGTCGTGAAGGGCACGGAGGGTGTTGACGATTTTTTGTCCCCAGTATTGGGCAAAGCTTTCTTTGACGATAACTAGGGAGTCGTTCATTGTCTCGTTGATGCCTAGACGGAAGACGAATAGGAAGTTTTGAAGATCTTGGTAGATATCGGCCATGTCTTCTGAGACGTTTGACTTGATTGGGGTGTCGCTATAAACCATCTCTTCTTTAAAAACTTCTAGGTAGTCGTCGAAGCGCTCCATCACGCCGGCGATGTTGATACGCAGGATAGTGTAGATGTCTTCTGTGACGTATTCTTCTAAGTCTTCATTTGTGATAGGGGTTACTTCTGGCAATAGGCTGGCTTTTAGGTACAGCAATGGAAGTAGTTTCAGTGATTTGTCTACGAAGGTTTTCGTGCTGATTCCTTCGGCGCGCTCTACAAATGCGCAATACTCGGCTGCTACAGTTACAAACTCGGCAACTGTAGGCTCAAATATGGTTTGACTTTCTTTTTTCATCATTTTATTCCTCTTTGGAATGCAAAGGTAGCTATATTTTTACTACTTTTGCCTTAGATAATAGCAAAAAAAACATACTTCATATGGCGAAAGGAAAAAAAACTAACAAGCCGGGCCTTATGGCACGAATGAAAGAGCCCTTTAAAAAGGCGGCGGGAGATGACACGATTCGTGTGATTATAGGCTTGCTTACTTTCTTTATGACGATCTTTCTTTTTCTGGCTCTGCTCGGGTTCTTTAAGGACGGAGTGAAGGATGCCAGTCTTTACGATACAGCAGCTTCTACTATTGCGGAACCGACTCAACAGCATGCTCAGAATATCATGGGGCAGACGGGGAGTCGTGCGGGCCATTTTTTAGTGGCGGAATGCTTTGGGATAGCGAGCTTCTTTTTGGTGCTCTTTTTGGGCACGATTTCATTGAAGCTGTTCGGGGTGAAGCGTATCAGTATCGGGCGTTCTTTTGCGCGCTTTGGGGTGTATACGTTGTGGTCGGCCTTGGCGCTGACGACCTTTGAGCAGTTGGCGGCGATTGAGAGCTTCTTCCATTATGGGGGACAGATCGGGTATAATTATTATATGTTTGCAACGGAGCAGATCGGTGTGCTGGGGGTGATTATATTCCTAGTGGTGACTGCGCTTATATATCTGGTGGTGGACCGTCAAGGGGCTGCTGCTGGGGTGCTTAGTTTCTTTGGCAATTCGCGTTTATCGAAGGAGCGTCCTAAGAAGGAGGCGGCCGATGAGATGGCTGTAGATGCATCTGAGGAGGTCGCTGAGGAATCTGCTGAGGTAGACGAGGAGTCTGTATCTGATGAGGAGATGTCTATAGAGGATGTGCTTGCTGTAGAGGACAGGGCTGACGAAAGCTTCTTATCGGAAGAGGAGACGGAGCTGCTCACGGACGAGATGACGGACAGTATGCTGGGTGTAGAACCAGCTATCGATACGACGCCTAGCTTGGATAGCGACTTGACGGAAACGGACTTTGTCATTGCGGATGCAGTGGAAGAGGAGATGGCGGATGAGCCGTCTGCATTGGTGCCTGTGGAAGAGCCTGAGGAAGATATGGGCAGTGAGTTCGTGATTGAGGCGCCTGTGGAGGATGAAACGGTAGACGAGGTGGTGGCTCCGTACAATCCGCACTTGGATCTGGAGCATTATAAATATCCTACGCTTGATCTTTTGAAGGACTTTGGGGATTCTATGCCTGTGAAGGATGAGGAGGAGTTGAAAATGAATAAGGACCGTATCGAGCAGACGTTGCTTGAGTATGATATCCGTGTGTCGTCGATTAAGGCGACGCCTGGACCTACGGTGACATTATATGAAATTACGCCTGCTCAGGGGGTACGTATCTCGAAGATTCGTAACCTAGAGGATGATATCGCTTTGCGTTTGCAGGCGTTGGGTATCCGTATTATCGCGCCTATCCCTGGTAAGGGGACGGTGGGTATCGAGGTGCCAAATTCGAATCCGCAGATTGTGTCTATGCGTGCGCTGATGGCGAGCAAGAAGTATCAGGAGACGAAGATGGAGCTGCCTATGGCTATCGGGCGTACGATTACGAACGAGGTGTTTATGATTGACTTGCACAAGATGCCGCACTTGCTGGTGGCGGGTGCTACGGGTCAAGGTAAATCGGTCGGGCTGAATGCGATGATTACGTCGCTGCTGTATAAGAAGCATCCATCGGAAATGAAGTTTGTGATGGTCGATCCGAAGAAGGTGGAGTTTAGCATCTACTCGGTGATTGAGAAGCATTTCTTGGCCAAGCTTCCTGATGCGGAAGAGGCGATTATTACGGATGTGAGTAAGGTGGTGCAGACGCTGAATTCGGTGTGTGTGGAGATGGACGAGCGGTATGACTTGTTGAAGAATGCGCACTGTCGTAATATTAAGGAGTATAACCAAAAGTTTATAGACCGTCAGTTGAATCCAGAAAATGGACATCGATTTATGCCGTATATCGTGGTGATTATAGATGAGTTTGGTGATTTGATTATGACGGCTGGTAAGGATATTGAGTTGCCTATCGCGCGTATCGCACAGTTGGCGCGTGCGGTGGGGATACATATGATTATCGCTACGCAACGTCCTACGACGAATATCATTACGGGTACGATCAAGGCGAACTTTCCAGCGCGTATCGCGTTTAAGGTGTCACAAATGACCGATAGCCGTACGATTCTAGACCGTCCGGGGGCGAACCAGTTGGTGGGCCGCGGGGATATGTTGTATCTCAAGGAGGTGGAACCTATCCGCGTGCAGTGTGCCTTTGTGGATACGCCTGAGGTGGAAGAAATTACGAAGTTTATTAATAAGCAGCAGGGGTATCCTACGGCGCATATCTTGCCTGAATATGTGGGCGAAGAGGGCGAAAAGCAGGAGAGCTCTGAGGTAGATATGACGCGCTTGGATGCGATCTTTGAGGAGGCGGCACGCATGATTGTGGTGCATCAGCAGGGGTCGACGAGTTTTATCCAACGTAAGTTCTCTATCGGTTATAACCGTGCTGGCCGTTTGATGGATCAGATGGAGGTAGCGGGTATCGTGGGACCGATGGATGGACAGAAGGGACGCAAGGTGCTGTGTGCAGATGAAATGGAACTGCAAATGCGATTTGATGCACTGGGGATCTTCCCGAACTAATCAATTAGAACAATAGAACTATGAAGATGAAAGTAATGGCACTGTGTTGTGCGCTGATGTGTATGTGTACAGTTTTTGCTGGGCAGAAGGTGCCTAGTGCGTCGAAGGTGATGAAACAAGCGGCTAAGGTCTTGCAAAAGGGTGGTGTGTCTGCTAGTTTTGATATTATCCAGAAGGTGGATGGGCAGGAGCCTTATGTCATCCAAGGGAATGTGAAGATGCAGGAGGGATGTTTTATGATCTTTACGCCTGTGTCGCAAACTTGGTATGATGGAGAGTCGCAATGGAGCTTTCTAAAGGAGAATGAGGAGGTGACGTGGACGTGCCCGACGAAGGAGGAGCTGTATGATGTGAATCCGTATAGTTATATCTTGGATTATGATGAGGCGTATCGTTTGGGTAAGTCTAGCTTGGTGGCGTATAGAAACCAAAGGGCGTATCTGATTCCAATGACGGCTAGAGATAAAGATAATATGGTGAAGACGGTGGATGTCTATGTGTCACCTAAAACATATGAGGTGTTATTTGTTGTGTTGAAGGAGGTCTCTGAAGAAGAAACGCAAATTCTTGTGACACATTTCAAGAATGGCCTCAAATTTGATAAGTCTGTATTTACATATAAAGATGGACAAATTCCTGATGCGGATCTTATTGATTTGCGCTAGGTGCAACTTGAATATTGAAAACAACTAAATAAAAAATAGAGAACTATGAGCAATGAAACTATGCACACGAAGTGCCTAATTATTGGTTCGGGTCCTGCGGGCTATACAGCTGCAATCCTACGCAGGTAGAGCGAACCTAAGTCCAGTGATGTACGAAGGATTACAACCCGGAGACAATTGAACAACAACAAGCGGAGCGTGGAAAACTTCCCTGGCTATCCAGAAGGTATCGATGGTACGCAGTTGATGATGGACTTGCGTAGCCAAGCGGAGCGTTTCGGCTGTGATGTACGCAGTGGATTCGCTACAAAGACGGATTTGAGCCAAAAACCATATAAGGTGTGGATCGATGAGGAGACGGAGATTACTTGCGATTCTTTGATTATCTCTACTGGTGCTACGGCCAAATATCTTGGCCTTCCAGATAGAAACAAAATATGCGGGTATGGGTGTGAGTGCTTGTGCTACGTGTGATGGTTTCTTCTACCGTAAAAAGACGGTGGCTGTCGTCGGTGGTGGCGATACGGCTTGTGAGGAGGCTATTTATCTAGCTGGTCTAGCGGATAAGGTGTATCTATTGGTACGTAAGCCTTTCTTACGTGCATCGCAAATCATGCAGGAGCGTGTGATGAACCATGAGAAGATTGAGGTGCTATTTGAACACAATGCGGAAGGTCTGTACGGCGACAATGGCGTAGAGGGTGTGAAGGTTGTAAAGCGCATGGGTGAAGCGGATGAGGAGCACTATGACTTGCCTGCGGATGGTTTCTTCTTGGCAATAGGTCATAAGCCTAACTCGGATATTGTGAAGGATTATCTTGAGACGGATGAGGTGGGCTACTTGATCACGGAAGGTGATTCCCCACGTACGAAGCTTCCTGGAGTATTTGCTGCGGGTGATGTGGCGGATCCACATTATCGTCAGGCAATTACGGCGGCTGGATCGGGCTGTAAGGCGGCTATCGAAGCAGAACGTTATTTGACGGAGGCGGGGCTTAACTAAGCTCGAGGTCTCTGACTACACAATATATAAGAGTGTGTCAATGGTATGTTGATGCACTCTTATCGTATATAAACTTATCGTATTTGGTCTTTTGATGAGACTTTAGAATTAGTATTTTTGAGGATGGATAGATTTGTATTAAAAGAGGCGAAGGTGAGCGATGTGCCTGTGATTCGTACGATTGCTCAAAAGGCGTTTCCTACGACGTTTGGGAGTATCTTGTCTCCTGAACAGTTGGACTGGATGCTCGACTGGATGTATTCGGAGAGTGTGCTTACGGCGGATATCTCTAGTGGAAATCAGCAGTTTTATGTGAGTTACTTGAACGGGGAACCGTGTGGGTATATCAGTATTACTCCGCCTTCGCACGGTGGACATAAGGAGGATAATCCCAATGCATCGGCTGCGGACTTGGAGGTGATTCAAAGTTCGGAGTTGCCTATTTATAAGTTGAATAAAATTTATCTGTCTCCTGATGTGAAAGGTAAGGGGCTAGGGCGTCGTCTTTGGGAAGAGGCTGTGGCGATTATCAAGGAGATGGAGCAGGGGCCTTGTCGCATGATTCTACAGGTGAATCGTGATAATGACGCGTGTGCGTTTTACGAGCATCTGGGGATGACGGTGATTGCGAAAGAGGACTTTGTGTTGGAGCATGGGTATGAGATGAATGACTATGTGATGGCGTATGATATCGACTAAATATAGGAAGGGGTTGCAGCCCAAATTGCAAGCGCTTGCAGTTTGAGGTGGAAGCGCTCGCGATTTGAGTTGCAAGTGCTTGCGATTTTGACCATAAAAAATGGCGTGTCAAATACTCTTTGACACGCCATTTTTATATAGGTTGTTCTTCTTAAAGAAGTTTCTTTAGTTCGTGGTACAATACCTGTACGGGTAGGCCCATCACATTGTAGAAGCTTCCGTCCATGCTGGATACAGCTACGTAGCCTATCCACTCTTGAACGCCGTAGCTGCCAGCTTTGTCCATCGGCTTGTAGGTGTTGACGTACCAAGTGATTTCTTCGTCTGTCAATTCTACAAAGGTGACGTCTGTTCTGGCAGAAAAGGTCACTTTTTTATCTTTGGTGGTGATGCATACGCCTGTGAACACTTGGTGCGTGTGCCCGCTTAGGGCACGCAGCATGCGGCAGGCATCTTCTACATCTTTGGGTTTCTCAAGGACGTCATCGCCTAGAACGACCACGGTGTCTGCGGTGATAATCAGGTCGTTGTCGGCCATATGGTCGTGATAGGCAGAGGCTTTGGCTTCTGCGATATATTCAGGGATGGCTGCGCCTTTCAATTCGGCTGGGTAAGACTCGTCGATATCTGGTAGGGTACGTACCACATAGTCTATGCCTAGGCCGCCCAGAAGTTCTTTACGACGTGGCGAGTTGCTGGCTAGGATGACGTTGTATTGGTCTAGTTGTAGCATAATCTGGTTCTAGGTGATTACATAGTCATGCGAGCGTATGCTGGCTCGTCGATATCGCAATATTGGCCTTCTAGGTAGTTGAAGTGACCGCTCATGGCAATCATGGCTGCATTGTCGGTTGTGTAACCAAATGGTGGGATGTATACGTTCCATCCGTAGCGCTTAGCGTGGTCACGGAAGGCATTACGTAGGCCGTTGTTGGCCGATACACCACCAGCTACGGCTACTTCGTTAATGCCGTATTCTTTGGCTGCTTTACGTAGTTTGTCCATTAGGATGTCTACGATGGTACCTTCGATACTTGCTGCGATATCTTCTAGGTGGTCTTCAATGAAGTTTGGTTCTTCTTTGATCCACTTACGTAGGTTGTATAGGAAGGATGTCTTCAGGCCGCTGAAGCTGTAGTCTAGGCCTGCGATATGTGGTTTGCTAAATTTATATGCTTTTGGGTCGCCTTTACGGGCTAGCTTGTCAATGATAGGACCGCCTGGGTAGCCTAGACCAAGTACTTTGGCGCATTTGTCTACAGCTTCACCAGCTGCATCATCGATAGTTTGGCCGATAACCTCCATGTCCATTGGTGATTTTACTAGGATGATCTGTGAGTTTCCACCCGATACTAGTAGGCATAGGAATGGGAAGGCTGGAGGATTGTGTTCCTCGCCTGGTGTGTGGATGAAGTGGGCCAATACGTGACCGCGTAGGTGGTTGACATCTACTAGTGGGATGTTCAACGAACGAGCGAAACCTTTGGCAAAAGATGTACCGACGAGCAATGATCCCATAAGGCCGGGCCCACGGGTAAAAGCTACTGCAGATAGGTCTTCCTTAGCGATACCTGCATCTTTCAAGGCAGCGTCTACTACGGGTACGATGTGTTGTTGGTGGGCACGTGAGGCTAGCTCTGGCACAACGCCGCCGTAGCGTTCGTGAACGGCTTGGCTAGCTACAACATTGCTTAATAGCTCGCCGTTTTTAAGGACAGCTGCTGAGGTGTCGTCACAACTAGATTCGATACCTAGGATAATGACATCTTTTTCTTTGTTCTCTTGGTTACTCATATTTTATAAAGTCAAATTCTAAGTTTGGTAAACCAGACTGCTCTTCAGTCGATTTTGGGGTTGTAGGATCGCTCTCTGTGGCATTGAATACGTCGAATGATTCTACATTGTTCGCTCCAGGAACTTTGGTCTGCAAAGATACGTTTTTCTTCTTTTTCTTCCAAAACCAGAGCCAATCCCATTTGTTAAAGTCTTTTTGGAAGACGATACCGACACCTTGGGTGGTCAGACTATTACGGGTGTAATAGTGGTCGTTGGTCTTGTTGTAGGCTTTCAATATCAGGTTGCCGTTGCGAGTCAGTAGGTATTGGACATCGAAGTCTCCTACGAAACTGGTTTCGCTCATGGCGCTTTCTCGATAGCCGAAGTTACCGTTGACGAGTAGGCGGTTATTGAGTAGGCGCCCTGATAGCATGCCTTCGATTTCCATATCGGTCCAGCCTTCTTGACCAGTGGATAGGTTGGTACCGAAGTTCCAGTGGTTGTTGGTTAGGCCAGAAATCATGGAGTTCAGCTGTCCAGACAGGGTCGAGGAGATGACGCTGGTCACCATATTGGAGTTTTGGTTTTGGTCGTCGTCTTCTAGCTGGGTGTAGAACTTACCTAGTGACAATAGGTAGATGATCTGCATGTCCATCTGCTCGTCGGTACCGATATAGTTGCGGATCATGCGTTCTATTTCGGCACGTTCGTTTGGCAGGGCTATGTCCATCTCAATCTCTGGAGATAGGCAGGCACCTGTAAGGTTCAATAGACAGTTGACACGGACGTTCGGATTTTCTACCAAGCTGGATACATCGCTACCGAGATCGGCAAGTGAGGCACTATGCACGGTGTAGGTGGCTTGGATATCCATATTACCTTGGAGTGGGTCGCCATCGAAGGTGATGCTGCTGCCTTGGTTGATATCGAAGGTCTTATGGATTACTTCTTGTAGGCTGAAGTCGTAACGTCCTTGGCGGATAGTGTAACGGCCGTACATATTGACATCTCCCTTATTATGGTAGGTCATGCGGATGTTACCGTTGCCGGTACCGACGATATTATCTTCGGCTTGCGGATCCATAATCAGCTTCATCTGTACATCTGGTGTGGCATCTACTTGGATGTCCATATAGATGTCCATATCGGATGTTTTTTCTTTCTTCTTTTCTACTTTCTGAGGTAGCTTGCGCCATGTGGTGCGGGCATCTCTGAAGGTGATAAATGGCGCTTCGTAGGCGCTTTCTGACTCTTGAAGGACGAACTCAAAGTTGGAGTTGCGCTCACTACGAAGACCAGCTTCGCAACGCATCTCATTGTGCTTCCCATAGATGCGTCCTGTACCGCTGGCGTACACGTGTCCCGAGAATGGCAGGGTGTCACTAGGTTGGGTGTCGAGTACGAGCATGCCTTGGGATTGGAGACGTACGTCGTATTTCATATCACGCAGATGGTTGTGCGTCAAGGTCATGTTAATGGTACCTGGGTGGTTTTCCATGTCATGGATGGTGAATTGTCTTGTCAGGATCTTGCCTGGTTTTAGCAGTAGGCGGTTGGCTTGGACACGGCGTACTGGTTTGCGGGAAGTATATTTCTTCTTGTCTTTCTCTTTTTCTTCGTCTAGCAAACCTAGTTTGTAGCGTGTGCCTAGGATGTCGATATTGGTTTCTCCTTGCAGATGGAGATCACCTTCTAGGTCGATACCATTGAATGGACCAAAGATGCGGATGTCTCCCCAGGCTTGACCTTGTACATCGCTGGTAATGCTGGATAGATAGTATTGCATGAAGCCGATGTTCACGCCATAGGCTTTGAAAGAGAGGTCTAAACCTCCAGTGCCCATAGGGTAAATATAGCCGTCTGTCGTGAATACTTTGTCTTTTTCTTCTGTACAGCTACCATGAAGATGGATTCCTTTTTCATCGGGGTCCCAGCTACCTAGGACTTCAAGTTGACCAAGGACGACATCGTTGTAGCTGTAGCTATCAATGACTAGATCGGCGTTGAGTTGCGGAATTTTAAAGGCATTGGCCATAGAAGCTTCTCCAGTGACCATACCACCGAAGTCGACTGAGTGTTTGAGGTTAACCATGCTGAAGATGTACTTCAGGTTCATATCGCGCAGCTGTAGATGAATGCTATCTTTTTCAACACGAGAGGCTATCCCATGAACAGCTAGAAGCTGGTCTTTGTGGCTGACACGTAGATTTTCAATATCTATGTATTCAGGACGCCAAGTTAATTTGGCTGGGGTAATATTCCAGATGGAATCTTGAATAATGATTTGCGTTGGTTTGATGGTTGTGATGGCTTGTGGCTGTAACTCACGACTCAATAGGGTCTGCATATCGATGCGTCCGCTATAAGTCGCACCAGAGTTGTTTCCCCAGTTTAAAACTGTGGAAACGGTGTCTTCGTGGGCTTCTGTGCGCAGGGATAGGTTGATGGCGCGGCCACGTCGGATTTGGTTCATGCGTATATCGGCAAATGTCTTGTTTGGCATATTGGTAGCCATGACATTGACAGACTGGAAGGTGTTTCTTCCGTATGTTGCTCTTGGTAGATAAGCGCGTAGGGAACTGGTGTTTCGTGACTCATCTACGGCTAGGTGTAGGGTAGATGCGCCTTGAAGTTGAAACGGAATAGCTAAGACGTCTTCGATAAAATCACTCTTGTCTAGGGCGATACGAAGGTCATATTGATGTTGGTCGTTTGCCGGATATTCTTTTGCCGTGTATAGTGAAGAAAGATTGGCAAACAGTTGATTCTTTAGGCGGTTAACGACGTCTTTAAATGCAAATCGGCCGTTAAGATCTAGTTGTAGAAAGTCGCTAGTCAACTTAATTTGACGGTTGGGTAGTTTGCTGTCGCTGTCACCTTGTGGCAGGGTCTTGGCTGCTAAGACGATGTTTTCAGACAGGTAGTCGTGGCCTTCGCTGCGGTAATGCAGTGTGGGAATCTTAAGTGATCCACGGATACTATCAGGGTGAAGGCCTTCGCATTGGAGCTCTATCTGGCCGCTGATCTCTGCACCTACTCGCTTGGATAGGTTTAGTTGGTCTAGACGGATATGTTCTAGGGAGGCTTCAAAGTTGAGCTTTGGAAGCTTACGGCGCATGTCTATATCGCCATTAATCCATAGGCTGCCATTAGGGTCGTCGGCCCATAGTTCACCTTGGATAGTCTTGCCTACGCCGCTTACATCTACAGTGATGTTTTGGTATAGATAGTCTTGATAACCTAGCTCATGGATGTCTCCTTGGACAGCCCAAGAGATATGTGGAGCTTGCTTAGAGTCTTTTTTGCGTGAGATAGCACGCTTGATGTTGATATCCATAGCTGCATTGCCAAAAGTGCTGTCTCCTAGGATGGTGCCTAGGGCGATGCTGTCTGAGGAAATAGATGCTGTGACATTGCGATGCAATGGGTCGGCGATTTGTGCCTGTAGTAGCAGGTCGAGGTTACCAGGAATGGTCTGGACGCTACCTTGCAGAGCACAGTCTTTCAGCGGACCAGCTACTTTTCCTTGTAGTCGTATCTCGCCTAGATTTGTAAAGCGGACGCTGTCTTTTTTGTTGAGACTTAGTTCATGGGCCAATAGGCTTAGTCCGCTCTTTGTGATAAGTCCTTGTGTGAGGGAACCGTTGATGCTGGTCTTTTCTCTGTTGTCAAGATGGCGCACGGTGGCTTTTCCCGCTAGTTCTACAAGGGTAGGGACGTGTACACCGCCTTGCAGGTCTAGTTTTTCGACATTACCTTTCATCTCTCCTTCAAGTGTCCATGGGTGAGTGAATCCTCGAAGTGGAGGCACGAAGGCATGCAGATCGATTGGGGTGATATGCGAACCTCTGTCTAGAGATGCTTCTATATGTTTCCACTTTAGTGGCTGACCTAGATGTTTGAGGCTGTCGTAGGTGATAGTTAGGGCAGGACTGCTGATGGCACTGTTTGGAAGTTCCAAGCCAAACTTACGAAGGCGCATGCCGTGGCGGTTGGCGCGACATTCCATGTGTAGGTTGTTGATCTCAAAGTTCTCTTGTGCTTGTAGCGACAAGGACTTGATGCGTACATCAATGCTGTCTTTTGTAATGGTCTTGATAGATAGGCGTGTGGCAAGATTGTTGACACTGAAGTTTTGTGGGTCTACTTGCAGTTGGCCACGACGTATCAGTAGGGAGTTGATACGTAGGTGTACGGCTTTACCTGTGCCGCCTGTGTTAAAAAGTTTAAGCAGGAAGTCGTAGTTCATCTTACCCGAGATACTGTCTTGGATAAGGTGAACCTTTGGGGAGAATAGTTGAACTCCATGTATGTTGACTTTGCCTCGCAGTAGGGCTAAGAAGTCGTATTGGACGGCTAGGCGTTCGATTTGGAGCATATCGACTCCTTGACGGTCGGCGATGTTGACTTCGTCGAGAACGATGCGGTCCATAGGACGGATGTGTACCCGCTTGAGGGTGGTCTTGGTGCCTAATGCTGTGGTTAGTTCTTCGGATGCAATTCGAGATATTCGGTATTGAATTGCGGGAATACTGAGTATCCACATCGATCCAAAATAGAGCGATGCGACAACTAGTATCAATATTGTGATTATCTTTTTGAGCGCTTTAATTGTACTGTCCTCCTAGTTTACTGAGAAATTATACATGCATGTAAAATGTACGAAATGGTCTGACCTCTTCGCTTAGTAGGGCAAAAATACAAAAAAAACACGATTGTTTTGTAGGAATAGATAGAGAATATCCTTCTATTGCTCGATTTTATGAACTTGGGTGGGGGCTTGAGCCCAGAATGTGGAACCAACACCTTCTTGTGACTCAAAACCGATGTCGCCATTAAGGGCTTTCATGATTTGTTGACACAAGGACAAACCTAGGCCAGAGCCTTTGGTAAAGGTGTCTAGTTTGACGAATCTAGAGAAGACTTTGTCTTGCTTAGATTCTGGAATGCCTGAGCCTGTATCTGTGCAGGATATATAGAACATACCGTTGTCTGCAATCTTGTAGTTGATGGTGATTTCGCCATCTCTTGGGGTGAACTTTAGGGCGTTGGAACTAAAGTTATAAAGTACACGTTCTAGTTTGTTTCTATCTACATCGACTACTAGTTCTTTGTAGTTATGTTTTACTTGGAACTTGATTTGCGCTTTCTCTGCTTGCTTGCTGATGTTGTGTTCGAAACGTTCCATGAAATGTACGATATCTGTTTCTTCCTGGCAGATGTCTACTTCACCAGATTCTATCTTGGTGATGTCGAGGATATCATTGACAAGTTTAAGGAGAACATTGGAGTTTAGCTTAATCAATTCGATATATGCTTCTTGTTCTTCTTCTGTTTCATATTCATGTTCGCTCAGTAGATCGGCAAAGCCTACGATAGCATTCAGAGGGGTGCGTATCTCATGACTCATATTCGCTAGGAATTGAGTCTTGAATTTATCGGCCTTTTCTGCTATCTCTTTGGCTTCTTCTAATGCTTTGCGATGTTCTACTTCTTCGGTCACATCTCGATGGGTACCTATAACTTTACGAATAATACCATCGTCATCACGAACACCGACTATCTCTTTGTCGATATATTCGTACTTGCCAGTAATGTAGGATTTGTATCTGATCTGAACTTCAGCTATTTCTACTTCTTCATCTATTACGCTTTTTACGGCAGTCTGAAATCGGTTAAAGTCGTTAATAGAGTGAAAATATTTGATTAGCTCTTGAAGAGGCATTATTGGGCGTTCCAATACGTTGCCATTGAGATTGTAGGCCATTTGAGACTCTGTGTCGAATCCCCACACACCAACATTCCCCGCTTTTATGGAAACGAGGAGTTGTTTGTCTAGCCATTGATCTTGCTTTAGTAGAGTCTCATTCATGTTGATTTTTTTTGATCATGTACGTTTAGATATGTCAAATATAGTTTCTTTCCGTCGAAATAAAGAATGAATTGTTGGCTAAGTTGTTTAGTAGTATAAGTTTAAAAGAATGTTTAACGTAATAGTTGTTTTATTTGTTTGTGTTTTATGCATCTGAACGGAATGTGTTTTTTTTGTTTTATATTGAATTGTAGGAGAAATAATTGAAAATGTGTAAGTGGTTTACAGACATGATTAAGTCTAATTAAGAAGGAGTGGTAATTTTGTGTCATACATTACAGTAAAATATGATGCAAAAAAACGATTGCTGCAGATGTGGATGCTGTGGTAATCACTGGCGACTTATTTGATGGACGTATCCGTTTGGACGCTGAGACGATTTCTCGATTGAAGCGTTTGTCTTGTCCTGTGTACTTTGTGAGTGGTAATCACGATGGCTATTCTGGTGCACGAAAAATTAAACTTATCTTGAGTGAGGCTGGTGTACGTGTGCTAAATAGTGAAATGTTTGTGCATGATGGACAACTGTTTCCAATTGATTTAATCAATTCTTATCTGTTTGGATATAATCAGGTGATGAATCAGTATAAGTCGACAAAAGTCTATTTTTTCCATGGTAGTGGGATTTTTGGACTCCCTATGCGTCTTAGTGCTCGCTTTGAAATCGCATTGTATACATTTCGACCAACTATATAGGGTTTTATTTTTGGAAAACTTTCCTCGGAATTTTTGAGGAAAAGTTTTCCGTTTTGTTTATCTTTGTACGCTCAGTATGAGAATAGCTTCTCTCATGCTGGGTGTGTAATCGATTTATAAATAAACCCTATATAATATTACTGACTATGCTTGAATATGTAATCAAAAGAGATGGACGTCGTGTACCTTTTGTTTCTAGTCTAATCACCCAAGCTGTGGGTGCAGCTATGAGTGCTGTCAATGAGAAAGATTCTTACCACTTGACTCAAGTTATCGCAGATGAGGTCGCTAATACTGAAGCGGAAGATGATACGCTTTCTGTAGATAGCATTCAAAACATGGTAGAAAAGCAACTGGTTAGCCATAACTTACCTGCCGTAGCTAAGGCTTACATTATCTATCGCCACAAGCGTGATATGGCACGTAATGCCAAGTTTAATGATACAATTACTGATATCATTGCTGCTAAAAAGAACGATATTACTCGTGAGAACGCAAATATGAATGCGGAAACTCCAGCGGGTATGATGATGAAGGTGGCTAGTGAAGCAACGAAATCTTATGTTGACAACTTCTTGCTTAAAGATAAAGTAAAGCAAGCTGTTAATGATAACATTCTTCATATTCATGACAAAGACTATTATCCTAGTAGAAGTTTGACATGTCTGCATCACCCAGTAGACCGTATTTTGGAAAATGGTTTTCATGCAGGTCATGGCGAATCGCGTCCTGCTAAGCGCATCGAGACGGCGGCTATAATTAGCTGTATCTCTATGGAAACTATCCAAAATGAAATGCACGGTGGTCAAGCGATTCCTGCATTTGATTTTTATTTGGCTCCTTATGTACGCAAGACTTACATGGAAGAGCTAGAAAGAATGGCTTTGATGCTTAGTGATGATAAAGAAGCATATGCTCATCTAGCTGATGCTGATATTGAGGATTATGTACAGAAAGAACTCAACGGACTTTCTGGTGATGAACGTATTAAACAACATGCTATCAATAGTACGGTTGTGCGTGTGCATCAAGCTATGGAGGCGTTTATTCACAATATGAATACTATCCACTCTCGGGGTGGTAACCAAGTGGTATTCTCATCTATCAATTATGGTACAGATACCTCTGCTGAAGGTCGTTGTGTCATGCGTGAACTTCTATTGTCGACTTACCGTGGAGTAGGCAACAATGCGACTGCTATCTTTCCTATCCAAATTTGGAAAAAGAAGCGTGGGGTGAACTATCTGCCAGAAGACAAGAACTACGACTTGTATAAGTTGGCTTGTAAAGTGACTGCTCGTCGTTTCTTCCCTAATTTTATCAATCTTGATGCTACATTCAATCAACACGAAAAGTGGGATGCGGAAGATCCTAAACGTTATCTATATGAGTGTGCTACAATGGGATGTCGTACGCGTGTGTTTGAGAATTTGAATGGTGAGAAGTCTTCTATCGGTCGTGGTAACTTGTCTTTTACTACGGTGAATCTACCTGGTCTTGCACTTCGTGTTCGTGAAAATCCAGTGGTAGAATCTCGTGTCTCTGAATTCTTCAGCTTACTAGGTGAAGCGGTAGATACTGCAGAAAAGCAATTGATGGAGCGTTATAAATTCCAAAGTGAGGCATTGATTAAGCAATTCCCATTGTTGATGTCTGGTATGTGGAATGGCTCTGAAAAGTATGCTCCTGATGATAAGGTGGGCGATTTGTTGAAGCAGGGTACGTTGGGTATAGGCTTTATCGGTTTGGCTGAATGTCTGACTGCGCTTGTTGGGCAGCACCATGGTGAAAGTGAAGAAGCTCAAAAGCTTGGTCTACGTATCATCCGATTTATGAATGAGAAGGTTGAGCAATACAAAACGGCTACTCAGTTGAACTTTAGTGTACTGGGTACTCCTGCTGAAGGTCTATCAGGTCGCTTTACTCGCAGAGATAAAGAGTTGTTTGGTATCGTTCCTGGTGTTACAGATAAGGATTATTACACAAACTCAAACCATATCCCTGTCGGCTATAAGTGTAGTGCAGTACACAAGGCTAAGGTGGAGGGGCCTTACCATGATATTACTCGTGGTGGACACATCTTCTATGTAGAGATTGATGGTGATGCCACGAAGAATGAACAGGCTATTCTAGATATTGTATCTTTGATGGATCAAAATAACATCGGTTATGGTTCTATTAATCACGATAGAAACAGATGTATGGATTGTAACTATGAAACTTCTGACGAGATGGATGTATGTCCTAAGTGCGGTTCTGATTATATTGACCGTTTGCAACGTATCACAGGGTATCTAGTGGGTACAACTGATAAATGGAACTCTGGTAAATTGGCTGAACTTAATGATCGTGTTGTGCACGGTGCAAGAAAATAATAACAGCATGGATAATATATCATTTGATCATCTTGCTGTGATGGATATAGTGTATTCTACCTCAACCGACGGTGTCGGTTTGAGGAATGCACTGTATGTGTCGGGCTGTAATATGAGGTGTCCGCATTGTCACAATAAAGATAGTTGGGATATTAATGCGGGAACTTGGTATGCTGTTGAAGAGGTGTATGACAAGCTAAATGAAGATTACTTTCCTGTGTCAATCTTAGGTGGTGAACCTTTGATGCAGGTGGATGCGGTGACTCATCTGTGTCGCTTGATTAAGGAACGAACAGAGAAGAGTGTTTGGCTGTGGTCTGGATATACTTTTGAGTATATAGAAAAACATTTAGCTCAGGTATTGCCTTATATAGACGTCCTTGTGGATGGGAAGTATGTACATGAGCTTCGTGATACTGATTTGTTGTGGCGCGGTTCTTCTAATCAACGTGTGATTGATGTGAAGAAAAGCCTAGATAAAAAAGAAGTGATTCTAATGGACTTAATCCATTAGAATCACTTCTTTTTTATATTGTAGCTGCTATTTATTTTTTCATAATAGCTTGCAGCGTCACTTTGACTGTGTTGATGACACTCATAGATGAGAATGTGGCACCTGATATGGCGTCTACATCTAGTGCTTCAGCATCTTGCATGGTTTTTCCTGTCCAGTTCTTAAAGAAATGTTCTTCTTCTAGGAAGGCCCAATATTCTGGAGTCTCATTGTTTGCTCCAGGAGTCACTGCGCTAACTTTCCCATCTTTAATTGCGATAAAGACAGGTGTGCAATCGCTGTATCCAAAAATGTCTTGTCCGTAAGGTACAGATGAATAAATCATTGTGCCGTCTTCGAGTTTCCACTCGTTCGCATTGATGCTCTCAGTTATTGCGTTACTATGGCCTAAGGCTGTTAGTACACTAGGAGTTAGCTTTAGTGGTGCTATTTCTTCCTGAGCCCATAGGCTAGGGCTTAGAGCAAGACTAATTGATAAGATTGTGAGTAATTTTTTCATCATGTTATGGGCTAAAATTCATCTTTTAGTTGTTCTAGTATCTCGTATACCGCAGGGCAAGTCTCGGCATTTTTAATGGCTAAGTTGCTTATTTGCATAAACTTTTTACGGTCTGTATGTGGGTACTCTCTACACGCTTTTGGGCGGTACTTATACACGCTACAATAGTTGTCGCTACACAAGAAAGGACAAGGCATGGTCTTAAATACGTAATCTCCGTCTTCATCTACGCGCAAATAGTTGTTGATGACTTCTTGCTCTTTAATATGAAGAGCAGTGGCAAGACGTTCTATATCCTTGTTGGTTATCATTGGACCAAGTGTACGGCAGCAGTTGGCGCACTCCAAGCAGTCTATTTCGTCAAATACTTCATCATGAAGCGCTTGGATATGTTGGTCTAGCTCGTTATAGCGACGTTTCTTTATTTGTTTGAAAAATTTTTTGGTCTCTCCAGCTGCTTTTTTTGCTTTTTCTGGCAGGTAAACCAAATCTTCTGGTAAATTCATGTCTCTCTATTTTGCTGCAAATATAGTCAAAAGTACCGATTAATTTGTTCAAGTCTATGTTATTTGTATGAAAGGATGGGTGAAATATATCTTATATTATCTCAAAATAGTTCGCTTTGGTATGTGGTATAGCTAAAACCTACAAAAGATGTTCTATAAGAAGCTTGTTTTTTTGTGTCGTGCTAATGAAAATATGTATCTTTGTTTAAACTTAAAATCTTAACAAGATATGAAACCTCAAAATGACCTAAACAAAAATGCAACAGGGGGAGCTCCTGTGCAAATTTCAGAAGAAGAGATTCTTACAATACTGTGTGAGGAGGTAGTACCTGCCGAAGGCTGTACTGAACCTATCGCATTGGCGTATGCAGCCGCTAAAGCTAGAGCTATCCTTGGGGTAGAGCCAACACAAGTGGATGTGCATGTATCAGGCAATATGATCAAGAATGTCAAGAGTGTTGTGATTCCCAATAGTGGAGGATTGGTGGGTATTCCTGCAGCTGTCGCTATGGGTATCGTAGCTGGTGAAGCTGATAAAGAGCTTATGGTCATTTCACAAGTTACTGATAAGCAACGCAAGGAGGTGAAGGCGTTTATGGATAAGACGAAGATTCGTCTTTTGCATGAGCAAACGGAAGCTAAGTTGTATATACGTATTGTACTGCGTGAGATGGAAAATGATCAACTGAAACATTGTGTCTCTGTAGAGCTTAAACACCTTCATACAAATATCACTGAGATTATCAAGGATGGCAAAGAGGTGCTTAAACGTCCTTGTAATGATGCTGACTTTAACTCTCCACTTACGGATAGAGAGAGGTTGACTATCTGGGGTATTTACAATGTCGCTAAGTCTATTGATATAGAGAAGATAGCTCCTCTTTTTGAAGAGGTGATTGATAAGAATCAGAAGATTGCTCAAGAAGGATTGGATGGTCGTTATGGTATTAATATCGGTCAGTTGATTCAACAGAATATGGATTCGGGCTTCTATGGCAAGGACGCACGTAACCTAGCAGCGTCTCTAGCAAGTGCGGCTAGTGATGCTCGTATGAGTGGTTGTCCACTTCCTGTGATGACTACTAGTGGTAGTGGTAATCAAGGATTGGCTGCTTCTCTACCACTAATTGGCTATGCCCGTTTTATAGATACTCCTCGTGAAGAGCTCATTCGTGCGCTATTCTTTAGTCATGCGGCAACCGTACATATCAAAACAAATGTGGGTAGACTTAGTGCTTACTGTGGTGTGATTTGTGCATCTGCAGCGGTTTCAGGTGCTTTTTGTTTCTTGAAACATGAGCCTTTTGAAACTATTGCTCATGCTATAATGAATACACTGGGTGACTTGTCGGGTATCATCTGTGATGGTGCAAAAGCATCTTGTGCGATGAAGATTGCAACTAGTACGTATGCGGCTTTCGATGCAGCTATCTTAGCAATGCGTGGTCGTTACTTGATGGGAGGGGATGGTATTATTGCAACCGATATCGAAGATACATTGCGTAATATCGGGTCTTTGTCTCAAGAAGGTATGAAGAAGACAGATGATGTGATTATTGATATCATGATTAATAAATAGTTTGGTTTTATATATAACTTAAAATATCCCCTGCAAGTTCTTGAAACTTGCAGGGGATATTTTTTTTGAGATATGTAGTTGACTCGTTGCCATAAGCTATGATGCGTACATAAAAAAACAACATCTCGATTCTCATCGAGATGCTGCCACAACACAAACACAAAATAAAACACGACAAAACTACTACGCGACTGTATGTCGATAAGCGGTAACTAATCTAAACTATATCCCATAGTAAAGATAGCATCATACTGTCACGGTTTGAAGGTAATCATCCTTCAAAATCTTTATATATTGTACACTCAATATTGAGTGTTATATTATCTATTGTATCTTAGAGTTTGCTGTTTGAGTATTCAGTTGTGTTACTGAATCCCCTTCTCTCTAAGCTTCTTTTGCCATTCCCAAGCTGACTTAAGCGTATCTTCTGTCGAAGTTTCTGCTGTCCAGCCTAGATCATTGTTGGCTTTTTCAGGGTTAGCCCAAACTTGTTCAATATCACCTGAGCGGCGACCTACAATTTTGTAGTTAAGCTTTACGCCTGTTACTTTTTCAAATGTAGTAACCAATTCAAGTACTGACAGTCCACGTCCTGTACCCAAGTTGAATACTTCCACCTTGTCCTTTTGTTTCTTTTCAAGGATGCGGTCGATTGCAATCACGTGAGCCTTAGCAAGGTCTACTACATTGATGTAGTCACGGATACAAGAACCATCAGGTGTATTATAGTCATCACCAAATACGCTTAGTTGCTCACGGATTCCCATAGCAGTTTGCGTAATAAATGGTACCAAGTTCATCGGTACTCCATTTGGCAACTCCCCTAGTAAAGCAGTAGGGTGTGCACCAATTGGGTTGAAGTATCTCAAAAGTACTGCACTGATTGGAGAGCCACTCTTTACTGTATCTTGAACGATTTCCTCGTTAATTTGTTTTGTATTACCATATGGAGACTCTGCAGGTTGCAAAGGAGCGCTTTCTGTTACAGGAAGATACTCGGGAGCAGGTTGTCCATATACAGTACAAGAAGAAGAGAATACGATACCTTCTACATCATGCTTTGGCATCAATTCTAGCAGATTCACTAGTGAAACGATATTATTGCGATAGTAAAGCAATGGCTTTTCAACTGATTCACCTACAGCTTTGCTTGCTGCGAAGTGGATGATTGCTTTAACACCTTTATATTTTGTAAACATTGCGTCTAGGCCAGCGTAATCGCAGCAATCTAACTCTTCAAATGCAGGTCTAATACCAGAAACTGCTTCAATATTGTCAATCACATCTGCATTACTATTTGATAGGTTGTCTACTACTATAACTTCATAGCCCGCATTTTGTAGTTCCACGACAGTGTGAGAACCGATATAACCAGTACCACCTGTCACTAGGATTCTTTGCTTCTTCATTTTGTCTGTTGTTGTATTAATCTGTTTGTAAATCGGTACTTCTACAAGTGCATATATACCGATTTATTTGTTACATGACACAAATATAGGGGGTTCATTTATGATAACCAAAATATTTTATGAAAAAAGTTGAAAAACGGGTGATTACTTGATTATATGGACTTTTCGCGACTCTTATTTCATCAGAATAAATAAGGGTGGAGCAAATAAACTTTTGCTTCACCCTCAGTACTATATTCTATTAAAATAATGTATTAAATACGATCCAATACTGTCTTAATCAATGTATCAATACTGTTCTTATATCCAGTATTAGCTTCTTTGATTAGACGGTTGGCAATGACCATACATACTGTCATTGCCTTATGGCCCATCAATTTACCCAAGCCTGCCAAAGCAGAGCTTTCCATCTCAAAGTTGGTGATTTTGTAGCCCTCGTATTCGAATGCTTCAATCTTTTCATTTTGGTTGGGATCTGCTAGTGGAATACGTAGTTCGCGACCTTGAGGGCCGAAGAAGCCACCACATGCGATAGTTACACCGCGTACCATATCTTCTTGGCCAATTCGATCAATTAAGCTTTTATCAGCATCAATTACATAAGGAGCAGAAAGTAGCTCGTTCCAGTTCATATGCTTTTTGAATGCTTCTTCAAATGCCAAGTCACAAGCTTCATTACGGCCAGCGTAGAAGTTAAGCAAACCATCAAAACCAATAGATTTTTCAGAACAAATAAATGTACCTACTGGAGTATATGGTTGTAGTCCACCACATGTACCGATACGTACTAGTTCTAGACTGCGCTTTTCTGCTTTTAGTTTTCTTGTTTCGAAGTCAATATTTGCTAGCGCATCTAGTTCATTCACAACAATATCAATATTGTCACAGCCGATACCAGTAGATAGGACAGAGATACGTTTATCCTGGTACATACCTGTTACTGTTCTAAACTCACGACTTTCTACTTCACACTCGCGACTTTCAAAGTGGGATGCTACTAATTCTACACGACCAGGATCGCCTACAAGAATTACTTTGTCTGCAAGGTTCTCTGGTTTAAGGTGCAAGTGAAATACACTGCCATCTCCGTTGATAATTAACTCTGAAGGTTCGAAATATTCTTTCATTACAATTAGGTTTTTGGTTGTTTATAAAGACACCAACTGCCCGCTTAATAGCGAGCAGTCGGATAATTTTTTTATATAATAAGATCGTTTACTTAATCTGTAATCGATTTATCATCCTTTTCTTCAGGTGCTACGATTTGCTCACGCATCTGAGTATCCGCTTGGATATTCTTCATTTTATAGTAATCCATAATACCTAGATTACCACTACGGAATGCCTCAGCCATCGCCTTAGGCACTTCTGCTTCTGCTTCAATAACTCGTGCACGAGCTTCTTGAGCCTTCGCAATCATTTCTTGTTCGCTTGCTACAGCCATAGCACGACGCTCTTCTGCTTTCGCTTGTGCGATATTCTTATCGGCATTGGCTTGGTCAATTTGAAGGACCGCACCGATATTACGACCGATATCAATATCTGCGATATCAATAGATAAGATTTCGAATGCTGTACCAGCATCTAGACCTTTGCTAAGTACTAGCTTAGAGATGCTATCAGGATTTTCCAAAACTGAAGCATGTCCATCTGCACTACCGATAGAAGATACGATACCTTCACCAACACGTGCTAAAACTGTTTCTTCACCAGCACCACCCACAAGTTGGTTGATGTTAGCACGGACAGTGACACGAGCCTTAGCGATAAGTTGGATACCGTTTTTAGCTACAGCCGTTACAGGAGGAGTATCGATTACTTTAGGGTTTACCGACATTTGTACCGCTTCAAAAACGTCACGACCAGCAAGATCAATAGCCGTAGCCATTTGGAATGGAAGTTCCATATTTGCTTTGTTAGCAGATACTAGGGCATGAACTACTTTCTCCACGTGTCCACCAGCTAGGTAGTGAGCTTCGAGACCATCACGTGTGATATTATCTAGTCCAGCTTTGTGAGCTTCAATCATTGCTGGTACGATAGTATGTGGAGGTACATGACGCAAGCGCATCAAAAATAGTTGAATAAGGCTGATATGTACGCCAGATACACTAGCGCTCAACCATAGAAAGAAAGGTACATAATGGAAGAAAATCGCTAAAAAGACGATTACTGCTCCAATCAATACCCAAGGTACCCCTGCTAAGAAAAGAAGTGTCATAAATCTTTTGGTTTATAAGTTTATACTAAGTTGTCTATTAATAATGTGGTTACTCTTCAGATTTGGTAACCATCACTGTATCTCCACTGATGCGTTTTACTTCCACTGGAGTCTTTGGGTCAATGAATCCGTCTATACTGCGTACTTCAATGACTTTACCGTCTATTTCTGCTTGTCCGTATTCAGCCAAACGAGTGACTGTAATACCCTTAGCACCAATTTCCACTTGGTGACGGGCACTTGGTACCTGTCCATCAATCACACTCTTAAGAGACATTTTCTTGAGTGTCTTACTTTTCATGAACTTATATACTCCAAAACAGAACAAGAGGAGTGTGGCTATAGAAGAGCAAAGACATGCTGTTAAGCCATATAATTGATAGATATAATAATTAGCTAGAATTAGGCATAGTCCAGAAGCGATACCTGCCACACTTATACCTGGCAACAGGAATAGTTCAGCTACCATCAAGATGATACCTAGAGCCAATAAAAGAATAATCACAAATAAATTCATAGTCGTTATGATTAAAGATTACGTTGCCGTAAATGTACGTATTATTCTAGATATATCGCTAGTAACAGCCTATTTTTTTTCTAAATAGCGTATTTTTTTTGCTTGCTTATTCAGTTGATCTTTCATTTTTGGAAGAGTGTCTTCAAGTTCCAAAATATGTTTACTCATAGTGAATCTCTTTTGTGCGTTACTTGTTACTGCATAGTTGTCACGTAAGGATTTCAAGCGTTTTGTTAGCTTAGCATAGTCCTTTGACAGAACTTCAAATTGTTTAAATAATTTACGTGCAGATGGATTATTAAACTCACTGTATTGGTGATACGTGTGTTTATCATCTATCACGAATGTAAAGGCTCTATTACCCTTCTTAGCGTTTTCACTAACGGCACGTCTAACAAGATTCAATCTAGCTTTTCCTTCTTTGTATTCTGCTTTATCTGGTTGGCATGCAGAGATAGGACTTAGTTTAGCAAGACTCTCCAAAAGTTCCTTAGATAGCTTATCGTAATCATATACTTCACGCGTTTCGTTAGGTACAAATACATAGACACAGACCATACCATCAGGTTGGTATCGGTCACTAGCAAACCATCCTAGCTGGTGACTTGCATCTATCACTAACATGTAGTCGTTTGCAGGTGAGTTGAATGGCATCCCCATGTTTTGAGGCTCTAAAAACTCTCCCTCTTCAGTCATACGTCGAGTGACAAAGATGTCATAACCGCCGATACTATTTGTCCCATTATTAGCATAGTACAATGTTTGACCATCAGACATTAGATATGGATAATTGCTATCACCATTGTCTGTGTTTACTGGTTCACCTATGACTTTTGGAGCACTCCAGGAGTCACCTTCTCTATGGCGCACCATAATTCTAAATAAAGGAGCAGTGATTGTGCTATCTTCGGCAATTTTTCTGGTGATTAGTTTTTGACCTGCATACCATTGTTGACTTTCAATTTGAGGAGTATATCTTACTTCTCTAGCGCTAATTTGGTTCAGGTATCCAGCGGATTCTGGTAAAGTATATGCCGCCAAAAAGTCAGCCTTATCTACAACAATAGAATCAAGAATTGTTAGTTTGCTGATGCCACGCATCATCAAAGCTTTCTTACTTACATCTTCTTTTAGCAGAGTCGCTTCTTTAATATCTTTGCGTTTTCTCTCTAGATACTCTATCCACTTATCTGTCACAGCTTCTGCGTCATCAAAGCGATATAGCTGTTTATATACCCAGATTAGGTGCTCATATGCAGGGGGAGTTTTTCTTGAAACAGCAAACTCTAATGGTTTGATTGATTTATGTAGTTCGCCTAAGTGAGCACAGCATGCCCCATAGAAGAAATTATAGTTTGCACTATTCGGGTATGCTTTGAATTTTTTCTTGAAGTATGGAAACACTTCTTCGTATTGTCCATTATAAAATTTACGCTTTTGTGTGGTAAGGCTCTGACCGTGAGCGGATGTTGTACACAAAAGAGCAAACATAACTACTATGAGATATGTATAAAAGTTTGCAGATAAGCGATATATTTTTTGAAACTTCTTGATATTCATGATTTTAAGCAAATTATTACTTTTCAAAGGTAGATATAATCAGTGAATTTTCCTATTTTTGCACGAAATTTTTACTTGTAATATAGAAATGACATCTTCCAACAATACTTCCACAAGCTCCAATAAACAATCGCCTCGTGCCAAATTGATGCGACGCATCACTAAGCGTTTTCATCAGGGTATGGCTGACTATGAACTAATTGAAGACGGCGATAAAATTCTTATTGGCTTATCTGGAGGTAAGGATTCTTTGGCACTAGTTCAACTACTTGGTAGTCGTGCAAAGATTCACAAACCCAAATTTACAGTTGTTGCCCTGCATGTGGTGATGACCAATGTGCCGTATCAAGTAGATGCCGACTATTTACGTGACTTCTGTGCTAGTCATAGTGTGCAGTTGGAAGTAAGAGAAGGTTGTTTTGATCCCTCTACAGACATGCGCAAGTCACCATGTTTTCTTTGCTCATGGAATAGGAGAAAGATTCTTTTTGAAACTGCGCAAGAACTAGGCTGTAATAAAATCGCTTTAGGGCATCATATGGATGACATATTAGTTACTCTACTGATGAATATAACTTTCCAAGGAGCCTTTAGCACTATGCCACCTAAATTGGTTATGCGCAAGATGCCATTGACTGTGATTCGTCCTATGTGTCTAGTCGCCGAAAAAGATTTAGTGGAACTTGCAGAACTAGAAGGGTATCGTAAACTGAAAAAGGATTGCCCATATGAAACGCACTCTCATCGGAGTGATATGGAGAGGATTTTGAAACAACTCGAAGCCATGAATGCTGAAGCAAGATATAGTCTGTGGAAGAGCATGACGAATATACAAACAGAGTTGTTACCTGAGGATTTAGACAAGAAATAGCTATCTTTGGCTAGAAAATAGGTATATCATATAACTATAGAACAATAAATCAAAGTGTATTAAATCATGAAGAAAGTATTATTATTTATCCAACTGTGTCTGCTTGCAGCGATTATTATGTCCTGTGCCCAGAGTCAGCGACCAGTTGAAGGTGTCTTGACTCACTGGGGAAGTCGTTATCCGACATCGGCTCAAGATTTGAATCTTGTGGACCGTGTCAAATCCATTCGCGTCAGAGCCTATGAAGTCATTCAAGAAGGTGATAACTATACCAAAGGGGCTCTCAAAATTATAGATTATATGTGGGAGGGGTATGAGAAATCGTATGAAATTGAATTTTCCAAAGATGGTTCTTTAAATCATATTTCGATATTATCTAGCCAGGAAACGGTATTAGATAAGAAAGTAAGTATTCTCTCTCCAGAAGGGCAATACATCGGTTTTTTTGCTTATGATGGAGGAGGGAAACCTGTATTTAAAGTTGATTATATCTACAATGGAGATACCTTGGTAAAAGTAAAGACGAACTCAGAAATACCCGAAGGTTATTGGCATGTAGAACTTAGCTATCCTTCGGCTACTGAGATAAATTATACCCAAACCTTTTACGAGTCAATGACTGAAGTTAAAGAGCTTCTTGTTGATAATAAGGTACAAGAAATGTGGGAAAGTCAGATGGCTGAGGGAGATACAGAGAAAAAGCACCATACCTATACATACAACAGATACAATGATGTAGTGAAAGACTATATTAAACTTGAAAATACATATATTGGAGCTCCAGAAGGTCATAAAGACGTCAGTAATTGTGTTATGACCTACCAATATACATACGATAAGAAGGGTAATTGGATCACAAAAGTTGTGTTGCGTGACGGCAAGGGGATTGATTATCTCGTAAGAGAGATTGTATACTACTAGCTGTCTGTTCGATTCTATATATAAACATACGCTCAGCAAGGATGTACTTGCTGAGCGTATGTTTTAAGATGAGTATATAAGAGCTTTGCTATCAGTTGATGCTCTTCTCTATGCAATTGTTTGATATCCTGAGTTATGGCGACCTAGCGATTATTCATAACTTATCCAAATGCCCACTATATCCAAGAGGGTGTGCAGATGCATAGTGATGCGTTGTGCATCTTCCATCAGAAGTGCTGTAGCCAATAATTCCATCACTTGCATCATCCCTTATTATCGTGTGATACGAGCTACAGGCGATACTTGGCAATACAAAGCAGCTATTATTGGATGGGGGCGGTGCATAAGCGAATCAATCGTTCTTTTTTATAGAATGCCCCTTATTCATGCACTTATAAATAAGGGGCGTACGTTTTAAAATACATATCCTAAGGACAACGTTCCTCTGTTATACCTTTTGTAGTATGCATAGTATTCAAAAGAGATATTTAAGTGGTTAAATAACAAAACACCTACGCGAGGCATTGTTGTTACGTATGTTCTTAATTCATCATGCAGAATATCTTCTTCAAAAATATTGAGCGATCCTCCTACACCAACGCCTGCATAGGCATCTACTTTTTTAGTTCTGTAAAAGTGATAATTCACTGAGGGTATAAAAGACAAGATAGCCGGTTCATCATCGTAGGTGACGAGCCTTTCTTCAACCACATCATCGTTCATGATGTGCACTATGCGTTTCTTTTCCACATCAATGGCATTTATAGATAAAGTAAAATCAATTGAAATAGGTGTCTTCTTTATCATTCTACTCATCTGGAAATACAGGCTACCTGTTCTCGGTTCCATACCTTTGTATGAGGAGATAATCGTGTTGTTCAATCCGACTTCGTATGTCATTGTTTTCTTGCGCTGCGCTGCCATAGGCAACGCAACACAAAACATAAGTACTACTACGCAAAATCTAATTGTTTTGTTCATTTTATATATGCTCATTATTTTATCCTCTGCTTATGTTAAAGTATTGGGCAAATATATAGCATTTAGAGACAAACATCATCATGTTTGATTTGACAAAAAGTTCGCAAATGCAAATTCTGACGTCGGAGAATTTCAGTGGTTATGGAATAGTCTACTTTTCTATAGGTTTTGCTTTGTAGGGGTATTTTAGTTCGTTGGTGATTTTTTTAAGTGCTGTTATAGAGGTGTTTGTTAGATGTTTCTTTTACTTTAATGTTGATCTTGTATAGGCGTTTGTATGCTTTGTGTCACTAATAAACTCTGTAAATTACTCGAATAAAAGAATAGCCGTAAACTTGGAGAATTAAGTTTACGGCTATCTTATTCGTTATTCTATACTCAATGTGTTAGTCTTACGTGTCGTACAAATCTGGACGATTAAAGTTAACAAATGTATGAGACTTTCGCTCAAGTTCGATGCCATGTTCTTTAGCAGCAGTTTTAGATTTGATCATATATGCCATTTGCAAAGCTTGGTTTTGAAGAGATACTACAGCTTCTTTGTCGCCATTAACATCTAGCTTTCCAAAACCGTGACGTACAGACCAGTATGCAGAACCTACTGTTTGCATACCTGAAATAGGGAAGTAGTATTGTAGACCTGCGTATGTAGCAGAGCCACCAGTACGACGTACAGATACAGTAGCAGTACCGACTTTGTTTTTGAATGTGCTGTCATTAGCTTCGGTTACATAAAAGAATCTATCTAAGAAACTCTTCATTGTACCATTTATGCCTGCATAGTGTACAGCAGCACCAAGTACGAAACCATCTATGTCTTTAGCCATAGCTAGTACCTCGTTGACTACATCGTCTTTGTGAATGCATTGCAACCTAGACAGCCGCCAATTTTCTTATTACCAATATGCACGATTTCCATCTCTACGCCTTGCTATTTAAGCGTTTTAGCCATGATTTGGAGTTGCTTGGCTGTTGTAATAATCGATTTAGGGATCATTGTAAAGCAGTTGCTTATACTTCCTTGTAAACCTTGATAATCATTTTTTTTTCAGCAAGTTCTGCGAATGCAGGACTTGCAGCTTTGAAGTGATTACTTGCACTGTGGATGTCGATGCTTTCTTGGTCCTTCCAGCATTCTATAAAAGCGAATTGTTGTTTGTCTTTTACATCTTGGTGTAGAGCGTAGCTGATACAACCAGCTTCTTTGTTTGACGCTTCAACTAGTGGGCGAGCTGCCTCGATAAATTCCTGAATTTTGTCTGCCTTTATGCGGCAAGATGCTACAATCTTAATCATAATTATATACTTAAATGAGTGAAATATCAATCCCCATTTTTGGAGTGTGCTGCAAAAGTAGTGTATTCGTGCCAAATAAACAAGTCTCTAAGTAAAGGATATATAGTACCTAAAAATAGTAAAATGCGATAAATAAAGAAGAATGTAAGAGCGCTTATTGTTTTAAGAACAAAAAATATATCTGCTCCTTAGAGTTAGCAATGGATTTAATCGGTGGGAAATGGAAGAGCATAATGCTTTATCATTTGATTGATGGTCCTAAAAGATCAGGTGAATTACAACGTGAAATGAATGGCAACAATAACAAGGTGTTTACACAAACTGCTCATGAGTTGGAGTCTGTAGGATTGGTCAATCGTGAAGTCTTTCCTGTAGTACCTCCAAAGGCGTAATATAGCCTAAGTGAAAAGGGACAAACTGTAGTACCTCTAGTTCAGCAGATGGCATCTTGGGGTGTCTCGATGGCTAAATATGCAGAATAGAGACATATTAAGTAAATGAATAGGGTGCGTTAAATAAATCTTGACGCACCCTATTTGTATAAAATCCTCTTCTAAATCCCTACATGCACGGATACTAATCCGTGTCAACACAGATTTAAATCCGTGTAAGGACAGATTCTAATCCGTCGTCGGCGGGATTTAAGATGATTCTAGAGATGTATTGTGAGTCAGGTTAGATTTTGTCAGAAGCTGCGTATAGCAGTTGTTTCTGTTATGCCTTCCTTTCTACTGATTTCCCTCTTTGAGGGAGAATAAAGGGAGCTATTGACTGAAAAAAAGTTACTGTTTTCAGCATTGATAAGGACATCAATATGCTCCATTGGCTCTGCTATGTCATACGCCTTTTTACGTTCATTACATAAACAGAAAGTCCATATGTTGCGAGATGCATAGCTACTTGATTGCCGACGTCGTTGATAGTGCCAGTAATAAGTATATTCTTAGTTATTATCTTTTTTATTAGCGAGTTATTTCAATAGACTCAAAACCGAGATAGAACATCGCAGAGCGAATAATCATTAGTGTGGCTAGTTTAGATACAGTGTAATAGATACCTAGAATAGCTTCAGGTTCACCATAAGCGCAGTCGATATATCTATCAAATGCTTCATCTACTACTTCGCGACTTACTATCTCTTTTTCGTCAATAGTCATAATCTCAGCTAGTACAGAGCTTTTGCATACTAGTACTTCGCCACTGTTTTTAAGTGCTTTCTTTTGACTAGTAAAAGCATACTCAATATGATTCAGTGCTTTCTCTATTTCTCCTTCTTTTGGATATTCTCCACAGAAGATCGAGTCTGAGATGTAACTAGGTCCAGATTGAAGGGTAATAGTTTCAAGCTTGATATCGTTTTCAAAAAAAGTGAAATCTAAAGTGTCGTTCTTTAGACTGATTTCACGAGTCTTTTTAATAGTTGTTTCCATATCTGCTGTATTTATGGTGGTTATATCTATTTAGTAGATCTATGAGAAACCCTTGGAGGCATTGTTCCTAGAACTTCTTATAGATTATATCATTTTTAGTCTTGGTTTGGATACCAAGCAGTAAACAAATCAGTCACGTCTATACCTGGTTCCATATGCCCAAATGGATATCCTGGGCCGTTTCCTTTTGTGTTTGCAGACCCTGTTTAGTATTCCTGTTGCAAAGATAGTCTGTAATATACTTACGTGCAAGTACCAAACATGTGGGTGTGTAGTAGTATAGTGATACATGATACAAACCTTTCGTTCTTTTTTATTTTAAATATGTAACCCTTTCAAAATAGACTTCTCTTTCGTCTATTAGTGGACTAATATAATCATTTTTTTTTTATAAATCAGCTGCTACTGTTGTTTTGCTATATTGATAATGTTTTTGCAAAGATGTTATAGAGCGATTCTATATGTATATAGTTCTTTTCTATTTGTTTTCATTCCAATAAATGCATACCTTTGTAACATCAAAAATTAAATACACAATTAAATTATTACATTATGGAAGATATGAATAATGCACAAGTACATGCGATGCCACGCATCGGTGATAAGGCCCCAGCATTTGAGGCAGTAACAACTCAAGGTCCAGTGAAGTTTCCAGAGGATAACTTTGGTAAATGGACCATTCTATTTAGCCATCCTGCTGACTTTACGCCAGTATGTACAAGTGAGTTTATGACATTTGGTAGAGACATTAAGGAGTATGAAGCATTGAATTGCCAACTGCTAGGCTTGTCTATCGATGGTCTATATAGCCATATCGCTTGGCTGCGTACAATCAAAGAAAAGATTGATTTTAATGGCATGAAGGATATTGAAGTAACTTTCCCATTGATTGATGACGTAAGCATGAATGTGGCATCCAAATATGGTATGATTCAACCTAACGAGAGTACAACAGCAGCGGTTCGCGCCGTGTTCTTCATCGATCCACAAGGTATTATTCGCACTATCCTATATTACCCATTATCACTAGGCCGTAATTTTGACGAGATTAAGCGTGTGCTTATCGGTCTGCAAACAGTTGACAATTTTGGTGTGGCACTACCAGCCGACTGGCGTCCAGGTAAGGAAGTAATTGTACCTCCTGCTGGCTCTTGCGGTGTAGCTAAATCCCGTGTAGATGGTGAGGAAGGCGATATGAAATGTTATGATTGGTTCTTCTGTACAAAAGAACTCTCAAAGGAGGAAGTAAAAAGTAAATTAGGAAAGTAGAAACTTTTGATAAGTTTTATCCCCGAAAGCAGACTGGATAGATGCTTTCGGGGATTTTTTTATATCTGAATTAACCAAATTCAGAATGATTTTTAGCTTGCTCATCATTATAGGTGAAGTACACTGCAGTACCTTTAGTACATACTGTACCATCAGCTTTGGTAATGATGCCTTCTATCTCAACTAGGTTGCGACGTTGACGGAGCACACGACCTGTGATAGTAAGCTCACCATCTGATATATAAACAGGAGCTAGGTATTTAACCTCAAGTTTACTGGTCACGCCTTTGACTTTGAGTCTATCAAGAATGACCCAAGCAGCTACTTCGTCAATCAGTAGGCTTTGTATACCCCCATGGAGCACATTCATCCAGCCTTGGAGTTCTTTGGTTGGTATCCATTTTGAAATAACAGTATCGCCATCTCTGTAAAATTCCATATTGAGACTCATGGGGTTGCGAGGTTCGCAGGCGATGCAATAATGGTCTGGGTGGTCATGCCATGGGTTGTGTATCTTTTCCATAATTCGAATTGTTATATAAATGTACCACAAAAGTACTAAAAATCGCAAGCGCTTGCAACTCAAATCGCAAGTAGATGCAACTCAAATCGCAAGCGCTTGCGATTTGAGTTGCATCTACTTCGTCAAAAATTGGGCATTTTGAACACAAAAATGAGGCGCCGTATCCATTATTTTGGATATGGCGCCTACACTCAAAAATATGAATTATTGTACTATATGTACGTTGTGTTACTTCTTAACTTTCTTCTTCAAAGAAATAGCGAAACCACCTGATGGTGCTTCCCAGATTTTCAAAGTAGTCTTAGAACTTACAGTACGTTTAGTAATCTTGTAGCTCTGAGGGTTTGTCTTGTAATTAGCATCTTTACCATCTTGGTAGATTATTGCATCATACTTCACACCTGGTTCTAGGAAGTCAAGTTTGATCTTGCATGTACGTGGGTTCTCATCTGTGATACCACCTACGAACCAATCTGCACTATCTTTAGCCTTACGAGCAATTGTAAGGTAATCGCCAGGAGCTGCTTCTAGGTATTTTGTGTCGTCCCAGTCGATAGCCACATCTTTGATAAACTGGAATGCATCCATGTGCTTCATGTAGTTTTCAGGAAGATCGGCTGCCATTTGTAGTGGAGAATACATAGTCACATAAAGTGCCAATTGCTTCGCCAATGTAGTCATCACTTGAGAGTGGTTATCATGGCCCAACCAGTTAAGTTGTGTGTCGAAGATACCAGGAGTGTAATCCATTGGACCACCCTTCAAGCGAGTAAATGGAAGAATCACAGTGTGATCAGGGTTGTTACCACCAAACGCTTCATATTCTGTACCACGTGCACTTTCGTTGGCAATCAAGTTAGGATATGTACGGGCAATACCTGTAGGGCGTATCGCTTCGTGTGCATTGACCATGATTTCATAATCAGCTGCTTTCTTCACTGCATACAAGAAGTGGTCTACAGTCCATTGATCATAGTGGTGTTGGCCACGAGGCAAGATGTTACCTACATAACCACTCTTTACAGCATCATAGCCATTGTCCTTCATGAACTGGTAAGCCTCGTCCATCCAACGCTCGTAGTTACGAGTAGAACCAGATGTTTCGTGGTGCATGATCATCTTCACACCCTTTGACTTAGCATAGTCACGGATACCTTCTACATCAAAGTCAGGATATGGAGTGATAAAGTCAAAGACAAAATCTTTTGATTTACCGAACCAGTCTTCCCAACCGATGTTCCATCCTTCTACAAGGACACCGTCGAAACCATGTTCTGCAGCAAAATCAATGTAATATTTTACATGCTCAGTAGTAGCACCGTGGCGGCCGTTTGGCTTTTCTTTTGCAAAGTCTGTTACGCCTAGCTTAAGACCAGTTGCATCTGTATAAGACCAAGTCTTAGCACCTGTAATCATTTCCCACCATACACCGATGTATTTTACTGGATGAATCCATGAAGTATCTTCTATCTTACATGGTTCGTTTAGGTTCAATTCCATCTTGTTGGCTAGGATACCAGCAGCATCGTCGCTGACCATAATCACACGCCATGGAGAAGTAGCAGGAGCCATCAAGTAGCCCTTCTTTCCTTGTGCATCTGGAGTCAAGAATGATGTGAACACAAAGTTCTTATCATCTAGGTCTAGGTGCATACAAGAGTAATCGATAAGGGCTGCCTCGTGTAGGTTGATAAAGATATCGTCATCTGTCTTCAACAATAGAGATGTTTGCACACCTGTATCTGAAAATCTTTTTTCCGATACATTACCTGTTGAAAGAGATTTGATATGACCACGGATTTCAGAAAGGCGACTAGTCGTATATAGATACTCTTGTGTGTCGTAGTCACCTGGAATCCACCAAGCTTTCATATCGCCAGTCATAGCGAACTGTGTCTTCTCCTCACGAACCACAAAGTCACCTAGGTGATCTTGACGTGGGAATTCGTAACGGAAACCTAGTCCGTCATTATATAGGCGGAAGCGTACGATGATGTAACGCTTAGTCGATGTTTGATCAAGCGTTACGGCCAACTCATTGTAGTGGTTGCGGATAGACTTTACTTCTCCCCACACTGGCTCCCATGTATTGTCGAATGTAGATGTTTTCGTATCACGTACAGTAAAACCATCCATAAGGTCTTTGTTTGGCGCTACTAGTTGTAGACCAAGTGTAGATGGTTTAATGACAACCTTTTCGTTGAAATACAACGAATAAACTGGAGCTCCTTTGTCATTTAAGCTGAACTCCATGCGTAATTTACCGTCTGGAGAACCTAAGGTCTGTTTTTCTCCGGCGATTGCTGATGCTGGAATACACATCAGAATGGCAGCAATCAGTAAGGTGAAAAACTGATTCTTTAAGATTAACTGCTTCATTGTCTAGTTTTTTAGATTAAAATAAATGGTATGGGCCTAAAGTAGGCCATTCAACACAAAACTACGGATAATTTTGGGTACCTCTATCGTTTGCATACAAAGTCTTACCAGTTTTGAGTTGCAATCGTTTTCATAAGTTGTGGAAAACTCCTATATTTGTAGACTGTAACTAATAAATTGTTCACTTAGACTTAACTGGATGTTTAGATTCGTTTTAAAGAACTATCTCTTTTTCCTGTTTATAGGCCTCTTGCAGAAGCCTATCTTTATGTTGTATCATTATAGGATGATACCAATACACAAGGTGTTTGACGTCCTGTTTAACGGGATACCACATGATTTGGCGGTGGCTGGATATCTTAGTGTTATTCCATTGTTTGCACTAATCATACGTCAATGGTGGCGTAGTGACTGGTTGTTGTTGTTTCAACGTACTTATTTATGGATTAGTGCTGTAGCAGTTGGTGGAGTGTATGCCACAGATATGGTGTTGTATACTCAAAGGGATTACAGATTAGATGTATACAGTAGTGGCCCTCCTGCGTCGACTGGCCAGATTGTTTGGATCGTCTTCCTTGCGATAGTCTATGCGATTTTTATTTACCAGATAGGACGTAAACTATTGATAGATAGCATGATGCATCTTGAAGATACACGTCATGAATATAATCATCGTATCATCCAGAGTTCACTGGGACTATTGTTGATGGGTCTTATTTTTATTCCTATCCGTGGTGGGTTTGGTGTATCGGTGATGAACAGTGGTATCGTGTATTTTAGTGTGGATAAAGAGTTGAATCATGCTGCACTCAATCCTTGTTTTACATGGGTGGAATCTCTAGTACATCCTAAAGACTTTGCATCTCAATATCGTTTCTTCGAGGATGGGGATAAAGTATCAGAGATGTTGATGCCTTTGCAGCCATCTCCTCTTGATCCCGAAACACCATCGTTATTGAAAACAGATAAACCGAATATTGTCTTTATTATGGTGGATGGTGCCATGGCACAATCTATGGCTAGCTTAGCTAAAAAGCCGTTTTTACATGAGAATGTGCTTGTTAATATTGATAGTATAGCTAGAGAAGGGGTCAACTTTACAAATTTCTATGCCAATAGTTATTCGGCCCAGCGTAGTTTGCTACCGATCTTTAGTGGCTTGCCTGCATTGCCGAGAACAATTATGGTCAACTATCCACATATGTATCAAGATATTCCTTCATGGCCTAAGTTGCTGAAGGAAGATGGTTATCAGATTGAGTATTTTTATGCTGGAAATGTTAACTATAAAAATATGCGTGCTTATGCCCGCAATATGGGATTTCGTCGATTGGTTACAAGTAATTATTTCTCCATGTCGGCACAGGCATCTAATCGACGTGGGGTATACGATGAGATTCTATTTCGTAAAGTACTAGGCAGTCTGAACCCTCAAAAAATTAATCAGCCATTCTTACGTGTTGTGCAAACTTCTATATGTGGTGAGCCATTCTCTGTCCCTTATCGTCGTAAAGGCTTAACAAAGCCAATGAATACTTTGGCATATTCCGATTCTTGTGTGGCTAATTTTGTGTCACAGCTGAAGGAGACGAAGTTCTGGAACAATACTTTAGTGGTGATTACATCTGATAGCCCTTTGCGTTATCCTAAGTACATGGAAGCTAGTTGTTCTCAACGTTATCAGATTCCGTTTGTACTCACTGGAGGTGCTTTGAAGGAAGGTGGTATAGAAATAGATACTTTTGGTTCACAACAAGATATTGCAGCCACATTATTTGCACAACTAGGAATGTCGCATGATGATTTCCCTTTTTCTCAGAACCTACTTGACTCTACTCGCACGCACTTTGCTTTCTTTACTAGTCATGATTCTTTTGGTGTTGTAAAAGAAGAGGGTGAGGTCATCTATAACGTCCCTAAGCAAGAAGCTTCAGGCGATATGCAAGATAAAACGTTGTGGACGGAACGGGGAAAAGCTTTACTACAAGGTGTTAGCGATGTCTTTGCACCTATGTAATGGAAAAAGTACTGTTTCTTTTGGCGAATCTGCGAGGAACTAGTATATTTACGAAACTAAATTTAAACCGAAAATATTATGGATAAGATCGTAGAACGCTTCATCACGTATGCTAAGCGTTACACAGAGAGTGATTCACTCACAAATATGACTCCTTCTACTCCAGGTCAAATGGAATTTGCTGTTCAATTGAAAGCAGAACTAGAGGAGATGGGACTAGAAGAAATTAGTCTAGACGAGAATGGTTACCTATTCGCAACTCTTCCAGCGAATACAGATAAAAAACTCCCTACTATTGGTTTTATTGCGCACATGGATACTAGTCCTGATTTGACTGGTAAGAATGTGCAGCCACGTATCGTAGAAAACTATGATGGTTCGGATATCGTCTTGAACGAGGAGCACAATATCGTAATGGAGACATCGCAATTTCCTGAACTACTTGACCACAAAGGTGAAGACTTGATTGTAACCAATGGCTTGACACTTTTGGGTGCTGATGATAAAGCAGGTATTGCTGAAATCGTATCAGGTGTAGAGTATTTGATGGCACATCCTGAAATCGAGCACGGTAAGATTCGTATCGGTTTTACACCAGATGAAGAAATCGGTCAAGGTGCTGATCACTTTAATGTAGAGAAGTTTGGTGCAGACTGGGCTTATACTCTAGATGGTGGCGAACTAGGGGAACTAGAATACGAAAACTTCAACGCTGCTGGTGCGACAATCACATTCAAGGGACGTAATGTACACCCTGGATATGCACGCCACAAGATGTTGAACTCTATGCGTATTGCCAACCAGTTTATTTCTATGATTCCTCGTTGGGAAACACCTGAGCATACTCAAGGATATGAAGGTTTCTATCACCTGATTAAGATGGAAGGTGGCGTAGAAGAAACGACGTTGCACTATATCATCCGTGATCACGATCGTGAGAAGTTCGAGAGTCGCAAGCGTGAGTTCGAACACTTGAGTCACAAAATCAATAGCGAATTTGGTGATGACTGTTCTACAGTAGAAATCAAGGATCAATACTACAACATGCGTGAGATGGTAGAACCTGTAATGCATATTGTAGATCTAGCTCATGAAGCAATGGAAAGTGTCGGAGTTAAGCCAAATGTAAAGGCTATTCGAGGTGGTACTGACGGTGCTCGCTTGAGCTTTATGGGACTACCTTGTCCAAACATTTTTGCAGGTGGATTGAATTTCCACGGACGTTATGAGTTCCTTCCTATTCCTAATCTAAAGAAAGCCATGGCTGTTATGGTGAAGATTGTGGAATTGGCTGCTAAGAAGTAAGACCTTGCGCAGATTAATGTGCACCTAATACTCTATTGTTCGATAAGCGAGCAACAGATTCGCTATCGGACAATAGAGCAATTATATGATGCTACTTGTAACCCAGTGATGGGTTAGACCTACATCTCCAGAAAAGAAAAACGAAAAACGAAAAACCAAATATCTAATAGATTTAACTATGAACAAACAAACTTCTTTTTACGACATGCATGTTGGCTTAGGAGCCAAAATGTGTCCGTTTGCAGGCTGGGATATGCCTATTGAATACTCAGGTATAATTGATGAACATATGACTGTTCTTGAAGGCGTTGGTGTCTTTGATGTCTCTCATATGGGCGAATTCTGGGTGAAAGGACCTCGCGCATTGTCTTTATTACAACGTATTACGAGCAACGATGTTGCTGCATTAGAAATCGGTAAGATTCAGTATACGACACTGCTTCATGAAAATGGTGGTATCGTAGATGACTTGTTGGTGTATAAGTATGATATTGAAAAGTATCTGCTTGTGGTCAATGCTGCTAATATTGAAAAAGATTGGGAGCATATCGTAAGCCAAAACGAGGAAAAAGCCGAACTAGAAAATGCGTCGGAGTGGATGGCTCAATTGTCTATTCAAGGGCCTAAAGCTATTGAAGTTCTTCAAAAGCTTGTAGATCTTGATTTATCCAAGATTACGTATTATCACTTCCAAGTGGGTAGCTTTGCTGGTGTAGAAAATGTAATCATCTCCAATACTGGTTATACTGGTTGTGGTGGTTTCGAAATCTACTTCTACCCTGAACATAGCAAGACTATCTGGGATGCTCTTTTTGAAACTGGTAAGGAATTTGGTATCAAGCCTATCGGTCTAGGAGCTAGAGATACCCTTCGTTTAGAAGCTGGTTTCTGCTTGTATGGGCACGAGCTAAATGATCATATAACTCCTATTGAAGCAGGACTGGGATGGATTACTAAGTTTGTCGATGACAAACCATTCTTGGGACGTGATCGTATGGCAAAGCAAAAAGCTGATGGAGTGACTCGCAAACTAGTTGGTCTCGAATTGCAAGGCAAGGGTATTCCTCGTGAAGGTTATCCAATCGTAGATGGTGAAGGCAAAGAAATCGGTGTTGTTACATCGGGTACGATGTCTCCAATGCGTAAGATTGGTATTGCCATGGGGTATATCGATGTGCCTATGAATAAGGTGGGTACAGAAGTACAAATTCAGATTCGTAAACGTACTATTCCTGCTATGGTTGTGAAACCTGGTTTTAGAAAATAACGTACAGAGTATTACATATAAAGACGAGCTAGTAGTATCTATGGTAGATACAGCTAGCTCGTCTTTATATTATATGGTACAGGGGATTATCTATCAAACTGGATGCACACTGGGTGATATAGTTGGATGTCTTGCTTAGTATTTGTCAGCAAGCCAGTCTTTATATCACGTGCGTAGACTTCTATGCAGTCGCTGTCACGGCAGGCAGCAAGTAGATACTTACCGTTAGGTGTAATCTTAAAGTTACGTGGGTGAATGCCTGTGGCTTGGTAGCCCACCTTAGTAAGCATGCCATCCTCTGCTATTTGGTAGATTCCTATACCATCTCCTTTGTTGCGGTTGCTTGCATATAAGAATTGACCATCAGGACTGATACGGATATCTGCACTTTGGTGTCCACCTACAGAGTCGTTTTCTGCGACTTGCTGTTGAGTCAACGTGTTGTTCTCGTGTTTATACCCAATCACTTGTCCAGTAAGCTCAGTCAGCACATAAAAGTATTTTCCGTTTGGAGAAAAAACAAAGTGGCGTGGACCAGTCTTTTCTGCCAATTGGATATAGTCTTCCTGAGGAGTAGGGTATGCATCATGCTTAAAGGCATATAGTCGGCTGTTACCTAAATCGCTTGCATACATCATCGTAGAATCTGGTGAGAAGCGCACGCAGTGCATATGTGCTTTACCAGCTCCTTTATATCCATCAAAATCGGTCAGTGTAGGTGCTTCTTCTAGGCTACCGTCGGCTTTAAGAGCTATGGTTGTCAGGCTACCACCTCCATAATTGGCTGTTGTGACCATCTTACCATCAGTCAAGATATAACAAGGATAGGCTCCGCGTACTGGTGCACTGTTCAATGCTGTAAGCGTTTGAGCTGCTGCATCGAATGCATAGGCATGCACCATGGCATTGACGCTGTCGTTTTCACTAACCGCATATACAAATTGTTTATCTTTGGATAGAGTCAGATACGAAGGATTAGACACAGGTACAGTACGTACAAAAGTATGCGCTCCTGTCTCTTGATCAAAACTATAGATATTAATCCCTTGTGTAGAGTCGGCTGTATACGTACCGACAAGCATAGTCATCATATCCGATACAGGTTGTGTGCGTTGTTTTGGTTGACACGCAGTTAATAACAAGTCAGCTGCCATCAAAAAGGCACCAGCAGTATAAGCAAAAGTTTTGTGTAGGTGATTCATGCTACTTAAAATATTAATATGCAGCATCTACATCTCTTATTTTGCTGTAGATGCTTGAATAGATACGACGTCTATACCATCTCGAGTCATGACGACTTCTTGAATCGTATTATCTTCGTTATAGTGAAGCTAACCGGCACATACAAGGCGTTCATAAGGACTTGCCCCTTCTGTATAGTAGAACAAATACAAAGCTTAGAAACACGCTGATACATACAGCGATACATTGTGTTGTCTTGTTCATACTATCAAGTCGTTTGGTTGTGTTGACATATCTAAAGGACAAATATAAGAAGAATCTACCAAAAAAACACCTGTGCATTAATATAAATCAGTACACAGGTATTCGAAATAATGTCAGCTATATTTTAAGATATCGGTAGATATCGCACTTTTAATGAGTCATAACCGCCGTAGCTGGTTTCTAAGCTCTAGTTCCACCCACTGTAAAGAAGTCAAACTAACCACGTATCTATGGTTGATAGGGTAGTACAATTTCTTACGACGCCATATAGCTAGCTCCTTTATGTCATTTGGAGAAAGTGCATCGCTCGTTATCAAATATATAGTACAAAAAAAGAGTGGACTTCATCAAAATGATGAAATCCACTCTTTTGTGATCGCGATAGGATTCGAACCTATGACCGACGCCTTAGAAGGGCGTTGCTCTATCCAGCTGAGCTACGCGACCAGCCTTATCTTTTGTTTAGCGGGTGCAAATATAGGGCTTTTTTGTTTGTTGAACAAATTTCAAAGATACTATTTTAGCAAATTCTTTACTTTTCTGCTGTCTCAAGCTCTTTTTCTTTGATGCCGCTCTCTATTTGAGATAGATACGATTGAATACGTGTCCAATCATAGTTCTCTTTTTCTTGTGTGTCTGCCTCAATATCTATCGTGAAATAGAACAAAGATCCTTTGCCGATTTCAGATACTAGACTTATTTGTCCATTGTCATGACTCTCAATAATGGCTTTGGCAATAGCCATGCCTATACCTGTGCCATTTGCAATATCATCTAGTTTGGCGAATGATTTAAACACATCACGTTGTTTCTCATTTGCTATCCCTACACCAGTGTCAGATACAAAAACAAGCAGCTTGTTATTTTGGACAATCGCTCCAAAATAGACATCGCCCTCAAGGGTGTATTTGCATGCATTACTCAAGAAGTTATGAATGACACGGGTAACTTTATGTCTATCAGCCAAAATACGGAAGTTCTTATACGGATTGACTTTGTGCAAATGTACTTGATCTGTCTTTTTAAGTTTTTCAAGGATAACATAAAAGACTTTTTCCAGTTCATTCATTTGCTCTGTCACATCATACCATTGTACTTCAATTTTGGAAGCACCAGACTGATATTTAGCTAGATCCACAACGTCATTTAAGAGTTCGAGCAGATATTCATTATTTTGCGATATATGCTTACTGAACTCTCGTATGCTTTCGTTGTCATCAATATCTTTAATCATATGGGCAAAGCCAGTAATAGCATTGACAGGAGTGCGTATATCATGGCTCATGTTGGCAAGGAAAAGTGACTTTAGTTTTTCTGCCATTTCTAGCTTTTTACGAGCTTCAATAAGTTCTGTGACATCAATTCTTACTGAGTAGACATAACTATAGTTGTTTTCTTCTACAAGCCATTTGCGAGTGTAACAAGCATGAGGTTCCCCATTACTATGTCTATATTGCTCTATGTCATCATATTCTTGTCCCGTTTTCACAACTTCCATAGATGTCTCATGTGAGCGACGAAACAATAGTCTATCCATGCTATATCCCTTGACACCCGTATTTTCTAAATCGGGATAAGCAGTAAAACTGGCTGGATTACGATATACTATTTCGCAGCCTTTGTCTACATCTTCCATCTGTATAGGGTGAGGTAGAGCATCAAGCACAGTGCGCATAACATTGCGTCTATATTTTAATTCTAATCTTGATTTTCTTCCTTTTAGATAGACTATAGTAAAGATAGCAATCAGCGCAAGTAAAACAAATGGCCCAATAACTAGGAACAGTTGCAGGTAGTAATTAAAATCATTGAAATACTGTGCTGCCCCTTCCTTTTCAAAAACTTTGTTGAGTGACCCGTCTAATGCTTCAGCAACAATGGCATGATTTACTTCTGATATGAGTGGTGCATGTACCTCGTTTGCTGCAAGTACAAATACTCGCTTTATGGAAGGTAAAGGGAGTAGTTTGTACTTTAAAGCACTCAATCCTGAATGGTGACCTTCGTAGTTCAATCGCATTTCATCGCCTATAATGACCTCTATTTTTCCTGCTTCAAGCAACTGAACTTCTTGAGCAAAATCAGACTCTTGTGTGAGTCTGACATTACTAGGTAACATTGAACTGATAGATGTAATACAGCATTTATCTAGAACGCTAGCTTTGCAGTAGGATATGCTTTCTAGTGAAGTATAATTACTTGAGCGTTTTGTAAACATACCGATATGTCCAGTCAAGAAAATCAAGCTATGATACTTTATCTGATCTTCGTTGCAGGCTTGAAGTGGTATAACAGCAAAATCTATTGTATTTTGTGCCATACAATCAATCAAATCTTTATACGGCAAAGAGATTAGCTCGTACTTACGATTCATGTGTTTCATGAAGTAATCCAATTGCGAAATGATGATCCCATGAGATGCTTTGCCATCTTCCATATACATATAAGGCGGATGATGGTATACACCAATTTTAATTGGCTTAAGATTTACAGAACTCGAAAACTCTGTAGAATCGCTTATCTGCACTCTTCCCATGGCTGGTGTACAGCATAGTACGAGTAGTGTACACAGAAGTGCAAGGAGTTTATGCTTCATAAAGCCCTCCTCTCTGCACGGGATTTCCGAGCTCATCATATTCATACCAGATTCCTTTCCATCTCAAATCGATAATTTCGTCATATGCTGTAGTATCTTCCACTATGAGACCATCTGTCTCATATGGGAGGTAAGCTGAAAGCCAGAATAGCGAACCCTCACCTTCTTCTGAGTAAACACCGATACGTCCTCCAGGGAAAAATTTTACCATTTGCAAACATATAGGTGCTCCTAATCCAGTGCCAGGTGTAAACTCATTGACCTTTTTAAATCGATCAAATACATTAGCTTGCTTTTCTTTTGCTATACCCACACCTGTATCTTTAACGTAAAATACTGACTCGTCATTTTTAGTGTACCAGCCCACACGTATCTGTCCAGAATTCGTGTATTTGATTGCATTCAAAATAAACTGATCCAGTATGTATCTATAGCATTTGTCGTCAATTTGTATTTGGAAAGAGTCATAAAGAACATCGCTAACAATTTCAACCGGTTTATTGGCTGGAATCAAATGTTCATACATCA
This sequence comes from Bacteroidaceae bacterium, assembly GCA_963678855.1. Taxonomy (GTDB): domain Bacteria; phylum Bacteroidota; class Bacteroidia; order Bacteroidales; family Bacteroidaceae; genus F22. The sequence continues at coordinate 557,777 of OY787448.1, read as the reverse complement.
TTCTGATATTACGAGTCACATTCATTGCATCACCAGGTCGCAGAGACAGTTTAAATGTGTCGGACTCTAGCTTAGAATAGAGTAAGATGTCCTCTATTAGTTTAGCTAAAAAGTCGCTTTTCTCACTGATTAGTTGAGCATAATATCCTCGTTCGTCTTCAGGGAGTTCAGGCAGCATATCACTGAAGCCAACAATAGTATTCAGTGGTGTGCGAATTTCGTGATTGATTGTCGACAAAAATTGCTCCATTTGCTGATTGTTTTGTTCAGCTTCTTCACGGGCTTTGTTTAAGTCAAGAATGCTAGTAGATGTATAGAGAAGGTAGTATTTATTATGTATCTCGATACGTTGTACGTAGATATGCGCATCCCACGTCTTTCCATTTGGAAGTTCTGTTTGATCGTAATAGGATGTGGAGATTCCCTCTTGAAATGTTTTATTTGCTACCCAATTGAAAGTCTCACGCTGTTTGTCACTAAACAGATTTATAATATCTTGTTTATTAGGCTTAGTATTATCAAACAACTCGTAGACTACCTTATTACAAAGGAATACAAACTCATTGTCTTTTCCTTCCCAGTCAATGATATATAAAGCGAATGGGATATTATCGAATACCGTTTCCACGTGCTTTGCATAAAACTGTTCTTGACGAGAATCAAGATTGTTTTTTCTGTGACGTAGGATGATTAATAAAATAGTACTAAGTATAGCTAATAGAAGGATGGTATTAGCAAGTATAAACTCTATGGGCCATTTCTTTTGTTGTATCTTAGGAAAGTACTGATTTATCAGCTTGTCTAATTCACCAGAATGTTTGATGTCTAACAAGATGGTGTTGATGTTACCTAGCATCTTGTAATTCTCTTTGTGAACCCCAATACACATAGGTACATTAATTTTTTTATTTCCAGTTTGTTCTATGTAGTTATCTGGTAAATTGTATAATTTTACTCCGTTATAAGTTGTGTAGATATATGGTGGAGAAAGTACAAAATATTCCATGTATTTCTCGGGCTCATCATAGATCCCTACAAAAATATCTTGTGGATTGGCTTGGATATGAGGGATAATATTCTCCCACGGCATAAGGGATATCGCAACTCGCTTGTCAGTGTTAAGTCTTGATTTTAAGATTCTAGCTAGGTCGTAATTGAAGCCATGAGGTTCTCCAATTTCGTTGTAATACGAAAATGGGGCATCGTCTACACACAAAATGAGATGTATAGTTTCTTGTTTAATTTGATTGGAGGACGATTGGGCATATAGTGAGCTAAAGCAAAAAAAGCTCACTATACATATCAAAAGAACCTGCAATATATGTCTCATGTTACGTCTTGTTGTCTTAGTTCAATTATATAATCCGTACAAATATACCAAAAAAGTTCGGTTTTCCCCAATCAACTGCTTGCTCTTATGTATATAAATAATGTTTTGTAATAATGCATACCTTATTAGAATATATTGATAAATAGAAGCCCTGCTTTTAGATTGCTAGACTTGTTAAGTCTTAAATTGATGAGTCATTTTAGAATATAAAAAAGTGCACTTTGTAACAATTTACAAAGTGCACTTTTTATATAGTCAATTCTATGTTAGAATTACTTGTTGTTTTCACACCAAATGCGTGCATTCACGAATGCTTCCAACCATGGAGTAATCTCATGGCGCTTCACTTCTTCTTCTGGATAGAAGCCACATTGCCATGGGAAGATAGCTCTTTCCAAGTGAGGCATCATGGCTAGGTGACGACCGTCTTTGCTAGCCAATCCTGCTACGTTGTATGCAGACCCATTAGGGTTGCCAGGATATGTGTCGTATTGGTATTTCGCAGCGATATGATAATCTGATTCCGCTTGTGGAAGGACAAACTTACCTTCGCCGTGAGCTACCCATATACCTAGGTCAGTACCACTAAGTGATTCAAGCATAACACTCTTGTTTTGTGGGATGCTTAGACTTACGAAGCTTGACTCAAACTTGTGTGAGTCGTTATGATCCATATAGCCCTTTTCTGTGTGCTCAGGATTGATGACTCCAAGTTCCATCATCAACTGGCAACCGTTACAGATACCCAAAGAAAGTGTGTTAGGACGAGCAAAGAATGCATCTAGAGTTGCTTTTGCCTTAGGGTTGAACAAGATGCCACCTGCCCAGCCTTTTGCAGAACCAAGTACATCACTGTTAGAGAAACCACCACAGAAGACAATCATTTGGATATCTTCTAGTGTTTCACGGCCAGAAGTCAAGTCAGTCATAGTGACATCCTTTACATCAAAACCTGCTAGATATAGAGAGTAAGCCATTTCGCGCTCACCATTTGTACCCTTTTCACGGATAATTGCAGCTTTTACACCAGATGCCGTGCGACGCTCAGCAGAAACACCATATGATGAAAGTGTTCCTTCAAAAGAAGTAGGCATTGTCCACGATACTGGTTGCAAGTCGTAGTGCTTGCGACGTTCGTCTGCCATGCCGTTCATGCTTTGCTTCTTGTCCATCAACCAGCTGCTTTGATACCATGCGTCACGTAGTGTTGAAACTGTTGTAGACAATACGTTTTCATCGCCACGGTTGATTGTCAACTGTGCATCAATAGTCGCTTCACCAAGTAGGTTAAATGCAATACCAGCTTCGCCAAGAACTTCTTCTAGACGAGCTGCGTCTTTTGTTTGAACAAGTACACCTGGATTTTCCGCAAATAGAATCTTAACCACATCTTCTTCAGCGAAGCCGTTAAGATCAATATTCGCACCAATTGCAGTTTGTCCGAAACACATTTCAGCAATAGCAGTCACCAAACCACCAGCAGAAATATCGTGACCAGCAATTAGGTTACCTTCGTTAACTAAGGCTTGTACAGCTTCAAAGGCGTCGCGGAAGTATTGAGGATTTGTTACTGTTGGTACATCACTACCCACCTTACCTAGTGATTGTGCAAATGCAGAACCACCTAGGCGTAGGTTGTCGAAACTAAAGTCGATATGATAAATCTTAGCACCTTCTACATCTTGAAGGACAGGACATACTGTTTTCTTCACATCACTTACTTCACCACCAGCAGATACAATGACTGTTCCTGGAGAAATGACTTTTTCACCGTTAGGATACTTTTGTGTCATTGACAACGAGTCCTTACCTGTAGGCACATTGATTTCAAGTGCACAACAGAAGTCGCTCAATGCTTTCACACCTTTATATAGACGAGCATCTTCACCTTCTTGGCTACGGCAAGGCCACATCCAGTTGGCAGAAAGAGATAGACTCTTGATGCCTTCAGCAAGTGGAGTCCATACGATATTTGTCAATGATTCAGCGACTGCCAATACGCTACCTTTCGCACTGTCTGCAAGTGCAGCTTGAGGTGCGTGACCAATAGCAGTTGCGATACCCTTGTTGCCACGATAGTCAAGTGCTACTACACCACAGTCGCTCAATGGCAATTGCAATGGACCTTGACACTGTTGGCGAGCTACCTTACCTGTTACAGAACGGTCTACCTTGTTAGTCAACCAGTCTTTACAAGCCACAGCTTCTAGATGAAGGACATCTTTGACATATCTACATAGTTGAGTTGTGTCATATTCTGGCATTTCGTATGTACGATCTACCGTTGTATCACGCATATATGTTTTAGGAGACGAACCAAACATTTGGTCTACAGACAAATCAAATGGACGCACACCGTCCGCTTGTTCGAAAGTAAAACGCTTGTCGCCAGTAGTCTCACCTACTACATACATAGGAGCACGTTCACGCTCAGCAATACGACGTACATAGTCAATGGCGTCTTCCTTGATCAAAAGACCCATACGCTCTTGACTTTCATTGGCAATGATTTCTTTGGCACTCAAAGTCTTATCACCAATAGGAAGTTTGTCCATATGGATCAAACCGCCGCTTTCTTCTACAAGCTCAGATAGACAGTTCACGTGACCTGCACTACCGTGGTCGTGGATAGAAACGACTGGGTTGTTTTCTTCTTCACAAAGCGCACGTACTACGTTGTTTGCACGCTTTTGCATTTCGGCATTAGCACGTTGAATTGCGTTTAGCTCGATACCTGAGCTATAACGACCTGTATCTACAGAAGATACCGAACCACCACCTAGACCGATGCGGTAGTTGTCACCACCGATAACGACCACCTTATTGCCAGCTTCAGGTTCGCCCTTCAAGCAGTCGCGCTTAGGACCATAACCCACACCACCAGCAAGCATGATGACTTTGTCGAAACCATATTCAACACCATGTTCTTGGTGCTCGAAAGTAAGGACAGAACCACATACAAGAGGTTGACCGAACTTGTTACCAAAATCAGACGCACCGTTAGAAGCCTTGATTAGGATTTGAGCTGGAGTTTGATACAACCATTTTCTTACTGGAAGAATTCTTTCCCATGCGAAGACGTCTTCCTTCATGCGAGGGTAGCTAGTCATATATACAGCAGTTCCTGCAATAGGCCATGAGCCTTTACCACCAGCCATACGGTCACGGATTTCACCACCAGTACCTGTTGAAGCCCCGTTGAAAGGTTCTACTGTTGTTGGGAAATTGTGTGTTTCTGCTTTTATAGAGATCACAGATTCGATATCACGAATCACGAAGTAGTCCGATTTACTGTGGTCTGCTGGAGCAAATTGCTCCACTACAGGACCGTTAGCAAAGGCTACATTATCTTTGTAAGCTGAAACGATTTGGTTTGGATTCTCTTTAGTCGTCTTCTTGATCATTTGGAAAAGAGAAGATTCCATCTCTTCACCATCAATGATAAATGTACCACCGAAAATCTTGTGACGGCAGTGTTCAGAATTGATTTGAGCAAAACCAAAAAGCTCCGAGTCCGTAAGTTGTCGCCCTAGTTGTGATTCTACATCACGTAGGTATGCGATTTCTTCTTCACTCAGAGCTAGTCCTTCAGCTTCGTTGTACGCTTCAATGTCATCAATGTATTGTATAGGCGCAGCCTCTACATCGTGTACAAAAATGTCTTGGTTTAGAGTTTCATAAACACGTTGGAGCATAGGGTCGTGGTCAGCATCAGCAGAGTCTACTGGGAAGTATTCCTCAATACGCTCTATATGTTCCACACCCATGTTGTTTGCTATCTCTACAGCATTTGTACTCCATGGTGTAATCATTTCACGACGAGGGCCGATAAAGGTGCCCCCTACTTGAGTCAGAGCAATTAGTTGGGCGTCGCCAAATAGCCAGCACAGTTTCTCGATGTTTTGTGCATCAAGCTCTTGTGCCACTTGGGTAGCAATCACCACATCCTTCTTGGTTTTAAAAAATAAAATCATTGTCTGGGTTTGTTTTTGTTTGATTCGCCCGAAGAGGGCTGAATTTTCGCGCAAAGATAGTGCTTTTTTTACGTTATTCCTCGCGTATGTAAGGTATTTTTCCGATATTTGCCGCATGATTAGTGTGTTACTCCTTTTTTTTAAGTGCTTTTTAATTGGCGTTATCGTATCTGCTCCCATGGGTCCTGTGGGAGTTCTTTGTGTACAGCGTACACTTAATAAAGGTAGATGGTACGGTTTTGTCACCGGATGTGGTGCTGCAGTGAGTGATATAATATATGCAGTTTTTACTGGATACGGAATGAAGTGGGTTGACCCATTTATTCAAACACACCGTCTATGGTTGCAGATTCTAGGAAGTCTGCTGTTGTTTGGCTTTGGACTATATATGTATATGTCTAATCCAGTCAAAAGTATACGTCAGTCTTCCAGACAAAGAGATGGTTTATGGCACAACGGTGTAACAGCCTTTCTTGTGACCTTTTCCAACCCAATGATTCTTTTGCTCTTTATTGCGTTATTTGCACGCTTTAATGTGACATTGCATGAATTTCCAGATTTTCCCAAAATGATGGCTTATGCGATGATTGTTCTTGGTGCACTTGTATGGTGGTTTTTATTGACTACTGGAGTGAATATGGTAAGAGAGCGCTTTAACCTTCGTGGTATCTTTTTGATAAACCGTATTGTTGGAGGTGTGGTGATGTTGGCCGCTGTAGTAGGTGTACTCATTACATTATTCACGCACTAAGTATTTATTGAGTACTTCATATAATATATACTTTTAAACTATGTATATTTCAGAGAAACTTAGAAAAGAAAACCAGTCTGAATATCTTCTATATCTTTGGAGTGTAGAAGATTTGATTCGTAGCTGTCAATTAAATATAGATGTTCTGCGTGAGCGAGTGGTCAAGCCATATCAACTTACAGAAGAACAAGAAGAGGCTTATGTGCAATGGCTTCAAGATCGCATCAATATGATGCGTGAGGAGGATGTGGTAGAAACAGGCCATCTGCAGATTCATAAGAATGTGATGATCAAGTTGTCCGACCTGCATCAACAACTATTAGATTCACCTAAATTTCCTTTCTACAGTGGTGCTTATTATAAAGCACTTCCTTTTGTCGTCGAGTTTCGTGCAAAGAGCGAGGCAGAGACACGTGAGGTAGGGGAAATAGAGAGCTGTTTTGAGATGTTGTATCAAGTGATGATGCTTCGATTGCGCAAACAAAAAATCACCGAACAAACGATGAAGGCGCTGGAACCTATACAAAATTTTATTTCCTTGCTAGCCAACTATAAAGAGAAGGATGATGCAGGCGAATTGGAATTCAAATAAAACTACAATACGAACTTATAAAATTAAATCCTAATGAAATTTCTAGTAACTGGAGCGAACGGCCAACTAGGTAATGAGTTGCGCACACTATCTGAATCACCTAAGTATTCTGAGCATACGTATTATTTTACAGATGTGGCAGATTTAGATATTTGTGATGAAAAGGCACTTTTCGATTTTTTTTCTACTCATGAAGTGGATGTGGTGATTAATTGTGCAGCTTATACTGCGGTAGATAAAGCAGAGGAAGATGCAGCGCTGTGTGAAAAAATCAATGCGATGGCTCCACAAGTACTAGCGCAAGCAGCACAAGCACACGGTGCACGTGTATTGCATGTTTCTACTGATTATGTGTTTGATGGCACAAACTGTCGTCCTTATCTGGAGTCAGATCCTACAGCACCAGTTTCAGTATATGGTCGCACCAAGTTGGCAGGTGAAGAGGCTGTAATGAACTTCTGTCCGCTTAGTGCGGTAGTGCGTACTGCATGGTTGTACTCGACACATGGAAATAATTTTGTGAAGACAATGATTCGTTTGGGACGTGAGCGAGATGCACTCAATATAGTAGCCGATCAAGTAGGGACACCAACATATGCAGCCGATTTGGCAGAGGCACTTTTGGTGATGTCTATTAAAGGTATCGAACCAGGAGTATATCATTATACAAATGAAGGTGTAGCATCATGGTACGATTTCACTGTGGCTATCCATCGCTTGGCAGGTGTAGAAGGATGTAAGCTTGGACCAATCTGTACTGAGGACTATCCTACCGCTGCTGCTCGTCCTGCTTATTCTTTGTTGAGCAAAGCAAAAATCAAAGCAACATATGGCATTGAGATTCCTCATTGGGAAGAATCATTGCAAAAATGTATTCAACTTCTAGAAAACTAGTCGTATACCATATACATATATAAATATAGTAAGATAATATAAATTCATGGCGAACGAAAATGAAATCAGCAGAAGAAGAACTTTTGCGATTATTTCTCACCCCGATGCGGGTAAAACAACGTTGACCGAAAAGCTTCTTCTTTTTGGTGGACAGATTCAAGTTGCAGGTGCTGTAAAGAACAACAAGATCAAGAAGTCTGCAACGTCCGACTGGATGGAAATCGAGAAACAACGTGGTATCTCGGTAACAACTTCCGTGATGGAATTTGATTACAAAGATTACAAAATCAATATCTTGGATACTCCAGGTCACCAAGATTTTGCTGAAGATACTTTCCGTACATTGACAGCGGTAGATAGTGTAATCATTGTTGTGGATAGTGCGAAAGGTGTGGAGGCCCAAACGCGTAAGTTGATGGAAGTATGCCGTATGCGCAATACTCCTGTAATCATCTATGCCAATAAGATGGACCGTGAGGGTAAAGACCCATTCGATTTGCTTGATGAGCTAGAAGAAGAATTGAAGATTAGCGTACGTCCGCTTTCTTGGCCTATCGATCAAGGACCACGATTTAAAGGGGTGTACAACCTCTTTGAAAATAAGCTTGACTTGTATCAACCTGATAAACAAGTTATGACCGAAAAGGTGGAAGTGGACGTGAAGTCTGCTGAGCTTGATGCACAAATTGGTGAAGAATCTGCTGAACAACTTCGTGAAGATCTTGACTTGATAGAGGGCGTGTATCCAGAGTTTGACCGTGACACATATTTGGCTGCCGAAGTAGCGCCTGTATTTTTTGGTTCTGCATTGAACAACTTTGGTGTACAAGAACTATTGGACTGTTTTGTAGAGATTGCGCCAAGTCCACTTCCAATCGAAGCTATCGAACGTGAAGTTAATCCTAATGAGGAGAAGTTCACAGGCTTTATCTTCAAGATTACTGCCAATATCGACCCGAATCACCGTTCATGTGTGGCTTTTTGTAAGATATGTAGTGGTAAGTTCGTGCGTAATACACCTTATTTACATATGCGTCACGGCAAGAATATGCGATTCTCTAGCCCGACGCAATTTATGGCACAGCGTAAGACTACTGTTGATGAGGCTTATGCAGGTGATATCATCGGTTTGCCAGATAGCGGTACCTTTAAGATTGGTGACACCTTGACTTCAGGTGAAAAGCTTCACTTCAAGGGCTTGCCTAGCTTCTCGCCATTGATGTTTAAGTATATCGAAAATGCCGACCCGATGAAGCAAAAGCAATTTGCTAAGGGTGTGGATCAGTTGATGGACGAGGGTGTGGCTCAGCTATTTGTCAACCAGTTTAATGGTCGCAAGATTATTGGTACGGTGGGTCAACTTCAGTTTGAGGTGATTCAATACCGTCTAGAGCATGAATACAATGCATCATGTCGTTGGGAGCCATTGTCTTTGTTTAAGGCATGTTGGATTGAAAGCGATAGTGAAGAAGCACTGGAAGCGTTCAAGAAGCGTAAGTACCAATACATTGCAAAAGATCATGAAGGGCGTGATGTGTTCTTGGCTGACTCAAATTATGTGTTGCAGATGGCACAAAATGATTTCAAGGACATTCGCTTTCACTTTACATCAGAATTTTAAGCAATATGCACACCCTGTGCTGACTAATTAAGTCAGAATGTTCAGCTTTAAGGCAAGAATCTCAAGATTTAAAGCCAAAATTTCAGAATTCAAAGCCAGAAGTTTAGAGCTTGCAACTTGATTTTTATCAACGAATATTAAAAACTGACTGTCAGCATATTTAAGGCTAAAATAATAGGGCTTTCTCTTTGTGTATTCAAGAGAAAGTCCTATCTTTGCGCCCGAATTAGAGTGTAATCAATATAATGTCTAACTCAATTAACGTAACAACAACAATTTATTAATGGAAAATTTAAAGAATGTAGCCCCTCTTGCTGAGTTCGATTGGGATGCTTACGAAAACGGCGAACAAACACTTGTTAGCCAAGAAGAACTAGAAAAGGTGTATGAAGGTACCCTTAACAACGTTACTGACCGTGAGGTTATTGATGGTACGGTGATTGCAATGAACAAGCGTGAAGTAGTTGTAAACATCGGTTTTAAATCAGACGGTATCATTCCAATGAATGAGTTCCGTTACAATCCTGATCTTAAGGTAGGCGATACTGTAGAAGTATACGTTGAAAATCAGGAAGACAAGAAAGGCCAATTGGTTCTTTCTCACCGCAAGGCTCGTCTTGCACGTTCTTGGGACCGTGTTAACGCAGCTCTTGAAAACGAAGAAATTATCCAAGGTTACATCAAGTGCCGCACTAAGGGTGGTATGATCGTTGATGTGTTTGGAATCGAAGCGTTCCTTCCAGGTTCGCAAATCGACGTGAAGCCAATTCGTGACTATGATGTATTTGTAGGTAAGACTATGGAATTCAAGGTTGTTAAGATCAACCAAGAGTACAAGAACGTAGTTGTATCTCACAAAGCATTGATCGAGGCTGAACTAGAACAACAAAAGAAAGAAATCATCTCTAAGCTTGAGAAGGGTCAAGTACTTGAAGGTACAGTTAAGAACATCACTTCTTACGGTGTGTTTATTGACCTTGGTGGTGTAGATGGTTTGGTACATATCACAGACCTTTCTTGGGGCCGCGTAAGCGATCCACACGAGGTTGTAGAGCTTGACCAAAAGTTGAACGTTGTTATCCTTGACTTCGATAACGATAAGAAGCGTATCGCTCTAGGTATCAAGCAATTGACTCCACACCCATGGGATGCTCTTTCTGAAGAGTTGAAGGTAGGTGACAAGGTGAAGGCTAAGGTTGTCGTAATGGCAGACTACGGTGCATTCATCGAAATCGCTCCTGGTGTAGAAGGTCTTATCCACGTATCTGAAATGTCTTGGTCTCAACACTTGCGTAGTGCTCAAGACTTTATGAAGGTAGGTGACGAAGTTGAAGCAGTAATCTTGACTCTTGACCGCGACGAACGTAAGATGTCTCTTGGTATCAAGCAACTTAAGGAAGATCCATGGGCAGCTATCGAAGAGAAGTATCCTCAAGGTTCTGTTCACGCAGCACGTGTACGTAACTTCACTAACTTCGGTGTGTTCGTAGAAATCGAAGAAGGTGTTGATGGTCTTATCCACATCTCTGACCTTTCTTGGACTAAGAAGGTTAAGCACCCATCTGAATTCACTTCTGTAGGTGCAACTATCGACGTTAAGGTTCTTGAAATCGACAAAGACAACCGTCGTCTAAGCCTAGGTCACAAGCAACTAGAAGAAAACCCTTGGGATCAATACGAGGATGACTTCGCATACGGTACTATCCACCAAGGTACTATCGTTGAGCTTCTTGACAAGGGTGCGGTTGTTAAACTAGCTGAGGGTATCGAAGGTTTCGCTACTCCTAAGCACCTAGTTAAGGAAGATGGTTCTGCAGCTGTATTGAACGAACAACTTGACTTCAAGGTAATCGAATTCAACAAGGATTCTAAGCGTATCATCCTATCTCACAGCCGCATCCACGAAGATAAGGCTAAGGGTGAAGAGCGTGCAGAACGTCGTGCTAAGCGTGCACAAGCTCCACGTAAGCAAAACCAAGCTGCTGCTAACATTCAAAACCAAGCTGCTTCTACAACTCTTGGTGATTTGGATGCTTTGGCTCAATTGAAGCAACAACTTGAAGGTGATGACAAGTAATCATTGCTAACTCAAGTAGTTACATAAAATTAAAGGGAGTTCCTTCAGGAGCTCCCTTTTTGTATATCATGACATGATAATTTGTGGGTGTACTAGATTTTGAGTATCTTGCATCCAGTAAGTAATACTAAAGTAGATTTTAAGTGCAAAAATTCGAAGTTCATATATTAGGATGTGGTTCGGCAAAACCGACCACACGTCACAATGCCAGCTGTCAAGTCGTCGATGTTAGAGATAAGTTGTTTATGGTCGATTGTGGAGAAGGGGCGCAGGTACATTTTCGCCGTAGTCACTTACATTTTAAGCGATTGAATCATATTTTTATCTCCCACTTACATGGTGATCATTGTTTTGGTTTGATAGGACTTATATCTACTCTTGGTCTTTTGGGAAGAACAGCAGATTTGCATATCTATGGTCCCAATCCACTTCCTGAGTTGTTAAAGCCACAACTAGCATTCTTTTGTGATGGTCTTAGTTTCAAAGTCAAGGTTCATCCATTTTCGGCACGTCGTAGTGAAATATTATATGAAGACCGCTCTTTGCGAGTAGAAACAGTGCCTTTGAAACACCGCATGCCATGTTGTGGGTTTGTTTTTAGGGAGAAGGCTACAAAGTATCGTTTAAATCCTAAAGCGAAAGATATGTATGATTTGCCAGTGTATGCAATCCATGCGATTAAAGCTGGACAAGATTATGAGACTCCCGACGGAACAATTATTTCCAATAGCGACTTGACTTTACCCATGAAGCCTGTGCGTAGTTATGCTTATATTAGTGATACGGCTTATAAGCCAGACATCACTGAGCAAGTGCAGGGTGTAGATTGTATATATCATGAAGCCACTTTCTTGCAAGACCGATTAGCTAGAGCTGTAGTTACACAGCATAGTACAGCCATGCAAGCAGGAATGATAGCCAAGGCTGCCAACTGTAAGAAATTGATTATCGGGCATTTGTCGGCAAGATATCACGATGAGAGTGTCGTGCTGGATGAAGCTAAGGCAGTATTTAATAATACAGAGCTAGCAAATGAAGAAATGGTGATACAGGTCTAGTGGACCTGCATCACCATTTTTTTTGATGTCTTTTATTTTGACTTTGTCAGCACCTGTAAGCTTTTAGGTCGTATTTTACATTCTACTGTTGCGGGCATAAGGCGTGCTTCGCCGTCTACATGTATAGGAGCTTCTTTGCTTCTAGTGATTCGTATTGATGTACCTTGGAAGGTTTCTACACGATGATTTTGATTTAGCGTCTTGTTGAAGAGTTGCAATCCAAGTCCGGGAAGATCCTGTACCTGAAAAGGGTGTACTATAGTTATATCTAGAAGTCCATCGCTGCAGCTAGCTTGTGGAGCGATATATGCATTGTTTCCATACTGAGATGCATTGTTGACAGCAACAATAAAAGCTTCACGCTCTATTGTCTCACCGTCAATTTCAATGGTGTACTTCTCGCTTTTATAAGACGGTACATTCTTGATAACCTCATCTACGTATGTGTTGAACCCCCGTGTATCTCTTTGAGCAAATTTCCAGCTGATTAAAGCATCAAATCCTGCACCACAGCTACAAAAATAAGGCGAGTCGTTTACTTCTGCTGTATCTATCCAGCGAGGCGATTCTTCAAGAGCTATTTTTAGTGCCTTGCGTGTTTCCAAAGGAATCTGCAAATGTCTAGCTAGACCATTGCCCGATCCTGCTGGGATAATGCCTAGAGCAGTATCTGTCCCTATTAAAGCTTGTGCTACTTCGTTGATAGTGCCATCTCCACCGACAGCAACGACACGTTTAACTCCTCTTTCTACGGCGATACGTGCAAGTTTTGTAGCTTCACCCGCCTTGCGTGTGAAGATAATATGAGGTGAGTAGGGCATGGTGTCTGCCTGTTGCTCAATCAAGTGTACTATATTACGCTTTTGTTGCGTCCCAGCATGTGGGTTAATGATAAAATGAATTTCTTCCATACGGATGCAAAACTACATGCTTTTCCCGATTTATGCAAATTATAGCCAGGTATTATTATATACGAAGAGGGCCACCCAAAATAGGCAGCCCTCTTTATGTGTTGTTACGTAAGTAACTACTTCTATTAGCTAATTGCTATGTAAGTCTAATCGGGTTGATTAGTTTACAGAAGCCATGTAAGCTACAAGGTCAAGAACCTTGTTAGAGTAACCGATTTCGTTGTCATACCAAGATACAACCTTAACGAAGTTGTCAGTTAGAGCGATACCAGCTTTAGCGTCGAAGATAGAAGTACGAGCGTCACCTAGGAAGTCAGAAGAAACTACTGCGTCTTCAGTGTAACCAAGGATACCCTTCAATTCGTTTTCTGAAGCAGACTTCATAGCTGCACAGATTTCTTCGTAAGTAGCCGCTTTCTTCAAGTTAACTGTCAAGTCAACTACAGATACGTCTAGAGTTGGAACGCGGAATGCCATACCTGTAAGCTTACCGTTAAGCTCAGGAATAACTTTACCTACAGCCTTAGCAGCACCAGTAGAAGAAGGGATGATGTTACCAGCAGCAGCACGACCACCTCTCCAGTCCTTCATAGATGGACCGTCAACTGTCTTTTGAGTTGCAGTTGTAGCGTGAACTGTTGTCATCAAACCTGTTTCGATACCGAATGTGTCATTCAATACCTTAGCGATTGGAGCTAGACAGTTAGTAGTACAAGATGCGTTAGATACGAATTGTGTACCCTTAACATATTCAGTGTGGTTAACACCGCATACGAACATAGGAGTTGCGTCCTTAGAAGGAGCAGACATAACTACGTACTTAGCACCTGCAGCGATGTGACCTTGAGCCTTTTCTTCTGTAAGGAATAGACCTGTAGCCTCTACTACGTACTCAGCTTCAACTGCATCCCACTTAAGGTCAGCTGGGTTGCGCTCAGCAGTTACACGGATAGGGTTACCGTTTACGATAAGAGTTGAGTTTTCAACGTCAGCTTCGATAGTACCATCGAAGATACCGTGCATAGTGTCATACTTAAGCATGTAAGCTAGATAATCTACTGGGCAAAGGTCGTTGATAGCAACAACTTGGATGTCAGAACGAGTCTGAGCAGCGCGGAAAACAAAGCGACCGATACGGCCGAATCCGTTAATACCTACTTTAGTCATTTCGTTATAAATTTTAAATGGTTCTATAATTATAGATAGTATATCTATTATCAAAATTAAAAAAGCCATATGCTGCGAAACATGTTATGGTTGGCTTTTCCGATGCAAAAGTAAGAAAATGATTTTATTCCACAAAGAAAAAAGTGGAAAAGTAATAAGGTAAGAAAAAATACATACATCTTGCATTAAAATCTTCCTCAAGTGCAGGAATAGCAGAACTTTTTCCGTATCTTTGTAACCCATATTAGCCTACCTGAAATATGGGTGGATATACACATATTTATAACAAAAACTATGCAAGAAAAGATTATCATTCTGGATTTCGGTTCACAGACAACACAGCTTATTGCACGTCGCGTGCGTGAGCTCAATACGTATTGTGAAATCGTACCCTACAACAAGTTTCCACACAATGACCCGTCAGTAATTGGTGTCATTCTTTCGGGCTCTCCTTTTTCTGTATATGATGAAAAAGCTTTCAAGATTGATCTAAGTGAGATTCGTGGTCGTCTACCTATTATGAGTATCTGTTATGGTGCTCAGTATATCGCTTACACAAATGGTGGAAGCGTAGAACCAGCAGAGAGTCGCGAATATGGTCGTGCTCACATCGCTAAGGTTTCTGACAACCCATTGATGAAAGGTATCCGCGTGGATGACCAAGTCTGGATGAGCCATGGTGATACGATTACAAAAATTCCTGATAACTTCCAGCTGATTGCATCTACAGAAGATGTAGCATGTGCAGCATTCCAAATAGAAAACGAAAAAGTATGGGGGGTACAGTTTCACCCAGAAGTATACCATAGTACATGTGGCACACAACTACTACGTAACTTTGTAGTAGACATCTGTGGAGCAAAGCAAGACTGGTCTCCATCTAGCTTTGTTGAAACAACCGTATCCGAACTAAAAGAACAACTTGGTGATGACCGTGTTATTCTTGGGCTTAGTGGTGGAGTGGATAGTTCAGTAGCTGCTGTATTGCTTCATAAAGCTATTGGCGATAATCTTACTTGTATCTTTGTAGACCACGGTATGCTACGTAAGAACGAGTTCCAAGACGTCATGCGTGATTACGAAGGATTAGGTCTAAACGTAATCGGTGTAGATGCTAGCAAGAAGTTCTTTAGTGAGCTAGCTGACGTGACAGATCCAGAGAAGAAGCGTAAGATTATCGGTGCGGGTTTCATCGATGTATTCGACACAGAAGCTCAAAAGATTACAGACGCTAAGTGGTTGGCACAAGGTACTATCTACCCAGACTGTATCGAAAGCTTGTCTATCACAGGTACAGTAATTAAGAGTCACCATAATGTAGGTGGTCTTCCAGAGAAGATGAATCTACAACTATGCGAACCATTGCGTCTTTTGTTTAAAGATGAAGTACGTCGAGTAGGTCGCGAGATGGGTATGCCAGAGCACTTGATCTCTCGTCACCCATTCCCAGGTCCTGGACTAGCAGTACGTATTTTGGGTGATATTACACCAGAAAAGGTGGCCACTCTTCAAGAAGCAGATTACATCTTTATTCAAGGACTTAAAGATGCTGGTTTATATAATGATGTATGGCAAGCAGGTGCCATCCTTCTCCCTATTCAAAGTGTAGGTGTAATGGGAGATGAGCGTACATATGAGCGTGCTGTAGCTCTACGTGCTGTGGCTTCTACAGATGGTATGACAGCCGACTGGTGTCATTTGCCATATGAATTCTTGGGTAAGGTCAGCAACGATATTATCAATAAGGTCAAAGGAGTAAACCGCGTATGCTACGATATCAGTTCTAAGCCACCAGCAACAATCGAGTGGGAATAAACCTGATAATCAGACGATATTATATGATGAGGATGCAGTGATATTCACTGTATCCTCATTTTTTTGTATTTCCTAGGCTCTTTATATAATCATACAAACGTCGTGTATTGGTAAAAACTGTAAAAAATAAACTTATATTTTGTCTACTCGGATAATATGCTTATATTGGGGTCGAAAAATTAACCTTAAAAACGAGAGTGATGAAGAAAAGTGTCTTATTTAGCTTTTTAGCTACTATCCTATTTGTGTTGAGTTCTTGTGGTGCTGGTGCTGGTCCAGCAGATGCAGCTAAGTCTATGGTTAAAGCCATGAGCGATGGTGATTTTGAATATGTGGTTAATCATATGGCTAGTTCAGAAAATGCAGCACTTACAGATGCACAAAAGAATGAGTTTAAAGCTCTATTCGAAAGTGAAAAGATAGCTAAGGCTATTAAAAAGAATGGCAAACTTGTATCGTGTGATGTTATCAGTGAAGAAATCTCCGAAGATGGAAATACAGCAACAGTCAAGTTGAAAATGGCTTACGAAAATGTCG
Organism: Bacteroidaceae bacterium; assembly: GCA_963678855.1. GTDB lineage: Bacteria > Bacteroidota > Bacteroidia > Bacteroidales > Bacteroidaceae > F22. The sequence goes on along the minus strand of OY787448.1, from coordinate 541,050 downwards.
ACGAAAAAACTGAAACATACAAGATGGCCAAAATCGAAAATAAGTGGTACGCTATTATGTCCAAATAAGTTTGTCTATACTTCTTTTATGGAGTATAACAAGCTGTCAATCATCGCGTTCCAAAGTGCCTTCTATAGAAGATGCTTTGGAACGCGAGCATGCTATAACAACTCTTAGCAGCAAGTTGGCACAAGGCGATCTTCTATTTCGCAAAGGAGAGAGTCTGGTGAGTCACTTAGTAGATATAGGAGATAAACATAGCGTGTATTCTCATGTGGGTGTCGTTTTTCGAGATACTTGTGGCTGGTTTGTGATTCATGCTGTCCCAGGCGAAACCGATTATCGTGGAGAAGAAGAACGCCTTAAAATAGAGCCTTTGCAGGACTACCTTGCACACGATAAAGCAGTTGCTTTCAGTCTACAGCGTTTTACATTGACTAAAACACAGGTGACAGCCCTCAAAAATGAAGCGATCCAATATAACTTGCATCCTCCTCTTTTTGACCATGACTTTGATTTGAATAACGACAAACTATATTGCACTGAGTTTATCTACAAGCTTTATATGGCTATAGGTATAGATCTTACAGCCGGACATTTCACACATTTGAAGCTACCCACATTTACAGGGGACTTTATTATGCCTAGTGATTTACTGCGTACCAAACAACTTTCTGAAATAACACAGCACACATTTAATAAGTAGATAAAAGACACACAACACCTTATATACTAAGAGAGGATGGGCCATCACGGCCCATCCTCTCATCCTTATAAATCAATACAGACAAACTTGCCTATTATTGTTTTTCCTTTAGCCAGTCAATTATTGACCAGTGATACGTTTGTACTTAGCCAACGCCACCATATACTGCGTGCTCGCTTCAGTGAGTTGATCTTCACTCTCTTGAAGAAGCATTTGCGCATCCAGAAGATCCGCCATAGTCGTTGTGCCCGCCTGATATGTGTCCGTATTTAAGCGTAGATTCTCTTTACTGCTCAAGATAGATTGCTTAGCCACCTGTACTTGGTCATACGCTTCAGTCAGCGCATTCCACGTTTGAGCAATTTCTAGCTCCATCAGCTCACGACCATTCTTAAGGTCATTCTTTGCCTTATCCACAGCCAGTTTTTTTTGTTTGATAGCATGGCTACCACTCCACCAGTCTGTCAATGGCACTTGCAGTGTGGCAAAGACAGTCGAGTTGCGGTCTGTTTCGTCTAGCAAGCTAAATTGCGATACACTAGCACCGATAGCTACTTGAGGAAGTAATCTACCCAGTTCCATGCGCTTTTCTAGTTCGCTAGCTTTCACCTGTTTGTTTAGCAAAGCAAATCCTTCTCGTACACGGACCGCTTCTGTAGGAGCGATAAAATACATATTCGGTTCTTCAATGCTAGGAAAAGGTTGGACATCCACTTGAAAATCCTCACCGCTTTTTGCCACACCGATAAATTGTGCCAAAGCCCGACGACTGATATCTATGCCATGATCTACTGTAATCAAGCCACTAGCCAATCTTTGTTGCTGTAGCTCCACACGAAGTAAGTCGTTTCTATTGGTTACGCCCACTTTTACAGCCAAAGCCACATCATGTTGTAGTTGCTTCAATAGCACTTGTTGTGAGACCAATGTCTTACGCTTTTCAAGCAGATTGACTACTCGCCAATAATAAGCTTCAGTTGTTTCACGCACTTGCTTTTCAGTGCGAGCCAGTTGCAGATTACTTGCCTCTTCACCCACCTTGGCCAATTGATTGCCCTTGATGATGCGACCACCCATGTAAAGAGGTTGAATAGCCGTCACACTACCATAGTATCCCTTCTTAAGCATAGCTACAGGCATCCCAGGCATATCTGGGATAGGCACTTCTACCGTACCTTCTAGTACAGGGTGCTGCGATTGAAACACAGCAGCACCAGCCGATACTGTCGGGAAATAGTTGGTTTTAGCTTCCAGCTTTCTGTAGTGCGCGATAGTCTTATCCTTTCGCGCGTTGTCTAGTGTGTAATTGTGTTTTACCGCAAGGGAGATACATTGCTCCAAAGAAAACTTAGTATCAGCTGCATTCTGAGCATAGCTAGGAGTCGCTCCTAGCATCACCCCACACACCAACCATTGATATATTTTTTTCATACTTTCTATTGTTTAGTATCTATCACTTGCTTCATGTGTAAAGCAAGTGATAAATAGAGCGGTTAAGCTTTTACAAGCTGCACCTCTTTATTTGATTTGACTTTAGCGTTTTGGAATATCACGTAGTACATTAAAGGAAGCAATGTCACACATAGTACCATAGAAATAATAGTACCGAAGCAAATAACTGCCCCCATTGGCATCCATAATGCACTTTGACTGATAATCATAGGGATAACCCCAACACCAGTCGTAGCCGATGTTAAGAAGATAGGCAACATACGACGAGTACCTGCATCATAAGCAGCATCTCTCGCACTCCACTTTTGTACCAAACGTTTTTCTTCAGCATGTTCAAATATCAGGATGGCATTTCTCACAATACATCCCATAAGCGAAATAATCCCTAGGATACTAGTTATACCGAAGTCAAGACCGAACAATTTTAGGCCTATTGCAGCCCCTAAGATACATAGCAAGATACTACTCAAAGCAGCAAGCGCCAATGAAATCTTTTTGAAATTGATGAGCAGCATAATAAAGATAATCAAGACAGAGATAGACATACCTTGAGCAATAGGAATAGTCACTTCCGCATCATTCTCTATACTACCACCCACATCCATCTTCACACCATGAGGCATTATAGGAGCCACATAGTTGTCATGCAGCTTCAGCACATCCGCAAATGCATTGCTTTGATTTACATGATATTTCACGTTTGCAAAAACACTTATAGAGCGCACTCCATTACGACGCACAATTTGTCCGTACGACCAAGATGGTCCAATAGACGCCACCTGACGTAGAGGCACACGTACTGTAGGGATAGCCGTTGCTAAGTAACTATCTGCAAGTTCCGTAACCGTCTCTTTACCATTGTGAGCTTGCTCTATATGGATATCCATAGGATAATCCTCCTCCCACATTGTTCCAGCAGAGATGCCCTCTTGCATAGCTGCAATTTGAAGTTCAGCAAGACTTTTATTCAAACCTAGACGTGATGCTTTTACTGCATCTAGCTCAACTTTCACAGTTGGACGCATCTCTTCATAGTTCGTGTGTACCCAAGCAATATCCGACATTTGGCGCATATGCGTTACCAGCGTATCTGCACAACGCATCAAACTATCGATATTGTCACCATAATAACGCACCTCAATAGGAATCGCTACTTTCTGATAATCCAATTCTTTGAAACGCACATAAGCATTAGGGAAATAATCAGCATACTTATCTGTATATTCAGCTAGCAAAGTTTGATTATCTTCTATACTAGTTGTGTTGACGATAAACTGTGCATAGTGTTTGCTAGGAATGTTAGGAGCATAAGATGTCTGAAATCGAGGTGAAGCACAACCCACAAACTTCGTAACACTCTTCACACGCTTGTCTTGTTGAAGAATCAACGACAAGCTATCGCATACCTGAGCCGTTTCATCCAAAGTACTCCCTTGTGGTAAGTAGATTTCTACCGCAAATTGATCACGATCTGCAAAAGGGAACATACGAACAGGTATCGTGCTTAGCATCACACCACCTAAGCATACTATCCCAACACCAGTCATTAGAGAGAATTTAGGTGCACGAAAACACACACCTAGCAACCAAGCATAGCCATCATTGACATAGGTAAGAATCGTTTTTTTCTTCTTTCCTCCGTTTTTAGCCATACGTTCTTCTTCACGCTTCACTAACCCTTTACGAATCAACACAAACTCCATAAATGGAATGATCATTGTCGCCACAAGCAGCGAAGTCATTAATGAAATTGTCAACGTATTTGGGAAGTCCTCCAAAAAGTCATGAAAGATACCTTTCATTGTCAATAGCAATGGATAGAAGATACTACAGATACAAGCCGTAGCCAAGAAAATACCCCATAGATACTCCTTCGCACTAAATACAGCGGCATGCCAGCGACTCATACCTTTATCTAAATTTGCTAGATACGCATCAATCACAATAATTGAATTGTCCACAATCATACCTAGTACCACAATCAGTCCAGCTAGGGTCACCGTGTTCAATGGAATTCCACTGAAGTACATCACTGCAATAGACACAAAGATACTGATCGGAATAGATGTAGCCGATACAATCGCACTACGAAACGGAAACAATAACATCAATACGAAGATTACCACACCGATAGATGTAAACAAATCGCCCACAAAGCTCGTCACCGAATCGTTTACCACCTTAGGGCTATCAGCAATACGTTCTATCTGTATGCTAGCAGGCAAATCTTCACGGAACTCAGCAAGGACTTCATCGACTTCCTCACCATAGCCCACAATATTTTCACCCTCTACCATCTCCAGAGAGAGTAGGATACAAGGTGTATCATTGTTTTGAATATAGCTATCTGGTTCTGGATACTCACGACAGATAGTAGCCACATCCTTCAGACGCACCGTTTGCTGGCCAGGAATAGCCAAGATAACTTGATCGGCTATGCGCTGCTCCGTTTCCATACCACCAGTCACGTGAATAGGTAAATCTTCCGATTCACCATCTACAGTACCACTGATAGTCGTCAGCCCTTGTAGTTGAAGCGACTGCATTACCTGCAAGTAACTCACATTGTAGCTGTTTAGCTTTTGCTTATCGATATACACACCGATACGCTCTTGTTGCAACCCATAGCGACGTAGATTAGATACTGATTCGATACGGCGCAATTTGCCCTCCAAAACATCTAGATAATCTTCAAGCTCTCTATAAGTCTTTTCATGACTTTGCAGCGTAATTAACAAAGCAGACGTTTCCCCAAAGTTATCATTAACAATCACAGCCAATACGCCAGGACTCAAACTAGGTTTCAATGTATTATTGACCCCAAGTTTGATTTTCGACCATACACGGTCCTTGTCATTGACTTCGTCCTTAAGTTCCACCATAGTATAACAGATACCATCTTGACTCATGGTGTACGTCTTGTGCTTATTGATATCCTCATATGTAAAGAGGAATTTCTCCAATGGCTTAGCCACTTGCTCCTCCACTTCCTCGGCTGTTGCGCCAGGATAAACACCCACAATCAGTCCCTGTCTCACCGTAATAGGTGGAAACTCTTGTTTAGGCATATATAATAAGGCATAGATACCGATACCCACAAACGCTACAGTCAGCAAAAGCATGATTTTGTAGTAGCGCATGCCCGATTCGATAAGCCCCAATGATTTTCTTTTACCCATTGATCTTAATTTTACTACCGTTGCTCAATTTGTGATAACCTTCCGTGATAACCCAGTCTGAAGAAGTAATACCCGATTTGATGACAAGACCACCTGACACCAACTCGCCGATTTGTATTTCACGACGTACAGACTGACCATTTTGAGCCAACCATACATAGTGATGCTTATCTAGTGTCACTTGCACCGCACTAATAGGAAGCACCATAGGCGCTGCTTGTGTCTCTTGGTTATTATTCAAAAGTAAGATATCACAAGCCATACCAGGCGCAAGGTCTTCACTCGCATCTTTTAGTGTCACATAAGCTGCATAGCTATGCGATACATTGCTCGCATCCAAACGTCTTTCCGTTACAGATGCCTCGAAAGATTGATTGTTTAACGCACCCACTTGAACAGCCGCTGCATCACCTACATGAATCTGAGCGATTTCTTGTTCTGGTACATTAAAACATACCTTCAAACTGCTTGTATCAATCAAGGTGAAGATATGTTGGCTAGGAAGTACATTTTCGCCCACCTGTACCGCACGGTTACCGATGATACCCGAGAAAGCCGCATACAACTTACTTTCACCAAGATTGCGCTTCGCGATAGCAAAAGCCGACTCCGCTTGTTGCACTCTCGTTTTAGTCTCGATATATCTGATTTCAGGAAGCGATCCATTATCATACAGAATCTGCATACGCTTCATGGCATCTTTAGCCTGCACGAGTGTTGCTTGAGACGCATTGAATTGATGCTGTAAGTTTGCCGCATCCAAAGTAGCTAGCAATTGCCCTTTGCGTACAGACTGTCCTTCACGTACAAGAATACGTGCGACTTGGCCTGGAACTTGAAAACTCAGATTACTTGATTTGTTGCCCTCTAGTACACCAATGTAAGTATGAGCGCTCTGGTTTGCATCACCATTAGGATGCACGGCTTTCACCAGAAATACCGTTTCCGTCTTGGCTGCTTGCTTCTTTCCACAACTTGTGAAAGATAGAAGCGCTGATAGCAAACAGACAGATACAAAAAGAAAGTTCTTCTTCATTTTGTCTTATTTATTAATTATATGTTTCTACTTTGGTTATAATGTATGATATATAGTGCAAAGGTCAGAATTCTTCTTTTAAATTGAAAAACTATATGGGATTAAGGGTGTTCAAAAGGTCGAATATATCCTCTTTCTGTTTGTTAATCTCCAATATTTGTGTTATATTTGTCTTATAATCATTGATTTTGAAAATATTGCTATGGCACACACCTCAAACTCTAACCCGCAGTCTAGTTTCAATGCACCAGTAAGCAATAAACAGTTGCCTAGCTACTCTATTGCTGATATTGTGCAATCTGTCGACTGGGTAGAGCTAACTACTGATCTTGAGAACGACTTTCTTTGTGTGGAGGCCGTTAATTTTCAGAGTGAGCTTTTTAAAGAACCATGTCGTGTAGATGGCGTGACCGTTGTGATGATTACCGAAGGGCAAGTCCAAGCCAATATTAATTTGCAACAAGTTAATATGCAAGCAGGAGAGGTCATTGTCAACGTGCCAGATAATATTGTGCAGATAGTTCAGGAAGATATTGGAGTTTCAGGCGTTATCATGTTGATTAGCTATGAACTGTTTCAAAAGATTCCTGGGTTTCATATAGAAAAGAGTCCTGCCTATGTCCATCTACAAAAGCATCCATTATTTCGTCCTATGGATAAAGATTGGAAGTGGCTATTGGAATTTAGTCGCAATATTCTCTATGCTACAAACAATTATGATGGAGAGCGTAAACCAGAAGTCATCCTAGGATTGCTTGCTGCCTTCACACAATGTCTGCTAGATGCGGCTAAGACTGCCGATTTTATTACCCCAGATTCTATAATGCTCAGCGGGAACGCTCATCAAAACAATGTCTTTGAGCAGTTTATGACTCTACTTCATGAACACCATAGCCAAGAACGTACGGTACAGTTTTACGCAGCAAAGTTGATGTTTACCCCAAAATACTTTTCTAAGTTGATACGAGAAATCACAGGGCGTAGTGCTTCCGATTGGATTACCGATTTCGTCATGCTTGAAGCAAGACACCTCCTTCGTCGATCAGACCTCAGCATCAAAGAAGTATCTTATCAGCTTAACTTTGCGACTCCTTCCTTGTTTGCCCGCTACTTTAAAAAGCATGCACAATGCACACCACAAGAATATCGTAGTGGTGTAGGATTCTAAAATTCAGTAAATAATTTATCAACATATATATTAATGAGTTACCTTCATATTTACACCGGAAACGGAAAAGGCAAAACAACCGCTGCCTTCGGATTAGCCTTACGCGCCCATTTTGCCCAGAAGCGCATCTTTATAGGGCAGTTTGTCAAGAACATGAAATATCATGAAACTCAAGTCGTAGACCGCCTGTCAGGGTGGGAAATAGAACAACTAGGTCAAGGATGTTTTATTGATAACGATCCATCTCTTGAAGATGTCATGATGGCACGAGATGGATTGGCTACGTGTGCCAATAAACTATCTTCTGGAGACTATGGTTTAGTCATTCTAGATGAGCTAACCATTGCTTTATTCTTTAAATTACTTACCCGTGAAGAAGTAGAAACTGCATTGGACCAAACAGCAGAAAATACCGAGGTTGTCATTACAGGCCGTTATGCACCAGATTGGCTTATCGACCGAGCCGACCTAGTCACAGAGATGAAAGAAGTCAAGCATTATTATAGTGAAGGCGTTGAAGCCAGAGATGGTATAGAACGCTAGGTTTCATAGTAGTCGTTCATAGAGGGGATGCCAAGTCGTGTTGGCATCCCCTTTATATTGTTTTTGATAAGAAAATGAATATCTTTGCTTCTACCTTATTAACCTGACCAAACAAATTCTGTTTTACAATTACAATCACTAAACCGTTTTGATTTATGCAAAAACATAGAATTACACAAGCTGTGATAGCCTGTATGCTATAAAGCGATTTTTCTCGATGAATTGATTCTCGGCTAAGAATTTGCGCTGGTCATGCAATTTGGTCTAAAACAATTTGCGGTCATCAAATTGTCATGTATATGTGTAGTTGTATTCCACTCGCTACTGCTAGTATATGTCTTTGACGAGGAGTGAAATTGCCCGAAATCATGATATTCAATCGCTTCGAGGGCATCACATTGATATTGGTGGCATAATAGTGATTGATATACTCACTTTTTCTGCCCGTTGGTATCGCAAAGTCACTCTTTAAGTCTTTAAGCTTACTATATCTCATATTCGCTTGAATTTGTCCAGTCAGTACACGGTCGTACAGTGCAAATGTTAGCACCAGATTCGTTCTAAACTGATATAAATCTCCTGCATTTTTGTGTACGCTGTTAAGCACCTCTCCATATAAGCCATCATCAACCGCACTGTACACATTTTGTATTCTGTTCTTATATATATAATACCCCAAATTAAGCTTGGCATATTGAAACAGCGTATTGTAGCATATCAATCCATATGCATTTTGAGGTTTAAGATCTGGATTTCCTGTAGCAGAAATATAATCATTGACTCTCCTTGTCTTGCCAATCATCCATGTATAATTAGGACGTAGATTATAGGAATAAAGTCCTACAGTCGTATAATAGTTTGTCGTGTTGTAGTACAACAAAAGCGACGGGAACAACTTCGTCTGATTATTAGATTCAGTAGCTTTATCCAATGTATAGCTAAAGTGAGTATACGCTAGGAAGAAATTCATATCCAGTAAATAGAGTGCGGTTAATCGCAGACTCAGAGCTATACTTCGTTCTATCCCATACAAGATTGTACTCAGCTTGGCTCCCATAATGAAACAACCACTGTCCAACCTTAGAATTGAAATCAACATTGACCGTGTTGAGCCAGCCCTCCATATCCAGATCTGACTTTAAATAACTACTTTTATCTTCATGCAAATAGTTCGTCTCAGAGTGTCTACCACCATATGAAAAGGCATAAGCTATCTTCAGCACATTCATCTGACAAAAAGTACGCATTTGCTGTTTCCCTTATGTTGACAAGACGAAGAACATAAAACTGTACCTTTTTAATAGAGTGAATAACAAGTGAATGCATTAGTTCCCTCCGATTTAATCTTTTTGTCTTTCTTCAGTGCACGTAAATCTTTGAGTGCAGTTGTTTCAGAGATGTTCATTGCATACTGGTATTCCACACGTCTTATATATTGATGCGACTTCAAATAAGTCATTAAGAACTTTTCTCTCTCATCTTTACTGACTGTTTTTCTAACCTCTTTGTGTGTATCTCCTTTTTGACGTAAAATCGGTGTATATATACTTCTAGACAGCTCTTTACAAGGACGGAATCTAGGTCCAACAGTACGGACCTTTTCTCTTGTATTTTCATCTAAATGGTCTATTGGATCAGATTTTACAACAACATAAAAAGTACCCAAATGTGGTATTTCTACACTATGCCCGCTGTTCAAGTATGCTGCAATAAGCTGCACCATATTATCCCACACGTTCTTACAGTCTCCTGCGGTAAGCGAGCAACGCTCTTGGATTTCTTCAGCTATTCTATCTCCAGTAATTAGTTCTCTAGGTACAATTTGAGCATAAAAGTGCTCTTTTTGGTTGTCATGTTGAGGGTTTACTTTCTTTACAAGCACGTATTCTACTGCCATAGTTCATTTTATTATAAGGAAGGCAACCTCACACACATGTGTGTGGGAGTCTCGTCTACATGTGTACGAAGTCCTCGTACTCATGTGTGTGGGGTCCCCGCATGCGGGAGTGTGGAGCTACTCCCCATTGGTTAAACATCTTCTTACAAGTAAAGCCCGCTGTAAGAAAACTCTAATAAGTGGGCTTTTCTAATACTCACCCAAAGGTAAATAAAATTGTACTTATATACAACTTTTCTGTATTAAATATATGGTACATCTTGGGATGCGATATTGAGGTATTATAATCGAATGGATTTCTATGCCATGTCGGTCAGCAAAAGTTTCTTGAAGAATGCATTACACGTCACGGCAGTGGCGAACTCTCCGTTTGCTAAGTACGTCGAGTTTAGCTCTACAATAGATGGTCCTAGTTATGCGCAATCGCAAACGAACTATATGGTCGGGAGGTCTTTGGGAATTAAGTTGGCATATACACTGCATAGTAAGAAAAAGCCGTCGTTGAAACGTCGCAAGACTTTACGCAATGATGATTTAGATACTGGGGTGAGGTAAGTCACTCCAGCTACAAACTCTTTATAAACGCATGGAAGTCATTTGCATTTCCCTCATTATCCGTAATTTTCTTGTAAACACGAGGCTTCATAGTCGAAATCGTAGAACCAGCTTTATGTGTAACAATAAGAATACCTTTGTGAGGAATCCCCAACTTTGTTAAGCAACATAATTGAAGTTCTGCTTCATTTACATTGCGTCCAGCTTCCTTAAGGGTATACAGAAGATTATCGTATGTTTGCTCAAAGTTCTTATATAGTAACTGCCAATCTTCATTTGTGAATGGCTCTATAAGTTTTCCGTCAGAAATGGCTATAAGCTTCTTGTATACAGGGGTGTTATGTAGCTGGTCTTCCAGCTCTTTACGATTAAATCGCTCTTTTTCTGCCTTATTGATTTGTGCAGCAAGCAGTGCTTGTTGCGACTGTGCAGTTTCTAAGCCAGATGCCGATAAGCTTGATTTTTCCTCTTCCATTTTGTTTTGAAGATCACTCATCTCTGCTTTCATTTGATCTATTCGCTGCAAGCTATGATCATATAATTTCTTCTGGCGAAGTTCTTTACGCTTAGATTCTTCTATTTGAGCTTGTACATGGTGGCGATACCATATATAGATAAGCCCTCCTACAATAATACCAATAAAGATAAGTGCCCCAATTCCGTATATAGCTGCTATATTTTCAGCTTTAAGTACACGGTTTTGGCTGCGCAGTAATTTATTTTGATATTTAGACTCTACTTCGTATAGTTTTGCTGTGCGTTCTTCGCGTTTGATGGAGTCTTTCCAGTAAGTGTAATGGTATAAGTGGTGGTAGGCGTTTTTGATGTCGTTTCTTTTTTCGTAGGCTTTGAATAAATAATAATGACCAGCTTTTAAAGATTCGGGACTACCTAATGCTATCAAAGAATCGCAATATGCACGATGCATGTAAAAGCTGTTGATCTTCTTGTAATATTCAGCTAGTACGGCGTATTTAGTCATTATCTGTGAATTATTGCTCGATGTGAACTTACTCAAAATTCTCTTTGCAGAGTCAGTGTCTCCTACTTTCAAATATGCACTGGTAATGGCAGTTATAGCCCAATTAATACGCAATGTATCTTTGTTTTTAGTCGCTAACTGTAAGCTTTCTTCAAAATATTTCAAAGCCTGGTTGTATGTGCTATCCATTCTGAGAGATAATGAGCCTAAATCTTTATAGCTACTTGTTAGCATTATTGTATCATGAGTTTGTAAATAAAGATTATGCGCATTAATAAAGGCTTTCTTGGCTAAAGAGTTTAATCTGCTATGGTGAAATACCGTTCCTTGAATACTATATAAGTGTGCAAGTTGTTTAGGGTATTTATTGGCATTAGGAACCCTTATAGCAGCTTGGATAGTCTCGTGTACTTTGTCAAAATTTTTTGAGTCACTGTATGCATATGATAATAGCAAGTAGCTTTCAAGCAGTCTTTGTATGTCATGTTTTTTTTTGAAATACTTGACATACTCTTGTATAATGCTGTCTGTAGGAAGAGGAAGAAAGTTCCTCCCTCTAGATAAATTATAACGCAATTTAAACGCATATCGTTCATCTTGAGACATCTCATCTATATGGTTCATGTATGTTTCAAGTGAGTCAAGTGCTTCTTTTGGGCGATAGTCCAAGTCGATTGTATCAAAACTATATGTATTTATGTCTGATTTATCTTCTGTGCAGGCGTACACTTGAATAAGTAGTGTAAACAGTACAAATGTTCTGATTATAAGTAGATTTTGTTTCTTTTTCATAATTAATTCACAAGTTTGCGAACAAAATTAATACATAAAAATGGGTTTTGCGAACAAATGCGAACAAAAAAGCATTGTGCTTCAATTGAAAAACTGTTTATTTGCATTGTGTTTTTATAAATAATCAACCAAGAAAAAAATGAAAAGAGTATTATTTATGTACCCTAAATGGAAGGAGTTACTAGACCTACTAATTAAATATGAATACACTCCAGATTTGATATCTACCAAAGTGCCAATAACTCAGAATACTATTAATGAATTTGAGAAATATAAAATCAGGGCACAAATATCGTTGGATAGTGTATCGGAGGAAGTTAATAAAAAGGTACTAAGAGTTGATTCTTCCTATACTTCTAAAATCTGTTCTACTATAGAGAATATAGATAAAAGTTCGATTTGTTATCAAATTGCAACAGTGCTTACAAACTTAAATGACTCAATAGAGGAGCTTGAGAAAATTGCAACATTTGTAAGAACACTTAAGCGTGTTGAACGCTGGGAAATTCGGGTTGCTTTTCCTTCCTTGTACAGTCATTTGGATTTTGACCAATATAGATGTGCTAAGGATCAGTTAGATGTAATTGAAACATGGATTAAACAACACAAGGATAGTGTACAATGTGAAGTTTTGTGGTCTCCTTCAAGAGATAAGGAATATCAAAAGACAGCTGGCGGCAGTACAAATTTTCCTGGTCCAATTTGTACAGCTAATACCACTAATATGATGGTTTTGCCAAATGGAGAAGTTACTATATGTGAACAACTGTATTGGCATGAACATTTTATTATTGGTAATGTAAAAGAATCATCTATTGCTGATATTTGGTCTGGCAAGAAAGCTATGTCTTTGTGGAATTTACAGCAAAACAAAATTTCAGAATCGAGCCCTTGTAAAGGGTGCAAGGACTTTGATAAATGTTTTGCTCATGGAAATCGTTGTTACGCAGATATTATGAGAGCTTATGGAAACCAAAATCACGATTTTCCTGATCCTAGGTGTGTTTTAGCTCCAAAATTTTATTATAAAATGAATCACGAGTAGTATTATTAATACTCTCAGAACTACAACCATTATGCAGACAAGTAAAAAATCATCAACCCAAGTTGCAATGCTGCTTTGTTGCTTCATCCTTTTAGGATTGGGCTCAAAGGCACACGCACAAGCACCTAAACAACAAGCCCCAAAAGAAGTAGCTCACATCACAGGTGTTGTAGAATCATCCGATGGAACAACTTTGCCAAGCGCTTCTGTGTTTGTGGTAAAAAACAAAGAGCTTAAGAATTTTGTGTCACAAACAGTCACCAAACAGGATGGTACGTTTTCATTAGACAATCCAGAGGGAGACTATCAGCTAGGTGTGAGCTATATTGGTTTTGAAACCAAGTATATCCCTGTATCTCTAAAAGCCGATGCCGACACGAATGTAGGAAAAATCGTGCTGAAAACATCGACCAACGAACTGCAAAATGTGGTCATTCAAGGACATGCGGTACGTGTGCACACGAAGCCTGATGGTTTTACTGTCGACGTCACGAATTTGCGTAAAAGCTGTAGTGACGCGCTAGATGTCTTGCGCATGATTCCTAAAGTACATATTGAAGGAGAAAAGCTCTCTGTAATGGGGAAGAAAAAGGTGATAGTGCAGATTGGGCAGGTACTCCAACGTGTGGAGGCCAGTGAGCTTGGCAGTATACTAAAAAGCTATGACGCTGGTTTGGTAAAATCTGTGGAAGTAGTGATGCAACCAGCATTGCACTATGATCGAGATGGAGATACGGCTATGATTATTTTGCATACGTCGTCTGTTTTTCAAGAATATATGGGTGGACAAGTGGCCACTGAACTGATGGATGGCGAAGGCTCAAACGGCCGCTATGGTGTTTTTGGGACGCTAATGTACAACAAGAAGAATCTCTTTTGGTCTGTGTCGCCTTCTGTTAATTTCAACCAGTCGAGCTATGAAGAAGATGCGTCGTATATTTATAGCAATAAAACGTATCGCGTGCAAGCGCCTTCGGAGGGGGAGCGTAACTATGGTGGAACACGATTTACAATGCAATATCAATACAAGAAAAAGAGTCATGTGGGTATCGCTCTGAATGTAAACAAAGCGCATACGGATAATGATTTCTTAAGTTATGAGATGACGGTGCCTGTATCGACGACTTCGCCAAATACAGTCAATGCGAATAATTTTGTATCTGATGTACCAAAGATTACGACGACGGCGTATTGGCAAAATACGTATGGTAATCGGGATCATAAAATTTGGGCGGAGATTTCGTATTACAATTATTTCCGTGATGAGGATACAGATTACTTGGGCAAGCGTATGTCTGATGACATGAACTTCTTTAGCTATAAGGATAATCGTGAACTTAGGGTCTCTGGTCTTGGGTTTACCAACGATTACTCCATCAATCTGAACGATGCAAAAACTTATGTGCTGGATCTTGGTGTCAAGGGGACACGCACGATGACGGATCATGATAAGACGCACGATCAATGGCAAAAGGATAATGCGACGGAGACGTTTGTGCAGCGCAATAATATTGAATTTGAAGAGTGGTGGTTTACTCCGTATGCGAGTGCGACTTTCCGTTTTTCTCCTAAATGGTGGCTGAGAACAGGCGTGCGTACATCGACGACTTCGTCTAAATTAACGCAAAAAGATACGGGTGAATCGGACTCTAGAGATAAAACAGTGTTTCTACCGACTGTGCATGCGAAATATACACCTAGCAAAAACCATGCTTGGAACTTAACGCTCAATTCTTATGCTTCGCAGCCTACATTTAATGATCTGAATCCGTTTGAATGGCGTGTCAACCAGCACCAAATCTCTCGTGGTAATCCGATGTTGATTCCGTCTACGACATATAAGTATGATTTGGGATATGATTACAAAGGGGTATTGTCGTTCTCGACAAATATGGAACAGGTGCGCAATAGCATTGATAGAGTCACGACTATAGAGGATGACATGATTTATTCACAGCCTACGAATGCAGAAAATAGTTTCTTCGTTGGTGCGAAAGGTAGCTACTACTTTAATAAGTTGAAGTTTATGATTGCGTATTTGCGGGGGTCTTATGGTCGTAGACATTATTCGCCAATAGACAAGTCATTGGCTGATAAAAGGGATGCTAGTGAGTGGAGTGCAAGTGGTTTTGTGACTTTTATATTTAATAAGAAGCGCACGTTTAAGGGCTATATCAGTGGTGGATATGAAGGCAAGCAGAAGACTTCTTTGGTCACTCTTGACCCACGATATAGTATGGATGTGGGCTTGAGTTACAATGTGCCGAAAAGACGTTTGTCGTTTGAGTTGGCAGGGATGAATCTTATCAATTGCCGCTATAAGGGGGAGTCTATTCGTGATAATTACCGTATGGATTTCAATAATAGGTATTCGTATCCTACACTGTATTTCTCTGTGCGGTATAGATTCTCGAAAGCTAAAGACCAAAGTAACCGCAAGCGCAAGAGTGCTAGTGATGTGGAAAGACGTTTCTAGTTGATGAACTAATTAGAATACAATATTTTCTCAATATATAGATATAACCTAACTCTCTCTAATCGTGTCATAATGGGCTAAAGAGCAATCTTTAGCCCCGACGACACACTTGGGGTATATGAATTAAACCATAAAAAGAGCTTGCACCAGTACAATACTGACGCAAGCTCTTCCTTATATATCTTTATTGCTATTATAATCCAAACAAATTACGGAGCACCCCCCAACCAACAATCATCCCAAACAAGAACCAGATAATTACCGGATGATGCATCCTAGTATACAATTCAGGATACCTCTTTCGCAATGCCTCCACCAGCGCATACACAATCACCACAGGAATCAGCGTCACTAGCATCGCATTCAGAGAGAACGCGCCAGCGATATTCATATGAAACAGGGCATGAATCGCTCGCTGCGATCCGCATCCTGGACACTTATATCCTGTGAGCATCAAAAAAGGACAGCGAGGGAAGAAATACTTGCTTGGGTTGAAATGGCTATATATATACGCAAGCGCAATAATTCCAAGAACTATTGCGCTAGTACGTACTGTTTTATTTTTTAACCAGTTTGGCATGGATATTATCCACAGACAGCTGTTCCTGCAAGAGAGAACGCGAAAACGCCGAAAAGAAACAGCAGATACAGTATTACGACAGCGATACCACACCACAAGCTAATCATGAAGAATCTTCTCGCCATGCGTGAGTTCTCCTCAGCTACTAGATAATCGCCACGATTAAATGCAGTCTCTACAGCTGCGGCATATACGATACCCACAACGCCTAGAGGTAGACAACAGAAAATAGTTGCTAAGATAGATTCTAGCAGATAGGTCTTAGGGCAGATTCTTGGGGGCATATTAGGATTGGGAGGGGTCGTTTGGTCTTGCATATTAGGCCAAAGCTTCTCGCGAATTTCATCTTGGTACTGCGCTTTTTCCCAATCAGCCATTCCTTTTTTCCATACTGGTGTGTGAGGCAGAATGTTTTTTTTAACCAGTTCTTCTAGTGACATAGGGCCTTGTTGTTGCCCTTTGCTATCAATAAAATAATATTGTTCCATTGCTTATTTTTTGAGGGTTGTCAATTGGTTTTATCGTATCAGACAAATATACAAGAATAAGTTTACAGAAACAAATTTAATGGTTAACTTTGCGAGCAAACAATAAATACCTTATCAAATGAGAAAGAAACCAGAGACGGAAAACTATAAATTTGTTCAGAATAGGAAATGTGAGTACTTCCCTTGCCACAAGGTGAAGGACGAAGATAGCTTCAATTGTCTATTTTGCTTTTGCCCTTTGTATATGCTAGGGGAGAAGTGTGGTGGTAATTTTAAGTACACCAACGGATTTAAAGATTGTAGTGACTGTCTATTGCCTCATAGTAAGAAAGCGTATGAGCATGTGATGAGTAAGATGGATCTGGTGATGAAAATAGGTAGCAAAAAAGATTAATTATGACAGCAATCAATTTTACTATTGATACAGCAAAGTGTATTCAATGTAAGAAGTGTGTGAAGGATTGTCCAGTATTGATTATTGATGGCAAAACGGAATATCCTGAAATTAAAGCAGGTAAAGAAGCGATGTGTTTGGCTTGCCAACACTGTTTGGCGGTATGTCCTACTGGGGCATTGTCTATCTGGGGCAAGAATCCAGAGGATAGCGTAGTGGTGACTAAGGAGCCTGTGGCACCAGCGAAACTAGCTGAGTTGTACAAGACTCGTCGTTCTACTCGTAAGTTCAAGAAAGAACCACTTGATGAAGCACTTCTTCAAGATTTGCTTGAGACTGCGGCGTATGCGCCTACGTCTAAAAACGAAAATAGCGTACACCTTTCATTGGTAGACTCGCCTGAGACTTTCGATAAGGTACGTGCTTTGGTCTATGATGGTATTAAGGAAGCGGCGGCTGAAGGTCGTATCCCTGAGAATCTGTCTTACCTAAATAATTTCCAAGCGGTATGGGAAAGTAAGGGCATCGATGTACTATTCCGTGGTGCTCCTCACTTGTTGATCTCATCAACTCCTAAGGACGCAACAAATCCTGAGGTAGACGCATGTATTGCGTTGAGCTACTTCGAAATCTATGCAAATAGCAACGGTGTGGGTACGCTTTGGGACGGTTTCGGTAAGGCGGCTATCGGCGTGATGTCTCCTGCTATTCAAGAGCAACTAGGTGTCCCAGCTGACCATGTATTGGGTGAAGTACTTATCTTCGGTACGCCTGCTATTCGTTATGCACGTGGGATCCAAAGTGACGGTTTGAACTTGAATAGGATTAAGCTATAAGTATAAGGCCTTTGGGTATGATATATAAATAGAATGGGCTGCGTCATGTGACGCGGCCCATTCTATATTCTGGTGGATTACTCATCCCAAAGATTTTCTACTGTATGTGGGTTGTCGTTTGAGCCTAGTGGAGAGTAGGCAGTGGCGACGATACCGTTTTTAGTCTGAATACATAAGTACTTACCTCAGTAATCAGTAGACATTGGCACAGAGATAGTGGACATTGAAAGTCCGTGTGGTGTATGGGATTTGTGTTGATTTATGAGTCTTTTTTACATATGTGTCAAAGATATGTCATTTATAATTCATTCCCATGAATTTTGTGACGAAATGTTGTCTAGGTCATAAATAAAAAAAGAAAAACACTGATTTTTAGTTCGATTGTTGTTATATTTGACATGCTCTTGAGAAACAAAACATAGATAACCTTCATACATTCTCAGGAGGTGTTCAAATTTATTAGAATGTCGGTGAAAAAGATTTCACAAAAAAATGACTCCGCTCTTTATGTGATATAAAGGGCGGAGTCTTTGTTGTATCTATTTATAGGTCTCTTGCTTCATTTTGTAGAAGTCTTTCAGAACGTAGAAGGCTTGTTTTTTCTGACCTTCTCCTGAGATGAGCCCTTTGCGGTTGAAGAAATCTTGGATGCCGTGGAGTCTACGACGTGCAGACAAGAAGTCGACCAATATCCAAGGGGAGCATCCTGCGAAACCTGGTACGCGGTTGTACATCTTGAGGTTTTGCTTATAGACATCTGCTTGGTATTCTTCCGACCAGCGAGTGAGTTTGTCGCCATGCTTGCCATATAGGGCGCCGCCACCAAATTCGCTGACAAAGAATGGCTTGTCTTTAGGAAGTATCCATTGCTCTTTCTCGCAAGATTCTGGAAGACCTGCGTACCAGCCGAGATAGTGGTTGAAGCTCAAGATATCGACATAATCTTTCAAGTTGTCGTTTAGCTTGACTGTGTGTGTGCCTGCGTCTGTCATTTGCATGGCCATGCTTAGTAGACGGGTATTGTCATCTTTACGAGCTTGTTTAGCTAGTTTGATAAGGAACTTATCTCGGGCTTCTAGTCGTGGTGTTTCGTTAGATAATGACCATACCACAACGCCGCATCGGTTCTTGTCTCTATTCATATTCTCTTTGAGCTGGTTAGAGGCATTGGTATAGGTCGCTGGGTTGTTCCAAGCGATGGTCCAGTACACTGGAATTTCAGACCATACCATCAAACCCATTTCTTCTGCTGCGCGTACCATCGCTTCGCTGTGTGGGTAGTGGGCTAGGCGCACGAAATTACACCCTAGTTCCTTGGCCCATGTCAGTAGGGTACGACATTCTGCTTCATTGGATACACGCCCTTGGCGGAATGGAGCTTCTTCATGGATGCAGATACCACTAAGGAAGACTGGCTTGCCGTTCAACAATACTTGCTGTCCTTTTGTAGCAATTTGACGGAAACCGATTTTGTCTTTTAGAATTTCTTCGCCATTAGCGATGCATACATCGTATAGTTTAGGAGATGATGGAGACCATAATTCTGGTTTGGCTTTTATCTTGAAAGTGGCTTTCCCCTCTGCATCTGTAACCAATTGTTTTTTGATCTTAAGTTCAGGGATTTGTAGGTCGACTTGTACACCAACTTTCTTCTGATTTAGCTGTATATACCCTGAGATTTCTTTGTAAGAATCTTTGGTGAGTTGTACTAGATAGTCGTCTACAGAGACTACTGGAGTTTCTACAAGAAGGACGTCTCTAGTGATGCCACCGTAGTTCCACCAGTCTGAATTGGTAGTCGGTACATATTCTTTTTTTCGAATGTTATTGACGCGCACAACAACGAAGTTATTACCTTCTTTGACTTTGTCGGTGATGTCAAAATTGAAAGGAGTGAAGCCGCCTTCGTGTTTGCCTACTAGTTTACCATTAAGATAGACATTGGTCTTATAGTTGGCAGCGCCGAAATATAGGTATAGTTTCTTAGCTGTGTCTTTTTTGTAGATGAAATCTTTTTTGTACCACATGCTGCCTTCATAAAAGAAGAAACGGTCGTCTTGTGTGTTCCAGTCGCCTGGTACATTCAAGGTTTCCATATCGGAGAAATCATACTCCAATAGAGTGGTTTTGTCTTTATTTTGTCTATTTTTGAAGTAACCATTAGCATCTGGTTTCATGCGATAATTGTAGTAGCCCGCATCGAATGGGTCAACGATTGATTGCCATTTCCCGTTTAATGAGCTATGCGTGCGCCCATAAACATTTTGTAAAATACTTTGTGCATGAGAACTGGCATTTCCTCCTAGGATAAGAAAGGCTGCCAATGTACACAACTTTGCCGTCGTACGAATTGTTCTGTTCATTTTATGTATTAAATAGGTTATTGGATGCACAAAAGTAATGAAAAAATATAACTTAAAGAAAGGTTTTATTGTTTTTCTTGTGTGCGATTCCAATCGACCTATCTCATAAACAATTATAAGCATAAAAGAGAGCCACTCATCACTGAGAAGCCCTCTTTGTGCTAACAGAACAAATTATTGAATGAAAGAATATCCTAACTCCTCCACACAATGTTTTACCGCATCCATGTCTACATGATCTCCGCTTACGGTAAGTCTCTTTTTGGAAAGGTCGACCACGGCCGAATCTATACCTTTCAGTGCACTTACGCATGTTTCCACATTCTTCTTACAGTGATTGCAGGTCATTCCGTCTACTTGAAAAACCACTACTTGCTGGCCGTGTGTTGTCGTTAATTTCTTTCTGCCAAATTTTCGGGTTATATAGCTGTATAGCATTAAGCTTGCTAAAAGTACAGCACTGGATATGTATATCCATGATAAACTATGAGCATCATGGTCGTGAGACATCGCGGTGTGCATGGTGTTGCTAAACCAGCTTGCTGGGAAAACATAGTCTATCAGTAGGGCTGTAGCTAAAGCGCCTATAATGATACTAGTCAAATAGATACCTAGCGTTTTTCTACCCATCACTTTCCCAATCACAGTCATTGTGGCTAGATTGGTTGCAGGGCCAGCCATCAGCAGGATAAAGGCTGCACCAGGACTGACACCTTTCAAAATTAGCATGGCTGCTAGAGGGATAGATCCTGTAGCACATACATAAAATGGGATGGAGAAGACCAATATCAATATCATCTGTACAATTGGAGATAGATGCAATATGCTCATTAGGTTATCTGGAATCACTACAGATACCAGTGCCGCAAGGACCAAACCTAGTAGTAGCCACTTGGCGGTGTCTTGCATAAAGTCTATGAAACCATAACGTAGTGCAAGTCGTACTTTATCTTTGAAAGTTGTAGGCGTCTGCGATGCTGTACTACAACATGTATCTGGTGCTTGAGTCTTGTCACCGCCTTTGTTGCTACTGTATCCAGCCCAAGTACCGCCTAGAACACCAGTGATAAAGGAGGTGATAGGACGTATAATCATCATGGGTAAGCCCATCAAAGCATAGGTCGCTAATAGGCTATCTACACCTGTCTGTGGCGTAGAGATTAAGAAAGATACTGTGCTGCTTTTTGATGCTCCATTCTTATAAAAAGCCGTTCCAGTAGGAATCACACCACAAGAGCATAGCGGCAATGGGATGCCTAGCACACTGGCATACAATGAGGACAGAAATGGGTGCCCATTGAAGTAGCGCTGTATATGTTTTTGAGGTAAAAATGCATGCAATACCCCTGCGAAGAAAAAGCCCATCAATAGATAAGGAGCCATTTCTGTCATAATGGTGATAAAATCTTCCAGAAATTGTGTAATATAATTCATCATATTCTATGTTTATTTTCTGCAAAGATCTAGATAATTACACTTATAGCTGTACACTATTCTGGATTGAATGTATACAATTTAGTTATACTTCATTTAGTGGTTTTCTAAGCAGATGTCCATGAGTATGTTGAAAATCTGTGGGGGACATTCCAGTCACTTGTTTAAACTGTCTGGATAAATGCTGCGGACTGCTGTAATCCAATGAATAGGATATCTCGGTGAGACTCTGATCTCCGTATATAAGGAGTTCCTTTGCACGTTCTATCTTTTGCTTAATGATGTACTTTTCTATCGTAATTCCTTCGTATGAAGAGAATAGCTTGCTTAGACTGGAATAGTTGGCACCTACTTCCTGAGCTATATACTGCGATACATTGATTTTCTTAGGACCTTGTCGTCCGTGATGTATCCATTCAATAATCACCTGCTTGATGCGGCTGATCTGTACATCTTCCTTTTCTTCCAATAGTACAAAACCAGCATCTGACAATGCAGCCGATAATGCCTCTTTTTGCTCAAAAGAAAGCGGAGAGACCAATTCGAGTTCGCCTAGTAAAATGGGCGGAGTGAAAGGTATGTCTAGTTCGTTCATGATGCGTCCCA
The DNA here is from genome assembly GCA_963678855.1 of Bacteroidaceae bacterium. Classification (GTDB taxonomy): domain Bacteria; phylum Bacteroidota; class Bacteroidia; order Bacteroidales; family Bacteroidaceae; genus F22. Next base: position 518,518 of record OY787448.1, on the reverse strand, counting down.
CAGCGCTGATGCACCGTGGACATACCATATGCTTTATATGTATCTTCAATCTATTATTCATTCCTGTAAAATTAAAAAAAAAGATGCATATACACAAATCACTTCGACATAATTGCTATCTTTGAACATTATAGAACTAAAATAAAAAACAACACGTATGACTCCCATTGATATTTTAGAGAAATCTGTTGAGTATTTCAACAATGCAGATGTAGAAGCTATTGGTGATTTATATGCCGAAGATGTTTTTAATCATCAAGTAGCTAATGCCCCTGTGATAGGTAGGGCTGCCATTAAAGACATATTTGAAGTAGAATTTTTTGCGGCCGATATGGTGTGCATCGTCGAGAAATAATGTTATGCATACGATACATTTTCATAAATCAGCTTGTGGAGTCGAACTTCTCATGAATATCGGTACCTTCAATGATTTCGTCGGTAAATTTTTCACGGATGAAGTACACAATACAGACTTTTTCGAGATTATCTTTTTCCGCAAGGGAAAAGGTACGCTGATACTAGATACTAGAACTATAGAGTTGAGGGATAACTTATTGGTTTTTATTTCGCCATTTGAAAAGCGTCAGTGGAAGGTCAATGAAGAGGACATCGATGCTGGCTATCTTATTTTTCAAGAGGACTTTCTGAATGAATTCTTTTCTGATCAGTTCTTTTCCTACCGTATGCAGTTCTTTTACCAACAACAGCATCCTGTATACTTATCTGTCGAGCAAAATTTTATGGACATGATGCAAAAGCTTTGTGATGAGATGAAGGACGAGTTGGTGCATCCTAAGTTTGATAGTGCTCATATCATCCGTGCTTTGCTGTATTACCTACTGAGCAAAATCAACCGAGACTACTGTACTTTGCATGAGCTGTCTACGCAAACCCCTATAAATACTTGGGCTTATCAGTACAAAAAGATGCTTGAGGAGCATATCCGTGAGTGGCATCTGGTGGATGATTATGTACGAGAAATGACGCTTTCTAGAGTTACTCTCAATAAGGTAGTCAAAGAGCAGTATAATGTATCGGCAAGTCAACTGTTAAAACAACGCCTTGTGCAAGAGGTAAAAAAAGAACTTCGATATAGTCATAAAACTGTAGATGAAATAGCAAATGAACTGAATTTCTCAGAACCCCAACACCTGATTCGATTCTTTAAGAAGAATGTAGGAGTGACGCCTGTAAGTTATCGCAGTGCAGAAGGTCATATAGACTAATTTATCAAATTGGTAGGATTGCAATCAAAGTTGGTAGCCTCTAGGATATGTAAAAAACCGATCTTTGCAGTATCAATAAATTAAATAGATAAAGCAATGAAAAAAGTAACCATCCAACTAGTTCGCAATGCGACCATGAGAATTGAGTATGCAGGTAAAGTTTTGTTGACTGACCCTATGTTGTCACCAAAGAACAGCTTTACGTCTTTCGTGACTCCAGATAAGAACTTAAATCCTACTTTGGATTTGAATATGTCGGTAGGGGATATCACTGAAGGTATTGATGCTGTGTTGTTGACACACGCACATCCTGATCATATGGATCCATTTGCTGTGCAAGTACTAGATAAAAAATTACCTATTATCTGTCAGCCTTTTGATCAAGAAATGGTCAGTGGCTATGGCTTCGAAAGTGTGCAAATTGTAGACGATGCTTTGGAATGGGACGGTATTCGCATCGTTCGTGCGGATGGTGTACATGGTCCAGTGCCTACTCTTGAGATGCTAGGCACTGTATCTGGTTTTGTACTACAGGCACCTGACTATCCTACTATCTATTGGATTGGTGATTGCCTATATGACAAGCAAGTAAAAGAAGTCATTCGTGAATATCAACCAGATATTATCTTGACGCACTCTGGTGGGGCTCAACTAGCAGGACAACATCAGATTTTGATGAATGCAGAAGATACGGTACAAGCTGCCTTAGATGCTCCTGAAGCTACAGTGGTGGCTATGCATATGGAATCGCTAGATCACTGCACTGTTACGCGTGAGGCATTAAGAGCTTTTGCCAACGAAAAGAGTGTGTCTACACGCCTAGTTATCCCGCAAGACGGTGAGAAAGTCGCTGTGTAAGAAGGTGAAACTGTTAAATCCTGCAACTATATTACCTAACGGAATAGAAACCGCTTTTTTTCATGTATATTTGAGCTATTAGAACATACTAAATAGCTCAAATATGAAAAAAAATATCCAATCTTTCGCTGCTTTTCTAGTGGCTGTATGTGCTGTCATTCCTACGATGGCTCAGGAATCATCTGGACATAATTCTTTGTTCTTTGGGGACTATACGCAAGCGTCTCCAAATACTTTGGCTTTGCGTCAGTATATCGATTCTGTGCAAGGACAGACTATGGCTGTTAAAGTCTTTCCGTTTACAGAGTCTACTCAGGCGACGATTGTGCCTGAATCTTATAATTGGGCCAAAAAAGGTGGCATTGTAGCGTGGGGATATAAGCCTGTATTTCCTAAGTTTGAGGATGAAGATTTTAGGAATCAGATCCTGCTCGAACATGTCAAAATGGTCGCTTTGCAGCTGAAACAGTTGTCTGTCTATGATGTCCCGGTAGTGATGCTTTGTATGGAAACTGATAGCCTTTGTCATATTGGTCGAATGGCTCAAGTGATGCGTGGATTATTTACAGTGAACAATGTGTTGTGGTCCAATGAAACGGAGAGATTAACGAATGAAGATTCTGCACCAGGGAATCATTTCTTTGGAACGTGTACTACACCTACTATGTCTGTAGAGAAAAGACCTTCTGGAAGAATGGACAATGGTATCTTCTTTAATTTCAATCAAAACAATAATGATGAAGGTTGGGTAACTAGTGGTGCGCTAGAGGTGGCCGTCAAGGACAAAGCTTTACGGATGAGCTATCTTGGCGATAAGGTGAGCATTGAGCAAACCAAGAGGCTTAGAAACACTTGCGAGTACACGACTTTAATGATTAGAATACGTAATCGCAGCGTGGCAAACACGCTGCGTTTGGAATGGCAGCGTGATAAGATTGATACATGGCATCATGTAGAACTTCCCATTCAAATGATGTCGCCACAGTTTGAAACACTCGCTTTTGATCTGTCCAGTGGTGAATGGTCAGGAAGAATCACTAAGCTAAGAATATGGGTGAATGGCGATGCTGTTTGGGGTGGTGCAGAGATAGATTATATTGGATTTGAGTAATCTTTTAGTATCTTTGTGAGACAACCAAACAGGTATTAAATAAAGAAGACTATCTCTCAAGGTAGGCAGTATATCCGTGCGCAATTCACTTTAGTAAGTGACAGATTGTCAAAGTCACTTGCCTCGGTTATTGTTTTATCTTACAGTTGATAACTATAAGCAGCTATTTTTTATGTATTTCGTAGCCTAATGTTTTTAGTAATTTAATAGTCTCGTATGCCGTTTGTCGGTCGTAAGCTTTTTCTACTTCAGTTAATTCTTCATATGCCACCAAGCACGGATGATGCTTGTGATTATCGTCACGCACTTCACCATAGGTCCAGCCCTCATCCATGCGCTTCTTTGACCAGTTTTCGTGGACATTTTTGGCGATAATATCTGATAGGGCTAATAGAGACTCATCCAATTCTACATCAGAGGTGTCTATTGGTTCAGGAATATAGTGCTTCATTATTTAAATCCGATTTTAGTTTGACGTTGAGGGGTGATAGTCAGGATATGGTTGACTACATTCTCAGTATCTTCAGGAAGGATATGAAGAGCAAAATCATCTTGTGTGCTTCCCATATCCTTGCTTAGTCGTAAGTAGACAATTTCTAGTAGGTTGTCAATTAGTTCCTTGATACCTCTTAGATTAGCCTCCTGTGGACGACTTTGCTGGAGATCTTGAATGAAAGTTTCCAATTGCTTGCAAGCAGATGTGTCCATGCTAAATCCAGCTTCACCAATAAATTGTTTGGCCACCTGTAACAGTTCGTCCGCAGATCTTTCTGCAAAATGCCATGTGTGAGAGATGGCATGTGAATTATTGGCTACCGTGTAATCCGAGCTTGTAGTACTCGCTTCATGTTCCGCCACGATTAAGACGAATTCTTTTTGAGTTTCCACAGACAGATTGGCAATTCGAGCTTGGATCTCTTCAATATTCAAGGCCTTATATTTACGCTGAAAGGCAGCTGCATCACTATCGATAAATAAGACATTAGCACCTTTTTGCTTCAACACGCTTTTGAAGAGGTAGTCAAGCATATGCGAAGGAGTAAAATACACCTGCTCACCAGACAACTGGACCAATTGTGGGCCATCTACCAGACCTAATCCGAAGAGTATCTCCGTGAAAATCTGTGCGACTGTGCTTTTACCAGTACCTGTTTGTCCAGTGAAAGTCCATCTCTCAAATACATCGGGAAGCGGATTCTGTCCTTGACGTATGCGGACACGAGCCAGCGAAACGATACGGTGAATCGCTGCTTTAACTTCCTCTAAGCCGACCATTTGGTCTAGTTTATTCAGGGCATTGGAAATAGTTGCCTCATCAAAGGTATATTGTTTGTTTTCTATAGGCACGTATGTCGGTATATCGACATCGTGAATGGTGGTTAGCATCTCTACGTCATAGGAGTCCCCATTCATGACACGCCCCGCCATATTTGGAATGATTTTACTATTCAGTAACTGAGTCACAAAGCGAGCGTTACCGAAGTGTGCTGTCTTTTGGCTATAGGCCGCTTGTATATAAGTTTTCAGGGTCTCTTCAGCTTTGTCTCCCAGTTTATATTGCATACGTTTGATGTGCAGCTTGGCTATTTCAAGCAGTTCTTCTACATTATAGTCTTCAAAGTTGAAATAATAGGAGAAACGTGATTTTAGTCCAGGGTTGGACTTTAGCATATGCTCCATCTCTACAGGATACCCTGCTAGTACGACTATACAGTCAAAATCGGGTGAAGCCAAGTTGGTGAGTAGGGCTTCTATGACACGGTTACCAAAATCGTTCTTTTGTCCCTGCGTATCTTTCACCCATAAATTATACGCCTCATCGATAAAGAGTATTCCACCTTTGGCTTGAGCAATCGCAGCTTCTGTGTTGCTTTCCGTATCACCTAGAAATTTACCCACCAGCTTACTGCGTTCTGTACGCACTACATGTCCTTTTTCGAGAATGCCTAACTCTTTGTAGATTTGACCCATTAGTTCTGCTACCGTGGTTTTACCCGTTCCAGGATTGCCTGTAAAGACCATATGGAGTGGGGGAATCTTAGCGACTAATCCCGCTTCTTCACGAGCTTTAAGCAGTTTGATCAGGTTGAAGTGCTGATTGATTTTATCTTTGATAGATTGTAGACCAATCATAGATTGCAGTCGCTCAATCGCTGTCTCTTCAGTCTCATCTTGTTCAGAAGGAGGAACCACTATATCACCTACATCAGGGTTAATCAGGAATTTGTTTACTTCAAAATTACCCTCTATATCCTCGTGTCCTATGGAGATAGGCACACGCATGAAAGTTTTACCCAGATAGTCAATCTCCAGAGTGTACGAGCCGACTTCTAAATAGGCTAGTACAGGCGTGTCGTAACGAAAATAATGCATACGGCTCTCATCGTCCAGCTTCGTGGAACGAACACTTTCTGTACCGACTACGTTGTCCTCGTCATCAATCAGACTGAAGACGAGATCTAGTTCTTTGATGAGATACTCATCCTGCTTCGCAGCAATATTCAGCAGGAAAGTTGCACTGTCCGTAGTGTCGCAATCAAACTTAGTGTAGTTCTTGAAGTCTGAAACATCCCCACTTAAAGTCTCAGAGTAAGCAGAAATAAAGTTTGTCACTTTAAAACAGTCATGATACTCTTCAGGAGCACTCTGTTTAGTTAAATAGAGCGTTCTTTCTTCATACCCTTCACAATAGACCTTGATGTCTTCGAGTACAATACTAAATTCTGATATGTCGAAAGAGAACTGTACCACGTCATCTTCTATGGGATCAAGAATCACGTCTACTGTCTCTCTGGCTAGTTCTATGCCCGTCAGATCTTCTACAATACATGTGAGCGTGCCGTTTACTGGCATATCATCAGAGAAATTGACGATACTAGCTTCCACATTCAGCCAGTCCATCTCGTCTTCACTAAAGAAACGGCGTTGAGCTTTAAGCGTTACTCTATTGGATGTCTCTTCCGAGAAGCAATATAATTTTTGTATACTAATTGTAGATTCCATATATAATCTAGGATTGATTAATTGTTATTGTTGTAATAGCCCCAGTTTTAAGCCGCGAGCCTGTGTGGTGTCTATTTGGAGTTCTTCCCAAGTGTATATAGACTTGTCAAGCAATGTCTTTTTGAGTGTAAATTCTATCTCAAAAATTGCAGCATAGCTTGTGTAAGCTGCTTGCGACAATTCGTCTATACTGTTTGCTGTATCAAGTTGACTGTAAGCTGTATTCAGTACTTGCATCCAATGAGTCAGCACGTAACTGCGCTCTTGGGTGATATGTGGGTAGATAACTTGCGTAATGTCCTTCATCCTCTCAACAAAGTCTTGCCATCTTGGAATAGATGGATTGGCTAGCAACGCTATGATTTTGTTTTGAATCATCATCCATATTCTAAGCGTGCGAACTTGCATATCCTGTGGTGCTGTAGTCACTATCTGATTGTACTCTGTTAGGAATACAGGGATATATTTTTCCAACATCTCCATATTATCCAAATAATGCATCATACGGAATGATGATTTTAGATAATCACGTAAAGCGGGTCCATCTTCTGCTTTTTCGACATAAACTTCTTTAAAGAGAAGTTGCGCTTCTTGCAGTACAGCAATCATAGAAGATGTCTGACCAAGCTTATAATAGGCATCAGCAATGGCATCAAGGAATGTGGCAACCTTAGTCTTTGGCTCAAAGGCATCAGTAGGATTCTCCTTAATGAGTGCTATCTGTGCGTATATTTTTTGCACAATCTCTTTCAAGACTTCCTCGTCTTCATGTTGGCTAATTTCCAGTTGATATTTCAATAGCTGGTTGACTAGGTAGTTATCAAAGTGCTTATGAGAATTGTCTTTGTACAGCAACTCAAATACTGGCGCAGCTTCCTTAACGTATTTGTATGCATTTTCTTCGTCATTGTGCTGCTGAAGAAGCCAGTTGCCTATATGATCTAATGAGATAGCATAATCACGTTTTAACACCATATTATCAGGGTGTAGCTGACAAACTTCGTACAAGATGTGACTATTCTTTTGAAGGTAGAATAGTGTCTCAGTTGGTTTGCCAAGTTTACTATAACAGTCAGAAAGCACCTCGTATGCTTTACGGTGTGTTTGGTAGTAGCCATAGCGGTCAAGAAAATTATGATCAAAATGCTTCATGATTAAAGACAAACGTTCGGTTGTTTCTTCGTACACTATTGTGTCTTTAATCGTGTGGCTATTATTTGTGCCAGTGAACCTATCAAATATATTGACAATATCTTCGTAGAGTGCTAGATGTTGTGTATGAGCATCTATATTCATGAATGCTTCACCGTAAAGGAGCTGATCTTCTTGATACTTTAGGGTGGCTACTTGCATGGTCCTTTTAGAATGTAGAAACTGTGAAGATATCACAGTGTTTACGAAAGACCAAATTTCTCCAAACGTTTCATCGTTTGTAGGAACCATTATGCCAAAAAACACCGAAATAAAGCGGTTCGCTAAGATGAAATCAGCTGAAAACTCAGTGCTACCATCATCTTTATAAATTTCTTCCTGTATCAGTTTATTCATGTTTAGAGCTAGTGTTGCTATCTCAGAGCCGTCTATACCATCATCATGATACATGGATAGAATACCTAAGAAACTCCATTCTACAGAAGGCATAGCATGCTTGGTAGCCTCTTGGAAGCGATTTAAGTATGCATAGATAAACTCTGCTATTTCGTGGTAATGATGCAGGTATGCCCATATACCCATGCCGATTCTATCTTCAATGGACCATGAAGCCTCTGCCCACAAGGTTTGGAAATCTTGTTGGCTTATCATGAGATAGTGCATATGACGCACAAAGTCATCCCTGTTGACGAGTTCTTGTTCATCTATTTCTACGATAGACATGACTTCTCCCTTTTGCCAAGCTCTCTCTTGTCTGACTTCTGCTATGAGCTTGTCTAGCATGCGAAAATTATGCTTTTGATCTAGCAAGCTAAGTTCATCTAGAATGAAAGTTTGCATCGTTTCAGCAAGATCTGTAGCTTCTAAAAATTGATATAGCAACGAAGTCGTATATCTGGCTGCCAGCATCTCGTACTTTATTGGAAGGCGAGGATGGTTTGAGTAGTAATATTGTACATATCCATCGTACTCTTCGATTTTATCTACTTCCAGTGAAGGATTGCTTAGATAGTACATGCTTGTATGGTTGGCGCAGTGTTGCTTAACCACATCATATTGTTTGTTGTCTATCAGTGTGTCGCCAATCTGAAGAGCTTTACCTAAAAAGTGCTGCAACACTTCTTGATTGATTTGTTCCAGATTATGTACACCAGCCATATATCCAAAAGATAAAACTCGATGTTGGGTGCGAAGTGGAGTATGGGTACTTTCCTCTTCTTCCATAGCACAGGACAAGACTGTATTGGCTACTTGCATGGCAGCTTCATTTAATGTACTATGCTCTTCATGCTCTTGATCAGACTTCTCATTGTATCTAGCTAGGCAACTTACTCCATAATCCACCAACATATTAATGCGTAAGTCGTGTAGCGGACCATCTGCGAATTCCTCTGTGTTTATAGCCTCCGCAGCCAAAGACAACAACTTATCGGCTAAACTCATCTCTTCAAGTGCACGCATTTTGCGAATTAGAGAGGAGATAATATGCGTCGTGATAATAGGGTGTGTACTTAAGCACTTGGTGAGCCAAGCAAGTACATGTTCCTCGTTGTTGGTGAACAACCAGTAAACGCGATCAACTGCCCTGAAGTAAGTAGGCTGTTCTAAGTCAAATAGTACTGGCACAAAATCGACATCTTGTCCTTTGACAGTAAAATCAGTAAAAGCGTCTAGAATCAGGCTGTTAACCTCGTCGTCATCGTCGCTCGCTTTTTTTATCTGATTGAGATAAATATCATAAAGCTGATTGACGATGTTCATATCTTTTCTGAGTATATCTCCAATAAGACAACTGTGCGCTATCATGATACGTCCGTCATAGGCATGTTCTTCAATCATATCGCCAAACCAACTAATCGTGTTAGATATGGCTAGAGTAGCGTGTATATCTATACTAGAGAGCATGCTAGTAAGGTCTTCACGATACAGCCCTTTAGGTGCCATGCCTAGAATATGAACCACCAGCTTGACCTCTTCCATATGTGCAGGAATGTTGAAGAAGCGTTGTGCAAATAAGCTTTCTGGGTATCCTTGTGCTTGCTTTATAATGCTTAATTGATAACGTATGATTTGCTCCATAGGAGAACTTGCAGGAATTGATTCAATTGCTGCATAGTCTTCTGCTGTGAAATAAATGAGTTGGTGGAGCATGCTATGAAGCCAAATAGGTTGGGCTGCACAGTGATGATTCTCTTCGTGTTTCTCCAACAAAGCTTTAATCACGATTGGACTAATTTCTTTGCTGTACGAACGACTGAAAGTCTGGATGATTTCTAGAATCTCCTCGTTCGTAATCTCTTCATGTAAAGCAATAGGGGCGAACCTCTTGTGCTGTACTAAAGCAGAGAGGCTCGTATGGTATTGTCCTTCTATTGTACACAAGAGGTGCGCACTTGGTACTTGCGTATGGATAGTCGCTAGATGTTCAATATCAGTCAGCTGTTCTAGACCATCTATGATTAGGACAACAGGCTTATCGGCCATCGTAATCATATCCTGAAAGTAAGCTTGTAGTTCCTCTACGGTATAATTTAGCTCAAGGGGGATAGGTGCCATATTCACTAGATAGCTCATCTGGTATATCCACTTGCGCCACATGAAATCTGTCGAGAAATTATGCGTACATAGTTCTACATAGTGCGATAGGACTATACTGTCTGTCTGGGCTGCTATCAGCTCTTTGTATTTGGCTACTAGTGCCGAACGACCAGTGCCTGCATGTCCTACTACCACAGTATCTAACCCATTTGAGATATTGTGGTGTATTTCCTGCAAGGTATTCATCCTTCCTTGGAAGTAAGTGGTATGTTTTTGCTCAAACTCCTCTTCCAGTGCAAGCACATCATCCATGACATTGTTTTTATTCACAGACGACGCATTGCCTATCTCGTGGAGTGTAATCTCACGCACCAAGAAATCGACTATTTGTTCTGAAAATGTATCGTCAAGCTCTATGGTGCTGTTGTCAATGGCTGCATCATACTCAACGATATGTTTTTGTAGCATTTGGTCGGCCATCATATCTTCAATGCGAACTTTCAGTTTACCTAGTTTTTGTTGGGAAACTGTATCTTGATCTACAAAGTCTTTGTGTGTTGACGCTGATTGGTCTACTTTCGTGAGATTTCGGAATAAGAATAATGATCGACGTAACAATTGCTTATCCATCATCGCACCTAGAATAATCTCAAGTTCGGTCACACTGGCAGGTGTTTGATGTAAGCTCTTTACGTGAGAAGCTTCTTTTGGGTTTAACTGTTGAATCGTATTGTTCCATGTTTTTTCGTTGGGAATCCAGCCATATCGATTGCCCAGCATGCCGATAAAAAAAGGACGAGATTGGCGAATTTCGTCTATACATCGGTTTAAGACATGATGATCCTGTTCCGCTTCTGCACAGCTGTCGGTATCTACTCCCCAACGTAAATCAATAAATTGTACGTGGATGCCATGCTCTTTTAAGATGTTGTTGACCCGTGGCGCTACCTGATACATAAGTGCATCACGCTCAGTTTGCATATCCTTGAATGTACTACTGACAAAAACTTTGATTTGCTTCATGGTGAAATTTGATTTATGTAAGTATTATTTAAAAGGGACTACAATATACCTGTTTTTTTTGACTTGTGCCCTCAAAGAAGGGCGAATTGTAAAAAATAGCCCTGTTCCGCACCAGCATCTCAATAAATATCGCTACATTTGCATTAAATATTACAACCTGATCATAGACATCCAATTTAATGAGCCAAATAAAATCGAATCAACCCAAAATATCCAATAAGATACCGGAACCTTCACTGAGAAGATTGCCGTGGTATTTATCTTGTTTAAAACTAAGCCTTGCAGGTGGTGACAAGTTTGTGTCATCCACTCAAATGTCTAAAGAAACAGGGATAGATGCGAGTCAAATAGCTAAGGATATGAGCTATTTGAATATCTCAGGTAGAACACGTGTAGGATATGAAGTTGAGTCATTAATTGAGGTCTTGGAAGAATTTCTTGGCTTTACCGAACAACATAAAGCATTCCTCTTTGGTGCTGGTAGTTTGGGACGTGCATTGCTGGGCGACTCTGGTTTGAGTTTGTTTGGTATGAGCATCGTTGGTGCATTTGATATCGATCCTAGTGTGGTCGGTACTGAAGTAGGGGGTATTCCTGTGTATCACTTCGATGAATTGAAAGACCGTCTAAAAGAGTATGGTGCACAGATTGGTGTACTGACTGTCCCAGTTAGTGAAGCACAAACTGTAGCGGATAAGATAGTCGATGCTGGTCTTAAAGGTATATGGAATTTTACGCCATATCGCATTCAAGTGCCACAGCATATCGTTGTGCAAAACACTTCTTTGTATGCACATCTTGCGGTGATGTTTAATCGATTAAAAGCCAATGAGTAAGCAGTAAATTAGAAAATAATATATGAAGATCATTTGTGTCGCAAATAATTACGGGCACGCTGGTGATGAGAACCAGCGCCCAGTAATCTATATAAAGCCCGATTCAACATTGTTGAAAGACGGGCGTCCTTTTTTTATCCCAAGTACTACAGAAACTGTGGGATATGGAGCTGAGCTAGTGGTAAAAGTCAGTCGTTTAGGGAAATGTATCTCTGAACGTTTTGCTCATCGTTACTATGATATGGTCACAGTAGGTGTAGGCTTGACGGCGCTAGATTTATTTGAAGAAGCCAAAATCCAGGGACTACCTTGGACTGCGTCTAAGGCTTTTGATGGCAGTTCGGTGGTTGGCAAATGGGTGAACCGCCATGAATTGAGCAATCCTGCAAATATCCCATTTCACTTAGAAGTGGATGGCGAGGAAGTACAAGCTGGTCAGTCGGTAGATATGTTCCACTCAGTGGATAAGGTCATTGCTTATGTGAGTCAATTTATGACTTTAAAGATTGGCGATATTATTTTCACGGGTACACCAGTAGCAGGTGGTGAGTTGGCTATTGACCAGCATATCACAGGCTGGTTGGACGACCAACGATTATTAGATTTCAACATTAAGTAGTATGAAGATACGCGTAGGTATGGGCTTTGATGTCCATAAACTAGTAGAAGGTCGTGACTTTTGGCTTGGAGGGATTAAGATAGAACATACGCTAGGACTACTAGGTCACAGTGATGCTGATGTCTTGATTCATGCTCTATGCGATGCACTTTTGGGAGCTGCGAATATGCGAGATATTGGATACCATTTCCCAGATACAGCTGGTGAATATGAGAGCATTGATAGCAAGATACTATTAGCCAAAACGATTGAACTGATTGCGACAAAGGGCTATAGAGTAGGGAATGTAGACTGTACAGTCTGTGCAGAACGCCCAAAACTGAAACCGCACATCCCGTTGATGTGTGAGACTTTGGCCCAGGTGATGGGTGTAGATGTAGATGATGTAAGTATCAAAGCCACGACAACAGAGAAGTTGGGCTTTACAGGTCGCCAAGAAGGTATCAGTGCCTATGCGACCGTGCTTATTGAAAAAGGAGATGCATAATGCAAGAAAAAGAATTGAACCCTAAGAAGGTACTTTTAGGATATAGCGGTGGTATTGATAGTACCGCCGCTACTTTGATGCTTCGTGCCCAAGGCTACGAAGTGATTGGTGTGACCATGCGTGTCTGGGATAGTCCTGCAAATGATGCAGCGGTGCAAGAGGCTGTAGATATGGCCAAGAAACTTGACCTTGAACATCATGTGGCTGACTTAAGAGGTCCGTTTCGCAAGCAGATCGTTCAATATTTTATTGACGAATACAAAATGGGGCGTACACCAAACCCTTGTGTGATGTGTAACCCATTGTTTAAGTTCCACATTCTGATGGAGTGGGCCGATAAGCTAGGTTGTGCTTTTGTCGCTACAGGTCACTACGGTCACATCGTAGAGCACAATAATCACCACTATATCGAAGTGGGGGAAGACTTGCTGAAAGACCAATCTTACTTCTTGTGGCGTTTGAGTCAAGAGCAGTTAAGTCGTATTCTTTTTCCACTTGCAAACTATACGAAAACTGAAGTGCGTGCGTACCTAGAAGACCAAGGTTATGGTATCAAAGCCAAAGGTGGTGAGAGCATGGAAGTATGTTTTATTCAAGGAGACTACCGAGACTTCTTGAAAGAACAGGCACCTGAGCTTGAGAAAGAGATTGGCGACGGTTTATTCGTCGATAGCAAAGGGCGTACTTTAGGTACACACAAAGGAGCATACAATTATACTGTAGGGCAGCGTAAAGGCTTAGATATCGCTTTGGGCTATCCAGCTTATGTGCTAAAAATCAACGCACAGCGTAATACCGTGATGCTTGGTAAAGTAGATGAACTAAAAGCCGAATATATGCTTGTCCACGACCCGCAAGTAGCCGATGTGGATGAACTAATGGATGCCTCTCAAAATGGAGAGTTGACCGTACGTATCCGTTATCGTAGCAAGCCGCTCTCTTGTGAAGTGTGTGCGATGGACGACGGAAGATATGTGGTGAAGTTTCATGAAGAAGCTTCAGCTATCACACCCGGACAGTCGGCCGTGTTTTATATAGGAAAGCGTATGCTAGGTGGCGCGTTTATTGATGACCAAAAAGGTGTGCAATATCTTGGGAGTACCCATTTTGCAGCCAATGAAAAGGAGGACTAGTTGAATAATTACCGATTACTACAATGCATAGTCTATCTATGTGTATGGATATTTATCCTACCCATTACAGCCGTAGGTGCAGGTTTTGTCCAGCAGGACTCGCCTGTGCGTTATCGTGCTGTCTTGAAAGATAAAGCTGCGACTACTTATTCTTTAAGCCATCCTGAAGCATTCTTATCAAGAGAGGCTATTGAGCGTCGAGTGCGTCAAGGGCTAGCAGTAGATTCACTAGACTTACCTGTATGCCGAGTGTATCTAGATACAATCAATAAGATAGGTGCACATATCGTGACTGTTGGTAAATGGGAAAACTTTGTAACTTTTAGTGTCTTAGCACCTAAGAGAAAAGAGCGTAAAGCCATTGTCGATTCTATCCGAAACCTGTCTTTTGTTAAGGAAGTGCGTGTTGTCTGGCGACCGCAAGAAGACCATTTTGTAGAGCATCCAAAACCAGTCAAGAGAGTGCCTTTAATTAAGAAGAAGCAAGATAAGAAAGCTGATTATTATGGAGCAGCTACTCGTCAGATAAGTATGCTAGGGATAGATAGTCTGCATGCACAAGGCTTTACAGGCGAAGGGATTAAAATTGCAGTCATTGATGGCGGATTCCATAATGTAGACACCCTACATAGCTTCAAGCACACGCAGATATATGCTGCCTATGACTTTGCTACTCAAGGTGCGAATGATGTGTATGAAGAATCCGATCATGGTATGCATGTCTTATCGTGTCTGGGTGCCAATGAACCTTATCATATGGTGGGCTCAGCACCCGATGCTAGTTATTATTTGCTACGTTCAGAGAATGACTATAGCGAGCAGTTGGTTGAGCAAGATTATTTTTGTACAGCCATTGAATATGCCGACAGTGTAGGAGTGCAGCTTGTCAACTGCTCTTTAGGGTATTACGATTTTGATATTAAGCAAGATAGATTTAAGCTTCGTCATTTGAATGGACAGCATGCCCTAATATCTCGTCAGTGTAGCCATGCTGCATCAAGAGGGATGCTAGTGGTCTGTAGTGCAGGCAATTCAGGCAGTAAGAGTTGGAAGAAAATCACTCCTCCAGCTGATGCCTTTGATATATTAACTGTAGGCGCTGTGGACAAAGATGGCGTACTCGCTAAATTCTCTTCTATTGGTAATACAGCAGATGGACGCATCAAACCAGATGTTGTCGCTATGGGTGACCGTGCAGGGCTTGAAGGATCTGCTGGTTGGACTACTCATGGCAATGGAACCAGTTATGCTGCTCCTACAGTCTGTGGAGGTATTGCTTGTCTATGGCAGGCTTTTCCAGAATTGACAGTTTATGAACTTATCAATGTAGTACGAAACAGCGGTGACCGTGTAGACTATCCAGATAATATCTATGGAAATGGCATCCCAGACTTCTGGAAGATTTATAAAAATAAGAAACAAGATTAATTGACGATGTACGACGAACAGCCTGATGCTTGGTCCTTAGAGGCCCTTGGTCAACACATTCAAGATGTGTTGCTTCACGGCATGCCCCATAACTACTGGGTCCAGGCTGAGATAGCTCGTGTCTCTCAGAGTAGAGGTCACTGTTATTTAGAATTGGTGCAGCAAGATGCACGTTCTGGACAGACCCTAGCCAAGATGCGCGCCAATATTTGGGCAAGTACGTACAATCAATTAGAACCCAAGTTTATTCAAGGCACAGGACAGCGTCTGAGTGCTGGTCAGCAAGTATTGCTGTTAGTTCGTGTGACCTTTCATCCATTGTATGGGGCCAGTCTTCAGGTTGTTGATATTGATCCTACATATACTCTAGGAGAACAAGCTCGCAGACGCATGCTTATCTTGAAGCAATTGAAAGAAGAAGGTGTCGATGATATGAATAAGTCATTGACTTTACCATCGCCCATACAAAAGATAGCCGTTATCTCAAGTTCTTCTGCAGCAGGTTATGGTGACTTTTGTGACCAGCTTCATCAGAATAGTCAGGGGTATACGTTCTATACTCATTTGTATGCTTCCAGCATGCAAGGACAAAACACCGAAGCATCTATTTTAGAAGCTTTAGATGGCATATTGGATAGTGGGGTAGATTACGATGTGGTTGTTATAATCCGCGGTGGTGGAGCCACCTCCGACTTGAATGACTTCGATACCTATATGCTTGCTGCAGCTGTGGCACAGTTTCCAATTCCAATTTTAGTGGGTATAGGACACGAACGTGATACTACGGTGCTCGATGAACTAGCTTGTATGAGTTTGAAGACCCCTACAGCAGTGGCTGCCTTCTTGTTGGAAAAGATGGAAGAACTATATACTCAACTCTTAAATATAGAAGCATATATCCAACAGACAGTCCGCGATGTGCTTGATGAAGAAAAGCATAGATTGCAAGACCTTCAACATCGCATTCCTTTACTTGTTCAGCGCCGCATGGAAGAAGAAAAAAGACGGGTGCAGCAATACCAGCAGTTTGTTTTAGTACATATTCCACAACGTATCCGTCAGGAGCATCAACGTCTTATTCAGTTAGAGATGCATCTGAAAAATGCTCCATTGATGTCTTTAGAAAGAAAGCGTAGCCAACTTGAATTTATTCAACAGCAGATTCAGACAGGAGCTGCGAATGCCTTGAAAAGTAGACGAGACCAGTTGGAGCGCATAGCTCAGCGTGTGCACGACTGTTCACCAGAACGTATATTGGAGAAAGGTTATTCTATGACTTTTGTCGATGGCAAACTTCTAAAGAGTGCAGCAGATGTTCAAATAGGAGATACCCTAGTGACTCATTTGCATCAAGGAGAAATCACCAGTACGGTGCAAGATACGACGACAGGGGAAGAATAATAAAACGAGACACTTTGAACGTTCCAAAGTGTCTCGTTTTATTTATTTTTTGAATAGCACAGCACAAGTCATAGCAATGATACGCAAGTCGAGAAACATGCCCCAGTGCTCGATATACCATACATCTTGTTTTACTCTTCGTTCTATTTGTGATAAGGACTTTACTTCTCCGTTGAAGCCGTGCACCTGTGACCATCCAGTGATACCAGGTTTTACGTAATGTCTTAATAAGTATCGGTCGACAGTAGTTCTGTACATGTTCGCATTGTCTACTAGATGTGGCCTAGGTCCTACAATACTCATGTCCCCCTTAAGCACATTCCAAAATTGAGGTATTATATCAATATGAGAACGATGTAAAAATTGCTCCCATTTGTTTCTCGTTCTTTGCTCATAAGGTGCGTTCTCTTGTTGACCGCCCTCGTTGTCTTTAGAGTGAAAGCTAGTAAACGTGTAGCATGTAAATGGCTTATTGTTTAAGCCTGTTCGTTTTTGACGACTAAAAAGACTATTCCCATTAAAGATATTGCCAATACTAGCAATTAAGAATCCTATAGGGAATAGGACACACAACGCTATTGACGAGAAAACCAAGTCGAAACTACGCTTGAGAAATTTGTTCAAATCATCTGCAAGAGGCTCTGGTCTTACACTCAGCATAGGTATCTCATCGAAGGTGGCAAAACTTAAGCTGCGATGCACAAACTGTGATACAGCTGGAATCACATAAAATTTGATGACATGCGATTCACAATAATCTAATAATGCATGTTCTATTGGTTGATATTTTTCGCCCACTTGACAATAAACTTGATGTATATGTTTGTCTGTATTGTCAAACCAAGTGATTGCCTCTTTCGGCTGTCCTAGGTAAGTCAGCCCTTCTGGTGCATAGTCCATCGGCTCTTCTGCAAAATAACCTACCACATGAAGCCCCGTATAAGGATTGTTGTATGTCGATTCAAAAAGCTGCCTGATACTTTTCGTATTGCCTACGAGCACCATATTGCGTGAATTCCGTCCTTTTTTTCTGTACCAACTCACTAAAGCCCGTGAAGAGCTGCGCATAATCATTATAAGCACCAGCAACAAGGGGAGTAAGAACATCATAGGGAGCACGATAATCTCAGACTGTGAAGTCAGGAGCACAGACAATCCTAAAAATAAGACGACAAATATCATGTAGTGCATCACTAAGCTACGCAAAAGTCTACCAGGTGAGCTGAAGCGTTTATATGCATAATATGAAGTCTGCACACGTGCTAAGAAGTAACTGGTATTCCAACAGACCAATATGCGTGTATAATTGCCGATAATAGCCAGAAAACTATTATCGTCATACCACATAAAAAATAAGATAAATGCACAGTTAATCACTAAGAAATCTCCCAGTGATACGATGTAAGGTAAGAAAGGCGAGTACCCCTGCTTATGCGTTCTACTCATGGGGCAATGTTGTTTTAAGTATTATATTTAAGGTCGGTTAAGTGGTTAGATTGTGCTTAAAAGGTTTTGGTGTGATTAGACTTTTTTGCCGTTGTATTCACTGGCGATATATACAGGACGCTTCTTCGTTTCCTCGAATATTCGGCCCAAATATTCCCCAATAATTCCTAGTGATAATAATTGTAGGCCACCTAAGAATAAAATAACGATAATGGTTGTAGGGAAACCGGCTGCTTCATCACCATAGATTAATGTTTTAATCAAGTAAAACAGCATCATAATAAAGGTAATCATAGATATCACAATCCCAGTAATAGATGCTAATCGTAATGGAGCAACAGAGAATGTTGTAATCCCTTCAATCGCAAGATTAAACAAGCTAAAGAAGTTCCAATTTGATTCACCAGCGGCGCGGTCGGCTCGGTCAAAAGTAATCTCTTTTTTCTTATAACCGATCCAACAGAAAAGTCCTTTGGTATAGCGCTCAGATTCTCTTAGTTGGCGAAGACTCTCTATACAGCGCTTGTCCAACAAACGAAAATCACCTACATTCTTTAGAATCTCTACACGGCTTACACGTTGAAGGATATCATAGAAAGCTAGTGATAATTTCTTACGTAACCAAGATTCTTTACCACGGCCATTACGCTTGGCATAGACATCTTCATAACCCTCTTCCCAGAGAGCAATCATTCCATCCACTAATTCAGGAGGATCTTGAAGATCTGCGTCCATAATCACACATGCATCTCCAGTCACATAATCAAAACCAGCTAGCATCGCTTTCTCTTTACCAAAATTACGGCTTAGATTGACATAACACACGCGCTCATCCTTCACACGCATATCTTGAATAATAGGTAATGTATTGTCACGACTACCATCATTGACAAAAAGAATCTCCCAATCGTAATTGGGGTGACGATCCATTAGTTTCACTAACTCTATGTAAAGTTTATCCAACACCTTTTCTTCGTTGTAGGCTGGAACCATCAATGATATCTTTTTCATATACTAGCGGTTAAATGTACATATACAACACTCAAAATATTGAGTGCAACAAATATAACTAGAATAATCGAATAAACAAAAAAAAGAACGCCAAGTCTAGGTAGTACAACTATACACCGAAATAAAACCGCTACAGAATCAGATATTTAGTTGGTAAGTCCTACGTAAATCAGTACCTTTGCACCGAATACAGAAGAAATATATGAGTAAAGATAGAAGAAGCCGTGCTCAGAAGGGGCGCGATACTAAAAAGCGTGGTCATCAGGCACAAGGTCCTAAGCGATTCAGAGCTGCAGAGAAGTTTATGAACTTCCCTGTAAAGCAAGAGATGCCTTTGATGCAATTCCTTATGGATGTAGCCATGCATGGAATCAGCCGTCAAGTAGCCAAGAGCTATTTGTCGCACCGTCAGGTGTATGTAGATAAGGAAGTGGTGAGCCAATGGGACTTTTTGTTGAAGCCAGGTCAATTGGTACGTATTTCACGTACACGTGGTCACCAAGAAATCACCCACCAATCATTTAAGGTGGTCTATGAAGATGCTTACTTGCTTGTGATTGATAAGAAAGCAGGTATTGCTACCAAGACACCTGCATACAGTCGTGAGACTAGTGTGTATGATGTGTTGTTGCGTCTATTACAACGTCGTAACAGACAGCATAAACTCTTTACAGTCAACCGTCTAGAGCGTGATTGCTCAGGTCTATTGATTATGGCCAAAGACGAAAAGACCAAAGATAACTTAGTCAAAGAATGGTACGACCTCGTACGTGAATTCCGTTTTGTAGCTGTCCTAGATGGTAAGCTGAAGAACGCCAAAGGCCAAGTGAGTTCATGGCTAGATGAAAATCGTGAACCACAAGTGAGCTTCGCGCCAAATCGTATGAACTACGAAGATATCACTTGTACCAAGTACACACGTATCAAAGAAAGTACTCATCCAGAAGATCCTAATCGTCCAATCACGCTAGTAGAATTAGACCCAGAGTGGACCATTCGCAACCAGATGCGCTTCCATATGGAGCGCCTGATGTGCCCAATCTTGGATGAGCCTCGTTTGCATTTACACTGCTTCAAACTTGGTTTCTATCATCCAGTAACCAAGGAGTGGATGGAGTACGAAAACTTCTACCCACAGATATTTAAGCAAATGTTTTAACCAAAAGCCGTCGTGCCTTATATGCGTAAGACACGGCGGCTTTTCGGCTTCTCTTAAACATAACCTGCACAATTACCACACATATGGTATTGTGTAAATCACACAAATCAACTACTTTTGCCCTTAAATTAAAGAATTAGAGATATGAAAAAAATTTATTCCGATTTAACTCAACTTGTTGGTAATACACCACTTGTAGAACTTCCACGATATAGTGAAGAAGCAGGACTTAAAACTCCTATCATTGCCAAACTAGAGTCTTTCAACCCTGGTGGTAGTGTGAAAGATCGCATCGGTTTAGCCATGATTGAAGATGCCGAAAAGAAAGGCTTGCTTCATGCCAATTCAGTTATTGTTGAAGCCACTAGTGGCAATACTGGTATCGGTATCGCATGGGTTGCTGCGGCCAAAGGCTATCAAGTCATTCTGACTATGCCAGAGACCATGAGTGTAGAGCGTCAGAACCTACTCAAAGCTCTTGGTGTGGACCTACATCTTACTCCAGGTAATCTAGGAATGGGCGGAGCCATTGCAGAAGCCGAAAGATTGACCGAAACCATGCCAAATGCCGTTGCACTAAAACAGTTTGACAATCCAGCCAATCCAGCCATCCATCGCGCTACTACAGCCGAAGAGATTTGGGCAGATACAGATGGTCAAGTCGACACAGTAGTTGCAGGAGTAGGTACAGGTGGTACACTTACAGGCATCTCACAACGACTACATGAACTAAACCCAGCAATTGAGTTTCTTGCTATAGAACCAGAACGCTCGCCAGTGCTTACTGGTGGTCAAGCAGGTCCTCATATGATTCAAGGTATCGGAGCAGGATTCGAACCAATAAACTACGATCCTACACATGTCAAAGAAGTGGTGCGAGTAAGTGATCAAGATGCCATCAAAGCCAGTAGGCTAGTGGCGCATCAAGAAGGCCTCCTTGTAGGTATCTCTAGTGGTGCAGCCCTGCATACTGCTACACAATACGCACTACAACCAGGCAATGAAAACAAACGTATCGTTGTGATACTTGCCGATACAGGAGAACGTTATTTATCGACAGCATTGTATGCTTTTGATGATTATCCATTATAAATAAGTACGGATGACATCAACAGCATTACTATTGTCGGGTGGGGTAGATAGTGCTGTTGCACTACACTTGCTGAAAGAGCAAGGACACACCCCCGACCTCTTCTATATCAATATTGGTCCCGATCCCGACCAAGGATATAGTTGTACGAAAGAAGAAGATACGCAAATCTGTCAGATGCTTGCCAAGCAGTATGGTGCCAAATTGGAAATCATCGATTTGCATAAAGAATACTGGGAGAATGTAGTAGGCTACATTATCAAACAAGTCAAAAATGGCTTGACACCCAATCCCGATGTGATGTGCAACCGGCTCATTAAGTTTGGCTGCTTTGAAGACCAAGCAGGACATGCATATGATCATATTGCCACAGGACATTACGCTTCACGCATACACTACAACAACCAAGAATGGTTGGGCGTAGCCAAAGACCCGATTAAGGATCAGACCGACTTCTTAGCACAGATCACCAATCGCCAGTTCGACAAGAGCTTGTTTCCCTTGGGAGATCTGATGAAGTATGAAGTCCGTGATATCGCCAAAGGGTTGAATCTCCCACCAGCAAGTCGCCGCGACAGTCAAGGCATCTGCTTCTTGGGAAATATCCAGTATAAAGACCTTGTGGGCGATTTTCTTGGCAAGAAGCCAGGGCGTATCATAGAACGAGGTACAGGCAAGATACTCGGTACACACCACGGACATTGGTTTCACACTATAGGCCAACGCAAAGGCTTAGGCTTATCAGGTGGTCCATGGTATTGCGTTCAGAAAGATATAGACGAGAATATTATCTATGTCAGCAAAGGCCGAGAAGCCAGTGTACAACACTTTGTCAAGGAAGTTCAGCTCAATGGCTTTCACGACATAGCAGGTGTACCTTGGGCAGATGACTGGAGTAGTGAACGCGTGCTATACAAACCCCGCCACACTCCCGATTTCGCTGAAGCCACGCTCCATCGTCAAGCTGGTCAGTTTAATTTGCAGTTTGACGAAACACCTGAGGATGGCATTGCTCCCGGACAGTTTGCAGTCATTTATAAAGACACGCCAGTAGGCCGTATCTGCGTAGGCAGCGGAGAGATGGCCCTCCTACCATAAACAAAAAAAACGACATCTATGAAAACGATATTATTTGCAGATAATCAATACTTGACTAGTGCTAGTATTGAAGCACTGTTCCTCAAAACCTCATCAGAAGGTTTTGAGGCAACACCCCATGTGATGCTTAAATCATCACTTATCAAAAAACTAGAGAAATACCCAGAAGCTGTTGTAGTGATAGATTTAGCCTTGTTTGACAACTTATCTGTCAATAACTTATCGATCATTCAAACCCGCTTCCCCAAATCGACGTGGCTACATTTTTCGAATGAGTTTTCCCCATCCCTGCTGCTCAACCAGTGGAGTCTAGAAAGCACTTACTTCCTCTTTAAGCAAGCCGATGAGCTGACTTGTATAGAGACCGTAGAAGCTATACTAGACGATAGGGCATACGAAGATTCAGAGGTGATTATAGCTCTAGAAGATGCCCGTAAACGTCGTGACCGTGGTGAAACCATAGAGCTTACCAAAGCAGAGAAAGATATCCTGCTCCACTTAGCTCGAGGCCTATCCACCAAGGAGATTGCAGAGATACGTTTTACCAGCGTGATGACTGTTCAGACACAGAAAAAGAATCTCTTTAGAAAGCTCGATATCAATAGCAACTATGAAGCCATGCGATATGCTATTCGTATTGGCCTAATTGATATGACCGAGTTTTATTTGTAATAGCTTTGTGAATAATAGGGAAAGCCTGAAAGATTATTGTTATCTTTGTGCGTGAATCAAAAATTACAAAAATGGCCAAAACATATAGTCCCCTTGAAGAAAAATTAAGTAGCTGGAGTCATGCTCTAGGCATTGTGCTAGGAGTTATAGCAGGTGTTATCCTCATTGATAAAGCATGGAGCCACGACGCACCATGGCATCCACTTATCGCTTCAGGAGCCGTGATTCTGTATGTCTTTGGCATGCTCAGCTCATACATTACTTCTACCGTATACCATGCTTTGCCACCAGGGCCTAAGAAAGTCAGATGGCGTCGTATGGATCATGCAGCGATTTACCTACATATTGCAGGTACTTATGCCCCATTCACCCTAATAGCCTTGCGCGAACAAGCTTACTGGGGCTATGGACTTTTTGCATTTACTTGGCTAGCGGCTTTAGTCGGTGTCCTTTTCTCCATCAAACCACAGAAAACCCACAATCATATAGAAACTATCTGCTACGTCGTGATGGGTAGTTCCGTGCTTGTAGCCATGCGCACTTTATGGTTCACCTTGGAATCACAAAACCACCTACCAGCCTTCTGGTGGCTAATAGGTGGCGGTGTGGCCTATATCATAGGAGCAACATTCTATTCCATTCATAAATTACAGTTTATGCATGCTGTTTTTCATGTCTTTGTATTGCTAGGTAGTGTCTGCCATATTCTAGGTATTTACACCATACTAAGCTAGCACATTGTGCGTACAAAAATTTCAGGTTCTCGACGCTCTTTGCAGTTGTCATATAATTTCTGACGCCAAGGGGTGTCAAAGTAGCGTGCCCCTTCTGGACATTGCTTTACACAGGCACAACATTTTATACACGCATCGATATCCACTTCAAATGGACTGATGATCGCTCCAGTTGGACAAATGTCAACACATACTTCACACTCGGTACAGACATCATAGTCTACCGCAGGTGTAGCAGGCGTTTTAGGACCGACTGTTTTATAAGGTCGATTACCTTTAAGCATCGCACTTACAGAGCGTAAAGATGCTATGGATTTTAATTGCACCACCGTATCGTCAGCAAACTCTCGCACTATTTGCAAGTCGGCTCTATCAGGACGATTCGCAGCAATAGGCATCTCTTCTGTACTAAAGCTATGCTCGGCTACAAAGGCCCCAGCAGATATTGTTACAAATCCTATGTTTTCAAAGAAGTCAGATAATTCCACTAAAGCATCTTCATAATCTCTATTTCCGTAAACCACTATCGGAATGACTGGTGAAGGCACACCAGAAGAATCAGCCCCCTGCAACTGTAAAGCTTTAAGTCGTTCCATAGCCAATGGAGCAACACGTCCGCCGTACACAGGACACGCACATATATATAAGGTATGTGGTGCATAAGATGCAACCGCTTCTTCCATATCTTTTGGAGTTGTCAAAGAAATCTGTTTTATAGAAACAGACGAATTATTCGCATGTTTTTGAATGCTTACGAGCAATGCTTGCGCTAATGCGTCTGCTATAGTTTGAGACGTGCCTGTTGGTGAAAACGAAATAACACGTATCATAGTGATTTTTGATGGCATGATGACAAATATTTTGGTTTTTATATAATCTTATTAAACACAAAGGTACTCATAATTTCTTTCAATCCAAAAGGAATACAGATCAAAAGTTCTTTTCTCATATTTGTAATACTCTATCAGAGCAAATTGAATAGAGTAAAAGAATCACATAACCCAATACAAAATGAAGAGAATCCTACAACACGCCATGCTCCTACTAGTTCTAGGAGGCATGATGAGCACACAGACGCTTTGTGCACAGCAAAAAAACGAAGCCCAATTCTATAGATAGTCAGGTAGTGCGTGAATACTTAGTGAACTATGTACGTGTGTGGAAGAATAAAGCGACGAAGTAAGCTCGCTGGAGGATATAATATTTTTGCAAATCCGCAACTTTTTGTATGATTCTTTTCGTCTATAGTATGTTAAACCATAAAATATGAATCATATGAACAAGATGAAACAACTTCCTCTTCTGTTATTAACCGCTTGTTGTTTGATGTTATCTGCATGTAGCTATTCTGTAGTCGGTGTTAAATCTCTTGAACCAAGTGAGGCCGTATCTAATGTTACTACAAAGTTCAATACCTTGCATAGTATTAATACTGATCTAATATGCCAGATTATTTTGACTCAGCACAAGCAAGAGGGACCATCTATTGTACTTAGTGGACCAAAAAATTATGTTGATGTTATCGAGACTTATTATTGTGATGGTGAACTAAGTTTGCATATGCCACCTAATACATGCTTTACTAAATTTGATGCGCTGCGTGTTTTAATTAATGTACATGATTTACAAAGTTTGCATGTACATGGGGTGGGTGACGTTTTGTTACAAAGCCCTTTTGAAGTAAAGCAGTGTACCATGATTACGAGCGGTAGTGGTGATTTGGAATCTACTGCACCATTTCGTTTCGATAATTTGACGCTCAGTAGTTCAGGGGCAAGTGATGTCACTTTACGCGATGTCGTCGGGCAACATATAGAAGTTAGTACTAGTGGCGCAGGAGATGTGAAACTTATCGGGGTTATAGATAAGGCTAACTTTAGTACTAGTGGAGCAGGTGATATCAATGGTACTAAACTTAGTGTTCAAAATGCTCACTTACATGCTAGTGGTGTAGGTGACATCTCTTGTCGTGTGGTGAAAACACTTAGTGCAGATGCTAGTGGCTTGGGTGACATAATTGTGTATGGTAATCCTTCTATTGAAAATATAGGCGAGAGTGGTATGAGTGATGTCAAAGTTATACAAGTGGAAGACAAGTAGTAGCCAGTATTTGAAGTGTATACGCCTTGCATCGCCCTAAGCGACGCTCGGAGGCGCTTAGGGCGATGCTTGTTTTATGTTGATCATCAGCTGTTCCACAAGCATATGCCAATGGGTTCCAACCCATTGCAAAAAAGCAACCTGGTACCGCTTGGAGTTACTTTATTTACGATGAAGAGGGTCACGCTATTCTTAGCCAATCGGGAGAAGATAGAGCGCAAAATGTATGGGAGTTTCAAATACCTGATGAATTTGATCGAACAGTTCTAACTGGTGTATGTTCTAACAGCTTTGATGTGTGGTCAGAACCATTAGCAGATTCTATCATCTATGCATCAGATTCACATCTGGGTATAGCAAATATATATGAGTATCGTATGTGGGGATACACGATGAATATTTTGCTAGAAACCCCAGAGATATTCACGGTCAACTATTATGATTCATATGCTTGCCTTGGTCATAATGGTCTCCCTCAATATGAAGACCCTGATTTTATATATGACAAATTAGAAGGTTTTGGTGCCTGCACAATACCTAATTTTTCAGGCCTACTCACTTGCTCAGTGAGCAAAGTACTTTCAGCTGATGAATCAGAGAATAAATATACTCATTCAGTCTTTTATTATGACGATAAGAACCGAGTGATTCAATCCAATTCTTCTACTCACCTTGATGGTGTGATTGAGAAAGCATACATGACTTGATGCGTCTTACCTCAGCCAACTACCATACGGACACAATGGCTAATGGGCATTATGATACACACTATGCTTATGACAAGGTTGGAAATATCACTTTGTTGCAAAGAAATGGCCAGAGGTATAATCAATCATTTGGTCTTGTTGATGATATCGATTATAAATATTCAGGTAGTCAGCTGATACAAACTGAAGACAATAGCTCTCCATATAGAGGCTACAGTGAAAGTGCGCATTCTGCAGTTGAGTATACTTATGACTTAAATGGTCGTATGACCAAGGACCTGAATCGAAATATATATAATGTTAGCTATTATGCTATAGACAAACCTCGAAAAATTGCTGTTGAAGAACAGGATAATACTGGGGATATCTATTTCAAGTACTCAGCTACTGGGGAAAAGTTGCAACAAAAAGTTGTGGTCGATGATCATACACGTCCTGATGATTCACACTTTATAAATGACACTAAGACAAAAGACTATATCTCTAATCAAGTTTTGATGAATGGTGATGAGTTTAGAATTATGTTTGATGGTGGCTATCTAGAAAGATGTGCATCGGGATGGGATTATTACTTTTTTATGAATGATTATCAAGGCAACGTTCGATGTGTTGCAGATGATCGTGGTAATGTCCTTCAGAGAACTGATTATTATCCATTTGGTTTTTATCTTGATTTTGATGAGAATCATAGAGCTCAACCGTACAAGTATGGAGGAAAAGAATACATTGCAAATCTAAGTCTAGGCTTGTATGACTTTGATGCAAGAATGATGAATCCAACGATTGCACGATTTACGATGATGGATAGTCAAGCTGCAAGCTATGTGAAATGTTCACCGTACTCCTCAATGCTAAACAATCCCGTGGTTTTTGTAGATCCTGATGGGAATAATCCTGTTTATGATACAAACGGAAGACATCTTGGAAATACAGTAGAAGGTTTTACAGGGCAAATTTATATTTGGGATCCTAAAGATGAAAATAGCACTATGAGTCATGATATTTCTAAAATGACAGCTGGTGAGCTTGCTGCTAATAAAGATATTAAAACATTTGATAGTATGATTGAACATGACCTTAAAAATACTGCAATAGCAAAGATAATTATGAATGTGTTGGAACAATTTTTTGGTACGGAAATTATTGCCGCAGATGGTACTAAGCATATCTTTAATCCAAAATCATTTGGGGAAACGGTTGTGGTAAAACCACCTTTGCTTAACAAAGATAAATCCGAAAAATTGACTATGTTTAGTTCATACTCCACAAAATTAAAACCTTTTGTGGGGAATGCGCTCCAAGTTCACAAAAAAGTAGGTGCATACGAATGGGCTGTTGAAAACATCCAAAATACTATGATATATCATGAATGGTTAGGGCATATAATACAAGGACATGGTGATTATATTTACGTTAAATTTCCTTTGCTAAGTGATTCAAAGCAAACCACTTACGCAAAAATAGGTTTGGGTACACATCCAGAATGTTATTTTAATTGTACTGATTTTTATAATCAGATATACCCCAAAACCACACTTAAATATAAGAAAGTGCTAAATGGAAGTTCAGTGTCGAGAGGTATCAAAAAGGGGGGCTTATATGGGCTTAAATCGAAAAAAAATCGATGAAGAAGGATTAAAGAGGGAGGGAAACCCTCCCTCTTTAATGTCTTGATAATATTAGCGTGTAGAATGTTTTGAAAGAAGTCTTATGATCATGTGTGTTGAATGTTGAAATTGCAAACTATATTAAAAAGTAGGCTTATTGTACCTATTACTTATAAGCTCTATTTTTTTTATTAGATGATATTTCTTTTTGTCTAGCTCGATATTCAAATTATTTGTTCAAGGATTTGCTTATATGGTGGTAAGTATTAAAAATGAGTTGTGGATAAAAAAGTTTACATCCAACATCTTTTTGTCAAAAAAAAGAATAACTTTGTATTGTGTGTCGTTTTTTTATTCTATCACAAATTAGACTCTTTTGAGCCCAGTCATTTATTTTAAAACAAGGCGTAGAATATCTAATAAAATCAGATTATTATGAAAGCTATTATTCAATCCCTAATATTGCTTGCAGTCATCCTCTTAATGACCATTTGTAAAAGTAAAGCTAAAGAGAACAGACTGACATTGACTAGTACTGATACAACAGCAGTAGACATCGAATTTATAAATCTATCTAGTATAGTTGATCCAAGTTTGGCTAGAGCCATAGAAAGAGTTTCTGCTTATATTGATACTGCAAGTGCTCCCAATATAATACATATACCTGGAAGTGGACAAGTAATAGAAGTGAAGTTCTATAAGATGGGTGATGAAGAATTAGTACAAGTTGGATATTGGCCTGTATATCATCAAAGACATCAAATTTTTTCGACGGATAGTATGAAAAAATACCCTACTGATGATGACAAATCCTATAGAAACGAATACATGAAATTCTACCTTGATTATAAAAATAAAATGATTGCTTTTTATAACCTAGGAGAGCAAAGTAAACACGGAGACTTAGTTGACAGTACAAAATTAATGAGTGGAATTCCAGTCGGATATTTAAGTGATATGGACATAGATACCTTACGTGGTCATGGACCATATGGTGGATTGTTCTTTCTAATACATGGTGAAGATAGTCTTGGGAAACATTTTCGATTGGAAAAATGGTATGGCTTTTAGAATATAATTATTAGCTAATAAGTTAGCTAGCTCCTCTTATCAACCCATTCCACCTTTTAACCACCTCCATCAGCTCCCGCATCTCATCATTATCAAGAGATACCTCTTGCATCGCCCTAAGTGCCTCCGAACGTCGCTTATGGGCGATGCTTGTTTTATATTTAATCATCAGCTGCTCCACAAGCAGATGCACCTGCACTTCCGATTCGCCGTCAGAATGAGTAGGCCTATCCCAAAGAGCTAGCGCAGTTTCTATACTGTGCATCAACTCCTGGCACGCAGTAGACGATTCTGAGACAGTACCAATAAGCACTTCAAACGCTTCCTGCAACACAGGTATTTCTAGTTTCAAATCATCATCCGAAAGGTCATAGGTTATCCACTGTTTTACCGTCATGTCATTGGTTGTTGCTGAACCA
Organism: Bacteroidaceae bacterium; assembly: GCA_963678855.1. Lineage (GTDB taxonomy): Bacteria > Bacteroidota > Bacteroidia > Bacteroidales > Bacteroidaceae > F22. The sequence continues at coordinate 488,589 of OY787448.1, read as the reverse complement.
TGTGCAATTAAGGTACAGATAATCTCTGCTTCCAGTGTACACCATGTTTGAGCCGTGTTGCCTAGTGCATGCATTTGTGCGTCCACTTCTTTCCAGGCATCAAGCCACGTTTGTGGTACTGGTACATCAAAATGTAGCGGGTAACTGCCTGCATAGGGAAGCAGAGCTGTTTCATTGGCAGAAAGTGTAGTCTTATCTGTATCAACCAAATTAGTTGCGGTATTACCAGATGCTTGAGATAAAGCTTTGTGATATGTAGAGACTTCTTGCTGTACCACCTCTACAGGTCGTTTAGTCTTAGTAGCCAAGTCCTTGGCATACTCTTCTCTATACAGACTATCGGGTATTCTAGCTATCGTTTTAGCTGCTGTTTTTTGGATAGCCACACGAGTAGGGACATCCGCATCTCCTGTAAGATCAGCTAGGAGATACGATACGAAATCTTGATGTAGGCTATCGACTGCTGTATCTTCACGTTGTAGATATTCCTCAGGGTCAACACCATCAGGCAGTTTGACTACATCGACTACCATGCCACCTTCAAGTAAGATTTCCAGCGCACGAGCAGTAGCCTTTTGTCCTGCTGCATCGCCGTCAAAGCAGATGGTCACTCGATTGGTAAAACGATGCAATAAACGTACTTGGGCAGAAGTGAGTGCTGTGCCACAAGTACCCACGGCATGCGTGATGCCAGCTTGGTGCATGGCCATGACATCGGTATAGCCTTCGACTAGATAAGCCATTTTATGTTTGGTGATAGCCCCTTTGGCTAGGTGTAAACCATAGAGTAGGTGGCTCTTGCGGTAGATATCCGATTCAGGTGAATTGAGATATTTGCGTTGATCTTCCTTGTTAAAGACCCGTCCACCAAAGCCGACGCAGCGGTTGGACTTATCACGAATAGGAAAGATAATGCGGTCATGGAAGAATCCAGTGGCTCCTCCATAACCCAATTCAAAATCAGTGATAGTTCTCTCGCTGATACCCCGTTGACGTAGGTAGTGCATAGCTTCGCTTCCTGCCTCGCTATGCAAGGCTGTGCGGTAGTTGTCACACTCTAGTTCTAGTTGGGCATGTGCTTGTTTGCGCGCATCCATCTCTGCTTTGTGCTCTGGCGATTCAGCTACTTCTTCAAAAGGGATATGGTAGAAATCTGCCAACCAGCGCATGGCTTCTGTATAGGTGAATTTCTCGTGAAGTTTTAGAAACGTGATGGCATCGCCACCTTCATCGCAAACAAAACATTTGAATATGCCTTTGGAAGGGGAGATAAAGCAACTGGGACGATTGTCGTCATGAAATGGACAGCGTATCAGCCAGTTGGCACCTGCACGCTGGAGGGGATAGAAATGGCCTATCACCTCCTCAATGCGCATGGTGTCTTTGATCTTGTCAGTCGTTCTTGGTAGTATCATCTTCTTGGTCTAATATTCTTTTGAAAAATACTATGGCTGCTATATAGTCGTAAGGACAGGAGTCCAATAGTACTTTATACTTATGGTCTAGACTCAGCATATTATGAGCTAGTTCACCCTCATCTAGGCCTAAACCAAACGTGCCTGCATCGGTCATCGTAAAGACCTGATTCATACAGTCTATATGGGCATGGGTAAGCAATCTGATGTTTCCATGCCATTCAAGGATCGGAATCTGTACATGATTAGTAATATATGCTTGTGCACTTGGGCTTTGTTGGTCGAAGAGTTGGTGATACTTGACGAAGTCTAACTCTTCCGGTTCTGTGGACGTAGATAATCCAAAGAGTTTTCTCAATAGCTTATCTATACGTGTCAATCCATGCAGTATATAACCAAACCATTCTAGTTGATCTTTACGCCGCAAGACAAGCGCTTGCCATGTATACGGAATGGGTTCGTGATTGGAAAAGTGATTGTCGATCAGTTGATGATTAAGATAGACCACAAAATGCTTGTCTTTTGCAAGGATTTCCTCCAGTTCCTCTTTTTCGCCCAGTTCAATTTGCTCTCTGTGATAAATTTCTTTGTAGTATGGCCAGTTGTCCAGCATCTCCTGCTCTCCATGTCGAATAGGGGTATGGTGGTCGCATATCAGTACATGAGAAGGAATTATCTTCTTTAGGTGATTTACTTGGGTGATGATATAGTTATTGAAGCCTAGATGGTGCAGATAGTTCTGTTCGTATGCTTTATACATACTCGTATCTACTTTAGCGATGGTTTGAAGGTATTCAAAAAACATGAGTCCGATTTTGAATCTGTCTTCTACGTCAGTGGTTTTGGCCATGCGTTTAAAAAACTCGCAGCCGATAAGTTTGCAGGATACACTGCCCGATAAACTTGCTGTTTTGGCTCGACAACTCGCACAATAACATTTAGAAGCTAGGTCTTCCATACATTCTAATACGAACTGCGCTTTGTCTTCCAAATGACTCTTCATCCTGCTTCTCATTAGGATGTTTATGGCTACATCCTGCAAAGCTTTCATGCTGCTGGCACCTATCAGGCTGAACAACATAGCTCCAGCATGTGCTAAATGCACTTTTCTTTTGTTCTCCTTTTTGATGGGGAGTTTATCTCCATTGGGACATACCACCCAAAGCAGTTTATCCCCTTGGCTAGCATCTGTTTCTAAGTGAATATGAAAACTGTTGACAATATCACTTTGATAGGTTTGTATAAACCCGTATGGTCTTACCAAAACAGCCAAATACTTGGCTGCTACTTGTGTCTTCATGTCAATTGGTATGTCTTCATACCAATTATCGCTAAATATAAAGACTCGACTACTATCGTCGGTACTGGCCATGATAGCGTCTAGGGTTATTGTATTGATGGTCCATTCCTTCTTTTGTTTTTTGAAAGACAGATTCTCGTATCGCTGGCTAGCAATCTTTTTCATTTTCTCCCTAGAGGGACTTTTGGGTGTGAGTTGTAAGCACTGGGTTTCGCTTGGTTGTACCAAAGGGTGTTTGTCAAACAAAGCAGATGCTTTTTCCGAACATTTGTTCTCTACATATAATAAATCGTCTTGTGTCATAAAGTGTATTTTATGCAGCTTTGTAGCTACTTATTTGGTCTTGTACTCAAAATCATCAGCAAAAATATACTTATATTCTATCAAAGTTGTCTTGTGTTACAATTAATGTTGTTTTTGTATGAAAAATAATCTGTTGTAATGATTGATGCATTTTATTTTCATACACGCATAATCTTTCGATACGCCCCCCTCGGTCACCTGACAGCACTTTTCTACTTTTGCTTCCGAGATACAGGATGAGAGTCAAATTATTCTTGCCTTCAACCTTCAGATTCTAAGCCAGAATCCTAGGATTTGAAGCCAGAACTTTGTCGTTTAAGGCAAGAATCTGGAGAGTCTCTCAGGTAATAGTTCTTTAATTTTTTAACCCTAAAAGATTGTCTTATGGCAAAGAAACAAAACCCAATGCGGTTCAAGTTTGTCCCATGGCCAGTGGATTGGTATGACCATCCCAATGTGCAACGTGTGATGAACGAACGAGAGGAAGACGGTATCACCATTATCCACCTAAATGATAGACTGGTGCTGCATGTGCTCAATAATGGCGGCTATGCACCCTATAGTCACTTGCTGTGCAAACAACTCGAATACATGACTCGCCAGACCTGTAGTGATATTTGCAAATGGGTACAAGTGTTGTTTGATTACGGCTTTTATAACCCACACTGTCTGAGCCAAGGCGTGTTGAGCTCTCATGATATTCAGTTTGCTCTCTGTGACCAGTGTATGCATATGCGTCGCAGCTCGGTACGCATTCCTTTCAGCTTATTACTTCTGCCTATGCATGAACGAGTAAAATTGTACATCGGGTTAGATGACAAAGACCCGACCATGGTGCGTCAATATCGCGATGTAGTCTACAAAAAGATGTGGCCAGACGAAGAAAGTCAGTTGGCCATGCAGAATGAGATAGACAATCACTGTCCTCATCTAGGTTTGTAGCTGTGTAGAAATGCGTCATAGTACGTATCTCCTTTTCTTTTTCCCTTTCTCTTACGAGAAAGCTAAAAAGAAAAAACCGAAGGCCGGAACAGGTCTTCAGGTCTGTATATATCCTACCTGCCGCCTGAAGACCTGTTCCAGCCTCTATCGAGGTTTTTTTTAATTTTTATTTTTCGCTTATTACTATGAATTTAACTTGTCAAAATCCAAGAAAACTTCCAGCTGTATTGGAAGTCTGCGATCCTAATGGCGTGCCTCGCCTAGCTATCAATGATATCCTCACTTGTGCGGAGAAGGGCAAAGCACCGCGTGGCTTTGTGTACCGTGCTCCCCGTAAGTATCCCGAAGATAGCTATATTCGTTTTGTGCCCGAGTGTGTCTACAGACATACGCACTACGATATAGACGGACTGGAGATAAAGCTTGCATTTCTGCATATCACGGACCAGAATCTGCTTGTTTACTTTCTCCATGCCACTGAGTATGCCCGACGGGAGAATGTTTTTTATAAAGAAATCTCTCGTGTCTTCAATCTCCTTAAAGAACTAGAAGAGATTACTCCAGCACATATTCAAGAAACCACTAATGGGCTTATCAAGCGTGCCAAATCTTTCTATAAAGTACATCTGAGCGAGACACCCGAAGAGCGCATTGCCCAGAGAAGGCAGCTAGCCGATGAAATCAGTAGTATGACTGTGATAGAGCGAGAAGACAAACTCAATCCCTTACGATTTCCAGCTATCTTTAGTATCAAAGATCCTGCAGGGTTTACTCGCCCATCACTTACGGGTATCGTGCAGAAACAGCAAGCGGGTGAACCAATTGCTGGTTTTGTAACCAATCCGTATGATGAGATGCATGTGTGTCCTTTTTTGCGTGTCATTCCTGAGTATGCCCTGACATATAGATATAATCTCCCAAGGTTATGGGCTTTGATTAAGAAGTACAATATCCACGTAGATAATCTCAATTCGGCTTTTCTGGTTCATGCCAGTGATTGGGGTGCTGTAGACAATCCTTGTATGAAGGAGCTAGAGGACTTGAAGTTCAAACCTAAAATAGTTCGACCGTTTATGTATCTAGCGCGCCAACTCGAAAAGCATTTCCAGCTTCAAGCAGGGGGCAAACGCAACCAGCATATCATTCGTGAAACCCGTAAAGGCCGCGCTCGATGAATCCTGAAAGTAGTGCCTCTATAACGCCCCAGATGCAAGCACATCTACAAGAGTTACGCATTCCTAAGAATGCCGTAGCTCAGTGGATATTTCCTACGCTATCAGACGATTCGGCCAAGCGCTCTTTGCGTCGTTATATCTCCAAATGTACCGTGATTCAACGTCGGTTACAAGCTATGGGTTATAACCCCAGACAGCACTATTTCAATGGCATGCAAGCCTTGATTATCCAAGACTGGTTCGCAGGGGAAATCACCTCTGTGGACGCCATGACCCGTATACAAAATGCTTTTATTTACAAACTTATAAACCCTTCCGCATGAAAACCCAAGACCAATTATGTGCCCCAGAACTCGAACGCCAAGTAGTCGCTGCCGTCTTTGTAAACAACGACTGTTATGCCGATATCATGGATTATCTGAACGAGGAAGATTATAGTGACCCCAATTTTCAATCTGTCTTTCGCATTATGGGTCAACTGTACCGTGATCCCAATATCTCCCATATAGATGTCCTTACTGTGCTTGAAGCATGGCGCAAAGAAGCAGGAGGAGATGCCGATGCCCGCATGGCTATCTTGCTGGAAATACAAAATGCGGCTATCCATAGTGAGTATGCCTTGCAGCATGCCAAGATGTTACGTGACCTGAGTGTGAAGCGTCAGTTGATCACGCAGGCCGACCTGATTATAAAAAACGTGAGTAGTGGAGAGGGCGAAGCTGTAGAATTGCTACAGGAAGCAGAAAGTGCCATCTTGGGCATCCGTGATAAACAAGTGACTAGTCGGGTTACGCCAGTCAATGATGCCTTGACTAGTGCGTATCAAGAGTTTGAACGTGCTAGCAATGGCGAAGCACCCTCAAAAGGTGTCTACAGTGGGTATCCTGCTCTAGATAACTTAACGCACGGATTCTTTCCCGAAGATTTGATTATCCTGGCCGCCCGTCCTGGTGTGGGTAAGACTGCGCTGATGGTCAATATTGCTATGAATATCATGCAGCGTAGAGACAAGGCTCAGCCTGTTTTGATTTATTCCATGGAGATGAGTCCTGAGAAGATTGCAGGTCGTATGCTTTATGCCGAAGCGCAAGTGGATAAAGGCATAGTGCATACGCCAGAGCGCATCACGGTAGCGGAAAAGCAAGCGGTCAAAGAGGCTTACGACAAGCTCTATGATAGTCCGTGTATCATAGACGATACGCCAGCGTTGGATATCTATGAGTTCTATGCCCGCACCAAGCGTGCGGTGAAGAAGCACAATATAGGTATTATCATGGTGGATTATTTGCAGCTGATGCGTAATACATCATTGAAGGGGCAAAGTAGGCAGGAGCAAATAGCTGGTATCTCCAGCATGTTGAAGCAGATCGCCATGGAGCTTAAAGTCCCTGTTATTGCGCTGTCACAGCTAAACCGTAATATCGAGAATCGTGAAGCTGATGCGCGTAAACCGCAGTTGAGTGACTTGCGAGATTCGGGTGCGATTGAGCAGGATGCTGATATGGTGATCTTTATCCACCGTGTCGGTGCGATCGGTACGCAGGTGGCAGATACGGTGCATACGATGCAGGATAAGGAGTGTACGACGCTGATTGTGGCCAAGAGCCGTAATGGGTCTGTGGGTGAGGTGCAGTTGAGGTTTCATCCTGAGTATACTAGGTTTGATAGTGTGGGTAGTCCTAGGCTTGATAGTGGGTATGTGGTTGATGTGGATGGATTGGAAGGGTAAATAAGCTGTTTTAGGTTGTGTGTTTATGCCGCTCTCTGGGTCGTGATGATCTGGGGGGGCGGTGTTTTTTTTGTGACGAATTATTGTGTGTTTGTTGTAAATAATCGTTTGGCAATGCGCTAATCTATTCTTAAGTAACTTCACTTTAAAAATTACGGGAATTCTCATCAGTGAGGCTTGCTTTTTTGAACTGTAAGGTTCGCATAAAAGCAGATGTCGAGTTCCCAACAAAAAACACACAAAATGAAGAAAAAATCAATTTTCAGTAATGAAAGCAACACTTTCAATTTTGCCACTTTTGTGGAGCTAGTATTAAACCTATTAATGGCATGCTACCCAGTGCCTAACATGTTTGAATTAGGGTATTACCTCTTACTGATTGTTGTCGTGCTGTACCCTTGGGTACGCTCAATGATAAAGTGTTGCCTGAAGCAACCATTTTGGTTTAAGCTTCTTTTAATAACAAATCAAGAGGAGCATTGGGTATGGGATGGCATAGAAACTGAGTGCCTAGGCTGGTATATGGCGTGCTGTCCATCGATTAATTTAGGTGCCATGTTTCAGAATTTATTCACAACTTGTTTATTGGGGCTTATGTTAATTATACATTGGAAGAGCAAGTACAGCGACTTAGGTGTTAGCATCTATAACAAACTATAAAACACCACCAAATCCCGCCTATCCCCTGTATCATTCCCTTAAATACGGACAGAATACGGACAACGCTCATCCCTCATGTCGTATCTTGCAAATGTTTTCGGAGAGGCCCTGTTTTTAGCTAGCAAAAACATCTTTCCTGAAATAAGAAACGATAACTAACCTTTAATTGAGAATTTGTATGAGCGTATTAATCAAAGCCCGTCAGTCGAATATCGCTGACAAGGAGACAGGCAAGAAGCTGTTTTACCCAACGACCAAAAATCGTGGCCAAGTATCCACCGACGATCTAGCGCAGCTAATCGCTAAGCAGTCATCATTGACTCCTGGTGATATCCGCAACGTGATAGAAAACTTAGGTGATGCCGCACAGCATTACTTCCAACTAGGCTACTCGGTCAAGCTTGAAAAACTGGGCACTATGCATGTCACAGTAAACGCATCGGGCAACGGTGTGGAAACTGCTGAGGAAGTGAACGTCAACCAAATCAACAACGCGCATATCGTCTTCCGTGAAGAGAAGCGTCGCTCTGGTAAGACGACTCGTAGCGCATTGTCTGATGCTATCACGTACGAGATGTATCGTGGTGAGGAGTCAGAAAGTACTGATGACACTGGTAGCACAGGCGACAGCGGTACTGGAGACACTGGTGACACAGGAGATACTGGCGGCGACACTGGTGGTGGCGACTTGCTAGGCTAGAATAGGGGTGTTGGAGAGAAGCCTCCTTCCAACACCTTGTCATTGTATAACTCTAAAGATGAAAAAAATGAAACCACAAACAACGCAAAAAGACCCATCACGATGGTCTTACTGGATTAATTTAGCTATTGCAGTATTATCTGCACTTGTGGGTGCCATTGGTGCCAAAGCAGCAACAGTCACTCATCTAGTAGGATAGAGTAAACTGACTTATAAGAAGGATGCTACTCTGTGTAGCAGGAGTGGGTGGTGCTAGTAGGCATAGCCACTCCACCTTTTTGTTTTTACAAACCACAATAAAAAACAAACTCATGAAATCATATGAAACATTATTTAATGCCCAAGGTATTACACGAAAGATTGATTGCATCGTTGTGCATTGTGCTGCTACCTGTGCTACCAGTACTGTAACTACAGAGGATATTGCACGCTGGCACATCTTAGAACGTCACTTTCGAGATATTGGTTATCACTTTGTTGTCGATCAAAAAGGTGTTATCCATAAAGGGCGACCACTTAACGAGATGGGGGCTCATGTCAAAGGGCACAATGCTCATAGCATAGGTATTTGCTATATTGGTGGCCTAGACTCTCATGGCAATCCTGCCGATACGCGTACCCCACTGCAACAACTCGCTATCAAACAGCTGATTGGACTTCTGGTCAACGAATTTAAGATTTATGATGTCTTGGGGCATCGAGATCTTTCACCTGATGTCAATGGTGATGGTGAAATCACTAGTGTCGATTGGATTAAGATGTGTCCTTGTTATGATGCGCATGCAGAATGGCTGGGGTATCTTCGTGAGATGGCTATTGTCTCTCGCAACTATGTCTTTGCGCAAAAAGAGCTGAATGAACCTGTAAGTGATGCGTCCTTGAAGCTTTGTGAAGCGGCTGAAGAATATCTGAAGGTGGAGAGTGGAGATAACAGTTCGTTAGAATGTTTGGATGCTTCATCAGAAAGTGACGACGATGAAGCTCCAATAGGCGTGTTGTTGGAGAATGACCCACCAGATGGAAATACACCTGTACCACCGCCACCAGATGGGATGCGCATGCCTGCATTTCGGAAGAGGTGGTATAGCATAGAGCCTTTGTCTAAGATGATGTGCCGTGGACGATTTGGGAGCTAGTTTAAACTTCTACTTCCATATCGATGACCTTATTTTCTTCAACAGCTTTCTTATCCAGCTGGTTGCCATAAGCCATGCCTATCACTAAGCCAATAGGCAGCATCGATCCTATAAACGCATAATTATCAACAGCTACACTAAGCGCTACGCCAATAGGTAGTCCGAAAGCACTCATCCCTATTGGCATCCAATAATTACGATAATAGTTTTTCGTGACTATCTGATGCTTCTCACGTACAATCTCCAGTACTTTATTCAGCACTTTGTTTAATGCCTTGGGATACTGAGGTGTACGTGGATTCATATCCAATAATGTACTAATCGTATCATTTAGAATACGTACTGTTTCCACAGGCAGATGCTTTTTATTCAGCTCATCTACTACGAACAATAATTTATTGATTCGCTTCTGTGTCTTCGTATTGATATCCGTTCGTCTATTTTCTGGTAAGCTAATGATATTCATGGTTGTATCTAGTTGTATTTATTGTCATCGGCACAAAGATAAAAATTTTTTTCCGACATGTGCAACTTTTGTTACTTAGTGTATCGTCTAAAGAGTAGTAACAACTTAAAAATGACTATTATGAATTATAAGTTTTCAATTTTTCCACATGCATTCTTAGCGGTATTTTGCTTTGTAGTTCTTTCAGCTTGTAGCTGTACAGTGATTGGTATGAAGCGTATCAAACCTAGTAAAGCTACATCCGAAGTAACTACTGAGTTTAAGAGCTTGCACAGTGTGGTCACAGGTTTGCCATTTGATATGGTGTTGACACAAAATGTAGATGAAACACCTTCTATCACGATGACTGGGGCCAATAATTATATCGAAGCTGTGAAAGTTGCTTATAGTGATGGTATCCTACGTTTGACGGTACCTTCTGGAACTTATTATACAGAACCTAGTAAACTACGTATTAAAATCAATGTACACGACCTACGCAAAATGGGATTGTCGGGTACAGGAAATGCTGTCCTAGATGGACCATTTAAGGTCAATGAGAGTAGAATCTCTTCAAGTGGTACAGGTGATTTCGTAGCGGCTGCATCTTTCGACTATACAAGTATGCATATCAGTAGCTCAGGTACTGGCGATATTACTTTGAAGAACCATAAAGGTCGTGAAGTGAAAGTACGCGATAGTGGCACTGGTGAAGTGTATCTTACAGGTGATTGTGAAAGTGTCCATGCAAGTACTAGTGGTACTGGCGATGTGTATCTAACAGGTACAAGTCATGAGGTAAATATGAGTACATCTGGTACAGGTGATATCTCTGCTAAACGACTTACAGTTCAAGACGCTAGATTGCGTACTAGTGGTACAGGTGATATTAGCTGTATTGTAGTCAATACGCTTGATGCTTCAACTAGCGGTACTGGCGATATTACAGTTTATGGCCAACCGAGAGTGATCAAGAACAGTGAATCGGGTACTGGTGATATCGACTTCAAGTCGCTAAACAAACTAAAGAAATAACATGTCATTATAATAAATCTCTATAGTAACACAATCTTTTAGTAACACAACTCTTAATAACTAATAGCTCCCATCGTAGCAGTGATGCCATACGATGGGAGTTTTTTTAGTGTTGGATGAACAATCTATGGTGTTTATTGAGACACATGGTAGGAGTTATGTGGTGAGTTGTGAGGACCCAGATAAACTAATCGAAGAACTTTCGTGACCTAATTTAGTCGCAACTGAACAAACAATCCTCTCCTTCGATCTCAAGATCCACAGTGACATGTTCAATATGATGTTCTTGAGTGATGTCGTATAGAGTTTGCTTGATGCGTAGCCTATTGCCGATATCCATGGAATCAACCACTAAGTGTAGTGTCAAGACATGCGATTCCCCATCTTGCGACCAGAAATGCAAATCATGCAGTGCCATCACACCATCTATCCCTAGAATCTCCTTCTTGAGATGTACAATATCTAGTTCCTCAGGTACAGATTGTAAGAGTATCTTGAACGTTTTCCGTAGGTTGCCCAAAACGTGATAGAGTACCCATAGCGTAATCACAATACTTAATAGTGAATCGAGCATAGGGAAATCCCAGAAATGCAGTACAATACTGGAAATTAAAACAGCGACCCATCCAAGAACATCTTCCATGAGGTGGATATATACGGCGCGCTGAGTGATGCTGACACTACGACTCATGCGAAAAGCAGCGGCACCATTAATCACAATACCCACTATGGCTATCCACAACATGCCCTGAGCATGCACAGGCTCGGGATGGAGCAAACGGAGACTGGCTTCGCGTAGAATAAAGAAACTACTCAATAATAATAGTACACCCAAAAAGACATTGCCGAGTAGGGCGAAACGTTTATAGCCGTAGCTGTAATATTCGTCGCGGGCTTTCTGAGATTTTTTGTGCAGTCCCCAGGTAATACCTAAGGAGATGCAATCGCCAAAATCGTGTACGGCATCCGAGAGGATAGCCATACTATTGGTGTACAATCCACCCACCACTTCTATGACGACAAAAAAGGCATTTAAGAAGAAGGCGGTCGCTATGTTTTTAGTCCCTTTTTCGGGATGTTCATGGTGACTGTGTCCATGATGATGTATATGTTGGTGTGCCATAACATAATTTTTTTTGATAGAATATTTCAAAAGTGTTTCTACAAATATACAAAAAAAGAAATTCATGTCCTAGAACTTAAGAAATGAATCCAGATTCTTAAAAACTACTGAAACTCCCTTGTATAGCTGATTTTTACACTCTATATTTGCCATCGGTTTGCGAGTTGTGCCTTATAAATCAAATCGAAACATGTGCGTATAAATCAAATCGAAAAGTTTTTAATCAAATCAGATATGTCAAAACAAACTTATTATACCATACAGTTTCTCTTGTGTGTAGGGTTGCTTTTAACTCTATATATGTTGTGGGATGTGTTGTGTAATAATGACTGCTTATTGTTTATGGCATGATGTGTTATCGTTCAAAAAAGAACTAATTTATTATGATATACATTGTTGAATGTGTATCTTTGCAATCATGAAAAATGCTTCTTTGTACTTAAGCCTTATTATTATTATTTCAAGTGTTACTTTGTTCGGATGTCATTCGAATAAAGAGGCTGATAAAGTATATCAAGATGCGGTCTCTAACTTCAGAATCTATAGAGACTCGACGGCGTATTATCTAGCGCAATATCGTGCACTGCCTGTGCGCAATAACTCTCACGAATGGACTCTTCAAGCTAATGATTATTATAGTCGACTGCTCTTTGATAGTGCAGCGGTTTACTATGGTATGGCTGCTACAGCATCTACTAAAGATAAAGATCGTTTTGATTTGCTATTACGAGCGGCCAATATGAGCGAACTGATGGATTATCATGCGCAAGCGGATAGCTTGCTGGCTGTGGCACAGACGGTTATTGGTAAAGGAGACAAGGGACTGCATGCACGACTTCTTGGGACGAAAGGAATCGTGGCTAGTCGTCGAGCAAAGTATAAGGAGGCAACTACTTTGCTAGAAAAAGCGGTTGACCAATTGGCTACGGATAGTCTTCAAGATAGTTATGTCTTTTACCTGAATTATTTGGGTAGTTTTCATTATAGACAAGGACACTTTGGTCGAGCTACAGGATATTTTCTTCGCAGTTATCACTTGGCGAAGCAACAGAATATATTGTATCTTGTACCTAGTCAGTATCAGTATATTACGAAGCTGTATAGGAAGATTAAACGCTATGAAGAAGCGGCGCAATGGCTGGATAAGTATGAGGAATGGACGGAGGTGCATGATCTACCTATCGAAAGATGGCGCGTGGAAGATTCTCGAGGTATACTCTACGCGGAACAGGGGGATTACCAACAGGCGTTGCTGCATTTCGAACAGTCCAAAGTGATTGCCGATTCTCTGGGACGACCACACAAACAAGGGATTGCTGTATCGAATCTAGCCAATTTGTACAAGAAAATGAAGCAATATCATGAGGCTATGCGCTGCTATGACGAGGCATATAGGTGCTATATGGCACCACCTGTAGCTTATGATAAGGTGGTCAAAACACTGTGGCGACAAGCTGATATGGCTTTGATTTTAGGGCAGAATAAGCTCGCTGAAGACTATCTTAAGCGTTCGGTACAATATACAGATTCCATTAGTGATGTGTCAGTAAAGGTGCAGAGTATCCGCCGACTGGCTGTGTATTATGGCAAGCAGGGAAAGCATGCACTGAGCAATAAACTGTGGATGCAATATACTAAAGAGTCTGCTAAGTGGAATAAGGAGCAGGAAACGAGCAAATTGCAGAAAGTGTTGGTGCAGTATGAGGCGAAGCGAAAGGCTTTGCAGATATTGCATTTAGAACATGATTTGACGGTGAAAAACTGGGCTTTAGGGCTCTTGACGGTAATCTTGTGTACGCTTTTAGTACTGCTGTACATGGTGTGGCTATTGCACAAGAAGCAGCTGCAGCACAATAAAGAGTTAGTGCGCCAACAAGAAGAAATAGAAAAGAAAGATGAGAAAATTTCGTCACAAATCAAGCACTCTGCTTCGAGCGATTTGAATGATACGAAGGCACAGATTAGTAAGCGCTTGGTGGAACTGATGGAGGAGGAAGCGTACCGAGATCCAGAACTGTCGCTCAAGTCTTTGGCGCAGATGTTAGGGACAAATACAAGCTATTTGTCTGAGGTAATCAATAAGGAGTTTGATTCCAACTATAAACAGTTTATTGCCAATGTGCGTATTACGTGGTGTAAGCATCAGTTAGCCAGCAACCCACAATATGTGGTGAAGCAGCTAGCTATGGATGCTGGATTTGCGTCTCCATCTACCTTCTACAACTCGTTTAAAAGTCTTACGAAGATGACGCCTAAGGAGTATATCAAGGCTTTTGCTGATGAGCACGCAGCCGATTAGTTTACTCTGAATCTGGACGGAAACGAATAGTAAATTCGTGTTGACTATCTTCTTTATAAGTGTAATGCAGTTTGTAGCCCATTTGCTTACAGGCCTCATGGACTATAGACAATCCTAGACCTGTCCCTTCTTTTTTGCTATCTCCACGAACGAACCTCTGGTAGATAAGGCCAGTGTTTAGGGGCTTGTCTGCTCCTTGGTTGCGTACGATAAAGTGATTTTTATTGAGTTCAATTTCTATGGTCGATTCTGGGGCGCTGTATTTGATGGCGTTTCCTAGTAGGTTGTTGCAGATAGAGGTGGCCAAGAGTTCGTTGCAAGCGAGTAGGGTGCAATCTTCAAGTGTATACTCTAAGTGTTTATCACTGACTTCTACATTTTCCTGCATAAGAGAAATATATTCATCAACAATTTGCTTAAAATCTACCGATTCATCTATGGCATACTGATGGTGTTCAATACGACTGAGTAACAGCATGTTTTTGTTGATAGTCGACATGTATTTGACATGGCGTATCATGCTGAAGAGGGCTTTGCTTTGTTCTTCATTTAACGGGGTGTTGAGCAACTCGGTAATCTTATTGTTCATCACGGCCAGAGGAGTTTGCATCTCGTGCATGGTATTCTCTGTATATTCTTTTTGCTGTTCTATAAGTTTGTGGTTATCTTCTATCAGGATATTGACCGACTTACGGAGTTCCTCAAATTCGGTGATGCCTTTGCAGTCGGTGTCGATTGGTTGCGGATTGTCGAGCTTGAGCTGTCTCATCTGTTTGTTTATACCGAAGAAGGGAGCCCATTGTCGTTTGCTCATGGCACGCATGAGCAATGTGAGTGCTACAATAAAGAAAATATGGATGATTATTTGAGCTAGAATAATTCCAGCGATCAGTTTTTGTTGATCCAGCACTTCTTTCTTAAAGTTGATGCGATAAGTCACCCCATGGATAGTGAAATAGCTGATAATTTCACGAACGGTTTCATTGTGTCCCTCTATTTCACTATAGAACTCATGAGTAAATAACGAGTCTGATGTTTCGACGAAATGATCTAGTTTCTCTACACTAATATCATGGTCAAAAAGACTATTGTATTTACCTGTTTCACCAAGCATTTCTGGACCATTAAGTTCTAAGGTCAAAATAGTCTTTGCTTTAAGGTCGTATAAAATCTTATCGACATCATCTTGCCAAATGGCATTTTCGACAACAATGAGCACTACACTACCTACTAGCATGACGGCTAGAAAGGCGAAGATGTATCGACGTATGGTCAGGTATATTAGAGAATGTTTATTTTGAATCATCTGTTTATGTCTTTAATTGTTGGTGTGGTCAAATTTGTATCCCATACCATATATGGACTTGATATACTGGTCGCAACCTGCTTTCTTAAGCTTCTTTTTTACGTTCTTGATATGAGCGTAGATAAAGTCGAAATTAACGAAGTTGTCTGCAAAGTCACCGATTAGGTTTTCAGCAATAGCTTCTTTGGATAAAACGCGCTTGGGGTTGGATACAAAAAATAGAAGGAGCCTATATTCCATTTTAGTAAGATTCTCTACCAAGGTGTCTTGGTAGTAGACTGTTTGTGTATCAAGTGCGATGCGCAGATCTGCATATTGCATATCGTTATTGCCTTGAAACTTACTACGGCGTATCAAGGAATAGATGCGTATACTGAGTTCTGAAAGATGGAATGGCTTAGTGAGGTAGTCGTCGGCACCCATTCTAATCCCTTTGATTTTATCTTCAAGGGCATCTTTGGCAGTGATAATAATCACACCTTCTTCACGACTGTTCTGTTTGATATGCTCAAGCACGTCTAAACCTGAACCATCAGGAAGGGTGAGATCTAGTAGTACGCAGTCGTAAGTGTAGAGTTTGATATGGCGCAAGGCTTCCTCTACAGTATAAGCTGATTCACAGGTGTACTGTTCTTCCTGCAAGACTTTCTTTATTGAGTCATGCAGCTCTACATTGTCTTCGATAATCAGTATCTTCATTGTTCTATTTCATTATAGGGGATGCTCTATAGAATAATTTGAGCTGCGCTA
Source organism: Bacteroidaceae bacterium (assembly GCA_963678855.1). Taxonomy (GTDB): domain Bacteria; phylum Bacteroidota; class Bacteroidia; order Bacteroidales; family Bacteroidaceae; genus F22. Next base: position 472,271 of record OY787448.1, on the reverse strand, counting down.
ATGTACGAAATTCTACTGATTTCCCCCTTGGTTTTAGTCCTTTTTTGTATATTTGTAGTGAACAGACCTTAAGTTCACTGTAACCTTTTACTCATTATTATACTATTCGATTATGATTAGACGCCTTCGAGTGGTGCTCGCTAGTATCTGCTTGGTCTTGATTACTGCTTTGTTTCTAGACTTTACAGGAACTATCCACGCCTATTTCAATTGGCTAGCTGATATCCAATTTGTGCCTGCTTTATTGGCTGGGCAGCTGGTTATCTTGCTGTCACTTACTGTCCTTACCCTTATCTTTGGCCGTGTGTATTGCTCGGTTATTTGTCCTCTTGGGGTCATGCAGGATATTATTGCTTGGTTTGGTAAAAGACAAAAAAAGTATCGTTATAGCTATTCTCCAGCGAAAAACTGGTGGCGCTATGGCTTTCTAGCTCTTTTTATAGGGACACTGATTCCTGGGATAGGGGCAGCATTTCATTTACTATCTCCATATAGTACGTATGGACGCATTGTGTCCAATCTATTATCGCCGCTGTATCTATGGGGCAATAATGGCTTGGCTTATCTGGCTGAGCGCATGGATAGTTATCGCTTTTATGAGATGCATATATGGGTCAAGAGTGGCCTGACTCTGGGCATCTCGGTGGCTTCTCTGGCTATTATCGGCTTCTTGGCATGGCGTCATGGTCGTACGTATTGTAATACCATCTGTCCAGTAGGAACTTGGCTTGGCTTATTTTCTGAATATTCTCTTTTCCGAGTGGTGGTAGATGAGGAGAAATGTAATAGCTGCGGACTTTGTGCGCGCAATTGTAAGGCAGCTTGTATAGATACTCCACATAAACAAATCGATTTGAGCCGTTGTGTGGCTTGCTTCGATTGTATAGATACGTGCAATAAAGGGGCTATCTCTTTCAAGATGCGTTCGTTTAAGAAGCAGCCTGTTGCTGTAACATCATCTGCTGAGCAAGCTCCAAAAGTGGAATCGTCTTCTAAAAGAGATTTCTTATCTGTGGTGGCTATCATGGGGGCAGCATCTATTGCCAAGGCGCAAGAGAAAACGGTCGATGGTGGTCTTGCAGATATCGAAGATAAGCAAAAACCAGAACGCGAGACGCCGCTATTGCCTCCAGGGGCATGGGATGCACGTCGATTTGCAAAACACTGTACTGCATGTCAGTTGTGTGTCACGGCTTGTCCAAACGAGGTGCTTCGTCCATCTTCGGATATCACTCGATTGATGCAACCTGAGATGTACTATATGACGGGCTATTGCCGTCCTGAGTGTACTCGATGCAGCGATGTGTGTCCTACTAGTGCATTGAAGCCAATCACTCGTGAGGAGAAATCGAGCTTACAAGTGGGGCATGCGGTGTGGATCAAGAAGAATTGTGTGGTCTTGACCGACGATGTGGATTGTGGCAACTGTGCTGCACATTGTCCGACGGGAGCTATCAAGATGGTGCGTCTCGATCCTAAGGATAAGAAGTCGCGTCGTATTCCAGCTATTGATACCGAGCGCTGCATCGGTTGTGGTGCTTGTGAATATGTCTGTCCATCTCGCCCATTTAGTGCGATTTATGTGGAAGGACATGAACAACAAAGAGAAATCTAACCGACGTATAATCTCAAAGAATCCATATGAAACAAGATAAGAACACTATATCACGTCGCTCCTTTCTACAAAAAGTAGGGATTGGAGCTGTGGGGGCTACGGCGAGCTTATATGGCTGTGGTAGCAAACAACAAAAACAGATAGGGCAACTGGTGAGCGATAAAGACGCTATAAAAAAGATGACCTATCGTGTGCATCGAACCAATAAAGACAGGGTATCGCTACTAGGATATGGCTGTATGCGCTGGCCTATGTATGCGCCTGATAGCAGCAAACCAAACAAACAGGAAATCGACCAAGAGATGGTGAACAAACTAGTGGATCATGCCATCGCTAATGGAGTCAATTATTTTGATACATCACCTATGTATCTGCAAGGGAAGTCGGAAACAGCTACGGGGATCGCACTGAAACGCCACCCTAGAGAGTCTTTTTTTATAGCAACCAAGTTGTCCAATTTCAATACATCGACTCAAACTCCTGAAGCATCGATGAAGATGTATCACGACTCGTTCAAAGCTTTGCAAGTAGACTATATCGATTATTATCTTTTACATGCTATTGGTATCGGCGGCATGCAAGCGCTACATGATAGATATCTGGATAATGGGATGCTCGATTTTCTCCTAAAAGAGAGAGAAGCAGGCCGTATTCGCAATCTAGGCTTCTCGTTTCACGGAGAAGTTGAGGTCTTTGATTACTTGTTGGCACAAGATATCAAATGGGACTTTGTGCAGATTCAAATGAACTACTGCGATTGGCGCCATGCATCAGGTTGGAATGTCAATGCAGAGTATCTGTATGGTGAACTTGCTAAGCGTAATATTCCTGTTGTTATCATGGAGCCGCTTCTTGGTGGTCGTTTGGCAAAACTTCCTGAAGGCTTGACATCTCGCTTGAAGGCTTTACAGCCTGAACAGAGCATTGCCTCGTGGGCTTTTCGTTTTGGTGGCTCTTACGACCGAGTATTAACGGTTTTGAGTGGCATGACTTATATGGAGCACTTGAAAGATAATCTCATGACTTATTCTCCTTTGGTCCCTCTTGATGAAGAGGAGCTAGTCTTGTTGGAGGATGTCGCTCAGACGATGCTTGGCTTCCCTTTGGTTCCCTGTACGACGTGTCAGTACTGCATGCCATGTCCATATGGACTGGATATACCTGGTGTCTTCTCTCACTATAATAAATGTGTGAATGAGGATCATGTACCAGCATCTTCACAATCGCCTAAATACCGTGAAGCGCGTCAGGCATTCTTAGTTGGTTATGATCGCAGTGTACCTCGTTTACGTCAGGCTGATCATTGCATCGGTTGTGGCAAGTGCTTGGAGCACTGTCCTCAGAAGATTAATATCCCGAAGGAGATGCGTAAAATCAATGCTTATGTAGAGAAGCTAAAGCAAAATACTTTGTAGCTTAGCTGCACGGTAGCTACTAGAAGTAGGATGTAGAAGCTCAATAAGACTCGTGTGAAAGAGTTTTATTGAGCTTTTTTGTAATGAGGTTTAAGCTAACGAATAGACTTAGTTTGAAAGTACAAGGCGTTCCCAAAGCCAGCGAGGCATGCTTTGCATAAGGGCGATGGCGAAGCGGTATCTCCAGTCGACCACGATGATACGCTTTCTGCGCTCAAGGCCTTTATATATAATGTCTGTAGCATAATCGACGGTCATCATCATAGGATATTTCTTATCCTTGCTAAGAATAGCGGTATCGACAAAACCTGGTTTGATAGTGGTGATGTCTATACCATGCTTTTGCATTTTGGATAATTGACTTAAAGCTTGAAGGTAGCTATTGTTAAAGACTTTGGTTGACGAATAGGAAGCCCCTGTACCCATACTACGGGTACCAGCTACGGAGCTGACAGCGGCTAGGTGGCCACCACCATGAGCGCGCATATAGTTATAAGCGGTATCGACCATGCGCACAAATCCTGTGACATTGGTTTCTACGGTTTTAAGTTCGAGGTTTATATCTAGTTCTTTGTTTTGCTTCCCAAAACCCGATACGTGGATATAGATATCTAGTCCACCAAGCTCTTCAATTAGAGCAAGCATTTGTTTATCGGCATCTTTATCACAGATGTCGATTGTTTTATACACTACTTGTGTAGGAGCTGTCTGAGCAATGGCTTCAAGCATCTCAAGGCGACGACCTGCGATGGCTACTTGATAGCCAGCTTCAATATATTTATGTGCTAGGCCTTCACCGATTCCAGAAGTGGCACCTACGATTAGTACTTTTCTAGGGGATGTCTGGTCTTTCATCTTTTTTTGTTTATGTGGGTTATACAGTGGTCTCTTGTTGTATCGCTTGGTGCCTATTCGCAGAGTATATCATCAGCAGAATGGCAGGAATCAATATGGCTATACTCACACCGTAGGTCATGGAGAAACCGAGCATTTGGTATAGTGAGATACCTAGCAGTGGGGCAAAGAGGGCACGTACTCCTGTCAAGAAGAGGTGTACAGATTGGTAATCGGCAGCTTCATTTGGCGTACAGAAATAGCTGGAGCCAATACCCCATAGGAGAGGCATGCTACCCATAAAGGTGCCATTAAAGACAACGGCTATCATAAGGCATGGGTATATCTTGATACCAGCCATCATAAAGTAGCTGTCGTATGTTTGAGTCAAGGCTGTAAAGAGAATAAATAGTAGTAGGGAACCGAAGGTAATCAGCCCAAATCGACGTGGGTCCATCTTCCCTATAATGCGGCTACAGATAGGAAGGATGGCAATGGCTACTAGATTGTAGGCATTGTTATAGAAAGATACTCCCGAATAGCTTAGCTCTAGTGCTTCTTTATAGAAAATCGTGATGACTGCATGGGTACTCATCCACGCAAATCCGTAGAGCATAAAGCCTATCTCTAGATGGCGGAAAGGTACATTGCTACACAAAATCTTCCAGATGCGTTTGAAGCTATCTCCCAAGGCTTGCGACATGGGTTTCACGACTGGGTCGGGTTTGTGATGGAAAGGTATCTTTGTAAGCTGGAATACGGAGATAGTGCCAAGTACACCTACGGCAGGGTAGAACCAGCGGTAAGAATTAGGGTCCCAATCCAGTAGCACACCGACGCTAAAAGTGGTGACCATGATAATTATCTTATTAATCGTGGTGGCATAACCGAAGAGTCGACCGAAGTGTTCTGGCCTGTAATTTCCTTTGAGGTATTGGTTGATAGAGGGAATGACTGCTATTCGTGAAGTATAGAACAGCAGGAATACACCGAGAAATAAGGTGTGGTATTGAGGAGATAGGCCATCACCGTGGACTGCTGGGAAGAACGCAAAGCAAATCAACGGCATACGGGAGATGATGCTGACCCAGCGTAAAAGTATTTTGCGGTTTGGGTATCGGCGCATGATTTCATTGGCCACCATGGAGAATAGAAATATCACCATGGAGAACTGAAATAGAAAGGCGAGTTGGACGTTACCACCACCGAGTTGTTTGATAAAAATAAACTCATTGAGTATAAGGGCACCACGCACAAAACCATCGAGCGAAGCGTATCCAATATGTTTCTGGAAGGCTGATCGCTCGATGGCATTGAGTTTATGCTTGTAGTAAGTTGTAACCATGCTGCAAACTTACTACAATTTATTTACTTACGCAAGGGAGATTATTAGAGGGTGTATATATTAGAACTTAAATTGTACTTGAGCTTGAATAGTATTTGTACAATCTTCTTGGCTACCTACATCTTTCAGTGCATATTCTACACGGAAACGACATTTTGGGTAGAACCAGTATTGCATACCCACTGTGTAGCGGCTAGTATAGTCAAACTCAGTATCTAGATAGTCGTAGCAACCATACAAGTCTAGATTACGGCAAGCACGCTTCAATGTAGCTAGTGCGTAGTAACCAGAGATATCTGTATCGCCATTAGTACCACCAAGGTATTCAGTCATCAGTTGGAAACGAGAAGTTTCTGCCTGAGCAGATAATGCCCAGCGATTGCGTTCGAAGTTGCCATTATCTTTGATCCCGTTTTCACCCCAAGTGTAGTGTTCAGGATCTGACCAGCCAGTACCTAGGATACCTGATGCCTCAAGATTCAACCAAGAAGCAGGACGTACTACAAAACGTGCTGCGTAGTCCTTTTGGTTGTTATCGTCTGAGCGAGTCACACCTGTACCATTCATTACAGCTAGGTAGTAGCTCATCTTCTTATTGCAGAAATCACCGTATACTGTCACTCCTTGGTCACGACCAGTAGAACCTTTCATCATCGTGCGATCACCACCCGTAATCAGATAACGTACGGCCAATGGATCGTTAATGGTGCTTTGAGTAGATGGAGACATGGTAGGACTAAACATAGAGAATGGAGTCTTAAACTCACCCACTTTTACTTGAAGTGCTTTCGCTACTTCATAGTTAACCCATACTTCAAAAAGTGTATTGCTCTTGAAGTCATACATCACACATGCTGTAGCACGGTCTGTGATTTTTGCTGTAGCTACAAGGATGGCCAACTTCGTACTGAACGAATTGTCTTTAGTAGCATCTTGATCGTTGTAGTCATAACCAAACTGTGCGTAACCAGTAAAAGAAAAACGGTCTTTCATGGTGTTCACAATCTCATCAATATTCAACCCCTCTGCAAGTGGGTCTTTTGTGTTTTCCTGTGCATTCACTGAAAACATACATAATAGGCTTGCACATACGGTCAAAAGTGGTCTTTGCCACTGTGTCATCTTGAACATAATGGTAATAATTAGTAAATAATTTTGCGGCAAAGATAGAAAGTCTTTAGCAAGAAGTCAAATACAATAGGTAAAATCGTTTAGCATCGCTTTGTTTTTTGTTTACAAACGTAAAAATCGAGCTTAAAGCGATGAGGCTTTAAGCTCGATGACCAATTAATAAGTCAGAAATAAAAGGTTTCGTTTTTTTATGTTTATGTGTTCTCTCTTAATAGAGTTACGCCAGTTTTAAAGATCGCTATTTTTTGGTCGCTTCTCTTTTCATAATGTACTAGTTTGCCTGCCAATATGCTATACTCAGGGGACGGTGAAAATCCCCCTAGCAAGCATGTGGCTGTACAAGTGTGTGTTATTTAAATTTGAAATAGTTCTTCGCATTGTTGTAGCAGATATCTTCTACTACTTGACCTACCCATGCCATTTGACTTGCTGGGATTTCGCCGTTTTCGATATCGTTACCTAGTAGGTTACATAGGATGCGGCGGAAGAACTCGTGACGAGGGTATGATACAAAGCTACGAGAGTCGGTAAGCATACCTACAAATCGGCTTAGTAGACCTAGTTGAGATAATGAGTTCATCTGACGCTCCATACCGTCTTTTTGGTCTAGGAACCACCAACCAGAACCAAATTGCATCTTACCTGCTATGCTACCGTCTTGGAAGTTACCAATCATAGTGGCAATCATCTCATTGGCATTTGGGTTTAGGTTGTAGATGATAGTCTTGGCTAGCTTGTCGTTGCTGTTTAGCTTATCGAAGAAGCGAGACATCGCTTCTGCTACGTTCCATTCACCGATAGAATCGAAACCAGTATCAGGACCTAGTTGGTTCATCATGATGCTGTTGTTGTTACGCAATGCACCATAGTGGAATTGTTGTGTCCAACCCTTTGCGTGATCCATCTCAGCAAAGACAATCAACATACATGCTTGGAATTGTACAATCTCTTTTTCAGACAATTCATTGCCAGAACGAATCTTAGAGAAGATAGCATCGATCTCAGCTTGTGTATATGGCTCTCCGTGGAAAGTTGTGATACCGTGGTCTGATAGACGACAACCCATCTCAGCAAAGAAATCGTGACGCTTTTGCAAGGCATCGACCAAGTCTTGGAAGGTGTTGATGCTTGTATCGGCAGCCGCAGCAAGTTTGTTTACATACTCATTATATAGTGGTGCACTTTCTACTGCCATCGCTTTGTCAGGACGCCATGTAGGAAGTACTTGTGTTTCAAATCCGCTTTCTGCGATAGCCTTGTGGTGACGTAGATCGTCGATAGGATCATCTGTTGTACATAATGTCTCCACATTGAAGTGGCGAATCAAACCGCGTGCTGAGAATTCTGGAGTAGCCAGTTTCTCGTTACATGCTTTATAAATATCACCAGCTGTTTCTGGAGTCAATAGTTCTTCGACACCAAAAACACGCTTTAACTCTAGGTGAGTCCAGTGATACAATGGGTTGCGCAAAGTATAAGGAACAGTTTCTGCCCAAGCTTGGAACTTAGACTCATCAGATGCACTACCTGTGATACGCTCTTCGGGGATACCGTTGGTACGCATAGCACGCCACTTGTAGTGGTCGCCACCTAGCCATAGTTCAGTCAATGACTTAAATTGATAGTCTTCAGCGATTACCTCTGGGTTCAAGTGACAGTGGTAGTCGATAATAGGCATTCTCTTAGCGTGATTGTGGTACAATTCTACTGCTGCATCTGTTTGCAATAGGAAGTTCTTATCTAGAAACTGTCTCATAATGATGGATTTATGGGGTTTGACTTGTTTTTTATATAGTATAAAGCCATGTTTTGTGTACGTGCACAAAAGTAGTGCGTTTTTTTTAATAGACAAGAGATAATGGGGTAAAACTTTATTATTTACAAATGAATAGATGTTATTTTTCATCCTTTTGAGTAGACTGTCCTCATCTACTGGATTATTCCTGGCTGTGTGCTCTAAAATAATGGAAAAAGTACTCAAAGATATGGCTGTTCGTAAAAAAACAAACACGTCTGTTTGGCGTATTGCGAATAGTTTGTATATTTGCAAACACAAAAGAAATAACTAATCAAATAAATAAGTATGAGTAAGGTAAAAGAACAATCAAGCGGTATCTCATTCTTTGAAAGGTACCTAACCCTATGGGTGGCGATTTGTATTGTAGCTGGTATTGCGATTGGGCAAGTAGCTCCAGTCATTCCAGAGACATTGAGTAAGTTTGAATACGGACATGTATCTATCCCTATGGCGATACTTGTATGGCTGATGATTTATCCTATGATGTTGAAGGTCGACTTTAAAAGCGTGGTACGAGTAGGCAAGAACCCTAAAGGCGTGTTGCTTACCTGTATAGTCAATTGGCTGATTAAGCCATTTACGATGTTTGCGATTGCCTGGTTTTTCTTGAAGGTTGTCTTTGGACAATGGATAGAGACTAGCCTTGCAGAAGAATATCTAGCTGGTGCTGTCTTGTTGGGTGCTGCACCATGTACAGCGATGGTATTTGTATGGAGCCACTTGACCAAAGGAGATCCAGCATATACACTAGTGCAAGTTGCTGTCAATGACCTGATTATTCTTGTGGCATTTGCACCTATTGTAGCTTTGCTTCTAGGAGTAGGAGGGATCGTGATTCCTTGGGATACACTATTGATGTCTGTGGCGTTATTTGTGGTGATTCCACTTGTAGCTGGGGTCTTGACACGTCAGTATGTCGTAAAGAAAATGAGTGAAGCGTATTTCAACAATACATTTATCCATTACTTCGACAAGACTACTATCGCTGGTTTGCTTCTGACATTGGTTATCCTTTTTTCTTTCCAAGGAGAACGAATCTTGGCCAATCCAGCAGATATTGCACTGATTGCTGTGCCATTGATTATACAAACATTTGTCATCTTCTTTGTGGCTTATCTTTGCGCACGAGCATGGAAGATGCCTCACAATGTAGCATCTCCAGCTGCCATGATTGGAGCGAGTAACTTCTTTGAACTAGCAGTTGCGGTAGCTATTTCACTATTCGGCTTGCAAAGCGGGGCTGCACTAGCTACTGTGGTGGGCGTGCTTGTAGAAGTACCTGTGATGCTAGTACTTGTGGCAATTGCCAATAAGACGACGCATTTGTTCGTGCCCGAGAAGTTGGGGACTGTTACTGCAAGGTAGACTAAGACTTAACAGACACATTAATCTATGAAGTAGGGGGCTGTATCTTTTCGTAAAGACACCGCATGAACTTTCTCAATGGAGGCTGGAAACACCGAATATCCTGTGATTTAGAATATGAATGGGCTTCTCATAGCAATGGGAAGTAATAAAACTGTAATCACTCACTGTTTCCTTGATATACAATAATAGCCGCATTGGGACCTCCCAGTGCGGCTATTATTATATCTCTTACACGATGTGTGTTTATTATAGACGGCTCTCTAGAATCTTGCGTACATGTGCAGGAGTCACAATCCCATTTTCTCCTAGATTCATACTACGTGCTTCAAAACGACCGACAATCTCGTCAATCACATCTGGACCGATGCCATATTCTGATAGGTGCACTTTCTTGCCTGTTTGTACAAAGAAAGCTTCTGTCTTGGCAATTGCTTGGTTGATTCTGACTTCTTCCGTACCCATAGTGATGCCCCATACGCGCTCACCATATTGAAGAATCTTAGCACCTTTTTCTTTACGCATCACATTCAATGTGCCTGGGTATATAATAGCCAATGTCTCTCCATGATCAAGACCAGTCAGCGCAGTCAGTTCGTGGCTTATCTTGTGGCTAGCCCAGTCTTGTGTACCACCCATAGATATCCAGTTGTTGAGCCCTAGAGTGGCATTGAGCATATAGTTGGCCGCTACGTTGTAGTCAATTTTTTCTGCCTTTAATAGTTCTGGGGCTAGTTCGATAAGTGTCGTCATGACACCTTCAGCTAGGCGGTCTGTAATCATATACTCACTTGTCGTCGTCATATATTGTTCGGCTACATGCAAGAATATGTCAACCAGTCCGTTGCTGATTTGCTTTTTAGGCAATGAGAAGATTACGCTAGGATCTAGTACAGAGAATTTAGGGAAGATGCCAGGACCATAGAAAGCCATCTTCAGCTTCTTCTCACGGTAGGAGATGACCGCACGCTCGTTCATCTCACTAGACGTAGCCGGTAGTGTAAGCACGGTACCTAGTGGCAATGCATCGACAATAGGTTTGCCCATACTGATAATTTCCCATGGTTCGCCTTCGTGTTTCATCGCAGCAGCAATAAACTTAGACCCATCGATAATAGACCCACCACCAACGGCAAGGATAAAATCGACCGATTTTTGTTGACAAACCTCTATAGCTTTCAGTAGAGTCGAGTAGTCAGGATTGGCTTCGATGCCACCAAATTCAACAACAGTAAAGTCTGCTAGAGCAGCAATAACTTGGTCGTAGATTCCATTACGCTTGATAGACCCACCACCATAGGTCATCAAGATTTTCGATCCTGCAGGAATCAAGTCTTTTAGTTGGGCGATTTGACCCTCACCAAATACCAATTTCACAGGGTTGTGAAAGGCAAAATTGTTCATTTTCATATCGCTAGCTTTTGTGATTACAGGCGCCTTTGCTGGAGATACAGATGGAGTCGTTTTTTTACGATACTTCCCCTTCTTCTTATCTTGTTCAAACTGCGCCTTACGTGCTTGGTACTGTGAATATTGATTTTCTAAAAAATTATCTGCCATAGTTGTTATTTCATTGGTTCTACGTGAATGACGATATGAGTGTGACGTCCGAAATGTTCTCGCAGTTCATTTTCAATCAAGGTTGCTTGATCGTGTGTATCTTTGAGAGAACGGGCACCATTCATACCGATATGGAGCTCTATCGCATAGGCTGTGCCCAGCATGCGTGTATATAGTTTATGTACATCGCTTACGCCATCGGAGGCGCAAACAATGTCTCTGATTTTATCTTCAACTTCTTTAGGGAGAGATTTCTCCAATAGGATTTCTAGATTGGAGAACATGAGCTCCACAGCTATCTTAAGAATTAGCGCACTAACGACCACTGCTGCTATAGGGTCAAGTATCGTCCACTCATTTCCAAGTAAAATAGCCCCACCAATACCTAACGCTGCTCCAAGAGAAGACAACGCATCGCTATTATGATGCCATGCATTGGCAATCAAAGCAGGAGAGTGATACTTCTTTCCTTCTTTGAGCGTTACAACAAACATGACATACTTGATAACAATTGAGGCCAAAGCCACAATAAAAGCTAGCATACCTGGCTGTGGTACAGGTGTGCCATTGATAGCTTGGTAAATAGTCACCCCACTGCTATGCATCAGTCTGATACCTACTACAAAGAGAATCAGTCCAATCATGACGGTCGCTAAAGTCTCAAATTTTCCATGTCCATAATGGTGATCATTATCACTAGGCTTGGATGATATCCTTACAAAAATAAAGACGATAATATCTGTTATAAAGTCACTTAACGAGTGCACAGCATCGGCTATCATGGCACCACTATTGCCCACAATACCCGCAATAAACTTGGCAATCAAGAGAACTGCGTTCCCAAGACTACCCAACAGTGTGACTTTAAAAATGGCTTTTTTTCTAACTTTTGAATCCATTGTGTTGAACAAGTTTGCTACAAAAATAATAAAAAGAATGTAGAAAACTAAGTGAACACGCGGATTTTCCTAGTGAGTAGAGTACTTATTTTGCTGGCTCTACGCAGACGACGATATGACTGTAGCGTCCGAAATGCTCCTTCAGCTTGTTCTCTATCAAAGCCACTTGTTCGTGTGAGTCTTTGATAGTACACTCACCATCCATACCTACATAGATTTCTATAGCATAGCCTGTGCCGAGCATGCGTGTATATAATTTATGCACGCCGCTTACCGCTCCTGTGTCACGAACAATGTGTATGATTTTATCTTCAATCTCTTTAGGGAGAGACTTCTCAAGGAGTACCTCAAGATTGGACAACATGAGTTCGAGAGCTACTTTAAGGATTAATAAGCTGACCACAAGGGCGGCTATAGGATCGAGTATTGTCCACTCATGACCTAGCAGAATGGCTCCACCAATACCGATGGCTGCAGCTAGCGAAGATAAAGCATCACTATTATGGTGCCAAGCGTTGGCTATGAGGGCAGGAGAGTGTTGGTTTTTGCCTTCTTGTAGCGTCTTTACAAACATGAGATATTTAAGGATAGACGATACGAGTGCGACGATAAAAGCCACGATGCCTGGGGGAGGCACAGGGGTGCCTTGGATGGCTTTGTAGATAAGAACCCCACTGTTGTGCATCAACCTGATACCTACCACAAAGAGAATCAGCCCGAGGACAACAGTCACTAGGGTCTCAACTTTACCATATCCATAGTTGTGTTTTTTATCACGATTCTTAGACCAGACACGGACAAATATATAGATGATAAAATCGGTCACGAAATCACTTAGGGTGTGGATGGCATCGGCTATCAATGCACCACTATGACCCGAAATGCCGGCAAAGAATTTGGCAACCATGAGAACCGCACTCTCAAGACTGCCCAACATTGTGATTTTTAATATTGCTTTTTTTCTATTATCTAAATTCATGTATCTTTCGTTTGCTACAAAAATAATAAAAAGGATGTAAATACCTAAGTGAATACATCCTTTTTATACAAGCATTATGCCCATACATCTTCATACAAACGATAAGTATCTTCATCAAATGCATTCATAATAATGTGTTGCACGGAAGACTTTGGGTGCAGTTTCAACCAGTTTTGAATAGCTGCTTTTGCTACGTCAACAGCTGCTTCTTTCGGAAAACCAAAGACGCCAGTGCTAATGGCACATATCGCTATTGAAAACAACTGCATCTCTTCGGCCTGATCCAGACAAGCAAAATAGCTAGACGCTAGGAGTGCTTTGTCAGATTCTGTCAAAGCACCTTGCACGATAGGGCCCACTGTATGGATAACAAAAGAAGATGGCAAGTTGTATCCCCTTGTGATCTTAGCAATGCCTGTGGCTTCAAGTTTTCCTTGTAGGTCCATGATGACACCACAGTCTCGACGCAACTGTACGCCAGCTGCGTCGTGGATTACATTATCAATGCATGTGTGAAATGGAATAAAGCAACCCAACATCTGGTTGTTGGCAGCATTGACAATAGCATCGACTTTCAAACGCGTGATATCTCCCTTCCATACAGAAACTTTACGTCCTGCATAAGGAAATGACGCGATAGTTGCACTGTCAGTGATAGTTATATGCTTGAGTTCTTCTTGCAAAAGTGCATCATTTAGATTGGCAAGCTCTTCAGAAACATTACCTGCTGGACGAATGGTTAAGAAAGCGCGAATTAAATCTCGCTTAGAGATACCAGATATATTTTTTTGTGCCAAAAAGCTTTGGCTGCTCTCTTCCTGTGCCAGGAGTCTATATAATCTTTCTATATCGGCTGCACCTTGGTAAGGCTCAAACGCTTCATGGATATTTATAGAAGATCCGTAGTCAGATAGTTTCATATTTAGATGTTTTGAATAGCCTATTCAAATTCTGTGACAAAATTCATATAAGGTTCCAATTCTCCAATGACACTTTCATGCATAAGCTTTCCTGTTTCGACAGCATAAGGCATGTTGAAGTGTACATCCCACACGTCCGATTCGTTGCGCCAGAACTCGTAGATACAGAGTGTGTCATCATGTCCTTTAATTGTGTATAGGTCGAAAAGTAGGTTGCCCTCCTCTTCTCTAGATTGGCTTACATGTGTTTCAAACTGTTTCAATAGCTTCTCTCTGAACTGAGGATCAATCTTGAAGATAAATATAATTGCAAACACATCATCCGAAGAACTGGCTTTTTTCGGATTAGCTTCGTATAGTGGGGCAGGGTTTGTCTCTTCCAAATCATAAGCCTCATATGACTCAAGGGCGTATTTCATCAGACCAACCACCTTTTCATTGTGTGGGAGTAGATGATGGATAGTCAAAGCTTCTTGATCTTTCCATCTTTCGTAAATAAAGAATACATTGGCTCGTTTCTTATCTACAAATAGACGCATTTCAAGGTTACCTGCTTCATGTGTGGTTTCTATTTTATTCTCCAACAGTGCAGTTTGCACTTCCGCAGCATATTCTGGCTTAACTACTATTTTAATGATTCTGTTTAGCATAGTTTTAGTGTTTAGTAAAATACATCTTATTTAAAATCCTTCTAAGACAATTTTTCCATGAGCTTTTTGAGCTTCTAGCATGGCGTGTGCCTTACGCAAATTCTCCGCATTGATAAGACCTAAATCGTGCGCAACGGTTGTCTTGATTTCTCCCTTATCTATCATTCTAGCCACTGCATTGAGTAGTCTATGCTGTTCTATCATATCAGCAGTTTTAAACATAGAACGAGTATACATAAATTCCCAATGTAGTGTTATAGATTTTGGCTTTAGTTTCGTTACATCCATTTGCTTAGGGTCATCAATTAACCCAAAATGTCCTTGAGGTGCAATTGATTTTAGAATCTCTTCATAATGGTCTGCTGTATTTGTTAAGCTGATGACATAGTTTACTTCAGGAATACCAATATCTTTAAGCTCTTGAGATAAAGGCTTGTGATGGTTGATAATATAATCGACACCCAAGTTTTTCAACCACTGCACACTCGCTTCTCTAGATGCAGTACCAATAACAGTAGTGTGTGTGAGTTTTCTTAGTAGTTGGACCATGATAGAACCTACACCACCAGCTGCTCCTATCACTAGTACAGTCTTCGGGATATCGCTTTCTTCTGTTGGAATCTGAAGTCTATCAAAGAGCATTTCCCATGCTGTAATGGTTGTAAGAGGTAGTGCAGCTGCTTCAGCGTATGATAGTGAAGAAGGCATAAATCCTACGATTCTTTCATCTACAAGTTGATACTGTGCATTGCTTCCAGGGCGTGTGATATCCCCAGCATACCATACTTTATCGCCCTCTTTAAAAAGAGTAACCTCTTTTCCAATGGCTTTTACTATACCCACAGCATCCCAACCAAGAACTTTCCAGTGTCCATCATCGGGAGGCATGTTTAATCGTATTTTATAGTCTACTGGGTTGACAGAAACAGCGTGTATTTCTACAAGTAAATCCTGTCCGCTAGCGTGAGGGACTTCTAAATCAATATCTTGTAAACAATGTATATCTTCTACTGGAAGACACTTTTGGTATCCTATTGCTTTCATATACGTAGTCTTTAGTGAACAATCTATTTTAGAATACAAAGATAGGCAGTAGTTTTGGTCTATACAATAACGATTATTGAGTGCTGTGAGAGAAAATGTGTGTGCAAATAGTATCTTAACTTCTGATAACTACATGTGTTAACATAAGGAATAGGCTTATTAGTCGCAGTTTGGTTGTGAAAAATGATATGATAATGTGAATTTATATTCCTTTTTCGTGTGACTCTAGGGTTGAAGACAAAAATGCATTCTCTGCTGTTAAACATATTTTAAGAAGCCTTCAACAGGTCTAAAATGTAGAGAGCAAACCAGTCTCATGACTTGTCTGCTCTCTATAAAGTCTTGATCTAATACTAATCACAAACTAATCAGACTTTATTATCTCTTTTATGTTTCGTAGCTCTTAAGCTAGTTTCTCTGGTTAAATACGTTTGGTAAATGTATCTAGAACCAAACTCTCATGACAAATTTTATAGTGTACATACAGCAATCGGTAAACCATTCTTGATCCAAGCTATTCCATTTGTTGTCATTTTCTTTGAGTTTATGGGGTATACATTTTGTTATTACTAACCCTTAGATGTCATTTGTATACAAACGTTTAATGGGGCAATAAAAAAGTAGCCAACCATGTAAAATGGAAGGCTACTTATATTATTGTGGTATACTAGAATCGCTTTGTATAAAAGTGGCATCCATGTGCACTAGGATGGTTTTCAAAGTAATCTTGGTGATAATCTTCTGCGTCATAAAACTTAGTCGCAGGAGTCACTTTAGTTACAACTTTATATCCACGTTCTTTAAGGATCTTGATGAGTTTCTCAGTTATCGCTTTTTCTTCTGCTGTTTGGTAGAAGATCTCGCTACGATATTGAGGCCCTACATCTACTCCTTGTTTATCAAGTTGTGTAGGATCATGAATCTCGAAGAAAAATCTCAACAATGTTTCATAATCTGTCTTTTCAGGATTATAAGTGATGCGCACGGCTTCTGCATGGCCCGATTCTCGAGTTTTTACATCTTCATATGTTGGGTTTTCCACATGTCCACCAATGTATCCGCTAACCACTGAAATTACTCCTGCTTGTTTTTGCATATAATGTTCTACACCCCAAAAACAACCACCTGCAAAGATGGCAGTCTTATAATTATCTTTCTTTTCCATATTGTTTATTTCTGTATTGTTTTTATATTCTCTACTTGTCTCTGCAGCAATCACTGCATGTGCTATCAATGTAAAGATAGCAATCAAATAATACTTTTTCATAGGTAGTGCGTTTTTTGTTCTCAATACAAATATAAGCATCTTTCTGACAGTTTTATAGCCTAATCGAATTATTTTTTTTGCTTGTGCGATTTATTTCGTATCTTGCAAGAAATTTAACAATCCATGAAGTCATAACTCTAATAACTACTATATGAAGAAGATTATCGCCTTTGCAGGAAGTAATAACTCAAAGTCCATAAATCACCAGTTGCTTACGTATATAGCTACCCTTTGTCCTGGTGTAGAACTCTTTCGCCTCACAGAATATGAGACGCCTATTTACAGCCCTGATTTAGAAGAGAAATCGGGTATCCCAGACAGTATTGTCGCATTAGAGAAAAGGCTTTCTGAAGCCGATGAGATTATTATCTCTTGCTCAGAATATAATGGTAATCAAACACCTGTATTTAAGAATACACTCGATTGGTTATCACGTTATAAACGCAGTTTCTTGGCAGATAAGAAAGTGCTTCTGACCAGTGCTTCCCCAGGACCAAAAGGTGGAAGTAACTCTTTACACTTTACTCAAACGATGCTTCCTTTCTTTGGAGCAACCATTATAGGCACTTTTAGCTTAGGGAAGTTTGGGCAAACTTTTGTAGATGGAAAGATTGTTGATGAGGACTTGGACAAACAGCTTAAAGAACTCCTCAAAACAGTAGGATATTGCCAAGAATAAGCTTTTCGTTATTCTTTTTCAAGGCAAAAGAGAGTCAAGTGGAATTATATTGCTACTTTTGCACTCCCAAAAAGGTATCAAGATGAAAAAGATAACAAACAAAGAACTTATTCAAGGGCATGGGGCGATATTTATAGCCACGCTATTGATTGCAGGAGCTGTTGTAGCCTGCAAGCAGGTAGCCAATACCATGCATCCACTTACGCTCACGCTTTTACGATTTATATTGGCAGGCATATCAATGGCTCCTGTTATTTTGACGAAGGCTGCAAGAAGAAAGCAGATACGTCGTGCTGCTCCTCGCAGTTTGGCTATAAGCTTCTTTTATAGCATGTATTTCGTGTTGATGTTTGCTGCGCTAAGAGACACGAGTATCTTGCATGTAGGAAGTATCGCTACATTGGCACCGTTGCTTACAGCAGGGATTAGTTTGGTTGTTTTTCGCACGGCGATAGGTGTAAAAAAACTAGGTGTCTATCTGCTTGCCATGCTAGGTACACTTGTTGTGGTCTTCGATGGAAGTGTACAAGCTTTGCTTAACTTTAGCCTTAATAGCGGAGATATTATTTTCTTGGTGGCTACTCTGCTCATCTCCATCTACTATATTGTTCTCAAAGCGCTTCATGGTGGGGTAGAACCTATTGTTCTTGCTTTTTGCACGGTGATAGGAGGTATTCTATGGATTAGTGTTGCCATGTTAGTAACCAATGTACCTTTTGACTTTAGTGGATTGAGTACCTGGTCTGATTATGTAAGTGTACTGTATCTATCTATTGTGACCACTAGTGGTACAGCTTATTTGATGCAGAAGGGTAGTACGATGATTTCAGCTACTAGCACAAGTGCGTATCAATATCTATCTCCTGTACTTGTCGCTGTGCTAGGTGTTATAATTTTAGGTGTGTATCCTAGTGCCATAGGATGGCTAGGGGCTGCCATATCAATTGGGGCAACTGCCTTGTTGTTAAAGATAGACCATTCGCAAACTCCTTAGGTTAAGTTGGTTTAAATCTTGTTGTTTTTGGCGAGAAGTTTGCAGACATTACTTTTGCCAGTATTTACGTGCTAAGAAACACGACTTTACAAGTTTTTCTCCTGCCATAGCTGCACGCTGCAATGCTTCTTGATTGTCCAGAGCATCTCCTTTGTATACCAAATTAGGTAAAGAAAGATTGTCTACAGAGCGATAACCGATAGCTAGCAATGTCTCGTTTAGAATAGCACTAGTATAGCCTAGAGCTTTAGCACTCGATTGTTCTCCCATAGAGATAGTCAACCCAAAACGAGCAATGCCATTCTCCATAGCTCCCATCCATACATGGCGGTTTTCAGGGTCGAACAATTCATAGGCGTAGAGTCTATCCAAAAAACACTTCATCAGTCCTGTAGGGCTATAGAAATAAGTAGGGCTACCCAGAATGATACCTTGTGCTTGCTCCAGCTTAGGGTATAAATCCTGCATGTCGTCTTTGACTACACACTGCATGGTCTCAGCACATTTCTCACAGGCGATGCAATCGCGTATCTTTAGTTTGCGAAGTTCTATATACTCTACTTCTGCTCCCAAAGACTCGGCTATTTTGCCAGCTTCACGAACGAGTATGTCTGTATTCCCTCCTTTTCTAGGGCTACCTATAATAGCTAGAATCTTAATAGGTTCTTGTGTGTTGATTTGCTTCATATCTTACATAGATACAGATTTATATGGTTATGGCCCAACCTTTGCTTATCTTTACAGAATAATTGAATAATAAAAAACAACAGGACAATGAATGAAATCATTACGTTAATGAACAACCGCAAGTCGGACCGAGTTTTTAGTGGAGAGTCAGTCAAGCAAGAAGATCTTGACTTGATTCTGCGTACTGTGCAACATGCACCAACCTCTATCGGTGCGCAACAGATATCTTTAGTGGTTGTCGAAGATAAAGAAACCATCCAGAAAATAGCTGAATATACTGGAGGTCAACCACAAGTAGCGAGTGCTGATAAGTTTGTGTGTGTGGTTGTTGATTTTAATCGTACAAAAGAGGGCTTGCAATTAATCGAAAAAGACCAAACAGTCACATCTATGGTCGAAGGGCTTTTAGTTGGTGCAGTTGATGCAGGTATTATGGTTGGTGCTTTGGATACAGTGATTAAGTCGCTAGGCTATGGATCGACTGTAATCGGTGGCATTCGCAATAATCCTCAAGGAATGATTGATTTGCTTGGTCTGCCCGAATTGACTTTTCCTATGGTGGGTATCACTCTAGGTGTTATTTCGCCAGAAGATACTGCACAGTGCAAACCACGTGTTCCATTTGAGTCTTGGGCGATGTATGGCAGGTATGACGCAGATAAAGTGAAGCAAGGAGTGCTGACTTATGATAAGCAACTTCGGGATTGGTGGGATAAGCAAAAACTAGAGGACATGCCAAGTTATGCGGGAGCTACTGCACGTTTTTACAGTGCATTGTATTACCCAAATGTGAAACCTACCCTGCAGAAACAAGGTTTTACGATGGAGCACTAATTGGGGTGCTAGTTATCTAACTTAGGTCGCTTTTTTGTTTCTCGAATTAGTGAAATCAAATATCTAATAGCGCATTTCAAATATTCCCAGTATGGAAATTTGAAATGCGCTATTTTTTGTTTGAAATCCATCACCTAGATAATCGTGAATCTATTATTTTTGCTTTATTAACGAAGGTGCACAAGGATAAAACTACATATAAACCATAAAAACACACGTCATGAAAAAAAAAGTAGCTTTTGTAAGTCAGGGGTGTAACCTGATAGGGCATGTATACTATCCTGACAATATGGAAACTGAAAAGGAATATCCTGCTGTCATAGTTTTGGGTAGTTGGACCACTGTGAAAGAACAGATGGCGGGTACATACGCAGCGCGCCTTTCCGAAGAGGGGTATATCACCCTTGCTTTCGATGCCAGAGGGTATGGTGAGAGTGAGGGAGAACCTAGAAATTGGGAAAATCCAGTGTACAAAGTAGAAGATACAGGAGCAGCTTTGCACTTTATGCAATCACTTCCTGAAGTTGATGAAGAACGCATTGCTGTATGTGGTATTTGTGCAGGCGCCATGTATGCTCTGATGGCTGCGGCACAAATAGAAGGATTTGCAGCTGTGGGCACAGTGGCATCTTGGCTACAGGATGCCGATGCGGTACGACTGCTTTACGGTGGTGAAGGAGGCGTACATGAAAAGGTTGCTGCAGCTCATAGTGCCAAGTGGAGATATGCTGATGAAGGTGTATTAGAAACTATACCTAAGGTCTCTACTACAGATTCCAGTGCAGCCATGTATGGTAATTTCGATTATTATTTAAACCCAGATCGAGGTGGTATACCTCAGTGGGATAAAGATCATTTCGCTGTTATGAGTTGGGAAGACTGGCTTCATTGTGATCCTATGCCTTATGCTAAAGATATCACAGTCCCAGTTGTTATGATTCACTCTGATGGGTGCGTGCTGCCTGAATACACCAAACAATTCTTTCACTTGATGGATTCACATAGTAAAAAACTAGTGTGGTGTGATACCGAATTGGTATCTCCAATGCACCAATTTGCTTTCTATGATCAAAAGGAGGATGTAGAATATGCAATAAATGAGCTCTGTGTTTATTTTAAGAAGCACTTGTAGTGCTATTCTTGTCTAGATATATAGCCATCTTAAAGAAAAAAATGTCATTGTTTGAAATTAGCAATACAGTCTTTGAAATGAGTCATTGTTAATTCTGACAAATTTGTATATTTGTAACACAAAGTTAATGGATCTGCTCGGGTATTAACTGTGAAGTCAATATATACATGGATAGTTTGTTAGGTAAGTGAGTTGTTCATTATCCATGATGTGAGAATTGAATGAAGTGATAGATTTTAAGCGGAGGCGAAGTAATCGTCTCCGCTTTTGTTGTTTAATTTTGTTATGTTCAATTGAAAACTGTATCTTTGCTAGTGAAAAACAACTCTTACATACATCATGACACGTAAATATCCCCATATGGTCACGCTGACCGACTATTGTAGGCATATCGGAATAGATACGCCTAGATATCCTCATTTTGATATTCGTCGATTTAGAGATAACGTAGAGCATGTATTTACTCAGATAGAGCCATTTCGACACGAGTGTGTGGCTATAGCTTTGCGTACAAAAGAGGAGGGAAGTATAAGTGCTCAACGAGATGAAATGAACACAGACAATATGTATTTGTTTTTCAATTCTCCATTTAAGTTGGTCTCTTGGGACGAGCGTCGCAATTGGGATGGTTACTATTTTATTTTCTCACAAGACTTTATAGCGGAGCATCATCAGTTACATAATTTGCTTGAGGACTTTCCCTTCCTTAAACTACCCGATGATACGTTGATGGGTGTTACTAAGGAGGAGGCAGAACAGTTAGTTACGTGCTATAAGGATATTCTTTCGGAGTACTGTAGTGATCACGAAGATAAATTCGAGGTTATTGTACCACTCGTGCTGTTGGTACTTCAGTATGTACGTCGCATATACGACCGACATCACTCGGAAGAGGAGTTGCATCAGGCATCACGTAGAGTGGATCAGAATCTATTTTCTAGATATAAGGAATTGATAAAGCTGAGCTTTGAAGGCAATATACAAAGAACTGTTTTGGTCAATCCGCATTCTACTACTTATTATGCACAAAAGCTAAGCGTGCATCCAAATTACCTCAATGCCATCACTAAAAAGATGACGGGACAGACGGCATTGCACATTATTCATCAGCATGTCTTGTTGATGGCTAAAACCAAAATCTCCCAAACGAATCTTTCGATGAAGGAGATTGCCTATGAGTTGCATTTTGAAACACCTAATGCCTTTTCGGCTTTTTTTAAAAAGCAGACGGGCACAACGCCTATGCAATACAGAAATGAACATCAAAAAGATACTATTTAAATCAATATTTATATGACACCAATAGCACAATCTCAGTCGACTTTGCAGTCGTTAATGCAAGAAGTTATCAGTATCGCTCGTAGCGCTGGGGACATGATTCGTACCGAACAAGCGGGCTTTGATAAAGCTAAAATTGAAATGAAAGGACATCACGATTATGTATCGTATGCCGATCGTAAAGTCGAAGAGTTTATCGTGTCGCAATTGACATCGCTTGTGCCTGGTGCTCACTTTCTCACAGAAGAGAAGACACAAAAAGATAAAGAACAAGGTGAGATGTCAAGTTATACCTGGATAATCGATCCTATTGACGGGACGACCAATTTTATTCATAATATGTCACCGTGTTGTGTGAGCATTGCTTTGCGCAATGACCACGAGATTCTGATTGGTGTTGTCTACGAGATTGGTTTGGACGAGTGCTTCTATAGCTGCAAGGGAGAGAAAGCCTATCTAAATGGTCAAGTGATACAAGCTTCATCATGCACTGATAGCAATCACGCCTTTATCGAATTGGGGCTACCATATATGTCGGCTAAAGAACCATGTCTTCCTGTTCACCTGATACAAAACTTATACGGAAAGATTGGCGGTATGCGCTTGTTGGGTGCCTGTGCGGCCGAATTGTGTTATGTGGCTGCTGGACGTTTCGAGGCACGCATTGAGGAGAATTTAGGAGTGTGGGATGTTGCAGCAGGCGGATTTATCCTGATGCAAGCAGGCGGACGTGTCACTACTTTCTACGGTAAAAGCAGTGATATCAACGCCAAGGATAGCTGGCTAGCTGCGAAACAACTGCTGGCTACCAACGGACATATGCATGAGTTTATTCGTGAGTATATTCAGCAGGTGAGATAACACTTTGACATTGACAGTTAGTGTGAATTACTTTTATAACACAGCAGACACATCAAAACGATTGATGTGTCTGCTGTGTTTTAAGACAATATATGTCATTCTGGACTATCAGTATATAAGAGCGAGCTATTAAGTATCGAGAGCACCCATCTCAATACTTAAGAACGTTGATCTTAAGTATTGTGATCTGTCTCATGATAATCCATCAGATGAGGAACCTTATCCTTTTTGTTTTCGTCGATAATAGCTGCTACCGCTGTGTCACCTGTCACATTAACAGCAGTTCGCAACATGTCCAGTGGCCTGTCAACACCAAGAATCAACGCAAGTCCTTCTGCTGGAATTCCCACAGTAGTAAGCACCATAGTCATGATCACATAGCTACCGCCAGGGATAGCCGGTGTACCGATAGACGAGATGGTAGTAAGCAGGATTATGGACAGAAGCTCAGTTAATCCTAGGTTGATACCCAATACTTGTGCTATAAAAATTACAGCAATCGCTTGATAACAACTAGTACCATCCATATTTACTGTGGTACCCACAGGGAGTACGAAAGAAGAGACTTCTTCACTTACACCTAGATTATTCTCTGCATTGTCAATAGTCAAAGGCAGAGTTGCAGCACTCGAACTAGTCGTAAATGCAAACATCTGTACAGGGTACATTTTGTTCATGAATTTGCTTACTGGAATTTTTGTAAACAACATGACGAGTAGGGGATAGAAACCAAAAATAAGTATCAAGAGTGTAAAGGCTACCACAAGAGTATACACAGCTAGTACTGTGAAGATATTGAGATTTCCAGCATAGTCGGCCACCATGCCTGTCATGAGGGCAAAGACCCCGTAGGGAGCCATACGGATGATATAATCGACTATCTTAAGAATAATATGATATACGGAGTCGAAAAAGTCTACAAAGGGTTTGGTGACTTTCTTATCCATAGCGATAATGGCCACCCCGAAAAGGATAGCAAAGAAGATGACTTGTAGCATCTTACCATTGTCGGTCGTAGCTTTGACCACATTGTCGGGTATAAATTCTTCTAAGAATGCTAGCGGTCCGTCGTCTCGGCGCTCTCCAGCTTTTTCTTCAAATTGAGACACTTGGGCAGTCTGTTCACCCGTAATCTCCACAATGCCTAAATTGACCACCTTACCTGGTTTTAGAATCAAGGCTGCGCTGACCCCCACGACAATAGCGAAGACGGTAGTACCTATATAGATACCCATAGTGCGGATACCCATAGATGAGAAGTGTGCGACATCTTTGACACTGGTGATCCCTTTAAGTAAGGAGAAGAATACCAATGGTACAGCAATCATCTTCAGTAGGCGGATAAACATCTTTCCCCAAGGACTGACCCAGTCTTGAATAAAAGAAACGCCCCAGCTGAAGCGTATAAATATCACACCAGCTAGGACGCCAAATAACATGCCCAGCACTATCTTTATGTATAAAGGAATATTCTTTGGAAACTTCATATAATTGAATCTAATTTGTATCTGAATTCAGTAAAATGCTTACAAATATACAAAAAACAAGACGATTATACGACAATAGGCCACAGAATCTTCCACAGACCATGCTAAGCGTTACCCTAAAAGTGACAGTAGTTCCCTATTAACTACTTCTTTTTATCTTCAAACTTACCTTCAAGGCGAACCATACCCACTTCGCCTTCATCTTCGTCTATATTGATAATTATCATTGTCGTGATAATGTTGCCTTTGCGTTTTGTCCAGATTTGATTGAGCTCTTTACTTTGGGTACGATCTGTCATCAATTCGTAGTCTTTAAAGCCACCTTTCTTTAATGTAGCGACGATTTTAGATCTGTCTGATTCGGAGCATTCATCTAAATTTAAAACGCATATACTCTTAACATCACTATTCACATCAATCTGATCATTGGCGCTACCGAATAAATTGGCCATACCCATTATAGAGGCATTAAGATTGATAATTTCGTGGTTAGGCAGCTTCTTTGCTGACTCAAATACTTTGTCCAAACTTTGAGCATTAGCTGCTCCAGTTATAGCCAAAAACAAAATGGCTAGTAATGTGATAATTGTTCTTTGCATGTTGTTTGGTTTTTAAGTTATCAATTGATTTATAGTAATATATAGGGTTAATGTATCACTTTGGCATAGCAATCAGGGTCGTTCATCAGTTTTTGAAGATCAAACTTCCCTTTTATACGTGTCATAAAGCAAGACTCATCATCTTGAACGACAACTATCATGCGTACTATTATATCTTTCTTTTGTTTTACCCAAACCTGTTGGAGTCCCTCTTCATCTTTTTGACTTACTAGCAAGCTATAATCATCAAAATGACCATTGACAATCTTGTCCATCCATTTTGTTTTGATTTCCTCTTTACAGTCGTCAAGATAGACAACAGACACGCTTTTAAATGGACGCAATTCTCGGGCTTCCTCTTTAGATACAAATAATCTAGCCATAGCCATCAATGGCGCGCCGACACTTATCTTATGACCATCTTCTACTTTACAAACTTTGTCGTATAGGTCATCTAGGTTTATCGCTTTTGCACTGCTAGTACCTACTATTAGAAGGCAAGCCATTAAGGTAATCATAATTTTATTCATACTTATTATTTTATTGGTTATGTTGTTAAGACGCAGTGTGTGAGCGATTTAGTTGCAGGAAAGAGAAAAAAAATGATTTTGAGTTGTTTTCATTTGTGAGAATTTTAAACTTCTATGACAGGTTCATCTGTTGGCTAATTAAAATTTCTGTACTATTATAAGGAAGAAATTATCGAATATCATTTATTAGTACATTCATTTACTCAAAGGATGGTGTTCTATAGATAATACCTCTACCGCACCTACTTCACACGTACTAGTTGATACGTTCACTTTAAAAAGCAAATTGAATGTTTGCCAAATAGCTAGTACTTATGGCTTTTCAGACCATATTGTATTATATTTGAAGAAGATTCCTATTTTCTTTGTTCACACTACAGCTACCGATGGTTATCATACACCTCTTGATTATCATCGACTTTATGGGTGATCTAGTAGCAAAGTTGCATTTGGTAGTGCTTGTGCCATGCTTCTTGGAGCTATGGTTTTCCTATATGCTATTGTAAACGATAAACGTTTTATCTTTTTTTAAAAGAATCCCCACTTCTTATCTATTGTATGGCGGTTTTTTTTGCCCTTTTGGTGCAAAAGCTTACTGGACTGGCTTCCCCTTTTGGTTATGATTTGACCGACAATAAACTCCTTATTGCTATGGTCGCTGTGCAGTGGGTTTAATAACTCAACACTCAGTCTGGCAACAAATCAACCGTTGGGTAACAGTAGTAGCCATTGTTGTGTTGTTTGCAATTTTCTATTTTCCACACAGCCAAAATGGCTCGGAATATAATCGTGAAAATGGAAAGATTGAAACAGGCAAGTAGGATTTTGCCTGCAATGCATTAAATGCCCTTGTTAAAACTACGGATAACAATTGTGAATCGTTCGTATATTTAATCATTTTTTTGTACTTTTGTGTTCTAGTTAAATCGATTAATACATGGCCCTATTTACACAAGTACGCATGCTTGCAAAACGACTTTTTTTTCTTCTTTTATTGTCATGTTTTCTGCCACCTCTATGCGCGGAAAACAGGTTTGAGAAAGTTGTCTCCCTAGATGAAATTATCCAAGAACTCGATTCCCTAAACAAATTAGTCCCTTCACTCAATTCTATAGAACGTAGACTACAATATGATTTATACGGGACACAAGTAGATAGCTTATGGGGAGATGTAAATGAGATGACTCTAGAACAGAAAGTCAGAACATATCGTGCTTTGGTATCTACACTTGTTTTGTTAGACCCATCACAACCAGCGGCATCTTATCGTCCATACATGCGTCATCTGAAAAGCTTATCTGCTTTGTTGCCAGAAGCTTATTTACCTCTCAAGCTACGGGCCAATCTAATTATGAGTCATATACACTTGCTTACACTTAAGCAGCATTATGCTTACCCATTGTTGGAGGACATAGTACAAAAAGTGAAGAAAAATGCAGGAGTCAACTCATTGACAGAATTACGCAAAGACAATCCATACCTTGCGATGCTATACTGTGTGTTAGTTCGTGAACTCTTTTGTTATCAAGTAATAAAAGATTCAGTAATACAGAGAAATCGTACGTTTATAGATAGCCCAATAGGTCAATACAGTAAAACTTTAGGAAACAACTGTTCGATTAGCGACAAAACTAAAACTATAGCTTATGGGATGCTTGATGGAGACTATCACAAAGTTATTGACTTGTGTGATACTTTAGTACGAAATCAAAAATTGAGGTGTAACGATATCTTGTTTTTATTGAAGATTCAGATTGATGCTGTAAACAATCTGCCTGAATCTCCCGCTATGACGGGTGAACTGCTACGTGCTATAACAGTACAAGATAGTGTGTTGGCGTATAAAGAAACTGTATATAATATTGATTATAACACATATAACCAACTTAATCAACAAGAAAAAAATCTAAGTGACTTACGCCAAGCGAAAGAGCGACTTTGGACAAAGCATATGATTTTGGCATGTGTTATTGTTATTCTAGCTGGAGCTGTTGTCTTGTACTTATTGGTAGGCTATAGAAAACGTTCTCGTATGAACCTTGCTTTTCTCAAAGAAGTACAGAAATCAGCTGAGGCTCGTAAAAAGGCACTTAGTCAAGCAGAAGAAGCATGTGAACAACAGCTTAATTTGATGCGTAATTTCAACCATGATTTAAGAGTGCCGATGAATGCGCTTGTTGGATTCTCCAATATGTTAGGTGACGATGAAATCCCTGAACGCGAAAAACAAGAGGCGGCTGAGATAGTGCATCACACAAGTCAGCAGTTGCTTGATATGGTCAATAATATTTTGGATATAGCGCGTTTGTCTACAAATCACATGGTGGTGGATTATCAAGATGTGCCAGTCAATCAAATATTAGACAACAATTTATGGAAAGCATTTTCCGAAGATATTCTGCCCCATATACTAACGGTTACTTCATATGAGCAAGACACAATAGTGCATACTGATAGTAAGCATATTGTGAGGATTATCAAACTGTTGGTGAAGAATGCTGTGCAGACATCTGATTTAGGCGAAATACATTTGTATGCTCAAACAGACGCAAAGCTAGAAAAGCTTATTATAGATGTTGTTTCATCAAGTAGTCACCAAGATCGAACAATTGTACTTAATTGTTTGGACAGAAACAATCAAATAGCAGATTATGCAGATACTAATGAATACTACTTGGTTTTAGCTCGTATGTTATGTGATTTATTAAATTGTGAATTGACACTTCAGAATATTTCTGAAGTAGGTGTGCACATGCAGTTATTAATCCCTTTAAAATCTGCAAAGCATGATAATTAGAATACTGAATATACGATATCATTTGCTGTTGTTACTAGCATTTCAATTGTTTGGGATGACTTTGAGCTATGCTAATGAGCCAGATTCACTTTGGCTCAAGGTGTATAATGCTCAATTGAAAGAATATGATGGAGTAAATGATGATTCAATAGCTATTTATCATTGGAGGGCATTTCATATGGCTCGTGCTATTGAAAATGATAGTCTGCAGTTGCACGCAATGGGTAAAATGCGCAATACACACAATATGGACTCTCTGAAAGCTTATATTGCAGTTGTCGATACTTTTCCACATTCCACTTCAAAAACGATACAAAAGCACCGCCTTAATGTAGTCTTATACCGCAGATTAGGAATGAGTCTAGAAAGGGAAGAGAAACATCATTTTATTGAGGAAATGATTTATAAAGCAGATAGTGTGTATGCAGATAGTGTACACAAGGATAGTCTTAGCTATCTGCTCAACAACCGTCTCTATTTATCTGGGCTTATGGGGGCAGTAGATATTCAATCGACCACTTCTCCATTCTATGAGTATTTTAATCGCTTCAATAAGATAGTGATGAAATTACCAAAAGAGTTTATTATCGATAAAATCAATTCCTTTATTTTATCATCGGGTAAATACTTGGCATTAAAAGATTATGAAAACACTTTGCTTTATAGCGAATATGTTATTGATTATTTGATTCATTACCAAGGGAAGGCTATAGCTTTTGAAGAAATGCCTGTGGGACACGCAGCTATTGTTTACTTTATGTGCTATGAACAACTGTGTTGTTATGATCAGATTACACCAAGTCTTTTGGCGCGTAATTGGAAGTTTATGAATTCTCCGCACGGCAAGGAGGGGAAAGTGTTGATTAACTCATATGATCGAATGCTGCATTGGGCTGATATTAATTATGCCATGTGTGCAAAAGAGTATAAGAAAGTTATTGAGCTTTGCAACAAAGAAATAATTTCCCGAAATAATAATAAGGAAATAAAGCTTCGTTTGGCTAAAATTCAAAATAAAGCTATTAAAAAAGTAGGTTATGGTGACCGTTATAACTTTTATCTAACTCGTAATTTTCATATTATAAGACAACAGTTTCAAGAACGTTTGTACGATAGTCAAACAGATTATTCTACATTGTACAAACTGATTCGATTGAAGCGTGTTATTAGTGCAGAGAATTTAGAACATCAGCGATACATGTCGACATGGACAACAAGGCTATTCATCAGTTCCATTGTCTTGTTTCTATTAGGAATATGGGGACTTGCTCTGACCTTGCATACTATTCGTAAACGTAAGTTGTTGATTCAGATCTCTAGAGAAGAGTCCAGACTAGCCAAGAAGGAACAATTGGCTGCAGAAAGACTTAATGACTTACAGGTGAGGTATATGCATAATATGAATCATGAGATTCGTACGCCGCTTAATGCTATAGCTAGGTTTAGTCTCTTGTTGACAGAAAACCCAGAGTTAGACAAAGAGATGAAGCGTGAATTAGGGTATCATATTGCTCAAAATAGTGAGATGCTATTGCAGTTGATCAATGACGCACTAGACACTGCACAACTCGACTCAGGGCGATACACCATACACAATGATACACATTCTGTGTTGGCTATTTGTGACCAAGCTATGCAAACTATTAATATGCATCTGGAAGAGTGTGTAGAAATGACTCTTGACTTTCGTATTCCCGAAGATACAGCAGTCTATACAGACAAAACTCGTGTTTTACAGATACTATTAAACTATCTTTCAAATGCATGTAAACATACTAAAAACGGCCACATCACCCTGTCTTGCAATTGGGCGAGTGACCGTGATGAAGTGCTTGAGTTTGCTGTAACTGACACAGGAACAGGGGTTCCAGAAGATAAAGTTAATCAGCTTTTTCATCGTTTTGCTAAGTTAGATCAAGAATCCCAGGGCATAGGCCTTGGGCTTAGTATCTGTGCTTCTCTTGCAGAGCTCCTTAAAGGGGAGGTCGTTTACGACAGAAGCTATACAGGTGGTGCAAGATTCTTATTCTATCTTCCTCTTGTAGCTGATGCAAATTCTAAGGATGAAGTCGCTGATTAATATCAGCGACTCCAAGTCTCGTCATATTTTACTTTATACAGCAAGCTGAATAGTACAGGCACAAACAAGAGTGTGATGATTGTACCAAATAGTAGACCAATCATAATTGATATGGCCATACCTTCCCACATCTCGCCACCACTTAAGTACAGAGGAATTAATGCTTCAATAGCCGATTGTGTGTTTTGAGCAAGCTCACTCTTAAGGTGCAAAACATCACTTTTACCTGATTGACCCGTTTTATAATTTGCTCTGCAATACGAAGGTTACTTCTGGTAAGTTGCGTATTACTTAGCATAATACGTACATTTTCCTTTAAAATGATGGCTAATTTTTTTCATCATAGGTCATTGTTGTTAGTTTTTAATATACAGTTCTTGTGATATGATTAGTTGCATTATGGTTATAAATATACAATGTTTTTTGACTGTTTATTCTTTAATTTTAGGTTAGTAATTTGTTCCTTTTGTTGTAATTGGCTACGTATATAAAAATCGAGGGTGTTTCACGACTGAAACACCCTCGATTAAAAATTTAGAGAGAGGTCTTTTTCTAGAGATTTATTGTATTCATCCAAATTTCATTTACACTTAACAAATAGGAGTTGATAAAATCAAATCCAACCAATTATCGTGAGAGCAAATATAGGGCATTCTATACGAGCAGCCTACATTCTAGATACAACCCCTATGGGGAAGAAAAAAAACAAAACTCTGCCCCATAAGTGACAATAGTCTGTGTAAAAGCCCTAAAACACAAGCTTTTTTACTATATTTGCTCTGCATTAAAACTTATCAAATCGTTTATGGACTATACATCACAACAAACCATCGCTATACTGAAATCATTGTTGTTAATTATTCATGCAGATAATATCCGCAGCATACAAGAGCAACAATTTCTCCGTTGGTTCTCTATTCAACATAACGAACCATTGGAACCTTTGCTTCAAAAAGCAGAGTCTATGACGATGGAAGAAATGAAAGAACAGCTCTATCAGTTAGACACTCCTCACTTTAGAGAAGTGCAAACTCTGTGGTATACATGTTCCACAAGCGATGGTGTTGTGCCAGAAGAGCTGCAAGTCATTCGAGACTTAGCCATACCTGCCGCGACACCTAGCAATAGAGATGTACTATCCATTGATGATTTGTCTTATATTACATCCATCTATGATTCAGCCGAGTCTATAACCCCAGCATCTTCCGACTTTTTAGAACGTTACAATAATCAACGTACTCAAGCAGATAATTTAGAACTTGAGAATACGTTCTATGCGTATCAAGAGTTGCTTGACACACTTGATTTATATGACTTTGATCTTGAAGCGTTTTGGAATCTAGTTTTATTTGTAAAAGATGTTGTAGAAGACAGATGTGCCACAGCAGTCCTACCACAAAGTAGTATTGTTGATGAAATTAGTGCACTTAGAGATGCAATAAGCAATATTGCGTTGCATCCAGCTTGCCAAGACTTGAAGCCTTGTGATGAGCTCCCTAAAGATGCTTATCTTGAGTTCGAGTCTCAAGCAGAGTTGATACTTCGTGTCAATAAAAGGAAGAAACATAGCTGTGCCAACGATCAAGCTATTTTCCTAATAGCACGCGCCTGCAATCAGCTTTTGGAAGAATATGATTCCTCCC
This sequence comes from Bacteroidaceae bacterium, assembly GCA_963678855.1. Classification (GTDB taxonomy): domain Bacteria; phylum Bacteroidota; class Bacteroidia; order Bacteroidales; family Bacteroidaceae; genus F22. Next base: position 439,848 of record OY787448.1, on the reverse strand, counting down.
TATTGGATATCCCAACTAAACCAGTAGAAGTATCTAATACTAGAAAACTAGCTATGTATTATGTGATTATGCAACAATTTCTTCATGATAAGGAGCCCACGACAAAACAAACGAATCGTTCCTTTGACAAGAACCTGTTGATAGCTAGAGTGCTGTATGTCTTGGGGTGGGTAGATATGAGTTATGCAGTGGCATATGATGATACAAAATATACTCCAAATCGTAAATTTTACGACCTAATTAAGAAATACGTGAAGCATCCTTGCGATGGTATAGATTTTAGAAGTGTATATTATCAGGGGGTATCTTGTTAGACATCACTTGTCTAATTTATTATAACTGTACATATGAAAATAGAGCGACTCAAAAAGTATCTTTAAGTCGCTCTATTTTCATCAAAACGTGATTTACACCGAGTACACCACATTCTCTAGTACCATCATATTGCCATTGCTTTGCATTTCAACTTTGAAATACTCTTGCATGTCTAGTTTCATAACTTCTCCATTCTTGGTTTCGCCCAAAAAACGGAACGCTACATCCACATGATAGTATCCATCTTTCTCTACCACAAAAATAGCCTCAATTCTGTGCTCATTGTTTGGTAGATACATGCGTAGAATGTCTCTGTACCAAGTACAAAATCCTTCAGGCCCTGAGTATTCGCCTTCCACAAATCGGAAAGTCGCATTAGGATTGATGTGCTGTATGAAGTACTCTTCATTGCTTAGCGCCTCGAAATGGGCAAACCAATCTTGGACGAATCCCTTGACCTTTTTTACCTGTGCATCATTCTCTAGGTTAATCGTTTTCATAGTGTGTTATTTGAAAAATTACTAGTCGAAACAGGCTTGTAATATAACACAAAACATCTTATTTCGCAAATAACTACCAAAAAAAATGAGTTTAAGTCTATGGCATTTACGATATATTTACAATGAATATACAAGTGGTGAAATTGTCACGTTACTTACTTCTTTTGGGGATGTGGATATCCAAATTGAAATAAGATAGCGGTGAACTCTTCATATTCAACAATGCCTTAGTAAACTTGTGCGATTGAGAGATAAATGGCAATGTCACATCAAAGTACACCATTTGAGTAGGTGTTTGCTTTTGATACATGTTTTTACCAAACTCAAATTTATTAGTAGAGTCCCACGTAGGATCCATTAACACCCATCTATCTTTGTAATAGGCCATAACAAAGATATGATCTTCGTTGTTATGCAATTTACATTCCATGCCGATAGCTGGGATTCCAGCAGCACGAAGAAGCGATACGCTTAAGAACGTATAACCACTACATACCGCACGGTGATATTTCAGTACAGAAGATACCCTGTTGGCCTTGTAATACTTGATAGACTGGAAGAAATTCTTTGTCTTTCTCTTCTTATCTGTTTTGTATGCATCCAAGTCGTAGTAAATGTTCCCACTAACCCATCGGTGAATAGCTTCCATCTTCTGATAGTCATTGGATAATCCAGCAGTTAGTTCATTGGCCAATCGTTGTACTTGCTTATTATTCGCTTTGTATAAGTCATTGCTTTGTAACAACAAGTTTTTGACCTTATCTGTCATCTTAATCTCATTCAGTACTTTCATATTATTGAACGAGTTATTTGTGACCCCAAACTCAACACCCGACTTCGTACGTTTTACTTCTATATCCTTATTGCCAAAGACAGGCTCCATATTGCCATCGAAGACATTTAAGAAATAGCTTTCCTTATTCCAGTTGCCTGCATCCCATTTAGGTGTGTCATATACACAACCATCATCGAACAAATAAGGATGTCCTTGATCCGTTTTCCAAATCACGTTCCATAATTTGAAACTATTTGTGTACGGGAAATGATCTACAACCACATGCTTGTTTTCAATATCAAGAGCCATGGCATAACGACGACAGTAAGAAGTTACAATATGCTTTTTTGCATCCAGCCCTTCCACGATAGAGGCATCCATCGGTTCGATAGCATATTTCTCAGGACGGAATGGATTGATATGATTTTCTACAAGAAATTTTACTTTACCATTGTACTGTAGTCTACCTCTGTTTGAGAAATAATCTAGAGACATGTCTACCCCCTTAGAGGCGATTTGACTACTGATATCCAATGCAGGATTGTATATATGCCAAGCACCGTCGTAGAAGACTACTGGAAGATACTGTTGTACTGTGTTGTTTCTCTTAGAGATAGTCCACCAAGCAGCATTTGAGCTTAAGGCTTTATATGGCATAAAAACAGCTGGAACACCAGATGCACGAAGCACACTAACAGCAAGCATAGCTACGCCTTCATTGACTGCTCTACGTTGGCCAATCATCTTATCAACATTTAAGTCCTTACGATAATACGTACCTACATCTAATGTGATATTCTTTACAATCCAACTCATTAGCTCATGAACAATAGCTCTGTTTGTTCTGTCTCCCTTTCTTGCTACATTGGCTAGAATATGTTTAGATATTTTCTGAACAGGGGCTGATTGCGTCTTGATTTGCTTCTCATTCGCAAGGCACTTTTCAAGGAAAGCAGCATCAGTAGGGAAGCGGTCTATTACCGCCTTGTTCTCAATGCCAAAATAAGAATTGGCGAAAGAAGGTACTTGATTTTTCACCTCTAGGATAATATCGTATGGACTTGTTAGATTCCAGAACTGTTCCGCCCCCCTTTTTTGTGTATAGATGGCTACTTCATACAAGCCATCTTCAAGATGAGTTAGATCCACAAAGGCATGCTCGCCTACACGCACAAAACTCTTATTAATCCATCTTGAATTTATAGGAAGCACGGTTTGTTTAGTTACAGGGTCGGTCAGATCAAAGGTAGCTTTCAAGCCTACTAGGTATTGCTCGCACTGCAAAGTCGTTGGAAACTTGTCTACACGAAGCGTATCGTTATGTATAGACATTTCGATTTTGTAATCTTTGTCTTTACTTAAAGTAAAGCGATTTGATTTTTGAGCGTAGCTATATGCACTACACAACACAAGGACTAATCCTGAGATAATGGTACGCATTGTTTTCATAATTTCTATGTATTATATCCAAATACAAATATAAGTATTATTTTATGAATTCACATTTGTGACAGGGTAAATCCAGACGCATTATGAATAAAAAAGTGAGATGTTACCCAATGATAACATCTCACTTCCCATTTTGTCAAGGCTATTCAGACAACTCTTTTAGAGCAGCATATGCTAAAGAACCATACATGACACATGGTCCACCACCCATATAGAGTGCCACTTCAATAGTTTCTACGATTTCATCATTTGTTGCACCAGCATCTAGAGCACCTTTGATATGAGCAAGAATGCACCCTTCGCATCGTGCGTGGATACCTATACCTAGTGCCACTAGTTCCTTGTGTTTGGTAAGTAGTGCGCCATCTTGTGTTCCAAGATGATGCATCTTCATAAATGCTTGCATCATTTTAGGAGAAGCTCCTGCTAAATCATTCATCATGCCACCATTGGCTGCTAAGATTTCTTTAAAGTTTTTCATAATGTGCGTTTTTAAGATTTGTTTTCACATATACGCTTCAAATATAAATAATGGACTTGTTAAAATCAAGTCCTAGCTATTTTTCTGCTAAATAACAGTTGTAGAGCATGTCTTTACCTATCAAATGTATGGGCAAACAGCTTCTATTCTTTTTTATAGTCGACAAGAATGGAACTTTGACAGTTGTCGGTAAAGGAAAGACGAAAGTCTGGGGTAGGGCCAAGAAAGGTCGCTTTCCAAATTACTGTGTAGTGGTTGTGAAGCCATAAAATAATCCTTTCAGATTATAATAAAATAAGAAGAGGTGAAGATGTGATTTTGACAATTTGTCAGTCGCTTCTTCGCTTCTTACATCTATAAGGTAATGTCAGCCAGTTTGTAAGGCTTGCGAATGCGCTTGCATTATAGTCTGAGCGGTTTTGTATTATAGTCTGCGCGCGCTGGAATTAGGAAGAGACCGAATTATTACTCTAAAATACAGAAAATATCTACTTATTTGACATTTTCAAAGTCTCTCTGTAGCTTTCAAATAAAGTGCAAAAATCGACATGCTCGTAGAGGCCATTTTTAGTCGATTTAAGCGCATTAATTATTGAGTGGACGTTTACCATTCTTGGTAAAAAATCTGAGGTGTACCACTTAGTGTCATTATGTAAGAAAATTGTCCAAATTCGTAACTTTCGAATTAAAAGAACAAGTCCAAATGACTACTCTATTAGCTCCATAATATCATCATCACCAAACCCCATCGTACTTCTACTATTTAGTGTGCGTCCCATATCCGAAGATAGCTCTTTCAGTCTATACGAGTCGTTTACTACTGAATTGCCAGTCGTTGGAGTATTAATCTGTCCTTCATCAGTAAACCCATATGACCCAGTCATAATCATAGATTCCATGTTTACGGAAATAATAGACATACTAGGTGTATTATATCTCTTCTTCATTCTTTTTATTCTATCCATAGTAGTGTGTTTTTAGCGTTCCAGACTGATTTCTGTTGACTTGTGCAAGTCAATAATAGGCGTCTCAATCTCAGGATGAGGATCGAATGGCAAATCAACAGCAGCACGTGTATACGTATCATCATGTGGAAGCATAGGTGAATGAGCTATTCCGTAACGCATACGTTGAGTTTGCAGCGGAGTAAAGGTCACCATTTCAGTCACATAGAAATAATAGTCCATCATATTTGTCGATGCAAAAGCATCTGGTGCTAGCGTGGTTAAGCTATATGATGATGTACTACCCAATGGTATTCGATAACCTCTTAGACTAGTTCCATATACAGCTTCAGTATAAGTAGTCCATACTGAACGATCTCCATCATTGTAATTACTGATAGCTGTATTTACGTCACTCAAGTATGTTTCATACAGTGCGCGGTCATAATTCGGAGTATCTGTTACAGCATCATCACCTCCTGGAGCTGGACCATCATTAAAGGTATGGAATAAGCCTAGATAGTGCCCCAGTTCGTGTACCGCAGTGTCTACAAAATCGTGGGTAATATCCGGACCAACTGTTCCTGCATACATTTGTCTTGTACTCAATGTCACTGAGAACATAGAGTTCACATTATTATAGTCCGATCCATAAGGAAGGGTATAAAAATAGCCAAGATATTGCGCATTGATATCAGGACGCAGCAGACATAAGTTTGATGTACCCACCACACCAGTAGGATTACCTTCGCTATCTACAAATTCGAATATAAAGATATTGATATATCTGTTCTGTGGCCATACTAAGTCATGATCCAGATTATCCTGAGCTGTCATAGGGCTCTCAAAATCCAAGAAGTCGTGCGACTCTCGCTTAGCTGTACTTACCGAGTGCATCAACACACCAGTTGTCGGATTACCTTCAGGATCTTGTGATGCTAGGACTAGTCGAATATCCATGTCGTAGTCCCCTACATACGTACCACTCGTACTATACTGAGGCATAGCAGCATATCGGTTGTTGATGCTATCCACTAGCGATAATATCATTGCCTCTGTAATATCTTCAGTTTGGCTAGATCCATCTTTAAGCACATGTATTACCACAGGCATATCGTGTACAGCAGGTTGCTGCTTAATATCCAGTACTTGCGTTTCACCACCAGCTATAACACTTACCTGACCATATCTCCAATCGCCAGTGTTATTTGCAGCTACCTGAAGAGTAGGGCCAGTTGACGACGTACCCGATGAGGCCGATAAAGTCAGCCATGCAGCATTACTCGAAGCCGTCCAACTTATCGCTTCCGTTAGATTCGTCTGCAAGTTGTAACTGTCGCTATCTACAGTGTATATATTATCCTTCTTAGTAATCATATGTGGCGCACGTACAGCTTCAGGAATTTCTATTCCAAACACCGCTTCTTCCTTGATGTTACTACTGCTGAACAATCCCCATACACTGTGTGCTTCATACGCCGCTTTACTTCCTTGCGGCACAATCAACTTTGTGTTACTGTATAAGTCACTACTGAAAGAATCGCTATAGACAGCAATTGCCGAAGGATTAGACTGAGGCACCACAATCTCTCCCATGCCACTACAACCATAAAAAGCCCCATCATCGATAGTATGCACCGTTTGAGAAATCTCGAAACGCTGTATATTTGTACCAGTAGATATGCTGTAGATGCCATAGCGAACAATCTCGTCGGGCAATTGTAGTGTTGACCCTGCCACAGTAGGTAAACTGATAGCTTTTAGCGTCGTTTTCGATTTGTTTACTAGATGCTCTTCAAGATTATCTAAGTTGCTATTGTCTTTAGATACATTCCACGAAACATAGCTTCTATACATTGCACTACCAGTGACATTCAAAGCATTCTCACCAAGTCCAATAGCTATTTTTTGAGATTGATTACTAGCAAAAATGAAACAATTATCTCCTATATCTGTCAAAGCATCAGGCATTTGTATCCACTGATAACTTGTACTATAATAACTTGATTCACCCGCACTGTGCGAAAAAGCAAACTCCCCAATACTTGATACACGTCTAAGGTGAATATCCTTAGACATATCAATCGTTTGATCGTTAGGTGTAAACACATTCCACTGGGTCAACTCTGTACCATTAGGAGAGAGAGTATAAGAGCTAGTCGGATAATATTCCCCGACAACATCTAAGCTGAAGCGAGCTATATATTGATGTCCAGCTTCAAAATTCATGGTGAGTCCATCTACTTCTACAAAGTAATAATCCACTGTGCTATCATCCGTGGTAACAGCAATAGTCAGATCTTCATTGCTTAAAAGAGTCGGTGCAATCATCATGGTAGCTGTTAACCTCCTATTTGTAGGCAGGGTAACTCCAGACAATGCTAAAGCTTGTCTGTGTGTCATGATGTTTTTAGAAGGATCGTAAGGGCATAGCTCCGCCACAAAAAGATTTCTGTCAGGAGGTAAGAGCAATTCTACTTTAGTGATATTTCCTACCACAGATTCAGGTAGGTCCAGTTCCATTTTCAACTGTGCTGCCAATAATTGGAAATTAATTGGCGATGCTCCGCCATCTGATACTGGCGCCGTCAGATAGTTGAAGTTCCCCAGATTTGCGTTAGAATCATTTCCTACTTGTGTTTGTCCATAAAACGGCAGCATCAAGTTCTTGTACCCAACTTTGCCCCCTACATTCGTTGCCGAAGCAGGAAATATGGCCCTATCCATGCCACTAGAGCTAGGCCCAGTAAAGGTACCACTTGCTGTGCCAGCACCACTGGTCAGAGTAAATACGACACCAGCATCATTATCATTGAATATACGGAAAGCATCTCCAGTAGACCACCATAAAGTCTTTGCATCCCCTGGTGCATACTCTAGTTTAGTTTGAGCCATGGATGCAATAATAGTCATTGTTTCATCAGATGGGAGTTCATTTGTTTGAAACTCAGGGTCATCGCTACAGCTGTAACATGTTATTCCTATAATCAATAGACATAGTGTGTAAGCATGTACATCAAGAGCCTGTTTTTTCGATAAGAAATTCATAGTATATCTTTAGTGAGTTTGCACAAAGATATACAATATAATTAAATTATAGCAGATAAATAAAATAAATATTCACATCTTTGTGGATCTTATAAAACATGCATTCCTTTCTTTAGCTCATCAATAAGATCACCTGGATGCTCGCAACTGACAACAAAATACCCCTTGTCAGTACGGATAACGACAGCCTTAGATAGATTCTTGACATAACAATGGTTTAATCCCTCTTGTTTATTCCAGAACAGCCCTATATACCCAAACCATCCAGCATCCCCAAAGACCTTTATGTTCAGCCACATCTTTTTCTTTCTGTATACTTCAATAATCTTGTGACGTGGAATCTCCACCTTGCCATAGAGACGCACAATGGTCAGCTTGTCTTCAGATAACTCAAGACTAACTGGTTGCAGCATTGCAAAGCGAGCTAAGATAAAAAAGAGGATTGCAATGATCCCCATCCACATAAAGTTGATCGGATTGTACGGAGGTGCTCCCACAAGCGTTAACAAGAAGCCCATGAAAAAGACCAAGAACAGTGTAAACACCACTGTAAGTCCTGCTAGTGGAGGGCTGAGTTTGACTTCAAATTGTTTCATAAGGCAATATCTTTAAGGTTGTACAGCAAAGATAAGAATATTATCTCAAATAATATCCATAAAAAGACCTGTCACACAGCAGAGAGCCATATCATCACTGATATGGCTCTCCCTTACACAATTTAATTCTAACTAAATGCACTTCATTTATAACTTACTAATTATGACATAGAGAAACGTTTATCCTTGTCTATGGAGGCAAAGATACCGTATAACTTCTTACTTGTCAATACCATAAAGGCGGTAAATTCTAGGTGCACCTAGAATAATTCTTCTTCTTTAAAGACCATGAGCCTTTGTGCCAGTGTATAAGATTCTGGAGTTAAGAACTTACCATGTAAAGATTGTGTGATATTACCCATTTCAAAGGGGATATACTCAATCGTTTCACGTTCTATTCTATCTTTCGCACTATCAGTATAGACACTCAACTGCTCATAAATATCTCTTGAGGCATCTGTTTCAATAATAGAGAATGACAACAATTCCATCTCCAAACGGTCACATTCTATAAGACCAAGCTCGAAGACCCCAGTGTTGAACTTCGTAGATACCTTATTCTGAAGACGCAGCTCTTCTTGCAATGCTCTACGAATAATTGTATTGGCATCTAGGTAAAAATACCCCTCTGCGTTGCGGATGATTTCTTTATTCTCATCCCTTTTGATATCCTTCAGCAGATGCACTGTTTCATCATAACTAAAGTGCCACATATTCTTAGCTTGAATGATACCTGAGCGTTTTACCCATTGCAGATACTCCTCGTCACCATGCTTAATCACGATGAACCCACCTAGCCCTAATGAACACAAGAAAGGGGCAAAGGGTGTCACGTTTTGTAGTTTGATATCAAACTTAGCTCCACGCTTCTTGAGCAGATGGAACAATTCTCCTGTACATTTAAATGTGAAGTAATCAGACTGATACATATCAATCATCAAGATGCTTTCTTCGTCACTCGGAGATCTATCCACAGCAATATTATAGACACCTACCATAGGACCATTAAACATCAAGTTGTTATGCTGTAAGTCATTAGCGATGACATCCGTAGCCAAGTCTTTTGCTTCTTCCAGAATAGTATGAGCTTCCTCAGAACAAACTTGACACTGTTCTTTGATAAAAGAAAGCATAGAGTCCAACAGTTCTTGATCATCTATTTCTACAGACTGATTGACCTCTGCCAACTCCGCTCGCCATCCCGCACTCTTATCCAAGAATGATTGAATACGTGAAGCTTGTTTATCCGTCGGTTGGATATACATCGCTTTATTGATCACCTTTAGAATCAGATGCTCATTCTTGTACACATCAGGATTGGGCTCTATAGACGTAAAGGTACCAAAAGGCATCAGCGGTTTACCAAGTACTTGCTGTATGCCTATACGTGCTAGAATGACATCGACAGAGAATTTATCCTCATCTCTATCAGGAAGGTCCTTAATTAGAGACTGTAGAGTATTTGCCTTCTGTGCGCCCTCTACATATTCACTTAAGCCAGGAATGTGATGCAACTGTTGACCAGTACACAACCACTGCGTGCTATTGAGCTTATCTGAGAAGTCACGATGTCTATTGAAGTTCACCTCCTCATTATTCGGAAAGAAAGGGAAGCAAAGTACCTGTTTTCCTTGCGCGAAAGCATAATCGATCTCCTTTTTAACATACTCAGAAGCCATAGCCTCTTTGGTATATATCAGTAAGACAGCTTTAGAACTATCTATACTATTCATAATCTCATTGGTAAAGTCCTTACCTGGGTTTTTATATAGATTCTCTGTATCTATCCAAGTCGATATGTTGCTCAGTCTAAAGTCCTTTAAGAACGATGCTACGATGTCTTTGTTCTTGCTGCTATAACTGATAAAAATGTCTTTCTGCATGTGCTTTTTCTGATATATTTGATTTATAAAGTTGTTTCTTTAATCACCTGCGCTGGATTGCCACAGACTAAAGCTTTTTCTGGCACTGAGCGCACTACTACAGCCCCAGCCCCCACCATAGCCTCTCTTCCGATAGTGATACCGCACAAGACAGTCGCGCCTGAGCCAATAGCCGCACCATATTCCACTACCGTATCTTCCTGTACCCAGTCTTTCGAACTTTTCAACGTACCATCTGGATTGATAGCACGAGGGTACTTATCATTAGTAAACGATACATTTGTACCCACGAAGACACCCTCTTCAAGCGTAACCCCTTGGTAGATGCTAGTATTATTTTGAATCTTCACGCAACTACCTATTGTCACGTTGTTGTCGATAAATACATTGCGATGAATCTTGCAGTTACTTCCTATGATGCACCCAGAAGACAAATGGCAATATGCTTCAATGACCGTATTCTCACCAATCACCACACCCTCTTCAATCACTGCAGTCTCATCAACCACCACATTGTTGGCAAAACTATGTTCTTTCATATGCGTTATTCTTAAGTTCTTCAAATGATGTCTTGTAGTTCTTGAAGATATCCAATAGATAGAGTAGGTTGATTGTGATTTGAGCATCCTTATCTACCTCTTCAGGACTATCTTTAAGAATCTGATAAAAAGGAATGATTAGTGGGTGAATCATAAATTCATTGTCTTTAGTCTCCCCTGGTTGAGCGGGACGGTAGCCAGCTACCAACTTCTCTGCATTCCACCTCATTTTATTCATCATCGCAATATTACGTGATACATCTTCTGCGTGGCTATCCCCTTTCTCATTTAGCAATATGCGCATCTCCTCGTAGCTTTTTCCAGGAAACGATTTCTCTAGATACCCTACAGTAGGACCAAATATATCGAGTACATAGCGATTACTCCATCTAAGTTTTTCTATTAGTTCAGCCCAGTACGCACTGCATTGCTTATAATGTGCTGTAAAGGCATCTTTGCTTGGTTGAGTTTTGTGCGCGTCGTATTCTTTGACGATTTCATACAGGTGTGCGATCGACGTATTCACCTCTTGCTCTAGGACCGCTTTGTCTTCTGTCGATTTGACCAACTCATGCCAATTATAATCAGCATTTAGATACATAGGGATTAGGTCATCAAAAGCATCTATATCCACCTCTTGATTACTCATACCATACGTATAGACATGGTTGAAACGAATCCTGTCAGCATCCAAAATGTCGCTCAGCCCCTCTTTTAATTCTTGACGCACCAGTACCGTATTATTGATACTATTCCCAATGGTCTTACCTTCTTCATTCTTTACCAGCATATCCTTTTGGTAATAAACCGCTTCAGGAAGATTCAGCCCCATAGACAACGCTTCGTCAGGAGCCTCGTGGTTAATCACAATAGTCATGATAGCTCGTTTATCTTGCGCTACACGCTTGATAATCTCTTGCGCTTTAGCATCCCCGAGATGACAATCAATAAAATCTATATCTATATCCTCTATTAGGTTGATGTAAGGGTAGTGTGACTCTAGCTCCGATCTTTTACCCTTCGAGTAAAGCTCCTGATCGATAATCGTAATTCTAGTTTTATGTTGCTGTATCTGCTCTTGTATCTGTATATCCAAATCAGGATCTATTTCATTATAATTCGGATAGTGGCACATACGAAGCGCCTGTAGTAATAGAGCTGTACCCATCTCGTCTAGTCCCACGATAATCAGATGCACATACTTATCACCCACAACCACCTCATTATCCAAAGCTCTATATTTCTTACCCTTATGATTTAGCTGCAAACGCCACAATTTGCTAGCCCATAACTCATAGAAATTAAAAGGTCTGAAGTATAAGTTGTGTGGCTTCTCGCCGTCGATCTTATCTGCTGATGAGGCTGTCATATAGTTTTTAGGCATTGTCAGTTTTTGCATCGTAGCATACGAAGACATCGACTCAAAGTGTACATGTACATTCACTCTAGGGTTGTTCCCACGTAAATCAGACAGATGACGGAAAGCCTCAATATTTTTCGTGTCAGTACCAGGATCGCCATATTCCCCAAGAAGAAAGATCTCTTTCGCCTTATCGATATTCAGCCTTTGTAGTTGCTCTCTAGATTCCACAAAACCCGAATAGAAAATGATATTTTGATAGACCTCTTTATCGAGCGTGCTACTTAGGTTACGACGGACCTCCTCCATATTTTGGTTTGTCAGTAGCAGCACCCTGGCAATCTCGTGTTTATTGCCTTGCTTTTCTACCAGCTTAGCTTTATCCTTTTTGTATAATGTCTCAATGATACTTTCGGTAAGATGCGAGTAGCCCACCACCACATAGTGATTCTTGATATGCTTATACGTAATCTCGCCACGCAAAATCTTTTCAGAGCGCCTACTGATGACGTTTGTCAAAGTAGAAATCAGCAGACCACCCATACAGATAACCCCACTAAATGTAATAATAAAGCTCATTAGATGTCCCCACGTCCCTTCTAAAGGAAGGTGATCTATATTCCCAAATATATATGCCGTGATAATATACCAAGGGTCAGCTCCCAGTAGAAAACCTAGAGCCACAGCGAATAAAACCAAGACAGCATTGAAACCTAGGAATAATAATATTTGAGTTCTCAGACCACTAGACATGAAGTGATCCAAACGCTTCTGACCACTTCCCCTTAGTAGCTGTATAACTACCCATACGGTAAGTATAGCGACTAGTGCAATAGACACGATAGCCAGTGCTCGTTCACCAGAACAAGAAAGGCAAGATAGCCAGTTGCAATCACTTAGATTTATAGCAGTACATAAATAGTTTTGCATCATGATATACGTATAGTTTTTTATTGATTAACAAAAATACAAAAAAATAAGGGCCGACAAAAATATATCTACATGAATAAGACGACTACATAAAACAATTCCTCCTGCACACATCATAGCAGATGTCTACAGGAGGAATACAACACAAAATGCAATATCTATTACTTCGTAGTTAGTTCGATAACGCCATTAGCAGCTTTTTCGCCATATTTATCAACCGCAGCCTTGCCTTTAAGCACATTCATAGACTTGATATCCTTAGGCTTAATTTGGCTATACTTCTTCTTCGATACTTTCCCATCAATAACAATCAACGCCTTTGCCACATCCATAGGGCTTTTCATGGTAATTTTAATCACACCGTCTTTAGCTTTAACGCCATACTCTTCAGTTGCCGCATCCCCTTTTACCACATCTATAGACTCGATGTCATCAGGAGAGATGCTATCCAGATCCTTCGTGTACACCTTGCCGTTTACAATAATCAAAGGCTTTTTGTCGTCTGTGCCATCCATAACCACTACTTTTGTATTAGCGCCATCTTTAGATGTACATCCAGTAGTGACTGTCGAAGTCATACTACACCCTTTACCAGTCTTGATTTTTACCACTTTTACCTCTTGAGCTAAGGCACTACAAACCATTGCGATGCTAAAAAGCGTCGCCATCAAAATTTTCTTCTTCATAAGTTTTACTAGTTAAATATTAGAGAATTATTAGTGTTTCATGGTGATTATAAGTACACCATTTTTTGCTTTCTTACCGTATTTCTTGGTCGCACCTTCTCCTTTAATGACATCCATAGATAAGATATCATTTGGTGCTACTAAGTCAAGGTCGCCCTTATATTCCTTTCCATCAATAATGACCAAAAGACCCTGAGGCACCTTTGTTGACTCTTGAGAAGCCAGTCCCTTGACTTTTATTCTGTTGACTTTTGCTTTCTCAGTCGTAGATGTTGTAAATCCATAGCCATTTTTTTTGACCACAACTTCAGCATTTGTGTTGTTGCCCACTAACACAAAATTCATTCTGGTATTGTTCTTCTTCGTGTCTTGCAAGAATTCAGCAGTTCTCCCCATCACATCCAAATGAGATACCAGTCCGAGAACCACTACTACAGGTACAAACAACAGATACCTCCAGCCGCGACTGCCCACACTCTTCTGCTTATTCATCATCAGTACACGCTTCTTTAGTGGCGCCATATTGAGCTTATTCGCAAGCATTGTATGGCGTCCCCCGCATGCTAGACCTAGCAGATGATATTGATACTGCTTAATACTGGGTGTCTGCTTACACACCTGATTATCCGCCAGAAACTCCAAGTTCGTGCGTATTTCTCGCTTCATCAACCACATAAACGGGTTGAACCAGAAGAAGATACTCACCACCTCTGCCCAAATGATATCTAGAGAATGCTTTTGCGATACATGGGCTTCCTCATGCATCATAATGGTCCTCAACTCCTCCTCCGTATGCATTGCAGGATCGATAAAGATCCAATTAAAGAACGAGAAAGGCGATTTGTTTTCTGGAAGGATATGCACGATACGTCCATGAACAGAAGCAACATCCGAAGTGTATCCCATATAGAGTAGGGAGCCTAGCTGGAACAAAAAGCGAGAGTACAAAGCCAATACACCTACACCATATACCCCTAGTATCCAAAGTCCCCAAGTAGGCAATTGCTGCGTGCCCACAATAGGCCATTCACTAGGGTTGAGGTGAGTCACATAACTAGATGCCATCTCTTGAACAGTCTCTTGCTTCAAACCAAGATCCCAATGTGCAAACGGCAATACCGCTGCAAGCACATAAACTCCTAGAAGCATATATCTATGTAGGTGGAAGAACGTACTTCCCTGGCTACACAAGCGATACACCCCGTAACATATAGCCAATATCACATTGACCTTAAGCAGATAGATCATGACATCACTCATCTTCGTTCTCGATTAAGTCAATAATTTCCTTCAAGTCATCTTTGCTTAGCTTTTCGTTTTTCGCAAAGAAAGTCACCATCTCCTTATACGAATTTCTGAAATAGTTCTCCACCACACTCGTCATAAACTGACGCTTGTACTGTTTCTGATCAATCTTAGGCGTATATAATAAAGTAGTGCCCACCTTGCGGCTTTTTACATAGCCCTTCTTTTCCAAGTTCTTCACAATAGACGCCAGTGTAGTATACGCTGGTGCCTCAGTGTACATATTCAACAGGTCTTTTACAGTGAAATCTTCACACTGCCAAGCCTTTAACATAGCTTGTTCTTCTTGAGCGGTTAATTTTTCCATTGTATATTATGTATATAGTCTTTTTATCTAGTTTAAGAACGATGATGTTGCAAATCTACGAAAGATTCGTAGATAAAGCAAACAATTCGGAGAAAAAAATAAACTAAAGGGGAAAACTATCCAGTTTCCCCCTTGACACTTGATAGGACGATTGCTTCCTCTCATAAACAAAAAATGACTATATGAAGGGCTTCAGCATCACTGCTGAAACCCCACTGTAACATTTAACTCAAACTAAAATCAATTCTACTTATAACAAACCACTTTGAAATTGATCAAAACATAGCGTAGCACTCACGTGCTGTCTTTTATTTTATATTACAAAGATACTGCATCTCACGGGGGCAATCAATACCATAAAAAGGGTAAATTGTCCTGTCGCTTAAGATTTTGGTAGCAGTTTAGTGTAGCATCAAATATAGTTCAACCGTTATAGAAATACTCTTAACAATAAAGCAAAATGAGTAGAAGATACGTTAATACAGTGTGTTGTCAATAAATTGTCAAGTTTTTTTCTTGGTTTAATCAACTCAAACCCCTATTTTCGTGGCTTTCGCAAACTAAACCAATTCGTATGAGTTTTATCAGTCTAAAGCCTAAACATTCTACAAGAAATCTACTAGTCGCTATTTTTATCGTAATATTATTAGTTTGTCTAGATGCATTAACTGCATCTGACAGCCCTCTGCATTATTTCATACTATCAGCAGGGTCTTTCTGGTTAGCTTGGTTTATTACAAACCAAACACGTAGAGTTGTCATCACCGAACACAGTATTACGTCTAGTATATTCCAGAGAAAGACCACCATTACTTACGACCAGATTCAAGCCATAGATACCTACTACAGTTGGATTTATGGAGGAACCTTTATCCGTCTTACCTATACCGATGGACTTAATAAAATCAAGAAGATGCGTCTTTCTGGCGATGCAGACTTTGGTGAACTAAGTGTCCTGATCAACTCTCGTCGCTTTAATTTCAGAGATTAACAATTTTAAAGGAGGTTCAAATAGCCTGTAAAATCAGCAATACACCCCATAAGGATATTACATCTCCAAAGTGATAGTTCTTGTTTAAAGGTTTGCTATGTTCTATATTTGCACCATCATTCTAAATGAGTGATAGCAAAATAAGTAGCACATTTAAAAACAAGATTATGAATATCATTGACGTATTTTGCAAAATGCGTACTTTTTGTCAAATCAATTTCTTGGTTACCAACTTCTCAACCCCTATATTTGTTGTACATTCATACAATGACAATAACAAAAACAAATGTAAGTAACATGAGAACAGTTAAAAAAGTAACGCTATGCGCCGCCCTCTTCCTAACACCCCTTGCAAGCCATGCACACATCCATGCTTGTCCATCTGTAGTAAAACAAGCCGTAGAGCAAACAGAACAGAAAGACAATGAGACCGATGCCAAAATCAATGCACTCTTGGATAAAGCATTAGCCGCATTTAAGAAAGACAATTCGGCAGAAGCCATCAAATGCCTAGAAGAAGCTGGAAAGTTAGGCTCTGTAGAGGCCTTTGAATTTTTAGGGACGGTATACTGGCGCGGTGTCGGTGTAGAGAAAGACATGAAGAAATGCTTCGAATACAATCTACGAGCCGCAGATTTAGGTAGTGTTGGAGCCCAAGGACTTGTAGCCACCCTATATAAAACAGGCACAGGCACCACCCAAGACATGAAGAAATGCGTGGAGTATTACAAACTTGCAGAAAAAAGTGGCAATCCTGAAGCAGCCTACCAACTAGGTTGCCTTTATTACAGAGGTCAAGGCATCAAGCAAGACTACGATGAAGCCACCAGACATTTCCGTATCGCTTCCGATCAAGGTCATGCAGGTGGCCAATACGAACTCGGCATGATGTACTCCATGGGGCGCGGTACCGAAGTAGATAAAGCAAAATCCAAAGAACTGCTACAGAAATCAGCAGCCCAAGGATACCAAATGGCCATCGTATCACTCAGACTACAAGCACAAGACGAAAAAAGAAAGAAATAACAACTATCCCCTAGCAGTTCAGGCCTACGCCATCATCTGCTAGGGGATTACCTTATATAATAAACATGAAAAACTTCTACATTACACCGAGGTGATACATCTCTTCAGGCGTCAAGCCCACTTCTTTCGCTACCTTATGATTATAATCATCAATAGCTCCTTGCAACGTAAACAGACGAATCAGCCACCAGATACCAAAGCCGCCAAAGGTTAAGTAAAACGCAATCTGTGTTCCGATTTTACCAAGCGATCCATATGACCAACCAAAAAATAGAAATAGCAACCAAATGACAGGAGCATCCACTTTACGCATTTGAAACATCATAAACTTGTCAGTATTCACATGTACACTAGCATTTGCACTCATAATTGAAAATAATTAGTTATTAAATTGTTGTTTGATTATGCTACAAAGATAGATTTTCCACCCGTATCTACATCAAGAACACGCCTGTTCACTATGGGGAGCACCACTGGCAAAACTTTGCCCCAAAACCACCTCACACACAGTGCAACTTTTCCACAACCCCATACATAGAGACATTCAGCAACCAATCCTTCTCGTACTTTTCGTTCTTTTTAGTAACAAAAAACTCCCGCAGAAGACCTGAGTCTTCCGCGGGAGCACCATATATAGAATAATACACTAATCTATTTCTTTCATCATCCAGTCCGTTGCATCCGTACCGTTTGAGTTTACCCACTGTGCAAAACTACCATACTCATTCGTAATCAGTTTTCTTTCAGAAGGCCAGTGCCAAGGGCGAGAAGATTCACTACCATTGATATCATTCACGATAATTCCCCAAGGGAACCCATCCTTAGATACATAGTAGCTATTTTCAGTCGAACTATCATTTCCCTTGCCATAGTAGACATCCGTAGCCAAGCGAGTAGGGGCATAGCCCTTCAAGTGTACCTCCACACGCTTACCTCCTACAGCCGCTTCATCTTTAGGACGGAAGATAAAGAAATTGAGCGACGACACCATCAAATCCTCAGGAGTCACCGTTGCGTCATCCGCAAACGTCACTTTGATTGTAAAGGCCGTACCAGCCCCTTGCGTACTTCCCGTATTCAAAGGCTTATACCCTGCTGCAGATAGCACTGTCTTATGCAAGTACAACTTATGTGCATCATAGAACAAAGGTAATACAGCCTTGCTTGAACCACTACTTTTTTCCACACCATTGCCAGCCAATTTAAATGCGCCAGCATCACTGTCCATCATACCAGCTTGTCCCTTCGCACTATATTCTACAGAAGCAATCTCGTCATGCGTGATATTATCTAATTGCAAACCAGCTCCCAGTGTATAGTTAGCACCTACAGCCAAAAGATGCAATGTAAATGTTACCTCCTTCACCTTTGTCGCCGTTTGCAACGTTTCGATCTTATCTGTATGCAGCACGATATCATTCACATCATAGTCACCAATCACCGGCCATTGATCCTCAAAGTTCACCGTATAGCCCGATTGCACGCTACCCACATAAGGATTCGTTTGTATGATATCATCGTCGTCATCCTCTATACGAGTAGGGATATTACCTGTACAGTTGTCCACCTCAATAGATGCCGTAGACAAACTAGTCACCGCGCCACCTAAGGCATTGTAAATACTGCCAGACTGTACCTTAGACATATCAAGTTCCATCACTAGATTGTAATACACCCTAATGCCAGCGCCCCAAATATACGGTCTTGTGTTGATATTCCCATGTATACGTATTAGAGACGTTTTAGGATCTTGCGTTACATCTTTTCCTTGCACATACGCCTTAGCAGCCGTAAAATTCTGCACGTCCACATACGAGCCATCGATCAGATACAGCTCCATGCCCCATCCATCTATGCCATAATCAAATTCAGGCAGAGGAGTAAATTCCAGTTGGCCATCTTCGCCTACTGTCACTCCCCCAGATATTGTACCACCTTTTACTTTAGTCTGACCCACATTTTTGATAGACTCTTTGACAATCATCGTACAAGTATTGATAATTTGAGCCTCCCACACTTTGCCACCGTCTAGTGAATTGGCTGTAAACAATCCCGCATTGAAAATCGTACATTGAAAGTTCACATCACCACTCACATACATATGCGCATTATCATTTACCACAATCTTCGCCGAACTCACATAGTTGTGAATAGCGCCACACAAGAACTGGCCACTACTATCTTCGTTGGCATCCACAAACATCTGTCCTTGAAGATGCTCTACAGACATCGTATACGCTTTGTTTTCTAGCGCTTCGCTATCCTTAGCCGCCCCCACAAGACGTCCTGTAGGCGCCACATAGATATTGCCATTACTTTGATTGAAATTCAGAGTTTTAGAGATATACGCCACACCCGCATTGAAGAAATACGCGTTACGCCCCTCTGTTTTCACCGATTCCAGTTCGACCACAGCCCCGTTTTCGATAGCCAAGATCGCATTCTCCTGCAAAACGACTAGTCGACCAGTCACTTTACCACCATCTAAGACATACAACTCCACATTGTTGAGCAAGCTCAAGCTATAGTTTTGTATATCCAGTGTACCTTCCACCAAGATACGCACCTTGCCACCATAAGCAGGTTGGAAAGCACGGTTCCCCGTAAGCGTAACTGTAGTATTAGCAGGCACCTTATAGATAGCAGAGACATCATATTTGTCGGCATCAGGAAGCACTTGCGCATCGCTAGGTACCGTCCAGTCCATGCTAGGAGCATTTGCAGCTTCAGGTTTGTCAAAATCTTGCGTATATAGCGATCTTGTTTCCTCGCTAGGCATATCTACATCCTTTACATTCCCCTGAGCTGGTTCACCAATCACACAAGGCAACGTCACATTAGCCCCCGCTTTAGGCGCCGCATAGCCATACACCATCACATACCCCTGTGGATCTTTTACCTCCACATAGATGTTAGTTGCCGATCCTGGAAGATCCAGTTCAACATTAGCTGGTTTGTTGCCACGAGCCACTCCCGAAAATAAAGCATTTGGTTTATTTTCGACGCGAGGATTCTCCG
This sequence comes from Bacteroidaceae bacterium, assembly GCA_963678855.1. Classification (GTDB taxonomy): domain Bacteria; phylum Bacteroidota; class Bacteroidia; order Bacteroidales; family Bacteroidaceae; genus F22. The sequence continues at coordinate 419,695 of OY787448.1, read as the reverse complement.
CATACAGATTGACGTAATAGTCATACTGGTTATCAAAATGGTCATCCACTTCTATGGTCACATTACTGTGTTCCATCGTCGACCACATAAAAGACGCACTAGGCGTCAAGCTCCCTAGAGGGTTCTTGTCAGCCTCTACGTTAGGTCCCTTGTACACATCATTTATATCTGAAGAAGTACAAGAAACAATCAGCATCGCACAGATGCTCATCATAGCAATTGGCAATGAAAATGCCACTCGTTTGTTCATTGTTTCTAATGTTTTAATTATAGTCCTAAATGAAAAGTATTATTTCTGTTTTTATGCACAATTAAGAGACATGCTCTAAAAAGCCCTCTAATACTTTGATATGTTGCAAATATACCACTTTGCGTTTTTTTAAGACCAGAATGTACAATAAATAATTGGTTGATTAATTATCTTTGTATGGAGTAAGTTTAAATTAACTATTTGTCTCTTTTGAGCAACTTCTAAATCGGCATAAATAGTGTCATTTTACTCCAGAAAGTAAAGTGTCAAGTTTTTGTCAAGTCCATTTCTTTGCCATACGATCTAGAAAAACTATATTTGTGTTACAAATCAAACAGTCAACCAATATGAGTATAGAACCCCTTTATTTTCGTCCGCACAAAAAAACTGTTAATATTCTTGTGTGCTTGTATGCGATAAGTATCCTTACTTATTACTTTATGACGGAAGAAAAAGACCATTTTTTGCAATATCTACTTGCAGTCACATTGCCTTTATCATTCATCATATTATTCATTATTTCGACTCGCCAAGTGATTATCAGCGAGCACACCATTACCTTGCGTCGTTTTGGATGTACCCATACAACCTCCTTCTATAAAATTAAACAGATCAAATACAAACACAGTTTTTTGCGTGGAGGTCGTTATATGGAAATTAGATATGCTGATCAATTTGGTATGCCCAATGCCATGAAGATATTCGGCGATTATGACCTAGAAGAGATACACACCATACTTGAGAACGGTCGTCGTGTCGAGTAAAACAAATCGTACTTATAATAACCCTTTTTCTATTTATTTTTTTATGCAAAGACATCAATACTCTATGACCGCCTTTTTTCCAAGTGTACTATTTCTTGGCGGCATTGCTATATACACCGTGATATACGGTCTTCCTCCGTATTATATCTTTCTGATTGGCGCAGCTATCTGCTATGCCCTATACCGAATCATAGACATTCACCGCAACAGCTACTACCGTCGTATGCACCGAGCCACTATGAGAGACCACCTAATCGTCCTGCCCAATTTCCGAGCAGACGAAACCCATTTAAGCGAATACAACGGATACATCCTTCAGATAGATCATATGCGTGGACTCGTGGGCCTAGTTGATCATAACTTAGAGACCCACCGACTTCGCGCCGACGATATCGTGGCCTGCTACTATAAAGCCGATGTTCAAAAGCAACTCAAAAGCAATGGCACCGAGCTGGTCCGTGCAGAAGATACCTACGAGCAGCTCTCCCTCATCATCGAAACCAAAATCCCAGATAAGGAACGCCTCAGCTACGTCTGTTTCAATGCTTGGCACTGCACTGGTCATATCAAACGAACCGTCAAGGCCAGTGATAAGCGCTTGATCCAAGCCCTTGAAGAAGTGAAACTAGCCGTAGAGCGTATTCAAGCAATGAAGGAATAAATCCGTAGCCCGAAGAGCACGATGGGCATATAGTCGCAGCTGCTCCCTACCAGTCCAATGCCGACATATACGGATTTGCTGCCAATCACCGATTAGAGTTTGGACCCGACGCTCCACGCATCAAGCTCTATGAGATCCATCGCAAAGGCTTCAAGATGATCGTCGCCGTCAATAAGTTACCTACATCTGGCGAAAACAACCTAGAAGTGGACTCTATGCTCGATGGAGAGGCCACTTCGCACCACTGCGTGCTGAATGGCGGAGAATGTCGGGTGCTTTGCACTGGCGGGGCAAATGACCACAAGGTATTTAGGAAAGTGGTGAGGATAGATAGCCACATAAAGAGTAAAAAAGCGGCTCAGATATAACAATAAACCAATGTTTAGCCCTAAAAATATCAATGATGAAAAGAATCTTACTATTAACCTTAATCTTAGCACTAACGACTTGCCTATACGCACAAGAAAAGCTAGATTTAATCACTCAAGTTCAGGACGAGCTTAGTCAGTCTACCCACTGGACCAACGTGCAAAAGTGGGCTATTCTTTGTGACAGTAAAGCGTCGATCTACCAACGACTTAGTTACTGTCAAGAACGGCATGGCCAATCCAGTAACAACCCTTACAGTGCAAGTCACTTGTCACGACAATAAGTACGATGTCGTCTTCGATAAACTCCACTATACGTACTTCATCCAAAGTATCGATTACAGCAAATTTAGCTCAAGCGGCTTGCAGAAACTACTCGATGAACTAGATCTGATAGAAGCTATCGAAAAAAAAGAAGGTAAGCAATGGACTGTAGACAACAGCTTCTTTGACAAAAAGCAAGCTATATACGACGAAATGGTAACAGCCAAGTTTAAGTCAGAAGACAAATCACTAAAAAGAAAAGAACGTAAGAGCAACCTCTACAAATACAATCAACTCCAATCTACTTATAAACTCTACGATCTTGCTTGGAAAGAATCAGTCGACTTCGTCAACACCCTGCGTGCCAGTCTACAAAAAGTTATGGCTTTACCAGGGAAGGCCGTTGCGAAAAGCCAAACACCTACTGCCAACGCATTTAAAGCTTTTATCGACACTCTTGATTGGAGCTTGACAGAATCACAGCTCCTTGAAAAATATCCCGAGATTATCCGCTCAGCATCTCACAGCTATAGTGAGCGCACCAAGCAGACAATGTGTTTAATACCATATTTGGTCAACCAGACAAGGCAGAGGAAGAAGATGGCTCATTAGCAAGATATTACCGTTCTTGGTATACGCCAAAATACAGCCTTGATTTGACACAGATGGTCAGCACCAGCGGTTTGTTTATTTGCAGCCTATGTGTTAAAGAAGGCACAGGCGATTCACCCGACTTTAGAGACTCTAAGTGGGGCGATTCTATGGCCCAAGTTAAAGCCGTAGAGAAGCAAACAGACCTATATCCAAACTCAGATGAACTCTATGCCTTCGCATCAAGAGTAGCAGGTAGGCCTTGTACGGTAGCCTTTATATTCAGCGACAACAAATTAGTCATGGCTAAGTATGTGATTAAAACCGACCATACTAATAGAAATGATTATATCGATGATTACAAAGACGTTGTAAACCTACTTACGTCCAAGTACGGTAAACCAGTATATGATTCGAAAACGTGGAAAAATGACCTTTATAAAGGTGATTATGATCATTACGGAATGGCAGTATGCATAGGACATTTAACCTATGATGCAGGCTGGTCAAATCCTAGCACAGAGCTCATTACAGCGTTGCATGGTGAAAACTATAAAATAGAACATATGATTCAATATTCTAGTAAGAAATATGAATCAATGATGCATCAGAATCGCCAAGCTAGTAGCGCAAACGCTTTAGTCGTCCAGCTCCTCTAGAGAAAGAAGCGTTCAGTCTTTCCAGATATCAGCAGCCTTATGCAATTTTTAATCACAAAAGAATGTTTCATCATGATAGATTTATGCCTTTCGGCGTTTATTTGAATTTACTAGACAAAAATACAAGTATTTTCTTTAAAAAGCATCACGATTCACTTGCCAAAAAGTACGCATTTTGCTACATTTGTAAAGTGTCAAGTTTTTGTCAAGTCGATTTCTAGGCCAATACAAGGGTAAATCCTATTTTTGCTAAAATAAATACCACTCCATAATGAAAGAACAAACATTCAAACCCAACAACAAAATCTGGACTGTTTTGATAGTACTTTATATCATCACAGCAGTCGTCTATACCTACATCTTTCACGATAGCCTTATCCGTATAGATGCCCTATTCATGAACCCCTTACTAGGATTCGTGTTCTTCTATGTCCTGTGCTCACGCAAGGTCGTGATCGACTCCTCCAGCATCCGCTCGAAGATTATGGGACTTACATCCTTTCGTGTACCCCTCAATGCTATCAATCGCCTACAACTAGGAGACAGCCTCTTGGGTGGCCGCTGGTTGATGATCGAATATACAGCAAAGACAGGAAAGATCAAGAAAGTACATGTCTATGGAGGCTTTGACTTGAAGGACATATATGAGAGACTAGCCGTTCGAAACACATAAAAACAATGAACCCATGAAAAGAAACCTATTCGTCATACTAGTTGCACTAATATCAATAACACAGAGCAGTGCACAAACCACCACCAAACCACAATTTAGAAACTCCCATTGGGGCGATACCATGGCCAAAGTAAAAGCCACGGAACAGCGCCGTGACCTCTATCCAGATAAAAGAGACCTCTACGCCTTCAAATCCAAAATTGCAGGCATGGAATGCTACGTCGCCTATTATTTCATCCAAAACAAACTGACCCGTGCCAAGTACGTCACCTATACCAAACGTGACAACCACGACCAATACGTCTACGACTACGAAGGTGTAGTCGACCTGCTTAAAACCAAGTACGGCAAAGCCAACCATTCCATTATGCAATGGCGCGAAGGAGCCTATGAAGACGAATACAAAACCAGAGTAGGGAGTGCTGTCGCGAAAGGCTATCTTACCTACGAAACAGCCTGGGATACACCTTCCACACATATCATGGCCAAACTCTATAGTTTCGATTATGATGTGCGCATCAGCATTGAGTACAAGAGCTTGGAGCATAGTAAGATGATTGAGGAAGAGGCCACTAAGGGGTTGTAGGAGATGAACTTGATAAACTAACAACACAAATCATGAAAAGACATTTATTACTAATTGCTTGCTTGTGCTGCACTATGGTAGCCGTAGGTCAAACTCGTGACCACCTCCCTAAACTCCCTCAGAACAGAGTGGACAAGCTTGGGAGTGGGGATGGCTTCTATATTGATACACCATCCAGAAGATACCAAGCGAGTGCAACAAGCCTATGTAACACTGGCCAAAATCCATGACTTCTATCCCAAACTGATACAGAAAATGAAGAATAGATGGCATGCTAGTAAGGCACGTAAAGATACCGCGAAGTATCATGCCATCTGCGACATGCTCCAGTGGAGACTGCGCTACCTCGATGCCTACTATGTGTTGGGTAGCAATTTTGCAGGCAAAGAACCACTAGCTATTACTAATAAAGACTTACACAAGATTATCCTTAAGGATATGGACAGAGAAGGATGGACCGTTCGCAGGCTTCCACTGCATTGCGAGAACGTGACGCTTATAGACTGTACTCATAAAAACTTCCGTGTGCTGATGGCGAAGAATATGCTGCCAGAGTCTGAAGATACTGCTTTTGGTAATAACGACTTGGATGTGGTGTATACGCTGGATGAGACTAGTCCTGCTAAGACTTGTACTGTGAAAGGTGGCGAGACGATGGTGCTGGAATGTGGGGATAGACGACTTTGCTTTACTACGGTGAGGAGTAGGAGAGGGAGGTTGTAGAAGAATTTGATATGATATAAGATAAAACACAGTCTCTGTTGTTATCAAGTAGAGGCTAATTATAAATTAAAAAACAAATACTATGGGAAGTACAGGTTCAGGGTCATTTAGTGACTATCAAGCTTACGGAAAAGCAGAAAAAGGATTTAATGGTGGTGAAGACTTTAATGACAAGTGTTCTCTATCATTTGAAACATTTCTTGAAGAAGTAGAAACTAGTGATTATTACAGAGAGCATGCTGCGTTACCAAGAGTAAAATCAGAAGTAACTATTTTATTTAAAACAAGAATTGCTGCAATAGACAACAGTGGAGTTGTTATGGGATACTTGCCCACTAAATATAATTATATAAATGGTTGTTTGCGTGAAGGTTACATGTATTCAGGTGAGGTAACTCTAGTTAAGGATGCACCAATTAAATCAGTAAAGGTCTCTATTACCTCAAATAAATTGTAATGGAAAAGATATGCATAGTTGGTGATATCTTGAATGATGTCACACTTAAAACTAGTCAGTCTGATTTGAAAATGCGACTAGGGGGTATTGTCCATGCTGCAAGAGCACTATGGGCAATGAATGTTGAATATGACGTCGCATATTTTGCTCCTGAATACCTAGATCTCCATATTAAAAAGTACTTAGCTGAGTTTAAATGTACAAATGTTATAAAGCTTGGAAATGTTCGTAATATGCCTTATACAATGTTGATTGGCGAAGCCAAAGAAATAGGTGATCAACAGTATGATTTTTTACTTAAAGACGATGGGGCTGATATTGACTATTATTTTGATAATATCAAGCAATTAAGGCAGTATGATAAAATGTTCTTCATAAGTGGCAACTATGAATTTTCTGTTTTGGATAGTTACCTATCCCCTAGCACAAGGTTGTATGGTGATATTGCTAACAATATAACTTCGATAGAAGAAATCAATTGTACCAAGAAGCATGAGATTATATTCTTATCAACTTCTTCTGATTTGTTTAAGCAAGAATATTCAACATTTTATGATTTTGTCAATCGTTTTAGTTCCGTTGCTAATAAAGTAGTTTTAAAAGAGAATAGAGGAGGAAGTAGAGCTATTGACTTTAGTAATTCGCAAATATATCATATTCCTTCACAGACTCAACCTGTTACACATTCAGTCGGAGTAGGCGATGTTTATGATATTGTAACAGTTATGCTGCATGATGATGATTTTAAAAATGCACTTTACAAAGGCTCTTGGATTGCTTCAGAGTATGCAACAACTACTTTTCCAGATAATTTTAAACGCCGAGTACAAGCTACTTTACAGATCCCACTAGATGAATTAGTATCTATGGGTGGCTGTCAATTGCCTTGGGAACGGAGAAAACAATGTAATATATACATAGCAGCACCAGATTTTGATTTTGTTGATAAAACACATATTGACCAATTGGCTAATAGTTTGATGTACCATAATTTTACACCAAGACGACCCATTGAAGAAAATGGACAAATGAAACTGAAACCAACATCTGCAGAGAAAGCAGAATTGTTCAATAAAGATATGCGAATGTTGGATGATTGTAGTCTTTTAGTTGCTGTTATTTTGTATGATGATCCTGGTACTTATATTGAAATTGGTTTAGCAGCTCAACGTGGTATTCCGACAATTGTGTATGATCCATTCGAGCGAGCATCCAATTGTATGCTTACTGAGTTACCTAACTTAGTTTCTTCCAATTTGGATGAAGTGATATCAGAGGTCTTTAATCTATACTCAAAACGATATAAAAATGAAATTGAATAAAGGAATTATATTAGTATCAGGTGGACTTGATTCCACTACGTTGATGTACCTTTTTATGAAAGAAAAGGTAGACTTTGTTCCGCTTTTTGTGAATTATGGTCAACATTGTGTAGAGAAAGAGTTGGAGGTCTTGAGGACAGTCATCCCTAAAGAGTACAAAGATAAGATTGAAGTAATTGATGTCTCGGCAATCTACAAACATTCTAAGTCTCGGTTTATTGTTCCCGCAAATCTTTGGGAAGACGATATAAAGGCTGAAGATTTATATATACCTTATAGAAACTTATTGTTGCTCTCCATTGCTGCCTCATATGCTCAGACAATGGGGTTGGGAAACGTCTATTCAGCATTTATTAATAGTAACCATGCAAAAGAAATAGATTGTTCTTCGGATTTCTTTAATAATTTGAGCCACCTTTTAGCAGAATATGGTTCTGTAGAAATCAATATGCCTTTTCGCGATATGACTAAGTATGAAGTTGCAAAATTAGGAATCGAACTAAAGGCACCGATAGGAAAGACATTCTCATGTCAAGCTTCACCAGATGTGCCATGTGGTGCATGCCCGAATTGTGTTGACCGACTCAATGCATTAAGGGAGATAGAAAAGGAACCACTTTTGTAAGTCTGTGAAGTTTAAGGTTTTAAAATTGTAAAAATGAAATAATAAATACATGTATAATGATTCGATATAGCGAATATTTCAATGTCTCTTCTGAAGACTTGAAAAAACGAGACGTAATTAATGTGTTTGTAGACGAAGATACTAGTCTACATGTAGACCCAACATTGTTGGATGGATCTATGATACCTGAATTTAAAAATGCACATCAGCAGTTTTTGAATTTTTTTACTGATTTCTTGTGTGTTGTGCGTCAAATTAAATACCCAGGTGATCGGTTTTATAAAGAAGCAGTTAGAAGGATGAAGTTTAAAGAAATCAGCTTCAATGGATTAGGTTATGGAAAAAGTAATAAAGGAGGTAACGCAGTTGGAGGTAAATTGTCAACGGCTATAGTACATACTGCAATTGATTTGATTAATGCTGGTAAAGATAATCCAAGAATATTTTTGCTTATGCCTTTTTTTGAAGAAGGTGTTGGTGCAGATAGGATAAGTGACATGACAATCTTTATTTTGAGAGAATCATTTTATATGTATACTGCTCGAGTTGCAAAGGAACTAAATTTGGAAACAAAATCTGTCGTTTTGGATCAGAAAGAGTATGAATTACCTTATTTTGATAATGAACCTATTATGTTTATACCAATGACATTAGCGACTGATTTGCCAACAGCTTCATGTTACGGAGATGTTGACGAGGTGTGTGAATACAATAGCGTACTTCGCGCTAAAGTATCAGAAATAATTGGTATTGAAGCACAAGATCAGAAAAATATAACCAAATCCAAACTTAAGGATTATATTGTTAGTAATTCAGATGTTTATGAAGAGTTAATCACTACAGTTGATGGCTATTCTTTTTTATCGTATGACGAGGCAAAAGATAGGCTCAATTTTGAGTTGATTGATAAAGTGTTGTCGTTCATTGCAAATAAATATCATGAGAAAGGGAGTGTTATTGGTGGAGTTGAATTTGATAATTTCTATACTTGTGTTGAGTATATGATAGATGAATGTATAACTTTAATAGAAGAAAATAGAATAGGAGACACTCTGCTTTACGATGGTGATAAGTTTAAAAATGAAAAGACAGTCCAAGCTCTATTAACTGCATGTTTGTCACCATATTGCAAAAGTTATGATATCAGCTTAGACAGGGAAGTAAATAATGGTCCTGGAGCATTAGATTTTAAGTTGTCCCAAGGGGAGGTTCATAAAGTTTGTATTGAAATAAAACTTGCCTCAAACCCCAATCTTTTACATGGGTACACAGAGCAACTCTCGGCTTATAATCGTGCTGAAAATCTCGAGCCAAACAACAGTTATTATATTGTGGTTAAAGGGGATGATCGTAATCAAAAAATGCTAACGGAATTAGAATTTGTATATCAACAGGCATTACAGAATGGTAACGCTCCTAAGCTATTAATTATTGATGCGAGAAAGAAGCCTAGCGCCAGTAAACGGAAATAACAATTTTACTTCAAATTGATTTTATATTGATATCTTTTGTTATCTTTGTTTTTATAGCACAAGTGCTTATATTAAATTATCGAGTGTTGTTTGCTAACAAAATCTCAAACCCCATATCAATCTATGGCATCAGAAATACAGAACCTTACAAAACAAGTAAGACAATTTACAGAAGACAGAGACTGGGATCAGTTTCACAATGGTAAAGACTTAGCACTAGCCCTTTCAATCGAAGCAGCTGAGCTTAATGAAGCCTTTCTTTGGAAATCTCCAGATCAAGTGAATAAAGAGAAAGTCCGTGAAGAACTTGCGGATATCATCAACTATGCACTGTTGATAGCTGACAAGTACGAGCTAGATGTCGAAGAAATTGTCCTTGAAAAAATGAAGAAGAATGCTGAGAAATACCCTGTGCATAAGGCAAAAGGCTCGGCAAAGAAATATTCTGAACTATGATCGTCTATCAATCAACGAAGCAGGGCTTCTGTACCGATATCAAACAAAATAGAATAGCTGATAGAATAAATGATGCTTACTTTGAGCATCTTGGCCGTCATACATCACAGTCTGAATACAATTCATGGAAAAACTCTATGATGTATATGAATGTCGTGATGAATGATAACAAGATACCAGATAATGCTGGTATCTCTATCGAATATCAGATTCCGTTGACATCCAACCGTATTGACTTCTTAATCTCTGGTTACGACCAGCAGGATAAGGAGCAGGTTGTTATTGTCGAATTGAAGCAGTGGTCTGATGCGAAGCTTACAGATAAAGATGCACTAGTGCGTACTCGTTTCGCACATGGAGAGAAGGAGGTGGCACACCCATCATATCAAGCATTGTCGTATGCGAATCTATTACGTAGCTTCAATGTGACGATACAAGAGAAGGATATCAATTTGAGTCCTTGTGCTTATTTGCACAACTACAATGATGATGGGGTGATTACCAATAAGTTCTATCAAGAATATCTCAAGCAAGCACCTGCTTTTTTGTCGTCTGATGCAGAGAAACTGCAGGAGTTTATCACCCGAAGAATCAAGAAGGGCGATGACCGTGAGATTATCTTTGAGATAGAAAATGGTAAGCTTAAGCCATCCAAATATCTAGCCGATTCTGTACACTCAATGCTTCAAGGTAATAACGAGTTTACTTTGATTGACAACCAAAAGGTTGCTTATGAGACAGTACTTTCTGCATGTCGTAAAGCAAAAGTAGGCAGCAAGAAGGTTATTATTGTTGAAGGAGGCCCAGGTACAGGTAAAAGCGTAGTCGCAGTGAATTTGCTTGCCAACTTAATTCATGAAGAAAAGCTGGCGATGTACGTCTCTAAGAATGCTGAACCTCGTAATGTGTACAGCACTTTGTTAGCCAAGAACAATGTCAAAAAGAAACTGATTCAGAGCCTTTTCTCAGGTAGTGGGTCTTTTACAGATATGAAAGACAAGCGCGATGCATTTCATGCGCTTATTGTGGATGAAGCACACCGTTTAAACCTGAAGTCTGGTTTGTATGGCAATCAAGGTGAAAATCAAGTTGCCGAGCTAATCAATGCTGCTAAAGTCACAGTCTTCTTTGTGGATGATAACCAACAAATTCATGTGAACGATATAGGACGTAAGAAATATATCGAAGAGATTGCTTTGAGCATGGGAGCTAAAGTGCAACACCTAGAACTCGATTCACAGTTCCGTTGTAATGGAGCCGATGGCTATCTAGCATGGCTAGATAATACGATGGAAATCAAAGACACGGCTAATATCCTGCTGTCTCCATCTACCTATGATTTTCGCATCTTTGATGATCCAAACGAAATGGATAAAGCTATACGTGAGCGTAATGAAATCAATAACCGCTCTCGTATCGTAGCTGGCTATTGCTGGCCATGGGACAGTAAGAAAGACGCCTTTAAGATGGATGTGGTCATTGATGAGTATGATTATGCTCGACAATGGAACTTTACCAATAAAAATGAGAGCTGGATACTACAGCCTGAGTCAATCAGTGAGATTGGTTGTATCCATACCTGCCAAGGACTAGAACTTGATTACGTGGGTGTGATTGTTGGTAAAGACATGCGTTACGAAGACGGTCATGTGGTTACTGATATCATGAATCGTCACAAAAGTGATAGAAGTATCTTTGGGCTTAAGAAGAAACTAAAGGACAAAGGTACCGTTAAAGAACTGGCTGTAGAGCAAGCCGATTTGATTGTCAAGAATACATACCGCACCTTGATGACTCGTGGTATGAAAGGCTGCTATGTGTACTTCGAAGATAAAGCACTTGCTGCTCATTTCCGCTCTTTGCTTGTTAAGAATTACATAGAGGCTTTGGAAGAGGTTGACTTGTCTATTGCTGCAGAAGAAGAGCAAAGTGTACTCCTTCCAGCGGAAGAAGATACTATTCGCATAGAGCCTACAGTTAATGACAATGTGCGATATGTGGACTTCTTGCCATTTTATTCTGTACATGCAGCGTGTGGTTATTTTGGTGATGGAGAGCATGTGGATGTTGAAGGTTGGGTGGATATAACCCAATTAGGAAGAAAAGTAAATCGTTGGATGTTCGCTGTACGGGCATGTGGGCATTCGATGGAACCAAATATTCAAGACGGAGATATTTGCATCTTTACAGCCCAAAGTGGTGGGTCTCGTGAAGGCAAGACTGTCTTAGTTGAGCACACTAATAAGTTTGATCCTGAGTATAGTGGAAGATATTCCATTAAACGATATCAAAGTGAAAAGGTGACTCAAGAGAGTGGGGAGTGGAAGCACTCTCTGATTAAATTAATGCCTACAAATGAGGAGTATAGTCCTATTGTTATTGACGAAGCTAGTGCTGAGGAAGGTGACTTTAGGGTTATTGGTGAGTTTGTGGGGGTGGTGAAGTGATGTTTTATAATAAAATTATTATTTCTATGCCTAAATTAAATTGTTACATCACTAAATTGTTGCAGCGTTGGCTTAAACCAATGAACTACGCAAGAGAATATGTTATAAACAAGTTGCTACGGTATGGAGCATTTGCTACGGTTTTTATGCTATTTCGTTCAGCCATTGATAATGCGGCATATAAGCATATTATAGCCCCATTTCTAGAAGATATACCAGAAAATGTTAGTATATCTGTAGTTGTAACGATTCTGACCATAATAATTGGTTGTCGTATATACCAAACTGCAATCATGAAGGAACGCCATGTTTCGGTGGATATTTCAGTTCTGATTTTGTTTTTGTGGGCGATGTATCGATTTAATTTTGATACATGGAGATTATATTGTGCTGCTCCTTTTATTAGAATGAAGCTGGTTGATATATTATATCTTCCTTTGGCGCTTGAAATACTCTTATTGAATATTCCTTGTTTACGCGAGTGGTTGATTCAACGAACGAAAAAGTTGAATCTAAGACAAATTAAGTCTGTAACTAACATTGAATCTGTAATAGAAATGCCTTTTGGTCGAGTCGCTTTACATGTTGACGAGCCTATTATAAAATCAAGTGAAGATAGACTGAAATTAGAACGATACATTAATCCTATCTGTGACTATATAAAAGAGCATGGAAGAAGTTCTGAGAAATCATTAACTCTTGGGGTCATTGCACCATGGGGCCATGGTAAGTCTTCATTCTTGAATTTGTTGGATGAAAAGTTGGGGGACTGCATAGTTTTAAGGTTTTCCTCTTGGGATTATGACAAGTGTAACTTGTCGAAAGTGTTTTTTGCAGAGTTAGCTGCTAACCTACGTAAATATGGTATAGACTCGACTTCTTTTTACAAATACGTTGAAGCAATATCTGGAGTTGGAAATCCAGCTGTAGACTATCTTATAAAATTACTCCGCATATACACTTCACAAACAAAAACAAATAGATATAATAATATAAACCGCAAAATATCAAGTTTAAAGAAGCATGTGGTTGTATATATTGATGATGTTGATCGACTGCTGGGAAGCGAGATTCTTGATCTATTACAATTGATTAGAAATACAGGTAGCTTCTCTAATGTTACGTATGTAGTAGCTTTCGATAAATCATATGTAGTTAATTGTTTGAATAAGCATGGGGTAGCAAATTCATCCGCTTTCCTAGAGAAATTTTTTCAATATGAATTGGTGTTGCCACCTATTCAGAAAACTCTTATAAAGAAAAAGCTTTGGGAATTGATTAAAAGTCATGTTGCGAATTATCCGCAAAGTGACGTGGAGTACTTAGAGAAAGCAATATTTGGTAAAGAGAGTACTAAAACGAACTCTGTTGTGTATGTCGAGCCAGTTACTAACTTTCGGGAGGTAATCAATGTCGCCAATTGTTTTATAGTTCAACTTCATACCCTTAGGTTAGATATTAATCTAATTGATTTATTGAATTTGTCTATATTGATAGTGAAATACCAGTCAGTGTATATCCTTTTAAAGGATTCATACAATAGAATTGTTTCAGAGACCAATGACTATAGGCATCATGGTCGATTGTTTTTGTATTCTAAGAAGGATACGACTAAAAATGAAACAGAGGAGAAGGATGGTAGCCTTAATTTAGAGTTATTCATGGCAAGCCAATTGGCTTTAGATAAGTTGGACTTAATGTCTGTTCTTACAAAGTATAGCAAAGATTTTAGTTTAACTAACTTTGAGTTGGAGTTGGTAAACAACTTACTTTCTGTATTGTTTCCTGATTATGCTGATGATAAAATGTATCCTTTGAAGAGGATAAATAGCAGCTATGGTATTAATCGTTACTTCTATAATGAATTGTTTGAAGCTGATTTATCAGACGACGAAATTAGTAGTTATAATAATGCGAAGTATCACGAAGATGCTGATGATTTAAATGCCACATTGAAGGGTGTTATTGAAGAACTTAGTGAACCTGAGACGTATCGTAGCTTTGTTGCATTTTTAGATGGTGTAAAGTTATATAATAAAGAAATTTCAAAGAAAGTGTTGTTTACTTATTTTTATTTAGGTTACATACGTGATGATAGGTATGTTGTCACCATAAGTGATTTGATGATAAAAATAGCCCAGGCTGAATTCGATGAAGACGAAGGTAAGTGTTTCATTAAAGAGTTGATGTCCTTGTATGTACCAAATGACTTTGTAGTTCACATAGGTAGTCAATCTAGTTATGAGAATCTAAACTTTATTATACCTAAAGAAGACTTGATGGGTATCGGTAATATTCATTTTAAGAAGTTACTCGAAGTTCGTGATTGTCCAGTAGAACGGATATACCATTATTGGAATCATTTACATTTTACTGACTTTATACAAGTGGAAGAGAAGTCAAATACTTTTGATCGTGTGACTGGTGAAAATGAAGAAGCTGATAAGTTGCTTCTTGAGTATGTCATAAAAAATAAGCATAAGATGTTACCAACTCTATATGGGCGTGATATAGGGCATAGAAAGACATTGTATAATTTGGACTTTGTGTTGAAGTTATGGAAGAGTTGGGAAGCATTTGAGGTGTTTGTTGATGGGCTTCGATTGGAAGAGGATGAGGAGGTCATTCAGGAGTTTGTATTATTCTATGATGCTTATAAGAAGAATGAACGGAAGCCTATTGAGTACGATTTAAAGCACTTTGGTCGTTAGAAGTACTTTTTAAATTATAATATATGAAACGCCACATAATATGCATAGAAACGGAATTTGATTTCCAGAAAGACTTCCTTGAAGAGCCTTTCACCTCAGAACCTATATTGCAGTTCTTACAGAGCTGCAATAACATCAAGTATATCTACCGCCATGTAGCCACGAAGAATGAGCTGCGTTTTTACTTGAATAAGATTTCGGCAAAGCGATTTGACCCTTATTCGATATGTTATTTCTCTGCGCATGGCAATACGCAAGGGATATACCTCGTTGGAGAAGGAAAGCGTAAAGATAATGGGAAGAACTTTATCTCTATTGATGAGCTAGCTGATTTAGCTGGAGATGCTTTTTATGGTAAGGTGCTGCACTTTGGAAGTTGTCGCACTTTATTGGGGAGTGCTGATGCTATTCTTGAATTTAAGGACAGAGTAGGGGCCACGCTTGTTTCTGGATATAGGAAGAGTGTGGATAGCGTCCAGTGTGCCATTATGGATATGGCTTATTTTGATTTGCTACAGAATCGTGAGATACTTGGTGCTACTTCTGTTACTAATTCGCTTAGAAGAAGTTATAGTAGCTTGATGGATGAATTGGGGTTTGTTATATTCTAAATAAAGATATATGGTAGATAACTTGAAACATACTGACGAGATGGCTTATTGTTTGCGGAATGAATTAAAGGGTTTAAAAGTCAAACTTATCAAGAATAAGTTTAAACCATTATTTCGATGGCTTCTTTATTATCCTTTGGCTATAATAGGCTTGTTATTTTATCATTCAAACTTTTCGGACGTCTTAAGTCTCTTTAATGATACTATTTTACCATACTTGAATTTTAAAGACACAGCAGCTTTAATTGCCGCGTTATGTTTTCTCGTGATATTGGTTTTCGGGATAACGTATGTGGTGATTCAAAAGTTTTTGTTGTCTACTCGTCATTTAATACTCCTGATTGTTTTAACTTTAAGTATAATTGGTGGACACTTATCTGGTAGATATGATGAATACATATTGTTCGATGTAGTACCTATAAGTTTGTATATTGCCATATTGTTAGGGATTGTAATGTGCAAGTAAAAAGCCCCTTATTTGTGTAACGTTAATGCACCACGTTTGGGTCACGTCCTTCCTTGCAGGTTATACATAAGTTTAAAATATTGTTTTTCTGTTTTCCATTCTGTAGCTAGTACCAGATAGATTAAGCACCTCACACTGGTAGAGTAATCTATCTAGTAAAGCTGTTGCTAAGACCTCATCTTCAAGGTTCTTAGCCCATTCAGTTGGTGCCTTATTGGTTGTAATAATGATAGGCACGTTTTCGTGTAGCTGATTAATGAGGTTAAACAAGCCTACAGCTTCTTCCTTTTTCATGGGCAACAACATGATATCATCTATAGCCACTAAGTCTGCTTTAATCAGCTTATTGTACGAGCGCATAGCCGTTGGCGAGACTTCTCTCATCTTAATAATAGATAGCAGGTCTTCCATGGTTAGCAAGTAAGCTTTATCGCCTCTTTTTACAGCTTCGTAAACCAATCCAGCAGCGATATATGTTTTGCCTACTCCCGATGGCCCCATAATTATGATATTATAGTTTTGTTCCATCCATATGAGCTGTCTGAGTTCCGTGAGTTGTTTCTGTGTCACGCCTTGAACAGTACTGTCATCAAACAAGTCTAAATCGTGCTTTCTAGGCAAGTTGGCTGCTTTTAGCCGCTTTTCAAACGCACGTCGTTTTCTGGTTTGTATTTCATTATTCAAGATGCCTTCAAGGAACTCCAGATAATTGGGTTTCTTCATTTGTGCCTCGTGGATAATATGGTCTGCATTCTTGCGTATGCTCCCTAGGTTTAGCTGAGAAGCTAGGTCTTTTAGTTGTTCTGAGTTGGACATATCTGTAAAATTTCATTGTACGTACTTATGGTTGATTTCTCTGGCGTAGCCATGGCTTGATGGTCTGCTTGGCCGAGCAGCTTTATTTGACTACTATCTAGTTCTTGAGGTGATTTCTTACTCATCGTACACACCACCTCTTGTAGACGATATGCCGAAGCAACATCGTGGAGCACACACCATTTGACACCTTGTAGCAAGTCTTCTTTGGAGTAGTCTTTCAGATGTGCTATTAAGTGCTTTAAGTGACTCTTATAATAGTTGCCCAACTCTATTTTCAGATTGGCAAGTAGCTTATACATAAAGTCATCCGACTGCACATAAGTCATGATTTGTTCCTCTAGCTGTGCCACTGTCTTATCCAAGGGGCGCTTATGTGCTTCTTTATTGATATACTGCCCACGCTTAGAGGATATCGTATGGCGTGTCAGCTCTTTGCCTGTTTGAGTAGCATACACAATCAGTTCATTGTGCTGTACTAAGACATAGCATTTCTGTCTTGGGTGCTTGTAAGTACCATAAGGCAAGCTATATGTATTCCCTTTATAATGGATTACATTGGTCTTAGACACATTGTACGGCACTGGCTCTATATTAGGAGCTGTAGGCTTCCCGTAATAAGGCCTAAGTGATTTTATTTCCTCCAAGAACTCTTGAGCAGGTATCAGCTTTGTCACGGAGTGTTCTAATTGATTTCCTGTACGGTTGAGCCAGTCAATGGCTTCTTTATTGTACTGCGCTATGGTGGTAAACTCCTGCGTACGCATGAAGTTGCCTTTGACATACTTCACCACATTCTCAACCTTGCCTTTGCTTTCTGGATCGTTCTTATGACAGAACTCAGGTCTAAAACCAATGTCATCCACAAAACGCTTAAACTTATAGGTCAATTGATTGTCGCCATAATACTCTTTATACAAGAAGCACTTATCCTGGTCATACAGTATCGTTTCTGGTACGCCACCGAAAAACTCAAAAGCAAGTTCGTGTGCATAAATTGATTTCTCTGTAGTAAACGGAGTATCGCTCATAAACACAAACTTGTAGCGCGAACGAGAGAGCACCATAGCCATAAAGTAAATGCGCTTATGGCCATTGCTACCAGCCACTGGCACACGACGCTCACCAAAATCAACTTGTGCTTGATAACCATAAGGTGTAGCTTCAAGCTGAGTCATTATGCGATGTTGTTCATAGCCAACTTGCGCTATGCTATACTTCGCACGGATGTACTTCGTGTAGTTATAAACCGTTTTACGGGACACACGACCTACCTCTGGGAAGTACTTACGGATATAATCACCCACTTCTGCAGAACTTACAAAAGGATGCAAGTAGATGTATTGGTAAATCTTTTGTTCATACTTATCAAGTAAACGAACGTAATTGCGCTTGTAAGCTTTACTGGTCACAAATTCATTGCGACTCATACGAAGATAACGACCGACACGATGACGGTCGATACCTAAATCAAAAGCTATTTGCGTGTTTGTTTTGCCTTTTGAAGACAATTCCCTAACTTTGTCGAACATCTGGAGCTTCTTTATGCAAGAAGGGAACGATGGAGAGGTAATCATAAATTTGTTATTTGGGTTTGGTCACACAAATATACAAAAAGATTACCTCTTTTTTTGGCACCTACAGTGGTGCTTTTACGTTACACATTTATGGCGCTTCAAAGATACACATTACAGGGATATATATATTAGTTCAGTTGAGTGTCTGTTTAAATGGTGAACTAAAGTTAGTGCTCGTAATTACAGACTCTGAAAAATCAAATGATAGTTTGTTCCCAATCTTAGATAATCCAATAAAAAAATTAGCAGCTGATTGTTTTGGATGGTCAAATGAAGTAAGTGACTTTGTTGGAATTATTGCTAGAGTTGATGTCTCTAAAAAAGCTTATAGTGTTGGGGTCGAAGGGGAGTGGGGAAGTGGCAAAACTTCTTTTGTTAGCCTTTGCTTGGACCAATTAGATGATAGAGAGTATATAAAAATAGAATTTAATCCTAGGCATAGTGGCAGCTTATCTGATATTCGTAAAGACTTTTTTAGTCTTCTAAAAATTAATTTGTCTAAGTACGACTCTAGTTTTTCAAGATTGATTCCTCATTATACGAAGGCTATAATTAACGAATCAGGTTTTGCTAGTTATTTGAAATATATAACCTTTTTGTGGAGTGATGGTGATATTGATCAGTTACGGAATAAGATTGAAAAGCGTTTAGCTAAAATTGGACGAAAAGTTGTTATTGTAGTAGATGATTTTGATCGCTTGACAAAAAGTGAAATCATTGAAGTTTTGAAATTGATTGATGGGATTGCTAACTTTAAAAATACTATTTTCTTGACAGCATTTGATAAAGGTCAGATGAATTCAAGATTTAAAACCGATAGTGAAACTCGTAGTCAGAGTTTTGTAGATAAATATTTTTCTTATGAGTTTCCTGTGCCTGCTGTTCGTTATTCTTCACTGGTTGACTATGCAGAGAGATTGCTATCTCTTCATAAAGGAGAGCTAACAAAGGTGGAAAAAGGTGCTCTTGTTAGTATATTAAGAACGGAAGAGAGTGTATTTGAGCCACTTATTTCAAATATTCGTGATCTCATAAGGTTTTTAAATAATACGGTAATACCTTATTCGAATCTGATATATAATGTGGAGGTCTTTGATTATTTGTGTATTAAAGCCATAAAGCTTAAACAACCAGAAGTTTATAATAAAATAAAAGAGAAAGAGTTTGTTAGTTTAGCAAATGATAGATATACAGTGATTCGCAATAAGAATCTTTTATACGAAGATTATAAGCTGCCAGATCACATAATTAATTTAATAAAGAGAATGTTTCCTGAGGCGAAAGAGAATACAGGTGAAAGGTTCAACTGTATAAATCGAAAGAATAGATTTGACATATATTTTTGGGAAAACACCTTTGATAGATTAGAGTGTCGCTGTTTGGTGAACTACTTGACAACTGAACATCGCATAGATGATGATATTCCGAATGAAATCATAAGTTTTTATCAAAACAAAGAACAGTGTAATGATTTTGTAGCGTATTTATTAGATACAAAAGAAAGATTTTCGGACTATTTTGAGGGCTATAGAAACTTAATTGTTTTACTCTTCAAATTATTAGAAATATCAAGAGATGATAGACTCTTTAATCTTCTAGTTAATATGTCATATGCGAGTAATTTAGATGCAGCTTATAAAGCAACAAACTACTTGAGAAGTTTAGAAAATACTTATCTTTTACTTCTAAAGTCAAGTGAATTGCAAGATGATATTATTGGTGAGGTTGTCGGAAATATTCATAAGCATAAAGCAAATAAAACATTCAATATAATTCAGTCAGCAAGACTTAAATCTTTGACTATAAGTAGGTTGTTATATTGTATGAAGAGAAAGTCAAGGTTTACAGTACAGCAAATTTTTAGGTGTTATATACATTGCAATGATGGTCTAGATTCCTCAAGACGATATAAACTTAATCCATATGCCTCAGGTGAATTATGTGCTGATATAAAAAGAAATCCTGAATTTTATTTTGGATATTTTATACAATGTAATAGTGAGATTTCTTATGAAAAGCCAGTGTATTACATATCGGTAAATGTATATTTTATTCGTGCTTTTGAAAGTACAGATAGTTTTGATGAATACATAAATAGTGAGCAGTTTAGTCTGTATTCACAATGTTCAAAAATACGAGGTCTTTGGGAGTATTATAAATCACATAATTATCAAAGAGTCGAGTTTGATCAAGATCGTCAACCTGAATTTGAAAATACAATGAAAGAGATCGGGCTTGGCAAGTAACATATCATACTTGGTTACTAATATTGTTGTATGTCTCATCATACAAATTATTTCTTACTAGCTTATAACCTCAAATATGGAAAAGAATAAATTAGTCACAATCCAGCAAGTTTATGACACCAGAGATGGCATTGTGTACTCAACACCAGAACTTTTAGAGCGATTCAATCACTCTCTAGATACCAAAGGTGACATGCGTAAGAAGCTTCTGGATGCCATAGACGATTCAGAGCCTATATATCTTTGTGCATCATGCATGCAACCAGTAAGATTAAATGGTGGTCGAGGTGGGGCCAACTCTAAGGCATTGTATTTTAAGCATCATAAAGACCATGATGGGTGCATTTATACTGATGATTTAGGACTTACACCTGATGAAATTGGGAGTATGAAGTTTCATGGTAAGCAGGAGGGGGCTCTACATTATAGGCTTAAGAAAGCGATTAGTAAAGCTTTGTCATTTGATGGTTATGAGGTCTTTGAGGAGAAGAGGGTTACGCTTGTAAAAGATATCTTACCTAATCTATCAGTTACTAAAGCGCGTAAATTATGGCGTCAGCCTGACATACGTGCTATTGGTAAAGGACGTCATTTAATATTTGAAATACAGTTGGCTACTACCTCTGTAAATGTGATTAGGGCGAGAATGAACTTTTACAAAGAATGTCAAATGCATATACTTTGGGTTGTTGATGACATTGATGTGTCAAGTGATGATATCTCATTTACTAAGCTTGATACTCTAGCTATGACTAACCGTAATCTGTTTCAGCTTGATGATGAGATGATTCGTTTATCTAAACTGAACGGTACCTTATATATGAAATGCTGGTATCGGAAGCCTATAAGAATAGGTGCTGAAATAGAGTATGACTGGCAGATGAAAGTAGTTACTTTGGATGATTTGACTTATGATGATTCTGATTATATCGCCTATTATTTTGATTGCAAAGCAGAAGAAGAGAAGCTAAATAAGGAAATCAATAAGGGAGGATTAACTAAGAGAGTTTCACTTGGATTAAAAGAAACTAAAACTAGCAAGCCGTCACAAGATAATAGGCCGTTATCTATTAATCGTTCGTCACCATATGATTGGACTTTATCTTATGAAGATTTTTCTGAAGAAGATGAAGAAGAACGTCTTGATTTGGATGAAGTATGGGCTAGTACTTCTTATATAGAGTCTTTTGTTGATAGGTTAAAGCCTTTTGAAATTAGCCGTATCTTACAGCAAAGTAATTATTCAGTCCAGGATATCAAGGCTTTGATTCATTCAGAATATACAGATGAAAGAGATGTAGAGTTAATGAAGATGATGTACTTGGATTTTCTAAGTAGAATTGATCGTAATGTATTAGGTCAATCTGAAACAATTCAATTGAGAACTCAGTTGGAAACAGGTGCAAATCTTCAGTTCTTTGTTAGATTGACAAGCTATGCTTTCCGTAAAGTAGTAAGCACTAGATTGCATAATCTACCTAGTATGACCAATACTTTTAAGATGAAGTATAGTCAGTATGCACACATTGTTATCGCTATGATAAATGAATGTGATGCTAGGCTAGAAGCGGGCAAGGCGTTTGATGGATTAGCTGATGCTATTAGAACTGATTCTATATCTTTGGAACTGGATGACCTTGCTGTAGCATTGTTTCCTAATCACCTTAGTCTAAGGATTTTGGTGAATACAGTGAAGGCTTATAAAAATGGTGTAACATAAGACTGCTAAAGAACCTGTGTCTCTACAAATAACCCTATAAAACAATGAAATATAAACCAATCACCTTCTCCGTCCGCGACTACCGCGAAATCAAATCTGCTGATATTCGCCTGAACGGAATCACCATACTCACAGGCCCAAATGGGTGCGGCAAAGCTAGTGTGTCGAAATTGATACTCAGTGCAGTAGCTCATTCGGCCAAACTTGATAACTATATTTTGGACAGAGTACGAGCCAGAACAAATGATTTGTCTCTTAAGTTGGAAGATATACGTCGGGAGTGTAAACCGTTTCTGGATAAGGGACTAGCACAGATATGTGAGCGGCGATTTGCGTCTGATCTCTTCACTGTTTTTCATACAGAAGAAAGTCTTAATAAGCTGATGGATTTTATACGTTTCCTTGAGCTGGCATTGGAGTATAAGGACTTGGAGCCCCAAAACCAAGAGGGCTTATGGAGGACTGTCAAGTCTAGATCTACGACCACAAAAGAGGGGCTGGAGGGCGCGAAGCATGCGCTCAATGAGTACAAGTGTGCACTCCTTCAGAGTCTTTATGAATATAAGAATATAGAGTTTTTACAAGAAAGACGAGAGACGAGGTATTTCTATGATGCCTTAAAGACTGACCCTTATTTCTCTGCTGAGAACTTTTCTGTATCCCTGGATGGGGCGTTGATAATAGATACTAGCTTGCCATTTGCTCTACCATTGCCAGAGGTTGCAAGGGTGTTCTTCTGGGACAATCCTTTTGTGCAAAATTATAATGATCCAGATCAGTATATTGAGGTCGATTCGTGTACCTTGGAGGATTTGCTTGAGCAAGATGAAGACTATACAGTCAGTGCTGATACCATAAATTTGACGGCTTTAGCTCGACAGGTTGGAGGTGGTCAATTGGGAGACTATGTGGATTTTGAGTATCTGTATAAAGACCTTGAGGGTAACCAAATTGACTTAAAGGATTGCAATGCACGTCAGCGTGTTTTTGCTGCCCTGCATCGACTGCTTGTTGTTGGGGTGATGACGCCTAGCATGCTTATGGCTATCAATAAGCCAGAAGTGCATTTGCATCCACGTGATGTGGTGGAATTTGCACGGCTGATTGCTCTGATTAATAAGAAGTTGGGGGTTAAGTTTTTGATTTCGACCTATAGCACGGTGTTTATGAAGCATATAGAGCATTTTATGGCGGAGGACGCTGACCGTTTGTCGGTATATGAGGCGGTGGAGACTGAGGACCTAGATAAGGTGACGGTGTTTGACGCGGAGGCTTATTTTGATGCACATCCTCATCGCAAATATTTGCATGAGATAGATGATGCGCCGCCAATGTATTGTCCTGTGGCAAGGTATGAGTATCACGAATTGGAGAAGGTGGCGGATGCTGAGTTAAATCGTTTATTCTGATTGCAGGACATGATATGAAACATCACTTATAAAGCAGAAAACGCAGAGCATCAAGGGCTCTGCGTTTTCATCTCTTTATTCTATACTCGTTTTATCTGAAAAGTGAAAATGGTTTCTTGACGGGCAGAATATGTACCATCAAAATTTGAATTTTATCTAGTACTACCCAATCTTTTTGTCAAAGCTATTTCGGATATTATATTTGTTTATTGCAAAGGTATATGCGCCAAACAATATGGCTGGATTAATCTTATATTTATCAGCGTACTGTCTGATTACTTCAGATATTTGATAGGGGTTTATGCTTTTGCCAATTCGCATAAAATCATTCCATATATCCTTGTTAATCAATGCGCTTTGGGCAAAACTATCTGCTTCTTTTTCGTAAGAACTATTTTCTAAACGTTTCTTTTTATCTATGGAAATAGTGCTGCTATATTCTTCTTGATTAAGATGATAAAAAACGTGACATAATTCATGCATCACGGAAAAGGCTAGATTGTCAATCTTGTCTAAGCGCATGGTAATTACTATGGTGGGAGTATCATTTTGAATAAACGAAAATCCGTCTATTGGCGTTTGGTCGAATTTCTTTTGTACAATAAAACGTATGCCATATTTGTGCAAGGTTTCTTTGAGATGCAATGGAACATTTGTATTGGTATAAAATATAGTATTCAACTCTTGAATTAATTCTCCTATAGTATTTGGATTAAAACTAGGATACTCTGTTGAATCTTGTGAAGCATGATAATAGGCTAAATACTTCCAACCAAATAAATTCATTTGATCGGTTTTGCATTTCTCTGACTTCTTAAATAAAGCTAGTTGTGGATCTTCAGCTTTTAAACTAATCAACTCATCAATATTTTTGACGCCAAATATCTCAAAGACTTTAGTGATTGATTCTCCTATATTCTTTCCTAATACTCCAGCTTTCGTGAAAGCTTTTACAGGGACATATTGTTCAATGATTTTCCACAATTCTATGTTTTGAGCTTTCTTCTTGGTTTGCTCATTGATTCTAGCAGTGTCAATTAAAAAATTACTGTGCAGTTCCATCCAAAAAGATGCACTAATACCAAGTGCTTTTTCTAATAGGATGGCCATTTCTGCTGTGATACTTCTTGTTCCATTTATAATATGGTTGATTACGGGTGCAGGCTGTTCTAGCATTGCTGCCAGTTCTTTTTGTTTTATGCCTCTTGCATCTAATTCGTCTTTAAGCACTTCACCTACATGGACTGCTTTAAAGGGAACTAAATCATTCAGGATAGTTTTAGGTGTCATAATGCTTGGATATTTCTATTAGGTCTACTGTTACGATTTCTATTTCTATGGAATTGTCTGTCTCTGTACAGGTGAAGATGAGACGGTACTTCCTGTCGAGTCTGATGGAGTACCTACGGTTTTTAGGACTTCCATTAAGTAGTTCAAGATTTAAGCCATTGAACATTTTAATGTCATTTAGGCTTGTTGCTGCGTCCATCATTTTTACTACTCGTAAGAACTTGTTGATGACGCTTTTGGGAAGGTCTCTAAATTTTCTGTGTTTAGTTTTCCCAGTCTGTAATATCTCTGTTAGTACTTCATTTTCTGTGGTTATTATCATAGATGTATGATGTTATTTACGCTGCAAAGATACGAATTAAATATCAAATATGATAATTTATTGGTGTTTTTTTTGTTCTAAATGTGTGTTCTAGATTCAACCACTCCGTCGCTTCGCGCCACCTCGCCACTCTTTGGAACGAGGAACTGTGCAGGATGTTTCCAACCTATGCAGCTCTCTTTGCCTGAAGTAAAGTTTTTTTGATATATAGCAGTTGAATTCTAAGAAAAAGTTATCTTTGTAGTCAACAACTATTAGATATTAGTCCTTTCTTTTGTTGATGTACTGATAATCAAGGACTTGACATGAAAAAAATGAGTATGAGACGTTTAAATTTAAATTCTAAAAGAAGATGGAATCAAATAACGCTTGCAGTATGTATATTAGCAGCTGGGATATATCTTTATAATAACGCTGATGATTTCGTGACTGGATTTAAGCAGGGATACGAAAGTGTTAGAAAGTAATATTATATTTTACTCCCGCATCTTCCCCCAAGCCACCCGCAACATCTCTGTCCAGCGGGTCTTCTCCTGATTAAGTTCTTTATACTTTTCGATATTATCCTGTTCCAGGGCATCGTAGATGCTTTGGGACAGTTTTTTTATGTGGGTTTCTATAATGCCGATCTTGAGGTGGAGGACTTGGGTCTCCATGGTGTCTAGGACTTCCTCGATGCTGGGGTGGGCATCGTCGCCGTAGGTGAATTCTCGCGAGCGTTGTTGGTTGTAGATGCGGGTGGTGCATTCGCACATGATGGGATCGGGGTGGCATTGGAGGTGGCTGACTAGGGTGTAGGGGCGGTAGCAGATGGCTTCTTGGTCATCTTGGGTGGCGAGCCAGTCGGTATGGGCTTGGTAGGTGGCTTCTAGGAGTTGCTGGAGGATGGGGTTTTGAAGGGTGATGGCGTCTTGCTGGAGATCTTGGTAGATCCAGTGGGCGATGGCGGTGGTTGGGTCGTCGGGGGTGATGCGGTAGGTGCCGTAGAGGACTAGGTGGCGGAGGATGGTTTTTTCGGTTTGTTGTTGTTTGGGGGTGTTTTTAGATTCAACCACTCCGCCCCTACGAGGTACCTCGCCACTCTTTGGAACGAGGAACTGTGCAGGGTGTTGGGAGGCTTGTTTTGACACTTCGTAAGTGACTATATCATAGCTGATATCCAGCAGCTTGGCTACTTGTCGGATGGCGCTTTCTTGGCGTACTTTATCGGGCATGACGCTGATTAGTTTGAAGAGATTCTCTTGGGCTTGGCGTAGGGGCTTGCCGTTGAGAGGGGCTAGGAGCTGGGCGCAGTGGGTGAGCCAGTCTTGGGTGTGGGTGGCAAGGCTGGAGAGGAGTTCTTCACGACTGGCATTGGGATTATTATGGAGATAGGTACGTAGGTAGTCATCTGGGTCTTGGTTGTCTGGGAGGATGCAGATGTTGACGTAGTAGTTTGCAGGTAGGAGGACTTCTAGGTGGCGGAGCATGGCTGTTTGGCCGGCGGTGTCTCCGTCGAGCATGAGGGTGATTTGGTCGGTAAAGTTGTGGAGCATGCGGACTTGCTCTTTGGAGAGGGCTACGCCGCAGACGGCGACGGTCTCGGTGATGCCGGCTTGGTGCATGGCGAGGACGTCTTGGTAGCCTTCTACGATATAGCAGTGGTCTTGCTTGGAAATGGTGCTTTTGGCTTGAAAGAGGCCGTAGAGGAGTTCTTTCTTGTGGTAGATATCGGAGACGGAGGAGTTGATGTATTTGGGGGCTTTGTTTTGGGTGGCGTTGGCATTAGGGCTATCGCTTGGGGTGGTGCTGGGGAGTATGCGCCCTGCAAAGCCGACGACTTGGCCCATATGGTTTTGGATGGGGTAGACGACACGGTCGTGGATGGTGGATTGCCAGTCGTGGTTGCGGTCTTCACGGAAGAGTTCGTATTGGGCGATGTCTTCTGTGGTATAGCCTTGGCCATGGAGGGTTTGGACAAAGGTGTGCGAGGTATGTGGGGCACCGCCTAGGTGGAAGGCGTCTATGGTGGCTTGGGTAAGGCCGCGGGCGGTGAAGTAGGCGTGGGCGGTGGTCTTGCTTGGGCCGTAGCCTATCTCTTGGTGGAGCTGGTCGTGGTAGTGGTCGGCTACGTATTGGTGGAGGGAGAAGGCGTGGGCTGTGCGTTGTTTGGCGGCGGCCGCTGCTTCTTTATAATGAGGATCGGTGGCGGTCTCTTCTATGGGGATATTGTATTCGGCGGCTAGGGCACGCACGGCGGTGGGGAAGTCTACTGGGGTATTGTTGACTTCTTGGACTTTCATATAGGCTTCTATGACGTCGCCGCCCCAGCCGCAGGACCAGCAGTGGCAGTTGTTTCTAATAGGGTCTATCTGAAGGGAAGGGTTCTTGTCATTGTGGGCTATGCAGCGCATTTTTTCTTTGCTGCCTGCGGACATGATGGTGCCCGCTTTTCCGAGGACACTACGGATGGGTGCGTCTCGGCGGACGCGGGCTACTGAGGCTGGGGTGATGCTACTCATTGGGTTCTGGGTTGATGGTTAATAATTTGGGACAAATTTCCTGTTCGACTTTCAAAATGTCGGGAGAGATATCTATCTTGATATTTGGCGGGTAGACTTGCAGTGGCCAGACATCATGCTCCTCTTTATACTGATAGACTAAAGGAAGGTACTTGAAAGCAAAGTCTTTTCCTATATTATGATTCTTTTCCTTCTCTGGTTTGTCGTTGTGCTTATAGTCTCTTGTTCGTAAACCAGGTATAAGTTTCAATAGTTTGCTATGTGTGTCGTTTGAGTAGGGCATGCTAAGCAGTATGTCTTGCAGCATACTCCAAAAAGTTAATAGATTATCTACTTTATTTTTGATGGCGTATATCATTCTTTCAGGACACTTCGTTTGCAGTTCCCCAAGTACTTTGTAGGTGTCTAAGATGCCCATGATATCGTTTTTATCTCCATCTTTATGTTCACGCAACGGCATGTCTGTGTCATTGAGCTTGTAGGTCACACAGCGTTCACCCTTTTTTATGTTGTGGTAGTATGGATTGATGATATGATTTCTCTTTTCTGTATAGAATCCGAATGGAGCTAGGTGAGCACCCATCTTGGTCATATTCACGTCTTCGGTAGAAATAATCTTTGTGTCGTATAGTTCTGGGAAATGATGGGTGAGCAATATAAATATGCCTACTTTATTATGCATTGTGTAGCGCAGCAGAGTGTGTGCATTGAGACAGATGTGTTTGTTCCCTTTTTTGAGAAAGACAAACCTATAGGTCTTGCCTTCATCATGCATGGGACACTCGTCGGTGGTCATGACAATGCTAAGTTTTAAAATAAACTTTAGCAAATCCTCACTAATCTCTATCTGTTCTCGATCTGATCCTATACCGATGTGGCACACATTGTTCTCTATATACAGAAGTGGTTTCTTGTCAGTTAAGACACTGTTTAACTTTTTCCATTCTGCTTGTAGCTTTTTACTCATGATTTATATGATATGAAGTTGTGTGTATTTGTAAATACTGTGCAAATTTAACGTTATGCTTTCTGATGAACAAGATGAAATGAGTTTCTAGGATTAAAATGTGTGGGCGAAATCCATATTTTGTAAAATATAGGTTTGACTTTGTATCTTATAATCAAAAAAAGGCGTATTTCCGATTTCAGGTTTAGTATAGCTGTCTTATTTTGGTATGCCTTTATGCAGACGTTTTGCTTTGTCTTACTTTTGTGTTGAAAACGAGCTCAGCCTAGCTGAGTCTACACGTATATAAAAGCGCGCTTTTATATACTCGATTGCACTCCTTTTATATATATAAAAGCGTGCGTTTATATAGGTGTAAGTGAGAACACATTTAAGGTAAAACTAATTCTTATTGAAAGTATGAGAAAACAAAGGAAAAAGAAGGCGATGACGTATATCTCTGTCGATTTGACGGTGTTTCAGGAAGAGCCTTTTCAGGGAATCATTCGAGAGTTTGGTTATGACAAACCGTCATTATTTATGGCGGTATGCATGGCGGTCATTAAAAAGGGTCACTATGCGGCCATGTTGACCTTTGAGGACAAGGAGACTCTAGGGCATCATTTGGGTATCAGCAGGAAGGTGATGACTCAAGAGATTGAGGAACTTGTCAAATCTGGCCACTTTAACAACTATTTGTATGCTTCTGAGGGAGTAATCACCTGCGAATTTATTCAAAAAGAGTTTTTTAGAGCGAGCCAAAAGGCACGCAAAGAGCATATGACAATTCCGCTGCATATGTTGTGTTTGCGTACTGAATGGCGCCGAAAATATCGCTTGGCACTGCATGTGGAGAACTCGAAAGAGGTAATTCAATGCATGAGTGACAAGGAATATGATGCGGCGTGTCGCTATTATGGTGGCGAGGACAATATGCACGAAATCATCACATCGGGTGGCGTGCTTTTTCAAGAAGCTGACGACCAATTTGTCTTTTCTTAATTGGTCATTATCGGAATCTCTCTGGCTGAAAAATGTGTCGGTAGAAATCTGTAGCAGATTTTCTCCCAGAGAAATTCCTTTATTTTATAAAGAGTTCTTACAGAACTCATGATCAGGAACCGATTCTTAAAAACCATTTAACTTGTAACAGAAATGAAACGACCTAAAAAGCAGGCATCCGAGTATGCCACACCACTGATATTTGTGAACCTATTCGGACTGAAGTCTGTACCTTCAGTACCTGACACCTACGGACTGCCTCGTCTGTCGGTGAATGATTTGATTATTGATTTGGCGCAGGGGCTGTGCCCCCCGCGTTTTACTGACTGGTACAATCCGAGGTATGCGGCTTATAGGGGACGACTGCCATGGAAGTATCAGCCTGAGTATGCCCAATTGCCTGAGTATGACTTGGCTACACTGGAGGAGTGTCTGCACTTTCTGGAGATTGGCTTGGTGCCCGATACGGAATTGCGATTGTATGCGTTTTTGCATGCACTCAACTGGGGGGAGAAGGACAATGTAGTTTTTGTGCAGATGCAGGAGGATGTGCAGATGTTGATGCGTCGCAAGCATATCACGTATGATGATAAGGAAGCGGTGATTCAAGGACTGGAATGTATGATTAGTGATGTCTTCGAACCGTATATGACGCTTGATTTGGAGTGGGAAATGGGCGTGAAGAAGCAGCAGTTGGAGGAGATTATGTTGCCTTCACAGGACTGGGACTTGGTGGACAAGAAATTGCTGAATGGCGATTTCCCTATTCTGGCTTTGGTCAAGGACAGAGCGGGGCATCCTATCCCAGACTTGAGACAGCTGCACTGGGCGATGACCAATGAGCGGATGTTGCCTGGATTTATCATGAATCCGTATGCGGAGTTTGAGGATCAATGTCCTACGGATGTGGTCGATTTATTGGCTATTGTTCCTGAGTATGTGCAGACGGAGGCTTATGATATGGTGGGGCTGTTGGCGGCACTGAAGGATTTGGGGCAGTGGACATGGACGCATCTCTGTGTGGTGATGCATCTCACCAATTATGGCTTGAAGAATCATAAAGTGACCAAGGCGATTATGGATGTCAGAGACAAGGTGGATTCTGGGAAAACCAAGCCTTTGGCTCATCCTTACAATTACTTGATGAAGGTGTTTCGCAACGACAATCTTCTGACGATTATTGCACCAAAGAAATTATCTAATTAGCACAATTATGTTACGTAGAAACCGATACCTCAAACTGATGAGGGAGATTAACAAATTGAGTATCACGAAGGCGGACTTGGCGAAGGCGATGTTTGCGCTGGAGACGGAGAGTGAGCAGGGGGCGCTCAAGCGGATGCAACGCTTGTATGGGTCGTCTGGTGATTTGCAGCATCTGCTGGAGGTATTGGGCTACAAGAAAAAGCAGAAGCATCTCACCATTGCGCAGGCAGTGGTGATGAATGCGCTGCTGGGTGGCGATGCCGATGGGTGTATCTACGAGAGTATATGTGCGTTTATTGAACAAAAATATCCAAACTTTTTAGGACGATGAGTATGAGTGGACAAGGGGCATCGGTGATGCACGATGAGATGATGGAAATACAGGTGCTTGGGGGCTTGATGTCGGGGGGCACGTCGGCATACGAGGCTGTGGGGCCTGTGCTGAAGGCGAGTGATTTTATGTTGAACGAGCATGGCTTGATTTATGGGGCGATGGGGGCTTTGGCGGCCGAGGAGGGGGCTGACGAGTCTGGACCTTTTGATGTGTTGTTGCTTCGGAGCCAGTTGCTAGAATCGGGGCATCTGGATGCGGTGGGTGGACTAGGCATGTTGCAGCAGTTGGATGGTATCGTGCTGGCGGAGGCAACGCTGACACGTTATGCGAATCGACTCAAGAAGATGGCTTTTCGTAGGCGTAGCAAAGAGACTCTGTATGAGTTGATAGAGGCGACGGAGAATCCTGAAATGGATGAAAAGAAGATTCGAGCGAAGATGAAAGGGCATCTGGAGGAGACGGATGATGCGCAGGTAATGGACTGTGGCGGGACGCTGGGTGAGTATATCGATAAGCATCCCGATTTGCTTCAATACGAGCTGGGAGATAAGCAGGAAGTGGGTTGGTGGACTGGCTTTCATGAGCTTGATGCGGTGACAAAAGGGCTGAAGCCAGGCAAGGTGGTGGTCATAGGTGGGTGCCCTGGTGATGGGAAATCGGCTTTAGGTATCAATATGGCGGTCAATGTGTCTCGTATCAACGATGTCTTTACGTCGATTTTTACTTTGGAAATGGGGGAACAAGAGACGATGGGGCGTATCAATACGTCGCTGGCTGAGGTGAGCCATGATAAGGTGAAGAATGGGATGTTGTCTATGTTTGAGCGCAAGCGTGTGGAGGAGGCGCATAAGCAAATGAAGGATATGAAGCTGTGTTTGTACAAGCCTCATGGACTGGATTTGGACGGACTGGAGGCGTATATCCGTCGTGATGTGCGGGTGCATGATACCAAGGTGGTGTTTATTGATTACTTGCAACTGGCCGCACGGGATACGAGTCAAATAGAGAATCGTCAGGTGGCGGTGGGTAATGTGTGTGTGCGGCTCAAGCAACTGGCGGAACAGTTGAATATATGTATTGTGGAGTTGGCGCAGATGAACCGTGAGCAGGCGAAGCGGGAGACGGCCGAAGGGAAGCGTCCTGTGCGATCGGATTTGCGTGAATCGGGTGATGTGGAGAACAATGCGGATGTGGTGTGTTTGATTTTTCGTCCTGAGCGCTGTGCTATCAAGTCGATGAATCGTCAGGATACTAAGGGTAAGGTGATTCTGATTGTCGACAAGCATAGAAATGGAGCTATGGGGGATGTGAATCTGGTGTTTAAAGATTCGTATCGTAAATTTGACAATGCGGATGGCCCAGGATTGGTGCCGCCGCCTGAGCAGATGCGATGGCATAAGATTCCTGATGAGGTGGCTAGGGTGATGGAGGCAGATTCGGCATCGGCTGGTGCTTCGGGTGGCTCTGGTGAAGGACAGTCGGGTGGCTCCAAAGTGGGTCGACTGAAATCGAAAGATGCGCTGGGCGTGGATGGGCCTAGTGGGGTGAAGGTGCCAGATGGGGTGATGCGTGAGTATAAGGTGAGGGAAAGGTATTATTACACGGGGTATGTGTAGAAAAATAGCCTTTATCCGTGAGAAAATCACGGATAAAGGCCGTTTCCTTGAAAAAAGCTGTATATTTGTAATAACCAATAGACTACGATTATGTTATTACGTTTTTCAATTAAGAACTTTCTCTCTTTTGATGAGATGGTGACATTTGATATGTTTCCTAACCCGAAACGTACCATGCACAGTGAGCATATCTATAAGGACCACACGGTGCCTGTATTGAAACAGGCGCTGGTATATGGGGCGAACGCATCGGGAAAGACGAACCTGATTAAGGCGGTGTATTTTGTGAAACAGGTCATAAACGACCTCAAATTTTTAGGCGGTTTAGATATGTCTGATTGGATGTACAAACCTAATATTGGAACAGGTATACCTATCAACTTTGTTGTTGAGTTTGAAACAGCGGGACAGGTGTACTCGTATGAGTTGTCTGTGTATCAAAATGGGTCTATTGATGAAATTTTGAAATTTTCTGGTCCTAAAACCAATAAAAAAAGTGCCTTAATATACGAAAGAAAGCAGCATCAATTTAAGACTGATTTGAGATTTCATAAGGATCTTACTAATGCTGTACTCAATACTTTGAAAGTAAACCAAACGTCGTCTTTGATTGCTGTGTTAAAAACGGCACCTATCCTTTCTAATAAAAAACTAGACGAAGCTATTAATTGGTTGAGACACAAGATGTTTACTGTGGGGGTGGGGGCTGAAATCCCTAATCTTCCAGTGAATATGTACGAGCACAAAGAAATGCTAGAATTTACTCAGCGTTTCTTGAAGCATGTCGATTTAGGCATGACAGAGTTTGCTGTAGTAAAAACAGACATTGATCAATGGGATGTGGATAGTAAAAGGAAAGAGGCAATCTATGAGGCTCTGGATAAGGCAGAGAGTGGCATTATATCACCTGTGAGGCACTCAGGTTTACCGCTATTTAATATTGTGAGAGACGAAGATAAAAAAGCGAGTTATCTCGAATTTGTTTTTCGACATAAAATGGGAGATAAGTTAGTAGAGCTGGATATTGATTCAGAGTCTGATGGCACAGAGTCTATCTTGCGCTTAATGCCCGCTTTATATGCAGCAATCCACGCAGAATGTGTAGTCTTTGTTGATGAGATAGAGATGAGTCTACACCCACTGCTTATTTATGAAATAATCAAGCTATTCGCAAATTCTAAATCGAATGGTCAGTTGATTTTTACAACGCATCAGGCCCAGCTGATGAATCAGCAAGAGCTGATACGACCAGATGAAATATGGTTTACTGAAAAGAATAAAGGAGCTACGAATCTATACTCTTTGAATGACTTTAAAGAGCACGCTACGAAGTCGCTGCAGAATGGGTATCTGCAAGGACGCTATGGGGCTATCCCTCAATTGAATCTTGAAGATATCAATGACGGGCAATCGTATGGGGACTAATGGCTACAGCAAAGGTGATGGCACTAGAGTGCCGAAAGTATTAGACAAAAAGTCTTCTGCATCTGGTCAGGCAACTGAACAGTCTACTGAAGCCTTAGAGCTCCCTGTATATGAGGGCTACACTAAAGAAGAGGGTACCTTAGACCCCACTGTCGTGTATATCTTATCTGGCGGAGAAGAACGCGAAAGGAAGTATTTTTATTTCTTGACTCAGGAGAAAAATAGACATTTACCACCATATAAGAAGAATAAAGTACAGCTTCTTTTTTTGAGTCATAATGAGATGGTGCCAAGTAGAATGCATGCGACCATTAGTTGTACTTGTGTCATATTGGTGTAATTCAACCTTTTGTAGACCTTGCAGATGTGGCTAATGAACCTGTAGCTACACGAAGCCAACTCTTAAAAAAGCAGCTGGGTAAGCTGGTGGCTGGCGGAGCAGATCCACGCAAGGCACATCGCAAATGTGAACAGGCCATTCAGTATATGCAAGCGCATTATCAAGAAGATGCTCATGGAATACCTACGTTGTTTTCGACCCAAATGCATCGCTTAGCTCAATGC
Organism: Bacteroidaceae bacterium; assembly: GCA_963678855.1. GTDB lineage: Bacteria > Bacteroidota > Bacteroidia > Bacteroidales > Bacteroidaceae > F22. Next base: position 384,615 of record OY787448.1, on the reverse strand, counting down.
TTAAATGAAATCTTAGAGGGATAGTAGCAATGCTATCCCTTTCTTGTTAAATTCTCTATAACTATCTTACGAAAAATGGAACGAACAGCAGTATCTGGACAGCTAGTCTGGGTGCTGCTGTATCTTTGTAGTGTCTTCAGCTGAGACCTGTGTTTATGTGTAACTTATAAATTTTTTAAACGATGAGTGTATTGATTAAAGGCCGTTTGGCGAGCATTGCCAACAAGGACGGCAAGAAGTTGTTTCACCCGCAAGCGGTATTGCGTGGTGTGGTGACAACAAAGGATATCGGAGGTGAAATCGCAGAGAAATCTGCTATGACCCGAGGGGATGTGCTGAGTGTGGTCGACAATATGATCAAGGAGATTCAGAAGGCTCTGAAAGACGGTAAGTCGGTGAAGCTGGACGGTATCGGATCATTGCGTATCACGGTGAAATCCAATGGTCAGGGGGTGGAAGACCTGAAGGATTTGAGTGCGAACCAAATCACGTCGACGCATGTGGTGTTCCGTGAAGCTAGAACGCGTAAGGGGCCAAATACCCGTGCGGCACTGTCGGACGAGGTGAGCTTCGAACTGGCCAAGGAGTTGCTTGAGCAACTGGGCAGAACGGGTGTGACGGAGAACAACATCCCATCTGGTGACCCAGATTGGTCGGCGGATGACGATTCTACAGGTGATGCTGGTGACGGTGGTGACACTGGAAACACTGAAGATCCAGGCTCTGGCGACGGTGGCGACACTGGTGGCGACTTGCTAGGATAGGAGTAGTATAGCTGTCCGCCAGATGGCGGACAGCGAATCTCTCAAGTATAAACCCTTTTAAATTGTAAACTCAATGAAACCAATGACTAAAAACGATTCTCCTAAGCACTGGAGTATTTCCAACTGGATCAACATCGCTATTGCCGTATTGTCGGCACTTATGGGTGCCCTTGGTACCCAAGCAGCAAATGCAGCTAACCTCGTATAGAGGACTATGACCATCCGCCCCGCACTGAGCGGGGCGGTATTTGTATATAAACTATCAGGTCATTTAACTTATAAGATTAAAACTAGAAAATAAACCAATCATGAAACAATATGAAACTCTCTTTAATGCCCGTGCTATCACACGAAAGATTGATAGCATCATTGTGCATTGTGCTGCTACCAGCCCTGCCAGTGATATAACCACAGAGGATATCGCCAGATATCATATCGAGGATAGACAATTCCGTGATATTGGCTATCACTTTGTAGTCGATCAGAAAGGTGTCATCCACAAGGGCCGTCCGCTGCAACAGATGGGTGCTCATGCCAAGGGGTATAACGCCACGAGCATCGGCATCTGCTATCTGGGTGGATTGGATTCGCACGGTGAGCCAGCCGATACCCGTACGCCGCTTCAGCAACTCGCCATCAAGCAACTGATTGGCTTGCTGGTCAATGAATTTAAGATTTACGATGTGCATGGGCACAGAGATCTTTCACCAGATGTCAATGGCGATGGAAAGATCACCAGTGTGGACTGGATCAAGATGTGTCCATGTTATGATGCGCATATGGAATGGCTGGCGTACCTGCGCGAAATGGCGATTGTATCGAGAAACTATGTGTATGCGCACCAGAGTCTGGGCGAGCCAGTGACGGAGGCCTTGCTCAAGTTGTGTAAGTCGGCGGAGGAGTATCTAATGGTAGAGGGTGGGGCCTCTGGTGATTCATCTGCTAGTGATTCTGCTGCTGCATCTGCTGAGTCTTCTGTGGTACTTGAAAATGGTGACGATGATGACGATGCGCCCTACGGGGTGTTGTTGAAGAATGAACTAGAAGTGCCGAATCCGATGGCGCCGCCGCCAGATCTCGAATCTATTTAGAAAAGGTGCTGGATAGTTCCTCGTTCCAAAGAGGAACTGTCCAGATGGCTCCAAACGAGTGAAATACGGTCAACCTCAATAGTGATGGTATCAACTCAATCCGTTGTAGTATCTGTGTCAACGGCGGTCGTTTAGTTCGTGTAAATAATAATTAGGTAAAGAATAAAATGATGATAGAAAGTGCAAAGCATTTAGTGATTAAGGCCAAGCGAATAGGTGGTGGACTTAGGGGAACGGGAAAAGGAATGTATTACCCGACGGCGGTGAGTCGCGGGACGGTGAGTATGCAGGAATTGGCGCAGCGCATGGCGGAAAAATCGGCCATGAATAAAGGGGATATCCTTTGTGTGCTGGTGAACCTTGCTACAGAGATGAAATGGATTTTAGAAAGTGGGCACTCAGTCAAGATTGATGATCTTGGGACGTTTAGCACTGTTGTGGAGTGTAAAGGGCAAGGGGTCGAAAAGGAAGAGTGGGTCAGTAGAAGTATGATCAATCGGGTGCGGGTAAGGTTTCGGGAGTGTGTGAGTAGGAGGAAATGAAAAGTAATCTTAAATGCGGACAAAATGCGGACAGCTCGTTCTGCAGTCTACATACCTTTGCATACGAATTCAGACAGGTACTGTGTGCAGGCCGGCAGTAGCGTAGTACTTGGAATCTGATGCGAGTAATAACAATTTAAGATTAGATTATGAGTGTATTAATAAAGGCGCGTAAATCGCCAATCCTTGATAAGGAAACTGGTAAGACAAACTCCTGAGGAAGTGAAGCCAGAACATGTAAATAGCGCTCACGTCGTGTTTCGCGAGGAGAAACATCGTACTGGGCCACTGAAAGGTGCTGCGCTGTCGGAAGGTATTGTGTTTAAGGTGTGTCGTGAGAAGATGTGGTGTGATGCTGTAATATAATTGAATAGTACTGGTTCTTTACGCTTAGGAAAGTGTGAGGAACCAGTTTCTCTTGTTACTTTTGTCTGTAGATAAAACTGTAGATCAATCTGCATCTGTGCTACAAACTGAATGATTTCGATACAGCTATCGAGCAGTGTACCAATTCCTGAGGATAAAGAGGTGCTGAAGGCGCTGTACTATGTCAATGATAACTTGAATCTGTACTATAGACTTTCTGAGATGCCAGAAGAGGAACTTGCCGCGGTTATAGATAGGTATCACCTGCAGTAATTGATGCAAGATGATGATACGCCTATGGATGAGGAGACGATTGAGGAGCTCTCGTATGATGCGTATCTCGTGGCGCAGGACTCTGAAAAACTGGGTAAGAGGGAGCAGGTGCTGAAATGGTGTCAGATGCTGGAAAGGGCTGAGGAGAGTGTGGAGAAATTGAAGGAGGAGATAGAGGGGAGAAGAGGAAAAGGGTGATCGTGCAAAAACGAGATGTTGATTGCTTAACATCTACTCGAATTGCAAGTAGGAATTCTTGAACAATAGCAATATTCCTTAGTGAATATAATTGTCGCAAATTAATATGAAAATAGCCGTGAATTAGTCGAGCTTTCTTGATTTTTATCACGAAATATTTTTGGGTATCGATGATACGTTGTACATTTGTGCATCTTTTGTCATTTTATTTTATGACAATATTTAATTTTATATTTAAATCTAATGAATAGTTTTATTGAGTTATTGATGCAATCACCCTTAACTATGGTGATTTGCCTGCTTATTGTAATTGTTTTTTTCTTTTGGTTGTGTCTAGGAGGAAGATCTGGTTTTTTGTTTAAGGTAATAAGGTTTAATTCGAAGTTTTCTAGTGCAGATAAGATTACAGAAGAAACTATTGAAAAAGACAAGTATCTAAGCCAATTATACAAAACTTATAAAAGTCAATTATATCCTGTAGAGACAGGTGAAAAACGGACGCGTACTGATGCTGAGGAGTATATTAACATGCGGGTTGTGCTTAAAGCTATGAAGGTTAATTATCCTTTGATTAAGGCTGGCTCGAGTATCATGGTCGGACTGGGGCTTTTAGGTACATTCTTAGGACTAACAATAGGGGTGACTCATTTTGATTCTGCTAGCACCGATACTATTAAGGAGAGTATCAACTCACTTCTTGGTGGTATGGGATCTGCTTTTATGACATCTATTGTAGGTATGTCTGCATCTTTATTGTTTACAGTCGTGGAAAGCTATATCTTTTCTAGTTTTAAACGTAAGTTATTGCGTGTCAATATGCTGTTGAATGATACATATTTTATCTCTGATGATGAGTATTATATCAGTCAGCAAAGAAAGTTGCAAGATGAGTTTCGTGGCATGTTTCATGAATATTTTACCTACAAAACAGCTGAGGGTAATGTGGCTACGGTGGGTAATGCTATGAAGGTGGTTGTAGATAATAGTGGAGAGCAAACAAAAAGTTTGAGTAATCTAACGGTTGGACTTACTGATGCTATTGCAGAACTTATTGATGAAAAACTGATTTCTGGATTTGATTCGGGCATGCAACCAGTCTTAAATGGACTTAAAGACATCAGTACTGAAGTGAGTCGTAGACTAGACAATGTAGCTGAAAAACTAGATGGTTTGTCTAAGCAGATGGATTCACCAGCACAAGATGCAACACAAGTGGCTATCGAACGATTGGAAGAGGCATTTAGTAATATTATGAGTGACTTTAACAACAAAGTGGCTAATTCGGCTAATCAATCTATGGAAGTAATTACAGATAGATTGTTGAAGGCTAGTGAAGGGTTCAAAGACTATGAAAATAGTATGAATACCATGTCGCAATCGTCACAAGATAGTTTGCAGCAGTTGATCGAAGAGATTAAAGAGTTGGCTGTTCAAAATAGTAAACAAGATCGTGCTGTTGTGACTCATCTTCAGGATGAAGTGAAAATTACAACTGAGACGATGAATAAAGCGGCAGCAAGCATCGAAGAGGTCATTAATAAGATTGCTGTGGCTAATGAAGCTTCGTCTAACAAGGCTATTGATACGATTACTACTGCGGTCTCAGATAATATCGATAGAACAAATCAAGTGGCGAGTGAGTTGACTAATCAAGTGAAAAATCATACTCAAGTGATGATTGGTAAAGTTTCTGAATCTGTTGAGATGATGACATCTAATCAAGAGGATATTGTAAACAAAACAGAGGATTTGCTTCAAAACTTCCATACTGTTTTAGCTAAAATGCATACTCAGCTTGAACAGTCTAAGGATATGAATGATTCTAGTAGCTCTATGCTTCAGTCGTATAAAGAGGCAGGACAAGAGGTCGCGCATATTACTAATCACTTAACATCGTTGAGTAATGATGTGAAGAGCTTCTCTGATAATTACTCAAAAGCAACTGAGAATATTCTGTCTGATATGAAAAATCAGTCTACATACAACCAGGAAACTGTAGAGCAGCTTTCTGAATCGTTTAAAGAGGCTGATGAAAAGTCTAAGAAGTACGTCGATAAATTCCAAGTGATTGAACAGGGACTTACTGGTGTCTTTAAAGAGATTAATGAAGGAGTGAATATGTACTCGCGTACTGTTCGTGAAAATACGCAAGAGGTCTTGGAAGGTTATAGTGCTTCTCTTACTGATGCTGTACATCAATTGAAGGGTGCGATTGAAGCCAATAAGGATAGTATCGACGATTTAATCAGTTTGCAAGACAGTAAGAAATCATGAGAAAAAAGAAATATTCTATAGAAGAAGAGGTGGGTGCAGACAATCCATTTGCTCAGTCGACTGGTGACTTGATGGCTGGATTGATGTTTATCTTCGTTTTGCTCCTTACTGGCATGATGCTGCGTGTGCAGGAGCGAGCAGAACGAGATGACCAAATCGCTAAGCAATATGAGTTAGTTAAGACGCAATTATTTATTGACCTTGAAAAGGAGTTTAAGGATGACCTTAAGGTATGGAATGCTGAGATTGATTCAACCAACTTAAGTATTCGCTTTCAAGAGCCTTCTACTTTGTTTGATTATGATAGAGCTGAACTTAAAGATAAGTTTGTTTTGATTCTTGATGATTTCTTTCCTCGATACATTGGGCTTCTTCATAATGAGAAGTATAGAAAAAGCATCGAAGAAATCAGAATTGAAGGACATACGGATAGCCAAGGAAGTTATATCTATAATATGCAACTATCGCAAAACCGTACGCGTGCTGTACTGGCTCATTGTATGGAGTTGATGAACGATACGATTCAGCCATGGTGTATAAAGCGTATTACAGCTAATGGGTTGTCGTCTAGTCATACGCTGCAAAATGAGGATGGAAGTGAGAATTCACGTTTGTCTCGTCGGGTAGAGTTCAGAATTAGAACAAATGCGGAGAAACAAATTGAAATGATTCAACAAACGCACAAACAATTATAATGGAGTCTATTTATGATATTCTAAACTTTAGGTTTGATGCAAATAACCTCGGTGTCTTAGGTGAGGAGGTTGTTAGAAAGTCATCGAAGACTGTGGCTGTAAATACTAGTAAACTCAGGCAGGTTACTAGGGATATAGCGTACTTGGAAAAAGCAGCTGTCAGAGAACAATCTGATAAAAGACGTGCTATTATTTCTAAGATTAATAATCGCAAATCATTCTCTTTGATAGAATTACGTTATGTGCCATACTATATTCATAACATAGAATTGGAGGGTGATGATTCTTATTTTATTCTCGAACAACTGATGCAATGCACATCAAACTCAATTATAAAGGGTTTGGTGCATTTTGCTGTTCATTGTTATGATTTTGAAGACCCTTTATATGAGCCGATGCTTGAGTTGCTTAAAGAGAAATTGAAAGCTTATGATGGAAGTAGACCGACGATTCTTAAATATAAAGAGTGTATTCAACATTTTACAAGGCAGGGAGCATTTTTGTTGGGTAGAACATTACGTACTGAAAATCACTCTATTTTTCAAGCACCTGAGTATATAGGACTAGGATCGCACTATTTCAATGCGCCCTTTTTTGCCAAGGTGGTGTTAGGCTATTATCATAAGAACTATCATGATACTGAATTGTTGGCTCAAGTCCTTCAGAGAAATAGCAATACTGAATTTACTAAGGTCTTGTTGTCCAACTTTATTTGTGGCCTTGAGAAATATGGTACTAAATCAGCACAAGATACAGTAAGGGCTTTGGCTTTGAAACATATTGGAGATCCTGTGTTGAAGGATCGATGGGCAACTAGCAATGTAGAAGAAGGACAGAAAGAAAAGGTTGAGAAAGCACAAAAGATTTTGACTCACTGGTTAACTTTTGAGTTTATCGATTCGTTCTTTGAAAAGTGTATCAATGATCCTAAAAGACGCACTTTCTGGCTTAAGTATGTTGAACATATTCATAACTTTAAAGTCATAGCTGCGCCAGATCAGGTGAAAGTAATAAATGAGGATCAAGAGTTGTCTCAAATGGCTAAGCACAAACTCAAAAAGGCTGATATAGGCCGATTTAAATGTGCATTGGCTTTATACATCAATAACTACGTAATTATTGAGTTTTCGGATGTTGGAGCCATTCATGTTTATGATTTGAATGACAAGGATAGTGGCTATTACTCTACTATAAATCAGGAGAAAATTAAACTTCTTGAACGAGGTAGTTTGCATGCTGTTGGGGACCTGTCTGAGACGACGTTGCCAAACTTAGTAGAAGACAACTGGTATTACTCTAATATAGGACGATTGGCTCATAGAGGACATTGGGAGGGGAGATTGCAAAAATGGTTCCATCAAAAATGTAACATTTATGTTGATATATAAATACAATTCAGATTCTATAATTTTTAGTGTAGAACAAGATGGAAACAAGGTGCCCATTATCAATTGGTCAGCTAATGAGAAAGAGATTTATTTGGGCATACTTGATGAACTGATTGATAACGGACAAGCTTTTGTTGCTGAGGATTACATCGAGGTTTCCAACAAGAATATTCATATACTTGATTATATGGATCAGCAAATGCTAGGATTACCAGGGCTGTATCCATATGAAATATATGTGCGTAATGAGGGTAATTTCAATGCGGAGATGAGATTGCATATTGAATATATGTCATTTTGTCCAGATGGCACTGTTTTTCAATCGAATCGAAATGGATTGCATCTGACGGTAGATGGGAGAGAGTATCTTTTGTCTTTTGCACAATATGAACTCGTCAATAAAGTGGAAGAGTTCAATGTTATTCCTGCAGTTGAAAAAACTGTTGAGTCTAATTTGTTGGCTTTTAATCAAATTAAAACTCTCGGAAAATCAGCTAAAGCTTCTTTTACTGAGTTCTTAACCGAGCAAGAAGTCGTTGTTCCTGATAAAATACAACTGCAAATAGATTCAGACGATATCGAAGCTCTATCTTTGAACGCAGAGCTTCGAATAACTCATTCTAACAACGAGTATCAGGCCTCAAAGGATAATTTCAAGCAGACATTCAATCGTCGTCCTAGAGCTAAGCAACGTTATAGAACTCAGGATAAAAGTAAGATGGTGCATGTTGTCTTTACGGATGAACAGAAAGAAAATCTTGACAAAATAAAGGGTGTGCAGAATGCTATCAAAAAGGAAGGTAAGGGCGCTCTTAAGGACTTTATTGATAATTTGGATAATGAACTCGATACTGAACTGATTGATGTCAAAGAGTTGTATAGTGACCGTGTTATTAAGATTGGTTTGTATGAACCTAAGTTCTATCCTTTTATATGCAAGTATAAATCATCTTGGCTGCCTGGAATTCAGGTTGAAAATCGAGTGAATGGTACGGACAATGTATTTGTCCGTAATGACGATGAATTGGCAGAGTTGGAAGATAAACTGATTATAGCTGAGGAGAATGCTGAGGAGTCAATTCAATTTAAGGGAGTGGAGTTGCCGATTAAGCAAGCTAGAAAACTGCTTGAGAAAACGAAAGATGCGAAGCAGGCTCCAATTACTGAAGAAAATGCTAACCAGTTGGCTGATGCAGGACAAAAGAAGGTCTTGATTATAGAGGAAAATGCCGAGGAGTTGGCGTTTAAAAAGGAGGCTGAAGTCGATGATGTTGGTAATCAATATGAGCTCGAAGTAAATGATAATTTAGCTGCTGGTATCAAACTAAAAGAGCATCAAGAAGAAGGGGTTGCATGGTTGCAATATCTACAGAAAAACAATTTGGCAGGTTGTTTACTTGCTGATGATATGGGATTGGGAAAAACATTGCAGATATTGTATTTAATTGATTGGCATGCCCGTTTTTATAATCCTCAAAAAAAACCGTATCTAATTGTTGCACCAATCTCTTTGTTGGAAAACTGGGAATGTGAGTATATCAAGTTTTTTAATCCTCCAGCACAAAAAGTACAGGTGCTAGGCTCAAGTGACTTTCCAAAAAAGTATAATCAAGAAGCTATATCAATACTGCAATCCAGTGATGTTGTGCTTACAAATTATGAAACTGTACGCTCATTGCAACTCAATTTAGGGGCTGTTGATTTCGCTATTACTATATTGGATGAAGCACAGCGTGTAAAAACACCTGGTACGATGGTGACTAATGCCGTAAAAGCTTTGAAGAGTGATTTTAAAATTGCTATGACAGGTACGCCAGTAGAAAACTCAATGGTTGACTTATGGTGTATCATGGACTATTGCGTTCCTGGGCTATTAGGCAATGCAAAGGCGTTTTCAAAAGAATATGAAAAACCGCTGGCTTTGAACGAAAGTGATGATGAGAAATCAATTATTGCTCAGCGACTTAGAAGCAAACTTAATGTGTATTTTAAACGACGTTTGAAATCTGATGTAGCGAAAGATTTACCAAATAAATATAGCAAAAAAGTACCGAAGGAAATGCCTGAGATACAAAAAACGATGTACAGGTCAGTGCTTAATCGAGCTATTCAGAATGAGCTGGATAATGAAGAAAGACGTGCGCATGGTGAAAGTGCAAAGAATATAATGCTTGAGATTATTCAAGAGTTACGTAATATTGTGGACCATCCGTATGCAAGCCAGTTTAATTTGGAGGAATATTCTGTAGAAGAATTGGTTGAATCATCGGGCAAACTACAAGCTACTTTAGAGGTCTTAGGTGAGATTAAGGATAGAAATGAAAAGGTAATTATCTTTACTCATACAAAGAAGATTCAAAGAATGCTGCGTAAAGTGTGTTATGAGTATTTCCAAATACTTCCTAGGATTATTAATGGGGATACACCTAGTTCTGTTAAAGAAGCGACGAAGAATAAGCTTAGTAGACAGCAAACAATCGACGTCTTTCAGAAGAATGAGGGATTTAATATCATTATCATGTCTCCAATAGCTGCTGGTATGGGACTCAATGTAGTGGGAGCAAATAATGTAATCCATTATTCAAGACACTGGAATCCGGCTAAAGAGAACCAGGCTACTGATCGTGTGTATCGAATAGGGCAGAAGCGTGATGTGTTTGTGTACTATCCAATATCTCATGATGATGAGATTGAGACTTTTGATATTGTACTTGATGAATTGCTCAATAGGAAGAATAATTTAGCAAATTTAGTCATGTATCCTACAGATAGGGCTGAGGTGACAGTGAAGGAAATGTCTAGTAAGTTGTTTGGCGCATCGTTGCATGAAGTATCATATGCTAACCTAGTTCTTTCAGATATTGATAAATTTGACCCGTATTATTTTGAGGCATTTGTGGCTGCTTATTATCGTAAGAAAGGTTATGAAGTGACTCTTACACCCAAAAGTAATGATTATGGAGCTGATGTTATTGCAATAAATAATTTAGAAGCACTTTTGATACAAGCTAAACAAAGTGGGCGTAATATCGGTAGTGAAGGGGTTAATGAAATATATGGTGCTGTCCCCGTATATAATGATAAATGCAATAAGGAGTTTACACCTGTATTGTTTACCAATTCACAGTTAACTAGTCAGGCTTCTGAGCGTGCTAACGCTGCTCGTGTGAAAGTGGTAGATAGAGTGCAACTTGTAAAAGACTTTGCTTCTTTGCAAATCACTCAAGAGGATTGTTCAAATGAAGAATTAGCTAGACAGTAAAATACTAACCTATGACCAACACATACACCATCACCCATTCCAACTCCCTTCAAGGCATCTCGACCTCTGAAGGCACCGTCATACTCTCACCAGAGTATGACCATATCACCACACCCGTAGACGACAAAGTCATTGTAAAAAAGGGCAATGACTACGGTCTGTATAATCTCGACCGAAAGGGGTTTATCATCCCGCTAGGCAAGTACTATTGGCTCAGCGAGATCCATCCAAAGTCGGGTTTTATCCGCTGTGTTGAAGAATCTGTCGTAGAGGATAAGCGAACTAGGAGAATGGGCATCTTGGCGATAGATGGGCAGGTGGTTCTGCCTGCTATCGCTTATCGCATCTGGGACTTTATTCATAACGAGGATGACTATATTCGCATGGAATGGGGCGATTATAGCCAGGAGATATCCATTGAGGAAATACTTGCTGTGTATGGCAAGAAGTATAGCATCGATACGGTGGAGAAGCTGTGCAATCGTTCTGTGCGCTATTTCGACACGAATATGTGGGAACCCGAGGATATCTTTATGCATATAGATGAGGAGTCGCTTGAAGATGAGGAGGTGGAGGTGCCTGAGGATGTGTATGAGTATGAGGACGAGGAGTACAACGAGGAAGAGGATGACGAGTTGGTATCTGATGAGGTCGACTATGAACCTGAGATTGAAGAGAGCAACTTCGAGTATGATGATGACTCGTATGAGGACGATGAGTATATTGACTATGATCCTGACCAGTGGGATGGGGATTATGAGGCGTATATTGAGGAGTACGGGGAGTAAAGTATGAGACTGTAAGCTCAACTGTGTCAAATGTTAATATTGGGATTATTTGACTAGTCCACTATTGTTGCTATCGTGGCAACTCAGTCTTTATATCCACTATACCGATTTCAAACCTCTGGCCCCTTATAGCTTATTTTACAGCCATAAGGAGCCAGTTTTGCTTTCTGTCACCAAGTAAACGAACAATATTTTTCGCCAATATGCAATAGCCGCTTACAAAATATTACACCTATCCCCAAATGCGATAACCAGCTGTTGTGGCTCATATAACCTTCTTCAACAAGCAGATACATTTATTCTGCTGGTAGATAGAGATCTTTTTCTGTTAAAGGAGAAGATGGATAATTGCGACCACAAAAACCAACTTCTAGGGCTTCTCCCATATAATCTTCAAAATACAAGACACGCAATTCGTGGAAACCTTTATCAAGGGCTATTTTACCTTCCATCTTACGAGCGCCATGTCCTCCATCATTATCGACGACTTGTTTGCCATCAATAAAGAGTTTAGAGCCATCATCAGAATAGGTGTAAAAACGATAAACACCTCTCTCTGGTATCTGTATAAAAGTACGAAAATCATAGGCAAAATGATCTTTCACAGGTGCTTCTTCAATAGAAATCGTATTCATAGTGCCCTCACTTATTTTTTGACAATTTGCGATTTGAGCAGTTGCTTTACATTCCCCTTCATAATACGTATAAGCCACTCCATGTTTTTGAGGCGTGAATGGCTGAGCAGGAGAATAAACCATGTCTTTTTCATCGGCTGATGTTAAAGCAGAAGGATAATAATACGTGGTTTCTCTTCCTTCAGGTGTACAAATCCAAGTATCAAATTTTCTTTGTCCTTCATAGCATTGAATCACTCGCGCACCTCTCTTCAACGAACCATAAGCATCTGTTCCTGTAACACGTCCATAACCTAATGCTATGCCATGTTTTTGTCCTATGAAATCATTCTCATGATCATGTCCAGCAAAAACACCCATGACATCCTGCATTTCGATAAAAGAAGCAAATAAGCCTGGGTTTATCTGAGAAGAAGCAACGCCTCCTTCTAATTGATTTCCTACAGTTTCAGGAGCATCTATGATTGCTTTATACTCCACCAATGGAATATGCAAAAAGGCAAGAGATGGAAGCGGTTTTCCGTGATTGTTTTTAGTAAAAGATGCACTCTGTTGGCGATACCATTTGATTTGTTCAAAATGCACCCAATCATAATGACCATACGTGTTTACAGGTGGGTAATCATTCGAGTCAATACAATAAAGTGTCGCTTTTACTACTGATTGATCATGCGATGCATACACCGGTATAACACAATTGCCACATCCTTTTATATCTTTAGGCCCTTTCTCTCCAACATAATATGGGGAAGCCAAAAGAAGAGTATAAATAGAATCTTTCTTCAAATATTCTGCATCATGATTACCCATGGTTACTGTAAAAGGCATTTTAGCTTGTTCAAAGAGCTGAATGATCTCTGTCCAACCTTTTGTCGCTGGTTCATAAGTGACCACATCGCCTGTCAACACAGCCAGTGCAGGTTGCTCCATCTTTAATACTTCACGTATTGCTGCCTTGGTTTGAGCACAATTTGGTGATCCTGATTTCCAATGGATGTCTGTAAATTGGCAAATCTTAAAGGTGCCATTTTCAAAACTAAACTTTCGTTGAGCAAAAGCATCAGTAGATAGCAAGCATAGGCTGACCAATAAAAAGAGAATGTATTTTTTCATGACGTTAAGGTGGGGTTAAAAATTAGGTTTTTCGAATCATCCCAAAGATACATTATTTTCTTTGATTTTCTTTACTTCCCTCTTTATTTCTTCGATTTTCCACAATTTCTTGCCCATTTGTATCTTCGAGCATATCCGCACGATATTATTCAGCACAGGAATCTTCATTCGTATCTCTGCCTCCTCAAAAGCCGCAACAATAAAATCTTTGATCGTCTGACTTCAGTCTGCGGTCATAGTGCGCTTTGAGCTCTAGGCGCTTGCTTTTTGAGCAACAGAAGATTGTGGCATAATGCCACGAGCAAGGGCACGAGCAAAGACACAGGATTGCGTCAGGAGAATCAGCTTCTTCGTTCTTCTTTATTGATAAGTATGTTCAGTCCTTTTCCAATTAATACATATGGGTCCTAGGGCAAACGTTTTGTTGCTGCAAGCGATATCATGAGTCAGGATATTTGGGGCACGTTTGAAGTCAAAGGTTTTATTCTCGATGGAGGCATATTGCACGATTTTGCCTTCAGACCAAAAGACAAGGACGCAACTACCATCTTTAGAGGGAGTTTCGCTAATCTTTTCTTCCAATTCACGAAACACTTTGGCCATCCCTAGACTTTCGAGCGTGTGATGTGGTTTTACGATATAGAGGGTATCCCAGTGGCAGTTGGTAAGTTCTTGCAGTTGTGCCGATTTTTTTGCTCCCTGGATCAATTCTGTTAGATAAGGAATGTCTCCTTTATCTGAGTGATGTAAGCTGTCGATATCACTATACCAGGATCTGAACTTCATTGTAGGTAATCTATTGCTCCCTATGGAGATAGAGACTCCTTCAGGAGGATTCTCTGGCATTCTACCCCAAAAGACTGTGACATCGCCTAGTTGCAACACGTTGCCTGGACAGGTGAAGTGGAGAATGAGCACAACAGTAGCTGCGAATAGGATGAGGAAGGCTTGGGTTGTGGATATTTTCTTCTTCATTTCTTAATCTTAGTTGTGGACTGATTGTGTATTATGGTTTAATGCTATCAATTACATATTTGTCTTGAACTTTCTTCACGGTGAGAGTCAGTTCTACTGTATAGTCTCCCTTCGCATAGCTTACTTGGTAATCATCATCTTTTACATGTTTGAACTGCATAGTATGATGCGAAGCTTTATCGAAGTCAAAATCATTGAAGAGTAGGTCATAGCCATCTCTACAGTCTAAAAATTCTTGTTCTTCAGCTTTTTTGAATTGTGCTAGAGCTGTTTTCGATAAATTGTGTGCACGAAGCTTAGGTAAATCTTTGTTTATACTAAAGCCAGTAGCATATACGGTACCATACGCTTTATAGAAGCTAGTGAGAAATGTCAAGGCTGAGGTGTGATCAATCTGACTTTCTGAAGTGAAGTCATAGGACAATATGTCTCTGCCGTACTTGTCTTTGTTCCACCACGGAGTGATGTATGTGATTAGGATACCATCTTTGTACTTCATAGCCTGGACTGGAATCTTGATCATTGATGTACTATCGTTTTTATCTCCGAAGAAACTGACCATATACCAATATCTACCTAGACATTTCACGTCTAGTGTCTTTAGCATATCTTGGCTTACATCTTGGCTACGAGTCAACGGGTCGACATCGCTTGAATAAGAGAGTCGCTTGATTTTGGCTCTCATTCGATCTCCCATATATCCTTCGTACAAACTATCTGGGTCTGAGAGATGGTTTATTTGATGGTTGATATAATTGTGATAGAATCTTTCGACATTTTCGGCTACCCAGCCTTTGCTGATGGTGCTTTCGGGAGTTAGAATATCAGGGTAGTAGTGAAAGTCGTAGGCGTCATAAGGAATTTGGGCGTATTTCACGACTTCGCCTTCGAGCGAAAAGACAAGTACGCAGAAGCCCTCTCTGGGACCATATGCGCCAATTTCTTTTTTCAACGCTCGTGGAGCATTTTTAATACCTGCTCTTTCAAGTGTGCCGTATGGCTTGATTACATATAGCGTGTCCCACATATAGTTGGTCAGTTCTTCCAACTGTACGATCTTTTTACAGTCAAGTGCTCTAAGATGTTGCTCTAGATCTTTGTCGATATAGGCATTGTGACATGCGGTACACAATAAAACGCATAGGAATAGTAATGTTTTGATTTTCATTTCTTTCATGTTAAATGTGGACTAATTGTACAAAAATAGTGTTTTTGCAGCGAAGGACGAAAAAATAGGCTTGACAAAAACTTGACAAATGGCGTTTGGGGTATATTTTGAAGAGAGTATTCAATTCTTTTGACTATCCAGACCTATGTGGGTGGGTATGAAGGGCAGATTCTGGCTTGTCTGGAAGCGGCCCTGAAAAAAGAGGAGGTGTTTGAAGATCAAAAATCTACAGATGCTCGCTTTTTCGATAATTACAGAACGGTTATTCTGAATAGAAAAACAAAAAGAATGACCTCCTAGTTTACTACAGTGGGGTAGCATCCTAGGAGGTCTATTTCAAAATTAGAAAGAGGTCAATAGTTAGTTATTTATCATCTCTAAGCCCGTGGTGTTCTGATAGCACCTTTGAGATATGATCAAGCACTTTGATGACATTCTTTCGGTTTACTCCAAAATCTTGATCTCGTTCGAAAGCTTCACTCACTCCAAGTGTGGACAAAACTTCCATCTTTGTTCGATTCGGTGCTAGCTGCTGTAGACGAATCGATATCTTTTCCCCCAGACTCAGAAGCCGGGCCTCCGTTTCCAAAACAAAAGATCCACTTCCTTCATTGGCACTGGATAAGCTAATTCCACTCATATCGCGAACAGCTTCTTTCATCGCATTAAACACTGTCTTGTATGAGAATCCAAACTCTACTTCTCGGTTATAATCTACTCTACTCATAATATTATGTATTAAGTTGATCCCTAGTTCCGCAGGATCGAATAAAATAAAGGAAAGCGTCGAACTAAAGACCCATTCTAGCTAGCAGAAAATAATCAAAATCATCAACTTTCTACGCTGTAGAGAGACAGCACGCTTTTTTATAGTTCCAGCCCATTTGTGGGTGGGAGGCTAATATACGCAAATAAAACATAATTCGCAAGCGAAATGCACAATAAATTTAACTGTATTTTGCTTGGAGTTGTAACTAATTGTTTCGTTAGTAAAAAATATCAACATAAAAACGACTATAAATGCTGCCTTTAAATTAAGTAATGTTAATGCGATGTTGGCGAACCTTCCGAGTGGACGCTGTTGACTATCAGAGTAAGAAATCGCCTACGGCTTATCGCAGCACTTGTCTGGAGAAGATAGATATGACGAAATATAATGATGGTCATAATAGCGATGGACCTTGTATGTCTGAAATATTTTCCGTACATTTGAAGCACACACTAAAAGAATAACCATGAGATAGAAGCGCACTAAAAGACGATATTCGTCAGTGCCTGTTCTATACTAAAGAATAATAACCTTTTAAACTCAAATGTTATGCATACAAATCTAGAAAACGCATTGAAAGACGATGCACTAAACGTGATTAAAACAAAGATTGGCCCTGGAGTAAGATTTGATAGCCACCGATTTATTCAGGTCTTTACTCAATGTCATCAGGTGGAATATATTGATGCATTGGCTGATTGTAGAGATAAAGCCAATCCGTTTGGACATGTACACAGTGAAATGGCTATGTATCTGCGCCAACTTCCAAGCCTTCAATATCTAGGTGTAGCAGATAGTGCGAATATATTTGGTAGTGTGAATGAGAATGCTGAGTGGCGATTGTAGTATGGTGCTTCGTGTCGCTTTATAAAATATAAAATCTGCCCGCAGTGTACTTGAGGTACAGTGCGGGCAGATTTGGCTGTGTAATACATCAGAGCTTTCTCTAAATCTTGGGGGGACTTCTTTGCCTAGTTCATATAACTTGCCAAGGTCAAAATAAAGGCTGGTTATGCCTTGGCCTGCAGCTAATGTAGCGTACTCTATGTACTTGTTGATATTTTTTTACGCCATATCTGCCAGCTCTGTGGAGACTTGCAACTATACTAGCCATTCTCTCATTATGATTTGCGGCTTTGTCAAAATACTGTTCTGTCAATTGTCTGTTCTTGGGTAGACCAAGTAGCCCTTCGCCATAAATTTGCTAGACTTTCTACTAAGGTATGAAGTTTGGCGATTGTGACAAAAAATAATTGCTTTATTGTACAATCTTTGTCTAGTATAGATGTCTTTAAACATATGTAAATCTTTGTGTTATTATTTTAATTTCTATATCTTGCTGCGGTAAATATATGTACATATGAATAAGTGGAATCGTATCTTGCTACTCGCCAGTTGGGTTGTCACTGTGCAGTGTGCTTACGGACAAATAGTTTCTGACAACCGCACGGCTGATAGCCTGTATCATCTGGGCAAAGAATATGCTCGAAAGAGAAGCTATAACAAGGCAGCCAAGTATTTCTGTAAGGCGGCTAAGCTAGGACATGCGGCTGCGCAGTATGAGACGGCGCGGTGGTATGAGGATTTCTTCTACAATACATATACGGATACTAAAGCGGCAGTAAAATATTATATTTTGGCTGCTGAACAGGGGCATGCGGATGCGCAATATCGCATGGCTAAGAAGTATTTCAAAGGGGAAGATGTGGATAAGGACTATACGCATGCGAACTACTATTATTTGTTGGCGGCTGCAAACGGGCATATAAAAGCACAGTATTTTTTAGGGGAGATGTACGATTCGGGCACGATGATGACGAAAGATCTGGAGCAGGCAGTGAAGTACTACAAAATGGCGGCCGATCAAGGGCATACGCAAGCGCAAGCAACTCTAGGAGCGATGTATCTCAATGGATTGGGTGCGGAGCAGGACTATACTTTAGCTGCAAAGTATCTGACTATGGCAGCGGACAAAAAGCATCCTGACGCACGCAAGCATCTGGCAGATTTGTATGTATCTGGTAACGGAGTGGATATGGATAAGGGAAAGGCGGCGTCATATTATCGTATGGCTGCTGATCATGGACAGGTTTTGGCGCAACTGGCTCTAGGGAATATGTATTTCGATGGTTATATGAACAAGGAAAAAGAGTATTTTCAAAGTGATAAGCTAGCTGCGAAGTATTACCATTTGGCGGCTATGCGTGGTAATGCGGAGGCGCAAAATGCTATCGGATTTATGTATCTGGCTGCTAGAGGGGTGCCCCTTGATTATAGAGTGGCAGTGAAGTATTTCAGTATGGCTGAAAAGCAGGGACATGCTGCGGCTAAGGCCAATATGGGATATATGTATGAAAATGGCTATGGGGTGCGAAAAGATTTGGCCAAAGCACATGAGTATTATAAGGAGGCGGCCAGCCTAGGGGAAGAAGCGGGTAAGGAAGGATTGGAAGGATTGGAAAAATAGCTTTTGATAGATTCTGACTATATTAAACAATGGCCTATCGATGTGTGTCGACAGGCCATTGTTATGTGAGATAGCTAATCTCTTTTATTAGATACTACTCTTTGGGAATATCTCTTACTTTTTATCGAACAATAATGGTACAAACTCACTCAGATATATACGCCAGTTTCTCCAGCAGTGTCCCTTATCGCTTTCGAAATAGGTGTAGGGGTGTCCATGCTTATCGAGTTCTTTGCGGTATTCTACATTGGCTTTGTATAGAAAGTCTGTTTTGCCGATTCCTATCCAGTAGAGTGCAGGCTTTTTTGCAAACTGTATCTGCAACTTGCTTTCCATATTGTCATAAATTGGTGAGGATACTTCTTGCCCTGGCATAATAGCAGCGGAGAATAATCCAACATAATCGAACATATCAGGATATTGTTTGGAGATATGCATAGAGTGGAAGCCACCCATCGATAGCCCAGTTATGGCACGTGCTGACTTTCTTTTAATGGTGCGGTAGTGCTTATCGATGAATCGTACTATATCTGGAAAGGATTTTTCGTATGAACCTTCCATTGTCTTAGGTAGTTGAAATGTAGGGGGCGTCATGCCTTGAGCAGACTCACCTGGTGCGGCTTCTTGAGAAGCGTTGCCATTGGGCATAACCACAATCATAGGTTGTGCTTTGCCTTGTGCGATCAGGTTGTCTAGTATTTGCGAAGCACGCCCTAGAGATATCCAGGCCTCTTCATCGCCACCCATACCGTGAAGAAGGTAGAGTACAGGATAGTGCTTGCGACTGTTTTCATAACCAGCAGGAGTGTACACAGTCATGCGTCTATCCATGCCTAGAGTAGAGCTAGTATACCAGATGCGGGATACGGTGCCATGTGGTACTTGATTGACTTTATATAAATCGGCTTGGTCTCCATCAATAATAAATACGTTGGTAAGTGTGGCTACGTCGCGTATAAGGTAGACATTGGCTGGATCGGGCATGCGAAGTCCGTCTACTTTGAAGGAGTAGCTGTATAGTTCGGGGCTTAATGGTCTAGGGGTGGTGTATTGCCATACGCCGTCTTTCTTTTCGATCAAATCGACTATACCTGGGATATCGAATGTGTTGTTTTGGGGACCCTTAATCTTTTGTGTGGGCAGGAAGTCTCCTGTGACTTGTACTCTCACAGCTTTGGGGGCTTTCAAGCGGAAAGTGACAGTATGGTCAGGGTGGATCTCGGGGGATAGGAGAGGGCCACTACTTCGTAGAGCTTCTTGTGCTTGCAGGGTAAAGATGCAAAATAATAGGAGTAGGAAAGTTAGTTTTCTTTTCATGGTTATTTGTTTAATGAACATTTGGTTTATACAAAGGTATAAAGTCTAGTTACATTGACAAGGAAAATGTTGTAAAAGTTCAAATATGCATAGTGGAGGCCCTGCAAAAGGTTTGTATTGATTATGTAACATATTTTTAATACTCTAAATAGAGTATCTGAAATAATTATTGTTACATTTGTGCGAAGACTTAACACTTATAGATAAATCAAATGGAGATCGTAAATTCTGATGGTATAATCTACCGAGTTACATGCCTAAATTCTTGTAAAGCTGCTTTTGCAATGCGAGACAAGCAAGCTGTAGACAACTTTGTTGCCTACATCAGGGCTACTATGCAGTTAAAAGATTGGGAGCTTATGAAAATAGGCTGCAAATATATAGCTAGTGCAGTCAAATCTCATGGACACTTTAATTGTGAAAATGCTCAAGTGCTAGAGGAACTATCTGATTTTATGGAGAAGGTAGCTTATTGTCCATGCGAGGATTGTAGTAAAACTCTATTTGAACTAAGTAAAGTGGTTTTAAACTGTACTTTTGAGGATTGTATTGACCCACCTTTGACAGGGTTTAAGGAAATTTGGCACTCTGTGAGAAGGTTATATCTTAAGTATCCACAGGACATTTCACTGTTGAATGAATTGGTTAATTACGAAGCATTGCTTATCAAAAATGAAGATGAGTTGGATTTCTTATGGCGATTCAGACAGGATATTACTATGGCTTATCATGATTTGGTGGTGGCTTCTGGTGTGCGGATTGAGTCTGTCTCTAAGTTAGTTAATAGGCATCTGTTTTGTGGAAAACATATCATCTGTAAGTGTTTGGATGTGTATCGCTGGATTGAGGGCATGGATAGAACAATTCAAATGCTCTTCGGAGAAATTGCAGCTTTGAACAAGCTGATTGCGCTAAGTAGAGCTACGATGCCAGCTGTACAATATAAGGCGCTACAGCTCAAACTGGATGTGTTTATGCGAGCTGTGACGCACTTGCAATATTATGTATCGCTTGCCATTGATAAGACGCAGTGCAATGACGTGGTTGTGAAGACTATAGAGATTATTGAACGCACTATACTATGCTTCGAAAAAACGGATGCTTGCCACAAGGAGTATTATATCGCTTGTGCCTTTCTAGCATTGGAACGTTGCTACTGCAAGCTGAATGATGTCTGTTTAGAATGTGAATGCAGAGAGATCTGGATGAATTATGGAAGCGGGTATACTAAAAATGACTTTAATCAGTTCTCAAACCACGAGTTTATAAGGGATGGTCAATAAAGAAGTGCTTTTTTGATTGTCGTTTTTTAGACAGTAGTGGCTACTTGTTCAGTAGACGGATGAATGGCCTTGTGAATACTCATCATTGCACATACTGATATACTTGGATGGAGACATTCCTTTTTCTCTTTTGAAAGCACGGTAGAAGGTCGTGCGATTGGTAAAGCCTGACTGTTGGGCAATGTAATCGATCGTGTAATTTTCATACTTTTCCTTCATTAAGTCTATCGCATAAGCTATGCGAAAGTGGTTGATATATGTATTGAATGAAATATCCAGTACAGTGTTGAAATACTTAGACAGACAGGTTTGCTTTATACCTAGTGTGGCACTCAAATCTGCTACGGTTAGTTTGGGATTCAGAAATAGCGTGTCGGACATGATCTGCTGGTTAAGCATCTCATGAATGGCTTCAATTGACTCGATTAATGTGTCTTCATCTGGGCTCTCTTTGTGATGAATGTGCACAGTAGACGCGTTTGACTCTGTATCTTTTAAATATAGCTGATAGACACGGTGTTTTTTGTTTTGTCGTAGCATATGGTGTCCTAAATAGATAATAACCAGAGTGCTTATAAGATTCCTCCAAGAATGTATGGTGGATACTTTGCTCATATCTAGATGGAAGAGAGCAAACACGATAAATAATAAGGTCGATGAGATTATAAGTACATACAATACTGAATAGTTTATAATATCTTCTTTTTTAAAAAAGGAGTATGCAGTGATAAGGCCTATACAAATGAAAAGTGGAAACAGCCACAAGACTATTTTCTTTTTTGTCGTTTGCTCCTGAGTATATATAGTGATATATACGTTGACTAGAGGAAAGAATAATAATAGTATGATGTCGGTCAATATAGTGGAGTAGTACAATATGCTATCACTCTTGTCAAAAAAACGATTAGTATGCAAAAAGACAATAGCAAGTAAAGCAAAAATCAAAGCGCTCAACACATTGAGTCTAATTTGCTTGGTGCGATTGGATAGACTCAATATAATGAGACATATTGAACTTATGATGGGTGATGAGTCGATTAAGTATGTCATAACAAAAGTGTCTTATATTGATCTAAGAAATTCAGATACATTGCTTTTTCGAGGCAAGTATGTGCTAAATATAGTGAATTCAAATTGGTTTAAACAAATTCTGTGTAGGTTTTTTGTGTCTTTGTTCAAATATGTCGAGATTTCTGATACGTTTTTTTTCGTTGCATCTTTTTTTTAGCCAAAATGGTCTCAAGCAAAAGTTTTATTGCATCTACCGAACCAAGTAAGTAGATAGTATATACAAGTTAATTTGTTTACATTTAGCCATAATGAAGTCTCACGACGCAGTAGTTACTACGTATGCGTGAAGGTATATATGGTATAACACTTAAAAAAAAGAGTTATGATGACAACAAAAAAAATCACGATAGGTGCATATTGACTTGAAGCATGTGCTGAGTAAGATACAATTTTCGGCGCGTTCTTCTCGTGAGTTGGACAGCGAGACGACTTTAAAGATCACTAAGTTGGAGGTACTGTATAGAGATGGTGCTATTCGCAACGTTGCCGTATTGGATTTAGAGGATGTACAGGCGTCTTTGGCTAGTGATATTTGGCAGGATGCATCGCCTAGAAGCTTCTTTAATACAGGTCGCTTAAGTGCTGGGGACGTATTGGGGGATAATAGAGGAGATTTAAAGGTGTCTATTTCTTATATATTTACAGGGGAAGATGATCAACCTGCATCTAGAAGTGAGCAGCACATTGTTGATTTTGAAGTGACTATTCCTAAGATTACTGGTGGTTGGTTGCCAGGCGTACAGTATACGTATCTTCTAAATATTGGACCTGATGAGGTAACATGTGATAACAATGTCACTGTAAGTGATTGGAACGATGGGAGTATGTATAGAGCGGGGGTAGAGCCCCCTGTTATTTATCCAACTTCTAGCTATACGCTATCAGAAGATGGAGCTGTCTTAAAAAAATGGTTAGGATCTGAAACGGAATTATATCTTGATCGAGATCCTGCATTTGATAGGGTGACGACTATTGATAATTGGGCTTTCTCTAATTGTAATGTTTTGACTACACTAGTGCTTCCTAATGGAGTAACGGCTATAGGCTCTGGTGCCTTTGGTTATTGCTCACGACTTACTACGATAGCTCTTCCTAATGGACTGACAAGTATTGGCAGTGGTGCTTTTGCATGTTGCTCTCGTTTAACTGCTATAGATATTCCAGATGGTATGACGAACATAGGTGGGGGAGTGTTCTATCAATGTAATAGACTTGCGATAATCAATAGCTATCCTATAACACCTCCTACGATAGAAAGTAATACTCTATTAGATTGTCCAGCAGTGATACACGTGCCAAATGGCTCACTTGCCATTTACCAAAGTGCAGCGCATTGGAGCACACGTGCCATCATTGATGATTTGTAATAACTTCACTCAAAATCTAATCGGTAAGCTTTCGACCATTCATGAAGAAACTAAATATTCAACATTTCTCAACCATAGGAAAATAGTGATGATATGATTGTTGTATTTAAGCAAATAGCCATGTCTACATTTAGTTGAAAATAGCCATGTTAACAAAGTGAATATTCTTATTTTCTATTCTTGTTGTAAAAAGAGTCAACCGTATAGACTATCTACAAATAAATAATGCTATATTTGCATTCGTAAATTATTCAAACGCTGGTTTTATAAAACGGCGTTTGTATGCTGTAACTAAAACTATCTATATGAAAAGAGTATTTTTTACTTTTATCCTAACACTGTGTACAACAACTATCTGTATGGCCGATTGTCCAGCTCAGATTAAAGCATTCTACAAAACATACCTTACAAATGTATTGTATGAAATCACGAGTACGAAGAACGACGCTTTGTGCAATGAGTTCTTGACTAAAGAGGCTATAGCCCAAGTCGAAGAACTAGTTAAGAAAACAGGTGCTGATCCTATCATTCGCGCACAAGACACTAATGCCACTGCTGTACAGACGCTTAGTGTCAAACAGATTGATGCTAACTGCTATATAGTGAGTTATTTATGGAATAAGAATGATAGTAGTAGTGTCACTAAAATTCCTCTGAGAGCTAAAATGTGTGATGGTCGTTGTAAAATCACATATTTTGCTCCAGAACCATTGGAAACTATTGAGGAATAAAATTTTGGCATAACTATCTATCACCACTATAAATTGGGGATAGTCTATCTGATACTATATAAGTCACTTGCTGAGCAATTAGCAGGTGACTTTTTGTATATAGGCCTACCATATTCATGGTATTTATGCCCGTTTTCTGTGTTAAACCGTCTGTTTTACACTCTAAACAACCAATAAAGTGGTACCTTTGATTGTAGCTTTACATAATAAACTTACCGCTATGTACCGAAAATTATTAGATCTTTTAATCGCAAATAGATTACTGGCCGTGTGCTTGCTATTGATGTTAGTAGGCCTAGGGCTGTGGTTTTCTCCTTTTTATGAGCGAATAGGGGGCTGGACAACTCGGCCTGTTGCGGTGGATGCCATCCCTAATTTGGGGGAGAATCAGCAGATTGTGTTTACGAAGTGGACGGGCAGGTCGCCGCAGGATGTGGAAGACCAAATTACTTATCCGCTCATGACTACGCTGATGGGGCTACCTAGGGTGAAGACTATCCGAAGTAACTCGATGTTTGGCTATTCGATGATTTACGTGATTTTTGAGGATGATGTGGATGTCTATTGGGCGCGTACGCGTATCTTGGAGAAGGTCAACACGCTGCCTGAAGGTGCTTTGCCTGTAGGGGTGAGTCCTAGTTTGGGGCCCGATGCGACGGCATTGGGGCAGGTCTTTTGGTACACGATTGAAGGACGAGATGAAGATGGAGATCCTACCAGTGGGTGGGACTTGCATGAGTTGCGCTCTGTACAGGATTTCTATGTCAAGTATGCATTGTCTACGGTTGAGGGTGTGGCAGAGGTGGCATCTATCGGTGGCTATGTGCAGGCATTTGAGGTACTGGCCGATGAAGATAAGTTGCACCACTATGGCTTGACAATTATGGACTTGGTCAAGGCGGTAAAAGCGTCGAATGAGGATGCGGGGGCGCAGACTATCGAGGTGAATAAGGTGGAGTATTTTGTGCGTGGTGTAGGGTATGTGAAGTCGATTGCGGATATAGAAGAATCTGTAGTGGCGGTATCGGATAATATGCCTGTGCTGGTAAAAGATGTGGCTCGTGTGGCGCTTACACCGCTGGCTCGACGGGGCATATTGGACAAGGAGGGGGCCGAAGTGGTCGGTGGCGTAGTGACGGCACGTGTGGATGCCAACCCGATGCAGGTGATCAAACGGGTAGAAGATATAATGGAGCAAGTAGATAGGGGGATGCCTGAGAAGGTACTGCCCGATGGGCGGGTGTCTAAACTTCGCATCGTGCCGTTTTATAATCGGCGTACTTTGATTCAGGAGACGCTATATACTCTCAATGAGGCGTTGACGCTGGAAATTCTGATTACGATTATTGTGATTTTCTTGATGCTTACCAATGGCAGGATGTCGCTATTGGTAGCGGGATTGTTGCCTGTGGCGGTCTTGTCGGTCTTTGTATCGATGAAGGTCTTTGGGGTGACGGCCAATATTGTATCTCTAGCAGGGATAGCGATCGCGATTGGCACGATGGTCGATCTTGGGGTGATTCTTGGAGAGCGTATCGTGGAGAAATGGCATGGCCGTAAGGAGGGTGAGCAGGCATCTGCTATCGTGCTTGAGGCGGTACGTGAGGTGGCGCCTGCTGTAACGACGGCGGTGATGACAACTATCGTGAGTTTTATTCCTGTATTTGCTTTATCGGGGGTGGAAGGAAAGATGTTTTTTTCACTGGCATTCACGAAGACTAGCGCGCTGGTGGCGGCTTGGTTGGTGACGCTGGTATTGATGCCTCCATTGGCGGTTGGGCTGTTTCATGCTTATAGATGGCAAGAGTGGTCTTGGGTCAAACGCATCACTCTGTGGGGGCGTGATCAGCGTGTGCGCTGGATAGCTACGGCTGTGGTGATCGTGGGACTAATGACTTTGCTGGCTAGAATGTGGCATCCGATGAAGTTGCAGGGCGTGTGGCTCAATTGGGTCGTGGTGGCCTTGATTTGCGGGGGCACTGTGGGCTTGTTTATGCTGTTCCAAAGAGTGTATCCAAGGATATTGAGTTGGTTCTTGAATCATAGGTATGTGTTCTTGATGGTACCTGTGGCGCTGGTGATGGCGGGTATATGGGCGTACAGACAATTGGGCCGAGAGTTTATGCCTGCATTAGATGAAGGGTCATTTTTATTGATGCCTACGTCTATGCCTCACTCTGGTGTGGAGGAGAATAAGCGACTATTGCAATGGATGGACAGAGCGGTAGCTGCTATTCCAGAGGTAGACCTCGTGGTGGGTAAGGCGGGACGTACGGAATCTCCGCTCGATCCGGCACCGTTGTCTATGTTTGAAAATGTGATCAACTATAAGACGGAGTATATTCAGGATGACAAAGGACGGGTACGCTTCTTTAAGACTAATAAGGAGGGACTATTTGTGCTGAACGACGGTGGTACCGTGTCCAATCCGAATAATACGGAGAAGATACAAGGGGATGTGCCTTTTGAGGAGGTGATTGTAGAGCATCTTGTGGAGGCATCTGGAGGAAAACCTTACAGGCAATGGCGTAAAGAGATCGCATCGAAAGAGGATCTTTGGAAGGAAATCGTCCGAGTATCTAAGTTGCCAGGTGTTACATCGGCTCCAATGCTCCAACCTATCGAAACGAGGTTGGTGATGCTGCAATCGGGGATGCGTGCGCCTATGGGAGTGCAAGTCAAAGGGACATCAATCGAGGCTATTGAGGACTTTGCTCAAGGACTTGAGGGCGTCTTGAAAGAGGTGCCTGGTATAGATGCAAATACAGTCTTCGCAGACAGAATAGTGGCGAAACCGTATGTGATGATTGATTTGGATAGAAAGAGAATGGCTCGCTATGGGTTGTCTATCGAGGCGGTGCAGAAGGTGATTAAAGTAGCACTGGGTGGCATGCCTCTAGGACAGGTCGTGTTGGGGCGTGAACGATATAGGATGCTGGTCAGGTATCCGCGAGAACTCAGGGATTCGCCTGAGGCTATGGAGCGGGTATATGTCTCTACGCCTAGCGGAGAACGGATTCGCTTGGGTGATGTGGCTGATATACGTTTTGAGACAGGGCCGCAGGTGATTAAGAGCGAGGATGGATTCTTGGTGAATTATGTACTGTTTGATAAAACAGAAAGCGTGGATGCATCTACTGTGGTACATCGTGCGCAGAGGGCAATCAATAAGGCGATTGAAACTCGTGCAGTGGTTGTGCCTAGTGGTGTTACCCATGAGTTTGTAGGAGAATATAAGAATGAGAACCATGCCAATGATACACTAATGATTTTGATACCACTTTGTCTGGTAGTGATTTTGATTATTCTGTATCTACAGTTCCGCTCTATGACAACATCGATGATGATTTTTGTAGGTATCTCGGTGGCGTTTGCTGGGGGGATGCTTATGTTGTGGATGATGGATAAGCATATCAGCGTGGCGGTATGGGTTGGTTTTATTGCGTTATTTGGTATCTCGACAGATGACGGGGTGGTGATGACCACGTATCTGAATAAGTATGTGGCTGGTGGCCAGGCATCTAGTGTGTCGCAAGTGAGGGCTTTGGTGCTTGAGGGAGCGAAGCGCAGAATCAGGCCGTGCCTGATGACGACGGTGACGACTATGCTGGCTTTATTGCCTATTTTGACGTCGACTGGACGAGGGAGTGATATCATGATTCCTATGGCCATTCCTTGCTTCGGGGGGATGCTTGTGGTGATGACATCACAGTTTATCGTGCCTGTGCTCTATGCCTGGCGTGAGGAAAATAGACTAAAAACTAGGGAATGATGAAGAGATTAATGACTATATGTGGGATACTATGTGGCTGCTGGGCATGTGCCTGGGGCCAGTCACTGCAGGTGGTGGTAGACCGTGCTGTGGAGAATAACGGGACGCTGCAGTCGGCCGAACTAGATATGAAGATGACGCAGCTAGCTGTCGATGAAGCGTGGAAATTGCCCGATATGAAGGTGAGTTATGGTTGGTTTGCCTCAGAACCACAAACTAGAACGGGGAGTCAGGAGTATAAGGTGTCTGTGCAGCAGATGTTTCCGTGGTTTGGCACTATCACGAAGCAGAAGAACTTAGCGAAGGCGCAGGTGAAATTGTCGCATGCAGAGGTACTAGTGGCCAAGAGAAGGCTTGTGCTGGCGGTAAGTCGGGGCTATTATCAGTTGTTTGGATTGCAGCAAAAGATAAAGGTGACGAATAGGTATATCAAGTGGTTAGAGGAGAAAAGAGACTTGGTACTGAATAAATTGAAGACCAATACAGGAAGAATGAGCGACATTTTCCGAATAGATATGAAGATCAATGACCTGAAGCAGATGGTTGTAGAAGTGGAAGCAAAGGAGGCTTCGATACAAGCATCTATGAGGTCGTTGATGAATGAATCCGATATGGCTACAATAGTGACCGATTCATTAGTGCTAAACCTACTTGAAAGTTCTAAAGATGAGAAATATGGCACGCAGATGGATGTCCATGAGCATCCTATGTTGAAGCAGGTAGATGCCATGATGCGGGTGGTGGACGGACAAGTGAAGGTCAATAAGTCTTCGCGTTATCCCAATATCGGTGTGGGGATGGACTATATCAATGTGGGAAGGCGAATGGATATGGATGTGCCTGGCAACGGGGACGATATCTATATGCTGATGGTGTCGCTATCGGTACCGCTGTGGAATAAGGCGGGGACGAAGGCGAAGAAACTGGGTATCAAGAGTCGTAAACTGCGGGTGGATAGAAGGCAGAAGATACTCGACTTGGAGGCTGAACTTATGGGGGCGGTCTTCAGAAGACGGGCTGCTGTGGAGGTATTTACTTTGCAGGACAAAAACAGACTGACAGCGCACAGGGCTGCTAAGCTGGCGCTTACTAATATAGCAAATGCTTCGGGTGGAGTAGAGCAATGGCTCGACTGGCTACGCCTAGAACAGCAGGCTGAATGGAAGATGATTGAAGCTGTGACCGATTATTATATGGAATCGGCTGTAGTCTTGTATCTTGTAGAGTAGTTTAGAATATTTAAAATGATTGAATGATGAAAAAAAAATATCATTATATAATGATGATTCTGCTGGCCATCCTCGGTGGCTGTGGCTCTAAACCATCTGCAGATAAGGTAGATAAGTTGCATAAACATCAGCAGGATAAGGAGACAGTGTGGACGTGTTCTATGCATCCGCAGGTGAAGATGGACAAGCAGGGGAAATGCCCAATATGTGCTATGGATCTGATTCCTATGGAGGAGAGTGACGAAAGGTCAACTTTGGAGGTTGTGCGTTTGTCGCACAAAGCGATGGCTATCGCTGGGCTTGAAGTGACAGAGGTGGGCCGTGGAGCATCTGCTGGCACCAAGCATTTTACAGGGAGAATTGTAGCCAATGAGAGTTCGAAGGAGGTGCAGGTGAGTTATTTGCGGGGGCGTTTGGACAAATATATGATTACGCATGAGGGGGAAGTGGTACGACGCGGACAGTCGCTGGGCTTAATCTATTCGCCACAAGTGATTGAGTTACAACAGGAGTTGGCAGTGGCTAAAGAATTGCAAAACTCGCAGCCAGAGATTTATACAGCGCTACGTAGTAAGATGCAGTTATTGAAGTTTACTGAAGAGCAAATGCGTATGTTGGAGGAAGTCAAAGAGCCTTTAATGCATTTTCCAGTGTATGTCACTGTCAGTGGTACAATTACGAAGCTACTTGCTGCTCAGGGCGATGAAGTAAAAATTGGTCAACCGCTTTTTGAAGTACATGATTTAAGCACAGTCTGGATTGAACTGGATGTCTTGGAACGTGAAGGACAAAATGTGCATCTTGGCCAGAAGATGGAAGTAACTTTAGCTGCCTTACCAGGCCGTGTCTTTAAGGCTGTCGTTGACTATGTATCTCCTGTCGTTGACATACAAAAAGGAACGATGGTGGTACGGGCTACTATGGATAATAAGGAAGGTAGCCTAAAAACGGGTATGTTAGTAGATGCTATGGTGCATCTATTTTCAAAAGCGAAGGATAAAAATAAACATATAGAGCCACTCACAGTACCTAGATCTGCCGTGCTTTGGACAGGCAAACGTTCTGTCGTGTATGTACAGGATAAGCTTGGAGAGTATCAACTTAGAGAAGTGCACTTAGGAGAAAAAATGGAAGATGCTTATACAGTTCTTTCTGGTCTTCTAGAAGGAGAATATGTGGTAACTAATGGCGCATTTACAGTGGATGCTTCTGCGCAGCTAGCTGGACTGCCATCAATGGTAAATAGAAAGCAGTTGGCTGGGGTAGGTCGTATGGTTAAGATGGGGTACCAGCATAATGAAACATCCCAAAAGGAAGTAGATGTTCGTGCATTGTTTATAGACTACAACCAACTGACAATTGCTTTGTACAAAGATGATTTTAAAACAGCTAGGATTCATATGCTGGCACTAAGCAAAATTATAAAGAAGTATACTCCCAAAGAAGCGATTCTACTCAAGGCTGCTGACAAGGGTGTGAAGGCAATGGATATCAAAGCGCTTCGCAATGCATATGAGGTCATTTCCACATGGATGGTGGCTCAGGTACGTAAACAAGGTTTAGGACAAAAAGCCTTTATCCAGTACTGTCCTATGGTGCATGGTGATAAGGGAGCGGCATGGGTTAGTCTGGAGAAGGAAATCAATAATCCTTACTTCGGAAGCATGATGCTGCATTGTGGAGAGATTCAAGAGGTGATAGAGTGAAGAAAAACGTCCTACTCAAACGGTAAACTTTAAAGCGGACGTATCAGGACATAGAGTCTTGTGTGGCATGTGAAGGCTCGCAATAGATATATGGCTTGCCATACAGTTCATCATTAAGAACAATATGTACAGTGTATCTATGCGTGCTATCTTGTGGTTTACACTTGTCGATAGCAGGTATCCATCGTGGCATGCGACGGAATATATCTGCAATTTCATCAGCTAGTCGAGAGGTTGTAGAACTGACTTTTATGACATTTCTGACCTTACCCTGAGAGTTGATATTAAATTGAATGACTATTTCAGTCGTAGAAAAATCCTTGCCATACTCTGTTTGTAAAGAATGCATAGGGAGATGGCGATAAATATATTTATTAAGCGCTTCATTTCCATATGGAAAAACTGCAGGACTTGTCTTTTGGTTCAATTGCATACTTTTAGTACCCATAGATCTAGCTTTGATAGCTATACCCACACCTTGAAAGCCCTCGCTATGGGTAGGAAGAATACAAATAAATATAGCTGCAAGTAAAAGTAATGTTTGTTTCTTCATGGTTTCTTTTGTTTTACATAGTCTTTGATACAAAATTATATCATCTATAGTAATCAGCAAAGCTTTGCTTGACTTTAGCATAGCAATGTAGCTGAAAAAGATGCATTTTAACATGGATATTACAACAGTATTACAAATACGTAATCTACCAGTGACACATAAGCGATTTTTGCTGTTTGGTTGAAGAGTATGAGTAAAACATGTTAAAAGATACAGCTTACGAGAGATTAATTGTAAAAACATCGTTTATTCTTGAATAATAACAGCCTCTTTGCTTGTCTATGTCATAAATAATAACTACTTTTGCGCTACGTTTTTTTCATAGAGATTTAGATTATATCTTGTTATTCTAAGTGATTAGAGTGCAAGACGATTTACCACCTTCTAAGTGATTAGAGGGTGGTTTTTTTGATTATATAAAAACCATCCAAAAACTCAGCCTATATTTAGGCCCAAAAGCCTTAATAAGCCCATAAGCTGGACAAAAAAAGAGCACGAAGGAAATAAATAAGATACTTCCCTCGTGCCTATACAAATTACTAAAAACTAAAGGTTCGGTTAGTTCATCCCGCGACCTTGGCCCATGCCGCCATTACGACGGCCTCTGCCAGTGCCACGTCCTTGGCGAGGTGTAGTTTCACAGCAACGACCACGTCCTTGTCCGCGACCTTTACCTTGACCACAACCACGGCCCATGCCTTGACCCATACCTTGGGTGCTACCTGCTTGTACAGGTCCGGTTTTATCTCGATTTGGCATATCTGTAGTGTTTAAATGTTTACAATTTACTTTCTCAAGAGAGTCATTCTGTACACATTCCGCTTGAGCATCCTTCTCTACAGTCGATGGAGATACAGAGGTACCTTCACCAATAGCGAGAATCTTCTTCAGGGCATCCTGTAGTTCGAGAGCACACGCCGAATCGGGGGCATACTCAGAGATGCTTTGTTTGTTGATCATGGCTTCCACCATGCGCTTGTCAAACGGCACCTTACCTACTACAGGGATATTTTTCTCAGCGCACCAAGCCTCAATCTGCTGAGTGCACGTCTCATCTAAGTCATATTTATTAATCACGACAGCACGCTTGCTGCAAAACTCTTGTGCTAGTTCCGCCACACGCATCAAGTCTTCCATCCCCGAACGCGTAGGCTCTGTACACATCACAATCATATCCACACCTGTAATCGTAGAAATGACAGGACAACCGATTCCAGGAGGGCCATCCATAATCACGTGGTCATACCCCTTTTCCTTCATCAACTCATCGGCACGACTACGCAGCTCATTAATCAACTTACCAGAGTTTTCTTCACCTGGATAGAGACGAGCACGCGCCATATAACCGAAGCGGAATGGACCATAGTACATGCTGCTCTCATGGTCGTGATGCATCGTAATAGCATCCACGGGACATATTCTACTACACAATTCACAGCCTTCGCACGCAATCTCATCGACCATCACTCTATCACCGACCATAGATAGGGCGTTGTAGTGACAATGATTTATACATGCACCACAAGCAGTACAAATCTCAGGATCTATCTCTGGATGTTCACCAGATACATAGCTACCACGCTCTTCTACTTGTTGGTCAAATAAGAGATATAAGTTCGCCGCATCCACATCACAGTCGATTGCAAACGTGTCTTTAGATTGGGCAATAAAATCGGCAGTGATACTCGATTTGCCAGTCCCGCCTTTGCCACTAATTATTGCTGTTTTCATACGGCTGAATCTTTTGATGGTGATAAACTAGCTTCTACTTCGCGAATTTTACCCAAGATATGCTCGAAATAGCTGCGATACTCTGGTAAATGGTCTACTACGAGCATCCCATTGGCATAACAAGATGCAATATCACGAGAGAATGGGATGCGAGCAATCACCTCAACCCCACGTTCTTCAAGGACTCTGTCCATCTCATTATCTCCCATATCGGCACGGTTGATCACTACACAGTACGATTTGCCCAGATTATCTAGCGTGTCCATGGCTTGTACCAAGTCACTAAGCCCAAATGGAGTCGGTTCTGTAACCAACACCACCAAATCAGATTTAGCTGTCGTTTGTATAAATGGGCACGATGTACCTGGAGGAGAGTCTAGTAGATAATAATCTGCTGGATATTCCTTCTCTGCAAAAGCCACCGTTTCATGAATAACAGGCACACCAGAACTCGTATTCACCGCCATGCGGCCTTCGATAAGAAGAGCGCCCTCTGCGGTTTCCTTGGCCGTCACTTCACCAATCTCTAGATTAGAAGGAGAGATAGCCCCATGCGGACAAGCCACCATGCACGCGGTACAGCCGTGGCATAGGTCTGGTAGCATCTTGGTCATCTTCGCTGCAGGGACACACATCATGGCATTGTAATGACACCATTCTACGCATTTACCGCAGAAGCGACACTTCTCTAAATCAATAACAGGACGGAAATCAGTTACAATCTGACTCTTGCGGTCGGTAGTCTCTAAAAACACATGGCTATTAGGGACTTCCACATCACAGTCTACCAGAATCACTGAATCAGTCTGGTCTTGCATCAGGCGGAAGAGGTTGGTTGAGACAAAAGTCTTACCTGTACCGCCTTTTCCACTAGCAATACTGATTTTCATTGCTTCTTATGATTTACGTTCTTGGAGAATTTCTATAATATGGCCTACAGTCTCGTCTTCTTGGATAACGACCATTTGAATGCCTAGTTCATCAAGGATAGGTTTTACCTTCGCACCAAATACCACAGCAAAGATTTTTTCTACCCCTAGATTAGCGATACGGTTTACCGCACCAGTACCCGCACCATGTTGTTGGCCAGCCACATCGTTTTGCAACCAATCTACATTACCTGTTTCTGTATCATACAATGCGAAGTATGCAGCACGCCCGAAGCGTGCATCGACTTGACTACTCATTTTGTTCTCCTGACTTGTAATAACTACTTTCATGTCTTTTCTTTTAATTGTTTATTTATTATCCTGTATGACTAATCCTCTGCCATCAGAGTATCCGACTCGTGATACACCACGATTTCATGACTCCCACACAGAGGACATTCTATTTTTCTATTATTTTCCGAGCCATTTGGGGGGGTATTAAAGATGCTCATACATTGCGTACACTGATACCATTCAGTTTCATAATGCACCTTGCCACCTTCAAATTTAATCGTGTGCCCTTCTATAAAAGCCTGCGCTACTTTCTTACGCGCTCTTTGATAGATGCGAGTAAGGGTAGGTCGAGATACATGCATCAGCTCCGCCGCATCTGTCTGGTTATGCCCTTCGTAATCTAGCAGGCGGATAGATTCGTACTCTTCAAATAAAAGGAGGATATCTTCTTGATGATGGCCTCTGCGACGTCCTCTTCCTCTGCGAGCTTGCCCACATGGAGTAAACCCTGAGACGGATGGTGCACCAGCGATCTTTCGTATCTTTTGAGGTCTTCCTATCATAGTTGATCTGTTTATTATATTCTGCCGCAAAGTTATGAACTATTGTTCAATATTCAAAACAAAATACGAGAAACTTTTCGAGGGTAGGAAATGTGTCCAGTCGCCAGCCGAAATTAAGGCTATCCAGCCTATGAAAATCACTAGAAGCTACAAAACGGCGACGATTCGTGTGAAGAGGAAGAAATTTAGCTTATAGTAGTCATAACATCCTATCTGCCATACTTCTTTTGATACTGACTTGGTGTCATGCCCGTCTCTTTCTTAAAATACTGCGTAAAGAAAGACTGGCTAGGGAAGTGAAATGCAAAACTCACATCCTTCGCTTGGTTATTATCTTCCAGCAACAGTCGTTTCGCGTGCATGATAGCAATCTCCTTGATCCAATGACTACAAGAAAACCCTGTTTTTTGCTTCACTACTCTAGATAGATGCCTAGACGTCACCGCCAGTTCGTTGGCATAATACTCAACCTCCCGATGATCCAGATACTTTTGAGATACCAGAATCAAGAACTCATAAAACAGCATATTCTTACGAGATGCCCTTTCTGGATTGAAATCTTTCAGCGTAGTATGAAATAAATGACTCAACTCATAAATGATAGACATACTGATATGGAGTATCCAGTCTTCTCTATCAGCCGCCAAAGTATAATCTGGCTTATTGGAAATCAAATCGATATAATGGTGCAAACGACCTACAAATGCATCAGGCATTGGAATGCACGGATGACTCTTTATTCGAGTGATAAAAGGACTAATCATCTGACTGTGGATGCGCTTGTATAGTGTCAAAGGTATCTCTAGATAATAGCCATTAAAATCAGAACTATAGTCCAAAATACTGCAAAAACTATACGGATAGGTAACACACAGCTCCTGCGCATGCACCACCTCGCCACGCTTTGGAGAAGAGGAATTATGCAAGGTATTTTCACTATACAGCTATTCACTATAAACTTAAACCCACAGAGCCATCCAGCTCTGCGGGTTTAAGTTTAATGTCGTTTGTCAACACTTACCATACAGTAAGTATCTACACAACTATTTATCTATTCTTCAAATGCGTCATCTTGTCCCATTTCTTAGCTCTCTGGAACAACTCCCCTCTACGCATATACGCACCAGATACCCCCTGAGGATACTCATTCAAATAGAACTCTACAAATGCATCGCAGTCATATAGTTTGCGGAAATGTCTCACGTGTAGTTCTGCGGGTGGGGCGATTAGCTCATCTTGTACGGTGCCTTGAGCATCTAGCAGTTGAGAGATTTCACCAGGGCGTGTATATAGGAAGCTTTTGATATCATGATTTGTGGTGATATCTTGGGCTAATTGTTTGAGTGTGTCTGACGATACTGGCTTTTTCTCGCCGTTGTCTGTAAATGTATTTGCTGGTACTATGGCGATAGCTGTATGGACTAGCTGATTATTGCTTGCTTGGTGGTAGGCAACTCTAAGGATGAGGTAATGAAAGTCTTTACCGTATAAATCGTTTAGGACTTCTTGACTCGCTGGTAAGGCGATACATCCATCTTTGAAATATTGGCTGAGGTAGTTGTTCATACGTTCTCTTTCGAGTGTTACAACTGGACAGTCTAGTGAGGTTCTGCCGTTGGTGTTAAGGGTAGATGTAGTAAAATTCTGCATGTTCATTGTTTTTTATTTTAAAGGTTATTATATTAATGGTCCATTTGAGATGATATAAAGATAGTGATTTTTATTGGGAATTGCAAGAGGTTTGTTAACTGCTCTGTCGGTTTACGCCATCTTGTTACGCTTTGCAACGAGGAATTTATGCAGCTTTCTTTGCCTGAAGTAAAGTCTTTTTTTGAGCTTTAGTAGTTAATCTCTAAGAAAAAAGTTGTCTTTGTAGTCAACTACCATTAGATATTAGTCCTTTCTTTTGTTGATATACTGATAATCAAGGACTTGACATAAAAAATGAGTATGAGACGTTTAAATTTAAATTCTAAAAGAGGATGGAATCGAGTAACGCTTGCAGTATTAATATTAGCAGCTGGGATATACATTTATGATAACGCTGGTGATTTCGTGACTGGATTTAAGCAGGGCTACGAAAATGTTAGAAAGTAATTTTATCCTTTCTCCCTCTACTTATATAACTTCATGGAACCTCCGTATATTTGTACTTGCAAGCCCTTAAAACTTGGCAAAAATATCATAGCAAAGGCAACTAAAATCGCAAGCGCTTGCGATTTTAGTTGCATCTACTTCCGATTTTAGTTGCAAGCGCTTGCGATTTTTAGTAGGAAACAACAGTAATTTTAACCGTAAAAAGAAATGATAAACAAGAACTAGAAATTGAGTTGTATTCACGTCCTGACTATCAGTTTTTTCATCTACCGATGCACGAAAAACTTCTTCAAATAGTAGTAGCTTACCCTTAAAAGATACTGCTTCCGTGGTCATGAAAATCAGCCTGTAGAAAGTTGTGGGATCTAGTAAAAAGATCTGATATAGTGGCGTAAACGTGTCGAATAAAAGAGCCCGTAAAGATAGATGGTGAAAAAAGAAATTACGATGAAATATAATGTCCGATATGGTACCAGATAGGGGAAGATGCAGGTATCTTCCGAATTTACACCCTAGATAGAGATATAGATACTATCCAGTATCTTATCCTTAGTCTTATCCTCTCCTATATCCTAGGTTTTAGGAGGGGATGGGGTTTGAAGAAAAAAAATAAAAATGATGCTTGTTTTCATATCCCAGCCTGGCTTAGTTTGCATTTTTTTGAGCATTTCGGTAGCGCAATTAATCTCTCTAGGTAGTAGAACTACTGGTGTAGATGTGTGACCACAAAAAATAGGCGTTTTGTGTGTAACTGTCAATGTGAGTTAGAACACCCTTCTGTGTCAACCCATCTTCTTTTTGAATATTCTCAAGAGAGACTGTGGATACTCAAAGTTCAGTACAAGCCGATGGATGAGGAGACGGTCAATGACTTGTCGTATGATGCCTATCTCTTGCCCCAACAATCGGAAAAACTCGATAAGATTGAACAGGCGCTCAAGTATTATGAGCAGTCCCTGAAATGGTGTGAGATGCTGGAAGGGGCTGAGGATAGTGTGAAGCGCCTGAAAGAGGAGATTGAGGGGGTGAAGAGGAGGTATGGGGTGATTAATTCCTAAACGGATACAGGTTAGAAAATCTTCTTGTACTTGTAATAGTTGAGTCTTCATAATCTATGACTTTAGTTTATCAGGTCTTCTCCATGGTAGTAGCTGTACATAAATAGGTACATAGCTTTGATTGTTTCGCGAATGCAATCGTACAGTATGTAGGCTTCCGAAACGGGTGCCGAAAGATTGAAGTTTCGGAATAGATTTAATGAGTTATCTGGGGTGATAAAGGCTCTAAATCTGCTATTTGTTGCATTTACTTCATTACATAGTTTGGTCGTATCGTGTAAGGCTTGGCCTTCTAGCTCGCATGCTGCATTACTGACCCCAGAAATTTGCAACCAGCCATTGCTTTCTGCTGTAAAGTAAATAGTCAGAGTTTCGTCTTCCTCATCACTGTCTAGTGGAGGGAGTGTAATACAGAATGTCTCGTCATATACTTTGTCGTATGGACCTTCAAGTTGTGATAGAACTTGTTCTAGTATTTGGGGTGTGATTTTAGCTATCATAAAGTTTGAAGAATTGGTACATACCCGCCATGCTCTCAAGTAGGCAGTTCTTCTTGAGATACTCTTTGGATACTGGGTGATTAATATAATAAGTTTCTTCTACAGTTATACTGTTGTTGTCGTCTATATAGGCAGTGAGTAGATAGTTGAGCCTATTATAGACATTACAATGGATAGTCGCTTTTTCTAGTGCAGCGTCTTGTAGATGCTGGTAAGCATCGCTTTGTGCTCTTATCTGTACCATATGATTGTCGTCGTCGACTACTATATAGAGTAGAAATGTATTGGGATAGTCCTCGCAAGGAGGAAAATCAATACAGAATACACCTGATTTTTCAATGGTGTAAGGGAAATCAAATTCATCCAGCAGTTGCTGAATGATTGGGGTGGTTATTTTGTTTATCATATCGTATAAAATTCTTTAGGGTTCTTCGTTTTTCAAGTGAAAATTAATCTCGCACAGCTCATTCTCTTGAGTAAAGTATTTTTAACTTCTGCTACCCTCTGGTTCGGGGGCAGCTAGTGGGTGTATATCATGCTGTTTTGTCCTTCGGTGTAAGGCTGGCCAATTTGGTCGAGAAGCTTCGCGATTCTCGACAGGGGTGATTTTGGTAATCATTGGGTTTTTGAGTCTTTCTAGCATAGTGTAGTTTTTTGATATTAAGTTCGATTTAGTATAAGAGAATAATAGGGTGCATCATTAAGGTGTTAATGATATGACGTAAAAATAGTAGCTAAGTGTGACGCCTATGTTCGCACTTAGCTATTATTTTTTGTTTGAAATCCTTGTTGTGGTGGATAGGGGCTACGACTTTTAACGGTGATATTTCCAAGTGGGATGTATCGTCTTAATCCTTGCTCTAATGGATATGGTCTACGACATTGTTTCTGTTGTTTTAATTTTAGTTGGGGCAAGTCTTAATCCTTGTTTTAATGGATAGGGTCTGCGACTTGAAGTGAAAAGTGAAAATGGTAATCGTGTGTAGTCTTAATCCTTGTTTTAGTGGATAGGGTCTGCGACACTTCATGTGCTTAGAACTGGCGAGAAATAGGTGTCTTAATCCTTGTTTTAGTGGATAGGGTCTGCGACTGGCATATTTAGAAGAAAACAATGAATCTCTTGAGTCTTAATCCTTGTTTTAGTGGATAGGGTCTGCGACATACGAGTTAGCGAGAGAGTACACTAGTGTAAAGTCTTAATCCTTGTTTTAGTGGATAGGGTCTGCGACTTTGCCATTTTAATAGTGATGGTGTTCGCATCGTCAGTCTTAATCCTTGTTTTAGTGGATAGGGTCTGCGACACTTCTTGACTTGGAAGTTACCCCATGACCAAGAGGTCTTAATCCTTGTTTTAGTGGATAGGGTCTGCGACAGGGACAAGATAAGCTTTTCTGGGTGTCTTCAACCGTCTTAATCCTTGTTTTAGTGGATAGGGTCTGCGACCAACCACTCTTGAACGATTTTTAGCAGGCAAATAGTCTTAATCCTTGTTTTAGTGGATAGGGTCTGCGACAAATGAGACCATTGAATCCACAAGCGAATGGCAGGTCTTAATCCTTGTTTTAGTGGATAGGGTCTGCGACTGGATGAACCGCATCCGTGAAGCCGTTACGGACTAGTCTTAATCCTTGTTTTAGTGGATAGGGTCTGCGACATAAATTCTACAAACTTAAACTATCTCAATTAATTGTCTTAATCCTTGTTTTAGTGGATAGGGTCTGCGACAGCTAAAAATCAAAACCCTTATAAACAGGGCGTTTGCACGCGTCTACTTGCACATATAAGCGCAATAGTGCACGGTTTTAACAATTCTCTTAGACGGTGCAAAGATACGCAAAGTTTTTAAACTGTGCAATAGGCTATATCTGCTTCTCGACATAAATTTAACTGAAAACAGAGTCGATGGAGGTGCACTGTATACAGTGAATAATAAGTATGCATTTCGACTAGTTTTGACCAGAGGGCAATATAGATATGGTCTATATTATGTATTGAACCAATGATTTTGTCGAGGAACTGACAATCTGTACTATGGATTTCAAGGCTGCATAATTATAAACACAACCCATTTTGCTTAAAATACCATCGTGTGTTTTTCATGACAAATCAACTCTATATCAAGTGCTTTTCCTATCACTTTCATCGAACGAATATTATCTGTTGAGACTGGTACCACCATGATACTATCTTTATTTTCATAAGCATTTTGTACGGCAGTCAAGTCGTTCCTGATTGTCTCATAGACATCCCGACTTAAATCTGCAAGAAATATAGAGCGCTGCACCCAGGTGCATCCCTTATCCTCAAGATACTTCCTGACTAGGCGCCTTACTTTATGGCTTGATATATCATACATAATAAAAAACAACATATTTGTTCTTGGTCTTTGGGTGTTATTGATTACTCCTAGTATATGACTGATTCTTTCTTTTATGCTTCCCTTAGATACTATCCCCTTCGATATATCTAAACGATTAGGTGAAGGAGATGTATCTAGGGCGGCAGCTTGTAGTCGCTGCATTTTCGTAATAAAAGATGCTTTCTTTTTCATATTATAGCTGGTTGACATAACTGAGAATGACTGCATGCATGAGGTCGTTCATCTCAGGAGATGTACCTCGTTTGGGCGAACGTACCACACTAAAGCCCTTGCGGCCATAGAATAGGTTAATCTCTGCTTCCATAGTGGCTATTCTGACATGAATCTTTTTGCCGTAGTTGATATCGGTGCATTGTACGAGTGCACCTGTATCTTCAATCATAGCGGTTAGATCCTTTTCGACATCGTGTAGTATTTCAGGGACATGCACGATTTTCTGCTCTTCTTTCTGGGCTGCTTTAGGATTTAGTAAGCGCTTGATCTTAAGTAAGGTATCGTGTGCCGGTTCGATTAGTTTTCTTTCTTTTTCGCGCGCAGCTCTTTGCTTTTCTAGCGGTCCTAGTACCTTTTCTACTTCTTTGCTTAGACTATGCATGGCTTCTGCATCTTCCACGTCCATATACTGTTGTATATCGACAGGTGCTGCATCTGCACGAAAATAAGCTTTGGTATCGTAGCCTAGAAAACATGCTCTGGTTACATCGCAGGTTCTTGTGTCGATAAGGTCATCTAGTTGATGCTTCTCTGCAAAACTGACACAGAAGGCTTTGTAGAATAGGACATAGAGTCCTGCATCTGTGCATTTTTCTTGAAGCTTAAATAGAAGCTTGATGCCATTGTGACTAGGCGAACGAAAAGCAAGCATGACTCTAGAGTCTTCGCATAATTGGTCGAATAGCTCATCTATATCTAGTGCTGTATCGGCTATATGGTCAATATCTAAGATAAAATACTGCGTATAAGCAAAATTGCTTGTTCTTCGTATGGCGGGTGTGAAATGCCCACATACTATGTATGGAAGCTTCTTCTTACACCCTTGGTACTGCTTTTTATCCACGCTTTGGATGATTTGCAGTTTGTGCACTAAGTCCAGTACCTGATTATCAGGATTGGTCAACTTGTTCATAATCTCATCGATAGCAATAGGTGTCATGCTATCTTGTAAACTAGTAATTGATTCACCGTACATCATGGCTCAAAAGATTTAAAGGTTTTAGCTAAGTCATAAGCATATTGCTGTATTTGTGCACGGCGCGTTCTGTTGATGCCTTGCACAACAGTAGTCTCTTCCAAGTAATCATTGACCGACTGAATCACAATCCTACGGCCAAGGGCTTCAAGAAGCACGCTGCCATTACTTGCTTGAGAAAAGCATTCATCTATCATTACGTCTTGTATGGCGAGGCTATAGACGACATAGTCTACCCATACTCGGTATCGTTCTATAATGTCGTAGACAAGGACAGGTCTGTTGTAGTTGTCTGTGTGGAAGATTCCTATATAGGGATCGATACCTACTTGTATTAATGCGCCTTCAATTTTACTATACAAGATGCCATAGGCATAGTTGAGCATGGCGTTGAAGTTGTCATAGGCTGGATGTTGAGATCTTTGCTCGAACTGTAGGGTAGGTGGCAAGAATATGTTCAATGTCTGAAAGTATATCTTGCTGCATATCCCTTCAATGCCTCTAAGTGAAGGTGCAATCTCTTCTAAGGAAGAGTCTCTAGGAATAATATCCAGTTTCCTTTGATGAACTTCAACCAGTTCTAAGCCTTTAGCCCACTGTGGGTGTTGGTGATTATCTGGCTCCATCATGGATAGTAGTGCCAGTTGGTTGTCTATTTTATATCTAATCAGGTCAATAACCCATGATGTGGCTTCTTGGGAGTAAGTAAACTGCAGCTGTCCTTTTCGAATCGTAGAAATAGAACCGTATGTATTGCTCCATACTCGTCCTGCTGGGTGCCCAGTTTTGTCCATAAAGAGGACTTCAATTTCATTGTGAATAGCCAGCAGTACTGCATCGCTTGTAATCTTACTGCTTTTACCAATCAGGATGCTGTCGACTTGTTGGACAGGGATGCGCTGTTTGCCATCGCTATGGCTAACTACAAAACCATTTCTATCGCAAGAGATGGATGTGCCGTATGTGTTGAGTACGATTTGCATAATGTTAATCTGTAAGGTTAGGTATTCGCAAGGCATATAGCTATTAGGGGAGGTGTCCCAATTGCCAGTGAGTGAATAGAGCAGGTTGTTGGTGTGCTCTCTGTTTGAGTTTGCAGTAGGCCAATGCATAGTTGCTTCCTCGTAGCTCTTTGTCTTTAAAACTACACCAGAAACAGAGCTCTTTGTTGAGAATGTGCATGACGTCTTTCCAGTCTTGTGTCCTATACTTTCCGTAGTACTGCATCCAGCCACGTAGTTGCGGTTCAATATATGCGGCCACTTCTTGCAAAGATGTCCACTGTGTTTTGTATAAATGCCATTCGGTAATCATAGTCATCAATCTTGTTTTAGATGACTCGCTAATAGTCGGATGGAATCGTCTGTACTTATTATGAGTCGTTCTGTGTGCTGCTGTTTCTGCTTTAAAAGTGAAGCCGAGAAAGTCAAAGTGATTGGACACATGTTTATGGTTGCTTGGGGGTGGACTGCTAGTTGCAATCTGTGTCTTTTCCTGGTTTATCTTCAGATGACAGGCTTTGAATCTCTTGCGAATAGATTCTAGCAATTTTTGGCATGCTTCATAGGAAGGGCAATGACAGATAATGTCATCGGCAAAGCGTTCGAAAGGTGTCTCTGGGTAATGAATCT
Source organism: Bacteroidaceae bacterium (assembly GCA_963678855.1). Lineage (GTDB taxonomy): Bacteria > Bacteroidota > Bacteroidia > Bacteroidales > Bacteroidaceae > F22. The sequence continues at coordinate 340,506 of OY787448.1, read as the reverse complement.
CCATCCATTTATCAAAGACGTAGTGTAAGAATAGGTTAGCTAGTACTGGGCCAATGACTGACCCTTGTGCTACACCCTTGTAGCGATTGATTTGGTAGCCACTGGAGGCGATATACGGTACGCATATCCAGCGCTGTATATAGAGGCGTGTCCAGCTATTGGACACATGCTTTTTGACCGCTTTCATCAGCAGTTTATGGTCGATGGAATCGAAGAAGCTTTTGATGTCTAGATCTAAAACCCATGAATGGACATGGCAGCGATGATGCGCTGCTTTAACCGCACGTATAGCTGATCTTTCTTTTCTGTAGGCATAGGAATCTTTATGAAAGTATGGCTCTAAGATAGTCATGAGTTTTCCTGCCACAACTGTTTGCGCCACTTTGTCTTCAATGGTGGAGATGCCCAGTGGGCGTTGTTCACCATTGTGTTTAGGAATCTGTATTAAGCGTACGGGCTTAGGAAAATAGGTGCCCGAGTTCATCTCTTGCCATAGCCGGTATAGATTGTCCGTACTATTGCTGTCATAGCGGTGTAGGGTAATTTTGTCTACTCCACCACTTCCGCCTCTGCGTTTTACTTTGGAGTATGCTTCGAATATCCAATGGATATCAAACTCCAGTTCTTGCCGTTTCATAGTGTCTATATTTACATGGTTTACTCGCTTGTAGGTAGTTCTATAGAGTACACTTTCGTGTGAGAACGATTGCAGCTGGGTTTAGGATGAGCTGCCGCATAGATTTGTTGAATTTGGAGGCAAGATAAGACGGAACTGTGAACTCTATGTTCACAGTTAGGAGTTTTTTAAAAAAAGAAGAAATTGGAGCTGGAGTGAGGTGTGGGAAGGTAGATATTTCTAGGTGGGATGTATCTAATGTGCCTTAATCCTTGTTTTAATGGATATGGTCTGCGACTGTGTTTATAAGGATTATGTTTAATTAAATAAGTCTTAATCCTTGTTCTAATGGATATGGTCTGCGACCGATTCTTCAAGAGAAGTACGATTTTGTGCGTAAAGGTCTTAATCCTTGTTCTAATGGATATGGTCTGCGACACTATACGATGAAGATATGGTTTTAAAACTTTTCCGTCTTAATCCTTGTTCTAATGGATATGGTCTGCGACATTATTGCGGGTATTGCTTTATTTTTTACTAGTGAGTAGTCTTAATCCTTGTTCTAATGGATATGGTCTGCGACTATAAAAAAGTTACTAATTATATGGAAAAAGAAGTCTTAATCCTTGTTCTAATGGATATGGTCTGCGACTTAATATCGGCGGCTCCAAAGACATCAGTAACTGGTGTCTTAATCCTTGTTCTAATGGATATGGTCTGCGACTAGCTAACGGCGAGAGGATTACAATCCCACCATGTGGGTCTTAATCCTTGTTCTAATGGATATGGTCTGCGACCGCACCCAATTGTGATTGTCCTCGCTAACGGCGAGTCTTAATCCTTGTTCTAATGGATATGGTCTGCGACCAAGAAAGGACTATCATAATGAACTTGATTCTATTGAGTCTTAATCCTTGTTCTAATGGATATGGTCTGCGACTTTGGCGCCTTTTAGAGATAGCTGAAAATGAAAAACGTCTTAATCCTTGTTCTAATGGATATGGTCTGCGACAGCTAAAAATCAAAACTCTTATAAACAGGGCGTTTGCACGCGTCTACTTGCACATATAAGCGCAATAGTGCACGATTTTAACAACTCTCTTAGACGGTGCGAAGGTACGTAATTTTTTTGGACTGTGCAATAGGCTATTTCTGCTTCTCGACATAATTTTAACTGAAAACAGAGTCAATTGACATTCGCTGTATACAGTGAATAATAACTATGCATTTCGACTAGTTTTGACCAGAGGGCAATATAGATGTGGTCTATGACAATTATCTAATCACTTACTATAAAGCAAAACCAACAAAGCCTTATTTTAAATCAAAGGGTGTATATTGATTCAATCTACTTATAATGCACAATGTGCGTGGCTGGTGCTTTCTTATGACTTTTGCTGTTTCTGCTAATGCAGGAAACTTCATAGAGTTTCTTTTCATAGGTAGGGTAATCGTTTGGTCATGGTGGTTATTATGTTGTTATACTTCGGTCGGTTCTGTGACTTTATCCAGAAACGTCGTCGCTCCCAATCTTGGGATGAGTTTATTCAGTCGGTGTGCTATTTCGGCTGTAATAAGAAGAGTCAAGATAATATTTACTTGTACTTTTATATAGTTTAGGTGCACATGGTCTTTTATTAGAAGATAAATAATCCAGTCGGTGGTAGGAAATACCAGATACATTGTTAGGGCATACGATGAGTATTTTCCCAAACAGATCACCAATACTGGCATGGCCCATATTGTGGCTGCTTGAAAAAGATGTATCCAGCTGTATATACTAGAGAACCCTGCTCGTACAGACATATTTAACGTGCCGCTGATATGGCATATAATAAAAGCAAGGACGGAGGCAATAGCTAGTGAATGAGTCCAGCGTGTAGTGGGTGTTTTCATTGTACTTTAGCTTATCAGTTCTTCTCCACGATAGTAACTATACATAAATAGATACATCACTTTAATTGTCTCGCGAATGCAATCGTTAAGAATATAAGCTTCCGAGACAGGTTTGGATAGATTGAAATCTTGGAATAGATTTAATGAGTTGTTTTTGGTGATAAAAGCTCTAAATCTATTATGTGTCGCATTGACATCATTGCATATTTTATATGCTGTCAGTAAGGCTTGCCCTTCTAGGTTGCATGCCCCATTGCTTACGGCAGTAATCTGTAGCCAGCCATCACTTTCTGCAGTAAAGTAGATGGAAACAGCTTGCTCTTCATCATCACTGTTCAGTGGTGGAAGTGTGATACAGAAGGTGTCTTCACTGTCTTTATCGTATCCGCCTTTCAACTGTGTTAGAATCTGTTCTAGTATTTGGGGTGTAATTTTAGCTATCATAAAGTTTGAAGAATTGATACATACCCGCGATGCTCTCAAATAGGCAGTTCTGCTTGAGATACTCTTTGGATACTGGGTGGTTAATATAATATGCTTCCTCTACTGTTATACTATTGTTGTCGTCTATATAGGCAGTAAGTCGACGGTTGCTTCTATTGTGATCATTGCAATGGGTAGCTGCTTTTTTTAATGCAGAGCCATTAAGAAGCTGGTAGGCATCGCTTTGGGCACTGACCTGAACCATATGGTCATCGTCTTCGACTACTACATAGAGTAGAAACGTATTGGGATAGCTCTCGCTAGGAGGATACTTGATAAAGAATACTCCTGGCTCTTTAATGGTGTAGGGGAATTGTAACTCATCCAGCAGTTGCTGAATGATTGGGGTGGTTACTTGTTGTATCATGTCGTATAAAATTCTTTAGGGCCGCCATGTTTCAGACAGAAATTAATCTCTCGTATCTCTTTTTCTTGAGCAAAGTATTTTTCTGCTTCTGCAGTATCTCCCTTTTTGGTATATAGTCTGCCTAATATGGCAAGGGTATTAGGGAAATGTTCGTCGACATAGTCAGAGTCGTATTCTTCCAAGGAAGCCAATGCACTCAGACCATGCTCGGTGTAGTCAATAGCAGGAACTAAAAGGTCGTGTGTTTCAAAGTACTCTCTTAGGTGGTCACTTGCCGCATGTATCAATTTCTTATTATCTCCTAGGGCATGTATTTCATCTAGAGCACATCCACGGATATAGGCTTGATTAAAGTAATTAACGGTGTTTTCTGCATCTTCTAGTTTTTCAAAAGCGAGTCCGATATAGTAGTATAATTGGGCGGTGGTGAACTTATAGTGCATTTCCAGCGGCTCTATTTTCTCTAGGTCAATAAATAGACACAGAATCTGACTTAGATAATCCAAGCCTTTGGCGTATTCATCTTCTGCGATGGCTAGCATGCCTTTTTGTATGGTGTCAACGGATGTATCAAGGTTAGGAGATACATAGTCTTTTGCTTCATAATCCATAAACACGGTTGTGTGCTTTTTTTCGTCATGTTTAATTACATATTGCAAGTGTTCAGGGACATAGGTCGATGGCTCTTTTTGGACGCAAGGGATCTTTGGAGCCTTGTTGGCTGCCTGTATTTCTTCCTTGTGTGTTATTCTATAGAAGAAATCAAAGAAGTAGTGGATGGCAGTAACTGATTCGTTTATTAAATCCTCTGTGATATACGATTCTGATACCTCTTCGTTGATCACAAATGACCGGGATGCGAATACGTCGTTATCATGAACAAAACTTGACACTAGCGCGTTGTCAACATTATATCGATTACAGGCTAGTGTGAGTTCTGCAACTTCCTTGTCTGTACAGCCAGAGAAGAGACTGCATGCACCTATAAATTGTACACACGCTTCTTCTTCTTTGACTATGCAGTAGACTTCCATTTCATCTTCTAACTTTTCACCAAGACCCAATGTGATAATCGATATGTTGTTTTTTTGTGTATAGACAAAGGGCGTTTGACTTAGGGCGCTATTGAAGTCCTGTATATTTATTTTCTTTAATGTCATCTGATTGTAGTTTTAGGTGTTTGTAGATTATAGCTCTGTATAGTTAATGAAAAAACGTTGTATGCCAGCAAGTGTTGTCTTGAGGCAATTTTCTAGGACATACTTAGTCGATACAGGGTGAGTAAGGATAAAGACTTTCTTGGCTACCAACTTTAAGTCATAGTCTATCGTTCCTGTGGCGTTAGGATTGTGCTCGTTGACTTTGTTGCATCTCAGCACTACTTCTGTGAAGTCATCCATGCCCTCTATTTGCATGTCTTGGTATTTGTCACATTCACCTGCAATATGGAGTTCTTTCTTGGCTTCATTGACATGGATGCCCACAAAAATCTTGCTATCCTCTGGTACTGGGCAAGTCAGTGTGGTGTATATCATGCTGTTTTGTCCTTCTGTGTATGGCTGACTAGCTTGGTCAAGAAGTTCTGCGACTTTTGACAGGGTGATTTGTTCAATCATGGGGTTGTTGAGTTCTTGAGTCATAGTATATTTTTTGATGTTAAGTTCTATTTTATTTATGGGAACAATGGGTGTATCATTGGGGGGGGCAATGATGCGATGTAAAAATAATAGTTATGTGTGAAGCCTATTTTCGCAGTTGGGTATTTTTTTAAGAGAAAATCTTGTTGTGGTGGATGGGGGCTGCGACTTCAACGGTGATATTTCTAAATGGGACGTTTCTAATGTGTCTTAATCCTTGTTTTAGTGGATAGGGTCTGCGACGTTTTTTGGCAGTTGTTTAGGGTATTCTGATAATATGTCTTAATCCTTGTTTTAGTGGATAGGGTCTGCGACCATTACACGATAGTTGTAGTTATGTGGTTATTGACGTCTTAATCCTTGTTTTAGTGGATAGGGTCTGCGACTGCTCTAGCCGTTGCTTTAAAGTCCTCAAATAATGAAGTCTTAATCCTTGTTTTAGTGGATAGGGTCTGCGACCTAATAAAACAGGTATTGTGCAGGTCGTACATTTTGTCTTAATCCTTGTTTTAGTGGATAGGGTCTGCGACAATAATATTAATCAAATAAAAAAAGATTATGAAAAGTCTTAATCCTTGTTTTAGTGGATAGGGTCTGCGACGCTTGAAAAAGCGTTAAAAAACAAAGAAGAAAGTCTTAATCCTTGTTTTAGTGGATAGGGTCTGCGACAGGTAAAAATCAAAACCTTGATAAACAGGGCGTTTACGCGAGCTAAAATGCACATCTGAGCATAAAAGTGCACGATTTTAACAACTCTCTAAGACGGGGCAAAGATACAAAAATATTTTGAGTTATGCAATAGGCAATAAGTGCTTCTCAGCATTATTTTAACTGTAAAACCAGTGAGTTGAGACACACTGTATACAGTGAATAATAACTATGCAGTACAGCTGTTTTTGACCAGAGAGGCATATAGATGTGGTCTATGCAAAAAATGTAATCTCCTATAAATAAGCAAATGAAAAGAGTAATATCCACTGTGAAAAATATGCATTTTAATGTATTGCAGTTCAAAATGCTCAATTTTTCACTGCGCTCTTTAGTATACTGCCCTCCCTATTTTATGATCTCTTCTCCATGATAGTAACTATACATAATGAGATACATCACTTTGATTGTGTCGCGAATGCAGTCGTTTTGTATACCAGCTAGTGTATATCATGTTGTTTTGACCTACGGTGTAGGTCATGCCAAGTTGACCGAGAAGCTTTGTGATGGCGGCAGGGTGATTTGGGTAATCATAGGGTGGAAGAGTTGTTCTAGCATAATCAGTGTTGTTTTTTATAATATACATAGTGATTTCATACATATAATTGGTCTTATTTTATGTCATAGACATTTTATCTTAATATGTTGAATAATAATTGATAATTATCTTGTCTATTATTTCTGATTTTTTTATTTTTGTGGTGTAAAATTATTGCATAAATGGCTTCGTTGTTTGAAAAGTACTTGTGCAAAATCATAAATATAATACTTATATGTTTACTTAACTTTAAAATATGACTAGACAAAACGCATCTAACGGCAATAAAAAAAATAATAACCGTCGGAATAATAGAAAAATGCAACACCAGTCAAATCAACAAAACCAATCATCACAACAAACTGTTGGTGACAAAGTGGAGATTAGTGGTGAAGTTATATTACTTAATAACATAAGTAAGACTTCCTCAGAAGAGGTTAATGGGACACATCCAGTTGTTGTAGAGAAGGAAGAGAAAAGTAACTTGTGTCTTGAAGGGAATGTTACTTTAGTTGTTGGTAAATATTCTAAAGAGGATTCTGATAAGGATGCGGTAAATCACACTAAACTTAAGACAGAATATGAAACATTGAGCAATAAAGCAGAAGCTACTCAAGGGGTCTTGCGAACCGCGGCTAAGCGAATGAATCTGATGAATTGGATTTATAATTTTTGCAATGCTTGGGCTTCTGTATTAGTTGCTACTGTATCAGCTAATACTATTTTTACACAAACGACTCATGATGAATTAATAGCAATAACACTAATATATTCGTTGATTATTTTCGGAGCATCTATTGCTTTAGCGTCTGGCACATTTGCAATGACTGGTAGAGAGCTCCATGAAAGTTATGTAGAGGTGAGTAAGATAATTTCTGAGTTGGAACAGGGTCTTAAATTTGGAAAGAAATTCATGAGCATAGAACAATATGATGAATTGAATGAAAGATATTTGGTTGTAATTCATCATAGAAATGATGTTGTTGTAAAGTCAATTGACTATAATAAGTCGGAATGTAAAAAAAGACAAACTATAAGTCGAAAAAAAGACTTCAAAAAGATTGATAATAAAGAAAAAGTTGAAGCTATTGACTTCCCCTCATTTGCTAAGTACGTTGATAGCTTAGACAAAACTTCAGATTATGTGGCAGCTATGGCTGTTTTTGAAGCCTTTACAAGTGGATTGAAAACGCACAACGATAAGATAGCTGCAATCAGTATTTGCGATAGATATATCAACAAGTTAACTAAAGGAAGAAGTAGAAGAGCGCAGGCAGATTTGGAACGTTATGAAATGTTTAAGGAGCAACTTATAGCTCATGTTGGACCTATAGTCGAAAATGCTGATGTGTCGACGAAATTTAGTCGCTTTCTAAAGAAAAAGCGTAAAGCTACTAATAGGAGAAATATATGGACAACATGTTGTTGGATATGGAGGTTAGTTACTGCTTATATTCATTACTATCTCTGGAATTTAGCGACACCATATGTTCTATCCCTTATAGCACTAACCATTTATATTTTTCGAATAATTGTACACAGAGGCTAAGCCGAACTTTACACGACCCAAGCCACCCGCAACATCTCCGTCCAGCGGGTCTTCTCTTGATTGAGTGTTTTATACGTACCGATATCATCCTGTTCCATGGCATCGCAGATGCTTTGGAACAGTTTTTTTATGCGCTCTTCTATAATGCCGATCTTGAGGTGGAGAACTAGCGTTTCCATGGTCTCCAAGACTTCGTCGATTGTGGGGTGGGCATCGTCGCCGTAGGTAAATTCTTGCGACATCTGCTGGTTGTAGATGCGGGTGGCACATTCATATAGGCTTCAATGACATCGCCTCCCCAGCCGCAGGCTACTGAGGCAGCCTTTTCCTATATTATGTTTCGTTTTCTTGTTTGATTTATTGCTGCGCTTATGGTCTCTGTCTCGTAAACCAGGTGTAAGTTTCAATAGTTTGCTATTTCAACTTTTTCCCATTCTACTTGTAGTTTTTTATTCATGAGTTATATGATATGAAGTTGTTTGTAGTTGCATTTTTTGTGCAAATTTAACGTTATGCTTTCTGATAAACAAGATGAAACGAGTTTATAAAATTCAAATGTGTGGGTGAAACCCATATTTTGTAAAATATGGGTTTCACTATGGATGGTGTAATAAAGAAAATGCATGTTTTCGGTTTCGAGGTTAGTATAGCTGTCTTATTTGGGTATGTCTTTATGCAGACGTTTTGCTTTGTCTTACTTTTGTGTTGAAAACGAGTTCAGCCTAGCTTAGTCGACACGTATATAAAAGCGCGCTTTTATATACTCGATTGCACTCCTTTTATATATATAAAAGCGTGCGTTTATATAGGTGTAAGTGAGTAAACATTTAACTTGTAACAGAAATGAAACGACCTAAAAAGCAGGCATCTGAGAATGCCACACCACTGATATTTGCGAACCTATTCTGACTGAAGTATGTGCCTTCAGTACCTGACACCTACGGACTACCTCGTCTGTCGGTGAATGATTTGATTATTGATTTGGCGCAGGGGCTGTGCCCCCCGCGTTTTACTGACTGGTACAATCCGAGGTATGCGGCTTATAGGGGACGATTGCCATGGAAGTATCAGCCTGAGTATGCGCAATTGCCTGAGTATCGGAAGTGATGGTATCTAAGCTCTGGTTCCTTATAGTTATTTTCAGCTACAAGGAACCAGTTTACTTTTCGTCACCAAGCAATCGATACTTCTAGTACTCTCTGAATTTGATAAATTGGAAAAAGCTAGTTTTTTTACCATTACTCCCTTCTTCAACATTTCTCTTTGTTGTTGATGCTAATACATGTATGCCACGTTCCTTAAGCATATGAATTAAGGCATAGGTAAAAGTCATTTCTCCCATAAGATGGACGGTCAGTTTGCCATTTCCCCACTTTGATACTATTTCGTCTACTGTGGACTTAGCTAATAATTGTATATCTTCATGGCTCTTATCAGGAGTAACATCTGGAAATAGATAATCTACAACTTCACCATAAGTTTTAGCTTCATCTAGCTGGCATGCATCCCAACCACTTGAAGGATGGTTACTAATGTTGATAAAGTACTTTTCTTTACTACTTTTTAGAGCGGTTGTTTCTGCTATTGGAGTATCTATCTTTTTTAGTATTTCATCGATTGTATTCACGACATTTTTTTTATGACTTTCGAATCTTTGAGCTTGATTAGCTTGCTCTCTCCAACCAGTGTGGGACAGATCATTCCTCTGTTCTACATGATTCCCAAATTGTTTGCCAAACTCTTTTATGATAGGGTCATGGTAAAGAATATGAATCTGTTTTTGTTTAGTAGGATTGCCTAAGGCAAATTTTAAAATACAAGCATGCTCATTACCGTGCCCGTTTCTAGCAATATATTGGCATATCGGTGATACTAGTCCTCTTAAGTATCTGTCTTTTGTGTCAAAACTAGCTCTTTCACAAATCCAACTGATGAAGGTTTCTGTATATAATGCATAGCCTTGTAGTATTAAGTCATTGTCAAATGCCCATTTGGCTGCTTGAAATCCATTAATGACAGATTTTTCAGGAACAAATCCATCGAAAGAATTGTGTATTTTTTCGAGAATTGGGATGTATGGGTCATTTTGATTGTCTTTCAACTTAGCATAATTGTCCTTAAACTTTTTTATGTCGTCACCTTGGTATAAAGAGACTCCTCTTACTGTACGGATATTTTGAGTAGTGGAATAAAGACCATCAACAATGCCCCCTATGATTTTTAATTCTTCGTTTTGTTGATTTCTACCCAATTCACCTCTTTCTCTGTTCATTAATTTATACAGTAGTTTGGCATTGCCAGAAGAAATGAAATCGCTTGCAGCGGTTGTCCAATCATCAAGGTCTGACAGGTAAGTGACATCGACAATTGGTCTTATTTCGCTGTCTTTTTCAGCGTAGCCTCCGTACGCTATTGACATAACTTTTACATCAAGGAGAAGTTTTGCATAATTACAGAGCATCAGCATGTACATAGGGAAATATCTAAAGCCATTGGTTACATCAATGTATATTTCATCACCCTTTTTTAGTTCTTTGAAAAGAGTACTGAAAATTTCCCATACTTCTTCTTTGGTACTTCCGTGAGCTAAGTGCACGTCCTTGATTATAGAGCCATTTCGTCCAATTTTTTCTTCTAGAAGTTGTTTTATGGTTTTGTTAGAGTCTTCAGTTTCAGAATTGCTGTGCCAATGTGACTCACGTGCCTCTTTAGTTAATCCTACAATGATTTTATTATTTTGATCCCATTCATCTATTTTCAAATGTTTTATAATAGCAAGCATAGGAAATGGCTCTGTATAGATTGTTCCTGGATTATCAGAACTCTCGTATTTACCGTCTTGGTAGCCATTTTTACCTAAGGTTGTAATAAAAACTTTTCTTCCCATAATTTTCTAATTTAATAATTTGTAATAATGCCATGCCCATGACTTGCTCGTTTACCTAGGCCAATATACTCAGGCAACATCACATTGGTTTGAAATACAAGGTCGAAAGTCAATATCTTTCGTCCTTTATAGCTTATTGTTTTAGGTGAATCTATATGCTTGATGGTACAGGTGACTGTATCTTCAAGGAAATAGCCCATGCTCTTATAGAACGATAAAATATTACCGACTAGTATCTTTTGGAGCATCTCAAATTGTTCTATAATGCCAGAAAGGTCATTATATTTCTGGAAGTTTTCACTATTGAGTGGAATCCAATTGGTCAGCTTGTATAAGACAGGCTCATCAGTAGTACCCAATGTAGCTTCATGAGTGCTGCATTTGTCTAAGTTAAAAGGAGCTGTGCGCTGACCTATACGCAGTGTCATATTATGTGTCTCTAATAAGGCATGCGCAGCATCTAGGCCTTCATTGATACATACTATGGCTGCTTTATTGCCTATACGTTTGTATTGGATCAAGGGGTAGGCGTAGCGTACCCCTTGATCTGTATGGTTATGGAATAGCTCATTGGCTTCTTCCATGGATTGGTTGACAGCGCCTCTAAAAGCCGCTACTTCGTAGGGCTTTAGAGGGGTGTCGTATTGGATGATTAGTGTTTTCATCTTGAATTGTCAATCTTGTTAGAGATGTCTCTTATTATGCTGTCTCTTTTTAGGTGGTTCAGCCATACAGTTGAGTACCGTTTTCTTGTTCGCGTTTTCTTTTGCTAGTTTATATCCATACTGCACTTGCATAAAGCGCATTGTGTATGGATAATGAGTTGGCGATGCAATTTTTAAAAGTTTTTGAATACATTCTTGATCATACCATAAGGTGTCTTTTCCAAACTGCTCCATGCAAAATTTGTTCATAACTTCAGCAAAACATTCTAAGTAATCGTTTACACCCTTGTTTATTGTACTGTCGGTACAATCGTTGTCTATCCTTTTAATATTAGTGATAGACATCGACGTTTTTCCTAAACCGAATGATTTACCTTGACCAATAGTATGGAATACATCTGGTGTTTGGTGGAATGTTAAAGCCGATATTAGTGCGCCAATTTCAAATGGACGTAAGTTGTGGACCCGTATTTTTAATGAAAATTTTTGGCCTGAAGGCAAAGGCCTAAGCCAGGTCTTTACATTCAAATTTCCATTTCCCCTTGCTGAGTACATTATCTTTTGGGCTGGCATCACTCTATAACGCTTTCTACCTGATATTTCTATATGGTCAGAATCATAGGTAATAAAACCCTTTTCAAATGACTGTTTCAAATACATAGGATAAAATGATGCTGCAGGCTCTCCAAATATATAAGCTTCCATTGGTGGATCTTCAAGGCGACCATTAAGCATAGCATGGCCTATATGCACCCTGCCTTTACATGAGAGATCGTCTGTGCTGCCAAAAATAGTGTCACACAGATCAAGTTTTGTGTTATCTGCATCTTGATTAATACCATCTTTAATGGACTTTGTGTAAGGAATTTTGTACATCCTAGATAGCCCTAGAGATACGACCTCTTTTTCTGCTTGAGGCTGACCATTAGGACTATCTTTTAAAAAGAATACAGCCAATCTTTTGCCTGCTTTAAGGTGTTTCATAACAAATGCGTCAAAATGCTTTGTACGTTGGTACACTTTTTTGAATTTTTCTATAACATCATTGCTTACAGGTTCTGGATTACCTCCCTCCGAAAATAAGTATTCGTGTTGTTTGTTTTTACTCTCATCTTTATTGAAATTAAACGAACCAGTGCATACAAGTCGTTTTCCACCATGACTTTCAAGGATAGGATATCTATCCTTTTTGTTTCCAATGACTTTATATTTTGTCATGATGGGCGACTTTCTATTATAGCCACTATTTCTTCTATTGTTACGAATCGGAAATAGTGTTTCTACTTCATGAAGTGAAATTTTTTCATAGTTTTCAATGCAAGGATATAATGTATAGGTCTCTGTATTGGCATCGTAACTAAGCCAACCAGCCTCAGCATCTTTCATTATTTTTGTGTAGAAATTACCGTCTGTTGTAAGACTACCTCCAAGGTCACGATATCCAAAATGATTGTCATAGTATTGTTTTAGTTCTCCGAAACTCATTATTTCCAATGTACTGCGTATTGCACCTTTAATTGTGGTAGCAGGGATAAAGTATTGTTTCGTATTATCACTCACTTGCCCCAGAAAAGAAGAATAGTTGCTTTCTTTTCCTTCTTCTATCTGAGTTATAATTTTCTCAGCTTCTTCTGCTAATTTGGGTTTTTTTTCTGCTTTCCATTTTTTCTCTTCCTCAGAAGCGGTTTCTTCTTTATGCCCATTCCTGACAAACAAGGGAGAATGATTAGTTACTTCTACTTCTATAATGAGGTCTTCTCCATCCTTGAATGGTTTGTCTTGCGAAGGAACATCTCCAGAAGCGTCTGGATAAAAGACTGCTTTAGGGAATGGTACAAAATTATAAGGAGAAGTTATTTCTACTGTTCTGTTTCTATCCATGAGTTGCTTTTTTTACATTAAAATCCTATAAAAACCAATGCGCCTGGTTTTGATGCAGGCATATTTTCGCAGTTTGGGTCTTCTATTTCTACCCAGCGTTGTTCAAAGCGTGGGTGATAATAGTTTTCTGTGTCTTGTAGCTCCTTATGACCTTTATATACGATAATATCACCACTAGACTTGTTGGTGTCAAATTCTTTTGTGAAGTATTGACCATCGAGATAACGAATACTGTGTGATTTCTTATTGTCTTTATCGTAGAGATATCCTTCTACGATAAAAGAGGTGCTTGTATCCGATAGATCTAATGTTAATTCTCTATTATTGTATATCTCTGGTTTTGCTTTATCGCTGTACCAGAGATAGCCAACGCAATTCTTTATGTTTATTGTTTCCATCTAATTAGTTTTCGTAGTTATATGCCTTTTCTCCATTCTTAATATATTTCCCAGTCATGGCCCCATGACCTCTTTGTACGCCACCACCAAGTGGAAGTAGCCCATCGCATACATGTTGCAGTGCACTTTCAAATGCTGCAATCACTTTATCTTTTGTTGTGCCAACACATGCGGCTTCTATGGCTTTTTCATCTAGAGAGATTTTACACTCTATAGAATGTCCTTTACCGATAGTGACCTTTTCAGAGAATAGGGCACCTGGTATAGTGCCTCCTGTAAATCGGTCAATGGCTACATGGTTCAGAATCTTTTCTTTGTATATTCCTTGTTCGTTGTTTAGTAAGATATCGCTAAATAAAACGTTGCCTCGCTTCTTGTCAATTGTTTGAGTCGTCACCTTACCATTTGAATCTGTTTCAGTGACCTGTTTTCCTTCAGAACCAAATAGTGCACTAACTGCTGGGTTGTCATGGCCAACAAGGGCATTGTCTCCATACTTACCCTCTTTTTTATTCCAAAGATAAGCTACACGATGAGATAGGGCACCTTTGATAGATGTACTAGGTATGAGTATTGCGTCTTGTTGTACAAATCTAGGCTTGTTGTCATCCCACGTGATGTACTTTTCTTTGACTGTCGTCATGTCGACTTCATTATCGCCCGAACCTGAACCAAAATGGAAGAAATCCTCTGGCTCTAGAATGATGTCGTATGTAAGCCAGTGGTCTTGGTCAACTTTTTTTGGTGTGTATGAGTCAATATCTGTCCAAAATGTAGAGTCATTAAGTGAAGAAGACTTTTGGATATATTTCTTTAAGCTATCCTTCTCTTTGTCGGCCAAATCAAGGGTGACTTTCTGTAGTGAAACAACACTCATCTCTCCAAATCCACTGCGTGTACCACTACCAACGCGGAACTGTGCAGATAATAGTAAATCAACTACTTGGTCAAATAGAGATTGAAGCTTAGGGCTATCGTTCTCATTTGAGTCAACAACTTCTATTTCGAAGACGAATCGCATACCTTTGTAGGCTACTTCTTCATCGAATTTACCCTGATCTGCGGCTACCCCTTTGTGCGTGATGCGTACATGGTCGCGTATAGGAAAAGCTGTGAATTCCTTGTAGAAATCTTGAGTGAATAAAGAATTTATATTTTCATAAAGGCCGTCATTGATTGTGTTGTTGGGGCCTAACATAAGGGCATCGGTTATCATCAATTTTGAACCTCGGGTGCTCTTTTCTGTTTGTAAGCCAAACAGGTCGTCAATTGCTGATTGAGCTTGTGTGTCATCTTCGGTAGTGGCTTTAATGGCATTTTTAAGTCCGTGGCTTAGCACACCCGCTAATGATGTGCCAGGAATAAAAGGTAATCCGTTGATATCACGAGCGATGCAAGAGTCACTTTCTAGACTCTTTTTACCTGTACCTATGGCAAGAGGCGTCTGTGCCTCTATCACCACACGGGCTAGGTGTCTGTAATTATATAGGTTGATTGTATTTTGTGACATAATCTTATCGTTTTATTTCTTTTGCCATTTCAGAAGCAAGGGTGACAACTAGTTGTGGTAATATAGCTTCATCAACGTTTTCTATGAGATCTCGTACTATTTCGTTTCGATTGTACATCTCCCATTTTTCTTTGGCTACTCCGTGGTTGATATATGTCTTAATCTCACTAACGATTGTGTTTGCAGGACAAGTGGCTCCTATGCGGCGTATAGCTCCCCATTGAGATGCAAAATTATCATGACCTTTCTTGAAGCGGTTGCTGTTCTCTTTTACAAATTTATTGACAAGAGTCATTACCTCTTGCATGTTAGAGACGTACATTTTTTGTTTAGCAATATAGTGTAGCAAAGGTGTCCCTTCTAGAGTGTGCTCTTTTGTTGATAAAGCTTCGGAGTTTGCTTCGTCTGCTGTGAGCCATTTATAAGCTGTTTGTCCATTTGTGTTTTCCAGTGTCTCTAGGCAAATCGGATTATAAATGATACGACCAAAGCCTTCTGCTTTGTATTGACCTATACGTGCAATACCGCTAGGGATCGATGTGTTTTCAGGAACTTTTACGACGAAAACACTTCCTTTCTCAATACCGCAACGGTCAGGATCGTTTGCTTGACGCTTGCCGTTCCATGGTGAATATTGAAAAGTGCGGATTTGCGAGTCAGCCCACATGATTTCTCCACGCTTGTTAAAACCTAGTTGCTCAACTGTCGGTTGGAATGTAGGCATAAGGGTGTTCTCGTCAATAAAGCACAAGCGGCTATCGGCTACTACACTGACTGTTGTAGATCGTTTTTTACTGCTTTCTATCTCACTGTATCTTTCTGTACACTCTGAGATTTCTACTAAACCATATTGAGCACTGCGTGAACGACCGATATGACGTTTACCTACTAATGCCTTTTCTACTTCCTCTATATCATCTATAGCATCTTTTAAAACATTAGTAGAGAATGTCACGTCAAAATACAGAACAAGACCTTCGGACATAGATTCATAACCGAACATTTGTGCATCACGTGAACGACGGTTCTCGTAATCATGTGTGGACTTCTGAGCGAATGTTTTGTTTACTTTGACTTGACGCATAGTGCCTTGAGCATCATTTGTAGGTGTATCTTCAAGTACATAATAACCGCTTCTTTGTTGTTTAAGTTGATATGGACGGCCACCGTCTCTTTTATCATTGCTACGCTTGTATTCGTGGTGAACAAAGAACAAAGACGGATCAGTGTTTAGCTTTGGTCTGAACAATGCGGCTGGAATATGCATGCCGCGTTTGCCTTCTATAGATGGGTGAGCATCACTAAAGCTTACGTCGCCAGTGTGGAAAACTTGCATAGGGTTCTTAAAATCATCATAATTTTTAGCCACAATACCTAGAAGTGATGCTCCTGGGATGTAATCTAAGGTTTGATTATTCTGTGTCGATGTGTTCTTATGATTAATAATCACATCGGATAATAGTGTGCATTTGTAGTGCTTGGTAATCATGATTGACCTCCTTCCGCTAGTTTTTTAAAGACCTCTGGTGATGTGATCTTAAATTCACATCTTCCTAGACCACGATTTCTGTTGGCACCTAGGCGTTTTATATAAAGTAGGGCATCTACAAGTATTTTAAGTGCCTTAAGCGTCTCTTCGTTGTTCTCGTCAGGAAAATGCAATAGTTGGCCCACTACTTCACAAGGCACAACCACTTCGGTTTCGTGCAAACTATGGTCTTTTGCAATGCCTTGGTCGTCAATGGCAGTAGAACTGACTTTTTGATATAAATGCTCAGAGGCATCGTGAGCTATGATAGCTTTGCTTTCTTGCTCATTAAGTGTAGCATTGCTAAAAAATATAGGCTCTAAGATTGTATTGATTTGCTTTTCTTCTGTTTCTTTTTTAGTAGTAGTTTCCTTTTGAAAACTGATAATCTCGGTCAAGGCTTCTCGTACGAGTCCTTTGATGGTTCTACCAGGTACGTAAGGAAGGTTATTAGCGTCTTTGATTACCAAGGCATCAAGGTCTGCTCCAGCTGATAAGCCGGAACCGCAGTGCCAAGGGGAATAGAAGGTTATGGTATATTGTATATCCATGGCGGTTATTTCGTTTTTTGATTGTTGATAGTGTGAATACTTAGTATGTCGTAAGCAGGGTAGTGAAGGCAATCTTCACGGGTACAGGACTGAGTTACCGTTTCTATATAATCATGTTCATGTTCTTTACATATATCCTTAGCTCTTTTTAGATGTTGATCAGCTTGCTGAGGAGCATTGTGTAGCAAAGTAAGCCATTGGCGTATATGGGTGCGTAGTCCACGACGGTCTTCTTCGTGAAGGCCAATAGTATCAAGTAGGGTAGAATGCTGTAACAATCGTTTGATTGTCCATCTGTCTTGACGCTCAACTTCTTGTGGTTCGTTTGGTTCGTTTGCTTCTGTTTGCTCAAGTATTTCTTTAAGTGGATGCAAGTAATAAGGGCCAAAGTCTAAACTCGTGTTCTCATCTGGTTGCATTGTACGGCTTATCATATCCTTTAATGATTCTACGAAGCTACTTTGTACTTTGAAGAACTTGATGCAAGAAGGCGGTAGCCCGTTTTTGATTTGTTCTTTGGCTTTAGCATCTTTCTTTGCCGCTGAGCAGAGTGCTTCTGCTAGTTCGTAGCCATAGAAAAATGGGTACTTGGCTTTGATATAAGCGATACCTCCGCAGGCGGTGAGGTATTTCTGGCCTTTAAAAATGTCGTGCTTATCGAAAATGTTCTGTAGATTTTCCTTACTGTGTTTCTCAAATGCGTCTAAATAAGCTTTCGCATAATCAAGAGCCAAATCACCACGAATAATAATAGTTAGGTCATCACCAGCAATGACAATAGGACGTATAGGAAACGGATGGTTTTTATGTGGCTTCGGACATACAAAATTGAAGGCATCTTGTGCCGCTTCTATTGTAGATGTGTTTAGTTTTTCCGAAAATTCTTTCAACACCTCTTTATTACTTCCAATGCTTTGGATTACTTGGCCTAGCCCATTGCCGTCGATATGCATAATCGCAATCCAGCTGTTACTGTCGGTAAGGTCTTGGGTGTCGTAGGCTAGTTGTTCTTTGGATGGTAGAGGAGAACCAAAGCACTTTTCTAATAAAGCGTTAGAAGTAGCTGTCTCTTCTGAAAGTCTCTTTAGTTTCTTTATTGTTCCTAGGTCGGCACATGTCTCTTTATCCTCGTCATAAAGTGTCTCGTTGCTGAATTTCTCAACTATTGCTAGCCCAGTCTTAGGATAGCGGGCAGCCCCCATAGGGCTATAAGTAAGACCCAAATCTGGTCTGTTGCGTTGATTACGTAGGCGTGCTTCTAGCTCTTCTACAGCTTTAGTAAAAGAGTCCTCCTCGATGTCGTTGTATTTTACGACTGCTTGACTGATGGTAATTCCAGGAGCTAGCTTCATGACTTTCTTAGGAAATTCTAGGACTGCTTTCTCACAAGCTTCTTTTTTGTCAAACTCGCATTTGATATTTCCGGCAGCAGAGACAATCAATTGAGTCTTACCTTCAGCTAGGAACTCTTCAAACTCTGTGGTACAAATGCTGTCCACTAGTAGGCTGGCTCCTAGAATATCTTTCAATGTAGAAGTCTGAAAGATAAAGTCTTGGATGCCTTGTACGGCTGCACCATAGAGGTACTTCTCATTTTGACTCATAATGTATATATTCAATTTAAAAGGTTATCGTTTGGGTAGGAATGCTGGTAGTGGTTGGAGATATTCACGTTTGGGAATATTGCCATCATAGCACTTATGCATATGTGCTTTGACTGTTTTCAAATCTGTTCCTAGATTTTGAATCATGCGTTGGATTTCTCGGCCACCATCTAGGTTATGAGCGATTTGATTTCTTACCTTTTTTGTACGGGTGTAAATCTTCTTGATCTCATCCATTGCGTCCAATTCGAAATAATCTTTCTTACGAGCTTCTCGTACGTGAAAATCTGCAGAATCTAGACCGCTGAATTCGCAAGCAAAGCTCAACATGGCTTCTGAAAAAACAATAAATGATGATGAGTAGTTCTTCATCTTGTAATGCCAGTCGGCTAAGTGTAATTGGAACTGGGCATTGCTCATCTCATTATTTGGAAAAGCTTTAAGGAAGTCTTTAAGTACTGGACGCACGACACGATTTGGGATGGTGCTCATATCCATATCTATGTTTCGTCTGACTTTTTGTACTTCACCTTTGAGTCCATATAGGTAGTTGATGTTTTTGGTATCGCTTAGCTTTCTTAGCAAATTGGCTAGCTCGGTGTTCTCATCTTCTATTAAGTCGGCGATTTTGTAACCGTTGCCATATTCTTTGAAGCTATGAGCACCTGTAATCCAATCTTGGACATCCAATACCGTTTTTAAATCAACTACTGGAGTTGGTTTAACCTGATCTTCTTCCTGTGGCATTTCTCTTGTGACTTCAAGCATACCGTAGAAAATATGTTCGATGCTGATTTGCTTGTTGCTTACTTGTTTAATAAAGTGTATGGTGTTCATCAAGAATAGTGGGAGAGAACGGAAACTATGGGTCACATCCATAATTACTTTATCATGTTGCTCAAGTAATGATTCGATTTGAAGGATGCGTTCCATGTTGAACTGTATCTCTTCGTGGTTTATGCCGTATTTGACTAGAATAATTGAGCTCTTCCTGCCTAGCAATTCCTCTAGTAGCTTTTGATGTGGGAGTGGATTGTGAGTAGGATCTGTCTGATGATTAGCACTATCTGTGTACTTCGCCAAGGCGAGATAGATGTCTAAGTCGACTTCTATATTGTGCTCTTCGCATAGCGTTTCGTAGATGTATTCCCACATGGATTTAGGGGTGCCTACTAAGATAGTACGGTCGATGTCGTAGTTCTTCTTTACGGCAAACCCAAAGAATGATGTAGTGACTTTATGCCCATTATCAAATAGGTATTTTGCTTTACGATACTCTCGATGTACATCTTTCTTGTCAAATGGTCCTGTGCCAACAAATGATATTAGAATATTTTTCATTAATGTGATATAAAAATATGTTGAGTTATTATTTAGATATCCCAAATCTATAAAATATAATTCTAACGATGTAATGATAGTCAACAAATATTTCTTTGTAAAACAAGAGTTAACAACTTTGCGAGTGTGATGTGCATTATTAACATTAAAGAAGGCCGATCTTACTTCTTTGCAACATAGTTGATGTAATTGAGCTTATAGTTGTGGAAATTTTTTCTTAATGCGATATCGTACAGAATAGACCGTGTTGGCTTCCACGTGTAGCAGTAAAGCAATATCCTCAACATTCATTTCTATAATGAAGCATATGATATAGTATTTGTCCAAGTCGGTGATTCGATGATTGATTTCTGCAGCGATGCAATCAAGTGCATCGTAGTTAATCTCGTTTAAAGCGAATAAATACCTTTTTTTGTTTTCATCTGCAATACCTGTGTGCTTACTAAGTTCGTCAGATACTCGTTGACTTTGTTTTTCAAAACTGATGAAATGAGCATCGTTATGTAGTAGAGTCATCAAGTCGTCAGGTTGACGATTACCGTCTATGTTCGCTGCAGATATTAGTTTTTCAGCTTGGCACTTTTGGTACAAAGCTAGCATCAGCAAAATCGCGCAAATTCCTGTGAATGTTGTAGCTATACTAATATTCATAATGTTGGCTCGTTGTATATGCTTATTTTGTACATCTTGTAAGGCATGTTCTTTTTTGATAACTGCGTCGACAAGATACATATGGCGAGTTTTATATGCCTTATCCATCCAGTTTTGTAGAGAGTCTATATCACGTAAAGCGGCTGTGGCATGTCCTTGTTTTCCATGAATTTGTGCAAGCAACTTGAAGCAGTTAACATGTGCCATTTCATAGGTGTACTTATTCATGTAGTTTGCATCTATATAACTCATAGCAGTGCGTACATCGCGAAGTGCATGATGTATACGTGTCCTATGAAGATCCATATGAGCTTTGAGCGTATAAATGTCAACCATGTATTTGTCATAGGCTACTATATCATTGTTGTCTTTTGCGTACTTAGCCCACTTTTCTGCTTCGTTTAGGTAATGAAGTACACTATCTTCTTTGTGTGGATAATTGCTCCTCTCATAGAGTAGAGCAGTGTTATATTCTCCCCAAACTGGTGCTATTTGGTAGCGCTTTATAGTGCTTTGGGGTAGACGAATGAGGTACATGTGCGCCTTCCTAGCATGTTTTAAAATACGCTTTGTAGTAGTGGAATTGGGCAATGATTTATCTTTTATATAGGCTTGTATTTCGTTGGTTGATAGTAGTATATGGTAATAATATTGCGTTAGGTCATTTTCGTGCCCAGCAAACATACGTTGATATTTGTCTAAAAAATCATTGAACTCTTTTTTATTTGGTCTGTTGACATAATATTTACCAAGGGTGTACATCAAGCTGCTAAGCCACTGTGTTTGATCAGTAGTGTGTGGTGTCATATCTACATTACGTTTCATGATTGTGCTTGTGGCTGAGATAAGTTCTATATACTGACAGCTATTAGTGAGGTAGTTGAGCCATAAACATATGTTCTGTTGCTGTATTGCAGTACGACCAGTGGTGTTTTCATCGCTGATATATCTTCTGAATAAAGTTTCAAAAGCTAAGGTGTCCTTGATAGATTCAAGTGTTGTTTCAGCAATTTGAGTGTCTATTGACTTGATGCTTTTGCGTGCACTGAATACTTTGGAATGAAAGAAGCATAAGGCAAAAAGTAAAATAAATGTCGAACGGTATAATTGTGTATGATTTAGATTCATGGCTATAAGTGTTTTTTCAATATTTAGGGAGTTGCACGCAAGTGGTGCAACTCCCATATAATTATCCCTAAATAAATGGTAAGTCTAGGAGATATTACTCAGCAATCACAGTAAATGTATCTTCGAGTATACGCTCGAAACCAAAAACATCTTGGATTGTTACACGCAAAGTCAAATTCACATCATCTGCTAGGTAAAGCAATTGACCATTAGTTACGTAAGGGACAATTGAAATACCCTTATCCTGAGCTGTCATATATACAGTGTGTGCATCATCATGTGCACTTGGTGCACGAGTGATACCTGATGCATCATTATAAGAGAAGCGAATCAAATCGGCATTTCCGGCATTTTCTGGGTCGATAATTTCTACTTTAACAGATGCGATTTCTGGCTCTACGTTTTCACCCCACAGATCAATAAGTTCACCTACGCCTCGACGTTTAGCTACGATTTGATCGTTTGAAATAATACGTTTAGCATCTTTAGTATACTTGATATTGTAATCAGCTGTCTTACGTGTGTACTGTACTTGGGGATCTGCACAAATTTCTGATAAGACCTTCATGCGAATATTTCTACTTTCAGAATCCCATGCGTTTAGGCTTGGTGTATTCAAATAGTAATTGTAAGCACATGTGAAATCAAAATGTCCTTCGTCGCCATTTAAGCCCTTGTGAGTAGCCACTTGAGCCAATGTTTGTAAATCGCTAGGGAAGTTGATTTGTGCTGTTTGATACTCTAAACTTGTCAACAATGGAGCATCTACATCTTCCTTATCTGTTGGCATGTATGTGAAACGGATATGACTGAGATCAGTATCTACTGTGTATACATCTCTTAGGTTGAAACTAGCAGTCTTTGTTAGGCTGTTATATTCTACCCAAGCGTCAAAATCATTTTCATCCCAAAGAGCACTAATTCTATGAAGCAAATCGTTCAAAATTGAACTAGATGGACGGTTGATGGTTACGTTAAGATGCAATACATGGATTGGTTTTGCATACTTGTTTCTAAATGTAACGGTCCAAGATTGAGTCTTATTTGGATCGGTCTTTGCTAGTTGTGTTTGAACTACAATTTTGCTTGCAGCCGCATAAATTGATTCATTTGGAGTATATCCACGGAATGTTTTAGGCTCGCTTGAACTGTGAGAGTAGAACAATCCTGTGTTTTCTTTAATGTCCTCACCTTCCATTACAGTAAAGAAGACATTAGAGAATCGATTAAAGTTCATGTTTTCACCTTCAACAACCTGAAGAGAAGCAACTTCGCTTGCCCAGTCTGCTTGAGTATATCCACTTTGTTCGATTGCATCAGTAATTGGTTTCATGTCAATATATGACGTGTGCCAATATGATACATCTTTTGCGTCTAGTGTATATTCGTAATTGACAGTAGACTCACCATATTTCGTGTTGATGAAAGTAGCTGTAAATATATTTGATACAACTTCTTTGCCATCATAGCCTAACATATGCAAACTAAACGGAATAGGAATATTGACTAGGTTCTTGTCTTTAAGTTCAAGACTAAACTTATCGCCATCTGCCAAAACATCCATACGCTCAAGGATTTGCTTAGATAAATCTAACTCGTTTGCACTGTCCAATCCAAGTTTTTCTACTAGTTCTGCTTCAAGAGGAGAACCCAATGCAACTTCTGCTTTCAAGTATGACTTGTACACAGCGTCTGAGTTGCTTGCGCCTACGATCTCTTGCGTTTGCCCGAAAGCAATTTCAATATTCTCAAGCTTGTTGACAGATACTGTAGTTGCTTGACTTTCAAATGTATAAGCAAAATCAGAGTAGATCTTACGACCTTCATCATCTTGAGCTACAAGTGCCAATGCATACGCTTGATCTTCAGGAGAGATGACTTGTGTCTCAAATTCATTTAGTTTATCCGTACCACATGTGAGATCAAGTGAATACATACCACTTTCAGCTCTTGTCATGGCTGTCGTTACTGGTGATGGTGTACCAACTGTGATTTGGTCTACAATTGTGCCGTCGGTTCTTTCTAATGTAAATGTGTAGTTAGAAAGATCCAAACCTGCTGGATTAGGAACAAAATACAAGTGTGAGTTCAAGCCTACCCCCATGTATGTATCTTTTTTATAGGTTGTAAGATGCTCGATAGCATCACCAGACGCTAAGGTGTATGTAGGACCAAAGACAACATCCTCTTCTAGTTTTACGCTAGAATACTTTATGGCTTTATCTGCTTTGAAGCTTTCTAAGCCAGTCATAAGAGTGGCTTTGAGTGTTGAAATCATGTCGGTTAGTTCTTGTTCAACCTTTTTGATTTCTCCTGCCAGTTCTGCTAGTTTTCCATCTACTTCAGCCTTGTTTCCACTGATAATTGCTGTTAACTTTTTGTCAAGATCATCTATAAGTCCATCTGCATAGGCTTTAGCTGCTGTTAGAGCTGCTGTCTCTGCTTGTGCTGCAAATTCTTCTGCACTTTTTGTCGCTGCATCAGCTAGTTCTTTTGCTTTAGCAATTGCATTTGCTTCGGCTGTACCAGCGGTTGTGTCTGCGTACTCTTGAGCTAGTTTTGCCGCAGCTTCGTCGGCTAGTTTTGCCGCATCTTCAGCTGCTTTTTGTGCAGCTTCTGCTAGTTCTTTAGCCTTAACAATCGCTGCATCTTCTGCTGCTTGAGCTGCTTCTTGAGCTGCACCACTAGCGATAGCTGTTGCATCTTCCTTAGCTTTGGCGATAGCTGCTTGTTCAGCTGCATCAGCAGCGGCTTGAGCTGCTTCAATAGCCGCATTTCTAGCCTCGTTGGCTTTTTCTTCTGCATTTGTGTTGGCGGCAGCTAAGGCAGCATCAGCTGCTGCTTGTGCCGCTTCTTGTGCAATTTTTAAAGCCGATTCTGCTTCTTCGTGCATCTCAGTGTCAGATGGCAAAGAGTTGACCATAACTTCTAGTTGATCAATCTCTGCTTGTAAAGAAGCAGCCGTTGCTTGTTGCGCTGGAGCAAGCGCATCGATTTGCTCTTGTAGATCTTTGATGTCTCCATCGTAGTCATCTTGGCAACCTACCATTGCACCAGATCCCAAAACTAGAGCACTAAATACTAGTGCATTCAAAATTTTCTTTTTCATACTGAAAATCGTTTAGTTAAAAATAAAATAATAAATATTGATTGTCATATATTCGTTTTCGCAAATATCATGTTCTCGATATCGTGAGCTTACAGGAAGGAGATATGTTGGAGTACTTCTCTCGGGAATTTTTTGCGTAGCCTATATCTCATCGTATAAATGCTGCTAGGTTCGACATTATATATGCTAGCAATATCACTTGCATTCATACCTACACTAAAACATATCATATAGCGAATATCACTAGGAGTAAGAGCCTTATGTGACATTGTGCGCACTTCTTCCATCTTTTCTCCATTAAATTCTTTAAGAGCTTCTAGATATCTTTCTTTGAGGCTGTTAGGAAGTTGACTTTGTTCTACCTGGTCGTTGACTTCTCTCCACTGTCGTATAGACGGGTAGGAGAGATTGATATTTATATGTGTAGAACTATTTGATGTGTCTTTGGGCTTTATATGTGCCTGAGAGTTTGAATCAAGAATCAACGTTTTATCTCGTTTGTTTTTTTTGAAGTAGAATGTCACTAGAGCTATTGTCAGAAATATTAACCATATACCTATAAATAGGTTGTAGTTAATACTTGATAATCGCACGGGTTTTATGAGGCCTGTTTGATCTGCAAAAAGGTCATCTGTACCTCCAATCTTTATTGCAACAGTATCAATCACAGCTAATGGTAAAATAAACCAAAATGCACTACAGTGTAAGCTAAGTATATTCATAATTGTTTTTCTTTACAGTGTATGTATAGTATCAGAAGGAAAAAATGTTTCCCTTTTGATGATGACAAAGGTATTGTATCTCTAATGAACAATATATATACAGTATTTGTATAAAGTATATAGACAAAGCTAAAATACCAGTATTTACAGCGTTTGTTGTGTGTGATTAACTAGACTTTTTTTGTTCGTTTGTTTATCATTTTTGAGTGATATAGACAATGTTATAACAAACTGTCAAGATACTGTCTAGTTAATCCAATACATTTACGTGCTCGTTCAGAAGGTGGAAGATATCAAATGTCTGAAATGACTGTGATAATGTTCCCTTTGCCTTACATGTACAAATATCATTATTAAGTGTGTTGTGTATTTTCCATGTTAGAGAGAAAATATAATATGGATACAAAAACATCCGCTTATCTTGATGAAAGAAGCGGACGTTTTCTTGGATACGCATCTTGATGAGTTATCATTGCTTTCGCGTATGTTTCGTAACTAAACAAAGTGATAATTTGTTTTTTGATTGTTATATTGTATAATTCTAATAACTTTGCGCTTGTACAATTATCTTTTTTAATAACAACTATACATGCCAAAGAATAAAAATCACAGTATAAGGGTCCTTGCTTTAGACCGGTGTTTAGGTGATAAGCACCATGTATACTATATGGATACACTTGTAAAAAAAGTCAATGAAGTTCTATGTGGAATGGGAATTTCTCCAGTCCACAAGCGTACGATTCAGAATGATTTAGAGTTTATGGAAACAAGTGACTTTTGGCCAGAACTTGTCATCGAACGAATTCCAGATGGTCATAAAAAACAGCTTAAATATCAGAATCCTGACTTCTCAATATTAAATGCTCCTATAACTAAAACGCAGCTTCAAGAATTGAAGTTGGCGCTTAAAACTATTTCTCGTTTCGAAGGGATGCCGCAGTTTGAATGGGTGGAGGAGATGCAACATCGATTGAAGGTTAGCTTACTGCAGAAGCAAGAAGAAAAGATTGTTGGCTTTGAAGAAAATCCTGAACTGAAAGGTTTACGTAATTATTTTAAAAGATTATTCGAGGCATGCAATGAAAAGCAGGTACTTAAGGTGAAATATAAGCCCTTTAAAATGCAAGAGATAGATGTTGAGATACACCCTTATTATTTGAAACAGTATAACACTAGGTGGTTTCTTTGGGGCTATAATCCAGATTCGAATTATAATCCCGATACTGCACCGCATATTATAAACTTGGCTATTGATCGTATAGAAAGCATTGAACATCTAGGACATTTGACGTTTAATAATAACTATCGCATTGATTTTGAAGATTTCTTTTTTGATGTAGTAGGAAGTAGTGTAGATGAGAACCTTCCAGTAGAAGAAGTTTTACTGTGTGTTGATAATAGATTGTATGATTATATTCGCAATAAACCATTACACCACACACAGAAGGTTGTAGAATGCGGTGAAGACTGTACAACAATTAAGCTTAATGTGCGCTATAATTATGAGTTGGAGACCGAGTTGTTTGGTTATATGGATAAAATGAGAGTGATTCAACCTGCTTCATTGAGAGCTAAATTAAAATCGCGTGCTCTTAGAGCATTAAAGATGAATGACTAATCTCACTGTACATCCCCCCCAAGAAAAAATCCACTAAATCATGATTGTATGCAGAATCAAAATACCACCTTCACCGCCGTCGACTTCGAAACCATGACCGAGTTCGCACCAGCGCCTGCTCCATTGGCCTTGTCAAAGTCGTTAACAACGTAATCACCGAGAAGTTTTACTCCCTAATCAAAACTATCCCAGAGGAGAACACCATGCTCAATACGGATATCCATGGTATTGATATGGATATGGTTGCGAATGCCCCAACCATAGCAGAACTCTGGCCTAGAATCACTGATTTTATTGGGGTAACCTGATTGTCTGCCACAATCGTAGTATGGATATCAGCGTGTTTGATGCATGCATGGAACACTACAATCTGAATGGCTTGAATACATGCAATAATGCGTGTACTTATGCTATGACAGGCGAGAAGTTAACTGTATGCTGCAAGACACATCGCATTCCCTTTAATGAGCATGACCATCACGATGCCTTAGCAGATGCGGATGCTTGTGCGAAGCTGTATATGGTGCTGAATGGGGTGAAACCCAAGAGGCAACCGCCTGGTCCCATCTTTGGGACTTCCAAAGGGCGTGCGATTGCGAAGGAAACAACAAGGC
This sequence comes from Bacteroidaceae bacterium, assembly GCA_963678855.1. Taxonomy (GTDB): domain Bacteria; phylum Bacteroidota; class Bacteroidia; order Bacteroidales; family Bacteroidaceae; genus F22. The sequence goes on along the minus strand of OY787448.1, from coordinate 312,505 downwards.
GTCTATCTCTAGATGAGGTGGAGAATAAGAGTACTATTTTCTATGGTAAGAAGGTGGTGATTACGGGTGCTTTTGAAGAATATCCTGAACGTGATGCGTTAGCGAAGCAGTTACAGGCACTTGGTGCGAAAGTGAATCAGTCTATTTCTAAATGTACGAATATCGTGATTGAGGGGATAGGGGCTGGCCCTAAAAAGATGGAGACGGTGGAAAATCTCCAAGCACAAGGGTATGATATTCAGGTGTTGTATGAGGAAGATGAGCAGCAGATTTTGGAGTGTGCTTCTTTCTACTCAACCATACTCGTCACTTGATCACGCAACATCGCATACTTCTCACGTTTGGTCTTTTGATGCGCCGCATCGAAAAGCTGTATCGCTTCTTGGAGATGCGTATGTGCTTTTTCTGGCTTATCCTGGGCTATATAATATTTCCCTAGATTGAAGTGGCTGGTGCCAAGCGTGGAGAGTGATCTTACTTCCTCGAGATTAAATGTCCCACACACATCAAGATCTTTGAGTAGATACTCCAAGGCTTTCTCTGGCTCGCAGGCAGCGATATATGCTTGGCCTAAGACACCGTAGCAGATGGCTCGATTTCTTACATAAGAGGCATTATCTGGGTGGTCAATGCAGAGCTCATCCATCCAGGCACTAGTGGGATGGCTTGACGCTCTGTGGTTCTAACCCATTTGGTTCCAAAAATAATCATAAGGGAATAGTTTTTCGTTCGTATTTATATAAGTCTCTAATTATGAGGAATAAAGATAGCAATTTCTTACTATATATTCAATTTTATATAGGGGGAATGTTCATATGATTGCATTGCCCCAATAAGCTAGAGTGGTTTTATCTGCTAGCTCGTGTGTTTTTACTATCTTTGTGGATGTAATTGAATATTAATCAACTAAAAAATAAAACCATGCAATCAGATTTTATCGTTACAACTACAGATGTTGTACAAGGGGCAGAGAATGTAGAATATCTTGAAGTTATCAATGTCAATCAAGTGCTTGGCGTCAATATATTTGCTGATATCTTTGCATCTATCACCGATCTCTTCGGAGGAAAATCGGAAACTTATCAACGCAAACTAAAGAAAATGTATGAAGAGGTACAAGCGCAGATGATTCAGGAGGCAAAGGCCAAAGGGGCTAACGCTATTGTAGGATACTCTGTAGAGTTTGATGAGATAAGCGGTGGTGATAAGTCTATGCTGATGCTTACGGCAACTGCTACGGCTTGTGTGGTGAAATTCTAATTGAAGCATCCTCAACTTGCAGGTGATGGCCTCTAGTGAGATTGTGAAGGTCTTACCTCATGTACAAAAGTATAACTTCGGGTGTATCCTGTCAAGAAATAAGAAAAGCTCGCCATTTGTGAAGTACAAACGGCGAGCTTTTTTGAGGAGGGCTATCTAGCCATGTCTGTCTGACTTATTTCTTTTTCTTGTAAGCTGAGTTTAGCAAGTTGTAAACAGCTCTATTTGCCGACTTCTTTGTAGAAGATGTTTTTTCAGGAGTATTTGTTACAGGAGTCGATCCTGTTTGTTTTGTTGGTGTGGCAGTACTTTGCTTTTTAGAGAAGAGGCCAGTTAGAATAGTCACTGCAGCATCACCTGCGGCTTTTTCAAGCTTCTTCTTTGCGTCTTTTCTAGACATGTGACCGCTATATTTGTCAGAGCTGCTAGAAGAACTGGTTGTTCTTGTGCTAGTGACTGCTGAAGAATTAGTACGAGTCGAAGGAGGTGTTTCATTCATTTCACCCATATAGATAGCACCGTCATCTTCAACTGTTTGTTGAACTTCATTGCTTACACTACGAGTGCTACGTGATGAACTTTTTGTTGCCTTTGCAGCTTTAGCCGCAGCAAGTACAGCCGCTAACTTAGAGACGTTTTGACCAGTGTTTGTATTACTTACTTTATGTGCTGCACTGGATGCTTTGTCTTTTACAAAACCAGTTACTTTCTTACCAGTAGACGTGTTCTTTAGCTTTTTACCGATGCTGACTGCTTTAGCTCCACGAGAATAAATACGACCGACCTTAGTACTCTCAAGTCGACCTTTTACGAATTGTTTAGCGTATTTACCTGGATCGGTCTTTGCTTTGTGAATACCACTTTTGACAGCGTATTTGATTCCTTTTTTAGGGTTTTTGTAGAAGTTGCGAGCTGTTTTACCTGTAAGACCCTTAGCGGCTTTACCGACTTCGGAAGCTTTGAATTCTTCTTTGACAAACTTACCGACTTTTTTTCCTGTTGAGGAAGTAGCTGCTTTGTAAGCTTTTTTACCTGCAGTCGTTGCGCCTTTTTTAGCATAGCTAGCGCCTTTCTTGGCATAGCTTGTTGTTTTACTAGCAGCACTTTTAGCAGTACTTTTAACTCGGTTTTTTGCTTTGGAAGCTGTCTTTTTAGCTGTGTTCTTGACACTCTTAGCCTTTTTGGCTACTTTCTTATACCACTGTGGGGCACAAACATCATTGGCCAAGACTGGCACAGGTTGAACACTAGAAAGAACTAGGGTGAAACATAGTACTGAAAGAAACGTACATGTTTTGGTCAATCTTAGATTGAATTGGTTGAATACTTTCGACATCATTTCGATTATATTTAAGTGTAAAATTATTATTGTATACAAGCCCTATGCTGATGAAGCATATGTCTAAGCAGAGTCTGTCGTATCTCTGCCTTTTGAATAGTTTGTTACTTTCGATGTACGCAAAAATACAAAAAGATACGGTAAGTGGCAAAAAATTAACGTGGAAATATTATGCTAATTTGGTATTGTAGCTCATGTTAGAGGGATGTATACATGATATCATTCATGTAGACACCCCTTTAATTGAACCTATGGGTGGGTTATAGAACCATAGCTTCTCTTAGATCTATGTCTTCAAGGTCTAGTCCTATGTCTTTACGGTAAAGCTCTACATCTCTTTGTATCCAGATATCGTGTGTTTTTTCGATACAACCCAATCGGCTGAGTCGCTCAATATCTTCTCTGCCTAGTTCTACGCTGTAGCGTTGGAGTGCACGGACTGTTTCTCTACTGATTAGTTTTCCTTGAATAGAGCGGATGATCTTAAGTCCTTTTTTCCAATGAACAACCACGGGAATGGCGTCATCACCGACTAGCTTAAAGCGCTTCGCAGCTTCTCGGAAGCGTACTTGAGTGTCGGTGCTTATCAAGGGTTTTACTTGTGCTTCGTCGAATGAAGATACACGCTGATAGAGTTCGTGGTAGTATTTGTTCATTGTGGATGGTACTTGGTAATCTGCATCTGGATGTTTGGTGTTTAATGCACTAAGGGCTAATTGCCCTGAACGAATATACCCTTCTGCTGTATCTGACAGATGAAAGACATACACTTGACCATTGCTTTCAAGGTGTCCATCACGATTACAGCGTCCTGCTGCTTGTACAATGGAATCTAGTCCTGCATGTTCACGAAATACGACTGGAAGGTCGATATCTACTCCAGCTTCTATAAGAGGCGTGGCTATGACGCGAATCACTTCATCGTTTTTTTTGAGCTTTCGTTTAAGTCGTTTAATGATGCGTTCTATATGGTCGCTGCACATCAAGCGTGAGAGGTATAAGGTAGTGCCTACTTTGGGTAGACGATTATAAAGAGCCTTGGCATCGTCTGTGGAGTTGACGATGCATAGTACTCGTTTGTATTGGCGTATGCGTAGGGCAAGACTGTCGTGGTCGAAGTGAGAATCTATAACGTGGATATCTGTCCGTCGCAAGGCTTGAAAGAGGTCTTGTGGATTAGGTATTACTTCGTGTATCTCTGGAAGTCCCGTAAAGGTGTCAACGTCTACTTGGTGGTTGGCCAGAGTAGGTTGTGTAGCTGAAGTCAGTAGTATGGAAGTTCTAAAAAGACGGCTATAGGCACCTAGCGCATCGACTATAGGTTGCAGAAATGCAGATGGAAATGCTTGGGCTTCATCGAGAATGATGACGCTATTAATTAGGTTATGCAGTTTGCGGCACATACTAGGGTGGCTAGAGTACATGGACTCGAATAGTAACACATTAGTGGTCACGATTATAGGCATGTCCCAGTTTTCCGAGGCTAGTTTGTTGTAGCCATCTAGTTCGACATTGCTGTGGTGCTCTAGTACGTTCTTGTCACCAAAGATGCGTCTATACTTGGCTGCGGTTTGGGAAATAACGCTGGCATATGGAATAGCTACAATGATACGGTTTAGTCCGTGGGTTTTGGCGTGATGAAGGGCCCAGCGCATAGATGCGAGGGTTTTGCCACCACCAGTAGGAACAGTGAGAGAATAGATGCCTTGTGCCTCTGTACCAGATATAGCACACTGTGTGGAGATTTTCTGGCGAATCTCATAAACTTTATTGATTTCAGTGAGATTTGCTGTCTTTTCATCAAGGTGACTTTCTAATTTTTCGAGCAGTGTATCTACAGACGAGGTGTTTATGGAGCTTCTAAGCGTAGCTATATGTGTACTCATAAAGCGCTCAGTATCAAGATAATCTGCATCGACTAAAGCGGAATATAAGACACGAACAAGATGGTGCTTATCCTCTGCTTTTAAATCATGCATATGGACTGGTAAGGATAATTCTGGAAGATCGGGCATGTCGAAGATTAGAATCTCTTTGAGCCGGTTAATTTTTTCTTCTTGTGCATCGTAATCCATCAGTCCTCTATGGTGCGCTATGATTGCCGATTTAAGTAAATAGGCGATGTCTTGGGTGTAGTATTTATCGCAGAAAGCTGCGCCTTCTGTGGCATGATCTACTCGCGCCTTATCGAAGGTGTCTTCGTCTTGACAAGGGCCAAGATAACCTGAGATATTTTGTATATAGGACTGAAATTTGCCTTTAGCTTTACCTATATCATGAAGCCATCCGAGGGTGAATCCCCATTGCTGCATGTCTATAGGAGCTAAGAAGTGGCTGGCATAACTAGCAGTACCTTGTAGGTGCTCCTCAAGAGTTTGGGTTAGAAAGGTATTGTCTTGATTCTTGTATATATGAGCGAGTAGTAAGTGTGACATTGTTTCTTGTTTTTAGATTTAGTGAGTTGTACAAAGATACAAAAAAGGTGTATATCTGCAAAAAGACTCAGTCGTAATTCATCTAATCACTAACTCATTGTATACTAATCCAGTGGCTTCAGCCATTCTACTCTAGATTTCCACGATGACCTTAAAAGCAGGTTAATGGGTCAAGTCAATCTAGTGATGATTGGCCGTAAGTATGCCAATGAATCAATTTTGATACCTTGGGTTTATAATACACTTGTTTGATAAAAGGCCTAGACTGTGAATGTTCAGACTTTTTTCTTATATTTGTGTAGACTCTAGAAGGAGATTATTACTTTTTATCTCATAAAATCAATATACTATGAAGCGAAATCTGATTATAATTATAGCCTTATTTCTCCTTACATTTATCTTTATATTGCTCGGTAATGTGATTATCGTTGCGGAAAAAGCAGCACAAATATCCCATCTCTTTTGGGTAGAATATGTAGTCTATGCAATATGTTTTGTGCCTTTATGCCTATATGTTGTAATTCCAGTGATCAAAGTACATCGTGCACCAGAGTTTCCTGCGCTCACTGTAGACGAGCAGTGGAACAGGGAAGAAGTGTATCGATTTGGTATGCGATTAGTAGCCAATTGTAATTATATAACCAAAGAGCATCGTAAAGAACATCAGGCTAATCTAAAGGCTGATATAAAACTGTTCAAAGATGATGCTGAAGGCATGATGGGGGTTATTCGGCAAGAGATTCATAGACGTTTTGCCGGCGATAAGGCTGTAGGAGCCGAAGGCATCAACGAGAAGATCAAGCAGTGGGCTATCACTGTCTTTCTAGTGACAGCAGTTTCTCAAAATAGCAAGATTGATAGTATTTCGGTTTTAGCACTAAATTATAAGATGATTGAAGACATTATTCTTTCATCAGGTTTTAAACCTACTAAGCCACAACTCTTCAAACAATATGTACGTGTATTGTCTACAGCGCTTATTTCTTATCTCGTATCGGATGCTTTGAGTGGTACAGAGGGGATTGCTCTTTTCGAAGGACTAGCAGATAGTCCAGAGGGATTGGATGAGATAGGGTCAGATCTAGAATTTGATCAAGAGGCTGTAGATATGATACATGACGATAGCAATATTTTTGTTAGTATGTTGAGCAAGGTTAAAATTCCAGGTTTTATAGTAAGTTCTGGAGTAGATGGATCTGTCAATGCATTGCTCACACTGCGCATAGGTTATGTCACAAAGTATTATCTTCAACATGGAGCGCAGGGGATGCAGGGTAAGGGACGAATCAAGGCTCGTAAAGAAGCACTAAAATCGGCTCTATCTACTATGCCTGCAGTCATTACAGAAAGTTCTGCTAGAGTTGGCAAAAAGTCCACTGATATGGTATCTAGTTGGTTTAAGTTTGGGAAGAAGTAATATGTTGAATTACTTTTATATATACATAGACAAAATGTCAAATTTAATAAAGCTGAGTATAAAAATATTCTATATAAATTTGCTTAATACTAAATATATGTTATCTTTGCAGTAATTGTTGATGATAACTTCAAAACATACATATATGAAAAGAAGAGACGCATTATCTATTATTGGTTTGCTAGGCTTGTTTAGTCTATTAGTAGGCTGTGGACAAGCCAAAAAAAACGCATGGGCAGAGTATAACTTAAAGGCTGACGTGAGAAGCATTGAAGTAAGAGGCTATAAGGTCGTTCAGAACGAGATGGGAGATATTGAAAAAGGCTCTCGGCTTAGTATCTATCATCCAGGAGACGGTGCTATGACCTATTCATATAATGTGACATTCGCACATAATGGGTTAACTTGCGAAAGAGAACTGCTAAACTCAAGAGATCAAGTTTTGAGTCAAGAGAAGAAAAGTTACAATCGTTCAGGCTTATGCCTTGGAAAATATACGTATAATGAGAAAGGTCAGTTAGAATCATATTCTGATTATGGGTATAGAGATGGCGTTTTGGTGTCACATAATGTGTATTCAGCAGACAGTTTGTGCTTGAATAAGGAGAATTATGGATATGAACCAGATGGTAAAATTACAGTTCAGTTTGTGACTAGTGAGAACAGATCGGGTACATATTCACATATATACAAGAAAGGCAAACTGATTGAGGCATGGTATGGCGGAGAGTCACCAGATTTTCCTTATGGCTTCCATCTTATCAATACGTATAACAAATATGGAGAAGTGGAGAAAAAGATACAGGAGATATACACAAACTCTACAGTGCTGACGTATACATACCAATATCGTTATGATAAACATGACAACTGGGTTACAAGAATAGATTATTTGAACGGAATGCCTTCAGCATACGTGGAAAGAAACATTGAGTATTTCTAATCGTATGGACTAAGGGGTTATAATTGTGAGAAATCCGCATAGTTTTTGAGTACTTCAAAGGCTATGCGGATCATTTTTGTGGATTAATCTCTGTTATTCGTAGATATATACTGTGCCATCAGGGCAGCATAACATATTGTACATATCTGTATAGTGAATGATGCAATTGCGCACTTTCGCTGAATTACGAATCGCTTTAAGGCGGCTGTAACTATCGGTAGAAGAGCGGACGAATTCTTTAATCTCATCGCTTGACCAAGTTACAAAAGCATGTCCTTTCTTAAGCTCTTGAAGAGTAGTCGATATTTCATCCTTATCTTCTAGCCAGTAGATAGATGTATCCAGTTTCTTTTCAGCTTTTTCTGATAAGCCAATAGGTATAACTTCGATTTCACCGAGTTGCACTTGATTACTTTTGAGCAGATGGGTAAGCTTTGGGCGTTGAATGGCAAAGGTTACATCCGCTTGAATAATACATTGAGACAAGGTGTGTACATTGTCTTCGCTATGTAGGCCAGATGGGATGTCAATAGATACGATATCAGTATTTAGCCCGTTGATAAGTAGCACAATATCGATGAAGTGACCAGTCAGAGGTCGATTCAATCCAGAGCCAAAAAGCGCATCAATAACAATTGGATAGGGAGGCATATATAAGAGATCAGACTCTTGAAGGTTAGTAAAAATTCGTGTTATTTCGTCCGTGTTATTCACAGGAATAAAATCAACTGCTTCAGGAAGTCTCTTGATATTTTCTGCAGTATCACTGCTGAGGCTGTTGTTGAATTGGAATAGATATACCTTTACTGCATATCCCTTCATGCTAAGCATACGTGCCATGGCAAGGCCATCGCCACCATTATTGCCAGAACCAGCAAATACAATGACTGGGTGGTCCGTATTCCACCGTGCAGTAAAAGCTTCAGTAAGAGCTTCTGCTGCATTTTCCATTAATTTCAGTGAGGATATATGCTCTTCTTTTATTGTAGCAAAGTCCCACATGCGTGTAGTCTCTGCTGAGAATATTTTTTTCATATACTTAGTGTGTTAGTTTATAGGAGAGTTATAAGACACGTTTTATTTTACCTACAAATATACAAAATAAAAAAGAGTAGCCAAGAAAAAGAGAAACTATAAGTGACTTTTTTTAGGATTTGCGTGCATGATACTAAAAAATGTGTATATTTGTCATATGAAAAAGATAATGGAAAAAAACACTGTGGTGTGGGTTCTTTTGATTCATATCGCAGTCGCAGTAAGCAGATGTCTGTTTGTGGCGTATGGCCATTTAGACTTACACTATGAAGAAGCACAGTATTGGACTTGGTCGCAAAATTTGGATTGGTCATACTATTCTAAACCTCCATTGATTGCTTATGTAAACTATCTAGCACAAGCAGTTTTTGGTCATTCAGAATTGACCGTCAGATTAAATGCCATTCTGCTGGGTTTGCTTACAGCTGTCGTCATGTATTTATTCGCTAAAGAGGTGACACACAACACAAAGAAAGCTGTGTGGGCTTCGATGCTTATTTATGTGATGCCATTCTTCCATGGTGCATCTATGTTTTTCTCTACAGATGCTTTACTTCTGTTCTTCTATCTATGGGCTATGTATCTAGCATGGATGGCTATTCGATATAATCGTTGGAAACATTGGGTGTGTTTAGGTGTAGCTTTGGGGTTGGGTTATATCTCAAAGTACGCCATGTTATTATTCCTACCATCATTGTTTTTATACTTACTTGTCTTTGACAGAAAGATGCTTCTAAATTCTAAATTGTACGCATCTTTGGCCCTATCTATACTCTTCTTTATGCCAGTATTGATTTGGGATATTCAGCATGATTTTTTGGCATATAAGCATTTATCTCATTTATCTGGTGCTAAGGACGCACCACTTGCTTGGAGTAAACGGTTGGCAAGAATCGGTGAATATGTAGCTGGGCAACTTGCTATTATTTCACCGCTTTTCTTAGTCATGTATAGCAAGGCCTTTCGACGATTAAGGTGCCATAAATCTACCTGGTTTATTGCTATGCATGGACTAATTGCCTTTTTTCTTTTCTTATATGTATCAGCAACTAGAAGGTCGGGAGCCAATATCAATTGGACGATGTTTGCTTATGTCGGTTTTCCAGTAGTGCTTGCAGGTTACTTGGTAGATATGAAAAAACAAAGAGTTGCATCCGCATTGTCTATTCTGACAATTTCTATGTTGATATTAGGAACGAATCTATCATGTCTAGACTCTATGGGTATGAAGAAAATCTTGCCAGCCACGGAAGATCCCAATAAGAACATTACGGGTTGGAATGAAATGGCTGATGCTCTATTGAAAATAGAAAAAGAGTTAGATACGGATAAGGTATTCTTCTTCTCTAATTCCTACCATATCACATCGGAAATCCTGTTTTATATATACCCCCAAACCAATGTCCATTTTGTCAATACAGGAAGACGAATGAACCAGTTTGATGTGTGGAATATGGAGACAGGCGGTATCAACCAATACGCCAACCAAGGGTATACCGGCATCTATGTATCAAGAAGATGCATGGGTCATGGCGAGCCCTTGAAAGAGCAGGGGCCACCATTGCCTGAAAGCATCAAGGTGGCATTCGCACCCAATTATGAGTATCAGACACATATTACCTATTTACGAGGAGAGCCAGTATGTCAGTACTATATATATGTGCTAAAAGACTTTTCCTCGATTGAAAGTCAGGTGAAGGGATACTAGAAAAATTCTAATCACACATAAACACAAATGCAAAAAGCTTATCAGGATCATATCCAATAGTCGATACCATCTGCCGAGATTTTCAATCCTGAGGCTTATTGCACGAAAGATTCTAAAATCGCACTGTATCCAGTTTATATAGGTTTTAAACCTTAGATACATGTCTAAACGATTGTTATGGACCGTGGGTGAAGCAGGCATTTCCTTTGGATACACAAGACCGTGTTTTTATAGACAAAAACATGCTATTGAAGCTATATAATGACCTTACTTGAGAACTTTTTCTCAAAGGCGGTGGTTAACTTTTATATAATTCTTTGCTTGCATTTATATATATAATTGGTGTGCAATCACATATATAAAAGCGTACTTTTATATATGTGTAGGAAAGTGATTATATCCTGCAAAAATTCCAAGCCTTAGATGCAGACATCTAAGGCTTGGAATTTTATATGTAGGGCTCAAATGTACACATCTAAGGCATACATATGTAGGGCTTTAAGTAAATGGATGACAAGATTTTATACAGAAGTATTCTCTTGTCTTCTAGGCTTGCGGTGACTTGTCTTCTTGGCCTTATTTTTGAAGTGCGTATGACTAGGTTTACCGTCGCGAGCACCCTCCTTTTTAGGTCCTTTACTTGGCTTTTTCGCCTTAGGTTTGGTAGAGCGAGAATTGGCACGTCCTTCAGAAGGCTTAGGACGTCTTCTAGCAGGTTTTTCAACAGGAGCAGGCATTGCATCTGCGTTTTCACTAAATGGATGCTCTGCAATCATCGTGATGCGCTTACGAATCAACTTCTCAATATCGACCACATAACTTCTTTCTTCGATATCACAGAAAGAGATAGCCACACCTTCACGGCCAGCACGGCCAGTACGACCGATACGGTGTACATAGGTTTCTGGGATGTTAGGTAGCTCATAGTTGATCACATGCGATAGGCTATCTACATCGATACCACGTGCAGCGATATCAGTAGCGATAAGCACACGAATATCACGAGCCTTAAAGGCTTTCAAAGCCTTCTGACGAGCTGTTTGCGACTTGTTGCCATGGATAGCTGCTGCGGGCACTTTAGCCTTATTCAATATCTTTGCCACGCGGTCTGCACCGTGCTTCGTACGGGTGAAGACTAGAACAGATTCTAGTGTCTCATCTTCAAGTAGATGCACTAGTAGTTTGCGCTTATCAGCTTTGGCTACATGATATAGTTGTTGCTCTACACGCTCTGCCGTAGAACTCTTTTGCGCTATCTCAATAGTCATCGGTTTAGTAAGCATGCGCGCCGCAAGGCGTTCAATCTCCTTAGGCATAGTAGCCGAGAAGAAAAGCGTCTGTCTCTTTTCTGGGATAATCTTCAAGATACGCTTGATATCATGGATAAAACCCATATCTAGCATACGATCAGCTTCGTCAAGTACGAAGTAATCAAGTTGGTGTAGCTTGATATATCCTTGGCTATGTAGATCGAGTAGGCGACCAGGAGTGGCCACAAGTATCTGCACGCCACGTTTTAGGCTGTTGATCTGAGAACTAGGGTTGACGCCACCGAAAATAACTGCGTGGCGCACATTGTTTAGGTGCTGACTATATGTAGAGATATTCTCGCCAATCTGAATGGCAAGTTCTCGGGTTGGAGTCACAATAAGGGCTTTGATACCATGGCGAGGACTAGTCTTCGCAATTCCTTGAATAATAGGCAAAGTAAACGCCGCTGTTTTACCTGTACCTGTTTGAGCATATCCTAGTATATCTTTTCCTTCTAATATTTCAGGAATGGCACGTGTTTGAATTGGGGTTGGTGCTGTGTATCCTGCATCCTTGATGGCCTTTTGGATAGGCGCTATCAAAGGGAAATCTGTAAATTTTGTCATTCAGTAATTTTATAATAAGCGGCAAAGATACGATTTCTTTTTGATATGACCGCATATGTCTGTGTTTATAGCACACGAAAGTGCAACATCCATAGGCTGCTGCACTTTCGGTGTTTGTATAAACAAGAAGGTATAGTAGTAATCATTTTTTGTACATATTAGCTAGTAAGTATTCTGGATAGCGGGCTTTTACCATAGAAAACACATAAGTCTCGTCTTGCTTATTACAACACTTGAAAGCGCTTTCCCATTTCAATTCTACAATACAGCTATCTACTGTATAGGTGTAGGTGTATGTGCGACATGCTACCCACTTATGTGCTTCAGCACACCATAGGCTTTCTGTGCGACTTACTGGACGATGTTCGTCATCGTAAGTGACTACGCATTCTTTGTAGCGTTTTAGCTTTCCACCATCTTCTGTAAACTTATATACGTTGATAGTTTCTGTACCGTCATTTGCTACCGTTGTATCGTGAGCAAATTTATTTGGTTGAGCCATAGTAGTACCAATTAAGGTAAAGCATAACAGGACAAATAAAAATAATGTATTAGTTACTGTACGTTTCATAATCTTACGTTTTAAAAAGGTGATTTAGATAGTTCTTAAAGACGCGTTTTCAAAATCTATCGTGTAATTTTGTTTTCATATATAAGACTCATTAAGAGAAGAATAAGTTGCAAAGGATGAAATAAATATTATATTTTTTTGTAGGGATAAAAGAATATCTCTTTAGTCAGTTAAAAGTAAAGAGGCTCTGCACCACTTGCTGGATTATAACAATAAGCATGGGTGAATAGTGTACCTTCGGCTGATAGTGTATCTACATTTGGGGAAGATACATAGCCGAGAGCATTATTATTATTTATGGTACGCACTGCTTGATTGTAACAACTTAGTGCATCTGTACGTTCATCGTCGGAAAGTGTTTAGCGGATGTTGGATTTGATCTTGTCTTGTGTTGACGGCTGTTGAGTCAAAAATTGCATCGGCAATGTGTCCAGTAAGAATGACCAATACTTAAGGTCTTTCATATACGAGGACTATTATTTGGTGCTGACACAAATATATAGCTTTTGGAGTGTAGGATAGGGGGGCAAATAGTGCAAAGTGTGTGTCAAAATAAAAAGGGAGTACTCACTTGAGATAAGTACTCCACTTTTTTATGATTTGTCGATAGTAATACTACATCGATAAGTTTCTTAGATTCTATTTGATACGATTTATCAGAGTGGCCATTTGTTCTTCGGTTGGATACGGACCAAAGCCTGCATCTTCCCATGAGAATGCGACCCTTCTATCACTAGCTTTTTGACAGAATACATTCTTCCAACAAAGTTTGATGACGCATGAATCCATACTGTAAGCAAAATTATATTCACGACATGGAATCCATGTGCGGTACTCAGGTACCCATAATTTTTCGCTTCTAACTATAGGTCGACGGAATTCATCGTAGTTCACAACAACTTCTTTGTACAGACGTACCTTAGTGCTGTTTTCTTTCATTTTATAAACTTTCACTCTAGCAGATTCCTCAGTTTCTACACTTTCATACAAGAATAGATACTCTTGGGAAAAAGAAGCGCTCGTACAAGCGAAAAGCAACATTATTGTCATCAGGATTGATCTAAAAATAGTTGGTTTCATAGCTGTACTTATTAAACGGTTCATAATTGAAGACTATAACCAGTAAGGGTAGACTATAAACTACGTTTTTTTGGGCATAAACCACCTGTGACTAACAGTATATGACTGAATAAGTTGTATGGGAAGTTGCAGCTGGAGGGGCTTTTTTGTGTTAAAGATAGCCCTTTAGCTAGAAAGAGCTATAGACAATAAGACGATTTTACTGTGTATTGGGTGTACAGCAGACATGCTCGTTATCCGTGTGTTCGTTTCCCTGCATTACAAAAAAGTTGAGGGTATGCTAAAGTCAGCATACCCTCAACCATATATATAGGAAACAGTATAGAACTGTTATAAGCAATCTAAGTCAAATTTACTATTAAGAGTGCCTTTAGAAAAGAACTAGAAAGGCATATAATCAACATCGAACAAAGCCAACTGTTCATTAGGAATAGCCATACCAGCTGGAGCTAATGGGAATGAATATTTTTGATTCCTTTTGAATACATAGTTCCATTGCCATTTCATAGTAATATAACAGTAGTCATCGGTATATTCGTACTTAAAAATACGACATGGTTCCCATTTATCTTGATTTCTTGACCACATTTCAACCACCTTCATCGTAGGGCGATTATACATATCAAAGTCTACAACTGACTTCTTATATCTACGTAATGAGTTAAACTCATCCATTACATAAACACTAATAGTCTTAGTTCCCTCATCTTCTATCACGTTTTGATAGAAATTGTCATTTTGGGCAAAGGATACACCTATTGAGGCGAAGAACAACATAATTGTCACGAGTACTGATTTGAAGATAATTGCTTTCATGATGTTTCACTTTAAGGTTGACTAGATAGTTCATCAAAAAATGCGCAAGTTTTAAAAAACCATCACTGATTAATGTCTTCATTGCTAAGACGAGAGAAGAGGCGTGTAAAGTTGCAAAAAAAACGATTAAATCTTATCTTGTAATTGTTTTCTTATTAAAATTGCTATATATAGGGCATTTTAAGTAGGCTTTGTGTGTGAGATTTAACATTTCTAATGACCGCACAACCCAAGCCATCGGTGCTTATGGTAGTCGCCTTGTAGGAATAAATCCTACATCGTGCTTAAGAAATGAAAAAGCTAGGCTATCTGAAGTAGAGACGCATCGACTTGAATGAAATGGGTGCGAAGTATCCATGCTTTCAAAAGGTAATCAATAAGTACTGGAATAAGTAATCGGTACCGAAGCTATAAAGAGACTGCCCAGAACACTTGATGTGTTCTGGGCAGTCTCTTTATAGCTATATGTTTGATTATCTAATCATTCTCCATACTGGGAGCGCAGCACGTTCAGCAATATCTTCTGAGACTTTCACTTCGTAGCGTTCTTCTTTAAGTGCTAAATATAAAGACTCAAGTGTAGAGAACTTCATATACTCGCAGCTTAAGCCATCTCCCATCATGATATATTCTCTATCAGGGTAATCTGTACTTAGTTTATGAAGTATACCTTCCTCTGTACCAATCACAAATTGTTTACAATTAGACTGTCCGACATGGCGAATGATACCTGAAGTAGAGTACATAAACACACGTGGGTGATTTAGAATCTCATCAGTATGTATACACTTCGATTCAGGGTGAATCAAGAACTCAGCGTCAGGATATTCTTCAAGCTTTGCTTTAACCATTTCTGCAGTAATCTTTTCGTGTACATGGCAACAGCCATTCCAGAAGTGCATATCGCGCGCCTCTTCTGGAGATTGCATCTTCGACACGTATGTACCAAGGTTATTATCTGGCACAAACACTACTGGTGTATCCTTAGGCATACCAGCTACGATAGTTCTTGAATTGGCAGAAGTACAGCAATAGTCTGTCTCTGCTTTAACATCAGCAGTGGTGTTTACGTAGCTCACTACTTTACCGCCAGGGTGGGCAGCTTTCCATTCTCGAAGTTGTTCACCTGTTGCGCAATCAGCAAGCGAACAACCAGCTTCCAGTGAAGGAAGTAGCACTTTCTTATCTGGACTCAAAAGAGATGCTGTTTCTGCCATAAAGTGAACACCACAGAATACGATAATATCTGCATCTGTAGCAGCAGCTTTACGTGCCAACTCTAGTGAGTCGCCTATGAAATCACAGATGTCTTGAATCTCTGGTATAGTATAAAAATGTGCTAAGATAACCGCATTCTTTTCTTCTTTTAGGCGGGTGATTTCCGCTATCAATTGCTCTTTATTCATTGTGTTGTTTATTTGTTGATTTCTATGTTCATACTGATATCCATGGCCATTACAGAGTGAGTAAGTGCACCTACACTGATAAAGTCAACGCCTGTAGCGGCTACACCTTTAAGACGATCGATACACATGTTGCCCGATGCCTCTGTGATGGCTCTTCCAGCAATAATTTGTACGGCTTCTGCCATCATTTCATTGCTCATATTATCGAGCATGATGATATCGGCACCACCTTCTACAGCTTGACGCACTTCGTCTAGGTTGGTCGTCTCTACCTCCACACGGATGTCTTGGTGTACATGAGCACGTACTTGGGCAATAGCTCTAGCAATCGACCCAGCCATCTTAATATGGTTGTCCTTAATCATTGCCATGTCGTATAGCCCCATGCGGTGATTGGTACCTCCTCCATGAGTTACAGCCATTTTATCTAACGCACGTAGCCCAGGGATAGTCTTACGTGTATCAAGGATCTTAGTTTTTGTACCTTCTAGTTCCTGTACATATTTAGACGTAATTGTGGCAATACCTGACATGTGTTGGAAGAAGTTCAAAGCGATACGTTCTGCCTTCAATAAGGCTGGATAATATCCCTTGATCTCTAAGATGACATCACCCTTTTTTACGTGTGCGCCATCTTCAACGAATGGCTTCCATTGGATATCTTCCTGATAACGTTGGAAACTAAGATGTACAATTTCAAGACCAGATATAACTCCATCAGCTTTGGCTGTCATAGTAGCGGTACCTAGTAAATCAGTAGGGATGATGGAACCTGTGGTCACATCCCCAGTATAAATGTCCTCTTCAAATGCTAAATCAATGATTTTGGTAATCAAATTTTGGTACTTCATAATCGAATTGTAGTATTGTTAATCAACTTCTCTTGTTGTTATATCTTTATCTCTTTGTTGAACAATATGAAGTCTGTATTGTCCATTAGCATGTGGATAATCCTCCCGATAGTGTCCGCCACGGCTTTCTTTGCGGTACAATGCACTTTTTAGAATTAACTCAGCCACAGTAAGCAAGTTGTTCATTTTCACGTGGAAATATTCGTTTTCTGAAGCGTTTACTTTGATACGTTCAGCCTGAATCCTGTCTAATCCTTCTAGAAGATGCTCTTCACTACGTGTAATCCCTGCAGCGTCATCCATAATCTTTTGTACTCGTGGAATCAACGCATGATAGGCGTGCATGGCCACAGCATCGCGGTAGTATTTCTTTTCGTAAGTAGGAAGCTCGTTTAGCTCTGGCAAATCTATGGCATCTTTTACAGCACGTTCGCCAAATACCACACACTCGAGTAAGGAGTTGGATGCCAGTCTATTGGCACCCATCGTTCCTGTCGAAGCCACTTCGCCACAGACATACAGACGTTTTAAGTCGGCACGGCCATATAAATCTGATGCTACACCACCTACGGTATAGTGAGCTGCAGGTGAAATAGGTATATGGTCTGTAAAGTCATATCCAAATTGTTCACATGCATTATATATTGTAGGGAAGCGTTTCTTAAGACGCTCACCATCCAAATGTTTTAGTGACATCGTGACGTAAGGTAAACCGTCTCTTCTCATTTGAGCATTGCTTTCACGAGCTACTATATCTCTTGGGGCCAGCTCAGCAAGTTCATGTAATGGGACCATATAGCGTTCACCATCTTTATTAAGAAGATGTGCACCCTCACCTCGAACTGCTTCACTAATTAGGAATGCTCTATTGGTATCGGGTATATATAGTCCAGATGGATGGAATTGAATAAACTCCATATCTACAACACGGCATCCTGCGCGGTAAGCCAGAGCAATACCATCGCCTACAGTGGTTGACGGATTAGTGGTACGTGAAAAAATCGCACCAGCACCTCCAGTAGCTAAGAATGTGCTCTTGGCGTAGATAAGTTCTTCTCGATTTTCTGTCTTATCCCAAGCACGTACACCATAGCAAGTGTCATCTTTTTTTAGAAGACCTAACACGGCATAGCGTTCTTCTATAGTAATATTCTCGGAATGAATAACTTTGTTAATGACAAATTCTGATACGACCTTCCCCGTAGAATCACCACCAGCATGAAGAATACGGTTTTTATGGTGCCCGCCTTCCAATCCGAGAGACAGTTGTCCATTCTCTTCATCAAACTGCATACCTTCGTTGATAATGCTTTTTATCAGCTTGGGGCCTTCATGGACTAAAACTTTTACAGCACTGCTATCACATAGCTCGCGCCCTGCAACAATTGTATCTTTAAAGTGATGATCAGGATCATCTCTCTCATCTAAGACAGCGGCTATACCGCCTTGAGCATTGTATGAATTGCTGTCTCTGAGTCCTCTTTTTGTGATAAGCATCACGCTACCATATGCAGAAGCTTTGTAGGCGATATATAGGCCTGATAACCCACTACCTACAACTAAATAATCGACTTTTCGCATGTCTATATTTTTTTAATCTCCAAGTGCGCGGAGATTTAAGATGGTTGAAATTATTTATTTTGACCCCAAAGTTACAAAAAAAAAGAACACTATGTAACGAATTATTGCATAAATCGTTGCCGGTTGAATGAATAAGGTTATATTTGTAAGTATGAAAAAACTGAATAAATCGATAGTGTTGTTCATCATCACGATGTGTATGATGACCAGTTGTGTGACAACGAAAGTGACTCCTGTAAATGTAATGGCCATCCATAAAGGAATGACTATGGATGAAATCTACAAACTCTTTGATAAACCTGATTGTAGACGCTTCAATAAGGAAGGTGAGGAATGGGAGTATCGAAGTCTGGACTTGTGGAATGCACAGCATAAAGTGGTAACAGTTCAGTTTGAAAACGAACGAGTCGTTGGCATGGATTCTTTTGTAGAACCGATGGAAACGCAGACTAATAAAGTAGATGTGTCTACTAATCATCCAGACATCAACAGCGGTTATTATCGTGCTTTCTCTACTAGATGTACAAATGAAGAACTCAAAACTCTCTTTCATGATATGAAAGAGCAAGCTTTTGACGACCGTAAAATGAAAATTTTGAAGCTGGGAGTAGACCACAAGCTATTTACTTGTCAACAAGCTATCAAATTAATGTCGGTCTTTAGTTTCAAGGATGATCAAATGACGGCATTAAGAATACTCGCCCCTCGTATTACAAACAAAGGGCGAGTAGGGACGATATTAAAGCAATATCCGTTTTTAGATGATGAAAAAGTCTACGATTTATTTATGCAGCGTCGTTAATCACGCCTCTCTTTAAATCGTTTGGGCACTTCTAGTGCATCAAGTACCTGAATATAGATAGCTCTCATGCCAGACACACTAAGGTGATTACACTGATTGTAAACAACAAAAAAATCCTATCAAGATAAGCGAGAGGTAGACAATAAGCACACAGTTTAAGTTTGCTCGAAAGTTGAAAACTTAAACTGTGTGCAGGTTACTCGCTAAATAAAAATCCACGAGTAAAAGAAAGCTATCGAAGCTCTTTGATAACCTAGCAGAATATGATTTCGGCAAGTAATTCTATAAATGACGTTGATTGCTTTGTCTATACAATTCACTGAGATAGTGCATTGATTGGCCTTGTCGGCAAACTGTAATAACTTCCGACTATGTTTAGAATTGGTACCACGAAAGCATAAATGTACATTTTACTTGCTATAGCCTTTTAGGGTAAGGTTGCGACAAGTAGGAAGAGCTTTATTAAGGAGCTGAATAAATCCTGCAATCTAATATATTATTCTCCCGCTATGCGTAAGATATCTTCTACTGCTTTACGTGGAGTAGGTGTACCATGTTCTCCCTCTTCATAACCATATACGATAAGAGCTGCTACAGTTTCTTTTTCAGGAAGACCTGCGACTTTAGAGATCCCCTCTTCGTCGATAACACCCATTACACATGTTCCTACACCTTTAGCATGAGCAGCTAGACAAAATTGTTGGCATGCGATACCAGCATCAAAAACTTCCCATACATGGCCTTTTGAAGTCACATATTCATCAGTATCAAGCTTACCACTCTTTCCTTTGACAAAGCTAAGAACCATTACACCTTGAGCTTCTTTCAGTGTGTTCACATTGTAAACAAAGCCTTTAACGCCATCAGTCACAAACTGTTTAATCAAGTCATCATCGTCTACAAGCGTGTAACGAGCAACTTGGAAGTTACCCCAAGAAGGTGCCCAACGTGCTAGCTCGATGATTTCTTTCATCGTCTCGTGCTGTACCTTCTCTTTTTTGAACTTACGCACACTTCTTCGTCCTTTCAACAATTCAATTGCATCCATAATTTCTACTTTATTGTTTTATACTTATATTCAAATATTCTGAACTTAGCTTTATGCTTCAAATATATCATATTAAAACTAATGATGCAAGTATGTAGCTTTTAGTGATATAATACCTGTTTTGAGTTAATTGCAGACTGCTAGTTGTTTTACAAAATGTCATTAGTGTGATAAGTTTAATAATAACTGTGATCTTGATTTTCTTTACTTCCCGATACAGAAATGCTTGAAGATATTGCCTAGAACTTGGTCAGTGGTTACCTCTCCAATAATATCGTTGAGATAGTAAATAGCCTCCCGAATATCTTGCGACAATAAGTCGCCTGGAATGTCGATCTCTAAGCCATCACGTACCCGATCGATAGCTTCAAGAGCACGTGTCAATGCTTCAAAGTGACGTGCATTGGTTACGATAAGCTGATGCTCGTTTAGAGTAGGGATGTTGGCTTCTTTCTGAAGCATATCTAGTAGCCTAGGGATACCTTCTTGCGTCTTTGCACTGATTGTAAGTGAACGTAGCTTAGCTGTATCACGATTTTTGGATACGGCTTTCATCAACTCATTTTTTAGTTTCATGTGGCTATGATCTAGACTATCTGCTTTATTGAAAAGTAAGATAGTAGATTTGTCTTCCATATGAGACGCTAGTTTAGGAAGGAGTTCCAATACTTTCTCTATTCCTTGGTGTAGATCGATAATCCAAAGCACGATTTGTGCTTGATCAATTTTTTGGTAACTACGTTCGATACCTATTTTTTCAATAGTATCTTCTGTTTCACGAAGACCAGCAGTATCTATAAAGCGATAAGTTACACCGCCGATATTGATAGTATCTTCAACAACATCACGTGTAGTACCGTGGATATCACTGACTATGGCCTTATCATCTTGGAGTAGGGCGTTCAAAAGGGTTGATTTACCAGCATTGGTTTGTCCTATCAAAGCTACAGGAATACCTTGCTTGATTGCATTACCGACTTGGAATGAATTAGCTAGTTTTTGAATGACAGTATGTAGCTGAGCGGCTAGCCCTTTTAGTTCTGTTCTATCAGCAAATTCTAATTCCTCATGATCTGAGAAATCAAGTTCAAGTTCTACAAGAGAAGTGAAATGCAATAATTGGTCACGTAGGCGACGCAACTCTGTAGAGAAACCACCACGCATTTGGTTCATAGCCAGTTGGTGAGTTGCCTTGTTATTTGAGGCTATTAAGTCGGCTACTGCTTCCGCTTGACTCAAGTCCATTTTGCCATTCATAAAAGCACGCTGTGTAAATTCACCAGGCTGTGCCAAGCGACAACCTTGTGTGATGAGTAGCTGTAAGACTTGTTGAAGAATATATGTTGAACCATGACATGCTATTTCTATACTGTCCTCACCAGTATAGCTTCGAGGGTTCTTAAATACAGATACTAGTACTTCGTCTAGAATTTCCTTTGTATCTGGGTGAATAATCTGTCCGAAATGAACCGTATACGCATCTTGTTCAGCTAAAGAAAAAGCTGATTCTTGCTTACGATTAGTCACAAAAACAGAATCGACGATGCGAAAAGCATCTGGTCCAGAAACACGCACAATGCCAATAGCTCCACCTTGAGCTGTTGCAATTGCGGTGATTGTATCTTGATGTAACATAAGGAGTCTTTTAATAAATGCTCTATTTTAAGACTGCAAAGATAACTGTTTTTTCTGTGATTTCAGAAAAAGTTAATCATTCAATTTAATAGGCAGCTTATCAATAATGTCATTAATGGCTTCCCAATCTGCATTTGCATCAGGAGATACATAAGTAAATCGGAGTGGAGTGAAAGCCCAGAACACAGAGCCACCAGTAGGGCGATTGACGGCTCCATACTGACCATTCGCACTAGTTATAATCTCACGACATATGGAAAGTCCCAATCCTCGATTGGATTCTTGCAACTGTTCTTCATCTGGTTTATGGAATAAAGCTTCTACTTCATCTTCATTAATGCCAACACCTTCATCGGCTACATAGAAAACAGCTTGATTATTCTCGATATGAACCATACCAATACGAATCACACCTTTTTCACAAAACTTGATTGCATTGTCGATATAATTTTGAGCAACTTGGGCTAGACGATCTCTATCTTCAAAATAAGCTGCTTCTTTGTACGGATGATCGACTACAATTTGTATGTCTTTCTGTGCTTTGTGAACCAATGAAATTGTGTACAAACGCATAGCTGTCAAAAATTCCACAGTATCAATCTTTTCACGATTTACTACAGAAGATGTTTGTAAAGTAGTCAATGTCAGTACATCATTGATTACATCTAGGAGATCGTTTGAATGTGTCTCCAAAACACTTGAGTATTCTTTTAAAAGATTAGAGTCTTCTTCATCAATAAGGAGCTGTGAGTAGCCAACGATGCCGTTGAGTGGCTTGCGTATTTCGTTACTCATATTTGCAACAAAAGCAGATTTAGTCGCATTGCTATTTTCTAGTTTCTTGCATTCATCTACAAGTTCCGATTCGTCAGCTAGAGATGTAATCTCATAATTGTCATTCTTGTACTTGAATTTGCTTTTCAATACCATGAATTTGCCTTTGAGATAGCTGGTCTCTTCCCCCTCTTCAGTTTTCTTAAAGGATGTTTTGTAAGGCAAATGTTTAATTGTTTTTTCAGCAATAATAGCCTTGTCACATTTCGGTTGTAGTGCCTTCCGAATATGAGTTACGTGCAACAGAGCCCATATAAGTCCTGCAGCAACAACGATGTATACTAAGTATGCAATAATCTCTAAACTCATGGTTTATATTTATACTACGTTTTACTTTTCGTCTAGATATTCTCTTGGAGTTCCCATTTGTGCCACACCGTCTTCTCCAAACCAGATACCATCCCATCTATGGGCTAGTCGCTTAGATATGTCTTGAAGAAGTTGTTCGTTTTCGACTTCTACATCATACATTGCAGGTAATTGTGCCCAAAACAGCAGTTTGTTATCATACTGTTTCACTCCAATATACCCTTTCTTTACCATAGTGATGGCCTTACATATACTTAGTCCAAGCCCTGGTCCAGAACTAAAGGTATTCACCTTGTGAAAGCGCTTGAATAAGTTAATAAGTTCTGTATCAGTAAATGTTCGATCTACCTCATTGATACAATACATTATCTCATTGCTACCTTCAAAGTAGATTCCAGAATGAATTGTTCCAGATAATGCAAATTTTGTAGCATTGCTCATGAATTGCTCAATAATATAAGGATATACATTCTTATCATAGCGCATCATTGCAAAGCAATATGGAAATTCAAATATCAGATTAGTGCCTTTAGTAGGCTTGATTGCTTTTTGAAATTTGTCTTCTAGCAAACGTAGTTGAGGTATAATATCTCCATCCTCTATCTGCGGCGCCATATTTTGTCCATCGACATTCGCGAGCATCAAAATATCATTAATTAGTACATTTAAATGTGTGCTTTTACGAAGAATGATTGCCGCATATTCTTTCTTGGTTTCAAGTGAAAGCGAGTCGTGCTCATTCGCAAGAAGTAAAGAAAAACCTAAAATACTATTAAGGGGAGTACGCAATTCATAACTGATTTGTTTCAGAAAAGAAGCCTTTTCTTGATCTGCTATTTTTGCCTCGCGTATATTGTTTTGAAGTTCAAAAATATTTAGGACAGTTCCCAAAAGATACTTTTTCCCTTTGAGCTCTACCAGACGAATTAAGGGTTGAGCTTCGAAGCTTACTCCCTCTTTGGTGTATATAGTATGATTTCTATCTTCTACTTTTTCACCGTTGATAATACGATCAAAACTATTAGCCCATCTTTTGGCTGTTTGTTCCCCCAGATTGTTCATCATCTGATAGGCGTTAGTCCCAAGTACCTGGCTACCCTTTTTGTTGTAAAAAAGATATTTTGAGAGATAGTTGCGTCCGTCTATACCAGTACATACTTCTCTTAAGAACATGGGGAATGGGAGTCGATGTAGCACATAGGTGTATATGTTTTTTTCGCGTAACAGACCACCCACCTTTCTCAAGCGGTATGCTTGAAAAGCGACAATTGTTGCCAATGTAAGCAATATACATATTATAGTTATGTGAACTTGTATCATAGTCTATTCATTGTGGATAATCACCCAGTAAACATCTAAAATTAGTCTTAGTTTATTATGGTTCTCTATCCCGAGAGATTTGTCTTATACCAAATATAAGCATTATCAATCAATTATCAGCAAAACCAGTATGGATTTAGTGATAAATCAGAATGAATTAGTTTATTGTTGTTTTTATTAACAATATTCTCTGGGCATGTTTAAGTAATTGAATCAAATTTAACAAATTAGAGAAGCAGACTTTTACCACCTAAATTTGGAAACTCTACAAATTAGTTCTAAATTTGTCGTTACTATGCCTTAATGTAGCATCTTAGTTGGTAGAACGCTGCCAAATGAAGGCAAGATGCATTATTTTGTAACCCAAAAGAACTATAATGAAAAGATTTTTTTCTACCTTCCTTTGTCTTGTGATGGCTCTAGGAATTGAGTCATTTGCATGTACCAACTTAATTGTTGGTCCTAAAGCATCAGCAGATGGAAGTACCATCGTCAGTTATGCAGCAGATTCATACTATATGTATGGTTGGTTATACCATTATCCAGCTGCTACTTATCCTAAAGGTGCTAAAATGCCAATTTATGAATGGGATACAGGTAAATATCTTGGAGAAATCAAACAAGCTAGACAAACATATAATGTAGTTGGTAATATCAACGAATTTCAGGTGACTATTGCTGAGACTACATATGGTGGCCGCCCTGAACTAGCCGATAGTACAGGTATCATGGACTATGGTAGTCTTATCTACGTAGCTTTGCAACGTAGTAAGACAGCACGTGAAGCTATAGATGTGATGACTGGTCTAGTAGAAGAATACGGTTATTATAGTAGCGGTGAGAGTTTCACTATCGCCGATCCTACACAAGTATGGATTATGGAGATGATCGGTAAAGGTCCTGGTGTACGTGGTGCAGTATGGGTCGCTCGTAGAGTGCCAGACGACTGTATCACAGCGCATGCAAACCAAAGCCGTATCCGTCAGTTCCCACTAAACGATAAAGAAAACTGCCTATACTCACCAGATGTAATCTCTTTTGCACGCGAAAAGGGATATTTCGAAGGCTTAAACAAGGATTTTAGTTTCGCAGAAGCCTATGCACCACTTGATTTCGGTGCTCTTCGTTACTGTGAAGCACGTGTATGGAGCTACTATAACCGATTCACTAAGCGCGGTGAAGAGTTTCTTCCTTATGTATACGGTAAGGACAAAACACCTATGCCATTGTTTATCAAACCAGATCGCAAGCTATCTGTACGCGACGTGCAAAATATGATGCGTGACCACTATGAAGGTACTCCTCTAGCTATCAACGAAGATCTAGGTGCAGGTCCATGGAAGATGCCATATCGTCCATCTCCACTACATTTCGAGGTAGATGGCAAAGAATACTTCAACGAGCGTCCAATCTCAACACAGCAAACAGGTTTTGTGTTTGTATCTCAGATGCGTGAAGAACTACCTGACCCAATTGGTGGTGTACTTTGGTTTGGTCTTGACGATGCAAACATGACCGTATTTACACCAGTATACTGTTGCACTAATCGCATCCCTAAGTGCTACCAAGAAAACAACCTTGACCTAGCTACCTTCTCAATGGAAAGCAGCTTCTGGGTGTACAACTGGGTTGCCAACATGGTATATCCTAAATATAGCATGATGATTGATGACTTGAGAGCTGTTCAAAATGGTCTAGAAGATCAATTTGCTGCTACACAAGATGCAATTGAAAAACAAGCCCTTGCTTACTTCCAAAAGGATCCTAAGCAAGCAGTTGATTTCTTGACAAAGTACACAGGTCAGATGGCAAGTGCTACACATGAAGAGTGGACTAAACTAGGTACTAAGATGATTGTGAAATACAATGACCTAGTCGTACAACCGACTGATAGTACTGGCAACTTTAAATATAACAAGTATGGTCGTCCTGCAGCACCAGTTCGTCCTGGTTATGCAGAATCATTCTTGAAAGACTATGTGAAAGTGACAGGTGACCGTTACTTGGTCCCAGAAAAGAAAGAAGAAGCCAAATAACATAAAACCTAATTATTTAAACTCAGAATTATGAAAACAAATGGATTGTGGGTAGCAGCTGCAATGGTATTAGCCTTCGCTAGCTGTACGCCTAAAAATCAAGCCACATTAGAAGGGGATTTCGTCGCAGAAGATTCTCTAGGTGTAACTTCAATTATTGTAAAGGGCAATGATGGAGAAGTAGATACTATTCCTGTAATCAACAATCACTTTACATTTAAAACAGTGATTGATACTCCTAAGTTAGTTTTTGTAACTTCAGCTGAACAGTCAGACCTGGCTCCATTGCCTGTTGTTATTGAACCAAATCAAACTGCTATTGTTGTTGTAAGTCCTGATGAGAGCAAGGTGTCTCGTGTTGGGGGTGAATTAAACATTCAACTAGAGAAAGACCGTGAGATGACGATTAAAGTGAATGAGAAGGTGTCAAATATTATCTCTTCATATCGTGCACTTGATCCTAAGGAAGAAGACGTACAAGCTAAGCGTGATAGTATCTCTGATCTTTACGACAAAGAGATAGATGCAGCCAATCAATATCTAAAAGACAACTTTGCTGCACACAGTGGTGATGTCTTAGGAGGTATGTATCTTAAGCAAATTGCTAAGCGTAAAGCGATGACTCCAGATGAGCTGTTGGTAGCAATTCCTTTGTTGCCTGCTGATGAGCAAACATCAGAAGATATTGCAAAGATTAAAGAAGCAGCAGAACTAGCTCGTAAAACAGCAGTAGGCCAACCATATGTAGATTTCGAAATGAAGGATATGAAAGGTAATGCTGTGAAACTATCTGATTTTGTAAAGCCAGGTCAAGTTACAATTATCGACTTCTGGGCAAGCTGGTGCGGTCCTTGTCGTCGCGCTATGCCAGGTCTTGTAAAGATCTACAAAAAGTATAAGCGCAAAGGTTTTGAGATTGTAGGTGTATCACTAGATAGCCCTAAGTCTGAAAAAGCATGGCACGAAACAACTAAGAAGTTGAATATGACATGGCCACAAATGTCTGACTTGAAGTATTGGGATTGTGCTGCACGTCCTGTCTATAACTTCAACTCTATTCCATTTATGGTGATTGTCGACAAAGAAGGTAAGATTGCTGCACGCGGTCTGCATGATATGGGTAAGATTGAGGAAAAAGTTAAAGAACTTCTAGCGAAGTAATCTTATCCTAGATATTAAAGCAGAAAGAGCATGTCAAATAATTTTGACATGCTCTTTTTATTAATCTGTCTATTATCATTTAAAGACTTTATGGCATCATCCAATCTTCAGCACCGATGCCATTTACCCAATCTGCAAAAGTAGGGTACACATTAGTAACTAGAGTTCTTTCGTTTGGCCATCCCCATGGCATATATTCATTCCTATAAGGAATGTCATTAACAAGTATAGCCCATGGGAAATTTTTTACTGATGAATAATAACCATTACTAGAAGACGCATCGTCACCAGTATTAAAATAGTACTGACTAACATGACGAGTAGGTGCATACCCCTTCATGTGAATCTCTATACGCTCGTCCTGACCCGCTAAAGGGTCATTGATACGGTAAATAAAAAAGTTCAAATTTGAGATATTAAAATGCTCAGGTAGTACATGCTGACTATTGAACTCTAGATCAAGAGTAAACTCTCGGCCACTCGTGCGTGAAGAGTTTGAATTCAGTGGGGATCTACTTACTAAATTGTCGACTCCTAAGAATAGCTTATGTGCATCGTAAGCAAGCGGAATAATTCCTAAAACATTACCTTGACCATATTCTCGTAAATCACCATTCTCATGAATGTGAATAGCACCAGGATCAGTAGTACGCAAACCAGGCATGCCTTCAAGTGAGTGGGTTATCCTATGAATATTAGCATCCAAAATCTTATCAAATTGCAAACCGATACCAAGAGTATGGGTAGCTCCAACTGCAAGCAACTCAAAAGTAAATTTAGCTGTTGCTACATGATTCTGACGATTTTGAGTTGTTTCAATGCTCTTGACACGTAACACTACATCGTTCAAGTCATAATCTCCAAAAGCTGGCCATTGATCCTCAAAGTTAATAGTGTATCCAGCAGCATATGCTCCATTTATCGTTTCATCATCTGCTCGCGTAGTGGTCAAACTAAAGGCATCAGTTGTACGGGTAGATCCCAGTACGGTACCTCCGTTGATACAAAGATATGTAACATTGCTATTAGCAAGTGGAGCGTGATAAGAGTATACAGAAGATGCACCAAGATGATTAATAACTTCAATATATAATTTATCAGAATAAGATGGTAAATTAATAGCTGCTGTTATAGGCGCATTACCCCGAGCTACACCCGATAGGATGGGTAGAGCTTGGCTGTTAGTAGTTGGGTTTACAGTGTAAGCATGCACAATGTAATCATATTCATTGTTGAACTGGTCATCTACTTCGATTTTAATAGTAGCATAGTCCATTGTGGACCATGAGAAACTGCTGCTCGGATGTAAACTGCTTAATGGATTTTTAGTAGGTTGTACATCAGGTCCTTCATAGATATCAGTAATTTCACCTGAAGAACAAGATACAAATCCTGCTGTAAACATCATAGTAGATAATGTGGCAATCATAAAAGATTTCGTCATTCTCATAATTCTGTACGTTATATTTGTATTTATTGGCTTTAATGTCGTTAGTATTTAAAGAAGCAACATGGAATACTGTGTGCTGTGTATCTTTACGTCATGTACTTGTATGTTATATCCCACGATCAAAAACAAATATAGTCTAAAAAAATATGATTTACAACTTTATATAATAAAATTATTTGATATTAGAGATAATGTTTAATTTGATGTTGAAAAATATTGAGGTTGTGTTTTCTATGTAGATTTTTTTGAGACAACGTAGGTTCTACGTTAACTTCCTCTATGTATATAACACTCTGCTAGTGTTAAATGCATAGAGGAAGTTCACTAATCACAAGAAGTGATAACCAGATGAGACGTTTTTATTCAATCATCCATTTTTTTGCTCCATTACCGTTAACCCAGTCTGCAAAACGCTTGTACTTTTTAGTAATGAGAACACTTTCTTCTGGCCAAATCCAAGGTGAATTATAGGCTTCGTTTTCTATATCATTTACCACAATTGCCCAAGGGAAATTATTTGCCGAAGTGTAATACCTACCAGCACTTAAATTAGAATCATCGTCGCCAGTTCCAAAGTAGTGTGGAGATGCATTTCGTGTAGGAGCATATCCTTTCATATGAATTTCAATACGTTCAGTTGGTTTTGCAAGTTCATCATTTACTCTATAAATAAAGAAATTAAGAGCAGTTAAATTAAAATGTTCAGGTAATACCTTTTGACTATTGAACTCAAAACTAACAGTAAATTCACGGCCAACTGAGCGTGTGGTCCCAGTATTTAATGTGCTACGATTAGCCAGATTTTCAAGCTCTAGAAACACCTTGTGCGCATCATATGCTAGTGGTATAATAACCAGTTCGTTGCCATGTCCTTCTTCTCGCAAATCACCATTATTATGAATATCGAAAGCACCTGGATCGGTAGACATTAAGCCAGGTTGTCCTCTGTGTGAGTGAGTAATAACTTTGATGCTTGAATTTAGGATTTCATCAAACTGTAGTCCTATACCAAGTGTGTGTGTAGCACCTACTGCCAGAAGTTCAAAAGTAAATGTAGCAGATTCAACATAATTTTTATGCCCTTGAATAGTTTCAATGTCTTTTACACGAAGTACCACATCATTTAAGTCATAATCACCGAAGGATGGCCATTGATCTTCAAAATTAATGGTGTAACCAGCAGAATAAGCACCAACTATTGTTTCTTCGTCAACACGAGTTATCGATGTTGAAGGTGACACATCTGTTTTAGTTGTGCCCACAATAGTGGCCTCGTCATTGCAAATGTAAGTTACACTAGTTTTTGCCTTAGGTGCATCTTGACTGTACGCCTTAGTAATGTTCTCTGGATCAGTAACTTTAAAGTATAATTTTTCAGTATAACTAGGGCAGTTGATAGCTGTGGTTACAGGTGTGTTACCCCGTATTACACCAGAAAAGATAGGCGATGCTTTTTTGTATGTGACTGGGTTGACAGTGTATACGTGTACATAATAATCTTGCTCATTATTGAACAAATCATTTACTTGCAACGTTACGGTTGCATAATCCATAGTAGACCAAGAGAAGTTGGCACTTGGGTGTAAGCTACTTAATGGATTACTGCTAGGTGTTACCGTAGGTCCTTTATAGATGTCTTCATCGCTAGAAGAACATGAGCAAACTATAGTACATGCCAGAATACATGCAATGAATGCACGAAATAGTAGAAATTTTGTTTTCATAATATGTCTGTTTATAGTTAGTATCATTTAGGTACATATTTGCATGTGTTATTTTAATCGATTTTTTTGCAAATATATAATATTAGACATAACAATCCAAGTTGTTGCTTAAGAATCGGTATAGAGAGCTTAGATTTTAATAAATTAATGCCATAACAAGCTCTGATATGTGAGCTTGTTGTGGCATTAAAAAAGAGCATGAAAATAGGCCTATTTACTTACCAGCAAATGCATCCATAGCGATAGTAGGTTGATGTTGTAAAGAAAAGGCCCCTTTTTTGTATTGCTTCCAATCGCCACTAGATTGAGGCTCCCAGTAGAATACCCCATGAAATACACGCTTCTTAGCAGCAGTATTCATGGCATCTCCCTTATGAAAAAGATACTGGATAAACTTTTTGCATGCTTCAGCTTCAGAATAATCCATACCCACTTCACAAATCATCGTAGGCGTGTTATATCTTTCTACTAGTTTTTCTAGGTTATAACTACAAGCATCAGCAAGACCTTGCCATGTATCTGTAGTAGGGTATAGCGATACACCAATCATATCCCATTGGGCACCATTTGCTTGAAGACCATCAAGAATCCATGTAAGATGGTTTAATTCCTGACCTCTATCTATATGGACCATTACATAAGCTTTTGGAAAGATACTTTTAGCAGCATCATATCCAGCATGATGTAAGAGAGCATAGTTAGACATCGATTCAGATGCTTTCCCTGTAGGCCATAGCATCCCATTGGAAGTCTCATTTCCGATTTGTATCCATTTTGGCTCTATGTTATGGTTGCGCAGGTTTTCTAGCACATCACGTGTGTGTTTGGCGAGTGCATTTTTTAGTTCCTCCAATGTCATGTCTGCCCATGCAGCAGGCTTATTCTGCTTCCCTGGATCGGCCCACCAGTCGCTGTAATGGAAGTCAATCATCACATCTAAACCTAGAGCATCTGCACGGCGAGCTTTAGCGACCACATCTTTGCGGTTGCACCAGCCATCCACAGGATTGACCCATACACGTAGGCGGATGGCATTCATTCCTATATCAGACATTAACTGAAAGCAATCTACGATTTCTCCTGCTTTATTCTTAATGGCATATCCTTTATGCTCCATTTCGGTGATCCACGAGATATCAGCCCCTTTGGCTATAGGTGCATCTTCCGACTCTAGTTCAGGCTTTTTCTGTTCTTTACTCGTACAAGCCCAAAATAGCATCAGCGCACAGAAAGCAAGCAATGTAAATGTAAGTGCTTTATCAGATAACATAATCTTAAGTATTAGATGATGGTTTCAACAAAATAATAGAGGTTTAGACAGATCGAATGGCAACTACCATCCAAAGGCATCTCCTTGCATCCACAGATTCTTAGCTTTAAGCACCTGTTGGATGACATCGCGGCCACATCCATGACCACCGATTCTTTGTGAGATATACTTACATACAGCCTTTACCTCAGGTACAGCATCTGCTGGACAACAAGGTAAGCCAACTGTTTGCAACACCTCAATATCTGGAATATCATCACCCATATATAGAATCTCCTCATCTTTAAGACCAAGACCATCACGCCATGTGCGGTAATCATGAATCTTTACCGAAGAGCCCATATACAAATCAGTCACACCTAGCTTTGAGTAGCGCGTGCGCACAGCATCTGTATTGCCACCAGTGATAATAGCCACATGAATACCTTGCTTTACCGCAAGTTGCAGTGCATAACCATCCTTAATGTTGGCCGTACGTAAAGGCTCACCAGAAGGGTGAAGTGTGATTGTTTCGGCGCTGAGCACGCCATCAATATCAAAGGCTATGGCCTTGATCTTTTCTAATGGGTAATTGATACTAGACATTATATATCGTTTAAAAGTAATTTATTCTTCGTTGTTGTTTGATTGCTCGGTATGTGATTGTGTCGCAATAATCGCCTCTGTTATCAGCTTATACATATTCTGATACATAGGATTATGTTCCAACATCTCATGCTGTTTACGCATCACATCGTAGTCCAAGCGCTTAGCAGGACCAGTTTGTGCATCTACAGGAGATAAATCATGCACCTTAGCCGCAGTATTATCGACCAATGGCAACATCATATCAAATGGTAAATCATTCTCCTTCAATATATACTCAGCACAAGCATACATCTGATTGCTGAAATTATTGATAAAGACTGCGGCTAAGTGCATAGCCTGCCTTTGCTTGCTGCTCGCCTCATACGCATTGCAAGTGATCGCCTTCGCAAGTGTAAACAAAAAAGCCTGATCCTCATCTTGTGTAGCCTCCACAAAGATTGGCGCTTCATGCAAAGAAATCACCTGTGCCTTACTAACTGACTGCATAGGATAGAACACACCTATACGATCTGTAGATTCACCAAAGATGTCCATGCCTACAGTTCCCGCCGTATGCACCCACAATTTATCAGGTATAAGCGAAGGAAGAGTAGGGCCTAGTTCTACAAGCGCATTGTCAGTAACTGATACGATATAAAGATCAGCCTCCTTATTCAACTCATCTAAGCTATCTACTGCCTCGCATGATAACATAGAAGCTAGCCCAGCAGCAGAAGCCATGGTGCGACTATACACTTGCACCACCTGACACTTAGCATCACGCAAAGCACATCCTAGGTTTGTGGCCATATTGCCTGCACCTAGAAGTACTATACGTATATCTTTTATTTCAGTTGTCATACTAGACGATTAGCTTATTCAGGATTGCCAAGTTGATCCAGTGGCGTGCCATCAAGACTCACTTTGTTGTCAATGACTTCACCAGAAGACTTTACTTCAAGTGCAGTCGATTCCCATAGTTCTGGGTCAAACGACTCGCTAACTGCTGTGTCGATGCCTGGCGTCAGTTCAGCGTCTTCAGTTTCAGCTTGTAAAGCAGCTTCAGTTGGATCAATTTCAGGATACTCATTTAGAGCAATCTTCTCCCATGGCAATTTCTCCAAATCATGTGCAGGATATTTCTTAGCCGCATGACCAATAGTAATTACACACGCTACCTGTAGTTGTAATGGAATATTCAACGTTTCATGTAGATACTCTCCAGCAGTCATACCAGGGCCTGTGAAACGCTCACGAATCTGTACCCAGCAACTACCCAAACCAAGTGCTGCTGCTTGCAGTTGAATATATGTAGCCGCTACACTCGCATCTTCTACCCATACATCACTAGCCAAAGGATCGGCAAGTACCACGATAGCCAAAGGCGCGCGATCTACAAAGCTCGCTCCCTTATCTTTGCACTTCGCGATTTTAGCTAGTTTCTCTTTGTCGTCGATAGCCAAAAACTGCCACGATTGAGAGTTCTTACTAGTAGGGGCCAAAAGACCAGCTTGAAGAAGTGTTACCACTTGTTCTTGTGAAATCGATTCTTCAGTATATTTACGACACGAACGTCGGTTGATAATTAAAGATTCAAATGAATTCATCTTAATATATAGTTTTAAAGGATTAGCAATCTAGTTGAAACTGCTTACTTATAAGCAATAACTGCACCAAAGATACAATATATTTACCACCTATACAAAAAAACTCCCCGACCATTAGACATAGTCAGGGAGTAGTCACTGTCACACAGACAGCTTTATCTTTTAAGCCATAAACACATAAGTAGAAGTGCTAGGCACTGCAGCTTGTATTTTGGCTTGTTCATCAATAATCTTGACTTTTTCTTGTTTCTCTTTATTGGCTTTCTCCATTGTCTGAGTGATACCAGAGAATCCCATAAACGCCATAGCCAACATACCAGCTACGATAAGCGCGATAGGAGTACCCTTCATCATGTTTGGCAAATCGCTAAATTCCAACTGCTCACGAAGACCAGCAAATAGAATCAACGCAAGACCAAAACCGATAGCCGTGCTAAACGCATATACCACACCTTCTAGCAAAGAGTAGTCCTTTTGAATCACCAAGATAGCCACACCAAGGATAGCACAGTTTGTTGTAATCAAAGGAAGGAATACACCAAGTGCTTGATACAGTGCAGGAGATACTTTCTTCAAGATAATCTCTACCAATTGTACCAACGATGCAATAACCAAGATAAAAGTAATCGTCTGTAGATACTGTAAATTATTTGGATCCAAAACTAAGTTTTGAAGCAACCAAGTCACGATAGTCGCGATACACAGTACGAAGGCAACCGCCATACTCATACCAATCGCTGTTTCGATCTTCTTCGATACCCCCAAGAAAGGACAGATACCCAAGAACTGAGATAACACGATATTATTTACGAATATCGCACCGATAAATATTATTAGATATTCCATATCAATTCTGTTTTATAATTATCCTTTTTGAGTTAGACGATTCACGATAGCGATAAGGTAACCCAATGCGATAAACGCCCCAGGAGCCAATACAAATAGCAACATACCATACGTACTAGGGATGATAGCATAATCAAAGATTTTACCAGTTCCCAAGAACTCACGAGTAGCACCCAGCAAAGTCAAGGCAAAGGTAAAACCAAGACCCATACCGATACCGTCAAACAATGAAGGCAATACCTTGTGCTTCGCAGCGAAAGCCTCTGCACGACCCAGTACGATACAGTTTACCACAATCAAAGGGATAAATAGACCAAGAGATGCATATAGTTCAGGCATATAAGCTTGCATCAACATTTGCAGTAGCGTTACGAAAGACGCAATTACCACGATAAATGCAGGGATACGCACCATATCAGGGATAAATGACTTGATACTAGAAATGACCACGTTGCTACAAATCAGTACAAACATAGTGGCAAGACCCATACCTGCACCATTGATAGCAGATGATGTTGTACCTAGAGTAGGACACATACCAAGAAGAAGTACAAAAGTAGGGTTCTCCTTAATAATCCCGTTCGCTAGAATTTGAAAATTATTCTTCATACTTCTCTTTATTTTTGGTTTTTCATATAAGCCGCATACGCATTTTTCACAGCAGCTAGGAAAGCACGTGAAGTAATCGTAGATGCAGTAATTTCATCGATTTCACCACCATCTTTGTGTACGGTTAGGTTATTCTTTTCAGGGTTTCGACCGATGATGTTACTCTTACGAGGAGTAGCAGCCACCTTAAAGCCGAAAATTTGTTCCACTAGAGTCGGTTTAGCTTCTACAGCTGGTTTAAACCAGAAAGTCGCTTTCGATCCTAGACCAGGAGTTTCAGCCGATTTCAAGATTGAGTACCCATTGATTGTCCCATCAGTTGTAAAACCTACAAGTACTTCCAAGTCGCCACCAAATCCAAGTGTTTTACTTTTCACAGCTGCACCTACAGTCTCACCACCCTTAGTTGCAGGGTAAATCACGAACTCACCAGCGTCAGTCGTTACATTTTGAGCCATTGTAGATGGATTGTTATCATATTCTGGAGCGACCTCTTGAATCGCTTCATTCAAAGTCTTTGCTGCCGATTCAGCAATAGGCGCCGTAGTCAATTGGTTGACATACGACAAAATCGCAGTTGCAATGGCACAAACCATAGTAAGCACCAAAAGCATATTCTTAAGAGATGATTCTAATTTCTTCATGTTATTCTACTTTTTAAGATTCCTCTCTTATTTAGCCTTCGCTACCACACCAAAACGACGAGGTTTGATGTACGTATTGATAAGTGGCACAAACGCATTCATAATCAAGATCGCAAACGACATACCTTCTGGATACGCACCCCAGTTACGGATAATCACGGTCAACACACCGATACCCACACCATATAGAAGCATTCCTTGCTTAGACATAGGAGATGTCACATAGTCAGTAGCCATAAAGATAGCACCAAGCATCAAACCGCCCGAGCACAATTGAATCAATGGAGATGCATAATGTTCAGGATCGCCAAGATACAAAAGACCAGTAAATACAAGCACCGTAGTGATGATACTTACAGGAATGTGCCAAGTGATAATCTTACGCCATAGCATAAATGCTAGACCCGCAAGCAAGGCTAGGGCAGATACCTCACCCATAGATCCACCACCAAGATTGTGGAACGAACCTACGAATAGTTCAAAAGTAGATGGTAATCTATCCAAACCAGTACCCGAAGAGATCGCCTCCTTCATGAGGTTAAGAGGCGTCGCAGCTGTCTGACCATCTACGCCCATCTCTACAGGCCAAGTAGTCATTTGTACTGGGAATGATAGCAATAGGAACACACGTCCCATAATTGCTGGGTTAAACACATTGTTACCTAGTCCACCAAAAGACATCTTACCGACACCAATCGTAAAGATAGCACCAATAATGATGATCCATGCAGGAAGATTAGAAGGCACATTAAACGCCAATAGCAAACCTGTCAGTACGGCACTACCGTCAAGAATAGACAAGCTATTACGTCTCATGATCCATTTATTAATTACAAACTCTGTCAGCACACAAGCTAGTACAGAGATAAGCAATACACGCGCCGCATCGAAGCCAAAGAAGACCACCGATAGGACCGTAGCAGGTGCCAATGCAATCAGGACACCATACATATTTTTCGAGATAGTGTCTCCACTGTGTACGTGAGGAGACATCGATACTACTAATTTCTTACTCATTGTTCTATGGTAAATGTTTAGGTTCTTATTTCTTATTATCTGCCTCACGAGCTGCCGCTTGACGAGCACGGATGATACCACCTACCTTCATCTTGTTCAAACGACAATAGTCAGTAATTGGACGGTGCGCGGGACAAGTAAATTGACATGAACCACACTCGATACAATCCATCGCATTCTCTTTTTCAGCACGCTCCCAGTCTTGGTTGATACCTACAGCTGTAAGCAAGTAAGGCTCAAGCCCCATAGGACAAGCTTCCACACACTTACCACAACGGATACAGTCTTGCATCTCACCACGACGCGATTCTTTTTGCGTCATAATCAAGATACCCGACGACCCTTTCACAGTAGCCAAGTCAAGAGATGAAATCGCCTTACCCATCATAGGACCACCAGCTACTACCTTACCTGTGTCTTCAGGAAGGCCACCAGCCATCTCGATAAGTTGCGACATTGGCGTACCGAAACGCGCCTTAATATTTGAAGGCTTAGTAACCGACTTACCAGTTACAGAAACCACACGATCAATAAGAGGTCTGTTTTTGATAACCGCCTGATACACAGCATATGCAGTAGCCACGTTTTGAACCACAGCACCTGTGGTGATAGGAAGTTTACCACTGCCCACTTGCTTACCAAGTATCGCATCAATTAGCTGCTTTTCACCCCCCTGAGGATACTGCACCTTTAATGGCACAACAGATACTCCAGGATAGCTAGCTGCCACTTTAGACATCAATTCGATAGCATCAGGTTTGTTATTTTCGATACCGATAAAGGCCTTATTTACTTTCACCGCCTTCATCAATAGATTGACACCTACAAGAATCTCCTCAGCATGCTCAAGCATCAACTGGTGGTCAGCCGTCAAATAAGGCTCACACTCCACTGCATTGATAATCAAACACTCTGCCTTTTCACTTGGAGGAGGCATCAATTTGATATGAGTTGGGAAACACGCACCACCGAGACCAACGATACCCTTATCCTTGACACAGTCGATAATTTCTTGGCTAGACATAGCCGTTTCCTTTACTAGATCTTCACTTTGGTCGATATCTTCCAACCACTCGTCACCATCCACTTTGATGATCACACAAGGTTTTGGATAACCACTTGCATCTGGTACCGCGTCGATTTTCGTTACTTTACCACTTACAGGCGAGTGGATAGCCGCCGATACAAAACCAGCAGGTTCTGCAATCTTTTGGCCCACTTTGACCTCATCGCCACGCTTTACAATCGCTTTTGCAGGCGCACCGATGTGCTGACCAAGCATCACGACCACTTCTGATGGAAGAGCAGCAGTAGTTATCTGCTGATGCGCCGAAAATTTATTTTCTTCCGGGTGAATTCCACCTATATTAAATGTCTTCATATACTATTTGTATGGTTAAGCATTAGATTTTGGTGATTCCTTTACTGGAGCCGCTTCCGCAGGAACTGCAGATGGTTTAGCTTCCGTCTTAGGAGCTCCCTTTGCTGGCACTTCTTTTACAGGAGCCTCATTTCCAGCTGGTTTTGTAGCTGGTTTAGCCGCTGGAGCAGCACCCTCTGCTTTTTTGACAACAGCCACTCTAGGCTTCTTAGCAGGGAAGTTTACCTCAACGATAGCGTGAGTAGGGCATACAGCCACACACTTACGACATAGCTTACACTTTTCGTAATCGATATAAGCCACATTATTTTCTAGAGTGATTGCATCGAATGGACATTCCTTGACACACTTACCACAACCGATACAACCTACATCACAAGCCTTACGTGTTTTTGCACCCTTGTCAGTATTGACACAAGATACAAATACGCGACGGTCTTTCTTACCCTTGTTGCGTAGTTCGATAATGTTCTTTGGACAAGCCGTCACACATGCACCACAAGCCGTACATTTTTCTTCGTCAACTTCTGGTAGGCCAGTTTCCGGATTCATATGGATAGCGTCAAAAGCACAAGCAGTAACACAGTCACCACAACCAAGACATCCATGCGTACATCCAGTTTCACCACCATAAGTCACCGCAGCTATTGCACAAGTCATCGCACCGTCATATTGAGACGTACGAGGACGGTGGTCACAAGATCCTTGACATCTTACCACAGCCACTTTAGGAGTCGCTTCTTTAGCTTCGAAGCCCATGATGCTAGCTACATCCTGCATACATGGCTGTCCTCCTACAGGACAAAAAAGGTCATCGAGATTCTCGGCACCTGCACAGGCAGCGGCAAACCCACTACATCCAGGATAGCCACAACCGCCACAATTGGCTTGAGGTAACACCTCGTTAATTTCCGCAATACGCGGGTCTTCATACACAGCAAAACGCTTAGAAGCCAGATAGAGAATAGCCGCAGCTATCAGTCCAATAGCCGCAATCGCGATTACTGCAATCATAATTCCATTCATAAGAATCAGTCCGTTAATTTATAGGTCAATTTTATTATTATTCTCCATAGTTTCATGTTTGCCTGCACTGGAGCTTACTCGGCTTCAATGTGGAAGGCAAACTTATTTTTAAGCACCAGCTTAAAACGAGATAATACCAGATAATATAGAGCTGTAGCTCCCAATGCATATCCAGAACCACGTACTTCTTCCATCCCCAATCCTGCTATACACAAGAAAAGCACACCAACAAGTACTAGAAACGGCATGACAAAAGCCAAAAGCACCGCTTTAAGTCCCATCTGTGTACTCCCGATGACCTGTACTTGGTCTCCGACCTTCCATTGGCCAGAATTATCTATAATATCGATATCATGTTCTTTGCTTTCTGCGCTATTGCACATGCCCTTGGCACTGCACGACGCACACCCAGTAGTCTGTAGTATGCGTACTATAATGTGGGAACCATCAATCGATGTGATGACACCCGAATGTGATATATTTTCTGTCATAACTTTTAAATTTGCAAAGTCGAGTTTACAAACAGCGCAAATGTAATAACTTATTGCCATACCAGCAAAAGGAAAAGCTGTTTTTTTACGAAGAAAATGCTGTTGAATAACACCCAAGAAATATTGACAAATTATCAGGGCTTCGATACGTGAATATTGTTAAATAACCGACCTGAAAAAGTGCCTCCAATGCCAAAAATCATAATTTCAGACTGTTATTATTGATGGTTGATGGTACAAGTATATCTTTGCTCACCTACACCTATATAAAAGCGCGCTTTTATATACTCCATTGCACTCCTTTTATATATATAAAAGCCAGCAATTATATACGTCAAAAAAAAGTGTGCCCAGTCATAAGACCAGGCACACATTATATATAGTATCTTTTCAGTAAGATTACTTCTCTTCTTCTTCAGCAGGCACTTCCTTTACCAACGGCTCAGGACGCTTCTCAAGAAGCACCACATTTTCCACGTGATGCGTATGAGGGAACATATCTACAGGTTGCACCTTCGCCACCTTATACATATCATCCAAAAGCTGCAAGTCGCGCGCTTGCGTCGCAGGGTTACAACTTACATACACGATACGTTCAGGAGCAGCAAAGCGAAGCACGTCGATTACATCTTGGTGCATACCAGCACGAGGAGGATCCGTGATGATCACATCAGGACGACCATGCACAGCGATAAATTCCGTAGTCAACATATCTTTCATATCCCCAGCATAGAACTTCGTATTGTTCAGCTCGTTCAATTCAGCGTTGATCTTCGCATCTTCAATCGCCTCAGGCACATACTCGATACCGATCACCTCACGACACTGACGCGCTACAAAGTTGGCAATCGTACCCGTACCCGTATACAAGTCGTATACTAGTTCCTCACCAGTCA
The DNA here is from genome assembly GCA_963678855.1 of Bacteroidaceae bacterium. Classification (GTDB taxonomy): domain Bacteria; phylum Bacteroidota; class Bacteroidia; order Bacteroidales; family Bacteroidaceae; genus F22. Next base: position 271,513 of record OY787448.1, on the reverse strand, counting down.
GCCCAGCAAAGTCACGAGTCACCTTATATAGCTCATACGCTTGCTCCGAGTTTGTTTGATAGAAAGACTTCGGTCCAATCTTAAAGCGAAGACCCTCCATCTCCTCAAACATATGATCCTTTCCACTGAATGTCTCAATATCAAGATCACCAATCGTATCGTTCTTCTTGTTATTAATCACATAGAGAAGCGACGTAATCTGAGGGAACTTCTCGTCAAGATACGCTAGAAGCTCCATCATTTGTTGACGCTCCTCTTCCTCGTGCACTTGACACGCAAGAATCACCATCAACTCACCTGTAGAGCTCGTACGCACAATCATATTACGCAACAAACCCACCTGCTGGCGGATATCGAAGAACGACAAGCCGTGCTCATGCGCATACGCACGAACCGCATTACGCAACTCATCATTGATTTCATCCTGAAGATGACACTCAGTGACATCCAGCACCTTATCAAACGCACCAGAGATATGGAAACCAAGTCCATCCATCACATCATACTTCACATTCTCCTTGATTTCTGCTTCTGTCAACCAACGCTTATTGCTGAAAGTAAACTCCAGCTTATTGCGATAACGTTGCGTCTTAGCACTCCCAAGGATAGGAGAGATTTCAGGAAGCTCCACCTTCCCCAAGCGAGTCAAGTTGTCCACAACTTGCTGTTGCTTGTTTGCAATTTGCAATTCGTAAGGAAGAATCTGCCATTTACAGCCCCCGCACACACCATAGTGCTTACAGAACGGCTCCGTACGGTCCGGGCTATAGCTATGAAATTTTACAGCAACCGCCTCTGCGTGCTTTTTCTTCTTTCTTTTAATTTGCAGGTCTACCACATCACCAGGTACCACATACGGTACAAACACCACCATATCATCCACGCGCACCAAAGACTTGCCTTCAGCAGCCACATCCGTGATCGTGATATTCTCCAGTAACGGAAGAGGTTTTCTTTTTCTTGCCATTGTAAAAATTAATCTATTGAATCACCTCCTTAAAAGAAGGCCTTTATAATATCATTTAAGTTCGCGTAAATCATCAGCCCGAAAAGCAAGAAGATACCGATCATCGTCGACCACTCCATAAACTTATCGCTAGGCTTTCTGCCCACAATCATCTCATAGACAAGGAACATCACATGCCCACCATCCAATGCAGGAATAGGCAAGATATTCATGAAACCAAGGATGACACTGATAAATGCCGTCATCTTCCAGAAAAGATACCAGTCCCAAGTAGGAGGGAAAATTTTCGCAATAGTACCGAAACCACCGACACTCTTCGCTCCCTTTTCAGTAAACAGATAACGCATATCACTTACATAACCCTTCAGCGTGTTCCACCCCATGTTGATACCAGCACCCCAGCAGTTAATCAAATTGTAACTAGTCTTTTCTACAGGAAGATACTCTGTAGCAGGCATACGGAAGATACCTAGGCGGAAATCCTTAGAAAGCGCGACCTCACCTTCATGACGCACACCATCTTGCATATACGCAATCGTAGTCGTGCCAGTCGTATCAGCCTTTGCAAGCAACTTTCTCAAGTCTGCATATGCCGCCACATTCTTATCGCCAAAGCCCACAATCTCAGCACCCTTTTTCATACCGATGCCAGCCGCAAAGCTATTAGGCAACACACTATCCACTACACATGGATAACGATAATCCGCAAATGGAGAACCATCCTCCATCAACTGCAACATCCAATTTTGAGGAATATTGACTACAGCCTCTTGGCCATTACGTAGTACATGCACCTCTTTTGCATTCACGATAGAGCGGATAGCTTCAGAATCATACTTGACCAGTCTTTCTTCATCCGCACGAAGCAAGATATCACCGTCTTGGAACCCGATTTTGATAGCCGCCTCATTGTACGACATACCCATGTTGACCTTATCCAGTGGCACATACGTATCCCCCCAAGCAAGTAGAATCATTGAATAGATCACAAATGCCGTGATGAAGTTGACCACCACACCACCGATCATAATCAATAGTCTTTGCCATGCTGGCTTGCTACGAAACTCCCAAGGTTGAGCAGGCTTCATCATTTGCTCCGTGTCCATCGACTCATCGATCATCCCCGAGATCTTCACATAGCCACCAAGCGGCAACCATCCGATACCCCAGTCGGTATCGCTCCCCTTAGGTTTAAAGCGGAAAAGCGAAAACCAAGGGTCGAAGAAAAGGCGGAACTTTTCAACACGCACTTTGAATAAACGAGCAAACACGAAGTGACCTAACTCATGGAGCGTCACAAGGATAGTTAAGCAAAGCATCAACTGCAATGCACGAATCAGGATAATTTCCATACAGTTTCTTTAAATTTTAATTTCTTATTTCAGATTCAATTCTCAAGTACATCGCTACAGCTTATCAATAATCTCTGTAGCCATACAGCGCGCCGCTGCGTCTGTTTGTATATAATCGTCCAGTGTAGGATGCGCGATAAAATCGACCTGTTCCATACACTGCTCTATTACTTCACTCATGCCCAAGAAAGATACACGCTCTGCCAAGAACGATGCCACAGCCACCTCATTGGCCGCATTCATCACACACGCCGAGTTGCCACCACGTTCCATAGCACGATACGCCAAAGCTAAGTTGCGAAAACGCTCCAAGTCAGGCTGCTCAAACGTCAGAGTAGGGCATTCCCACATATTTAATCTCTCCAAGCAGCTACACATACGGTTAGGATAAGACAACGCATACAAGATAGGCAAGCGCATGTCTGGAAGACCCATCTGCGCCTTGATGCTACTATCTTTAAACTGCACCATAGAGTGAATGATACTCTGCGGATGCACCACTGCATCAATCTTTTCAGGCTGCAGATCAAAGAGCCACTTCGCCTCAATAATCTCAAACCCCTTATTGATCATCGTCGCCGAATCGATCGTTATTTTCGCCCCCATATCCCAGTTGGGATGCTTCAGCGCCTGTTCAGGCGTTACATGACGCATCTTGTCAAGAGAAAGCGTACGGAAAGGGCCACCCGAAGCCGTCAAGATAATCTTCTCCACACTATTCATATCCTCACCTTGAAGACATTGGAATACTGCCGAGTGCTCAGAATCTACAGGTAAAATCTCCACATGATGTCTCTTAGCCAGATTCATCACAAGATCACCAGCCACCACCAGCGTTTCCTTATTCGCCAGTGCAATCTGCTTATTCGCCTTAATCGCATTGATAGTAGGGAGAAGTCCAGAGTAGCCCACTAGAGCAGTGACTACCGTATCGATTTCTGGAGCTGTTACAAGATCAGCGATCGCCTTAGAACCAGCCACCACCTCCATCTCTGGCATATCAGCCAAAGCATGCTTCAATTTCGTATAGTGCGCCTCGTTGGCGATAGCTACCACCTTAGGCTTAAACTCCTTAGCCTGCTCAATCAAGCGGTCCACTTGATTATTTGCTGTGATAGCATACACACTGTAACAATCTGGGTGAGCTCCCACGATATCAAGGGTCTGTTCCCCGATACTCCCAGTCGAGCCCAATATAGCAAGCCTCTTAGTCGAGGCAGAAAAGTCATTGTTTTGTTTATTCATAGTTGTTTTGTTTGTGCTTCCACACAGAAGCCACAAGAAACTCGGTTATTTTACGTTTAGAACACGATAATAAGCTCAGGATTGATTGCCTCTCCCTGTTTCCACATCGAGAAGTGCAAGACATCACCATCCGTAAAGTGCGCCAATACCTGTCCAGTATTCACCTTATCACCTTGCTTCACAAGCATATTACCCTGCGCCTGATACGACGAGACAAATCCCTGTGGATGCTGAATACTAATCAAGAAGAAACCACCCTTCAGCTGCTGTGCCGTAAAGATCGTTCCACTCATAGTCGCCGTAATCGGCGCCGTCTTCTCCGCAGATATCCAGACCCCATAGTCCTTCTCCTCCTTCAAATCTGGCTTCATCATCAGCCCCCTAACCGGTGGCATAAACAACAGTTCATTCCCCCGCGCCTTCGCAGTGATTGTTGTTAAGTTATATCTTTCTCTGGCTTCATACTCCCCTTGAAACTGCATTTCAAGCGGCGTCGTTTCCATCAAAGTATCATTTACATATCCCGCAAGACTATCCATCGACTGTACACTATCAATCGGAATATCCCCCGACATAATGTTTTGGAAGTTCGCGATATATTGCTTTTGAATATCCGTAGCCTGCTTCAGACTATCTAGTCTTAGCGCATTCGACACAATTTGTCTACGAGCCTGCGTATTTAAGTACCCAGGAAGCAACTGTTTCAATGGTGTCGTCGCAATCAGAATAAATGTCGCAATAAAAGCAAGGGCCACAAATGACAGTATCCACATCAGCACAGAAGCATGTGAGATGCGGAAAGAAGTCACGTCGCGACCTTTCTTTTCATTACTAATTGTAATGCGATATCTAAAAGCAAAGAGTTTTTTTCTCATGTGACGACAAAAATACGACAAAATAGGGGAAATCACGCCTTTCCGTCCAACTTTTTTTACTCAAATCCGAGCGATTTCCCCGACTTTCAGTATATTTGTCATACAAATAACGAAAATAACAGAACTATGAGAGATATAGCCATGATCAATGCAGGCGACGCCAAGACCGTCTACAACATCCTGCAAGACGTGATCGAACTGCTAGACAAAAAGCGCATGTCAGCGGCGCTTAAACGATACCACGAGGCTCGTCATTACAGCTCAGAATTTGCCCAATTGCTCCCATCAGCTAGTCCAGTGTATGGCACTTACCAGTCCATGCGTCACTACATCCTGCAGGGCATGAAAGACCCTGAGCGTGAGAATATATTCAATCAGCTTGTCAGTCAACTTCTATCCGATGTACACTGCTGTATGGCCTACCTGCACTGCGTGTATGCCTACCCACAGTACTACACCAATCATAGAGGCAGCACCGCCAATAAAAGCTTGATGGAACAAGGAGAAACCCTAGTTGCTCTAGCCGATGCCCGTGATACCGAATTTTACCACGTACGCGACCAATTTATCGACACCCTTCGTTTCGCCATGCCATGGCGTGTAGAAGATACTGGCCGCTTTATGGAAATCTGGAATCACAGTTCCCTAGAGACCACCGATAGAATGTTTATCCTTACCGGTATCTACCTCAGCTTGCACGCCAAGCCAGACTACACCAAGGCCAATATCTTGTCCATTATCGCCTCAGATGATGCCGATGCTCATCTGCGCTACCGCGCTAAACTCTTGATGCTTTTATATGAACAACAAAGCTACGAACAAGAAAATGGAGTACGCATACCCAAGTGGGATAAATCATCCTTTAAGAAGTTCTTTATCTACGACGAAGATATGCATATCGACCACAAGCGTGAGTTTATGCAGATCTACCAAATCATGATAGAAAACCTCTACACACCACACCTTATTCAGATCTTCAAAGAAGACATCATCCCAGGTCTGACACAAGACATGCATAAAGCCATGAACTCAGACGATGAGATGATTCGTAAGCACCCAGAATACGGCCTCTCTAAAGAAGTCGAAAGCAATATGCAGCGTATTGGTGAGCTCAACGAAAAAGGCCATGATATCTACTATATGACCTTTATGCCGCTGAAACGACTAGCATTCTACAACCGTCAAGTCAACTGGTTGATGCCATTCGATTTTCGTCATCCAGAGCTTAAAATAGTGCTTGAAAAGACCGAGCTAAGCGAACGTCTACGTCGTGTCTGCGACAGCGCCATGATGTGTGACAACGACAAACATAGTCTATTGAAACTAATCGATGAAATGGGCGAACACGTAGGTGAAGCCATCCTGATGAAGATGGAAGGCGATACCGAAGCATGGGAAGCTATGGCCGATGACATGAAAGAGCGCAATGCGCATCCTATCAATGAGACTCGCCATTTTCTTCACGATCTTAATCGCTATTTGACTCTTAAAGAAGGTAAAGAATTTAAGCAAACGTCTCTTAATATCAATACCGCCTTTGATAAGACCGATTGCCTTGTCAAGAAGCTAGGCCTACAACTCCCAATCGATGAATATGCCGACTTCCTATCGACACACAGATGCTATGTCGAAGCCCTACGTCTACCACTAGATTATGACAACTGCCGCTTCGACACTATCCGTCATATCGTCTACGCCCAAGATAAACTCTACAAAGGCACAGCTACAGCAGATGAGAAAGCAGAGTTTCCAGAACCAATAAACTTGATTAGAACCATCCGCAAAAGACGTAGCCTCACTACAGACGAAGCTTTTTGGTTGAGACGACGCGAAGCATATTTCTACTCTTTGTCTAAAGACCATTCGGACTACTTGAAAGGTCAAAAACTGTATATCGAGCTCTACGAAAACGTAGAAGAACCAGACGACAAACTGTCCTTCAATGCCGCTGGTGCCTATATCAAGGTGGGCCGTATTAAAGACGCCATTCACATCTACCAACGTCTGCTTTTCCACTACGAAGAAGAAGGCAAGAACCTGATGTATATCTGGCAAGGATTGGCCTGGGCCTTCCTATTTGATTGGCAACTAGACAAAGCGCAACAATATCAAGACCTAGTGATCTCTGCCGACGATAAAACCTATAAGAGTCCTGCAGAAGACATTATAGAAGTCGACGACTTGACCAAGTATTGTAAAGCAGCTACCCTGCACGACAAACTAGCCCTGCAGAACATGCTCTACATTACCTTCTTTATGGGTAAAACAAATCAGTTTCAAGCCTACCTAGCACTATATAACAGCATAGAATTAGATAAGGGCAAACAAGCCCAAATCGAAGCTGCTCTAGTAGATGACTGCAACGAGATGCTTCAAATCAAAGAAGTCACTAAAGCAGATCTAAGCGTCCTACAAGATATGATGGAACTCTAAGAGACAACTTCATAATCTCACAATAAAATAGGGATGACCTCCGAGTGTTCGGAAGGTCATCCCTATTTCTTATATATACATTCTAATTCAAAATCATCACCACCAAATCTCTTAGCAAAGCCCCGTCCGATTGATTAGACGCCCCGATACCTTTACTACGTGCATCCGTCTGGCGAATCTTCCCGATGATATTCATTGTCTTCACACCAGAGTATAAGCGCATCGCCGACACATAGTCACGAGCCGCCCAGTCAGCACGTAGGCCCAGAAACTGCGCCACACCACGTTCATCCTTATTCGGTGCATAATACGCACACATCAGATTACTGAAAAACTCAAAGAGATTGCCCAGTACCAGCGTCAGCACCATCGTCTTAGGGTTTTGTTCAAAGAACAGCACGATACGCATCGCCTGCACCGCATCCTTATTCGCTAGCGCCTTCTGCAGTTCAAACGTATTGTACGTCTTACTGATCCCCACAATTTGCTCCACCAGCTCCGCCGTAATCTTGCGCTGCTTATCGGGTAGGGACGTCGACAACTTATCGATCTCGTTTGACACACGCGTCAAGTCAGCACCCACATGATCCGCAATCATCTGCGACGCCTTCGGCTCAATCGTCATCTGCTTCAGCGTACAAAGGTTCGTAATCACCGGTCCCAATTGATGCGGCTTCACCTTCGGACTCTCAAACAACACACAACCCGCCTTTTTCAATTGCCCAAACACCTTCTTGCGCGAATCAATCTTCTTATGCTTATGACAAAAAATCAGCACCGTCGACTCCATCGGCTTCTTCAGATAATCAGCCAATCTATCGATATCACGCAGATTCTGCGCCTCCTTCACGATAATCACCGTCTTGTCCGCCATCATCGGATAGCGACGCGCCTCATTACAGATATCCGCCGTCTTGCGGTCAGGCGTCGCGTAAATCACCGTCTGATTAAATCCACGCTCCTCTGGCGTCAGCAGATTCTCCTCCGCCCAGTTCGCGATTTGATCAATGTAATACGCCTCCTCCCCGTGTAGATAATACACCGGTACCTTCGCCCCCGCCTGGAGCATCTTAATAATATCGCCACTCACAAGAGTTTTCTGTTGCTTCGCCATGCTGAAATAGTCATAAAAAGAAGAGCAGTCACCGCCCGATAAAGGAAGACAGTGACTGCTCTCAGGTTTTGTAGAGCAAAGATACAAATTGCTCAGCAACTAGCCAAACTATTCGTCTCTCATGTTTTTAACAGCATACTTGATAATCAAATAACTCACGATAATCATCGCCGGCCACATCAAGTAGCCCATAATTGCTCCAGTGTACATATATAATAGATTTTAGTGTTATGATTTATTTTAATACGGGTGATTTGTCTCATCCCTCATCTCATTTTCGTCAATAGGCACATTGTTGATACTACGCCACGCATAGATAATATACCACAGCACAAACGGAATAGTCAGCGACACATAGCTCATCGTCACCAACGTAAACTTACTCGAACTCGCATTCATAATCGTCAACGAACTCTGCGGACTAGTCAACGAAGGATAGAAAGCCGTATCATTCAAGCCAGCCAACATAAACAACATCAACACCGTGATCACCGTACCGATACCACTATACCAGATACTCTTGCGGCTAGCTTGGAAGATACCCACTATGATACCCATCACCACCATCATCACACCCACAAGAAACAGCACAAACACCACAGGCATCGCCCATAGATTATGCCAGTATTTGTACGGCTCCACAATAATCGACCCATCTGGTACCACCGTGTATCCATCATGCACTAGAATCGCCCCAAGGAAAGCCAAGAAGAACACCAAAAACGGAATTGCATTCCACACCAACTGCCTCTTCGCACGCATTCTGATCGCATCACTATCAATCGCATTGATAAAATACATCAGCCCCAAGACACGCGCCAAGAAGAACACCGCCAGCCCCAGACACAAATTACGCCAGTTGAGCGCCGCCTCCAAGCCATGCCAAGGATGATCCCACGTCATATTATTCATCAGATTCAAGCTGAAATTGGCCCCCGTAAAGAACGTCGCCACAGCCGTACCAATCAAGATAGTCCCCACAAGACCATTGAAGAACAGCAAGCCCTCATAAGTTCTACGACCCAGCCAGTTGCCCGGTTTCGTGCGGAACTCATAGCTGACCGCCTGCACCACAAATGCAATCAAAATCAGCATCCACACCCAGTACGCACCCCCAAAAGAAGTACTATAAAACAGCGGGAAAGACGCAAAGAACGCCCCACCAAAAGTCACCAGTGTCGTAAACGTAAACTCCCATTTACGTCCCAACGCATTCACCAACATCGTCTTTTCAATCTCCGTTTTGCCCAGCGTCCAGAACAACGTCTGTCCACCCTGTACAAACATCAAAAACACGAGTAGGGCACCCAGTAGCGATACGATCACCCACCAATATTGTTGTAAAGTCAGTAAATCTAATTGTTCAAACATCCTTATTGTCCTCCATCTTTACGTGAAACCTCTGGTTGCGCATCCTCTCCCTTCTTGATTTGCTTCAGCATGATACTGATTTCCGCGATCAACAGCCCAGTAAATACCACTGCAAACAGACACGTCGTAATCATCACACTCATGCTATCAATCTTCGTCACCGCTTGCGACGTATTCATCAAGTCCTGAATGATCCAAGGCTGACGACCCACTTCGGCCACAATCCAACCACACTCACTACAGACCCACACCAACGGAATACTCCACACCGCAGCATGCAGCAACCAACGGTTGTTGTGCAACTGATGTCTCCATCCCAAAATCAACATCAAAGCAAAGAGCAACAGAAACCAGCCACCCAGCATCACCATGATATGGAACGAATAGAACGTCAGACTAATCGGAGGCACCACCGCAAAGATATTCTCATCCTTTTCGTCAGCACCCTCCTTATAATAGGTACCATATCCAAAGTAACGAAACGTATTGTCCAGCCACTCCTGATTCTCAAACGGCTTACGCAATTCCGCCGCCTCAGGTGCATCCGCAATCTTCGCCTTCTTATACGCCAACAACGCCTCCTGCGCCGCATGGCCACGACGAATCTTCTCCTGTGTAGAGATGATATCATGCGTCTTGTCCCCGTACAACAAATCGTTGATACCAGGCACAAAACTATTCAAATGCAAGTCAGTCAACCAGCTCAACGCATATGGAATCTCCAAAGAAAACACCATACCATCCTCCTCCTCAGAGAAGTCGCGCATCGCCTTGTCCGCATCCCCCACGATACCCAGCGCCTTCAATGGCACCCCATTGTATCCTTGGAAGTGCGCTTCCATAGCCGCAAACTTCATAGGCTGCGTCTTCGCAAGTCCTCTCGCACTGCTATCTCCAGTATGAATCGTCGACAACGACGCAATCAAACCAAAGATACTCGCCAACAAGATACTACGCTTCGCCAATCTGCGCTCACGATTATGCAATAGAAACCACGCCGATACCCCAATCACAAAGACCGAAGCCAGCATATAACTCGACATTACCGTATGCGTAAATTTATCCGCCGCCGTTTGCGACAAGAACACATCCCAGAAATTCACCATTTCATGACGCGCCGTATCCGGATTGAACTTCATCCCCACAGGATCCTGCATCCACGCATTGGCCACAAGAATCCAAATAGCCGACAAGTTACTACCGATAGCCACCAGCCAGGTAGACAACAAGTGGAAACCCTTGCTCACCTTGTTCCAACCAAAGAACATCACCGCGATAAAGGTACTTTCCAAGAAGAAAGCCATGATCCCCTCGATCGCCAAAGGCGCCCCGAAGATATCCCCTACAAACCACGAATAATTACTCCAGTTCGTACCAAATTCAAACTCCAGAATAAGCCCCGTAGCCACCCCGATCGCAAAATTGATACCAAAGAGACGCATCCAGAACTTCGTGATATGCTTCCATTTCACGTCCCCAGTGCGTACATAAAGAGTCTCCATAATGGCTATCAAGAAACTAAGTCCGAGTGTAAGCGGAACAAATAGCCAGTGATACATGGCCGTGAGCGCAAATTGCACCCGCGACCAATCTACTAATGCTGCTAAGTCAGATTGCATCATACATGTAAGTGTTATTAATTAGTTATTGGTTTATGGTTATAAAGACAAGGTCTTTAATCGTTTTTATAAGTATCTTGTGTCTTTTGAGTAGATGCCTCAGCAGAAGTATCCACCAAATCCTGGATCACAGCTTCCGACCGCTGCGCATCCGTCTCATATCTTGTATTGAGCGTGTCATTAAAGAAGAATACCTTAAGCACCCCAAACATAATAACCAGTTTGATAATGATCACAGTCCACACAATGCGACCCCATCGGGGCATATTGCGGAAGCCATCATAGTACAGTCTAAAGAATCGGTTCATGAAAAGTGTAGTCTAGTAATTGTTTAAAATTTGAATCGATTCAAATATAGCACATTTTTTTTGATTTACGGTCATTGTAAAGAGAAAAAGTCTATCATTTTCGGCAGAAAAACACCCAAATATGTCTATATTTGTCACATCTTACACTTAAGATACTTAAGTATCAACACTTATATACTAAAATCGAATGAACAAGAAAATCATCCAGCTGATATCCTTCAGTCTGCTTGTGCTACTAGCTAGCACTTTCAAACTTAGTGCCCAAGAATCATCGCCAATGACAATTTGGCGCATGGAACATCCCGTGAACGCAAGTGATTTCAACCTACAAGGCCCTGTAAAATCCATGCAAATCACCAACACTGAAGTTGCCATGCAATATCATGACTATCGTTTTTTATCCTCTCTGAGAAATAGAGACGTATCCAAACAACTTGACTTTGACAAAGCCGGTAAAACCACCCAATACCCATCCGTCGAAGCCCATTTTAAGCGTGGCACCCATCCACAACCCACCTTCACCTACAAAGAAGGCAGATTGATTAAAGTAGACCGTCAAATAGAAGAAGGCGAACTATTTATCCTCATCAACTTCGACTATTCAGTAACCGACCAGCTAAACTATACTACCGAACATATTGAGAACAGTGCTTCAACTAAAGAATATCTCGTAGATAATCGAACAGCCAAATACGTCTCAGAAGGTGGTGGCGCCATGGGCGTAACAAGAACAACAATCGAATTTAGTTACAACGACCACCATGATATCGTCAATATACGTGGAGCCTTCAAATCCGTTGAAAGCCACGAATTGAGCGACCTCAATATGCCCTACAATCCCAATAACCCTATGGTGCGTTTAACCAAGACTACATACACCATAGAGTATATTTACGATGCCCAAGGCAACTGGACACAACAAAACGTATTTGCTTCAGGAAAACTCGTCCTAAGCACAAAAAGAAAAATAGAATATTATGCAGACTAAAATAATCAAACCCCTACAGGCGAAGCCCTAAGCCTAGAGCCATCTGTAGCCGTAGAAACCCCAACTAGCGAGACCCTCGTGCTCCACTTCTTTAGAGAAAAACCACGCACAGCCGTCGACCTCAACCTACAAGGGCCAGTCAAATCTGTACGCTACCTGACCTACGACGTAAGCCAAGTAGACGATACCTACTACAAACAAGACCTAGTTAAAATCCAAAACGACTGGTACTACTACGACAAATCCTACAAGTACACCTTCGATTCAGACGGCAAGTGCTCCCCAAAAGTCGTCCTAAACTACAAAGACAAGCCAGTACAACGATACAAACCAACCAAAGAAGCCAAATACACCTACAAAGACGGTCGTATCACCCAAATCTTCAGAAAGACAGATGGCGAAGACTACTGGAAAGTCGACTTTACATACCCCTCACCAAGCGAAGTCGCATACGAAGAGAGCTTCTACGAAAGCGGTCGCAAAGTCAAAGAAATCATCGCCAATAATATCGTCGTTCAAACCCGCGAAGAAGGCGGTGCAGAAGGCGATACTTGGGTACGCACTGACGCGTTTACCTACAACGCCCATAAAGACGTCATCAAGCTAATCAAAACAGAAAAGTACACCTACCTTGATGCCGTAGAACCACCTAAGACCACCAAAACCGTCTACACCTACCAGTACACCTACGACAAACAAGGCAACTGGACAGGCAAGCTTACTCTAAGAGACGGCGAAGCCATAAATTACATCACCCGTACCATCGCGTACAACTAAAATAGTAAAGGATTTTCCATGCAGGAAAATCCTTTTATTGTAAACAAATATCCCGTTTCTGGCTCAAAAATCAATATTGTCAAGAAAACAATAAGCAAAATGTCTAGAAATCAAATATAAATATGTATATTTGTTACCAACGAATGAAAGGCCATAGAGCCACCATAACCAATAAACTAAGAAGTTACTAAAAGATATTCTAACCGTAACTAAGAGAGAGATTGTATTGTATAATTAACTAACGAACCAATTAAGAACGTATGAAAAGAGTAATTAAATCACTTCAACTAGGCCTTTGCCTAACATTTGCACTATCATTCTACTCTTGCAAAGACTGCAAGAAGAAATGCGCTGACAAGCCAGCTGCAGAAGTTGCTGCAACCAAAGCCGATTCAACCGCTACATGCTGCAAGAGCGACTCAACAAAGTGCGACTCAACAGCCACTGCACCATGTTGCAAGACAGATTCAGTGAAGTGCGATTCAACCGCTACAAAGAAGTAAGCACCTAGCTCACAAAAAACATCACGGGCCTAGATAAGCAATTATCTAGGCCCGTGATACATTTTATGAAACCGCCTCAATATACTCTTTCGGCGTCATCCCCACCTTCTTTTTGAACATTCGAGAGAAATACTGCGGATACTCAAATCCCAGCGCATAGGCCGTCGCCGTCACCGACGCATCAGGCTGCGAAAGCATACTCTTCGCCTCCTCCAGCACAAACAGATTGATCTGCTCAATCGCCGTCTTGCCCGTCTCCGCCTTAAGCGTATCACTCAGATAGCGCTGACTCACCGCCAACTGATTAGCCATCCATTCCACCGTAGGCACCCCGTCTCTCAACTGCTGATCGCCTGCGAAGTACCGATTCAGCACCTCTGTAAATTGATGCATCAACGTCTGATTCAACTCCTTACGGTTGATAAACTGACGCGTATAAAAACGAGTCGCATACGTCATAGCGCCTCCAGATGAGTCAAAATCAAATTCTTACTATATACTATCCTGATTATTCAGATACTCCACCTCCCTTTCCACAAGCACGCACCTCAGTGTCTTCAGGATCCTTCACACTGTGCATAATATAAAAGAAAGGATTCTCTGGAGCAGGCATTCCAGCCTCCTCACAAAACTCCGTGATATTATTATAGATTATATTTTTCATACGTCAGCAGTATATTATTGGGGTGCAAAGATAGCACATCTTTATCCACAAAGTCGAGCGTACCCAGATAATGGACAGCATCTCGAATCGCTTCCTTGGTATCCTCTATGCCGATATGATCGAATGTAAAGAACACATAGCCACGCTCAGCCATTTTCTTCGCATAAGGACTGCTCAGCAGCTCGTTTATCTGCGGCATCGTGCTAGAGAAGACCAACGTTGGATACTTTTTCGATGCATCAAAATCATCAGGCAGAAACAGCAGTCCTGTGTGCGTCGTGCCCTGACTTGTAAAGTGCAGCTTGTTGATCCTTGCTTCATACGACCAAGGATTCTCTGGATGATTCTTTTCCTCTGCTGGAGATATTGAGTGTGCCATCCAAGCACGGCCCATCATGATTCTAGGTAATACTCTCATTGTTTTGTCTTTAAATGTTAGGTGTGCATATTAGTCTGATGACTAGATATTTTTGATGCTACAAAATTAGGGATATGTTGGGGAATAGGAGTTAAACATTTTGGAGAAAGTGGTATACATTTTGGCGGATGGGTGTGTGGTAAATGGGTGAAGTGGGGGTAAATTTCTGCCAAAAACGTCTAAAATACTGGCAAAATCGAAAGTGTCAAGTTTTTGTCAAGTAGTTTTTAGCCTAGTTAACAGCAAGAATGCATACATTTGGTGCCTTACACAACAGCCAATCTGATATGAAGCAGAAACTTCACACCTTACTGTACAACACTCCATACCTCGATCGCAGCATCCTGCTGCTGATCCTCCTTAGTGTGCTAGGCATTATCCTAGACACCATTCCCACCGTACACACAGCCATAGGCAACTATATATATACCTTTGACACCTTCAGTGTTATTATCTTCACCCTTGAGTATATCCTGCGCTTGCTTGTTGCTGATATTTCTCATCCAGCGACTACTAGATGGCATTCCATCCTACGCTTTATGACCTCCACGTATGGACTCATAGATCTGATGGCTATTCTGCCTTTTTATCTACCACTATTCTTTACTATCGATCTACGATTCCTCAGAATGATACGTCTAGTCCGTATCCTTCGTATACTGAAAGTCAACCGATACAACAACTCGATGCATTTAGTAGGGAGTGTGATTAAAGAGAAGCGATACGAGCTACTTGTCACTAGTTTTGTGGCGTTGATAGTGATTATTATCTCTACACTGCTGATGTACTCCCTAGAAGGCCCAGAGCAATCTGGTGCATTCCCCAATCTCTTTGCAGCCTTTCAATGGACGCTCGGCACCATGGCTTCTATCGGAAGTAACAATCTGTTCCCCTCTACAGCCACTGGGCATGTGATAGGTGGTATTATTGGCTTTTTTAGCATTGGACTTGTGGCGCTTCCTACTAGTATCATCGGTGCTGGATTTATTGAGCGTGTAGAGCAGAAGAAGATGCAGAAGCAGCAGTATGTGGTGGTGAAGGAGAAGCTGATGTTGCTCCAAGAGTTGTATGATGATGGGGTGATATCGGAAGAAGAGCATGGAGAGGCTAGGGGAAAACTACTGAATAAACTAGAATAACATCTTGTTTATGTCTATAAATATGAATATATCTAATTATACTGTCGGAGATTTTGCTATCTTTGTGACAATCTTATTCAAAAAATATAATACACAATGGATTTTAAAGACACAATTGCCCAGTTGAGCACACGAGTGCTCCAACTAAAAGAACAAATCAATACGGAAGAAGCAACCAAGAATGCTTTTATCATGCCATTCATTCAATTACTAGGCTATGACGTATTTAACCCACTAGAAGTGGTTCCAGAGATGGATTGTGACCTTGTCAAGAAGAAAGGCGATAAAATCGACTACGCTATCATGAAAGACGGCGAGCCAATTATGCTTATCGAGTGCAAGCACTGGGAACAAAATCTATCCTTACACGACAACCAACTTCAAAAATACTTCGTGGCATCCAAAGCCAAATTCGGTGTCCTTACAAATGGTGTTACTTACCGCTTCTACACCGACCTAGTAGCCAAGAACCTTATGGACGAGACTCCATTCTTGGAATTCAATATCGAAGACTATACAGAGCATCAAGTAGATGCTATCAAACAATTCCATAAATCATACTTCGACTTAGACAGTATTCATAGTTCAGCAAACGACCTGAAATATATGTCTGAATTGAAAGCCCAAATCAAGAATGAATTCTCTAACCCTTCGTCAGACTTTGTCAAGTTATTTGCACGCAAGGTCTATGACGGTATGATTACTACAAGACTACTTGATCAATTTACTACACTAGTCAAGCGCTCTGTAAATAATCATATCAACGATGTCATCTCTAATCGTTTGAATCAAGCCATGCAATCGGAAGAGGGGACTACACCTGTTCAAGTAGCTACTCCTACAGAATCAAGTGCCGCACCTGCTGCTGCAGCTCCAGTTGAAGAGGAATCTTCTCGTAAGAGTAATATAGAGACTACCGAAGAGGAACTAGAAGGCTTCTACTTGATTAAATCTATCTTGAGAGATGTAATCGCTCCTGAACGCATTACTTATCGCGATGCAGTGTCGTACTTCGCAGTACTTGTGGATGATAATAACCGTAAACCTATTTGTCGCCTGTACTTTAATAACTCAGATAACAAACGCATTGCGTTGTTGGACGAGGACAAGAAGGAGACTAAGTATGCTCTTGAAAGTCTTGATGGCATTTATGAGTATGCGGATGAGTTGAAGGAGAGTGTGGAGAGATTCATCTAATCCTTGTAATACCTAATATACTTACACTTTTGAATAATAGTTTATATGAGATCTATGCTAAACAAAAACAGGTTTATCTCCACCTTATTACTTTTGGCTCTAGTAAGCCTTTCAGCTTATAGCCAAATTATACGTTACACAACCGCAAATATTAATTTGCGGTCTGCTGCTAGTACATACTCAGAATCACTAATTGTGCTGCCTAAAGGCACAGCTGTGAACCTCAGTGAAGAGTGTGATTGTAAATGGATAAGTGTAGAGTATAAAGGTCAAATTGGTTATGTCTCATCAAGATATCTATCCAAGAGTAGGCCTAGTATATATCGAGACTCGTATAAGCAAACCAAAAGCTACAAGACTGGTCAGCGCTACACTTCAAAAAAGTACTATACTAATAGTCGGGGAGAAAGAGTACAGTCACCTACACATTATAAGTCCAGACCACAAGGTGCAACAGCACTTTGTCGAGATGGAACGTACAGCTTTAGTAGAAGCCGCCGTGGTACATGTTCTAGACACGGCGGTATAGCTGTGTGGTACTAATTTAGATAAACTATAAAATAATAATTATGGCATTAATAAACTGTCCAGAGTGCAACAAAGAAGTAAGTGATTCCGCTAAGATGTGCCCACACTGTGGTTATGAGCTTTTCGATTATAAGCTACGAAATGCAAAGAAGCCACCACAATACACCCATCAACCAAAAAAGAAGAATGGGTGTTTGATTGCTATTGGAGCTATTGTTTTTATAAGCATACTTAGTGCTATCTTTGGAGATGATGATAGTTCAGATAAAGATGCAATTGTAACTAAGATAGATAATGTAGATGCTGGTAAGTCTGTTACTAAGAGTGAGATAAAGACACTTCCAAAACTCACAGATAAACAAAAGGCTATTAAACTTGATTCTTTAATCGTAGTTTATAAACAACTGTATAATGAATTGCAAACCTTCAAATCATCAAGCAATTTTAAAACTTATGGATTTGGAAAAGGAGGACGTTATCATACTTGGTTGCAAAGAGCAGAAACTGTTTCAAAAGACGACCAAGGAGTAGATATTTTATTAGCTAATGGACTTTTTATTGGTGATTTATTGCGCTTAGGATTAGCGTATGCTGGATCAGAAGGTACTGAAACAGACATCACTAAAGACATAAATAAGACTATTATTGCTGGTCTAAAACGTAGAAGCACAAATTTTTCTTCAAAAGCAAAATCAGCGAGTAATAAAGCTCGTATAGGCAAGTGGAAAATTACCAACCTCTATACCAAGGAGATAAATCATACGATTGAGATATATAAAGAAAGTGATAAGTATTTTGCCCTGATAGATTATGGAAACGAACAGAAGAAAGAGACATTATCAAAAAAAGGAAGGAAATATTTCATTGTAGGGAATAGATATGGAGAATGGTATCTCCTAAAAGATGACGTACTCATCATGGGTGATAAAGAGGGTGAAATAGAGGATGGTACAATAGCAACCTCTTATTAATTCATTACTTTTACTCATAAAAGATTAACGATATGTAACTTCAATAGAATTGTTAAATTGTTCTTCTATATAGTCTAGCAATAAATAATACTCAACTTGATTTAAGTGAAATAGTTATGAAAAAAAAGAGCATGATTCTTCTTGCTTGTTTAGGCTTATTCTTGTTATTAGAATATGGTAGTTTCATGATAATAAACGAGCAGGTGAAATTAGAAATCAGATCTAAAGTTCAAAAAAGCAAGAAACAAATAGAACAAGATATCAACGAGCTTATGGGATATAAAGATGCCATTACAGTTGGTAAGCTTGGAGGATATGCACCAGATGAATATATAATTGATTTGTCATGGTTTAAAAGTAATGGGTGGACTGTGTTACCAGACTCAACGCGTGTGCAAGCGAGAATGAAAAAGTTTATTCTTTCATACAGTGATATAGTAGACACCCCATACTCTACAAATAGTCTGGGAACTAATAGTTCCTACGAAATAATCAAACAGTTAGATGTTTTATACTCTATATGGCTACATTCAACAGTTTGGGAAATCTCCCATTTATACAAGTATGCTAACACTTTATACTTGGAAGAATTAAGGCCTTATGCTTGGGGGTATAAAAAAGTAGCCAATTATGAAAAAGTATATCGACCAACTGGCTATGAGGCATGTAAGAATGCATTTGAATATTTAACTAAGAAAGATCGAAAGTACGCTGGATGCTTTACTGAGGAGAATAACAAAATTAATGCTATTCTGAACCAGAAAAACACATATTATCGTTTCAGAAATATAAAGAAAGCTACTCAGGATGATGAAAACATGGAACGTGCTAGGAAAAATGAGAGACTATATTATAGATGTGATTCTAAATTCTCCTACATTCATAACGGTTATTATGTTGTGTTTTTTGAAAAAGTTGTGCCACAACGGGAATATGTTTTAGAAGAAGACACAGAGTTGATTGAGAAACAAATTTTCAATAAGACAATGATGATTTTTGCGATTGCAACTGCATCTGCCTTATTGTTGATTGCTCTTTTGGTATTTATTGTTACAGCAATAAGAAAAAGAACCAAATAATATTACGTCAAACAATTTGTAGAATTATATACGACTGGAATTTATGAAAGACGTCAAAACTGTAAAAATCACTTCAAAGGATGAAATCCCATATCATATTAATGGATCGTATGTTTTTTATTTTGGATATGATTTACTCTTTACTCCCAGTATGGATGGAAGGGTAATACATCATAATAAAAAGAGAGAGAATATTAATGTGAATGGGGTGTGTGACTTTAAGAGGTTTGATACGTATAGGGGGAATTTGCCGAAGTAGATATCTGTGGTACTTTTACGTTACACATTTATGGCGCTTCAAAGATACACATTACATCATGTTGTTGCCCATGAAAAAGGAGGAAGCGGTAGGTTTGTTTAATCTCATTAATCAGCTACACGAAAACGTGCCTATCATTATTACAACCAATAAGGCACCAACTGAATGGGCTAAGAACCTAGTAGATGAAGTCTTAGCAACAGCTTTACTGGATAGACTACTCTACCAATGTGAAGTGCTTAATCTATCTGGTACTAGCTACAGAATGGAAACAGAAAAATAATATTTTAAACTTATGTATAACCTGCAAGGAAGGACGGGAACCAAACGTGGTGCATTAACGTTACACAAATAAGGGGCTTTTTACTTGCACATTACAAGGGAGCATATGCAGTCCCATTACTTTGTAAATAACACGAACTACTAGCATGATCAGCGCAAAAGTATTGAGTATTATTTCTAGAAATAATTTTTTTATACAACATTATTTGTATAAATTGCAATATCATACTATAGTTAATTCTTAACATATAAATATTTACTGATATATGAACGAAGATTATCCTAGATTTATCTCAAATAAACCTTGTGGAGAAGACAAATTTGACGGTAAGTCACAAGAACGATTAGCGCGAGCAGTTGCTAAACATATAAAAAAAAATGATTCTGAAAAAGTGGAGAGCTGTGTACTGCCAAAAATTATTGGAGTGGACGGTACTTGGGGGTCAGGTAAATCCAATGTAATCAGGTTGTTGGAGAATGAATTGGATTCCGACTATCACTTCTTTTGCTATGATGCATGGGGTAATCAAGAAGATCTACAAAGAAGGTCTATTCTGGAATTGTTGACCAGCAATCTGATTAATAATGAAATTCTAGAGGGAGATGCAAAAATTAGAGTTAGAGGTGGAACAACGAAACTTGGGCCATGGACTGAAAAGTTAAAATATTTATTAGCTCGTAAATCAGAAAAGCATGTAGAAAAGTATCCCAAAATTAGCTATGGAACATTAGCGGCAATTTTGGTCACTATACTTACTCCCGTTTTTACTCTTACTGGAATACTTTTGAAGCCTGATCTTTTAACAATATGGGGCGTTATTACACCGATATTGGTTGCTGCTTTTCCTTTATTAGTTGCTTTAATAGTGTGGCTTATAGCTGCTATAATAGATGAGAATTATAGGAATATATCATTTTTGCTTGCTGTTTATCAGGATAAAATAGAAAGTAGTGTCTCTTATGAAACGCTTAGTGTAGATGAACCAACTGTATATGAATTTAAACAATGGATGACAGATATCTCTGATCATTTGAAGAGTGAAAATAAACAACGTCTTATTATAGTCTTTGACAATATGGATAGACTACCTGCTGAGAAGGTTAAACAATTATGGTCTTCAATTCACACGTTTTTTTCAGAGGATGGCTTTGAGCATATATGGGCAATAATTCCATTTGATGAACAGCATTTATCTTGTGCTTTCGGTTCTGACAGCGATTCAGAAACAAAAAAATTAACTAGATACTTCATAAATAAAACATTCCCGATTGTTTTTCGCGTTTCTCCGCCAGTAATTACAGATTACAAGGGCATTATTGATGCATATATGCTTGAAGCTTTTGGTGAAATTTCAGGCAAACAATTCTCAGAAGTGAATCGTTTATATAGGATAGCGCGTTCTACTCCTAATGTCCGTGAGGTCATTGTGTTCATTAATGAATTAGTAGCTTTGAAGAATCTCTGGGAAGATCAAGTTTCACTAATTTCAATGGCAATTTATACCCTGAAAAGAAATGAACTTGAAAATGATGAAAATATTGGGCTTGAAGATATGGTACTGTCTGGTGAATATTTGGGTGATTTAAGTCAGCATGTAAGCTACACAGAGGAAATCCAAAGTTTTATATCAGCATTATCTTATGGAATTGATGTACAAAGTGCTAATCAAATACCACTAAAGCGCTATTTAGAGAATTGTATTAATGGAGTAGAAAACTCTGATATAAATAAGTACAAAGATTCTAATCCCAAGTTTGATTGGATTTTAGATGATGTTATTAGAAATGCAGATACAAGTACTCTAGATAATATCATAAGTGCATTGGGAGAACTAAATAGAGGGTCAGAAATAATAACATTATTATGGATAGATATAGCAGCAGATTTAATAAGTCGACCAATAGATAAACAAGAACTTTCTGCTGCTTATAAAATAGTGCTGATTAAGACGGAAGGATTGGGAATTCAACAAAGAGTTCTAGATTTTTTTGTACAAAACATGCAGTCTGTCAATGAATTTAGTGGTGGAAGCTATTATGCAGTCATGTCAGCCCTAGATGAATGTATACGTGATAATGAGCTAACATGTACTTATGAATTGGATGAAATAGAAATAGATGATGTAGAGGATCAAATTTATTATGTGACAGCTGCTAAGCAGGAGTTTACAAGATATAAATTACGTATTGATGGTGATAGAATTGATTCTTGGCTAGCTACTAAAGCAAAGGCTGGTGCATTTTATTATTCTGTAGTAGAGATCTTAGTAGAAAACGAATATAAATTTAAATCATTGAAACTTGCAGTAGAAGAACAAATTAAATCAGATTTAGTAGCAAATGATAATTTGCTGCCTCTTTATAAAGTTTACCAGTTGATCAGTGATGGAAAATTACTGGATAAGATACCAATAGAGTCGTTGAAGAAAATGTTAATTGAGAACAGGCCTTCTACAGACCAAGGAATGCAAGATGAATATGTTGAACTTGCTGCAATGGCAATAGCTTATGGTATTAATGAAAAGTATATAAGCGATAATATTACAGAACAGATAGCTAGTAGAATTCAAAATTACATATACTACGGTGACCTTTTAGTTCAGTGTGTGAATTATGAATATGGTCTATGTGTAAAGGTAACAAAGTATTTATTGGAGAACAGCTTTGGAAGACGTGTTATGGCTTTGGAAGAGGTACTACCAATATTTTTTTCAATTGTTTCAGTTTTGGGGATTGATGACAAAATATTACTTGCAGATTTTAACAAATGGGCGAAATATGTTGCTAATAGGATTACGGTAGATAATATAAAAGAATGCATTACAGATAAAAAAATGTGGATTTTTTTGATTGAGGAGGGTGGAGATTTGACGGATGCTTTAACTCAAATCGCATCTGATAAAGTAAAAGGACTAACAGCAGAAGAATTATATGAAGCAAGAATCGTGGAGGATTACTGGGGGGATGTAACAGCGATATTTCTTGAACGAAATATTATATCTCACTTGTCATCGAATTTAATAGAATATGGTAGAACATTCTTGGGTGATTTCGTAAATAAAACTCAAGGGATTCCTTGCTTAGACCTAGATAATGCGATTCTTACTAAGCTTAATCATGATAAGGTTAAAGATATTCTTTTGAAATTGGCTAACAAAATCATATCTGGTGATTTTGAAATTGATAAAAGCAAGTTCTTGTTTGTAGAACAATACATGCGATTGGCAAATATATTTGGCGAAGTCACAAATGGTTATGCAGGTGCAGTGACCTACTATATTGAACCAGTGCTTGCTGATTATGATTGTTTGAATATGATTCTTGAGAATCAAACGTATTACGCTGATATTATTAATAAAAGTGGTGATGTAGCATATGCAACCACAGAAAAAATTAGAAATTTGAAAGAGAAGGCTCCAAGCGCAGAGTTAATTTCATTTGCTACTCTTGTCGGGATAGAAAGTACTAGTGAATAAGAGGTTATATTCGTTGGACTAAAGGAGCTAATCATTATGCCAAATCATTTACAAATATCACTTAAAGCTGCACTGTCTACTTTTCAGTCTGAAGCGGAACAACTACTTAATTCGGAAAATCGTGTTAAGACAAAACAAAAGCGTACAGAGCTTCTTGAGAGACAAATGAAAGCCCTAGCTGAACAATTTCTATATGGAGGTTACATAAACATAAGGGGTATGAATGGAGCAAAATCGATAGATCGTAAGATTTATTGTACATCTATTGAATTCTATTATCACGAGTGCAAAGAGGCTCAGTTAGATGATGCTAGTCGGATTACAGACTATATCATGTATCATATTAAAGATATTACAACAACAGAACTACCTAAAGATTGGCGTGATAGTGTATTAATAGCAGGAAGCTTACATGCGCACAAGTCAGGTGTAGACGTTACTTTTGAGGATTCCAAAGATAGATTTAGGGCTTCTATATTGATACGCGAATTTGTAGTGATAGAAGACGACAAACATGTTCATATAGCTCCTGAGAAACACTCTACTTTTATTATACACGAACTATTAGAGGGAATACCTATTCATGTGCAAGGTAAACCTATGCGTACTCAGTGGATTGACTTGCCTTTGATAGCTGAAGTTAGCATCAAGTGTTGTGCCCGTACCGGTGTTCCAGAGAGTGAATTAAAAACGGAAAATGGTACATCTACACTTGTTAAGCACAAAGATTCAGATGATGATAGACAATGGCAATTTAAACGACAAGATTCATTAGATTTCAATCATATTGATTACAAAGAAAAAAAAGAGATACTACATATCGGGCTACGTGAAGCGTTTCAAAAAGATGCTTTATCAATCATAGAAGAATTTGCTATTGGAGAAGTGTTTAGTAGCCATCAATTTATCAAGAAATTTACTCAGAAGAACCATCTTGAATACGTAAAGGCATTGAATTTCTATCTTGAGGTACTAGAGTGTAATATACCTTTCAATATATTACATGGCCATATTGCAGTATCACTTTATAGTATTATCTCCTTGAAAAAAGTAGGTAAAATCATGTCGACTACAATTTTTGGAGAGGAAAAATTAATTGCAGCATGGAAAAGAAAATACTAATATATCACTTATGACCAAATGAAAGACCAAATCACCACCATACAAACCCTCCTAAAGGGTCGTAATCCAGCTTTTGACACAGCTAAACCCAACGAGATAAAGCTAGTCCGTCATATCAACTCTTCAACGAAAATTGAGATAGGAGGTACGCAAATACCCGAGACAGTATATTCCCTATATAAGAGCGATAGAGCACGCTTCCTACAGTACCAGTCGGAACAAATGAAATACACCAACCAGAAGTGTGTATTTGACGATGTGAAGTATATCGTAGTCTTTATTGGTGAAGTGAAAAGCACTGCGCGTTTTGTAGGTGTGTATACCATCACTGGGGTGAATCGTGACTACAGACCAGAACGTGTCTTTTATGAAATGGAAGTGGTACCTGGATTTGAAATATTGGAAGAGCGTGTAATCATAGATTGGGGCAAAGCAGCCGTATCATGGAATCAATGGTACTATAATATCAAAGAAGTTGTTGCTATAGACCAAGGCATGGACAACAACCAAGTGAAGCCTTTTATCTCTTACGCAGATGTTATCCTTAAATACGATGAACTAAAGAGAATTATTGAAGTAGAAGATAGCGAATGGAAGAGTAAGCTAAAAGCTGTAAACTGCATTTATCTTATACAAGACACAAAGAATGGTATGCAGTACATAGGCTCCACATATGGTAAACAAGGCATATGGGGAAGATGGACTGAATATGCCCGTACTGGTCATGGTAACAACAAAGAGCTTATTGCTCTTTTGAATAAAGATAAAGACTACGCCTCTAATTTTCAGTGGTGCATATTGGAGACATTGCCATATAATATCACAGATAAAGAGGCTGTAGAAAGAGAGTCAATGTATAAAACGAAATTCCGTACTCGAGAGTTTGGGTACAATAATAACTAAAATAACATTATGAAAAAACCAAATTTATTTGATTGGGCTACAAGTGAATTGTCACAAGATGCCTTTATCTGTTGGCTACTATCATGGGCCAACTATCCAGAAGATGAAGCTTTGTATAAAACAGCAAAGCACTTTATCAATATGATGACAGGTGGAAAAATCCAAAGCTTTGATAAGGTTACGGTCATAAAACAGACTAATAATATAGATGTATTATGTTTGGTTGATGATAAAGCTGCTATAATCATTGAAGATAAAATTGATACAGTTGAGCACTCAAATCAGCTTGCAAGATATAAGGAAAAAATTGCTTCTGAAAACAATGACTTGGAGCTATTCTTAGTGTTTTATAAGACAGGCGATCAAGGCTGCTATGGAGAGGTTGAGAAGCAAGGATACATGAAATTCTTGCGTAAGCAAATACTTGAAATGCTTTACTTTGGTGTAGAGCAAGGAGTTGAGCATCCTATCTTTGCTGATTATTTTGATTCCCTATTAAGAACTGAGAAAAGGTATCAAAGCTATTTGACAAGTAAACCAGAAAACTGGTCATGGGATGCAGTCAAAGGATTTTTTGGACATCTTCAGAAGAACTTTGGTGGTGACTGGGGGTATGTTCCACAAATGAATGGAGGTTTCATGGGATATTGGTGGCATTGGAAAAGAATGTTTACACCCTCAGGAACTGAATTTGATATCTACCTACAAATAGAGCATAAGAAATTCTGCTTTAAAGTAGCGCCTATCAAGACTGATATGGATAAGCAGTCATTCAAAAATAATTGTTATGAGATACGTGATTACGCTCGTAAAATCCTTTTTGATAAAGCAGGTGACTATGACCTTCCAATTAAGAGAAATGGGCGAATAGGTAGAACAATGACTATAGCTATGATGGAACCTAGAGAGCGTTTTATTCACTGTAATGAACATGGACTCATAGATTTGGATGCAACAACTGAATATATTGCAAAAACGATGAAGATGCTTGATGTTATCCAACTTGAAAACAAAGCGATGAATTAAGCCTGAAAAGAGGTCTGTATATTATATGTACCCTCATGAAACACTAATGTTGAGACTGTAAAGTCGCAGGAATCCACAAAACCACACCCCATGATGATATTCCCCTTTCACTAAGGGGTCAACATGCTCAAGAATATGGTTAAATGAGAAAAAGTGATAGTTGTGAGAATTTTTGACACAACTATCACTTATGTAATTTTGAGGCAGATCTTTTTTTTGAATCATCCTAGTAGTTTTACGTTACAAATTACCACTGGTTCCTTATGGCTGTTGCTAAGCTATAAGGAACCAGCATTATATCACTTATCAAAGAAGAGATATTCTCAGATAGATGCGACAGAGCTAAATCCTTCCCCCTCCACCCACCTAATCTCCCCACCACTCTTATACACCAACTGACTCGTCTTATGCACCAGCGGCTTAAAAACATCCACCAGCCACTGCGCCTGCTCAGGACTCAGCCCGTCATCTAGCTTATCAATCACAATTGTGAGATCGGGGTGGACTACTCCCGCAAGGGCATCTAGCTTGCAAAGGAAAAACAAGAGGTCTTCAGATTCATCTTCTGCATCGACTTCGTGGGTGGGGGGCTGGCGAAGTATGGCCATTGGTGCATGGTTATTAAGATGGAACTGTACTCCAGAGTGGTATCTGGGAAGAGTTCTAGTTTGAAGATAAACCAGTCGAAGGCGATATCGGCTAGGGTGCCGCACCAGAGGATAAGGTTTGTGCCTATGCCAAGTACTGGGACGTGTATGTATACTTCGTTGGTCATGGTGGCTATGGCTTCTTCGTCGACGTGGGCTGGGTTTTCTGTGCCGTCGTCTTCAAAGACGCGGAGGTGGCGTAGACCTGGGGCGCCTGGTGTGGTGCTGGTCGTAGAGCTCAGGCAGGACTGCTGTTACCTTCCACCGCATCCATCATCTTCAGCACTTTCTCCAGATGGCTTTTTCTCTTTTCATACCCATCCATCAGGCCTTTCATCATGGCGACTGCATCGATTTCTTCTTGCGGAAGTCCTTTCCTGTTTTCTTCCCAGAGGGCATAGTCTGATAGGATTTCGGTCCGTATGCGGAAGAGGTCTTGGGTGTAGTCGTAGCCGTCGACGATGGGCGACTCGTTGTCGTAGAGCATCTTGTCGAGGATGGGGATTTGTAGCCTGAGATTGTAGGCCGTGAAGAGTTCTTGGACATTCTGCCTGAGGGTGAGTTGTCGGTCTTCAAGTTCCAGCATGATATCGCCATGGAGGACTAGGGTGCATATGAGGTCGCTCTCTAGGGATAGCCATTCTCGTACCGATACGGTGCGACTGTTGAATCGCTTGTCGATTTCACACCAATGCTTGGCCCAGTCTATGGGGATGGGGATCTCAAAAGAGACGGGGTAGGCACCAGCATATTCTACTAGGTAGTGGCTGCCGTCGGGGGTGGTTTTATGCTTTTTCTGCGTTTTGGTGTTTGAGGATGCATTTTTAGCATAAGAAGAGTGTTTTTGTACATTTTGACCAATTAGCGACTCGGCTTCTTGCATGATTTCGTCCAGATTTCTTCCAATGTGAAACCCAAATTCTTTAAAATACTCGTTTCGGAGGCTAGGGTCGGGGATGCCACTGATGGTTTTTAATATGCCTTTGTGTACGGCGACTCGGGTAGGAACATTGGCCCCATCTGGGATGGTGTCAAGCAGATAAGTGAGGAAGTCTTTGCGCAGGGCGGCGATGGCGGCTGGAGCTTCCGAATATGCACAGTCGGACGTGTCGCTTGATGCAGCTAGTGCAGCTAAGTACTCTGCTGGATCTTGCCCACCAGGCAGATGCACCACGTCTACCAAAAGGCCGCCTTGGAGCAAGAGTTTGATAGCTCTGATGGTGGCTTCTTGGCCTGCTTGGTCGCCATCAAAGAGGATGGTGATATGTGGGGTGAAGCGTTTGAGCAGGGCCACTTGTTGGGTGGTGAGGGCGGTGCCGCAGGAGGCTACGGTGTTGGTGAGGCCATGTTGGTGCATGGCGAGCACGTCGGTATAACCTTCCACTAGGTAGCCTGTTTGGTGCGAGTGGAGGGATTGTTTGGCTTGGTATAGGCCGTACAGGAGATAGGACTTTTTGTATAGTTGGGTTTCGGCGGAGTTGATGTATTTGGAAGGGGTGTTTGTGGGTGAGGAACTGTCCACAGAAAAGACTCGACCCGCAAATCCTACACATTCACCACGTTCATTGCGGATGGCAAAGGTGACGCGATGGTGGTACAGGCCCTGGTCTCCTCCGTAGCCTAGATTGAAGGCTTTGATAGTATCTAGGGTGATGCCACGGCTCATCAAGTACTGGTATGGAGGGTGTTGCTCCAAAGGGGTATCTTTGGGCTTCAATAGACAAGCTTCATATTGGAGGGCAAGAGTCTCTTGCTCGGCTAGTTGCTGCTTGCGGGCGGCAAATCGGGCGGCTTCTTCTGGGCTATTGGCCACTTCTTCTATCGGGATAGTGTAGAAGTCGGCGAGCTTGCGCATGGCTTCTATCCAGGTGCAGTGCTCCATCAGCATGACGAAGCGCACCACATTGCCGCCTTCTCCGCAGCTGAAGCATTTGAAGATGCCTTTGACAGGGTTGATCTTAAAACTAGGGGTCTTGTCGTCGTGTCCAAAAGGGCAATGACCCTCATAATTGGCACCACGCTTGACTAGGCGCATGTAGCGGCTGGCCACATCGTAGAGGGTGGCTCTGCCGTAGATAGCCGCTAGGGTGGGTTGGGTAATCATATATATGCTATAAAAGTGAATAAACTGGTCATATAACTTAAGCGCTGGATAAGTATAGGAATATGCGCTTTCTTATCTACCCACTGGCTGATATGTGTAAATATTGCAGTTTTGACTGTTATCCCGTTTTGTGTGGGTACTGGTATGCGATAATAACCCAGTTGTGCCGATTCGAGGGTGAACTCGGCAAGATGCAGATAGTTATGTATTTGTGGGATGGTGAGCTTCAAATCTTCATTTAGTTGGTGTTTAATCTTGGAGTCTAAGTTGTCATAGCAAGTATGCAGCTTCTCGAAATCGATATCGTCGGGCTGGTCCCATGGGGTGAGCTGAAAACGAGTACATAAGTGGTTGATACACTGGCCTATTTTGTTCTTGATGATCAGTAAGGACTCTTGTTCATCTTGCCCTTTTTGCACGAGTTCGGTCCAAGTGTAGCACTGCCTTTTCTCTTGATCCAGTGCGATGTTGTCTTCAATAATCAGACGATTGATCAGTGGAAACATATGGGGGTGCTGCTGTAGGTCGACTGGATGAATCTCTTCGTGATCAATCAAGATGCCATGTGTGTGACAGTATGTACAATAATCTCTCCAATCTCTGATATCGCTCATCTTCTGATAGCGAATGATAGGTGCTGTACAGCGTATTGAGTCATGCTGAAGCACCGTCTGAAGCGTCTTCTTTAGTTCTTCTTTAGAGTCAGATACAATATCAATATTCTCCAGAAAATGCTTTTCTATAAAAGGATACATATGAGGCTCCCAAGTGAGAAAGTGGAGTAGTGTAGCATTGAACATTTCCTGTAAGTTGCGCAGGTTGTCTTTGTATTTCAGCACAGATTTAACTTTGAATTTTGTACACAGGTCATGCTTATATTTATTGTGTGTGCGGATAAAATCTTGGCATATCAGCTTAATCCCATCCAACGTATCTTGAGAGCAATCTTCAGCTTCCTCACAACGAGCCAAGATGTCATTGGCTAGATTGTGAATATTGTTAAGCACAGGATAGTGTATGCCCCATTCGTACGATGTGCAGCAAGCTATTCTGTGACGAATTCTATCTTGAAGCAGCCCAAAATCGGCCGCGCCTACAAGGTATAGAACTCGCTGGGCATATAGGGCCAATTCGACCATTAGCATATCGGCTGCATCGTGAACCTCTATTTTGTTGGTGCAGTCATCGCAGCTGACAAAGAAGCCATCTCTTCGCCTTTTTTTGTACTCTATCTGCAATTGATCAATATGCACAAAAGTCGTATTGGGCAATTGTAGCATGCCAAATTTGTTCACTTGGCTTTTTATTTTATAAGCCGATGCTCGTGTATAGACACCTACTGGAAAATGCTCGTATATATCATGATTGAAGTGGACTATTCGGTCAGATCCGCTGCCTTCTATGGCTCGGATGGTGAAGTAGTTTAAGATACAAGATTGATGGTTTTCATACAACAAGCAATGGTCCATATGCTTCTTTGTATTATAGACGCTTATATATACTTCCATCTCCCATGTCGTCTGAAATATAGCCGCATTGGGCAGACAACGAGCTAACTCGTCGGAAGTTAGATTATCGTCACTAAGTCTTTCTCGTAGTTCACCTGTGTAGTATGCACTGTTATCAGCGATGCGCACAAGTATCTCTCCCGATTCATGTTGTGGTTTTACAATCATAGTCGTTTATCTTTTGCCTTATTATATGGTATGTGTTACAAAATACCATTTGATACACAAATTTAGACAAATCATGTTGTTTGTAAGTCGGTGTGCCGACTGGTTTGAAGATTCTTGTTAGCATTTCTGACTTTTTACTAATTACGAAGGGGTTGTTTTTTAATAAGTCAGGAATGCTAACAAAAAAACCATATTGGCTACATCATTAGTTATTGTCGTAGTTATTGTTCGCTACTTTTGTTGCTGGAGACGGCAATCTACCAGCCTTTGAGAACTTTTTCTCAAGCTTTGATAATCGTCTTTCAAGCTTTGATAATTTGTTACCAAAGCTTGTGATTTAGGTGATCTTATTTTTAATGTAAATGAAATGACGATGAACAAAATGATGTCATCGGCTAGTACCTTAAGTAAGGTGACTAGCCTAGTTATCGATTCGGAGGAAGCTTGTAATATGCGAGCATTTCGCGAAGCATTCGCTTTTAATTGGGACTATTTCAAGCTCGATATGGAGTTTTATTATGTGCCGATTCATTGGGGAGTGCAGGAGAAGGTGTTGAGATTGTACCGCGAAATAGGCCAACTGGGGCATGATGCGGTGGCGGTGTATCGACATGTGGAACCGAAGATTATGAATCACTCTGGTTTTATGCCTTTAGATGATGCGCGCATCAAGCAGTGGGGCTATGAGTTGGTGAAGCCAGTGGAACATATTGAAAAATGCCTGACTGTTTTGGTTGATAATGAGTTCTTCGATTTGCGCCTTTTTCAGCAGGGATTTTTGACGTCGGTCAGTTTGCAGAAAGCTGTGCTGCGGTTAGGACACAAAACGACCAAAATACAAGTACGCATACCGATAGAAATTATGCTTGTCAAATATCTAGATCGCATGAAATATTGTACGACTTTTGATGATAGGGATAATCGATTAATACGAGCTTATTCGAAGTGTCGGTACAATAAAATTTTGGAGACTTTTCAAGATGAAGAAACCATGCATAAATTGATTGACAAAAAAGGTGAGAAGACTCAAAATGCACAATTAACAAGTCGCTTTTTGTAGCATTCTCTTTATTACCTACTCAAGAGAAGGAGAAAAAGAAGGAGAAGAAGAACAAGAAAGCCGAAGGCCTGGTACCTGGTATATATATCATGCTGCGCGTAAAAATTTAGCTAGGTGTCATTTACCAGGAACCGGCCTCGTGCCGAGGGGGTTGGGAAAGTGACCGCTACGCGGAGAAACCTTCGGGGAGGGTGCTGGATAGTAGCTCACCAAAGAGCGAGCAGCTGTACAAAATAATAAACCAAATAAAAAACCAATGAAACAAGAAAACAAATTCAATCCGCACGCTTTATTTGCCGTGCTCCTAGTTTGCGATGATGCAGGTGGCCACCGCCAATGCATCAACGAAGTACTCAACTGCATCAAGGCTGGCCAAGCGCCACGAGGCTATGTGCATCATTCACCAAGCTACTTCCCTTCGGATAGCTTGACACGGTTTGTCCCTGAAGGGGCCTTGTGTGAAGACTTGTATGACTTGCAGCATACGCTCACCATGCTCGCGTTCTTGGATCTCAAGGACGATGTGCTGCTAGCTTATCTGCTGTTTTTGGTCGATTATGGCCGCAAAGGCAATCCGTTGATGTTCCAGTTCGACCGCATCATCGCTCATATGGAGAAAGAAGGTGCCACCGAGAAGTGCCACAAAGAACTGACGGTCCGTTGGCTGTGCGACATGGCCAAGCAGTACTATCCTGAAGATACCCGTGATGTGGAGCAGGAAGCTGCGGAGCGTGTGCAGTGGAAAGAGCAGTTGGCCAGTATGGAGGTGGTGGAGCGCGAAGAGATTCTCAATCCCTATGGCATGCCTGTCATTTTGGATATCAAAGACAAGGCAGGCTATTCGCGACCTACGGTGACCAGCATATTAAAACGCATGCGTACCGACGAGCATATCCCTGGCTTTGTAAAGAACCCTTACGAGGCGATGCATGTGTGTCGATATCTGCGCCAAGTACCCGATTATGCGTTGACGGGTGGCTACAATCTGCCCCTGTTTTGGCAGTTGCTCAAGGAGAACAAACTAGATCTGGATCCGTACAATGTGCTGTTTCTGACGCAGGCATCCGACTGGGGCAATATGGCATCGGCTTGTATGAAGGAGTTATTGGAGCTGAAAAAGAAATTTTATCTCGATAGGCCATTTCTGTATATTGCCCGTCAACTTGAGAAGCACGAGGCATTTCTGGCGGGCGGCCAAAAGAATCGACATCTCGTACGAGAAATGAAACGTAGACGAGGACAACGAGGATGAAACGTCAGATAGATCCAGAACTATGGCAGGTACTTGGCGAACTGCGCATCTCGAAAGATGAGGTGTCTAAATGGATTTTTCCTACGCTGGGTACCGCTTCTCGAAAACGCAGTTTGCGCCGCTATATGGGCCGATGTGTCCAACTACAGAAGCAGCTAGAGCATATGGGCTATAATCCTAATCAGCACTATTTTACTGGGGAGCAGGCCCTGATTATCAACGATTGGTTTGTGGGCGAGTTATGTCCCGAAGAGGCCATGCGTCGACTCAACGAATCGTGCATCAATCACTTAATCGATAAATACAATGAGCAAAGAAATTACGAAGGCAGCTGCTTTGACAGCGCCAGGTCTTGAGACAAAATTATTGGCAGGTATCTTAGCAGATGAAGACCGACTGGCCGATCTGAAAAACCGTGTGACGGCGGAAGACTTCAGTGTGAAGGATTATCAGATTATTTTTTCCTTGATGGACAAGATGTTTACAGAGGGAGGAGGTCAAAAGATAGATATCTATTCTATCCATGAGCAATGGAAGGTAGATTATGGTGAAGGCGGTGATCACCGCATGCAGGTGTTGATGGAGCTGCAACTGGAAGCCACCACGGGGGAATATGTGTTGCAGCATGCCGACTGGCTACATGATCTAGGTGTGAAGCGCCGCTTGCTGGCCGTGATGGATGACACTCGTAAGAAGGTGCTCAGCGGCGAAGGACTAGGAGAAGATATCTTGTCGTCTACGGAGGATAAAATCATGGATATCCACAATCAGTATGTGCCGAATCTGGAAAGCGATATGGTGGACGAGGTGAAGATCGCCTTCCATCATGTGATGGAGAAAATAGCGGGCAACTTGCCTACTAGCGGATTGCTCACGGGCTTTAGGAAGTTCGACCGCATCTCTGGGGGCTTCAAACCAGGCAAACTGTATGTCTTGGCGGCTCGTCCTGGGATGGGGAAGACGGCATTGGTAGCCAATTGGGCCACCGAAATCGTCAAGGATCTAGAGCAAGAGGCCCCTGTGATGTTTTACTCGCTGGAGATGGTGGGACAGGAGATTGCCGAGCGTGTCTTGTTTTCCGAAGCACGGGTTTCCAAGGATCTGCTAGACACGCCAGAGAAAGTGTCGCTAGCCGAGAAGGAGATGATCAAGCGGGGCTATGAACGGGTGCAGGAGATAGGGCATAAACGGTATATCATCGATGTGACTCCTGCGATGGACATCCACGAACTGTATAGCCGTGCCCGTCGCGCCGTGTTGCGCTTTAAAGTCAAATTGATTGTAATCGATTATATCCAGCTGATGCGTAATCGTAAGTCGGGCAAAAACACGACCCGTCAGTATGAAATGGCCAGTATCTCGGGCATGCTCAAGCAAATCGCCAAAGACCTCAATGTACCAGTCTTGGTTTTGTCGCAGCTCAACCGTGATATCGAAAAGCGCGATGCCGATGAACGTAAACCACAACTTAGTGACCTCCGTGACACAGGTGCTTTGGAGCAAGATGCCGATATGGTGATGTTTATCCACCGTCCCGATGCCATCGGTACGAAAGTGTCGGAACAGCAACGCCAGGGCATGACCAGCGCAAGCGATGCCATGCTAGTGATTGCCAAGCATCGTGGTGGCCCAGTGGGCGAGGTGAGCTTGAAGTTCTGGAAAGGGGCTACGCGGTTTGAGGAGATTGGAGAAGGGTAAATAGATATCCACTCTAATGTACAATTTAGGGCTGTTGTGCTAAGCACAACAGCCCTAAATATACTATTACTTGATAAGTTTGAATCTCCTTAAAACCTTACGTTTACTTAGAGGTGAATCAATAATCAGTTGCTTTATATTGGCCATATCTTCATCATCAATACGCCCTTTATACTCAGCGTTCTCCAACTTCTCAATGTTCAGATCACGTAAATACTGATAACAATTTACAAAGCTTGTGTATTTTAAAAAGTCATATTTTGAATGGAGCAAGGGGTACTGAAAATCACGCATCTGCTCATTGGCTTCATGGCTTTTCGTATTTATGGCCGTAGATAAAATCAAATCTCCGTTATCATCTTTGCCCAATACAACAATAAACTTGTTTCGGGTATCATACCCATCTTGTGGAGTAATGCCATCTTCTTCGCCCAAAGCAAGGAAAAAGACATCGCCAACATCGGCAGTAGATAACTTCAGTTTGTTTAATATATCACAATCCATCTTCATTAGCTTAAAGCATCCATGATTTGCATATTCTCCTTGACATAGTCAATCATTGCAGGAGTAGCATTCGCAGACTTTAGAATTTCGATAGATGTGATTCTATACATTTCAGGATCTTCCTTCATCTTTTCTCGTGTATCTAACCAGGCTTGATCTTTATGTGATTTTTTAGCTAGATCATAAGCGGACATATGCTTATATTCGTTCACGATTTTATCTAAACACTCTATATCAGATTTTGAAAGTTCATCTAAATCAGGTTGTTCAGAGGAAGAAATACGAGTGACTAATTTACCCTTTTCGTTTGTCGCCTTATGGACTTGGAATGACTGGCAGAATTGCTTCATGCTTTCTGTGATTTCCTCACTGGCTTCATCATGTTTATGAGCCTCATTATCATGAAGTCTTATTTGGTACTCAAATGCTTTTTGTGTAAACGAAGGGACAGGACCTAAAGGTAGAGCTTTAAATGTATCATCAAAAATAACTCTACCAAAGCGACATAGGTGCTCTTGTTGAGCAAAATACATAAGCTTATACAATTTTACATTGTCCACTCCATTGGGGAAAGATTTTAAAATGTATAAGACAGCAGATTTAATTGTCAGAATTTGGTCATTTGTTTTCATATCACTATTCATTGTTTTGCGACACAAAATTACTGCTATATTTCGGTTCCAGCAACTTAAATGCTATTAATAATACTTTCTCTGTTAAAAAACATTGATTTTTAGTAGACTAGGAGCTTATTATTTATCATTTCCTTAAATGCGGACAAAATGCGGACAGCCCCCTCGGCCGTCGCCGTATCTTTGCTACCGTATTCAGAGAGGCCCTGCATACTAGCCGGCAGTCGCATCGCCCAGCATCTGAAACGAGTAATAACCCATTAAAAACAAACGAATATGAGTGTTTTGATTAAGGCGCGTAAGTCGCCATTTCCTGATAAGGAAACAGGTAAAACGTTGTATTATCCAGCAGTAAAATCCCGTGGCATGGTATCTACCGATGATTTGGCCCGTGCCATCGCCGAAAAGTCATCACTAACCCCTGGTGATATCCGAAACGTGCTTGAAAACCTTGGAGAGACGGTGAACCAGTTCTTCCGCCTTGGTTTCTCAGTGAAGCTGGACAAACTAGGTATCCTGCATCTCACCGTCAATGCCCAAGGCAATGGCGTAGAATCTCCAGAAGACGTCGGTCCTGCACAAGTCAATGCCGCCCACGTTATCTTCCGTGAAGAGAAGCATCGCTCAGGCAAAACCACACGTACCACCTTGTCCGATGAAATCATCTACGAGATGGACCACAGTGCCGATGCCGACCCAGCAGATGCCACTGACGACGCAGGAGATTCTGGCTCTGGTGACTCTGGATCTGGTGACTCTGGATCTGGAGACACTGGCGGTGACTCTGGCGACAGCGGTGACTTGCTAGGTTAGAGTAGGGATGCTGGATAGCTGCTCGCTCCAAAGAGTGACGAGCTGGCGCGTAGCGTCTGAGTGGTTGAATCTCAAACTCCTGAAAGGAAGGAAAATCAACTGTATTCTAGTCGTTTTTTTATTCAGCCACTCAAAGCTGTCCAGCCCCCTTTTTTTAATAGTATAAACCCCTTTAAATAAACAATTCAATGAAACCAATGAGTAAAGACGCCTCTCCCAGACACTGGAGCATTTCAAACTGGATCAACATCGCTATCGCCGTACTGTCTGCCCTTATGGGTGCCATCGGTACGCAAGCGGCCAATGCAGCTAACCTCCTGTAGAGGACTATAATCATCCGCCCCGCAACAGTGCGGGGCGGTATTTGTGCTGCATAGCTGCTCGTTCAAAATATATTATTAATCAGTCTATTTAAACCAATCATCAACCTCCTTTTTTTAGCCCAAAGCCACCCCCTTTCAAACTAATCAAAAACAAACAAATCATGAAAATATATGAAACCCTATTCAAAACCCGCAGTATCACTCGAAAGATTGATACTATCATTGTGCACTGTGCTGCTACCAGCACAAATAGTGATGTAACCACCGAAGAGATCGCCCACTGGCACATCCACGACCGCCATTTCCGCGATATCGGCTACCATTATATAGTCGACCCAAAAGGCATCATCCACCTAGGCCGTCCCCTAAACGAAATGGGTGCCCACTGCAAAGGCCACAACGCCACCAGCATAGGCATCTGCTATATCGGCGGACTAGATTCCCAAGGCAAACCAACCGATACCCGTACCCCGCTCCAGCAACTAGCCATCAAGCATCTGATTGCCCTGCTTGTCAACGAATTTAAAATCTACGATGTCCTTGGCCATCGCGACCTCTCCCCCGATATCAATGGCGACGGACAGATCACCAGCGTCGACTGGATCAAGATGTGTCCCTGTTATGATGCCCATATGGAATGGCTGCTGTACCTCCGCGAAATGGCTGTTGTATCAAGAAATTATGTCCATGCGCAAGGCCATGGCGGCGAGCCTATCACTCCAGAGCTACAAAACCTGTGTGCCGCTGCAGAGGAATATCTGAAGGTGGAATGGGGTGGGGAGACGGGGGAGGCGCTGATGATGGATGAGGGGATGACGTGCAGTGCGATCATGAATGAGAATGATGGGAATCCGGTGCCGCCGGCGCCGGATTTTCCATAAACCACATGCCTTACTTGACAAGACCATAATAAGGGACTTCCTACACAGGAGGTCCCTTATTATTTGTCACATCCATCCCATCTACCTAGCTGATAGTAGCTAATCTGTCCTCTCGTTTTTGCTATTTAATAACGTGTATATTTTGCGATTCGGGAAAAATACTCCAAATATCTGTACAATTCTTGTAATTTATGTCTGTAATATCAGATAAAATTTTAATTTTGTAGCACTGTATTCAAATCCTTAAAGCTAAGTACATGGAAAAGCAAGAATCTGCTTCACTTCTAAAACTCCACACCTTGCTCTATAACACACCATACCTCGATCGTAGCATCCTGCTGCTGATCGTCCTCAGTGTGATCGGTATCATCCTGGACACCATCCCCTCTGTACATAGCGCCATCGGACAATATATAGATACCTTTGATACCATCACCGTCATCATCTTTTCTGTTGAGTATCTTCTGCGACTAGTGGTCGCCCATATCTCCCATCCAGCACCAACCAGATGGCGTTCCATCCTACGGTTTATGACCTCCACCTACGGACTGATAGACCTTGTCGCCATTCTGCCATTTTACCTACCATTACTCTTCACAATCGACCTACGATTCCTCAGAATGATACGCCTAGTCCGTATCCTTCGCATACTCAAGGTCAACCGATACAATAACTCCATGCATTTAGTCGGGAGTGTGATTAAAGAGAAGCGATACGAACTTCTTGTCACTAGTTTTGTGGCCTTGATCGTCATCATTATCTCCACCCTGCTGATGTACTCCCTCGAAGGCCCAGAGCAGTCTGGCGCTTTCCCTAATCTTTTTGCAGCCTTTCAATGGACCCTCGGCACCATGGCCTCTATCGGAAGCAATAACCTGTTTCCCTCCACCGCCACTGGCCATGTGATAGGTGGTATTATCGGCTTCTTCAGCATCGGACTTGTGGCCCTTCCCACTAGCATCATTGGTGCTGGCTTTATCGAGCGTGTGGAGCATAAGAAGATGCAGAAACAGCAGTATGTGGTGGTGAAAGAGAAGTTGATTTTGCTGGATGAGCTGCATGAGGATGGGGTGATTAGTGAGAAGGAGTGGGAAGAGGCTAGGGGGAAGGTGATAGGTGGTATGAACTAAAAGACTAACTTTACTACAAAATACAGTAGTTTATAAAATCAATATTATGGCTTTAAAAGACTGCCCTGAATGTGGCAAACAAATAAGTGATGTAGCACAGTCGTGCCCATATTGCGGTTATCCTATTAATCCACCAGTGATAAGGTCACAACCAATGTTACCTAAACCCAAAAGACATAATGGATGTTGGATTGCATTGATTGTTGTCGTAGTAATCATATGCTTAATTATTGGTCTTCTAAGTTATCTCGCAGCTGGTATTGACTTAGATTCCGATATTGAGCTAAATGAAGAGGGTAAGCCTTTAGTGGCATACAACTGCGCAGAAGATTATATTACAAAGAATTTAAATCTGTGTAGCCCAGCTAAATTCCCAGATGACAAAGAGAAAAAAGAGGATGCTCTTTACTTAATCAACGGTATGTACCATATTAGCTCTTGGATTGAAACAAAGGACAGTGCAGGTCAAAAAATACGTTTTGAGTTTACATGTACAGTTACAATAACTGGTGATAGCGGGGAGTGTTCTCAGTTAATGCTTATGCTAGAATAATGCCATAATTTAGCCAAAACCGTCCTAAATACCGCCAAAATTGAAAGTGTCAAGTTTCTGTCAAGTAGATTTTGCTACTAATTACAGACATAATCTCTACTTTTGAGACTTACAGATAAAAAACGAGAATAATTTAATGTCATAGAGAATCTCTCAATGACAATAATACCTTAAAGATAATACACAATGGATTTTAAAGACACAATTGCTCAGTTGAGCACACGAGTGATGCAACTCAAAGAACAAATCAATACGGAAGAAGCAACCAAGAATGCTTTTATCATGCCTTTTATCCAACTACTAGGTTATGACGTATTTAACCCACTAGAAGTAGTCCCAGAAATGGACTGCGATATCGTCAAGAAAAAAGGCGATAAGATTGATTATGCCATTATGAAAGAAGGCGAACCAATCATGCTTATCGAATGCAAGCATTGGGGACAAAACCTATCCTTACACGATAACCAACTTCAAAAATACTTCGTGGCATCCA
Organism: Bacteroidaceae bacterium; assembly: GCA_963678855.1. Classification (GTDB taxonomy): domain Bacteria; phylum Bacteroidota; class Bacteroidia; order Bacteroidales; family Bacteroidaceae; genus F22. The sequence continues at coordinate 231,131 of OY787448.1, read as the reverse complement.
AAGCCAAATTCGGTGTCCTTACCAATGGAGTGACTTACCGCTTTTACACCGACCTAGTAGCCAAGAATCTTATGGATGAAACTCCATTCTTGGAATTCAATATCGAAGACTATACAGAGCACCAAGTAGATGCTATCAAGCAATTCCATAAATCATACTTCGACTTAGACAGTATTCACAGTTCAGCAAATGACTTGAAGTATATGTCTGAATTGAAAGCTCAGATTAAGAACGAGTTCTCTAACCCTTCATCAGACTTTGTGAAGCTATTTGCACGTAAAGTTTATGACGGAATGATTACTCCTCGATTACTAGAGCAATTTACTACTTTGGTAAAACGTTCTGTTGGTAATCATATTAATGACGTGATTTCGAATCGTCTGAATCAAGCCATGCAGTCGGAAGAGGGCACTACGCCTGTTCAAGTGCAAAGTCCTACAGAGCCATCTACTGCACCAGCTGATGCCGAACCTGTGGAAGAAGTGTCTTCTCGCAAGAGTAACATCGATACTACTGAAGAAGAACTAGAAGGTTTCTATCTCGTAAAATCCATCTTGAGAGGTATTATTGCCCCAGAACGTATTACATATCGTGATGCAGTATCATACTTCGCAGTGCTTGTGGACGATAATAACCGTAAGCCTATTTGCCGCCTGTACTTTAATAACTCGGATAATAAGCGCATCGCGTTGTTGGATGAGGATAAGAAGGAGACGAAGTATGCTCTTGAAAGTCTGGACGGGATATATGAGTATGCGGATGAGTTGAAGGAGAGTGTGGAGAGATTTAAATAAAAAAATCATGGGTAGAGCAAAACAGTATCAAATTGAGCAAGAAGAATATGGACATCAAATCCCTGTGAATAAAGAAGTTTGTGCCGACCATTTTAAAAGTAAGTTTCTTAAAAAAATAATACAAGAAAATTCTTCAATGGCAACTTGTAGTTATTGTAAAAAGAAAACTCACGTTTGTGATTTAGAATTTCTCTTTAAATATATTTCAGAGAAAATTCACTTGTATTATGGCGGTTATGACGATGCCAACTTATACTTGGCAAGTAGTTTTAAAGATGATGATGATGATGATGATATGAGCTATGGAAAAGAACTGGGTTCATATTTAGCACCATTGAATACTGAATTTTATGAGTCAACAGAAGATCTACTGACTCACTTGGACGTGTTGGAAGATAATGAAGATTTTAATAGTGATTTATGTAGCTGTTTTACAAATGAAGAATGGGTCGATATAGATCCTGGTGGATTGAAAGAAAACGATGAAATGATGATTTCTTGGGAGCATTTTGAAGCTCTAGTAAAACATCAACAACGATTTTTTTTCTATAAACAATTATTTAGCGCTTCTCCGTCAAAAGAAAACGGATTACTTGATATTCTTACTGAGTTATCAAGTGTAATTCGTGAAAATAGTTTACTCATTGATATAGATGTGAATACAGCAATTTATAGATGTAGATATGTAAGTAAAGGGCAAAAAATAAAAAACATTAATGATATTACTTCACCACCTGATCGTTTTGCCAAGCAAAATAGAATGAGTCCAGCAGGGATTTCTATGTTTTATGGTGCTTTTGATCAAGACACTGCTACTATAGAAAGCAATCCAAATAATAAGGCATTGATCCCCATAATAGGTATGTTTAAGCCTAAACGTAATTTAAAAGTTTTGGATTTGACAAAAATACCTCAACCCGACTTTTGGAATCCACAAAACAGTTGGCGTAGGATTAAATTTCTTTTAGAGTTTCATAATAGATTGACAAGACCAATTAAGCGTGATGATTTTGTTCATATTGATTATATCCCTTCCCAAGTATTTACTGAGTACCTACGATATATGATTCGAGATGAAAAAGATAAGTCAATAGATGGGATTATTTATAGAAGCTCATTATCTGGGGCAAAAGATAATATAGTGTTGTTTTGTAATCAACATTCAAGCAAGAACTTATTGTCGTTAGAGTCCTTAAAAGAAACAACAGCAAATCATTAAATCAAAATGTACCAGATGAACCTTTCAATGTGTGATTTTTTTATCAAGAAGGTTCTGTGTTTTTTGATTAGAAATTAATAAATATAAATTATGGCATTTAAAGCAGAAGAAGATAGTATACTAAAGCTATTCAACAAGACCGTTTTTTTGATTCCAAGAAACCAAAGAAAGTATGTTTGGAACAAAACTAACTGGCAAGAATTGTATGATGATATTTCATATAACTATTCAAAAGACCACTCTAGGTCTCACTTTTTAGGTAGTTTTGTCTTTAAAGACGAATGTGAGGAGTCAGGCTTGCAATATTATACAATAATTGATGGTCAACAAAGAATCACGACTTTGGTTATCTTGTTGGCAACATTAGCAAAGGTCTTTTATGAGGAAAATATGCAATCATCATTTATGGGGGTCAAACAGTTCTTAGAATACACTAATTTAGAGAATGAGAAAAAACTCATATATGAATCTGATTATCATGAAATTTTAGAGCGTGTTATTAATGAAATAATCAAAGAACAAGAACAACGACAAAAGGTAGCACTTAAAGTCATGCTAAGAAAATGTCCTAATGTTAAAATTAATCGCCTTGTAAAAAACTGTTTCGAATTCTTCTACGATATCATACACCAAGAAATGGCAGAAAGTAAAGATAAAGCAGCTTTCTTGAACAATTTACGTAATGCGCTTTTAGGAACAAACTATGTGAAAATAGTATCCTCATCGGAGGAAGATTCTTATACTATTTTTGAAATTCTGAATGCTAGAGGAGAGCCACTAGAAGATCATGAATTATTGAAGAACTATGTAATGAGGTATATTTCTCCATCCCGCTCGAGAGATATGGCAAAAAAACAATGGGATGAATTGGAAGAACGCTTAGGTAACAATTTAAAAAGCTTTATTCAACATTACACTATCCATAAATTCGGACTACCGAAGAAAAGAGAAGTTTACAGAAGAATTTCTGTTTCTTCTAAACGTATGGATAAAAAAGAGCTATTAGATGATCTTATTCTAAAGTCACAGTATTACACACGCTTAGTGGATCCTGTTACAAGTTTTACAAAAGAAGAATGTTCCGCTTTAGAACATAAAGTGTTTTCGTTCTTTAAGAAAAGTAGACAGACGCAGTTTCGACCAGTTATGCTTGGGCTAATTGAAAAGAATGAAACTGATGTCATTGAACAAGAAAAATATGATTCTATATTAGAAAATCTATATTTATTCTATGTTTGCTATAATATAATTGGCGGTGAACGTGCCAATAATTTGGAAGATGGACTGAAAAAATATGCCAATGAGATAAACAATGATAACGCAGACGTGCAGATTAATAAATTTGTTGATTACTTATCTAGTAAATTACCTTCGTTAGAGTGGTTTAAAAATGTTTTCAATAATGTTGGCTGGTCTAATCATGCACCACTTTACAAGGGAGAAACAAATAAGGAGAGGACAAAGTTAATTCTTGAAATTATAGAGAAGCATTTATGCCCAAACAGAGAAATGGGCGAGTATACTATAGAGCACGTTCTGCCTGATTCAGAAGGAGAAGGAGAAGGAGAAGGAGCTGCTCAGATCGGTAACCTTTTGCCTTTGGAAGAGACTTTAAACAGAAGGTGTGCAAATAAACCTTTAAAGGAAAAACTCGAAATATATAAACTGTCTTCATATAATTCAACAAGAAGATTTGCTGAAATATACTCAGATCCTAATAAAAAATTCAATCCTAAAGAACGCACTAGACTTCAAGCGGAATTGATTTTTAATAAGATCTTGAGAATAGAGCAATTATAGCCAATTTATGTACTTTGTGGCTATTATCGATTGGTATAGCCACAAGGTATATTAAGCCTTTAGGCATAGCTATATACGTGATGTCAATGCTCCATACTTGGTTGCTCCTGTGGATATGTAGTCCACGCTGCAAATATGGATGAATATACTCGGCACGTCCTAGTTTGATTAGCGACTTCTTTGAATAAATAGCTTGTAGCCCCACGACTTTCATCAAACGTACTATACGCTTTTTATTGACCGTATAACCATGATCTTGCAATACTGAACGCATGGTACGAGCTCCTGAAGTTGGAAACTCCGTATATTGTCTATCCATGATACGCATGACTTGCAGGTTATCTACAGACACGCTGCAAGGCTTGTAGTAATATTGGCTACGACTAATCCTTAAGAGGCGACACTGCTGGCGAATACTAAGCTTGCTATTGCTAGGCTTTTAAATAAAAGTTTCATCTTTGGCGGCACTTTCTTCGCTAGGATGTTTACACCAAATAAAGACTCAAGTTGAGAAAGGGCTTCTTTCTTCCATTGAATGATTTGACTAGGAGCCACTTCAAAGCGGCGAACCAACTCAGAGGTCGTCTCTTGTTCTTTTAAAGCTTCGCGAACTACACGAGCTTTGAATTCACTGCTGAATTTACGTCTTGCTACCATAAGCTAAATTTTAGGATTGCATAAAATGTACGAAAAATATCGTTTCTTAGCAAGTGGTCCGAAATATGGGGGAAATATAATTTTGCGTATGGATTCATTGAATGGAGAGTCTTATTCTTGGAAGTTAATCATATAAAACTCAATAATCGTTTTGTTTTTTATAGAAGAAGCTTATTCATATGGGTATATTTCTTATCTTTGCATGAATCACTAATAGAATATTGATATAGAATGAATACGAGTAAAAAGTCCCCTTTAATTGCACTTGACTTCTTTTGTGGAGGTGGGGGAATGACTTGTGGCCTAAGACAAGCTGGAATAAAAGTAGTGGCTGGTGTGGATCTTGATATTCACGCAAAAGCAACATATGAAATAAACAATAAACCATCTCAGTTTGTTCTTGCTGATATTCAGCAGCTTCCACTTAACTATTTCCAAAAAGAATATAAGATAAGACCAAACAATGATAGATTAGTCATGGTTGGGTGTAGTCCTTGTCAATTTTACAGCATTATAAATACATCAAAAGAAAAATCACAATCATCAAAGAATCTTTTGATGGACTTTTGTAATTTTGTCGAGTATTATAATCCAGGTTATGTTCTAGTGGAGAATGTCCCAGGAATATTGACTAACAAGGCAAGTATATTACCAGAATTTTTAGAAAAACTAAGTGGATTAGGCTATGACCACATTAAGCAAGAAGTGGTTGATTTAAGTTACCACGGAGTGCCACAGTCAAGAAAACGCTTCTCTTTAATAGCTTCTAGATTAGGACCTGTAGAGTTGCCTGTTCCAGAAAAAAAACCTGCATTACTGAAAGAGTATATCGGCGTTGATAATGGTTTTCCCAAGTTAAAAGCTGGTGCCAAAGATAAGTCAGAGGATAATCATACTGTAGCTGGTTTAAGTGATATCTGTTTGCGTCGTATTAAGAAGACAAAAAAGAATGGAGGAAACCGGCTTGATTGGAAGGATGATCCAGAGCTGCAGCTACCATGTTTTGTAAACAATGACAATAGCTTTAAAGACACCTTTGGAAGAATGTGGTGGGAAAGGCCAGCACCAACAATAACAACTAAGTTCTACAGTGTCTCTAATGGTAGATTTGCTCATCCTGAAGAAAATAGAGCTTTGTCTATTAGAGAAGGAGCGACTCTTCAGACCTTCCCAAAGAAATATATTTTTAAAACAAATAGCATGGGTGTTGCAGCACGTTTAATTGGTAATGCTGTCCCATGTGAATATGCTCGTCGACTTGGCGAAATCTTAAATCAAAACTACAAAACGTATGGCGAAATTTAAAACACGAGCCAGAGCGCTAGACCTCTTAGGTCGTCAGCAAATAGCTGGTATACCAACTGCATTAAATGAACTTATAAAGAATGCGCATGATGCTTACGCAAATAATTTTGATATAAATTATTTGCGTAAGCAAGGTGTACTTGTACTTCGAGACGATGGTATGGGTATGACGCGAGAGGAATTTGAAACCCGTTGGCTAACTATTGGAACTGAGAGCAAGCTGTTAAAAAACAAAGCTGCTATGCCTGTTGTTGATAAAGAGCAACCGCTAAGACCTATCATGGGTGAAAAAGGAATTGGTCGTTTGGCTATTGCATCTATCGGCAGTCAAGTCTTAGTGTTAACTAAAGCTCGTGGTCGTAAACGTCAATACAGTATTGTTGCTTCTTTAGTGTTTTGGCGTTTGTTTGAGCTTCCTGGCTTAAATCTAGAAGACATTGTTATACCAGTCAAAGAATTTGACCATATCCCTAATGATCGTGATGTTTTAAATCTCAAGTCAGAGGTTGTTAGTTCAATTCAATCACTTCACATGCAAGGACAGATTGATGAGAACGATTTCAATTTTCTAATGTCTGAAATAGATGCGTTTAAAGTAAACCCTATTGATTTAAATAAAAACTTACCAGGTGAATTTCATATGGATGATGTTCATGGAGGAACTTACTTCTATATTTCACAGCTAAACGACACTTTAAATTCTGATTTAATAAAAGAAAATGGGATTTCAAAAATAGAGAAGCTATTATTGGGCTTCCATAATACAATGACACCTAATCATGCAGCTAAAACAGTGGATGTTGTATTTCGAGATTTCCCTTCTGATGACTATAGAAACACAGGAAACTTACTTGACGATAAAGAATTTTTTGCGAAAGAAGATTTTCAACACTCTGATCATCATATAGAAGGTGTGTTTGATGAGTTCGGTCAGTTTAAAGGAAGAATTCGTGTTTATGATAGAGTATATGAAAACCATATAATTAACTGGAATGGTAACAACTTTAAGGAAACTAGTTGTGGAAAATTTAAAATTGATTTTGCATACTTGCAAGGAAAAGCAGAGGAATCAAATGCGCCAAGTACTGAGTTTGGACAGATACAAGAAAAATTAAAGCGTATCGGTGGTTTGTATATCTACAAAGATAATATACGTATTTTACCATATGGTACTGTTGAAAATGATTTTCTAAAATTGGAGCTCCGTAGAAACAAACGGATGGGAGACTTCTTTTTTTCTTTTAGACGTATGTTTGGTGTAGTAGCAATAAGTAGTGAGCAGAACTCTAGTCTAGTTGAAAAAGCAGGTCGCGAAGGTTTTATCGAGAATAAAGCCTTTCGTCAACTAGTAGAAATATTGCAAAATTTTCTTGGTCAACTTAATATTGATTTTTTCAATAAAGGAAAAAATACGCAAGGATCTAGTTACTTCCAAGAACGTCAGCTTGAAATACAAAAGCACCATACTGCGATAACAAGAAAACAAAAACTTGCTGCTTCTAAAAAGAAAGCATTTGAGAGTAGATTAGCTCAGTTCTTCCTTGAATTAAATAATAATGAATTTGAAGAAGAAAAACAGAAGATTGCTTTACAAATTAAAGATGCTTTTGACAGGATACTTAGTTTTAAAGATCTAAACCTAGCATCGCAAATGATTATTGATACTGAAATGGAATTTCGTAAAGTCATTCGTGAATATCATAATCGCATATATTTAAAGCCACCAGTTGGTTTTCAATTATCCAAGATAAAACTTCAAGATTATGATACTTATGTCGAAAAATTTAATGATATAAATAATTCTCTCATTCCAGAACTGTATACCATTTTGGATAAAGGTGTTGACTTTTGTACAAAGCAGCTAAATTTGAAGATTGATAATCGAGAGAGATTAATCAATGCTGTAGAGGAAATAACGAGTGAAGTCACAAGTGCTACTAAGAAGAAGCGAAGTCAAACAAATCAAATTGTAAAAAGTATATCAGAAAAAACCAGTACTCTTGTTAGTGAGTTAGCAAAGGAACTCAATGAAGAAATTCGTCAGATTCGTCTGGAGTATAAAGAGTTAGATACACAGAATTCAGATAATTTTGATTTGGGAGCTAAACGTAAAGAGCTGGGTGACAGAATTGAATTGACATACAATAGAAATGCTAACATTATGGACACCATTATACGTCAACTTCAAGAGGTACGTATTGACCGTAATGAAAATGGTGAATTAATTACCGACTCAGACATGGCTGATGCATTAAATGAAGAGCTTGAAGAGCTCAAACAGAGGTTGCAATCAGATACTGAGCTAGCCCAGTTAGGATTGACTATCGGTATCATTAACCACGAATTTAATGGTGCTGTAAGGACCTTTAAAATGGGACTGAAAGATTTGAAGGCCTATGCTGATATTGAAGATAAACTTTCAAACACTTATAAGAATCTAAAATTGAGTTTTGATCATTTGAATAACTACATAGCTCTGTTTACTCCGCTAAACCGTAGGTTATATAGAAAAGAAGAAGATATCAAGTTGACTGAAATAAGAAATTTTCTTTTTGACTTATTTGAGAATCGTTTAGAAAGACATGAAATACGATTGATTATGACTAAAGGTTTTACTAAAAGAAGTTTACATGGGTTTCGCTCAACATTTTATCCAGTGTTTGTAAATCTAGTAGATAATGCTATATATTGGCTCAAACTTGTAAATAGTCCGAGAGAGATTCGTTTACATGCTACTGATGACGCTATATATGTATCCAATAACGGTATTAGCATACCAATAGAGGATGAAAATAGAATTTTTGAGATGGGATTTAGTCGAAAAGATAGTGGTCGTGGTATGGGGCTTGCAATTAGCAGGGAAGTTCTTCAGGCTGTTAATTATGAAATTAAGGTAGATGAACCTAGAAAATATTCAACTGTAACATTTAAAATCTGTAAGAAAAATGACGAATAATATTGAAGTGAATAATCAGCAACAATTATATGATTTAGCAAAAGGTTTTGTATCAAACATTGTCTGTATAGACGATAAAGCTTATCACTTTAAAGATCGAGAGCAAATGGAAACTTACCAAGAGATTTTTCCAAGTAGTGAGATATCTAAAGCTTTTGCAATTGAAGAAAAAATATGTGGAATTTACTCACCAGACTCAACTGACTATGGTACAGAGGCTATGAATACATATTACTCGTTAAGTGCCAATGCTGATATTGTAGTTATAGATTGGAATATACCAGTAGAGGGGCATTATGAAGCAGCCAAAGATACTGATGATGAAGCTGACGCAGATACGCAAGATACTAGAGGAATATTTGCATGTGATATAATAAAGCAACTTGTTGTAAACCATGATTTAGGTAGCAAAACAAAAGTTGTGTTGATATATACTGGAGAAAGTGGTTTAAAGAGACCTCTAGAACGCATAAAAGCAAGTGTTGAATCTGGTAAATCTGAAATGGTAAATAGTGATGAGTGCTATTCGGTTAAACAGAAATCTGTAGATGATTTAGAGTTTATGTATGGGCACACTCTTATTATAATTAGACAGAAAGATGTTAATCCAGATATTTCCGATCATGAAAAGAAAGATTTTGAAAGAGCTGCATGCTGTTTTGAACAGTTACCTAAATTACTAATATCAAAATATGGAGGGTTGTTGGATGGCATTTTACTAAACACTTCTGTGAAATCCCTGACACAGGTGAGAAAAAATGCACAAAAAGTCTTGAGCTGCTTTAATAATACAAATGATATGGCATTTGTCAATCATTGTCTTTGTCTCAAAGATATAGACAATGATTCTTTGACTGTTTTCCACGAAGTATTTGGAGAAATGATGACTTCTTTTATAGAAAATATAGACTTTGATATAAAAGACCAAATTGTAAAATGGGGAAGGGTGAAGTATAAGGCTGAATTTGAAAAGACTTTGGACGCAGAACCGTCTAAACGGAAACAGGCTTTCTTTGACGAACAGCCTAAAAAATGTAGAGATAATATAAAGCGTAAGAAGTTAGATAGAGGTCACCGAGTAGACCAATATTTAAGTGCATACTTACCAGATAGACAGGCGGAAATTGAAAAAAATATGCTTGAATCAAGTACTTCATTTTCAGTGTTAAATAGGATGAAAAATTTTTTTGACATTAATTCAAGAAAGAAACTTGAGATGGGAACAATCATTATGGAAGAGAAATCAAATCTTCATTATGTTTGTATTCAGCCAGTTTGTGATTCCGTTCGGATAAAAGCACCTCGTGATTTTATTTTTCTGCCGCTTAAATCAACTACTAATGACGGAAGTTTTGATGTCGTTTTTGATGATAAATCGCGATATGACATTTTGTCTAAGAGCTACAATATATGTAGTTTTAGTTTTAATGCTGATAGTAGTCTAGCAGTAAAGTCTAAATTAAATGGTTTTGGAAAAGCTATTTTTGAGGATGAGTCTGGGAATACATATGTGTGGAAGCATCAGCTTAGACGTCTACATGCACAAAGAATAGCTGATAATTATTCAAAAGCTTTGTCAAGAATAGGTCTTAATGAAGATGAATGGTCTAGACTACATGGTGAGAAAGAAGATTAGCTACTTAACATTAAATCATCATTGGGGTGTGATTATATCTAACCTCTTCAGTGACTTGTCAAACCTAATATTTAATTTTGAGTTGCCATAATTTTTCCTCATATCTTGTCTTCCTCGATTATATATATTACTTTTGCAGTCTTAAAATGTTCAGCATCAAGCAAAGCATTTTGACATTATTTCGCATTTAAAGAATATCACTTAATTACCTATGAGTATTGATAAACAGATAGCTAGTAGCCTTCGTAAAATTAACATGAACGACTTTCCAGAGAAGGTCGTTCTTACCGAAGACGGTAAGAAAACCCCAGTGTATTATCACGGGGCTAGGTCAACTAAAGATATGCTGGCTGTGATTACTCATTATATTCAAGATTTAGAGAACGCTACTGAGGATATCCAGGACGAAGCTGTTGATTACCTGTATGACTATGTAGTAGGGCACCATGGTATCAAGAATATCCCTATGGATATGCTTCGCGAACCACAAATGGTGGATATGTTTGCAAACTTGATTGATGTGCCTTTTCCCGCACCAAAAGACCCTGAATTTACATTTATAGATTTGTTTGCTGGTATTGGTGGTTTTCGCCAAGCTATGCAAGCACATGGCGGTAAGTGTGTCTTCTCTTCTGAATGGAATACGTACTCACAAAAGACTTATTATGCCAACTATGGAGATATGCCTTTTGGAGATATAACTAAGGAAGAAACAAAGGCATATATACCAGCTAAATTTGATGTACTATGTGCTGGCTTCCCTTGTCAGCCGTTCTCTATCGCTGGTGTGTCTAAAAAACGCAGCATGGGGCTAGAAACTGGCTTTAAGGATAAGACCCAAGGTACATTGTTTTTTGATGTTGCTCAGATTATCGAAAGACATCGACCTAAAGCATTCTTCCTAGAGAATGTAAAGAACCTTGTTTCTCATGATAAAGGGAATACGTACAAGGTGATTAAATCGACTTTGGAAGAACTCGGCTATACAGTCTATGCTAAAGTTATGGATGGACAAGCGTTTGTTCCTCAGCATCGTGAGCGTATTATGATTGTTGGGTTTGATAAGGAACGCTATAATGGAAATGAAAAGTTTGCTTTCCCAGATTTAGGTGAACCTATTCATAAGATAAAAGATATCCTAGATCCATGTCCTAGTGAGAAATATACTTTGTCTGATAAACTATGGTCTTACTTACAGCTGCATGCAGCGCGTCACAAAAGTAAAGGAAATGGCTTTGGCTTTGGTATGACGGACCTTAATGGGGTGTCTCGCACCCTAAGTGCACGCTACTATAAGGATGGTTCGGAAGTGTTAATACCGCAAGGTAAAGACAAGAATCCTCGACGTCTTACTCCACGAGAGTGTGCTAGACTTATGGGGTATCCTGATGAGCTTAAAATAGTGGTCTCTGATACTCAGGCTTATCGACAGTTCGGGAACTCAGTTGTTATGCCTCTTATTAGAGAGGTAGCAAAGGAGCTTGTAAAGACTATGAATCAATACACAAAACCTTATATTCAAGAATAGTTATGGAAGAAATGTTACCTACAGATTATATACCAGTTGACTTGCAAAGAGTCATTAGTGTTGTGGATAGTAGTGAATCGGCTTTTTGTCGTTTTATTACGGCAAATGATGTAGGTAGCACAGGTGCGCACCAAGCTGGATTGTATATTCCGAAGTGTGCATCTAGTTTATTGTTTGAGACTCCTGGAGTTAAGGGTGAAAATAAGGATAAGCACCTAAATGTCGTTTGGCAAGATGAATTGACAATAGCCAATAGATTTATTTACTATGGGCGTGGTTCTAGAAATGAATATAGAATTACAAGATTTGGGAAAGGCTTCCCATTCTTGAAGGATGAGTATATTGGTAGCTTGTTTATTCTTGTAAAAGAGAACGTAGAGGAATATAAAGCATATGTGCTTTATAACGATGACGATATAGAGACTTTTTTAGCTCATTACAATATTGGTGTTGAGAAAACCAATAACTTGATTGAGGAGGTGGCAAGTGCTTCTCCAGATAGTTTGATGGAGCAATGCATCAATAATTTTATTCAGCAACACAGTGACTTTCCTACCACTGTTGTGATGTCTGAGAATGCTCGTCTTTGCTATAATAATGCCTATAACGTAACCAGTACAACGATTAATAACAGTCCAGATAAGATACTTTTGAATTGGGTCGATGCTGAATACCAATTATTCAAGGCTTTTGAAGAGCAGTTTTATCATGATATTTACTCTACACCGTTTGAAAATTGTCAAGAGCTGATAGATTCTGCGAATACTATTCTTAACCGTAGAAAGTCAAGAGCGGGTAAGTCATTAGAGCATCATTTAGGTCACATCTTTAACACGGCTTCTATTCGTTTCGACTCTCAAGCAGTAACAGAAGGAAGAAAGAAACCTGACTTCTTATTTCCAAGCGAACAGGCTTACCATGACCAAGATTTTGATGTAGATAAGCTGACCTTCTTGGGAGCAAAAACAACCTGTAAAGATAGATGGCGTCAAGTGTTGACTGAGGCTAATAGAATTGACCACAAGTATTTATTTACACTTCAGCAAGGTGTGTCTAGTCCACAGCTAAAAGAGATGGAGGAGAGCAAGCTTACTCTTGTAGTTCCCGATTCAAATATCAAGGCTTTCCCTGCTGAGCATAGAGGACAGTTGTTGAATCTATCTACGTTTATTGAGTTGGTGAGGGAAAAACAAGGATAAAATGGGTTGTAAATTAGTGGTTCTCACTTCCAAAACCTCACCCTCGCCCACTCAATATACCCCTGATGCGTCTCATGATCCGTCTTCACCACCTGCTCAATCACCTTACTCTTCCCATAATGAAAATCAATCCCATACTTCGTCCTGAGATACATCGTAATCTCCTTAGCCAGGGATATACTCCTTCCGAAATAGTGATACTTCGAGCAGTCCACCTCCACAATAATCTCATTCGCAGCCTGTATATCATCAGGTAGTGGGCCATTAGTGACTCTGAGGCCTTCTCGGATCTTCTTAAGTTCTATCGTTGTTGTCATAGTAGTGGTGTAATGTGTATCTTTGAAGCGCCATAAATGTGTAACGTAAAAGCACCACTGTAGGTGCCAAAAAAAGAGGTAATCTTTTTGTATATTTGTGTGACCAAACCCAAATAACAAATTTATGATTACCTCTCCATCGTTCCCTTCTTGCATAAAGAAGCTCCAGATGTTCGACAAAGTTAGGGAATTGTCTTCAAAAGGCAAAACAAACACGCAAATAGCTTTTGATTTAGGTATCGACCGTCATCGTGTCGGTCGTTATCTTCGTATGAGTCGCAATGAATTTGTGACCAGTAAAGCTTACAAGCGCAATTACGTTCGTTTACTTGATAAGTATGAACAAAAGATTTACCAATACATCTACTTGCATCCTTTTGTAAGTTCTGCAGAAGTGGGTGATTATATCCGTAAGTACTTCCCAGAGGTAGGTCGTGTGTCCCGTAAAACGGTTTATAACTACACGAAGTACATCCGTGCGAAGTATAGCATAGCGCAAGTTGGCTATGAACAACATCGCATAATGACTCAGCTTGAAGCTACACCTTATGGTTATCAAGCACAAGTTGATTTTGGTGAGCGTCGTGTGCCAGTGGCTGGTAGCAATGGCCATAAGCGCATTTACTTTATGGCTATGGTGCTCTCTCGTTCGCGCTACAAGTTTGTGTTTATGAGCGATACTCCGTTTACTACAGAGAAATCAATTTATGCACACGAACTTGCTTTTGAGTTTTTCGGTGGCGTACCAGAAACGATACTGTATGACCAGGATAAGTGCTTCTTGTATAAAGAGTATTATGGCGACAATCAATTGACCTATAAGTTTAAGCGTTTTGTGGATGACATTGGTTTTAGACCTGAGTTCTGTCATAAGAACGATCCAGAAAGCAAAGGCAAGGTTGAGAATGTGGTGAAGTATGTCAAAGGCAACTTCATGCGTACGCAGGAGTTTACCACCATAGCGCAGTACAATAAAGAAGCCATTGACTGGCTCAACCGTACAGGAAATCAATTAGAACACTCCGTGACAAAGCTGATACCTGCTCAAGAGTTCTTGGAGGAAATAAAATCACTTAGGCCTTATTACGGGAAGCCTACAGCTCCTAATATAGAGCCAGTGCCGTACAATGTGTCTAAGACCAATGTAATCCATTATAAAGGGAATACATATAGCTTGCCTTATGGTACTTACAAGCACCCAAGACAGAAATGCTATGTCTTAGTACAGCACAATGAACTGATTGTGTATGCTACTCAAACAGGCAAAGAGCTGACACGCCATACGATATCCTCTAAGCGTGGGCAGTATATCAATAAAGAAGCACATAAGCGCCCCTTGGATAAGACAGTGGCACAGCTAGAGGAACAAATCATGACTTATGTGCAGTCGGATGACTTTATGTATAAGCTACTTGCCAATCTGAAAATAGAGTTGGGCAACTATTATAAGAGTCACTTAAAGCACTTAATAGCACATCTGAAAGACTACTCCAAAGAAGACTTGCTACAAGGTGTCAAATGGTGTGTGCTCCACGATGTTGCTTCGGCATATCGTCTACAAGAGGTGGTGTGTACGATGAGTAAGAAATCACCTCAAGAACTAGATAGTAGTCAAATAAAGCTGCTCGGCCAAGCAGACCATCAAGCCATGGCTACGCCAGAGAAATCAACCATAAGTACGTACAATGAAATTTTACAGATATGTCCAACTCAGAACAACTAAAAGACCTAGCTTCTCAGCTAAACCTAGGGAGCATACGCAAGAATGCAGACCATATTATCCACGAGGCACAAATGAAGAAACCCAATTATCTGGAGTTCCTTGAAGGCATCTTGAATAATGAAATACAAACCAGAAAACGACGTGCGTTTGAAAAGCGGCTAAAAGCAGCCAACTTGCCTAGAAAGCACGATTTAGACTTGTTTGATGACAGTACTGTTCAAGGCGTGACACAGAAACAACTCACGGAACTCAGACAGCTCATATGGATGGAACAAAACTATAATATCATAATTATGGGGCCATCGGGAGTAGGCAAAACATATATCGCTGCTGGATTGGTTTACGAAGCTGTAAAAAGAGGCGATAAAGCTTACTTGCTAACCATGGAAGACCTGCTATCTATTATTAAGATGAGAGAAGTCTCGCCAACGGCTATGCGCTCGTACAATAAGCTGATTAAAGCAGACTTAGTGGCTATAGATGATATCATGTTGTTGCCCATGAAAAAGGAAGAAGCTGTAGGCTTGTTTAACCTCATTAATCAGCTACACGAAAACGTGCCTATCATTATTACAACCAATAAGGCACCAACTGAATGGGCTAAGAACCTTGAAGATGAGGTCTTAGCAACAGCTTTACTAGATAGATTACTCTACCAGTGTGAGGTGCTTAATCTATCTGGTACTAGCTACAGAATGGAAAACAGAAAAACAATATTTTAAACTTATGTATAACCTGCAAGGAAGGACGTGACCCAAACGTGGTGCATTAACGTTACACAAATAAGGGGCTTTTTACTTGCACATTACAAGTGGGTTTTAAAGATTTATTCTTGGTTTATTACCCGCATGCTGCTGAGAGCCTCAGAGCATGCGGTGTCTGGGTAAATGTACAGATAAAATCTTAAAGAACCTGACGACTGGCTTAGAAATCCACCAAGATAAACTCTTGGATGAACACGCAAATGGCCACTGGGATGACTATCGGTAGGATATAGTAGAGAAGAAATTTACCTAGTGACTTTTTGCGTCGCAGCTTGTGTTCTTCCAGTGTCATGGCATCTGCTTCGGCTTCTAGGTCCTTGAAGAAACCAGAATTGACTCCTGTGATAACGGTCGATAGAGCGAAAAGAAATAGGGCGGCGAGAAGACCGTACTTGAAGACATCAGATACTGGGTCATGGAGTCGGGCTTTAACAAAAAGGGGCACGATGACTGTGGGAAAGGTGATGTCCATCCATAGAAGGAAGGTTAAATGAAAATATAGGTCCCACTTAGAGATTTTTCTGTGAGTCTGTACCTTATTCGTAGAGAAGCTTGTACGGACAAATGGGGTCATGTACTTCAACGCAAGTGCAAATGGAGTGTTCATTGTTTTTTTCTTTAATGATTAAGTATTAGGTTGCTTCGGTGGATGCATACGCTCCTTATAAAGCCCGACAAAAGTACAAACTTTAGTGGCCCTACCAAAAATATCAGCCAGAAAAGTAGCCCTACTAGTCAACTTTTATCCTTTCAAACTTCGATCATTCAAAAATAAATCTTATCTTTGGTTTATTATTCTCAACTATAAATCAATTAAACCTATGAAGAATATGAACAAACTACTGACAGTATTGTGTCTAGGCTTTCTGCTTACAGCCTGCGGCAATACCAAGAAACAAGAAAACAAATCGGAAGCCACTCCAATCACTAAGCAAGGCACCACTCAGTCTGATGAGCAAGCGGGTGTTACTGAGTT
Organism: Bacteroidaceae bacterium; assembly: GCA_963678855.1. Classification (GTDB taxonomy): domain Bacteria; phylum Bacteroidota; class Bacteroidia; order Bacteroidales; family Bacteroidaceae; genus F22. Next base: position 214,257 of record OY787448.1, on the reverse strand, counting down.
TTACAAGGCGTATCTTAAAGGCGACCTAACTAGTGCTGAGCAAGATTCGCTGATGGACAAGTTCTTCACTAAGCCTATGCAGGAAAAGGTGGGGAGAATCTCTGAAATTGTCAATGCAGATGCCCTTATTCGCGCACAAGATTACACTGCTCAAGGTCTTGAGACACTCGACGTGAAGCCTTTGGGCGATAACTGGTTTATGGTGCATTTCTTTTGGGATAAGAACGATCCGTCGACTGAAAATAATATCCCTGTCAAGGCCGAAATGATTGATGGCCAGTGTAAAATCATCTATGTCACGCCTGAATATAACGGACAGCAGTATGGCGATAGTTTGATAGCAGAATCTACCAAGGGGTGGAGGTCAACTATGGATGTCTCGCATGCATCTGCAGAGGCATTTGTGAAGAGTTTCTATAAGTTGTATGCGAGTACGTATTGTCACGTCGATGAGTCTATGCATAAACGTCTGAAGATATGGCGCGCTGAGTATCTCTCTGATCGTGCGCTCACAGCATACAGTAGAGAACGTGCGAAACGTTTGATGGATATCGATAACAGTTATGACTGGGTAATCAATAATAGCGACTTCGACGCAATGTGGTTTGAAACCCTGCGAGTGACGAAAGTAAGTAACTATCGCTATAATGTGATGAATGTTTCCACCTTTCTCGACAAGATTTAGTATCTTTGCATTGGTTCATTGAATAAACCCAACATAATGATAAGCAATAGATGATACACAGAAACATCCAAGATATCCAATCCATGCCGACCTCTCACGGTGGGGGCTTGAAGAAAGTCCTGATTGCCAACAATGAGACGCCTTCAAATATCACACAAATAGCGCACACTACGCTACAAGCGGGTGAGCATATCGAAGGGCATACTCACCCAGATATGGAAGAGCATTTCTATATCGAAAAGGGGAGTGGACGCATCGTACTAGATGGGGTAGATTATCCGATGAATGATGGGGATTATTTCTTTGTCCCAGCAGGGATGAGCCATGAGTTGTTTATAGGTGATACTCCGGTGGTGATGATGACTATCGGGGTACTAGTCTAAATTCAGACATACTAAGCATCAACTAATCAGCATCTTTCAAATCTGAGTTTAGCAGACTATACACCTCCAAATCTATAAAACGATTATCGGGATGATATTCTGCTTCGCGTGCTATGCCTTCAAAGGTGAAGCCTAGACGTCTGGGAATGGCACTGCTGCGGATATTGCCTACACCGCATCGTATCTGAACTCGGTTCATCCCTCGTGTTTCGAAGGCGTATTCGCACAATTTCTTAGTGGCGCGTGTCACAATACCTTGTCCCCGACAGGCGAAAGATATCCAATAACCGATCTCTGTTTTACGATTGAAATAATCGCTATCTCTAAAGCCTATAAGCCCTACTATCTGCTTGCCTTTACGAATGGTAAAAGTCGGTTCAATCTCTCCATCAGGTACTTCAAGAACAGACTGTATAAATTCCTTCGTATCTTGACTGGTCACAGTAAATGGCACAAATGGGAGCCATTCTTGAAGGTGTTCTCGCTGGGTGTCTATGATCTCGAATATGGCATCTGCATCTTCTAGTGCTATGCTGCATAATTTGATGTTCTCGGCAATGATTATTTCCATTTGATTGTGGTTCTTTTGTTGTACTTTTAATCAATACAAATATAGGGATAAAATATGTAGAATCGTTTCGAATATCTGATTTTTATCCTAATTTTGTTGTAGGTATTACGTCTATGACGACTACATGTATGAAATAACTCTCTAGTACACAGCATATGTGGACATTTTTCGGGCATAATAAACAGCGAGTAGCATGGTGTTTCTTATACATCATGCTGGCTATGGTTGTGTCGAAAGGTCTGCACTTCCACGAGAAGGGCACGTGCTGTGGTGTGTCTTGTAGTATCAATGTCAGTAATGAACAAGGGCATACTTGTTGGCATAATCACTCTGGGGCGACTATAAAGGCTGCTTGTGGAGAGACCACTCCTGGTACAGCTATAGGGCACTGCTGTGCGGTGTGTAGCCAACTGGTGGTGCTTCTGGATAGTCCTATTCCTACATTCTCTTGCATCTCTCAAACTCCTTTTCTGGAGAGATCTATTTATAAATCTTTATTTGTTTTCCTTGAATCGGTAGATTCCTTTACGGTGAGAGGACCTCCTTCTTATACTGACTACTTAACGTAGTATATCCATTTTTTTTTGAACCACTTGGCGTGACTCCAATAGCTAGATGCTGATGGAGACATCGGTGGTGTGTATCTAAACAGAAATGTAATTATACAAAACAGTATAACAATGAAGAAGATTTTTCTAATGCTGCTCGTTTGTGCGCTTTGTGGTGCGATGTATGCGGCAACTCCAGTAGCTCCTGAGAGTAATAACGTGGCTAGTATCGCTGGCTATATCACAGATGAAGAGGGCTCTGCTTTGGTCGGGGCTACAGTATATGTACCAGAATTGCAACGTGGCACGGTATCAGATATGGACGGGAAATACCGTCTGAACAAGCTTCCTATGGGCAAGAAGCTGCATATTCGCATAGCGTATGTGGGTTTTGAGACGATGATTAAAGAGGTGATCTTGAGTCAATCTGTGGTGACTTTGGATGTCAAACTTGCTCACTCGGTGATCCAAACAGAGGATGTGGTGGTGACGGGTGGTTATGTGACGTCGCAGCATGAGAATGCGGTGAAGATTGATATCGTGCGCCCTGATGATTTGCAAGGGACTCCAAACTTAACGCAGGCTTTGGCACAGGTGCCTGGGGTGGATGTTATCTCGAAAGGGAATGGTCCGACGAAGCCTGTCATTCACGGTCTTTGGGGGAATAACATCATGGTGCTTCAGGATGGTATCAAGGTGGAGAACTATCAATATAGTGAGAATCATCCGATGAGTGTGGACAATACTAATCTGGGGCATGTGGAGGTGATCAAGGGCCCTGCATCGCTTTTGTATGGTTCGGATGCGATCGGTGGGGTGGTCAACTTTGTATCTGCTCGTCCTGCTCCTGTAGGTACGGTGCAAGGGCGTGTGACATCTCAGGCTTTTAGTGCTACGAATGGTTGGAATACGCTGGCTGAGATCCATACGACTCAAGGGCCTATCTCTGGTGGTGTAAGCATCAAGCGCAATCAACACGAGGATTATCGTCAAGGGAATGGGGATGATGCGAAAAATACGCGCTTCAATCAATGGAATCTGAAGGGGTATCTGGCTTATTCATCGTCGCTCGGTGTGTTTAAATTGACTGCTGAGCAGTTTGACCAGCAACTCGGTATGAGTGTGGGTGCTGCACAAAATCTAGTGACGTATAATAGTCATCACAACGATATCTGGTATCAAGATTTGCGTCGTCGTGCGGTAACGAGTCAAAATACGCTTTTCCTTGGCAATGTGAAATGGGAGGTGAAAGGGGCGTGGCAAGAGACGCTACGTAAGCTGCAAACAGCTGATGTAGATCCTGAACTGGAGATGGCTCTCAATACGTACACGATCGATTCGAAGTGGAGCATCCCTACAACTGATTCTTCCAATTTGATTCTTGGTCTTCAGGGGATGTCGCAAAACAATGAGAATAAGAATGATCGAGTAGAAAAGTTACTTCCTGATACGGATATCAACTCATTGGCTGTGGTCGGTTTGTATCAAACGGCTATCGGTGAGAAGTGGAATGTGCAAGGGGGATTGCGTTATGATTGGTCGCATATCGATACGAAAGATATGGGGCATCACGAAGAAGAGGGTGAACATCATGAGGAAGCGCATGAGCACGAGGCCGTGAGTGTGGATAGACACTATAATAATCTGTCTGCGGATATCAGTGCCAATTATCGTCCTAGCGACAACTGGACGCTTCGTCTGAATGTGGCGCACGCTTTCCGCGTACCTACTTTGAGTGAGTTGACTTCTGATGGGCATCACGGTGCACGCATCGAACTGGGTAATGTGGATTTGGATACTCAAGAGGCTACCAATATCGATTTGAGTGCGCACTATCACTCTCGTTTGGTGACATTTGATGTGGCTGGGTTCTATAACCAAATCAATAAGTTTATCTATGCAGAGGCTACTGGTGAAACAAACGATTCGGGTAGTCCTACCTATCAATATCGCCAAAACGATGCTCGTCTATATGGGGCTGAAGCTGGCCTGCATGTGCACCCTGAGATGATTCCTTGGTTGCACTTGAACACCACGTATTCATATGTAGTGGGTAAGCGCGAAGGTGGGGATTATTTGCCTTTTATACCTGCTCAGAAGTTCCGTACTGAGGTGCGTGCTCAATTGCCTTCTAATCGCTATTTTAAGCGCAATAGGATTAGTTTGAACAACTTGTCTGTATTGCGTCAAAGCAAGCCTAATGAGTTTGAAACAGAGACTCCGGGGTATGCTATCTGGGGTATGAAGGTATCGACTGAAATGCAAGTAGAGAAACAACCGATACAGGTGAGTCTTACAGCAGATAACTTGCTGGACAAGACCTATATCGATCATCTCTCTACATTAAAACCTTTGGGTATCTACAACCAAGGTCGTTCGTTTGTACTAAGTGTTACGGTGCCTTTTGGATGGTAGATTGAAACCACTTCTCGAAAGCTTCTTTTACGTCTTTATGGTACTTGAAGCTTTCGCGGAAGCCCCAGCCGTGACCACCTGTAGGGTAGCGGTGGAGTTCTGAAGATACGCCATGTGTGCGCAGGGCTTCATCGTAGTAGATGCTGTTGACTGGAGGTACGGCTCCGTCATCTTCTGAGACGAAGATAATGGCTGGCGGTGTATCGTGGGTAACGCGCAATTCGTTGCTGTATTCGTAGATGAGTCTGCGGTCGGCATCTTTACCTAGTAGGTTGTTGCGGGAACCTTGATGGGTGTAATCGCCCATGGTAATGACAGGATAGAACAGGACCTGGTAGTCAGGTCGAGTCATTTCGGTATAATGTGTGGCTAGTGTAGAGGCAAGATGTCCGCCTGCGCTGCTGCCCATTATACCGATTTTTTTTGCGTCGAGTTTCCACTCTTTGGCGTGTCGACGCATATAGCGGATGGCTTCTTGGGCATCTTGGATGGGGATATAGCGGTCGCCATCAGGAAGGCGGTACTTAAGGACGGCAAAGGTGATGCCTTGTTTGTTCATCCATGCTCCCATATCGATGCCTTCGTGTAGGTAGGCCACGGCGCCATAGCCTCCACCTGGAAGGGCTACTAGGGCTGCGCCATTCGACTTCTTCGGATGGAAGATCATGAGTGTGGGATTGTGCACGCACATATAGACTCCATACTCGTTGATAGACTCGGTTTGTGCGAGTGACTGGGCTTGATGTTTAGTCAACTCAACGATTTCGATGCGTTTGGTATAAGGGTTCTTATACTGGTGTACTAACTCTTGGCCCTCGGGATGTACACGTAGGCAATTATACTGGGTGTTGCCTAGAGTAGTGACCTGTGCTTGAGCATGTTTCGAGTGTATAATGCTTAGCTCAGGGCCGAAAGAAAAAAGGGTGCTGTCGAAATGACCAAGTGAAAAACGAGCTTTGCTGCCCCGTCCATCTACTTGGATGTAGACTTGTTTGTATGGAAATACCTGCTTGGCAAGGGTATCGCATGTGGTGCGAGTCTTGCGAAGCAGATAGGCTTGTCCATGGGTGGTGATGCAAGAATAGGTCTTGCCACCAGCATCGGTCAGCTCCATGCCTTTGATAGAGGTGTCTTGGGGCTGCTGTTTATAATTTGTATGTACTTTGTACTGGTTGAAAGGGATGCGCTCTTGCATCTGCGCATTTTGTGCGTGTACTGGCAGGCAGGTAGCTGCTACCATCAGCATGGCCAATAGGCTGCTGCATGTGTGGTGTGTTCTCATGTATCTTATAAATTGGTTGGTTTATTTCTGGTCGTCTTTCAGCAGGTCGGGACGTAGCTTTTTGGTGCGTTCGAGCGACTGCTGAATCTCCCATTCTTTAATCTTGGCTTCGTGGCCAGAAAGAAGAATAGGGGGTACTTCCCATCCTTTATAGTTGGCAGGACGAGTATATACGGGTGCTGCTAGGAGGTTGTCTTGGAAGCTATCATTAAAGGCTGATTGTTCGTCACCGATCACGCCAGGAATCAAGCGGATAACGGCATCTGCCATGACCGCTGCGGCTAGTTCGCCACCTGTCAAGACGTAGTCGCCGATGCTGATCTCGCGAGTGATCAGGTGCTCACGGATGCGGAAGTCGATGCCTTTGAAGTGTCCACACAGGATGATGACATTCTTAAGTAGGGACATGCCGTTCGCAATCGGTTGGTCGAAAGTTTCTCCATCTGGTGAGGTAAAGATGATTTCATCGTACTCACGTTCAGACTTCAATTTTTCGATGCATCGCTCGATGGGTTCGATCTTCATGACCATGCCTGCGAAGCCGCCATAAGGGTAATCGTCTACACGCTTGTAGTTGTCGTAAGCATAGTCACGTAGGTTGTGAATATGGATTTCGGCAAGCCCGCGGTCTTGGGCACGTTTCATAATGGAATGGTTCAAAAAGCCCTCAAACATATCGGGCAATACGGTGATAATATCTATACGCATAATTTTCTTTATTGTTTTTGGGGGGCTCGGTGATTATTTATGAACACCCTCGAATATTCACGGCACAAAAGTACTATAAATCGATGAGAATTTGCTACTTTTGTCGAAAATATCGTATGTAAATGACCTACTATGACGAAACCTAACTCACTTTTCCCTGATTTATTTGGGGACCAACATACCACTGCGGCGGATGCTGCTCCTAAGGAGGAGAAGCAGGCTGTCAGCAACATTCAGAAAAAGATTGAGGAGATGCGTGCGGCTTTGCATCAGCATAATTATAATTATTATGTGTTGAATGAGCCAGTGTTGTCTGACCAAGAATTTGATGCGCAACTGGCGGAGCTGGCGGAGCTTGAGAAAGCGCATCCTGAATATAATGATCCTACTAGTCCTACGCAACGAGTGGGGAGCGATATCTCTAATAGCTTTGAGACGGTGAAGCACCGCTATCCGATGCTTTCTCTTGGTAATAGCTATAACGAAGGGGAGATTCGTGCTTTCTTTGAACGTGCTGCGAAGGACCTCAATGAGGACTTTGAAATTTGCGCGGAACTGAAATATGATGGTACGTCTATCTCGCTTACTTATGAACATGGTAAGCTGGTACGTGCGGTCACTCGTGGTGACGGGACGCAGGGAGATGATGTAACAAACAATGTGAAGACTATCCCAACCATTCCTTTGCAGCTTCCTGCTGATGCAGTGTATCCTGACGTGTTTGAGATGCGTGGGGAGATTCTGATGCCTTGGAGTACGTTTGATCGCTTAAATGAGGAACGTGAGAAGCAAGAGGAGCCTTTACTGGCCAATCCTCGTAATGCGGCGGCTGGTGCGCTGAAGCTACAACAATCGAGTGAGGTGGCGAAGCGTGGCTTGGATGCTTACTTATATTATATATTGGGTGAGAATCTGCAAGTGGATGGACATTACGAAAGCTTAGAACAAGCGCATACATGGGGCTTTAAGGTCTCTGACCATATGCGTCTTTGCAAGAATATAGACGAGGTGATGGACTATATCCATCATTGGGATGAAGCCCGCAAGACATTGCCTGTGGCAACGGATGGTATCGTACTAAAAGTCAATAGCCGTCGTCAACAGCGCGCTTTGGGAAATACGGCCAAGAGTCCACGATGGGCGATCGCATTTAAATTTCAAGCGGAGAAGGCATGTACTCGTCTGAATAATGTGGTTTATCAAGTGGGCCGTACGGGGGCTGTGACTCCTGTGGCCGAACTGGACGCGGTTCAGCTGAGCGGTACGACGGTAAAACGTGCATCGCTTCATAATGATGATATCATACAGCAACTAGATCTTCATATCGGGGATATGGTTTTTGTAGAGAAGGGCGGTGAAATCATTCCTAAGATTACTGGTGTAGATACTAAGCAACGCTTCCTTGTGAGCCAGAAAGTACACTTTATAGAGACTTGTCCTGATTGTGGGACGAAGCTGGTACGAGATGAAGGGGAAGCAGCTCACTACTGCCCGAATACTACGGGTTGTCCTACGCAGCAGCGTGGTCGAGTAGAGCACTTTATCTCTCGACGTGCAATGAATATCGACGGGCTAGGTCCTGAGACGGTGGATTTGTTCTTCGACCAAGGTCTTATTCGCACGTGTGCCGACTTATATACGCTGACTCGTGAGGATATCTTGAAGTTGGATAAGAAGAAAGATAAATCGGCCGATAATATCATCAAAGGGGTGGAGACTAGCAAGGCTGTGCCTTTCGAAAGAGTGCTGTTCGGACTGGGTATTCGTTTCGTTGGTGAGACGGTGGCTAAGCGTCTTGCTCACGCTTTTAAAGATATGGATGCCTTGCAAGCGGCCGACCTAGATGCGCTTGTGCATGTGGATGATATCGGCGAGCGTATCGCTCAAAGTGTGATTGCTTACTTTGCAGACGAGAGCAATCAGGCGATGATTGAGCGCTTGCGTGAGTATGGGTTACAGATGAAACTGAGCGAAGATGTCTTGGCCAATCAGAGTGATAAGTTGGCGGGCATGAGCATCGTCATCAGTGGGGTGTTTGAAAAACATTCACGTGATGAGTACAAGAATATGATTGTGCAACACGGCGGAAAGAGCGTGGGCAGCATCAGTAAAAAAACAAGCTTTATCCTAGCTGGAGCCAATATGGGTCCATCAAAATTGGAAAAAGCAGAGAAATTAGGAGTAAAGATACTTGACGAGATGCAATTTTTGGACCTTATACAGTGACAAAATAAAATGAATTTCGTATTTTTGCTTCCAAATTAAAGCGAATAGCGATAATAACGATGATACAAAGCAAACTAAAAGGTATGGGTGTGGCCTTAATCACCCCCTTCCAGGCAGACGGGAGTGTCGACTATGTGGCCTTGGTGCGCATGGTGGATCACTTGATCAGTAACAATGCCGACTTCCTGTGTGTGCTAGGCACCACGGCGGAGACGCCAACGCTGTACAAGGAGGAACAAGAAGAAATAAAACGCGTGGTCATCGAGCGAGCTAATGGACGAGTGCCTATCTTGCTTGGTGCAAGTGATAATAATACGGACGCACTAGTCAAACATCTTAAACAGGATGATTTTACGGGGGTAGATTATATTCTATCTGCTGTACCTAGTTATAATAAGCCTTCTCAAGAGGGGATTTATCAGCATTTCAAGGCGGTTGCGGAAGCATCGCCTAAACCTGTAGTGTTGTATAATGTACCAGGACGAACTGGTGTGAATATGACTGCTGAGACTACACTGCGCATTGCACGTGAATTTAAGAATGTGATTGCGATTAAGGAGGCATCTGGTGATATCACGCAGATGGATGAGATTATCAAAAATAAACCTAGAGATTTTGATGTGATCTCTGGCGATGATGGAATCACTTTCCCATTGATTACTCTTGGGGCAGTAGGGGTGATTTCGGTGATTGGTAATGCATTCCCTCGTGAGTTTTCACGCATGACGCGTCTTGCCCTTAATGGAGATTATAAAAATGCATTGACTATCCACCACCGATTTACGGAGTTGTTCAATCTTCTGTTTGTAGATGGCAACCCTGCTGGGGTGAAGGCGATGCTGCATGCTATGGGGATGATTGAGAACCGCTTGCGATTGCCGCTGGTGCCAACTCGTATCACGACATTCGAACGCATGAGTAAGATTTTAGATGATTTGAATATCCGATGCTAAACTTGTTTTTAAGAGCCTACACGTAGGATGACATACAAATAATTTATATATAGAAAGCTACAGGAGCCTTTGGTTCTTGTAGCTTTTCTTTTAATGCAAAAATTCCGGCTTAGAATACTGAAATTCTAAGCCGGAATTCTGAGATTTAAAGCTAGAAAGTGGATATTCTGGCTTTAAATATTTGTCTATGTCAATAAGACTAGATTTTCTTTAGTTCTTCTGCCATTTCAGCTTGTAGTTCCTTAGCAGCTTGACGTGCAGCAGCACCGAAGTCTTCACCGCTAGACTTATAGATAATACCACGTGAAGAGTTGACTAGTAGGCCGCATTGTTTGGTCATCCCATACTTGCATACTTCTTGAAGGGAACCGCCTTGTGCGCCTACACCTGGTACCAATAGGAAGTGCTCTGGGGCGATCTCACGAATCTGCTCAAAAGCTTTACCTTGAGTAGCACCAACCACAAACATTAGTTGCTCTTCTGTGGCCCATGTTTGTGCAGTGCGCATCACGCTCTCGAATAGGGGCATGCCGTTCTCTATGTTCTCGATGCGCTGGAAATCAGCAGAACCCTTATTGCTTGTCAATGCGAGTAGGACCACCCACTTATTGTCATAACCAAGGAATGGAGACACGCTGTCTTCCCCCATATATGGGGCTACGGTTACAGCATCTGCATCTAGTGCTTCAAAGAATGTACGAGCGTACATAGCGCTTGTATTACCGATATCACCACGTTTCGCATCAGCGATAACGAGTTGCTCAGGGTAGTTTTCTTTGATATAAGCGATGGTCTTTTCAAGAGCCATCCAGCCTTTTACGCCTAGGCTTTCGAAGAAGGCTGTATTTGGTTTGTACGCCACACATAGGTCTTGTGTTGCGTCAATAATTTCTTTTGTAAATGCGAAGATTGGATCTTCTTCTTTCAATAGATGCTCAGGAATCTTCTTGATATCTGCATCTAGTCCTACACACAAAAAACTCTGTTTCTTTTGAATTTGTTCAAATAGTTCAGCTCTGTTCATTTGTTTTGTTTTTAAATTTGATTGGTTTTTGTTGGTCTGTGGGTGGTGCTATCTATTTGAGAATTCTCAACTAGACGGGAGAATCTTTCACGTAGTAAGGAATCTCTGATGATAAAGCATCAACCAGCCACATTATGGAGTGGGGGTATATAAGAAGACCACTTCGCTGTGATAGGCAACAAAGTGGTCTCTTGTATGTTTATAGTTCGGCTTCCTTCATGCGTTCTGCATTCTCAGCTACCATCAAGTGGTCAATTACATCTTGAATATCACCTTCCATAAAGGCATTCAAGTTGTAGATAGTATAACCGATACGGTGGTCGGTAATACGTCCTTGAGGATAGTTGTACGTACGAATCTTCGCTGAACGGTCACCAGTAGATACGATAGACTTACGGCGCGATGCGATATCGTCTACATATTTTTGGTGCTCTTTGTCGTAGATAAATGTACGAAGACGGGCTAGGGCGCGTTCCTTATTCTTAGGCTGGTCACGTGTTTCGGTACACTCGATAAGAATCTCTTCAGACTCTTTCGTGTTTGGGTTTGTCCACACATAACGAAGACGTACACCAGATTCTACCTTATTCACGTTCTGTCCACCGGCACCACCTGAACGGAAAGTATCCCATTTGATTTCACCTTCTTTGATCTCTACTTCGAAAGCATCGGCTTCGGGCATCACAGCTACTGAGGCAGCAGATGTGTGTACACGACCTTGAGTTTCGGTTTGAGGCACACGTTGCACACGGTGTACGCCCGATTCATACTTCAATGTACCATATACATCGGCACCAGATACAGAACAGACGATTTCTTTGAAACCACCCGACGATCCTTCTGTGAAGGATGATACTTCTAGTTTCCAGCCTTTAGTTTCGCAAAACTTAGTGTACATGCGGAACAAATCTCCGGCGAAGATAGCAGCTTCATCACCACCAGCTCCACCACGAATCTCAAGCACGCAGTTCTTGGCATCTTCTGGGTCCTTAGGAATCAACATGATCTTGATTTCCTCTTCTAGCTCAGGAAGTATAGCTTGGCACTCAGAAAGTTGTTCTTTGGCCATATCGCGCATATCAGCGTCTTTCTCTGTGTCAAGAATCTCTTTTGCTTCGTCTATACCTGCCAAAGCATTGATATATTCTTGGCGACCTTTCATGATGTCTTCAAGGTCTTTATATTCTTTGGTCAACTTGACATATCGTTGCTGATCGGTGATCACATTAGGGTCGGTAATCAGCGTTGATACTTCTTCGAAACGACTTACTAGGCCGTCGAGTTTATCTAAAAGATCATTTGCCATTTTCTTTTCGTTTAGGTCTCAATATTGTTATTAAAAGGACATCTGCATCTTCTGGGTGTCTATACATTATATAATGTGTAGCGACACGTAGCAGGTGACCTATATATTAGTTGTATTCGAAAGTACCAAACTCAGAGTTGATCGTCAAGCGATCAGCACCTTCTGCTTGTGCTTCTACACGACCCACGATTTGTGCATCGATACCGAAGCTTTCTGATAGTTCGATAACTTTGGCTGCATGTTCAGCTGGAAGATATACTTCAAGACGGTGCCCCATATTGAATACTTTGTACATCTCGCTCCAGTCTGTACCACTTTGTTCTTGGATAGTCTTGAACAAGACGGGTACCTCAAACAAATTGTCTTTGACTACGCGTAGCCCTTCGTTCAAGAAGTGAAGAATCTTGGTTTGTGCACCACCTGAACAGTGTACCATACCGTGAATCTCACCACGAAGTTCGTCTAAAAGGCGTTTCACAACTGGTGCGTATGTACGAGTAGGGGACAAGACTAGTTTACCAGCATCTAGTGGAGAACCTTCCACTTCTTCTGTCAAACCAAGGCCACCTGAGTAGACTAGTTCGTCTGGAATAGCTGCGTCGTAGCTTTCAGGATACTTCTTCGCAAGTTCGTGAGCAAATACGTCGTGACGAGCAGATGTCAAACCGTTGCTACCCATACCGCCGTTGTATTCCTTTTCGTAAGTGGCCGTACCGCTTGAGCTCAAACCTACGATAACATCGCCTGCTTGGATATTGGCGTTATCTACCACATCGCTACGCTTCATACGACAAGTGACGGTGCTATCTACAATGATTGTGCGTACTAGGTCGCCTACATCGGCAGTTTCACCACCTGTAGCATAGACGCCTACGCCCATATCGCGAAGCTCAGCAAGAAGCTCATCTGTACCATTAATGATAGCACTAATGACTTCACCTGGAACTAGCATTTTGTTGCGACCGATAGTAGAAGAAACCAAGATATTATCTACAGCACCCACACACAATAGGTCGTCAATATTCATGATCAATGCATCTTGTGCGATACCTTTCCACACAGATACATCGCCTGTCTCTTTCCAATACATATATGCTAGGGAAGACTTTGTACCAGCACCATCAGCATGCATGATATTACAGTACTCAGGATCTCCACCTAGAATATCTGGAATAATCTTACAAAAAGCTTTTGGGTACAAGCCCTTATCGATGTTTTTAATCGCGTTATGTACATCTTCTTTAGACGCAGAAACGCCACGCATCATGTATCTTTGATTGTTCATACTCGTTTGTTTGTTTGTAAAATTGGTTTTTGTTATATTTGCGCGCAAAGGTACGTATATTTTCCCAATAAATAAAATGAATTTTGTGCATATGACTAAAGATTTAGATATAAGATTGGCCAAAACTGAAGATATTCCTGCTATGATGCAATGCATACGCGATGCACAGGCTAGATTGGCGGCTGCAGGCATCGATCAATGGCAGGATGGATATCCAAATAATGAACAACTTGCGAAGGATATTTCTGTAGGTGATAGTTACGTCGTTCTAGATCAAGGCGATGTAATAGGGACTGTCTGCATCTGCTTTAGTGGAGAACCGAATTATTTAGAAATTGATGGGACTTGGCATCATGAAGCTCCATATGTTGTTTTGCATCGTATAGCGATTAGAGACAGTCATCTACGTCAGCGTTTAGCGGAGCGCATCTTTAAGTATGCCATTCAACTAGCTATAGACAAAGATGTGAGATTATTTAGGGTAGATACGCATCTAGATAATATGGCGATGCAGCATCTGCTTAAGAAATTGAATTTTGAATATTGTGGAATCATTAAAGTGCAAGGCGGTGGCCTGAGAAATGCGTATGATTTAAAGTGGTAGTCTTTCGCCCGACAGTCCAGCTGATTGACTTTAAGCCCAAATAAAGACATTAAATAGGAGACCTTTTATATAGGTCTCCAGTCTTTCTGTATGCTACTTAACATAATAGGGATTGCAAAATAAACGAAGAGCTTATTTTTAGAGCATATAATATATAGACTAGCATCTATTTTATGTTAAGTAGAAGATGTTGAGTGATATCGATATTATAAAGAAAAAGCACGTAATCAAGCTGCTTAGCTCAATTACGTGCTTATATATTACTTGTAGAAACGTTTTATAGTTCCAACGCTCCGATTAGATCATTGACATCAGAGAAGCCATGACGTCTCATATAATCCTCTATCTCATCTGCTACTCGAACACAAACAGTTGGATCGATAAAGTTGGCCGTCCCTAGTTGGATAGCTGAAGCCCCAGCAAGCATAAACTCGATTGCATCGCGACCATTCATGATGCCACCAAGACCGACAACTGGTACGTTAACTGCTTGAGCCACTTGCCATACCATACGCAATGCTACAGGCTTTACAGCTGGTCCAGAAAGACCACCAGTTACAGTTGACAAGATTGGTTTGCGTTTTTCTGCATCTATAGCCATACCTAATAATGTGTTGATTAGAGATACGCTATCTGCACCCGCACCTTCTACCGCACGTGCAATTTCAGTAATATCTGTCACATTTGGCGATAATTTGACGATCATCGTCTTGTCGTAGACTTTACGCACTGCTTCGACTACTTCTGAAGCCCCTTTGGTAGTCACACCGAAAGCCATACCGCCTTCTTTGACGTTTGGGCAAGAGATATTTAGCTCAATAGCTGGAATCTGCTCCAATTCATTGATAATCTCTGCTGTCTTTACGTAGTCTTCGATTTGTGAGCCAGATACATTGACAATAATGTGACTATCAATATCCTTGATTTCAGGATAGATATGGTCTGCAAAGTACTGCACACCCTTATTTTGTAGGCCTACAGCGTTTAGCATGCCTGAAGGCGTCTCTGCCATACGAGGATAAGGATTTCCCTCACGGTGATGCAAAGTCGTTCCTTTCACAATGATACCGCCAATACGGCTTAAGTCCATAAAATCGGCAAATTCTGGTCCATAGCCAAACGTGCCAGAAGCTGTCATCACTGGGTTCTTCAATTCCAATCCCCCAATATTTACTTTGGTATTTAGTCCTGTCATTCTTCTAAATATTATGTGTTTGTACTATAGATTATCCCATTTAAGCTCCTCTGTGTTGAAGACAGGGCCTTCTGTACAGACGCATTTATGTCCCTCTTTCGTGTCTTCTACGCAACAAAGACAAGCTCCTACACCACAAGCCATAGAGTTTTCAAGGCTCACTTCACAAGGAATCATCAGTCTGTTTGCCACCTTGGCAACAGCCATCATCATAGGCTTAGGACCGCATGTATAGGCCATTTGGAATTCTTTGTTATCTAGTACGCTATGTTGCGTTACAAAGCCTTTCTCGCCGTGAGAACCATCTTCTGTAGTGGTATAGACTTCGCCATATTTAGCAAATTCATCCAACTGAAGCAGATCCTTTTCGCTACGAGCACCCAACAAGAACACTGGTGTATAGCCTTGTTCTTTAAGCAATGCGCCCCAGTAAAGCATAGGAGCCGTACCGACACCACCACCGATTAATAACACTGGAAGATCCTTATCAAGAGGTGTAGAGAAGGTATTTCCTAGAGGCAACAGACAGTTACAGTTGTCCCCAGGCTTCAATTGAGCCATAGCACGCGTACCATCGCCTACAAGCTGCACAAGCAACCATAGTTCGTTGCGTTCGCGATCCACAAAATTAATAGAAATAGGACGACGTAGGAATGTCGTTGACGAATTGTCCACACGCACTTCGACAAATTGTCCTGCACCCATTTCTGGGAGCTTTTCATCGTGCGATAACTTGATTAATACATACTGTGCGTTGAGCATCTCACAGCTTGTCACTGTAAGATCTAGCATCATTTTCTTCATGTAAAATATTGTCTTGGTTTTTATTCGCGTGCAAAGATAGTCAAAAATAGCGATAATTACTTACGTGGCACGAAATATTCATAAGTGCCATCGTCGTAATAGATGCATATCTCACGTACTTTACGCGGTGTAGCTTCTTTATAGTCTATTCTAGCCACTTCCTGCGGAGCAGGCGGATTTTGGGGCTGATATGTAGGTTGTATATCAGGGTGTATAGGCTGACTTGGAGAGTTTGTAGGCTGTTCTACCACTGGACGACTCATAGGAGTTTCATTTGTAGAAGAGATTGTAGCATTGTTACTTACAATTGTATCATTATCTATAGTAATATCTTCAATTGTAGAGTCAAACAATCCATTTTGTACTACGGTTGGTTCATCATCCTCCATTTGTGTATCATCTTCGACTGCTGGGAGCAATCCACGATACGTACGTATAAAATTGGGCATATCTTTTTCTATGCCTTCCATCAACCAGTTGAAAGACACCCCACATTTGGATGCTATAGCTAATACAAGGTCTATACTAGGCTTTTTATTACGTCCACTGAGTGTATGTGAGAGTGTAGCCTGTTTAATACCGACAAATTGTGCAAAAGCGGAATTTGTCATTCGCTGTGCTTGGATAATCTCCTTGATTCTTTCTACAATTGGTTCCATATTGTAAATTATTAGAATAATACTAGAACAAAAATACAAAACACAAATGGATAATCCAAAAGTAAAGCCTAGATATTTTTGTATTAGCACAAAACAATACAACTGTATACTCTGCTCTATTACAATTTTATTGTCGTATACGTCTTGTGTCCAATATTACATCGCACAACTGTATATACTGCTAGCTAATACGCAAGTAATCGACTGACAGACAGGCATGTTTATGCATATACAGTTGGAATACTGTAATCATTCGATGCTAATATTTCAATTTGCTGTATAAAACTTTATGTTATTCGCACAAAAACACTGACATACAGCGGGTATTGTATGCAAAAACCTCAGTGTTAACAGCGATGCAGTATACAAACGTAACTCGCTTGGAAACATCTCCACTTGTATATAATCATATATGCCTAATTGTAAAAATGCTACTATATATTTGTACTACACTCATAAATACACCACATCCTTCAGTGTGTACAATTGTAATATTACATTTGTACTCAAACACCAATGCCCAATTTCCACCCTTTTATACATTCCTACAATAAGCATCACTTACTCCACAATCGCACACATAAAACAACTTACAATCTATTACTCAAAGAAAACAGCCCCCTATTCTACAAAAACGACATAACCACCTAGACCTATTCAGGCTCAATATAATTGGATAAAAAAAATCGCGTATTTCCGTACGACAGACAAGTCGTACAGAAATACGCGAAAATAGAGGACTTCTTTTATCCCCCCTATTTAGTACATTATTTTGCCGTCACCACTTTATAAAGCGAGAACAACAAATATAAATGTAAAAGAGTTGTCAAACCTACTGATGCTTGAGTAGCCATAGACAAAACTGGATTACCTTCAAAATTTGGATTTGCAATAGCTGCACCCGAAGTAACAGCTCCAGTAACAGTGGCAATCACAATACTAACAATAATTACAACTAGCAATGGTTTGTACAATGGCAATTTAAACTTAACCATATCAACTAGCACCATGATACCATACACTAGCATGATTAATGAGAAAATACCACTGACTAAACTTAGCACACCAAAAATCAGTGCAGCTTGATTCGTCAAAATAGCTTGTGGATTTGACTGGAATGCCAGAATGTCCTCAAGGTTCATCGCCATATAACCAGTTAACACAAATGAGAATATTGCTACCAACATCGTCACAACTGCCAAAGTGTGCATACGCTTACCTACTTTTAGTTGCGACATAGGCGCCATTCTATATCCAAAGCTCAGCACCCAAATAATATATGCTAGAACCAATGTCATAATAAAACTGACTACACCAACATTAAGCAGCATTGTAGAATCCTTTGCCAACTTAAGCGGATCATAACCAATAGTCAAACCTGCATGTGCAAGTTTACATAGCAACATGACTAGAATAGCAGGTACAATTTTAGTGTCTCTCACTCGGTTTGCAATAACCAAGTTCAGGTTTCCAGCTTCCTGGATAAATCTTTGTCTGTCCATTTGAATAATAAGTTTGTTATTGAATAAAATATTTTCATATTCTGTTGAGTTTAATAGTTACACATATTATATATAGTACACAGTAGTATATTACAGCAGATTCTCATAATGCGGTATGTCCTGTAAAAACTCTACTCGATTCTCTTGATAATGCACACGACAGCAATAATGATCCATCCCATTACTGACTATAAGATACGGGACGTGAAGCACAAAATTGTATCGTGCTATCTGATCAAAAACTTTTTGGGTGATTGGAACACTCGGACGTTTATACTCGACAATAACCAGCGGTTCTCCATACGCATCATACACCACTGTGTCACATCTTTTCTGCGTACCGTTTAATTCAATCCCTACTTCATTGGTTGTACGACCAACTGGAAATCCTTTGTGATTAATAAGAAAGTGTACAAAATTTTGTCTGACCCATTCTTCAGGTGTAAGTACTAGATATTTTTGCCTAAGTCCATCCCAGATGTACTTTTTTTTGTCTTTTTCTATGATTTTTAAATCACACTTTGGTAGGTTTATTGATAACATTATCTATCTTTGCAGGTTAAATAGAGAAGAATGATTTAGCAGTTATTTTTCAGACTATTTTTTATGCAGGATTTAAACGTTTGGGCAACACCTGACAAACACAATCCAGTATTGATAATCTGAAAACCAACAATAAATGCTAGACATTCTTTTATTATATCCACAAATATAGTAATAAATAGTTATTAAACCAATAAACCAGAAAGAATGAAGACAAAAGAAGAAATTGTAAGCAACTGGCTTGTGCGTTACACAGGGTGCGCACTAGAAGAATTCGGAGAATATATCCTTTTGACCAACTTCAACAACTACGTGCATATTTTTGCCGAAATCATGGGGACCACCGTAAAAGGTGAAAATGCAAACATGATTAGTGCAACCGCAGATAACATCACAATGATCAACTTTGGTATGGGTAGCCCAAATGCGGCTATCATCATGGACCTACTTAGCGCCATCACTCCAAAGGCCGTTTTGTTCCTTGGTAAATGTGGTGGTATCTCTCGCAAAAACAAACTTGGAGATTTGATTCTTCCTATCGCAGCTATCCGCGGAGAAGGTACATCAAACGATTATCTACCTGAAGAAGTACCCGCACTACCTAGCTTTATGTTGCAACGTGCCGTATCGTCTGCAGTTCGTGACCACGGAAGTGACTATTGGACAGGTACAATCTACACAACAAACCGCCGAGTTTGGGAACACGATGGTGAATTTAAAGAATACCTACGCAAAACTCGTGCAATGGGTGTTGATATGGAAACAGCCACCCTATTCTCTTGCGGATTTGCAAATCACATCCCAACAGGTGCCCTACTTCTAGTTAGCGATCAGCCAATGGTTCCAGAAGGTGTCAAGACATCTGAAAGCGACAAAGCAATCACTAGAAACTTCGTCAACACACACGTACAAATGGGTATCGATTCTCTTCGTATGATTCTTGACGAAAAGAAAACTGTTCGCCACCTAAAATTTGACTAAGTCAAGATCATTCTTTATCCAAATAAAAATCACGAGTTAATGCTTTAAACTCGTTACTATATTGATGCCTTGCCACTTCTGTGAGCAGGGCATCTTCTTTATATGAATCTTTACAAAATGCCGAATCATGAACAAATTGAGTCAAAACCCGCCTTATTGGCCCGTTCGGTTTTGTACTCACTAAAAGTTTGCGCTGAGGCACTAACTTCACCTCTTTCGCGAGCTCTTCAAGAATTTCCATTTCTGTCGTTGGAAGTATAATCACACATGTGCCTTGAGGAGCCAGCAATCTTTTTACGCCAGCAAGCAGTTCTTGAAATGACAAACTATCCGTATGTCTTGCTTGCATCTTTTGCTTCTTTGGATTCTTCAGGCTATTTTGAAAATACGGTGGATTAGACACGATAAGATCGTATTTCTCTTCAGAAATTCCACTTTCTCCACTCCACTTTTTAAAGTCTTTGTTTAAAATGCGAACGCTTGCACACCAAGGTGATTTGTCTACATTCTCACCTGCTTGCACAGATGCATCACCATCAATCTCCAGAGCATCTATAGAATAAGTAAAAACAGAGGAAATACCATTATCAAGGCAAGGGTGAATATCTAATTTTGAACAATCTAAACATTTTAAACTATCCAATCTTTGCGCCAGCATAAGTGCCACCAACCCTGTGCCTGTGCCCACATCAAGGGCCCTCAGATTAGGTTGCCGACACAAGGGTGTCCATGCCCCAAGCAACACACCATCTGTGCCCACCTTCATCGCACAACGATCATGATGCACTGTAAACTGTTTAAATTGAAAATACGGATTTGCCATAATGTCTATATACTTTATTCACTTTGAGCCTGCAAAAATAGCCAGAAACTATGAGAGTTAAGAAAAAAATGACTACTTTTGTATCACTCTATTTTATAAACTTGAGGTTGTCATGTTACAATCTCTATACATAAGAATATGCAGAAAGAATTTATCGAACAAATATCCCGTCTACAAAATGACGAGGCAGCTTTGCAAGCCTTCTTAGCGCAACACGGATTTCCACCCGATCGCTGCATAGCAGAACTAGTGAGTTTCCCAGTCGAAAAGCTAGCACAGATTGAAGCTGTTCCATTTCCAAATGTACCAGAAACTGATGCAGGAATGCCTTCCTTCTTCATCGTTAACAAAGCCAAATTAATTGACCTTACGAAAGAACCAGGATATATCAACACTGAACGCATTTTCAATGCTGAGCCTAAAGGCGAAATTGATATAACCAGAGCCATTTCCTATACAGAGGGAATCGATATTGATTTCTCTGACCTTGATAGTTTTATCAAAAGTTTATCGAATGGTGTTGAAGAAGACACATTCAACGGAAAAGATGAGGATGACTATCTTGGCGAAGACGAAGACACCCCTCCTATCGATCCTGAACTTTTGAAAGCGATGCAAGAAGGTAGCTTCGATCCTTTCAGTCAATTGATTCGTCCAGGATTTGAAAGAAATAAAGAAAAACTAGTTTATCCTCTTGAAGAAAGTCTTGCGCTTTATACTAAGTTGATTGATATCAACAGTCAGATGGTCACAAAATACCACCACAGCAAAGAGCTTTCTGAAGATGATGGTGCACTAGAACAGGAAGGACAAGAAGAGCTTGAAGAGTTTATTGACAACGACCAAGCCATCAACCCTTACGAGGCGCTTGAAGATATCTTTGACAAAGAAGACCATGATGATGAGCCAGTGATACAGTCTTTAGCTACACCAGATACGATTTATTTCACACGAAATATGCCGATTCCATTCTTGGAAAACGATTTTCGTATTAATCGCACGTTAGTTCAAGGTAGCAATCATCTGGTACCTATGATGGTATTGCGTGGTATGGTATTGATGCCAAACACCATGCGCCCTATCATGGTTGCCCGTAAAGAATCATTGGCAATCCTTGAAGCGATGCGCGAAGTTCCTTTCCACCGCATAGCTTGTTTTACTCAGCGAAATGACGAGCAAGACGAGTATCCTACAACCGAAAACGACATCTACCCATTAGGTGTATTGGCAGAGATTGCGAACATCGTGCCGTTCCCTAACGAGAAAGATTCTTTCCTTGTGATGCTTGAACTTAAAGATCGTATCACTTTGGACAGTATGCAAGCAGGAAGTAAATTTCCAATGGCACGCATCGGCATCTATCGTGATGTATACCCTGTGACAGATGAACAAAAACAACATTTCCATGTGTTACGCAATGAAATCAAGACTCGCTTGAAAGACCTTGGTCCTGAGGTTCGTGAGCAAATGGTTGTACCTGGGGTAGTCGTAGATAACACTGCACAGATTCCAGACGATGCACCGATGCACATTCTTGTTCAAGACCTTGCTCATGCTATCAATGAAACATTGGTACCACGCGAGGCCAAGCTAGAGATGCTCTCTGTCACAGATGTAACCGAACGTTTCGAACGCTTCTTGCACCACGTCAAATATATCGGCGAGATTCAGCATCTCAAGCACGGTATCGACGATCGCACAAAAGCTCAACTAGACGAGCAACAACGCGAATACTTCTTGCAACAACAAATGCGTCTGATTCAAGAAGAACTTGGCGAAGAATCAAATCCTGATATTAAGAAGCTTCTTGAAAAAGAAAAGGAAAACCCACTTCCAGAAAAAGCGAAGGAAGTTTTTGATCGTGAGATTCAGAAGATGCTACGCATGAACCAACAGAGTCCTGATTATGGTATACAGATGAACTATCTTGAAGCCATCGTCAATCTCCCATGGTCTAAGCATACAGAAGACAATACAAATCTAGCGAAAGCGAAGCGCACCCTAGATCGTGATCACTTCGGACTTGAAGAAGTAAAACAGCGTATCTTGGAACACCTAGCTGTGTTGAAGCTTCGTGATAATATGGAATCTCCAATCATCTGCCTATATGGCCCTCCAGGAGTTGGTAAGACATCTCTAGGTAGATCTATCGCAGATGCATTGAATCGTCAATATGTGCGCATCTCTCTAGGTGGTCTGCATGACGAGAGTGAGATTCGTGGTCACCGCCGTACGTACATCGGTGCGATGCCAGGGCGAATTGTGAAAAGCTTGACTAAAGCACAAGCCAACAACCCTGTCTTTATCCTAGACGAAATCGACAAGGTAAAAGACAACGGTATGCATGGCGACCCATATGCTGCACTGCTTGAAGTCCTTGACCCAGAGCAAAACAGCACCTTCCATGATAACTATATCGACATGGATTACGACTTGTCAAAAGTACTCTTTATTGCCACAGCAAATGATATCGGCAATATTCCAGAGCCATTGAAAGACCGTATGGAAATGATTGATATCAGCGGTTATATCGCCGAAGAGAAATATCAGATTGCTAAGCGTCACTTATTCCCACGTGCTTTGAAAGCTACGGGACTAGAAAATGCAGTAGTAAAACTGCCTAAGGCTACAATCATGGCTATCATAGACCAATATACACGTGAAAGTGGTGTACGTCAATTGGAACGCCAAATTCAGAAAGTATTGCGTAAGCTTGCCTTTGAATATGCACTCAACGAAAAGATTGAGCACCAAACAGTGAAACCTGAGCACTTGATAGACCTACTAGGCGTACCAACCAATACTCACGACATCTACCAAGGCAACAAATATGCTGGTGTCGTAACAGGTCTAGCTTGGACAGCCGTTGGTGGTGAGATTCTATTTGTAGAAACTAGTTTGAGCAAAGGTAAAGGCGGCTTGACAATTACTGGTAACCTTGGTAATGTGATGAAAGAGTCGGCTACCCTAGCCTACGAATACATCAAGTCACATGTCGATAAACTTAAGATTGATCCTGAAGTACTGAATCACTGGAATATTCACCTACACTGCCCAGAAGGTTCCATCCCTAAAGATGGTCCATCGGCAGGTATCACAATGGTGACAGCTATGGTCAGTGTGCTTCGTCAATGTAAGGTTAAGGCATTCTTGGCCATGACAGGCGAAATCACATTGAGAGGTAAAGTCCTACCAGTTGGCGGTATTCGTGAGAAGATTCTTGCTGCTCGTCGCTCAGGTATCAAAGAGATCATCCTTTGCAAGGAAAACAAACACCATGTAGAAGAGATCAACCAAGATTACCTTAAGGGATTGACTTTCCACTATGTAGAAGATGTCTGCGAAGTCATCGACATAGCCCTAACAGACGAAAGCGTAAAAGGCGCTAAAGAACTAACAGAAAAATAATTTATCAGTAATATATGAAATATCAATTACAGCATACAGATCCTAAGAGCAACGCCCGTGCGGGCTTGCTCCACACGGATCATGGCGTAATCGAAACTCCTATTTTCATGCCTGTAGGTACGCTGGGTAGCGTAAAAGGCGTGCAACTACGCGATCTAATCGAACAAGTATCAGCTCAAATCATTTTGGGCAACACCTATCACCTATACCTTCGCCCAGGACTTGAAGTTCTTAAGGCAGCGGGTGGTCTTCACAAATTCAACGGCTTTGATAAGCCAATGTTGACCGATAGTGGTGGTTTCCAGGTGTTTTCACTAACAGGCATTCGCAAGCTTACTGAAGAAGGTTGTGAATTCCGCAGTCATATTGATGGTAGCAAGCACATCTTTACTCCAGAAAAGGTAATGGATATCGAGCGTGTGATTGGTGCTGACATCATGATGGCGTTTGATGAGTGCCCTCCTGGCACTGCATCATACCAATATGCAAAAGAATCGATGGGCTTGACTCACCGTTGGCTAGACAGATGCTTCAAACGTTTCAACGAGACAGAGCCTTTATATGGATACAACCAATCTTTGTTCCCTATCGTACAAGGATGTGTATACCCAGACCTTCGTCGTCAATCAGCCGAGTTTATCGCTAGCAAAGAAGCGGATGGCAATGCCATCGGTGGACTAGCGGTTGGTGAACCAGCCGAAAAGATGTACGAAATGATTGAAGTAGTCAACGAGATTCTTCCTGGCGACAAGCCTCGCTATCTGATGGGCGTGGGTACTCCTGTCAACATCCTTGAAGGTATCGAACGTGGTGTAGATATGTTCGACTGCGTGATGCCTACTCGCAATGGTCGTAACGGTATGCTGTTCACAAAAGACGGCATCATCAATATGCGTAATAAGAAATGGGAACTAGACTTTAGTCCTATCGAAGCTGATGGTGCTTGCGAACTAGACCGTACATACACAAAAGCCTACTTGCGACACCTATTCCATGCGAAGGAGTTGTTAGCAGGTCAGATTGCCTCGATTCATAACCTTGCCTTCTATTTATGGTTGGCACAAGAAGCACGTCAGCACATTATCGCTGGAGACTTCGCTAGCTGGAAAGCACAAATGGTTCCACGATTGTCTACACGCCTATAAAGTCACAATTTAAGCTTATGAGCAATAAATTTATACGAAAGATAGACTGGTACATTATCAGGAAGTTCTTGGGGACGTATTTCTTCTCGATAGCGCTAATTATTTCCATCGCTGTAGTCTTTGACTTCAATGAGCGTATGGATAAATTTATGGCGCACGATGCTCCCTGGAGTGCCATTATTTTTGAATACTATCTGAACTTTATCCCTTACTTCTCCAACCTGTTCAGCCCTCTATTCGTCTTTATCGCGGTGATTTTCTTCACCTCGCGACTAGCCGATCAGAGTGAGATTATCGCTATGCTGTCTACAGGGATGAGTTTCCGTCGTTTGATGCGTCCATATATGATTTCCGCTGCGCTGATTTCTATAGTGACCATCACCCTGAGTAGTTATGTCATTCCTAAAGGTAGTAAAGTTAGAATTGCCTTTGAGAACAAGTACTACAAGAAACGTGAAGTAACAAATGCTAGAAATATTCAATTGATTGTCGACGAAGGCGTAGTAGCCTATATCGGGTACTATGACAACTACTCGAAGAGCGCTCGTCGTTTTAGTTTGGATAAATTTGTTGATAAAAAACTTGTGAGCCACCTGACAGCAAGTCGTGCCATATATGACACGACACGTGTCAACACTTGGACGATTAAAGACTACTCTATTCGTACCATGGAAGGGATGCATGAGACTATTACTCGAGGTACCAAGATGGATACAGTTATCAATATGGATCCAGACATCTTCCTTGTTCAACGTAACGAAGAGATGACGATGACCTCCGCTGAGCTTTCCGATTATATCGCTAAGCAAAAAGCCAGAGGGTTTGCGAATACCAAAGAGTTTGAGCTAGAATACCACAAACGCATCGCTATGGCGATGGCCAGCTTTATTCTGACCATCATTGGTGCTTCTCTATCTTCTCGTAAGATTAAGGGAGGAATGGGATTCCAGTTGGGTGTTGGTCTAGCACTTAGTTTCGGGTATATTCTCTTCCAGACTGTTTCTACAACTTTTGCGGTCAACGGTAGTACGCCGCCTATTGTCGCCGTCTGGATACCGAATATAGTTTATGCTGGAATTGCTTGGTATCTATATACTAAAGCTCCAAGATAAAGCTTATCATTGCACATTATAAAAGGAGGACTTGTCATTAAAAACGGCAAGTCCTCCTTACTTATATATAAACACCCGCTTTTATATACTCGATTGGAGTGCTTTTACATATATAAAAGCGGGCTTTTATATACGTGTAGGCTAGCTAGGCCATTATATAGTCTCTCCTTTATGAACACGCTACTTGACTTTGATAACTCTCTACTCAAGTCTGATAACACGCTATCAAAGTTCAGTAGCGCGCTCCCCAAGACACCGTACAAAAAAACACCTGTCAAACCAAAACTTGACAGGTGCTCTATATTATATGAGATATAGCTTTAAGCTATTCTACACAATCTAAATGATTAGATACCAAGATCTTTCATTACCGCTTCGATTTTCACGTCAGCAGCAGCATCAGCAGCACGGTAAGCCTCACGAGAAGCACACTCACCCTTAACCTCGATATAGAACTTAATCTTTGGTTCTGTACCTGAAGGACGTACACTTACCTTAGAACCATCTTCAGTAAAGTATTGAAGTACGTTGCTTGTAGCTGGGAAGTCCAAATCAGACTCGCTGCAATCAGCAGTGTTAGTCATCTTCAATGTTTGGTAGTCCTTGATAGTTACCACCTTGCTACCAGCTAGGCTTGCAGGAGGGTTTGTACGGAAATCTTCCATCATCTGAGCGATTTCTTCTGCACCACTCTTACCCTTCTTCACTACGCTAATACCCTTTTCCTTAGAAAAACCGTATTCTACGTAGATATCTTGAAGCATTTCGTACAAGCTCTTACCGTTATCCTTAGCCCAAGCAGCGATCTCAGCGATCAAACAACAAGCAGATACAGCATCCTTATCACGACAGAAGTCTTCAGCCATGAAACCGTAGCTTTCTTCACCACCACCGATATACTTTTGCTTACCTTCACGAAGACGTACTTCACGCGCGATCCACTTGAAACCAGTGTAGCAGTCAAGCATTTCGATATTGTTCTTATCAGCGATCTTCTTGATCATCTCAGTTGTTACGATAGTCTTCACGCAGAACTCGTTGCCTTCTAGCTTACCCAACTTCTTGTATTGAGAAAGGATATAGTACAAGTAGATCATACAAGTTTGGTTACCATTAACCAAGATCCACTCACCCTTATCGTCCTTGATAGCGATACCTACACGGTCAGCATCAGGGTCTGAAGCCATCACTAGTTCAGCATCTGTTTCCTTCGCCTTATCGATAGCCATAGCTAATGCGCTACCTACCTCTGGGTTTGGAGATTCCACAGTTGGGAAGTCACCAGATACCACGTCTTGCTCAGGCACGTTGATAATATTTTCAAATCCCCACATCTTCAATGCACGAGGAATCAAAGTCACACCAGTACCGTGGATAGGAGTATACACAATCTTCATATCTTTTTGACGAGCGATCGCTTCTGGCTCGATAGATACAGTTTTCACTGCGTCAAGATATTTCTTATCGACTTCTTCGCCGATGATTTCGATAAGTTCCTTGTTTCCTTCAAACTTAATATCATCTACAGATACCAAGTTTACTTCATCGATAATACCCTTATCGTGTGGAGCTAGTACTTGCGCACCATCATCCCAGTAAGCCTTATAACCATTGTATTCTTTAGGGTTGTGAGAAGCAGTCAAGATGATACCACTTACACACTTAAGGTCACGGATTACGAAAGACATTTCTGGAGTAGGACGTAGATCCTCGAAAAGATATACCTTGATACCATTTGCCGAGAAGATATCAGCAGAAATTTCTGCAAATAGACGGCTATTGTTACGACAGTCGTGACCTACACAAACGCTCACTTCTTGTCCTGGGAACTGCTTATTGATATAGTTAGACAAGCCCTGAGTAGCTGCACCTACAGTGTAGATGTTCATGCGGTTTGTACCCGCACCCATGATACCACGAAGACCACCAGTACCAAATTCAAGGTCCTTGTAGAAACACTCGATAAGTTCTGTTTTGTCTTCAGCTTCAAGCATACGCTTGATTTCAGCTTGCGTCTCAGCGTTGTAAGAAGCAGAAAGCCATTGATTAGCCTTCTCCGTTACTTGCTTGATAAGTTCTTGATTTTCCATTTAATAAAATCGTTTTATATTGATGAATTATTTTGTAGCACAAAGATACAAAGTATTTTGCAACGTCCACTTTTGCAGCGGACTTTTTTTCAGTTAGTAAGCTTTTTCCTCACCCTTGACAGCGTTATACACTGTCAGAAAGACAATTTTGAGGTCTAAATACATCGACCAGTTCTCGAGGTACCAGATGTCACGCTCCACTCTTCCTTCCATTTCAGAGAGCTGTTTTGTCTCTCCACGGAAACCTGTAACCTGTGCATGACCAGTAACGCCAGGCTTAACTAAGTGACGTACCATATATTTCCCGATAAGTGCAGAATACTCTTCAGTGTGAGCCAACATATGCGGACGAGGTCCTACCACACTCATATCGCCCTTAAGGACATTCCAGAACTGAGGTAGCTCATCAATGTTAGACTTACGCAAGAAGTTCCCCCACTTTGTCTTTCGAGGGTCATTTTTAGTAGCTTGCACCTTATCAGCATCTTTATTGACTTTCATACTACGGAATTTGTAGCAATAGAAATCTTTACCATCTAGTCCTGTACGCAATTGTTTAAAGAAAAGAGGCCCTGGCGAGCTCAGTGTAGTACCCAGCCATATGATAGGCAATAACCATGGAAAAATCAAAAGCATCACCAAGAGTGCAAATATAATATCGAAAACACGCTTAAACACACGGTTTACATCATTATCAAGCGGCTCATCACGCATAGTCAACAATGGTACTTGATCCATGATACTAAACTTCATACTACGTTTGAAATACTTATGTAGACTCGGGATAAAGAACATATGGATACAGTTCTCCTCCGCCAGCTTCACAACAGGCAATATCAAATGAGAAAATTCGCTACTTATATGACTGTAGATACGGTCTACCTGCATCTTATGCAGTTCAAACCAATCATGCATCTCTTCAAGCTCTCCCAAGTACATCAACCCCTCTGGTTCATCTTCCATAGGCTCTTCGGCAAAATAGCCCATTGCTTTAAGCCCTGTAAAAGGATTTAAGTTAGTTGTTTCATACATACGACGTATACTCTTAGAGTTGCCTAAAAACACAATATTTCGGCTGTTTCCACCTATTTCACGATAGAAGTGAAGCACCACACGAACCAAAAGTCTCCAACTTAAGATAGCACAAGCTTCAAAAATCAATAGATACACAATCGATTCTATCATCTGTCCTACATTATGAACTACCAGAAAAGCCAACACAAAGAAAATACCGCTCCACCATACGATAACTCCAAAGATTTTGCGCAACATTAACCCAGCACGTCCAAAGCGTATCTTATAGCTATAATTACGCTGCATGCCACTTAAGAAGTAGCTGACATTAAATAGTACCATTAGTCTCATCTTAGAAGCCAAAACTTCCAAAATAGAGATGTGGTCATAAATCATAAAGAAAAGGATAAAAACAGCATTGGCCACTAAGACATCACCTAGTGCAATAAGGAACGGGATCACAGTACTGGTCCCATGTTTAGATTTTCGGCTATCCATACAATTTAGTTCGGTTAAATACTTTACGCAACGATGTTTACGTACTTTCAATTCTTATATTCAGAACACAAATATAGCATCTACCTTTTAATTTAGCAAGTATTATCACGCTTTTATCAATAGTTTATTATGCAAAAATTCCCTTTTTGATTGTAGTCAAAAAGGGAATTTCCGTCATAAATCTTCCACACCAATCACAGAGGGATTAATGTCATTTGGAATATTTACATATCTATTTATCTGAAACTTTTACCCAAATATACAATGAAGTCGGTTTCATATCTACAGTGATTGTTTTATTTCCACGGATATGCTTCAAGCCTCTTGGACCGCGTACCCCTTTCTTATGGTTTACAGCATCAGTTGTAGCAATAAGCTTCCACTGACCTTCAGGGAATTGCACATTTTCAAACGCATTAACCTTTTGACCTGCATTAATCAAGACCACCACCTTATCATCGACACAATAACCCAACATGCTCTTATCAGCAGGTGCTATCCAAGTATAATATCCCTCTGGTACAGCTTCAGCCACACGGAACACTTCACCATAAGAAGACATTCTAAATGCATTCATTCCCTTCCAGAAATTATACATATTCTTATAGTCGTTTGTGTTGCCCGCTTTAGGTCTTTGTCCTACTGTATTCCATACAAACTGATTGGCAATCCTGTGGTTGTAAGAGTCGCGATAGCCGTGCATATATACTGTATAGCCACCCTTCGTTGTCTTAGCCACTTCTTTTAGAGGAGCATGCGCCTTACTACGCATAATCTCAGAGCCACCTTGAGTCACGATTGGACCAAGCGTTGTATACAGCAAAGTCGTCGCAATCTTATACTCATCTTGATCTACCGATGTGCGTCCATCAAACTTATCTCCACCAAATTGGTCAGCTAGCGCAAAGTTATCATGAATATCCAAGTAGCTAATACCAGAAAGAGGAGATTTCTCATCTTTAAAAGTATTTGTCAAGCCCTTCATCACATTAGCTCTATCAGAAAACTTACCTCCAGACCATCCACGATCCTTCAATTTGTCCTTCAATTCAAAAACAGGACCTTTGTAAGCACTACGAGAATCATCTTGAAAGAAAGTAATCGGAGAATCCTCCTTATACCAGTCCCAATCAGGATTAGCCTCATAATTAGGGTCATTAGATGCAATCCATGGCTCACCATAGACAATTTTATCCTGACCTATCTTCTCTTTCAGAGCAATCAACGTTTGTTGGTCAATCTGCCCAGCGATATCCACACGGAATCCATCCACACCAAATTCATTGATAAAGTACAGACATTGGTCTACTAGCCAACGTTGCGTCATAGGACGGTTCTCGGTCTTCACCTCATTACCATAAGCACCGATATGTTCAAAATCCTTCGTACGATAGTAGTACTGCTTATCAATACCATTAAAATTGAAGAACCAAGAATTGCCATCCATATTCTCACCTGTATGATTAGGTACGATATCAATAATCACAGCAATACCCTTATCATGGAACGCCTGTACCAAATCTCTAAATTCATCACGCTCCACACCAGGTTCTGTACCCTTAGTACGGTAACGAGACTCTACAGCCATAGCGAAAGTCGTACGATATCCCCACTGATAGTTCTCTTCGGCGATACCTTGACTCTTCATATATTCGTCATCCTTAAAAGATTCCTTCCAATCATCCGTAGGGAAATGAACATACTCCTGTACAGGCATTAGATGCACCACGTTGATGCCTAAGTCTACAAGATAATCAAAACCTATCTTTTGGCCTCTCTTATTTTTTAAGCCAGGCTTAACCATAGCACCAAATGTACCTTTTAGGTTCTCAGCCACTGGCAATTGATCTGTAAAGTCCTGTACATGCACCTCGTAAGCAATCACATCTTCCATGGCAGGAATACCTTTCACTAAAGGAGTAGCAGGAGTCGTTTTTCTCCAGATACGACATTTACCCCATGTATCATCACTTACACGAGCATATGGATCGTTGACATGAACTGGATTTGTTTCGTAGAAGGTATTGCCTGGATCATCGGCACCATGAATCGTAAAATCATAGTATACACCATGAAGGTCTTCATCAACCATGTATTCCCATACACCATCACAATCTTCCTTCATATCAATCACTTGATACGCCTTTTTGTCGTTTCTTCCCTTATACAGATACAGTTTTACAAGTTCTGCACGAGGAGCAAACAAACGTACCGCAGTCTTACCGTCTTCCACAGTAGCACCCAACTCTTTAGCAGAGAATGTACTGCGGAACCAACCGTCAAAACTACAGTTTGTCTTCATCCCTAAACTTGGGATTTCCAAGAAATATACTCGCTTTTTATTCAGTTTCGTTTTTGGTCTGATAATGACCGATGTGGCACTGTTAGGCATCACACCAGCTACAGGAATCACATTGCCTTTTGCATCAGTGATGCGATATTCACTAGCAACTAAAGGTCTGTTTTGGCTCACTTCAGCCCAGATAAGTCCCTGTGCAGTAAGTTCCGCTGTAAATGTCGCCCCTTTAGCTTCCTTCATAAAGACAAGGTCACCACCATCTTTATTTGGAGCGATTTCTGGAGGTGCTAGCCACTCACCATCATCCATACGGTATTTAAACTTCGTATTTGGCTTAATCACTGCGAAGTCCGTGTTGTCCACCGTCAACATCCACTGTTGACCAGTTTTCTTCAAGAACCATTCCGCTTTATCCGTAGACGTATCCCAGCCTCTAAATTCGCCAGTTACAAACACCTTCTTAGGTGTCACGTCATACATTGCTTCATCAAAGATAAAGGTCACTTTATCTCCCATGACCGCATACCCTTGTTTCAGTTGATCTCCTGTGAACGACTGAGCACTCACATAACCAACACAACATAGTGCCCACAACAGGCAGGATGTAATAAATCTATTCATATTAGAATGTAATGAGGTTAACAAAAGTCTATTATTCGACTAAATAACAAATATACATGTAATTATAGAGATATACCAACACAAAAAAATGATAATTACCACCCCACTCCGCAAACGTTGTAGAAAAAAGCAATTATCAAAAAATCTCCTGCAACTACCCGTAATAGTTGCAGGAGATCAAAATTCTATATAGTTATTAATAAATAGTTATATATTAGTTTGGAGTTACATCTACACGATAGTCTACAAACTTCACACAGTTAGGATTTACCGCATTGACACCGTCAGGAGTCAACTCAAAGTTTTTCACCAACTCACCTTCTTGGTTCATCCAAAGCACCCAACCTGATTGATCCAACAAGAACACATCATTGTTTGAAGGATCAGTAGCTAAATCATAAGGAGATTGCAAGTTGTAATCACCAGTTTTAGAACTATCTAGATAATCTGTCACTTCACCTGTTTCAAGATTCAAGCGCTTGTATTGAAACTGGTAAGTCATATAGCTAAAGTGGAAACAGTACACATACTTATCAGTTACTGTCATCTTACTACAAATAAAGTCCTCATAGCTTGTAATGATTGCCTTATTCGTATAATCGATTTCATACAAATGTGCATCTGTAGTAACCCAATCACCCCAGCAAGTCAAGAAAAGACGCTTATCTTTAGTTACACGAAGACGATTAGGGTTTGTAGGTACAGTAATCGTCGTTGTTTCTTCTTCTGTATCCAAAGAAATAACAGAAATACTGGTTCCAGATCCACCAAATGAATCGCCATCATTACCAGAGTTTGCTACATATAAGTTATTGTCGATTTGTACAATATTTTCAGAGAAAGCACCCGACAAAGCAATGTTCTTAGTTATTTCAAAAGAGGTCGTATCCATTACAGCTACACCATTCTTGTAAGTAGACATATATACTTTACCATTCGCACCAAGTCCGAATCGTGGTTGAGTAGCTTTATCAAAAGTAACTTCTTTGATAAGCTTACCAGTAACTGCATTCATCACTACCACCTTATCAGACACATTCATAAGTACGTATGCTTTGCTACCGTAAACCACCATATCATTGGCTGTATCGCCAAGCTCAGCACCGTCATTTTGAGAAATAAAGAACTGACAATCTAGTGACTCATCACCAAAATTGTACATAGCTAGTCGAGAATCGCCTTGATTCATACGTCCTTCACCTAGGATATACATCATACGGTGATCTTCGTATACTTTAGGCGCTTGAGTAATAGTCAATACAGTAGGTTCTACTGTTTTGCGAGTGGAAGTAATTGTAATAGTAGCTGTACGAGCTTCTTCTGTCATATTTTCTGTTGCAGAAAGAATAATTGTGTGCTCAGATACAGCACGAGTTGTTTTGTAGCTCAACCATGAAGTTGCAGCTTCATCGATCTTTACATATGCATCCGTGTTTGCCTCAAATGGGATTTCGATATCACCACCTAGATTCTTTACAGCGATAGGTGTTGTGTCGATCACATTCAACACACCTTTTTCATCATCACTACATGATACAAATGCGACAGCACATAGTAGTGCAAGTGCCCAATGTTTCAAATTCATCTTGTTTAATTTTAGTATAATAAATAATAGCGGTAGACCTATTGTATCTACCCACCTTTTTTCTTTTATTTCCCTAAAATCAAAAATAAACAGTCATGAAGAGTACAGGACATTCCTGCCTCGTAATCACGACACCCATCTTCCCGTAGGCTGTTGATTAATGATTAACTTGGCAGGTCTTCTGACTTTCATCTACGATTTGTCTCCTTCCCATATCCTCCAGATATTAACCCTCACTTGGTTTAAACATCCATAAAACACAGTGGTTTATTGACAAAGCGTTGCTTGCGGAGCAAGCTAGATTATACAGCAGCGGGTACTGTTACCGAATCTCACGGTATTCCCTCTTAGGCTATAAAGCACCAAATCGTCGGCAAAGTTAAAGAATATAACTTTACAGACAAGCAATCATCCATTTTTTTTACATTATCTTTTTCTACACAAGCTTGTTTTAGTCTGCACCATATTATTTGCCACTCTTATCTTTGTTCTGATTATGGTCCTTATCGGCAGTAACTAGCATATCATTTTTCTTCTTCAATGACATGCTAATCATTTGCTTCATATCTATAACCATTTGCTTTTTCTCTTCTTCTAGCTTAGATTTCACTTCCTTAGCTTCAGTCTTGGTAATAACCACATACAGCAGCAGATTAACCAATCCCCACACAATCAAATCAATAGCAAATACCCAATTGATACTTAGATAAGCAGATAAAATAAATGTCATCGCAATAAACATCAATTGCATTGTAAGGATAGACACCAATGCCACTCTTGGTCTAAGCCCTGCACGCATAAACTTATGATGGATATGGTTCTTATCAGGTGAAAACATCCCCTTCTTTAGATACAATCTAGTCCCCATAACCCAGATAACATCCATAAATGGCACAAAGACAAAACTGAACGCCTGTACTATGTTAATATTGATTTGATTTTCAGTCGGCGCAGGGCTCATGGACAACTTAATAGCCATAATGACCAATAGCAAGCCCATAGACAGAGATCCAGTATCTCCCATAAAAATCCTTCTCTTTTTCTTAAACGTTCCCCACAAATTAAGATAGAAAAACGGAATAAGCACCCCAAGTACAGTTGCTGTAACAAGCGCCATCATCCATGATTGCATAAACACAAAGAATCCCAAGAACGACAAGCTAGCCACCATAGACAACCCAGAACAAAGTCCATCAATACCATCAATCAAGTTCATTGCATTAATCATATAAACCACCAGCAAAATAGACAAAGGCATTCCTACATACCAAGATATGCCATATACCCCAAATAGTCCATGTAGACTATCTAGACATATGCCAGACGTAACCATCATAGTAGCTACTAATACTTGGATAATAAATTTGCCTCTATAACTGACACCCACAAGATCGTCTATCGCTCCCAATGCATAAAGCATAAAGCCTGCCGACATCCCCATTGATAAGGTCACTGCTGTACTGTCTAAATTATTAGCCAATAGATGCAGTCCCAAAAGTTCATCCACAGCAGTAATCAATCCAATCACCATCATAACCGTTGGCGCAAATGCCAATCCGCCCAGTCGTGGAATAATTTCACTATGAACCTTTCTTGAGTTAGGTATATCAAACAGCTTCTTTTGAAACGCTATTCGAATAATCTGCGGTATAGCTATACTTCCAAGTACTGTGCCTGCTACCAGAGCCAAGAGCAAGTATAGGAAAACAAACATAGCTTATATATTAATTAGTTTCACACATTCATATTATAAAATAACTTCTCCAGATTCAAAACCTCCTAGAATATCGGTATTTTCATCAAGAACATATATCAAAGATAAATATTAATTCAGAGAATAACAAGTAATTATTGCATTGTTTTATATATAATTAATGCTCCCTGTTGACACTTCATTCATTTAAGAAGCATATAAAAGACAAATTAGTCATCCCATATGTGGTCAAGATAACCTTTAAGCCTCCTTAACTGGTTATCTTCAGAGAACAAATGTCTCACCCTTTGAGACATTTGTTCAGAATATCTAAGCCATGAATCAGACTCAAAAATATCCAACACCTTACTAGCAGCCTTAATGGGCGTATAGACCTGAAAAACCAATTCATCATCTCCAATAAGAGATCTTGAAAACCCAGCATCAGCAGAAATTGGCACCACCCCAAATGCCATGGCCTCTGTTAGCGCATTGGATTGCCCCTCCCTAGGCGTTTCACTTGGGAACAAGAAAAAATGCTTGACAGCAAGCCTCATAGCAAGCTCTTTATGGCTACATTTTGGCACAATAGTCACTATATCGCTTAAACCCCAAGCAGCAATTAGTTTCCGAATACCATTTTCATACTCAACAGACTCAAAAGCGCCTATTAACTCCAAGGTCGCTTTCATATCCAAGTCTACCATTTCTTTCAAAGTAAGCACCACTAAATCAATCCTCTTTTGCTCAAACAAACGGCCGAAATACACAAGGTTAATAACATCCCCAATGCTTTTATTGTGACCATATTTCAAATATTCCACCTCTACATAATTTGGATGATAATATATCGGTGTATTACAGCACTTTTTTATCAGCGGCACATTCTCTTCTCCTTGAGTAAACACATGGTCAGCCAATCGCAAAGTTGATTTAAAAGCCCATCTATAAGGGGCACCCATGTCGGTATAATAGCTCTGTGCACCACCACCCCGCATTTCATATATAGTCTGATAGCCAAGTATTTTGCTAGTGAGTACAAGTAACCATTCATGCCACATAACAGCTCCATAGAAACCAGAAACATGCACTAAGTTTCCCGATCTATTGCCCCAAAGTAATTCTTTAAAAAAATCGAGATAATTAGCCAGCACAACAAACGGCAACAACCATTTATTTTCAGGACTAAAGTACTTAGGTATAACTACTAGATCTATTCCTAAACGCTTATACAACTTTAAAGTTTTGGCATTACCTACCTGTCCCCCACCATGTGGCAGTTGTCCTTCTTTGGCCAAAGCCCCGTAAAAATAGATTTTATGTTTATTCATACCTTTACATATCAGTAATTATCAAACAGCCTATAAATCAACTACTTTCCTAACATATAGCGTAGACCAAGATTAAGTTTAATCAACCCCTTAAAGACCCACTGTTGCATAAGATTAATATGTTCATATGTTTTCATGTAGTAGAAAGCACTTTCCAGAGAATGTTTTTGCATCTGAATATTAGGAATTTTACTGATAGATTGCCCACCCAGATGAACACATCGCAAATCAGTGACAAGATAATTTTTCAGTTTTAAGGTTTCCAATCTTTTAAACAAGATATTCTCCTCAAAATACAGAAAAGTATGCCCATCAAGTCCGCCCAAGTATTCGATCACTTCTTTTCTCATAATCATACAAGATCCTGACGGCAATTCAATGGGAAGCAACTGCGGAAGCGCATCTATATTCTCATCCTTCAATATCATTCTCTTATCACGAAGCCTGCCCACCACACCCAAAGGGTCTCTCATGAGAAAAAATGCATTCATATAAATCTCCTTGAGAGTATGATTTTTTCTAGCGCAACTATAACGAATATCCCGCCCATTCTCTTTCACTAAAAGAGGCGATACGACCCCCACATTTTGACTGTTTTGTAACACCTCCTTTAGCTTTGGAATAATATCTTCAATAAACAACACATCATTATTTAAGATCAATATACTCTCTACAGAAGGTGTGCGAAGCATGCATTCTATGCCCATATTGTTTCCTCTAGCATACCCCTCGTTTGTCGACGACAATATTAAGGT
This sequence comes from Bacteroidaceae bacterium, assembly GCA_963678855.1. Lineage (GTDB taxonomy): Bacteria > Bacteroidota > Bacteroidia > Bacteroidales > Bacteroidaceae > F22. The sequence continues at coordinate 176,209 of OY787448.1, read as the reverse complement.
GCAAGCCCCAGCCTTATCTAAGACCGAATATTGTTGTGGCTGTACAGTCTGAAAATCATCAAATCTACTTCTAAGTTCCTTATCAAGCAACTCACCAGAGTTATCTGTAGATCCATTATCTACAACAACCATAACAATTTCAGCCGTGTTATGCTCAATGATAGAGTCAACACAAGCCACCGTATCTACTGCATTATTATAATTTAATATGACGATTCCAGTTACCATAAATGTTCAAAAATTAGGCGTTTATCATGATGATACAATTGAGCTACAAAAAGGAGAGGTATAAATACATGAATCAAGTCAGAAAATCTGTCCGATCCCATCGCATGCACACAGTTTTTGAGTAGAAAAACAAAAGCTACAAGCACCAATATATCTCTTTCTCTATTAACAAACAAGCGTTTAAGCATAACACCAATCAAAGAGAGCATAAGTATAAGATACATAAATCCATACCTAAACACATGAGACAAGAATGCAACATCGTCAGTATCTATAATCTGCATTTTTCCTTTTTTAGGCGAACCTAAGAAAAACTGAAAATTGTTAGCAGGAGAATCTTCATGAATCGTGCCAACACCAAACCAAAATCTATTCATGTCTTTGCTCAGATAAACGACCCTTTCCGACAAAATTGACATTCTAAAAATGAAATTTCCTTCATCATTAACATGCTTGAAATCTCGATTGACAATTAACTTCATTCCCCTTTTTATTTCTTGCGTAAATGTCAATCCAGCTTTTACTTCTGTTTCTTTAACCCTTTCATTCAATACAGAATAAAACAAAGCTCCAACAATCAGTACAACAATACCAACTTTAAACATTCGAACGAAATAACCAGACATAACAAAAAACAAAGCCACAGCAACTAATACAGCAATAATTTCTCCTCTAGACTGAGGTAAAATCAGAAGCCCAGAAAAGAAGATTATTAACATATAAGTCGCAACAGACTTATTCTTTTTAAATAACAGGTACAGTAGTATAAGCGAACTAAAGACAGGAGTATTATTAAAATTCCGACCACTTTTATACATCCCTCTGTAATATTTCTCATCAACTTCTAGAACACCAACAATTCCCACGTATTGCAAATAATACAACACACCTAAAACGATAGATATTCCTATGAGCCATTTAAACATTTTAGTCACCTCCTCAAAAGGTATCTTTCTAAAAAGGAAGTAAGCAAAAAAGTAGAACTCAAGCCTAAACACCTTAAACCCATAAGCAAGTCCTTCTCTATCCATCAAAAATGAATAACAAAAAATCACGAAAGCGTATACAAGAAGTACAACAATTAAAGTAGCCACCCAATCATCTCGAATAGTAAAGAAACTTTTATCCATAGCAAGTTCCTTCAATGCACAAACTAGAAAGACCAGTAAAAATGCATCTAAACCACTGATGACCATATCCACATGTATCAGTCCAAATCCCCTTGTTAGTACAATTATCAAAGACAACAGGAATGCTGCATATTTTTTTTTGAAATAGAGAACCGCAGGGGTAATTACACCAAGTATAGTAAAAATGTATTCATTCATAATGTTGTGTTTATATTTCTCTATCACAAGCCGAAGTTTGCTTAATATAATTTATCATAAATAACCAGCTCAACTAGCACTAGATTCAGAATTCGACTATTTATATTTACAAATATATACATATATACCATATGTACAAATATATCAGACAAAAACAGAAGAGAAAAATATTTTCTATAAATTTTATTTGCAAACACACTCCCATTCACAATATATTTATTAACTTTGCTGCTCAAATATAAAAATATCATGTAAGAAGAATAGAACATCATTGACCTTACTTACACATTATGAAAGTTTTCTACACACACAGCGACATCGAAGTCGCACCCGTTTTGTACCCTGCACCATTGCTCGCCAAAGAGCTTCAAGCTACAGGAATTGGAGTCAAAATTGTGGCTCCTAGTTTTACCGAGAATCTACTCGATTCCTCTTGGAAAAGACTGCGTCGTTATCGCAGCCCTGAGACTTATGACATCTACCATGCACATAGCCTAGAGAGATGGTGCTTAAGTACCTGCCATGAGCATGCCCTGCATGCCCATAAGCCGTATATGATATCTTTGAATGGGATGCTCAATCGCAGAAAAATCGAACATCTTAGTTTTATCAAACAGATCAAGTACCAACTATGCATACGCAGAAGACTGCGCAATGCCGCATGTGTACACGTGACAAGTGAAACTGAGTTACATCAGTTTCGGCGGATGGGGTATACCAATCCCGTGTGCCTGATTCCACACGCAGTAGAAATAAAAAAATATCCAGACACACACACCGACAAGACCTTTAGAATTGGATTTCTAGGGTATTTACACCCTGAAAAACACATCGAACGCCTTTTTTACAGCCTCCACTCCCTGTTGCGTCTAGTCCCTCATACTCCCATAGATAGGCCTATAGAACTCATCATTATCGGCGAACATGAGGGAGCCTATATGCTCGCACTCAAGAGCGAAGTAAAACGCCTAGGGATTGCCAAGTATGTCAAATTTAAAGGCAATCTACAAGGAGACGAAAAAGATCAAGCCCTATCGACTTGTAGTGTAGTCGTTATGCCCAACGCCCATGAGAACTCGTCTCAACGACTTCTTGAAGCCCTAGTACGCAATATCCCATGCATTGGCACGAAAGGTTCTCCTAGTCATAACCTAGACACCAATTGTTGTGGATGGACCATAGAACCTACACAAGAGTCTCTTAACAAAGCTCTTCTTGAAGCCTATCACACCCCCAATCGTTATCTCAAGCTAATGGGTAAAAATGGGCGCAAATTAGTCGAAAAAGAATACTCTATTCAGGCAATTGCCAGCCAGCTAAAAAGCGTCTACAATTGGCTCCTAGGCGGCGAAAAGCCCCTAGGCGTTATTTGGTAAACAAGCCTTACTATTTGGATAATTAAAACAAAATCTGTATATTTGTGCCTGAAATACAGATTGGAACCGTGTGTGCATACTGTTTTTACCCTTTACAATGTCGTTGCTTTTTTCATATCCCCTAGCATATCATTTTCGACATTTTGCACCACATCGTAAGGCTAATGATGTCTTATTGATAACTGATACTTGTCAAGTTCCGACTAATCTTTAATTATATAATATGATAAGAAGCAAAAAAATTGCATTTTTGCTCTCGGCCTGTGTATTCATGGGCCTTGGCTCTATGCATGCAAGTGAAGAAGAAAAACCAGAAGTTAAACTAGGTGGAGCCTTACGCTTTTCCTACAGCTATGCCGATTATAAAGACAATGCTGAAAGAAGAGTTGGCGACTTTGTTTACGACGTATTCCGACTCAATGTCAATGCCAAATACAAAGACATCTCACTACATGCCGATGCACGTTACTATGCAGAATCGTACGGTGGGTTCATGCTCAAGTACGGCTATGCCTCTTACCACATTGATAATCACCAAACCTTCAATGTCGGTCTCATCCCAGCTCCTTTTGGCATCAATCCATATACCGCCAATAATTTCTACTTTAACGCACAGTACTACATCGGCCTTGAAGACGACGCCGATATGGGTGTAGGTTATAGCTATAGCGATGACCGCTGGACCTTTACAGGCGTGTTCTTTAAGAACTCCGATCTACTAAGTTCGGGCGACAAAGCAGAAATCTCTGGTGCACGCTACGGATACGATATCGCAGGTAGAAATCGCGAGACAAACACCGTCAACCTACAAGGACTATATCGTTATGGCTCTTCAGTAAAACAAGAACTAGGGCTATCACTACAGTACGGCGGTCTGTACAATCTAGATACAGAAAAGATGGGTCACCAATCAGCTATAGCACTGCATTATACAGCCCAGTACAAGCGTTGGGATCTAAAGACAGAATACTTCTATTACAAGATGGATCCTAAAAATGCCGAAGGAGAGTCCAACGACTACATCACTATGACCGCTTTCGAAGGCCCATACAATGTAGCCGCCGAAGGACAAGGTTTCTCCGCCGGACTAAGCTACAAACTTCCTATTAAATCGAAGTTCTTAAGCGAAATCAAGTTCTACAATGATTTCAGCATGATCAATAAGCTAAAAGATAGTTATAAAGACAGCTATCAAAACGCCCTAGGTTGCCAACTGACCACAGGCCCTATCTACACATGCATCGACTACATCCTAGCTAAACGCCACTCATGGATTGGCGGCGACTGGACCAATTCCTTTGCAGATGGTGGACATAACGGCGACTGGAACACACTATTTAATATCAATGTTGGATACTACTTCTAAGCAAGACAACCTAAAAACAAGAAAAAGAGAGAGAAAAAACATATGAGTAAGATAGATATTCAGGATTTGCATCTCATCTTTGGCCCCAAGAAGAAAAAGGCCATGCAGATGCTTAAAGCAGGAAAAACAAAAGAAGAAATACTACGCGAAGCCGAAAGTACCGTAGCAGTGAAGAACGCCAACTTTCAGATTGAAGAAGGCGAAATCTTCGTCTTAATGGGACTATCAGGTAGTGGAAAATCCACACTTCTACGCTGTCTAAACCGTTTGATCACTCCTACCTCAGGAAAGATCCTTTGCAACGGCCACGACATCGCCACCCTTAGTGAAGAAGAACTACTGCAAGTACGCCGTAAAGAATTTGCCATGGTCTTTCAAAACTTCGGACTACTTCCCCATCGCACCGTAGTAGACAATATTGCCTTTGGTCTAGAACTACAAGGCGTAGATAAAACAGAGCGTCATCGTATCGCCCTAGAGAGCATGGAAGTCGTAGGTCTTAAAGGCTACGAAAACCAGATGTGCAACGAACTATCTGGTGGTATGCAGCAGCGTGTCGGCCTAGCCCGCGCCCTAGCAAACGACCCAGAAGTATTGCTAATGGACGAAGCCTTCTCGGCCCTCGACCCATTGATTCGTGTACAAATGCAAGACGAACTTCTAGAGCTTCAAAGCAAGCTAAAGAAAACCATCGTCTTCATTACCCACGACCTGAGCGAAGCTATCAAACTAGGCGACCGTATCGCCATCATGAAAGACGGTGAGATCGTACAAATCGGTACGTCAGAAGATATCCTAACATCCCCAGCAAACGACTACGTAGAACGTTTCGTAGAACACGTCGACCGTGGTGGTATCGTCACAGCCGAGTCCGTGATGATCAACAAGCCACTCGTAGCACGTATTCATAAAGAAGGTACAGAAGTCATCATCCGCAAGATGAAAGAAAAGAGCATCAGTACCATTCCAGCTATTGATAAAGACGGCATCCTTATCGGAGAGCTACGTCTTCGCGACCTAGTGAAGCTCCGTAAGCAAGGCATTCACAAAGCCGAGGATATCCTGTGTACAGAATACCACTCTGTAACCCCAGACACCGTACTAGAAGACATCCTTCCAATTGTCACAAAGACCAACACCCCAATTTGGGTAGTCGACGAAGACCGCAAGTTCCACGGCAAGATACCATTGTCATCGCTAATCGAAGAACTGACTGGTAAAGACAACGAAGAAATAGACGAAATCATTAGAAACGCCAAAGAATTATGATCAAGATACATATAGGAGATTATATAGAGACCGCCATCGAATGGTTAACCACCCATGGAGCCCCATTCTTCGATTTTATTAATGACATGATTGGCGGATTTATTGAAGGATTTCAAAGCGTCCTACTATTTGTGCCATTTTACGTCATCATTGCCCTATTTACAGGACTAGCCTGGTGGAAAGTAAGCCGCGGTATGGCCGTTTTTACAGCCATTGGCCTGTTTGCCATCTACGTCATGGAGCTTTGGGAACCAACCATGATGACCCTAGCCCTCGTACTATCCTCAAGTATCATGGCCCTCGTGCTGGGTATACCTATCGGCATCTGGGCAGCCAATTACAAGCGCGTATATAAGATGTTGCGTCCTATCCTCGATTTGATGCAGACCATGCCAGCTTTCGTCTACCTGATCCCAGCCGTTCTATTCTTCGGACTAGGAGTTGTACCAGGTGCCTTTGCCACCATCGTGTTTGCCATGCCCCCAGTCATCCGTCTGACTATCTTAGGCATTCACCAAGTACCTAAAGATATTATCGAAGCAGCCCGTTCATTCGGTGCCACAAAGCGTCAGATGCTATTCAAAGTACAACTTCCACTAGCTCGCGGTACCATCATGACAGGTATCAACCAAACCATGATGCTATCCCTATCAATGGTTGTGATTTCAGCCATGATTTCTGCAGGTGGTCTTGGCGAAGTCGTTCTGAAAGGTATCTCACAAATGAAGATTGGCTTAGGATTTGAAGGAGGTATTGGCGTTGTGATTCTAGCCATTATTTTAGACCGCATCACCCAAGGCATCGCCCAATCTGCAGGAACAAAGAAGAAATAATTACCCATTAAAATACAGAATGATGAAAACAAAAATGAACTGGCTAGCCACCCTACTCATAGCTCTTCTAGTAAGCTCATGCGGTGGTTCAGCAAACAAGAAAGAAGTAAAGATAGCCTACGTAAATTGGGAAGAGAGTATCGCTTTTAGCAATGTCGCAAAAGTTGCTCTAGAAAGCGAAGGCTATAAAGTAACCCTTATGAACGCCGATGTCGCACCAGTATTCGCATCACTTTCACGCAAGAAAGCCGATGTCTTTATGAACGTATGGTTGCCACAGATGCACAAGCATTATATGGAAAAATACGGCAGCAAACTAGAAAAGCTAAGCCGCAACTACGATAACGGTCGCATCGGACTAGTCGTGCCACAATACATGAAGATCGACTCAATCACTTGCCTAAACAAAATAGGTAAGGAGCTAAACTTCGAGATCGTAGGTATCGACCCAGGAGCAGGTGCTATGAAAGCCGCTCAGCATGCCATTGAATACTACAAACTAAAAGACTTCAAGCTATTGACATCGAGTGAGCCAGCCATGCTAGCTACCCTAAAGAAAGCATATGATGCCCAAAAGCCAATCGTTATCACAGGATGGAACCCACACTGGATGTTCGATCGTTTCGATTTGAAGTTCCTAGAAGACCCTAAGAAAATCTTGGGAGATATTGAAAGCATCGAAACATGGTCTTGGAAAGGCTATTCAGAGCAAGACCCATATGCAGCTAGATTCTTCAGCAACATCTCATTTACAGATGCTACAATCGCTAGCTTATTGAACGAGTTCAAAAAGCACGATAACCAAGAAGAAGCAGCTAAAGCATGGATCAAAAGTCACGAAGACGTGGTAAAATCTTGGCTGCCCGAGCATAAGTAAGACATACCATTAAACTGTAAGAACTAATGAAATTGTCCCCAGAAAGTAGATGAACTTTCTGGGGACAATTCTATATATTCAGTTTAGCCACAAGCACCAAGAACACCCTATTCTGTTCAAAGTATCTACAAACTATTTTGCCCTATACTTATTCAAAAACATAGTTCTCCACTTCCCAGTATAAATCCCTTTAGCCATCTTTTTAGGCAGTAATCGAAAGATCAACCTCGCTATAGGATATACATAAGCAAAAGTAACCCCATGCAGCTTATATATTCCCCTAAAATATATTTTCGTTTCAAGTATCCCCTTTGAAATATCCCTCCTATCATACGTCGCGTTAGTTAAGCGATAATACATCAATATAACAGGGATATTCGCTATTTTCTTCCCCCTAGCCAACACATCAAACCATAAAGCCAAATCCTGTGTCGTCCGATACCTCTCATTATACCTCAAGCCATCATCAAACAAACGTTTACGAAACATCACCGACGCATGTTGTAGCGGAGATGCCTTTTTAATGTAATCAATCACCTCATCTGGATTGGTCGGATATTCTCTAACCTGAAACAACTGACCACACTCATCGATCTCCTGCATAAAAGTACCCACCACATCGACATCTCGATGCTGCTCAAGAAATTCCACTTGACGTTCAAACCTCTCTGGCACACACACATCATCACTATCCATTCTAGCGATATATTCCGTATCAACATACTCCAATCCTCTATTCAGCGATTTCGTCAATCCCATATTTTTTTCATTGACCACCACAACCAGAGCATCTTCCAACTTCCTTTTCCATCTCGCAATTACCCTTTGGAGAGCATCCCCAATCTCCCCATCCTGGACCAAAATCACTTGATCAGGTTTCAATGTTTGTGCTGTCCAAAGACTCTCCATAGCTTCCTGTAGAAACTCCGGTTTCTCTTTATGATACACAGCCATCAGTACAGTAACTGCCTTATTTCTCATGACGATTCTTAATAATAGATTTCACTTTAGTCACCAATCTCCCCCACATGATGCCCAGCTTAGTCCAATCGAAAAAAGCCAAATCATGCTTCAGAGTCAGTACCTTCTTCTCATTATTCGGATTCATCTCCTCAAGGTTAGCAATAATCACCTCAAACAGATTATATTCATTCAGCACCTTCGCTTTAGCCTCCGCAATCTCATTTATTCTCTCCTCATAGATATCATGACTCAACAACCACTCAATCTTAGCTATCGCCTCCTCTGGTTTATTGATATCAATCATCGTATACGCCTTATCATCGAAATACTTCCCAATATTAGGCGCCCCAAAGTAGATCGGATACGCATCCCCAAGATACGCATCAGCCAACTTCTCCGTCCAGTAGTCATCATAAGCAGAATTCTCCAGCACCACATGATACTTATACGGCGCAATCACATCCCATTTATCCAAGAAATCATTGATTCCCCTACCAAAGACATCGATACTATCCCCAAAGTGCGCTTTCAATTTCTGCACAAAATCGATTCTATCCGCATGCCCCTTCGTATACACCTTGCTACTACTAATGACCGAGATCAGCTTATTTTTACGAGGTGTCGCACGCACAAAGTCACCATACGTCTTCGTATACGAATACACACCATCCTTGCACACCCGTCCTATATGCCAAGCCAGACCAGGCTGCGAATAGACCACATTCGGATGCTTTATTCGCTTTTGACACGACACCACCTTCGCAAACTGCTTGATAAACCCCGAAGAATAATGATAGATAGTCTCCGGCTCTCCAGTAATAAACAAAGTATTTTCAGGTGCACACCTACACGTTTCCGTCTTAAACTGCCCCTTGCTATACACCACCCAAAAATCAGGATCTTCTACCTCTTGATTGATATAAAACCGATACCCCTTCCATTCATAGTTATCCGTAGGGAGTTGCCTTGCACACCCTATATTATCTGGCGCTATCACTAATTTCACTGTATACATATGCCGATCTTTTTAAGTTTCACGATTAACTGTCACAACCCAAGGCACCTACTTCTTTTGAATATCCAATAAATACCTTTCCCATCTCATAGCCAACTCCTCCACAGTGTATTTTTTTGATTGTATACGAGCTCTTTTAGACATCACTTCTCTCAGATTTTCATCACTTAGCAATTTATCCAAAGCCATAACAATCGACTCCTCACTATCAGTTTCTGCATACACCACAGCATCTTCCCCCCCATCAGAGCAAAATCCCCTTTGATTATTCTCATAGTCACATGCCACACAAGCACACCCACAAGCCATAGCCTCCAACATCGCCAATCCAAATCCTTCATACCGACTAGACAATAAAAAGATTTCCGACGATCGAAAGACATCATGAATATTAGGAGTAAATCCCTTAAGCAATATCCGTCTACTATCACTATACTCATTAATCAAATCCTCCAAGAAGCCTACCGCATCTTGCCCACCTCTTCCATAAATCTCCATAGTCCATTCAGGAAACCTCTCTTGCAGTCTCCCCCAAGCCTTTATAGCCAAGTCAAACCCCTTCGTTCTCCAAGAGTCCAATCTACCAGCCAGTACTATGCACTTCTTTCTTGGCAAGTCCCAGTCCTCATATCTTACATCATGTGGATTAGGCATGACCACTACATGCTCATTAGATTGAGCAGCAATCACCCTATCCGCCTCAGTCAACACCGTATAGTTTGGATACAAAAAGATCAATTTCGTTCTCACCATCCGATTCCACCACTTCTCATTCACATAGTCTGGTTTCTTCAGCGTCACATGATTTGTAGCCACAAAATGAGTCGACAGCCCCAGCGTCGCCACATACGTCATCAAATTAGTATGATGCATAAAAGACACAGTAAAGTCCGGTTTCAACAGCTTCACCATCTTTCTTACCGTTTTAATCTCAGCAAGCTTAACTGGCCCCATACACCTTGATATTTCATCATATAGCGAGATATGCATATCATACAGCAATGGATAATCACCCACAAACTTTTTAGTCGTTACAATCTTGACATCGTGTCCAAGATCATACAGACCAGTCGCCACATTGACACACACCTTTTCTGCGCCGCCATTAGCTAAAGTTGGAACTACAAATAAAATCTTCATACATCTAATATTTCACAGACAGAGACACCACATCCACCCTATCCAGTTTTCTTTACAAACTTACGAATAGACTCATTGACCAAGCCCCTGTGACCCTTTTCCAAGCCCAGTAGATACCCACTAAGCATCGTCACAACTAGAACAACCACACAAATCAAGAGACAGCCCCATATTGTATCATTCCCAATAACAACCAACAATTTAATCGCCACCAGTATAGGCGCCACAATCACAGATATACACTTCAACATCAGCTGTATAAAATCACGTATATGATACCCACATATTTTCATCAATAGAATAGGTTTAATCACCCACGACATGAGCAAATACCCCACAATACCCGCATACGAGAGCGCCACAGGCGAACTACCATGCTTAAACAACAGATACACAATAGGAAACTTCAGAAACAACACCAACGGTGAAATAATAGCATTCTCCTTAATCTGCCCCTTCGCCTCCAATGGAGTAGTAAAGCACGCATCAAAAATAGACACCATCGTCTCCACCATAATCAACTGCAAGAAAATCACAGCATAATTCGGCACAATTCCCAGCCACAACTCCAATATCTTTCTAGCTACAACAATCACAGGAAAGCAAGTCAGAAAGATTAGATAAAAACTATACCTCGTACTCACCAACAGCAACCATTTGGAGCCATCTTCATCCCCAGCCGCATACCGTTTTATAATCTGCGGTTTTATCGCACTTCTAAAACTTCTATACAAAGTCTCCACAGCCGCTCTCACCTGTATAGATATCGCTCTAGCCACGACCGTAGCCGGATTGAAAAAGATATTAGTGATAATATTTACCCCTTGAATATTCAACACATTCGCCACAGACGAAGTCGTCGTCCATCCCGTATATCCAGCCACCTGCTTCAACAACTTGCCATCATACACAAACCTAAATCTCGATTCAGGAAACCTAAGATACGTATACACCAAAGCCATCACCGAAATAATCGCCTGCGAAGCCAAAAGCAACCCCGCATACATCGGCAATCGTCCTTGAGCAAAAGCCCCAATCACACATGCAGCGACCAACTTACCCAAAGGCCACATCACCCCCAAAACCGCATAATAGTTCATCTCCTCCCGCGCTATAATCAGCGATACAAAAGGCACCTGCAAGAAAGCCACCGCCGCCGTCAACACAGAAAAATGATACGCATATATCGCCTCAGTCAGCACACTTGCATCTATACCCGCTTGGGTAGACACAAACCATAGTCCCACCGTTTCCGCCAGCACAACAATCAGCACCACCAAAGCAACATGCACCGTCACCAAAGTATTAAACGTTTTCTTGAGCAGCGACTCCTCCCCTTTGCCCAGCGCAAAAGTCAAGAATCTAGTCCCCGCACTATTCAAAGAAGTCGTAAAGAATGCCAGCACCCCTACCACGCCACCGACCACCTGATATACACCAAAGTTGTCCACGCCCAGAGTATGCAAGATGACACGCGAAGAGTATAGCGATAACACAATCGTAATCACCGATCTCAAATACAAATAGATTGTATTCTTCGCCATTCTTTTCGAATCACTTCTCATCATTCTTCACAAGACTCAAGTCGGTCAGATCCCCCAAATGACGATCCACCTCCTTAGGTTTTATTCTGATTCGCCCCCCCCCATGATAGAAGGTACACTCCCCAAAATATGTTTTTCCATTAATCGAATACAAATCAATTCTTACATGAGGGAACCCCTTACTCAGAATCTTTGCACATTCGATCATCTCCTCATAATTCTCAGGTTTAGGCAATACCCTATCCCTAGAACTCTCATAATGTATAGAGTACGGCAAAGCATTCCACTCCAAGTCATACAGCGTCCGTTTGTGCCCCGTAAACCGGTCAAAGTCCACCAGCACAAACTCCACATGCCCATTAAAACAATAGAATTTATAGTCGCGAAGCTGCCCCGCCTCCTCATCCTCCATATACTTCTCAGCGATAATCACAGGATTGAGATATTTATACACCGTCTCTCGGTTCGTATAATACCAGTTACGCTTCAACCTTTTAGCCAGCTTCTTTTTTGCCGCCTCAAAATCAAATGTATTCCTATCCCTACAGATACATATACTACTGCTATCATGCGTACATTTCAAGACAAATTGCTCAGGAAGTTCATCTAGATTGATTTCATCCACAGTGTTATACACCGCCAATGTAGGAATCACCTTATCTTCCCCGATAAGATCCGCCACAATCGCCTTCACCTTCTGCTTATCCGTATAAATAGCATACTTCTCATTATCACCATACACCTTCAGCCACTGCAGCTTTTCGTTCAAAGTTTTCGGATTCTCCCAATCCATTTTTTTATGATGCCAGCAGAAATAGCCCAACTCCAGAAAATGCTTATCCGACATCCAGCTATAAGGCAAATGCCGCGCAATGCTATAAGGCAGCAATAAAGGCTCCTTCCCAAACTTTTTTATATAATTCCAAATAGTAGTACCGCTCATATTTTCGTCAGATTTATGGCCCTAAAAGCCTAGTTTTTCATTTATGTAGTCAAGTCACAAGCCACCCAACTCAAGATATCCCTTGTGCTCCATGTACATATAGTTAGTACGATGTAAATGTAAAGCTTTATGTCTATATATGCAAATTTATCCGAACTTATTTAACAATACAACGACACAGTCACTCCCCACTCCCCCATCCAAGCCATTTTATGGATGCACACAGTATTCTTTAAAATGGACTATAACCACCCCATCATCCTCATACACCGTATATTTCCGACCCTTTGTTGACAAAAAATCAATCACCGCCCGCCTATTGTCCCTATCCATCTTCTCTCTATCAAACACCAGATACGGAAAACACTTAGTAGCCTCCCAAGCCCCTTCTGCATACGAAGCCGCCAGAGATGGACTAGTCACCCAGTTGGGCACCACAAATCCCCACGGTTTACATATGTATTAGTTGAATTATATTTTAACACAATCATCACAAATATAAACATTTTCCCTTTCACATGCAAATCAACACAGAAACACCCCAAACAGTCTTCCAACCATTCAGGGTGTCCAATATACATCAAATGAAAAAAATCCGAGTGACCTAGTGAATCTTCTTCACCACCTTCTTCATCACCCCTTTAAGTATACTCCAATAAAATCCCCATATCACAAGGAAATACACCGCACCAGCCACCTTCTTATAATTTACAGTCGCCGTAATTGCCACCGTCTGCTCTTCACCCACCTTCGGTAGGCAATGTACAGACACATGAAAGGCCATATACACATCATCCCCACCCACAATAAGCTCATGCACAGTCTCCTCAAGCACCTCCTCCATAAAGATACAGCGAGGCTTCAAGCCCAGAGGCTTGATCAATAAGTCACGCATTTTGCAAGTCAAAGATACAGCCTTAGGACGATTTTCAATCATTAGCTCAAACAGATCACGAGCCGAAATCTCACGTTTCCCCTTCATGGTAATCGAGCAAGAGTCCATGTAATTGGCTGGTAGATACTTCGATATCAATCTTTTGTTAGTAGACATATAGATATAATTAAGTACAACGGCATTATTCTGTAGTTGTTTTCTATCTCAGCAAATATACATTTTTTTTTAGAAACACACAACAATACAGCAAATACTTAACATATAGCCAATTTTTCATATATTTAATGCCACACCAACTAGCATAGCGATGCCAGCACCTAGTATCGCTACGACAGGGAAAAACTCGATTATGTAGAAGAAGCGCGCGAATAACACCATTTTATCCCTTCCAAGATTTTGAAAAAGTAAAAAAAATATCTACTTTTGTCCTTCGTTGTAGCTAGCTACCACTACTCCCAGCCAGCTACGACACAATTTACACTTATTAATCAAACAAGAAAGCATGAAAAAATTTATTCTTTTTCTCATGGCAGTTACAATGCTAAGCATCCTGCCAAGTCACGCACAGTCAAACAAAGCCAGTTTCCCAGGCGGTAAGTATGCCCTCACCAGATACGTACGCGAGCATCAAAAGCTAAACCACCTCAAGAAACTAAAGAACCGTTACCCTACAGCCAAAGTCCTTATGGAGTTTACAGTCAATGTAGACGGTCGTATCTCCGATCTTAAGAAGATCAACTCACCACACAGCGGTTTTACCGACGAAGCAGCTCGCATCCTACGTGGCATGCCACACTGGATACCAGCAAGAAGCAATGGTCGCGCCATCAAGAGCCGTGCACGACACACCTTCTACTTCAACCTAAGAGACTACAAATTTGGCAACTACACTCGCAGCGCCTCATACCCAGGTGGTACACGCGCCCTAGACGCCTACTACAGAAAGAGCATGAACATCAGCAAACTTCGCAGCAAGCTAGGCCATCGTTTCCGCTATGCCGAAGTCGTGATGGAATTTGATGTAGATACAGACGGTGTTGTGAAGAACCTAAAGAAGATCAGCTCTCCACACAGCGGTTTCACAGACGAAGCAGTACGTGCTACACGTAGAATGAAAAACTGGTATCCAGCCTACAAGAACGGTGTCAAAGTAAAGACACGTCAACGCTATACCGTGAAGTTCGACCTTCGCTAAGCCTATACATAAAAGAACTCCCCGCATTGTTTACACAAACAATGCGGGGAGTTTTTTATACATTCTTATTTCTCAGATACTCCACTACTTCTTCATTAACCCTTTCAGCTTGTCCACAGGCTTTTTCATCATCATCTGGATAAACGACATACACGGCACATACTGTCCATACTTCTTAGAGAACAAACGCGCCAACTTCATTCTATCACTCAGAGAGAAGCTATACGCCTTATACACCACCTGCGGCAACATTCTACCGAGGTGAAAGTCCAGAAGCTCCTTCTGCTCATCACTCATCACCTCCTTCGCCCTCATCAGCTCATCACACACAGTCATATACCCATCGATATTTCTCCAAGTGATATCACTCGTCATAATCGACTCCTGCCTCATTCTACGGTTAAAGAAGAATCGGTCGATCTCGCCCACTCTTTTAGCCTGTAGATGCAGCAAGAAAGCATAATGCTCATCTTCATGAACGATTCCATCTATAAACCTCACCCCCGACTCTTTAATCAGCGACGCTTTACAGATATACAGACAAGACGACGGAGTAAACTTATTCGACTCCAATCTATATCTTAGCGATTCCACACCAGATACCCATCCCCTATCCGCAGGACATCCCGTATGCGTATAGTTCAGCACCAAGTCAGTCTTAGCATACTCATCATCCCAGAACGCCGTGCCATTAAACAGCACCAAGTCCAGCTCATCCTTCACCGCCTTATTATAGCACAACTCCAGACAGTCCAAATCTAAGATATCATCACTATCCATATAATACACATACTCCCCACTCACCAAGTCGATTCCTCTATTTCTAGTCACCGACGGTCCTTGATTCACCTGCGAGTACACCTGAAGTCGTTCATCCTTCCCAGCAAGCTCATTGAGAATCTCCAACGAATCGTCCGTAGACCCATCATCGATTGCGATAACCTCAATCTCCTTGAGCGTCTGATTCAAAATACTCTCCACACACTCCTTCAAGAAGCGTCCAGTATTGTAGACAGGTAAAATGACCGAAATTTTGTACTGTATCATACATTTAAAAATTTTATTAGCATCAAACTGACACAAATATAACTCTAATCCCCCTTACCACCAATTAATTTCTCCCCAAAATCGCCCAAAAAAAATACCCGCACCGTCTCTCACGAGACAGTGCGGGGCGTATTAACACAAATATTTATTTCATATCAAAACTTGTCGTATAAAGACAAGTTGTACCGCTTCACAGCGACGTTTTATCTATTTATCAACATAATAATCAGTTTTTTCAGGCCCGATCATTCCCTCAGAGAATGACAGGAAGAGCCATCAATAAGCCTTCTCCTCACCCTTCACCACATTATACACCGTCAAGAATATAATGCGCAGATCCAGCCAGATATTCCAGTTCTCGATATACCAGATGTCACGCTCCACACGCCCTTCCATCTCCGAAAGCTGCTTCGTCTCCCCACGGAAGCCCGTCACCTGCGCATACCCAGTCACCCCAGGTTTCACTAGATGGCGCACCATATACTTACCGATCAGCGCCGAATACTCCTCCGTATGCGCCAACATATGCGGACGAGGCCCCACCACACTCATATCGCCCATAAGGACATTCCAGAACTGCGGCAGCTCATCAATATTCGACTTACGCAAGAAATTCCCCCACTTCGTCTTACGAGGATCATTCTTCGTAGCCTGTACCTTATCAGCATCCGCATTCACCTTCATGCTGCGGAACTTGTAACAATAAAAATCTTTTCCATCCAAGCCCGTACGCAACTGCTTAAAAAACAGCGGTCCAGGCGAACTCAAGTGCGTGCCCAGCCACACCATAGGCATCAACCAAGGATATACCAGCACAATCACCAAAAGCGCAAACACAATATCAAATGCACGCTTCCAGAATCGATTCACATCATTATCCAGCGGCTCATCACGCATCGTCAATAGCGGCACCTCGTCCATCACACTAAACTTCACACTACGCGTAAAGTACTTATGCAGACTCGGAATAAAGAACATATGGATGCAGTTGGCCTCCGCATAGCTCACGATAGGCAAAATCACCTCCGCATGCTCACTCCCCAAGTGGCTATAGATACGATCCACCTCCTTCGTGTGCATCATCAGCCATCCTTGAATCTCCTCCAGATTTCCCAGATACGTCAATCCCTCAGGCTCATCCTCCATCGGTTCCGTCGCAAAATACCCCATAGGCTTCAAGCCCATAAAGTGATTGCGGTCCACCATCATAAACATGCGGCGAATACTCATCGTATTGCCTAAGAACACCACGTTGCGGCTGTTACCACCCACCACACGATACACACGTAAGGTTATTCGCACGAAGACACGCCAGCACAGAAGCACCACCCCCTCTACCAACAAGCCCCAAATCATAGGTTCTATAATCTCAGCAGTTTTAGGCAACACCAAGAACGACACCAAGAAAAACACCGCAGTCCACCAAATGAGAAACCCCAAAGTTTTCCCCATCATCGTGAATATACGTCCATAACGAATCTTATACGTAAAGTTACGATTCATGCCACTCAAGAAGTACGTAGCATTGTAGATGACCAGCATTTGGTAGTGCATCTCCAATGCCTCCATCAGCGACACCTTATCCCAGAAGATGGCCCATAAAAGAAATACCGTATTGGCCACAAGAAGATCTCCCAGTGAAATTAGGAATGGTATGACACGGCTTGTCCCGTGCTTATTTTCTCTGCTATCCATAGAAATAGTCAGTATTTGTTACGTATTACAATCGTTTTTTTAACTAATACACGACAAATATACGCATTATAATTCATTCCCGAAAATATTTCTTGCACAAACTTCGCCTCAAGACCAACCAAAATCTCCAGAGAGCCTCCCCCTTCGCCAGCGGATACATCCTACACAAACGCCCCACCGTATGGATAAACGAGTCCGTCCTGCTCACCACAAAGCCCCTCTTAATCGGGTCCGTCTTCTTCGCCTTCTCCTTCAGCCCGAAGCTCCCCAGCTGCAAGATCTCCTCAAAGAGACGCCCCACATGCCCCTCCTTCGCACGATGCTTCAGCACACCCTCCAACTGCTCAAAGCCCAGATACTGCACCCCCACACCGATCAGCGCCGCCGCAAACTCCAGCAAGCCCGTACGCTTCAGATCCATCTCCAGCTGCACCATATCCAGCCCCTCCTTATGCCTATCCATAAACAACAACCAATCGATAGGCCTACTCAGCCCCACAGCCTCCATCACCAGATGCTTAAAGACATGCCCCACCAGATACACCGCATCAAACTGCGCTGGTGCCACCCCAATCAGCACACCATCCAGTTCCACAAGCTCTATCCCCTTAGGAAACCACGCCCTGCGCATCGCCACAAAATGCTTCACATGCAGCGGCCTAGCCAGAATCGCCATCTTCATATGCAATTCCGCCAACACCCCATACTCATCCACCAGCCCATTCGCCCTATCAAAGCTTTTCGCACTCACAAACGCATCAATCTGCCCACACTGCCTGCTCAGCGCACACGGATAGTTTAGCCCTACCCCCTGCCCCCGCATCAGCGTAGCAGGAATTCCCTGCCCATTGAGAAGCTTAAACAGATCCACACACTGCTTATTCTGCATCCGATTGCTATGCGCGATTTTCTCCGCCATATTCCGACTATGCTCATACAACTCCTGCGGCGGTCGCAACTCCTCCGGCAACGCCTGAATACCATCCGCCAGCAGCCCAATCACCGACTGCTCCCTCGCCAATCGAAAGAGAAACTTCCAGTCCAGCGCCTTATAGTACTCCTCAACCGTCGCATAGCTATCCCCCTGCTTAATCCCCAGGGTCACCAATTCTAAAAAAGCCAGTATATTCGTTTTCATCGCAATTCCTTTCTTTTATACACCAGAATATAGACCACAGCCATCAAAAAGATGACCATATACGGCATACATCTCCCTTGTTGTCTCATAGCCTAAACATTTATTCGTTTCACAGAATGATCACGCTTACTTTACTGTCCATATACCCTCTAAGATACTAGTATAAGCAAAGTAGCCACAAAGACAAATAAACGATTTTTTTAGGAAATATGCAAGAAATAACACAAGAAGAATGAGAAAGCAACTGGCTCTTTATATACTTGATAGTGAATGTAGAAGCGGCGCCAACTCAAATACTAGTCAAATGAGTTGGCGCTGCTATACTATATCTCTAAATAAAACACTATATTTGTATGCAAATAGTAAGTGATAGCATATGACATATCAACCCACCACGTCTCAACAAGACTTTCTTACCCTTATCCGACTAGGACTCAACCTCCAAGCCCACTGGACACCCACCCACCAAATCAACTGGGCTACCGTCTTCAATATAGCCAAACAGCAATCCATGCTCGGCATCACCTTCGACGGTGTCACCAAGCTACCCCAAGCCCAGCGCCCCCCATTCTATATCCAATGGGCAGCCCACGTGCTCCAAATAGAAAAAGCCAATAAACATCTCAACACTACAATACACCAGCTACACAAGCTCTACCAAGCTCATAATGTTCCTTGCGTCATTATGAAAGGGCAAGCTATCGCCCGTCATTATCCCCACCCACTGCACCGCCAGTGCGGAGATATCGATGTCTTTGTAGGAAAGAAGCACGCCACCCGATCTCGCCAACTCCTAGAACAGCACGGCGGAATCCAAAGCCAAGAAGCAGGCCTGATGCACGCCGCCTATAAGTGGCAAGATACCACTGTAGAGATTCATCGTCTCATGACCCTCTTTGCCTCTCCTTTACGTGCATACCGATTCAATAAGATGCTCAACCAATGGTTCCCAGCTAGTCCATTGGAGATAGCATTAGCAGGAGAAAATATCCATACCTCACCTGCACTCTTCGATGCCCTCTTCGTGCTTAAACACTGCGAAGAACATATCTTTGAGTCAGGCATAGGCCTAAGACAGCCCATAGACTGGCTACTGCATATTGCTGCTTATAGAGATACCTTTCATGACACTTTGGAGGAGTCACTAAAAAAGCTAGACCTCTACAGTCTAGCTCAAACAGTCGCCTATATAGGCGTGCACTACCTAGGATTTGCAGCAGATGTCCTGCCTATGACCATACCCGATAGCTGCCCACAAGCAGAGATGCTCCTGCAAGACATCCTAGCAGGAGGTAATTTTGGGTACTATAATCAAAGTCAAAAGACAGATACGAAACCTAATAAATGGCATAACAAATGGCAAAGCTTTCAGCTTGCCATGCAGCGTAAAAAACGCCTACGCAATTTATCGCCAGCAGAAGCACGCTGGCTTCCATTTATGAAGATACAAAACAGGATCTACGCAATACTTAATAAGTAAACCTTTAAATATAGACATACAGTTTCCTACCTCTAAAAAAATCACTATATTTGCAACGCAAAACATACATTCTATATGTTTAGGCATACAAATCCGATAAGGTAAAAACTAACGTGTATTGATAAACCAAGATGACAAAGAAACCATTAAAAATATCTCTAGTAACCACTAGTTACAACCGTGCAGCTACTATAGCTCCCGCTATAGAATCAGTTCTTGCACAAACCTACCCCCATATCGAATACATCATTATCGATGGCGCCAGCACCGATGGCACCATGGATGTTGTCAACCAATATGCCGACCGCATTACCACTATCGTATCCGAGCCAGATAAAGGCATGTACGAAGCCATCAATAAAGGTATTTCCAAAGCTACAGGCGACTATGTAGGTCTACTCCATAGCGATGATATCCTGTATGACACCCATACTATCGAAGATATCGTCAATCACCTAGAAACAGCTGGCGAGCCAGATTTCATGTATGCCAATGGCCTATTCACCCAACTAGAAGACACTTCTTATGTCATTAGAGACTGGCAAAGCGGTACCTATTCAAAGAAAAAAATACGCTACGGCTGGCTCCCACTACATACAACCTGCTATATCAAAAAATCATTATATGATTCACTAGGCAACTACGACGATACCTTCCGTATCGCAGCCGATACCGACCTACTGGTACGCTTCCTATATAAGAACTCACCAAGCGTCAGCTTCCTAGACCGCTATGTCGTAAAGATGCGTATGGGAGGACTATCTACGGATCCTAAAACAATGAAGAAAAAAATGGGAGAAGATATTCGCTTGTATAGAGCACATGGACTACCTCCTTATTTGACTTTGGGATTGAAGATGGCTAGTAAGGTACCACAGTTTGTGCGTGCTAAACTAATGAAGAACAAATAAACAAGATACTATGGCAAAAGGTCAAGTCAAACTATCTACATTTACTACAGATAACTTTGATAAAGAAAGAGGTTTTCTCACAATTACCTTATGGTACTTTGTCAATGCACTCATTGTTAAAGCTTCATGGAATCCATTTACCAAACTACGTGTAGCCATTCTACGCTTATTTGGCGCTAAGATTGGTAAAGGATTAGTTATGAAGAACAATGTCAATATAAAGTTTCCCTGGAAATTGAAAATAGGCGATAATTGCTGGATTGGTGAAAATGTATGGATTGATAACCTTGACCATGTAACTCTAAAGAACGATGTATGTCTTTCACAAGGAGCATTACTTCTAACTGGTAATCACGATTACAGACTTTCTGATTTTCCATACCGAAATGCCCCTATTGTTATTGAAAGCGGTGCATGGATTGGTGCTAAAACTGTAGTTTGTCCAGGAGTACACGTAGGTTCTCATGCTATCCTTAGTGTAGGCAGTGTTGCTTCACAGAATATGGAAGAATATATGATATATCGAGGTAATCCTGCTGTACCAGTCAGAGAAAGAATAATCAAATAAATTACTGTATAAAACGAAATGAGCCCCGTTTTTCTCGTAAGAGAAGAACGGGGTCTCATTTATAATCCACTATCCAGTGGCTGTTAGCTATATCCGTACTTATTCGAAATAAACAAAATCTGGAGTAGAATTTGTTTTTTCTAATAGCCAATCATATAATTTTTGCATCTTATTAGCTGCCAAAGACCAAGTAAATTGGCTTGCAACAAGCTTGTATCCATTGTTTCCTATTTTATTCAATTCAGTCTCTGACAAACTACAAAGATTTACTAGATTCTCTTTCAAACTATCGACAGTTAACTCAGTCTTTAACGCAGCTTCATGTGTAAAACCTTCAGGTATATTACAGAAATCTGTCATTAAAACTGGTTTTCGCCAACTCCAAGCTTCTAATACTGATATAGGCAACCCTTCACCATAGGATGGAAGCACAAATGCATCGCAATTATACAACTGAAAATCTTTGTCTTTGCCAAATAGACTTCCATGAAAAATAATTCGATTTTGTAAGTTAACTGAATCGACCATTTCTTTCAAAGTAGTCATAAGATTACCGTCATCCCAACCAACAATATCTAAGATCCAGCCATCTAATGGACCATTTGCTTTTTTCATCAAATCTATAACAGCTGGTAGAAGTAACTGAACTCCTTTCTTAGGTGCAACACGTCCTAGAAAGAGCAAGTGTTTATAGTCATCTTCTCTTTTTTCTGGCACATAATCTGGTAAATCAACCCCATTAGGTATTATAGCTACAGGACTCTTTATACCATAAGCTCTAATATCCTCCAATTCTTTTTTACATAAAGCATGATACACGTCTACTTTCTTCAAAGCTTTATCAAAACCACAAAGACTGGATGCAAACCTTTTCAACTTGCCCTGCATTTGTATTATGTATGGGTCAAGCATACCATGAGGTGAGCAGACTATAGGTATTTGCTTTTTATTAATCCAAGACATTAGTAAATGTGGGTGCCTCCACAATGTATGAAGATGAAACAATTCCATGTTGCAATTATCTAAATACTTCATTAATTGTGGTGAATAATTAAAGGGATAAGTTTCAAAACCGACCACATCTATATTACTAAAATCTTCTTTATCTTCAAAATAATAATCATCGATTAGTGACAAAACCTCAATAGAGCTTTTATCAGCAAAGCTATTATATAGACCATTTACAGCTGGTTTGACTCCGCCATTCAACCTAGAAATACTAGGAACCACTACTTTACAATTCATATTGAAAATCTTCTTACTTCAATTTTTTATCAACTTTTTAACACATCGTCTACAACATGCATACAGTTATTCACCATGTTAGCATTACTTAATTTAGAAGCAGTCGAATGTGCTCCTTTTCCGAGTCGCTCCAATTCCTCAAGCGAAACAGACTGTATTTTCTTTAACAGCGCCCTTCCATCTTCACGTATGACACTATTTGTCTCATTCAAATAGCCAAGCTCTACACACTGCAATGTGGTATTACTTCTACTTAAAGAGAAAACTGGCAACCCATACGCTAATGCTTCTACTACAGAAAGTCCCAACCATCCAGGTTGAAAATAAAAGTCTGACGCAGAGAAAAGCTTTTTCTTTATTACATCATCATACACTCTCCCGAAATCATATACATGATTATAATTTGAAAAATCAGGCTTTCCCTCTCCTTCACCAATAATAATAAACCCGATATTACTATCTTTTAAAGAGTCAATAATGTCTAGCATAACATCAACCCTTCTATACTGATTAAATCTTGCGCAATATATCCCTATTTTTTTCTCTATAATGCCATACCTCTCCTTGACTTCATTTTTATTGTCTAAATAACTCGACTCTAAAATAGACTCAATTCCTGATATAGTATTGTCAATTCCTAAAATCGGCTTATGAGGGAAAATATCTTTCCATATGTCAGCTTCATTCTCCATATATACCCAAGCTCCATCTGCGAGATTTAGCATAGCTTTTAGCAGCACTGAAGGTGAAGATGATTCTTTTATGTATCGTTTTACAGAAATCCCCTGACCCCAAAGTATAATTTTACTCTTCATGAATCTTTTGAACAATAAAATTATCCAACTTGATATATGCGAAAAATCCCACATCAACACAATTATATCGGGGCCACCTTTAACTATAGTCTTGATATTATACCATAAAAATTTCCACAATCGAATATTTTGGAGTGGTACACCAAGGTCAGATGACAATTCAAATGTACTAGAAGCTTGTTTTTCACTATCATACAAGAAAATACGCACATCCATTTTTTGGCTCAGACACTGAAAAAAGGATTTCCTATAGTGTGGAATTATAGGCTGAATGATTGAAACTTTTATAGTTTTCTTCATACACGAAAAATAATACAGGATTAAACCAACTGAGAATTCTACGGTTAATCGGTAACTTACTACACAGTACCAATTCCTACATACGCAAAACCTTCTTCACGAATATACTGCGCATCATACACATTGCGACCATCGATAATAACCGCTTCATTCATTGACTTCGCAACCACTGGCCAAGATGGCATACGGAATTGCTTCCATTCAGTCACAAGCAACAACGCATCCGCATCCAATGTAGCTTCATACATATCCTTAGAATAAGTTACCACATCACCAATACGACGTTGACACTCTTCCATAGCTACTGGGTCAAATACCTGCACCTTACAACCCGCATCAAGCAGCTTCTGAATAGTCACCAAAGCAGTTGCCTCACGCATATCATCTGTTTCAGGCTTAAAGCTCAAGCCCCAAAGACAGATAGTCTTACCAGCTAAGTTACCGTTATAGTGCTTAGAAAGCTTATTGAACAACACAGACTTTTGGTCTTCATTCACCTCCTCAACAGCATTTAGCACCTTCATATCATAGCCCTCTTTTTGAGCCGTCTTAATCAATGCCTTCACATCCTTAGGGAAACAAGAACCGCCATATCCACAACCAGAGTACAAGAACTTAGCACCGATACGCGTATCACTACCGATACCCTTACGGACCATATTCACATCAGCCCCTACAAGCTCGCAAAGATTCGCGATATCATTCATAAAGCTAATACGAGTAGCCAGCATAGAGTTTGCAGCATACTTGATCATCTCAGCAGATGGAATATCAGTAAATACCACACGGAAGTTGTTCAACATCATTGGACGATATAGCTGCTCCATCAATTTGAGAGCCTTTTCACTAGCTACACCTACCACTACACGATCAGGCTTCATAAAGTCATCAATAGCATCCCCTTCTTTCAAGAACTCAGGGTTAGACGCTACATCGAAAGTAATATCTACACCACGCTTGTCCAACTCTTCTTGAATAGCCGCTTTTACTTTCTTTGCTGTACCTACTGGTACTGTACTCTTAGTCACCAC
This sequence comes from Bacteroidaceae bacterium, assembly GCA_963678855.1. Lineage (GTDB taxonomy): Bacteria > Bacteroidota > Bacteroidia > Bacteroidales > Bacteroidaceae > F22. Next base: position 151,007 of record OY787448.1, on the reverse strand, counting down.
CACTTTGTAATCGTTCATATGACGACCTACTGTGCGCGCTACTTCGATTACATATTTAAGATCGGCACTACCATCCTCATCTGGAGGTGTACCTACAGCGCTAAATACCACTTCTACATCATCCAAGATAGATGACAAGTCCGTCGTAAACATTAGACGACCGTCACGGTGATTACGAGTCACCATCTCTTCTAGTCCTGGCTCATAGATTGGAATAACGCCGTTATTCAATCCATCAATTTTCTTCTGGTCAACGTCTACACAAATAACGTTGTTACCCATTTCGGCAAAGCATGTGCCGCTTACTAGGCCTACGTAGCCTGTACCTACAATTGCTATGTTCATATTTTAGGATTTGGATTCATTATTATTAAAGCCATCTAGTATTTTTTCACACAAATCGCTTTAAGTATGGAGTTTTTCTTAACATATAAGTTATACATGAAGAACTTAAGATTAAAAAGGCAAACATTAGCACTGGTGCTAAAACTATATTAGCTTTATAAAAGCTTTGAATTTCTTTAAACTTAAACAAATTGAGAAATATAAAATAGTGCACTATGTATACACCATAAGAATGAATATCATAAAAAGCAATTAACTTTGACGGTTTTTCTCTATCTCCATCCATGTGCAAAGACTTATCAAAGAACTCATATGCCAATACGATTAGGATAAATGAGCTAAGAGCATTTGAGACTCTGTTTATAGCAACAACCCCCTTTTTCCAAGTTGAAACCTGAGAAAAGTCATAGTAATAATTTGTGTATAAATAAACAGAAATCAAAATTATCCCAAGAATAATAAAATACTTAGGCTTAAGAGAAATGACTTCTCTCAATTTGAAATAATAGAACCCTAATGCAAAAAACACGAAATATCGCACGATAGCATTTAGGCACATAAATCTTGGCCAATAAGAATAGGTTATTGATATAAGTAAAGCTACTGCTAAAACATAGGGCCATTCAACCCTCTCCTTCAAAGCCAATAGTATAATAAAACAGCCCCACAATGCCTGAATAAACCACAAATGTTGAACTGGGAGATAAAAATTAATACTATCCGAAATCTCTTGCGGAAGTAAAACCACTACTCCCAGAGTTGACCAAAAAAGGTACGGTAGTAACAACCGCTTATTCTTTTTCATCATTGTAGTAGCAAACTTTGCATTATTCTTCGAATTCTGATAATAAAAAACAAATCCTGACAAAAAGAAAAAGACAGGCATTCTAAACAACTGCATCAGGAGAAAAAGGAATTTATACACACCTATTTGAGGTAAATTATTATCAATTCCAAAATCGTAAAAAAAAGGCTGATATGAATGAAAAGCAACTACAAAAATACTAGTAATTACACGAATATAAGTAATGGTTTGATTCCTTTTCGCCATAATCTATTTTTTACGTATAAACACCGCTTTTAACTTTATTAGAATATTATAAAAACTCTTGCCAAGATTATTGTAAATCCATTTTTTAATGGTATAGCTTCGCTTCGCGCTGGATGCTGCAAAATGGTGGATTGTAATTGTCCTATCACTCTTCATTATGGTATTTCCCTTCTTGGCACTCAAAAAATCTGGAGCTAACAAATAATAAACGTTTTCATTACTAGTATCAACATCTAGACTATCAGTCATTAAAAAAGATTGCCCTTCATCAGAAACGACTTTGTTTATCACACTTGGTAGCGGCAACGAATTATGCGAGCCATCATCATTTATATAATGACTATCTGAATAATAGTTATCGATAACCAACTTGAACATTGGAATACCTGGTTCAGCCCCCATGATACCTGCTTCAATATTACCTTCAAATTCTTGTCCAAATAAATATCTTCTATTTAAATATGCATCAAATGATTTAAGCAATTCAACATCTAAATCCATATAAATACCACCATACTTATGTAAAGCATAAAGTCTAATTGGGTCTGATGCCCACGCATATCTTTTTACAGAATAAGCTTCTTTTGACCATTTTTCAAAAGAATAATCTTCTTGATCCAAGCGCTTAAAATCCCACTTAATAAATTCATAGTCTGGCAACATTTTTTTCCAGCCATCTAAATACTCTTGAAAAGCTTCTGGTAGTTTATCGCCACTCAGCCAACAATAGTGAACAATTTTTGGTATCATCCTTCTTTATTTTTATTATTATAAAATTCTATCCATTCTCCTTCTTCTTTATGATTGAATATCCGTTCAAACCCCTCAGCTATTTCAACTGCGGGAGCACCAGCCATAATAGTATTTTCGTTTTTTGGCCCTTTTGTTACTACACTATTTGCAGCAACTATAGTTCCTTTATTTAATGTAATACCTTTTCCTATTTTCGCATGATTTCCAATCCAACATTTTGAAGAAATATGAATTTCTTTTTCTCTAGGAGAGACCTTACCCGATTTTAAATTTTTCACGAAGTGAATATTAGAATCAAGCAACTGACAGTTCCAAGAGAATCTACAAGTGGAATCTATATTAATTTTTTTACAAACTTGAATAATAGCATTAGCTCCTATTTGTATATCATCCCCAAGTATTAAACTTCCAGATTCACCTACAAACAATTTACACCCACTTCGAATTATCACTTTATTCCCAGATACTATCTGTCCATAATTTTCTAAAACAAAGATGTTCTTATTATGATCAACTGTAAGATGATGAACTCCTAAAGATAGCATACCAGTTTTCAATGGTCCAACCAAATCAATACTTCCTAAAGTTCTAATTCTTACACATTTTCCGACTAAAATAGGAAGTCTCAACGCGTGAGAAAACCTTTGTGTAGCCAAATTCACATAAACAGTCCGCACAAGACTAATATTTCTCAACAACTTTGAGTAAGCTCGTATTTTTAATAGGATTTTCATATCATTTAGTTCTTTGGATTCTACAAAAAATATCTATACAAGAAGGGCAAAGGTTTATACAAATACCTTCTATTTTATACTTTAATACATTTGATGCACATAATGCTTTAGTAAAATCTTCAGCAAGAACTACTTTATAAAAATCATTTAGTTCTTCTTGATTGTCAACAGCTGAAAGTGCTTTTAACATATTGTTAAATCCCAATGATATTAAATTATTAAATTTTAGTCTGTTTTTTTGCTCAGTAACTCCTTGCAAAAAGTCTTTCAAACTTTTTATTACCACCAACATATCATAAGCCCGTTGTGGATTCGGTGTTGTAGTTATAGAGCCTGTGCGATGCCTTCTTAAATAGCATATATGATTAACAAAAGTGACATTGGATGCCAAATATAGCATTCGAGGTGTAAACTCGAAATCTTCGTGATATATTGATGGATAAAACTTTAGATTCTTCTCCAATAAAAAAGCTCTTCTATAAACAAAAAATTGAGCAGGTATTGGAACTTTATGAAGCGAAGCAGATTTACCTTCACATGTGTGTGATTGAGGTAAGTACTTGCCGATAGTATCCATTGTCTCAGTATCAAAATCAGTATATCCAATAACTAACACATCTTGTTTTTTAGACTGACTCAATATTGTAGAGATAGCTGTTTCTGTGACCAAATCGTCCGAATCAACAAACCATACATAATCACCACAAGCATAATCAAGACCTGCATTACGAGTTACACTTAGCCCCTTATTAGTTTGATTGTAGGTTTTGATAAAAGGGTGTTTTTCTTTGTATACATTTATAATTTCAAGCGAACTATCTGTGCTACCATCATTTATCACAATCAGCTCCACTTCTTCCTGAATAATAGAGTCGATGATAGAATCTAAACAACTAACTAAATACTGTTCAACATTATATACAGGAACAATTATAGACAATTTCATATGCATAACTATTTATGATGTATTCTTTTTATTTGATCACTCATCCATTCTTTTGTACATAATAATAAAGCATGAACTCTATCTTTTGTAGACTGCTTAATACCTATCTTTTCATAAGTTGCAGGAATTAAATCATCTATGGCCAAATGTCGTAATCTAATTCCATACCACTCTTTAGGTACTATAACAATTTTATCACCGTGAGTATTAAACATGGCTCCCCACCATGAAAAAGACGAGTTACTTAAAATATTATGCTTGCAATACGACTGAACATAAAGGTCGAGTAAAGGGTAAGAGTTTTCTTGAAAAACAAAATTACCATTGGTAAAATTCTTTTTACACCATGCTATATCATCACTGGAAACAACAAAGACACTATCTTTGGGGAAGCGTTTGATTGCTTTTAAATAATATTCTAGGCCACAGAATGGATGTCGGTGTGGAAACTTCAAATAATCACCTCGTCGAACATTAATAGAGACTGTTCTATCAGGGTCAAGGTGTCCATATCTATTATTCAAATCATCAACAACATTATCAGGACATTTAAAAAACACACTAATCTTTTGGGAGTCAAAATACTTAAAAGATTGAAAGTACCCCTCTAAGACAAAACTCTCTGGCATCTTATTTGGGAAAGGGCTAAAAGCGTAAGATTTTTCTTCTATAACTGGTAACCCTAAACAGTCATCATCTGATGCAATCTTTATTGTCGAAAACAAAGAATCTTTATACTTATAAAAGTCCTCTTTAGAAAAATCTGATGAAAACACAACTCTAACATCATCTGTAAGAGACTTCGCTGTAGCAATCTGAAACAAATGATTACCTAATCTCCCTCTTAATCTTACTATTATCATAATCCGAAAAAAATTGCAGCTCTTCGCAAAGCTTTTATTTGTAATAGTCTGAATTTGTACCTTCTCGTATTTTGGTAAGCAATTACTGTTCTAAGTCTAGATACACCAGATAAACTCACTTTTGATATTACATTAGGAATAAGATTGTAATCGTTAAGAACCTTATTACGAGCTGATAACAAATGTGGCAATCTTTTCTGATACTCTTTTTCTGGATTTTCTAATATACAGTCAATGCATTTTTTAAGCTCATCAAAACTCATAGATGTGCAATCTATGACTTCGTTCTCCGTAAAATAACTACTTATATTTGGACATCCTATATATATTGGCACGGACAAAGCTAAAATCGGATCAGATAACTTTTCTGTCCAATAATCAGGAACTATAGAGTTTTCAACACATAAATGAAATCTATAATCAGACAAAGCTTCTATCTTATCTTCTATAAAGTTATAACTCCTTCCATACAAGTCAATTTGAGGATATTGTTTTATAACGTCACGAATAAGTTTATTTCTTTTATTGTGTCCTGGCAAAATTCGCTTAAAAGAACAAATTGATGAAATACTCTTATTTTTTGATGGAAGAAAATTTTCAAAATAATCAAATGTGTATTTATTACCATCTGACTCTCCAATTAACCAAGGTAAAGATTGCTGACTTAATACTGTATTAACATGACTGATTGATTTATGAGAAGTTATTACTACATCAAACTGTCTTAAAAATCTTCTTGTATAATAGTTCATCAAAGGTGGTTCTCCAGAAAGAAAAACTAAACCGCCATTTTTACAATTCAAAGAAAAGTTCTCGAGAACTTTTTCATAAACAATTATGATATCCCATACTATAGAACTATCGAAGTTATTTACCTCGATTTCATGGCTTCGTTTAATTTCTTTTGATAACTGCCTGACAAATGCAAATTTATCAGGGAAAGGGAATATGATATTTATTCTCATAATGATATAAAATTAAGTGGAGTCAAGCCTGGGTAGAAAGGCCTAGAAATATGATCAAAAAAAGCAATTAAAATACTGCCAATAGCTATAGATATAGACAGTAAATGTAGTGGATTGTTGAAGATTTTCTTGCTGTTTTGAATACAATATGATAAATACCAGACAACAGGTAAAGCAAAACTATATAATGGATAATTAGCTCTTTGTACAGCGCCAAAAGAATTTATATGAGATGTAAGATAATAATAACACAGTCCTATAAAGAATAAAGTCAACATACCTCTTGTTATATCCTCCTTAAAATTCTCCTTTAACATTTGATTCAAACCATAAAGCAATACAAAATATCTTAAGTTTATCAACACAGACCCAATGCCAGTTATCATCAAGCTAGTATCTATCTCATCAATTTCCTCAATATCAAAAATATAAGCTGAATGCTGGGTTACACTAGCAAAAAAATAAACCAGCTCCTTAAATACATCTTGAGCACTAGGACTTATAATCCAAATAACAAATAATACAATAACTTGTATGTAGAAAGAAAAATTGACACGCCAAAAATATATCAGCATATAAAATAACGCAGCAATTATGGCGGAACGATGGATAAAAAATGATATTACAAATAAAATAACCGTCTCCTCAACTCTAGCTTTGCCAGAAAATAATGCTGAGACGAGATAAAAGAAAATACTTATCACTATCATTTGTCTATTGCAACCACCTACAAAAGCGAGATGTTGTATAAAGTAAAAAAGCATCACTAACCCAGCAGTAATTTTCACATTCTTAAGCTTTTTAGCTGCAAAAACTACTGGAAGTATCATCAAAAGTACATTAAATGAATAAAAGACAAAATATCTAACTTCGAAATAAGCAAATATTTGCTGAATTAAATGGTATAAAAACTCATGCGTTCTGCTGTTCAAATAATGAGCACCTTGAAGCAAATTATTGTAATAAATTCTGTAATCAACGAAGTCTGATCTAATGTCCCTAACACCTAAGATAAAGGAGACAACACAAAGCAAAAGAATGGGTGTCAAATAAGCAACAGCTTTATTTTTTGCTAAAGTTTTATCGTTTGCTGACGATTCACCTATTAGATAGAAAAGCAACAAAATAAATGAGAAATAAACAATTGGCATACTATTTTGATTAAATCTTTTTCTTTATATACTGCAAAACTGTTTTACGCTCCGTTTTAGTCAAGCCTAAAGTCACGATGACTACTAAGCAGCTCACAAAAATAATAGCAACTTGCAATAAGTTGAGCAACATAGGCTCGATTTTAAGATAAGATAAAAGTTGGCTACCTATAAATGACAATACAAGTGAAGTGACTACCACAACTACAATATTTACTATTACTCGGGTAAAGTATACAGTCAATGAAATTTTAGCCTGTCGTCTAACAACAGGAAGTAATACAAAAAAATAAATCAACCTAATTACAAACAGAGCAATAAATGGTGAAACAGGCGACATCTTTAACCAATCAACCAATACATAAGACACTGGTAATGCTAAAGCAAAAACCACATTACCGTACAATTGGTATTTCTTTATAAACCCAGTAGCTTGCACAGCAGACCAAATAGGCTCATTCAACATATCAACCAAAGTAAAACATATAGTGTATATGCAAAAGATAGCTGCATACTCAGGAACATCAATTAACCACAGATCTAACACAAAAGGCAAACTCAACATTAGTGGTAGAGCCAAAACCCACAACAAGTAGAATGAGAACCGACTACTAGTATAAATAAGTTCATTATATCTATCATAATTCTTTTCGGAATAACTACTTATGATTTGAGGCCTAAAAGAAGTTATTGTATTTACAGCAAAAATCTTTGTTGAGTTAGATATTTGTGTAGCGATTGCTCGAGCTGCATTAACTGTTGGATCAAAGGCGTTGTTTAAAAGAATGTTGATTCCTTGAGTGTTCATAGCCCAGACTCCACAGCCTACTAAATTCCATGAAGCAAATGGGGCAAATTCCCTAAATATCTCATTATTCCACTTCATTTTAAATGAAACTTCTGAATAATTTTTGATAACATAATAAATTGAAAAGCTCAATACAAGAACAAATAGTAGAACATTCAGTAGAGAATATATAATCAAATGATCATACAAAAACAGACCCAATCCAAGTGCTATCGCTAATTTCCCAAAAGATTGAATAATCCCCACATAGGAATAGATATGCATATCTTCACGAGCTATTATCAATGAATTATAAATGACATTTATGGTCGAAAGAGCAAAAATAAGTATAGAACTCTGAAAGACAATATTACACGCAAAAAGACGATCTTCTGGAATAACTAGTACCTTATTAATAAACCAAACACCGACAGTTTCTGCAAAAAACACTACTATCAAAATAATCAACAGATAAAATATATTACAAAACTCTACATACTTCCTCAATAAATAATCTTGTTTAGCACCAATCAAATTCGAAAAGAATCGTACATTTACGTTACTTAAAACAGATTGAAAAAAACCAATAATTCCAACAAGTCCACCAACAACATTAAAAAGGCCGAAATCAGTAACACCTAGCTCTTTTAAAATTATTCTGGATGTATATAAAGTGATGAATAAATTAAACAGAACTCGAACAGTTAGAAAAAGCGAGTTTTTAGCTATTTTTTTATTTTTCTCCATGTATCAACTCCTACCAATCTACATATTAAACCTACAAAACCAATTCTCAATTTATCAACAAATACACAAAGAATAAAACATGCAGCAACTCCAAGAAGAACAACAACTACACTGTCACATCTCACATATGACAAAGAAAGTATTTTTTTTCCAACATATGACTCGTGCAACAAGTATACCTGAAATGTTGATGATGATAGAAAAGTTATCCATCGACAGTTTTTATTTGAAAAACCACGTAAAGTTTTTGAATTAATCAAGGCATCAAAAACAAAAGCACAAGTAAGCATAATTACAATTGAATTATACGCCCAAATATATTTAATCAAGTTATCAAATATATCTGTGTAATAATAACCAAAAAATCCGGATATTATAAGTAAAAACAAAGCTATAATTGCATATATTTTACTATTCTTTATTGGGAACAAATACTTTTTATGATACATGGCCCACATGTATATTGTTACTAATGTGAGCAAAGAACCACCAAATCGATCTCTTGACCCAAACTGCATGCAAAAACAACACGCTGTTGATATCAAAAATAAAATCGGCCTAATATGTTTCTGAGACATTTGAGCAAAACCTTGATTTATAAAGGGTGCTATAACCATTAATACAATATATGAAGATAAAAACCACCAAGGTCCTCTAGTCACAGGTAAAAATGAAGATATCAAATGCTTGTATGGGCCATCAAAGAAAACAAGCATAAGAATTGCAGAAACCAAAGCATAAAAAACCGCATGCTTCCATAGGCTGTAGACCTTATTGAGTTTAAATGAAATCTGGAACCATCCTGAAATATAAATATACAAAGGAACTGATATTGAAGCTATAGAACGAATCATTATTAGTACAATAGATTGTTCATATTCACCATGACTTGGTAAAAGATATGCATTCTGCCAAAAATGGAGATAAACAATCAGCAACATAGCTACAACTCTTACCGTTTCTACGGTATAGTTTCTGTCAAGTGTATTCATATAATTCTGCTTATTCTTAGAGCTTAATTCAAAACATTTAATATCATTTCTGTATATAATTCTACACCAGTCTTATTAGCGTGATATACAGTATCAAAGAAATTATTATCTGATAAGGCCGTGGAATCTGGCGATAAATGAAAATCGACTCCACGTTTACCAAGCTCATCAACAATTTCCTTCACTTTTAATCTATTCGCCATGTAATACGACTCTTGAATAACAGGTGGCACAAGGATTATTCTAACCCCATTATCAGCAAGCTGTGAGATTTTTTCAACAAAATAATTAGAAAATTGATGATTAAAATCACTTGCAAAATATTGCGTTTTAAGAGGTTTGAAAATTTTGTTGTATCTTAAATGACCTACTTCATCACCCAAATAATTAAAGTTATTAGCACTATAAGACCAATCTGAATTTGATTGTCTATTTGACATAGCTAATGAATTACGACAAATATCTTGTGGAACACGAAAAAGTATTTCTTTAAACTTATCACATGTCAAATTCTTCATATGAGCTGGTGAGAGCACAAACATATGAGTCAATGTATTAATATCACCTTCTGCTCCTTTTCCTAAAAAATTATCATATTCAGGGGCAATAACTAAGTAGTCCAAACTATCAACCTTAGACAAAATATCATCGAGTTGAAAACGCAAGCCAAGTCCTGCATGAAGTCCCATATTTACAACAGGTATGTTCAGTTCAGTTTGCAGTTTAGAACTATTTATCCCAAAAGCTAAATTACTGCCACCTAAAAGTACTAGCTTTTGAACATTCTGCAACGAGTCTAAGCGTTCAACTTTTTTACTATACGCATAGAAGTAGTCATTGCGATCTAATTTAAAAACGAGTGCAAACACAGCGATAAGCAACAATATAATCAACAGGCCTATTTTGGCAACAAATCTTTTCATATTCTAAAAATTGAAGTATATAAATGAAGAAGCCTCCATCGGTCCAAAACCTAAGATGATAATCGCAATAATTACATATAACATATATCTCACAAATCTCACTTTCTAAAATAATTGTCTCTCAATTTTCATACCAAATTCATTATTTCGATTTAACCATTCAACAATAAACAGTACGATAATAAAAAATAATGTGTAAAATAAAGATGTACGGACTCCTAGTTTTGCAAGCTCAATATCATGCAAATTCCATTGCAAAGAAAACATTCCATTCAAATAACTCCAAGCTTGACTTATTGATTCAGCTCTAAATAAAACCCATCCTATCAAAGCTAAAACAAATGTCATTATCATCTGTCCTAGTTCTTTTATTGATGGAAATATTCTTCCTGCAGAGACTGATCCTTTATTTGCTCTATTTTTGCCTAACAATAGTAAAGGTAGAAATAAAACTGCATGATATGCTCCCCAAGCTATAAATGTCCAATTTGCACCGTGCCAAAATCCAGATACAAGAAAGATAACCATTGTATTTCTAAAGGAAACCATCTTTCCACCTCGACTCCCCCCTAAAGGTATGTAAATGTAGTCTCTAAACCAAGTTGTTAAAGAAATATGCCACTTTCTCCAGAACTCTGCAATATCTCGACTAAAATACGGGAAGTTGAAGTTTTGCATCAAATCTACTCCAAAAAGCTTTGCTGTACCGATAGCAATATCAGAGTAACCAGAAAAGTCACAATAAATCTGAATTGTAAACAAAAAAGCTCCTAAAGTCAATCCTAAGCTACCGAACTGATTCGAGTTCTCAAATATATTATTTACAAATAGAGCACAGTTATCCGCAATAACAATCTTCTTGAAGAATCCCCATAGCATCTGCTGACCACCAGCAACTGCTAGTTCGTAATTAAACTTCCGCTTACTTTGAAATTGCGGCAACAAATGCGAAGCTCTTTCAATAGGACCAGCTACAAGTTGAGGAAAAAAAGAAAGAAAAGCAAAGAAAGCAACAATATCCTTAGTCGCATCCATTTTTCTATTGTAGATATCGATAGTGTAACTTAGAGCCTGAAATGTGTAAAAAGAAATCCCAACAGGTAAAATCACTTGTAATGAAGATAAATGCATATCTACACCAATAGAAGAGAATGCAGCATTTACATTGTCAATAAAAAAATTGCAATATTTGTAATAAAACAAAATTAATAGATTGAAAATAATATTTGTTGCACTTATCCATTTTTGCATTTTGCGCTTTCCATTAAAGCGCTCAATAAGTATTCCACAATAATAGCTACACAAAGTTGTTATAGCTATTAGGATGGAAAACTTCCAATCCCACCAGCCATAAAACAAATAGCTAAAAAGAACTATAATTAAATTTTGTACTTTCAGTTTATTCTTCAGCAACCAATAGAAAATAAATACAATAGGTAAAAAGAACAAAAACTCTACGGAATTAAACAGCATATATATAAAAAAATGGCACTTGAACGTAAAATCTAAAACTTATCACTTATAATCTTATTAAGGTACTCACCATACTGATTCTTAATCATGCTCTGAGCCAACTCACTCAACTTCTCATCAGTTATCCATCCTTTACGATAACCAATAGCCTCAAGACAAGCCACCTTAAGCCCTTGACGCTTTTCAATCACCTCAATAAAGTTAGATGCTTCAGACAAAGAATCGTGAGTTCCTGTATCCAACCAAGCAAAGCCTCGTCCTAGCTTTTGCACTTGTAGTTCTTCTTTTTCAAGATACACTTGGTTTACTGTAGTAATTTCTAGCTCACCACGTTCAGATGGTTTTATATTCTTGGCAATCTCAACGACACTGTTTGGATAGAAGTAAAGTCCTACTACAGCATAGTTTGATTTTGGGTGTTCTGGTTTTTCTTCGATAGACAAACATTTACCAGTCTCGTCAAAGTCAGCTACACCATAACGTTCTGGATCACTCACATAATATCCAAACACAGTAGCTTTATTATCTTGTTCAGCTGTCTTAACTGACTTTTCAAGCATTTGCGTAAAGCTTTGGCCATAGAAGATATTATCTCCTAGTACAAGACATACAGAATCATCACCGATAAATTCCTCACCGATAATAAATGCTTGCGCTAGTCCATCAGGACTTGGTTGTTCTGCATATTCAAAGTGTACACCATAATTTGAGCCATCACCTAGTAGGCGTTGAAAGCCTGGAAGGTCATGTGGCGTAGATATAATTAGAATATCACGAATACCTGCAAGCATTAGTACAGATATCGGATAATAAATCATTGGTTTATCGTAGATAGGAAGTAGTTGCTTACTCACTCCCTTGGTAATTGGGTACAAACGTGTACCGCTACCTCCTGCTAAAACAATTCCTTTCATAATAGTTATGTGTTATTTATATAAGTCCACTGAATAGTCAAAGATCTTATCACACTCTTCCAATATAGGGTTCTTCATATCTTTTTCTGAAAGCTTAATTGCTTCTGTCGGCACTTGCCAATCGATATTTAAGGCTTTATCATCCCAAGCAATAGCTCCTTCTGCTTGTGGTGCATAGAAGTTATCGCATTTATATTGGAACACGGCTTCTTCGCTTAGTACAGAAAAACCATGGGCAAAACCACGTGATACAAAGAATTGACGGTGATTATCTTCTGTTAATAGGCAAGAAGCCCACTGTCCAAATGTAGGAGATCCTTTACGAATATCTACGGCTACATCTAGTACTTGTCCTTTGATACAGCGTACCAGCTTGCTTTGTGCAAATTCACCTGTTTGAAAGTGAAGACCACGCAAGACACCATATGATGACTTGCTTTGGTTATCTTGTACAAAAGTGGTGTTGCATACTTTCTCTTCAAATTGCTTTTGAGAGAATGATTCGTAGAAATAGCCACGATCATCTGCGAAGATGCGTGGTTCTATAATAAAGACGCCTTCTAGGTCTGTTTTAATTACTTCCATCGTATCAATTACTTATTACTGTACATTTCTTCATAATACTTCTCATAATCACCAGAAAGGATATTGTCCATCCACTCTTGGTTTTCAAGATACCAAGCAACAGTCTTTTCAATACCTTCTTCGAATTGTAGGCTTGGCTCCCACCCTAGTTCGTTCTTCAACTTCGTAGAATCGATTGCATAACGCAAATCGTGACCTGCACGATCTGTTACGTAAGTAATCAAATCTAGTGAATGACCTTCTGGATTACCTAGTAGTCTATCGACTGTATTGATAATCACCTTGATTAGGTCGATATTTGTCCACTCATTGAAACCACCGATATTATAGGTGTCAGCTACTTTACCTTCGTGGAAAATCACATCGATAGCACGCGCATGGTCTACTACATATAGCCAGTCGCGTACATTCTCTCCCTTACCATAGACTGGTAGTGGCTTACCTTGACGGATATTATTAATAAAAAGTGGGATAAGTTTTTCCGGGAATTGGAAAGGGCCGTAGTTGTTACTACAGTTGGTTACGATAGTTGGCATGCCATACGTATCATGGAAGGCACGTACAAAGTGGTCGCTACTAGCTTTACTTGCTGAGTATGGGCTATGTGGATCGTAACTCGTTTCTTCAGTAAAGAATGTACCATCGAACTCAAGCGTTCCGTACACTTCGTCTGTAGAGATATGATAAAACATTTTATCTTCGTAGTTGCCATCCCATTGGTGCTTTGCTGCTTGCAATAGGGCAAGTGTACCCATCACGTTGGTACGTGCAAAAGTAAATGGATCTTTGATGCTACGGTCTACATGGCTTTCAGCTGCAAGGTGAATCACACCATCTACATTATATATAGAGAAGATTTCTTGCATCTTTTCGAAATCGCAGATATCTGCTTTGACAAAGATATAGTTTGGTTTATCTTCGATATCTTTTAGGGTAGCTAGGTTACCAGCATAAGTCAACTTATCTAAATTGATAATTTGATACTCAGGGTATTTATTCACGAACAGGCGCACTACATGGCTACCAATAAATCCTGCACCACCAGTGATCAGGATATGCTTTCGAAAAGTTGTCATCTTAGTTATAAGCTGTTATGTTATTTGATTTTATTAATCACCAAAGGTCGTGCTTGCAGTTTGCTAGCACGTGTACACTCGATATTAATACCTTAATACTCTATCCAGAGTCTTTACCTATTAAATCGTTTTTGTAGCATAATCGAATATTTCCGATTAGGCTGATGCAAAAATAACCTTTTAATCGCACAAGTGCAAACGAAAACATCAATTAATTGAGAAGTTGATATGACAAGAATGTTACAAAAAGACTACATCTACAAGGGCACTTGTAAATATTCTTTCCATAACCTCCTGAGCAGCAAGAGTTTTTCAACTATACGTCACAATTTAACCGAGTATATTGTAAAGGACTTTTAGTTTGTTGAATTTTTACAAATCTATCGCAATTTTGATATAGATCAAAAACTTATTAAGGCACTTCACTGTTACACGTTCATACAAATGCATTCTACACATTATTACACAAATAGCCACTAAGCTATACAATTCATATCGAATACATCAATTAGTTTCACTTTTAACACGAATGTCACATTAACTTATTTCCATATATAAAAAATAGTCCTATCTTTGCAATCATAATTTTTGAATTAAAATCTTATAGACAATGAGTAAAGTAGCTCTAATTACAGGTATTACAGGTCAGGATGGCTCTTTTCTAGCCGAGTTTCTAATTGAAAAAGGCTATGAGGTGCACGGGATTATCCGTCGTTCTTCATCTTTCAATACGGAACGTATTGAACACCTTTATCTTGACGAATGGGTGCGCGACATGCACCAACAACGCCTAGTGAATCTACACTATGGTGACATGACTGATTCAAGTTCTTTGGTACGTATTCTTCAAATCACTCAACCAGATGAAATTTATAATCTAGCGGCGCAAAGTCACGTAAAGGTGTCTTTCGACGTGCCAGAATATACAGCGGATACCGATGGTATCGGTGCGCTACGTCTTCTAGAGGCGGTACGTATCTTGGGGATGGAGAAGAAGTGTAAGATTTACCAAGCTTCGACTTCTGAGCTTTATGGTAAGGTACAAGAGGTGCCTCAAAGTGAGACCACTCCTTTCTACCCTCGTAGCCCTTATGGTGTGGCTAAGCAATATGGTTTCTGGATTACGAAGAACTATCGTGAGTCGTACGATATGTTTGCAGTA
Organism: Bacteroidaceae bacterium; assembly: GCA_963678855.1. Lineage (GTDB taxonomy): Bacteria > Bacteroidota > Bacteroidia > Bacteroidales > Bacteroidaceae > F22. The sequence goes on along the minus strand of OY787448.1, from coordinate 135,540 downwards.
AACGGTATCTTGTTTAATCATGAGAGTGAGCGTCGTGGTGAAACTTTCGTAACACGTAAGATTACTTTGGCGACGGCTCGTATCAAGCAGGGTCTTCAGGATAAGTTGTATCTTGGTAATATGGATTCTTTGCGTGACTGGGGTTATGCGAAGGACTATGTAGAATGTATGTGGTTGATCCTTCAACACGATGTGCCAGAGGATTTCGTAATCGCAACAGGTGAGATGCACACGGTACGTGAGTTTACGACTTTGTCTTTTGCTGAAGTAGGTATCGAACTACGTTGGGAAGGTGAAGGCGAAGACGAAAAGGGTATCGATGTGGCGACTGGTAAGGTGCTTGTGGAGGTAGATCCTAAGTATTTCCGTCCTGCTGAGGTAGAACAATTGCTTGGTGACCCTACAAAGGCTCGTACAAAATTGGGTTGGAATCCTACGAAGACGTCTTTCCCTGAGCTAGTGAAGATTATGGTGGCTGCGGACATGAAGAAGGTGGCTCGTATGCACGCTTGTAAGTAATCTCCCCTACTCTATATTTAGAATAAAACTATGAATAAAGATAGTAAGATATATATTGCTGGCCACCGTGGACTCGTGGGGTCGGCAATTTGGAAGAATCTAGAGGGCAAGGGGTACACCAACTTGGTTGGTCGTACGCATGTGGAAATGGATCTTCTAGATGGTGCTGCTGTGGCGAAGTTCTTCGAGGAAGAAAAGCCGGAGTATGTGTTCCTTGCGGCTGCCTTTGTGGGTGGTATTATGGCAAACAATATCTTCCGTGCGGATTTTATCTATAAGAACTTGCAGATTCAGCAAAATGTAATCGGTGAGTCGCATAAGCATGGGGTGAAGAAGTTGTGTTTCTTGGGTAGTACGTGTATCTATCCGAAGAATGCTCCTCAGCCTATGACGGAGGATTCGTTGTTGACATCTCCTTTGGAGTACACGAATGAGCCGTATGCGATTTCGAAGATTGCGGGATTGAAGATGTGTGAGAGTATCAATATGCAGTATGGCACGGACTATATTGCGGTGATGCCGACCAATCTATATGGTCCTAACGACAATTTCCACTTGGAGCGTAGCCATGTGTTGCCTGCGATGATCCGTAAGATTTATCTGGCTAAGTGCTTGATGAACGAGGACTGGGCGGCTATTGAGGAAGACTTGCACAAGCGTCCTGTAGAGGGTATCGATGGTGCGGCATCTCAAGAGGCAGTGACAGAAGTGCTTGCGAAGTATGGTATCTTCAACGACCGTGTGGAGCTGTGGGGGTCTGGTAAGCCAATGCGTGAGTTCTTATGGAGCGAGGAAATGGCGGATGCCTGTGTGTTCGTGATGGAGCGTGTGAGTTTTGCGGACTTGAATGGGCTTCCTGCAGAGCTTCAAGGAAAAACGACGGAGCAGCTACATGCCGAAGGGCATAAGATTCCTGAAGTGCGCAATTGCCATATCAATGTGGGTACGGGTAAGGAGATCTCTATCAAGGGCCTTGCGGAGCGTATTCAGGAGGTGATTGGCTTTGAAGGGGCTATCGTATGGGATGCTTCTAAGCCTGATGGCACGATGCGTAAGCTTACGGATGTGTCTAAGCTCAATGGTCTTGGATGGAAGCATCAAGTGGAAATCGAAGATGGGGTACAGAGAATGTATGACTGGTACCTGTCGGATATGAAGAAGTAAGAGAGGTACTCTATATAATAAAATCGAGCCGCACATCCACCTGGACGTGCGGCTCGATTTTTATATAGTATTCTATGACGCCTACAACCGCATCTCCACAATCATCGCACGACACTCAAATCCACATTTCTCAGCGAGCTTTTTCACAGCGTCAATATAATACGTGGCTTCGGCATTAATTATAGGACATTTTCCTTGCTCGATAGCTTTATCTACGAGGAAAGGCAATATCCTAGTACCCAGTCCTTGATGTCTATACTCTTTTGCAACCCAAACGTCCACCTTGACCACTTCTGGCTGCATATCGTCAGCACTACACGCGCCTACTGCGATTATCTCATTATCCTTCCTATATAGATACACTTCTCCGAGTTTGATCTTGTCGGCCCATACATCCTTTTTTCTACTGGAAAAATTGATACGGAAATAGATATTATTGAGCTTTTCTAGATCGTCCTCACAAGCAAGCCGCATGTCTAATGCAGACTCTTCGGCGTTTACTTTACCCGAATAAGCATAATAGACGTGTCGATCACTGCAATAATTAAATTCAGATTTACATACGGCATAAGCTGGTGTTTGAGTGCTACTTAATAGCGCTTGATCAAAAAGTTTTATGTCGACCATTTGTCTCAAGATTTCGGGCATTTTGTGCTGATGTGCCTCGTCTATATAAAACTCTCTCAGGCAATGCCATCGCCTGATGCAGCAATAACCGATTCTGGTCTCGCCCTCCCAAATGGTATATGTTATCATCTCATCATCAGTTAGGTCGGTCCATGTGGAGTCTATTGTATACTTTTCCTGTATGGTAATAAGCCAGAGCATCATCTAGTCTATGTACCAACAGGTAGAGATTGGCCACTTCAAATGAACACTCTCCATCTAGCTCCTGAAATTTCTTGTAATATACAATGGCTTCATCATACAGTTTCATTTTTTCAAGTTTTTCTGCAAGGATTTCAGTAAGATTAAAGGGATCGGGCAAATCATACTTATCATCTGGGTCAATATCCAATTCCTCACATTCTACCTGTAGGTCATAGGCTGCCGTAAAGTAGGTGTGTAGGCTTTGCTTGTCGCCTTCTTTAGCGGCATATTCGCCTAGCATGATGACACTCTCTAATGTAACATTCTGATAGATGGGATCCAAATCATATTCGCGCAATTCCAGACAATTCTGATACACTTCTTGCAGGTCTTTATATTCATCTGTAGGATTCAAGTTTGATCTATAGAAGAAATAGGTACACATCTTGTGAATGGATCACACCAGTGCTTTTCGTGAGTTTGAATAGCCGCTGTATACTGCGCTTTGGCTTTATCCAAAAGATTCATCTTGCAATATAGCAAGCCGATAAACCAATGCGAACGATACCTATTGCACAGTAGAGCGTCATTTTGGGGATATTTCTCATAAGCGTCCTCCAGCATCTGATGCACCACTTGGCATTGCTGCACCGCCTGTTGGTATACAGGGAGCACATCAGCTTGGGCTTGTACTAAATATAGCGATTACTTTTTCGGCATGTATATACTCCATATAGCATGCGAAGATTTTCTCTGCTACTTGGGTAAGTTCTTCATTTGAGTCATAAGTACTACAATCATGAAGTTTAAAAGATGGTTTCATAAAGAATCATTTGTTTAAAATTACTATCTACGCAAAGGTACGTATAATACGTAAAAGCTAGATGTCGTTTATATGAGAATTATGTTATTTTTTTGTTATAAATTGATATAGCGCAACCGTTTTCAATTTGTCTAGGCAATCAAAAAAATCGTCTTAGTAGTTGTTTATTGTATCAACATTTCTTATATTTGCGTCCAGTTAGTATACTTCAATCGAAATATATCAAAAAATAACCACATGAACGAAACAAAACTGATTCCGTTTGAAGACTATCTGATTAAAAGGGATAGCACGGAGGCATTTATACACTACTATTGTCGAAAAAAGTATTATCGACACTTGCGTTACCGCCACATGATGGCGACTGCTGTGTACAAGTTGGGGTTACTATCTACCCAACGCTTTCATCATATGCTATTGAAAGATGTGATGCGTGGAATGCATACCGATCGGTTTAATCGTATAGCAAAGGAATTTGCGGCGGTTCATCTGGACCGATACATGCATATGCCGCATGTTACGGAGGTCTTGGAACTAAAGAGCCAGGGGCATGATGTTGTGATTCAGTCCAATGGGATGGAGGAATGGGTCAAGCCTTGGTGTGATAAGTTCGGTATTCGGTATGTGGAAGCACATAGAGCGGAAATAGATCAAAATGGAAAGTTAACAGGGAAGATTCTAGCTCCCATATGTACTGATTAGAATAATGAGATTAAAAAAAGCCAGGCTGCATTGCAGCTTGGCTTTTTGTTTAGAATTCTGGACGTAATGGTCGTTGTTTAGTTATTCTTCTAGGTAATCTCGTGCTGCGGCACAGAGCCGTCCGATATCAGGGGGGATCTCCTGCCTTTTATGCAGCTCGCAGCCGAGGTAGTTGCGAGAGATTTGGGCGAGTTCACGGAGCAGGTCGAGCCATTCGGCATGGGCATCGTAGCATGGACATTGCTTGAGCCATTCTTCTTGTTCGATGATGCCGTCGCCATCGAGGTCGGGACTGAGGTCTCTATGGCCGTAGACATCTAGGATGGCAAATTCATTGATCAACTGGGTGATTAGGGCGCGAAGGGCAAGCTTCTGCATAGGCGTGCGGGTATCGGCTGGTTCTCCTTGGTCGTCAAGACCGCCTATATAGCAGATGCCGATGCTGGTATCGTTGTGCCCTTTGCAGTGGGCACCCATCTGGTTGAGGGGGCGACCGATGAAGATGCGGCCACGCTCATCAACGACGAAGTGGTAGCCGATATCTCGGAAGTGCCGCTCTTGGACGTGCCAGGTGCGGATATCCTCTATGGTCACGTCAGTGTGCTGACGGGTAGCACTACAGTGGATAATAATAGTATCAATCTTACGAGTGATGGGTTGTTTCTGAAAGAGGGTTTCATATGGAAGCATGGCTTTAGGGTTTATGGGGTACATGAAGTAAAAAGCCACCCCGCCTCAAGGGGCGAGGTGGCTAACATCTGTTTCGGGATTAGCCGATGACGTGATGCATGGTAGCTGCTTGGGCGCCTAGGGCACCTGTAAGGGCAGATAGGACGGCGATAACTAGGTTGATCCAGAAGTTGATACCGCGCTTGTTGGTGGTTTGAGGTTGCATGGACTGATATTTAAGGGTGATTGATTGGGGTTATAAGGAGTGTGGCTAGCTTCCTAGCAAGTCGCCACCTCCAGTGTCGCCACCTGTATCGCCGCCTGTATCACCTCCAGTGTCTCCGCTAGGATCTGTTGGGGTATCGCCTGATCCGTCGGTTATACCGTCTTTAGACAAGGCTTCTAATAAGGTATCGGCGTGCACATAGTGGATCTCGTCCGACAGGTTGCTACGGGTTTGGCCATTCACACGAGTGCTGTCTTCGCGGAAGCGAATCTGTGCACGTCGGATTTGGCTGGCGGTGACTTCTTCTTTGGTAGCCACGCCATTGCCGTTGCTACGAGCCACGAGGAAGAAGGACCCTAGTCCGTCGAGCTTCACAGACTTGCCGTCTTTGAAGGCGTTGCGCATCTCTTGCACGAGGTTGCGGATGACAGACAAGACATCCCCCTGAGTCAAGGATGATTTCAACTCAATTGCGGCGGCAAGCTGGTCGATATCGACATTGCCACTGCTGACCAACTGCACATAGTACAGTTTCTCTCCATCTTTGTTGGGTAGGCTGGAGCGTCTACCTTTGTACAATACTGACATACAATCTTTTTACTTTAATAAAACTTGGTGTGATCTCTGTGTACGAAGCGCGCTTCTTGGTACAGGAGACAATATACACGAGTCGTAGGGCAATTGTCGGGATTTGTCGCTGTACTTGTCGGGATTGAAGGTTTGTTATGGTTTTTAACAAACCTAAAACATATCCGCATCCAACTCCTCATAGTTATCTTCATCTGTATCGTCCGAAGAAGCTCCCAGCCTATCGCCTAGATACTCGTCGTCGGTGTGGATGGGTTGGCTACAGATGCTGCGCTCTCCTGGCTGAATATCCTCAAAGAGGGTGTATTCCTGATTGAAGCGCAGATCAAACTCCCCTGCACGACCATTGCGGACTTTGGCCATGATGCCTATGGCACGGTTGCGGGTAGACACGCCGTTGATCTCGTGTATCTTGAACTTATCGGGGCGGTAGAGGAAGGTGATGATATCGGCATCGTTCTCGATACTCCCCGATTCACGGATATCGCCGATACTTGGTTTCTTGCCTTCGACCCCTTCACGGTCGGTGTATTTGCGGTTGAGCTGGGCGAGGGTGATGATAGGCAGGTCTACATTCATGGCGATAAGTTTGAGAGAACGGCTGATCTCGCCCATACGCTCGTCGCGGTTGGCATGAGACTTGTGGCCGCTGGTGACCAACTGGATATAATCGACGATGACGCAGTCGATATCATACTGCATCTTGGCTTGCTGAATCTTCAGAAGCAGTTGCCCGATGGTGAGCGGGCTGGTCGCATCGATATAGATGGGGAGCTTACCGATGCCGTGGGCGCTGGAGATGGCTTGGTCGTACTCGTCGCCGTCGAGGTTGCGCTCCTTGCGGCGGTCACGAGAGATGCGGGCATCGCTGAAGACAAAACGGTCGGCGATATTGAGTTTGCTCATCTCCAAACTGAATATAAGGACTGTCTTGCCTTGGCGGGCGAGATTCATGGCGAGATTGCCGCCGTAGGCCGACTTACCTGCTCCGGTCATGGCGGCAATCACGACGAGGTCGCCTCCTACGAGTCCACCGGTACTGAAATCAAAGGAGCGGAAGCCCACTTGCAGCCCTTTGGGTTTGAAGATGCCCTTCTTTTCGTCTTCGAGTTCCTGGGCGACTTTTTCAGCAGCTTCCTTCACATGGGTGATGCCTTCCTTGCCTAGATGCTCAATCAGTTTATATTGGATTTTGATACTTTCTTGCACGATTTCTTCGGGATCTTCCTGCGGGTCTTGACAGCGAGTGATCATCTCGCGATGATGGACTTCCAGTTGTCGGAGCAAAGACAGATTATGCACCAATTGGGCATGAGCCACAACATTGCTGACAGCTTGTCCGTGGGCGATGATATCTCCGACGATGCGGATAGCATCGTTGGTGCCTTCGGGATCCAGGCGGTAGACTTCGTGCATCACCACGGACGTATCTACGGTCTGCGGACTGTGCATGACGTTGCTGATGGCCTGAAAGATGAGTTTGTGGGCAGCTAGATGGAAGTCGTTGACGTCGACCAGTCCTGCGATTTTAGTAAAATTCTTACGATATATCAGCACATCGGCCAGCAGGGTACGTTCCATCATATAGTCGTGTACGCTGCCTAGGGCATCTGCTTGTTGCTGTTGTCTTTGTGTCTCGTTCAATAAGTTTGGATTTTTCATTCTACTAGTCCTTTTATAGTTTTATCAATTCCGATTTGTATTAAGAAGTCATTGCCTGCACCACAAAACCATTCGTTGATGATATGGGCGCAATAACCAGACATTTTCTTGGCGCCGATGCGGTAGCCATGCCTTTGGAGCAGGGCCATCAGGGCGGGTGTCTGCTTGAGATACCGTTCTTGATACCGCAGGGCACTACGGGGGTTGTCGGCAAAACCCATCCAGCGGGCTACTTGCCCTTTGCTAAACAGGCAACTGGCTAGTTGCTGCTTGTCGAGTCGCCGAAAGTGGTAGGCTTGGCGCTCGCCGCCGACGGTGTGGTAGTAGGTGATTTCTGAGGGGTTCATAGTCTTTATTTTTTTTGAGTCCTAGCCACTCGATCCTTATAAAACTCAGCACGAAACTCCTTACTCGCTTGGCTCCCACAAGCGATCAGTTCCTCTCGTGCGATGCGCTTAAATCCGGCTAGGAGAAAAGCTCGTTTATGGTGCACATACGAGGCAAACATCGCTTCTTTGGTCCGCTTGTAGAAGTAGCTATCGGTATAGCCATAGTCGGAGGCATATATCACGGCCACCTTGTCTTCGATAGAGAGCGACATGTTGTTGAGCCACGCCACCAGTTGCTCGAGATTATAGCAGTCTAGCAGCGTATATTCTGGAACCCAGCGCAGCCACCACTTGAGGTCGACGGGCGGTGCGAACCGCCGATTGGGGGTGAATCCTGGCGGCATTCTCTTGTCGTTTAAGCAGTTGATAATCTTTTTCATAGCAGGGCGTTTCCTGCCTTGACGATCTCGGCCATGCACCAGATAAGTGAGGTTTTTCGGATTCTCTTGTGCTTCCCATTGAGCCACCATCAAGCAGTCATCTTCAATGGCCTTGCAGGCTTTTTCTTCGGCCACAATTTGGGGATCCCAGCTATAGTGATAGCCACAGGTATCGACCACGAACTCGATGAGTTCTCGGACGCATTTCTCCTTGGCAAAGTCGCTCACGGCATTCCCATTGTACAGTGTGTTGTGACACTGCTTGATGCGGCGTCTCACAGGATTGTAGAGGGCTCCATAATCGGCAGCATACACGAGCGGAGCCAAGATCTTGAAGTCCTTCACATCGAGATCGTCTAGGTAGCGCAGCAATTGATTGAGCTGGTACCGATTGGGAATGCAGCAGTACTCGGGTGCCCAATGTAGCCACTGTTCATCGTGATAACAAGAGGGCTCCCAAGGCACAAATCCTGCAGGAGCGGCATGCTGTACCAGCAGGTGGTGCAGGATGAGATTGAGCGGTGGACGGGGTTGTCCAGCGGGATCTTTGCCTTGCGGCACGATGACTAGGTCGAAGCGGTTGTCATAGTATTGCCCCTCTTGGGGCTCGTTTTTGCCTGGCGACAGGCTGCTTGTTTGTTTTGAATTTTGCATCGAATTTTTGATTTGATGGTGCTGTTTCGATTCTTTTTTTCTCTTTTTTTTCGAAGTCCCTCCCCTCCTAAAACCAAGGTTTAGGAGAGGATAAGGCTAAGGATAAGATACTGGATAGTTTTCTATATCTCTATCTAGGGTGTACATTCGGAAGATTCCTGCATCTTCCTCCATCTTGCCCCATATCGGACATTATGCGCTCTCGGAATTTTCGGAGGTCGATTTCTCGTCGTCGGCAAGAATGAGAAGTCGCTTTTTCTCCTTTTTAACACCTGCCTTAAGCGCTCTATTGTCGACACGTTTTGTCCACTCCACAAGAGCTTTTCCCACTTCTTCAATATCATTCTGTACGTCGGTCTCATTGCCACGGCGACTCCATATCTTTTGATATGTAGCCACGTCGTAGAGCACCACCTGTTGAGGGTCATTTTCGGATATGGCCAGATGAAATTCTTTGCGCTTATTCATCGGCACAAGGATGTGATGTAGGGGAAAAGAGATTGATTTTCGTTTGAGTTTGATGCTCGACTCCATATAGGTGGTTTGTATGGCTTGCGAGGTGAGCAGATGATGTTTTTTGAGCAGATAAGGGTCGAAAATTTCCATCTTGACCATCTGTCGGAGATAGGCTCTGACTTCTGCTGTACTCAGGAGCATGCGGTCGGCTACATAGAGCTCGACGCTTATATCATACTCAATCATGTAGTTGGTGTTAAAGATTTCTGACCTGAGCATCAGGTACATCACGACGGCATCGCTCCCTAGCGTCATCAAACGCTCGAAGACATCACTGTGGTAGAAATTGGTTAGGGTGTACACATAAGTCAATTTCGGGTTCTTGTTTGTCATTTCTTTTACGGTTAAAAAATTCTGTTTTTTCTTAGTGATAATCGCAAGCGCTTGCAACTCAAATCGGAAGTAGATGCAACTCAAATCGCAAGCGCTTGCGATTTGAGTTGCCTTTGCTATGCTATTTCGCTCTGGTTTTAAGGGCTTGCAAATGCAAATATAGGGAGGTTGCTTTTAGTTAGGAAAGGAAGGATTTTGAAAGATTTACGGCTGTGTCAAAATATGCAGACTATTTTTTTTATGCAGATTTTGATACAAAATCTGCGATAAGTAATGCTTTCATTTTCACACATCGCATATTTTGTCGAATTTTGCGAGATATATAAATCAAACACATAGTAGTTATTAACTTCTTTAATGTAAAAAAACTAACCAATGGAATTGAACACTATCGACTCTGTGCGAGACGGAATTTGTATCGACAAAAATGGAATAGAAATACCGTGCTCGCCAGAAAGGTACAACTGGCTTATGCAACATAGCTGGTTTATTTTTCAAAATAGACAGGAGCAAAAAAAACAACAGCCTTTCGACATGAAGATTCATCTTTTTGTACTCTGGGAAATCGAGCCAAACTATTACAAACGTGTCTATGGAGCTACAGTGATAGGTGGGGGCACAGTAACCGCTACGAGTACTGAAGAATCGGACAACAAGAAGGAATCGGAAAAGAGGAAGTGGACCGTCCATTTCTATGAAGCATGGCGAGAAGGACCTTGCAAGGTGCTTACTATTACCACGATGGTCTATAAGAAAAGAACGCTGAAAGAAGTGCTCCCTTATTTAGGTATAGTGGTGCACAACTCTTTTTTTTATAGCCCGCAGTTTTGCGCGATTGTCAACAAGCAAATCGTAGTTAAACCGCATTTCAACTTGCCTTATTTCAGATGCCCTATCAGCCGACATGAATATGAGGAGAGGGTGTTGCTAGCTACTTTTCAGCTGCTGTTTGATATGAAAAGGCATCATATAGATGCTTTCGAAAGTGTGGTGCAAAACGGGGTTAAGGTTCGATTTCCGTCTCTTGGCCCACTATTCCTTATCTTTTATAGGTATTGCTTCAATCAAGAAGACAGTAAATTGCCATCGGCTCATTTGTTTCCTAAAAACGATTTTCTCGATGAGTCGAACTTGAAGTTTTTAGATAAGATACTGAATGAAGAAGAGCATCAAGCAGACTTATCGAAAGTGATAGCCACGATCAATAAATTTCTGTCGGCTTGGCGGATACAGGGGGCGTGCAGAAAAGACAAAATACAGGAAGAGACAGTGGCATGTGCTCAGTGCAAACTGGCTAAACAGGTCTATCCGTATCTATCTATTCATCCTGTGACGGTGGTGATGTCTCTTGAAAAGGCGTATAAGCATTGGTTTGATTTCACGCCTGGCCCAGAAAAAATGGAGCACTTCAATCGTAAAAATGCAAAAGAGTATACTCGAAGTGTCGATAAGATAGTTCAAGGGTTGTGTAAGAGTGTAGAGTGCATGGCGCTTGATGAAACGATTGCACCTAAATATATCAGCAATTTTAAAGAACTGATTCATTATTTCTGGTTTCGATATAATCGTTTTGCTCTTACAGAAAGTGACCACTTGTATAATGACAATCATAAACTTTTTAAAGATTTATCGAAGGAGGTGCAAGAAAAATTGTGTCAAGTCAAAGTGACTTTTACCTATCGATGTAAAGAACAACCCCAATCCCCCATATTATGACTAAACCAAAAAATACTGGCCGTAAACTGGCGCAGAGCACCATAGATCGAGCCAAGGCCGCTGCGCGCATTGAGGAGGTGGTGGGCGATTTTGTCCAGCTCACACGGCGGGGCAGCAATTTCGTGGGGCGCTGCCCCTTTCACGACGACCATACGCCGTCGTTTTATGTATCGCCTGCAAAGGGCAAAGCCACGTGTTTTTCGTGTGGCAATGGCGAATCACGAGATGCGATTCAATTTCTGCGTGATCACGAGTCGATGACATTCGCCGAGGCGATTGAATATCTGGCCAAGCGTTATGGCATCCCCATAGAATATGAGCATGACGATGCGGCATCAAGGGCGGCACGCCAAGCGGCCAAAGCGGAGGAGAAGCTGCGTCACGACATCATGGAGGTCTCGAAGCGTGCGGAAGATTATTTCGTCCGTACCCTGTATCTGCCTGAGCATGTCGAGGTGCTTACATATCTGCACGGGCGGGGCATCTCAGACGAGACTTTGCAGCTGTATGGCGTGGGCTATGCCACTCGTGCCGACCAAGGGATGGGGCTGGTGCGGGCGGCTCTCAAAGAAGGCTATACTCCTGAACGACTGGTTGATGCGGGACTGGCTTATTCGGCTAAGAGGGCGCGGTTTATCAACCGTGTGATGTTTCCTATACGCCGTGGCGATGGGCGCACGGTGGGCTTCGGTGGACGCATCTTGCCGAGTGAGCCTGATAAGGAGGCATTGAAGAGAAAGTATCTAAACACGTGCGAAACGGCTGTGTACAAGAAGCATGCCCTACTCTTCGGACTGGATATGGCTCACCAAGCTATCCGTCTACAGAAGCGGGCGTATATCTGCGAGGGGTATATGGATGTGCTGGCGATGCACGAAGCGGGTGTGTGTGGTGCGGTGGCGGCATGTGGCACGGCCTTTACTGCGGAGCAAGCTCGACTGCTGGCCCCTAGCTGCTCTACGGCGGTGCTGTGTTACGATGGAGATACGGCGGGGGCTAAGGCGTGTGTCTCGACTATGAAGGTATTGCTTGATGCTAGGATTATCCCAGAAGTGTTTGTGGTGCCTGCGGGGAGTGACCCTGCATCGTTGTTGTTAGCACATGGTCATGGGCTCTCGTCATGTATTGCGGAGCATACGGTGTCTTATCTGGAGTATCTGGTGGGAGATTGTACGGTGGCGTCTTCGCCTGCGGTGTATCGGGAGGTGATGGGTCGCACGGCGGAGGTCATGGCTTGTGTGCGCGATGCGGTGATCAAGGACCAGGCGATACGCTGGGTGGCTGATAGGACTGGTGCTGCTGTACAGGCTGTGGAGAACTTGGTGGTGAGCGTGTCGGTCCAAGTCGCTACTTTGGGTAGTTCACATACTGGCCGAGATACGTCCTCATCGCTTGTAGATAAGGAGGGTACTAGCCACTCCGACCTTGTGGAGACTCTCGCCCCGCCTAGTCCGCGACTAGCACTGGAGGCTAGTATTGTGGCGCTGCTTGAAGAGTGTCCTTGCCAAGCCTTTCTCGATTTTGTTCGGGAGGAGATTGTGGAGGACGGAGCTTCCATGCAGTCGGTAGACATAGCTGAGGTGCTTGCAGCACTTGCTGATGGTGATGTGCCTCTACTTTCTATCGAGGAAATAGATGACCGAGGGGATATGCTCCAAGACTTGGTCTTGGGGCTTAAAAACTGTGTGGTGCTGGAAGAGATGGGTCAAGAGGGCTGTGATTGGGAGATGTGGGGAGAGATGAAGGTGAGGTTGGAGGGGCTTACAGAGAGGTAGGTAAACTTTTTCGATGAAACAAGCCATTTACAGAGTTAAACGCCATAATAAAGAGAAATAAAGATTGTACGATGGCTTCTGCGCCTGCGGTGTATCAGGAGGTGATTAGGAGATGTGTGGGGGAGAGATTGGAAAAATGATACATTGTGTCGCGATTTATTTGCCATGATACAAAAAAAATAGTTACTTTGTATGTCAATTACATAACATAATAATTAAATCATGATTAACAAAGCATTTACTACCACTCTAGTAGTCTTGGCGCTACTTTTCACTAGTTGTACAAGTAACAGACCAGTTGTCGAAAAAGTATCCATCATTGGAGATTCTTATTCGACTTTTAAAAATTACATCCCAGAAGATTATGCTTGGTGGTATGCTCAAGGGGTCAACGAAGGAGGAGAACATAATGACGTCAAAGAGGTCGATCAAACTTGGTGGAAATTATTGACCGATACAGACAAGTATTCACTAGAAGTTAATGACTCCTATTCTGGCTCTACTATATGTACCACTGGCTATGATGCCAAAGATAGTACTCACAGTGCATTTGTAACACGATACAAACGTCTGGGACACCCTGACATTATTCTTATTTTTGGGGCGACCAATGATAGCTGGGCAAACTCCCCTATCGGTGCATACAAATACCAAGATATCAGCCAAGATGACAAAAAGGCCTTTCGTCCTGCATTAGCCTTTTTAGTGGCTCAGATTAAGGACTATTACAAAAAAGCAGAAGTCTTCTATATCCTGAATTCCGAATTGAAAGATGAGGTTAATGAAAGCATACACACGATCTGTGCACACTATAATGTGCCTATCATTAGCTTACACGATATCGACAAGCAATATGGGCATCCAAGCATCGTGGGCATGCAGGCTATATATAAGCAAGTAGAAGAGGCTTTATCTACTCGCCAGAAATAAAGGAGATAGGACCTATCAACCACCATTTGACAAGCCTGTTGTACACGATATTCATTCAGGAAATGGACAAATGTCTTTCCTGTCGCTTTCTTAAAAAAGACACAAAATGCTGCACGATTCATACCGACATGCTTGGCGATGGTGTCGAGCATTATCTCTCTGTCGGCATTACAAGCGATATATATCTTGATTTGTTCAAGACGTTTCTGTTTTATATCTATTTTTTTGTACCGACCAATCACTTGTTCGTCCTCTTGGACACCAATGAGTAGAAATAATCGAATCATATGAGCGACACGTTCTGCTGCGGTAAGGGTACACATGTCCTCTAACAAAACGAGATTCTTGATGGACTTAGAGGCGTGGCTGCTCTTACAATCTGGATTAAAACACTTGCTGAAAAACCGAGGGGGTAATACTCCTCGGTTTTTCTCTTTGAAAGAAGTCAAGTCTTTCAAAAGCATGTCTATACGAATGACTACTTATTCAAAAAGTCTTCAAGCATCTTTTGAATATCGGCTTTCATTTCATCAAAATTAAATGTGTTTTTTAGATACACTGTGATGTCTTCTTTGAGGGTACCACGTTCTTCGTGAAAGGTATAATCTGCCTCTTTGACAAAGGCCAATTCATTGAGTTCTAGACGTACTTCTGGTAGCATGAATTGATCTGCTATAAACACTTTTAGACGGTCACGACCGAAAGATTCTTTCCAAATTAGTTCAAATAATTTCATGGCGCTGTATATTATATTATTAAATGACATGTGGCTACATGTTGATACTTCTCTAGCAAAGATACGTAAATAATTTATGGACTCGGAATATTCTAGGTCTTTTTTTTGTATTACTGATTTAAAACCTGTTTTAAACACAACTAATATTTATTTGCATTTAGTTGGTCGGGTAAAAAAAGTCTTGTATATTTGTTGTGGCTCTGAACAACATGGGCCATTTGTGTCGGATATAAATTAAACAATGACGTATGAAGAAAAAAACTTACACCTCACCTGAATTGAAGACTATCACGATGTCTCCTGAAAGTATTATCGCTAGCTCTCCTAGTGCACCAACGACTACTATGCCTGATTACTCTGGTGATAATGACATGTTTGGTGGATCATCATCGAGTTCGGTATCATCTACTCGCGAATTTAGTTTGCAGGACAATGAATAGCCCTGCAAGGTATTAATCTACAGTATCTATCGCATAACAAACTTCACCAATGAAAAAAATATTATTTGGAGCATGCGTGCTTGCGGCTATGCTCAGCGGATGTTCTAGCGACTCGAATGAGCCCAAAGAAATAGAACAAAAAGTAGAAGAAAAGACGTTTACTGCTCTGGCCAATGGGGCTACGAAGGTAGCGTGGCATAGCGCAAACGATTTGTCATGGGAGTTGACAGACGATATCGAAGCGTTTGATAATAGTGGACATCGACTGACATTTAATGCCCAAAGTGTGGATGGCAATTCGGCTTCATTCTCTGCTACTGGTACACTGAATAACGGCTCGCTTGCTGTATTCTCTCCTGCACAAAACTTATCGGGAAATACGTATACAATCGATGCGACTGGACAAACCCAAAGTGGGAATGGCTCGTTTGCTCACTTGAAGGACTATACCTATATGCTGGGGAGTGCGTCGCTGGATGATAGCAATACTTTTGCCGTTGGGTTTAGTCTTATTATGGCCCAGCTTAAATGGACGATCGATTTGCCTACTGTTCTAGATGCGGCTAATGTAGCGGCTGTGAAGATGAAAGCGGCTTCGGCGGATGCCTTTAAATCGGCTATCACGTATACGGTTGTGGATGGTGTAGCTACGGCGGGGCCTGGTACTCCTACTAATGAAGTGGGCGTGGCGATGACCAATATGGCGGGGGCTACTTCGCCTATTGAGGCTTATATGCTAGCTATTCCTACATCGTTGAGCAATGAGACTCTGGAAGTTCTGGCGGAAAATGCTGCTGGAGATGTCATTGCCTATCAGCAATATACTGGGGTGAATGTAAACTATCTGGGTGGACAAATTTACAAAGGCGGCTTAAATGGGATGACGGCTGTGGCTCCAAGTACATCTAGTTGGGATACAGATAACTATGTTGACCAATATGGAGTTGGTACAACTACTGTAAGAGAAGTTGCTTCAGATGACGGTGCATCAACTGTTCATTATATTAACATCAATGGGGACAACCCTCAAGACTTTACAGTCGTAACAAACGAACCAGATGGTCCATATCTAGAAGTCGACGGTATGAATACAAACAATGCTTTTGTTTTGAATTTTCCAATCTACGAGACAGCGGCTAAATACAAATTCACTTTTGAGATTAAGAATCTACACTCAACTGCCGATTTGACCCTAAAACTGCAACACAAAGAAGCTGCAGAAGATAAGAAGGGATGGGTAGATATTAATGTGACCAAGTGGCAAGAGCTAGATCCTACAAATGGGCTCATTGAACTAGCAAGTGGTACTACAAATAATATGACTGTGAGCAATGCAGGGCACTTCGAGCACTTGGTCATCGAGTTTGAGTTCAGTTCTGCTGAGCAAGCTAAATACAATAAGAAGAACCTCCAAATTGCAGTCGATAAGACAAATAAAGACACGCATGATATTGGTTTTAAATTGATATCAATGGAGGTAATGACTCCCTAAAATAGGCTACTATACTATACACTCAATGCGTAACGAAGCAAAATGATATTGCACATGCTATTCTTTACCGATGTGGTGCCCCACAGACGGAAGAATCAAGTAAAAGCGTGCGCCGCTCAAATAAGATGAATCATACCCGATCTCGGCACCCATCACGTGGGCTAAAGTAGCAGAGATATTAAGCCCGAGGCCTGTGCCTTGGGCTTTATGATTTAGTTTGGCAAAGCGTTCGAAAAGTTGGCCTTGCTTATCTTTTGGCACGCCACTACCCGAATCGGTGACAATAAATAGCACTTCATCTTGGGCGTCGCCACGCCAAGTACAAGTTAGGGTAATATGCCCTTCATGGGTGTGTTTGCAGGCATTGGATAGAAAGTTGAGTAGAATCTGAAGCAATCTGTTTCTGTCTACAAAAATTTCTGTATCCTCCTGTAGTTCATAATCTAAATGCATCGTGACTCCTGGTTGGAGACGGTGCTCCATGCTTTGTAGCGCATGTTTGCACAAGTTGTATACGGGCCAATGGTCGTTTTGAAGTGTGTACTGACCAGATTCGAGCTGAGCGGTGTCGAGCACATCGTTGATAATCTGCAATAGCATGTCACTGCTGGTGTCAATCTGATCGGTAAATTCTTGTTTGGTGGCAGTATCTAGTTCTGGGTTCTCTAGCAGTAGCTCTGAAAAGCCGACTATGCTGTTGAGAGGGCTACGAATTTCGTGGTTCATATTGTCCAAACACCTGGTTTGTATCATCTTGGCTTCCTCGGTTTGCTGCTTCTCTGCAATGGTGGCGTCGGTGATGGCGCGCAATCGAGCTGTTAAGGCCTTTTTATTTTGAATGGACAGGTAGGCCCGACGGATGCTCAAAATAAAGAGCAGCATAACAAGCAGGATACCAGCTAAAAGAATATGACCCCAAAGGGCTTTGGATTGCTCTTTGTGTAGCTGTTGTAAGGCGATCTCCTGTTGTAATTTGTTGATTGTAAAAAGATTGTTATAATCGATTTCTTTACTTTGTTGGTCGATGGTTTGAAAATCTTGAATATAACTAAAGTTGCGCAGTAGTTTGGCTTGGTATTGTTGTGGATAGGCACTACGCTCAATGGCTTCATTTTGTATGGCTACAAAATGATGACGCATTTTTTTGTTTTCAAAGTTTTTCTGAATTTTCTTTTCGGCTTTCTCTATGACTTTATCATACACTTTTTTAGCCATCAAATAGTATAGTTTGGGCGTGAGCGAATCTTCGCCAAAGTGTTCTAAATAGGCACGACATTGGTGCCCATATGGGCTATCGATAAAGGCCCAGTTGCGCGTAAGCATCGTGTCGGAGATATGATCGTAACAGCGCAATTGCTGGTAGCACATAAAATAACAGATGGAGGCTTGAGCCATCTTCATGTCTTGGAAGTTGTCGGGGGTATCGGGCAATTGAAAATTGCCTTGAATGACGCGCTCACTAATATCGATAACATCGGCGTACTCATGCATCTCTAACGAAATTTCTGATGTGGTGAGATAGGTATTGAGCGTGGTGCTGAAATATCCTTTTGGTAGCTGTGCGACAATATCATTGAGGCGTTCTACATAAGGATAGAAAGGGGAATCTTTAGAATCTATTTGGGCCGTTTCGACCAATATAGACAAGTACTTTCTATTGTTGAGCAGGTATATCGTTCTAGCATCGGGCTGAGTAGCATCGTACAGGCTGTCGGCAAAAACGCTGTCGGCTTGTACGATGAGCTTTTCTACAATTGGGTGAAGATCGGCATCTTCTTTGGATGCAAACAGGTTGCGATAATAGCTCAATTCTAATTCATTGTAGACGTGTATTTTAAGTAGGGATCTTGGGAAAGTATCCATTACAGCTAGATAATGCTTAAAAGAGTCGACATTTGTGGTGTTGATAAACTTACCAAGTGCCAGCATTTGCAGGTCATTATTTTGGTGTTCTCGGGCTAAGTCGAAGGCTTTCCAGGCGTAGGTGCGCAAGGTGTCAATATCGCCTTTATGATCGTGGTATAAGTATCTTTGGTATGTTGGTTGCCAAAGGCTGTGGGGAGTTTGAGCCTGAAGGGTATTCAAGCCTATCCATAGCCAAGCTAGGGGTAATATAGAACGGATAAATGATGTATAGTTGGTAAGCATAACGTCTTGTTTTTACTGTGAGAGTGGTAGCAATAGATTGAGGTGAACGGTGTCGGTGTCTTCTTGAAGAAGCAATTGTCCGTTGATTAAATGAGCTAACATTCTGGCCAGAACGAGGTAATAACTGTTGGCATTATCATAGTCGCTCATTCTTTTGCTGTCGTCTAGTGCATCATGCATACTGCGCAATGAAAGGTTGACGATTGGAGCTTGTATGCTGATGCGTAGTTGCTTACTCAATGGGTCTACATGGCTGGAGACAAAGAGGGTATTGGTCTCTGTTTGACGCACAATGTCGTTGATACATAATGTCACAATATTGCGCAGGTGCCCGAAGTCGGTCTTTATCTCTTGCTGTGAAGATGTGGGCTCGATGTATAGCGAATGGGTAGGCGCTAGCTTGGCGACGAGGCCTTCCCACACTTCTGGTTCTAAAAGTTTAGCTATAGGCTCCATCTGCATATGTAGCGACATTTTATGGGTCTCTACACGAGCTATCGATAGCAAATTGTTAATCATATCGAGCAGTTGCGCACTGCTCTGACGAATGGCTTCACCAGCTTCTTGTTGCTCTTGATGGGTCAGTGGGTCGGGGGATGACAGTATATGTGTAAAACCGAGCAATGTGTTGAGTGGTACGCGGATGTCGTGGTTGAGATTGCGCACTAGCTTAAGCTGTGATTGATAGGCTTTTTGGGCTTCTTTAAGTGTCGACTTGCGGGTGGCTTCTTCTTCGCGCACTTGCTCTTGTATAAATTCTTCAAAGGCAGATGAGTGGTGATACATCACCCACACAAAAAGGAGTAGCACCAACAGTAGCGCACCGATTGTACTGGCCACTCGGATATGCTTCATCTCGGCTGTCTTTTTTTGTTTTTGTATCTCGGTTTCTGTCCGTAGCTTCTTTTGAAGGTCTTGATATTTGTTGTAATCAAAATTGATGGCTTGCTGCACATCGCTATACATGGATTTTTGTTTGGCTAGTAAACGAAATGCGCGCTGGGTATTGGTGCGCGTAGCTGGTACATGTTGCAAAGCGTCGTATATCAACTGGCAAAAATAATAGCTTTCGAGTACAGGCAAATCTGAGCGGTATAATAAGTTCTCGCAAAGCTTGATTACTTGACTGTATCTCTTCTTATATAGGGCGATAGCTAATGGAATGCGGCTGTCGGTTGGATGGCTGCACAAAAACTTGTGATTGCGACGCCCTAACGCAGGCGACAACACGCTATTACAAAAGAGTTGGCCTATCATGGCTTTGGTAAGTTGTATCGTGTCTTGCGCATTGCGCTGTTCTTTACGCTGAATGTCTTGTATGATGTCTTCCTGTAGAATACAAGCTTCCTTTTGGTTGTGATCTAGTAGGTAGATCCGTGAGAGCTCTTGGTAGGTGTACCATTTTACAGATTGGTAGGCAGGTGGCAACGATTCGGCCATCTGCTTAAGCGACTCTATATATGGCCTATACACTGATATAGGCTTGAATGGGTCTAGGTAAGCAAGGAGGCGATGAAGCTGGATATAATACCCTACCCAGGCTGAACTGTTGTGGTCTATCTTTATAGACTCAAAGGCTGAGACTTGCTTTTGTGCGTCTTGCCACTGCATTTGTCGGTCCACAAAATCTAGGGTGTCGGCTTGATTGACAAACTTATGGCAAGAGGCAATAATACTTTGGGCATCTTGGGCATCTTGGGCATAAAGTGAGTTTATACTAAATAGCGCAACCATACAACTAAGTATGACTGTGTAAATCAAGGTATGTATATCTGAACGATTCATAAGTAGGCTGCTCTATTAAATCCACACAAAATTAGTATTTTATGACCGAAACATGAAATTTTAATCAGACTACTATAATTTTATTTTCACGAATTAGCGTTAATTACACAAAACAAATTTACTGTTGACAACTATTCACCTGACGGTGCTTTCAAATAGAACTTAGCTCCGTCGGTGTAGGACGAGTCATATCCTATCTCGGCGCCCATCACATGGGCTAATGTAGCAGCGATATTTAGCCCTAGTCCTGTGCCTTGGGCTTTGTTATTGAGCTTGGCAAAGCGCTCAAAGAGATGCGGTTGCATATCGACTGGCACTCCGCTACCTGTATCGCTTACGGTAAAGAGGATGTGCGTCTCTTCTGCATCGGCCCAGTCGCACGATAAGATGATGTGCCCTGTTGAGGTATGCTTGCAGGCATTAGAGAGGAAGTTGAGCAATATTTGCAATAGGCGGGTCTTGTCGGTATAGATTTTGACGCACGAACCGAGCTTGCAGTCAAGCATCATCGTGACACCTGGCTGCACTTTAGGCTGAAGGCTGCGAACGGCGTAGTCGCACAGTCGACATACAGACAAGTGTTCTTTTTGCAGTTTGTAATGGCCCGACTCCAATTGAGCAACATCGAGCACATCATTGATGATCTGCAAAAGTATAGCGCTGCTGGTATGAATCTGACTACTGTATTGTTCTTTGGCCTCTGGATCGAGCTCTGCATCTTCTAGTAGAAGTTGGGAGAAACCAACGATGCTGTTGAGCGGGCTGCGAATCTCGTGGTTCATGTTGTCGAGACAGATGGTCTGAACCATCTTGGCATGCTCGGCTTCTTGCTTTTTCTTAGCGGTCCTGATGGTGGCTTCTTTCAACTTGGCTATATGCTGAATTTTACGCTTATTGAAGGTGTACATGATATAAATACCCCATGTGCCCAAAAAGACGACAAAGAGGATGCCTACAAACAGGACTGCACTCCATATAGTGCTGATGTTTTCTTTCTCTAGTTGCTTCAGGGCGATGTCTTTCTGCAACTTGTTGATTGCGTACAAGTTGGTATAGTCGATCTCTTTTGTTATCTGAGACTCTTCTTGAAATTGCTTCTTAAGGACATAATTGCGAAACATCAAATCGAGGTACTTCTCTGGGTTTTGAACTCGATTTATAGCTACGTTTTGAATGTTGACAAAGTGAACTTGACTTTCTAGGTGCTCTTTGTAGGTGAGAATTTTCTTGTTTGTTTGTTCTATGACCTTGCTGTACCTCTTCTTGGCCATATTATAATATAAATCAGTGCTCATGGTACCATTGCCGTAACTCTCTAAGTAGTCATGACATTCTTTTCCATAAGGACTGCTCATAAAGGCCCAATTTCGTTCAAGAATTTCGGGTGATATATCATCATAGCATTGGAGCTGTTGGTAACACATGTAATAACAGACGGTGGCATGGCTTATTTTCATGTCTTGAAAATTATCGGGTACACCTGGTGTAGACTGGATGCCTTGGATAACGGCTTCACTGTACTTGAGGGCGTTTTTATAATCTTGCATGTCTAGAAAAATAGTTGTGACCGTCATAAGACCATTGAGCTTGGCGTTCCTGTAATGGGCTGGCAACTGCTCGATGATGGCTATCAATCGGTTGAAGTATTCATAATAAGGCGATTGATCAGAGTCGATAGAAACGGCTTCAATCAAGGCGCTTAGGTAGAGTCTGTTGTTTAGTAAATAGATTTTTTTGGAAGTACTATCGTGATGGATATTGGCACTATCGGCATAGACACTGTCGGCTTTTTGCACCATCTCTCTCAGAAATTGATGGGTTTCGTTTTTTGACATGTCATACAGTTGCATGCGGTAATAAGCCAAAAGCATTTGACTATGATGATACACTTGATTTGGGGTGGCTGGAAAGGTATCGAGTATGCTGATATAACGCTTGATAGAGTCGATCTCCATAGCATTGATTAGACTACCTATGGCACGCACTTGTAGCGAATCGTTTTGGTGTTGATGCGCTAGGTTGAAGGCTTTCCAGCTATAGGTGGTCATGGTGTCGATATTGCCTTTGTGATCATACTCAATATAGTCTTTGTACTGCTTTTGCCACAAGTGGTCATGTGAAGTGGCATACAGGCACAATGAACTGGACCATACGGTTAGTATGGCCAAGATATAGGTGGTAATAAAACGGCTATGTCTGTTCATCGTTATTGAGAGAGTGGAATAATCAGTTGTATATGTATGATATCGCTGGTGTGGTTGCCAAGCACTAAGCTGGAGTCAATCAGTTGGGCTAGCATGCGGGCTAAGACGAGATAATAGCTATCGGCATCGTCATAGTCGCTCATTTTTTTGGTGGTATCAAGGGCGTCCTGGATCGTGTCAATGGATTGCTGTTTTTTGACTGACTGTATGTTGATGCATACTGTATCATTGGCATCAATAGAACTATCTACCAGAATATCATTGGTCTGTGTGTGTCGAGCAATGTGCTTCACGACAAGCTCTATAATATGGCGTACATGCCTGTCGTCTGTATGCAAGAGTCTATCGCTATCTATAGGCAAAATGCGTAGGGTATGGTGGGGGGTCAGCTTGGCTGTGAGCTCTTGCCAATCGGCTGGTTGGAGCAGGTCGCTAGCTTGTAGATCGCGGCATCGAAGCGACATCTTATTGGTCTCTACACGGGCAATAGCCAACAAGTTGTTGATCATACTCAAGAGCTGGTCGCTACTTTGCTGTATGTTTTGACCTGCTTCTTGACGTTCCTCTTCTGTGAGGTCATGGCTGGAGGTCAAGATATCTGAGAATCCCATCAGGGCATTGAGGGGCACGCGCAGGTCGTGATTGAGATTGCGCACAAGATCGGCTTGCTTGCCATAGGCAGCTTTGGCCTCAAGAAGTGCTGTGCTTTGGGCTTGCTTCTCTTTACGTAGGCTTTGCAGAAGGGACAATTTAAATTTGGACGTTTGTCGGTTGTTGTACCAAAAGAGTAGAATCAAGACAAGGACCAAAATACCTAGAATAGTAGCTTTGTGGTAGAAGCGGGCCACTTGGACACGACTATTTTTGACCACGTCGGCCTGTATGCGCTGATGTACTTGCAGTTCTTTATCTGTGGTATAATCGATATTGCGAACACGCTGAATATCTGCATACATGGAGTCTTGTAGTGCCAATAGGCTCATCATGCGGCGAGCGTTGTGACGCGATGCTGGCACTTTCTGTAGCGCTTGATACATGCGTTTGGACAGATACAAACGTTCTAGAAAGCGCATCTTATCACTTTGCAGTAAAGAATCGACAAGGTTGATCACGCGGTGATGGTTCCCTCTAAGTATGGCTTCACCTAGAATCATGCGGGTATCTTGTGGACAGTCTTTCAAATAGCTCAAATTTCGCCTGCCGAGTTTTTTGGGAATGGATTGACAATGAAGCTGCATGACCATGGTCATCGCAAGATTGCTACTGTCGATTTGGGTTAGAGTGCTCTGCGACAGTGCTTCTTGCACGACTTTCTCTAAAATTTTATACGCTTTTTCTTCTTGTCCATCCAGTATGTATAGCTGACTTACATTGCGATAGGCATAGCCCTTCAAAGGGTGGTAGGCTGGTGGAAGATGACGGACGAGCGTACAGAGGTCGCTCATATATGGTCGGTATTCACTCATCAGCCTAGAGGAGTCTAGAAGGTAAAAAAGGCGTATAAGCTGGATATAGTAGTCTTGCCATGGGGTGTCTTCTAACCGAATACTATCACCAGTCAAGGTCATTTGGCGTACATATTTAGCTTGGCTTTTGGCATCTACCCACTGTACTTTCTTTTCGATCGTGTTTAGCTCGTCTATCTGGTAAAAAATCTTACGACACTCGGCCAATATGTCTTCGGAGGATCGGAGATGATCATGTGCGGATATATCAAACGTACAGGCACACAAAAAAAGAAGGATACTTGTGAGTATTCTTACCTTATTCTGTATGGTTGGAATCAAAATCATATACGCCTGACTAATACGTGATAGTAAACAACTGCTTTTGTTGCCACAAATTTAGCAATAAATGAAACAAACAAAAGACTTTATGGAAGCTGATTTGGATGTATTGGGTATGTTTAGTTGCGATTAGTCTATATTGTGTATAAAGTTGTACATTATTTATCGAAATAGATTACATAATCACTTTTTACAAGAATCGGGATTAGAAGTAATCATTGGATCGAATGATTGCTTGGCGAGGGATGACATTTAACAAGAATGAACGAAGGTATGGACGCATTATTACAGAAATTATATGTATATTGCAGCAACTTTTATCAACTTAATCAACAGATTCAATGAGTAAAGTAGCACTTATAACAGGAATAACTGGTCAAGATGGCTCATTTCTAGCAGAGTTCTTGATCGAGAAAGGATATGAAGTACACGGAATCATCCGTCGTTCTTCATCATTCAATACAGGACGTATTGAACATTTATATTTGACAGAATGGGTTCGTGATATGCACCAAAAGCGGGCTATTAACTTGCATTATGGGGATATGACGGATTCAAGTTCTTTGGTTCGTATTCTTCAAATCACGCAACCAGATGAAATATACAACTTGGCGGCGCAGAGTCACGTGAAGGTGTCTTTTGATGTGCCTGAATATACTGCGGATACCGATGCTATAGGACCTTTGCGTCTTTTGGAGGCGGTACGTATCCTTGGTATGGAGAAGAAATGCCGCATCTATCAAGCATCAACTTCTGAATTGTTTGGTAAGGTGCAGGAGGTGCCTCAAAGTGAGACCACTCCTTTCTATCCTCGTAGCCCATATGGGGTGGCTAAGCAATATGGTTTCTGGATTACGAAGAACTATCGTGAGTCGTACGATATGTTTGCGGTAAACGGGATCTTGTTTAATCATGAGAGTGAGCGTCGTGGCGAAACTTTCGTAACGCGTAAGATTACACTAGCTACGGCGCGTATCAAGCAGGGGTATCAAGATAAACTGTACCTTGGTAATATGGATGCTAAGCGTGACTGGGGGTATGCGAAGGACTATGTGGAGTGTATGTGGTTGATGCTTCAACACGATGTGCCAGAGGATTTTGTGATTGCAACTGGTGAAATGCATACGGTACGTGAGTTTACTACGCTTTCTTTTGCAGAAGCGGGTATCGAGCTTCGCTGGGAAGGTGAGGGTGTAGATGAAAAGGGCATCGATGTGGCGACTGGTAAGGTGCTTGTGGAGGTAGATCCTAAGTATTTCCGTCCTGCTGAGGTAGAACAATTGCTTGGTAATCCTACAAAGGCACGTACTACACTGGGATGGAATCCAACGCAAACGTCTTTTAAAGAGTTGATCAGAATCATGGTGGTGCATGATATGAAAAAGGTGGAGCTAGAGTATAGTAAGTAATCTCCCCTACTCGTTTTAGAATAAAACTATGAATAAAGATAGTAAGATATATATTGCTGGCCACCGTGGACTCGTGGGGTCGGCAATTTGGAAGAATCTAGAGGGCAAGGGGTACACGAATTTGATCGGTCGTACGCATGCGGAGATGGATCTTCTAGATGGTGCTGCTGTGGCGAAGTTCTTCGAGGAAGAAAAGCCGGAGTATGTGTTCCTTGCGGCTGCCTTTGTGGGTGGTATTATGGCGAACAATATCTTCCGTGCGGATTTTATCTACAAGAACTTGCAGATTCAGCAAAATGTAATCGGTGAGTCGCATAAGCATGGGGTGAAGAAGTTGTGTTTCTTGGGTAGTACGTGTATCTATCCGAAGAATGCGCCGCAGCCGATGACGGAGGATTCGTTGTTGACTTCACCGCTGGAGTACACGAATGAGCCGTATGCGATTTCGAAGATTGCGGGATTGAAGATGTGTGAGAGTATCAATATGCAGTATGGCACGGACTATATTGCGGTGATGCCGACCAATCTTTATGGTCCAAATGATAACTTCCACTTGGAGCGTAGCCATGTGTTGCCTGCGATGATCCGTAAGATTTATCTAGCGAAATGCTTGATGAACGAGGACTGGGCGGCTATTGAGGAAGACTTGCACAAGCGTCCTGTAGAGGGTATCGATGGTGCGGCATCTCAAGAGGCAGTGACAGAAGTGCTTGCGAAGTATGGTATCTTCAACGACCGTGTGGAGCTGTGGGGGTCTGGTAAGCCAATGCGTGAGTTCTTATGGAGCGAGGAAATGGCGGATGCGTGTGTATTCGTGATGGAGCGTGTAAGTTTTGCGGACTTGAATGGTCTTCCTGCAGAGCTTCAGGGCAAAACGACAGAACAGCTGCATGCAGAGGGTCATAAGATTCCTGAAGTGCGCAATTGCCATATCAATGTGGGTACGGGTAAGGAGATCTCTATCAAGGGCCTTGCGGAGCGTATTCAGGAGGTGATTGGCTTTGAAGGGGCTATCGTATGGGATGCTTCTAAGCCTGATGGCACGATGCGTAAGCTTACGGATGTGTCTAAGCTCAATGGTCTTGGATGGAAGCATCAAGTGGAAATCGAAGATGGGGTACAGAGAATGTATGACTGGTACCTGGAGGATATGAAGAAATAAGAGGTTTACTCTATACTATAATCGGGCCACACTATTGACAAAGTGTGGCCCGATTGCTTGATTACTTATAATGTACAATATGGTTGCTTTTTGAACTGATGCTTATTTTTGTCCCTTTGCCTTGTTCTGACTCTACTTGAATGGTTCCTCCTATGTGATCGATAATGGCATAAGCTATATTCAAAGCTAACAAGTAACTGCTATCTATAGAATAATGATGACCCAAGGATGGATTGAATAGCTGAGCGATGTCTTCGGGTGGGATGACAGGACTGTCATCTTCAATGACAATATCGATACGTCTATCTTCTAGAACAAAGTCGAAATGAACATGCACAGGACCTGATTCTGAACGCCTTAAAGCATGGCTTATCAAATCTTTCATGACACGGCGCACACGTGAAGGGTCGACATTAGACTCCAAAGTAGTAAAATTGGAAGTGATATGCAAGCCTGCGTGACCTACAGATGTATTGGATTCTAGATGGTCGGCAAACTCGGTCTGTAAATAATTGATGACTTCGTAAAAATCATACTTGCGGGCCTTGCGATTTTTAGATGCATCGGCCTGAAGCTGAGAGAGGTTGAGTATGTCATCTATAAGATGAAGCAATTTATGCGTGTTGTCTTCGACAACATCGGCATAAGTTCTTAATTTCTTTTCATCTTCTTCACTCACTATCTTAGCTGCTGACTGAACGATCTCATTTAAAGGAACTTTAAGGCCTTGGGTGGCATTGTCTAAAAAACGTCGTTTCATCAAGGCGGATTTCTTTGACTTCGAACGAGCGACTTCTAAAGATGTGATATCTAGTTGAAGTACAACTGAGTAGGGTTTGTAATCGTACTCGAAATATGACCAATGTTCGGATAGATGGATCACATCACCTGCTGCTTGTTTGCTCTGGTAATAGTCGTAAACATCATTGTTCAAAATCGGCTTAGACTGACCTGCTTTGAAAATAGCGGTGCCATGAGGCAAGTTCATCAACAGTCCTGTAAATTCACTGAATATCTTACGCTCTCGATTACGGAGACGTAAAAAGAACTTGACGGTCCAGATAAGAGCTATGACAACAAGAGCCCATATGCCTATGGAGATGAATATATTATTGAGAGCTTGATCATAACGGTGCTGATAAGGATTGTGAAGATAGGTATCAAACAGTTTACCAACAGTACCATTGCGACGAAGATTTTCTATGTTCTTCTCAATGATGCTAGTCAAATGGCTACATTTAGCCTTGGTGGTTACAAAGTAGTAGATGTAGGGCATGCCATTGAGCTGGTTTATGGTGACATTTTTGACTAAACCAGTACTGCGGTACCAGGAAAGAATACGAAAATCGGCCAATATCACATCGCAGCGACCAGTTTGGAGTTGGACAATGGCACTATCAAGATCTGTATATTGCTGTACTCGAGTGGTATCTATTGGGTAGCTGAGAGAGTGCATCACGTTTATGAAGTAGGCCTTATTGGGTACGGATATGGTGTTTTGACTCAATGCGGAGAGGGTCATTGTGTTGCCTGATTTGCTCATTGAACCGTAGGTAGAAGTGTACAAAACGCGGGGATCAAAATTGTCTTTATCCAGTTGACTCATCAAAAAATAGGGTAAAATGCCCACGGTGAAACTGTCTTCCAAAATATCGGCATCGGTATGCAGACTGAGTCTATATGTCATATCGGTGTGTTGAAAAACACTATCCATAAGTGACACGTACACACCACGAAGATCCCCTACACTATCGGTATAGACTAGAGGTTTGAGGTTTTCAACCGAAACGGTGCAGGTGATTGGGGCTGGCTGAGACCAAGATATGTGAATCATGCTTATGCTCATAAAAAAACAAAGCAGCCAACGTTGTGTATAAGGTGTTAATCTATCCATAGGGCTTTATCCGTTTCGTCAATCAATAGGGAGTTTGTGGGACTACAATTTGTAGTGCATGTTTGGGTGTCGATGGGCCATCTGAAGAAAATGGTGGTGCCGTGCTTGTATTTTGAATAAACACCTATCTGTGCTTCCAAGATTATGGCTATTTGTTTCATTAAAGACATGCCAAGACCAGTACCTTGCGTGAAAGTGTCGACTTTCATAAAGGGCTCAAATATTTTTTTGACATTAGACAGGTGTATACCAGAACCCATGTCTTTGATATACACAAAAAGATAAGAATCGTGTTGAAAATAACCAAGCGTGATTGTACCAGAAGAAGTAAATTTGAGCGCATTGTTTAAAGCGCTTCCTAGCATCTCTTTCAAGAGCATGGCATCGCTTTTAAACACAAATGGGCAAGCTGGCTTGTCGAGTTGGACGAGTACTTCATGGGGGGCGTGAGGGGCACTTAAAAGCTCACGTTCCAAAATCTCATGAAGCAACTCTTCTAAATTGATGTCCGTGTATTGAGTCGATAAAAAACCGCCTTCTATATGAGATAGCAGGAGCAACTCAGAGATCAATTTATTGAGCAAGATGCTTTTTTCATCAATAATGTTCATCAATTCACCGCGGTCTTCTACTG
This sequence comes from Bacteroidaceae bacterium, assembly GCA_963678855.1. Classification (GTDB taxonomy): domain Bacteria; phylum Bacteroidota; class Bacteroidia; order Bacteroidales; family Bacteroidaceae; genus F22. The sequence goes on along the minus strand of OY787448.1, from coordinate 105,993 downwards.
GCAGTTCTGGCAGCATCTGGCTGAATCCTAGTATGCTGTTGAGTGGTGTGCGTACTTCATGACTAATCGATTCAATAAATTGGTCTATCTGTTGCTCGCTCTCTTGGGCTTGGCGTACTAGGTCCATCTCTTCACGCATGTTGTAGATGGTTTTGGCTACTACATGTTGTTCATTGTACACGCAGGGTGAAAGGTAGAGCATGTAGTGATGGTCTGTACTACGCTTGTCTTCTAAAGAGACTGGTTGCTGCATCTCTAAGGTCATGTCGTAGGACAAAGATAAATTATCGACATATTCTTGAGCATCGCTTAAGGTGGTGGCCGACTTTTTGACGATTTCATCGTCGTGATGGAGTCTATTGGTAAATAGGTACTTGAGTTTTCCGTTCTCTTTATGCATAACTGCCAAGGGTTGTGGAAGATTATCCATCAATTTGACTACATATCGACGCTTGCGCTTTTCTAATCGATAATAGACAAGCAGGTAGATAATGAGGATACTTAGGGCAAATACGGCAACAATCAAACCGATACGGAATGCATGGAGGACTGATTCCATCTGTGCATGGGGTTCAATCACTTTGTTTTGAATCCACTGGCTGGTCAGGGTGTCCATCTCGCCACTGTTGTTGAGCTGGGCAAGGGTGTTATTGAGGGTGTAAAACAACTGGACATTGTCGAGAGTGGTGACTACTCCATAGCGCACTTCTTTGTCGTTTTCTTTTTCTTGGAGAAACGAGACGGTGCTAAGTACTTGTAAGTCGTTTGTCTGAAGATTGACGCCCACGACATAATCGACTTCTCCTTGTTTTAGTAAGGTTATCAGTTGGTCTTCGCTACCAGTCACATAGCAAGGAGCCTCAGGCACTGCGACTTGCAGAAGCTGAGCAACTTGACCAAAACAGCCTGAATAGGTACTATCTTTACATATTAAATAAGGCGTGCCTTTGTCTACGATTCCTATTCTTTGGGGTGCAGCATAAGAAGCGGTCAGTATACTGGTTATCAGCAGATAACTCAATAACAAGGGTAAACGGTACGTCATTAACGTTATGGTATTTGTGATTAAGCAGTCTAAAATATAAAAAAAAAGGCATACTGCCTAATGAAAATACTCGTGATTGTAATGTTTCGAAGTAATTTAACATCTCAACGGCATGAAATGTATATATGTTTTAAACAAAATATCCTAACCACAAATTTCTTCGTGATTAGGATACTACAATCAAAAAATAAGCAAGGTATATGATTAGAATACTACTTGTTGAGCACAAGGGCTAGCAGTAGGGCGCGCTCCACCAAGCTATGACGCAATATGCGTTCGTTGTTGGATGGGAGAAACTCACCTACTGGCCCTAGACCATCAATCTTGGGCATCTGTTTGGATATATGGCAGATGTCGGCCGAACTCCAGCGGTGCTTCTTGGTCACACGGATATCGACATGCTGTGCGATATTTTGTATCTGCTCATACCATTGCTCGGTTTGCTCGCTGGCTTCCATCGCTGGACGCTTCATGCCGCCTTCAAACTGAACTTGGTAGATCTTATTGCGCTTCTGCACGGTGATCAGTTTTTTGAGCTTGATTTCAATGGCTTCGAGCTGACTCTGGCTATTGAAACGTACACTGATACCAGCCGAACCATGTGCCGACTCTCTGAAGATGTTGCTATCAAACTGGATATTGTATGGTGCAATCAAATTGTCGGGGTCGTTGCGCGAAATATCAGAGATATTGGCCAAAGTGCGGTTAAACTGCGTGGCCATGGTCGAGATATTCTCCGACATGCGGGTGTCGATAAGCTTAGACTCGTATTGGTAGGCGGCGGAACCTGAACGAGACAGGATGAGCCCTCCATTTTTGGACGAGCCGCTAACCGACAAGATGCGCTTGGCCAAATCGGCTTTCTGACGAATGATGCTGCGGGCATATTTACCATCGATCGACGAATCGGTAGTGAGCAGGATGCCTATCTTTTGCTTTTTCAATTGGCGTACAAAACGCAGGCCTTGCAAAGCGGAGATAACAATGGCGATACCGCCTTTGTTTTCCCACACGCCAGTGCCTTCGAGGTATTGGTCGTGCATGCTGTAGTTTTCGTGCTTGGCCAAGGATACCTTATTGTCGATCGACATCAAAATAAGGGTATCTATCTTTTGGTCAAACGAGTTGCTGAAATACAGGATGTTACCGACTTCGAGCTGGGGATGTACTTCTTGAGTAAATCCCAACTGGCTGAGTTCGTTGCCTATCAATTCGCTACAGAGGTTAACCCCAGGTACATTGCGTACGTGGGTGTTGGCATCTACAAGCTTCTTAAGCAGCTTCTCGCTCTGGCTCTGACGAGCTTTCAAGAAGGTGCGAAGACGGGTAGACATAGGAGTCTTGATGACTTGACCTTCGCCTGGAAGCTGTGTCATAAGGGTGCCTGAAAAGTAGCGGATAGAGGCTACATCAAGCATCTTATTGACCAAATTTTCGTAGCTGTAACCAGCCACTTTAGCAGCGGCTGGATAAGAACCAGTTTCACCAAGGCTGGCCATGGAGTTGATCTCAAGCAAGTAGATGGTGCCGTCTTCATCCAAGCGGATGTCTACACGAGCAAAATCGCGCAGGTTCAAAGCTTTGAAGGCTTCGATACTTAGACGTTGCATCTCTTGTGCCAAGGTGTCGTCCAAAGGTGCTGGGCACAATTTGCGTTTTGGCTTGTGCTTCTTGTCATCGACTGTTTGAATGGCATCGGGGTCGCCTTCTAGATCAATTTCCAACACAGGGAAAGTTTCTACAGGCGAGTTGCCCAAGATGCCTACACAAAATTCACGGCCTCGAACAAACTGCTCGACGAGGGCTTGCTGGTCAAACTCGGTAACGATGAAGTGGATGGCTTCGCGCAGGTCTTCGTCGTTGTACACAACTTTAAGACCAAAAGAGACGCTTTCCATTTTTGGTTTGACAATCACAGGATATTTGACCGTAGAGAGGTCTTCCTCAGCGTTGTTGAATACCCAAAAGTCGGGGGTCGGCAGGTTGTTGTTCTTCCAGATGATTTTGGTCAATACTTTGTCGAGTGCTAAGGCGTGGCCCGATGGCGAGGAACCGACGTAGGGAATGCCTAGCATTTCGAGCATAGAAGGGATGTGCGTATAGCGGCTTTCGCCTTGTATGCCGTAGGCCATGTTGAAGATCATGCCCATCTGTTCGCCTTCTACGACGCGAGGCATGAAGTTTTCTAGCCGCTCGATAATCTGCTTATTGCCATCGAGTACTGCTACGTTATGGCCGGCCTTTTCAAGGCTGGCAGCTACACGCTTTACGGTGTTTTCTGAGTAAAACTCTTTGTTTTGCATGCCGAAGGTGTTGATAACGCCTTCTATATCTTTATTGTATATTATAGCTACTTTCATCTTTTGGAATGGAATCTTTCATTACTATGGTTCTATATGGGAATGGAATCTCTATGCCGACTTGGTCAAAGCGTTTTTTGATGCTTTCAAGCACGTCGCATTGCAATATCCAAGCTTCATCGTTGTTGTGCGTCCATACATAGGCACGGATAGTTACGGCATATTCGCCTAAACTGACTAAGCGCATTTGGACGACGGGCACATCTTTACGTTTCTCGGATGCACTGCGATAGTCTTTCAACAGTGGATGGGCTGAAATCTCTTCACGTATAATCTGTTTGGCCAAATCGATATCAGAATCGTAGCTTATGCCTATATCGATTTGCTTTTTTATCTTTTCCTCTACGATAGAACTGTTTACCAGTATGCTATCGCTGATAGTGCTGTTTGGGATGATGATGCGGCGGTGTTCGTAATCTCGAATGACGGTGTGACGAAGGGTGATTTCTTCAACAACGCCTTTCAGATGATCGGAACGAAGCTCTATCGTGTCTTTAACACTAAAAGGTTTAAAAAACAAAATAAACAACCCGCTCAATATATTGGAAAAGACTTTCTGAGAAGCCAAACCAATGGTGGCGGCCAAAATACCAGCACTGGTAAAGAGGCCTTTGCCCATAGCGCTAAGGCCTGGGGTTTTGAGAAAAATAAGAATAAGCGCGGTGGTGTATATTATAAGCGACACCGCATTTTTCAAGAAGACAAAATTGGTTGGGTCTTCGTTGATTTTATCCGAACTTTTTTTGATGTAATAGGTCAAAAAGCGGCGGATGCCCCAAGATAACAGGTAAGATATCAACAGGACACTGCCTACAAAGACCCAGTACATATATTCTTTATTGGTTATAAAATCTCGCATAGGCGTAAAAAGTTTTTGATGATGTGTAAGCCATCGGGGCTGTAGACTTCTGGATGGGACTGAAACCCATAGATAGGTTTGTCTTTATGTTTGATAATCTCGTTTGGGGTGGTATCTGAAAAGCCCAGTGACACAAAGGTTTCTGGAAGTTCAGATACGTGAAAGTGGTGCTTCTTTTGAAGCATCAACTCGGTCTTATTAAGTCCTTCAAAAATGGGATCTTCGGGGGATGTGAGCGTGATAAGCTCGCGCTTGTTATGGTAGTCGGGCAGTTTTTTGATGCGACCGCCATAGGCCACTGAGATGATCTCATGTCCTAAACAAAAACCGAGTACAGGCACGTCCCAGTTCATCATAGCCACAAAATTGGTTGTGAGATTAAGAGGTTCGTAGGGATTGCCTCGACCTCCAGATAATAGGATACCCTGTATCTCGGTTTGGGCCGAGAGGGTAATGGGTTGATTGTGGTCAAAGACCACATAATCGAAATTTTGCTCAGCAAGAAATTGTCTTTTGAATTTCTTGATATAGGCACTTTGATTGTCTATAACTAATAACATAGCCGTACAAATAAAAGATGAAACAAAGCGTAGCAGTAATCTCTTTAGAATAATCTATATTCACACTAATTAAAAGAACAAGAACCCCGATTTAACAACCTATGGATTCTGCTGCAAATGTAGTGATTAGTTTTGATATTCCAAGCGATTTGAAAATAATTTGTGCATAAAATAATTGTTTGTCTTATTTGGCTACACTATATTGTAGGTAGAATCTTGATAAACTAAAAAAACAGGTCCATAGGTACCAACTTGAGTATATTTGTATCATGGGATTGTAGTTAAAACAAAAACACTTGCAAAAGCTGATTTAAAGAGCAATTTGTTACTATATTTATTTGTCATGTCGCTTAATGTTAGTATTTTTGTCAAGAAAGTATTGTGTTGGATTATATAAATTGAATTACTATCATGAGTCGACTTCATAATGTACCATTTGAGAACTACTTAATCAGAGGCAATGGAACGGAGGCTTTTTTAAAATTTTATTGCAAGAAAAGCTATTTGCATCGATTGTACAGACGACACTTTTTGTCGTACCTTCTTTATCGCATGGGGGCTATGTCTACTCAGCGATTCTATACTATTCTTTTAAAAGATATGATTACCGGCATGTCTAAGCATCGACTGGAGCGTATAGCAAAAGAATTTGCAAACATATATCTGGATCGTATTTTGGTGATGCCTAATCTTAATGCAATGTTGCATTTAAAAAGGGAAGGTCAAGATATTCTTGTCAAATCGGAAGGCCTAGAGATTTGGGTGAAGCCGTGGTGTGAGAAATTTGGTCTATGTTACGTGGAGGCTTGCAGACTGGAGGTTGACGATAAAGAGCATCTGACTGGAGAGATTATCCCAGCTAAAAAATAAAAGAGTGATTCTTTTGAACATAAAAGAAGGCTACACTTTATGGTGTAGCCTTCAACATAGTTAATCACTATAGGATATATAATAGGTTGTGGTTTATCTTAGTTTCCGCCACCATTGTGTGCAGGGACTTCTACGCTGTAAGAAGTATCTACATCTTCATACTTCTTGCCAGTAGCTTCCTTGCTATCAAAGTCTACTTCGAAGTTTGCAAAGTGTTGCTTAGCGCTAAATGTGTACTTTGCTCCTTCTGGTACTTCAAAGTTGCTTAAAAATTGACCTTCTAGCCTAACTGTACCATTGGCTACTGCTACGTATTTCTCTAGAATCTCACGTGCTTTACCTGTACCTGTCAATTCTGCACCCATCTTGAAGTCGTAAGTGACATCAATGGTAGATGAACCAGATGCATGGATACGGTCTTCTACGCTAGGTGTTACGACAAGGGCTTCTTCACCACTTGTTTGAGTAATTGTAGCATCGGCTTCTACGTAGATTGTACATGAACGGTCGTAAGATACTGTGAAGGTACCGCTAGGAAATGTGTACGAGTCGGTTGGAGTATCATCTACATAAACGACACGTACAAAACATTGACCATTTATAGGCGCCTCGAAGCTACTATTGACTGTATAGCCATCAGCCAATATGTAAGGTGTGCCATCTTTTAGCTTAATTTCTGCTTTAAACTGGTCTACAACTATGCGATCTACAGCCTTTGTACTGCTTATTTCGTCGTAAATAGGTTGTATCTTAATGGCTACTTCTTTGCCTTCTTCAATCGCACCAGCGGGTACGGTGGTAGTTACGGTGGTAGCAGCTTCTTCGTTGCCTACTGCTGTTTCAGTCTCTGTTTCAACAACAGTTTCCTCAGTAGCACTAATGACTACTTGGGCTACTTCGTTGGCCATACGCACACTCAATACGGCTGCGTGGCTTTCTTTTGAATCGGCGATCAAAACGTGACCTTCTTGAGCGACCTTACCATCTTTGGTAAAAGCAAGATCAAAATCACCTGATTCTTTGATGTACTCAAATGAGTATACTCCATGTTCGTCTGTCATAGTGCCAGAGGTGGCTGTGCCACTCAATGCTACTGCTACATCTTCAACAGGGGTACCGTCAATACTGGTTACCACACCACTAATACTGTGCTCGATAACTACTTCTGGCAGTACGACTTTCTTCTTACCATCGTCGTCACTGCAACTGCTTACACCTGCTGCAAGAGCAATAAAAGCAAAGGCATAAACGCTCTTTTTAAAAAAACTTGTCTTCATAATTTTCATTTCAAAATTCGACTTTGTTATGCATACTTCTCTGATAGGTTCTGTTGAGGTCTACATCTATTTTATAGTTGTAGACTTAGGCATAATCCGGCACTGATATAGCCATCCATATAGGAGGCTTGGGCTTTCAGTAGACGGAATAGTTGTACGTCGGTACCAAAGATAAACTGGTCGCCGTTGTATTCGGCTATCAAGCGTATATCTTTATAGCAAGCTGGACGGAAGGTAAGACCACCTACGGGACCATCCCATTGACTGTTTTTGGTACTCCCTTTATACTTACGCAAGGTGCCGTGAAGGCCTAATAGGCCTATATGAGCATCTATATGCTTGGTAAAAGCTACGTAATAGCAAGCAAAGTTTTGACTCCCGCGTTCTCCAGACCACTCTTGGTGTAGTGGGTCCATGGTACCTATGGCTACTGCTGGCCAATATTTTCCTTCTTTGAAAGGACGCACTTTAAGAGAGAAGTGACGATCTTTCTGGAAGTACCCTACTCGCTCGCTATTGGGCTTTTGGGTTTTAAAGAGGACTTCGGTATAGGATACTTCTATCCATGATAATGGGGTAAAACCTATGTAGTAGCTGTAGGTTTCGTAGGGTTTGCCATTGCGCTGGAATCGCCATGGGGTCATGCCGCGCTGCAAGAAGTGTCCGCCTAGACGGAGATTGAGTTCTGGACTCATCTCGGCGGTTGGCGTATGGACTAGACCAGTCATGCCATCGTATTGCTGAGCATGGGTCTTGGTCATGTGTAGGCATAGACTGAAACTTAGAGCCAGAGCTATGCGAAATAGTCTAGTTGGTCTATGGTATTGTATCATCGCATACCTCCTTTCGTCATTTGGAATGCACCATCACGTTCATTATATTCTGGGTCGGTAAAGACCATCTTGCCAAGGGCAGTACCAGCATCCATATTGTTGGTCAAGCGGAAATTGCTGGCTGGACGCACAACAAATTTCTTATGCGTGGTGCTTTTGTATGGGGGCAACTTGACGACTATAACAAAGCCACCTGTGCGATCGTCTTCGCTAAATTCGGCAAAACCACCTACACTCACATATTTAGTGTGGCGGAAAGCTTCGAGTTTCATACAGTACTCTTCGTTGAGAAAACGACCTCCTTGTACACGGACTTGGATGTCTTTAGGAGCGTAGTAGGCTTGAAGACCTGCTACATAGGCAAAACGATCTATACGTTCGTGGGTGAAGTCTTCGGCAAAGGAGCAAAAACCAGTGTAGTTAGCTTGGGCTTCTAATGATAACCAGTTATTGATATGGTGTATCCACTGTACATCAAATCCGTAGCGCTCAAGGTTAAATAAACCTGTACTGCATTTTAGATAGCTATCTCGACTGATACGGCTCTCTTTACTAAGTACGGCCATGGTGGGACGCACACGGTTATAGTATGGGCCGTAATCATTATATATTGGTACAGTGACTTGACCTGTAAGCATCCAATGGTGAGGCATGTGCCACTTAAAACCAGGATTGAGATTAAATACAGCTTCGTAGACCTTGTCGTAGACAACGTCGGAATATAGTAGTTCAGGCCCAACAAAGAGATCAAGCTTATGCTGGGCGACAGTCTTAGTATGAGGGACTAAAATACCCAGCAGACTAAGGATTAGGCTAAGTATACACATTCGGTGTTGCATAGTAAAATCTTTATGTTTGATTATATAAGACAAGCAAACATCTCGTATTATACAAAGTTTAGTTTGATTAAATATATATAGCATACATTTACAATACAGAAGTCACAACACAAAAGTAACAGAAAATATGGTAATACAAAAACTTATATAGATATTTATTTATGGAAATAATATTATTATTTACCTACTATTTACATTTTTAACGTAAATAACATTTGCGTTTATAGAGAGGAGAATTGTTGCTATACCAAGCAACTCTTGCATAAGAGAATAGACATTCTATACAGTCTCTAGACAGGGATAGGGTAATATATTTCTATTAGGAAATAGAAAGAAAACAGCAAATAATACCATACAAAAAAACCAGCTACACACATTTTAGAGTGTAGCTGGCTAGTTAGTAGCTGTATCTGTTTTGAGCTTTGGCCGAAAAAGAATCGTCAATCGACTATGCCGACTTCTATACTATAATCTATCTCGCCTTCAGCAGGCTTGCAGCCGCGAGTTGCAACTAGGTCGTGAGGTATGGTCGGTGAATGAGCGATGGCATATCGCATGCGGGCTATCTGTCCTGGAGTAAATCCTGGCACATCAGGCATGCGCTGACTATAGTCCATCAAGTTGGTGCTGCAGAAGGCGTCGCTGGCATGGCTATGGATACTGTAGCTGGAGGCACTGCTGTAAGGAAGACGCCAGTTGAGCTGATCCATGGCATTGACCACTGCGGCTGCATCTGCAAATGTACCGCGGTCGCCGCCAAGGTAGCGGCTATAGGCTGTAACGACACTTTTATAATGTGCGTAGTATGAAGTGCGGTCGTAATTCGGCGTATCGGTTACGGCGTCATCACCATTAGGGGCACGGCCATCGTTGAAGGTGTGGTACAAACCAAGATAATGACCGAGTTCGTGGACGGCGGTATTGACGACGCCTACTGTGATTTGAGGGATTGCTTTGGAGTCAAACATATGGCGGGCATTTAAAGCGATGCTATGCATGCTCGGAATGGCACTGATTGGGGTACCTTCGGCTAAACTGTAGAAATAACCTAGGTATTGTTTGTTGATATTGGGACGCAAGTAGGCGTAGTTGGCCCATCCTGTGGCGCTGTCGCTACTGGAGAATTCAAATATAAAGATATTGATATATCGATCTTGTGGCCATACCATGGCCCTATCTGCTGGAGCTGTGCTCACTAAGAAGTCTTTGCCGCTGCGATAGGCGTTGTCTACCTGGTGTATCTGAACGCCATTGGTGTTGCTGCCGTCTGGATCTACCGTGGCTAGACGTAGGCGGATATGGGCGTCTTGATAGTTGATGAGTTTGCCTTGATTGCTGAAATGTGGCATCTGCGCATAACGGTGGTTGATGCTGTCTAGTAGTGCTTGACAGTGAGTGGCAGCGAAATTTTGGGTACGACTTGTACCGTCTCGCAGCACATGGAAGACGACAGGAAGGGTGTGGACTTTAGGTTGCTGGTCTAGGTAGATTTGGGTGCTTTGACCGAGGTGGTTGCGCAGGGTGATGGTAGAGTGGCGCCATGCATCTGTGTGATTGGTACTAATAAATAATGTAGGACCATTACTCCCTTGTCCGCTTGTGGAGCTGAGGTTTACCCAGCTGGCGTTGGTACTAGCTGTCCAAGCTATGTATTGGTTAAAGTGTACAGGCAGTTGGTAGTCGCTATAGTCTAGGGTATAGCGACTCTCTGCTTTGGTGATTAAGTGGGGTGTGCGGCTGTCAGTCGGTATCTCTGGTGCGAAGACTGGTACTTGGCTTTCTTGTAGGGTGTAGCGTATACGGTATTGGTGGCCAGCCTGAAAATCGACGGTGACGGGTTCTGTGGTAAAGCTATAATAGTTGTGGGTGGCGTGATCAGTACTTACAGCAATGGTTAGTGCTTGATTTTGCAGATGAATTGGGGCTAGCATCATATAGGCCGTCAGCAGGTGGTCGTTGCCAAGGGTGATGTTATCTAGGGTCATAAATTGGGTGCTGCTATACTGATTCTTGCTGGGACTGCTTGGACATAACGAGGTGATTAGTTGCTGATCACCATTAGGGAGTTGGATGCTCAGGCTAGTGATCTCGCCACGGATATCTGGTGGTAGTGTCAACTCAAATTTAAGTTGAGCGGCAAGGTAGCTGAAAGTCAGATCGGCTTCTGGAGTAAGCGCTGCATCGGCCATCATGTAGGTATAGTTGTGAAGAGTGGCTGTGGAACCATTTCCGATTTGGTTTTGGCCTGTAAATGGTAGGTTTAGGTTTTGATACCCTACTCGGCCATCGATATTGGTACAGTTGGCTGGATAGATAGCTTTGTCCAAACCATCTAGTTGGGCACCTGTAAAACTGCCACGAGTGGTACCCGCACCGTCTGTAAGTGTGAAAAGGGTGCCAGCTTCGGTGTCGCTGTACCATCGGAAGGTATCTCCAGGACTCCAAGTTAAAGTTTTCCCGTCACCGCTGGCGTAAGCCATACGGGTGCTGCCTTCAGTGGCTGCGCTGACGGTGATGGTTGGTGTGTAACTGCCTGTATCTTGCGGGGTTCCTGTAGCATCGCTACAGCTTGATAGCAGGCTAAGCGTAAATATAATAGGGAGAACACGCACGGGATTAAGACCGTGTATAATACGATATTTGTTCATTGTTATTCGTAAGTGTAAGTTTTTTGACGGCGCAAATATAACATATATTTCCCTCATCACAAATATGCTATAAATAGCTTTGGGAATTACTGGCGTTTGTTATAAATATATAGACAATGGTGTATAACTCGATGATAAGGGGAAAGAATACACAACTTATTGAGATACTCAACAAAAAAATGACAGATAAAGAGCAATTATGTAGATAATTCTTTATATATTAGTCCAATAATAGATTCAATATATATTAAAAGATCATTCTTCAATAAGTAACTGACTATGCTTAAGGAAATAATTATATGGACTCCTATCGTGATTTCGGCGCTGTTCATGACGCTTATGTGTATTTATAGGACTTCTAACAAACTGGTCAACATTTTTGGCGCAGCGATTTTTGGTCTTATGTCTATTATTCTCTGTGCTTATAACTTATATATAAGTTATAATAATGTGTGGATGTATTGGTTGACACACTTTGCGTGTGTGGCTCTATTCCCAACTGTAAATTTATATATTACTGTATTTACGGTGAAATCTGTACCTAAAAATAAGTGGCTGCATTTCGCTTATATAGCCTTGTTGGTGCCTGTGCTTCTAACGATGCACTGGTTATTGGACGGACTGAGCTGGACGATCGATACGATGACGCTGTGGATTGTGGCGGCTTTTTTTACAGTGGATTCGTACAAACTGCTGTATTTCTTTAGGGCTCGGGTACAAGAACATTTCTCTGGGAAAGAGCTTAAAACTGAAGAAAGACTATTTACGCATATGTTTTTGCTGATGGTCATGTCGGGAATTGCGCTGCTATTTTTCTCTTTGGTGCATTTAAACATTCATGAAATAAGTAACAAATCGCTGGCTTTGTATATGTTGGCCACAGTCATGATTGCTTCGGTAGGACATTTTGTATTGAGTCATCATATCAATTTTGAAATGTATCACAATGTGGTGTATAAGGAATCACTTAAAGTAGAACACGAAGGTAAGGAAGTGCAATTTGCGAAAAATACATATAAGCTGACACACATAAAAGAAGAAAACAAGAAAAAAAAGGTATTCGTACAAACTAGTTTTGTCAAAGTGGAAACTGATAAAAAAAGGGGTAAGCTTGTGGAATATAGTACGAAAGTACTCAGTAAGGAGCTGCATAGGTCGTATACAACCTATATCAATGGATATCGTGTGGATTATACACTTGCAGCAATGACAGAAAAACAAGCGGAAGATACCGTTGAGTATATTGCGCAGAAGACTTGGAGTGGATGTAAAACTCGACAAGAAAATAGATATAAAGATTTCCAATGGATCTCACCTGGAACTATTGCAGAAGATCTGAGAAAGAAGGTCTATGCGCAGACATCAAATAAATTAGTGCCTATCTTCAAGAGATTCAAGTAATATAGATATATAAACAGAATTGGGGCGCACCATTTTTAGTGGCGCGCCCCAATTCTGTTTAAGTTGGTAGTTTACAATGGAGTTTCTTCGTCAATGATATCATCACTTGGTTGGAACAATACTGTTGACTTTGGCTCATCTTCTTGTGTGCAACTTGTTACTCCGAACATTGCGCCGCATAGTAGCGCTAATAATGCAAATACTTTTACTTTCATAATCAGTTTTGTTTTGGTTATTAAATTATCGTTGTTCATTAATTCTGCTGCTAAAGTAGTACATCTATGCAATTTGACATAGAAAATGAGTTCGCAAAAAATTCGCATTTTACAATTTCAATATCTTTCTCATTATGAGCGTTAATCAGATGTGAAGGGATATTTTTTATTGTATACGTATTTAACGCTAATATGTCTTTTTCAGCTTATATTACGTCATTCGTCCATTTTATGCATATTCAGCCGTTTTGCATGAATTGTTGATAAATTTCAAGTATGCACTAAATTTTATTAGAATAAGACCTCTATAGAGAAAATATTAGGGCATAGACATCAACTAGCATCCACAATATGGATAACATCTAGATATAAAGGTAGCTTGCAGGCTTATATATACCTAGGAAAAGTATTTTTTCTGCATTTATATCCTCCACGCCTAGACAATATCAGGAATTATTGTAACGAAGAAGAGATGACTGCACAAGACAAGGCAGATCAGGAAATGCTGTGGCCTGTAAATAAGTACGTGAATATCTTCTTGACTGAATTCAAAGAAGATGATGCGTTTCTTGGTACGAATATTATGGACTATTTCTATCGGGCTCCTGATGTAGCTGGGTTTACACCTGGACAAGTGGAGCGTATGCGTTTTGGTATAGCCCACTCGCCTACTCTACCTAATAATGATATCTACACGCGTAGTGATGTAGACACAAGATTTAATCCTGACTTTAGCATTGAAACGAAGATTATGCACTAGATTCGTGATATAATCTTATCTATAAAAACTGGGGCATGCTGTATAGACAGCGTGCCCCAGTTATATATTAAGTAACGTCTAAACGACAAGACTGCGTCGTAATATCAATATTATTGACTTGCACATCAACACCAGAGTTGCTTTGTTATAGTGCATCAATAAACAAGCCCTAATACGACTTTCACAAGTCATATTAGGGCTTTACCGCTGTACACAATAGTACGCAAGTTTCACTTGCTAGAAAAGAGAGTATTGAGTATAGGGAACATTTATTCTCCTAGATAAGAAGTTTGTGCTTCTTCTACTGTGACAACTTCACCTGCAATATGTAGGTCTGTAGCACCTGCTATTTCAGTAGATACTTCACCTAACCTACCTGCTAGTTGATTGGTAGCATTGTGCACTTTAACAAAATCAATGTGCTCTAGTTTTACAGAGTTGCCTTCGCTATCAACAGCCCATGAAATATCGAAACATGAAGCCGCTTCGTTATTTGGACAATTGTCTACATAGCCCCACTTATGTGAATATAAGATCCACATTGTGCCTTGACCACTTTCATCTACGGCTGTATCGGCTAGCTTAGTACCTGTAAGAGTATAGCTTTCATCTGTAATCCATTGTGGATAGTAGGGTTGTTTATGGAACATATTTTTGGGCAACCAGCCGCCACCATCTTGATTGTCTGACCATTGAATATACTCATCAGCTGCACCTGCTGGTTCTTCTGCTGGACGATTGTAAGTAATACTATAGTTGTGAATAGTACCTTCGTCATTGTATGCACTACCGGCTAGTTCATACCACTCATCATCTGGCAGACCATTATGATTGGCATCCACAGATACGCTTACGATACCTGGCTCGCAGCTACCACCTTTGGTACCACGTTCTGGGTGAGTATATCCAGAGTAGAAGGCATTACCCATGATGCGCATATCGCATTGACCTTCGACATTCACTACTTGGTGGTCAAATCCGAAGACTACATAACCGCCAAAACCACCAAGGCTAATCATACTTGGGTTTGCTTTGGCGATTTCTTCCTGCGCTGCCAAGGCCATAGCTGCTGCATCGGCACCTTCTGTATATTCTGGTAGACCGTTAGTAAACTGTCCTACGGCAGGAAGAAACTCGTATACTTTGGTCATGTGCGCTTTGTAGGCGGTTTCCTCTACTTCCACTACTACTGATGTAAAGATTGTTTTAACGACGCCATGACGAGTGATGTCAAATTCAAACTTGTAGGTTCCTGCTTCTGGCGCTGAAAAATGTAGAATCATTTCTTCTCCTACCAACTTACGTGCTACAACAGATTTGCCTACTTTTGTTTCTCTACCGAGTAGGTACCAAGCAAATGCAGCCTCTTCTGGACTGATTACTTCTGGAGTAATCACGATGTCGCTCAAGCGCTCACCTTCTGTAACCGTTGGCACTGAGGCTTCTAAACGCACCGTTACACCTGTATCGATGACGACACCTTCTGAGTTGGTAGAATAAATAGAGATCAGTTCTTCTTCTCCAGCGTCGCCTGTAGCTGGAGCGGTGATTGTTAAAGTCTTAGCTTCTGTATCACATACTACTATCCAGCCCTCTGGCACATCCTTAAGATGGATGTCTGTTACATACTCTGCTGTAAAGTTCACCACTTTTGTTTCAGTGTATACAAAGTACATATCGCTTGGCTGAGCTGGCTGAACAATTTCAAAATCTGCAACCAGTACTTTGTCATCATCATTTGAACAGCTAACCATCAAGGCACTTGCTGCTAGGAGTGCTATCCCCCACGTTTTTAATAGTTTCATGTTAGGTCTTTAAGTAATAAATGTATACTCAGTTATTTATACAGAAAGGCAAAATGGGTGGGAATATTCCCTGCTGGCACTCGCCATTTTTGTTTTCCTTCTTTGTCATAACAGTACACATATCCAGTAACTACGTAGTTTTGAGCATCGGTGATATAGATGTCTTTATTCACTGGATTGACAGCTATACCATAAGGAATCATGATGTCTTTATCAGTGCCATCGGTAATGATATTATCATTGACGACTTCTTTCTTTTTAGTGTCGTAGATACCATAGCTTACGGTATTAAGACCAGTATTGTAGCTGAAGGCTACGCTATAATAGTAGAGTGAATCGCCGCTAAGTGTCATCTCACTAACAGGAATGTCAAGAGCACCTTCTACCTCATCTGTAGTCGTATCTATGATGTACAGGTTAGGGCTGACACCATAGTAGTCTCCACGGCTAGACACATAAAGTTTACCATAATGATCAAGTTCTAAGCGATGAAGATTGATCGCAACATCTAAAGTTTTACTTACAGTGAAGCTTTCCAAATCAACGATGCTTACTGTAGTATCGTAATGAGGTACACGATAACCACCAGAGTTGGCGCAATATAGCTTGTTATTAGCCACTAGTATTTCATCTGGTTGATAACCAACAGTAACCTTACGTGTCAACTCTAGATTGGTTGTGTCAATCTCTGCTACAAAACCAAGCTCAGCATTAGGGTCAATGGCCACTGGACCAGAGTAAGAAGAAACATAGGCCTTGCCGGCATGGAAGGTCATATACCGGCAATTTGGCACTTCTATCTCTTTGATATGAACGCCTGTATGGGCATCGAACACCTCGATATAGTTGGAGCAGTTGATTACGGCGTAGCATTTGCTCCCGTAGATTTGGATGTCATTGCCCACATCTCCTAGTTCTTTGACAATGGATGGGTTGTGCTCTGAAAAGATATCTGTATGGTAGACCCCCTCTTTGAAATCATAGAAGTCTATGGTAGCACGGTTCATGCCCATATTGCCTTCATTGAGCAGGTAGAATCCAAGGAGGTTGCTTTCTTCGTCACTACCAGAATCTACATTGTCTTCGGAAGAAGTGTAGATAACTGCGTCTTCACGACAACTGGTCATCAGGCTAACAGAAAGGATGCAGCATGTGAGCATCGCTAAAGCTAGATTTATTCTAAACTGTTTCATATGGCGAATCTATAATATAATGTGTATTTTAGTATTGCAGAGTGATAGCAAATTTATAGTTTCTCCCAGGCATTGGGTAGTTAAGCACAACGTCGTAGTGTTGATCAAATAGGTTGTTAACTTCAAGCGAAAGACGAGTGCTATATCTTTTATAACGCAGGGTATAATCGGCTGAGAGGTCGTGAGTATACCATGGCTGCACTTCATTACGAGCAATATTATTGACAGCGCCATCGTAACGCTTACCTACGTAGATAAAAGAGTAATTCAATCCCCAATCTTTCCATAGTAATCCGGCAATAGCAGAACCACTGTGCCATGGAGTATAGGGTATTTGGTCTCCATAACTTGACATTGGTTTGCCATTGATTTTAGTAAAATCTTGGGCTTTGCTATAGCCGTAGTTTAGGTTTAGATTACTCATGACCGGACCTAAAGGCAATGTAAGTTGTGCACTTGCATCTACCCCTTTGGTTTCTACAAGTCCCATATTGGTCATCATCCAACGGAAGCTACTTCCTGTTGGTGAGGCAATAATTTTGTCTTCAGTTCGGCTGTAGTAAGCATCGGCTTGGATACGAAAATGTGGAATCTTATACGTAAAGCCGACATTGATTTGATCTGTATGCTCTGGTGCCAGCTGAGAATATCCGATTTGTGCGTAATACAAGTCGTTGAAAGTAGGCATGCGGAAGATGTTCTTATAAAAGGCGCGCAGGTGCCATGGGCTATCTGGATTTGGGTGATATCCGATAAAGACAGCTGGACTCAACTCGTGCTTATCGGGTGCTGCGGTGTTATTACGCACTTCTTCGGTCACGAAAGTTCCAACAAGGCTACCTTGGACTTTCAGCGGCCCTAGATTGACAGCGTTGGCCCAAGAACCAAGGATAGTATATCGCTGTGGATAACTAAATGGTGTGCCTACCCCATGCATAGTGGCATTGAGTTTATTGTAACTAGCATCTATAGATAAGGACATGTCCCAGATAGGAGTAATGCTAAGACCCTGAACGACACTTAGATACGTTTCTTGTTGGTAATACTCGTTATCGAACTGCATCTTCTTGGTCACGTCATCGTCCATAAACTCGACGGTTTCACGTGATTTGTAGTGGGTGTAGTCGTAAGCAAACTTACCTTTCACTTGTATTTTGTAGTTATCTGTGACTTCTTGGTAGTAGTGGGCTTGTGCAAAGAAGTTCTTGTCTTTTTGGCGCTCACCGCTGCTAAATACATTCTTAACAATGGCACCTGGAAGTCCTCTATCACTTTGATAGTAATATAGCTTTCCTTCCCATTTAGATTTTTCGGTTTGACCAAAGACACCTGTTTCGATGCGAAAGGCATCAATATCACTATTCTGGCGTACGGCTGTAGTGTCATAAGCCACTGTACCGTCTTGGTGTAGACGACGATAACGAAATTTATAGTGACCGTTGCTATGGATATATTCACTGTGAAGCATGGCTGATAGTTTATCGCTAAACTTATGCGAGATGCGCAGTGAAGGATTGTTTAGTTGGATAGAACCAGTACGGTAGCGGGCTTGGACATGCGTCTTTTCATCGCCCTTAAACTTAGGTCGCTTAGTGCGCATATAGACGGCTGAAGCAGACGCAAAGTCTTTGGCTGATTGGAAAATTTCACTCTTTTGACCATTATATAGGCTAACAGATTCCATATTGTCGAGACTGAACTTGCCTAGGTCGACGACACCATTCTGGGCATTACCGACCTCAACACCATCATAGAACACACCGACGTGGTGAGAGCCCATATTGCGGACATCTACAGTTTTCAAACCACCCATGCCACCATAGTCTTTGATCTGTACACCAGAAAAATAACGTAAGGCATCGGCTACTGACAAAACACTTAGTTTCTCTAGTTTTAGACCGGAGAGGCTTTGTACAGGGATTACTTCTTTATATGGCTGTGCCTCAATAACGACTTCCTGCAAACGCTGGATACTGTCCAGACGATGCTGAGCACGAACTGGAACCCACGACAAAAGACACATGCTAGCTAGAGCCATCAGTGCTGTACTTCTAAAAATATTTTTCACAAAAAAAAACACGTTTAGCACCTACTATAACCAAGTAGTAGAGCTGGTTTAACAGTTTTGGCAGGTATTCTGACTCGCTCCTTTCTATACGTCCTTCCCGCTATTTTGCAGTGGACAAAGAGGGTATAAAAATGGTTTGGGGAGCTCACAGCAGCTTGTCTGTTCAGGATTTGCACCTGATTCCCTTTTCACCGTCACTCTTAGCTCGAAGAGGCGACGACACCAAAACGAGTGCAAAGTTATAGATTTATTTTTACTACCCCAACAATTATACGACTATTATTGATTTGTTCAATGCATTACCCTCTCCAAGTTTATTTGATTAAAAAAAACAATAAATCACTTATATTGTTGCTTTTTGTTTGATAATCTAGTTAGAATCTGCAAGACATATGAGATATTGTAAGCTTCAGAACTCAAATCATACTATACGCACGAATAAAAGGCTAAAAATTCTAAGATTTTTAACGTACTAATTTTCACTAAATCTCGTGTTCTGCGTATCTTTGGCTCGGATTAAGAACGAAAGTTATAAATAAATCAAGTGAATGAAAGATATGTCATATATATCATTTAAGTCATTTAGAAAGTTAGGACTAATATTACTGTTTTGCAGTGTGTATATTGGTGCTGCTTTCGGACAAACTAATCAGGTAGAAATTTTCTCAGGAGTTGCTTTGCAATACAATGACGATCAGCCAGGACAGGTGTATCAGGCTAGATTGGACTTAACGCCTGGATTTAAGTGGCGTCTGCCACATAACGCTAGCCTTGCTGGACAAATATCTATCCCTTTATATAATGATTATGGGAAACGCTATAATAAGGTGCGCCCTAGTATGTTGGTCTTTGCTAAGGAGATGAACTACTATAACTGGGCGTATATTAAATGGAGTGCTGGTCTGTTTAGTCACGAGAGATATGGCTTGGACGCACAGATGTTGTGCCCTATCTTTGATTGGCTAGCAATTGAAGGGCAAGCTAGCGCAACTGGTATCATGACATTCCATGATGGATATAAACGTGAAACTTATGTCAATAGATTATCGGCAGTTGGTGGGCTGTCGGGCTACTGGCATCAGGAGGATATACAGATAAGATTCTTAGCAGGACGCTTTCTATATGAAGACATTGGCGCAAGAGCTGAAATCTGGAAGCATTATAAGCACTGCTCTATCGGAGCATATGCACTAAGCTCTGATGGCGACATCGGAGGTGGATTTAAAATTGTCGTTCGTATTCCTCAGGTTAAAAAGAAATTAGGACGTGGCGTCATGCTACGCCCTGCATCAAACTTCAACTTGGATAACCGAATTCATACGGGAGATAATTCTTGCCAAATGGTGCGTGTAGATCCTGAATATAACGAACAAGACGGTCACTTTACGATTACGAAAGGAGGTATGCAATGAAAAAAATAGTTGCGCTAGTACTTTGTTTAGGAAGTCTCAGCGCTAGCCTATACGCACAGCAGTATACGGGTATCACAGGGTTGGTTCATGTACCCACTGCTGATATGTCGAAAAAATCAAATGGGCGAATTGGTGCCCATTATTTGTATGAGTCGCTAACTCCTGATAACTATCAGTTCCGAGGAAAAGAGTATAGTACATTTAGCCAATATGTCGCATTTACGCCATTTAGTTGGGTGGAGTTGTCTTATACGAATATTCTATTAAAGGGATTGGATAATGATGGAAAAGAAGCGTTTACCAACAATCATTGGTTCACGTCACTGAAGATTCAACCAGTAAAAGAGAGTGAGTCTTTGCCTAGTATCGCTATTGGTACACAAAATGCTCGCGAGTATTTTAGAAAGAGAAAAGAAAAAAGTCGTTATTGTAATACATATGTAAGTGCTACTAAACACTTTGCCATTCCAACTGGCTCTCTTGGGGCACATCTTACATATCGTCAATATGAAAATGATGATGCACATGCCCAATGGGGCGGCCTAGTAGGCGGTGTGACTTATATACCTTATAGCATGGATAACCTTCAACTATCAGCCGAATATAATGGAGATGTCTTGATTGCTGCTGGCCAGCTGAAATTATGGAAGTATATTGTAGTTCAATCAATGCTTGTAAATGGTGTGCACTTCTGCGGCGGTGTAGGTCTGAGTCTTCCTCTGTAACCCACAGGAAATTAAATAAAATGAGAACGTTTCTTGTCAAAATTGACAAGAAACGTTCTCATTTTATATAACTATTCTATCTAGAACTGCTAAAAAATTGCTATCTTTTCTGATTAATATATATTATACTTTTAACTCTCGTTGTTAATATGTATTTTTACAACACCTTCTTCCGAAGACCATTAAAACGTAACCACTTATGGAGAGATACAAGAAGCAATCAATGATTAAGTCAACAAAACTGAGTCGATTTTTATTTTACAAAGGGATGTGCCTGATAGGAATCGTGGTACTATACGGATGTAAAGCGAATCATGAAATTGAAGTCACGTACCACGAAGATGTAGAAGAAATTGTGACTGTACAAGCATCAGTAAAAACAACGAGGGTACCATCAAGTTCTACTGAGGCTCAAGTGATGACATGGAGCAATGGAGACGCATTCTGTTTTTACAATAATGAATCAGCTGGCGCTGTATTTCGCTTAGTAAGCGGTGCTGGCACTGACAAAGGCATATTTGCTGGAGACAGTATGCATGGTATGACTAAAGCTATTTATCCTGTAAGCTGCAGGTATCTGGGCTTAGAAGAAGGATTTAACGAATTGATGCTGCCTTTGAGTGGCCAAGTACAAATAGGTAATAACAATAATACAAACTTGTCGCCTTTCTCGTACATGATAGGACAAGCAGATGAGCATGCGCCAACCAATATGGTATTTAACTTACTGGTAGCGCAGGTAAAATGGGAGCTAGAACTCCCTGAGCACTGCAAAGGTGAGGTGACACAACTGGAAGTGTTGGCAGATTCTGGGGAAGAAATCTTTATAGAGAGTCTATGCCCTAGCAATCAGAACAAGAACACTATGAGTAATCTTCAAATATTAAAGCTAGTGGAGACTGAGCTGGATGAAAACAATATGCTGACAGCCTATATGATGGTGGCACCAGTAGCTTTTGAGAAGCAAAGCTTGACCGTAAGGGTCTCGATGACCCATCTTGGTGATTCGTACTACTTTGACGCGAAGATGGGTCAAAAAACAGCCAATATGCAAGCTGGGCATACGTACTTAATACAATATAATTTAAAGGGTAATAGTTAATTACAAACAACTTTTCATTTCACTCTAGTGGGTGTCAACATCTGTTGGCACCCACTTTTTTAATAAAAAGATGAGAGCTGATGTCTTAATTAAGACATCAGCTCTCTAGTATATATAAAATTAGTGATTTTATACCTCACCGTACCACAAACCGTGTAGGTTACAATATTCATAAGCACCTATTACGACTTCGTCTGGTCCTAAATCAAACGTTGCAACTGGTTGGGTCTCTGGCTCCAAAGTCGCAGTTTTCAAGCCCTTGTCTGTATACAACCAAATCTTGCGAATATAATGTGCAGGTAACATTGGATGCAATGTGCTTCCCACGGTTACAGTCACTGTATCACCTTCTATATCAAGCACAGGAACGTGCTTTTCTGTAGATGACTCGGCGGTGTGAACTTCCAATAGTTCCATTGGTTCGTTACAGCAGATAGGAGTTGTCGTATCAGCTGCGTCTTGCGCTTTTAGGTTGTTGCATAGCGCACAAAAATAAAAGTTGTACTTTTTCATATTAAATTGTATGTTAGTTAATTATTAGTATTATTCTCTCTAACTGTCGTCTTCGTTTTCTTGATGTGGCAGTTCTTCACAAACTGCCTTCTCTATGGAACGAAGGCGTTCCAGTAAACGGCTACTTTTACGTTCTATTCCACGAGCATAAGTCAAAATATCCTCTGGATCAACATGTTTCTTCTGAATCACACGAGAGAGGCTCAAAATAGCTTCCAGAGAAGTGTTGACTTCTGAAGATAACTCCTTAAAATAACAAGCTGAGACCTGTACCCCATGGGAATCAACAGCAGGTCCCATATCATCGAATTCATCACGTTGATGCAATAGGTTATGTTGACGGCGTATTGTATTGACAAGCTCAGATTGTTTATCATTGTAATAATAAACCAAAGCAATATCTTGCTCAATCATCTCTCGAAATATGCGTAGAATCGTTTTCTCAGTATCTGTGTATTCTCGTTTCTCTCTATTAAAAACACATAGCGAACCAAAAGGCACACCATCTGGGTAATTCAAAGGATAACCTAGATAGTTAAGAAGCCCCATATCAACAGCAACACTATTTTTCCATATCGGATCTTCTGTAGCATCTTGTACTTCAAGTTCTTTTTGGCTATTAATTACGGCTTCACAGTAAGTGCCAGACAAATCTGTATGAGCACCAGGCTTAAAAGGATTCTCTGCGCTTTCATTGCCAAGGTAGACTTCCAACTGTTTTTCGTCCAACTTCATAATGACAGCGGCAGGAATACTGAAAAGCTCAGCGATAGCATTGGCAAATTCTTGCCACTTTTCCTGAAGCCAATATGGTATTTGTCTTTCCATAACTATGTTTTCTCTATACGCTTTAATGCAAATATACTTATTTTTTTTCAATTATCAAGGATTTACCACTAGATTCCTTTGTCGAAACCTGTGTTTTTTACTACATTTGTCTAGTCAACAAATAAAATTTGATAATAATATAAGCATGAAACAGTTTCTTATCTTAACCAGCGTACTTATGGCATCTCTATACATGCCGCTATGGGCCTCTGATACTCAGCTTCCTTCTGACCAAAAGGATTTGTCTATGGATCAACAAATTGTATCTTTGTGTACTCGTGAACTAATTCCTATTCATTGCCCAATTTTATCGGACAGTGTAGATATCAACAATAAGAAATTTCAATTTTCTGCATTATTAGATACATATGTATCTCCATTTATGCCTAAAGGCTCATGCTCTAAGTTACGAGTAGATAGCACAGGTGTAATTGCCGTAGAGAAACCAGAAAAAGGGAAAGCATTGAAACTTATCCATATGGAAGCGATGTGTCCTGAATATATTGTGGCCAAACTGAAGGTAACTTGTGGTATGCCATGGGTAGCATATGCTAATGGTAAAGAAATCAAACGTAGTGTAAAATGCTCAGACAAGCCAAATGAGGTGACGGTTCCTGTTACAATGCTACCTAATAGACGAGTAAAATTAGACTTGAAAGTTTTAGTCGCAGCTAAACAAAAATCGGAGTATTCTTTGAAGTTATATATGGGTGCTCAAAAGAAAAAGGAAAAAGTAGCTGTAGAGATTAATGGTGATATGCCAGAATACTATTCTTTATGGCATACAGTCTATGGAAACCGTGTAAGTAATGTACAGATGTCGCCAAATGGGGAGTATCTGTTAACTAGCTATGTCAACAGATTGGATGTAAAACGTACGACATACAAGCAAGTGCTTCGTGAGACTAAAAGAAACACTGTAGTGCATACATACAATAATAGCAAGAATCTAAAATGGATGCCTAAGTCTACTCGTTTGTACTACATGGAAAAAGGCCAAAAAGGACTAGATGTACATATCGTGAATCCAAACTCAATGATTGACGAGCGTGTCATAGAAGGATTGCCTGAAGGAAGCTGGAACTGGAGTACAGATGAACAATATCTGTTCAGTACAAAGACAGAAAAGATGGAAGAAAAGAAGGTGCCATATAAGCGCCTGCACCACCGCTATGACCGTTTGCCAAAATCAAGACAAACAGATCAAATAACTAGATATAGTCGCTACACAGGCCTTACAGAAACTTTGACTTTTGGCTTCAAGCATAAGATGTACCTACTTGGCACTAACGAGGATGATACTAAGATGTTGATGATGATGAGTTATAGTACACCTACTAAGCGTCCATTTAGCATGTCTGCACTTCTGGAGGTAGATATGGCTACATTGGCTGTAGACACTTTGGTTACGGATCCATTTATCTCAACTGCTGCATATATTCCTAACTCTGACAAGATTGTGGTAATGGGTAGTCCTGCTGCTTTCAATGAGTTAGGCAAAAACTGCGGAAAAGAACTTATCGCTAACGACTATGACATACAGGCATATCTACTAGATAAATCTACCCAAAAGGTCGAAGCAATCAGTAAAGATTTTAATCCATCACTAGGCTTAGCCGAAACTTTGACTAGCAATGGATGTATCTACTTCACTGCTGAAGATAAGGATAGAGAGAAAATCGCCGAATACAACTTAAATAAAGGCACATGGACTATTCTGCCGATGTCGGAAGATTTGGTACGACGCTTCTCCATCGCTCGCAAAAAGGCTGTGGCGGCATATGCTGGCGTAAGTATGAGTAGCAGTAGTAAAGCATATACATACTCTCTAAAGAAAAGAGAAGAAAAACTATATGCATCGCCTATGTCTAAGTCACTAGAGAATGTACAGTTGGGACGTGTAGAGGATTGT
Organism: Bacteroidaceae bacterium; assembly: GCA_963678855.1. Lineage (GTDB taxonomy): Bacteria > Bacteroidota > Bacteroidia > Bacteroidales > Bacteroidaceae > F22. The sequence goes on along the minus strand of OY787448.1, from coordinate 80,768 downwards.
AATTTCCAAACAGCAGATGGCACGACGATTTACGGTACGTTGACTTACCCACCTGCGTTTGATAAGAACAAGAAGTATCCGATGATTGTGTACTATTATGGAGGTACATCTCCTACATCGCGCTTTATGGACTTCTATTATAGCAGCCACTTGTTCGCTTCACGTGGCTATATGGTATATGTAGTCAACCCTAGTGGAACAACTGGATTTGGTCAAGAATTCAGTGCACGTCACGTCAATGCATGGGGAAAGCATACAGCGGCTGAAATCATTGAGGGGACTAAAATTGTCTTGAAGAAACATAGCTTTATTGATGCTGACCATGTGGGATGTATCGGTGCCAGTTATGGCGGTTTTATGACGATGTATCTTCAAACTCAAACCGATATCTTTGCAGCAGCAGTTTCACATGCTGGTATCTCTAACCTAGCAAGCTACTGGGGGGAAGGCTACTGGGGCGTGGGCTACAATAGCGTAGCGGCAGCCAACAGTTACCCTTGGACAAACAAAGAATTGTTTACTGAAGGTGCTTTGTTTAAAGCAGATAAGATTCACACTCCACTATTGATGGTGCATGGATCGGTAGACACCAATGTGCCTGTAGGTGAAAGTATCCAGCTGTACAATGCACTACGTGTACTAGGTAGAGATGTCGAACTAATTACGATTGACGGAGAAGATCACCATATTTTAGACTGGAAAAAACGCCAACTATGGCATAACTGTATCATGTCGTGGTTTGCAAAATGGTTACAAGAAAAACCTGATTGGTGGGAGGCAGTAAAAAATTAATCGCTATATTTGTCGCCCCTCCCTAAATTAACTGTATGACGGAAATATTACTCGCTATACTTACATTTGCTGGACTATTTGCCTTATTCCTTATAGGCAAATGGGTGTATGCCCATGTCAGTTCAAGATATCAATGTACGCAAATGCGTAAAGAGCATTTTGAAATGCTTATCTCACAAATCCCCTACCCTGTGGTCATTAGACATCATAAAGACTTGTCTAAGATTATCTACTGTAACCGCCCTGCTAAGATTCTATTTGGTCCTTCATTTGAATCTGAAGGCTCGACCAAACTCTTTAGCGAAGAACAGAATAAAGAGATTATAGAGCTGTGCGCATACATACAAAGAACAGGTCAGCAAGTGGTGCGTTTTGAGAAATTCAAACTGCCACATGGCCAAGAGTATGATTTGCAAACAATCCGCAAGAGAATACGCGTATTGAGCAATGACTACATTATGACGGTATCTCTCAATGTACAAGAGCTAATTGAGGCTCAAAAGAATGCTGAAGAAGCAAACAAACAGAAGACAGCATTTATGGAGAGTGTGAGCCACGAAGTGCGCACCCCGCTCAATGCGATTGTGGGCTTTAGTCAATTGCTTGAATACGCAGAGACTGAAGAGGAGAAAAAGGAGTATATCGATATTATCAATACAAAGGCAGAACACCTGAATAAGTTGCTCAATGACGTGTTGCTCATCTCTAAGATTGAATCGGGAATGATGCCTTACGAAAAAAGATTGGTAGATGTCATCCCTATGCTTAAACGCTTGAAGAAAACCATTATGTCTCAGGCGGAAGTGGCAGAAGGGGTAGATGTCATACTGGAGAGCTTTTATGACTATTTTGAAGTGGAAGTAGCGCTTGTATGGATCGAGCATCTGGTGAGCAACCTGGTACTCAATGCTATCAAATTCACCAGCAGTGGTCATGTAAAATGGGGCGTTATCTACCAGCAAGAAGAATGCATATTCTTTGTAAAAGATACAGGTATCGGTATAAACAAGGAGGACCAAGCGGAGTTGTTTGAACAATTTGAAAAGGGGAATAGTTTCTCGCAAGGTACTGGACTTGGCCTAAGTATCTGTCGTGCTATTATGCATAAGCTTAAAGGTAGCTTGGGAGTTGTCTCCAACGAAGGTGAAGGATCATTCTTCTGGGCAAGTTATAAACCGACTAAAGCTCCTACAAGACAAATCAACAATAGAGATTATAAAGAGATAGAGCATCTCCTAGATAACCGATGGAGAGGTTTATGGTACGCCCATGAGCAGGGAGAACTTAAACTTTACGGAAAACAATAATTGTAAGGTATATGCACGTAACTTATATATACACGATCTCATTGCTTATTGTGGCTGCAGGTACCATAGGATGGCTGCTTGCTACTTTTTGGCCCACGCGACGAAAAACACGCTTGGGTGAAGAGCTATTGAATCAGATTATCGAAGAACTGCCTGTACCACTTTTCTCCTCTAAGGTAGTGCCAGGGAAACCGCAGAAGCTCGTATACTGGAACAGAGCCTGTGACTATCTGCTTGGACAATACAACCCTTTCAAGAAGACACTCGCTGAAATGTCGGATCTTGAACACCGTTATCTTCATACGCTCAATTCTCAAGTAATCAAGTCGAAAAGGCCTCTGGAGAGATTATTTTACATAAAAGATGACGACGGGAATACAATGCACCATTATATGATGCAGAAGATGCTAGGAAGAGATTATGACAACGATCACTTCGTTACAACGGTACTTTCTAATGTAGATAATCTAGTTGAAGCCAGACAAGCAGCGGATAGAAGCAACAACCTGAAATCAGCTTTTATTGCCAATATGAGTCATGAAATTCGCACTCCGCTGAACTCTATTGTAGGATTCAGTTCCCTACTTAAAGAAGCGGAAAGCATGGAAGAGATCAAAGAGTTTGCGGAGATAATCCAGACAAACAACGACCTGCTCTTGAAGCTGATTGAGGAGATTCTAGACTTGGCTCAAATGCAAAGTAAAAACTTGGTATTGCACCCTGAATGGATAGATCTAGGTAGGCTGTTGCAAGAAATGGAAATGACCACACTACAACAAATCAATTTTAAAGACAAAGAAATTGATTTGAATGTAGAGAATCCATATACAAGACTGGTAGCCTATGTAGACAGAAATCGCATGATGCAACTGCTGACGAATATACTTACCAACGCTGTAAAGTATACCATGGAAGGGAGTATTCATGTCGGTATGTTTATTCAGGAGTCTAAGCTCTGGTGCTATATTCAAGATACAGGTATAGGTATCACACCAGAAAAACTACCTAAGGTGTTTGAGCGATTTGAAAAACTTGATGATGTAGCTCCTGGCACAGGTCTCGGCATGGCTATCAGCCAAAATATTGTAGAGGCTATGGGTGGACATATTGGTGTCTACTCAACTTTGGGTGAAGGTAGTACTTTCTGGTTTGTATGCCCTGTGCAACTTGATTATAGTGAAAAAGAGGGCTATGATTGGTCGGAGATAGGACCTATCATGGAAAAAGTCAAGCAAAACCACAGATAATCCAAAAAAAATCATTTAATTTGCGCTACCATTTGACCCAGTAGCACTTATTGGGTCAGCGGTAGCGCAAATTTTAATATAAGAAGTATGGAATTTTCAGCAGAACAAATAGCCGGCGTTTTGCAAGGTGAAGTAGTAGGTGATGCATCTGCTACTGTCAGCACCTTTGCAAAAATCGAAGAGGGTATGCCTGGCGCCCTATCCTTTTTGGGAAATGCAAAATATGCACATTACATATACGATACTGAAAGTAGTATCATCTTGGTAACGCGTGACTTCCAACCTGAAAAAGAGGTGAAGGCCACGCTTATTCGTGTGGACAACCCATATGAAGCCCTTGCTACATTGATGCAAATGGTGGAGCAAGCTAAACCTAAGAAACAAGGCATCCACCCTACTGCAGTAGTAGCGGAAACAGCTACTCTTTCAGAAGACGTGTATGTAGGACCATACGCAGTAATCGGTGAAGGTTCGTCTGTAGGTGCTGGTTCTATGATTCATCCTCATGTATGTGTAGGTGATGGCGTAAAAATCGGCGAAGGATGTGTCTTGTATCCTCACTCTACAGTATATGATGGCTGTATCATGGGCGACCGCTGTGTGCTACATGCTGGTAGTGTACTAGGTGCTGACGGATTCGGTTTTGCTCCTACTGCAGATGGCTATGACAAGATTCCTCAAATCGGTATCGCCCAATTGGAAGACGATGTCGATCTAGGTGCAAATGCATGTGTAGACCGTGCTACTATGGGTCGTACGATTGTACGTAAGGGCGTGAAGCTTGACAACATGGTACAAATTGCGCACAACTGCGAAGTCGGTGCACACACAGTGATGAGTGCCCAAGTAGGTGTGGCTGGTACAACTAAAATCGGTGAATGGTGTATGTTTGGCGGACAAGTAGGTCTTGCTGGGCACCTAGAAATCGGTGATAAAGTACAAATCGGTGCTCAATCAGGTATTCCTGGTAATGTAAAATCTGAAAGCCAAGTTATGGGTTCTCCTGCTATGCCTATCAAGGATTTCTTCAGAGCTTCGGCAGTTATTAAAACGCTTCCTGAGATGCGTCGTACTGTGAACCGCTTGGAAAAAGAAATTGAAGCACTAAAAAAATAAGAATTAAACAAACAAACGAGTTATATGTCTAAACAACAAACCCTTAAAGAAGCTTTTTCACTAAAAGGTAAAGGTCTTCATACTGGATTAGAAATTACAATTACATTTAACCCTGCTCCTGAAAACCACGGATACAAAATCCAACGTGTAGATATGGAGGGTCAACCAACTATTGATGCTATTGCCGACTTAGTGGCTGAAACAAACCGTGGTACAGTGCTTGTAAAAGGCAATATCAAGGTAAGTACTATTGAGCACGGTATGGCTGCTCTTTATGCTTTGGGCGTAGACAACTGCTTGATTCAAGTAGATGGCCCTGAGTTCCCTATTCTGGATGGTAGTGCGAAATATTATGTAGAAGAAATCGAGCGCGTAGGTCTTGAAGAGCAAAACGCTCCTAAGGATTACTACGAAATCAAGCATAAGATCGAATTTCGTGATGAGGAAACTGGTTCTAGCATTATCGTGCTTCCAGATGATAAATTCAGCTTAAACGTCATGATCAGCTTCGATTCTGAGATTCTTTCTAATCAATTTGCTACACTAGAAGACATGTCTCTATTCGGACAAGAAGTAGCCGCTAGCCGTACTTTCGTTTTCGTTCGTGAGATTGAGCCGCTTCTACAAGCTGGTCTTGTAAAGGGTGGCGATTTGGACAATGCTATTGTTATCTACGAAAAGGAGATGGAACAAGCTGCGTTCGACAACTTGGCTGACATCATGGGTGTTGAAAAGCAACCAGCTAGCCAATTGGGTTACTTGAACCACCATCCATTGGTATTCCCTAACGAGCCAGCACGTCACAAACTACTTGATGTAATTGGTGACTTGGCCCTTATCGGTAAGCCATTGAAGGGTAGAATCATTGCAACTCGTCCTGGTCATACCGTAAACAACCGCTTCGCTCGTCAGATGCGTAAGGCTATTCGTAAGCACGAAGTACAAGCGCCAACAATTGATATGAACAAGGAGCCACTTATGGATATCAACAAGATCCGTGAGCTGCTTCCACACCGTTACCCATTTGCATTGGTAGACCGTGTTACAGAAATCGGTGGTAACCACATCGTTGCTTTGAAGAATGTCACAACAAATGAGCCTTTCTTCGTAGGTCACTTCCCTGAAGAGCCTGTAATGCCAGGTGTACTTCAAATAGAAGCAGCTGCACAAATTGGTGGTCTGCTTGTGTTGAACTCTGTAGATGATCCGGAACGTTACTCTACCTATTTCATGAAGATTGATGGAGTGAAGTTCCGTAAAAAAGTAGTTCCTGGTGATACTTTGGTATACCGCGTGACAATGCTAGCTCCTATTCGTCGTGGCATCTCTACTATGAAGGCTTATGCTTTTGTTGGTGACGATATAGCAATGGAATGCGAATTCATGGCACAAATCGTAAAGAATAAATAAGAATCTATCCATAACAAAATAAAAAGATCGAGTATGATTAGCGAACAAGCTTTTGTACACCCCGAAGCAGTTATTGGTAAAAACGTGGAAATTGCTCCATTCGTTTACATCGATAAGAATGTGGTGATTGGTGACAATAATAAGATCATGCCTAACGCAACTATCCTATCTGGATCACGCATTGGCAATGGCAATACTATCTTCCCAGGCGCTGTAATTGGTGCAGTACCTCAGGATTTGAAATTCCGTGGTGAAGAAACAACAGCAGAAGTTGGTGACAACAACACTATCCGTGAGAATGTAACTATCAACCGTGGTACAGCTGCTAAAATGAAGACTGTACTTGGTAGTGGCAACTTAATCATGGAAGGCGTGCACCTCGCACACGATGTGATGGTTGGTGACGGTTGTATCATTGGTAACGCTACGAAGCTTGCAGGTGAAGTAGTCGTAGATAGCCACGCTATCATCAGTGGCGGTGTATTGGTACACCAATTTGTACACATCGGTGGTTACGGTATCCTACAAGGTGGTAGCCAAGTAGGTAAGGACGTACCTCCATTTATCACTGCTGGTCGTTCACCACTGAGCTTTGCAGGTCTAAACCTTATCGGTTTGCGCCGTCGTCAGTTCTCTAAGGATCAAATTGACGAACTTCGTGAAGCTTACCGAGTATTGTACCAAAGTGGTCACAACATATCGGCTGCAGTAACAGCCCTTGAAGAAATGGAAAACCACTCAGAGCATGTACAGTATATCATTGACTTCGTAAAAACTTCTGAAAGAGGAATTATTCCTTCGCTAGTATAAACTAAGCACTACAACAGAACCCCAGACGGGGGGACATTTATATTGCCCCTCTTTGGTGAGGAGCTCAATGTTATTACGATATAACAGCTGCTTGCCAAAGAGGGGTTAATAACGCATACCACTTTACTCAAAAACAACCTAAATTATTTTTTGAAAAGATGACTTTCACGTTACTATTAGTATCTGGCGAATCGCAAGACTTCGCCTGTGAAATTAAAATTGATGGAGATGCTACTTTTGATCAGTTGCATCGAGCTATTGCCAAAGCATTGAAATACAACGACAAAGAAGTAGCTTCTTTCTTCTTGTGTGATGAATATTTCCAGAGAACGACAGAAATCGCAATGGATGAGATGTTCTCGGGTGGTCAATTTGAATTCCTACTAATGCAAGACACAAAGCTTAAGGATGTCTTGAAAGCCAAGAGCCAAAAGTTCCAGTATCAATTTGAATTGCTCACACAACGTTGCTATTTTATCGACGTCTTGGACATGGACGATGAGTCTTTGGCCAAACCTAAATGCTTGAAGCTAGAAGGTACTATCCCTGCTCAAGGTGGAAACAACGATCTTGACATGGACGAACTATTGGCAGATGCCGACATGCTTGCTATGGATGCTGCTGCTGAAGATGCTGCCTTAGCTGCAGCAGAAGACGCCGAGGAAGATGTAGAAGACCCAGCTGAAGCAGCTGCTGCAGAAAAAGAAGAAAAAGAGCGTGCTAAACAGAAGAAAATGACTGCTAGTGCACGTGCCAAAGAAAAGAAAAAGAAACTAGCAGAGATGTCTGCTGATGATTATCTTGGAAGCTTTGAAGACGAATTGTCAAGCTCTGATATGAGCAAAGGCATCTACGGTTTTGACGATGGAGACATGTCGCTCGACGAAGGTTTCCACGATATGTATGACGACTATTAGAAATATGAAGAAACCTATCCTCATCGTACTAGTAGGCCCTACAGGCGTGGGCAAGACGGAGCTATCACTGCGTCTTGCCGAGGCCTTTGGTGCCGAGATTATCTCGAGCGATTCTCGACAGATCTACCAACAGATGCCTATTGGTACCGCGGTAGCAACTGCCGAAGAACAAGCACGAGTGAAGCACCACTTTGTGGAGTTTATGCAACCAGGTACTTATTACAGCGCAGCTCAATTTGAGCGCGAAGTGATGGAATTTCTTCCTAAAGCATTTGAATCGCACCCTGTGATGTTGATGACGGGTGGTTCTATGCTGTATGTGTCTGCTGTGTGTGAAGGTATGGATGATATTCCAACTGTTACCAAAGAACACCGTGAAGCAGTCATCAACGACTATGAAGAGAAAGGACTAGAGCCCCTACTCGCTGAGCTTCAAGAAAAAGATGCTGCCTATTACGAGATTGTAGATAGAAAAAATCCGAAGCGTGTGATGCATGCTTTGGAGATTATTCGTCAGACGGGCAAGACTTTTACTTCTTTCCGTGTAAAGAAAGTAAAGGAACGTCCTTTTGATATCATAAAAATAGGACTCAACAGAGACCGTGCTGTCTTGCATGGTCGCATCAACAAGCGTGTAGACCGTATGGTGGTTGAGGGATTGATCCAGGAGGTACAAAACTTGATGCCTTACAAAGGACACAACTCACTCAACACTGTGGGATACAAAGAAATTTTCTCCTTCTTTGATGGAGAGATGGAGCTAGACGAAGCGATTGCTAAGATTAAGACCAATACGCGTAATTACGCACGGCGTCAGATTACTTGGTTTAATAAAGATCCTAAAACGACTTGGTTTGATATGGACACGACTTCGGTTGAAGAGGTGTTGGACTTTGCTCGTCAAAAAGTCGCTGATTTAAAGCAAGACTAGGAGACAAAAACTTCCTGCCTCGAATCTTCACATTCAAGGCAGGAAGTTTTCGTATACCGCTATCGTATCTTATACATATAGAATAGCCAATAGAGAACTCACGCTGATGATGATCCAAAGTAGCACACCTTGCAGCAATGGGCGTATACCCACTTGCTTGAGTACCGTGATATGGAGCGATGCCCCAATAAAGAACAATGTCAACGTCAAACTCTTCTTGGCCAACTGAGCTATCCAGTGACTATACGCCTGAAAATCGCCAAACAGATACGTATTCGCCACAACAGCTAAGACAAAGAAAAGAATAAACCACGGTATACTAATCTTCTTACCCCCACTACGAAACAGAAAAGAAGTAACTAAAGCCACAGGGATGATCCACAACGCACGAGTCAACTTAATCGTCGTAGCTACCTGCAAGGCCTGCTCTCCATAAGCTGCTCCTGCTCCTACTACACTACTTGTGTCATGAATAGCAATTGCTGCCCACGTACCGAAGTCGGTTTGACTCATATGCAACCAATGTCCGATATGTGGAAAGATAAAGAGGGCGATAGCATTGAGTATAAAGATGGTCCCCAACGATACCGACATATCTTCTTGATCCGCTTGAATGACTGGTCCTACTGCCGCAATCGCGCTGCCTCCACAGATAGCAGTCCCAGCACTAATCAAATAAGAAGTACGCTTTCTGACGCGCAGCAGATAATAGCCCAGTGTGAAACCAATCACCAATGTACCCACTACCGATACAATAGTAAAAGTCATCCCCTCGGCACCCGAACGCAACGATTCATGGACATTCATCCCAAAACCTAAACCGACGACCGACCACTGCAACAATTTCTTGCTGCACTTCTTATTAAAACTTGGATAGGCCTCCCCAAATATGAGCGCAAACGCTAAACCTAAAAACAGAGTAACTGGTGGAGTAATCCACGAAAAAAAAGGAGATACACTAGGTTGCATACTCGCTAGTAACCCCACAGTAATGACCGCTACTAAGCCCCTGTACACATTGTTGATTAATTGTTGATTTTTCATTTGAGTATCATTATATACAAATACTGCTACCCAGCGATACACCGTCCCGTAACAGCACCACAAATGTAGTAAAACATGTACAGATACACAACTATTTCGGCTTAGTTAACACCCACTTGCCGATTTAAAAATTTTGTAGTATCTTTGTTTCATAATATCAACCCCAAACCTCAACCTGATGAAAACAGACATTGAAATTGCTAGAAGCATAGAATTGAAACGTATCAACGATGTAGCCCGAGATGCAGGCATCCCAGTAGATGCGGTAGAGCATTACGGCCGCTATATCGGCAAACTCCCAGAAGAACTTATTGATGAAGAAAAAGTACACAAAAGCAAATTGATCTTGGTGACTGCCATTACTGCTACAAGAGCGGGTATCGGCAAGACGACCGTAAGTATCGGTTTGGCCCTTGGTCTTAATAAGATTGGCAAAAAAGCGATTGTCGCTTTGCGTGAGCCTTCACTAGGTCCATGCTTCGGTATGAAGGGTGGCGCTGCAGGTGGTGGCTACGCACAAGTATTGCCTATGGAGAAGATCAACCTGCACTTTACAGGTGACTTCCACGCTATCACATCGGCACACAATATGATAAGTGCCATGCTCGACAACTACCTATATCAATCACAAAGCTCAGGCTGCTGCTTGAAGGATATCCTTTGGAGACGCGTGCTTGACGTAAATGACCGTAGCTTGCGTAGCATCGTAGTCGGTATCGGTCGAAAGACAAACGGTATCACACAAGAAAGTGGTTTTGATATCACACCAGCATCCGAATTGATGGCTATCTTGTGTTTGGCTACAGATATGGAAGACTTGCGTCGCCGTATCGGTAAAATTATCCTTGGTTTCCACCACGATGACACACCATTTACTGTCGAAGATCTAGGTATCACAGGTGCAGTGACTGTCCTTTTGAAAGATGCTATCCGCCCTAACTTGGTACAAACCACAGATGGTACAGCCGCTATGGTACACGGTGGTCCTTTCGCTAATATCGCACACGGATGTAACTCTGTACTAGCTACTAAGATGGCGATGACACACAGCGAATACACCATTACAGAAGCTGGTTTCGGTGCCGACCTAGGTGCAGAAAAATTCTACAATATCAAATGCCGTAAGACAGGTCTACAGCCAGCGATGACTGTGATTGTAGCTACTGCACAAGGCCTAAAGATGCATGGTGGTGTGCCAGTAGACGAAATCAAAGAGCCTAACCTAGCTGGATTGAAGCAAGGTTTTGCCAATCTAGATAAGCACGTGCGCAATCTACGTCACTTCGGACAAGAAGTCGTCGTATGTTTCAATAAGTTCGCCACAGATTCTGCTGAGGAACTAGAAGCATGTCGTAAGCACTGTGAAGAAAAATTGAAGGTAGGTTTCGCTATCAACAATGCCTATACAGATGGCGCTGAAGGTGCAGTAGATCTAGCTAATCTGGTAGTAGATACTATAGAGAACAAGCCATCTAAACCACTAGTTCACACCTATACAGACCAAGATAGCCTACAGCTTAAGATTGAGAAGGTAGCCCACTCTATCTATGGTGCTAGCGTAGTGACTTACAACAGTGCTGCTCGTCGCTGGATGAAGCGCATCGAAAAGCTAGGACTAAGCCACTATCCTATTTGTATTGCGAAGACGCAGTATTCGTTTAGCGCAGACCCATCTATCTATGGTGCAGTAGACAACTTTGAGTTTAATATCAAAGATATCGTCTTGAATAATGGCGCTGAAATGATTGTGGCTATTGCAGGCGAAATCCTACGTATGCCAGGATTGCCAAAGACGCCTCAAGCCACTCGCATTGATATTGTAAATGGTGAGATTGAAGGATTGTCGTAGTCGCGAAACCACTTCTAAACAGATATAATAAAGGGCTTGCATCGTACTGATGCAAGCCCTTTATTATGAAGTATATAAATGCTCGCTTTAATATATATGAAAGCAGTGCAATCACGTATATAAAAGCGAGCATTTATTTATATGTAGTTTTCAGACTACCGTATATTTAGAAATCACATGGGTCATGAGGCCCCTTCATATCCTTAGGGTCATGATGCATGTGGCGTTCTTTATCATCCTCACGTGAACCACCACGATGGTGACGACCTCGCTCACGCATCATATGATTTAAGAATCTGAATTCCGCCTGCTTATACTTATAATATTTCTTTGCATGGATGACTTGTAAGAAGCTATCAAGATATTGAACTTCAACGCTCTTTTCACCTTCCATACACTTACTCATTTCAAGAATCATCTTCAGATAGTCATCATCTGTTTTGAGTTTGCCTTCACGCTCACCTTCTACCATATCACGGATTTTCTCGTGATACTTACGACGCTTCTCATTCATGCGCTTAAGCAATGGAAGGAACTGTTTAGCCTCCTCTTTTGTAAGCTCTGCCTGCTTCACAACATAATCCATCTTGCGCTTCTCAAATTGCTCACGCGACATGACTTTATTCTCACCCCTTCTACGGCTCTCTTGTGCAAACGCAGTTGGAGCAAGCATAGTAACAAAAAGCATCAGCAGTGTTACTAATGTGATTAGTATATGTTTCTTCATATGTTTATATATTTATTGCTGTTATTGTTTTATTGGTGTAAAGCGGTTACTATTCGCTAGCCATTAAAGTGTACACTTCATAATCATCCATATACGCTGTGTTCATAGACGACATCATATACGTATCATCCACCACTTCATCGACTTGATCCATCAATATAGCCAACTCTTGTTGTTGTTGATTGGCTGCTTCACCAGCCATATATCCCTGACCCGTGCGTGCCAAGAAGAAGGCACCCATAAACATGGCAGCCATATACACCCAAGGTTTCACCTGTTGCCACATAGTAACCTTTGGGGCAATAGCTTCACGCTCAGGCAACTGATCCATAATACGATCAGGCAACTGCTCAAAGTAACCTTCTGGAACTTTATACGGAGATTTCGTTCCGACCATTTCACGAATTTGATCTTCTGCTTTCATAACTTTGGTCTTTTATCCTTTAGATACGGGATTGCTTAAAAGGTTTAAATACTACCCGTATATTTTTTCTATATTATTTATTCGCCTTGCAGCACAGCCTTAATCTTCTGTACAGCATGATGATAACTTGCTTTTAGTCCCCCCACGCTAGTACCCAGGATATCTGCAATCTGATCATACTTCATCTCATCGAAGTATTTCATATTGAACACCTGCTTCTGCTTCGCTGGTAGAGACGATAAAGCCTCTTGAAATTTCATCTGCATGTCATCTCCCTCAAAGTACGCATCGCTTTCCAGCTGGTTAGCTACCACACCATCAGGATCGTCTACCGACATGCCCATATGTTTCTTTGCTTTTTGAAGATGCGCCAAACTCTCATTGTACGCTATGCGATACAACCACGTCGAGATGCGCGACTCCGCTCTAAACTGATCCAGATGCTGCCACGCCTTGATAAACGTATTCTGCACCACATCATCGGCATCTTCATGAGTCACTACCATACGACGGACTTGCCAGTACAGTGGTTCACTGTACAGACGGACCAATCGCTCATAAGCTTTCCTTTGCGTAGGTGGATGCATGAGTGCCTCGATTAAGTCGGCTTCTTCAGTTTTTGTCAACTTTACCATAAATGATTTTGTTATGCTACTTTGATACCGATATGCACCAAAGGTTTAATCGATCTATGAAATTTATTCATACCATTCTCCTACACCTTGGCGTACCACCACAGGGTAGCCATCTGTACAATCTATAACAGTAGATCCTTGTAGCCCCCCTATTCCTCCATCAATCACCAAATCGACTTGATCTTCCCAAGCTTCAGCGATCAGTTCTGGATCAGTAAGATACTCGATATCTCCATCCTCATCATACGGCACCGTACTACTTAGAATAGGTGCTTGTAGCATCTCCACTACTTCGGTGATAGGACTTTCAGGAATACGTATCCCCACTTCCTTACGATTCTTGAATATCTTAGGCAGTTTATTCATAGCTGGCAAGATAAAGGTATAAGGACCAGGCAGATAGCTCTTCATCAGTTTGAATGTATGATTATCGATCTTAGCAAACTGACTAGCCTGCTGTATACTATGACAAGTCACAGACAAGAGATGCTTCTTGGTATTCATCCCCTTCAACTGTGCCACCTTCTCGATAGCTCTTTCTTTTAAGCCATGACACCCAATGGCATATAAAGTATCTGTCGGGTATACAATGACACCACCCCTTTCGAGCACATCTATAACACGCTCGAGGTCAGCTCGTTGGTTGTTGTTGGGATACAGTTTTAGTTTCATAGTGTACAAGGTTAATGAATATGTACAAATATACTATTTATTCCTCAGAACCACGGGAACTTGGTCGCATTTTCTTCTCCAGCTTACGTATTTTGGACCATGCACGCTTGAATTTAGGGTAAACCGTGATAGCTTTGTTATAGTTGGCCATCGCCGCCTCAGGCATATCATGCTCCATACAATCATCCCCCATCTGCACAAATTCAGACGCTAAACGCTTGAGTTTTTTATCTCGAATCTCCTGCTGATCCTCTAGTTCTTTAATACGTCTCTTCAACTTCGTGATTTCACCCAGCTTTCTGCGGAGCAATCTAATCACACTAGGGCGCTCTATATCATAACGCAAGTGCATCGCCTTAAATAGATTCTGTAAAGTGCCATCAAAATCAGACTTCTTAAAGGCTCTATTGGCCGCACGATAATGCAGATCAGCTTGCGCATCTCCCAGCGCCTGCTGTACATGCTTCTCGTTGTTGAAAGTCGATGCAAAATGATTGACCTCACTGCGCACCATTACATCACGCTGCGTCACAGGTTGCTTGAGATACAAACCATCGAAATGGCTACACCGGCTAAGCGCCACATAGGTCATTCCTGGTGCGAATGCCCCACCACCAAGGTCGATCACCGCACGGCGGAACGTCAGCCCTTGGCATTTATGAATGGTAATAGCCCACGCCAGTTTGATAGGAAACTGCGTGTAAGTACCCAGTACCTCCTCCTCAATCTCCTTCTTGATTTTATTATATGTATAGCGCATATTGCTCCACATCTCCTGATGCACCGTATGCTCCTTACCATCCTCCGTGATGATATAGAGTATACCCTGCTCCTCGTCAATGCTCGAGATAATCCCCACTGTACCGTTGACCCAGAGCTTCTGCGGATTGTTCTTTACAAAGATTACTTGTGCCCCCACCTTCACATGCAGTTCCATATTGGTAGGCAGATTCTTTTCGTCATACTCCCCAGCGATTGCACCGACAAGCGTCACAGGGTCGCCAGGTAGCTTGGCCAGTTCTTCGGTATTCAGCGCATCGACCGTATCTCTGCGAGAACACAGCGTCACCGCAAAGTCATGATTATCTGTACGCTCAGGAATCTCCTCCATATGACGCTGATTCAGCGCCACATAATCCTGCTGACGCGCCGAATTATTGCGCACACGATCTAGAAGAGCCACAAAATCTGGGTCCTTCTGACGGAAGACTTGCGTCAACTCAATCGATACCAATTGCATCTCTTGAAAGACCTTAGCTGAAAAGAAATAAGGATTGGGATAGAACGTGCTGATATGCTCTCTATCCTCACGATTCAAGACAGGTTCCAGCTGATATACATCGCCCACCAGCAACAACTGCTTGCCACCAAATGGCTGGCGTTTATTGCGAGAGAACACCCGCAAGATACGGTCGATAGTATCAATCATATCGGCACGTACCATGGAAATCTCGTCGATAATAATCAAGTCAATATCCTGCAAGATTTGCCGCATATCATCGTTGAACTTGAAATACTTATAGATACGTCCGCCCTGCGTACTCAGATTCGGATCATCTGGAAGCATAGGATAAAACGGCAGACGAAAGAAACTATGCAAAGTCACCCCACCTGCATTGACCGCTGCAATACCTGTGGGAGCCAGCACAACATACTTCTTCTTTGTAGTCGCAGTTACATATTTAAGGAAAGTGGATTTACCCGTACCCGCCTTACCCGTAAGGAAGACAGAGTGCTGCGTATACTGCACTAGGTTGAGTGCCTCCTGAAACGGCTTGCTGCTCGTATCTATATCTTGGATATCAAATGACTTCTTTTTCACGACCACAAACTTACTAAAATTTGCGGAGATGGACAATTGTCATCTTACAAATTATGCAAATCATTGTAGGTCTGCTGCAACTGCGCTTTTGCCTTATCCAGCCATTGATTCTCTGGGTCCGTATTATCACGTAATACTTGATTGCTTGCACAATCAAAGACTGCCGAGCCCTCTGCTGTAATCACCCCAACTGCATCAGGGAAAGTAAAATACGCAAAGTGCGCCTGCAAAGGCGATAATATATTATGACTAAACGGCAAGTCTTTCGTTGGCAACTGCAACTGCGTCAACAGTGTTGCCGCAATATCCATCTGCGATGCATACGTATCGATCATACGAGAACCTTTTAAAGCTCCACCAGCCATCACGAAAGGAATATGATAACGCAAATCAGAGAGATTGTCGATATCACGTGGATACTTCATCGTATGATCTGCTACAAAAAGAAAGACCGTATTGTCCCAGATGCGCTTCTTGCTCTTCATCTTGCGCATAAACACACCTATGCAGCTATCCGTATACGCCATCGAATTCATCTCTTTCGTCAACCCTGAGCGATGGAAAGGCACTTCAAAAGGCTCATGACTCGAACTCGATTGCACGACATACAAGAATGGATCTTTATGGTCTGATTGTTCAGTTGCCAAAATCGCCTCCTGCGCCTTATCAAACACATCGTGGTCAAACGCCCCCCACTTAGACAAGCGCGCACTGATAGGAAAATCTTCAATGCTAATCAGATTCTGAAAACCTTGGCCACGCAGATAACTACGCATATTTGTAAAGTTGGCATCCCCACCATAGAAATAGCGCAGGTCATAGCCATTATCCGCCATCACACGAGGGAATCCAGCCAGATGCTGCGACTTCTCAGGAAGTTTCATCACACTCGTAGTAGGCTGCGAAGGGTAGCCACTCAAGATACTCACAATGCCACGGTCGGTACGGAAACTATTGGCATAGAAGTTTGTAAAGCACACCCCCTCTTGCGCCAAAGAGTCCAGATTCACTAGGATATTATCCCAATCACCCGTCGTCTTCATCGCTCTCGCCATAAAGCTTTCTAGGATAAATAGCACCACATTAGGACGCTTTTTAGAGAACAACTCTCCATCCGCAGCTTGATGCTTAGGTGCAACAGCCGCATAAAGATTTTCCATTTCATCTTCTGGAAGCAATCGATACTTCTCACTAAAATCCTCGGCATGCAGCGTAGACTCCAAGAAACTAAAACACGGATTGATAGCCGCATGGTTAAGCTTCATATTCGTACTAAAGTATACCGTACCACTATTGAGAGTCGCTACAGAAAAGCCCCCACGAATGGGGATAAACATCAGCGCCAAAAGCAAAACACCAATACCCGTTTGCTTCCATTTGAACGCCATCGAACTATCCGAAGGCTTCATATCATCCTGATGCAATAATAAGAAATATCTCCCTACACCATATATAATACCCGCTACTCCGATAGTCGCCAACAAGATCATCACACTCTCCATCCAGGAGATACTGGCCAAAGCATCCGCTGGACTACTTAAGAAATAAAAGAAAGGCGTAGAGTCAAGGCGAAAGCCCCAATATGGATACAACACCATATCAGCACCAAAGATAATACTTAGCAACAGAGCTATACATATAAGATACGTATGCTGCGCAGAGCGAATAAAAATACGGTTGGACCATATCTGAACGATACGGAATAGAAAAGGCAAAAGCACCAGATATGCCGCGATAGCTCTATCCAATGTCATCCCATGATAGATAATATCCCCTAGAGATGGCCACATGCTAGAAAATATCTCTTGATTGAATAACATGAAGAGTGGTTTCATCACCACACATAGTATGAAGAAAAACAAATAATACTTGATTGCAAACTTAATCATATAAGAAACATACTTGATTTGAACGCAAAGATAAGACTTTCTATCTAAATGTACAGAATTTGACTGTTTTATTGGTAATTATTCTTATATTTGTAACAGTTGCGTTGGTGGCTGTTTGCCTCAAGGCTATCTTTAAACAGCAAATTATATGATGATACAGAAGACAAAACGATTTATAAATGTATTGCGATTAGTATTTATCCTAGTTGGCTGCCTAGCATTTACAATACCATCTAAGGCTCAACATTCAATGAGTCAATACAGTGGTACCATGAAAGTGTATTTAGACAAATCACTTTCTGGCACTTATTGTAGACAACATTTACGTGTCAAAGAAGTTAAGCTAGAGACAAAATATACTATCTATTCTGATCCTTTCAGTGTATCTAGCTTTGATATTCCTGCACTTAAGTGCATAGCTACTGGTAAGAAAGTAGCCAACGACATCGAGTTATCAGGTAAAATTAATAATAATACCGGTGCTTTCCCTATCACAGGTTCTCTTAAGGGAACAATTGATAAGAAGGGAGTCGCTAAAGTAGTGTATACGCTGAAGTTCGGTAAAATGCCGATGACCATTTATGCGCACTACGAAGGCAAGAAGTAGATTACGACTGCAAAAACCGTAATATTTCATGTGAACTATGAAAGGGTGTGTCCTGTATGGGACATGCCCTTTTTGTGTGGTAAAACATTTAGCGAAAAGAATGTATAACTAGATTTTCTAGTTAAAAAAAACAGTTATCAAAGATTTGTCAAGTCCAAGACGAGGTATAACTAGAATATTTAGTTACATTTGTGACACAAACAAATAAAGGAATCGATATGAACAAATACTTACCTGTAGCCCTAGCCCTATTTACCCCCTTACTGGTTAAAGGACAAAACATATCTCTGCTATGTACTTACCATCAGCACGTAGTTAGAAATATAGATCATGGTAGAAACACCAAAGAAGATGAATGGGTGCTAGACATTCAAAACAAGCAGTCTGCATTTTACAGCACTTGGCACCGAAACTACGAAGAAGCCAAACGCAAATTGATCGCTAAAAGCCTAAGCTTTTACGACATCGTAGATGCCACCAGCAAAATGCCCAAAGGCTATGATTTTCTAAGCGTTTACAAACACTATCCTGACACGGGCACATGGACGGTTACTGACGAATTAGCCAATACTCCAGTCAAATATAAAGAGCAGATGCAACGCCCTCAATGGGTACTACAGAACACTCAGAAAAAGATACTCGACTACACCTGTCAACAGGCAGAAACCACCTTCCTGGGCAGGCACTGGACCGTTTGGTACACTCCAGAGATACCCGTTCAAGAAGGGCCGTGGAAACTATGGGGACTACCAGGACTGATACTCGAAGCACAAGACTCCAATGACTACTTCCATTATCAATGTATTGGCATTCAAAAGACTCCACCACATCCCATACAACTCCAAAAGAAAAAGTTTACAAGAATGAAGCGTATTCCCTTGCTCAAAGAGCAATGGGAATTCAAAACCAATACCGTGCACTATAGAAAGACGAAACTTGGTGATAAGTACGGAGAAATGTATGATCTCAACGGTAAACCGATGAAAGGGCTAGCTCAAAAACCCATCTTTATCGAAAGAATAGACAATACATGGCACTAAGGAATAAAGCCATCCTCCAATCACCTCAAAAACAAGCAGCTGGTTATTTCACCCGAAATAACCAGCTTATTTACTTATCAAACATCTATAAGGCAAAACACTTGCCCAGACCTATCATTTAGAATCGTCTCTCCACATCCCTAGCCCCCTTACGGTTGCGGCTGCTATGATCTTTCACCTTAGAGAAATTGTATCTCACAGCAAAATATAGCGTCGGATACGAATACTTATTATCGAACTTCATGCGATACGAATCACGTACAGTCTCCCCTTTGTAGCGGCTGGCAAAGAGATTCATCCCGTACAAATAAAGATTCAGACGTCTATTCATCATGCTGTAACTCAAGCCAGTCGTCATGCCATATTGAGGTTCAAGAGTCGCCAAAGACGTCTTCTTACGGCCAACATAGTACCCACTAAGAATCCCTCTGAATGTACGTTTTTTATTGAAGAAAAAATTCATACTTCCACGTGCACTCCAGTCGCTAGCATCCCTTTTATCAGCCAGACTCTTATCAATAGACGAATAGTGTCTGCGGCCATACGTACCACTCACCGACGCAGTCATAAACTTCAGTTTGTTATAGTAGTAACTACCCTTCGCACCGATAAAGAAACTATTTTCCGCATTCTTAGTCTGCGAATAAATCATATCATCATCTATAGTCATCACCGACGAGATGATGTTGCGCTCCTGCTCCGCAGTGGTCGAGAACGACAAGACACCCTTGTATGTATAGCCCAAATCATAGATATACGTCGTCGCCGGAATCAGCATCGGATTGCCACGAAACACCTGATGCTGGTTGACACGCCACTCAAACGGATTCAATGCATTATACGTAGGTTGTGTGGCATACGAATTGAGCGAGAACGCCCACTGATGATTCTTACCTGGCGTATACCTCGCATGCACATTCGGTAGAAACACCGTCTTATCTTTCGAGTCCGATTCCCCCGTATCTTTTTGTGTCAGTTCAGACGAAGTCGTCGACACACGCAAGCCAGCACGCAGCCACCATTTTGGAGAAAAACGGAACGTAGCACTCGCATATGGCGTAAACCACCACTCCTCAAACTTAATCTTATTGCGTTGGTCAAACGTCTCCGTCGCATTGTCCTTCTGCCACTGATCATGCCTCTTGTTATGATTCGTCACCGTGCGCGTGCCCTTGATACCAAGATCAAGCACATACGACTTCGCATCATTTAAATAGATCGAATAATCATTGGTAAAACTAAGGCCATACACCTTCAGTTCGGTTGCATCATCATACTTGAAAAACTCCGTATTGTCCGACATTAACCTCCCCGAATAGTCCGTGTCCTGATCACGCAAGAAATTATAATACGACATCTCCGCCCAGATCTTATTGCCCCGTTTGCCATACGTATTTTGCCAATACGCCGTCGTACTGATTTTCGGTTCATCCGACTCTAATTGATTGGCATTGACAGCATCTGGCGAAGTCGTCGATACAGGCACCGTCGTCTCATAAGTAGTAAAATCGTACTCATCACGCGTACTATTCACATTCATATAGACACCCACATGACTGTCTTTTTTATATGCATACTGCATCGTAAATCGCGCCCGAACAGATTTGGAATCCCCCTCTGTAGGCGCATGTACACGATACTTTCTGTTACTAAAGGTATATGTCGCAACCTCATTATGCGTCAATCGGTTGAAACTGACACCAGGCGACACCGACCAGAAAAGCTTCTTCTTGTTGTACCTCAATGACCCATAGCCAGCACCACGTATGCCATGGCCCTCGCGATCCATTACTTCCGTGCCAACCGTTCCGCCCATATACTCTTCAAAGACCGACGACATATGTAGAATAATCATGGCCGTATTGCCATCGCGGTCATAGCGCAATGATGGTTGCATCACCACCTCCACAGATTTCACCAGACCCGCTTCATAGCTTTTCAGCACTCTGCCCAGCTCACTAGACTCCATACGTTGGAGCACCTGACCAATCTGCACTATCACCTTTTTCTTCCCCATCACAGAGATCGTATCACTCTCGACATGTACTTTAGGAATCATGTTCAAGATATCTAGTGCGTCATTGCAGCTTTTGCGCAACGTCGTGACATCCACCAGGAACCCATCTGGCTTCGTATGCACACTCACCGCACGGCCTTGAATCACCACAGTCTGGAGTTCGTTGGTCGATGTTTTCAGCACAATTTTCCCCACATTCTTGTCGGCATCCGCTTTGAGAGATACAGGGATATACTTGGTTTCGAAACCGATATAACTCACCCCCAGTTGATAGTCCCCCACGGGATTGTCCAAAGAGAAGGCACCGTTTGAGTCCGTGACCGTTTGAGCGACAAAGTTCTTGAGTTCTTGACTTTTGGCCACAAAGACCGTAGCGCTTGGAAGCGTCGTGCCATCGGT
The DNA here is from genome assembly GCA_963678855.1 of Bacteroidaceae bacterium. GTDB lineage: Bacteria > Bacteroidota > Bacteroidia > Bacteroidales > Bacteroidaceae > F22. Next base: position 59,113 of record OY787448.1, on the reverse strand, counting down.
GGTCTCTACGACACCAGTGATATGAGCTACTTCTTTTGGGGCTTGTTGTTTGGGAGCTTGAGCGAAGGCCTTAGAGGTCATCCCTGGTAGGATGAAGCCACAGCAAAACGTCGCAAAGCAGAGTAATGATTTTTTAGCGATCTTCACATTGATCGATTTGATTGTCTGCATAGTGATTTATATTAAAAATGAGCATAATGGTCGATTCGATTAATTATGCTTCTAGATTTATATCTATTCTATTTTTGTACTCTTATAAGTCCTTGTTCATAATCAGCATTACGAAGCTTCTTTCTATGATTCCTCTTTTGCTTACCAAAGCTTACGTTCCATCTAAAACCAATAGTAACCATATTGCTGTTATCTTTGATACTAATATCCTCATTGTAGGTATACGCAGTATTATAACTCTTAGATGAGTACTCCCACCCCTTATCGTTACATAAATAGGTGACAGCTGTCCAAAGGCTCACATTCTTTCTTTTCCATTGTAGGCTAATAGCTGAGTTTGCGCCATATTTAAACTCCTGTTCTACACCCAAGCTTTTACTTGAGTCTTTATGAGAAACAGCCACCGTCCAGTTTTTGTAGTACATTTGAAGAGCCAATGACCAATACAAGTCATCTAAATGATGGCTAAAATCATCGCCCTTAGATAAATAACTATTATAACGTACAGTTGTGTAAATATTCAGGAACTTCCATAATCCCATCATTCTAGAACTCCAACTTGCCCCTACCGTATGCATATAGTCAGAGTTTTCTCGTGACGATAGAAAATGGTCTTCAGTTGCTAAGTACGTATAATCATAATATCTAGGATTGAATGTACGGTTATAATAAGTACTCAAGTCAGTAGTAAACCACTTCTTTTGGACATGTATACTTAGTTTGTTATTCCAATATTCTGTTTCGCCAATGTTGGGGTTACCGACCATAGACATCAAGTCATCCACTTGTTGATTCACATTGATGTACTCCGATAAGCCTGGCATTTCTGCGGTATAAGAGCTAGAGAACTGAAAATTCATTTTGGGTATAGGATAATACATCCATGATGTACTTACCTTAGGCTTCCAATAATGCTGATCTTCGTCATCAGTATCCACAAAATAAGCCTTCATACCGACACCAAAACGATATCCCCATTTTCCTTTATTACCCGAAAGAGACGCATGCATGTAGTTATTGTTCTGCGTCATTTGGGTCGAAAAATCTAATGGTGCTAGATACTCATTATGCGTATTGCTCCATGTGTTTTGATACCCCAAACTAAGCGTCCAGCTCTTATTCAGCGGATGGGTATAGAATAGTTCACTAATCAATGAATATCGGTCGTTATCAATAGGGTTTGTGACTTCAGAGATTACATCATTCTCAATATCAACCAAGTCGCGTCTACTTTCTCCTTGTTTCAGCGTCCCAACAATATTGACAGATAAATTATCTCCATTCTTGAAAGTATGGTCTAAATAAAGATCCAGTGAAGGCACATAGCCATCATAAGTAGCCTCACTGCTTCTATCTATAGTTGACGTTGTACGGCTGTCGCTAATTAGTTCTTTTCTTGTTTGGAACTGCTTCCCAATATTGTTCATCCACGTAGCACTAAAGTGTGTCTGTGCATCGAACATATGTGAATAATTCAAGCTGATACTATGTGAGTCGTAGCCAAAGGGTCCATTCTTTCCGAGAGCATCTCGTTCTAGCGAACTAGTATTCTTATTATACACCGCATGAGAGTTTCTTTTCCACTTATCGTAATCTCGAATATTAGCAGAATAATTGACAGTCATGCTTGATTTCTCCCAGTTATAGACAGCTCCCGCACTACCATTGATAAAGCCAGTAGCTAAGGCAGAACTTCCATTGGCCCAAGCAGTACCACCTGCAGTCTGCACTTTTAAGATGATATTAATCACACCACCTACCCCCTTATCTTGATAACGGATAGAAGGTGTATCGGTATATTCTACACGAGCGATAGCCTTAGGGTCGATATGCTGTACTTCTTGTTGAGTTTTTGGTTGTCCATTGATTTGCCACTGTACACTCTTGCCATGGATATCTACTTTCTCCTCCGTCATATCAACATTTAGCCCTCGTAGATTCATCGTTTCTAGCAACCCAAAGAGGTCTCTGGAAATTTTAATCTGCTGCTTTTGGGGGAACACAAGCGTTCTATCTACACTGTAGTTTTGTGCAGTGACTTCAACTCCTTCGAGTTCTTTGGCATCTTCTGAGAGATAAATATCCCCAAAGTTGACTCCTACTTTACCATGTTGTATGTTGAATACAGCTGGCTTATATCCCACAAAAGAGATTTTCACTAGCACATCATCTTTATTGGATAGTACTAATAAGAATTGCCCTTGCTGATTGGTTTGACTTCCTGTACTCATTGTATCACCAAGGTAAGTCATCACATTGGCTCCAACTACAGCAGTGGAGTCATTAGCAAAAAGTACACGTCCCTCAATCTTTCGATTGGAAGCAACTGCGCATAGTGAAATAGACAAGACTAAAAAAAGTAATGTTAAGTGTCTCATACGGTCATCATCAAAAGTTAATGCTTTACATAGTTGCACTGTTATACCGTTAACACGAATTACCAAACTATGCAATGCAAATACAAAGTAAAGTCTAATTATTCGTATAACAATGCTTTTTTGTTCGCATTTTGTTCGCAAAATACATTTAATTTATGTACTTTCGTACGCAAATCTGCAAAACAATTATGAAATCTATAAGAAAACCCCTCATATCCAAGGCTTTTGTATTGATCACACTAATATTTCAATTTTACGCCTGTACAGAAGATAAATCAAACATTTATACATATAGTTTTGATACAATCGATTTAGATTATCGTCCCAAAGACGCACTTGACTCACTGGAAACATACATGAGCCATGTAGATGAGATGTCCAAAGATGAACGATATGCGTATGAATTGCGTTATAATTTATCCAGAGGGAGAAACTTTCTATCTCTTCCTACAGACAGTACTATTCAAGGATATGTCAAGTACTTCAAAGACAAACAAGACGTACAAAGATTGCTAGAAAGCTACTTGTTATTATCATATGCATACCAAAATTCTAAAGATTTTGACAAAGTACATGAAACTATCCAAGCTGCTATTGAAACTCCAGATGCCAATAAATATCCTAAACAACTGGCACATTTATATAGTATGCAAGGTACTATATATTATTGTAGTCATTTCGACTCTTTAGCTAACATTGCATTCACACATGCTCATACTATTTATTTAAGTACTAATGACACCACCATGCTAACACTTAGCTATAAAGATCTAGGAACAACAGCACTAAGATTAGATACAAATTCTGATAGGTCATATGCATATTTAATGAAAGGCTTAAAGATGGCTTGTCACAACAAGGACAGCCTCCGAGTAAATGGAATCATCCCTACTATAGCTAGCGTATATATACAAAAGGGTCAAATAGAACTAGCTAAAATAATATTGAATAAAATCACATGTAAGAATAATGTTCAGGTTATAAACAAATACTCTGTACTGGCTAAATACTATAGGGAAGTCGACAATTTTAATATGCAGCGTGCATATTGCGATTCAATGATAACATTGGGAAGTCCTAGAGCGCTAGAGAAAGCCCATTACCTCCTATTCAAAGCCTACGAAAAAAGAAACGATATCAAAAACGCCTACCACCACTTATATCACTACACCTACTGGAAAGACTCCATCAACCGCGAAGAGCGCACTACCAAACTATACAAGATAGAATCTAAATATCAAAATAAATTATTGCGCAGCCAAAACTGTCTGCTAAAAGCTGAAAATACAGCAGCTATATACGGAATCGGCACACTTATTCTCATTGTTATACTTGGAGTAGGCGTTATCTATATATGGTATCGCCATCATATACAGACACAGATAGAAGAGTCTAAGCGCAAAGAACTAAGACAGAAGAAACTGTACGACCGCAGTTTACAGCAAATAGCTCAGATGAAGACAGAAATGAGTAATCTACAGAAGACAATAGAAGAAGAAAAATCAAGTGTATCCGCATCTAGCTTGGAAACTGCACAATTACAACTGCTTGCTGCAAAAATCAAGAAAGCAGAGAAAGACCGATTCAACCGCAGTGAACTCGAAGAACAACTATTCAACACGCCCATCTATCTGAAGCTTCTAGCCATCTGTAAGGGCGAAGATGTAGACTCATTCACCAGTGACGATTGGCAGTTGCTATATAAAAACTTTGAGCAAACATACGACAACCTGCTCTATACACTCAAAGAGACTGGGCGCAATGTAAACGATGCCGAACTACAGTTATGTTGCCTAACAAAGCTTGGGATACCAAACAAAGGAATTATCGCCATTACTCACAAAGCAAGGTCTACGATTTCCACCATGAAGTCTCGTGTCTACAAGAAGATTACAGATAAGGAGGGCAATGCAAACGACTTCCATCAGTTTATTAAGAGTTTGTAGCAGGGTAAATAATCAAAACGGCTCATAAGTACCTGTTCATACAGTATGAGGCTCTGCGGGTTATATTGTGTAGACTGAGTTGCTACTAATAGCTTGGAGGGAGATTCTACCCATTCCATCTCTCAGCATATTTATCCAACACCTTAAGTGGTATTTGCCTTTCAGTAGCCACCTGTTGCCAATCACGAATCGTATAGGTTACTTCATTAATTATACGAGATGCTTCCTTAGGATCGAGCATGTAGCTTTCACATGAATCGCGCAAAGCATTGATATCCGACACCTCAGTATCCTCATTAATCAGCAAGCATTGATATTGCTTTGTAGATGGATTAATATCGTATGCGGGAGAAAGCGTCCAACCTTTCTGCGTGAGGATAAAACCATGATTGCGGAAATGGTCGTCGGTGTTGCCGAACAAAATATTGAAAGCCACACGTCTATACAGTTCACTTAGGTTCTGCTGCACATTTGTACAATTCCCCACTATGAAATCTGCAATATCAAGATAACCATGTCCCGTACTGGCACCATCTCCATCCTCAAGGCCTAAAAGCGACATAGCAGATGCAAAATGCTTGCGTGTACCATCGGCAGTACGGTCAAAACGCTCAGATAAAAGCAAGTGTTTATCCTTAGATATTGGAATAACGCTCGTACTTGCTACATTAATCCCCGCTTTGCACGCTAATAGATGTGAGAAATGCTCTATTAGTTCCGTATTATCAATATCCTTCTTCGAAGGAAACTTAGCTACATAAAGCCTTCCGTCTTCACCAACAACATTCGCTTTAGGGCGAGCACCACCAAGCGAAGAACCTGGATCTACAATTTGGTCAAGCCATCGCTGCTCTGGTAGCTCATTACGTTCCTCAGCAGATTCGATTTCTTGACAAGCGTCACATAAAGCACGAAGGCTCTCCAATGGAGGTACGCTAAATTTTGAATCATCATTGATGAACGCACCATTTTCTTCAGCGCTATAACGAATCCCCCCCATTCTCGTCAAATCTTCAATACCCACAAGATAATCGTAATTGCTGGGCGTTCTTACAGGCCTTTGCTCTTCATTGGCTGCAAGTCGTTCCCTCCTGTCAAGAAGTAGTCGTCCCCACCTATCAGGGAAAGAGTCTTTCACAAATCCGAATACAGAATTGCCCTGACGCGGATGCTGCATACCTCTAACAGTCATCACATCACCACTAAGGGCGATATCAGCATGTCGGTTTAACCACTCTTGTGAGTATTCAAAAGCAAAACGATCCCTATCCCTCACACGTTCGTATGAGAGCACACCGATTTTCTCTATCTGATCGAGAAAATCAAAATCGGCATATACATATATCTTACTCATATAGCACTATTTCTTTAACTCAGCATCTTGAAGATCACGCCCGAGAGCATCATCACTAGCAATCAGCTTCAAATCATTTTCCAAATTGAGTGCATACAGCACACGAGCATAAATCCCAAAAGCCACAGAAGGATCACCACGCTCAACTTTAGATATCGTCAAGCGAGTAACAGTAGCTCTATCAGCAACATCTTGCATCGTAAGACGTCGACGCTTGCGTGCCAACATAATCTGCTCGCCCATCAACTCAAGATTCTGCTTTAATGGTCTTGGCATAACCTTTCCAAATGTCTTTCTACTCATACTGCAAATGTTTATTGTACTGCACAAAAATAAGCAATAATGTTTACTACAACAAACATTTCAAGGATAATGTTATGAGCTTTAACATCTTCAGAAACCACTTAAAGATATCTGAGACTATTACAGTCTCAGATACACCCCTTGAAACAAATCAACTTCCATAGGCACCTCCACCGTAGCTTTTCTCGTTCTATCCACGCATGGTATCTCTAAAACATTCATCCATTACAGCTGCACGGAAGTGCTGATCTGGAGTCATTTTGTTGTCTTTTACACTCCACAACAGTGCTAAACGTCCCAAGATCACCAATATTGACTGAGTGATAGATTTTGGAAAGCCGTACAACTTTACAAAATATGCAGACTATTTTTTGACTTGTGAATCTCTAATCCGCCTCCAATGCTTTCATCGTTTCAAACCTTTCAGTAAGTTCATACAACGCCAATTCCAAATTGGCATCTTTCGCTAGCTGGTTCGCCAATTCAACATTCTGGTGCCCCCTACTATCCATACGCATAGCTTCACCAATCTCCACTATTCTTTTAAATAATAGCACAAGATACTCTTGATCTTTCATCAACATATCAAACGAAATATAAGTCGCCATCACATAAAACACATCACTGATACATTGACCCAGCACTACCCCATCCCCATTGACATACATCATCGGTCTGTCGCTATTTTCACGTTGTTTAAAGCGGCCACTAGGTTTATGGAAAGGCGAACCTTCTTCGACCTTCCCATCAATAAACACGCCCAAACTATTATACAGAAAATACTCTTGAATAAGCTCCCGCCTACTCATGTCATCCTCATAATAAACCGTACGAAATCGCTCCTCATACCTATCAAAAAAATGCGAAGTATAGTAAGCCCAGACGATAGGATCCCTAAAGAGAGACGGATGATACACCGTCAATCCAACCCTGTTGCGTACCACAGCATAAATGATATTGCCATACAGATGCTTGCCAAATAGGACATGCAACACTGTCCACTCAATCCCATGTTTACTAGTATATACCCTAGGAAAACAATGAGGAAACTCACCCTTATGCTTCAAGGCTAGGCGTCGCAGATTAATTTTAGGATGCTCAGCCCAATTCAACACCTCCTGATAATCTTTTTCCAGTTCACGAATAGTCTCTTCGTGATTCATCCCTTCCACAATCATAGACTATACTTTTTTGATGCTCTAAGAATTCTTGAATCTATATCCGTGGCAAGCTCCGAGAGTAACCCTCTATTTTTAACCAATGACTTTCTCCATTTCACCGCACCCAAATAATAATCAATCGCTTGTGCACCATCACCCAGTTGGTCAAAAGTATCTCCCAATGTAATAGCCAACGTACACAACGTATGAATATCATCACTACTCATATCCTCTGCCCCTCTTCCTTCTTGTATCAGCTTGTACGCCTTTTCTCCAGGTTCAATAAGTAATTTCGGTTTATTTCCAACCAGATACACTTGACACAGACACAGATACGCATCACTCAGACATTCCCTAACAAGTTGGGAATCTGGACACGATCTAGTAAGTAACTGCGATGTTTCAATCCCTGAATGTGCTACATCTTCAGCTTTTTTCAAATCACGTAAACCAATTTGCGTCTCACACACATCTTTATACACACGTGCTAATTGATAATGGATTCTACTATCATACTGCACGTTCTTGAACAAATCTGAGTAGATTTCCATACGTATCAGACTATACAAATTAGCAGCTAGATAATTCCCTCCCCTCATAAACAGATCGCCCAAATGACCACCAAATGCAATGACCTCACTAGGTAAATCCAAGGCAGTATCATCAAAACATCTAATAGTATCTTTGCTTGCATGCTTCCTTGCCAACTCAAGATGGTATTTTGCTTTTGGCCTATTTTCGGTAATTTGATATAATCTAGCACACTCAAGATATAGGACCGCAAGATAATCTTTGTCCGCATTCTTCATAAGCGAAAGATACTCCTTGAAGCATGCAATAGCCCCCTCCAAATCATCCAGTTTATAGTACATATGAGTTTTCAACAATGGCACCGTACATATCAGCCCACGATACTTTTCGTCCGCCTTTAACTTTGGAACGATTGAAAACACATCCCCCAAAACTGTCAAACAGTTTAGGGCATCTCTATATTTTTCTAAAGCCTCAAAGCGGTGTACCAGTACATTCATTTCACTGACTTTAGCAGAGAGTAAGTCCTCGTTATTTTCTGTTTTCAACACACGTTCTGCCTCTTGACATTTTTCATTGTACAATTGAGACATTTCATTTATGGCCGCAATAGTTTGCGATTGATAAGTCTTCATTTTGAAATCTAATTTGTTATTATAAGTCGCGAAAATCACAATAGAGAGATATAAAGCACTTGTTTTCCACATGACGCACAACGTGGGTAGTCGCTACTACTTTATCAGCATCTATATACTCCATGCTGTGATGTTCCTCAAAAGTACCCAAAACTCACAAGGTGTACAAGTTTTGAAAAAAGATTTAATGATATTTGCACGGTTGTGCAATATATTGAAAACAAACTGTGCAGTTAGTAAACTCCTCATCTGACTTACGAACCTAAACTGCTCAACTTCCCCTTATCTTTGCCCATACAAAATATTAAACAATGAGCAATAACTTCCACCCTCTTATCCAAGCAGCCGCAGCGCGGCCACTAAGTCCACAAGAGAAGAAAGAGCGCCTAGCCACCCTGATGCACTATAAAGAACAGCTATACGACCTCAAAGCAGCAGATGCTCCACTAGACCTAATTATCATCACCCTCTTCGACTTAGCCGAACTTTATGCACGTCTAGGCAACACATATGAAGCCAAAAGATACTACAGAGATGTCATCCAATACTTAAGACAGCAAGAGCAAGAATATCTCACTTTTCTCAATAAACACCTCAAAGATGATGCCGTAAGAGATGAGCTATACCGCATCCGCACTACCATACAATCGCTACTCGAAGGCACCTACTACAACGAGCAGCCTAATAACACGCTGCTTTTAGGTGATATCCTATCCCATAAATAACCTCACCTTATATTTTGCTCCCGTCAGAAATAATTGTACATTTACGCAACCAAAAGAAAAAACAACAATTCATATGGCAGTAACCAAAAATCAAATAGATAGGCTCTACATACTTGACGAGATTTTCCGACGCTGGGAAGGCAAATGGTACACACAAGACGACCTTCTTGACCTCCTCAACGACACCCTTCAAGCAAGAGGCATCAGCCAAGTATCTAAACGTACTTTTCAAGACGATATTAAGTATATGATGAGCGAAACCTGTCAAGCTCCCATAGAACAGTCATACCAAAGTCGCAAACGCGTATATCGCTACACAGACCCACACTTCAGTCTACGCAGCCAACAGCTCTCCCCACTAGAAAAGAAAACCATCAGTGAAGCCCTCAGCCTACTAGGCAGCTTCGAAGGTCGCCCCGATCTAGAATGGCTTGACAATCTTGGTCCCCTCTTGCAGCACAACCAAGACGTCACCCAAGCACCCAAGATACTAGGGTTTCAAGAAAATCCAGACCTCAAGAATCGCGACCTAGTCACCGACCTCTACAAACATATCCTTGCGAAGACACCCCTACATATCGTATATCGTCCATTTCACGGAGATATAGATATCCATTTCCACGTCTCACCGCAATACCTCAAACAATACAACAACCGCTGGTTTCTGTTGACCAAAGACCCGCGCTACGATACTCTCAGCATTCTCTCCATCGACCGTATCGAACAGATCACTCAAACCCAAGAGATTAGCTACGAAACAGTCGACAGAGATTTCGAAGACTACTTCTACGATATTATCGGCGTCAGTCACACACCCGACACCCCATACCAACGCATCGTCCTTTGGGTAAGCGACAACACCACACCGTATATAGAGACCAAACCTCTGCACCCTTCACAAAAGCCCGTAAAAGGAGATGCCCTGGCCGACCTGCAAGCTGCTTATCCCACATTGAAAGGCGGCAGCTATATCGCCATTAAGGTTATTCCTAACTACGAGCTATACACCCAGCTGCTGTCATATGGAGCTGACATACGGCTCATTAGTCCAGATAGCATAGTAGAAAAGATGCAGAGTCATATCAATGACTTACAACAAAGATACAACAACAAATAGTCCACAAATGATGTCACAAACAACCTTTGAACTTCCTATAAGCCGTGACTTTAATGTCACAGACCAGCTCACCATCGCGGTCATTGCCTGCCTATGTCTGCGCAAAAACATGGCTATCACAGCAGAGACCCTATGCGATACAGACGCGCTTATCAAACAGATGCAAAGTCATGACGAGATGCCTTTGCTGAGCGAGCAAAACGTATTCAAAGCGCTCCATAGACTACGTGTCGAGACAAAGCACACGGACTTCGTCCTGCATATGCACACCGTACTAGATATACTAGTACAACACCAAGATAAAGACAACCTTATCGACCTCTGCATTAGCCAATTTACCGACTACTCACGAGGTTCCAAGATGTTCTTCCAAAGTCCACAGCTCACCAAGCTGATTTGTAGCATCACCCACGTAGAAGCCCCATGCAAAGTCTACAACCCCTTTGCTGGTCTCGGATCCTTTGCTACAGGTATAGATGCGTGCGAATACCACGGTGACGAGTTAGACCCATACACTTGGGCACTCGGCGTACTTCGTTTGGAATACTACGGTATCAGTTCGGAGCACTACATCATCAACGACTCAATCGAGAACTGGAATGCCGCTAAGCAGAAGTACGATTTAATCGTCACCAACCCACCGATTAACTTCGATAGATACGTCAAGCTACACGACACGCTCGACGAAATGATTATTGCCAACAGTCTAGAGTCTTTATCGCCAACAGGCACCCTACTCTTTGTATGCAGCTCGGCTAAGATTCTCAGCACCTCGTTGCTAGACAACAAGCAATTGAAAGCCATCTACGAGATACCGACCGAAAGCAGCATGTACCGGTACGTCAACCCAGCGAAACCTCGCTATTTGGTGGAAATCGATAAAGAATCCGTGCACGACAGCGTAACTTTTTATATCACCCCAGAGCAATATACTAGCACAGGTATCACCCTAGACCAGTACCATACCATACGTGTCGCTACACAAGATATTGTAGACAACAAATATGACCTCAATGGACGTCGCTACTTGCAGAAAAGACTCAATAGCCAACGCATAGCACAAGAAGAACGCACCAAAAGTCTACGCGATATCTTAGAAGTATTCCCTGCTCCGCATCCCAAAGAAGACATTAGTCGTGGGCCGATATTTACCAGCAAAGACCTTGCATCTTCTGCATACAACTACAGAGTCACACCCGATATGCTTGCTGAAAACAGTGTCGACTCAAAGAAAATGAGACGCTTGAAGAAGCCAACCCTTGTCTGCGCACAGATGTACAATAAGATACGCCCTACATATATACAGGCTTCCAAAGAACAGCCAGTATATCTGCGCGGCAACTATATCACTTGTCATTTAAAAGACAAAGACATAGAACTAGATTATCTAGTCTACGCCCTCAACACCCCTGATGCCATCAAGCAGTTCAAAGCCCTGAGCAGCGATGGCGTGATCGCTTCGATCAAAGCCAGCGACTTCCTAGATATTTGCATCCCTGTGCCTAGTCTAAAAAAGCAACGCCGACTAGTAGCCGAAAGCTTACAGGCAGAAATCAGCAAACTAGGTGGCGAGATCAACCGCATAGAAGGTGCCAATTTAAACATGCTCCGCGAACGTAAACATGCGATGGGGCAAGAAATCATGCAAATACGCACCAAAGTAGACCGCCTATTTACTGTCATGACGCGCAAAGGGCAACTATCTATAGATACTATTGTAGATGCAAAAACAAGCACCACAACAAGCGATTATCACGCCACACTCAATAAGCATATTGATGAATTGGGCGATATGGTTCAGAATATGCTCGACGAGAGTCACTACGGTCGTTCCATATCCGTACCACTGGTCAGCTACTTCAAAGAACACTGTACCAGATATAAAGGTGAAACCGACTTCTCTTGGGAACTGATAGAAGAATACTCCAATGAATCTGATAGTCCACTAGGCCCATGCATTGAGATCCCCCTTCGTGCCCTTGATGTAATCATGCTCAATATCGCTGAAAACGCCCGCAAATATGGCTTTACATCTAAGGAAAGACAAGATTATAGAATCTGCATCCTGCTCACAGAAGATGAAGAAGACAGAATCTGCATCCGTGTTACAAACAACGGGAAGCCACTAGATAAAAGCGTCAATGAGAACAACATCTTCCAAGATGGGGTGACTACTGGCAAAGGCTCAGGCATCGGCGCATGGCAGATAAAGAATATTATGACTAAATACGGTGCAGATATCGAGATTATCAATGACCCTAAAGCTGAATTTCCATTTGGTTACAACCTGATATTCGAGAACAACTCCATCAAACAATAACCATACTAAAAAGATAACATATGAAAAATGTACTTTGGTTTGACGACAATAAATTCGAAGCATTCGAAGCCGATGCTTACGATGACAATATTGATATCACTCAAGCCCCAACTTTGCAACGAGGACTAGACCTACTAGCTCAAAACGATATCCATTATGACCTGATGCTCTTTGATGCCAACTACGTAACGCGTTACGGCGAAGCCAGCAGCATGATGCTTAGCAACACCATCAACAAATGCCGCGAAGCCGCAGGCAAAGACGTGCCATGGCTCGTGTTCACAGCTGGTGCAGGGTTTGAAGGTGCAGAAAGTCTTGACCTCTTTATCCCTCCAATGCCTTGGCATGAAGACTTACACCTTCCCCTTTGGTACAGCAAGCAAAAGCGAGAAGACACTGCTCGATTGCTTATCGACATCCATAAAGTCATCGAGTATATGGACAGTCCTTACCGACAGATTAAGGATAAGTATCCTGATGTGTTTAAACTATTCCATCCAGATTACAATATCATTGATAAGAAAAACGAAAAAGACATTGTTGAGCTTATTGAGATTCTGGAGGATTCTTCAAGACACAGCGACCCAGCACATCTCAATACCGTACGCGCCTTCCTAGAAGGGCCGCTTACCGAAAGCTTGGTCATACATAAAATAGTAGACCCTGGGCTATCACTCAATGAAGTAAGCTATCAATTATGCAATAAAGATTGGCAGCAATTCGGTATCCACCACTATATTCAACTCTCTTTTCACTACATGGTACGATGCACACAAGACGGATCGCATAGTGAAAAGAAAAGCGGCAATGACAAAATACCTCCACAAGTTCGGAAAGGTATCAAAACAGGTGTTATGCCCTACCTTATTCCTAGCGTTATACAAACCTTAGTCAGCTTCCTGACTTGGTATCTTGACTTTATCCAGCAGATTAGAAGCAAGCTAGAGAAACAAAAATAATCCACGTCCTTATATGTTTAGGTGAACCACGCTCCAGTGGTTCACCTATTTTTATCTCCTAAATCTCAACTTTTCCACACCCCACTTCCACTTACGAACCAAAGCTGCGCAACTCCCCACTATATTTGCAGTGTCATTGAGAAAGAGCTCTCTAAGACAAGAAACGTACACTTAAACTAAAACGTAACTATATGTACACAAGTCAACTAGAAAAATCCACCCTTCGCAACACCATCATCGAGCTAGTAAGTTCCGATCCACAATTTATCCACTGCATGGAACTACTCATACAGCTTCAGCTTGACAATCATATCCACGATGCCCTATGGCCCGATGAAGACTATATCCAGAATATAGACAACACCATCCGTACTCACTACCACGCACAACCCCTATCCTACCTCTGGAGTAAAACGCGCACCATGCTCCAAGCCTTAAGTCACTACCAGCAGTTCTGCATCCTCTACTATCTCCTAGATATGAATAAAGAAGAACTTGCGAGCACATGGAAAGCAGTTGAAAACGCTAGAAAGAAAGGATTGGAATGGGCAGACGATTAACATCCGTGCCACATACGAAGTAAGGTTGCGTAACACAACTCTATATTTGCAGTATCAATAAAACATTAACCAAAAAAAACTCAATCGTTATGATCACACAAGAACAACTTACCCCATACCTAAGCCCCATTCGCAAAGAAAGTGGTCCTCATGCCACCATCTATATCGGTCGAAAATCTGCAGATAAAACAGCCAAAATCTTCACGCACAGTCATCGCGATCCCCGCGAGGCCAAGCTCACCCCCTACCAAGCTCCCAGCTTAGAAAACATCCGCATGGACAACTGCCTTTTCGTAGGCAATCATTTCTACAGCATCCTTATCAGCGTGCACGTTGATGACGGTCTGTGGGAAGTCCATCCAAAAGAATGCTTCCAAGCCACCAAGACACACACACAAGCAAAAATCGACGAGCGTACCCAAGCAGACAGCTCTCCAGTCATATCGCTCCATATCACCTACGATTGGATGCGTCCGTGGCTCGACAAAAACATCAATGAAGACAACCTACAGGCCAACTTCATGCGTGCTTTTGTGACCGACTTCTACGACAGTGATTTCAGCCAAATGCGTAGCACCCTAGCCCCCGAAAAGCTTGCTTGCGAAAACTATATCGCTCAAGGCATGAATCACCTGCCCACCACTATCTACCAGAGCACTTATAGTGATATCGTGATTGATTTAGAGAGCGACAACATCGATCAGATTAGCCGCATGGTCAGTAAGCTTACCTGCTACTACTGCCGCATCTACCTTGTAGACGCCCCAGACCGGCTTAAACGCATGAAACGATTCGGTTTAAAAGGCACGGACTTCGAAGTACCCGTACAAATCCTTCAAGAAAGCGACCTAGTTCCCATTATCATTCAGCCTATCCCCCCACACACTATGGATACACACCGCACCACCGGCACCCGTCCACTAGAATGCCCAGTCATTGCCGTCAGCGACTGGGAGATCAACAAGCGCCTTGCGCCCTACTTCCAAGAAGGCTGCATCGCCCTACCCGCCACCGAGGCAATCATCGAAGACTGCCGTGCCCATCAGCTACGCTTTCTCGTAGTCCGTGGCTGTTTCTACGCACGTAAAGCTTACCAAAGAGTCTACACCGCCACCCTAGTCATCCCCACAGATAGAGAACGCGGCCACACCAGCTGGTCTATCGAACGCCTGCGTGATTTCGGTATCGAACTAGCCCAAAAGCACCAATACGACACCTTCCTGTATGTACCAAGCGGCCAGACACCACAGTATCTCGATGCCCAAGGCAACCAGTTAGCCATCAGCATCATCCAACTTGGTGCTAAACGCCTTGCACACCTCTGCAAACTCTACGGTCAAGAATCGTTCACCACCTACTATCTCAACAAACACCCCCTCGGTGTGAGCAGTGCCTTTATGCGTCGGGGAGAGATCTATCAGCGATTCGACCGTTAGTTGCGCACCTCCCAATACGCCCTTAAAACCCATAGTATGACAGAACTAAATTCTAATTCAACAACAGATGTAAAAGCTTTTGAAACGGCGGTATTGCGTGCCTTACTGGCTGCGCATATACAGCTGTACCCAGTTCTGCTTCCTTATATGCGTATTCTGATGCAGCTGGAGCGGAAAGACAGGCTGAAAGCCGTGCTATTTGGAAGCCACCAAACAGGTTATATTAAAGCTACCGATAAAGCCATTGAGCGATGGTACACCAATACCCCCATGCAAAAAAAATGGCAGAGCATACGAAATCACATTCCCGACATAGACACAGAGATTATGTTTCATATGGTCTACTTGTTTTGGGGAATGACTGAGGTGGAGCTAGATGATGTGTGGTTGTGGCTGAGATTACAAGCGTGATGTGTTTTATTTATTCTCCGTATTCATCAATATACGCCTCATAATCCCCATCCCACTGGTCAGGATCATAGTCTATATACTCATCGTCCTCATACAAGTCATCATCATACTCGAAGTTGCTCTCTTCAATCTCAGGTTCATAGTCGACCTCATCAGATACCAACTCGTCATCCTCTTCCTCGTTGTACTCCTCGTCCTCATACTCATACACATCCTCAGGAACCTCCACCTCCTCATCTTCAAGCGACTCCTCATCTATATGCATAAAGATATCCTCGGGTTCCCACATATTCGTGTCGAAATAGCGCACAGAACGATTGCACAGCTTCTCCACCGTATCGATGCTATACTTCTTGCCATACACAGCAAGTATTTCCTCAATGGATATCTCCTGGCTATAATCGCCCCATTCCATGCGAATATAGTTATCTTCGTTATGAATAAAGTCCCAGATGCGATAAGCAATAGCGGGCAAGACGACTTGTCCATCTATTGCTAGGATACCCATTCTTCTAGTTCGCTTATCTTCCACGACAGATTCTTCAACACAGCGGATAAAGCCCGATTTCGGATGGATCTCGCTGAGCCAATAGTACTTTCCTAAAGGGATGATAACCCCCTTTCGGTCGAGATTATACAGACCGTAGTCATTGCCCTGTTTTACGATGACTTTGTCGTCTACGGGTGTGGTGATATAGTCATACTCTGGTGAGAGTATGACGGTGCCTTCGGGGGGGGGTAGAGATGCCTTGAAGGGAGTTGGAATGGGTGATGGTGTATGTGGTGGTCATAGGTTATAAGGTTACATTTAAACTGAAATTGTTTATTTTACTTCCCCACTTAAAATCAAATTTTGCTCATTTACTTTGGGAAGGATATGAATAGCAAAGCGTTTATTGTTCTCTTCTATTTCACTACGCCCTTTCCCATTAAATCCATTGCCTGAAATAAGTAGTTCTGTGTTATACATATACATAACCTTTTCAGGTACTTCAGTTGCACCATAGGTGCAAAGCAATTAATAGTTCTGCTTCATTGATAATTACGAAAAGAAATAGCCCACCTAATTGCTTAATAACAATTAGATAGGCAATAACTATCAATACCCCATAGGCAAAAAGCTCAAGAATGAAGACAAGAAAATAATAATAAACACAATGATAGCCAGAACTATATAGCCTTTAGAATTATTGCCATTCCCTTCAATATGTACCATTGGTTGATTAGGCTGAGCAGTATGTTGGTTACTCAAGTTTGTATTTTGAGTAGAATAAGCTGTACTGTTACTTAGCACTTTTTGCTTCTCTATTTCAAATTGATGGTGCGAAAGAATACCTTGTTCTTGCAATTTCTTGAGTTTAAGAAGTTCATCAGCAATTGATGAAACATTCGGGGACTCTGGTGTTTCAACTTCTTTAGGTTTCTCTGATAGAACCTTAGATACTACATTGATAATCTTCTCTATATTCTCGCGATTTTTTCCAAAATCCATAGCTCCACCAAACATCACACCTGTTTTAGGAGTAGATAAGATTTGCATCTTGGTACGAGTGGAAGAGATCTTTGTTAATTGAATAGGAATATTCTCTCCCCAGCTAACTAGGCTAACTCCCGTTTTAAATGTAATACGCCCACTCATTTCGTCAGCGCTATCTAAAGTAATTTTATCGATTTGAGGAGCTGCTTCCATTACAGCATCAAACACAGTTTTAAATGAGAATGGATACTCTACTTCTCCATGATGATCTACAATACTCATAATATAATAATTCAAGGTTATCCTAAGTTCCATAGGATACGATTAGTGAAATAAAGCGTGGAACTTAATATCAAAACTAACGGTAAAGAAAATGATCTAAGATTCATAGATAGAGCAAAAAATACAGTTCTACAAGTTAGAGATTATTCTACTTTCTATACAATAGAAGACACAACGCTTTCAAAAACATAGACATTAAAATGTAGTCCAGAGCAAAAATACTTAAATAATTTGGATAAATATAATAATTCGGCAATCATTTTGTTGATTACTATTACAATTTATATTCACAACATTTATATATAACAACGGCCTACCTAATCGCTCACGCGATTGGATAGGCCTCCAACTAAAATCAATTATTCCTAACTCAAAAAATTACGCCTTAGCAGCTTTCGCTTGCAGCCGAGCCTTCAACCTCGCCTGCACCACACAATGCACCGGCGTATCCCCCTTCGTATAACACCCATTACAAGACACACACATCGGCTTATACCCCAAATCAGCTTGCCATTTCTTAGGCAAATCAGGCTCAGCAAGCAATGGTCGAGCCACAGCAAAATAGGCTATAGAAGTACTTTCCAAAAGACTTTCTAAACGCTGCGCATCGCGGTTGCCCCCCATCAGAATCACAGGGATAGACACCGCCTCCGCAATCAGCTTGGTTGGCTCCAAGTAGTACGACTGCTTCTCTGGCTTATTGATGCCCGTACGCGCAGGGCCCACACCCTTGCCCGTGGTCTCGTTGCACCCGCTCACTTCGAGCATATCGGCACCAGCGGCTTCGAGCATCTTGGCGACCTCCACGGCTTCGGGCAGGGTCAATCCTTCGCCTTCGTCCATATAGTCATCGTGGTTGAACTTGACCATGATTGGGAAGTCTTCCCCTACTCGTGCGCGGACGGCTTGGATGGTTTCGCACAGGATGCGGGCACGGTTTTCTAGGCTGCCACCGTATTCGTCTTCACGACGGTTGCAGTAAGGGGTGAGGAACTGGCTGAGCAGGTATCCGTGGGCTGCATGTAGTTCGATGGCGTCGTATCCTGCTGCTTGGGCACGTGCGGCAGAGGCTGCGAAGTGCTCTTGTACAGAGAGGATATCTTCTTTGGTCATCTCTCGAGGGATGACTTTGGTGACGCGATTCTGCACGGCCGATGGACCGATCTGCGGATGCTTCACGTATTCTGGGTGCATGGTTTGCGACCCACCATAGGCCATCTGCAGGGCGATAGGTGTGCCGTGCTGATGGGCCAAATCCACCAATCGTTTGTGCTCTGGGATAAACTCATCGCTGTAGATGCCCATCATGCCTGGGTTGGGCCTGTCGGCTGCATCGACCATGCTGTAACCTGTGATAATTAGTCCGACACCGCCCGCGGCTAGTTCGCCGTAGTAGTCATAGATGCTTTGTGTAAGGTGGCCCTCTGGATCGGCGCGCTTAAGCCATAGGGCGGCTCGGATAATGCGGTTGTTGATGGTCATGCTTCTGACTTGGGTCGGCTCAAATAAATGCTTTGCCTGTGTAGATGTTTTCTTTGTTTCCATTTTCCTTATTTTATAGTTGTTACATACTCTGTTTCAGTCCTTTCTTAGAACCACGGTGCAAAGATAGGCAATGCAATTGTTGCATACAAATAAGAAAAATCATACCTTTGTATCAGAATAATAATAGAAAACAACAACCTATGCTTAATTTAGAATGGTATCGCACGTTTCGTGCTATTTACGATACGGGGACGCTGACTGCGGCGGCCGAGAAAATTTTCATCTCTCAGCCTGGGGCTAGCCTGCACCTGAGTTCTCTGGAGAGTTATGTGGGTGATAAGCTGTTTGACAGGGTCAACAAGCGGATGGTGCCAACTGAGAAGGGCAAGGCGCTGTATAATATGATTGCGCCTCACCTGGATGTGCTAGAGGAGATTGAGCAGTCCTTTCACCGTACGGCGGATGCGCAGCGTCCTACGCTGACGTTGGGGATGTGTTATGAGACGTTCCAGTTGATGATGGAGCCGCTGATTCATCAGCTGCCTTGCAATCTGGTGAATCGGTTCTCGGACTATCCGAAGTTGCTGGATAACTTGGAGAAGGGCTATGCGGATGCGATTGTGACGCCGCACACGAAGGAGAATAAGGAGTTGGTATTTACGCCGCTTTTTGAGGAGCATATCATCGTGGTGGGTAGCCAGAGTATCGACAAGGGGGCGATGGAGGCGTATATCGACTCGCACAGTGTGAAGGAAGTGTGTGCGCATCTTTCGCAATATAATTGGTATGGGTCGTCGACGGACAATGAGCATTTCTTGCGTTTCTGGCAGGCCAACTTTGGGCAGCGGCCTAGTTTCCAGCCGAATTATGTGGTGCCGAATTTCCGCTCTATTATCAAGTGTCTGTGTTATGGAGAGGGTGTGGCTATCGTACCTGATTTCCTTGCGGCTGAGCAGTTGGCTAGTGGGGAATTACAAGTGCTCTGGGAGGGCTATGTGCCTGTGAGCAATGTGATTTATTTCGGGCATCGCAAGAAGGCGGTGCATCTGGAGGAGGTGAAGGTGATCGAGGGGTTGCTGAGTGAGCAGGTTGTAAACACAAATAAAGCGCAGAGGGTGTCCCCCCTGCGCCAAATCAAAAATAACATTATTCACAGATAGACGAGGCTAACTTTCTCTCACCTACCTATATATAAGAACCGACTTTTATATAAAGACACTGCAATGGAGTATATAAAACGCGCTTTTAAGTATAGATAGATGCATCTAAGTCATATTTATTTTACCGCAGTTTCATTTTCAAGAATGTTGCACTCTATTCTATCCAAAATAGTCAATAAGCGTTCCTGTTCTGCTTGGCTTATGCCTTTCATTGCTATGTCAGTAGATTCGACCATGCATTGCTGAACTTTGTCCTTAATCTGATCAGCTTTAGGCTGAAGATAAATATGGCTAACTCTGCTATCTTTTTCACTTTGTGTTCTAGCAACGTAGCCAAGTACCTCTAGTTTACTGACTATTCGAGTAACATTGGCAAAGTCTTTTTTTGCTTTCGCAGCAAGTTCGCCCACAGAAAGTCCATCCTTTTGCCATAAAAAATACAATATAACCCATTGGTCTGGGGTAATATCTAAATCATTCTTTGCAATGACTCTAAACACTTGTCGCTTTAACAATACGGCTAGTGTTGCTATTTGGTGATTAACCGAACTTTCTAATCTAATCTTCATTTTCAATCCTTTGTTTTACTTTTTTCCAACCATGCGTTCCTTGTAGACACGAGGAGTTAATGGTATGATACATTGTTTTAAATCGCGATAAAGGTATAGTCAAAGTTAATATATTTTCCTCTACCTCTGGGCGAGCTGAAGGATCAAACATACCTAAGAAGGTACGATGACCATTGTTTTTATTTTCGACAACTGTCTGCGAAATTATTGAGCTACAGCCTGAACCAAATAGCGTAGCAACCGCATCGGCTTTGTTCGTATCAAACATAGCCCACGAAACGAGTCCAGAGAGTACATCTGGGATGGCAAAAAATATTAATCCTTCTATGAAATCAAAACTGTCAATGGCTGCAATTGAAGCAAAATTAAGATACTTGCCTGATTTATCTGGAATGTTCAATTCACTGATAAATTCGTTGACTAGGTCGGGTGTTTCTTTATAGCGTTCTTTTCCTGAAACAAAACCACTAATAAAAGGGGGAGGTGGAATAAAGCCAGCATATGTTTTTCCTCCTGGACACGAAATGGTCTCAACATTAAGGCTAACCACTCCACCGTCTCGAGCGGTTTTTAAGTTCCCAATATAGCAACCTCTAGTTTTCACTGGTTCAACGACTGGTTCGTCGGAATACCAGAATGCTATGGGTAGTTCATAATTACCAAAAGCATTTCTGTAGTTTTCAATAAAATGTTCCTTTTTCATATCTCTATTCTTTTTATTTGTCATGACAAATATACGCAAATAACTTGTTATGACAAATAAACTTGATTCTTTTCTATTATTTTCAAGTTTGTGAACAATTATATGTTGGACAATCTAAGTGGGTATTCTCTAGTAAGCCATAAGAGTTTATTATAAACAAAAAGAGTTCGGCATCGTACCGAACTCTTTTCTATTTCATCTTCCCTTTTAAATAGTAATCTCCACTCGATTTCCTTCTGGATCGAGCACCACACTTTCGTAGTAGCCATCGCCCGACCAGCGTGTTTCGCCAGCTATGGTATAGCCATCTGTGCGTAGTCGTTCGGTCAGTTCATTCACGGCTTTTTCGCTACCTACTGAGATGCAGATATGGCAGAATCCCATATCAAATCCTCGGCCTTCAGGAGGTCTTCCATCCCTGTGATATCCATCAGCTCGATGCGGGAGCGGCTGCCTGGCCACGATAAGAAATATGAGTGAAATCCTTTCTTACTATTGGTGTACTTGTCATTGCATGACATATTAAAATACTTGACATAAAAGTCTTTCATAGACTCTAGGTCTTTTGTCCATACGGCAACGTGTTCGATGTGCATAGTTTTAAGTTTTTGGGTTAACAATTCGCTAGCAAATGTACCGTTTATATGGATGAAGTCCAATCAAAAAGTAACGAAAGATTCTGGAGGTATGCAGTTTTTGAAAAAAGTCAAGCGGAGCTATAGATAACTATCTCACTCTTGCATATACACAATATTATCCCTACTTTTGTACTTCCTAAACCACTATCCACAATGAGAAAAATCATTCACATCGATATGGACTGTTTCTTTGCCGCTGTGGAGCAGCGAGATCATCCCGAATGGCGAGGCAAGCCCTTGGCTGTCGGGCATAACGGTCCGCGCTCGGTGGTATCGACGGCGAGTTATGAAGCGCGCAAATATGGGGTTCACTCGGCGCAGCCTGTATCGGTGGCGCTGCGCAAATGCCCGCATCTGATTCTGGCTCCTGGACGCTTTGAGGCGTACAAGGAGGCATCGGCAATTATTCGCAATATCTTTCATGAGTACACAGACTTGGTGGAGCCTGCGTCGCTGGACGAGGCATATCTGGATGTGACGGAACCGAAGATGGGGCCGCCATCGGCGTCGCTGATCGCGCTGGAAATCAAGCAGAAGATATTTGAGCAGACGCAACTGACAGCATCTGCTGGGGTGTCATACAATAAGTTCTTGGCGAAAATTGCGTCGGATATGGACAAGCCAGATGGGTTTACGTTGATTAAGCCTGAGGAGGCGGAGGCGTTTCTGGAGGACTTGGATATCGGGAAGTTTCACGGTGTGGGGACGCGTACGAATCAGCGTATGAATGCGCTGAAGATTTACAAGGGGCGCGACCTGAAGGAGTTCTCTCGGGAGCGATTAACGCAAATATTTGGCAAGGTGGGCAATTACTTTTATGATGTGGTGCGGGGTGTGGATGAGCGTCCAGTGGAACCGTACCGAGAACGGAAATCGGTGGGTGCTGAGCGTACCTTTGAGACGGATATTACGGATATTGAGGAGGTGAGGACTAAGCTGCTGGAGATTACGGAGATTATGTGGCGACGCTGTGAGAAGCTGAATAAGATTGGGAAGACGTTAACGCTGAAACTGAGGTATGGGGATTTCCGAACGATTACGAGAAGTATTAGCCATGATAAGCCGTTTATGCGGTCTGAAATCGGGGTGCAGGTGAATTGGATGTTGCGTGATCAGGATGAGATTGTGCAGGAGATGGGGGTGCGTCTGCTGGGATTAACGATGTCGAACTTTCCTGACAAGAAGGAAACTGGCGGAGTCAGGCAGTTGGAGATTGAGTTTGATTGGAATATTTAGTGTGGAATAAATCGATTATTCTTTTGTCGATTGTACAGAAAATAGTACATTTGTTTATATTCAAACGTAAATTTATAGTATTTATGAAACGTAATTTTTACTTGACTCACGTGTACACTACATGCCTCTGGGCATTAATGCTATTCATCTGTCCTTTATCTCTAGGAGCTAGCAGCATCAAGAAGTATGTGAAGCCAATCTCAAAAACAGAATTTAAAATCAATGGGAAGGTGGTGGATATTTTTAAGGAGTATGAGAAGCAACAAAAAGCGTATCAGACTCTTCTCAAAGAAGCACTTCCTAATAACTATATCAAAACTGAGGGCTTGGAAAGACATCTATATGTCGAACAACCTAAATGGAAAAAGACGTACAAAATCGCAAAGCTCAAAGGGTTTTATTCGATTTGTCTGAATGAGGCTAGGACTCAATTGGGGATTATCTACTACAAATTCAAGGTGAAATATATCTATGAGTTTGCTTTGCAAGGTGATACATGGGTGCCTAAAGCTATCAAGAACAAATCGGCTTGTATGCGCAATGAGATCATGAAAATTAGTACAGACTACACGATTATTCCTGTAAATAAGGACGAGAAACAGAATATAGAAAGGCTTACTAACCTAGGGCATAGCTACAATGTAGCAAAAATGGAGGTAAGAAAGCTCTTTCGACAAATACTTGTAGATGCTCGTCTGGGTAAAACTCACTACGGATATGAAAGTTTCCAAATTATCGGATTGGATTACGACAATCATGCGGTACTGATTGCTAACCATTATGTAGGCAATCGAGCTGATGTGTATGGACCAAACTTAGGATTACCTGCGGTATTCAGTCAGTATGCTGACTTTTGGAGTGTGCAATAAAACGAGCTACTTCTCTTTTGTTATAACAATATTGAGGCGCTGTATCCAATTATGGGTGCGGCGCCTTCTAGGTTAAAAGAATGTTAATAAACAAATTGCATCTTGCAAAGTTGTCTAGAAATGATACATTTGCAGTGTACTAGTTGTCTAATACACTCATAAATTAAAACTAAAATATCAACTATGTTATCAATTCAAGATGTATCATATCGTTATCGAAAGCAAGACAAGCTGCTCTATTCAGACGTGTCTTTTGCACTAGAAGCAGGTCATATCTATGGCCTACTTGGTAAAAATGGTGTCGGTAAGTCGACCCTACTCTATTTAATCAACGGACTACTTAAAAGTCCTACGGGTGATATTACTCTCCATGGTGAATCGGTATTTAAGCGCTCGGTGAGTGTGTTAGAGGATATCTTTCTAGTGCCAGAGGAGTTCGAGCTACCAAGTATCAAACTTCAAAGTTATGTAAAAACGTACAGCGCTTTTTACCCTAAGTTCTCTTACGATGATTTCACTCACTATCTTAGCTTATTTGAGATGTCAGCTGATGTACATCTTGGACGTCTATCGATGGGACAAAAAAAGAAGGTGTTTATGGCCTTTGCGCTAGCTACAAATGTATCTATCTTGTTGATGGATGAACCAACCAACGGACTGGATATTCCTAGCAAGAGCCAGTTCCGCAAGTTGATTGCGGCGGGAATGAATGACAACCGAAGCATTGTAATTTCTACGCATCAGGTCAATGATATTGATAAGTTGATTGACGAAATTTTAATTCTTGAAGCAAGAGGTATCACCCTGCAAGCATCGACGTATGATATCACGAAGCAGTTGCAATTTGTGGAATCGGACGATAGAAGCCTCATCGAACAAGCGATCTTTGCAACCCCTACTCTTTATGGCAATAAGCTGATTCTCCCAAATGCAGAGCAAGAGGAAACAGAACTAGATCTGGAACTCCTTTTCAATGCTTTACATACCAAACGTACTACAATCACGTCTCTATTTCAACCACAAAACAAATAATCATGGCAACAAATAATATATTTTCATTTAAAAGATTCTGTCATTACTTCCGATTGTATATAGCGCAACATGGTAAGTTGTTCGCGCAGTGTGTCTTGGCAGGGTATGTGATATTTAGTCTTATCTTTACACTCGTATCTAGCATGCCTTATAGTACCACAGATCCTAAACACGCCAGCGGTTTTACTAATATAGTCAATTCAATGACCTCGGGCATAATACTCATAGTACTTCTTCCATTAATGTGCATAGTGGGTAGCCATTTTATGCATGCGATGAACAATAGCCGCCGACGTTTACACACTTTGACTATCCCTGCATCAGCACTAGAGAAATACGTGAGTTTCTGGGTCATTCATGTGGCATGCTTTTTCATTGCATACTTTTGTGTAGTGTATGCTGCTGATGCTACTCGCACCGTAATCAGTAAGCTTCTGTATCCTGAACTAGCTGAGTATATAACGCTTGTGCAAGGAACGAAATATATGCCGATATGTCCTAGCAAGATATTTTCAATACTGATTCCTTTGACGTTTATACAATCTTACTTTGTATTGGGGAGCACTGTATGGCATCGCTTTAGTTTCTTCAAGACTCTAGGATGTGGCATCCTCGGCATGCTGTTATTATTCTTTGCTGTAAGATTTTTGGCATTCAATCTTGATGTCAAGATTAGTGTAGTCGACATGCCAGCATATACAGAATATTTATTTCTTGTCCCTGTCCTATTCAATTGGTACATGGGATACAGACGCTTCAAAGAAGCCGAGCTAGTACCTCACATGTAAACCCGAGATTATGCAATTTAAAGAACAGAAAGCTATATACCTGCAGATTGCTCACCGCATCTGCGATGAGATTATCCTCGGGCAATATACCGAAGATGGGCGCGTACCGTCGGTACGCGAGTATGCCGCTCTAGTAGAGGTCAATGCCAACACGGTGATGCGTGCCTTCGAGTATCTCCAAAACCAAGAGATTATTTATAACCAACGTGGTAAGGGGAATTTTGTATCTCAGGGAGCGAAGAAGCGCATCCTTGAGACACGCAAAAACACGTTCTTACATGAAGAGCTAGAGGATGTCTTCAAGCATATCTATACGCTAGAGATTCCTATAGAGGAGATTGTCGCTCGCTATCAAGAATATCAAAATCAACAAAAGAACAATTAATATGAAACGAACTACTATAGTATCCTTTATTTATCATCGGATATATTACTATTCACTCAAATGAGTACCACAAGAACAAGGCCGAGAATGTGGATTTTCTGTCTAATAAAGATAGCATGGAGCTGCCTAAGGTGAAGCATATTCATGTAGAACATATTAAGGATAGCGACAAGGCAGGTGAGTTTCTACTTTCAAGTATCGAGTTTGTCCCTTCAAAAGATGGCAATAAGCTCTATGCTTGTTCACAGGTACTAGATAATATCAAGACAGAAATTGATGGAGATACTCTGATTCTAAAGCTGGATCTATCAAATAAGAAACTGCGTTCGGAAATATGGCAATCTGTTGATAAAAATATAGAAAAGACTTCTTTATTGACCGTAGCTATCGATAAAGACGTGGTAAACATATCTAGTAATAAAGCTGGTTTCAAGCAACCCATCTATTATTTATTTAAAGGCTTTACGCTTCCTCACTTTACTGTGAAGATGAACAATAGTCATGTGGTGCTAGCTGAATGTACAATGGGCCAACTAGAAGTATCTTGTGTCCTATCGCTAGATTTAAGACATGTAAAAGCCGAAATACTTAAAATAATGGATAGTAGCAAAGACAATAGCCTACATCTACAAAGTGACCAATCTGGAATAGACACATTAGAAGCCAAGGTACATCAAAAGATCTTTATCGCAAATACTAAAGATATAAAGTATATCCAATGGGAGGCACTACAAGAAGATGCGACTATACAAGTCACGCTGAATAAGGGTCAAACACTTGAAGAGGTAGACTCTGATAAATAAAGCAAGATATTATTTCAAACACATAAAGGGTGTGTCAAAAGTCTCTTTTGGCACGCTCTCTTCTTCGTTTTATGACCTTGCAACCTTTATATCTCCGTATTACGCTACCTCATATTTTCAACCCTATTTGGCAGTCTGTAGATTTAGCAGCGTTATTTGCGCCCATATAGGATCATTTTAGCCGTACTGGAGCGTTTAGGGTTCTGCTCCCCTGATTTTTGTAGTTTTCTGAAGTGTATTACCTTCACATGTTTATTTGATGACTTATCAGTGTTGATAAGATAACTGAAACTGTAAAAATGGTCTTTGTATCCGCAATATATATCATAAACAAAAGATAATAACACTGTATATTTGTACGGTGTTATACTATTTAAGCATATACGATTGATTATATAGTTGATCTAAATGTTATGCTAAAAGTTTACCCATGAGACCAACGAGATATTTCTATTTATAAGCTGAATGATAATGATAAAACTAATATAATATTACACGTTATGCAAACTATTAAATTAAACAATGGTGTTGATATGCCACAAATTGGTTATGGCGTATATCAGGTTGCACCCGAAGAATGTGAACGCTGTGTAAGTGATGCACTAAGTGTAGGATACCGTATGATTGATACTGCGCAAGCTTACAACAATGAAGAAGGTGTAGGTCATGCAATCGTCAAAAGCGGCATAGATCGCAAAGAATTATTTATTGTCAGTAAAATTTGGATTTCAAATTATGGCTACGAAAAAGCAAAAGCTTCTATTGATGAGAGTCTACGTAAGTTACAGACAACATACATTGATTTAATGTTGCTTCATCAACCATTTTGTGATCGTTATGGTGCCTATCGAGCACTAGAAGAGGCATACAAAGCAGGTAAAGTTAGAGCAATTGGAGTAAGTAATTTTTACCCTGATCACTTTATTGATTTGGCAAGCAATGTAGAAATCATTCCCGCTGTAAATCAAGTCGAAACAAATGTCTTTTGTCAACAGTCTCAACCACAACTGTATATGGAAGAATTTGGCACACATATTATGTCATGGGGGCCATTAGCTGAAGGACGAAATAACTTATTCACAAATGAAACACTAGCTAAAATTGGAGCACAATACGGTAAATCTATTGCCCAAGTTGCTCTTCGCTGGTTGATTCAAAATGGGGTTATTATTATTCCTAAATCAACGCATATAGAACGTATGCGTGAGAATTTTGAACTATTCGATTTTGAACTTTCCTCAGAAGACATGGCAATTATCAAAACACTTGATACAGGAAAAAGTTTATTTTTTGATCATCACGATGGAGAAGTAACTAAAATGTTTATGGGGTGGAGATAAGATTCTATGGCAACTTTCTTCTAAAAACAGGAAGCTGCGCTATACTTACCAAGATAAAGTACTATACAAACAAATTCAGTATTCAATGAAAATAAAAACTTTTATTCTAGCATTGTTTGTAATGCTCGGAATACATCAAACAGTAGCTCAAGATATGCCTACCAAAAAACCAACAACCTGTACCTTTGGATTAGGTACCCCTCTTCCTGAGATGTACTCTAAATATTTTATAGGGCAAGCCTACTTAAACAGATTAGCTACAAACCCCGATTTAAATTGTCCGATAGCAAACGTGACCTTTGAACCAGGGTGTAGAAACAACTGGCACAGCCATACTGGCGGACAAATTCTTGTGGCCATAGATGGTATCGGGTATTATCAAGAACGTGGGAAAACAGCGCGTCTTCTTCTTCCTGGAGATGTCGTCGAAATAGCCCCAAACGTTGAACATTGGCATGGTGCAGCTCCCAATAGCTGGTTTTCACACCTAGCTATCGAGTGTAATCCTATAACCAACAAAAACATTTGGCTAGAACCAGTCAATGACAAGGAGTACCTCAAGGCTGTGGCTGAATGCCCAAGCACACCTAAGAAATGTAAACCTATTTCAGTAAAAGACACTATTGCGCATCTCGATGCGAACGTTCGCATCAATTGATGGGAACGTTCGCATCAATTGCGCCAAACGTTTGCATCGACACGCGCAATATAGAGAAAACAATTGCACAAGCATTATCCCAACAATTTACTGCCTATACCCACTCTTCTTCATATGCTTAATCACCTTACTAAGCTCCTTTCCCTTACGCCTCTTATCAGCCACAGAAGCACTGTAATGCGCCTGTTCATTGCGTAAGCGAATGTAGTTATGATATTCACGATCAGATAATCGGCCATCATCTAGAGCTTGTAGGACAGCACAGCCGCTCTCTTGTGTATGCGTACAATCATGGTATCGACACTGACAAGCCAATGCTTGGATATTGTCAAAGTCATTTGCTATATCTTTATCTGCATCGACCATACCGATAAGCTTCATCCCTGGAGTGTCTATCATAGATGCGCCGCAGGCTAACTGGAAGAGATCACGAGACGTAGTGGTATGGCGTCCCTTCTTATTGAAGTCACTAATCTCCGACGTCTTCTGTACGCCATCTCCCATAAGGGCATTGAGTAGCGTAGACTTACCCGTACCAGACGAACCGATAAGGCAATAGGTCTTGCCCTGCTCTAGCATAGACTCCAGCATATGGATGCTCTCGGCATCATTCATGCTCGTCGTCATAATAGGTGTAGTCGGATGACTGGTGCGAATATCAGTGATCAGCGATGCTACCTTATCCATCTCACTTAAATCGGTCTTAGTTAAGACACACATCACGTCGATGCCTGCTCCTGTACAGATGGTCATATAACGCTCTAAGCGATTCAGATTAAAGTCTTCGGTGACAGCCATGGCGACTAAGGCCACATCGATGTTGGCAGCGATAAGTTGTGTTTCGCTTTTGGCAGATACGCTCTGGCGAGCTAACAGCGTCTTACGGGGCTCTACGGATAAAATGATAGCCTCATCATCCGACATATAAGTGATCTCTACATAATCGCCTGTAGTAGGGAAGTCCTCAGGACCTTGCGCACTATATCGTAAGTTGCCAGTGATTTCACCCGAGAGATGCTTGCCGTTTACTAAGAGCTGATAGCGGTCTTTATAAACAGATACGATTCGGGCACGGTAGTCCGATTGGACAGTATGTGTAGCATGTACTTTCATTGCCATTCATTTTAAGTTTCTACTATTCGTATGTTGGATATATATGAGTCTGCCAATCCTGCAATAATCACGTTTAATAAAAGGTTTGTACCATAAATGAAGGTTGTCTTTAACTAGAGACTAGCAGTAAATATATAGATTTCACTCATCCTCACCAAATATTTTACTTTTAATCGCTTTCTGCAAGTAAGATATTATCCTAAATGATTATATTTCTGTAAAACAAGAAATATTTCATCCTGATAGTACCTTATAATGTTAAAAGCATAACCAAAAGCAATTATTTAAATATAATTTCATATTTTTACACTCAGATGCCGCACAGCGCGTGAAGAACCAGATCTCTAACCTCAAATACGTAGCTATGAGCGACCATACATTCTCTATAAAACAGTTTGGAAGTTTCTTCCGCTTCTATTTTATCCAGTATCGTCCATTATTTGTACGACACTTGTGGGTATCGTATGCCGTGTTTAGCTTGTTTTTCCTGTTTGTAGCTATCCTTATCTACAATAGCGCGCTTGTCTTTTCAGAAAAAACGACACTCGATGATATCACTGGTGCCACAGCAACAATCAGTTTTATCCTCTTGTATCCATGGGCAGCCATTGCTGCCAGCCATATATTACACGATGTGCACAATCCAGAAGAACACTTGATTACTCATCGACACCCTGCCAGTTCCTTAGAAAAGTATTTGGTGTATTGGGTTGTGCATATCATCCTTTTCTTATTTGCATATATGGTAGTAGCCCTAGCGGCCGATTTGACTCGTGCAGCACTCACAAAGATATTCTATCCTAGAATAGCAGATATATATCCGTGTCCTCCAGCAGATCTTATACGCCATCTACCTGGCAAGACTTATCTGCACTTCTTCTTGTTCTTTCTATGGATACAATCTTACTTTGCACTAGGTAGCAGTATCTGGAAACGATTTGCCTTTTGGAAGAGCTTATGCATTATGTTAGTGCTTACAGGCATGGCACTGCTTGTCTTTGACTTCTTGATTAAGGGTGTGTTGCAAGCACATGGGTATAGCCCATATGTGTATCTGCCAGATGACTTAATATATTACACCATTCCACCTATTATATTCAATTGGTTTATGGGATATGTCATCTCTATAAGTAGACGGCGCACCATAGCCATAGTTGGTGGATTTACTGGTATCACCTATGCAGTAGTGCTCCTAGGCTTTAGTTATTTTGTATATCAGATGCCCAAACGAATACAAGTCAGTCCTGACACCCAAGAGACACGCACTTTAGAAAAATACAGATATATCCATATCGACTATATCAAAGATCCTATAAGACACAAAAGATTCCGTACACTCATTGCACCTATCATTTTTGAAGCAGATAGCAGCGAATATGGTGTAACGGCCACGCAAGAGATGCTTGCGCACGTAGAAACACATCTACATAATGACACCTTATATGTGTATCTTGACCTAAATGAGCCAGGCAATTGGAATGAAGACTTCGGTCCTAGAAGAGTAAAGAAACACGGTGCTTTGATACGCTTCAGCGTGCCGCACAACTTGATTAAGATAGAACATGATACAATCTGTCGTCCAGATGGACGCATCAACTATACGTTACGTCGATTTGATAGTCACAATCTATATGTCAATTTATTACGTAGCCATATACAAGTAGAGAAGAGTACCTTTGAACATCTGCATATAGCCGATGCGATGAGCTTGCAACTGAAGAATATTCGTGCACAAGAGATACATCTAAGCGATACACTTTCTAATGTACGTATGCAGAAAGTAAGCAACAAGCAATGCGTTATTGACATCATCAGTGTACATACGGCACAGCATTATCCTATAGGCCGCTTTGAAGGTACTAGCCTGATTCGCTGGACTGCTCATAGCGATACAGCCACGTTAGGTTTAGGCTGGATGCCTCACCATAAATTACGTATACAACGAGATACCTTACACGGTATACACAATGACTAAACCCGTTATTATACAAACAGTCCGCATAGTAGGAGTTTCCCCCCCCACTATGCGGACACTATTTTGTATCGTAAAGCTATTACTTCTTCTTGATATCGATAAATGGCAACGCACCGCTACCACCTACAGATAGTGGCATCGTACCATCCCACTTTTCGATAGCCTTCAGTTGCAACAACTGAGGAGTGATAGATTGTTCTAGCAATCTATTGGCATCTGCTTTACCACGAGCTGCTTCACGGTCTTTATCGGCCTCTGCAATCGCTGCCTTCTTTTCGTTCTCCACACGAAGGGCATTTTGAATAGCTGTATTCTTCGCATCAATAGCTGCTTGAAGAGTTGCATTTGGTTTTACAGACGATTGGATATTGCTGAAAGTAAACCCCTTATTACCTAGACGTTCCTTCAACAAGTTCTCTACTTCTTTCTCAAATTGAGGACGATAGTTAATCAAACTGTCTGTATCGTACAAACCAGAGATATCCTTATACGCATTCTTTACTTCAGATAGAATAGCAGTACGTTCTAGAGATTGGATATCTTTACGGTATCTCAAGAATACATCTTTCGCCTTCTCACGCTCGATAAAATACTCGATTGTAGGGTCAGCTTCAAAGATAGTACCTTTCTTATCTTGAATATCAAAAGGCTGGTAGTCTACAATCTGTACATACGCTGGATATTCAAACAATTGCTTAGCAAAACGGTTATACACGACCCAACCCGTTTTGATAGTCGCATCGTCTACACCACGCTTGCTACCTGCTAGGTTGACCATGATACCTGTTTGTCCTGAATCAATACGTTCAATACCAAAGAATGTAGTCAAAAGTACCACACTGACCACCAAGATAGTGGCTGTAATCACCAAATTTCTTGGTGCTTTTCCAAATTCATTCATATAACTAAATTTTAAGAATTATCGATTTTATGCGCTATTTGCGTAGCACAAAGTTACTAGATTTATCGAATTAAAAAAATATCTAGACTATATTTCCAATGTCAGCACCTCGTACGCTGGGAGTTTTTTCTTATCACAATAGCTGACATTATAGAGTATCTTTCCTCTCCATTCTGCCCGTTCGTGAGAGCCTGTATGGACGTGGCCGCAGAAGACATAACGAATATTTTTCTTTTCGATAGCTTCGGTCAGCTCCCACATACCTCTGTCTTGTATAGCCCCCTTTTTGAGCATCACGCCCAGATTACCCACTCCATAAGGGACACCATGGGCAATAAGGATATCTAGGTTGTCTGGAATAAGCGAAAAGATATTCTGTAACTCACTGCTGGTACGTGTAAACGCAAAACTGCTGATAGCTGGAGGCACATTGGGCGTTCCATAGATTTTTAAGCCCATCAGCTCCACTTTTTGATTACATAACACAATAAGCTTCTGAGAGATATCGGGAATAGGTCCTGGTCCATCACCATATTCTTTAAAGACCTCATCCCAGTAGTAATCATGATTACCAGGTACCAAAATAACATGCTGACATGGTAGTGCATCTACCCAACGCATAAAGACCACTTCGTGCCATTCGCGCTGTGCATCGTATGTTTTGGGCACACTTGCCGGAAACACGTCTCCTCCCACTATCACCATATCACAAGGAATAATTTCAGGGAAGTATCCATGTATATCTGATGTTACCACCAACTTCATACGTAGAGTTTCTTTAGAGTTTCAAGACTGTATATTCAGGAGTCATGGCTAGACGCAATCCTAAACGAGCTTCTACTTTTGTGGGTTGCACTGGTCTTCTATATTCCACTTGCGCACTTTCTTGTAAATCAAAACAGCTACCACCACGACAGACTTTAGGCCTATTGGTCAACAACTCTGGTGGTATAGGTTTGCTTGATGTATATTCTTTATACTCGTCCTCGCAACATTCCCAGATATTGCCACTCATATCGTACAGTCCTAGTTCGTTAGGTGCTTTCAATCCTACCTCATGTACTTCGTATTCGCTATTATCTTCATACCATCCTACCTCGTCGAGTTTATCACCCCCTGCATACCAATGAGCACGAGATTTATTGCCTCCCTTGGCTGCAAATTCCCATTCTGCCTCGGTAGGAAGCCGATATGACTTCTTGGTTAAGGTATTTAGTTTTTCGAGAAAGACTTGCGCTTGGTTCCAGCTGATACCATCCATTGGCATATTTTTCTTTGGTAGATGCGCAGTATCCCCCAACACCCCTCTCCATAAAGACTGAGTGACTTGGAACTTCCCAATCATGAAATTCTCTACTATTAGATGTTCTTTTCCACCTAAGTAGAACTCGCCACCTTCCACTTTCACCATTTCAAGCGACAAATCATTCTTCCACTGGATCTCAACATCTTTATCTATTTGATCAAATACTTGCACGAGTTTCGTACCGCAATACGGACAATACCGTGCCCCCATAGGCATGGTTCTCATTTTACAAGCATCATTTGGACAGACTAATCTAGGATGAATCATAACAAAACGTTTATAGAAGAAAAGATGCCATGCCACACATACATATATGTAGCACAGCACCTTCAACCTTAATAAAAAACACTTATCGAGCCTTATTTCAAGACCTGACTTTTTGCCTTTTCAAAACATGATAGCAATTCTCTTTCAGCTGCCGAAATAATTATGACTGATTTTTCAATAGCAGTTACAAAAGCCAATGCATCATTTACAAAATATTCTGCACGTAGTTGGAAGCTTTCAGGTGTGACGACCATCTTGACTCCCTTATACATATTAATTTCATTAGCAGCGACTTTCACCACCACTTCAGGATATTCACTAGGCAGGCCGTAAGACGAAATAAGGTTCACCATCATAGGGTCTTCTAATTGTCTGTCTACGACGATATAAAATTTCTCACCTTGATATTTAAATAGGATATCGCCATCAGCGTCTAGTTCTGGTCTGAAACCTTCGTTCTTGAGATAAGTAATAATTGCAGTTCGTAACTCTTTCTGTTTAGGAGAAAGGTCTGATGCGTTTTCGATCGACATATTGTTCTATTTTACATTAATAATAAAGCTCGATTTAATCTCTTATAGTAAATGTAGTTGCAGTTTACACTGCTATACGATGCTAAGGTAAGCTTTTATTCTTCGATATCCAAAAAAAGTCGTATTTTTTATAACGGTAACATGTTAGAAGTGTATTTTATTCAATATACAACATTTCATTGATTCAGCCCTATAACTCATATAACCGTAACGACATCCCTGCAGAAAATACATAGACAGATAATATAAACTCATAGATAGCTCAGGCCCTATAAAACTCACAAACTAATCAGTCTGCATAGAACGACATTCGAGACAAAGCCATATCAAGTGCTTTATCCCGATTTCTTTTTATCTTTCTGATTTTATCCGTATATTTGAAGACAATATAAACCCCAATAGCCAAGTGCCAAATATGACACCCATACTATCCTTTCTGAATCCATTGGAAACCTCAATCCCGACTCTGGGATTGACCATGTTTTGCGCCTTTCTCATCGGACTAAACAAAAGTGGACTTAAAGGCCTGTCCATGATTACCATCCCTCTATTGGCTAATGCATACGGCGGCATGACTTCCGTAGCCATACTTCTCCCTTTCTTAATCTTTGGAGATACCTATGCACTATGCTGTTACGGCAAATCGATTCAATTCAAACATATCATCAAATTACTTCCTTGGGCACTAGTGGGGATTGTCATTGCTACTTTTACGGGTAAATATATAGACGACACCACCTTTAGAAAAACCATAGGTGTTGTGATACTAGTCTGCATGCTAGGCATGCTATACCGCGAATATTTTAAGAAAAACGACGCGCCTCATCATCCACTCTTTGTGAAATGTCTTGGACTGATTGGCGGATTCGGTACGATGATAGGTAATGCTGCTGGTCCTATCTTCAATCTGTATATATTAGGCATGCGATTGCCTAAAGTATCATTTATTGCCACAGGTGCTACCTTCTATATTATCATGAACATCATTAAATTTCCTATCCAGATGTTCTACTGGAAGTCTATCACACCTGATACAATCCAGCTAAATCTTGTCTGTCTACCAGCACTATTGATTGGTGCAGTGCTGGGTAGATACCTAACTTCTTTTATCCCAGAAAAACCATTTAGGGCCTTTATTATGGTAGTAACCCTACTCTCTGCTGTCTTTATGATATGGTAGTCTTTGTAAATGCTTAATCCTCCATCAAGCCATCTATTTCTACATACAATGCTTCTAGTTGATTCGCAAAGTACGCCTTATACAAAGGTGTATACTTTACATATCCCTCACGACCATATTTCTCAATCATATGAGATACCGCATGCTTATGTGCACCTTCTTCGTCTAATCCGAGGTGATGCACACCATACTGCACGCTGCGGTCGTAGTGATACTTCAGTGTAGGCAACCCTCTATCGGCACATGAGATAATTTCAGATAGTTTACTTGTAAACTCTCCTTTATAACTCGCTCTATGCTCTTTACAAGCCATCGCCACTAGATGTCTTTCTTCTTGAGACAAAACTTGCAAAAAGTCCTCCTCATTGCGCATCACAAAATCATGCGATAACAGTTCGTGTACCTTACGCTCTCTAGCATAGATGTCATGACAGTAGGCTGCGATTAAAATAAGATGCTCTGGCATACGCTCCTCATCAGACAGAAATGCATTCATTTTACATGCTAAATTGTACACATCATCTCCGTGATTAAGATGGTGTGCAGGATCGTTTTTGGCATAATATGGAGCGACAAAATCTCTGACATAAGATACAGGAAAGGAATAAGACATTGTGACTGATTTTAAATGAGGTACAAATATAACTATTATGCCTACTTAGCGCAAGCCAAACCTTTAAATTTACCCTTTTTATGGTATTGACTTGTAAAGATGCAGCCCATATTTTTGTAAAGTTATAAACGATTAGTCACACACTACTTTGTGACCAATGAATACTGAGACATACTGTGCTTTTACCGCACATACTATAACTACTTGTTTGTTTAATGCATTAAAACGACGTGTTATGAAAAAAATTATGGTAGGTGCGATCCTTTGTATCGCCGCATTGAGCACCACATTCGCTCAAGAGAAAAAATGTTGTTCTAAGAAGGTCAAACAGGCAACCAAAACAGTTTGTGTAGGCCTAGACAGTCTGGATAATGACTGTGACGGTATGACAGCCGAGATGGAAGAAAAGAAAAAGAAAGGCAAGGAAAAAGGTAAGAAGTTTGAAGTACGAGTTAACCGTATCGAAATGGCTCGAGTAGCTGTTGGCGGCAAACTTACTGGCAAGCGATTTAAGGAAATTCCTCCTAGCAAGATTGCATCTAAGCGCGTGCTATCTCCTAAAGAAGCCATGAAGAAATATGGTAAAGAAGGGAAACATGGGGTTGTAGAAATCACACTTAAGAAATAGCCTCACCCGCTAAGTTAATAGTTAATGGACACCGTCCGCAGAGCTAGTTCTCTGTGGACGGTTTTTTTGTATTTTTAGGCTTATCTTCTTGTCGTTATAGGCATTTCCGTCATCAAGAGAAATCCCCCAAAACCTTTAGGGCAATCCCCCTCCACATATAGGAAATATACCGAGGTGTCGTCCAGCAAATGTTGTACTTTTGTACTATCGAAAGTTGAAAAGAATAATTGATTAATACTCTCTCTTAAGAAAAGATTTGAATTTGTGTCTTCAATCAAATCATAGACATTCTACAGGTATTAGGTTAAGGTAAAGCTCTCTCTAATCAGGGTTTGCGTGTACTCAATCAAATCGAAAAAAAATATAGGTTATTAGATTATAGATTTAAGTATGTTCTCTATGAAATAAGATTTGCATAATGTGTGTATTATCAAATCGAATAGTTAGAAAATCGCCACCTCATTGAGAAATGGGGTGGCGATGTATTATATGCAATAAGAAGTTAATATCAAGACTTTTGTGTTTTGTTCTTATGAAACAGCTCTTTCAAAATCAGATACCCTCCTCCAACAACTAAGAAAAGGGTTGTTACAAGAATAGCTACTATTACTGTATCTGACAAGTTTGTTTTAACAAACGCACAGGTAAAAATCAGCCCCATAATACAGGCCATCCAAAAGAACAGCACCAATCCAGCACCTCTCAGAAAATTCACCTTCAATTCAGTAATCTCATTATTTGTCGCATCCTTAGAAGCTTGTACATTATTCTCATTCATAGTGTTATGTTTTTAATTTTACTTTTTTCTCCAGTTCACGTTACAAAAATAGCAAAATAAACACAGTATCCTATTCTCTACTCTTCAAAATCATATTGTAGAACAACATATTAATCAAAGGCATGGTTGGAGTTGACCGAGTATGTTCGACTTAACAGATACGACGTAGCACATCAGCCGATTGTTGCTTATTCCGTAAGAAGGTAAGTGGATAACTTACAAACCTATCCATAATCAGATTCTTACGAGTAAATATGGATACGACTTCTTTTAATAATTATCCTTTCGCATAGACAAAGATATAAAATATTTGTATCTTTGCATGCGTTTGTGATATGATTTCGTCATATAATAATCGTTGTGCTGATACTATTATACACTTATATTATACCCACCTTATTCATAATGAAACAAAGAAAGAAGACTAACTCTAAAAAATTTTTGTCGTTTGCACTGTACCTAATAAGTACATTATTTCTAGTTAGCTGTGGCGTCAGCCATGGTAGTCGCTTATACCCAGTTTACTTTTCTTGCTCGCCAGAGCATGCACATGTTGTCATCAAAGACAAACATGGAAAGATTGTATTTGAAGGTGAAACTCCAGCCACAGTTCTTCTTAAAGCGAACCTCAAAGTCTCACCTCAAAAATACAGCGTAACTATGAGTAGTTGGGGTTATGATACGCAAACAAAAGTGTATGAGAGTCGTTATGACCGCAGTTATACTGCTCATTCAATAATTTCTTTCCTTTTACCAAGAGAAGACAATATAGAATGCGACAGATTAAACATGGACGATTATTTCAACATGTGCTTAATGCCTAGTCGATCGGCCGCTAAAGCAAAGAAGGGAAACGTAAACAAAACAAATATTTAATCACAAAACATCATGAAAAGATTCTCTGTTAAGCTCATTAATTTCGCACTTCTTACAGTACTTGTTTTATCTCTTACCAGCTGTGCTACGATGTTCAGTAGAAGCAAGTACAAAGTCACTTTCACAAGCACCCCTGAGAATGCAAATATTGAAGTATACAACAAAGCAGGCAAACTGATGTATAGAGGTCAAACTCCAGTAACTATACCTCTAAAATCTGGACACTGTTACGTAAAAGAGGAGTATACAGTCAAAATGTCTAAGTGGGGCTATCTTCCTCAAGAAGGCAAACTCAAAACGAAACGTAATAATGCTTATCTTTGGAACTTCCCCAATATAGTACTAGGTTACTTCTTTATCGATCCTATGACTGGTGCCATGTTCAACTTTGTTGATAAGGAGTTTTATATGTGCTTAGAATTGGAAAGTGGTGGCACCTATTAAAACATTTAGTTTACTGGAATCATCCCCAGACTGATTGTCCCAAAGATGCCCATCAAAATTAGCATGGCAAACAAAGTATAAGCCGAGTAAAAGATATATCTGACAATAGCTAAAGCTAAGTTAGATAGCCATATAAAGACACCTATGGTAATCATAGAGACATAGTAAAAGATCACACCTACTATGGCTCCACCTATAAGTGCAGTCCAAAAACCATCATTGATCCAAACTGAGATAACACCGATGGCAAAAATAAGCCACGCCAATATAAACAAGATCAATGCACAGTAACTAGTGATGGTCTCTCCATGCTCAGCAAACCAATCACCAATGCTTCCCACCCAGAAGTTAAAGCGTTGCCATACATTATAAGTTCTTATATTATGTACTGGACGACTAGCTCGATTAAGCACTATTGGCGGTTCACCAATGTTTCCTCCCCGAAACTCACCCGTTTCGGGGTCAAATTTTACACCACCAGGTAGATGCATGATTCTGCCCATAACTTATCCATTTATGTAGGAGCTAATAATCTGTACACTCCCCGCAATACATATTCTTTTCAAATTTCACACCATACCACTGCAAAATGGTCGATCCCTTCCGTCTTGGATTGTTGTTAAATGGTGCCCAGTTTGCAAAATAACTCTCTCGTCTATTTGCCCACATATAAAAATCATAGGTAAGTTCCTCTTTGACAGAAGCAATCACGCAGTCAGTGTCCTTGGACAATTCTGAGATTGCCAACTTAGCTACCATTGTATTGATTGGTGCAATATCAGTAGACAATCCCACTTGTACCATTGCCTCTGCATCTTCTTCAGAGGTATACGCAGGTATAATACCCTCTTTTCGCGCCCTATAAAGATCAGAAATTTCTTCCTCATTATTGAACCAAGGACTGCCTTTGAGACAAGCATAACATGGTCCGCCTGGTCTTACCCTCAGCACATCTCCACCTTCAGCACGAGTGATAGCTCGACCAAACAGTCCTACTTTACCATGCTTAATAAGCAAAGCATTTAAATTGTATCGGCTCATCAAACTATCAGTTGCTGCAATCACGAGATCTGTTCTTACGATCTCTTTCTCGATAAGCTCTAATTGTTGGTTCATATCCACTTCATAAGTATCTATCTCAGCATAGGGATTTTTTGCTAAAATAGCATCCCTAACTACATTAGTCTTAAGACGCCCTAGTTCATTTACTCCAGCAATATGCCGAGAGATATTATGAAGTTCCAATCGGTCAAAATCAACTAAGGTAAAATGCCCCACTCCAGCTTTGGCCAGTTCCACTGCAATCCACGCACCACCACTGCCCAATCCTACAATTAGAACATGCTTCTTCTCGAGCACATCGACCTCAAGCAAGCCTTTACTGCGCATGTACAACTCACTTTTATCAGGAACAAACTCAAGCTGTAAAGTCGTCATGATATCCTCGTTAATCGTTACCCCTTTTTTCAAGAGTCTTCCATTATCCAAATACAGTAAAATGATCATTTCTAGTTTACGTCCTTGCGCCTCTTGGAATCTATTGCATAAGTTTACCACGGTCTGTGTATCTTCAAACTCGACTTGAGAAGATACAAGCTTAAAAACGCAAGGCACTGCATATCCTGAAGGAGCTATTTTAGGATACTCCATAAACACATGGTACACCTGCTCCCCTTTCCATTCATAAGCCACACCCAACTGCTCATTATTGGGAGCATTGATAAAGGCCTGCAGTTGATACTGGTACAAATAAGCGATACCGTCCATAAGCTACGAGATATAATAATCCTTTTTGGCGATTTGTGTAGCCTTAACTCCATCCATTTTTTCTACTTCTGAGATGGGTACAGCTTGCAATTCACCATCTGGTCCCATCACTAGCTCCACACCTCTGTTTCCTTCGTGTTGCTCTTTGATCACTTGACCTAAATCGACACAGTCATTTGAGCCGTTCGATTCCTTGTTTTTCTTACCAAATAAGTTCATACTATAATCTTTAAAGTTATATTCTTTTCTACATTACTCATACTATACACAAAGCTATTGGCTTGCTGAAGTTAAATAATAATCAAGCGACTGGCCAGTCTTTAAGTGCACCTCATACATTTCCAGCCAAATGCGTACTTTGACAATCACTTGATACAAACTCACATTAGGCACCCAGTCGATCTGCCCATAGTGGCACACTTTCACACACCCATCTTCTCCTTCTAATGTATGCATAGAATGACTAGCTTCCAGCATAGACTTTCCTTGACGAGTTAGTAATGGCTTGGGTGTCAAAATAAACACACTTGGCACACTATAAGGAAATCCCCCCGCCAAATCCACTTTGATAGTATACACTTTCTTTGAATTTGTCTGAATAGCAAAGATTAGTCGATTTGTATCTAACTGAAATTGTTTGGGAGAAAAATATGCCGATAAAGCGGCATACTCTAGTTGTAGTCTTTCAGGCGTCATATCTGATAGCGTTTATAAGTTCAATAAATGATTCTACGATATTCTCTGCATGCCAGTTATAGTCCTTTTTAATGGTGATATGCCCCCCATTTATAGGATGGAAAACAGGCATAATTTGTGGAAAACAAACAGGAAAATATATTTCAATTTTACTCTGCCTATTACTCACCTCTACTGCTATAGTCTTATTTCTCTTCTGAAATATTCTGACATCTTCATATTTTTGCTGTAGTATGCCTATCATAGCTACAAAGTGTTGCTTATTTTCAGCTTGATTCAGCCAATATCCTTCAGGGTAAGTAATTTTAGTATTAACAGGTGCAGTACTTTCTATCAAACTACATGTAAGAATGTCCAGCATATTAGGGAGCGACTTAGGCACATACACATGATCTCCATGGAGACTTTCATAGGCCGTCCTAATTGGGCTGGTTCCAGGCAACACGACCCATCGAAGTTGCTCGGTCATACCATCTGAATGATATCTATATGCTTGCACCAACGATTTGCCCGCTCTACAATTGCCTATAAGCAGCAGAAAACTATTCAAACCACATTCACGCATGCCCTCCAAAGTAGATACAGCATCTCCCTGACTAGGCTGAATCAGACCCATAGAGTGGTGCGAATGCCAACTACCTATATGATGCAGCGCATGTGCTGCGACCAATTGGTCTGCATGCCTTTCCAAGAAATCAAAATCTTGACGGAAGTGCATCACATCATGTACCGCTTGTGGACCTGGTCCCACGACATAGTGAACGACAGGAATACCAAAGGGTGTCCAAAAGCCAAAAAGGTTACCTCCTGTCTCAATATTGGGACAGTCTAAGATACATTGGGAGAGATAATCCAATTCACTTTGATAGATAATGATTTTTTGAGTTGATTTTTCCATATAGTGTGCATCTCTTGTCTAATATTTGATGGTCAGTGTAATCGTCTGATTAATAAATCGATTCGATTGTATGCCAAGATACAAAAAAAAACATACAATTTTAGATTTGATAGCAAAAAACGTAACTAAGACAAGCTAAACTTACCACGAGTAAGAATATTCTAAACCTACAATCCACACTTGCATTGAAAGACCAACTGCATTTCA
Source organism: Bacteroidaceae bacterium (assembly GCA_963678855.1). Lineage (GTDB taxonomy): Bacteria > Bacteroidota > Bacteroidia > Bacteroidales > Bacteroidaceae > F22. The sequence goes on along the minus strand of OY787448.1, from coordinate 15,500 downwards.
CGCTCTCGACCAGTCTCAACAAAAAGGTCATCACAGATTTTCTGGTTGTACAAACAGCAAGTATCCTTAATCCAGACAAATTCTGTAATCTCCCCTACTTTATGGTCCAAACCTAGATATAATTCTATACGTATTTCTAAAGACACTAACTTTAGCACATCCTGCACATCCAAAACTTAGCTCCCAATCCTCATACAAATAGCATTAAATCCGTGTACACACAGCTACAAATCCCTCGGCGAAGGGATTGACTGAAGATCCCTCCTGGTTGAACAGGGATATTACGTATCGTAACAAAGATAACAGCTAATATAAATAAACAAGACGCTTCAAAAAAGTATGCGTTGTATCCCAGTTTATTGAAATCGTTTTTGACGACTAATACGCTCTATAAATTTATAATCTAGCCAATACAATAGCATAAGAAAATGACATGATGACATTTGTAAGGAATGTGACTTGGGGGTCATCCTCACTGAGAAGATGAATCAAGTGAAGAAATAAAGACAAAAATGATAACAGTATTAGGAGGTAATTGGAGTTGGATCTTATTATCACATCTATCTCGAAAGGCGTATAAATTCACTTGCACGCCTTGCGAGCGAGCTACTAAGGGTACAGAATGTCGACATAAAACGAAGAACAGAATTGTCCTATTTATGGGGAAATTTACCTCCAAATGAAAAATGCGTACTTTTTGTCAAATCGATTTCTTGGTATACTTATTCGTAAGGTGTACATTTGCACGGCTTAACCAAAACCTATAACAATATGAACAATGTGGATCAAAAAAAGGCCTTAGAAAAAAGAATGCAATTGCTTCGTAAAGTGACACTCGGACTGAGTGCTCCATTCATAATTTCAACTTGTATTCTTATTCTTGCAACAAACAGAAATTTCAACGAAAACAAATTATTATACTTTGTAATCTGTGCATTTTATCTTGCCATATTGATTGGCTTAGGAATATATAAAATCACCGAGAAAAGGTATAAAGACAACTATCCTGATGAATAAGAAGAAATTATATATACACCATATTATTAAACTAATAAAAACGAGACAATGAAGAAAAAGATGAACTTAGCAGTTAAAGCTGCTCTTATGATGATAATCTGTGTACTAACTATAGGCTTCTCTAGCTGTAGCAAAGACAATGAATACACACCTAGCGGTGAAATCGCTACGAATATCGTAGGTACATGGGAAATTGAACAATATAACACTGGTGAAGGTTATCACAATTGGCTTTTAAAAACGACCAAGGCTACTTTTAACAAAAATGGCACGTATAGCGGAAGTGGGTATTTTGGTAACGGAACTGGTACGTACAAAATTAAAGGTAGTACTATCACATGTTATGTTGAAGGAGAAAAGTTTCTTATATACAAGGTTATCAGTCTAGAAGGTGCCAAAGCGACTCTATCAGTAACTGATGCAGAAGATACAGATACTCTGCTGATTAAGTGTACAAAGACTAATATACAACCTAGTCAAAACTAAGAACTAAACCGAAATCAAACAATATTGCTATAAAATGCGCACTTTTTGTTAAATCATTTTCTTGGTACAGTTATTCTGATTGCTTTAATTTGTTGTACCACAATGAAACCAATAATTCAAACAATAAGAAAAAAGAATAAACTAACGAGTTACTGGAAAAAAGGTTGAAGATAACACACTTTTGTGCTATTCTTTTCTCCATATCATCTATAATAAACGGCTGCAGAGTACTTACTCTGCAGCCGTTTATTATAGGTATGATTTACTTAAGCAATCTAATAATTTCTCCACCATGTATCCAAAGAATCGACAGGTGCTGGCGGTATAGACACAGCCTCACCAATCTTAGGCACACGTACTGGAAGATTCAGCTCCTTAGCTTTAACTATTATACGTTCTACAGGATCTGTCCAATCGTGCATAGCTAAGCGAAATGCAGCCCAGTGCATAGGCATAATCTGCTTGGCCTGAAGATCGACACCAGCTTGGGCTGTTTGCTCTGGAAACATATGGATACTGGACCATTTCTCGTTGTACTGTCCACATTCTAGCAGAGCATAATCGAAAGGTCCATACTTATCACCAATAGCTTTGAAATGCTTTGCATAGCCGCTATCACCACTAAAGAAAATACTTACATCTGCCGATTGTATTATCCAAGAAGCCCATAGGGTGCTATTGGATGTATTAACGTTGCGGCCTGAGAAATGTTGCGAAGGGGTGCATCGGAATACAAGATTATCATGACGTATCTCTTGCCACCAATCGAGTTCACTAATGCTAGCCTTGTCTATTCCCCATTTTTCAAGGTGGGTACCAACTCCTAGTGGCGTATAAAACTTGCCCACTTTATCTTTGATCTTCATAATAGTCGCATAGTCTAGATGATCGTAGTGATCATGAGATAAAATCACAGCATCTATAGGTGGAAGTTGCTCAGCAGTAATAGGTAGAGTACTTGTAAAACGCGAACTACCAAGCCAAGTATAAGGCGAGGCCACATCGCTCAACATAGGGTCGAGCAAGATGTTTTGACCGTCTATCTGCAAAAGGAAACTAGAGTGTCCAAACCAGAAGATACGAGGACTACCTGTATACTGAGCAATTTCTACAGAGTCTACAGCTAATACTGGCAGGTCCTTGCTTGGTGATGTCTCTAGACGCGGAGATAGCATCTCGCCTATGCTCTCACGAAAGTCTTTGAAAGTAAACTTCATAGGCTGGAAATTGCCTTTATTGACAAACTTCTCCATATTGAAGTTTGGAGAATGTCTATATGCCGTTTTGTAGGCATCTGTGACTTTACTTCCAAACTGTGGATTGAAGTTGAGTTCGAAAATAACGATGCCAATCAGGATGACTAGTATAGCAATAAGTATGACCATAATGCGTTTTCTTTTAGTTAATGCCATAGGCTTCTATGTTAATTGGTTATGAAATAACAAATGTAAGAGTTGTTTGGAAAAGATACAAATGTAGTGAATACAAAATGAGTTATACACACATTAAATCGAGATATAGTTCATTTTTATTATGCCCCTCAACCTAGTCCTTACTCGTCGAACACTTGGTCGAATTGTATCATTTACTGTCTAAAATGAATCTTTAAATAACAATTGGCTTGCCCTATTTTTGCATCATCAAAAGAATAATAGTAATAATTTAAAAACCAAATGATGATGAAAACAAAAATGGTTGTGCTAGGTCTAGCAGCTATGACAATGACAGCTTGCACAAGCTGTGAAGATGACAACAATGAAGCAGTAAAGGTATTAAACACGACTAAAGTCACAGAACTATTAAAAGCTATCGAAACAGGTGCACGAGAACCAGTAGCTTATATCAATGCTAAGAACTATGCGCAACACAATCTTGGTGTGGCTGATGGCCTTGCTGGATTTGGTGAAGCTTTGAGTACTCTGGCACAATACCCAGAGCCTGCAAAGATAAACACGGTTCGAGTATTCAAAGATGGAGACTATGTAGTGGCTCATACAGACTACAACTTCTTTGGTCCTAAGGTCGGATTTGATGTCTTCCGTTTTGAAAATGATAAAATCACAGAGTACTGGGATGTGATTTAAACGATTGCTGCTAAAGACACATGGAAGAACTAGAATGGTAAATTCAACTTTTAGTGAAGTATCAGATATTTTGTAACAGAAACTTGTGATGTTTATATAGTAAGACTGGCCCTCTACGCAATGCGTGGACAGCCAGTTGCTTTATATATAATCTAGGGGGTAAGTTTCCTACTCCAGCTAAGAACTTCGGGTCTAGTAGTAACATGTATAGTAGTACCGACTCCTTCCGTAGATGTAACTTCTATCTCACCATCAACTAAGTCAACTATAGCCTTACATATCATCAATCCAAACCCAAAACTCCCTTTTTTAGCACGATCCTGCTGGTCTTGTTTGGAAAACAGTGAATTTACTTTTTCTTCGGACATACCTACACCAGTATCTGTTACTATATAATGCAGCTGATCGTATTTTGGATTAAACTCCACCTTTAATTCGATAGAACCTCGATAGGTATATTTGCATGCATTGGACACCACATTACTTATGGCACGGTGCAGATTGGTTTCGTCCGCCAATATAAACATCTCATCAAAGTTGGTTACAAGTTTCAACTTGACTTTAGACTTATTCTCTTTCTGTAGATGTAACTTATATTCTTGATACAGTTGTTGCAAAAGCCCGTCTAACCTACAAGGTGTACGTCTTAAACGAAGCTGACTACTCGTTTCCAACAAGGTCAACTCGATAATACCGTCTAATAGACGCAATAAATCATTGGTGTTTCTTTCAATTATTTTTGCGTACTCTTCCATCTCTTCTTCATCCTCACATTCACTCAAAAGAGCTGCAAAACCTACAATAGAGTTCAAAGGCGAACGAAGATCGTGACTGGTATTAGCCAAAAATTGAGTTTTAAGCATAGACGTACGTTCAGCTGTCTGTCGTGCTTCTTCTAGTTCTGTGACGTCTATGGTAACCTTTATTTGAACTTCACTCTTGCTATGAGTAAAATTGATGGTTTCTTCTTGGACGTACACTTCATCAGGGTGCTTTCGAAGTGCTTCTTTCAGCTCACTGCTTTTTATGTTGCTGTAATCAGGCGTGACACGACCATCTACATAAACATCGACTGCGTGAGGAAACCCCATCAAGATATCAGTGAGCTCTTCAAGTAATCGAACATGCTTTTTACGCTTTTTCAAATACACGAAGATACCCACACCCAGTAAACACATCAGGGTTATTAAACATAGCAAATAGATATGCAGTCTGCTTTCAGCTTGTTGTAGCCGCGCATAGTGAGGATGTCCAAACCACTTTTCAAACACAAGATTAACAAGTGCATGGATTGACTGGTTTTGTAAGCGACTGTCAATCTGCTGAACTAGTGATGACGGCTGATTAGCTGACAGATGAAGCTTATACACATTGGCTAAACTTTTAAACTCCAGTAGAGACTTATCTTTGAAATCATTATGCTCAAAATGCCAGTTGAGCAATAAGTAATCATCAACAGCAAAATCAGTCTCCCCCTCTATCAACTCAGAGATGCTTTCTATAGCAGAGTTTGTCTCTCTAATTTTTTCTTCATCCAATTCAAGTCCATACTCTTGGGCTGAAAACATTAGAAAATCTTTGTCACGAACAGAAATGTTGTAACCTAATACATCTGACAATTGATTAAGTTGTATCTTAGTATTGTATAAGACAGCGCCTGTTGAGTGAAAAATCATGCGCTCATAGCTTGTAGTATCTTCTGGCAATTTACGCCAAAGATTTTGTGAAGAGATACAACAAGAATAGTGACGGATAGAATCAACGCAAAGCGAATCGAGCATCACAATGGTATAAGGAGTGTTGATTTCTTCAAAAATAAAATCAAGATAGTCTACAAATACACCAACTTTTTCACCTGTAGAAGAGATGAATGCATAGGGTTCAATCTTCTCAACATAAATACTCAGGGTATCTGTCCTCTCTGTAGCAAAAAGTTTGCTACATGGAACTATGAGAGGGATTAGTATAAGTAAACGATATATATGATTCATATATTATAGTAAATTTTGCAAACCTTCAGGTGAAGTTCCTATCCAAACGGCATCTTTAAGATGCATCAAAATAGGTTCTTGAATATTTGAAAAAGTTTGCTCATAATCATTGTCCAATGGATAACAGAAATAACAGATGGTTCCCTCACCTGGTATGCTATAGATACCAAGATGACCATGTAAAATCTCTACAACACGAAGCACAATGGGCAGACCTAGTCCTGTTCCTTGAGTAAAAGTATTGAGCTTGACAAAACGATTAAATATACGAGTACACTCTTCTTTTGTCATACCTATACCAGTGTCTTTTATATAATAGACAAGGTAATCACTCATATAAGCACAGCCAATATGTACTGCTCCATTTGTAGTAAACTTAATCGCATTTTGCAGTAAATTGGACAATATAATATAAGCAAGCTCTTTATCTATTGTCACATGTTTACTGTAATCATGATGCACATAGTGTACAGGAACCTTAGCTGGTACATCTAGTTCATCATCTAGTCTTTCAATCACATTGGGCAGCCACTCATGATTATAGATTTCAGAAAGATTAATTTGGATTTCGCTCGATTCGAATTTAGAAAGAAGCAAGATGTCGTTTATCAATTTATGAAGTTGTTTACTCTTTTTCTCTACAATTGCAAGGGCATCTGTAGCTTCTTCTCCAGACAGTTCTGGTAGAAGCTGACAAAAACCAAGTATAGAGTTGAGTGGTGTACGTACCTCATGACTGATATTGGCCAAAAATTCGTCTTTGAGCTTACTATTTTTTTCGGCGATATCTTTAAGGACTAGAAGTTCTTTAGTATTGACAACAGTCTTAATAGCTCTTGTCTCTCCTTGAAACGTACAAGAAGACACGTAGACAGTATAAGGAGATTCTGGCATTCGTCTATCCACAAAGCTTACAGTTTTACGAGTTCTAATAGCCTCTTTACAAGCAGATTTAAGACGATTTTTATGCTGTCTTAGCATGTCTGAATCACACTCTTCCCGTATGGCAAACTGTTTACTTTTTGCAACATCGTTCACATAAGCATATTCCAGACGTCCATCTATTTTATCTAGAATATAAACAGGTACAGGAAATTTATTCAGCAAAGCCTTTAAATATATGGTTCTATTTCGCCTATCAATTGATAAGAAAGTAACTCGTGCAAAAATCATGACCAAAAGGATTGCTAATATGATGCACGCAATAAGCAACATGTTTAAGATGCTTTGTATCCTAAAATAATCATGTAAATATATACTAACTCCTAGCCATTTCCTTTGCAAATAACCTAAGTAATTGCCAGAATTTTGTATAAACATCTTACAATTCATCTGACGTATTAGTTCATAATGCTCCAAAAGCGCACACGCTACAAAGTATGTATGGGATGATTGCGATGATGATTCATGATAATGCGGAATATCCACGTAAGGCATAGAATAAAGCAACATGGGGTGCACACTATCATGCTGAGGAATCCCAAAAACGATATCCAATTGATCGGCATTGAGGGCTTTTATGAGAGTATCTTGGGTGTCAACTACATATTTATAATGATAACCTGTTGTAGAAAGCAATTGATGCACAACTTCTATCACTGCTCTCGGATATTCAGACGATTTTTTAACAATAGAAGGCGGGAAAACTCGTACGATTCCTATACGTAATGGTCTATCATCTTGATATAATTGTCCATGCTCAACTGTCACCAATGGCCCCAATTGCGGCGCTTGGTTACTAGAACTAGCTACAATATTACAGCAAATTGTAAGTATAAACAAGAGTGTGAATCTATACATTAGTTTCCTTAACGTGAATTTTGTCTTTCAAAGATATGAAATAATACGCAGTCTACAAAGAAGAACAGAGACAATATTTGATATTTTTAATTATAGAAAACACTATAACTCATTTTTGTTAGGGATTACGTTTTATTGAAAATCATGACGACTGGAATATGGTAGAAAAATGAATGAGCCTAGCCTTCCTAAGAAACAAAAACTACAACATGCCCTAATGGAGCCAAAAGAGATAGGTCATTGACAATGTGGAGCAAGGCCCCTAATGCGCGTGCCTCCACAATCAGTTGGCCATAATCATTCAAATGCAAAGAAAGTGAAACTAACAAATACAGAGCTAATATAAATAAAGGCCAGAATGTTGCAAATTAGCGATTTGTTTCTTTAGGTAATTAGTGGTTCAAAAAACACACAAAAATAGGCAATACAACCTACTCTTATGTGATTTTCTTATCTATAGTTCGAGTATTCTCGCCAATTATAATTTTGCCGAACTGATATGCACACCATCTGATTGAATAGAGCGCTTATATTTTGTAGCTGGCTTACCAAACAACATGACATAACCAATCTTGTGGTCTTCTGGGATACCAAGCATATCTCTAAGATCAGGATTGACATCATTGATAGCATACTTTACAAGACCGTTCCATTGAGTACCTATTCCGTTGGCATTGGCCAAGATTTCAAAGTAACTCAATGCAATCATAGCGTCTTCAACAGGACTAATATGATTGTTTGGTACAGATGCAATCACAAGGTGTGGTGCACCACGGAAGATGATATCTTGTCCATATAGTTCCCATAGCTTTTGGAAATCGTAGATAAACGACATAGGGCCTACTATCTCACCATTCTCACCAGCTTGTTTAATAGATGCATAGCTCATATCTCTAAGCTTGGTCATCGTTTCAGCATCTTCGATAACAGTGAAGTGTACACCATTATCGTTGTGACCTGTAGGAGCATAAGATGCAGTCTTTAGCAAGTCGTAAATGAATGCTGGATCAAGTGCTTCTTTCTTGTACTTACGGATAGATCGACGAGTCTTCATCATATCCTTAAGCAACTTAGCGTCTGGCAATTCACGAGGAGTAGGTATACTATCTTCTGGATCTTTTCCTAGGATAGATAGTGCACCTGTAGGACACACTGCTAGACAGTGTTGGCACTTCATACACTGAGCTTCTTTCTCACTCTTGATGGTTGGAAGACCATCCATTTCGATAATCCCTACTGGACATTCCTTGACGCAAAGTCCGCACTCGGTGCACTTTTCTGCATCAATCTTAAAATCTAACATAAACCTTGTTTTATATACTACTTGTTATCTTGATTCATTTATATTTCCCACACATCTATTAAAACGTATGTGTGCCATAAGAGAAATGATTATGCATATCAAATGGAGTTCCTTCTCCTTTTTTCATGAAGGAAATCGCTTCATACATCTTATCACCTAGCTGACGTGCAGATTTGATTCCTTTTTCAAGCTCTTGTTGCATGTTGTACGCAAAGACAAAACCTAGATTAGTTATACCTTGTACAAGGAAGAAGTTACCAATGGTATTAATAGCCCCCATTTGTCCCAAACTTCCTGCTGTAATGATTGAATTAGCTCTGGGACTACAAGAAATAACTAGTACTTTCATGTGTGAAGTAAATAATTGAATGATTATTTTTTACTCATCATAGCTTTCTTGATATCGGCAACAGTCTTACCTCCTACTCCCATATTTTCAACTGGGTATTCTTGAATAATCACAGTGACGAATTGTTCAGGACTCTTCGTTACTTCTGTAGTAATCTCCGTGAACTTCTCAATAAGTTCTTTCTTTTGTTCGGTTGTCAATGAACCTCCTTGAAAATTAATCGTTGGCATCTTTTTATCTTTCTAGTTAATACTAATGTTTTTATTTGTACGTGCAAACATAAGAATTTTGCTTGTACGTGCAAAATACTTTACGGTATTTAACTTCTTGTTTTGTTGAGATTATGACTATTCTCTACAAGTGATACGCCCTAGAAGAATTGCAACTAGCAATATCTTCTAGGGCGTATATTCTGTTATTTAGGGCAATCACCCCATTTATTTGTGTGTTTTTCGCTCGGTTGCAAGAGTATGAAAAGCATGGATGCTGAACCGATCATAGGCACCAAGGATAGTAAAGACCACCAGCCAGAGCGGCCTGTGTCGTGGAGACGCGCATTGATGGTGGGGTGTATAGGCAAAAGGCTTACCCAGAAAATTGTCGTTACAAATGTAAACATTGACTGGACACTTATTTGAGTATGCCCTAATGCAAACTGCGCCACACATATTACGAAGACTAAAACTAAAACATGAGTAAGATAGTCTTTTATAAACTGGTGCTTATTTACACGTCTTGTGTACCAAGACCTTTTGTTAGTAAGCACTTTTCTATATACAAATAAATTCTGTTTCTCTTTCATTTGATATATGTTTTGCGTTGATATTAAACTTGATTATGCATATTTAGTTTGGGCATGCTCCCCATTTATTATCCTTTGGTTCACTCTTCTGTGATAACATCACAAGCAGAGGGACATCACCCAAAACGGGTACAAATGATAATAAAGAACACCAGCCAGAGCGACCAGTATCATGAAGACGATGTACTATGATGATATTGAACAATAGGAGCAATACTCTAAAAAAGAATATACTAAACATTGCGAATACTATAATAGAACTTACTGTGAATGCAGTAGCTTCAATATCAGCTGGAACACCTGCTAATTTTTCTTCTGGGAATTTATTTAGTGAATAAGCAATCACAAATACAGTAAAGGTACACAAAGACAAATATGTTATTAGAAATATTCGCCAAAACATACGACGATTCATTCGTTGCTTATACGAGAAATCATTTTTCATTTGCTTTACTACAGATGGTATACTGTTTGGTTGGTTGTCCATAATTTTCTTATTCGTTTATTCATAACTAGGCGTCATCAGCCTTTTACACCGCCAAAAATAGGAAATAGCCTTTTACACACCAAGAAATCGATTTGACAAAAAGTACGCATTTTCAATGCCATACAGCTAATAAACTGAGAAACAGTACCTTATACAAAGTGCTGTTTCTCCTATCTTTTACTCATTTACTTCATCTTTCAAGCCATAATAAGCCAAAATCATATGTCCTAATGGCTTCAAATAATCCTGTCCGACTGGTATTTCTTTGATTTCTTCACCTTTGAAAATCATATTAACCGACCTAGCTGTGACACAATCCATAAGCAGATCTCTCAGCTCTGGCCAAACTTTCAACTCAACCAGTTCTGAGCGGATATCTTTATCGTAAAGCTTATCGTTTTTATTGTCGTAAGGAATTTCCACGACTTTTCCATCTACCTCAAGATATACATTGGTGTAATTCAACCACTCATCTGCTGTATAAGACATGGTAAGCTGCATCCACTCTTCATCTAATCGTTTTCCCATGTATATGGTCATCTGATTAGGATTAATATACAATTCTGCATTGGGATGATAGTACCAAATGATTTGTTGTGTCTCATCTCCAGCTTGTTTATGAGTTTTTGCTAAAGCTTCTTCGGGAGTCATCTTCAATTCTTTAGTTAGGATTTCTATTTGAGATTTAGTCTGGATATTATTAATAACAACCAAGACAGATAAGACACTGGCATATATCAATATTCTTACATAAAAACGAGGCAACTTCATGTTCTATTTTAATTAAGTGTTATACAATATTTATTCTCTAGGGAAAGACAATCTTTCCTGATTCTCTATGCGAATGGCATTCGTCGCCTTTATAAAAGCATTCATCCTCTTGAGTGCCAACTTATCCTTCTGACTAATCCGAAATCCACCAAATACACTACGTGGAAATCGAGGTATGGACACAATTAGGTAATTCATATTATTCCTAGAAAGCACACCCGCATCAAATAAATACTCAAGAGTAGATAAGACTTGATGTTTGGCCTTGCTCTTATTTCTAGTGATGCCTTTCGTAGAGTGAGGGTACTTTAGCTCTATTGCAAAAGCCCAAGCTTTCTTATTTGGGTTGACTCTATCAGCGATGCCTATACATTCGCACTGAGAAACCACTTCCCCATCGGCATCTTTAAAGAAATCGATGTTATCGGCTTCTTCAAAATTCACAACCTTATAAGCTATATTATCAGGATTAGACACCCGCAGACCTTTAATATCCACAGGCTGCTCAGTATGCAACTCTACCCCACGTCTATGCTTCTTTTCTTTACGCGTCTGTTCTGTATAATCTACAATATACAAATCAGTATCATAGGCATGCATGGATTTAAATGGGCTATTCATCTTCATCTGTGTCATAGTAGTCCAACATAATATCAAACTCGTCCATGATTTCTTGCATGGCTTGCCCAAGGAAATTCTCATCTATAAGCCCGTCCTCACCTTGCATAGAAGTGATGGTGCCGTTGTCTACCGAATAGACAGACACATTTTTAGGATCAATATAAGTGATTTGATTATGAAGCTTGGCTTTATCAGCCTCATCAAGTTTGTTCTGCACCAAACCACCAAGCATACAGTTGTTGATAGCAAACAGAACATACGGACTATGAGTCGTAATAATCATATCGTGTGGCTGAGTAGCACTTTTAACTTTATCAAGTAGCTCCACAACGAGTTGCTTCTGCGTTTTAGGGAATAGATTTTGCTCTGGTTCTTCGATAATAAAACGAGTAAAATGATATGCCACGTCTATACCTAATATTTGCGAAAGGCGTTTCCAAAACTCATGAAGATACTCCTCATCAGTAGTAGGAATATGATTCAGGTCGTCAATAAAAGCTAGCAGCTCTTGTTCTTTGTCCACAGGAGCAAACTTAGTCACACCTTCTTTAAAAGCTCGTCTTAGCTGAGGAGATAGCGAGCGTGTCTTACCGTATATACCAGCAGCATAGTAATCAACTAGCACCAATAGTGGCACAATAGATTGCAATCCAGACGAACCGCTGACCAGCTGAATATCCACCCCATCTACATTGATTCTATCTTGACGAGCATCTTCATCGTAATAATATTGGGCATGCACGGCAGGCATCTCTAAGCGATGGTCCGTATACTCCTCCTTGGCAGTGTACCATTTAGCTATAAACTCGGTGATACTATTGGGTGTATCGGTATAACGCTCTGTCTTAACGGCAGCAAGGAAATTACGCTCTGCAGGGATATAACAAATTTGTCTATTCTCAAATGGAGGACAACTACTAGCACTGTCGCATGCATCTTTACGAGTAAACGTATGGGAGAACCTATCAGACCCTTCAGGATAGCCAAATGACAGAGTGCATGTATCACTCTCGTACAAAATATACGAGTCTTCCGAGAAGTACTGCTTGGTCATATTGTGATATGTACGAAGAAGCACGTCACTTGCTTTGATGTACTGTTCTCTCATATCGTGTATGCACAGAAAGTAGTTTTTCTCTAACCATGAGCAGAAGCTAAAAATCTTCGCGATGGTACTCTTTCCACTACTCTGAGGACCTATAAACACATTGATCTTATTGAGATCAAATGCAGCGTGCTTGATAGGACCAATATTTCTGATTTCTAGTGTTGTCATAAGGTACGGTTTTGGACAAAGATACAAAAAATGGACAATAACCAACAACCTAGAGGCTGCAAAAAAAGATGACTATCCAATCTGTGTTGAATAGTCATCTCATATCTATTACTTTATCTTTTACTTCAAGATGTTATAACTGATAGCAGTGACGTGATAAAAGCTCAAATAGTTCTTCCCTTCTTTCTTATTACGCTCAGCAATGCGCTTGCGAAAATCTGCAATACGTTGTGTCGTAGAATTACCAGTTTCTTGCATAGCGGCTTTCTCCGACTCACAACCTTCATCGTTTGTTCCGTGTTGTTCAGCTGTTTTGGTTTTATGTTGCTTTTCCCAATCTTTAAGGTAAGTCTCATCAATACGAGATTCTCCTACTACACCGACAACTTTCACATTGTGGTTATTGCATTTGCGTGAGAATTTGCCAAGTTCCTTTGTAGACTTCACTTCAAAAGTAGACTTACTACCAGGAATCTCAAAAAACATCTTCATACCACTATGGCCACATACGTGGACAGCTTTGCCAGAAAATGTAATGGTTTTACCCACAAATTGAGCCGCATCTTTCTCAAGAACTTTCAATGTCGTTTGTACTGGATTGTCTTCTGGTGCTGGTTGTGCGTGTAGACCAAGTATAGCACTAAAAATAAGCACCAAAGTGCATGCTAGTTTGTTCATAATGTTGTCATTTTAGTTCAGATTCGTAGCTTATCACGTCAAAGATACAGATAAAATCTTTTTTATCGTAAGAATTTATTATATTTACGTCACCAAATCTCACCAGAGAACTACTATATGATAAACACTTTCTACTGTTTTTTCGATCTACACACACTGGTTACAACTGGTGTGGTAAATATTGTGTTCGTAGTATTGTTGTTTGTTAGGATTAAGGCACGCAGTAAACGGTGGATTTTTAGACTGATTATTAGTCTCACCATGACATCATTAAACACAGTCTGTATCATCCAGAGGCCTATGTATATCACGCTACACGAACGCGCAGTTGAGGTGTACACGATTAAAGAGACTTTTCACATCAACTTGGATAAAGTCACTATTGAGAAGTTTGATTGGGAAAATGCAGGAGCTGTTCACCGACTCAATGCATCTGATGGTTTGTGGGGCTATTTCGGTATATTCAAAAGTAGTAAAATCGGAAAATTCAGAATGTGTGCTAGCCAAAAAACAAACCTAGTCATCATCGAGCAAGAAGGGCAACTCCCGTTTGTGATGGATGAGTTTAGATTCCCAAGTTATACAGAATGATTCTAGAGGACAACCAAGAAGTTAGACAACAATTGGCTACTATTCACTCTGAAAAACATGAGATCATTCAAACACGAAAGGGCAAAATCTTCTTCGTATTTTCTACAGTAAAGAGAGTGCATCAAAATTTACTTTTCACACCCCCATTTCTATATCCACTCACGCCCAACTTTATACCCTCTTTATGGTATTGATTATTATATAAGAACCTCATATCTTTGTCATCGATAATTAAAAGTAACATGTAGCTCATACTAAAGCTACAATTCATGCATTAATACAAACAGATATGAAAAAATTTATTTTAGGAGCGATGCTTTGTGTCGCATTTGCAGGGACAACTATTGCCCAAGAAAAGAAGGCATGTACAAAGAAAGCAAAGACTTGTTGTACAAAGAAAGAAGCTAAGGAGTGCAAGAACGCATGCGAAAAGACTTGCCACATAACCGAAAAGGCTAAAGAATGCAAGAAGGCATGTAAAAAGAAATGCGAAACTAAATGCGATAAAGCTGGCAAAAAAGCTTGCACTAAGAAGACAGAGTAGGCAGCTGTAGAGGTTTCGAAAATTAGTAAACGCCTCTAAATCAGACATATTATATAACCTTTAAGGCTATTGGGTATAGGTATACTCAGTAGCCTTAAAGATTGTATAAAATTAAGGGTGTAAAAAATGCGTACTTTTTGTCAAGTCTTTTTGGGTGATTTATAGGAAAATATAAGTTATATTTGTAGGTATGTTGTACTTACACAGTAAAATAATCAAACTAAACCTATTTATCAAATGAATCAAACAATGAAATGGACAACAATTGTGCTACTCTTCATTGTAGCACTACCTGTTTCTGCTCAACGCAACAGAAACTTTACTTTTGAAATCGGAGTAAATCATGCTGTAAACTTAGGAGAGAATCCTGTGAGTCTAGGAGATATGCTAGGCGGGCAAATACAAGGGAGTTGGATGCTAAGCAAATCTCCTCTATCTATCGACTTGGCACTTTCCTACACTCGTTATAATGAAGGTGTTGATGTAGATTATTACGTACAGTCTGGCGAATATTGGAATTACGACAGATCTAGAACATCTTATGATTCGACCTGGGCTCTATCTCTTATCCCTTCTATTAATTATCATTTCTATAGAGATAACACTATAGATGCTTATGCAGGTATAGGTCTAGGACTATCCATTACTCGTTTTGAAAGCGAAGGTGATGCCGATCCTGGCCCTTCTATCAACATCCATG